>NZ_JAHWXN010000001.1:0-2873987 GCF_023091245.1 Microbacterium croceum | reverse complement strand
GGCCGCGACCCCGCCGAGATCACTCGGATCGTCGTGACGAAGTTCCACCCTGCGTCCCTGGTGCGCGAGCTGTACGAGCTGGGCGTCCGCGAGGTGGGGGAGAATCGCCAGCAGGAGCTCACCTCCAAGCAGGGTGAGCTCGCCACGCTCGACCTGCGCTGGCACTTCATCGGCCAGGCGCAGACCAACAAGGCCGCATCGATCCGGCGCAGCGCCGATGTCGTCCATTCGCTCGATCGCGGACGTCTCGCGGACTCTCTCGACCGAGCCGCCGACAGCGATGATGTGCTCGACGTGCTGGTGCAGGTCAACCTCACTGATGATGAGGGGCGCGGAGGAGTCGCTCCCGCGGATGCGACCGCTCTGGCGGAACATGTCCTGTCGCTCGCCTCGCTGCGCCTGCGTGGTGTGATGGCCGTGGCGCCGCTCGACGAGGAACCGGCATCCGCTTTCGCCCGTCTGCACGACGTTGCAGAGAGCGTCCGGGCGCTTGCTCCGGACGCCACGTGGATATCCGCGGGAATGACGGGCGACTTCGTCGAGGCCATCGCCGCAGGCGCGACACACCTGCGGATCGGCTCCGCAATCACGGGACCCCGGCCCGACCGGGGTTAACCTCTAACCAGACCAGCCCGAACGTTCGAACCGGAGGACACGATGGGTAACCCGCTGAAGAAGACCATGGTGTATCTCGGCCTCGCCGATGAGGAAGAAGCCTATGAAGAAGAGCAGCAGGCACCTGCCCGCTCTCACCGTGACCGTGACCGCGAAGAGCCCGCTCCGGCCCCGGTCACCCCGTTGCGTCGCCCCGTCGCCGTCCGACAGCCTGCGGCAGGCGCTGTGAACGAGATCCTCACCGTGCACCCGAAGCAGTACCGCGATGCCCAGCTGATCGCGGAGAGCTTCCGTGAAGGCGTGCCGGTCATCATCAACCTCTCGCAGATGAGCGATGCAGATGCGCGTCGGCTGATCGACTTCGCCAGTGGACTGTCGCTCGGCCTGTATGGACGCATCGAGCGCGTCACCTCGAAGGTCTTCCTGCTCTCGCCGGAGAACATCGCGGTGTCGGGTCACGGCGGTATCGCCCACGCAGACGCTGAGTCTGCGGGCTTCGACCAGTCGTAGCCCGTGCCACTGCTCTCCGTCGTCGCGAGCATCGTCCACCTGGTTCTGCTGCTCTACATCTTCGTGCTCTTCGCGCGCCTGGTCCTCGACTACATCCCGTTGTTCAATCGGGAATGGCGTCCCAAGGGATTCGGCCTCGTCGCCGCGGAAGCCGTCTACACGGTGACCGACCCGCCGATCCGGTTCTTCCGGCGGATCATTCCCCCTCTGCGTATCGGCTCCCTCTCGCTCGACTTCGGATTCGCGCTCACGATGCTCATCGTGCTGATTCTGATGAACATCGTCAGATTGTTCATCTGATCGCGAGTTCGCCCTGTTCGGGTGTCGTGTCGTCGCGCCACAAAGGTGCGGGGACTATGCTGGCACCCAGGTGCGCCCCCCGGGTTCGCGCCACATCACGACCGCGCCATACAAAACTGGCAACCGAACTCATCGAAAGAGGAGCCACTCATGGCACTTACCCCGGATGACGTCGTCACCAAGCAGTTCCAGCACGTCCGTTTCAAGGACGGGTTCGACCCCGATGAGGTGGACGACTTCCTCGACGAGATCGTCATCGAGTGGCGCAAGGCTCTCGAAGAGAACGTCGAGCTGAAGGCCAAGCTGGCCGCATACGAGTCCGGTGAGGCTCCTGCTGCCGCTCCGGCCGCCGAGGCACCCGTCGCCGAGGTCCCCGCACCTGCTCCGGCTGCCGCGGTCGAGACCCCGGCCGAGCCGACCCCCACGGTGTCCGCTACCGCCACCGCCGGCATCATCGAGCTCGCCCAGCGCCTGCACGACGAGCACGTCGCCGAGGGTGAGGCGAAGCGCAACCAGCTGATCGCCGACGCCGAGAACGAGGTGAACCGCATCCGCAGCGAGGCCGAGGCCAAGCAGCGCGAAGAGGCCGCCCGTCTGGAGCGCGAGCGCAACACGCTCGAGGCACGCATCACCGAGCTCCGCAACTTCGAACGCGACTACCGTTCGCAGCTGCGCGGCTACATCGAGGGCCAGCTTCGCGAACTCGACGAGAAGTCGGCTTCCACGGACTCCACGCCGGTCTCCGCGATCGGACTGTAGGTCCTAGGTCTTGTCACGACGTCGTCCACTTCGTCGGTCGGCGGCCGGTGCGATCGTTGCGGTTCTCGCAGCGATCGTCCTGGCCGCCGATCAGTTTGTGAAGTACCTCACGATCACCCACCTGCCGCTGCAGGAGCCGGTGCCCGTGCTCGGGGACTTCCTCCAGCTGTACTACGTGCGAAACCCCGGAGCCGCGTTCTCGCTCGGATCCGAGGTCACGTGGATCTTCACCATCGCGTTGTCGGTGGTGGCGGCCGTGATCATCTGGAAGGCGTTCGGTCTGCGCTCGCGCCTGTGGGCCGTCGTGCTCGGCTGCCTGCTGGGCGGAGTGCTCGGAAACCTCGGTGATCGGCTGTTCCGCGATCCCGGTTTCCCCGTCGGCCATGTCGTCGACATGATCTCGATGCCCTGGATGATGCCGGCGATCTTCAACGTGGCCGACGTGTTTATCGTCACCGGCATGATCTCCGTAGCCCTCTTGGTGGTCTTCGGCCTGCGTTTCGACGGCACGCGCGAGCGCGATCACGTCGCCGTCGAGACCGAGGAGGAAGCCGAGGCGGCAGCGATCGCCCACGCGGAGAGCGTGCGCGCCGAGAACGCGGACGCATCGCTGACGGATGGCGGAGCCGAACCCGCCTCCGAAGGCAGCACTCCGGCCGCAGAAGGACGCTGACCGGTGGAATCACGGTCTCTTCCTGTGCCGGACGGACTGGAAGGCGCGCGTGTGGACGCGGCGCTGGCCAAGATGCTGGGCTTCTCCCGCACTTTCGCCGCCGACGTCGCTGCTGCGGGCGGGGTGCGGCTCGACGGCGTGACGCTCGACAAGTCCGACCGGCTGCGCGGTGGCGGCTGGCTCGAGGTCGAATGGAGCCCGAAGGAAGGGCCGAAGATCGTTCCGATCGCGGTGCCGGAGCTCGGCATCGTCTACGACGACGATGACATCGTGGTCGTGGACAAGCCGACCGGAGTGGCAGCGCATCCGTCGCTCGGGTGGGAAGGGCCCACCGTCGTCGGCGCACTCGCCGCCGCCGGCTTCCGGATCGCCACCACCGGCGCGCCGGAACGACAGGGCGTCGTGCACCGACTCGACGTCGGTACCAGCGGCCTGATGGTCGTCGCGAAGTCGGAGCAGGCGTACACGGCGCTCAAGAGGGCGTTCAAGGAGCGCACGGTCGAGAAGATCTACCACGCCGTCGTCCAGGGACATCCGGATCCGCTGGTCGGCACGATCGACGCGCCCATCGGCCGCCATCCGAACCACTCGTGGAAGTTCGCCGTGACTCCCGATGGGAAGCCGTCCGTGACTCACTACGAGACGCTGGAGGCGTTCCCTGGAGCCTCGCTGCTCGAGATCCACCTCGAGACCGGACGCACGCATCAGATCCGTGTGCACATGGCCGCGCACCGGCATCCCTGTGTGGGGGATCCGCTCTACGGTGCCGACCCGACGCTGTCGGCGCGCCTGGGGCTGAGCCGTCAGTGGCTGCACGCGCATAAGCTCGGCTTCGCGCATCCCGCCACGGGCGACTGGGTGCAGTTCGAGTCGCCGTACCCTGCGGACTTCCACCACGCTCTCGACATCCTGCGCGGCGAGTAGTCCGAGCAGCGGCGCGGTGTCGGCGGTGTACGCGACACTGGACGCATGGACATCGAGGTGCGCCCCGCGACCGATTTCGATGACGTCGCGACGCTCGTGGGGCCGAAGAAGCCGACGTCGAACGTGTGCTTCTGCCTGAGCTATCGCATCGGGAGCAAGGAGAATCTCGCGCTGAAGGGCACGGCGCGTGCCGATCGCGTACGGGGCCTGTGCCATGAAGATCCGCCGCCAGGAGTGATCGCCTATCTGGACGGTGAACCGGTCGGGTGGGCGGCGGTGTATCCGCGTAGCGGCACCAGCTTCGCGCGCAATCGGCTGATCCCGCACGTCGATGATCTCGACGTGTGGTCGCTGTGGTGCATGCGTGTGCGTCCGGGGTACCGCAAGCAGGGGATCTCGTACGCCCTGATCGAGGGAGCTGTCGCGTACGCGAAGGAGCGCGGCGCTCCCGCGATCGAGGCATACCCCGTCGACAACAAGGGCGAGCGGGTGAATCTGACGATGGCATATGTGGGAACGCGCGCGCTGTTCGAGAGGGCGGGATTCCGCAAGGTCGCCGATACGGGGTCCGTGCTCGACGGATTCCCCCGGGTGCTGATGCGGCTCGAACTGCAGGGATCGTGACATCGGAAAGATTTCGTGAACCGTTTCCGCGTTCCGGGGCAATACCCCGTGTGAGCACAGACAGCGAGATCATTCAGCGGTCGCTCGACGAACCCGGAATCTTCTCCGAGATCTTCGAGCGGCACGTACGACCCGTCGGCGGCTACATCCGGCGACGGGTGGGAGTCGACGCTGTCGACGATGTCCTGAGCGAGACCTTCCTGGTCGCATTCCGGCGCCGTAGCGCGTTCGACGCCAGGGCAGAATCGGCCCGCCCGTGGCTGCTGGGCATCGCGACGAAGCTGGTCAAGAGTCATCGGGCCGACGAGGCTCGCCAGTGGCGGGCGTTCCAGGCATCGTCCTCGGCGGATGCCGTGGCGCGGGAACCGCAGCACGCGGTGGCGGACGCTCGTCTCGATGCGGATGCCGCCCTGCGGAGACTGGCACCGCGGATCGCGGCTCTGTCGGCTCGTGACCGCGACACCCTGCTGCTGCACGCCTGGGGAGACCTCACCTACGAGCAGATCGCCGAGGCGCTGAGCATTCCCGTGGGGACCGTCCGATCACGGCTGAACCGCGTCCGGCGCAAGCTCGCACCACCCGGATCGCACTCCGCGGCCCGATTGACCTGGATGGCGAAGGAGGAGAACGATGCTGCTTTCGGAACGAGTGCGTGAGATCGGTGCCGACGAGGCCCAGGTCGCCGAGGAGTCGATTCAGAAGGCCCGACGCATGCTGAATCGTGAGATCGTCGGGGGCATCGCTCCCCGCGCCCGCCGTCGGCGGCTGCGTGCATGGACGGGGATCGGCATCGGTGGCCTGGTGGCAGGGGCCGCTGTCACGGCGATCGTGGTCGGATCCGTGGTGGCGCCCCCGAGTACACCGATCGCTTCCGCAGCCGTCGTGTTGGCGGAGGCGGCCGAGGTCACTCTCACGACGGAGGCGCTGACGCCGGCACCGGGACAGTACATCCGCATCTCCGAGACGTGGACGCAGCCGATCCGGGGGTTCGCGCCAGAGGAGGGGACCGAGATCGACGTCACCTACACCCTTTCCCGCACGCGCACGCTGTACGTCCCTGCTGATCGAAGCGCGGACTGGATCGAGGACAGTACCGATGCCGAGAAGATCACCGACGTCTCCGAGCCGGAATGGAAGGGACGGATCGAAGAGCAGGAGCTGTCCGGGGGCGGGATGATGCCCGACATCGTCGCTCACCCCGGCGGACGCATCATGGGCGGTGATGGCTGGGCGACGCACTATTACCACCTGAGCCCGATGTCCCGGCTCTACGACCAGATGCCGAGGAACCCTCAGGCGCTGCTGGAGTGGCTGGCGGCGTACGAGCCGGAGTCCGGATATCCCTCGCCCCGGTTGACCGAGCCCATCGACTTCAACCTGGCGCCCGCCGATCTACGGGCGGCGATGTTCCAGACGATGGCCCTTCTTCCCGGCGCCAGGGTGGTCTCGCAAGACGGCGATTTCACGACCGTCGCGATCCCGGACGGCGGCGAGAGCAACTGGATGGAGACGGTGACGATCGACATGCGGCGGGGCCTGATGGTGGGGCGCGGCTCGCTCGACTCGCCCGAGTCTCGCGGTTCCCTCGACGTCTCGATCGTGGATTCCGCGCCCGCAGGCGTGCATCTCCAGCCTGGGAACTGACAGCGGGCTTCCCATGCCGTCCGCAGGCCCCGACATCGAGCTGGGATGTCGGGGCCTCGCCGTAGAATCGAACCCATGGCATCCGACTCCTTCGTCCATCTGCACGTCCACAGCGAGTACTCGATGCTGGACGGCGCGGCGAAGATCGGATCCATGACGCAGGCGGCCGCGGAGTACGGCATGCCGGCCATCGCGGTGACCGACCACGGCAACACCTTCGCCGCCTTCGAGTTCTACAAGGCCGCCAACGCGGCGGGGGTGAAGCCCATCATCGGCCTGGAGGCGTATGTCACTCCCGGCACCCACCGCAGCGACAAGACCCGGGTGCAGTGGGGCTCTCCCGACCAGAAGAGCGACGATGTCTCCGGTTCCGGTGCCTACACCCACATGACGATGTGGAGCCAGAGCACCGAGGGGATGCACAACCTCTTCCGGCTCAGCTCGTTGTCGAGCATGGAGGGGTACTACTTCAAGCCGCGCATGGACCGCGAGCTGCTCCAGACGTACTCGAAGGGGTTGATCGCGACGACCGGCTGCCCCTCCGGCGAGATCCAGACCCGCCTTCGTCTCGGTCAGTACGATGCCGCCAGAGCCGCCGCCGCCGAGTTCCAGGACCTTTTCGGCAGGGAGAACTACTTCGCCGAGATCATGGACCATGGTCTGTCGATCGAGCGACGCGTGATGACGGACCTGCTGCGTCTGGCGAAAGACCTGAACATCCCGCTCGTCGGTACCAACGATTCGCACTACACGCACCAGCACGAGGCCGACGCGCACGCCGCGCTGCTCTGCGTGCAGTCCGGTTCGACCATGGACGACCCGAACCGCTTCAAGTTCGACGGCGACGGGTACTACATCAAGACCGCCGCAGAGATGCGCCAGCTCTTCCGCGACCACCCAGAGGCCTGCGACAACACGCTGCTGATCGCGGAACGCTGCGAGGTGGAGTTCAACACGGCGGCGAACTACATGCCCCGGTTCCCTGTCCCCGACGGCGAGACCGAGGACAGCTGGCTCATCAAGGAGGTCGAAGCCGGCCTCCACTACCGGTACCCCGCCGGCATCCCCGACAAGGTGCGCAAGCAGGCAGAGTACGAGACCGGCATCATCCTGCAGATGGGCTTCCCCGGCTACTTCCTTGTGGTCGCCGACTTCATCAACTGGGCGAAGGACAACGGCATCCGTGTCGGTCCCGGCCGTGGTTCCGGCGCCGGCTCGATGGTCGCCTACGCGATGAGGATCACCGACCTCGACCCGCTCGAGCACGGCCTGATCTTCGAGCGGTTCCTCAACCCGGACCGCGTCTCGATGCCTGACTTCGACGTCGACTTCGATGACCGTCGCCGTGGCGAGGTCATCGACTACGTCACGGAGAAGTACGGCTCCGAGCGCGTCGCGCAGATCGTCACGTACGGCACCATCAAGTCCAAGCAGGCGCTGAAGGACGCCGGGCGAGTGCTCGGATTCCCCTTCAGCATGGGGGAGCGTCTCACCAAGGCGATGCCTCCGCCCGTGATGGGCAAGGACATGCCGCTCGATGGCATGTTCGACTCCGCGCACCCTCGGTACAAGGAGGCGAGCGAGTTCCGTGCGCTCATCGACACCGATCCGGAGGCGAAGACGGTGTTCGATCGCGCGATCGGCCTCGAGGGGCTGAAGCGCCAGTGGGGCGTGCACGCGGCCGGCGTCATCATGTCGTCCGAGCCGCTGCTCGACATCATCCCGATCATGCGCCGCGAGCAGGATGGCCAGATCGTCACACAGTTCGACTACCCGTCGTGCGAGTCCCTCGGCCTGATCAAGATGGACTTCCTCGGGCTGCGCAACCTGACGATCATCTCCGATGCGCTCGACAACATCCGCACGAACCGTGGTGAGGAGCTCGACCTCGAGCACCTGGCGCTGGACGATCAGGGTGCATACGACCTGCTCGGACGCGGAGAGTCCCTCGGCGTGTTCCAGCTCGACGGCGGGCCCATGCGCTCGCTCATGCGATTGATGCGACCCGACAACTTCGGTGACATCTCGGCGCTCATCGCCCTGTATCGCCCTGGCCCCATGGGCGCCAACTCGCACACGAACTATGCGCTCCGCAAGAACGGGGCGCAACCGATCACGCCGATCCACCCGGAGTTCGAGGAGTCGCTCGCCGACATCCTCGAGGAATCCTACGGTCTGATCATCTATCAGGAGCAGGTGATGGCGATCGCCCAGCGCGTCGCAGGCTTCTCGCTCGGTCAAGCAGACATCCTCCGTCGCGCGATGGGTAAGAAGAAGAAGTCGGAGCTGGACAAGCAGTTCGAGGGCTTCCAAGCGGGAATGCGCGCGAACGGCTACTCGGACGGAGCAGTGAATGCGCTCTGGGAGATCCTGCTGCCGTTCTCCGATTACGCCTTCAACAAAGCCCACTCCGCGGCCTACGGCGTGGTGTCGTATTGGACGGCCTATCTCAAGGCGCACTACCCGGCCGAGTACATGGCCGCGCTCCTCACCAGCGTCGGCGACTCCAAGGACAAGATGGCGCTGTATCTGAACGAGTGCCGCCGCATGGGCATCAAGGTGCTTCCCCCCGATGTTTCCGAGTCGATCAACTTCTTCGCGGCCGTCGGTGACGACATCCGCTTCGGACTCGGCGCCGTCCGCAACGTCGGCAGCAACGTGGTGGAGGGCATCGTCAACGCGCGGAAGGACGAGCGGTTCACGTCGTTCCACCACTTCCTCGACAAGGTTCCGCTGCACGTCTCGAACAAGCGCACAGTGGAGTCCCTCATCAAGGCCGGTGCCTTCGACACCATGGGCGACACGCGTCGTGCTCTCATGGAGATCCACGAGGACGCGGTCGAGGCGGCCGTGGACCGCAAGCGCAACGAAGCTCAAGGTGCCATCGGCTTCGATTTCGACAGCCTCTACGACGGCATGGAGGAGGCGGCTCCTGCGAAGGTCCCTGCGCGCCCCGAGTGGATCAAGAAGGACAAGCTCGCCTTCGAGCGCGAGATGCTCGGGCTCTACGTGTCGGATCATCCGCTCGCCGGTCTGGAAGTGCCGCTCGCAAAGCACGCATCGATCTCGATCCACGACCTCAACAACTCGGAAGACCTGCAGGACGGCGACCAGGTCACCGTGGCCGGACTCGTCACCAGCGTCCAGCATCGTGTCGCGAAGGCGAGTGGGAATCCGTACGGCATGATCACCGTCGAGGACTTCAACGGCGAGGTCACCGTGATGTTCATGGGCAAGACCTACACCGAGTTCCAGCACACTCTGCAGCAGGACTCGATCCTCGCGGTCCGCGGTCGCGTCTCGAGGCGCGACGACGGACTCAATCTGCACGCGCAATCGGCGTTCTCGCCGGACATCGGGTCGTTCGATGCCGCGGGTCCGCTATCGCTCGTGCTTGCCGAGCAGCGGGCGACCGAGCGGGCGATGAATGAGCTTGCAGAGATCCTCCGACGCCATAAAGGCGAGACCGAGGTGGTGCTCCGAGTGCACCGGGGAGGTGTCGCGAAGGTCTTCGACGTGCCGATGCCGGTGAAGGTCACGGCCGACCTGTTCGGCGACCTCAAGTCGCTGCTCGGGCCGACCTGCCTGGGGTGAGCGGGTAGGATCGTGAGCCGTCGGGAAGCATGAGGCCCCTCCCTGTCATGCACCGTGACGAAAGGAATACTGATGAGCACGGAACTCCCTGAGATCCCAGACCCGGAGAGCGAGCCGTTCATCGATGATGACGGTGTGCTCTACGACGACGACGTCACACCCGAGTTCGGCATCCTCGGGTTCACGCTGCGCGAACTGCTCATCGTCGGCGTCTGGTCGGTCGCCTTCGTCATCTCCTTCTTCCCCTTCGCGCAGGGCGTCTCGATCTGGGGTACCGGCATCCAGTGGATCCTCCCCATCGGGGTGCCGACGGTCGCGGTGTTCCTCCTGGTCCTGCGTCGTTTCTCGCCGGAGGGAATCCGCCGGGTCGGTTCTCTGGGCATCGATCAGTTCGCCTCGGTGGCGTTCTCGGTCGCCGCGGTCTTCTGGGTCGGTCTGCTCTGGAGTGCGGTGTCGTCCGCGATCGAGGTGGGTGTGTTCAGCCTGTGGTGGGGCGGCGTCGTCCAGCTGCTCGCCACGCTCGCGCTGGTGGTGCTCACCGTATTCGCCCCGATCATCCCCGGTCTCAAGGAAGACTTCCACGGTCGCTTGGTGACGCTCGCGCACCGCAACGCCAATCCGGTGCGTCCCGTGATCCCGCGTCCGCGACCCGAGCCCGCTGTCGTCGTAGACGAGTTGCCGCAGTCGGATGCTGAGCCTGATGCAGCTGTATCCGATGATGATGCGGCACCGGCGACGCACGCCGTCGAGGTGGTCGACCTCGACGTCGAGCTCACCGGGCGCCAGGCCACCGACGAGGTGGCGCGGCTCGACCTCGCCGCGCAGGTTCCGATCGCATCGCACGTGTCCGGCGGCGACACCGGAACCGAAGACACGACTGCCGACGAGGACTACGTGCCGACGTACTCCCGGCGCTCACGCAACCAGGAGATCGTCTCCGACACCGGCAGCATCGAGTCTCTCCTGGAGACCGCGCAGACCGTGGAGACCGCCGGTTCTGCCGACACCGATGTGATCAGCGACGAGCAGTTCATCGATGAACCAGATGTCGAGGCCACGAACCCTCGTGAGGCAGCCCCGGAGGTGGCGCAGCCGTTCTGGATCCTGGCGCCGTCCGAGCGCGATGTGCACGATGAGCGCGGCGAACCGCTGTTCCGCATCGGTCCGAGCGCCTGGGCCCTCGTGATCGAGGACCGGGGTGGCGCGTTCGTGGTCCGTCATGACGACGGCCGCATCGGCTATCTCCACGACATCTCAGACATCACGAAGGGTTGACAGTGCGCACCATCGATCTGCGGGGGCGCGAGCTCTCGCCGGCAGGCATGCTCGCGGCGGTACCTCGCGCCGCCCAGGCGAGGGCGGAAGCTCTCGAGACCGCCGCCCGCATCGTCGAGGACGTGCGCGAGCGCGGTGAGGCCGCGTTGCGGGAACAAGCGGAGAAGTTCGACCGCGTCTCCGGTCACGCCGTGCGTGTGCCCGCCGAACACATCGAAGAGGCACTGGCTTGCGTCGAGCCCGCCGTGAGAGCGGCGCTCGAGGAGGCGATCGCCCGCGTGCGGCAGGGGTCTGCGGCGCAGGTTCCCGCGGCGCAGACCACGACGATCGGGCCGGGAGCACAGATTCTGCAGCGCTGGCAGCCGGTCTCGCGCGCCGGCGTGTACATCCCCGGCGGAAAAGCCCCGCTCGCCTCGAGCGTCGTCATGAACGTCGTGCCCGCGCAGGTGGCTGGTGTGCAGCAGATCGCGCTGGCATCGCCGCCGCAGGCGGACTACGACGGGAGGATCCACCCGACGATCCTCGCCGCCGCCGGGCTGCTCGGAGTCACCGAGGTGTACGCGATCGGGGGCGCGGGGGCCATCGGTGCTCTCGCGTGGGGCGTGCCCGCTATCGGATTGGATCCGGTGGACGTGGTCTCCGGGCCGGGGAACAACTATGTCGCCTCCGCCAAGCGCGCCGTCGCCGGCGTCGTCGGGACGGACTCCGAAGCAGGAGCGACCGAGATCTTGATCGTGGCCGATGCCGATGCCGACCCGCGTCTGATCGCGGCCGACCTGATCAGCCAGGCAGAGCACGACGAGCAGGCGTCCGCGGTGCTCGTCACGTATGCCCCGGAGCTCGTCGCCGCCGTCGATGCCGAACTGGAGCGCCAGGCAGCGTCCACGCGCCACAGTGTGCGCGTCGGGGTGGCCCTGGACGGGCCGCAGTCCGCCATCGTGCTGGTCGACGACCTGTCCATGGCGACGGCATTCAGCAACGCCTATGCTCCCGAGCACCTGGAGCTCCACGTGGCCGATGCGGCCTCCGTGGCATCGCTCTTCACGAGTGCTGGTGCGGTCTTCGTCGGTGATCAGACTCCCGTCAGCCTGGGCGACTACATGGCCGGGAGCAACCATGTCCTGCCGACGGGCGGCCAGGCCCGCTATGCCCCCGGGCTCGGCGCCTACACCTTCCTGCGTCCGCAGCAGGTCATCTCGTACGACCGCGAGGCTCTCGCCGCGGTGCGGGACGGTGTGGTCGCGCTGGCGAACGCCGAGGTGCTCCCGGCGCACGGCGAGGCGATCGAGGCTCGTTTCACGGCGTAGGTTAGACAGATGCATTGCCCTTTCTGCCGCCATTCCGACTCTCGCGTGATCGATTCGCGCACCAGCGATGACGGTCTGTCGATTCGTCGACGTCGGCAGTGCCCCGAGTGCGGGGGGCGTTTCACGACGACGGAGACGGCGAGCCTCAATGTCATCAAGCGTTCGGGCGTGATGGAGCCGTTCAGCCGAGAGAAGGTGATCTCCGGCGTCCGGAAGGCGTGTCAGGGGCGCCCCGTCACCGAGGCGGACCTGGCGATCCTGGCCCAGCGTGTCGAGGAGGCCGTGCGCCAGACCGGAGTGTCCCAGCTCGACACGAACGAGATCGGTCTCGCGATCCTTGGTCCGCTGCGCGACCTGGACGAGGTGGCCTTCCTCCGGTTCGCGAGCGTGTATCAGGCATTCGACTCCCTCGAGGACTTCGAGAGCGCCATCACCGACCTTCGCGCCGATCACGCGGAGCGGGAGTCCGTCGACCGGTAATCTGGCAGGGATGTATCCGCTGCTCTTCCGCGCTGTCCTGTCGCGCTTCGACCCCGAGTTCGCCCATCACGCCGGCATGGCGGTGATCCGTGTGCTCGGCACGCCCCCGTTCTCGTGGGCGACGCGTGCACTCACGCGCCCGGACCCGTCGCTGCGGGTCGAGGCGCTCGGTCTGACCTTCCCGTCGCCGTTCGGCGTCGCCGCCGGTTTCGACAAGAATGCGGTCGGCGTGCGGGGGCTCGCCGCGCTCGGCTTCGGTCACGTCGAGGTCGGCACGGTCACGGCGATCCCGCAGGAGGGCAACCCGAAGCCGCGTCTGTTCCGGTTGATCGCCGACCGCGCGGTGATCAACCGCATGGGCTTCAACAACGCCGGTGCCGATGCCGCTGCCCGGCGACTGGCCTCGCTGCGTCGCGGCGCCCCCGATACCGTGATCGGCGTCAACATCGGCAAGAGCCGGGTCGTCGACGTCGAGAACGCCACCGCGGATTACGTGGCCTCCGCCACGCGTCTGGCCCCGCTCGCCGACTATCTCGCGGTCAACGTCTCATCGCCGAACACCCCGGGACTGCGCGGACTGCAGGCGGTCGAGACCCTCGCTCCGCTGTTGCGCGCCGTGCGCGCGGCCGCCGGTGCGACTCCGCTACTGGTGAAGATCGCCCCCGACCTCCCGAACGAGGAGATCACGGCGATCGCCGAGCTCGCCGTCGCCGAAGGACTGGATGGCATCATCGCGCACAACACCACCATCAGTCGCGAGGGATTGTTGACCGATGCAGCGACGGTCGAGGCCGCCGGCGCAGGCGGCCTCTCGGGTGCGCCGCTCAAGGAGCGCTCTCTGCAGGTCCTGCGCCTCGTGCGCGCCGCGGTTCCTGCCGAGTTCTGCGTGATCGCCGTCGGGGGAGTGGAGACGCCCGCCGACGTGCAGGAGCGCCTGGACGCCGGGGCGAACCTGGTGCAGGGGTACACGGCCTTCCTCTACCGCGGACCGTTCTGGGGACGCGAGATCAACCGCGGCCTCGTCGCGCGCTGACACGACATACGACGAAGGCCTCCTGCTCTGTCGAGCGCGGAGGCCTTCTTCGTGGAGTGCGGAGGGTCAGGCGGGGTACTGACCGCGCTTGACCTGCGGCTTCGGCAGGCGCATGAAGCGCATCTGGAGTGCGCGCATCGCGGCGTACCAGCCGAGACCGCGCTCCATGCGCTCCTTGCCGAACTTCTCCGCGACCTTGCGCTTGACGCGCAGTCCGAGCAGGATCATGCCGCCGACCGCGATGAGCAGGTAGGCCATCATCGCGAGGTAGGCGTAGTACGCGATCGCGAGCTGCGCGGGAACGAGCGAGGCGAGGATGACGAGCACCATGACGGCCATCACGAACTCCGCGGGGTGCCAGCCGGCATCGACGTAGTCACGGACCCACCGGCGCTGGGGGCCCTTGTCACGGGCGGGAAGGTACTTCTCCTCACCGGCGGCCATGCCGGCCTGGGCGCGGTTGCGGCGCTCGTTCAGCTCGGCGCGTGCGGCGGCCTTCGCCTCCTTGGTGTTCGCGACCAGGGGGCGGCGGCGTGCCGCTTCCTGCTCCGCGCGGGTCGGCGTCGCACGGCCCTTTCCGACGGCGGTCGTCTCGGGGGCGTCGTCGTTCGTCGATGGGGGGACAGGGGTAGTGGCCACGAGATTCCTCGGTTCGCTGATGATGGATCACCTTAAGATTACTCGCATGACTTCTCCTGCTCTCCCCAGTGCGTCCGACTCGGCTGTCCTCGAGGCGGTCGCGAAGGGAATCCCCGCCGCGCTCTCCGACCTCGGCCATCTCGTGCGCATCCCCGGCATGGCCTGGCCGGCATTCGACCAGACGCAGTTGCAGCGCAGCGCTGATGCCGTCGCGGCGCTCGCCAGGGACACCGGGGTGTTCGATGAGGTGCGCGTCCTGCGGGCGGCCATCCCCGGAACCGAGGAACTCGGCCAGCCAGCCGTGCTCGCCAGCCGCGCCGCCCGCAACGGCCGGCCGACGATCTTGCTGTACGCGCACCACGATGTGCAGCCTCCGGGGGATGACGCGCTCTGGGAGACGCCCCCATTCGAGCCCACGGTTCGCGACGGACGCCTGTACGGGCGGGGCGCCGCGGACGACAAGGCCGGCGTCATGGCGCACATCGCCTCGATCCGGGCCGTATCCGAGGTGCTCGGCGATGACCTCGATCTGGGCATCGCGCTGTTCATCGAGGGCGAGGAGGAGTACGGCTCCGCGTCCTTCGCGCAGTTCCTCGCGGACAACAAGGAAGCGCTGCGCGCCGATGCCATCGTGGTGGCCGACTCCGGCAACTGGGACTCCGTCACGCCCGGGCTGACCGTGTCGCTGCGCGGCAACGCGCGCTTCGTCCTCCGTGTGCGCACACTGGATCACGCATCCCACTCCGGGATGTTCGGGGGCGCGGTTCCTGACGCGATGATGGCGACGGTGAAGCTGCTCGCGACGCTCTGGAACGACGACGGCTCCGTCGCGGTCGACGGTCTCACGGAGCGGGATTCGCCGACGCCCGACTACGCGGAAGAGACGCTTCGCGATGAGGCGGGGCTGCTGCCGACGACACAGCCGATCGGCAACGGGACGATCCTCAGTCGCATCTGGAACAAGCCCGCCATCACCATTATCGGCATCGACACGACGAGCGTGGCTGCCGCGTCCAACACGTTGCTGCCCGAGACGACGGTGGTGCTCAGCGCCCGAGTCGCGCCGGGCCAGAGTGGGGCGGACGCCTATGCGGCTCTCGAGCGCCACCTCCGTGCGCATGCACCGTATGGAGCAGAACTGACGTTCTCGGATGTGGATCTGGGGGATGGTTTCCTGGTCGACACCGGAGGCTGGGCCGTGGGCCTCACACGCGACGCCATGCGCGATGGGTATGGCGTCGCACCGGTCGACCTCGGCGTCGGCGGCTCGATCCCATTCATCGCCGACCTCGTGCGGGAGTTCCCCGAGGCGCAGATCCTGGTCACAGGTGTCGAGGATCCGCACTCGCGGGCGCACAGCCCGAACGAGTCGCTGCACCTGGATACGTTCCGCCATGCCGTCGCGACGGAGGCGCTCATGCTCACGCGCATGAACGGACTCGAGCGTCCGCTCTGACAGCAGTCGCGCACGGCTCTCCCGCGATCTCGCCGCCTTAGGCGCATGCGACGGTAGAATTGCGGGAAAGCCGTGCCACCGCGGCCCGTCACAAGGAGCGACATGAGCGACACCACATTGACTTCGGACACCACCGGTACCAAGGCCCACGGCATCAGCCTGACTGACGCTGCCGCGCTCAAGGTCAAGAACCTCCTCGAGCAGGAGGGACGCGACGATCTGCGTCTGCGCGTCGCCGTGCAACCCGGCGGATGCTCCGGCCTGATCTACCAGCTCTACTTCGACGAGCGTTACCTCGAGGGTGACGAGACCGTCGATTTCGATGGCGTCGAGGTCATCGTCGACAACATGAGCGTGCCGTATCTCGATGGCGCATCCATCGATTTCAAGGACACGATCTCGGAGCAGGGCTTCACGATCGACAACCCGAACGCTGCGGGCAGCTGCGCCTGCGGAGACAGCTTCCACTGATCTGCGGTCTTCGGGTGCCGTGCGCGGCTTCCGCGCTGAGAACGGCGCCCGGAACCCTCCGCAACCTGCGTGGTTGGCATGAATCAGGTGTGAGGTTGCCCTAGACTTGGATGTGCCCTGTCCGCAATCTGAAAGGTGCATCGTGCCCTCGAAACGCCGCCTTCGTTGGGCCGCACTCCCTGTGGGAGTCGTGGCAGCCGTGGTCCTGGCGGGATGTACCACCACTGAGCTGAACGGCTATCTGCCCGGCTTCGTGGAGGGTGAGCCTGCGACCACCAACCAGACCGAGCGTGTGTCGTCTCTCTGGGTCAACTCCTGGATCGTCCTTCTCGCCGTCGGCGTCATCACCTGGGGCCTGATGGCCTGGGCTGCGATCGCCTACCGTCGCCGCAAGGGCCAGACAGGTCTGCCCGTGCAGATGCGGTACAACATGCCGATCGAGATCTTCTACACGATCGTGCCGCTGATCCTCGTGCTGGGAATGTTCTTCTTCACCGCGCGCGATCAGTCCGAGATCGAAGCCAAGTGGGACGACCCGGACGTCGAGATCACCGCGATCGCCAAGCAGTGGGCGTGGGACTTCCAGTACGACGCCGACACCGACGACGACACCGTATGGACGATGGGCATCCAGGCCCAGCCGGACAAGGACGGCAACATCGACCAGGCTCAGCTCCCGACGCTCGTGCTCCCGGTCGATGAGAAGGTCACGATCAATCTGCAGTCGCGTGACGTCATCCACTCTTTCTGGATCATCGACTTCCTCTACAAGAAGGACATGTACATCGGGAAGGACAATTCCTGGTCCTTCATCCCGACGCGCGTCGGCGAGTACGCCGGCAAGTGCGCCGAGCTCTGCGGCGAGTACCACTCGATGATGCTCTTCAAGGTCAAGGTCGTCGAACAGGACGAGTACGACGCCTATCTCCAGCAGCTCAAGGAGAAGGGCAACACCGGCGACATCACGGACGAGTACGACCGTCTCGCGAACCTTCCCGGAAACACGCCCAAGAACGACTCCGAGGAAGGAGAGGAGTAAGCCATGTCGACAACTGAAGCCCCCCGCACTGACGAGGCCCCTCGCTCCCGACCCACTGCTCTTCCCGCTCGCCAGGCTGCTCTGATGAGCTCCTCGCGTGTCGAGCAGAAGGGCAACATCGTCGTCAAGTGGATCACCTCCACCGACCACAAGACCATCGGGTACATGTACCTGATCGCCTCGGTGCTGTTCTTCCTCCTCGGTGGTGTGATGGCTCTCGTCATCCGTGCCGAGCTCTTCGCGCCGGGAATGCAGATCATCCCGACGAAGGAGCAGTACAACCAGCTGTTCACGATGCACGGCACGATCATGCTGCTGATGTTCGCGACACCGCTGTTCGCCGGTTTCGCCAACGCGATCCTGCCGTTGCAGCTGGGGGCGCCCGATGTCGCGTTCCCGCGTCTGAACGCGTTCGCCTTCTGGCTCTTCCTCTTCGGTTCGACGATCGCCGTTGCCGGCTTCCTCACTCCGCAGGGTGCTGCGTCGTTCGGATGGTTCGCGTATCAGCCACTGGCCAGTGCGTCGTTCTCGCCGGGTGTCGGCGGAAACCTCTGGATGGTCGGATTGGGAATCTCGGGCTTCGGCACGATTCTCGGTGCCGTCAACTTCATCACGACCGTGATCACGATGCGTGCCCCCGGTATGACGATGTGGCGCATGCCGATCTTCTCCTGGAACACGCTGATCACCAGCCTCCTCATCCTGATGGCGTTCCCGGTGCTCGCCGCGGCCATCTTCGCCGCAGCGGCAGACCGCATCCTCGGTGCGCACATCTATGACCCGGCCAATGGCGGCGTCCTGCTCTGGCAGCACCTGTTCTGGTTCTTCGGCCACCCCGAGGTGTACATCATCGCGCTGCCGTTCTTCGGCATCGTCTCCGAGATCTTCCCGGTGTTCAGCCGCAAGCCGATCTTCGGGTACAAGACCCTCGTCTACGCGACGATCGCGATCGCTGCCTTGTCCGTCGCGGTCTGGGCTCACCACATGTACGTGACCGGATCGGTCCTGCTTCCGTTCTTCGCCCTGATGACGATGTTGATCGCCGTGCCGACCGGTGTGAAGATCTTCAACTGGATCGGTACGCTCTGGCGAGGATCGGTGACCTTCGAGACGCCGATGGTCTTCTCGCTCGGGTTCCTGGTCTCCTTCGTCTTCGGCGGTCTGACCGGTGTCATCCTCGCGGCGCCGCCGCTGGACTTCGCGCTCTCCGACTCGTACTTCGTCGTCGCGCACTTCCACTACGTCGTGTTCGGCACCGTGGTGTTCGCGATGTTCGCCGGCTTCTACTTCTGGTGGCCGAAGTGGACGGGGCGCATGCTCAACGAGCGTCTGGGCTACGTGCACTTCTGGATGCTGTTCATCGGCTTCCACATGACCTTCCTCATCCAGCACTGGCTGGGCGTCGATGGCATGGTGCGTCGTTACGCGGACTACTCGGCGGCTGATGGCTGGACCTGGCAGAACCAGGTGTCGACCATCGGTGCGATGATCCTCGGGGCCTCGATGCTGCCGTTCTTCCTGAACGTCTGGATCACGGCTCGCAAGGCGCCCAAGGTCACGGTCAATGACCCGTGGGGCTACGGCGCATCGCTCGAGTGGGCGACGTCCTGCCCGCCGCCGCGTCACAACTTCACGTCGATCCCGCGTATCCGCAGTGAGCGGCCCGCGTTCGACCTTAATCACCCGGAAGCCGCGGAGTTCGCCACGACGGCTCCGGGCGAGCGAGAGGTCCACTGAGTCATGCGCGATAACGTCATCCTCTGGTGGGTGCTGACAGCCTTCTTCGCCCTCATCGGCGTGGTCTACACCGGCTGGCACATCCTGGCGACACCGTCCGAGAACTTCGCGGAGCGTATCGAGTGGGTCGGCACGGTCGCCCTGTTCTTCGGTGCGTTCATGGGCGCGATGATCGCGTTCTATCTCGACCGGACGCACGCCGCTCAGAAGGGCGAGCTCCCGGAAGACATCCTGACCGCAGACATCGACGATGGCGACCCCGAACTCGGCGAGTTCAGCCCGTGGTCGTGGTGGCCGATCGTCCTCGCCGCTTCCGCCGCGGTCTTCGTGGTGGGCCTGGCTGTCGGACACTTCCTGCTGCCGATCGGTCTCGCGATCTTCGTGGTCGCGATCGTGGGCTGGGTGTACGAGTACTATCGCGGCAACTTCGCCCGCTGAGAGTCACTGTATGAGGAAGGCCCCCGGATCCGTCCGGGGGCCTTCTTCGTCGTGGTGAGGTGATCAGGCGCGTGTGCGGATGCGCGCGATCCCGGTCAGCGGATCGACGGGACGGTGGTGTACGCCATCGGCGTCCTCGACGGCGTATCCCTCTCGCACCCAGTACTCGAAGCCGCCGATCATCTCGCGCACCCGATATCCGAGCTTCGCGAACTCCCGTGCCCCCTTTGCCCCGGCGTTGCAGCCAGGGCTCCAGCAGTAGACCACGACCTCGACGTCGGTGCTGATCTCGAGCGGGGCGCGGGTGGCGATCTCGCTGTAGTGCATGTGCGTCGCGCCTGCGACGCGTCCCTGGGCCCACGCCTCATCGGAGCGCACGTCGATGACGACGATGCTGTCCCCGGCCTTCAGAGCGGCATGGACGTCACTGGCGTCGGTCTCGTAGGCGAGCTTGGCGGCGTAGTAGTCAGCGCGGTCGATCATGCTCTCCAGCCTAGAAGCGGCGGCGGGTGGAGAGACGTCTTCATCCGGACGTCGATGAGCGGAATACGGCCATCGACGTCCGGTCAGAGCTCGACTGTCATCTGTACGCGCCGGCCATACCTGTCCAGCCCGAGCGATGCTTCGACGTCGACGAGGTCACGGAGGAACGGCGTCTCCGGAATGCTCTCGAGGAAGCCGCAGGACGCGTAGAAGGGCGCATTCCAGGGAATCTCTGCGTACGTGCGCAGCGTGACGCGCGTATAGCCGCGTTCGCGAGCCTCGTCGAGTGCCGCGGTGACGAGGCCGCGACCATGGCCTCTGCGACCTGCCTCGGGCAGCACGGACAGCTGTTCGAGGTGCGCGTGGCCGTCGACGTCGAGGACGTGGACGAACCCCACGGGGGAGTGGTCGGCCTCATCCTCTCCGACAAGCACGAAACCGGGGGATGACAGACGTGAAGCGCCGTCGGCGGCGGGCGGCCACTGCCAGGCGCCCAGCACATCGATGAGCAGTGCATCCGCTGCGGTCTCGATCGCCTGGATCACCTCAGCGTCGGCGCTTTCGGCCGGACGTATCGACCGGGTCACGATGCGTCTCCGGGCACCGCCCCGATCGCCTCGATCTCGACGAGCTGGTCGTCATACCCGAGTACGGTCACACCCAGGAGCGTGCTGGGCACGTCGTGAGAGCCGAAGGCAGCGTGGATGACGTCCCAGGATGTCGCGAGGTCTTCTTGGCGCGAGGAGGCTACCAGGACGCGTGTGCTGATGATGTCGGTGAGTGAGGCTCCGGCAGCCGTGAGCGCGGTCTGGAGGGTCTCGACGCAGCGCGCCGCCTGTGCAGCATAGTCACCGGGGGCTGTGGTCGTCCCGTCGTCTTCGAGAGGACACGCGCCGGCGAGGAAGATCAGGCGAGAGCCGGCCGGAGCGGTGGCAGCGTACGCGTAGGGGGCATCGGCGAGAGAATCGGAACGGATGAGTCTGACTGCGGATGTCATACCTTCGATCCTGTCATGGACAAATGAAAGGGCCCTGTCCGGATGGACAGGGCCCTTTCAGCGGGGGAGCGAGCGGGCTCTACTCGCCGTCCTCGGACTTCTTCTTGCGCGGCTTCTTCACCGGCTCGGTCGCGATGACCGTGCTGGGAGTGTTCGGCGTCTCGTCGACGTGTGTCTCATCCACCGTGAGCGGGGCGTCCGGGAATCCGGCGCGCTCATGAGCGCCCTGGATCTCGGCAGCCTCGGTCTCCTCGTTGTGAGCCGTGACGTGATGCTGATGTGCGTCAGCCTCATCGATCTGCGCCTGCGTCAGCGGCGCGAGACGGTCCTCGAAGAACCAGCGAGAGATCGAGGAACGGAGGTTCTCGGTCCACGGGATGCGGCCCTTGGCGTTCGGGCGCACGACGAGCGGTTCGTAGACGTCGACGTCGATGAGCTTCCAGCGGTCGTACTGGTCGACCGGCTGGTGCACCTCGATGAACTCGCCACCGGGGAGGCGGACGATACGGCCGGACTCGAATCCGTGAAGAACGATCTCGCGATCCTTCTTCTGGAGGGCGATGCAGATCCGCTTCGTGACGAAGTAGCCGAGAATCGGCCCGAGGATCAGCATCGCCTGCAGCGTATGGATGACGCCTTCCATCGTGAGCATGAAGTGCGTCGCGATGAGGTCGGAGGATGCCGCAGCCCACAGCACCGCGTAGAAGACGACGCCTGCCACGCCGATGGCGGTGCGGGTGGCCGCGTTGCGCGGACGCTGAGCGATGTGGTGCTCGCGCTTGTCGCCCGTGACCCACGCCTCGATGAAGGGGTAGATCGCCACGGCGACGATGAACAGGCCCAGGACCGCGACCGGCACCAGGATGCCGAACGACCAGGTGCGCTCGAGGAACACGACGTCCCAGTTGGACGGAGCCAGACGCAGCGCTCCATCCGCGAATCCGATGTACCAGTCAGGCTGGGTTCCGGCGGAGACGGGGGAGGGGTCGTACGGGCCGTAGTTCCAGATCGGGTTGATCTGGAAGAACGTCGCGATCAGCACGATCGTGCCGAAGACGATGAACAGGTAGCCGCCCATCTTCGACATGTAGACCGGCATCATCGGGTAGCCCACGACGTTGTCGTTCGTGCGGCCGGGGCCGGCGAACTGCGTGTGCTTGTTGACGATCATCAGCATGAGATGCACCACGATGAGTGCGATGACGAGCATCGGCAGCAGCAGGATGTGGAGCGTGTACAGGCGGCCGACGATGTCGGTGCCGGGGAACTCGCCGCCGAAGAGGAGGAACGAGATCCAGGTGCCGACGATCGGGAAGCCCTTGATCATGCCGTCGATGATGCGCAGACCGTTGCCCGAGAGCAGGTCGTCGGGGAGCGAGTAGCCGGTGAAGCCCTCTGCCATCGCGAGGATGAAGAGCACGAAGCCGATCACCCAGTTGAGCTCGCGCGGCTTGCGGAATGCGCCGGTGAAGAACACACGGAGCATGTGCACGCCGATACCAGCCACGAAGACCAGGGCGGCCCAGTGGTGGATCTGGCGGACCAGGAGGCCGCCGCGAAGATCGAACGAGATGTGGAGCGACGACTCGAGGGCCGCGGACATCTCGATGCCACGCATCGGAGCGTAGGCGCCGGTGTAGTGGGTCTCGACCATGGAGGCCTGGAAGAAGAACGTCAGGAAGGTTCCGGAGAGGAACACGACCACGAAGCTCCACAGCGCGATCTCGCCGAGCATGAACGACCAGTGGTCGGGGAAGATCTTGCGACCGAGCTCCTTGACGAAGCCAGACAGGCTGGTGCGCTCATCGATGTAGTTCGACGCGGCACCGACGAAGCGACCGCCGAGCGGTGCCTTGGTTTCCTTGTCGTCTTTGGACAGCGTTGCGGTGCTCAATGGCGCTCCCAGAAGCTCGGGCCGACGGGTTCCTTGAAGTCGCTGCGTGCGACGAGGTAACCCTCGTCATCGACCGTGATGGGCAGCTGCGGCAGCGGGCGTGCAGCCGGTCCGAAGATCACCTTGGCGTGATCGGTGACATCGAACTGCGACTGGTGGCACGGGCACAGCAAGTGGTGGGTCTGCTGCTCGTACAGGGCGACGGGGCAGCCGACGTGCGTGCAGACCTTGGAGTACGCGACGATGCCGTCGTAGGACCAGTCCTTGCGGTCCTCGGCTTCGATCAGCTGCTCGGGGCGCAGGCGCATCATCAGCACGATCGCCTTGGCCTTCTCCTCGAGGTAGCCATCATGGTGGCTGAGCTCCGCCAGATCTGCGGGGATCACGTGGAAGGCGGATCCGAGGGTGACGTCGGCGGCGCGGATCGGCGTGCCGTCCGGATCGCGGACAAGGCGCATGCCTTCGTCCCACATCGTGTGCTTGAGCAGCGTGACGGGGTCGCCGGCCGTGGGGTCGTCAGGCGTCGAGTGCGGCGCGAGGCCACGGAACAGCGTGACGCCGGGGATGATCGAAGCCACGACCGCGGCGAACAGCGAGTTGCGGATCATCGTGCGGCGTCCGAAGCCGGACTCTTCATTGGCGTCGGCGAACGCCTTGATGGCGGCCTCGCGCGTCGAGTCCTTGCCACGGGTGGGGTGGCGGTACTCGATGTGCTCCTTGTCGGACATCAGGGCCTTCGACCAGTGGATCGCGCCGATACCGATGCTCAGCAGGGCGAGGGCGATGCCCAGGCCGATGAAGAGGTTGTTCTGACGGATGTCGATGAGCGCGCCACTCTCGATCGGGAACAGCATGTAGGCGGCGACCGCCCAGATGCTGCCCGCGAGCGAGAGGTAGAACAGGGTGTAGACAGTGCGGTCCGCGGTCTTCTCAGCGCGCGGGTCCTTGTCGGTCATCCGCTCGCGGTGCGGCGGAAGCCCCGGGTTCTGCACGGGATCGCTGACTGCGACACCCAGCCCCGGAGAGGGCTGGTAGGCCCTGTCAAGAGCCTGCGAGTCGTCGTCGTGTGCCATGGTGCTCCTCGTACGTTCCTCTTCGATGAATAAGCGTCAGTTGGACTTCGCCGTGATCCACACGGTGATGGCGACGAGAGCGCCGATGCCGAAGATCCACACGAACAGGCCCTCGGAGACGGGGCCCAGCGAACCGAGCGAGAATCCGCCGATCTGCACGGACTGCTGCTGGAAGAGGAGCGCGGAGATGATGTCGCGCTTGTCCTCGTCCGACAGGTTCATGTCTCCGAAGACCGGCATGTTCTGGGGGCCGGTGACCATGGCGGCATACATGTGCAGAGCGCTGGTCTCGGTCAGAGCCGGGGCGTACTTGCCCTCGGTGAGCGCACCACCCGCGGCGGCCACGTTGTGGCACATCGCGCAGTTGACGCGGAAAAGCTCGGCACCGTTCGCCACATCGCCGCCACCGTCGAGGATGTGGTCATCGGGGAAGGTCGGGCCGGGAGCGGACTCCTGGACGAAGGAGGAGATCGCGAGGATCTGTTCCTCGGTGAACTGCGGCGCCTTCTGCGGAGCCTGGGGCCCCTGCATCTGCAGCGGCATGCGACCGGTCGAGAGCTGGAACTCGGTGGCGAGCTCGCCGACCCCGTAGAGGCTCGGGCCGTTGGCCGTGCCCTGCAGGTCGAGACCGTGACAGGTCGCGCAGTTCGCCGTGAACAGCTTCTCGCCGTCCTCCACGGTCAGCTGCGAGGTCGCAGCGGTCTGGGTGTCCGACGCAGCGAATGCGGCGGTGGCACCGGCGTACACGCCGCCGGTGATCATGAGGCCTGCTCCGATGAGAGCTGCCGCAGCCAGGGGACTGCGACGGCCATTCGAACGGCGCTTCTTCTCTCGTGCCATCTCGGGGATCAGCTCCGCTCTTATTTCAGGAAGTAGATAACGACGAACAGCACGATCCAGACGACGTCGACGAAGTGCCAGTAGTAGGACACCACGATCGAGGAGGTCGCCTCCTTGTGCCGGAAATTCTTGACGGCGTATGCGCGTCCGATGACGAGCAGGAACGCGATCAGTCCGCCCGTGACGTGCAGCGCGTGGAAGCCGGTGGTGAGGTAGAACGCAGAAGCGTAGGAGTCGGCCTGGATCGGCATTCCCTCGGCGACGAGCTGGGCGTATTCCCAGACCTGGCCGGAGACGAAGATCGCTCCGAGCGCGAAGGTGAGGAAGAACCACTCGACCATGCCCCAGCCGAAGAGGCGACGGCGACCGGCGCCGTTCTTCTGGCCCTTTGCGATCTTGTAGGGCTGCAGGTCCTCGGCCGCGAACACGCCCATCTGGCACGTGAAGGAGGAGAGGACGAGGATCGCCGTGTTGACGAACGCGAACGGTACGTTCAGCAGTTCGGTGCGATCCGCCCAGAGCTCGGGGGAGGTGCTGCGAAGGGTGAAGTAGATCGCGAAGAGTCCCGCGAAGAACATCACCTCACTGCCGAGCCACACAATGGTTCCGACAGCTACCGGGTTGGGCCGCTTGATGGTTCTCGCCGCCGGGGCATACGTCGCTGAGGTCGTCACCCTTCCATTATGGCCGATCCTCGGACGTGATTCTTGCACCGGGCGCCCTCGTTTTGCCGGTAGCCGACTTAGGTAACCCTAAGAAAACACTGCGAATAGTCGGTGAATCCGCGGGAAACGGGGGAAGCCGTCACGACGGTCACACGTTCGGAACGATCTGCACGTTTTCCCGCGCCGATAGGATCGCACACATGGCTGATTCGCTGACCTGGTCCGATGTGCTCACCTCGCTGCTGGAGCGACGTGATCTGAGCGTCTGGGAATCGACGTGGGCGATGCGTCAGATCATGAACGGCGACGTCACGGCGGCGCAGCTCGGCGGCTTCCTCATCGCTCTCCGGGCGAAGGGCGAGACGATCGACGAGATCGTCGGGTTCCGCGACGCCATCCTGGAGGCGGCAGTTCCGCTGCCCGTCTCACCGAACGTGCTCGACATCGTCGGCACCGGCGGAGACAGGGTCGGCACGGTGAACGTCTCCACCACCGCCGCCATCATCATCGGCGCCATGGGCATTCCCGTCGTCAAGCACGGCAACCGCGCAGCAAGCTCGGCATCGGGCTCGTCGGACGTGCTGGGGGCTCTGGGCCTCGAGCTGACCTTGAACCCCGAGTCGGTCGCGTCGATCCTCGACCGCACGGGCATCACCTTCGCGTGGGCGGGGGCGTTCCATCCCGGCTTCAAGCACGCAGGCCCCGTGCGCTCTGAACTGGGCGTGCCGACGGTGTTCAACATGCTCGGCCCGCTCTGCAACCCTGCGCGCGCCGAGGCGAATGCGGTCGGTGTCGCGCAGATCGAGCGGGTGCCCCTGATCACGGGCGTGTTCCGTACCCGTGGTGCCACCGCTCTCGTGTTCCGGGGCGACGATGGCCTCGACGAACTCACCACCACCGGCCACAGCCGGATCTGGGAGGTCACTCGCGGCGACATCCACGAGCACGATCTCGATCCTCGCGATCTCGGCATCCCTCTCGCCGAACTCGCCGATCTGCTGGGAGGCTCACCCGAGCACAATGCCGAGGTGCTCCGCCGCACGCTCCAGGGCGAGGCCGGTGCCGTCCGTGACATCGTGCTGCTCAACGCGGCCGCAGGGATCGTGGCCTATGACCTGTCACAGGATGCGACCCAGGTGCAGGTGCCGATCCTCGAGCGCCTGCGGGAGGGCTACGATCGCGCGACGGCTGCCGTGGATGATGGCCGTGCCGCAGCCAAGCTCGATCAGTGGATCAGTGTGAGCCGCGAGCTCGCGGCGGTCTAGGAGCCTCGACGTGGATCCGGTCGCCGCGCTGCTCGAGATCGCCTCGTTGCTCGAGCGCGAACGGGCGTCACGGTACCGCGCCAAAGCGTTCCGTCAGGCCGCTGCGACGTTCCAGGAACTCCCCGACGACGTCCGTACGGACCCGACCCGTTTGCGTGCGAGCCGTGGCATCGGCGAATCGACCTTCGCCGTGATCCGTCAGGCGCAGGAAGGGAAGGTGCCGGAGTACCTGGTGGAACTGCGCGGTGATGTCGAGCCCGAACGGGTGTCGGCGTTGCGCGGCAGGCTCCGCGGAGACCTCCACGCCCATACGGAGTGGTCGGACGGTACGACTTCGATCGCCGTGATGGCTGCGGCCGCGCGCGCACAGGGGCACGAGTATCAGGCGATCACCGACCACTCACCCAGGTTGCGGGTCGCCCGCGGTCTGTCCGCCGAGCGTCTGCGGGAACAGATCCCGCTTGTCCGGGCGGAGTCGGGAGACGGATTCACCCTGCTCGCGGGTATCGAGGTCGACATCCTGGAGGACGGGGCGCTCGATCAGGACCCCGAGTTGCTCGCAGAGCTCGACGTGGTCGTGGCGTCCGTGCATTCGAAGCTGCGCATGGACGCCCGTCCGATGACCGCACGCATGATCGCGGCCGTCTCGCATCCGCGCGTCAACGTGCTGGGCCACTGCACCGGCCGGCTCGTCGAGGGGGAGCGGGGGACCCGCCCACCGTCCGCCTTCGACGCGGCCGCCGTCTTCGCCGCCTGTGCAGACAACGGCGTGGCGGTAGAGATCAACTCGCGACCCGAGCGCCAGGATCCGCCGGACGAGCTCATCGAGATCGCCCTCGCCGCAGGGTGCCTGTTCTCGATCGACTCCGACGCCCACGCCCCCGGTCAGCTCTCCTTGCTCGACCACGGGGCTGAGCGAGCCGAGCGCGCAGGTGTTCCAGCTGCGCGGATCGTCACCACGTGGGGTGTGGAGCGTCTGCTCGCCTGGACAGGGTGATCCTGAGGTCGAGCTCGGAGGGGCCGTTCAGACCGCGGCCACGGCAGTGACGGCGGCGATCGCGCGATCCATCGAGCCGCCCAGGTTCCACTTCGCCGCCAGCGCCAGAGCGGCTGCGGATTCTGCCTCGTCGAGAGCGTGCAAGCGGGTGCCCGGTGCCGAGATGGGCAGGGACGTCGCCACCGCGACCACGGTCGGTGCGACGTCGAGGTACGCGGACGCGTCGAGCACCTTCGCACGCACGCCGGCGCTCATGCCTTCTCCGGCCTCGGCGGCAGCGCGGATCCCGGCGAGATCGACATGGTTCTGCAAGAGCGTTGCCGCCGTCTTCTCGCCGACCCCCGCGACTCCGGGGAGGCCGTCCGATGCGTCTCCCCGCATCGTCGCGAAATCGGCGTACTGAGAGGGGAGAACTCCGTACTTCGCCACGACGGTCGCATCGGTCACGATCTCGAGATTGCTCATGCCCCGTGCGGTGTAGATCACCCGGACGTCGCGGGCGTCATCGACGAGTTGGAAGAGGTCGCGGTCGCCCGTGACGATATCGACGGGCATGTCGGCGTCTGTCGCCAGGGTGCCGATCACGTCATCGGCCTCGTGCTCGGCGATGCCGATGATGGGGATGTCGAGCGCGTCGAGCGTCTGGCGGATGAGGGGGATCTGCGCTTCGAGTGGATCGGGCACCTCTTCGACATCCGGGCCGGCAGCGACGACCTCGACGACCCGGTGCGCCTTATAGCTGGGAATGAGATCGACTCGCCACTGGGGACGCCAGTCGTCGTCCCAGCACGCGATCACCTGCGTGGGTTCGTAGAGGGTGACGAGCTTCGCGATGATATCGAGCAACCCGCGCGCGGCGTTGATGGGGGACCCGTCGGGCGCTGTCACCTTGTCTGGCACACCGTAGAAGGCGCGGAAGTAGAGGCTGGCGGTATCGAGCAACATGAGACGGTCGGTCACGAACGACAGTCTGGCACGGGCGGGCGACACGCGGACGGCACTGTGCTGCACCGGAGGCGGTGAGTCGCTCCTCGACACTCAGAGGCACGACCGCTTCTCTTCGAACGTTCTCCGCACTCGCCCTGGGCGGGCTGCTGCTCTCCTCCCAGTTGACCGGGTGCGAGACGAAGACGGGGAGCTCGCCAGCGCCCGAATCGACGGTGCAGCTCACCGTCACCACGGAGAGTGCGGGGAAGGCCTCGCTCACGCTGCCCGGCCTCGAGAACGGCGGCATCGTGCCGGCGGACGGAGAACCGCAGCAGGTTCCGGGCGTCGCGCGGATCGGGGAGCAGGAACTGGCCGTGCTCACCTGGGGATCGTCGACCTGCCTGCCGGAGTCCGGCGCAGGGGAAATGGTGAAAAAGACCGAGGGTGTCGTCCCACTGAGTCCCCCTCGGACACCCCGGCACGAGGGACCTGGTGCCGCAGATCACCTTCGCGTCGGCGAAAGGCATCGCTGCAGACGCCGTGCTGATGCTCGCGGATCACGTGGATGATGAGGGCGAGCCGGTGGTGCTGCGCTTCGTCAGCTAGGCGGTGACGGTCGGTCTCAACAGCCGAGTCCGGTCGGCTTCTGCTCGCAGGTGTATGCCACGAGGGCGGTGTGGGCTTCGAACACGCGGATCTCCTGATCAGGGCCTTCGGTCCGCATCTCGCCGGGTACGGGAAGCCAGCCGGTGCCGAGATCGACCTCGGCGGTGTAGCGTACGTCGACGTCGGCCAGGTACGTCCCCCGCTCCTGATACACGTGACTGGTGGATGTGGGCGTGAACTGCGCCTGGCCGAGGCTGCTCCAGCTCTGCCCTCCTGTCGTCAGGATTGCGCGATCGCCGTCGCCGTAGTCGAAGTCGTAGCCCACCGGTGTGAAGCGCACGGTGAGGGGGAAGCCGAAGAGCGTGCCGGTGCGGGTGTGCGCGGACGCCGTGGCAACGAAGTTCGTCGGCATGCCGGCGATACCGAGATTGCCTGGTTCGCCCAGGGCAGCGACCGGGGCCGGGGAGAAGGCCACGAGATCATTCATCGTGATCGTGGGGAGCGTCGATGCTGCGGGAGCATCTTCTCCGGCGGGGAAGCACTCTTGACCGGTGTTCCAGAGAGGCAAGCACTCATCGAACGTCGGTTCCTGTGGTGGGCGCTGCGTGCCGGCGTTCGAGTCCTGAACATTGTCGGGGGACGACGGCGCGGCCGTTCCCGGGGTGTTGCGCTCGCCCGTGACGGTGAGGGTGGTGTTTCCCGTCGAGATCGCAGCGCTACCAATTGGTGGATTGGGATCTTCCACGCCCGTTAGCGTTGGGAAACCAGTGCCTATTGGCACTGCCAGTCCGCTCATCAGCACGGCAGCTAGGAGGCGCATTCGCCGTCTTCGTTCACTTCAGCAGAGTCTGTGAGCATTCGATCGCCTTCGCTTACGAACGTGACTAACAGCGCGTATCTGGCTGGGCGATCCGGGCTTACTTGCGAGATCCCTTGGGCGTCCACAACGGTGACCTGACTAACGTCGAGGCAGACATCGGCTACGACAGTCAAGTGCGTAGAATCAAACGTCCTGCCTTCGAAGGAGATGATGACGGTCTCGCCGGCGATCACATAGCCCTCTGCATGCATCTTCGAGTAAGCCTCGCGATCTGCCTCCTCGAAGTCTCCGCTCGATAACGCGTACAACGGCTCGAAAGTGCCCGGGTCCCGAGTGTCGATTCTGTTTAGAGCCGCCGTCAGGGCCCGGTATGTCTCCTCCGCCGCTGCGAAGGCCTCTTCCTCCGAGGCGAATGCGGGTGTGGGGGTCGGCCCGGGCTCCGGCGCGGGGGAGCATCCGAGGAATCCGATGGCCGACAGTGCGACGCAGCAGGTGGCGAGGGAGCGGCGATGAGCGGGGTGGAGGCGAGGCACCCGGTCACGCTAGTGGAATGCGCCAGGGGGCGGCGAGAGTTATCCACAGTGACGTCGATGGTGACACTGATCCCATCGTCATCCGAAGTTCTGATAATCTGAAGTGTCACTCGTGGCGTGCACTTGCATGCGCTCGTGACGAGCAATCCAATCCATCCGCTGTGAAGCATGCTGTCGGCCGTGCGCGGCCGTTGCCTCACAGCCCTGAGTTCCCATTCAACAAGGACAACCCACTACATGACTACCGCAACGACCGCCCCGGCCACCAAGCAGGTCGCCATCAACGACATCGGATCTGCTGAGGACTTCCTGGCCGCGGTCGAGAAGACCCTGAAGTTCTTCAACGACGGCGACATCATCGAAGGCACGATCGTCAAGATCGACCGCGATGAGGTCCTCCTCGATGTCGGATACAAGACCGAGGGTGTCATCCCCTCGCGCGAGCTCTCGATCAAGCACGACGTCGACCCCAATGAGGTCGTCGCTGTCGGCGACCTGGTCGAGGCCCTCGTTCTCCAGAAGGAGGACAAGGAAGGCCGCCTGATCCTCTCCAAGAAGCGCGCACAGTACGAGCGTGCCTGGGGAGACGTCGAGAAGATCAAGGAGAACGACGGCGTCGTCACCGGTACCGTCATCGAGGTCGTCAAGGGTGGCCTCATCGTCGACATCGGACTCCGTGGCTTCCTCCCGGCTTCGCTCATCGAGCTGCGTCGCGTCCGCGACCTCACGCCGTACCTGGGCCAGGAGATCGAGGCGAAGATCCTCGAGCTCGACAAGAACCGCAACAACGTCGTCCTCAGCCGTCGTGCGCTGCTCGAGCAGACGCAGTCGGAGTCGCGTACCACGTTCCTGAACAACCTGCACAAGGGTCAGGTCCGCAAGGGTGTCGTGTCGTCGATCGTCAACTTCGGTGCGTTCGTCGACCTGGGTGGCGTTGACGGCCTCGTGCACGTCTCCGAACTGTCCTGGAAGCACATCGAGCACGCCTCCGAGGTTGTCGAGGTCGGCCAGGAGGTCACCGTCGAGATCCTCGAGGTTGACCTGGACCGCGAGCGCGTCTCCCTGTCGCTGAAGGCGACGCAGGAGGACCCGTGGCAGGTCTTCGCCCGTACCCACGCGATCGGTCAGGTCACGCCGGGTAAGGTCACCAAGCTCGTTCCGTTCGGTGCGTTCGTGCGCGTCGCAGACGGCATCGAGGGCCTCGTCCACATCTCGGAGCTCTCCAGCAAGCACGTCGAGCTGGCCGAGCAGGTCGTCTCCGTCGGCGAAGAGGTCTTCGTCAAGGTCATCGACATCGACCTGGAGCGTCGCCGCATCTCGCTGTCGCTCAAGCAGGCCAACGAGTCGGTCGACCCCAACGGCACCGAGTTCGACCCGGCCCTCTACGGCATGGTCGCGGAGTACGACGAGAACGGCGAGTACAAGTACCCGGAGGGCTTCGACGCCGAGACCGGTGCCTGGAAGGAAGGCTTCGACGCCCAGCGCGAGGCATGGGAGCAGGAGTACGCTGCGGCCCAGGCTCGCTGGGAGGCGCACAAGGCTCAGGTCACCAAGGCGGCCGAGGCCGAGGCGGCAGCCGGCGAGGACTTCGGCGGCGGTCAGACCTTCTCCAGCGAGACCGCTGGTGCCGGCACGCTTGCCGACGACGAGGCACTTGCGGCTCTCCGCGAGAAGCTCTCTGGCGGCAACGCGTAAGCATCACTCTCTGGAACGGGCCGTCACCTTCGGGTGGCGGCCCGTTTCGCGTCTCCCCGGATGCCCCGACCTCGCGGGCACGCCGCACAGCGATGAACCCGCCGCGTGCCAGGATGGACCTCATGCCTCTCATCGCGCTCACCGGTGGCATCGCATCCGGGAAGTCGACCATCGCGCGCCGCCTTGCCGAGCACGGTGCCGTCATCGTAGACGCGGACCAGATCGTCCGCGACGTGCAGGCCCCGGGGACTCCCGTGCTGCAACAGATCGCCGAGACGTTCGGCGCGGATGTGATCACGGCAGACGGTGCGCTCGATCGAGCCGCGCTCGGCGCAAAGGTCTTCGGAGACCCTGTGCTTCTGCAGCAGCTGAACGCCATCGTCCACCCGGCCGTACGCGCCGAGTCGCAGCGCCGGTTCGAGTCCGCCCTGGCCGCCGATCCGTCCGCGGTCATCGTCTACGACGTGCCCCTTCTGGTCGAGGCGAGAGTGGACGACCCCTGGGACACGATCGTCGTGGCGCACGCGCCCGCCGATGTACGACGACGTCGTCTCGTCGCGCTGCGCGGCATGGACGAGTCTGCCGCGCAGGCGCGTATCGAGGCCCAAGTCTCTGATGAGAAGCGACTGGCGATCGCCGATATCGTGATCGACACCTCCGGCACGCTCACCGATACGATCGCGCAGACCGATGCGCTCTGGGAGCGGATCCACCCGCGGTGAACGGGGAGTCCTACACCGGTCATGCTCCGGGCTCTCCGCTCTACCGACGTCTGATCGCCGGACTCTTCTTCGCGGGCATCACGACGTTCGCACAGCTCTACTCGACGCAGGCCGTGCTGCCGCAGATGTTGGGTCGCGACCGTCTGTCGCGCGGTCCCGTCACAGTGCCGACCGCGACGCCCTACCTGCGCACGCCGCCGTTCGGCTGAACGTTCATCCGGCGCTTCTGAGCGCGGCGCCTGATCAGTACGACCGCGGTGACGATCAGTCCGACGAGCAGGATGATCGCCAGGGCGGGGACGATGATCGCCGCGGCGGCCAGCACGAACGATGCGGCGTCCTCCGCGGTGCTCAGGACAGGGGCGGCGAGCCCGCCGGTGGTGGCGTTCGCCGCAACGCGGGCGGCGGCCTTCACCACGTGCACCACCAGGGCGATCACGATTCCGGTGGCGATAGGGATCCAGGAGCCGCTCGCAAAGAAGGAGGCGGGGTCGTCGACGGCGACGGTCTGCGCACTGGCTCCCGCGCCGAACGCGACGCCGCCGGCGGCCGGGCGGACGAGGCTCTGGACGAGGTCGTTCACCGAGTCGAGCGCCGGGATCTTGTCGGCGATGATCTCGAGCACCAGCAGTGCCCCGACGATCCAGAGCGCGAGGTCGCTGGACAGCCAGGACCACCCGGTGGGCAGCTGCACGGCGGGAAGGAGCCGATCGGCCAAGCCCAGAAGGAACAACGGCATCCAGGCGTTCAGACCGGCGGCCGCGGCGAGGCTGGAGCCGACGATGAACTCGATCACACTTCCACCCTAGGGCGAGGTGTGCGGAGGAGGACGTCGGCCGTGCACCGCGCGGAGCACGTGCTGCAGCAGTGCAGGTGTCGAAGGCATCTGCCCGGAGGCTTCGCTGGCAGCGTGACCGGCCCGGATGTCGGAGGGGCGGCCTACGCTGGAACTATGCAACCCACCCGCAGCGTCCGCCCCTTCGAGGTCATCAGCGAGTATGCCCCCGCCGGTGACCAGCCGCAGGCGATCGCCGAACTCGCGTCACGCATCAATGCAGGGGAGACGGACGTCGTTCTCCTCGGAGCGACCGGTACCGGCAAGTCGGCGACCACGGCCTGGTTGATCGAGCAGGTGCAGCGGCCGACCCTCGTGCTCGCGCACAACAAGACCCTCGCCGCGCAGCTCGCGAACGAGTTCCGCGAGTTGATGCCCAACAACGCCGTCGAGTACTTCGTCTCCTACTACGACTACTACCAGCCGGAGGCGTACGTCCCGCAGACCGACACCTTCATCGAGAAGGACTCATCGATCAACGCCGAGGTCGAGCGGCTCCGGCATTCCACGACGAACTCCCTGCTCAGCCGGCGCGACGTGGTCGTGGTGTCCACTGTCTCGTGCATCTACGGCCTCGGTGCGCCGGAGGAGTACCTGCGCGCGATGGTGGCGCTGCAGGTGGGCGAGCGCTACGACCGTGACGCTCTGATCCGTCAGTTCATCGCGATGCAGTACAACCGCAACGACGTCGACTTCTCGCGCGGGAACTTCCGCGTGCGCGGCGACACGATCGAGATCATCCCGGTCTACGAGGAGCACGCGATCCGCATCGAGCTGTTCGGCGACGAGATCGAGGCGCTCTACTCACTGCATCCGCTGACGGGCGAGGTCATCGAGAAGCTCGCGTCGGTGCCGATCTTCCCCGCGTCGCACTACGTCGCCGGCACAGACGTCATCCAGCGCTCGATCGGCACGATCGAGAAGGAACTCGAGGAGCGGCTCGCGGAGTTCGAGCGTCAGGGCAAGCTCCTCGAAGCGCAGCGTCTGCGTATGCGCACGAGCTTCGATCTCGAAATGCTCCAACAGCTCGGGTTCTGCTCCGGTATCGAGAACTACTCGCGCCACATGGATGGGCGCGAACCGGGGGAGCCTCCGCACACGCTGCTCGACTTCTTCCCCGATGACTTCCTGCTCGTGATCGACGAGTCGCACGTCGCCGTGCCGCAGATCGGCGCCATGTACGAGGGCGACGCCTCGCGCAAGCGCACCCTCGTCGACCACGGATTCCGTCTGCCGAGCGCGATGGACAACCGTCCGTTGCGCTGGGACGAGTTCAAGAATCGGATCGGGCAGACGGTGTATCTGTCGGCGACGCCGGGCAAGTACGAGATGGGAATCGCCGACGGCGTGGTGGAGCAGATCATCCGCCCGACCGGTCTGGTCGACCCGCACATCATCGTCAAGCCCTCCAAGGGACAGATCGACGACCTGCTCGAAGAGATCCGACAGCGGGTGGAGCGCGATGAGCGCGTGCTCGTCACGACTCTCACGAAGAAGATGTCGGAGGAGCTCACAGACTTCCTCGGAGAGCACGGTGTGCGCGTGCGCTACCTGCACTCGGATGTCGACACGCTGCGCCGCGTCGAGCTGCTGAGCGAACTGCGGGCGGGCGTGTACGACGTGCTCGTCGGCATCAACCTCCTTCGCGAAGGTCTCGACCTCCCCGAGGTGTCCCTGGTCGCAATCCTCGACGCGGACAAGGAGGGGTTCCTTCGTTCGGGAACCTCACTGATCCAGACGATCGGTCGCGCGGCACGAAACGTGTCGGGCGAGGTGCACATGTACGCCGACAAGATCACCGACTCGATGGCGAAGGCGATCGAGGAGACCGATCGTCGACGCGAGAAGCAGGTCGCCTACAACGCGGAGCACGGCATCGACCCGCAGCCGTTGCGCAAGCGGATCGCCGACATCACCGAAGTGCTGGCGCGCGAAGGGGCGGACACCGCCGAGCTGATGTCGGGGCGCGGTCGGGCCAGCGGCAAGGGCAAGTCCCCTACGCCGAACCTGCGTCGGACCGGCATCGCGGCCGAGGGTGCGCAGCAGCTCGAGGCGACGATCCAGGATCTAACCGATCAGATGCTCGCAGCGGCGGCGGAGCTCAAGTTCGAACTCGCTGGTCGTCTGCGTGATGAGGTTCAGGACCTCAAGAAGGAACTGCGGGCGATGGAGCGTGCCGGCCATGCCTGAGCGCGTGACCGGAGGGTGAGATGGACGCGGCAGGCGAGGAGCTGGCAGACCGGGTGCGGGCGCTGCTGAGCACGGCGGGTGGCGTCGAGGAGCGTCGTATGTTCGGCACGAGGGCGTTCCTCCTCGATGGACACATCCTCGTCGGGGCGCGACCGGGTGGGACACTGCTGGTCCGTGTCGATGAGGAGACCGGGGCCGCGCTGTCCACCCGCGTTGGAGTTGCGCGTGCCGTGATGGGCACGCGGACCATGGCGACCGGGTGGCTCGACGTCATCGCCGACGCGATCACCGACGACGGCGAGCTCATGTACTGGCTGGACGTCGCACGGGAGAACGCGGAGGGGGCGGGCTGACCGATTGGCATCCCTGCGCGGGATGGGCCGTAAAACGCGGCGTCAGGGGCAGTGCACCAGCGTCTTGACTCCGGAGCGGTCGATCTCATGCTCGGTCATCGGCGCACCGCACAACGGGCAGGAACGCTCGGCGCGTTCCGCTGCGCTCGGGGGAGGCGTCTTCTCGTACGGTCCCACCGATGCCGGGCCGGCGAATCGGATGAGGTTGGTGTTAACCCAGGCATAGAGCCCTCCCGCCTCGCGGATGCGCGTGCGGAGCGGTGGACGATCTTGGTCGTGTGCCATGTGGTTAGTGTACTAATGATTAGTGCAGATGTATAGTTGGCTTCGTGACGTCGACCGATGATCTGCTCCGGCTGGAGAACCAGCTCTGCTTCGCGTTGGTGACGGCCGCGCGCAATGTGGTCGCCATCTACCGCCCGATCCTGGAGCCACTCGGGCTCACGCACCCGCAGTACCTCGTGATGCTCGCGCTCTGGGAACGGGATCCGCGCTCGCTGAACGATCTCGCCGGGGAGCTGGCGATGGAGCCGGCCACCGCCTCTCCGCTCGTGAAGCGTCTCGAGGCCGAAGGGCTGATCGTCCGCCAGCGCAGCAGCGAGGACGAACGCCGGCTCGAGATCACTCTGACCGACAGCGGTCGCGCGCTGCGAGAGCGTGCGCTCGACGTGCCCCATGAAGTGATGTCGGCGGTGGGAATGAACGTGGGGGAGATCTCGGCGCTGCGCGACGGGCTGGGGCCGTTTGTCGGGCGCCGTACCGAATCCGACTGACGCTCGCAGCGTACGCGGAGCCAATGTCCGTGGCCCCTCGTAGACTTGTCCGGTGCCTATCGTCCCTGTAGTTTCGCCCGGAAAACTGAGTGTCCGCGGTGCCCGCGTGCACAACCTCAAGAACGTCGACATCGATATTCCCCGCGACTCTCTCGTCGTGTTCACCGGTCTGTCCGGCTCGGGAAAGTCCAGCCTCGCGTTCGACACGATCTTCGCGGAAGGTCAGCGCCGGTACGTCGAATCGTTGAGTGCGTATGCGCGCCAATTCCTCGGACAGGTCGACCGTCCTGATGTGGACTTCATCGAAGGGCTGAGCCCGGCGGTCTCGATCGACCAGAAGTCCACGAACCGCAACCCGCGCTCGACGGTGGGCACGATCACCGAGATCTACGACTACATGCGTCTGCTCTGGGCGCGCATCGGCATCCCGCATTGCCCCGAGTGCGGCGAACGCATCCAGCGTCAGACCGTGCAGCAGATCGCCGATCAGCTCATGGAGCTGCCGGAGCGCACCCGCTACCAGATCGTCGCCCCGATCATCTCGCAGAAGAAGGGCGAGTTCGTCGATTTGTTCCGCGAGCTCGGCGCGAAGGGATATTCGCGTGCGATCGTCGACGGAGACCTGGTGCAGCTGGCGGAGCCTCCGACGCTCAAGAAGAGCTACAAGCACGACATCGCGGTCGTCGTCGACCGCCTCGTGGCAGCTGACGACATCCTCGGCCGTGTGACGGATTCGGTTGAGACTGCGATCGGCCTGGCCGGCGGAGTCGTGCAGGTCAACTTCGTCGACGAGGAGGGCGATGCCGCGTGGCAGTCCTTCTCCGAGAAGCTCGCGTGTCCGAACGGGCATGCGCTGACCCTCACCGAGATCGAACCGCGCACGTTCTCGTTCAACGCTCCATTCGGCGCCTGCCCGGCGTGCTCCGGCCTCGGAACCCGCATGTCCGTCGATGTCGACCTGATGCTCGGCGACGAAGACCTCTCCATCCGCGAGGGCGTCATCATCCCGTGGACGACCCAGGGCAAGGGGCTGTTCCAGTACTACGAGCGGCTGCTCGAAGGGCTGTCGCGCGATCTGGACTTCTCGCTGGACACCCCCTGGCGCGAGCTGCATTCGGATGTTCAGGATGCTGTGCTCCGCGGCGAGAACTATAAGGTCACGGTCAAGTGGAAGAACCGCTACGGCCGTGAGATGCGGTACGCCTCCGGTTTCGAAGGCGTGGTGCCCTACATCGAGCGACAGTACCTCCAGGCGGAGTCCGACAACCAGCGCAACCGCTGGGGCGAGTACCTTCGCGAAGTCCCTTGCCCTGTCTGCGACGGCGATCGTCTGAAACCCGAGGTACTGGCGGTGCAGGTGCACGGGCACTCGATCGCCGAGGTCTCGCACCTCAGCCTCGCCGATGCTCGTGCCTTCATGGAGACGCTCGTCCTCACCGACCGCGAGGCCAAGATCGCCGCGCAGGTGCTGCGCGAGATCCGCCTGCGCCTCGACTTCCTCCTGCAGGTCGGCCTGTCGTACCTCAACCTCAGCCGCTCCGCCGGTTCGTTGTCGGGTGGAGAAGCCCAGCGCATCCGCCTAGCGACCCAGATCGGCTCCGGCCTCACGGGCGTGCTGTATGTGTTGGACGAGCCGTCGATCGGCCTGCACCAGCGTGACAACCGCCGCCTGATCGAGACGCTGCTGACGTTGCGCGACCTCGGAAACACGCTGATCGTCGTCGAGCACGATGAGGAGACGATCGAAGCAGCCGACTGGGTGGTCGACATCGGCCCCGGCGCAGGTGTGAACGGTGGAGAGGTCGTGCACTCCGGTCCGTACGCGGCGCTGCTCGACGACAGCGCGTCGATGACAGGGGAGTACCTCTCCGGTCGCCGCGAGATCCCGATGCCCGCGAAACGGCGCAAGATCGACAAGAAGCGTCTGCTCAGCGTGGTCGGCGCCAGGGCGAACAACCTGCAGAATGTCACGGCCGACTTCCCGTTGGGCGTGCTGACCGCGGTCACCGGAGTCAGCGGCTCCGGCAAATCTTCGCTCGTGAACGACATCCTGTACCAGGTGCTCGCATCCCGCCTCAACGGCGCACGCACGGTGCCCGGTAAGCACACCAGGGTCACGGGACTCGACAACCTCGACAAGGTCGTGCACGTCGACCAGGCGCCGATCGGGCGCACCCCGCGCTCGAACCCGGCGACCTACACCGGCGTGTTCGACCGCATCCGCTCGCTGTTCAGCGAGACGCCCGAGGCGAAGGTGCGCGGCTACCAGCCGGGCCGATTCAGCTTCAACGTCAAGGGAGGCCGCTGCGAGGCATGCTCCGGCGACGGCACGATCAAGATCGAGATGAATTTCCTGCCCGATGTGTACGTCGACTGCGAGGTCTGCCACGGAAAGCGCTACAACCGTGACACGCTCGCCGTGCACTACAAGGGCAAGAACATCGCCGAGGTGCTTGAGATGCCGATCGAGGAAGCGGCAGACTTCTTCGAACCGATCCAGGCGATCCACCGCTACATGAAGACGCTCGTCGATGTGGGGCTCGGCTACGTCCGCCTCGGACAGTCCGCGACCACGCTGTCCGGCGGCGAGGCGCAGCGCGTCAAGCTCGCCACCGAACTCCAGCGCCGCAGCAACGGACGCAGCATCTACGTGCTCGACGAGCCGACCACGGGTCTGCACTTCGAAGACGTGCGCAAGCTCCTCGAAGTGCTCAACGGACTGGTCGACAAGGGCAACACCGTGATCGTCATCGAGCACAACCTCGACGTCATCAAGTCCGCGGACTGGGTCATCGACCTGGGGCCCGAGGGCGGATCCGGCGGCGGACAGATCATCGCGACGGGGACCCCTGAGCAGATCGCTCGCGCCGAGGGCAGCCACACCGGGCAGTTCCTCGCAGAGATCCTCGGGGAAGGGCGCGCCGCGCGGAAGGCCAGCTGATGGCAGACGTGCTGCCGTACAAGCCGAGGGCGGGCGAGATCCCGACAGACCCAGGGGTGTATCGCTTCCGTGACGCCGAGGGGCGTGTGCTCTATGTGGGCAAGGCGAAGAATCTCCGCCAGCGTCTATCGAACTACTTCGCGCCGCTGCGCACGCTTCATGAGCGGACGCGGAGGATGGTCACGACGGCTTCGTCGGTCGAGTGGACCGTTGTGCCGACCGACGTCGACTCCCTCCAGCTGGAGTACATGTGGATCAAGGAGTTCGATCCGCCATTCAACGTGCGCTACAAGGACGACAAGTCCTACCCGTTCATGGCGGTGACGCTTGCGGATGAAGCACCGCGGGTGATCGTCACGCGGAATCGAAAGATCCCCGGCGCGCGCTACTTCGGACCGTACCCCAAGGTCTGGGCAGTGCACGAGACGATCGACCTCATGATCAAGGCATTCCCGATCCGCACCTGCAGTGACGCGAGCTACAAGCGCGCGATGCAGACCGGGCGCCCCTGCTTCCCTGGTCAGATCGGCAAGTGCGGCGGCCCCTGCTCGATGACGGTGACCGTCGAAGAGCACCGCGCCATGGTCGATGACTTCGTGGCGTTCATGGCTGGCGGCGACGAGCGATTCACCCGTGAGCTGACCAAGCGGATGCTATCCGCCTCGGCGGCGATGGACTACGAGGCTGCGGCGAAGTACCGCGACAAGTTGTCAGCCATCGAAGCCGTGCTCGGGAAGAGCGCACTGGTGCTGCCCTCTGATGAGGACGCAGATCTGTTCGGCATCGCGGAAGATGAGCTCTCCGCCGCCGTGCAGCACTTCGTGATCCGTAAGGGGCGCGTGCGCGGTGTGCGGGCGATGACCATCGAGAAGGAGATCGACATCTCCCGCGGCGAACTGGTCGATCAGGTGCTGCAGCGCGCGTACGGCGAGGCGCAGGACGTGCCGCGCCGGATCCTGGTGCCCACCCTCCCGGATGATGCGCGCGAGCTCGAGGAATGGCTCCGGACGAGACGCGGCCGCAAGGTGGAGCTCGCCGTAGCGCAGCGCGGTCAGCGCGCCGACCTGATGCGTACGGCCACTCTCAACGCCCAACAGGCGCTGATCCGGCACAAGACTCGTCGCACCAGCGACTACATCGCGCGCACACAGGCCCTCACCGACCTGCAGGAAGCCCTGGGCATGACCGAGGCCCCGCTGCGGATCGAGTGCTTCGACATCTCGCACCTCAGCGGTACCAACGTCGTGGCCTCGATGGTGGTCTTCGAAGACGGCCTGCCTCGCAAGGACCAGTACCGTTCGTTCGGCATCGCCGAGACCACCGACGATACGGACTCCATGTATCAGGTGCTGCGTCGGCGCCTGGCATACCTGGACCGGCCTGAGCCCGTCGTCATCATCGACCCGACCTCCGACGAGGTCGTCGGCGAAGACGGCGAGACAGCGGGAAAGCGCAAGCCCCGTTTCGCGTACCCGCCGCAGCTGCTGCTGGTCGATGGTGGCAAGCCCCAGGTCGAGGCCGCAGCCCGTGCGCTACGTGATGCGAACCACACCGAGATCGCGGTGTGCGGCATCGCCAAGCGCCTCGAGGAGGTGTGGCTCCCCGGCGAGGACTTCCCGGTGATCCTCCCGCGAACGAGCGAGGCGCTGTATCTGTTGCAGCGCCTTCGCGACGAGGCGCATCGTTTCGCGATAGTCCATCAGCGTAAGAAGCGCAAGAACGACATCACCTCCGTGCTCGCTGAAGTGCCGGGACTGGGGGCCTCGCGCATCAAGGTGCTGCTCAAGCACTTCGGCTCCGTTGCCGCGCTGCGCGCCGCTCCACCGGGAGCGATCGAGGAAGTCCAGGGGATCGGTCCCGTGCTCGCTCAGAACATCCACACCCATCTCTCCACTCGCTAGGCTGGGAAGCGAGGGGGAGAAGGAGCAGTGAACCATGGTTGACGGGGACAAGGGCGAGTTCCTCATTGTCACGGGTATGTCCGGCGCCGGTCGGACGACCGTGGCCAACGCGCTGGAAGACCTTGGCTGGTACGTGGTCGACAACCTCCCTCCGCAGATCCTCCGCCCCCTCCTGGACCTCACGGACATGGGCGGCAAAGCGCTCCCCAAGGTCGCCGCGGTGGTCGACGTGCGCGGGGGCAACCTCTTCGACGACTTCCCGGGCGTGGCCAGGGCTCTCCGCTCCCGTGGCTCGGTGCGGGTGCTGTTCCTCGACGCCTCCGATGATGTGCTCGTCCGGCGCTTCGAGGCCGTGCGGCGCCCACAGCCGCTGCAGGGCGACGGCACGCTGCTCGACGGCATTCGAATCGAGCGCAACCGCCTCGCGCCGATCCGAGAAGCAGCGGACCTGGTGATCGATACGTCGTCGCTGAACATCCACCAGCTGGCCACCCAGGTCTCCGATCTCTTCTCGGAGGAGGGGGAAGCCAGGCACCGGGTGACGCTGCTCAGCTTCGGGTTCAAGTACGGACTGCCCACTGACGTCGACCTCGTGGCCGACATGCGCTTCCTGCCCAATCCGTTCTGGAACGAGGAACTCCGCGGGCTCACGGGGCAGGACGAGCCTGTGCGGGACTACGTGCTCACCCGTGAGGGAGCGGCGGAGTTCCTGGACGCCTATGCCGCCGCTCTCGTGCCGGTGCTGGAGGGCTATCAGCGGGAGAACAAGAGCCACTCGACGGTCGCCATCGGCTGCACAGGTGGGAAGCATCGCTCCGTGGCGATGTCTGAAGAGCTCGCTCGAAGGATTGCCGCGATCCCCGGCGTCGCCGTCAATGTGCGTCACAGGGACCTCGGCAGGGAGTGAGCAGTGCGCCCAGCCGGGTAAGCTGGACGTTTGCGTCGCGATCCGGCGCGTGAACGTAGAGGAGCCTCGTGGCACTAACCACCGACGTCAAGGCTGAGCTGGTCAGCATCCGTAATGCACCCCCCACGGTGCGTGTCGCGGAGGTGACCGCTATCCTCCGGTTCGCCGGTGGGCTGCACTCCATCGCCGGCCGGGTGGCCGTCGAAGCAGAGGTGGATGCGGAGACGCTGGCGCGCCGCGTTGCGCGCGATCTCGCGGAGATCTACGGTGTCCGCCCCGAGATCGCGCAGGTGCAGTCGAGCACCGCGAACGAGGGCGCACGCTGGGCGGTCCGCGTCATCGGCGCAGGAGAGACGCTCGCCCGTCAGACCGGTCTGCTGGACCAGCGCCGTCGTCCGGTTCGCGGGCTGCCGAACCGGTTGACCACCGGCTCGCGTGCCGAGATCGCCGGACTGTGGCGCGGTGCGTTCCTCGCAGCGGGAACGCTCAGCGAGCCCGGTCGTTCCGCGATGCTCGAGGTCGCCTGCCCGTCGTCTGAAGCGGCTATGGCACTGGTCGGGGCGGCGCATCGTCTCGGCGTCGCCGCGAAGGCGCGGGAAGTCCGCGGGATGCCGCGCGTAGTTGTCCGCGAAGGCGAGGCGATCCGCACCGTGCTGAGCGAGATGGGCGCACAGAAGACCGCGGTCGCGTGGGAAGAGCTGCGGCAGCGTCGCGAGGTCCGCGCGGGTGTCAACCGCCTGGTCAACTTCGATGACGCGAACCTCCGGCGTTCCGCGCAGGCCGCCGTGGCCGCCTGCGCGCGCGTGGAACGTGCACTCGAGATCCTTGCCGACGAAGTCCCCGACCATCTCAAGGTGGCGGGAGAACTGCGTCTCGCGCATCGCGACGCGAGCCTCGACGAACTCGGCCACCATGCTGACCCGCCTCTGACCAAGGACGCGGTCGCGGGCCGTATCCGCCGCCTGCTCGCCATGGCGGACAAGCGGGCGCAGCAGGAGGGCATCCCCGGAACCGAAGCTGCGGTGCCGGCAGGGCTCGACGTCTGAGCGCCGCGACGACTTCAGAACCGGTCCCGTCCTGGGGCCGGTTCTTTTGCGTCACACGTCGGAAGGTTCCGGGACATGCGCGCGTTGTCGTCAGTAGGATGAGTTACGTCCGCTCTACGCCGCACATCGGTGGCGCGGAGGATCGGCAAGCGCCGCGGCGCGGCGCGGATTGGATGAAAGCGACATGGCGACCTACACGCTCCCTGACCTTCCCTACGATTTCGCAGCTCTCGAGCCCCACATCAGCGGCAAGATCATGGAACTCCACCATGACAAGCACCACGCGGCCTACGTCGCCGGCGCCAACACGGCACTCGACCAGCTTGCCGAAGCCCGTGACAGCGGCAACCTCGCCAATGTGAACAAGCTCGAGAAGGACCTCGCGTTCAACCTCGGCGGGCACGTCAACCACTCGATCTTCTGGACCAACCTGTCGCCGAACGGCGGAGGCCAGCCCGAGGGCGAGCTGCAGGCGGCCATCGACGAGTACTTCGGCTCCTTCGAGAAGTTCCAGGCGCACTTCACCGCCGCAGCCACCGGCATCCAAGGCTCCGGCTGGGCGGTTCTGAGCTGGGACTCGATCGGATCGCGCCTGATCATCCAGCAGCTCTTCGACCAGCAGGCGAACACGGCGCAGGGTACCATCCCGCTGTTCCAGCTGGACATGTGGGAGCACGCCTTCTACCTGGACTACTTGAACGTCAAGGCCGACTACGTCAAGGCGGCGTGGAACATCGCCAACTGGGAGAACGTCGCCCAGCGCTTCGAAGTCGCCCGTAAGCAGACGAACGGCCTGCTGGTACTGTCGTAACCGGGTCGCGTCCCGGTGGGTTTCGGCTCGCCGGGACGCCATCTCAGCCAAAAACCCCCCGCGCTTCGCGTCTGCAGGAATGCAGCGCTCGGCGCACGAGAAACAGGGAGACCTGAGTGTCTGTCAAGATCGGTATCAACGGCTTCGGCCGTATCGGACGCAACTACTTCCGCGCGGCCCTCGCGCAGGGAGCAGACCTTGAGATCGTCGCGGTCAACGACCTCACCGACAACAAGACCCTTGCCCACCTGCTGAAGTACGACTCGGTCGGAGGCGTCCTCGACGCTGAGATCAGCTTCGACGACGACAGCATCACGGTCAACGGCAAGAAGATCAAGGCGTTCGCCGAGCGCGACCCCGCCAACCTCCCGTGGGGCGAGCTGGGCGTCGACATCGTCATCGAGTCGACCGGCTTCTTCACCAAGGCCGAGCTGGCACGCAAGCACATCGATGCCGGCGCGAAGAAGGTCCTCATCTCGGCGCCGGGCACCGGCGTCGACGGCACGTTCGTCATGGGCGTGAACGAGGACACCTACAACGCGGAGACGGATCACATCCTCTCCAACGCGTCGTGCACCACCAACTGCCTCGCGCCGCTCGCGCAGGTCTTCAACGACGCGTTCGGCATCGACCGCGGATTCATGATGACCGCGCACGCCTACACCGCTGACCAGAACCTTCAGGACGGCCCGCACAGCGACCTCCGTCGTGCGCGTGCCGCGGCGATCAACATCACCCCGGCCTCGACCGGTGCTGCCAAGGCGATCGGCGAGGTGCTCCCGGAGCTCCAGGGCAAGCTGAGCGGCTCGTCGTACCGTGTTCCGGTTCCCACCGGATCGATCGTCGACCTGACGCTGATCACCGACCGCGAGAACCTCACGGTCGAAGAGGTGAACGAGGCGTACAAGAAGGCCGCTGCCGAGGGGCGTCTTGCCGGGTTCCTCCAGTACAACGAGGACCAGATCGTCTCCAGCGACATCGTGCACAACCCGCACTCCTCGATCTTCGACGCGACGCTGACCAACGTCAGCGGCAACCTCGTCAAGGTCTCCAGCTGGTACGACAACGAGTGGGGTTACTCCAACCGTCTCGTCGACCTGACCGAGTACGTGGCCGAGCGCCTCTAAGCTCAGATACATGACTCTGCGCACCCTGGACACGCTGGGGTCGCTCGAAGGCAAGCGCGTCATCGTCCGTTGTGATCTCAACGTCCCCCTGCGGGATGGGATCATCACGGACGATGGCCGCGTTCGCGCCTCGCTGCCGACCCTCAACGCACTGATCAACGCGGGTGCCCGCGTCGTCGTGTGTTCCCACCTCGGACGCCCGGATGGCGCGCCCGATCCTCAGTACAGCCTCGAGCCGGTCGCCCAGCGACTGTCGGAGCTGCTCGGCAAGCCGGTCGCGTTCGCGCGTGACACTGTCGGCGAATCGGCACAGGAAGCTGTGGCATCGCTCGAAGACGGCGGAGTCGTCGTGATCGAGAACCTCCGCTTCAACGCCGGTGAGACCGCAAAGGACGACGCCACTCGTGCGGCGTTCGCAGCGGAGCTCGCCGCCCTCGGCGACGTACTGGTCTCGGACGGCTTCGGTGTCGTCCACCGCAAGCAGGCGAGCGTCTATGAGCTCGCGAAGCTGCTGCCGTCTGCTGCCGGTCTGCTGATCGCAGCCGAGCTCGATGTGCTCGACCGTCTCACCGAGAACCCGGAGCGGCCATACGCGGTCGTGCTGGGCGGTTCGAAGGTCAGTGACAAGCTCGGCGTCATCTCGCACCTGCTGCCGCGCGTCGACACGATCCTCGTCGGCGGCGGCATGCTGTTCACCTTCCTCAAGGCGCAGGGGCACGCGGTGGCATCGAGCCTCCTGGAGGAGGATCAGCTCGAGACGGTCCGCGGGTACCTCGCGGAAGCCGCCGAGCGCGGCGTGAAGATCGTGCTGCCGACCGATGTCGTCGTCGCTGCGTCCTTCGGCGCCGACGCGGCGCATGAGGTCGCCGCGGCCGATGCGATCGAGACGACGCCCTTCGGCGCCTCGGGCATCGGCCTCGATATCGGACCGGAGACCGCGGCTCGGTTCGCCGAGGTCATCCGCGCATCCAAGACGGTGTTCTGGAACGGCCCGATGGGCGTATTCGAGTTCCCGGCTTTTGCGGCCGGCACCAAGACCGTCGCGCAGGCGCTCACCGAGGTCGATGGCCTCAGCGTGGTCGGTGGTGGCGATTCCGCCGCTGCCGTGCGTCAGCTCGGCTTCAGCGACGACCAGTTCGGTCATATCTCGACCGGCGGCGGCGCAAGCCTCGAGTTCCTCGAGGGCAAGAAACTACCCGGCCTGGAGGTGCTCGGATGGGCGTGACGCCCCGTACCCCGCTGATCGCGGGCAACTGGAAGATGAACCTGGACCACCTGCAGGCGGTCGCGTTCGTGCAGAAGCTGCACTGGACGCTCAAGGATGCCAAGCACGAGGACGGCTCCGTCGAGGTGGCGGTCTTCCCGCCGTTCACCGACATCCGCAGCGTGCAGACCCTGATCGATGCGGACAAGATCCCGTTCTCGCTCGGTGCTCAGGATCTTTCGGCTCACGACTCCGGTGCGTACACCGGAGAGGTGTCGGGGGCGTTCCTCGCGAAGCTCGACGCGAAATACGTCATCATCGGTCACTCCGAGCGTCGTGAGTACCACTCCGAGGGCGATGACGTGGTGGCCGCCAAGGTGCAGGCGTCGCTGAAGCACGGACTCGTGCCGGTGATCTGCGTGGGGGAGACCGCGGAAGACCTGGAGAAGTTCGGTGCCAGCGCCGTTCCGGCCGGTCAGCTCGAGGCCGCACTGCGGGGTGTCGCGCCGACGGCGGACATCGTCGTCGCGTACGAGCCCGTCTGGGCGATCGGCTCGGGACAGGCTGCCACGCCCCAGCAGGCGCAGGACGTCTGCGCCGCGCTGCGCGCCGTCATCGCGAAGGTGCTGGGCGATGACGCGGCCGCACGGACGCGTGTCCTCTACGGCGGGTCGGTGAAGTCCGCGAACATCGCGAGCTACATGCGTGAGCCCGACGTGGACGGTGCGCTGGTCGGTGGGGCGAGCCTCGTCGTCGACGAGTTCGCCGCGATCATCCGCTTCGAGAAGCACGTCGGCGTGTGAGTGCGGCGGGGCTCCGGCCCCGCTGCACCGTATACTTGACCGTTACGGGGGCGCTCCTGCCCCAGCGAAAGGCTCTTTCTCGTGGCAATTCTCGAGTTCGTCCTGCAGGTCGTGCTGGGCATCACCAGCGTCCTGCTGACCCTCCTCATCCTTCTGCACAAGGGTCGCGGTGGTGGCCTCTCCGACATGTTCGGTGGGGGCATGACCTCAGCAGTCGGATCCTCCGGTCTCGCGGAGCGGAACCTGAACCGCTTCACTGTCGTTCTGGCCCTGGTCTGGTTCGTGGCGATCGTCGCGCTGGGCCTCATCACGAAGTTCGAGGTGATCTGATGGCTACCGGTGGTAACGCCATTCGCGGTACACGTGTCGGTTCCGGTCCCATGGGGGAGCAGGATCACGGCTACCACGCTGACCGCATCGCGGTCTCCTACTGGGACGGCCTCGGCAACGAGACGGTGCGCTACTTCGCCGCCGGGCTCCCCGAGGAGGAGATCCCCGAGACGATCGATCATCCGCAGTCCGGGCTTCCCGCCGGCCGCGACAAGGAGAACCCTCCTGCCCTCGCGAAGGCCGAGCCGTACAAGACGCACCTCGCCTATGTGAAGGAGCGCCGCACGGACGAAGAAGCCGTTCAGCTTCTCGACGACGCTCTGAATCAGCTCCGAGAGCGTCGGGGACAGTGATCTCCACCTGACGAAAGACGAAGCCGCCGCGAATGATCGCGGCGGCTTCGTCGTTTCCGTCAGCGGCATCCGGCCGCCGCGTCGATGTAGTTCTGCGGTGGGTATCCGTAGGCCCAGACACCGTTCGCGTCATCGGTGTATCCCATGCTGATCGCCCAGGCGGTCGCCCATTTCTCGATGCTGTCCTGCGTGGAGGCGTCGTACATGTCGGCACATTTCACGCTGATCGCATGACCGACTTCGTGCACCACCAGCGCCTTGCTCCGGTCGGCCGGCCACTGCTCGGCGACGGAGTTCGACAGCTGGATCGTGGCGCGCCCGGGTTCGTCCCACCACCAGGTCGTGTAGCCGCCCATGCTGCCGTTGTATCCGACGCCGTTGACGATCGGCGCCCAATCGAACTCGAGCAGGACGCCAGGAGCGATCGAGCGCGCGAACGCCTCGACTTCCAGACGCGTGGCCAGCAACGGTCCGGACTTCTCCGCGAGCTCCGCGTCTTCGGAAGCGACGAGCTGAGCGGCCGCGGACTGCAGAGACGTGAACGCGGTCACCGCATCGGCGTCGATCGTCGTGACGGCGGATGCTGTCGCCGCAGCCTCGCGCAGAGCGATGACGTCGTCGTTGCGCGCCGAGATGTGGGCCGCTTCGTGATCTGCGGCGGCCGAGGCCGTTGTCGTCAGCAGGGAGAGTCCCGACTCCGTGAGCGCGTCGCCCGCGGTGCCGATCGCCTCGCGCTCGCTCTGCATCCGGTCCTCGAGACGCGCAACGCTCCGGCGGTCCTCGTCGAGCGCACCGGCACCGGCATACAGGTCCCAGAACCAGGTGGGCTTCTCTCCGACGGCGGGGACGGCCTCCGCGAGGAGAGAATCGGCAGCAGCAGCCGCATCCTCTGCGTCGGCGACCGACGCGGTCACGTCGCCTTTGGCGGCGGGGTCGACCAGCGCCCCCGTGTCGCTCTCCAGGATCAGGGCCGCCGACTCCTGGACGTCGCGCAGATCAGCGGTCGCCTCGTCGAGCGTGAGCCGTGCGCCTGCTGCCGTCTGCGCGGCCTCCCGGTACTGCACCTCCGCCGCGTCATAGCTCGCGTCGGCTGTGAGCTGGAGCGTGGAGACCGTCGCGATGACGGCGATACCCCCGACGAGCCCCCAGAGGAGCCCCGGGCGGCGTTTCCGGATGCGGGTCCGGGGTGGCGACGCAGAGAAATACGGGGGCAGCGCATGCCCTCCGGGCAGAGCGGCATCCCGAGACTCGCTCGCACTCACGTCGTTCACGGCTTCCCTTCCGCCTGAGCGAAGGCATGGACATTGCGACGAGTTTAGTCAGCCATTCCCGGATGACCCGCCGCCGGGGGTGGGTGCTGCCGCCCCGGTGTCGCTGCGACAGCGATCGCTCTGGTTCTGTCGATACCGCGGAAGCCGGGCCCCGTCATCATCGCGCGGTTCGGGGTGTCGACGCAGAAATCCCGGCCTGACCGTTGCTGGTCTGACCGGGATTCTCTGTGGAGGGGCTGACGAGAATCGAACTCGCATCATCTGTTTGGAAGACAGAGGCTTTACCACTAAGCTACAGCCCCGTTGTCGGACGATCTCGGAGATCACGAACCGACCTGTCCATCATAGCGGACTGTCGAGGGTGTTCCTGTCCGTTAGACTCGATGGGGCTGAATCTGCGTGCGGATTCCCCGGGGCGTAGCTCAGTTTGGTAGAGCGCCCGCTTTGGGAGCGGGAGGTCGCAGGTTCAACTCCTGTCGCCCCGACACGGCTCGACAAGCCTTCAAGCCGCGTGTCAGCGCGGAAACCACAAGGAGAACACACCAGCATGGCGAACAGCACCGTCGAGAAGCTGACCCCGACCCGGGTCAAGCTCAGCATCACGGTCACCCCGGACGACCTCAAGCCGAGCATTGCTCACGCATACGAGCACATCGCTCAGGACGTCCAGATCCCCGGATTCCGCAAGGGCAAGGTCCCGGCCCCGATCATCGATCAGCGCATCGGTCGCGGCGCGGTGATCGAGCATGCCGTCAACGAGGGCCTCGACAAGTTCTTCCGCGAGGCCACGGTCGAGCACAAGCTCCGCGTCGTCGGACGTCCGGCTGCCGACATCACCCAGTGGCCGAACGAGAAGGACTTCTCGGGCGACCTGCTGGTCGACATCGAGGTGGACGTGCGCCCCGAGATCGAGCTGCCCCCGTACGACGGCATCACCGTGACCGTCGACGCCGTCGAGGCCGATGACGCTGCGCTCGACGCGGAGCTCGACAACATGCGCGCGCGCTTCGGCACGCTCATCCCTGTCGACCGTCCGGCAGCGAAGGGCGACTTCGTCGAGCTCGACCTGGTCGCCACGATCGATGGCGTCGAGATCGACCGCGCCGAGGGCGTCTCCTACGAGATCGGCTCCGGTGAGCTGCTCGAGGGCATCGACGACGCGATCGAGTCGCTCACCGCGGGTGAGGACACCACCTTCCGTTCCGCGCTCGTCGGCGGCGACCACGCCGGCTCCGAGGCCGAGGTCTCCGTGAGCGTCAAGGCTGTCAAGGAGCGCGAGCTTCCTGCTGCCGACGACGACTTCGCGCAGATCGCGAGCGAGTTCGACACCATCGCCGAGCTCCGTGAGAGCCTCGCCGAGCGTGTCGCGCAGCAGGGCGTCTTCACGCAGGGCTCCGCAGCCCGCGACAAGCTCGTCGAGGTGCTGCTCGAGCAGATCGAGATCCCGGTTCCGCCGAAGCTCATCGAGGACGAGGTGCACAACCACCTCGAGGGCGAAGGTCGTCTCGAGGACGACGTGCACCGTGCCGAGGTCACCGAGGCGAGCGAGAAGCAGTTCCGCACGCAGGTGCTGCTCGACACGATCGCCGAGCAGGCCGATGTGCAGGTCTCGCAGGAGGAGCTCAGCCAGTACCTCGTCCAGTCCGCTGCGCAGTACGGAATGGCTCCCCAGGAGTTCGTCGAGGCGCTGCAGTCCTCCAACCAGCTTCCGGCGCTCGTCGGAGAGGTCGCACGCAACAAGGCGCTCGCGATCGCTCTCGGCAAGGTGAACGTCGTCGACAGCAACGGCAAGACCGTCGACCTTTCCGACTTCATCGTCGTCGATGATGAGGCCGCTGAGGCTGAGGCTGAGGCTGAGGAGAAGCCTGCCAAGAAGGCTCCGGCCAAGAAGCCGGCTGCGAAGAAGGCTCCGGCCAAGAAGGCCGACGACGCTGCGGACTCCGAGAAGGAGCCGGCTGAGAAGAAGCCTGCGGCCAAGAAGCCGGCGGCGAAGAAGGCTCCCGCGAAGAAGGCCGCCGACAAGGCGGAGTGATCGCGGATCGAATCACCAGAAGGGGCGGATGCTGCGGCATCCGCCCCTTCTCTCGTCACACGAAGGATCACGATGGACACCTGGGACGCGCGGATCGACGCGGTGTGGGATGACGCCGCCCTGACGGACGCGGAACGCATCGAGCGTATCGACGAGCTGGCGCACGAACGACCCGTAGCCGACGCGCGCGCCCTGTTCGAGCGAGCGGGCGCGCGCGACTCCGCGGGACTCGAGGCGGAGGCCGAGACGCTGTACCGCGAGGCGCTGGCTGCCGGATTGGACGACGAGCATCGTCCTCAGGCCGTGATCCAACTGGCGAGCACGTTGCGCAACCTCGGTCGCATCGATGAGGCGGTCGAGATGCTGAGGATCGAGAGAGACCGCGGAGGCGCGTTCCAGGATGCGGCGTCCGCGTTCTACGCGTTGGCGCTGGTGTCGCAGGGCGATGCGCGCGCCGGTGCTGCCGTCGCGCTCGAAGCTCTGGCGCCGCACCTACCGCGGTACACGCGCTCCGTCTCCGCGTACGCCCGCGAGCTGAGCGGTCCGCCACGCTGATATGCCGACGGCGAACACGGGCTGGGGCCCGCGTTGTCGCCGGTAGATTCGAATCACTGAAACACGGAATCAGGAGCTGACATGGCTGCAGAACCCCTCGTCGCAACGAGCGTCTTCGACAGACTGCTGAAAGATCGCATCATCTGGCTGGGCTCAGAGGTGCGAGACCAGAATGCCAACGAGATCTGCGCGAAGATCCTTCTTCTCGCCGCAGAAGACTCTGAGAAGGACATCTACCTCTACATCAACTCGCCCGGTGGCTCCATCACCGCCGGAATGGCGATCTACGACACGATGCAGTTCGTGCCGAACGACATCGTCACGGTCGGCATCGGCATGGCCGCGTCGATGGGGCAGCTGCTGCTGACCAGCGGCACCAAGGGTAAGCGCTACATCACGCCGAACGCGCGCGTGCTGCTGCACCAGCCCCACGGTGGCTTCGGTGGCACGTCGAGCGACATCCAGACCCAGGCGCAGCTCATCCTGTCGATGAAGAAGCGTCTGGCCGAGATCACGGCGGGACAGACCGGAAAGTCTGTCGAGCAGATCAACGAGGACGGCGACCGCGACCGCTGGTTCACGGCGGAAGAAGCGCTCGAGTACGGCTTCGTCGACCACATCCGCGAGCACGCCAGCGACGTCGCCGGTGGCGGCGGCACTGCGGACGCCGCAGAGTAAACCGGATTCGAAAGGACACCATGTACACCCCCACTTTCCAATCCGCAGGGAACCTTCCGTCCAGCCGTTACGTGCTCCCGCAGTTCGAGGAGCGCACGGCCTACGGCTTCAAGCGCCAGGACCCGTACAACAAGCTGTTCGAAGACCGCGTCATCTTCCTGGGCGTCCAGGTCGACGATGCATCGGCGGACGACGTGATGGCGCAGCTCCTCGTGCTGGAGAGCCAGGACGCCGAGCGTGACATCACGATGTACATCAACTCGCCCGGTGGCTCGTTCACCGCGATGACGGCGATCTACGACACGATGCAGTACGTCGCACCGCAGATCCAGACCGTCGTGCTCGGCCAGGCGGCCTCCGCCGCGTCCGTGCTGCTCGCAGCGGGTGCCCCCGGGAAGCGTCTCGCGTTGCCGAACGCCCGTGTGCTGATCCACCAGCCCGCGATGGGCGAGGCTGGGCAGGGCCAGGCGTCCGACATCGAGATCCAGGCGGCGGAGATCCTCCGGATGCGCACCTGGCTCGAGGAGACCATGGCGAAGCACACCGGTAAGCCGGCCGAGCAGGTCAACCGGGACATCGACCGCGACAACATCCTCTCGGCCGAGCAGGCGCTCGAGTACGGCATCGTCGACCAGGTGCTCACCTCGCGCAAGCGCGCGTAACGATCACCGAGAAGGGGCGGCAGTCATCGCGACTGCCGCCCCTTCTTCGTGTCTGGGCGGCAGATGCGCAGAGCGCAGCGGGCGATCTGCTCATATGAGCATCGACGTGCACCTCCGAGGGAACAGTCGTACGCTGTACACGGAAGGAGGTTGCCGTGGAAGACGAACTGCTCATGGTCCGTATCGCCGAGTTGTACTACGACGAGGACAAGACTCAGGACGAGATCGGCGCCCTCCTCAAGGTCTCGCGCTGGAAGGTCGGGCGTCTGCTCACTCAGGCGCGGGAACGCGGCATCGTCCGCATCGAGATCGTTCACCCGCGGGCGCGACGGCTGGGACTGGAGCGGCTCCTGATCGAGCGGCACGGGCTCGCCGAAGCCGTCGTGGTGCCGGCACCGGATGGCGATGATGGCACCCTCGAGCGCGTGGCACAGGCGGCGGCCGACTACCTCACAGCTCTGCGCCCCGTGCCTCGCACGCTGGGTGTGAGCTGGGGCCGCACTCTGCGAGCGGTCGCCGAGGCGCTGCCGGACGGGTGGGCGAGCGGGGTGACCGTCGTGCAGCTCAACGGAGGCGTCAGCCTCAACCGTCGTTCCGGGGGAGCGGCCGGCCTCGCCGTCACGATCGCCCAGCGCGCGTCCGGACATGTCTCGCTGCTGCCGAGCCCCGCGATCCTCGAACGTGTGGAGACCAAGCAGGCCATCGAGTCGGACCGCACCGTCGCCGCCATCCTCGAAGAGGCGGCGGATGCGCAGGCATTCCTTTTCACGGCCGGTCCTTGCGACGCGTCATCCGCCCATGTCGAGAACGGCTATCTCAGTGCAGAGGACGTCGAAGAGCTCGCGCGCCGAGGAGCAGTCGGAGACGTGCTCGGACGCTACGTCGACGCCGAGGGCAACGTCGTCGACTCCCAGCTCGACGCCCGCACGGTAGGTGTCGCCCTGGACCGACTTCGCGGCGCGGAGCGGGCGATCTTCGTGACCGCCGGCCGCGCCAAGCACGACATCGCGCGCACCGTGGTCACCAGCGGCCTGTGCAGCGTTCTGGTGACCGATGAGACCACAGCACGAGCATTGTTGGAGGAACAGTGACGACCACAGAACTCAGCCGCAGGACGGCGGTGGATGTCCTCGGCGGTGAGCCGGATGACGCCACCCTCCGTCGCTTCCTGCACGGCCTTCCCGGCGTCGACGCCGTCGGCCTGGAGCAGCGCGCGGCCGGACTCGGCACTCGCTCGATCAAGACCACGTCGAAGGCCTGGGCCCTCGACAAGATCATCTCGCTGATCGACCTGACGACTCTGGAGGGCGCGGACACTCCCGGCAAGGTGCGTTCGCTCGTCGCCAAGGCCAAGAACCCTGATGCTGCTGACGCCTCGACCCCCCAGGTCGCCGCCGTCTGCGTCTACGGCGACATGGTGCCGGATGCGGTGGCCGCTCTCGGTGCCCAGCACGGCGATCCCGACGATGGGCTGATCTCCGTCGCCGCCGTCGCAACCGCGTTCCCGAGCGGACGTTCCTCGCTTGCCATCAAGCTCGCCGACACGGCTGAAGCCGTCGCGGCCGGCGCTGACGAGATCGACATGGTGATCGACCGCGGGGCGTTCCTGTCCGGTCGATACGGCTTGGTCTACGACCAGATCGTCCAGGTGAAGGAGGCATGTCGTCGCGCGGATGGCTCCTCCGCATCGCTCAAGGTCATCCTCGAGACGGGTGAGCTCAACACGTACGACAACATCAAGCGGGCGTCCTGGCTCGGCATCCTCGCCGGCGGCGACTTCATCAAGACGTCGACCGGAAAGGTGCAGCCTGCGGCCACGCTTCCGACCACCCTGCTGATGCTCGAGACGGTGCGCGACTGGCACCAGGGCACGGGTGCGAAGATCGGTGTGAAGCCGGCCGGCGGCATCCGCGCGTCCAAGGACGCGGTGAAGTACCTCGTTACCGTCGCTGAGACGGTCGGTGAGGAGTGGCTTCAGCCGCACCTGTTCCGCTTCGGCGCTTCGAGCCTTCTGAACGACGTGCTGCTGCAGCGCCAGAAGCTCACCACCGGCCACTACTCCGGCCCCGACTACGTCACGATCGACTAGGAGCCTCATATGTCATTCCTGGAATACGCTCCGGCTCCCGAGTCCACGGCAGTCCTGAACCTCAAGGACAGCTACGGACTGTTCATCGACGGCGAGTTCGTCGACGGCACCGGCTCCAGCTTCACCACGATCTCGCCGTCGAGCGAGAAGCGCATCGCCGAGATCGCCTCGGCCAGCGACGAAGACATCGACCGCGCGGTCGCTGCGGCCCGCCGTGCGTACGACAAGACCTGGTCGAAGATGAGCGGCCGCGACCGCGGGAAGTACCTGTTCCGCATCGCCCGCCTGGTGCAGGAGCGCGCCCGCGAACTCGCGGTGGCCGAGAGCCTCGACAACGGCAAGCCCATCAAGGAGAGCCGCGACGTCGACGTGCCCCTGGTCGCATCCTGGTTCTTCTACTACGCGGGATGGGCTGACAAGCTCGATCACGCCGGACTCGGCGCGAACCCCCGCGCGCTCGGCGTCGCCGGGCAGATCATCCCGTGGAACTTCCCGCTGCTCATGCTGGCGTGGAAGGTCGCTCCCGCTCTCGCGGCCGGCAGCACGGTCGTGCTCAAGCCCGCCGAGACCACCCCGCTGACGGCCCTGATCTTCGCCGAGATCCTGCAGCAGGCCGACCTGCCCGCGGGTGTCGTGAACATCGTGACGGGTGCTGGTGCGACCGGTGCCGCGCTCGTGCGCCACCCGGACGTCGACAAGGTCGCCTTCACCGGTTCCACCGGCGTCGGACGCGACATCGCCCGTGCCGTCGCCGGGACGCCCAAGAAGCTCACGCTCGAGCTCGGTGGCAAAGCCGCGAACATCGTGTTCGACGACGCTCCCATCGATCAGGCCGTCGAGGGCATCGTCAACGGCATCTTCTTCAACCAGGGACACGTGTGCTGCGCGGGCAGCCGTCTGCTCGTGCAGGAGTCGATCCACGACGAGGTCATCGATCGGCTGAAGAACCGCCTGTCGACGCTGCGTCTGGGCGACCCGCTCGACAAGAACACCGATATCGGTGCGATCAACTCGGCCGCGCAGCTGGCGCGCATCCGCGAGCTCAGCGACATCGGAGAGGCCGAAGGCGCCGAGCGCTGGACCGCCGACTGCGTGATCCCGGAGAAGGGCTTCTGGTTCGCGCCGACGATCTTCACCGGAGTCGAGGCCTCGCACCGCATTGCCCGTGACGAGGTGTTCGGACCTGTGCTGTCAGTGCTCACCTTCCGCACCCCGGCCGAGGCGATCGCCAAGGCGAACAACACTCCCTACGGTCTCTCGGCCGGTATCTGGTCGGACAAGGGATCGCGGATCCTCGCGGTCGCCGATCGGCTGCGGGCCGGTGTCATCTGGGCGAACACGTTCAACCGATTCGATCCGTCGAGCCCGTTCGGCGGCTACAAGGAGTCCGGATACGGCCGCGAGGGCGGACGACAGGGGCTCACCGCCTACCTGAAGGGAGCCGCATCGTGAGCAAGCGACTGAGCGTGCCGAAGACGTACAAGCTGGCGATCGGCGGGGCCTTCCCGCGGAGCGAGTCCGGTCGCACCTACGAAGTGCTCTCCGCGAAGGGCGCTTTCCTCGCGAACGCCGCGCAGGGATCCCGTAAGGACGCCCGAGATGCCGTCGTGGCCGCCCGCGCCGCGGTCAAGGGCTGGTCGGGGGCCACCGCCTACAACCGTGGACAGGTGCTCTACCGCGTCGCGGAGGTCCTGGAAGGACGCCGCGCGCAGTTCATCGACGAGATCATCGCACAGGAAGGCGTGTCGGCCGCGGCCGCAGGCTCGCAGGTGGACGAAGCGATCGACCTGTGGGTCTGGTACGCGGGGTGGTGCGACAAGTATGCGCAGGTCGCCGGCAACGCGAACCCGGTGTCCGGTCCGTACTTCAACATCTCGCTCCCCGAGCCGACCGGCGTGGTCGCGATCGTCGCGCCCCAGGACTCGGCGCTGCTGGGCTTCGTCTCGGTCGTCGCTCCGGCACTCGTCGCCGGCAACACCGTCGTCGTGATCGCCAGCGAGCAGCACCCGCTCTCGGCGATCAGCCTCGCCGAGGTGCTGGCGACGAGTGACGTGCCCGGGGGAGTCGTCAACGTCCTCACCGGATCGCCCGCCGAGATCGCGCCGTGGCTCGCCTCGCACCAGGACGTGAACGCCCTCGATCTCGCCGGCGCGGGGAACCTCGACTGGGTCGACCTGCAGATCGCTGCTGCCGACACGCTCACGCGTGTGCTCCCGCCGGGAGAGGTCGTCGCGTCGCCCGAGCGTATCGGCGCCTTCACCGAGATCAAGACGGTGTGGCACACCAAGAGCATGGTCTGATCGCTTCGCATACACAGGGACCCGCAGCGCGCACCATGCGTTGCGGGTCCTTCTGTATCGTCTCGGACTCGGTTCAGGAGAGTACGCCTCAATGCGTCCCGGTGTCGGATGCAGCGGTTAGGCTCGGATGACGATCTCTGGATCCCCTAGGAGGACGCGCATGGCCCGTATCGGTGAAAGCGCTGACCTGTTCAAGTGCTCATTCTGTGGAAAGAGTCAGAAGCAGGTGCAGCAGCTCATCGCTGGCCCCGGTGTGTACATCTGCGATGAATGCGTCGAGCTGTGCAACGAGATCATCGAGGAGCGCATGGCGGAGTCCTCCGCGGACGGCGTCGCCGAGTTCGATCTGCCCAAGCCGCGAGAGATCTTCTCGTTCCTCGAGGAGTACGTCGTCGGTCAAGAGCCTGCGAAGCGCGCATTGGCTGTGGCCGTCTACAACCACTACAAGCGGATTCGCGCACGCGGCACGCTGCAGACTGCCGAGCAGAAGGCCGACGAGGTCGAGATCGCCAAGAGCAACATCCTCCTCATCGGTCCGACCGGCTGCGGCAAGACCTATCTCGCGCAGACGCTGGCGAAGCAGCTCAACGTCCCGTTCGCCGTCGCCGACGCGACCGCGCTGACCGAGGCCGGCTACGTCGGCGAAGACGTCGAGAACATCCTCCTCAAGCTGATCCAGGCCGCCGACTACGACGTGAAGCGGGCCGAGCAGGGCATCATCTACATCGACGAGGTCGACAAGATCGCGCGCAAGGCCGAGAACCCGTCGATCACGCGCGACGTGTCCGGCGAGGGCGTGCAGCAGGCACTGCTGAAGATCATCGAGGGTACAGTCGCCTCGGTGCCGCCGCAGGGCGGACGCAAGCACCCGCACCAGGAGTTCCTGCAGATCGACACCTCGAACGTGCTGTTCATCGTGGCCGGTGCATTCGCCGGGCTCGAAGACATCGTCTCGGCACGTGTCGGCAAGCACGGCATCGGCTTCGGTGCCCCGCTGCACGACAAGGGGAAGGACCTCGACCTTTTCGGCGAGGTGCTGCCAGAGGACCTGCACAAGTTCGGGCTGATCCCCGAGTTCATCGGGCGTCTGCCTGTGGTGACCTCGGTGTCGCCTCTGGACCAGGCCGCGCTCATCGACATCCTCACCGGTCCGCGTAACGCGCTGGTGAAGCAGTACCAGCGCATGTTCGAGATCGACGGCGTCCAGCTCGAGTTCGACGAGGACGCGCTGCGCTCGATCGCCGACCTGGCTGTGGAGCGCAAGACCGGTGCGCGCGGGCTCCGCGCGATCCTGGAAGACGTTCTGGGCCCGATCATGTTCGAGATCCCCTCGGCGGACGACGTTGCGAAGGTGATCATCACCCGCGCGGCGGTCGACGAAGGTGCGCCTCCCACGATCGTGCTGGAGCGCAAGCGCAAGAGCGCCTGACAGCCGACCATCACCTCGTGCACGGGGACGTCGTCACGACGTCCCCGTGAGGCTCGACTCCGCGAGACCGGCCGTCTGACGCTTCTCAGGCCTCGAGTCCGCGGCGCTTGAGCAGCGGGGCGATGTCGGCGACACGGCCGCGGAAGTCGTGGTACGCCTCGAGGGGATCCTTCGATCCGCCCACACCGAGCAGCAGTCGGCGGAACCGATCGCCGTTCTCGCGGGTGAGTCCACCGTTTTCGCGGAACCAGTCCACCGTGTCGGCGTCGAGCACCTCGCTCCAGATGTATGAGTAGTACCCGGCGCTGTATCCGCCCGAGAAGACGTGGGCGAAATACGTCGAGGAGTACCGGGTCGGCACCACCGGGTCGTCCAGACCGATATCGGCCAGCGCTGCGGCTTCGAAAGCGGCGACGTCGTCGATCTCGGCATCCGTCCCGACCCGGTGCCAGGCCTGATCGAGCCATGCCGCCGCGAGATACTCGCTCGTCGCGTGTCCCTGGTCGAAGGTCTCGGTAGCGCGGAGACGCTCTACGATCGCGGGGTCCAGGGGCTCGCCGGTCTCATGGTGGCGGGCATAGTTGTCGAGCACCTCGGGCCAGAGGATCCACATCTCGTTGACCTGGCTCGGGAACTCGACGAAGTCACGGAACACGTTCGTCCCCGCGAAGTGCGGATAGGTGACGGTGGCGAAGAGACCATGGAGGGCGTGCCCGAACTCGTGGAAGAGGGTCGTGACCTCGTCGAGTGTGAGAAGGGTGGGCTCGCCGTCCCCAGGGAGGGGGACGTTGAGGTTGTTCACCACGACCGGGGAGGTACCGCGTAGGCGCGACTGGCTCACGATCGGGTTCATCCACGCGCCGCCGCGCTTGGAATCCCGGGTGTACAGATCGAGGATGTAGAGACCCAGAGGAGACCCGTCGGCGTTGCTGACCTCGAAGACCCGCGCACCGGGGTGATATGAGACCAGATCCGGGCGCTCGGCGAAGGTCACGCCGTACAGGCGCGTCGCCGCGAAGAAGACACCGTCCTGCAGCACCCGCTCGGCCTCGAACCAGGGACGCAGGGCGCTGGTATCGATGTCGTACAGCGCCTCGCGGACCTTCTCGGTGTAGAACGCCCAGTCATGCGCCTCGACGGGGAAGGGCTCTGGTTCGGTGCGGTCGACGATCAGTTGCAGCGCCTCCCGTTCGGCGCGCGCATTCGCGGCGGATGGTGCAGCCAGGGCGCGCAGCATGTCTTCCACGGCTCCGGGATTGCCGGCGGTCTCGTCGGCTGTGACGTAAGCCGCGTGCGACTCGTAACCGAGGAGTGCCGCGCGCTCGGCGCGGAGGCGCACGATCTCGCGCAGCACGGGGCGGTTGTCGTTCGCGTTGTCACGGGATCCGCGCGCCTGCGAGGCGGCCATGATCGCACGGCGGGAGTTGCGGTTGCGCAGCTGTGCCAGGTACGGATGCCCGGTGAACAGGGTGAGCGAGACGACGTAATGACCGTCGAGCCCGCGCTCGGCGGCCGAGCGAGCGGCGGCGGAAAGTTCGCCGGCACTCAATCCGTCGAGCTGCTCGGCGGCGTCGAAGACCACGGCCAGATCGTTCGTGTCGTTCAGGAGGTTGCGTTCGAAGGTGTTGCTCAGCGTGGAGAGCTGCTGATTGAGCAGAGTCAGATGCGCCTTCGCCTCGTCGTCAAGAGCCGCGCCCGCATGCGTCATCTCGCGGTGATGGCGCTCGACGAGATAGCGCTGCTCCGGGGTGAGGTCGAGGGAGTCGAGCTGGTCGAACACCTGCTGCACGCGCCAGTAGAGAGGGCCGTTCAGCGACACCGCATCGGTGTGCGCTGCCATCAACGGCGCGAGCTGCTCGTCGACGGCTTGGATCTCGGGGGTCGCATCGGCCGAGCTGACCGTGTAGAACGCGTGGGCCACACGCTCAAGAGTCCCGCCCGCCCGCTCCAGCGCTTCGATCGTGTTCTCGAAGGTCGGCATCGAGCGCACCATCGTGATGCGGGAGATCTCCTGCAGGTGCTCCTCGAACGCGGCGCGGAACGCCGGGATGTAGTGCTCGGGACGGATCGCACGATAGTCGGGGATGCCGTACGGCAAGGTCGACGGCTGGAGCAGCGGGTTCGCGGTATCGGTCATCCTCCGAGCCTAACCACCGTGGGACGCGCCCGTGGCTCAGTCCTCGAAGGGGCGGGCGATGATCTCGCCGGAGGCCGACTGGAGGACCTCCCAGCCGGCGTCGAGCTCGGCGATCGCGCGACCCTCGAGCCATGTGAGCGTCCAGTGCCCGACGAGTCCGCGACTCTCGACCTCGGCGATGGCGGGTCGCAGCGACGCCGGTACCGAGGCCGGAGCCTCGGTACCGGTCGCCCAGCGCGTCCCCAACTGCATCAGGAGGCCTCGACCGGGGCGAGCTCGATCGCCGTGACGGCGAATGCTTCCGCCTCGGTGAACTCGAGCTCCGCGATGCGGCCGACCGCACGCAGGTCGTCGGCGGCGGCACGCAGGGCGTCGAGCCTTGCGGCCGGAGCGGCGATGGCGGCGCGGGCGACCGGCGTCTTCTGCGATGCCTTCGCCTCTGTCTTGGCGCGACGGATGCCGATCAGCGCCTCACTCGCGGCGGTGAGGACGGCGGGATCACCGTCGATGCCGAGAGCCTCGGGCCAGGATGCGGTGTGGATCGATCCCTCCTCGAACCACGACCACGCCTCCTCGGTCGCGAACGACAGCACCGGGGCGAGCAGCCGGAGCAGCGTCGACAGCGCGAGGCGCAGCGCGAGGGCGGCCGAGGCCTGTCCCACATCGTTCTGGTCGTACGCGCGCTCCTTCACCAGTTCGAGGTAGTCGTCGCAGAACGTCCAGAAGAAGGCCTCGGTGATCTCGAGCGCGCGGGCCTGGTCGTACTTCTCGAACGCGGCGGTCGCATCGGCGATCACACCGTCGAGCGACGCGAGCATCGATGCGTCGAGCGCGTGCGTGACCTGCGCTCCTTCGGGGACCGGGAAGGACAGCACGAACTTCGCGGCGTTGAGGACCTTGATCGCCAGGCGGCGACCGATCTTCACCTGCGTCGGGTTCTGCGGGTCGAAGGCCGCGTCGGTGCCCAGGCGGCTCGAAGCCGACCAGTAGCGCACCGCGTCGGAGCCGTGCGCGTCCAGGATGTCGGCCGGGGTGACGACGTTGCCCTTCGACTTCGACATCTTCTTGCGGTCGGGGTCGACGATGAAGCCGGAGATCGCGGCGTTGCGCCACGGCGCGCGGCTGTCCTCGAGCGTCGAGCGCAGCATGGTGGAGAACAGCCAGGTGCGGATGATGTCCTGACCCTGCGGGCGCAGGTCGAACGGGGCGGTGAGCTGCCACAGCTCCTCGTCGCGCTGCCATCCGCCGGCGAGCTGCGGGGTCAGCGACGAGGTCGCCCAGGTGTCGAGGATGTCGGCCTCGGCATCGAAGCCCCCGGCCACGCCGCGCTGGTCCTCGGTGTAGCCCGCCGGCACATCGATCGTCGGGTCGATCGGCAGCGAAGCGGTGTCGGGCGTGAGCACCCGGTCGTAGTCGCGCTCGCCGTTCTCGTCGAGGCCGTACCAGAGCGGGATCGGCACGCCGAAGAACCGCTGACGCGACACGAGCCAGTCACCGGTGAGGCCCCCGACCCAGTTCTCGTAGCGCACGCGCATGAAGTCGGGATGCCACGTGAGCTCCTGCCCGCGGCCGATGAGCTCGTCGCGCAGCGTCACGTCCCTGGCGCCGTTGCGGACGTACCACTGACGCGTCGATACGATCTCGAGAGGGCGGTCGCCCTTCTCGAAGAACTTCACGGCGTGGGTGAAGGGCTTGCCGACCGCGGTGATGTCTCCGGTCTCCTGCAGCTTCTCCACGAGGGCCTTGCGGGCGCTGAACACCGTCTTGCCTGCGAGGTTCTCCGCGTACCAGTCGATGGCCTCCGCGTTCCCGACGGACTCCGGCGCCGTTGGCAGGAAGCGGCCATCGAGACCGATCGTGGTCATGTTGGGGAGGTGCTGGTCGGCGACCGTGCGCAGCTCGCGCCACCAGACGATGTCGGTCACGTCGCCGAAGGTGCACACCATCGCCGCTCCCGTGCCCTTGTCGGGCTGCGCGAGGTGGTGTCCGTGGATCTCGATCTCCGCGCCGAAGAACGGCGTGCGCACCTTCGTGCCGATCAGGTGCTTGTGCGGACCCTCGGGGTGCGTCACGATCGCGATGCACGCGGGAAGCAGCTCGGGGCGGGTGGTGTCGATCGCGATGGAGCCGGAGCCGTCGGCGAACGGGAACTCGATGGTGTGGTACGCGGCCTGCTGGTCGCGGTCTTCGAGCTCGGCCTGCGCGATGGCGGAGCGGAAGTCGATGTCCCAGAGCGTGGGCGCCAGGTCCTGGTAGGCCTCGCCGCGCTCGATGTTGCGCAGGAACGCGAGCTGGCTCTGACGGATCGTCTCATCGGAGATCGTGCGGTAGGTCTGGGTCCAGTCCACGCTCAGCCCGAGCTGGCGGAACAGAGCCTCGAACTGCTTCTCGTCCTCGATGGTGAGGCGCTCGCACAGTTCGATGAAGTTGCGGCGGCTGATCGGCACCTGGTCGGCGGCACGGCTGGACTTGTTGTCTCCACCTTCGAACGGCGGCGTGAAGTCCTCGGTGTAGGGGAGCGTGGGGTCGCAGCGCACACCGTAGTAGTTCTGCACTCGGCGCTCGGTGGGGAGGCCGTTGTCGTCCCACCCCATCGGATAGAACACGGTCTTGCCGCGCATGCGCTCGAAGCGCGCCTTGACGTCGGTGTGCGTGTACGAGAACACGTGGCCGATGTGGAGGCTGCCGGAGGCGGTCGGCGGCGGGGTGTCGATCGAGTACACGCCCTCACGGCCGGACTGGGCGGCACGGAGCCGGTCGAAAAGGTACGTCCCCTGCTCTGCCCAGGTGGTGTCCCACTTCGCTTCGAGACCTTCGAGTGCGGGCTTGTCGGGAATCACGGACATGAGGGTCTCCTTGAGCGATGTATGCGGCACTGTGTGAGCGTGCCTGAGTGTGGGGTGTGCGCCTCATTCTACCGAGGTGCCGACGCGGGCGGATGTCGTCACTCTTCGACCCAGTCCAAGAATCCGCTCTAGACTGAGAGCATCCCGATCCGTTCATTCTGAGGAATCGCCATGCCCGCAAGATCCGTGCGTCGTCTCCTGCCCTTCGCCGCGCTCGCCGCGACCACCGCTCTCGTGCTGAGCGCGTGCGCCACTCCCGCAGCGCAGAACGGCGGGGACTCCGACGCCGAACTCGTCTGGTCGATCGAAGGGGCGAACCTCTCTGCGGGGCACATGGACCCGCAGGTCAGCCAGCTCGACGTGTCCGGCATGGTGCAGCGGGCGGTGCTCGACTCCCTGGTCTTCCAGGAGGACGACGGCACCTTCTCTCCGTGGCTCGCGACGGACTGGGAGGTGTCGCCCGACAGCACGGAGTACACCTTCACGCTCCGCGATGATGTGACCTTCCACGACGGAGAGCCCTTCGATGCGGCGGCGGTCAAGGCGAACTTCGACCGCATCGTCGACCCTGAGACCGCGTCGGCGCAGGCAGCCAGCATGCTCGGTGCCGACTTCTACGAGGGCACGGAAGTCATCGACGACCACACCGTGAAGGTGAGCTTCTCTCAGCCGTACGCGCCGTTCCTGCAGGCGGCCAGCACGCCGCAGCTCGGCTTCTACTCGCCGGCCGTGCTGGCCGATTCGGCCGACAAGCTCAAGGCCGGCGGCCCCGGCATCACGGTCGGCACCGGGCCGTTCGAGCTCACCGAGTACACGCCCGATCAGGAGCTCGTGTACACGCGCAACGACGACTACGCCTGGGGTCCGCACGGCGAGAAGGCTCCGGCGTTCGAGACGCTCCGGGTCGAGATCCAGCCCGAGGCGTCGGTGCGCGCGGGAGTCATCGAGAGCGGGGAGTCCGATCTCGCCAGCAACATCCCCCCGAACCTCGCGAAGGATCTCGGCGACGGGGTCACGGTCGACTCCATCGAGTACCCGGGCCTCCCGTACTCGCTGTACCTGAACGAGAAGTACGGCGTCTTCGCGGACGAGAAGGTGCGTCAAGCGTTCGCTCGGGGCATCGACATCGATGCGGCGGTCGAGGAGATCTTCTTCGGACAGTTCCCGCGCGCGTGGAGCGTGCTCGGATCGACCACGCCGGGCTACGACGCCGCGCTGGAGGGCACGTGGGCGTTCGACCCCGAGGCCGCGAACGCGCTCCTCGACGAAGCGGGCTGGACCGACCGCGACGATGAGGGCTACCGCACCAAGGACGGCACACGCCTCTCGGTGCGCTGGATCGCCTGGACGCCGGTTCCCGACGACCGTGCCGCGCTGGCCAACGCGATCCAGTCCGACCTCAAGGACATCGGCTTCGAGGTGGTCCGCGAGGTGCTCGAGCCGGGCGCCTACAACGAGCAGTACGGGCCCAAGACGTTCGACCTGACGGACTGGGGCTTCTCCGGCGTCGACCCCGACCTGCTCCGCAGCCACCTGCACACCGACGGCTTCCAGAACGCCTCTCAGGTGTCCGACCCCGAGATCGACACACTGCTCGACACGGCCGTCGCCACCAGCGACCAGGACGAGCGCAACGCGCTGTACACACAGCTGCAGAAGTGGAACGCCACCTACACGGCCATCGTGCCGCTGTACAGCCCGTCCGCGATCACGGCCGTCGGCGAGCGCATCGACGGTCTCGACTACGACCTGTACGGCCGGCCCCTGTTCTACGATGTGACGGTCGGCTGAGCGCGGGGCGATCCTGCGGCGTGGAGGGGGAGCGGTGAGAGCTGTGCTCCTGCGGATCGCCGGGCTGCTCGCCTCCGTGGTCGTCGTGCTGTGGGGTGCCGCCACGGTCGCGTTCCTCGCGTTCCGGGTGATCCCGGGCGACCCGGTGTCGGTCATGCTCGGTCCGCAGGCTCAGGTCAGCGAGGCCGTGAAAGACGGGATCCGTGCTGACCTCGGCCTGGACCGCCCGCCGTTCGAGCAGTACCTGACGTATCTCGGACAGCTCGTGCGCGGCGACCTCGGTGAGTCGTATCAGCTGCGGCTGCCGGTGACAGAGGTCATCGGCCGTCAGCTCGGCGCGACGCTGCAGCTGTCGGCGCTCGCGCTCGGGATCGCGGCGGTGCTCGCCCTCTCCGTCGCGCTGCTCGCGCGCGGCGAGGTCGCCCGCGCCGTCGCCACCGGGGTCGAGCTGGTCGTGCTGTCGTCGCCGGTCTTCTGGATCGGACTGGTGCTCCTGAGCGTGTTCGCCTTCGGTCTCGGCTGGTTCCCGGTGTCGGGCAGCCGCAATCCGGCGACCATCGTGCTGCCGGCCGTCACGCTGGCGCTTCCCGTGGCGGCGCTGCTCGGCCAGGTGCTGCGCGATGGGCTGATCCAGGCGGAGCGGATGCCGTTCGCCGAGACCGTGCGTGCGCGCGGCGCCAGTCGCGGGTGGTTCACCCTGCGCCACGGGCTGCGCCATGGCGCGTCCAGCGCGGTGACGCTCACGGCCTATCTCACCGGGTCGGTCCTCGGCGGCGCCGTGCTGGTCGAGACGGTGTTCGCCCGGCCCGGGCTGGGCCGGGTCACCCTCGCCGCCATCAGCGACCGCGACCTGCCCGTCATCTCCGGCATCATCCTGCTCAGCGCGCTGGTGTTCGTGACCGTGAACCTGTTCGTCGAGCTGCTGCATCCGCTCATCGACCCGCGCCTGCGCCGCACGGCCGCTGCCTCGGGAGCGCGACGATGAGGCGGTCGCAGCGTGTGCTGCTGTGGTGTGCGGTCGCCGTGCTGTTGCTGATCGCGTTCGCGGCGGCGTTCCCCGGCGTGCTCGCGACGCACGACCCGCTGCAGACCGACGTGCGGGGCGCGCTGCTGCCTCCGGGCGACGGGCACCTCTTCGGCACGGATCAGAGTGGCAGGGACGTCTACTCCCGCGTGGTGTACGGCGCCGGACGGTCTGTCGGGGTCGGGCTGCTCGCGACCGCGATCGCTGTCGTCGTCGGGCTCGCGGTCGGAGCGCTGGCGGGTATCGCGCCGCGCGGTGCGGACGTCACGCTGATGCGCGTCAACGACGTGCTGATGGCATTCCCCGAGTTCCTCGTCGCCCTCGTCGTGATCGCCATCCTCGGCCCCGGCCCCGTCAACGTGGCCCTCGCGGTGACGCTGGCGGCCGTGCCCGTGTACATCCGTCTGGCGCGCGTGCAGACCCGCACGCTCGGCGTGGCGGAGCACGTGGAGGCCGCGAGGATACTCGGTGTGCCGGCGGTGCCCGCCTTCGTGCGGCATGTGCTGCCCGGTGTGCTCGGCTCGCTGAGCGTGCTCGCGACCATCGGCATCGGCTCCGCCATCCTCGCCGCCTCCGGGCTCAGCTTCCTCGGACTCGGACCTGCCGAGCCGACGCCGGAGTGGGGGCTGATGCTCGCCGGTGGCCGGAACGTGCTGGGGCAGGCGTGGTGGATCTCGGTGTTCCCCGGCATCGCCATCACGATCACCGTGGTGGCCGCGACCATCGTCGGCCGGATGCTGCGAGCCGGCTCCGAAGGGAGGATGCGATGAGCGGCATGGCACCTCCCGTGCTCGATGTGCAGAATCTGCGGATACGCTTCGCCGCTGCTCCTGTCGTGGACGGAGTCTCGTTCACGGTGTCTGCCGGTGAGTGCGTCGCGATCGTCGGAGAGTCCGGGGCGGGCAAGTCGTTGACAGCGCGCGCCCTGCTCGGGCTCACGCCGTCGGGTGCGAGCGTGGATGCCGACCGTCTGGATGTCGGGGGAGTCGATGTGCGCGGGTGGAAGGACCCCGCCTGGCGACGCATCCGGGGCGCGCAGATCGCCTTGGTATCGCAAGACGCCCTCGTCGCGCTCGATCCGCTGCAACGGATCGGAACCGAGATCGCGGAGCCGCTGCGGCTGCATCCAGCCGCTCTGGACGGTGCGGTGATCGGTGACCGCGTGCAGGCGCTGCTGCGGCGCGTCTGGATGCCGGAGCCGGAGCGCCGAGTGCGGCAGTATCCGCATGAGCTGTCCGGGGGGCTCCGCCAGCGCGCGCTGATCGCCTCGGCGCTCGCGGCGATGCCTGCCGTGCTGGTCGCGGATGAGCCCACGACCGCGCTCGATGCGACCGTGCAGGCGCATATCCTCGACCTGCTGCGTGAGATCGCGGATGCCGGGACCGCTGTCGTGTTCGTGAGTCACGACTTCGCAGCTGTGCGGCGCCTCGCGGACCGGGTGCTGGTGATGCGACGGGGCGAGGTCGTGGAGTCCGGTGCGGTGGCGGACGTCCTCGAGTCGCCGCAGCATCCGTATACGCGGGAGCTCATCGCGGCCACGATCCACGAGCCGCGCGTGCCGGATGCTGCGGCCGACGCAGCGGCCGTGTTGACTGCGTCCGCGGTGTCGAAGGCGTTCGCGGGTGTCCCGGCCGTGGTCGATGCCTCATTCATCGTTCCACGCGGTCGCACACTGGGCATCGTGGGGGAGTCCGGCTCGGGTAAGACGACCCTGGCGCGCATGGTCGTGGGGGTCGAGCACGCCGATCAGGGTGAGGTGCGCTGGGAGCCCGGCCACCGCGTGCAGCTCGTGCATCAGAACCCCCTCGGCGCCTTCGACCCGCGCTGGTCGGTCGGTCGCTCTCTGCGGGAGGCGCTCGCCGCAGGAGGTGTGCCGCGGGGGGAGCGGCCGCGCCGGGTCGAGGAGCTACTCGCCGAGGTCGACCTCGAGTCGGGGCTCGCCGCACGGCGTCCGGCCGCGCTGTCGGGAGGTCAGCGGCAGCGTGCGGCGATCGCACGGGCGCTGGCCGCGGATCCGGACGTGCTGGTGCTGGACGAGCCGGTGTCCGCGCTGGACCCATCGGTGCGCGAGCGGGTGCTGCAGCTGCTGCTGCGTCTGCAGCGCGAGCGCCGGCTCACGATGATCTTCGTCTCGCACGACCTCGACGTGGTGCGCGCCGTCGCCGATGAGGTGCTCGTGATGCAGGACGGGCGCATCGTCGAGCAGGGCAGCATCGCGGACGTGTTCGACGCGCCGCAGCACTCGTTCACCCGAGAGCTGCTCGCCGCGAGTGGGGTGCGCTGAGTCGGGATCCCGCGGGCGGGCGGGCCTGTGCCGTCAGCCCTTGATCTGGATGCCGAGACCGGCCGCGATCACGGGAGCCAGCTGCTGCACCTGGAACTCCGTGAGCGTGGTGCCGCGGAGGCTGTTCGCGTCGAGGAACGAGAGGGCGTCGAGGCCGCGCAGGTCGACGTCGGTGGCGCGCATGCCGCGCGGATCGATCTCGTCGCACGTGGTGCGGGTGAAGCGCACGCGGGTGAGCTCGGCCTGGGGGATGTCGAGCAGGCGGAGGCGGCAGTCCGAGATCTCGACGTCTGTCGCGCGCGCTGCTCCGAGGTTGAGGTAGTCGATGCGGACACCCGTCAGCTCGAGCTCCGAGATGCGCGCCGTGCTCAGATCCAGGGTACCGATGCGTCCGCCCACGATGCGCAGTCGACGCACACCGGCGCCGCGCAGACGCAGCGAGGCGATGCGTGCGTCGGTGAGTTCGACGTCGAGGATCGTGCCGCCGGTCAGGTCGACGGCATCGGCATCCGCCGTCATCCGACACTGTTCGAGCGACGCATAGGCGAGGTCGACTGTGCCGCTGACATCGAGCGTCGCCGCGATGAGGTCGGCGTTGCGGGCCGGGGCGGCCGGGGTGAACTCCTCGGGCAGATCGGGTGGTGAGACCCGCGGCTCGGCGGGGGATTCGGTGCGGGCCATGTGTCGAGGGTACGGGGTGCTGCCGACAGGGGAGGGGCGGGGCGGGACTTCGGATTTCTGCGACATCTCGGACAGCTGCGCCCAACGTCCTCCGAGATGCGGCAGAAGTCCGGGTCTCACTTTTCCTACACAGAGAGAAGCTGGGGCTGCGGGTGCACCACGCGCGGCCTGAGGGCGCGGGAGGCGGATGAGGAGAAGGCAGGGTCGATGGATGTCGACACATACGCCCCGACTCATCCAGGAGGTCATGATGCTGGGCGGTGTCGCCCGAACCTCCGCGCTTCGTGCGCGAGGACTCAGCAGATACGACATCGCGCACGCAGTGGCCGGTTCGGCGGCGTTCGCGGTGCGACAGGGCTGGATCGCTCTTCCGCAGGCAGATCCGATGCTGATCGACGCGGCGAGACGAGGAGTGGTGCTCACCTGCGTCACGCAGGCCCGCCGGCTGGGCCTCTGGGTGCACGAAGACGACGGTCTCTGTCATGTCGGAGCAGCGCCTCGAGCCGCGGTGCGCACGGACCAGGGAGTGCGTGTCCACTGGGCGCGTCCGTTGATCCCACGCGATCCGGATTCGCTCGTCGACTCCAGACATCCGCCATGACGCCGAGCTGAAGATGCTCGGCTACCACGTCATCCGCGTGGGGTATCGGCAGGTGATGGATCAGTGGCACGTCGTGCACGACTTGATCATGCACGCTGTCGCGCAAGGACTCCACCGCGTGCCGCGCGCATGACTTCGGATTTCTGCAGCATCTCGGATCGCCGGCCGCGAAACGTTCCTGAATGTGGCCGATCTCCGAAGCCTGACACACGCGTACACTGGAGGGACGAGCATCGATCCGGCATCACCGGGGAGCTCTCGGAAGAACAGTCCGGAGACGGACCCAGTAGAACCGAGCGGGGCAGGCCCGTCACAGCCGCAGTGAGAGTGGTCGCGTCGTCAGGCGTGGCACGCGAGGTGGTACCGCGGTCCGCGAGGGTCGTCCTCGCAGGAGCATCCGCCACGACGACCACTGCGAGACACGATGACCTACCCCCGCCCTTCGACCAGCTCAGGGACCTCTTCCTTCGGCCCCGCCGCTGCCTCCGTCGCGCCCAGCCCCCGCTTCCCGCAGATCGAGGAGGAGGTGCTCGCCTTCTGGGAGAAGGACGACACCTTCCGCGCCTCGATCGCGCAGCGCGAGGGCTCGCCCGAGTGGGTGTTCTACGACGGCCCGCCGTTCGCCAACGGCCTGCCCCACTACGGTCACCTGCTCACCGGCTACGCCAAGGACGTGTTCCCGCGGTTCCAGACCATGACCGGTCACAAGGTCGACCGGGTCTTCGGCTGGGACACCCACGGGCTCCCGGCCGAGCTCGAGGCGATGAAGCAGCTCGGGATCACCGAGAAGAGCGAGATCGAGGCCATGGGCATCGACGTCTTCAACGCGAAGGCCAAGGACTCGGTCCTCGCCTACACGCGTGAGTGGCAGGACTACGTCACCCGTCAGGCGCGCTGGGTCGATTTCGAGCGCGGCTACAAGACACTCGACCTCGGATACATGGAGAGCGTGCTCTGGGCCTTCAAGACCCTCTACGACAAGGGCCTCGCCTACGAGGGATACCGTGTGCTCCCGTACTGCTGGCGCGACGAGACCCCGCTGTCCGCGCACGAGCTGCGCATGGATGACGACGTCTACCAGATGCGCCAGGACCCGTCCGTCACCGTGACCTTCCCGCTCACCGGCGCCAAGGCCGAGGCCCTCGGCCTCACCGGAGTGCGCGCGCTCGCCTGGACGACCACCCCGTGGACCCTTCCCACCAACCTCGCGCTCGCCGTGGGTCCGGAGATCGAATACGTGGTGCTGCCGGCCGGTCCGAACGGCGCGGCCGACGTGCATCAGGCCGCCGGGACGACGGATGCCGCGGTCGAGGCCTCGGCGCACCGCTACCTGCTCGCACGCGAACTGCTCGGCGGATACTCCAAGGATCTCGGCTACGAGAGCGTCGATGACGCGCTCGCCGCGGTGGATGCGACGGTCCGCGGCGCGGAGCTGCAGGACGTGACCTACGACCGTCTGTTCGACTACTACGCCGACGAAGAGACCTACGGCACCGAGAACGCCTGGCGCATCCTGGTCGACGACTACGTCACGGTCAGCGACGGCACCGGCATCGTGCACCAGGCACCGGCGTACGGTGAGGATGACCAGCGCGTCGCCGGTGCCGCCGGCATCCCCACGATCCTCTCGCTCGACGACGGCGGGCGGTTCCTCCCGAACGTCACAGACGTCGCCGGCGAGCTCTGGATGGACGCGAACACTCCGCTCGTGCGTCTCATCCGCGATAGCGGACGCCTGGTCCGTCTGCAGAGCTACGAGCACTCGTACCCGCACTGCTGGCGCTGCCGTAACCCCCTGATCTACAAGGCCGTGTCGAGCTGGTTCATCCGTGTGACGGACATCAAGGACGACATGCTCGCGAACAACGAGCAGATCACCTGGGTGCCGGAGAACGTCAAGCACGGGCAGTTCGGCAAATGGCTCGAGGGCGCACGCGACTGGTCGATCAGCCGCAACCGCTACTGGGGCTCGCCGATCCCGATCTGGAAGAGCGACGACCCGGAGTACCCGCGCGTCGATGCCTACGGGTCGCTGGAGGACCTCGAGCGCGACTTCGGGACGCTGCCGCGCAACCCGGAGGGCGAGATCGACCTGCACCGGCCGTACATCGACGACCTCACCCGTCCGAACCCCGACGACCCCACCGGCAAGAGCACGATGCGCCGCATCGAAGACGTCTTCGACGTGTGGTTCGACTCGGGTTCGATGCCCTACGCGCAGGTGCATTATCCGTTCGAGAACCAGGAATGGTTCGATTCTCACGCTCCTGCGGACTTCATCGTCGAGTACATCGGGCAGACGCGCGGCTGGTTCTACGTCATGCACGTGCTGTCGACCGCGCTCTTCGACCGCCCCGCCTTCACGGGCGTGAGCTGCCACGGCATCGTGCTCGGCAGCGACGGCTACAAGATGTCCAAGTCGCTCCGCAACTACCCGGATGTGTCGGAGGTGCTCGACCGAGACGGCTCCGACGCGATGCGCTGGTTCCTGATGTCGAGCTCCGTGCTGCGTGGCGGAAACCTGGCGGTGACCGAGGAAGGGATCCGGTCCGGTGTGCGGGAGTTCCTGCTGCCGCTGTGGAACTCCTGGTACTTCTTCGCGACGTATGCGAACGCTTCGGATCCTTCGACAAGCTCAGGGACCCAGCCCAGCGGCGGGTATGAAGCCGAGTGGCGCACGGACTCGACCGACGTGCTCGACCGTTACATCCTCGCCCGACTCGGCGATCTGGTGCGCGATGTGCGCGCCGACCTCGAAGGTCTCGACTCGACCACCGCGGCCGCGCGGCTGCGCGACTTCGCCGAGGTGCTGACGAACTGGTACATCCGTCGCTCGCGCGATCGGTTCTGGGTCGGCGTGACCGACGATCCGAAGAGCCGGGAGGCGTTCGACACGCTCTACACGGTGCTCGAGACGCTGACGCGTGTCGCCGCGCCGCTGGTGCCGCTGATCAGCGAGCGCGTCTGGCAGGGCCTCACCGGTGGCCGCAGCGTGCACCTGACGGATTGGCCGGATGACGAGCAGTTCCCCGCAGCCGACGAGATCCGCGACGCGATGGATGCCGTGCGCGAGCTGTCGAGCGTCGGCAACGCGCTGCGCAAGAAGGAGAAGCTGCGCGTGCGGCTTCCCCTCGCACGGTTCACGGTCGTCTCTCCGCTCGCGGCCTCGCTCGGACAGTTCGAGGACATCCTCCGCGAGGAGCTCAACGTGAAGTCCGTCGAGCTCGTAACGCTCGCCGACGACACAGCGGTGTCCTACGGCATCGACCACCGTCTGAGCGTCAACGCCCGCGCGGCCGGTCCGCGTCTGGGCAAGAACGTGCAGACCGTCATCAAGGCGGCGAAGGCCGGGGACTGGTCCGAGACCGCTGGTGTGGTCACGGCCGGAGGCATCGCGCTGGAGCCGTCGGAGTACGAGCTGGTGCTCGAGACGACCGGTCGCCCGGAGGGAGAGGCTCTCGCCATCGTGCCGACGGGCGGCTTCGTGCTGCTGGACACGCAGACCACGCCGGAGCTCGAGGCCGAGGGCCTTGCGCGCGACGTCATCCGCGCCGTGCAGGAGACCCGCAAGAACGCGGACTTCGACGTGAGCGACCGCATCCGTCTGGACCTGCGCTTCGCGAGCGATGAGGATGCGGACGCCGTCTCGGCCGCGTTCGAGATCGCCGAGGTCGCGGGGGAGACGCTCGCTCTGGAGCACTCGCTGCTGCGCGGCGACGCGGAGCTGCCCTTCGCCGAGTTCACGGCGGTGATCCCGAAGGGTACGTACGCCAACCGCGAGGACTTCACGATCGCCGTCAGCCGGATCGGAGCAGACGCATGACCGACAAGGACAGGGCGGATGCCGTCTACGAGACTCTCCTGAGCCGCTCGGGGGAGCGCTGGGTGCAGCCGCGCAAGGAGCGCACCGCGCGAATCCTGGCGTACCTGGACGACCCGCAGCGCACCTACCGCGTCGTGCACATCACCGGCACGAACGGCAAGACCTCCACCGCGCGCATGATCGAGAGCCTGCTGCGGGCGCACGAGCTGCGCACCGGACTGTTCACGAGCCCGCACCTGGAGCGCTTCACCGAGCGCATCCTGATCGACGGCGAGCCGATCGCCGATGCGGCGTTCGCCGACGCCTGGGACGAGATCGAACCGTTCGTCGGGATCGTCGACGCCGAGCTGGAGGCCGACGGCGAAGAACCGCTGACGTTCTTCGAGCTGCTGACCGTGCTCGCCTTCGTCGCGGTCGCGGACGCGCCCGTGGACGTGCTGGTGCTCGAAGTCGGCATGGGCGGGGAGTGGGACTCCACGAACACCGCCGATGGCGACGTCGCGGTGTTCGCGCCGATCGACATCGACCACGCGGATCGCCTGGGCGACACGATCACCGAGATCGCGCAGGTCAAGGCCGGGATCATCAAGGAGGGGGCGGCGGTCGTCTCTGCTCAGCAGCCCGCAGAGGCCGCAGAGGTGCTGCGCCGCGTCGCCGCCGAGCGCCACGCGACCATCGCGTTCGAGGGCGAGGAGTTCGGCCTCACGGATCAGAAGCTCGCCGTCGGCGGCCAGCTCATCTCGATCCGCGGACTCGCGGGTGAGTACTCCGAGGAGTACCTGCCGCTGTACGGCGCGCACCAGGGCCACAACGCGGCACTCGCGGTGGCCGCGGTCGAGTCCCTCATCGGCGGTGCCACGCAGCGCATCGGGGCAGACATCATCTCGGACGGCCTGCAGGGGACGACCTCGCCTGGTCGTCTGCAGCTGCTCGGCATCGCCCCCACGGTGGTCGTCGATGCCGCCCACAACCCGCACGGCGCGCATGCGCTGGCGCAGGCGCTGGACGACAGCTTCGACTTCGACGAGTGGGGTCTGGTGCTGGGCATCCTGAGCGACAAGGACGCGGCGGGCATCGTCGCGCAGCTTGCGCCCGGCGTCGCGCACGTGTTCGCCACGGCTCCCGACTCCGACCGGGCGAGCGAAGCGGATGCCATCGCCGACCTCGTCGAGCAGACCGGCCGGCGCGCCACCGTGCACCACACGCTGGCCGAGGCAGCAGATGCCGCCCGGGAGTGGGCCGCATCGTCCGACCGCCGCGCGGTCGTGATCGCCGGATCCGTCGTGCTCGCCGGTGAGGCCATCGCGCTGTCGGAGGAAGAGGACTGGAAATCGGGGTGGCGCGCATGAGCGCCGATGCGACCCCCGCCCGGGCTCCCCGTCCGCCGCGCACGCTCGTGCAGAAGCTGGCGCCGATCGTCCTCGGCTTCGAGGCGATCGTCGTGTTCCTCGCCGGTCTCACGGTGTTCGGGCTCAAGGCATTGCCTGCGGGCGTCGAGCAGTGGTGGGGGATCGTGGGCGGTGCCGTGCTGGCACTCGCCTGCATCGCCACCGCCGGAATGGCGGCGAAGCCCTGGGCGATCACGGCAGGATGGGTGATCCAGGTGATCCTCGCCCTCGCCGCGATCCTTGTTCCCGCAATCCTGCTCGTCGTCGTGATTTTCGGCGGCATGTGGGCGTATGCGACCATCGGAGGGGCCCGATTGGACGCACGACGTCCCGCCGAGCCCTCGACAGAGACTCAGACAGAGAGTGAATGACATGGCCACCGAAGAAACCCTCGTCCTCGTCAAGCCCGACGGCGTCGCGCGCGGCCTGACCGGCGCGATCCTCGCCCGCATCGAAGCGAAGGGCTACGCGCTCGTCGACATCCGTCTCGTGGAGCCGGATCGCGACCTGCTCGCCGAGCACTACGCCGAGCACGAGGGAAAGCCGTTCTACGAGCCGCTCCTCGAGTTCATGCTCTCCGGCCCCTCGGTCGCTATCCGACTCGCGGGCAACCGCGTGATCGAGGGTTTCCGTTCGCTCGCCGGAACGACCGACCCGACCACCGCCGCACCCGGCACGATCCGTGGCGACTTCGGTCGCGACTGGGGCCTCAAGGTGCAGCAGAACCTGGTGCACGGCTCCGACAGCCCCGAGTCCGCGGCCCGCGAGCTCGGCATCTGGTTCGACTGAGCCCGTTCGCACGAAGGCCCGCCCACTGTGAAGTGGGCGGGCCTTCGTCGATCTCACGGCAGGCGTCAGAACAGGATCTTGACCATCTCACCCAGGAAGTCGAGACCCTGGAGTTGCGCGAGCAGGATGATGATCGCGTAGGAAACGATCGTCAGGAGCGGAACCCAGGCCATCAGCTTGTCTGCACGAGCCTGGGCCTTCTCGTTGCTGGTGAAGGTTCCGTTGCGCGTGAGGTGCAGCATCGTGGCGAAGAATGTCGGGATCGTGACGGCCCAGGTGACCATGCACCACGGGCACAGGACGAACAAGTCGTACAGGCTCTGGCCGATCAACCAGCAGACGAGTCCGAACGCAAAGGTGATCCCCACACCGAAAGCTGCCCAGAACCAGCGCGGGAAGCGCGCCCCAGCCAGGATCGCGACGCCGACGACGAGGGGTGCCATCCAGCCGGTGAGTCCCATGATCGGGTTCGGGAACCCGAACACGGACCCCTGCCACGACTGGAGGTTGGTGCTGCACTGGATGAATGGGCTCAGGTCACAGGAGAGGGCCTCTTGCGGGTTCTCCAGAAGAGCGAACTTCTCGACTGTGAGCTGGAAGGCGGCGAACCAGCCCACCACGCTCGCGATGATCAGCCAGACGGCATAGATGACGGGGCGGGTGCGCTGCTCGCTCATATGTGGATTATCTCAGCGGCTGCTATGGATGTGGCGTGAACGCACCGGAGAAAACACCGCGTCGGAGACGAGATGCCACGATCACGGCCACATGGTGCGATAAAGACGGCTATGCCCAGAAGTCACTGCTATTTCTGAAATTAGAGCTCTCTGCGAGGCCAACAGTAGCAAGGGTGGGCCATAGATCATGGCCCACCTCATGGCCCACTGGTGCGGCTGGCTTCGTCAGCTAGAAGGTGGGTGTCGCCTTGGCGGTATATCCGCAGGCTGGACAGAGCTGGACCATGATGTCGTCCACGAGCGAGCCCTTCAGCGGCGTCCCGTCATTCGGGCACCGGTAGAGGTCCTCGTACGGTCGCGCGATGTTCTTCGTGAGGATGGCGACGAACCGGTCCGCAAACTTGCCGAGCCGCTGGTAGTCACGCACCAGCTCATGGATCTCTTCGAACGTGAGGGTGTCGTACTCGACCATGCGCTCCCCGCCTGAGTCGAGGGAGCGCTTCACCACCATGACGGCTCCCCGTCGCCAGAGCCACACGCCGTGGACCAGGAGGTTCCGATATCGATTCAGGCCCGCGAGACGGTCAGCGAGATGATCGCCAACAGGCGCAAAGGCCGTGATGCCTCGCACGGCTGCCACCACCATCGTGCAGCGCACACGCGCCGGTCTCGACGCCGCGAAGGCGCAGGGCCGTGTCGGCGGTCGTCCCTCCGTCGTGGACTCCAAGAAGCTGGCGACGATCAAGAAGCTCTTGGCCTCCGGCGACCACAGCCGCGCCGACATCGCCCGCATGACCGAGATCTCTCAGGCGACGCTCTACCGAGTGATCGCGACGCTCTGAACGCCCGCTTCGTCCGCCTCTCGTCGGTACCGTCTGCCACGCTGTACTCATGGACGATGACGACGACCGCGAGACGTTCCTCCAGGCTGAAGGGCTTCCGGCGCTGAGCATGCCAGCGTTCCAGCTCCACCACTTCGCGATCACCGAGAGCTTCCAACGCGGCACCCCTGGATTCGTCACAGACGATTACCTAGAGGCCATTGCCGCGGCGACGACGCTGACCGCGGTCGAGCTGGAGACCGCCGGACTCTGGGTGCGGCGCGATGGCGGCTACTTCGTGAACGATGCCGACAGCATCCGAATGATGCTCAGCTTCCGCGAGGGCAGCGACGCCAACGCAGCCAAATGCCTGGCTCGCGGCCATCATCTCCCGAGCGAGGACGAGGACGACGACGACGTCGACTGGATCATCTGCCAGACCTGTCACGTCCCGTTGAAGCGCCCAGACGGCAAGCCGGTCGGGGGCGAGAACGGCGAGCCCCCGGACTACGGTCCCCGCCACGACGACCTCACCACGGAATAGCCCATGGCCCGGGAAAGGCCCTAAGGCCTACAGACGTGACCCGTCGTTCCGTTCCCAATCGACGGGACCGAGCGCGACCGCAGCGTCGATCCACTCATCGGATGCTCCCGGCCAGGACGTCGGCGGTTGTTCACCGGCGTAACGGTACTCCCCGAAGCGCCCAGTCGCTCCGATCCCCAGCACCCAGCCGGATGGCAAACGCCGCCATGCCCGCCATTTCTTCTTATCCCTCGTCGTTTCGACCACGATGCCGTGCTGATCTGGCAAGCCCCATTTCGACGCTGGACTGATGACCATGTCGGTGAGGTCATCCCAGAAGACTTCCCCCAGGCGCTCGTAGCGAAGCGCCTGGGCAGTGTGGACGAATTCGAGCGCTCTCTTCGTTCCATCGAACTCGCGCCGGTCGAGCTGAGCGCCATTACCGTCCACGCCGACCTGACCGGCGAAGCCCTCCAGGTCGGCGAGACGATTCGCCTCCCGGGTGTGACGACGTTCAACATCGTCGCGGAAGTCTCGCATCCTGGACAGGGCCTGTCGAAACGTCCTGGCCTCAGCCACCTGGTTGTACCGCCCCGTGAGTTCCTTTGCCCAGCGAACGGACCCTCGTAGCCCTACGAGCACGCCAAGGCGAGCGCGGAGGGGCATCTTGGTGTTCATCCAGAGCAACCGCTTCAAGATCATCTCGGTGGCCGCGTAAAAGGCCACTATGTACAGGAAGGGGAACATAGTAAACGGGAGCCAGACGGAGAGAGCTAGCTGGGCCAACATCTCCGGCCAGTCGAGCTTGTCCCAGTCGTTCACCGTCTGCACAGTGGTCCATACGACCAGCCCGATTCCGATCAGGAAGAGCGGGATGGAGAAGCAGCCGACGACTCTCCGCCCCTTCTCGTCACGCTGAGCGAACGCCGTCATGACGGACAAGATCACGATCACCGGCTGGGCGATCAGCTCGCCCCACAATGGGAGTGATTCCAGGTTCAGGTAGAACAAGAACAGCGCGGACAACGTCAGAGTCTCGCGACGGATATGACCGACGATCTCCGGCCCCGATTTGGCCTGTATGGCCTTGGACAGAAGCGGGAATCCGATACCGAACAGGATGATGACGGTGTCTTTCAACAGGGCCAGGTCCCATGCACCGATCAGCCACGCGAGCCAGATCCACAGAGCAACCCAAACGACGAAGAGGCCGAAGATGCGCAGGATCACCCATTGGAAGAGTGACTGTGCGACAGTCCGGATCGATGACACCAAGATGTCCCGCCATTTGGGCAGCGCGAGCGCGATCAGGATGAGTAGCCCGATCAGAATCACCGATGCCAGTTCACGGTTGTTCAGCATGTTCCCCCAGAAAGCCGATGCGACCGAGACGCAGCATCGTCTTCAACGTTTCGCAGACCGCTACAGCGTATCCGGGAGCACCGACACCGGAGCCCTGTCCGAATAGAACAAATGTTCGACTCTTGCTACCCTCGAAAGAGCCGCGAAAGTGAGGCGGAAGCGTGGGAGCGAGCGACAGGCTGAAGGCGTCGAACGACGTCCGCAGCGCGCGTGCCGCCATCTCCGCAGCAGCCCGGCGTGGTCCTCTCCAGACGCTCTCGGATCGGGAACTAGCCCTACGCGAACACCCTGTCACGGTCTACCCGTACGCTCTCCAGCGCCGGGTGCATGCATGGGTGCGGTTCGGAGCTGAGGCCGTCCGAGTGGACGCGAAGATCGTGCGATCCACCCCCCTCGCAGCCGGGATCGAGTTCCACGGCATCGATGAGACGTTCCGGTGCTGGGTATGGGGTAACGCCGTGTCGGTTAGCGAGGATCTCTAGCCCTCACCAGCGGACTCACGCTGGGCCTTTCGTGCGGCGCGTGTCGCCGCACTGCGCAAGCTCGCCTGCCGGGCGCGCTCGCTCCGCGCTTCGCGGCCCTGCTCGAACTCGATGACCCGGTTCACTTCCTTCGCCAGTTCGATCACTAGCCCGACGTCAGTCCGCAGCGCCGATTCCGCCTCTTCCCAGAGCGGCGACCAACGCGCCGTCATCCGAGCATCCGCCTCGCGCTTGTCTTCCAGCGCAAGCAGGTCATCAAAATCCAGTGGCTCACTCACGGGATCATCTCCGCCATCCTCTGTACCAGCGCACGATCCCGATCACGTGAGGCGTGCTGGTAGCGGAGCGCCGTGCGCATGTCGGAGTGTCCACCTCGCTGCATGATCTCAGCTAGGGTCGCGCCGGTCTTTCCGAATGCAGTCAGGCTGAGATGGCGGAGGTCGTGGATCACCAGGTCGTCCAACCCCCGTGATGATCGGATGCTGTCGAAGGTCCGGCGTGCCCGGTCGTAGCCAAGGCGACCGCCTCGGGAGTTCACGAACACCGGCTGGTCCATCGCCCTCCCGGAGCCGTTCAGGTGCGTCTGGAGAGCTTCCGGAGCCTGCGGCGGGATAGTGAGGTACCGGACCTGCTCCGGGTGTGCCTTGGTGCCCTGGACTCGCTGCGTGCGCACCATGTGATGCGAGACCACGATCTCGGAGTTCGGCATGTCGATGTCCTCGACATTGAGCGCGAGAGCTTCACCGATTCGACATCCGGAGCCAGCGAGAGCCCAGAGGAGAGCGCGCTCCTGATCCGTTGCCGCCGCCTCGTAGAGGACTTGGAAGTCGCTCCAGCTCCACGTGGGCCTCCGCTTCGTCTTCGTCGCGGCGACTCCCTCCACGATGCAGGGATTGGACGGGATCTCCTGCATCTTCACCGCGCGGATCATCACCATGGAGAGGATGCTGTAGCGCTGACCGTTGGACGGCGAGCCCTGGGGGAGTACCTCGTTGAACCACCTATCGATGTCGCGGGGCGTGATGTCTCGGAGCTTCATCTGACCGAAGGTGGGGATCACCCACTTCCGAAGCATCGCCTGGTAGTTGGTCCAGGTCGAGAGAGTAACCCGGCGCTTCCGGTCCAGGAGGGTGCGCTCGGCGAACGTCACGAACAACTCACCGCCCCTACTGCGGTCTTCGATGACTTTCGGGGTTCGGTGCTGCGACAGGTCCAACTTGGCCTGGGCTTCGACTAGGTCGCGCTCTTCCTCGGAGTCGTAGTAGCCCAGGTCGATCTTCTTCTTGATCTCCGGATTCCAAATCCTCGCGCGGTACTTCTTGGTGCTCATAATGTGTGGTCCTCCTACCCGTGATACGCCGGTCGGAGAGCGTTCATCCAGTGTCTGGCCCGCGGTTCTTGGCCTACCCGTTTTGGCCCACCGCCCCGACTCGCCTACTCCCGGCTGAGAAGTAGGACGAACGGGTGCGGCGTGCGATAATGGCCTGTGATGCGATGAGCGGCGCCGCCGTCACACGTATTGACGCAGACTTCGGGGCCCATGCCCCAGCGATCAGAGCCATGAGCCGGTCGCAGACCGAATGAGTTCGCGACACCCGCGGGTGACGCATGAGATTTCGCGGAGCACCTAGTGCCCGCGCAGGGAGCAAGCCAGAGATGGCCGACGAGAACAATGACAACAACACCCCTACCCTCGACTTCCCGGTTGACGCCGCGGATCAGCTGACGGAGCCCACCGCTTCCGAGGCCGAGGGTGTGTCTGAAGAAGCAGCGGAAAGCTCTGCCGAATCTGCCACGAACGTCGAGAAGGTGAGCGCCTCCGGCGAGGAGGATGCCGCACCTACTGCCGAGGAGGCTCCCGCAGACGAGGCGCAGGCTCCTGCTGAGGAGCAGGCTCCCTCTGTCGAGGATGCTCCTGCGGAGGAAGCTCCTGCTGTGGAAGCTCCTGCTGACGACGCTCCCGCTGCGGACGCTCCCGCCGAGGAAGCAGCTCCCGCAGACGAGGCTCCTGCTCCGGTCGAGGAGCCTGCCGCTCCCACCCCGGTGACTGCGGTCTCGCTGGGCCTGCTGCCCGAGGTCTTCGTCTCGCAGGTGTCCACGCAGCTCCACTTCTACGCACCGGCGATCGTCCCGCTGCCCGCACGCCCTGAGCGCGAGCGCATCTTCGACCGCATCGCCGAGCGTGAGCAGCCGCAGGAGGAATCGACCTCGGCTCGCCGTGGTCGTCGCCGCCGCGGAGGTTCCGACGGAGACGACCAGCGCGAAGAGCCGCGCCAGCGTCAGCGCGTCGTCGAGTACATCACCGAGCCGAAGGCCATCAAGGGCTCCACTCGCCTCGAGGCGAAGAAGCAGCGCCGCCGCGACGGTCGCGATGCCGGTCGCCGTCGCCCGGTCGTGACCGAGGCCGAGTTCCTCGCCCGTCGTGAGTCCGTCGACCGCATGATGGTGGTGCGCTCCAAGAACGGTCGCACCCAGATCGGCGTCCTCGAGGACGGCGTTCTCGTGGAGCACTACGTGGCCCGCAACCAGGACGCATCGCTCATCGGGAACGTCTACCTCGGCCGCGTGCAGAACGTGCTCCCGAGCATGGAGGCCGCCTTCGTCGACATCGGCCGCGGCCGCAACGCCGTGCTCTACTCCGGCGAGGTCGACTGGGACGGCGTCGAGACCGGCAACCAGCCGCGTCGTATCGAGCTGGCCCTGAAGCCGGGCGACCGTGTGCTCGTGCAGGTCACCAAGGACCCCGTGGGGCACAAGGGCGCCCGTCTGACGAGCCAGATCTCGCTGCCCGGCCGCTACCTCGTGTACGTGCCCGGTGGCTCGATGAACGGCATCAGCCGCAAACTGCCGGACAACGAGCGCGCCCGCCTCAAGCGCATCCTCAAGGAGGTCCTGCCCGAGTCCTCCGGCGTGATCGTCCGCACGGCAGCCGAGGGTGCGACCGAAGACCAGCTCACCCGTGATGTGCAGCGTCTCACCAGCCAGTGGGAGCACATCCAGAAGCAGGTGGAGAACCAGCAGGCTCCCGCCCTGCTGCACGCCGAGCCGGATCTGCTCGTCAAGATCGTCCGTGACGTGTTCAACGAGGACTTCACGAAGATGCTCATCCAGGGCGAGGAGGCGCAGCGCACCATCCGCGCCTACCTCGAGAGCGTCGCTCCCGACCTGCTCGAGCGTGTCGACTCCTACGAGGACGAGACCGACCCCTTCGATGCTTTCCGCATCACCGAGCAGATCGAGAAGGCTCTCGACCGCAAGGTCTGGCTGCCCTCGGGCGGCTCGCTCGTGATCGACCGCACCGAGGCGATGACCGTGGTCGACGTCAATACCGGGAAGTTCGTCGGTTCCGGCGGCAACCTGGAGGAGACGGTCACCAAGAACAACCTCGAGGCCGCCGAGGAGATCGTCCGCCAGCTGCGTCTGCGCGACATCGGCGGCATCATCGTCGTCGACTTCATCGACATGGTGCTCGAGTCGAACCGCGACCTCGTGCTGCGCCGTCTGATCGAGTGCTTGAGCCGTGACCGCACGAAGCACCAGGTCGCAGAGGTCACCTCGCTCGGCCTCGTGCAGATGACGCGTAAGAAGCTCGGCCTCGGCCTGCTGGAGACCTTCAGCGAGGCCTGCGAGGTCTGCGCCGGTCGCGGAGTGATCGTGCACCACGACCCCGTCGTGAAGCACCGCTCCAACAGCAATGGGAACAGCAACGGTGGACAGGGCGGCGGCAACAGTCAGGGCGGACGTCGCCAGCGCGGCGGCAACGGTGGCGGCCAGAGCCAGAGCGCTCCGCCGGCCGCCACGGTGACCCACAGCATCCCCGAGGGAGCGAAGTCCGCGCTCGCGCAGATAGCCGCCTCGACACTCGCTCCGAACGCCGAGCCCGCCGAGCCCTCTATCGAGCTCCCCGAGGCGACGACCGAGGCTCCCGCCAAAGCGGAGCGTCCCAAGAAGGCGCGCAAGAAGCGCGGAGCGGACCGCAACGGCCCGAAGTCGCCCGCCGAGCAGCTGCTCGACTCGGTGCTGGATGCTCTCCCTGAGCCCAAAGCGCCTGGTCAGGGACGGGGACGTCGTCGGGTCAGCACGGCCGCCCTCACCGGCACCCCGGTGTCGGTGAACGGGGAGAGCTCAGCGCCGGTCGCGGGCGGGGACCCTGAGTCCTGAGGCGATCAGTCGCCTCACCAGCTCCTTGCCGCCGACGTGCTGAGCGCCGGCTGTGAGGAGCCGGGGGATGATCTCCTCCGGAACGTCGTAGTGATCGAGGTCGAACGCGCGTGCAGGCACATCGTGCGCTCGCGCAAAAGCGTGCAGTTCTTCCAGGGTGTCGTCGCTGACCAGATGGGCCCAGAGCCGACCGTGGGCGGGCCAGAGCGGGTCGTCGACGAGTATGGTCATCTTGTCAGCCTATGGGCGGACACACCCCGCGGCTCACTTTGCGGCAGGGTCCGCCATCCGGTAAAGTAGTCCCTTGGTGCGTATGCCGCCCCGTCCTCGCCGGTCGGAGTGGAGAGCCTTGCGTTCGCACCCGCCGCCCGCGGTGCATGCAAGCAACAGTCTTCCCGTGAGATTCTCGGAGCGCTTTGCTCCCCAACGAAACAGGTATGAAGTGGTTTACGCAGTAGTGCGCGCCGGTGGGCGGCAGGAGAAGGTCGAGGTCGGCACGATCGTTCAGCTCGATCGTGTGAAGGCTGCCCAGGGCGAGAACATCGAGCTCGCAGCTGTGCTGCTCGTCGATGGCACCTCCGTGACCACCGACGCCGACAAGCTCGCGAAGGTCAAGGTCACGGCTGAGGTCATCGGCAACCTCCGCGGCCCGAAGATCGTCATCCAGAAGTACAAGAACAAGACCGGCTACAAGAAGCGTCAGGGCCACCGCCAGGAGCTCACGCGCGTCAAGATCACCGGCATCAAGTAAAGACCGAGGAGACCAGGACATGGCACATAAAAAGGGCGCAAGCTCCACCCGTAACGGTCGTGACTCCAACGCACAGCGCCTCGGCGTGAAGCGCTTCGGCGGTCAGCAGGTCAACGCCGGCGAGATCATCGTCCGCCAGCGTGGCACCCACTTCCACCCCGGCGTGAACGTCGGCCGTGGAGGAGACGACACGCTGTTCGCTCTGGCCGCAGGCGCCGTGCAGTTCGGCGCCAAGGGTGGCCGCAAGGTCATCAACATCGTCGCCGCCGGCGAGTAATCGCAGCACGACACACACAATCATCCGGTTCGGGGCGGGCTTCGGCTCGCCCCGTCCGTGTATCTGAGGGGAACTCGACATGGTCAGCTTCGTCGACACCGTGACGCTGCATCTGCGCGCCGGCAAGGGCGGGAACGGCTGTGTCTCGGTTCACCGCGAGAAGTTCAAGCCGCTCGGCGGTCCTGACGGTGGAAACGGCGGAGACGGCGGAGATATCGTTCTTGTCGCTGACACCCAGACCGGAACGCTGCTGTCGTACCATCACTCACCGCACCGCTCGGCGGGGAACGGCGGCCCCGGAATGGGTGACCACCGTGCGGGATTCATGGGGGAGGACCTCGAGCTTCCCGTGCCGGTCGGCACCGTCGTGAAGTCGCCCGACGGCAACGTCCTGATCGACATGATCGTGCCGGGGGAGCGCTTCGTCGTCGCCGCGGGCGGTCAGGGAGGTCTCGGCAACGCGGCTCTCTCGTCGCCGAAGCGCAAGGCTCCTGGTTTCGCTCTCCTCGGCACGCCGGGCTACGAGGGTGACGTCATCCTCGAGCTCAAGACCGTGGCCGATGTCGCGCTGGTCGGCTATCCGTCCGCCGGAAAGTCGAGTCTGATCGGAGCGATCTCGGCCGCACGGCCCAAGATCGCCGACTATCCGTTCACCACGCTGCACCCGAACCTCGGTGTCGTGCAGGCCGGCGAATCGCGCTATACGGTCGCCGATGTGCCCGGTCTCGTGGAAGGTGCCAGCGAAGGCCGCGGTCTCGGCCTCGAGTTCCTGCGTCACGTCGAGCGGTGCTCCGCGTTGCTGCACGTGCTGGACTGCGCGACGCTCGAGCCGGGTCGGGACCCGATCTCCGACCTCGATGTCATCCTCGGAGAGCTGGCCGCGTACGAGGTGCCGGAAGGACAGACCCCGCTGCTGGAGCGCCCGCAGCTCATCGCTCTCAACAAGATCGACGTGCCGGAGGCACGCGACCTCGCCGAGCTCGTGCGCCCCGACCTCGAGGCCCGCGGCTTCCGCGTGTTCGAGATCTCCACGATCTCCCATGAGGGACTGCGCCCGCTGACCTTCGCGCTCGGCGAGATCGTCGAGAAGCACCGCGCCGAGACCGTCGTCGAGGTGCCTGAGCGCATCGTCATCCGTCCTCGCCGCTCCAAGAAGGAGTTCACCATCCGCGTGGAGGGCGGGACGTACGGCAACGTGTACCGCATCCTCGGTGAGAAGCCGGTGCGCTGGGTGCAGCAGACCGATTTCCAGAACGAGGAGGCCGTGGGGTACCTGGCCGATCGTCTGGAGCGCCTCGGTGTCGAAGACGAGCTGTTCCGCGTCGGCGCCGTCCAGGGCTCGACCGTCGTGATCGGCGAAGCCGACAGCATCGTGTTCGACTGGGAGCCGACGATGACCTCGGCCGCCGAGCTCATGACGGCACCACGAGGGACGGATCCGCGACTCGCCCCGAACTCGCGCCGCACCACCTCGGAGCGTCGTGAGACCTACTACGAGCGCATGGATGCCAAGGCCGAAGCCCGAGCAGAGGTGGAAGCTCAGCGTCTCGCCGCCTACCGGGGAGACGACGAGTGACCGCACGATCACGGGCCGACCTCGCCACCGCATCACGCATCGTGGTGAAGGTGGGGTCGTCCTCGATCAGTGGCGAGGCGTCCTGGCGCATCCCGGTGCTCGTCGAGGCACTGGCTGCCGCGCACGCTCGCGGCGCAGAGGTCGTGCTGGTGTCGTCCGGCGCGATCGCGACCGGCATCCCGTTCCTGCAGCTCGACGCGCGGCCCACGGATCTCGCCACGCAGCAGGCGGCTGCGGCTGTCGGCCAGACGATGCTCGTGTACCGGTATCAGGAGTCGCTGCGGCCCTTCGAGATCGTCGCAGGGCAGGTGCTCCTGACCACCGGTGATCTCGAGAACCCGACGTCGCGCAGCAATGCACGCCGTGCGATGGAGCGGCTGATGGGGTTGCGGGTGCTGCCGATCGTGAACGAGAACGACACGGTCGCGACGCAGGAGATCCGGTTCGGCGACAACGACCGTCTCGGAGCACTCGTCGCACAGCTGATCCAGGCAGACGCGTTGATCCTGCTCAGCGACATCGAGTCCCTGTACACCAAGCCCCCGACGGACCCGGGAGCCGAGCCGATCGACGTCATCGCCGCGGACGCTGATCTGAGCGGCCTGGAGTTCGGCGCCACGGTCGTCAACAGCGTCGGCACCGGGGGAGCGGCGACCAAGGTCTCCGCTGCTCGTCTCGCCGCGGCATCCGGGATCGGCGTGCTCGTCACCAGCGCTGACCTGGTCGACAAGGCTCTTGCCGGAGCCGAGATCGGCACGTGGTTCGAGCCGGCTGTCTGACCGCAGCATCATGCACGTCACGCGCCGATCCGGGAGCTCGCCCACGCTCTAGACTGGGCGCATGACCGACCAGACCCCTCAGGTGCGCCTCGAGCGCGCAAAGGGCGCGTCCCGCGCGATCGCCGCCCTCACCAGTGACGACAAGGCGCGCGCCCTCGAGGCTATCGCGGTCGCCCTGGAAACGAACGCGGCGCCGATCATCGATGCCAATGCGCTCGACATCGCCCGAGGCCGCGCCGACGGCATCGGCGAATCACTCATCGACCGTCTGCGTCTGGACGAGAGGCGCGTCGCAGCGCTCGCCTCCGCAGTGCGTCAGGTCGCCGCACTTCCTGACCCGGTCGGCAGGGTGGTCGGTGGGCACCGGATGCCGAACGGGGTATCGCTCGAACAGGTGCGCGTGCCCTTCGGTGTGGTCGGCGCGATCTACGAAGCGCGTCCCAACGTCACGGTCGATATCGCCGCACTCGCCCTGCGTTCCGGCAATGCCGTGGTGCTGCGCGGAGGGAGTGCTGCACTCGAGTCGAACACCGTGCTCGTGCGGGTCATGCGTGAGGCTCTGGAGAGGGCCGGAATCACTCCCGAAGCGGTCCAGACGGTCGACGATTTCGGCCGGGACGGTGCGAAGGCCCTGATGCATGGTCGCGGATTCATCGACGTCCTGGTGCCTCGCGGGAGCGCGGGGCTGATCGAGACCGTCGTGACCGAGTCCACCGTGCCGGTCATCGAGACCGGTGCGGGCAACGTGCATATCCTGCTCGACGAGAGCGCGCCCGACGATTGGGCGCGTGACATCGTCGTGAACGCCAAGGTGCAGCGGCCGAGCGTCTGCAACGCCGTCGAGACCGTTCTCGTGCATCGCCAGGCGGCGCCGCGACTGATCCCCCTGGTCGCGAGCGCGCTGCAGAGCGAAGGCGTCGCCGTGCACGGCGACGACATCGTCGCCGGACTCGTGTCGAACGTCATCCCCGCCACGGAGGAGGACTGGGCGACCGAGTACCTCAGCCTGGACGTCGCGATCAAGGTCGTCGATTCACTCGACGAGGCTCTCGACCACATCCGCCGCTACAGCACCGGACACACCGAGTCGATCATCTCCACGGACTCGCGCAACATCGAGCGCTTCCTCGCGGAGGTCGATTCGGCCGTCGTGATGGCGAACGCCTCGACCCGCTTCACGGATGGAGCGGAGTTCGGCTTCGGCGCGGAGGTCGGCATCTCGACGCAGAAGCTTCACGCCCGCGGTCCGATGGGGCTGGCCGAGCTGACCAGCACCAAGTGGCTGGCGCGTGGATCAGGGCAGACGCGCGGCTGAGGACTAGACTGGGTGACGCTGTACCGTACCCGGTCATGAAACGGAGCCCCGATGAACCTCGTCGCACAGATCGCGATGGCCGCTGCCGAAACCGAGCACCATGGCAACGTCGCCCTCGAGACCCTCATCTTCGGGGTCATCGCAGCGGTCGTCTTCGCGTTCCTCGGCTTGGTGACGCTGTCTTACAAGAACGTCGCCAACCGTCACTCCGCGAAGGCCGAGGCCTGGGCTGCGAAGCACGGCAAGGACAGCCACGGGGCGGGACACGGCCACTAGGCCCCCATGAACGCAGCGACCTCGCGTGCTCCACGCATCGGCGTGATGGGCGGAACGTTCGACCCCATCCACCACGGACACCTGGTCGCCGCCAGCGAGGTGGCGCATTCGTTCGATCTGGACGAGGTCGTCTTCGTCCCCACCGGTCATCCGTGGCAGAAGTCGGGCGTCACGCCCAGCGAGCACCGCTATCTGATGACGGTCATCGCGACCGCCTCGAACCCGCAGTTCACCGTCAGCCGTGTGGACATCGACCGTGAGGGCCCGACCTACACGATCGACACGCTGAAGGATCTGAAGCGCGATCGTGGGGATGCGGAGCTCTTCTTCATCACCGGAGCCGACGCCGTAGCGCAAATTCTCAGTTGGAGGGACCATGATGAGTTGTGGGAGTTGGCCCATTTCGTCGCGGTCTCGCGCCCAGGACATGTCCTGAGCACTGACGGCCTCCCGAGCGACAACGTCAGCCAACTGGAAGTGCCGGCCCTGTCGATCTCGTCGACGGCCTGCCGTGAACGCGTTCGCGACGATCAGCCGGTCTGGTACCTCGTCCCCGACGGAGTCGTCCAGTACATCGCGAAGCATCACCTGTATCGGAGCAAGGCATGAGTACATCGGATCAGCAGGAGCAGGGTCCGCTGACGCGTAAGCAGCTGCGGGAGATCCGGCTGACGGGTTCCACGCCTGTCATCACTCCCGAGGATGCCGCTGCGGCGGCCGCGGCCGATGTGGTCGTGCCCCCGATTCCGCCACTGCCGCAGCCGGTCGAGCCGGTCGCTGTTACGCCCGCGCCCGTGACCGAGAACGACTCGGACACCGACGCCCCGCTCACCCGTCGTCAGGCTCGGGCTCGGGAGCGCGTCCGCGCCGCCGCGGATCCCGTGATTGGCGCCGGCGATGAGGCCGACACCGCGTCGACCATCGCGGCGCCCGCGACGGAGGACGCCACGCGCGAGGAGCCCGCAGCCGAGGCAGCGCCGGTCGACGAGGCGCCCACGATCGTCGATTCCCCGAGCATCGTGTCGGCCGTTCCCGATTTCGCTCGCTCTGCGCCCTCGGATGCCGACGACGACGATGAGGGCGTCGACGACGTCGCGACCGTCCAGCCCGTGAGCGCTGTGAGCGCCGCTGACTCGATGGGCGAGATCCCACTCGAGGTCGTCGACGCGTCTGCAGACGGCGTCGAGGCTCTCGGTCTCGCGAGCGACACGGATCCTGATGACGTGCTCGCCGATGCCGAGGATGCACACGATGACGTGCGGCCGGATGAACGTCCCACCGTGAACCCCGCCTTCGGAGAGGAACTCCTGGGCGAGCCTGCGGAAGATCCTCAGCCCTTCACCCCTTCGTTCGACGAGTTGCTCTCGGTCGGCGATTCCACCGGCTCTCAGCACATCGCGCCGAGCGCCCTCATCTTCACGCCGTCGCCCGGTGAAGGATCCCTCTCCGGACCCGTCGCGTCCACCGGAGAGATCCTGGTCACGGGTTCCTACGAGCTGCCTCAGGGCATCGGTTCGCAGGGGCACGCGCACGGCACAACCGACGGCAAGGAGGTGGACGCCGTGCTCATCGACGGCGAACTGCCTCCCGCGTCATCACCCACGCCGATCGCGGCGAGCTCCGCGGTCAGCACCATCAAGCCCGCCGGCGAGGTGATTCGTCCCCCCGCGCCAGAAAAGGGCAACAAGCTCATGCTCATCCTGGCGATCACGGCCGGCGGCCTTGCGCTCGCCCTGGGCGTCGTCCTCATTTTCGCCTTCACCACGAATGTGTTCTGATGCAATCACCTGAAACTGCCGAAGAAATGCTGCGCATCGCCGCAGACGCCGCTGCCTCCAAGGGCGGTGAGGACCTCGTCGCCCTGAATGTCTCTGAACCGCTTCCGCTCGTCGACATCTTCCTTCTCGTCACCGGTAACAGCGAGCGCAACGTCGCCGCGATCGCCGACGAGGTCGAGGACAAGCTCCTGGAGTCCGGTCACAAGCGCGTGCGCCGTGAAGGGCGCGCAGAATCGCGCTGGATCCTGCTGGACTTCGGTGATCTGATCGTGCACGTCTTCCACCAGGAGGAGCGGGTCTACTACGACCTCGAGCGCCTGTGGAAGGACTGCCCGGTCGTGCCGATCGAGCTTGCGGAACCCGTCTCAGGAGAGTGACTCCCTGATATCGCCGCCCCCGTACTGCGTGAGCAGCTCCGGGGGCGGCGACTCGTTTCAGGCCGACAGTGCTGTGCGTCGCTGCAGCATGCCGCGTTCGGTGCGCGTCTGCGGCGGGATCGCCGACAGCAGCGACCGGGTGTAGGGGTGTGTCGGGTTCTTGTAGACGTCTTCTGTGTCGCCGATCTCGACCATGTTGCCCAGATACATCACGGCGACGCGGTCGGCGATGTGGCGCACCAGCGAGAGGTCGTGGGCGATGAAGACGATCGACATGCCCAGCCGTTCGCGCAGATCGCACAGCAGGTCGATGATCTGCGCGCGGATCGATACATCGAGGGCTGAGACGGGTTCGTCGCACACCAGGACATCCGGGTGCAGGGCGAGGGCGCGGGCGATGCCGATGCGCTGACGCTGCCCGCCGGAGAACTGATGCGGAAAGCGCGAGCCCATCTCGGGCGTGAGCCCGACGAGCTCCAGCAGTTCGGCGACGCGCTCGCGACGAGCCGCCGGGGTTCCCGATCTGTTCGCCGCCAGTGGTTCGGCGATGATCTGCTGCACGGTCATGCGCGGATTCAGTGACATGTATGGATCCTGGAAGACCATCTGCACGCCACGGCGGAGGATCTTGCGGTCCCTCAGGCGGCCGCGGGTCACGTCCTGGTCGCGGTAGCTCAGCGTGCCGGCATCCGGTGTGTCGAGGCCGACCAGCATCCGTGCCAGCGTGGACTTGCCGCTCCCGGATTCCCCGACGATCGCTAGGATCTCTCCGCTGCGCAGGTGCAGATCGACTCCGGCCACTGCGGCGACACGATGCGCACGACGGCCGCTGCCGGAGCGGAACGTGCGCTCCAGACCCCGTCCCTCGAGGATCGGCGGTGCATCCACGTCTCCGCTCGCCGGGCTCACGTCGTGCGGCATGGAGTGCAGCAGCTGCTTCGTGTACTCGTGCTGCGGTGCGGTGAGCACCGTGTCAGCGCTGCCTGCTTCGACGATGCGCCCTGCGCGCATGACGGCGACCTGGTCGGCCACCTCCATCACGACTCCGAGATCGTGCGTGATGAGCAGGATGCCCATGCCCAGCCGATCGCGCAGGGAGAGCAGCAGATCGAGGATCTGCGCCTGCACAGTCACGTCGAGGGCGGTGGTCGGCTCGTCCGCGATGATGAGGTCGGGCTCCAACGCGATGGCCATGGCGATGAGGATGCGCTGGCGTTGCCCGCCGGAGAACTGGTGGGGAAAGTCGTGCACTCGCTTCTCGGGGGTCGGGATGCCCACCAGGCCGAGCAACTCGACGGCACGCTTCTCTGCTGCCCGTCGGCTCATGGTGCGGTGCGCGCGGATGAGGTCGATGATCTGGTCGCCGATGTCGAGCACGGGATTCAGGGCTGAGAGGGCATCCTGCATGACCAGGCTCACCCGCACGCCGCGTAGGCGACGATGCTGTTCGCTGCTCAGGGACAGCAGGTCCGTGCCGCTGAGGGTCATGCTCTCGGCCTCGATGTCATCTTTGTCGATCAGCCCCATGATCGCTCGCGCCGTCATCGACTTCCCCGAACCGGATTCGCCCAGCAGAGCGAACACCTCGCCGCGGCGCACGGTGAGGTCGACACCGTCGACGACGCGATTGCGACGTCCGTCGCTGGACAGCGTCACGGTGAGGCCGTGGACGTCGAGGACGATGCCATGCGCGGGTGCGGACGTGTTCTCCATGGATGTCATCATGCCAGCATTCTCCCTCTGAATTGTTTCGAACAGGAAACATCTCAGCCGAAAATCATCATCAAGGTTGACTTTTGTGCCGAAATAATCGAGATTCGAGTGAAATCTCCTGAGCATCGCTCGGGAGTCGCACCCGCATCATCGAACCGAAGGAGCGCATCCGTGCTCGAAAAAGCTGACCGCTACACCGGCTACACCGCCTACGACTACCTCGAGGCGGGCAAGGACTATCGCGAGTTCCGTTATGCCAAGCAGATCGGCCGTGTTCCGGCCTATGAAGGACTGGAGCTCAGCGACGCGCAGAAGGAGCGCACAGAGCGCCTGCTGCGCGAGGAGACCGTGATCTCCCTGCACGAGCACGTCCAGGTCTTCCCCGAGGACATGGGTGAGCTGCGCGACCACATCCGCCAGGGCCGTGAACCCACCGGCTACGAGGGCCTCGCCCGCTCGGGGCTGACCGCCGTCTTCGACAACGGCATGGACGGCACCTGCTGCATCTCGAGCGACGCCGGCTGGAAGTACCAGGACGTTCTGTTCGACCTCGGCGTGCGCATGGCGGACCTTGCGCACCAGGATTTCGTGATCAAGGCCGAGTCGATCAAGGACATCCGTCACGCGGCCGAGACCGGACGCGTCGCGCATATCTTCGCGCTCGAAGCCTCCACCATGATCGAGAACGAGGTCGACCGGCTCGACGTGCTCTACGGCTTCGGCGTGCGTCAGATGGGCATCGCCTACTCGGAGGCGAACATGCTGGGCGGGGGCCTCAAGGAGCGCGGCGACGGAGGACTCACCTACTTCGGCGAGCGCGCCGTCGAGCGCATGAACAAGCTGGGCATCGCGATCGATATCTCGCACTCGGGAGACCAGACCTGTCTCGACGTCATCGCGCACTCGAAGGTCCCGGTGTTCATCACGCACGCCGGCGCCCGCGGGCTGTGGCCGACCAACCGCATGAAGACGGATGAGACGATCATCGAGTGCGCGAAGCGCGGGGGCGTGATCGGCATCGAAGCGGCACCGCACACGACCATCTCGCCGCAGCACCCGAAGCACTCGCTGGATTCGGTCATGGACCACTTCCAGTACTGTGTCGACCTGGTGGGTCTGGAGCACGTGAGCTTCGGCCCCGACACCCTGTTCGGCGACCACGTCGGCCTGCACGACGCGTTCTCGTCGAACCTGTCGCTCGGCCAGGCGCACGCCAACGTCGAGTACGAGAAGCAGCCGTACGTCGACGGGATCGAGAACCCGGCGGAAGCGTTCTACAACATCATCGGCTGGCTTGTGAAGCACGACTACTCCGACGACGAGATTCGCGCCGTCGTCGGTGGAAACACCATGCGCGTACTCGAGGAGGTTTGGGTCTGATGAAGCACAGCAAGTTCCTTGCCCTGGGCGCAGCCGCGGCTCTCGCCGTCGGTCTCGCCGGGTGCGCCCCGTCCGCTCCGGAGCCGGGGGAGTCCTCGGGCAGCACCGGCCCGAGCGACGAGACGATCAGCATCGGCACGACGACTGATGTGGTCAACTTCAACCCGGTGCTTGGCAACAGCCGCACCGACTCCTGGATCACGAACCTGATGTACCCGCATCTGCTGAGCATCAGCGACGACGGCACCAAGGAGGCTCACGTAGCCACCGACTGGGGCTATGTGGACGACACCACCGGCTTCTACGAGATCCGCGACGATCTCACCTGGAGCGATGGTGAGCCGCTGACGGCCGAGGACGTGGCATGGACGCTGAACGCGGTCAAGCGCGATCAGGCTCCCGGTACCTTCTATGGTCAGCTCGGCAACCTCGATACGGCCACGGCTGTGTCGGACACCCGCGTCGAGCTCTCGCTCACGCAGCCGGACTCCTCGATCATCGAGGAGATCGGCTTCTGGGGTGTGGTCGTGCCGAAGCACGTGTTCGATCCCCAGGGGTCGATCGCCGAGTTCGCGAACGACGGCAGCGATGGCGGCTGGGTGGGCATGGGCCCGTTCATCATGAGCGACTTCCAGGTCGGCCAGCACTACACGCTCGAGCGCGTGGAGGACTACCCCCTCGTGGAGGGCGGCGTCCCTGGACCCGCAGAGGTCGTGTACCGCGTGTATCCGGACGTGAACACCGAGATCCTCGCCCTGCAGAGCGGCGAGATCGACGTGATCGCGAACGCGCTCCCGCCGGCACAGGTCGAGCAGCTCAGCAACACCGATGGCCTGCAGGTCATCGAGGCGCCGGGGCTCGGCTACGCGCACCTCGTGTACAACATGGACAAGCCCGACCTCGCGACGACCGAGGTCCGTCAGGCGCTCGCCCACGCGGTGGACTATGAGGCGATCCGCACCGTCGTGCTGCAGGGGCAGGCCGTCTCGACCGGCTCCAGCGCGCTGATGCCGGTGCTCGCCAAGTACTACGACGACTCGGTGACGGAGTACGAGTTCGACCCCGAGAAGTCGCGCGAGCTCATGGAGAAGGCCGGCTACACGGCAGACGCCAGTGGTAACTTCCCGGTCTCGTTCCGCCTGATCTACTCGCTGCAGGACAGCGTCACGAGCCAGTGGGCGCAGATGGTGAAGGACAGCGCGGCAGAGGCGGGCATCACGATCGAGCTGCAGGGTACGGAACGCAACACGTATCTGTCGCAGACGAGCGAGGGTGACTACGACATCTACGCGGGCAACTTCGCGATCATGGATGACCCGGTCACGAACTTCGCGCTGTCCTACCTCCCCGGGGGAGCGATCAACTACACCCATGTGGATGATTCCGACCTCAACGCCCTGATCGAGGAGGGCATGGTCACGTTCGACGAGGATGACAAGATCTCGATCATGCGCGAGGCGAACAAGATCGTGCACGAGCAGGTCTACGACAACATCATGTACACGCAGAACCTGTTCTTCGCCGCCAGCGACGAGTGGGCCGGTTTCATCTCGAAGCCGAGTGAACTGCTCTCGATCGTGAACCCGCTCTCGCTCGCGAGCGCGCACCCGGTCGAGTAACAACCACCGAAATCTCGAGGAAGGTCGCCCGGGTGTCCCGAGCATCGTTCATTCTCCGTCGCGCAGGTCGAGGTCTGCTCACGATCTGGTTCGCCGTGACTGTGACGTTCCTGCTCCTGCGGCTGCTACCCGGTGACCCTGCACTGGCGCTGGCCAGTCCGAACATGACGGATGCCATCCGGGCGACCATCCTCGAGCAGTACGGGCTCGATCAGCCCTTGATCGTCCAGTACGGCCTGTACATGTGGCAGCTGCTGCAGGGGAACCTGGGTATCTCGTTCACCCAGTCGATTCCCGTTCTCGACGTTCTCCTGCAGCGTCTGCCCTGGACGCTTCTGCTGACCATCACTGCACTCGTGCTGACGATCATCATCGGCATCCCGCTCGGCGTCGCCGCGGCATCGCACAAGGGGCGATTCATCGACCGCGCTGTGCAGATCGTCGGAGTGACAGGACAGTCGCTGTTCGTTCCGAGCGTCGCGATCCTGCTGCTGTTCGTGTTCGGCCTGAACCTCGGATGGTTCCCGATCGGTGGCGCATACACGAACAACACCTACGGACTCGAGTGGTATCTGAGCGTCGCGCAGCACCTCGTGCTGCCGGCCGTGTCGCTCATGCTCATCCAGGTCGGCTCCTACGTGCTCACGATGCGCTCGACGCTGATCGAGACGCTTGGCGAGGACTACATCCTCCTCGCGAAGGCGAACGGGCTCCGCGGCCGGCGCATCCTCTGGAAGCACGCGCTGCGCAACGCGCTGCTGCCTACGACGACCCTGATCGGGCTGCAGCTCGGCTTCCTGGTCGGCGGCGCCGTGCTGACGGAGACCGTGTTCGCCTACCCGGGCATCGGACGCGGCATCTACGAGGCTGTCACCCAACTCGACTTCCCGGTGCTGCAGGGCGCCTTCCTGATGCTCGCCGCCACCGTGGTGGTCGCGAACACGCTCACTGACATCGTCTACGGCTACCTGGACCCGAGAGTGAAGACCTCATGACCGCTCCGATTCCCTCCGCAGAGACCCTGGCTCCGAGCGAGCCGACCGCCGCCGGAAGCGAGCGCGCGAGCGCCCACACCTGGCGTGCGTTCCGACGCGACCCGCTCGGGATGATCTCGCTCGGGCTCCTGCTCGTGCTGGTGATCATCGCACTCGCGGCACCCCTGATCGCCCCGTACCCCGCCAGCTACGGCCCCGACGTGCTGCGTCCGCCGAGCGGGGACCATTGGTTCGGCACGGATGCCCTCGGACGCGATGTGTTCTCCGAAGTCATCTGGGGCACGCAGCAGAGCGTGCTCGTCGCGGTCGCAGCATCGGTGATCGCCATCATCTTCGGCACGATCATCGCCGTGGTGGGAGCGTACTTCCGACGCCTGGACAGTTTCATCAGCGTGATCGTCGACATGACCCTCTCGCTGCCGGTGCTCCCACTGATGATCCTCATCGCCGCGCTGGTCGGTCCGAGCACCTCGACGATCATCTTCGTGGTCGCGGCGTTCTCCTGGCCCGAAGTGACCCGGCTCGTCCGCTCGCAGGCGCTCACCGTTGTCGGACTCCCGTACGTCGATGCGTCTCGGCTCATGACGACCTCGCCGCTGTGGATCATCACCCGCCACGTGCTGCCGGCCGTGACCCCGGTCGTGGTGGTGTCGGTCGTGGTCACCGCGTCGCGCGCCGTGCTCTCGGCGGCAGGTCTGGCGTTCCTCGGCCTCGGCGATCCGACCACCTGGTCGTGGGGGCGGATCCTCTACGAGGCCCAGCAGGCCGGGGCGATGGTGAGCGCGTGGTGGCTGACGCTGTTCCCCTCGATCGCGATCCTGATCCTGGTGCTCTCGGCGACGCTGCTCTCGATCTCGTACAACGATGCGCGCAACCCGCGCCACCTCGCCCGCTAGGAGCCCGACATGACCGAGTTCGACCAGCGACTCGCTCCCGAGTTCTTCGATCGCGTGCAGGCACGCGTGCAGGAGCGGATCGCCGAGGATGGCTTCGATGCCTTCCTGACTGATCACCCCGAGGACATCGCCTACCTCACCGGGTTCTTCCATCACCCATCGGAGAGGCCCGTCGCGATCTGGATCGAGACGACCGGACGCGTCGTGCTGCTGCTGCCGGAGCTGGAGCGGGAGTATGCCGAATCGCAGTCCGCACGCGCCGAACTCGTCGCCTTCTTCGAGTACCCCGGCGTCGTGCCGCCGTTCGCGGTGCTGGCCGATGTCGTCGGGCGCACGGGCAGGGTGGGCTTCGCCTCGACCATGTCTTATCAGCGGCTCAGCGCCGCGCGGGCTGCCATGGCTGACACGGAGTTCGTCGGCTCCGACCTCATCACCCGGGCCAGGTACGTGAAGTTCCCTGAGGAAGTCGTGCTGCACCGCGAGGCCGCGCGCATCACCGATCGGATGTTGGAGGCCGGTGTGCAGTTGGTGACCGACGCCGTCGTCGCCGGGGGAGCGCTGCCCACCGAGGCGGAGCTCGAACGCCACGTCACCTCGGTCGGGACGGGGCTCATGTACGCCGAGCATCGCAATGTCGTCGTGGCCTCGCTCCTCGCGGGCGGCCTGGTCTACTCGGGGGCGAACTCGGCATTTCCGCACGGGCTCCCGTCTGTGAACCGGCTCGCAGCGGGCGACACGTTCATGCTGTCCCTGGGATGCGCCGTCGGCGGTCGCTTCATCGAAGGGGAGCGCACCTTCGTGCTCGGCGAGCCGACGGGCGATCAGCGCCGCTACCACGACACCATCCGTGCCGCGCAGCAGGTAGGGCGAGACACGATCCGCGCCGGTCTCGAGTGCCGCGAGGCGAACCGGCTGTGCCTCGACGTCATCCGCGATGCCGGTCTGGGCGCGTTCATCCGCCACCGCCAGGGGCACGGGATCGGACTCGGCATGCATGAGGCGCCGTGGCTGGAGGACGGTGATGCGACCGTGCTCGAAGCGGGAATGGTCGTATCCAACGAGCCCGGCATCTATGTGCCGGGGCACGCGGGGTACCGGATCAGCGACAGCATGCTCGTGACTGCCGGTGGCGCCGAGGCGCTGACGACCTTCCCCCGCGGGCTCGACGACTGCATCATCGCGCTCTGAGCGCACACGACCATTCGAGAAAGAGGATCACATGTCATCGAGCCCCGAGGTGTCTCCCGAGTTCGCCGCCGCCACGACCGATCACCAGTGGGTCGAGATCAACGGCAACCACCTGGCCGTGGAGGTGCTCGGGCCCGAAGGAGCGCCCGTCATCATCACCCACCACGGAGCCCCTGGCCTGGGATCACGGGCGGAACCTCGTGCGAGCTTCGGCCGCCTCGCCGATGAGTACCGCGTGGTCGTGTTCGATGCGCGCGGCAGCGGCCAGAGCGAAGGGAACGGCACCTACAGTCACGAGCAGTGGGCCGCCGACATCGACGGTCTGCGTGAGTGGATCGGCGCGGAGAAGATCGTGATGGCCGGCGGCTCGTACGGCGGGTTCATGTCGATGGAGTACGCCCTGCGGTACCCGGAGCGGGTGTCGGCTGTCGTGCTGCGCGACACCTCGCCCGACAACGCGAACGCGCATCTCGCGCGCGAGAATGCCCTCGCCTCGGACCGGGTGACCATCGACATGGAGAAGTTCGATCGCATCGATGTCGGGCAGGTGTACGACGACGAAGACCTCAAGGACTGCTGGCGGGAGATCCTGCCGCTGTACGACTTCACGTATGATCCCGATGCCGTCGAGCGCAAGGTGCAGGCCACCCCGTACCGCTATCAGGCTCACAACTACGCGTTCTCGGTGAACCTGCCGAACTACGATCTCAAGCCCAGGCTGCACGAGATCGGAGTGCCGACACTCATCACCGTGGGCCGGACGGACTGGATCACGCCAGTATCGTGTAGCCAGGTGATCGCCGATCTCATCCCGGATTCTGAGATGGTGGTGTTCGAGAAGTCGGGACATTCGCCGCAGATCGAGGAGGCAGAGGCGTGGACCAGAACAGTGCGAGCGTTCCTGCACCGGGTGTGCCCGCCGACACGATGAGTGGAGTGCACATCTCTCGAGACGTCACCGACCTCGATCGACGCATCGTCGTCGCCCTCCAGCAGGACGGACGGGCGAGCTGGACATCGATCGCCGAGTTCGCCGGTGCATCCGTATCGACCGTCACGCGACGCGGGCAGCAACTGCTTGCCGAGGGCGTCGTGAGGGTGGGCATCGTGCCGACTCTCGGCAGCGAGGGCCATGTCGAGACGTTCTTCGTGCGGATCAACTGCACCCCCGGCGCGCAGCTCGCCGTCGCGCAGGCGCTGATCGGATCGCCGTATGTGCGCTTCGTCACGCTGGTGACCGGCAAGTTCGACGTCTTCGCCGAGGTGGTGATCCCGGGTGACTCCGCGAACTACGCGCACGTGCTCACCGACCTGCAGGGCATCCCCGGCGTCGAGCGCTGGCGCAGCGATCTCGTGGTGCACACCTACAAGGTGAGCTTCGACTGGGGTCGCCAACTGTACGACTCGCACGCTGAGCCCACGGCCGACCCGCAGTCGTACATGCCCGCACCGAACACCTGCGATCCCACGCACTTCGACGACGCCGATCGCGCGATCGTGAAAGAGCTCAGCATCAACGGGCGGGCGTCGTTCCTCTCGATCGCGGCGAAGCTCGACATGAACGAGAGCAGCGTGCGTCGCCGGTACGAGCGCATGCGCAGTGCGGGGTGCCTCACCACCGTGACGATGGTGCCCGCGTCGGCGCTGGGCATGAGCGCCGAGACACTGCTCATGCTCCGGGTCGAGCCCTCGCACCTCGCCTCCGTCGCTCAGACGCTCGCTCAGCACGTGTCGGTGCGCTTCCTCGCCACGGTGCTGGAGGAGAACTCGCTGTATTGCGAGATCATCCTGCCCTCGACGGAGACGCTGCACGACTTCCTCACCGGCACCATCGCTCACCTCAAGGGCGTGCGTGGATGGAACGCGGCGATGGAACTGGTGTTCATGAAGCGCGGGTTCATCGAGACCCCGTGGTGGCGTGCGCAGGTCGCGTCCGCCGAGGCCGCGATCCACTGACTCTGGTCACGGCGGAGATCCTGTCAAGGGCCTATCCTCCTGCGTCTTCTGCCCACACACTCATCTGTGGGGGACGAGGTCTGGGAGGGCTGAGGAATGTCTGACGTACCGGATCCGAGATGCGCACTGCGCCGAGTCTCACGATCAGAATGGGTGATCAGCGACCTGCGCTACCCGCCGGACGATTCTCGGCATGCGGTGGCGCGTGTGTATGAGTTGGACGACACCGAGGTGGAGGTCGTCTGGCTGCGCGATCTGCCGCTCGCCACCCGCTATGGCTCCGCCCTCGCGGTTCTCGACGATGTCCAGCGCATGCTGAGCGTCAGCAGGGCGACCCGCCCGGTCGCCATCCCGCATCTGCCCCCGCCGCCCGCCTAGGCGCGGGAACCCTGGGGTGTCCGCCGACGGCTCAGGGAAGACTACTCCGCGGCCGACCACGCACCGTATCGGGCGTCCATACCGGTGAGGCTGACTCCAGCCTGACCGGCGTTCGACGCGCCCAACGGCTCGAGCTCATCCGCCGCCGACCTCACATCGACAGCGGTCTCCGCGTCCGCGGCGCCGGCGGTGATCACGATCGTGTTCGGTTCCCAGGGCAAGGTAGCCCATATCGATTGGACGACCGCGTCGAGCTCCCCGGGCTGGCGGTGGGCACCTATCGCTTCGAGCGGAGCATGGCGCGCTCGATGGTGGAGCACAGCTCGAGCTACGTCGCGCTGGATCCTCCGTCCATGGTGCCGTCGATGACCATCGTCACGAAGCGCGGAGACGTGTGGAGCCAGCCCTCGGCTCGCCACGCCGCGCAACATCCGCTCCACATCGGCGTCGAGGTCGACGCGGGGCGGATCTACGTGATCGCCCGGAAGACACTGCCGTTGACGGACCCGGTCGCCTGCCGCTGGGTCGGCGACGTCGGTCGTCTTGTCGCCGTCTTGTCGCAGCCAGATGCTCCGCTCTCCGCGGAGATCGCAGAGCACTGGAGGAGCCGCGACGTCGAACGCGTGGCCCTCTTCGCGGCGTCCAGGTCGGGACGAGGATTCGCCATCGTGCTTCTGGTCGTGGTTCTGGGCCTGGTGGCTGCCGCCCTGAGCGCCGCGTTGACCTGACGTTGTCGTTGCGCGACATCGGTCGGGTCGCCGAGACTCTTCTGCACTTGCGCCCTGTGGCTATTTATGTTTCAGTAATAGCATGTCTCGGATACAGGCCCGTCAGGATGCGCAGGTAGTGCGTGCTGCGCTTCCGCTGCTGATCCTCACGATGGTCGAGGCGAGGGAGTCGTACGGATACGAGCTCGTCGAGCGGCTGTCTGACGAGGGACTCGAGGTGACCACGGGATTGATCTATCCGGTGCTCACCCGACTCGAACGAGACGGTCTGGTGACCACGCGGATGGCTCCCTCTCCGGACGGTCCGCCTCGCAAGTACTTCGCGATCAGCTCCGCCGGGCGGGATGCCCGCGATTACGCCAGCGGGCAGTGGAGAGTCGTCTCCGATGTCATCGACAACATACGTTTCATGGAGGGGCTGAATCATGAGTGACGCATCCCGTGAGGTGCAGTACCGGGCGCGCACCTGGCTGGAGCGCCTCAGGATCGAGAGCTTCCTGGTCCGGGTGGACTGGCACCTCGAGGGGGCTCTGCCGGGCGCAGAGCGTCGAGTAGCCGTGGATTCGCTGCGAGCGGAGCTTCTGTCGGATCATCGGAAGCTGTCCAGCGCTCTCCGCGATCTGGGATCGCCGCGCGCTCTCGCCGCACAGTACGCGGACGATGACACGCTGCGGCCCCTGTGGTCGATCGGCATCATCACCGCGGGAACTGCCCTGCTCATCTACTGGGCGCTGTTCCTGTCGTTCGTCGGCGGAATGCTCGCTGCCGTTGAGAGCACCGCGTCGGCGCGCGCGCAAGCATACTTCCTGTTCGTCCAGGTCGAGGCGTTCTGGACACCCGACAGCGTCGGGATCGGGTGGACCAGTCAATGGGCGTGGCTCGGGGTTCCTGCCTTCATCGTCACGATCGCGTTCCTCATCGGCGCGCGAGTCTGGAGAGCACTTCGCCCCGACCGCGTCACTGTCGCGTAGCTCGGGGTGCGCTCGCGTCCGAGCTCGCTCGTCGCGACGATGCCATTCTGGTGCGTCAGGGACGACGGTCGGGATCCGTCGTCTCTTGAGGGTCTTCGAGGGTCAACACCGGCCCGCTCCCCGTCAGCGCATACTCGGTGCCGTCCGAACGGCGTTCGAGGAGTTGGTAGTCGACGAGGTATCGACGCAGCACGGCGACATCCTCTGAGTACTCGAGGAGTCTGCGGTTCACTTCGCGTTCGGTGAGGACGTCTCCCGTCGCGAAGACGCTGCGTGCCACCCACGCGAGCAGCTGTCCTCGTTCCTCGAGGTTCGCCGGGTACTGCCTGATTCGCTTTCCATCGACGAACCTCTCGACGCCTACGCGCTGGGGGATCGGATTCGACTCGAGGATCGACCGAAACACGCCAGGCGCGAACATCTGAGTGCCGGGCAGAACCATTCCGCTGTTCTCGATCGCCTCCGTCACCCGGCGACGCTTCGAGCGAGAGAGCTCCGCTGTGGCGTCCTCAAGCGTGCGACCCAGCATCAGCTCCGCCGCGACGCGTCGTGTCTCCGGGTTCGCGAGGACCGCGATCACAGGCCGCCATTGGTGCGATGATTCCATCTTGAAGAACTTACCCGTGTCCCAAGTATCAGGTGTTCGGGTGATGTCCGAGGTATCCAGTCCGCGGCGTGGCAGGTCCGCAACCATCTGCGGTGCGACGTTGATATCGCACCGTTCACGTCACCGTGGAATCTCGACGCATGGCGACCAGGCGCACGCTACAGCAGCGGCGTGGCCGCAGCGGACAACCTCGAGAGGCAACCGACGCGGTCGACACCAACCTGCGGATCACAGTCACGCTGGACGTTCGTCGTCGCTTGCCGCTGGGCGTGGTCGCGACGTGTCGTAAGTCGCGAGTAGATCGAGAGTCGCCGGGAACCAGGTCCCGCAGAACCACAAAAACCCCTGGATGACCAGGGGTTTGTTGTGGACCTGAGGGGACTCGAACCCCTGACCCCCTGCATGCCATGCAGGTGCGCTACCAGCTGCGCCACAGGCCCTCACGCTGCCCTTTCGTACCGCGGGGCAACTCGAAAAGAGTACTACACGAATCGACGCGAACACCAATCGGCGCCGACCTCCCGGGCGTGCCGCACTCTAGGCTGAGCGCATGACGAGCATCCAGCCCATCCGCCCCGAGGACTTCGACGAGTGGTCCGAGCTGTGGGACGGCTATCTCCGGTTCTACGAGTCCGAGGTGCCGGCACACGTGACACGCGAGACCTTCCGTCGGATCACCGCCGATGACGGGGTGCACGGAGCGATCGCGCGCGACGACGACGGCACGGCGATCGGACTGGTGCACTGGCTGACGCACCCCTCCACGTGGAGCGCATCCGAGTACTGCTATCTGGAGGATCTGTTCGTCGATCCGAGCACGCGTGGTGCGGGAACCGGTCGGGCATTGATCGCGCACGTGCGCGCCTGGGCGGAGCAGCAGGGGTGCGAGAAGGTCTACTGGCTCACGCAGGACGGCAACGCGACCGCGCGCCGCCTGTACGACCGGGTCGCATCGCATACCGGGTTCACCCACTACGAGATCGAGCTTTGATCTTCGTTCGCCGACCGTTGCGGGCTGGAACAACCGCGCCCCCGCTCGCGTTCACCCAGACGTGAGCATCCTCGACAGCATCGTGATCGGCGCAGGACAAGCCGGGCTCTCGTCGTCGTACCATCTGGCGCGTCTCGGCATCTCGCACGTCGTGCTGGATGCGGACGCGGAGCCAGGGGGCGCGTGGCGGCACCGCTGGGATGCCCTCACGATGCGCGATGTGCACGGCGTGGCCGAACTGCCGGGAGACACTCCACCGCCGCGTGACGGAGAGCGCGCGAACGTCGCCGTCCCGGAGTACTTCGCCGCCTACGAGCGTGCCCACGCCCTGCCGGTCATCCGGCCGGTGGCTGTCGAGCGCGTCGATGACGAGGACGGGACGCTCGTCGTGCGCGCAGGGGAGCGGGAGTGGCGGGCGCGCACTCTCGTGAACGCGACCGGCACATGGACGCACCCGTTCCTGCCGCATTACCCGGGTATGGAGACCTTCCTGGGCGAGCAGCTGCACACGGTCGACTATCCCGGGCCGGATCACTTCCTCGGCAAACGTGTGCTGGTGGTGGGCGGCGGCGCATCTGCTGTGCAGTTCCTCGGCGCGCTCGCCCCGCTCACCGACACCGTCTGGGCGACCCGGCGTGAGCCGATCTGGCGGACCGATGACTTCACGCCGGAGGCGGGAGCTGCGGCGGTCGCCCTGGTGGAGCAGCGGGTGGCGCAGGGGTTCCTCCGCAGAGTGTGGTGAGCGTCACCGGACTCATGCTGCGGCCGCAGGAGCGCGCCGCCGAGAGGCTCGGTGCGTATGCCTCTCGGCGACCGATGTTCGCGCGCATCGAGCCGGACGGTGTGCGGTGGGCGGACGGTTCGTTCGAACGAGTCGATGTGATCCTCTGGGCGACCGGGTTCCGCCCGGCGATCAGTCACCTGGCGCCGCTGCATCTGCGCAGCTCTGCGGGAGGCATCCAGCTCGATCGCGATGGGCGTGGCACCACTGCGGTGCAGGATCCGCGCATCCAGCTGGTGGGATACGGGCCGTCCGCCAGCACGATCGGCGCGAATCGCGCGGGGCGGTCTGCCGCGAAGGGCGTGCAGCGCGCTCTGGCCGCACTGCCTGCGATGGTGGCCGGCTCCTGAGACGACACCGCACGCGTCGAAGCCTGAAGCGCGGGCGTCGGGTGCCGTCGGTACGCTGAAGGAATGCTTCGCGTCGTCTTCACGATCATCTGGCTCGTGCTCTCGGTGTGGCTCCTCATCTGGGTGGGCGAGGGGCTGTTCGGGGTGAACCAGCGCGAGTCGATCCTGCCGTTCTCCGGCGAGGACACGCTGGGCGCTCCGATCATGATCGGCGTCGCATGGGGGTTGCTGTTGACGTTCGGCGGCACCATGTCGGGTCTGGGGCGCCGCAAGAAGGTGCGCGGTGAAGCCCAGATCGGCGTCGGTCGCATCGTCGAGGTCTCGCGTACGGGTCTCACCGTCAACGACGTTCCGCAGTACGACCTGTTCATCCGGGTGACTCCGCGTGCCGAGCAGGAGTTCATCGCGCAGTTGAGGATGCTCGTAGAGCCGAGCGACCTCGGTGCGCTTCAGGTCGGCCAGCCGCTGGCTGTGAAGTACAGTCTTGCGGACCAGGACATCGTCGAGCTCGCCGATCCCAACGACCCTGCGGTGTCCGATGCGCTGATCGCGTGGCGGATCGAGCGTGGCCTCATCGATCCGCGGCAGGTCAGAGCGCGCACCACGGGCACGCAGGTGCCGGCATCCGTCCTGGAGGTGCGTCCGACCGGCCAGCGCCGCGAGGGGCAGAGCGAGCTCGCCCTTCGGGTGCTGATGGCTCCGGAAGGCATGGCGACCTGGGAGGCCGAGACGACCGTCTTCGTGTACCCCGAGGCGATAACGCGACTCCAGGTCGGCGCTCCCATCTGGGCGTTCTACCGGCGCGAGGATCCGCAGACGATCGCGATCACGATCGAGAAGGAGGCGGCGCGATGAATCCGATGGACTCGGTGTTCTGGCTGCTCAACTTCCCTGCCGCGCACGGCTACACCATGGTGTTCATCGCCGGGTTCTCGATTCTGGGCCTGTTCGCGATGTCGGCCGGGGGAGCGACATCCGGCGGTCGACTGCGGGAGATCCGTGAGCGGGAGAGTCTGCTGAGGGCGCAGGATCGGCCGCGCGGGCAGATCGTGGGGCGCGTGCAGCGAATCGTCTTCCGGATCCTCGCCGTCGTGATGCTCGGGGCGCTCGTGATCGGGATCCTGAGTCTGACCGGTGTCCCCGTGACTCGCGCCTACATCTACGACAACGGCCGCCCGACGACGGCCACCATGGACGGCGACTGGGTCACCTTCACGACGGCCGACGGCGTGGAGTACACGCTGGAGAGCAACTTCTTCACGCCCGCGGTGTACCCCGACCGCGACGCGTACATCCCGACGGGGGAACCGGTCGTCGTGCGCTACCTGCCCGGCCACCCGCAGGCCTTCGTCATCGACAGCTCGCAGACGCCCCGCTGAGATCCAGCAGGACACACAGAGGAGGAACCATGTCCCGCATCATCGTGTTCGGTGGACACGGCCGTATCGCCCTGCTTCTTGCACCGCTCCTGGTAGCACGTGGCGACGAGGTGACGGCGATCATCCGCAATCCAGCACACACCGAGGAGGTGGAGGCGGGCGGGGCGAAGGCTCTCGTGGCCGACGTCGAGCAGATGAATGTCGATGCGATCGCCGACGTCATCCGCGGCCACGATGCCGTGGTGTGGTCTGCGGGAGCCGGAGGGGGCTCGCCGGAGCGCACCTACGCCGTCGACCGCGATGCGGCGATCCGCTCCATGGACGCGAGCGGGCGAGCAGGTGTGCGTCGCTACGTGATGGTGTCCTGGCTCGGCTCCACGGCCGACCATGGCGTGCCGCCGGAGGACTCCTTCTTCGCCTACGCCGATGCCAAGTGGGCGGCGGACGAGCATCTGCGCAGCCGGTCGCTCGACGGTACGATCCTCGCTCCGGGCACGCTGACCTTCGACGAGCCGACCGGGCGGATCCAGATCGACCCGGATGGGCGCGGGGCCGTCGCGCGCGCGGATGTGGCCGCGGTGATCGCTGCCGCGCTGGTCGAGCCCTGCACGATCGGTCGCACCATCCGCTTCGGCAACGGAGATGCCGAGTCCTCCGAGCCCATCGCCGACGCGATCGGCTGTTGATCGGGTCTCCGATGAGCGGGCGGGCGGGAAGTGTGAACGGGCGGCGTGCAGTGGTGGCGGCGGGCCTGGGGCTCGTCGTGCTGGCTGCGGCGTCGGCTCCGGCTGCCGCGCTCGCCAGCACGGCGCCCCGTGTGGCGACCGCCGCGGCATCGACACCGAGCACAGGGCCTTCAGCGCGCGCGGCCGAGATCGTGGCGCAGATGACCACCGCCGAGCAGGCGGCGAGCATCGTGATGGGGCATGTCGCCGGCACGGACCCCGCAGATCTGCACGCCTACATGGAAAGCGGTCTCGGGGGTTTCATCCTGATGGGTACCAACATCCCGGCCTCTGAAGTCGAGCTGCAGACGCTCACGGCCGCGCTCGCGGTCGACCCTGCGTTTCCACCCCTGGTCGCGGTCGACCAGGAGGGCGGCATCGTCTCTCGGCTCGTCGGGGATGACTACCCGGCATCCACGACGCTCAAGGATCTGCCCGTCAGCGACACTGCCGCGGGGTTCGCCGCGCGAGGCTCGTTGGTCGCCCGCGCGGGGATCACGGTGAACTTCGGCACCGTCGCCGATGTCACCGCCGACCCGGGTTCGTTCATCTACGGGCGTGCGCTGGGGACGGATCCGGCGGGTGCCGCGGAACGCGTCGCGGCCGCGACGACCGTGCAGGAGCAGTTCCTCGGGTCTACCCTCAAGCACTTCCCCGGCCATGGTGCCGCCCCCGGAGACTCGCATCACGCGATCCCCTCCACCGGGATGGGCGTCGAGGAGTGGCGGGCTGCCGACGCCGTGCCGTTCGCCGCGGGAATCGACGCCGGAGCATCGTTGCTGATGTTCGGCCACCTGGCGTACACCGCGGTCGATGCAGCACCCGCGTCGATGTCGGCGACCTGGCACGAGATCGCTCGTGAGCAGCTGGGGTTCGACGGCGTCGCCGTGACTGACGACCTCGGCATGCTGACGTCGTCGGGCGTGCCCGCGTATGCCGACCCGATCGCCAACGCCGTCACTGCCGTCTCGGCGGGGAACGATCTGGTGCTGATGATCGCCGGCTCGACGAGAGAGACGGCCGGTCAGATGGCCGCGGCGATCGCTGCGGCGGTCGATGCCGGGGCTCTTCCGCCGGAGCGGCTGGAAGATGCGGCCACCCGCGTCATGGCATTGCGGCTGCAGCTGTCGTCGGCGACCTCCGCGTGGACGGTGTGTCCCGACTGCGCACCCGCGGACTGAGTCGTCAGGTCGCGCTGACCGGGGTGCCGAGCCACGACTCCAGCAGCGCCGTGCGCAGGGCAGCGCCACGGTCGGCGAAGACCCGCTGCCGACGCACGTACTCGGCCTTTCCCTCGGCGGTCTCGATCGGCACCGGGGTGACTCCCCAGGGGGAGAGATCGTAGGGCGCGGCCTCCATGTCGAGCAGGCGGATGTCCCGCGCGAGCTCGAATGCGTCCAGCAGCAGCTCACCGCGCACGAGAGGTCCGAGCTTCGTCGCCCACTTGTACAGGTCCATTCCGGCGTGCAGGCATCCGGGCTGCTCGAACAGCGGCTGGTCTTCACGGGTCAGCGCGGTGCGGTTGCGTGGCACGGCCTCCGGGGTGAAGAACCGGAAGGCGTCGAAGTGGGTGCAGCGCAGGTCGTGGTTCTCGACCACGGCATCCGTTCCGGCCTTCCCGAGCCGCAGGGGAACCGAGTGGCGCAGTTCGTCGGCCTGATAGACCATCGCCCACTCGTGCAGCCCGAAGCAGCCGAACTGTCCCGGCCTGGAGGCCGTGCGCCGGAGCATCCGCTCCACCAGCCCCGCGAGGTCGGCCTTCTCTCTGGCGAACGAGGCCGCGTCTGGCACGACGCCGCCGGCAGCGGCACCGGGGGAGTACCATCGCCACCCGGTACGCTCCGGGGCATCCTCCAGCTCGACTCCGGCACCGGGATGCCAGCGCCGCAGCTGCGCGGGCTTGTAGCTGTAGTACGTGAACAGGAAGTCCCAGACGGGGTGCTTCTCGCCGCGCTGCGAGCGCGCTCGATGGTCTGCCGTCAGTGCATCCGCTCGCTCTTGATGGGCGATCTCCCTGAGGTGCCACTCGGCGCGTGAGAGTGCCATGTCAGTGCAGGATGCCGGCCTCGCCGAGCAGATCGCGCAGGCCGGCGCCGTCTTCCGCACTCACCCACGGCGCGGTGTCTTCGGAGTGCGGCTCTCGTCCGGCACGGCCACCGGCCAGCACGGCTTCGGCGGGGAGCAGGCGACGGATGGCGACCCCGGCGACGGATTCGGGATGCTCGTCCATGAACTGCGTGTAGATGGACTCGTCGTGCTGTCCGTCGTCGCCGATCAGCAGCCACTTCACGTCGGGGAACTCGGCAGCGAGGCGGCGCAGGTTCGTGAGCTTGTGTTCGCGGCCGCTGCGGAACCAGCGGTCGTGCGTGGGACCCCAGTCGGTGAGGAGCATGGAGCCGGCGGGGAACAGATGCCGTCCGAGGAAGCGCCAGAGCGTGGGGGCGACGTTCCAGGCTCCCGTGGAGAGGTAGACCATGGGGGCACCAGGGTGCTGGCGGAGCAGCTGATCCAGCAGCACGGCCATGCCCGGCACCGGAATGCGTGCGTGCTCGTCGAGCACGAAGGAGTTCCAGAACGCGATGAACGGACGGGGAAGTGCCGTGACCATCACGGTGTCATCGACATCCGACACCACACCGAAGTTCGTGGACTCGGCGACGATGAACGCCCGCGCCTCGACGGGCTCCTGGCCCTCGACCGAGATCGTGAAGGTCTGCCAGCCGGGCTCCAGGTCTGCGGAGATCCGGGTATCGACCACCCCGCCGCGGTCGGCGACCACGTGGTGGGTGGTATCGCCGATGTGCACGTCGACGGCCGCGAAGCTCACCGGGATGCCGACGAAGCTGCGCCAACCCCGCACACTCGCCAGCTCGCCGTCCTTGGTGCGACGCTGCGCGGGGACGATCAGCACGCGCCCCACCACGCGGACCCAGCCAGGACCGCCGTAACCGGGGAACGGCACGATCGTCGCCGTGCGGCCACGACGGCGCGCTCGACCTTCGCGCCACACGTGGAGGCGGTGTTCAAGACGGGCGAACCAGTGGATTCGGGGCGCCGGGGGTGCGGAAGCCATTGCTTCAGTCTTTCACGTCGCTCTCGTGTTCCGCGTCGGGTGCGTCCAGATGACGCGACTCGAGCCGCGTCAGGAGCTTCTTGCCGAGGAAGATCAGCAGCAGGAACAGGGCGATGACGCCGACGAAGATGTACCCGGCGAAGTGCACCCGATCCACCAGCTCACGGAATCCGCCGGCGGCGAGAGACGTCACCGAGACATAGGCGGTCGCCCACAGCAGACAGGCGGGTGCCGTCCAGGCGAGGAACCGCCGATAGGAGTAGCCGCTCATCCCGACCGTGAGAGGAACCAGGGAGTGCAGCACGGGAAGGAAGCGGGAGAGGAAGATCGCGACCCCGCCCCTGCGCTCCAGATAGCGCTCGGCTCTGACCCAGTTGTGCTCGCCGATGCGGCGTCCGAGCCAGGACACGCGGATACGCGGACCGAGCCAACGCCCGAGCACGAAGCCGATGCTCTCGCCGATCAAGGCGCCGATCACCACGGCGAGCACCATGAACAGACCCTCGACAGGAGTCGCGACGCCCATCGAGGCGATGATGACGATCGTGTCACCGGGGACGATGAGACCGATGAGCACGCTCGTCTCCAGGAGCACCGCGACACCGGCGATCAGGGTGCGGGTGACCGGATCGATGGACTGCACGACGTCGAACATCCACAGCAGCAGGTCATCCACCCCATGAGGATACGGGAGCGCAGCAGTCCTAGTCTGTAAGCGTGCCTGAACGCCTGAGCGCCCGTCTGCTCCCCGCCTGGGTCGACCCGGTGGCCGTGTTCCGATCTCTGGAAGCCGCGCATGCCGACGTGTTCTGGCTGGACGCGGGAGCGGATGCCCGTACCGGGTGGAGCTTCATCGGCCGCGGCACCGCCGCAGAACTCCCCTCGAACGTGCGACTGGACGTCGCGCCGCCCGATGCGCGACTGCCTCCGTTCGCGGGAGGGTGGGTCGGGTGGCTCGACTATGAGAGCGGAGCCCGGGCCGTGGGAGCACCTGTCTTCCGCACGGACGAGGCAGGTTCGTGGCTCCGTGCCACGCACGTCGTGGCCTTCGACCATGCGGCGCGTCAGTCGTGGGTGCTGGCAGACGCCGATGACCTCGAAGCCTGGACGTCAGTGGTGGCGACGATGCCGATCCCCGCCCCCGGATTCCCACCGGTGCACACGGGGGCACCCCTCATCGCCGAGGCTCGGCATGACCCGGAGGAGTACGCAGGACTCATCCAGCGATGCCGCGAGCTCATCCGCGCGGGTATCGCCTATCAGCTGTGTCTCACGACGCGATTCTCCGTGCCAGGTGAGCACGACCCCCTCCTGGTGTACCTGCGCCTGAGAGCGGCGACCCCCGCGCACCACGGCGGATTCGTGCGCATCGGGCAGCGAGTCCTGCTCAGTGCCAGCCCCGAGCAGTTCCTGCACGCCGAGGGAGGAGTCATCCGCACCCGGCCGATCAAAGGGACCCGTCCTCGTTCCGTCGATCCCGTGGAGGATGCTGCGCTCGCCGCAGAGCTCGCGGTGAACTCCAAGGAACGCGCGGAGAACGTCATGATCGTCGACCTGATGCGCAACGACCTCTCCCGTGTCTGCGTGCCCGGGACGATTCGCGTCGACGGCCTCTGGGTTGTCGAGAGCTACCCGGCGGTGCATCAGCTGGTCAGCACGGTCAGCGGCAGCGTCGCGGCGGGGATGACGGTGGGTTCGCTGCTGGAGGCGGCCTTCCCCGCTGGGAGCATGACGGGAGCGCCCAAGCTCTCGGCGATGACGCGACTGCATGACCTCGAGGGCGGGCCGCGCGGGATCTACGCCGGATGCTTCGGGTACGTGGGGATCGACGGCAGCCTCGATCTGGCCATGGTGATCCGCAGCATCGTGATCGATGCCGACGCTGCCGTCGTCGGCGCGGGCGGAGGAATCACCTGGGGCTCCGATCCCTCCGCAGAGGTCGCCGAGGTGGCGACCAAGGCACGAGCGCCGCTGGCCGCGCTCGGCGCCGTCCTGCCGGTGCGCTGGGGTTCCGATATCCTGAACTGATCCCGTTTTTCCATCAGATTGGTCGTGTGTTCGTTGTCTGAGAACCTGTCCACAGCTCCTGCCGAGGACGAGTCGTCGTCGGCGCATGCCATCCAGGCCAAATGGCAGAAGTACTGGGCAGACAACGGCACATTCCTCACGGGCGGTGACGAGGACACCCGCCCTCGGCGCTACGTGCTCGCGATGTTCCCCTATCCCTCCGGCGATCTGCACATGGGGCACGCCGAGAACTACCTCTACTCCGACATCGTGGCGCGCTTCTGGCGTCACCGCGGGCACAACGTGCTCAATCCGATCGGGTGGGACTCGTTCGGGCTGCCCGCCGAGAATGCGGCGATCCGTCGCGGCGCGGATCCGCGTGAGTGGACGTACTCGAACATCGCGCAGCAGAAGGAGGGGTTCCAGTCCTACGGCGTCTCCTTCGACTGGACCCGGGTGCTCCACACCTCGGACCCCGAGTACTACCGCTGGAACCAGTGGCTGTTCCTGAAGCTCTACGAGCGCGGCTTGGCGTACCGCAAGAAGAGCCCGGTCAACTGGTGCCCTCACGACCAGACGGTCCTGGCGAACGAGCAGGTCATCGACGGGCGCTGCGAGCGCTGCGGTACCGAGGTCGTGAAGAAGAAGCTCACGCAGTGGTACTTCCGCATCACCGACTACGCGGATCGTCTCCTGGATGACCTGAACCAGCTCGAGGGCTTCTGGCCGCACAAGGTGCTGCAGATGCAGCGCAACTGGATCGGTCGCTCCATCGGTGCGGATGTCGACTTCGAGATCGAAGGACGCACCGAGCCGGTCACCGTCTTCTCGACGCGCCCCGACACGCTCCACGGCGCGACGTTCTTCGTCGTGGCGCCGGACTCCGACCTCGCGTCGGAGCTCGCCGCGGATGCGCCGGCCGACGTGCGCCAGCGCTTCCAGGACTACCTGGCGCAGGTGCAGAAGACCACCGACATCGATCGTCAGGCCACCGATCGTCCCAAGACCGGTGTGTTCCTCGAGCGTTATGCGATCAACCCCGTGAACGGGGAGAAGCTGCCGGTGTGGGCCGCCGACTACGTGCTCGCCGATTACGGTCACGGCGCGGTGATGGCGGTTCCCGCACACGACCAGCGCGACCTGGACTTCGCCCGCGCCTTCGACCTGCCGGTCAAGGTCGTGGTCGACACGACCGCGCCGATCACCGGCGCGATGCCCGTGATCGAGGTCGACGACGAGGGCGTGCCGATCGATACCGGTGCCGCACTCGACGAGCAGAACCCGGCCTCCACCGGCATCGCCCTGACCGGCGAGGGCCGGATGATCAACTCGGGCGCGCTCAACGGCCTCTCCAAGCGCAACGCCATCGCGCGGGCGATCGAGCAGCTGGAATCCCGAGGAACCGGACGGGCGGCGAAGAACTACCGCTTGCGCGATTGGCTGATCTCGCGCCAGCGCTTCTGGGGCACTCCTATCCCGATGCTGCATGCCGATGACGGCCGCATCATCCCGGTCCCCGAGGACCAGCTGCCGGTGAAGCTGCCCAGCGTCGACGGACTCGACCTGTCGCCGAAGGGCACCTCACCCCTCGGCGGGGCGGAGAGCTGGGTGCGCACGACCGATCCTGAGACGGGCGACCCGGTGCTGCGCGACCCCGACACCATGGACACCTTCGTCGACAGCTCGTGGTACTTCCTGCGCTTCCTGTCGCCGAACAGCGACACCGTCGCGTTCGACCCCGCTCAGGCGGACCGGTGGGCCCCCGTCGACTCGTACATCGGTGGTGTCGAGCACGCGATCCTGCATCTGCTCTACGCGCGCTTCATCACCAAGGTGCTGTTCGACATGGGCCTGATCGACTTCACGGAGCCGTTCTCGAACCTGATCAACCAGGGCATGGTGATCCTGAACGGCACGAAGATGTCGAAGAGCAAGGGCAACCTGGTGCTGTTCCAGGACGAGCTCGACGCTCACGGTGCTGACGCGCTGCGCGTGGGCCTGGCCTTCGCGGGTCCTGTCGAAGACGACAAGGACTGGGCCGACGTCTCGACGACCGGTGCGCAGAAGTTCCTGGCGCGCGCTCTGCGCATCGCCGGGGAGGTCTCCAGCCCCGTCGACGTGGTGTTCGACGGCGGCAACGCCGCGCTGCGTCGTGCGACGCACAAGATGCTCGCTGAAGCGCCGGCACTCGTGGAGCAGACCAAGTTCAACGTGCTGGTCGCACGCCTCATGGAGCTCGTCAACATCACCCGCAAGACCATCGACGGGGGAGCAGGCGCGGCAGACCCTGCCGTGCGCGAGGCGGCCGAGACCGTCGCGGTGATGCTCGACCTGATCGCTCCGCACACCGCGGAGGAGATGTGGGAGATCCTCGGCCACGAGCCGTCCGTCGGTCTCGTCACCTGGCGCTCTGCAGACCCGGCTCTGCTCGTCGAAGACACGATCACAGCCGTCGTGCAGGTGGGCGGCAAGGTGCGGGCGCAGCTCGAGGTGCCTGCGCGCATCGGCGAGGCCGAACTCGAGGCGCTGGCGATGGCAGATGAGCGCGTGATCCGGTCGATCGGCGATCGCGAGATCGTCAAGGTCATCGTGCGCGCACCGAAGATCGTCAGCATCGCCGTCAAGGGCTGAGCCGACCCTGCTCGCGCGCCGGCCCCGCCAGATCGATGGCGGGGCCGGCGTTCAGGTCTCCGGGGCCAGCAGCGCCAACAGCTCGGCGGGGGCGGTACGTGCCCGCATGCCAGGGTCGATCAGGCGCGTGCATCCGTCGAGTTCGACCGTCGCGGCGACTTCTCCGCCCGTGTGCTCCAGGTGGATGACGGCCACGGCGGTCGCTGTGGCCGTGCACGAGCGTGCCTCCGACGGTGCCGTACGTGCGAGGGCGGTGAGTTCCCGTGCGGTGTCGGCGTCCAGCTCCCGCACGGCGACGAACGTGGTCGTGTCCGCGCCCGACGTGCGCGGTGTCGACGACACTGCGGCGTAGTCGCAGAGCCGTGCGCCGGTGATGGCGTCTGCATCCGGCCAGGAGGGCATCGCCATCGGGATGACCGCATCGTCCGGGAGCGGCGTGCTCCCCGGTCGCAGCTGCTCGGTATCCTGCAGATCGATGTCGTCCAGACCAGCGATGACCAGGAACTGTGGCTGCGTGTCGCACCCGGCCGAGCTCGCGGCGCGCGAATCGACGAGAGACGTCGCGGTGAACGTCTTCTCCGCCGCGTCCAACGCCGCGAGCGCCGCTTCCAGACCGACGGGTTTGGGGGCGCCGCAGCCGTCGGTCGGGATCGCGACACGGATCACTGTTCCGTCGTCGCCTTCGAGCCAGAGTTCGGGCACCACGTAGGCGATCGCCGGGCAGGGGCCGAGCGAGTGCGGATCGCTGGGCTGTGCCAGGGCCGCGAGCACGGGTCCCAGGTCACCCTCCAGTCGCTCCAGGATCACACCGGACCATGTTCCCTCTGCATCGTCCTGGGAAGCGTAGGGGTCGCACCTCAGCACGGCGACCGCGGTGAAGCCCTCCGGGACCCGACCGCCTTCGGCGTAGCCGTCTTCATACGTCTCGGGGCAGGCGACCTCGGCGACGGGCGTCGCCTCGCTACGGGGGTCGGGACCGATGCCGGGAACCAGCCCGCAACCGCTGAGCAGCATCGCGAGGCCGAGCAGCGCGATCGCTGTCATCCGTCGCATTCGTGCCACCTCCTCTTTCGACGGTAACGGGGGAAACGAGGAGATGGGCAACAGAGCCGTAACGATCGACCGCCGCAGAGTCGAATGCCGGCGACTCCGTCTGCACGCCCGTCGCGCGAGTGCGGTTATGCACCGCCCCGGGTGCGGAGGGGACGGAGTGTGCCCGGGTGCTCGTAGCCTGGCGGGATGGTCTCCTCAGAAGCGTCTCCTGGTGAGGTGTCGCGCGTGCGCCCGCATCGGCTGCGACTGAGTATCGGAGCGGCAGTGGTGCTGGGGCTCGTCGTGCTCTCGACAGCAGTCGGCCTGGGCATCATGCGGGGGCAGGCCGCCCCGAGCGAATCCGTCCCTCTCACAGCGTCCGCTGCATCTCCGGCACCCGGCGGGGACCTCTACGTGCACGTGCTGGGAGCGGTGGAGCGCCCGGGGCTGTACGTGCTCGACCTCGATGCCCGTCTGGTGGACGCGGTCGCAGCCGCCGGAGGGACCACGGATGACGCCGACCTGACTGCGGTCAACCTGGCGCGCGTCCTGACCGATGGAGAGCAGATCGTGGTGCCCGTCGTGGGAGCCCGAGCCGAGCCCGGTGCGCCCTCCACGGGCTCTGCCGACGACCGGATCGACCTGAACACCGCGGACCAGTCGGCGCTCGAGACCCTGCCGCGCATCGGTCCGGCGCTGGCTGAACGGATCATCGCATGGCGCGAGGAGAACGGCAGATTCCAGTCGGTCGACGACCTCCTGGCCGTGCCGGGCATCGGGGAGAAGCTGCTGGAGGCGATCCGCGAAGGAGCCCGGGTCTGATCGCGGGGCGGGAACGTCGAGGTCGATTCGGCCCTCAGGCCCGTAGCCTGGAGAGCATGACGCTCACGAATGCCCGTACCGCCGCCGAGGTCGTCGACTGGCGCCGCCGTGTCTTCGCCCTGTATGCCGCCGTGCGGCAGTCGGACTCCCCGGAAGAGGCGCACGAACTGTGGCGGATCGAGAGGGACGAGCTCATGCTCCACCATCCCGCGACAGCCCTGTCGGCAGCGGATCGAGCTCTCTTCGAGGGACTGCCCATTGCCTCGTACGATCCGCAGTGGCGCTTCGAGCTGCCCATCCTGGAGGCCGAACCCGGTGGGTTCGACTTCGCGACCGGGACCGACGGCATCGTTCCGTTCGAGCGGATCGGCATCGTCGAGGTTCCGGATGTCGGCGCGCTCGACGTCTGGCGACTGAAGTCCTACGGTGGCGGGCTGTTCATCCCCGTGCGCGATGCGCTCGCCGGCCGGCCGGGCGGGACCTACGGCGGTGGACGCTATCTGATCGACACGATCAAGGGTGCCGACCTCGGATCGGATGCCGCGGCGGGCACGATCGTGCTCGACTTCAACTTCGCGTACAACCCCTCCTGCGCGTACGACCCCGCATGGGCGTGCCCGCTCGCGCAGCCGGGAAACGTGCTGTCGGTCGCCGTACCGGTGGGGGAGATGTACGCGGGTACGGCGGGCTGAACGTTCGGCCGCGCTCGTCTCGATACGCTGAGAGCCATGGGGGCGACGAGTCAGTGGGCGCGGCGATTCGGTGCGATCGGTGCTGTCGTGGCGGTCACGGCGGTGCTTCTCACCGCCTGCAGCGGATCCGCTCTGCACGCGGATTTTCGCGCGGCGTTCGCAGAAGACGACGCGGTCGGCGGGTTCGAGCTCTCGACCGCCGACAACATGCCGTTCACGGACGGGCTGAGCGCCGAGGTGCGGGCGCGTGACGGTGCCTCCGCTGACGAGCTAGTGGCATTGGTCGGCCGTCTGAGCGAGTTCGCGCGCGAACATGACGCTGACGATGTGCGGATCACCGTCGAGGCCGCCGATCTGACCGTTCCCGTCTTCGCGGATGCCGAGATCAGCACCGGTGCGATGGCACGCGGGCTCGATCTTGTGGATGACGATCGAGTCGACTCCGTCGTCCTCAGCGCGCGCACCGAGGCGAAGGTCGTCACGGCCGTGAGTATCCGCCTCTCGGACGCCGGCAGCCCCGTCGCAGCCTTCGACCTCGCCCGCACCGTTCCCGTGCTGCTCGACGACGTCACCGGCGGAGCGAACCTGCATCTGACGATCGCTGCGGAGGATCGGGTACGGATCGACGGGAACGCGGGCGTCTGGGTCGACGGCGTCGAACAGGTCTGGCACGCGGTGTCGAACGAGGTGCCTGTCACCGGTCTGCGCGCCGAGCCCGGACGGCTGAAGCTCACGCTCGCGACAGAAGCGGATCTCGCCGCAGCGCAGGCGCTCAGTGCCGCGACGGCGGTAGCTCTGGTGGTCGTCTTCGCGAGCCCGCTCGTTCTGCTCGGCGCGGATGCATCCGGCGATTCGGCTCGTACCTTGCTCGGTGCGGTGGCGCCTGCGGACGTCTCGGGCGTGCGGAACGTGTGGACAGATGACGACCGGACCGAGTTCTTCGTCGATTCCGTGGCGCAGGCGACAACCACGGCGGCGGCCTTGTCGGCACGTCCCGAATCGGTGGCCTTCACAACGCTGACGGTGACCGTGGGCGACCCCGATGAGCCGTCGCTCAGCGTGTCGGCGGCACCGTCGAGACTCGGAGACATCGTCGCGTCCGCGGGTGACCTGCTCGCAGACGGCGACGTCACCTCACTGGTGAGCACGCCACGCGGCACGACGCTCGTGTTGGCGGGGGATGCCACCGAGGCTGAGCTCGAAAGTCGCCTGTCCGCGCTCTCCGGGCTGGCCGACGAGGGAAGTCGCCTGTGTGTGAATCGCCCCGACGGCACAGGCGTCTGCGCCGCCGCCCCGTGAGTGAGGTGGTCGGGAGTTCCACGGCGCGGTGAGAACAGCGACTGCCTCAGAGGCCGTCGAAGACGCGGCTCGCCCCGTGGATGTGCGCCTCAGCGAGTTCACGGGCAGTCTGCGCGTCGCCATTGGTCAACGCCTTGGCGATCAGATCGTGCTGCCGCGCCGCTTCGAGAGCCCATTCCGCGCGCTCGAGGTTGAGCGCCGTCGACACCGCGAGGCGGGCGATGGCGCGACGGTGCGCATCGGCGAGGAACTCATTCCCGCTCGCTTCGACGATGAGGCCGTGGAAGAGCATGTTCGACGTCGTGGCCGCCGCCGAGTCTCCGCGGCTCACCGCATCGGCGAAGTCGTCCGCCGCCTGCTCGAGATCCTTGAACCACACCGGAGCGATCAGGCCCGCGCGTACGCGGTCGGCGGTGAGCGCAGCGGAGAACCCTTCGAGGTCGCGCCGGAAGTCGAACAGTCGCCGCATGGCGTCGTGGTCCAGCCCCGCGACGACCACTCCACGAGCGACGGGCGAGACCAGCCCCTCGGCGAGCATCCGTCCGAGTGCTTCCCGCACGGGAGTGCGGCTGACGCCGAGTTCCTCTGCGAGAGCGGCCTCTCGTAGACGTTCGCCGGACGTGTACGAGCCATCGAGGAATCGAGACCAGATGACGTCATAAACCGATCGAGTCGATCCCACCGCGGTCTCAGATCTGTTCATCCGTCGAGCATACATCGCATGCGTAATTCGTGCTTGCACTTTTTGCATGCAATGCATACCATCGTGTTCGGAGGTAGTCGATGGAGTTCGAAACGGTGGTGCTGCTGGCACTCGCGGGTACGGCATCCGGCGCGATCAACGCGATCGCCGGCGGTGGGTCTCTCGTCACGTTTCCGACTCTGCTGGCGCTGGGGTACCCGCCCGTGATCGCGAACATCACGAACACGGTCGCCGCGCTGCCCGGTTATCTGGGCGGAGCGTGGGGGTATCGGCGTGAGCTCATCGGCCAACGTCGGCGCATCGTCGTTCTCGGCATCGTCACGGTGGCCGGCGCAGTGTTCGGCTCCGCGCTCCTCCTCCTCGGAAGCGAGCGCACGTTCACCGCTGTCGTCCCGTGGCTCGTCCTGGGCTCCACGCTCCTGCTCGCCGCGCAACCGATGCTCACTTCACTGGTCCGGAGGTCGGCGCTCTCGGCCTCGGCGTCCGCTCGCCCTCGCGAAGCGCTGCGCTGGGCAGGCCTGGGCCAGCTCGGTGTCGCCGTGTACGGCGGCTACTTCAACGCAGGTCTCGGCATCATGATGCTCGGTGTGCTCGGCATCGCCCTGCACGAGACCCTGCATCGAGTCAATGCGCTCAAGAGCGTCCTCTCCGTCGTGGCCAGTGCGGTCTCCCTGGTGTACTTCGCGACCTTCGCCACCGTGGCGTGGCCGGCTGCCGCCGTCATCGCCATCGCCGGCCTGCTCGGCGGATGGCTGGGCGCGGCATTCGGTCGTCGTCTTCCTGTCCCCCTCCTCCGTTGGTCTGTCGTGACCTTCGGACTCATCGTGTTCCTCGTCCTCCTGGTGAAAAATGCTTCCTGAACGTTCAGACCTGCTCCTGCGCAACGCCCACATCCTCTCTCTGGAGGCGGATGTTCCGGAAGGAAGGGGCGACGTCCTCATCCGCGACGGTGTCCTCGCGGCCATCGGGCAGGGGCTCACCGCTCCCGCGGGCGTGGAGGTGATCGACGCGACCGGCCACATCGCGATGCCGGGCTTCATCGACACGCATTGGCACCTGTGGAATTCGCTGCTCCGAGGCACCGTGGGCGATGCGCCGGGACGTGACTACTTCTCGGTCAAGCGGGGCATCGCACCGCACTTCGACCTCGACGACTTCTACTGGTCGGCACGTTTCGCATTGGCCGAAGCGGTGCAGAACGGCATAACCACCGTGCATAACTGGGACCACAACGTCCGCGACGCCGGGGATGTCGACGCCAACCTGCAGGCGCAGATCGACTCCGGCCTCCGGGGCCGCTTCTCCTACGGTCCCCGCGATTCGTCCGCTGCCACGGAGATGATGGACTTCGAGGGACTCGACGCCGCACGCGCCAGATGGTCTGCCGCGCGTCTGGATCACCGCATCCACTTCGGCGTCGCGCTGCGCGGTCCGTATCGGACATCCACCGACCTGTCGCAGCGGGAATGGCGGGGCGCCCGCGAGCGCGGCATGCCGATCACGATGCACTGCGACCGCTGTCTTCGGGAGAACGGCTGCACCTCCTGCGGGCTTACTCGACTCGACCGCGAGGGGCTCTTGGGACCCGATGTGCAGGTGGTGCATGCGATCCACGCGTCGCCAGCCGACGTGGAAGCCGTCGCGCGTACCGGGACGAAGATCTCCGTCAGCCCGCTTTCGGAGATGCGCACGATGGGTTTCCCCCAGGTGACCGAGTTCCTCGAGGCCGGAGCACTCACCTCCCTGTCGGTCGACACCCTGGCGATGCCGGCGAATGCCGACGTTCTCAGCACCCTCCGCGCGCTTCTGTCCGCCGAGCACGCGCGAAGCGGGCGTGCGACGTTGACACCGCGGATCGCGCTGGAGATGGCGACCATCCGCGCCGCTCGTGACCTCGGGATCGAGGACCTCACCGGATCCCTGCTCCCGGGCAAGAGGGCCGACCTGCTCCTGCTCGACGCTTCCCACTCCTCCCTGCTCCCGAGTGGAGACCTCGTCGAGAGCCTGATCTACAACGGCACCTCCTCCGCGATCCGCACGGCGATCTGCGATGGACGAGTCCTGATGCGCTCCGGCGCCCTCGTGCAGGACTCCGCGCGGCACGCGATCTCCTCTGCGAACGAACGACGAGACGCCCTCGTCCGGCGCGCCCGTGACGCCGGTACGTGGACGGACAACTGACCCTGGAAATGAAAGGCAGTCGACGATGATGAGCCACAATCACATCCCCGTGACCGAAAGCCGCGCGGACAGATCCCGTACCTCGGAGAGAGCGCCGGCGACGACCGGTCCGCGCGCCTCGGTGCTGATGTTCCTGCTGATACTGGTCGCCTATTCCGTCAATGCGATGGATCGTATGGTCTTCCCGGTGCTCCTGCCGGAGGTCCGCCTCGAATACGGCTTCGGGTTGCCCGAGGCGGGACTTCAGTCGACGTTGTTCGCGCTGGGAATGGGCCTGACCGGCATTCCCGCTGGGATCGCACTGCGTCGCTGGAGCCGCAAGAACGTGCTCATCCTCGGCACGATCCTCTTCTCCGCGGCGACCGTGCTGACGGTCATGAGCTTTGGATTCTGGGACATGGTCGCCTGGCGGGTGCTCTCCGGCGTCGGCGAGGCGCTGCAGCTGGTCGCCATCCTCACGATCGCGTCGCATGCCTTCCCTCGCCGACGCGGAGTGGCGATCGGGTCGGTCAACGTCGCCTTCGCGACCGGGTCGCTCATCGGACCCAACCTCGGCGTCCTGCTGCACGAGCAGTTCGACACCTGGCGCGCTCCGATGATCGCGTTCGGCGTCATCGGGATCATCGCCGCGCTGCTCGTGTGGGTGGGAGTGCGATCACGATTCACGGAGCAGCGGTCCTCGACCGAGATCGCGCATCACATCGGTGGTTCGACCACCTTCCTCAGCCGCAACCCGCTCATCCTGGGCGTGATCACCATTCTGTTCGGTCTGATCGATTTCGGGTACATCGGAATGTACGCGAGTTTCACCATCGAGCATCTCGGCTTCAGCAGTGCCGAAGCCGCCTTCGCCATCGGACTGTCGGGGCTCGCTGCCTTCGCTTCGCCCCTGGGCGGGCTCCTGATCGACAGGTTCAATCCGAAGCGAGTGATCTTCGTCTTGAGCATCGCCCAGGCCGTCTGCGGTGTCGCGCTGTTCGCCGGACCGACGGACCTCGCGTGGCACGCCACATGGTCGTTCTTCTTCGGGCTGGTGGCGAGCTCCGGCATCTACGTCGGTCTGGCGACCGCGCTGGTGAAGAGCATGAGCGAAGACCACTCGTCTCGCGCGTCTGGCCTCTTCACGAGCTGCATCTACATCCCGGCCGGGTTCGCCGGACTCCTGTTCGGCTTGATCGTGAGTGCTGCCGGCTGGAACGTCGCCGGTCTCATCCAGATCGCCGGCTTGTCCGTCGTCTCGGCCGTCCTGGCGCTCGTCCTCCGCGACGTCGACTTCAGTCGGCTCGCATCCACCACCGTTCAGAGGAGTGAACATTGAAATCCCTGTGGCCCACCGACCAGAAGCTCGTACCGATCGCTGATTCGGACGAGGGGTTCCCCGTCCGCCGGATCTACTGCGTCGGACGCAACTACGTCGACCACATCCGAGAGATGCGCGAGGGGGACGAACGTGATGACCCCTTCTTCTTCCAGAAGCCCTCGGATGCGATCGAACTCGACGGTGCGGAGATCCCCTATCCCGCCGCGACCGCGGATCTGCAGTACGAAGGCGAGCTCGTGATCGCGATAGGGGAGCGCCCCGATCCGTCCGGCGATCCGATGGATGCCGTGTTCGGTTTCGCGGCCGGCATCGATCTGACGCGTCGGGACCTGCAGAGGGCCTCGGTGACGCAGGCCCGCCCGTGGGAACCGGGCAAGTCGTTCGATCGGTCTGCGCCGTGCGGCACGATCGTCCCGCGCGCGCAGGTCGCGGGAATCGACACCGGCGCCCTCGTGCTGGCCGTCAACGGCGAACCCCGTCAGCGCACCAGCTTCGACCTCATGATCTGGCGCGTGCCGGAGATCGTGGCTCAGCTGAGCGCTCTCTACTCCCTCGAGCCGGGGGATCTCATCTACACCGGTACTCCGGCAGGCGTGTCCGCGATCGAATCAGGCGACCGCGTCACGGTGCACATCACCGGACTCCCGACCCTGTCCATCTCCATCACCGACTAGGAGGAATCATGAGACCGAGTGAACGTCTCGACTACAGCCCGATCTCCGAGCGGCCGCACCGCACGCTGCCGGACGGCAAGAAGGTGGCTGTCTGGGTGATCGTCAACATCGAGGAATGGAAAGACGACGAGCCCATGCCTCGCACCGTGCTCACGCCACCCGCCGGCGGCGTGCCCACGCCCGATGTGCCGAACTGGTGCTGGCACGAGTACGGCAACCGGGTCGGGTTCTGGCGGCTGCTGAAGGTGCTCGACGCCCATGGAATCCCCGTCGTCCTCGCCGTGAATGGGAGCGCTGTCGCGACCTACCCGGCGATCTCGAACGCCGCTCTGGAGCGCGGATGGGAGTTCATGGGCCACGGCTATGGGCAGAAGAACATGCAGAAGGTCCCGAACGAGCGCGAGGACATCCGCCGGACCACGGAAGCGATCCGGGCTGTGACAGGGAAGGATCCGCGTGGCTGGCTCGGTCCCGGGCTGACCGAGACCTGGGAGACGCCGGAGATCCTGGTGGAGAACGGCTACGAGTACGTCTGCGACTGGGTGCTCGACGATGAACCCGTTGAACTGCGCACCGAGACGACGCCGCTCACCAGCATCCCGTACACCCAGGAGTGCAACGACGTGGCGATGATGCTCATCCAGCACCATCCGGCGCGCGAGTACCTCCAGCGCGCCACCGATCAGTACAATCAGCTCGCCGAGGATGCGGAGGAATCCGCCCGCGTCATGGCCCTCGTGGTGCACCCGTACATCATGGCCGCGCCGCATCGCCTGACCTACTTCGATCAGGCGCTCACCCATATCCGCAACGACGAGCGGTCGGTCTTCATGACCGGGGAGCAGATCCTCGACTGGCACCGGGCGACGGCTCCGCTGCCGGCCATGGTCGGCAGCGGCGACTGATCGCTGCGGATCCGGCGGCGGCTCGATGAGACCCACATCGAGCCGCCGCCGCTGCGAGCCGCCTGCGTCTGGCCGAGGTTCTCGCTGTCGAAATCGGTCGCCGGAACCTGTTTGAACGGGACGACACCCGACTCCGTCTGCACGGCTGACGTCGACGAGAGGTTCTCCGGTGGTCGCGCAATCGCTTGCGCGCGAGGTCCCTGCTGCGTCTTAGCGTGGCCGGATGCGAGTGAAACCGGCGGGAGCGTGACGCGGTCGGATGTGCGTCTGCTGCCGGTCGCCGTCGGAGCGTGGGCCGTCACGTTGCTCGGGGTCTTCTCGGCACCGATGACGTGGTGGATCGCGGGCGGATGCGCGCTCGGTGCGGTGAGCATCCTCGTCGTCGCGTGGCGTCGCGCCCACGCGACCACCGGTGCGGGCCTCGCGATCGTGACCCTCGCAGTGATGACGGCCGCGCTGATCTCCGTCGGCTCGGCGCTGCCGGCACGGACGGAGGCCGTCGAATCCGGCGGGCGTGTGGTGGAGGTGATCGCGGGCATCACGTCGTCGGCATCGGTCGGTCAGGATGGACGGCTGTGGTTCGAGGCACAGACGGCGAGCATCGGCGTGCGAGGCGAGCCGCGTTCGGTGTCGGTGCCGGTCCGGATCGGGGTGGAGCCGGGCGACGGGTTCGACCTGGGGGCGGAGATCCGCGTGGTCGGCGAGGCGGCGGCGACGGATGCGGGAGAGCGGTCGGTCCTCGTGATCTACGCCGGTGAGGCGGAGATCGTCCAGGCGGCACAAGGGGTATTCGGCGTCGCGGCTGATCTGCGGCAGTCGTTCATCGAGCGGGCTGCACGGCTCCCGGAACCCGGTGCCGGGCTGCTTCCAGGGCTCGCCGTGGGCGACACCCGCGCGGTGTCCACCGAGCTGAACGACGACATGCGCACGACCGGCCTCAGCCACCTCACCGCCGTCAGCGGGGCGAACTGCGCGATCGTCGTGGGCGCCGTCTTCTGGCTGTCGGCGCTGTGCGGATGTCGACGAGGTCTGCGCGTGCTGCTCTCGGCTGCGGCACTGAGCGGCTTCGTGATCCTGGTCACCCCGGAGCCGAGCGTCATCCGCGCCGCCGTGATGGCGGGCATCGCGATGCTCACCGTGCTGATAGGTCGGCCCCGAGCCGGGGCGGGGATGCTCGCGCTCGGCGTCACCGGCATCCTCCTCGTCGATCCGTGGCTGGCGGCGACACCGGGATTCGCGCTGTCCGCTGCGGCATCCGCGGCCCTCATCCTCTTCGCGCCCCCACTCGCACGGGGCCTTGCGCGCATGTTGCCCGCTCCGCTCGCCCTGGCGATCGCGGTGCCGCTCTCTGCACAGCTCGTCTGTGGTCCGATCATCGCGCTGTTCGCGGAGCAGCAGTCGCTGATCGGTGTCGTGGCGAACCTGCTCGCGGCGCCCGCCGCCCCCGTGGCGACTGTCGTCGGCATGCTCGCGTGTCTGGCCGCGCCCGTGCCGCTGCTGGCCGATCTGCTGGCGGCGTCGGCGTGGCTGCCCACGGCGTGGATCGCGACCACGGCGACGACGGCTGCGCAGGTGCCGCTGGCGCAGGTCCTGCTCCCCGCAGGCATCCCCAGCGCGCTCTTCGTCGCGGCCGTGAGCGCCGCCATCGGCGTCGTACTGCTGCGGAGGCCGTCCGCACTGTCCGGACGCGCGCAGTCGTGGTGGCGATGGAGCCGAAGGTGCTCTGCGATCGTGCTGATCGTCGTCTCCGGCGGGGGCGCGGGCCTGGCCGCTCTCGATGGGCCCCTGGCCCCCCTCCGCACCCCGGAAGGGTGGGCGATCGCCGCGTGCGACGTCGGTCAGGGCGACGCACTCGTCGTGCGGTCCGCTGGCGACATCGCGCTGATCGACACCGGGCCGGAACCCGACGCGCTCCGTTCGTGTCTGCGGTCATTGGGTGTCGAGCGGATCGATCTCCTCGTGCTCACGCACTTCGATCTGGATCACGCGGGTGGGGTCGAGGCGGTCGAAGGGCGCGTCGGCGAGGTGCTCCACGGGCCGACGTCGGATCAGGCGGACCAGCGGTCACTGGACCGGCTCGAAGCCGGGGGAGCCGTCCTGCACGATGCGTCGGCCGGTCTTCACGGTGTGCTCGGTGCCACGTCGTGGCGGGTCCTCTGGCCGCAACGAGACTCTGTCGCGTTTCCCGCGGGGAACGACGCCAGCGTCGTGGTGGAGTTCGCCGGGGGAGAGGTACCGCGGTCGCTGTTCCTGGGAGACCTGTCGGCGGCGCCCCAGCGGATGCTGATGCGCACGGCGCAACTCACCGGTGGGTACGCGGTGGTCAAGGTCGCGCACCACGGGAGCGCGGATCAGGAGCCCGGTCTCTACGAGGCCGTGCATGCGACGCTCGCGATCTTCAGCGTGGGCACGGGCAACGACTACGGGCATCCTCGCGAGGATGCCCTCGCCCTGCTGGAGGCGACCGGCTCTCACCTTCTGCGCACCGACCAGCAGGGGCGCATTCTGATCGGGATGCAGGCCGGCGAACTGCAGGTGTGGACCGAGTCGAGCGTCGGCGGCCCCGGGTAGGCTGGGGGCATGGCTGCTCCGCGTACCTCATCCCGTGGCGGGGCGAAGCCGACGAAGATCCCTCAGGTCTCCTGGCGGGAGCCTCGGCCGGCGCCTCTGGTGCTCGTCTCGGGTCCCGAAGAGATCTGCGCCGAACGTGCGATCGCCGGCGTCCGCGACTACCTGCGAGCCGAAGACCCCGCGCTCGAGGTGACCGACGTCCGCGCCGACGACTACGCCCCCGGCACGCTGCTCGCGCTGACCTCGCCGTCGCTGTTCGGCGAACCGCGACTGGTGCGCGTCTCAGGCGTCGAACGCTGCTCCGACGCCTTCATCCAAGAGGCCGTCTCGTACCTCGAGCACCCGCAGGAGGGGGCGACCGTGGTTCTGCGCCACACCGGCGCGAGCGTTCGCGGCAAGAAGCTGCTCGACGCTCTCCGCGCCGGCACAGGCGGCGGGATCGAGATCGCGTGCCCGGCGATCAAGCGCGACGGTGACAGGGTCGACTTCGCGGCGGGGGAGTTCCGCACGGCGAAGAAGCGCATCGCGCCTCCCGCGCTGCGGGCACTCGTATCGGCGTTCGCCGACGACCTCACCGAACTGGCCGCCGCCTGCCAGCAGCTCATCGGCGATGTCGATGGCGACATCACGGAAGACATCGTCACCAAGTACTACGGCGGACGTGTGGAGGTGTCGGCGTTCGTCGTCGCCGACACCGCGATCTCCGGCCGCTACGGCGAGGCGCTGATCGCGCTGCGGCACGCACTGGCGTCCGGCGCTGACCCGGTGCCCATGGTCGCCGCGTTCGCGATGAAACTGCGAACCATGGCCCGGGTTGCAGGAAACCGTGAGCCGAGCAGGCAGCTCGCCCAGCGTCTGGGCATGAAGGACTGGCAGGTCGATCGTGCCCGCCGCGACCTCGCGGGCTGGAACGAGCGTTCCCTGGGCCTGGCGATCCAGGCGACCGCTCGGGCCGATGGTGAGGTGAAGGGCGCTGCGCGCGATCCGATCTTCGCGCTCGAGCGCATGGTCACCGTCATCGCGACGCGGCAGCCGTTCGGCGAGGACTAGTCGTACGACGTCGCCTCCCGGACATGCGGCGAGGATGCGAAGAAGGCCCGCCCCGAAAACGGGACGGGCCTTTCTCAGATGCTTCAGCTCAGAGAGCGGAGACCTGCTTGGCGAGAGCCGACTTGCGGTTCGACGCCTGGTTCTTGTGCAGGACACCCTTGCTGACGGCCTTGTCGAGCTTGACGGACGCCTTCTTGAACGACGCCTCAGCTGCGGCCTTGTCGCCGGCGGTGACGGCGGTGCGGGTCGAACGGATGAGCGTCTTGAGCTCGCTCTTCACGGCCTTGTTGCGCTCGTTCGCCTTGGCGTTGGTCTTGTTGCGCTTGATCTGCGACTTGATGTTTGCCACGTGTGGACACTTTCTGTACAGGAGTGATTCGGAGTGTCGGCATCAGAAGAGGGCTGCTGCACGACGGTCGTGAGGGAAGAACCCACACGCAAGCCAAGAACCAACTCTACCAGCAGTGGGCAGGATCACGCGAAACGAGGTCGTGGCGCGGTGTCCGGTGGAGGCGAATGGCAGAGCAATCTCGAAACTCAGTCGCGGGAGGCGTGGCACCGGGTGCAGAATCATCCTTATCCCGACATCGACGTCAAGGAGCGCAATGAGCCCCGATCCCGTCCGCCTGGTCCTGCCTGCCGGTTTCCGCTGGTCTGCCGCTACCTCCGCCAAGCAGATCGAGGGCTCACCCCGTGCGGATGGCGGAGGGCTATCGATCTGGGATGACTTCATCGCCACGCCCGGAGCGGTGAAGGACGGCTCGACAGCAGACCCTGCGTGCGACAGCTATCGGCACCCGGACGCCGATGTGGCGCTCGCCTCCGGACTGAAGCTCGACCGCTATCGGTTCTCGATCCCATGGGCGCGCGTGCAACCGGATGGCCGAGGATCCGGCAACAGCGCCGCGCTCGACCACTACTCCCGCTTCGTCGACGCGCTCCTGGACGCAGGCATCACGCCGTTCCCGACCCTGTATCACTGGGAGATGCCGAGCGCGGTCGAGGAGGACGGTGGCTGGCTGAATCGTGACAGCGCCGAGCGGTTCGCCGACTACGCGTCGATCGTGGCCGAGCGGTTGAGCGACCGGGTGACGCACTGGTACACGCTCAATGAGCCGGCTATGACCACGCTGCAGGGATACGCCACAGGGGTGCTCGCTCCAGGGCGGCAGCTGCTGTTCGATGCCCTGCCGACCGTGCACCATCAGCTTCTCGCGCATGCCCGCGCCGCAACTGTCCTGTGCGCACACGGCGCCACCGCGGTCGGGCTCGTGAACAATCACACCTGGGTGCAGCCGCTGCACGATACGCCGGAGGACCGGGCAGCCGCCCTGGCGTATGACACGATCCACAACGGCGTCTTCCGAGAGCCCCTGCTCGCCGGGTCGTACCCGGACCTCGCGGTGTTCGGCCTCCCCGACATGCCCGTCTTCGACGGCGACCTCGAGGCGATCGGGTCTTCGATCGACTTCTACGGCATCAACTTCTACAACCCGACGACGGTCACGGCCGCCGATCCGGCGAGCCCGATCCCGTTCGACATCGTCCCCACGCCGGGCGCGCCGGTCACCGGGTTCGGTCCGGAATGGCCGATCGTGCCCGAGGCGCTCCGCGACCTCCTGATCGATCTGCATGCCCGCCACCCGCGGATGCCCGCCGTGATCATCGGGGAGAACGGGGCGTCGTTCCCGGAGCGGGACCGTGCCGGGCGGGTCGACGATCACGACCGGATCGACTACCTCTCCCGCCACATCGCCGCAGTGGCCGAGGCCGTCGCCGGCGGCGTCCCTGTGGAGGAGTACACCGTGTGGTCGCTCCTGGACAACTGGGAGTGGGCCGACGGCTACACTCAGCGCTTCGGTCTGGTGCATGTGGATTTCGCGACCGGGGAGCGCACTCCCAAAGCCTCGTACGACTGGTACCGCGACCTCATCGCGAGCGCACGCAGAGAGCACGCGCAGCCCCGCACCATGCAGACGGAGGAGACGCGATGACCACGACGACGAAGGTCGGCGGCCGCTGGATGACGGTGTTCACGCTCGCGTGGCTGGCGATCTGGACCGTGCAGCTCACGCCCGTGCAGCTGCTGCTGCCGCTGCAGCTCGACACTCCGGAGGACGACTGGATCCGCGGAGTGGTCTCCTCAGGTCTGGTGCTCGGCATCGGTGGGCTGGCCGGCATCGTGGCTGGACCGGCGGCCGGTGCACTGTCGGATCGGGCCGGCGTGGGACGACCACGCCGGCGACCGTGGGCGCTCGCAGGCGTCTGGCTCACGGCCGTGTGCCTCGTCCTCACCGGGTACGCCGAAGGCCCGTGGGCGGTGGGGGCCGCATGGGTCGGCGTCTCGATCGGCGTCGCCGTGTCGTCGGCGGCGTTCACCGCTCTCATCGCCGACCAGCTGCCTTCGACGCAGCGCGGGGCGGCATCCGCGGCCGTGGGTTCCAGCCAGGCGGTCGGCATCGTGCTCGGTGTCGGGCTGGTCGTGCTCCTGGGGCTCGGGATCCAGGCGGGTTATCTGCTGCTCGCGGGAATCATCGCGGTGGCGGGAACGGCGGCGGCGCTGCTGTTGCCAGATCCGCCCGCGACCGCGCAGATGCGGCCACCCCGCGAGGGCAGGCGCCGACTGGGATCCTTGCGCGACCGCGATTTCGCATGGATGCTCTCCGGCCGTCTGGTGACCAACATCGGCAACGCGCTGGGGACCGCGCTGTTCCTGTTCTTCCTGTTGCACGGCCTCGGGCAACCGAACGCGGCGGCGCAGGACAACCTCCTGCTGCTGATCGTGGTCTACACGGTGTTCGTGGTGCTGGCCTCGGTGCTCACCGGGATCATCTCCGATCGCACCGGCAACCGGCGGCGACTGACGGTCGCGGCGACAGTGGTGCAGGCCGCCTCGGGCGTGGCGATCGCCCTGGTGCCCACGTTCGAGATGACGATGGTCGCGGCGGCGCTGATGGGGCTCGGCTACGGCGCGTTCTCGACCGTCGGACTCGCCTTCGCTGCGGATCTCCTGCCGGACGAGCAGGACCACGCGCGGGACCTCGGCATCGTGAACGTCACGGCGGCGCTCGGTCAGCTGATCGGGCCGGTGCTGGGCGCGGGGCTGGTCGCGCTCGTCGGCGGGTTCTGGCTGGTCTTCGTCGCCGCGGCGGTGCTCTCGATCGTCGGGGGAGTGCTCACCGCTCTCGCGCGGCAGCCAGCCCGGTCATGAGATCGACTGCGTCTCCACCGTCGCGATCGCGAGCTGCAGCACGGCGTTGAACACCCGAGGGCGCATGGCTGTCACCAGGTGCGTCGTGCGCGGCACGATGATCAGCTCGGCATGCGGTGCGAGCCGTCGGAAGAGGTTCTCGTTGACGCGCAGCTGGTCGTACTGCCCGTTAACGAACCAGAGCGGGATGCGGATGCGTTCGAGCGCGGCCGCGATGTCGAGATCGGCAAGGCTCTGCAGGGCGCGGTCCTGCGTATCGAGCGCGTAGCCACCGGCCGCGAAGTCGGCGCGCGTCTCGAGCGGGATCGTCGCGTCGAGGATGCGTTCGGTGAGCCAGAGCCCGCGATCCGGGAGCCGATCCACCGCGCGCGCGACGATCCGGTAGGCAGACAGGCTGGTTCCGCGGGGGAACGCGGTGCAGGACGCGGCGATCAGCGCGGTGACGGGCGGTTCTGTGCCGCCGCCGACGTACGCGAGACAGAGCAGTCCGCCCATGGAGTGCCCGACCAGGAGCACGGGACCTCGCTCGGCAGCAGCACGCACCGCGGCATCGATCGTGTGGAGCGCCTCGTGGAGCGTGAAGTCCTCGTCCATCCGCGTGCCGTGCCCGGGGAGATCCACCGCCGTGCAGGCATAGCCGTTCTCATCCAGATACGCGACCTGGGAGCGCCACATGGTGGCGGACGTGCGGATGCCGTGCACGAGGACGATCTGGACGCTCACGTGATCAGCCTAGAACGTCCTGTCGCGCTCGGCGCGGGCGCCCGTCCGGGCCGTCGTGCCGGTCAGCCCAGCAGGTTCGCGGAGAGGATGCCGAGCGCCACCGCGATGCTGAAGGCGAGGACGGGAGCCCACGCGAAGGTCGTGGCGGATTCCGTGCGGGGGTGCTCCGGCGGCCCGAGCTCCTCGCGCGCCTGCTCGATCGCCTCGACCACGCCGACGAAACGGCGGCCGGCCGGCAGCGGTGATCCGTCGGTTTCCTGATCTCGGCGCGGATGCACCGTGGGGGAGCCCCACGCCCGGACCATCGCGCCGTGGGTCCGAGTGACGATCAGTTGATAGCGCACCTGGAGGCCGGCGATCTCACCCCACGGCAGCGTGTGCGTGCGCAGCACGTTCACGATCGTCAGTCCCTCCGGCGAGACGACGAGGCAGGGACGGATCAGAAGTGCCCAGCACAGGATCAGGAGGGCAGCCATCCAGGGCGCGGCGAGGAGGATCGTGGACCACTCGGAGCGGATCCCCGCATCGGCGAGCATGAAGACGAACAGTGCGGCCAATGCGCCGCTGATCCACCACCCGGACGCACCGCGCATCACGACCTGGTCGTCTGCACGTCCTGCCCCGCGACCTCGCTGACTCACGCCGGCTGCAGGATGTCCTGCTCCGCCCAGTGGCACGACACATCGCGTCCTTCCACCGTGCGCAGCTCGGGAGCCCTGGTCTCGCATTCGTTCTGCTGCTCGGGCGGGAGGATCGCATACAGGGGGCAGCGCTTGCGGAACGCGCATCCCGTGATCGACTCGGTCGGCGAGGGGAGATCGCCCGACAACAGGATGCGTTCACGCGTGCGCTCGATCTGCGGGTTCGGAATCGGCACAGCGGACAGCAGCGCGCGCGTGTACGGATGACGCGGGTTGCTGAAGATCGCGTCGGAGTCGCCGTACTCGATGATGCGTCCGAGATACATCACCGCCACGTCGTCGGCGATGTGGCGCACCACCGCGAGGTCGTGCGCGACGAACAGGTAGGAGAGGCCGAGCTGCTGCTTGAGGTCTTCCAGCAGGTTGATGACACCGGCCTGCACCGAGACGTCGAGCGCGGACACGGGCTCGTCGAGCACGAGGATCTTCGGCTCGACCACGAGCGCACGGGCGATGCCGATGCGCTGACGCTGGCCACCGGAGAACTCGTGGGGATACCGTCGGGCGTAGCTCGGCTCGAGACCGACGAGCTCGAGCATCCGTCGCACTCGCCGCGAGATCTCCTTCGCCGGGACATCGTGCACCGTGAGCGGCTCGCCGATGAGCTCCTCGACCGTCATGCGCGGGTCGAGCGATGCGGCGGGATCCTGGAACACGATCTGGATGTCGGTCCGCAGAGCGCGGCGCTCGGACGGTGACAGCGTGGCGGTGTCGACGCCGTTGACGGCGATCCGTCCGGCCTGAGGCTTGGCGAGTTCCATGACCTCCATGACGGTGGTCGACTTGCCGCAGCCGGACTCGCCGACCAGACCCAGAGTCTTGCCGCCCTTGAGCTCGAAGCTGACGCCGTCGACCGCGCGGACGGTGCCGATGCGACGGCGGAACACGGTGCCCTTGGTGAGGGGGAAATGACGCTTCACGCCTTCCACCTCGAGCACCGTGCCGCGGGTCTCGACTTCCCGCACGATCTCCTCGACCGGAGCAGGCGGGGAGAAGACCTCGTCGCGCGGGAGTCGGCCGTCGACGATCTCGGTCGAACGGATGCACGCGGCCGCCTGCATCGGGGCGACGGGCACGAGGTCGGGTTCGATGTCGCGGCACGCCGAGATCACCGCGGGGCAGCGATCGGCGAACGGGCACCCCGTCGGGATCTCGGTGAGCAGCGGGGGGCGCCCCTCGAGCGGCACGAGTCGCGCAGAGCGGCTGTCGACCATGTTCGGCATCGAGCGCAGCAGCCCGATCGTGTACGGCATGGTCGGCCGCTCGAACAGATCGTCGACCGGCGCGGTCTCCACGATGCGGCCCGCATACATCACGGCGACGCGGTCGGCGTTGCCGGCGACGACACCGAGGTCGTGCGTGATGAGCACCACGGCTGCGCCCGTGATGTCCTTCGCGGTCTGGAGCACATCCAGGATCTGCGCCTGGATCGTGACGTCAAGCGCGGTCGTCGGTTCGTCGGCGATGATCAGCTTGGGGTTGTTCGCGATCGCGATCGCGATCATGGCGCGCTGGCGCATTCCGCCCGAGAACTCGTGGGGGAAGGACTTCACGCGACGGCGGGGCTCAGGAATCCCGACGACGTCGAGCAACTCGATCGCCCGGGCCTCCAGTGCCTGCGTGCTGAGACCGGGCTGGTGCAGCTTCAGACCTTCGATGATCTGCTGACCGATCGTGTACACCGGGGTCAGTGCGGACAGCGGGTCCTGGAACACCATCGCGATATCCGAGCCGCGCATCTTGGAGAGCTGCCGGTCGGTGGAGCCGAGGAGCTCCCTGCCGTCGTAGGTGATGGAGCCGGTGACGTTCGCGGTGCTGGGCAGCAGCCCCATGACGGCCATCGACGACACCGACTTGCCGGAGCCGGATTCGCCCACGATCGCGAGGAACTCGCCGCGGTTGACCTCGTAGCTGACGCCGCGCACGGCGTGGACGGTGCGTGCCTTGGTCTCGAAGGTGACGTTGAGGTCGCGGACGCGGAGCAGGGGTTCAGGCACGGTTGTTCTCCGATGTCGGGTCGACGGCGTCACGCAATGCATCTCCGAGCAGACTCGATGCGAGCACGGTGGCGACGAGGAGGATCGCCGGGGGGATGAAGAGCCAGGGGCGGGTGGTCGCTGCGGCGCTTCCCGCGGCGAGCAGGGTGCCCAGCGACACGTCCGGCGGCTGGATGCCGAATCCGAAGTAGCTGAGGGTCGTCTCGGCCAGGATCGCGGCACCCACACCCAGGGTCGCATCGATGATGAGCAGCGAGGCGACGTTGGGGAGGATGTGGCGGCGGATGATCGTGAAGCCGCCGACCCCCATGAAGCGCGCGGCCTTGACGTAGTCGCGCTCGCGCAGCGACATGGTCTGTCCGCGGATGACGCGGGCGAGCACCATCCAGCCGAAGAGGGGCAGGAAGACGACGAGGGCCACCCAGGCGAGGTCCTTGAACAGCGGGCTCAGCAGCACCAGGATGTAGAAGCTCGGGAGGACGAGCAGCAGATCGATGATCCAGACGATCACGCGGTCCCAGACGCCGCCGACGTAGCCGGCGATCGCTCCGACCAGACCGGCGATGATCGCCGTGAGCGGTCCGACGATCAGACCGATCAAAAGGGACTTCTGCAGCCCTGCCATCGATTGGGCGAAGATGTCCTGCCCGATCGTGTCGGTGCCGAACCAGTGATCGAGGCTCGGGCCCTTGTTGAAGGCGAGGTAGTCCTGGTCGGTCGACGACCAGGGATACAGCAACGGGCCGACGTAGGCCAGCAGGAAGATCAGCACCAGTGCGATGGCGCCGATCCACGCGCGCTTCGCGGAGAAGGTGCGCAGGAGGATCAGCCGCCAGCGCGGGATGGAGGGAGCGTTGTCGGTCTCGGGTTCGAGCACCGGCGCGTCCAGCTGTGTGGGATCGAGGGTCATCTCACATCCTCACTCGGGGGTCGAGGGCCGCGTAGAGGACGTCGGCCAGTGTGCCCGCGATGAGCACCAGGATCGCGGCGAACAGGATCGATCCCGTCGCCGCGTTGATGTCGTTGTTCGAGACGGAGTCGATCAGGTATTCACCCATTCCGTGCCAGCTGAAGATCTTCTCCGTCACTGCGGCACCGGTGAGGATCGTGCCGAAGGAGTAGGCGAAGAACGTCGACATCGGGATCAGCGCCACGCGCACGCCGTGGCGCATGATCGCCGACCCGCGGGTGCGCCCCTTCGCGCGCGCGGTGCGGATGAAGTCGGAGGAGAGCACGTCGAGCATCGCGCTGCGCTGGTAGCGGGAGTACGAGGCCGCCGCCGTGACGGTCAACGCGATCGTCGGCAACAGCAAGTGCGTCAACCGGTCGCCTATCACCGGCCAGAATCCGGTGACGCCCACGCTGTATTCGCCCGTGAAGTTGATGAGCTGCTGTCCGGCGGCGTTGTTGAGCCAGGTCGCGCCGATCATGAGCACGACCGCGATCACGAAGATGGGGGTCGCCAGCACCGTGAACGAGGCGTAGGTGATGATCTGATCGCTCGCACGGTATTGCCGGATCGCGCCCCAGACGCCCAGCAGGATGCCGAAGATCGCTCCGAGGATGGAGCCGATGATCAGCAGCCGCAGGCTGGTTCCCGCGCGGTCGAAGATGTCGGCGGTCACCTGCGTTCCGCGCGCGGAGATTCCGAGAGACCCGGTCGTGACCAGCTGCACGAGCCAGTCCATCGTGCGCTGGAGCAGCGAGACGTCGGGGTTCGCGCCGATCTTGTCGAGCGCGGCGTCGATGGACGACTGCGGGACCGGGGGATTCTTGCCCATGAATCGCGCCGCCGGCTGAAGCGTGGTCGAGACGAGGGCGTATCCGGCCAGCGTGGCGATGACGGTGAGGATGAGATAGTTCACCAATCGCTTGGCGATGAATCCGATCATGGAGCTCCTTCGGCGCGGGATCGCCGCGCACCTGAGGTCTGTTGCGGCTTGGCTACTTTAGGCGTGGCCTCGTCGTCTGTCCAAAACACCGGCATATCTTCACTGATTGCGATGAATGGACCCGCAGTTCTTGCGTCTCATGTTGTCATGTGTGTGGGAATCGGACGTGCGTGACACCGTTTCAACGACAACTAGGTAACGATCCGGACAACACGCACCTGGCGCGCGGGCTTCCGGGGTGATCATCGATCATGTTGCTCCGCGACTGGGCGCTTCGAGCGCTGAGGTCCGCGGACGAGTCCTGTGCACTCTGCACATAACGACAGAAGGGGGAGATCGATGAAGTCGAGCTCCAAGAAGTGGGCGGCTCTCGCCGGGCTGGCCAGCGTCGCGCTGGCCATCTCTGCATGCGCGCCCGGAAACACGGGCGGAGACAAGGGCGATGGCGGTTCCTCGCCGTCGGCGCTGCCCGCGACGGGGTGGGTGGCCGCAGACCGTGACGCGATCACAGACGGCGGCACGCTGAACCTGCCGCTCGATGAGACGCCGGCCAACTGGAACCTGTACAACCTCGATTCCGGCACGGTCGATGACAACACCATCTCGAGCCTGTTCCTCCCCGGATTCGTCGTCGTGAAGGAAGACGGCAGCTGGGAAGCTGACAAGAACTTCGCGACGTCGGTCGAGCTGAAGAGCGAGGACCCGCAGGTCGTCGAGGTCAAGATCAACCCCGACGCCGTGTGGTCGGACGGCACCGCGATCGGCTACCAGGACATCCAGGGCATGTTCAACGCCCTCAACGGCAAGGTGGAGGCCTACGCGCCGACGTCGACCAACGTGTGGTCCGACATCGAGTCGGTCGAGGCCGGCGAGAACGACCAGGACGTGCTCATCACGTTCGCGAACAAGAACGCGGACTGGCCGTCGATCCTCGGCGGCATCTACCCGCGCTGGCTCACCGCGAGCCCGGAGAGCTTCAACACGGCATGGGCCAACGGACCGTTCGCGCCGGACGGCTCGACCTTCGTCTCGGGCAACGCCTTCGTCGTGAGCAAGTTCGACGCGACCGGCAAGACCATCACGTTCGAGCCGAACCCGCAGTGGTGGGGCGACAAGCCGAAGCTCGACACGATCAACTTCAAGGCCACGGACCGCTCGACGGTGGGCAACGCGTTCGCCAACAAGGAGTTCGACGCGATCCCGATCAACTCGAGCGTCGACACGCTGGAGTCCGCCAAGGCACGCTCCGACTCCGAGATCCTGAGCTCGAAGGGCGTGACGTACAGCCACGTCACGCTCAACGGAACCGCCGGTGTCTTCCAGGACGTCGAGGTGCGTCAGGCGTTCGCGAAGTCGCTCGACCGGAAAATCATGGCGCAGGCCGTCATCGAGCCGCTCGGCGTCGAGCCCGAGGTTCTGAACAACCTCATCTTCCTCAACGGCCAGAACGGCTACGAGGACGACAGCGCCGACATCGCCTTCGACGTCGACGCGGCGAAGAAGCAGCTCGAGGACGCCGGATGGGTCGAGGGCGACAAGGGAATCCGCGAGAAGGACGGCACCAAGCTGACCGTTCGCCTCGTCATCCCGTCGGAGACCCCGAACTCGGCTCTGCTCTCGCAGCAGATCCAGCCGATGGCCGCCAAGGCGGGCTTCGAGGTCAAGATCGACACGGTTCCCTCTGCGGACTTCTTCACGAAGTACATCACCACGGAGACCCGTGACTTCGAGGCCACGATCTTCGCCTGGCAGGGTACGCCCTACCCGATCTCGTCGACGGAGTCGATCTTCAACCCCGCCGACTCGGGACAGAACTTCCCGGGCGTCGCGGACGAGCGACTCGATGGACTCTGGGCCAAGGCCAACGCCGAGCTGGACCCTGACGCTCGTCTCGACATCGCCAAGGAGATCGACAAGATCATCATGAGCGAGGCCGTCACGATCCCGCTGGCGGCGCGTCCGAACCAGTACGCGGTCGCCAAGGGTCTCGTGAACTACGGTCCCTCGCAGTTCGAGTCGGTCACCGGCACGAACCACTGGGAGAACGTGGGCTGGGCCAAGTAAACCCTGCGCACCCCGGAATGGGCGGTCCCGAAAGGGGCCGCCCATTCTGCGTGCCTGCGGCTCGTGCCCGCGGAATCTGGAATCCTCGCCCCTCACCGTAGAATCGACGGGACATGTCACCACGCGCTCTCACTCCACTTCAGCCTGCCGCGACGCCTTCGGCGCAGATCCGCAACTTCTGCATCATCGCGCACATCGATCACGGCAAGTCGACCCTCGCCGACCGCATGCTCCAGATCACCGGCGCCGTCGCTGACCGTGACATGCGCGCCCAGTACCTCGACCGCATGGACATCGAGCGCGAGCGCGGCATCACGATCAAGAGCCAGGCCGTGCGCATGCCGTGGGCCCTTCGACAGGCTCAGGGACCGAACGATGTGTTCGCGCTCAACATGATCGACACCCCGGGCCACGTCGACTTCACCTACGAGGTGTCCCGTTCCCTCGCAGCGTGCGAGGGCGCGATCCTGCTCGTCGACGCGGCTCAGGGCATCGAGGCGCAGACGCTCGCGAACCTCTATCTTGCCCTCGAGAACGATCTGCACATCATCCCGGTGCTGAACAAGATCGACCTCCCGGCTGCCGACCCCGAGAAGTACGCCAAAGAACTGGCCTCGCTGATCGGCGGCAAGCCGGAGGACGTGCTCCGCGTCTCGGGCAAGACGGGCGTGGGCGTCGAGGAGTTGCTCGACCGCCTCGTGGAGGAGATCCCGGCCCCGAAGGGTGACGCGGATGCTCCGGCGCGCGCCATGATCTTCGATTCCGTGTACGACGCCTATCGCGGTGTCGTCACCTACGTGCGCATGATCGACGGCAGCCTCTCGCCCCGCGAGCGGATCCAGATGATGTCGACGGGCGCGACCCACGAACTCCTCGAGATCGGTGTGTCCAGCCCGGAGCCGATTCCCTCGAAGGGACTCGGCGTCGGTGAGGTGGGCTACCTCATCACCGGCGTGAAGGACGTGCGCCTGTCGAAGGTGGGCGACACGGTCACGACCGCGCGCAAGCCGGCGACCGATGCGCTCCCCGGCTACACGGATCCCAAGCCCATGGTGTTCTCCGGTCTGTACCCGATCGACGGCAGCGACTATGCGGAGCTGCGCGAGGCGCTCGACAAGCTCAAGCTGTCGGATGCGTCGCTCGTGTATGAGCCCGAGACGTCCGTGGCGCTCGGGTTCGGGTTCCGCTGCGGATTCCTGGGTCTGCTTCACCTCGAGATCATCACCGAGCGCCTCGCGCGCGAGTTCGGTCTCGACCTGATCACCACCGCTCCCAGCGTGATCTACGAGGTGCTCACCTCCGACACCGGCGAGACCGTCACGGTCACGAACCCCAGCGAGTACCCCGACGGTCGCATCGGCTCGGTCTCGGAGCCGATGGTGAAGGCCGCCATCCTGCTCCCCAAGGACTACGTCGGCACGGTCATGGAGCTGTGCCAGTCGCGTCGTGGAACGCTGCTGGGCATGGAGTACTTCTCCGAGGAGCGCGTGGAATTGCGCTACAACATCCCTCTCGGTGAGATCGTCTTCGACTTCTTCGATCAGCTGAAGTCGAAGACCCAGGGGTACGCCTCGCTCGACTACGAGCCCTCCGGCCAGCAGGAGGCGGACCTGGTGAAGGTCGACATCCTGCTCCAGGGCGAGAAGGTCGATGCATTCAGCTCGATCGTGCACCGGGACAAGGCTTACAGCTACGGCACGATGATGGCGGAGCGGCTGCGCAAGCTGATTCCCCGTCAGCAGTTCGAGGTGCCCATCCAGGCCGCGATCGGTGCACGCATCATCGCCCGCGAGACGATCCGCGCGATCCGCAAGGACGTGCTGGCCAAGTGCTACGGCGGTGACATCACCCGCAAGCGCAAGCTCCTCGAGAAGCAGAAGGAGGGCAAGAAGCGCATGAAGATGGTGGGTCGCGTCGAGGTGCCCCAGGAAGCGTTCATCGCAGCGCTCTCCGGTGACGTCGACGGCAAGGACAAGAAGTAGGGATGCCGTTCCCGGCATATGAGCGCGGGGTGACCCGTCATCCGCTCGATGCCGCGCCGGCTGGCCTGCGTCTCACAGAGCGCTCCATCTCCGTTCCCGTGCACGCTCGGCAGGCCGTGGCTGCGCTGGTGAGTTCATGGGAGTTCAAGCGACGAGCCGGTTTCGAGGTCCCTGCGGAGGATCCGGACGCTGATGCAGACGGTGTTCTCGCGAAGCGGCTGTTCGGTGTCCGGTTCGCCGAGCCTGTGCGTGTGGTGTGGGCGGGGCGTGAGGGCTTCGGCTATGAGACGCGCCCGGGGCATCCGCTCTACGGGGAGGAGTCCTTCGTCCTCGACGGCGACCTCTTCACCGCACGATCTCTCTCGTGCCCGTCGAACCTCTTCTGGCATCTCGCCTCTCCGGCGCTCCGCGCGCTGCAGCTCTCGGTATCGCGCAGGTATATCCGCATCGTCGAGTCCGAGATCGCCGCGGCTTCGCGCTGACGCCGCATGGGCGCTGCTCGGCGCGGCGATGTGTCGTGCGGCGGCGCGTGGGGGTGTTCGCTCAGGTAACCCCCAGTAGGGTGGAAATCATGCGGCGCGGGACTTTCCGAGACGACACGGTGGACTATGCGGCCGTGGGTGCGACCCACGCGCCCGATCTGATGCAGTATCCGCCGGAGCGCAGCATCCCGGCGGAGGATTCCTGGCGGATCGGCAGCGGGGTCGAGCGCTTCCAGAGCGCCGGCGAGGCGCTGCTCTCCTGGACCGCCCAGCGCGCCGCCGGTCTCGACGTCGAAGACGTGCGTCCCGCGCCCGGTCCTGCCTACGCGGGCGTGAGCTTCGATGCAGAGGGCAATCCGATCGCGCCGAGCAAACGCGACGTCGAGCCTCGCTACGACGCGGAGGGGATGCCGTTCGTCGGCCCCGGGATGACGCTGCACCTGCGGGGCCGTGTGGGAGGCATGCGCGCCGACGCGGAGCTCCGCGTCATCTCGGTGACCGAGGAGACTCGCCGGATCGGCTTCGTCTTGGGAACCGTCGGTGGTTCGGTCGTCAGCGGCGAGGAGTCCTTCGACCTCGTCTGGCGTGAGGACAACGACGAGGTCTGGTTCACCGTGCGCGCTTTCGACTCCCCGAACTCTCTGCTGTACCGCACAGTCCCCGCGCTCGTGAAGCGTCGCCGTCGCGAACTCTTCGCCCGTTACCTCCGGGCGATCTCCCCGCTCTACGCGACCCCGCTCTGATGGCGGGACCTCTTCCGCTGGGGGATCCGGCACCGGCCGACGGTCAGCTTCCCGACGATCTGCCGATCGACACGAGCGTGCCGTTCTCGGCGTACCTGCACATCCCGTTCTGCCGTGTGCGCTGCGGGTACTGCGACTTCAACACCTACACCTCCAGCGAGCTCCGCGGCGCGAAGCAGGAGGACTACGCGAGCACCCTCGAGGCCGAGATCACTCTTGCGCGCCGGGTGCTCGGCGACGCCGGCGCGCTGCGCCCGATGGACACGGTCTTCTTCGGCGGAGGAACGCCCACGCTCCTGCCGGCCGGAGACCTGGCGCGGATGCTCGACACCGCCGTCTCGGCCTTCGGGCTGGCGGACGGAGCAGAGGTGACGGTCGAGGCGAACCCCGACACCGTCACGCCCGAGGTCGCGCGCACTCTGGCGCAGGCCGGTGTCACGCGCCTGTCCGTCGGGATGCAGTCGGCTGTGCCGCACGTGCTCGCCGCCCTCGACCGCACGCACCGGCCGGAGAACGTGCGCACCGCCGTCGCTGCCGCGAAGGACGCCGGTCTCGCGGTGAGCGTGGATCTGATCTACGGTGCGCCGGGGGAGTCGCTCGCCGATTGGGAAGCGTCACTCGATGCCGCTCTCGCGCTGGAGTCGGACCACATCTCGGCCTATGCGCTGATCATCGAGGACGGCACGAAGCTCGCTCGACAGATCAGACGCGGTGAGGTCCCCACTCCGGACGACGATGTGCAGGCCGATATGTACGAGCTCGCCGATGCGCGACTCGGAGCGGCCGGGTTCGACTGGTACGAGGTCAGCAACTGGGCACGTAGCCCCGAGCAGCGATCACGCCACAACCTCGCGTACTGGCGGGGGAGCGACTGGTGGGGCTTCGGTCCCGGCGCGCACAGCCACGTCGCCGGTCTGCGCTGGTGGAACGTGAAGCACCCCGCCGCCTACGCGCAGCGCCTCGCCGCCGCCGAGTCTCCGGCCGCCGGCACCGAGCGTCCGGACGCCGAGGCCCGGACGCTGGAGCGTGTGCTCCTGCTCAGCCGCCTCGCCGAGGGGATCGCCGTCGCCGAGCTCCCGGAGGGCAGCCGCACACGGGTGGCAGGACTCATCGCCGACGGGATGGTCGACGCCGCATCTGCGCTGCGTGGGCGCGTGACTCTCACGCTGCGCGGGCGGCTGCTCGCAGACGCCGTGGTGCGGGAACTGACTGACTGACGCTCAGCGCGGGAGCAGATCGAGCCCGGTCGTCCGGCGCTGCGGGACCGTCGTGGTGGCGGTGTCGAACAGGCGCGTGGTGCGGGATGCGCCATACGCCGGCCAGCCGGGGTCGCCGGTCGTGATGAACGCGACCCAGGCGGCGTTCATCTCCACGGCGAGACGTCGCGGCGCATCCGGCCCGGCGAGCCGGTGCGCCTCTTCATCGTCGAGCCTGTCGAACACGAAGCCGAGCTCGAGGGCATGCGCAGCACGCAGATCGCGCACCGGGCTCGGCCAGGCGAACTCGTACACGAACGTCGATGACGGCTTCGCCTGTGCCACACGGGTGAGCCCGCGGCGCAGGATCATGTCGGTGGCGAGCTGACCGAAGACCTCGCCGGTGGAGGCGCCGGGCCATTCGTCGCGATACGCCTTCACCGCGCGGCGGGGGATGCGCAGGGCCAGCGACGCGAGGAAGAGCTTCGTCTCGTTGATGCCGGCGAGCGCCTCCGGAGGGAACCACAGCCGGTACTCGTCGGTGTTGGTGCCGATCAGCAGCGGAGTGTCGATCGTTGCGAGGACGTCGTGCGGCGACTGCGGGAGGCTCTCGGGGTCGATCGCGACCTGGAATCCGGGCGCTCCGCCGAGCGGTGATGAGCCGGCCGACTGCTGACGGCGGGCCTCGAGGAGATCCTCGGGTGGGATGGCGGCGAACGAGGCGCGATCGGCGCGGACCCCGAGTCGCTTCGCCATCTGGGTGGTGACGCGACCGGCCTTGGCGGGGGTCTGCGCCTCGAGCGGACCCGATTCGATGATGGCGCGCGCGATCAGCGCGCGGGAGTCCTCGCGAGCGAGGAGAGCGGCCACGAGGGCTCCTCCCGCGGATTCCCCCATCGCGGTGGTCTGCGCGGGGTCGCCGCCGAACGCCGCGATCTCGGCATGCACCCATTCGAGTGCGGCGGCGACATCGCGGACGCCGAGGTTGCGCGGGGCATCATCGAGCACCGAGAACCCCTCGGCACCGAGGCGGTAGTTGATCGACACGAAGACGATGCCTGCCCTCGCGAACACGGCGCCGTCGTAGAGCGAGAGTGCAGCCGTGCCGCGCTCCAGAGCACCGCCGTGGATCCAGAGCACGACGGGCGCACCGGCCGCATTCGCAGGCGCCCAGACATTCGCCGTGAGGATGTCGTCGCCGGGGATGTGGACCGAGCCGAGCAGTTCGCCGATCGCCCCGGGATAGGGGAGCTGCGGCGCGGTGGGACCGAACGCGGTGGCGCTGCGCACGCCGTCCCAAGCCGCGACTGGTTGCGGCGCGCGGAAGCGGTTCTCGCCGAAGGGTGGCGCGGCGTAGGGGATGCCGAGGAAGCGGTGGATGCCGTCCGTCGTGGTTCCCTGGACGGTGCCGGCGCGGAGGGTGATCTGGGGATCGGACGTCATGCTCGTCATCGTAGGCGGTTCGCACGGCGAGGACGTTCACGAAGGAGTCGAGCGGCGAGGCGGCGGAAAGCTCTGCGCACCGGTAGAATTGGCACTCTGAGTATCCGAGTGCCAGCGGAAGGGGAAGTCGATGGTCACCGAGCGAGGACTCCAGGTTCTCCGCGCGATCGTGCAGGACTACGTCGAGACCCACGAACCCGTCGGCAGCCGCTCGATCGTCGACCGGCACTCCTTCGGCGTGTCTGCTGCGACGATCCGCAATGACATGGCGCTGCTCGAAGACGAGGAGCTGATCACGGCTCCGCACACGTCGTCCGGCCGGGTGCCGACCGATAAGGGCTACCGCGTCTTCGTCAATCACCTCGCCCAGTTGCGGCCGATGTCTGCGGCGCAACGCTCGGCGATCGAGTCCTTCCTTGCGGAGCCGGCGGACCTCGATGACCTCATGGTTCGCACCGTGCGCGTGCTGACCCAGCTCACCGGCCAGGTGGCACTCGCTCAGTACCCGTCGTTCGCTCGCGCGCACCTCACGCACCTCGAACTCGTCGCGCTCGCCCCCAACAGGCTCCTGATCGTGCTCGTGACCGATGCCGGTGGTGTGTCGCAGCGCATCGTGCCGCTCCCGGTCGAGCTCGACGAGACGGAGCTGGCGCTGCTGCGCGCTCGGCTCTCCGCACTGATCACCGGCCGTGCCGTCAGCGACGCGGCGGATCGTCTGCAGGGCCTCCTCGCCATGGCGGACACGCCCAACGACGCGGCGCTGCGCACGCTCGCCGCGATCGTGATCGACGAGCTGGGTGAGTTCCGTCAGGAGAAGCTCGTCATGGCAGGTGCCGCGACGCTCGCTCGCCGCGAGCAGGACTTCCGCGGCAGCATCCATCCGCTCCTCGAGGCCATCGAGGAACAGGTGACCCTGCTGCGGCTGATGAGCGAGATGGTGACCGACGAGCACGGCCTTGCGGCGAGCATCGGTACGGAGAATGCGCCGTTCGGCCTCGGTGAGGCTTCGATCGTCGCGAGCAACTACGCCGCCCCCAGCGGGATGGCACGTGTCGGCGTCATGGGACCGACACGCATGGATTATCCGAGCAACCTCGCGGCAGCGCGGGCGGTCGCCCGTTACCTGACGCGGATGCTCGATGAAGACGAGGCGAGCCGCTGACCGCGGCTCCCAGACGACAGACACGCGCAGAAAGGCGATTGTGGCGGACCATTATGAGGTTCTCGGGGTGTCCCGGGACGCTTCCACCGATGAGATCAAGAAGGCGTACCGGCGCCTCGCGCGGCAGCTGCACCCGGATGTGAATCCGGGGGAGGATGCCGCAGAGCAGTTCAAGCTCGTCACCCACGCGTACGACGTGCTCAGCGACGACGAGTCGCGCCGTCGCTACGACATGGGCGGCGGAGACGGCGCGGCCGGGAACTTCGGAGGGTTCGGTGGCTTCGGCGACATCTTCGAGACGTTCTTCGGTGCCGCGCAGGGCGGCGGACGTGGCGGACGGCCGCGCTCACGTCGGGAACGCGGCCAGGACGCTCTGGTCCGCGTGACCCTCGACCTCGGCGATGTCGTGTTCGGCGCGCATCGTGACATCGAGGTCGACACGGCAGTGCTCTGCGAGACCTGTCAGGGGTCCTGTTGCCAGGAAGGCACATCGCCCGTCACCTGCGACATCTGCGGCGGTTCCGGCCACGTGCAGCGCCAGGTGCGCAGTCTGCTCGGCAATGTCGTCACCTCGCAGCCCTGCGGCACGTGCGAGGGCTACGGCACCACGATCCCGTACCCGTGCGGAACCTGCGGAGGGCAGGGCCGTGTGCGCTCGCGCCGCACCGTGTCGCTCGACATCCCGGCAGGCGTCGAGACCGGTCTGCGTCTGCAGCTTCCCGGCTCCGGCGAGGTGGGCAAGGCAGGCGGCCCCCACGGCGACCTGTACGTCGAGGTCACGGTGAACCCCCACGCGGCCTTCAGCCGTGACGGCGACGATCTGCTCGCAACGCTCGAGGTGTCGATGACCGATGCGATCCTCGGAACCGAGACCGCGATCCAGGGGCTCGACGGCGAGGTGGACCTCGAGATCCGTCCTGGCGTGCAGTCCGGTGACGTGCTCACGATCAAAGGGCGAGGTATCACGCCGCTCCGCGGCACGCAGCGCGGCGACCTCCGCGTGGGCGTGCAGGTCGTGACACCCACCAAGCTCGATTCGGCGCAGCGCGCACTCATCGAGGACTTCGCCAAGAAGGCGAAGTCCCCGGGTCCGCAGCTCGCGCAGTTCCAGCAGGGTCTGTTCTCCAAGCTCCGCGACCGGTTCCGCGGACAGCACTGACCCATGGCTCTGCACTTCCTCCTCGAATCCGCTTCGGACGCCGTGGTCGGCGGCGTCGTGTCACTGACGGGTGCGGAGGCGAAGCACGCAGCGGTCGTGCGTCGGGTGCGGGTCGGCGAGGCGATCACGATCGGCGATGGGGCCGGCGTCTGGCTGACCGGCGTCGCCGAGCAGGTCGCTCCGTCTCGCGTGGATGTGCGCATCTCCGCACGGTCGGAGGAAGCCGCATCGATTCCGCGACTGGTCCTGGTCCAGGCGCTGGCGAAGGGTGATCGCGACGAGCTCGCGGTGCAGGCGGCCTGCGAGCTCGGCGTCGATGAGATCGTGCCGTGGCAGGCGAGCCGGAGCGTGTCTCGGTGGGAAGGCCCCAAAGCGGTCAGGGGGCGCGAACGCTGGACGACGATCGTCCGAGAAGCCGCCAAGCAGTCGCATCGGGCGTGGCTGCCGGCGGTGTCACCGCCGGTCTCCACGACACAGCTCATGGAGCGCGCGTCGTCTCAACGCGTGCTGATACTGGACCCCGGTGCAACGACGCGTCTGTCGGCTGTCGAGCCGGATGGGCGTGACCTGGTGCTCGTCGTCGGCCCCGAGGGGGGTATCTCCGACGCGGAGATCGCGAAGCTCACTGCCGCGGGTGCGGAACGCGTGCTGATCGGCGATACGGTCCTGCGCACGTCGACGGCAGGGCCTGCGGCCATAGCAGTTCTCTCGGTGGCTCTCGGCCGATGGTGAAGAAAGGTGCGCGCCCACTGGGGGCGCGCACCTTCTCTCTCGAACTCTCGGGCCGGCGGCCCTCAGGGGAGCAGCGGCTTGAGTTCGGCCCACTCCGCGAGTGCGCGGGCGCGTCCAGCGATCACTCCGAGCAGACCCAGTCGTGTCTGACGGACAGCGGGGTCATCGTCCAGCACGCGCACGTCGTTGAAGAATCGGTCGATGTGGGGGGCCAGACGTCGGAGCTCGGTGAGGAAGACGTCGATGCCGTCGTTCTCCGTCAGAGCGGAGTCGAAGACTCGCACGTGCTCGGCGAAAGCGACGTCTTCGGTCCCTCCACCGCCATCGATCTCGCCGACGATATCGGCGGGGGTGATGTTGACGACGCGCAGAAGCGCCTCGAACTCCGCGGTGAAGTTCTCTGATCCCAGCCAGGTCTCGATCGTCTCGATCGCGTGATCGGCCGCGCTGGGGCTGTCGATGAGGGGGAGGGCCGCGCGGACGATCGCGACATCGTGTCCCTCGGATACGAGCTGCTGGGAATAGCGCTTCTCGAGAACGTCCACCACAGCGGCACGGACGGAGTCCGTCACCTCAAGTCCCTGGAGGGACAGTCCGGATGCGGCGCGGGCGATGCCGGTGCCGATGGAGATGCTGAGGTCGGGCCGACTGCGCAGCACGCCGATGATCCCGCCGGCGATTCGACGGATACCGAACGGATCGGAGCTGCCGGTCGAGCTGATCCCGACGGCGGTGAGGCCGGTGAGCAGGTCGAAACGGTCCGCGAGCGAGAGCACGGCACCGGGCGTGGTCTCGGGGAGAACCGCGCCGGAGAAGCGCGGGCGCTCCATCTCTTCGATCGCCGTGCTCGTCGCCTCGTCCAGGCCGGCGCGGAGCGCGTACTCCTTCGCCATGGTGCCCGCAAGGCCGGAGAACTCGATGACGAGTTGCGAGGCGAGGTCGAACTTCGCCACAGCACCGGCCTCTCGGACGACCGCACGATCTTCTGCGGCGAGCTCAGCGAGCTCAGCGAACTCCGTGGCGAGCGCTTCGATCCGTCGCGAACGGTCGAGGAAGGAACCGAGACGATCCTCGACGAGCAGTTTGTCGAGCATCAGCCGGAATTCGGCTGGGGTCTTCTCGAGATCCGCGCGCCAGAAGAACTTCGCGTCCTCGAACCGGGCACGCAGCACGTTCTCGTTGCCGCCGCGGACGACTGCCTCATCGAACGGACCGTTCGCGACGATGATGAACGAGTTGCTCAGTGCGCCGTCCACCCAGATCGGGAGGTAGCGCTGGTGCTTCTTCATGACCGTGGTGAGCACAGACGACGGAACCTGAAGATACTCGGCGCTGAACGAGCCGAGGATCGGACCGGGGGCTTCGACGAGATCGGTGATCTCGTCGATGAGGCCGGAGTCTCCGTCGACGTCGATCACGCCGCCGACGGATGCGGCGAGCCTCTCGGCGGCCGTGACGATCAGCGCACGCCTCTCCTCCCGATCGAGGATGATGTTCTCCTCGCGAAGGATCCGGTCGAACTCCTCGAGAGATCCCACATCGCGCACGGGAGGCTCGCTGGTCCGCAGCACCCTGGTGCTGTGCGCCGAGGTGACGGTGGAGACCGTGAACGCGATCTCCACGGAGCCCCAGAGCGCGAGCAACCACCGGATCGGGCGCGCGTAGCTCAGCTCGGGATCCGACCATCGGATGTTCTTGTCGGCGCGGAGCCCTCGGACGACCTGCTCGAAGACGGAGGAGAGCACCTCGGTCACCGAGCGGCCGGGGAGTGTCCGCTTCACGGCGACGTGGCGGACGCCGTTGACGTCGACCTCGACGATCTCGTCGACGGTCGCCTCGTTCTTCCGGAGGAATCCGTTCAGGGCGTTGGTCGGGGCGCCGTCGGCATCGAAAGCCGCGGTCCAGCGGGGACCACGGGCCACATGCTCGAGCTCTGACTCTATGGCGGGTACGGCGGTTAGCCGCGCCACGACTCGGCGGGGGGTGCTGTCCACCCGGAGATCCTCGAAGCCGAGGCGGGTCGCTGCCAAGGCGCCCTCGAGGAGATGGCGAACGCTCTCGGCGATCGCCGAGACCTCCGAGGACGGCAGCTCTTCGAGTCCGATCTCGAACAGCACGTCCGCGGGGGCTGTCTCGGGGTCCACGGGAACGGCGTCGGCGTGTGCCGCCGCGTGTGGAACCGGCGATTCGCCGAGGGGGTGATCGAGCTCGTCACGGATCTCGACCCAGAGACGTGCGCAGTCGCGGACCAGGTTCCGCATCAGGGCGAAGGCCTTGGTGCGTTCCGTCGTGCTCACGGCACCGCGGGCATCGAGAACGTTGAACGCGTGGCTGCACTTCAAGGCGAAGCTGTATGCCGGGACGGGAAGCCGGTTCTCCACCAGCCTGCGGGCTTCGAGCGCATACGCGTCGAACAGCTGTCTCGAGGTCTCGATGTCCGCGTCGTCGAGGTAGTACCGGCTCATCTCATACTCGGACTGGCCGAAGATCTCGCCGTACGAGACGCCACTGGAGTACTCGATGTCACGGAAGTGGTCGACACCCTGGAGGGCCATGAGAATCCGCTCGAGCCCGTAGGTGATCTCCACCGGGATCGGGCTCAGGTTGATGCCTCCCAGCTGCTGGAAGTAGGTGAACTGGGTGATCTCCATGCCGTCGAGCCAGACCTCCCACCCCAGCCCCCATGCGCCGAGCGCCGGTGAGGCCCAGTTGTCTTCGACGAAGCGGACATCGTGCGCCTGAAGGTCGACGCCGATGGCCTCGAGACTCTTGAGGTACAGCTCCTGCGGGTTGCCCGGTTCCGGCTTCAAGATCACCTGGAACTGGTGGTGGGTCTGCAGACGGTTCGGGTTGAGGCCGTAGCGAGAGTCGTCGGGGCGCACGCTGGGCTCGACGTAGGCGACGCTCCACGGCTCGGGACCGAGCACCCGGAGTGCTGTCGAAGGGTTTGCCGTACCGGCACCGACCTCGGCGTTCAACGGCTGCATCACCATGCACCCGACGCCTGCCCAGTACTCCTGGAGCTTCAAGATCGCATCCTGCATGGAGAGCGCGTGCTTCGTCACCTATACCTCGGTTCCTCGATCACCCGACCTCGGCCGACGCGGCCTCGCAACTCGACGGACGGCGCGCGTCGATGACTCCGAGCGGTGGGTGTCCGTCCATCCTAGTCGGCCTCGCGGAGCGGTTCGAGGGGACCGATCTGATCGCGTCGGACAGCGGCGAGTCGCGTTTCGCGATTCGAAGGGCACTGGTTAGGCTCGGACACCAATTGAGCCGACGGCGTGTCTCGAATTCGCCGTCGGCGCGAATCCAACGCAGAACCAAGGGGGGAACTCTGCAATGAGCAGTGTCCGTGAAATCAATGAATTCGTCGTCGAACCTGATCGGTTCCTGAAGATTCTCGACGATCCCAGGACTCGACTCCTGGTCGAGCTTCAGGATCTCGTCCTGCAGGAGTCCGCGGGATTCTGGGCGGCGAAAGGTGCGAAGAATCTGCACCTTCCGATCACCACCAACACGATCTCCAGTCCCATGGGGCTGGGAAGTGACAGCCTTCCCGTGAAGGTGAGCATGTTCGGGGTCGACACCTACCTCGCCGACTCCATGCAGTTCATGCTGGAGTACGGATGCCGACTCGCTCCGGAGGGCGCGTGGTATCTGATGCCGAGTTTCCGCGGCGAGGACGCAGACGAGACGCATCTGAACCAGTTCTTCCACAGTGAGGCCGAGATCCTCGGCGATCTCGGAGATGTCATGGCCCTCTCCGAGGAGTACGTCCGCGCTCTGGCCTCAGCCGCGCTCGAGAGACTGAGCGATCAGCTGAACGAGCACGCCGGAGGCACGGCACACCTCGAAGCCATGGTGCGATCGGCGCCGTTCACCCGGCTGACCCTCGACGAAGCCGTCGCGCACCTCGGCGATGACGGACAGTCGGTGCGTCATGACGAAGGTGGCTGGCGCGTTCTCACCCGATTCGGTGAGAGGCGTCTGATGAACGAGATCGATCCGTTCGTGTGGGTCACGCACTTCGACCACCTGTCGGTGCCGTTCTATCAGGCGTACGGCGATGACGAGAAGCGCACGTCGCTCAACGGGGATCTCCTGTTCGGCATCGGCGAGGTCGTCGGCTGTGGCGAACGACATGTCACCGGGGCGCAGGCTCGCGAGGCGCTGGTTCATCATGAGGTACCCGAGGATGACTACGCCTGGTACCTGCAGATGAAGGATCACTCCCCGCTGCAGACCGCAGGTTTCGGCCTCGGCGTCGAGCGGTGGCTGATGTGGGCGCTCGCCCACGACGACATCCGCGAGCTGCAGCTCGTTCCGCGGTTCAACGGTCAGGTGCTCGCACCGTGACCCCGGGATCCGCGACCGTGTCAGACACAGGTTCCGGATCCTTGGTCGAGGCGGCCATCGCCGCCCCGCACGCCGCGTACGCGCGGCTGCGGGGCGGCGGTGACGTCGTCTGGAACGACGAGACCGGATCCTGGTACGTCCTGTCGTCCGCTCTGGTGACCATGATGTCCCGGGACGATCGGCTACGAGCACGCGGCGTCCCCGCGGGGGTCGCTGATCTGCCCCCGGAGGAGTACCGAGTGGTGCTCCCGGTCGAGCAGTTCTTCGCTCGTTGGCTCGTGTTCTCCGACCCGCCCAAGCAATCCCTGATTCGGCGATCGCTGGCGAAGAACCTCACGAAGACGGTTCTCGCTGATCTGCCGTCGTCGCTGGCAGATCAGGCGACCTCGCGTCTCGAGGCGCTGACGGGCTCCGGCGGCGACCTCTACCTCGACGTCATCCTTCCGCTGTCGTTGCATACGACCCAGGCGATCCTCGGCACAAGCGACGAAGACACCTCTGCGATCCTCGAGGCGACGGACGCCGTGATGGACTACCTTGCGACGCCCGGCACTGATTTCGACAAGGCGCAGGTGGCCCTGGTGGCTATCGGCTCGCTCTCCGAGCTCGTCGACCGGCTCGCCGCGAGTGGGAATCGCATCGCTCTCTCACTCGGTGAGCTCGAGCAGAACGGATCCATCGACAGAGACGACATCGTTGCGGCCTACGCACAGGTCGTGACCGGTGCCATCGAGCCGCTCTCCTCTGCGCTGGCGTCCGCTGCCGTCGCCGCGATCGGGAACGCGCCTTCGGCGGATGCGCTCCCTGGCTTCATCGAAGACGTCCTGCGCGATCATCCGCCTTTCCACTTCGCGCCTCGCGTGGCCCGTGAGGACATCGAACTCGAGGGTCGCTCGATCCGGGCCGGTCAGCGCGTGGTGCTCAATCTGCTCGCTGCCAATGACGACGCACGGTGCCCGGTGGCGCACGCAGGAACAGCGCCGGCTGCAACCGGGCATCACAGTTTCGGCAGTGGCACCCACTATTGCCTGGGCAGCGCCGTGAGCCGACTGCATCTGCAGGTCGTGCTCGAGCGCATCATCGCCTCGGGCGTCCTCGAGCTCATCTCCGGCGACGACATCGTCATGAAGCCGTCCTTCGGAGCAAAGAGCTTCGGAAGGATACCGACGAGATCCCGGGGTAGCGCAGCAGAATCCGGCGTCGGGTCGGTTGCCTGATGAAGCGTCCTCCGCGGCTGCGAGCAGGAGACGAGGTCGTGGTGGTCTCGCCGTCGGCGGACTCGGCGGGAAGCCACCCGCGGCGCCTCCGCAAGGGGATCCGGCAGCTCCGGGCGATGGGGCTGAATGTCCGGATGGCGACGCACGCGCTCGATCCTGGCCCGTTCTCCAGCGCGCCGGTGGCTGCCCGGGTCGCCGATCTCCATGCGGCATTCGCCGACGAGACGGTGCGGGGCGTCTTCTGTGCCATCGGCGGATACGGGGCATCCGAGCTCCTTCCGGCTCTTGACTTCGACCTGATCGCGGCGAATCCCAAGGTCTTCTGCGGGTACTCCGACATCACCTCGCTGCACGTGGCGATGCAGCAGAGATCCGACCTCGTGACGTTCTACGGTCCGTCGGTGTTGAACGAGCTCGGGGAGAACGGCGGCGCCTTCATCGAGACCCTCGATGCGCTTCAGCGCGCCACCATGATGTCGGATCCTCTGGGCCGCCTGCCCTCGTTCGATCGCATCGTGACAGAGCGGGCGGACTGGATAGGAGACGCTCTTCGGAGCGGCGAGAAGGCTCCGGAGGTTCGGGTGGTTCGTGAGGGGCGTGCCACGGGGGTGCTGGGTGGTGGCTGCCTTCCCGTGCTGTGCCAGCTTCTGGGCACGCCATGGTCGCCGGATCTGAAGGAGAAGGTCGTGGTGCTGGAGACTCCGCAGGTACCGTACTCGACCGCACGCGCGCACAGCGATCTCTGGCATCTTCGCAACGCCGGAGTGCTCGCTGAGGCGGCCGGGATCGTGGTCGGCTGGCCGGCAGAGGTCTCCGACATCCCGAGTCTGGCCGCTGCTGTCGAATCGGTCACGGGAGACCTCGGCATACCGGTGATCGTCGGCTTCCCCGTCGGACACACCAGTCCCATGGCGACACTCCCCATGGGAGTACGAGCAGAGCTCGACGCGGAAGGCCTCGTTCTCCTGGACTCCGGGGTGCGAGAGTGACGTCCTGGCTCGTCCTCGACATCGATGGAACGATCTGCTTCGACGGCCTGAGCATCGACGCTCGCATCGTGGAGGCCGTGCACGGCGCACACGCGGCAGGGTGGCGCATGGTCTTCGCGTCTGCCAGACCGGTTCGCGATCAGGCGGGAGTCCTCGCCGACCTCTTCCCTGATGCGCTACGCATCGGTGCCAACGGTGCGATGGCCGAGGTCCATGGGGAGCTGCGAGTGCTCGAAGCCTTCGAGTCCGCACAGCGTGATCGCATCCTCGCCGTTCTCGACGGTGACGGGGCGCAGTTCGTCGCCGATGGAGCGTGGGATTATGCGCACAACCTCCCGGATGACCATGTCTTCCTCGGGCGGATCGACTCGCACGGTCGTGCGAAGCGGGTTCCTCTCGAGGAGCTCGACTCCATTCTCAAGCTGGCCGTGCTCGATCATCACGACGCCGCGCAACTGACCGCATCACTTGTGGGATGCGGTTGCGCCGTCACCACGCATCGCGCCGAGGCCCACCTCGATGTGGCGCCGGCAGGGGTCGACAAGAGGACGGCGCTGGAAAGGCTCGGCATCAACGAATACGTCGCATACGGTAACGATCTCAATGACCGTCGGCTCCTCTCCGGTGCCGACTACGCGGTCGGGGTGGGGAGTGGCGATGGCATTCACGACGTGACGCACCGTCGCCTGACGGCGGATCCGGGCGTCGTTGCGGCGTCGATCAGCGCGCTCGTGGCGGGTCGTCGTCCGCGGGACTGAGCTCGACCCTGGCATAGTCGGCGATGATCTTCGCCACGACCTCGTCGTGCCCGAGCTCGGAGTTTCCTTCGCGCAGTGGACTGGCCGCCGCTCGCAGAGCGAGCTCCGCCGTCACGATCTCTGAGGCGGCCATCGCGAGCTGATCCTCCTGGGGGCCCCAGTTGGCTCCGATGATCCTCAGGAAATCGCGATAGTTTCCGCCGCGGCCGCGAGAGCGTGCCGGGAGGTCCTCGATCGCGAGCACGACAGAGCTGTGCAACGCGTCGGCGCTCATCACGTCGACGCCCCACGGTCGCACGCCGGCCGCAGGACCTGCCCAGACGGGATGACTGATGTCATGAAGCTGCGTGACGTACATGGTGATTCCGCACGCGAGCTCCAGCCCGATGGGAACCCCTTCGCGCTCGATGACGATGACATTCGCCACCGCCCGGGACGCGCCTCCGGACGTCACGTGAAGGTTGGCGTTCCGGCCGGCGACCCCTTCCATGCCGAATGCGTGCACGAAAGGTGACGGGTCTTCGCGCGACACCCGTGGCTCGACACCGGTCAACACAGCTGACGCGATGAGATCGGTGTCGCTGTGGAATGTCCGGAACTCGACATCCTCGCGAGCGATGTGCAGCTGGTCGAAGAGCTCATACGCCATCGCCGTCACTTCTTCCAGATCCGACACCGGGGCGACCAGGCCGAAGGCCATGAAGGCGCAGCCGAACGGGCTCATGGACGCCGTCCTCTTCATATGGGCGAAGTTACGCAGACGCAGCGCGGGCTGGATCAGGAACACCCGCTCGGAGACGGCCTCGCTCAGATAAGGCTTGAGGGCGGAGATGGTGGAGTTCGTGTAGCGGACGGACGGATCGTGGCGCGAGATGACCGGGACGCGCTCCTCTTCACGGAACCCATGCGCTCTGCAGATGGAGCGGAAGGATTCGGCGAGGTGGATGGACGCGCGGAGCACCTGTTCAGCGTCTGTGTCAGGCATGGGACTCGGCGTTCTCCTCGACGGTGACGGGATGTGGGGAGGTCGCGACGATGCCCGGCACGAGCGCGAGGATCGCGATGATGAGAGTGATGACGATCGCTATCCACGCGAACAACATGGAATGCCCTTGGCTGACGAACACACTGACGAGTGCGGGCCCGAGGGTGAATCCGATGGACGTGCTCAATCCGTAGAGCGCATTGGCCCTGCCACGCTCGTGATCGGCCGCGGCCTCATGCACCAGCACCGGGACAGACACCGCGAAGAAGGCACCGCCGACAGAGGCGACTGCAGCTCCCGCACACAGGAGCAAGAGACGGAGATCGGCGTCGTGGAGATCGACCGCGACCACGAGAACCGCCCAGAACACCGTCCAGGTGACCGCGGCCACCGTGATGCGTATCTTCATGGGGACCCGTTGGATCACGCCCAGCATGAAGAACTGGGCGACCACCGCGACCACCGTATCGGTGACGATCAGGATGGAGAGATGGAGCGGGGAAATCCCCGCTTCCGCCACCAGCAATCCCGGCACACCGGCCTCGAGCTGGGAGTATGCGACCAGGAACAGGACGAACGCGATCAGCAGGACGATGACGAGAGACCTGTTGCGCAGCAGCCCCAGATATGACCCGCGTGGGTGCGTCACCGGTTTCGAGGATTCCGACGGACTCGTCTCGGATCGGCCTCTTCGCACGGCGAGCACCATGATCAGCCCACCGAGAACGAAGCTCAGCGCATTGAGCAGGTAGACGAGCTGGAAGGTCCACGGTGCGTCTATCGAGACGAAGAGTCCGGACGCGACCGCGCCGACGCCGATCGCCGCGTTGGCGAGTCCGAAGTTGGTCCCGAATGCCGTGGCCCGCTGCTCTGGCGCGACAGCCTCCGCGAGGAGCGCCATCCACGAGGCGTTCGCGCCGACGCCGAGGCCGAAGACGATCGTCGCCCCTACCATCTGCGCGGGTGTCCCGACGAAGGCGACCCAGGCTGTGCCGACAGCGGCGAGAGCCATCGAGATGGCGAGGGTCTGCACTCGCCCGACTCGATCGGATGCCCAGCCTCCGACCAATCCGCCGAGCAGTGCAGCAGCGGATGTGATGGCGACGGCGCTCAACGCCAAGGAAGTCTCGAAGCCGCGCACCTCTGAGAGATAGATGACCAGCAGGGGCATGACGAGACCCGAGCCGACGTTGCTGACGGCGCTCCCCGCCAGCAACAGCAGGGCGGGGCGGGGGAGTGCCCGGATCTCGCGGATCGCCGTCATGCGTGAGCGTCCTCGCCGACTTCGACCTCGAACGTCAGAGAATCGGCCAGCTCGAGCGCGCGGGTGTGCAGCTCGTCCTCATCGGCACCGGAGATGACGGTCGTCATGCCTGCGGTGAGAGAATGCAGGCGCACCGTGTCGCCGACCTTCGCCAGTCGCTCGACATCGAGGATGTACGGATACGAGGCGATCTCCTCGTCCGTGGGGATCCGCACCACGGTGCCCGCCGCGGTGGGAGCAAGCAGGAGCCAGGCGAGATGCTGATCCGTCGAGTCCTCGAGCACCGGGAGAGCGTCCGCCGGGTCCCCGGCCATGGCGGCCGCCCAGACCTCCCGCATGTCCGCTCCACGGGGCCGGTGGATGTTCATCGCGCCCGCCCCACCGCACCGCAGCGCGATCTCGGAGAAGACCAGTTCCCCTGGCGCGATCTCGAAGAACTCGGCGTGGGTGATGCCCGTGCTGAACTCGAACGGACCCGCCAGGGCATCATGCATCTGCTCGACCTGCTCGTAGAGTTCCTGGTCCAGGTCACGACGGATCAGGATCGCGCCGTTGAGGATGTTGGGGTTGTCGATCTCGATCCGAGGCTTCATGTAGCGGCAGACAGCGATCTCGATGATCCGCCCCTCCTTCCACACCGCATCCACGTGATACTCGCGCCCGGAGATGAACTCCTCGACCATGAAGGGGGCCGATTCCGCATTGGCGTCGAGCCAGGTGGACAGCTCCGCTGACGAGTCGATCCGTGCCGTCGCTGTCGTTCCCATGCCGGCGACCGGCTTGACGACGCAGGGGAAACCCACGCGATCCTGTGCGGCGCTGACAGCCTCGGGCACATCGGCGGGCAGGGTGGCGAACTTTGCGATCCTCACACCCGCAGATGCCGCCGCGAGCTTCATCGCCCGCTTGTCGCGCACACGCACGCTCTGCAGAACCGACGGCCCGGGTACGCCCAGGGCGGCGGCCAGATAACCGGCGCCGAGCAGCCCGCGCTCGTCGACCACGACGACCTGATCGATCACCGTCCCCTCCTCGAGCAAGCCGGAGGCGACCATGCTGAGGTGATCCATCGCGTCGAAGCTGGCGACGGTGATCGTCCGGGAGATCCGACCCAGGAGGTCGGAATCGAACGTGCGGTTCGCCGCCTCCCATTCGTCGAACAAGACGATGAGCTCGAGGCCTCTGTCGAGCAGAGCTGCTATCGAGTTCGGCTCCCAGCGGCAGACGAGAAAAGTGGTCATGACGTGAACTCGCTTTCAGGGATGATGTCGAAGGCCGCCTCGATCTCGAGGATGCGCATGCGCTCGATGAACTGTGCCTCGTCGTCCGCCTCAATGACGGCCATCCACGACCAGACCGAGGGGTGGAGAGTGCCGACGACGTCTCCGATCTGATGCCCGGGAATCACCTGACGTACGAACGGATGCCGGGCCAAGGCGGCGGGGTCGGGTGTTCGCGCGATCACTCCTCGCGTCTCGGGCGCCAGATTGACCCACCCGATGATCGGTCGATCGGGGTGGGAGCGAGAGATGTCGTCCGCGCATCCGAGCTCGGTCTTCATCCACCGCACTCTCAGGTCGTCGCCGAAGGCGCTGAACACATTGCAGATCGCCCCGCCGGCCGGGCGCGTGGCGATCTCGGAGAACACCCATTGCCCCTCACGGGTGCGGAAGAACTCCGCGTGGGTGATGCCGTCGGTGATGCCCAGCGCTGAATTGACGTCGCGCCCGAGCGATATGAGCTCCTCATATATCTCGGGGAAGTCCTCTTCGCGCAGATGGAGGGATCCGTTGTTCCGACCGGGCGTCCGGATCTCGATTCTCGGTACGACGTACAGCGAGACGCCGAAGTCCGACGGCTCACCGCCCGTCCACACGGCATCGACGTGGTACTCGTCTCCGGTCACGAACTCCTCGGCGATGAGCGCGTGCGCCCTCGCCGTCTCCTGGACGGCTTCAGGCAGCTCGTCGATGTGCGCGATGGCCCAGGTGTCGACTGTGCCCATACCCTCGGCGGGCTTGATCACCAGCGGCCAGCCGAGACGTCGTCCTGCGGCCTCCACCTCCTGTCGTGACCCGCTCTCGAGAGCCACCTGCGCCGCACAGCGCACCCCCGCGGCGGTCACGCGTCGTTTCATCGCGACCTTGTTGCGGACGAGGACGCTCGTCTCGATCGAAGGGCCGGCCGTGCCGATCACGTCGGCGAGATAGGCTGCCCCGAGCTGAGACTGCTCCGCCAGGCTGATGACGCGGGTGATCGACGGAACGCAGCTCTGGAGCTGTACTGCCAGCTCGGACATCGCCGACATGTCGTCGAAGGCGCGGATCACCTTCAGGGCTCTCAGCCGCGCGACCAGTTGAGGGTCGATGTGGCGGTTGGCGAGTTCCCATTCGTCGATGACGACGGTGATATCGGCCGTCCCGGTCGCCAGCGCGGCCTCGAGGATGAGGCGATCCCACCGGCAGAGCACCACATGGGGGCGCCCGCTGTTCGTGTCGCTCTCATCTTGTTCAACCAGGTCACGTCGTGGCGCGACAGGGTCGGTGAAAGACGTCCCCCCCAAAGCGAATCTCCTTCGATATCGATGCGTGTGAGGGCTCGAGGCCCTCGGGTGTCGCCGCCTCCGGTTGCGAGCGATCCGACCACACTACCTTCGACATCTGCGGGGCATGCGCGATGCCTGCATCTGCAGCCGCTGGTGGGTCGACTCTGCTACGAACGACTGGGGGTTCTGTGAAGGAGGGCGGCGTGTCGCCCTCCGCGGCGGCACCCCTTCGGACGAGACCGAGCCACTAAACTAGGGGAATGTCCGATGGCTCAATCTTCACTCGCATCCTCAAGGGAGAGATCCCGGGCGAGGTCGTCTTCGAGGGCGAACGCCTCTTCGTCCTTCGAGATGTCAATCCTCAGGCGGCACTGCACCTGCTGATCATCCCGAAGCGCGAGTACGCAGACGTGGTCGAGCTTGCAGCCGACGACCCCGCTCTGCTGTCGGAGGTCGTGGCGTTGGCCCAGCAACTCGCTGACACCCACAGCGACGGACACTTCAGGCTCATCTTCAACATCGGGGCGAATTCGGGACAGACCGTCCCGCACCTGCACGCGCATGTGCTCTCCGGCGATCTCAAGGAGGCGAACCTCGTTGGCCGCTGATATCTCGACGGGCGCTGCCGACGGGCCCCTTGCACGGGAGACGATCTACGCCGACGGTGTCGCCATGGTGCAGCTGCTCGGGCCGCAGGACCGCCTGCTGCGGATGCTCGAGAGGGAGCATCGCGATGTGCAGGTGCTCGTGCGCGGCAACGAGATCACGCTCAGCGGCGGCGCCGCGGAGGTCGCGAACGCGAAGAAGCTCGTCGACGAGCTGTTGGCCATGACGAAGGCGGGGCACGATCTGGCCCCCAGCGACGTGACGAATTCGGCGCGACTGCTGCGGCGCGACGGCGGACCACGACCGAGCGAGGTCCTCGGCGAGGCGATCCTGTCGACCAGGGGCCGCGTGATCCGCCCGAAGACCCTGGGGCAGAAGGAGTACGTCGACGCGATCGAGGAGAACACGATCGTCTTCGGCATCGGTCCTGCCGGTACCGGCAAGACCTACCTCGCGATGGCGAAGGCTGTGCAGGCGCTGCAGCGCAAAGAGGTCACGCGCATCATCCTGACCCGCCCTGCCGTCGAGGCGGGGGAGCGACTGGGCTTCCTCCCGGGCACGCTGACCGACAAGATCGACCCGTACCTGCGTCCGCTCTATGACGCGCTGAACGAGATGATGGATCCGGAGATCGTGCCGCGGCTGATGGCCTCGGGAACGATCGAGGTCGCCCCGCTCGCGTACATGCGAGGTCGCACACTGAACGATTCATTCGTGGTACTCGATGAGGCTCAGAACACCACCCCGGAGCAGATGAAGATGTTCCTGACCCGGCTGGGTTTCGGCACACGGATGGTGGTCACCGGTGATATCACGCAGGTCGATCTGCCGCAGGGGTCCTCGGGGCTGCGCCTCGTGACACGAGTGCTCGACGGTATCGACGACATCCATTTCTCCCGGCTCACGAGCGACGACGTCGTGCGCCACTCGCTCGTCGGACGCATCGTCGACGCCTACAGCGAGTATGACGAGAAGCGCACGGCGCAGAGGTTCGAGCGCGAACAGGCGGCGGAGTTCGCCAGCCGTGCCGAGCGTCGCGGCGCCCAGCGCCCAGGACCACGCGACCGGATGCCGAAACGAGGACTCTCATGATCGAGATCAACAACGAGTCGGCCATCGACGTCGACGAGACCGTGCTGCAGCGGCTGACCGACTACAACCTCGCGCAGCTGCATGTCAGCCCCGACGCTGAGGTCGCGATCGTGCTGGTCGATGAAGGCGCCATGGAAGCGCTCCATGTGCAGTGGATGGATGAGCCAGGGCCGACCGACGTGCTCAGCTTCCCGATGGACGAGCTGCGCCCTGGCACCGAGGACCGCCCGACGGCCCCGGGGCTGCTCGGCGACATCGTGCTGTGCCCTCAGGTCGCGGAGACGCAGGCCCAGGCGGCGAAGCACACGCTGATGGACGAGCTGATCCTGCTCACCACCCACGGGCTGCTGCATCTGCTCGGTTTCGATCACGCCGAGCCCGATGAGGAGCGCGAGATGTTCGGACTCCAGAAGCAGCTCATCGAAGGCTTCGCCGCGTCTGAACGTCGACGATGACAGCGGCGTTCCTCCTCGCGGGCGCCGTTCTGCTCGTCGCCTTCGGTGGTCTGATGGCCGCCATCGACGCGGCGTTCGGCGTCTCGTCACGATCCGACCTCGAGGAGATGGGCAGCGAGGGGCGCAATGCGCGTCAGCTGGCGCGCATCGCCGCCGATCCGGATGCCCACGTCAACGCCGTCGCGTTCATCCGTGTGCTGGCGGAGACCGCGGCTGCGGTGCTCGTGACCGTGGCATTCATGTTCCTGTTCGACAACATCTGGTGGGCGATGCTCGCCGCCGCTGTGCTGATGACCGGCATCAGCTTCGTGCTCGTGGGTGCCAGTCCTCGCACCTTCGGTCGTGACCACGCGGACGGGCTGTTGCGTGCGAACGCCCCCGTCGTCAGAGGGCTGCGGATCTTCCTCGGACCGATCGCGCAGGGCTTGGTCGCTCTCGGGAACCGGGTCACGCCCGGTGCTGGTCGCAGCTCGTTCAGCTCGGAGGAGCAGCTGCTCAGCATGGTCGATGAGGCGGCATCGAACGATCTCATCGAGGCGGATGACCGCGACCTGATCCACTCGGTGTTCGACTTCACCGACCAGTTCGTACGCGCAGTGATGGTTCCTCGCACCGAGATGGTGACGGTCGACGCCACCGCGTCGACGAGCGAGGCCATGGCGCTGTTCCTGAACCGCGGTGTCTCGCGCATGCCGGTCGTCGACGACGATGCCGACGATGTGGTCGGCGTGTTGTATCTCAAGGATCTGGTGCAGTTCGCGTTCCGCGATGAGAACGCGTGGCGGACGGCATCCATTCGGCCGATCTCCCGACCGGCGACTTTCGTCCCCGAGTCGATGCGCGCCGAGACGCTGCTGCAGCAGATGAAGCGCGATGCGGTGCATGTGTGCCTCGTGATCGACGAGCACGGAGGAATCTCTGGCCTGGTGACCCTCGAGGATCTGATCGAGGAACTCGTCGGAGAGATCTCGGACGAGTACGATCAGGTATCCGCTGAGTTCGTGGAGCTCGGTGACGGACGATATCGCGTGAGTGCCCGGCTCTCGCTGGAGGACGTCGGCGACCTCTTCGGACTCGAGCTCGAGGATGAAGACGTCGACTCGATCGGCGGACTGCTCGGCAAGGCCCTCGGTCAGGTTCCCCAGCCCGGCGCGACCGCGACGGTGCACGGTCTGGTGCTCACCGGGGGAGCCTCGCGCGGGCGCGGACGAGGAATTGCGACGGTGTTCGTCGAACGAGCAGCCGTCGATGCGGAATCGACAGAAGATGAAGGAGAGCGACACGATGACTGAGCAGACGCGAAGTGGGTTCGTGACCTTCGTCGGGCGCCCGAACGTGGGCAAGTCCACATTGACCAACGCACTGGTGGGCGAGAAGATCGCGATCACCAGCGAGAAGCCGCAGACGACGCGCCGCGCGATCCGCGGGATCGTGAACCGCCCGCAGGGGCAGCTCGTGATCGTCGACACCCCGGGGATCCACAAGCCCCGCACCTTGCTCGGCGAGCGTCTCAACGATCTCGTCGACCAGGTGCTCGGCGACGTCGACGTGATCGGGTTCTGCGTGCCGGCGACGGAGAAGGTCGGACCGGGAGACCGTCGTATCGCGGCATCGCTCGACGGGTATCCGCGCGCGAAGAAGGTCGCGATCGTCACCAAGACCGATGCGGCCGGCCGAGACGACATCACCGAGCGGCTGCTCGAAGTCGATGCGCTCCGCGAGGACTGGGCGGCGGTCGTGCCGCTGTCGGCGCTCACCCGTGATCAGCTCGAAGTGCTCGCCGATGAGTTGCTGAGCCTGATGCCCAAGGGCCCGCCCCTGTACGAAGAGGGCATCACGACGGACGAGTCGCAGGAGGACCGGATAGCCGAGATGATCCGTGAGGCCGCACTCGAGGGTGTGCGCGACGAGCTGCCGCACTCGATCGCTGTGATCATCGACGAGGTCTCGCGGCGAGACGACAGCGAGCTCACCGATGTGCATGCGCAGATCGTGGTCGAGCGTGACAGCCAGAAGGCGATCATCATCGGCCACAAGGGCAAGCGGTTGCGCGACGTTGGTGCCCGTGCGCGCGGAGGGATCGAAGAGCTCCTCGGTACCCGGGTGTTCCTCGGTCTGCACGTGAAGGTCGCGAAGGAGTGGCAGCGCGACCCGAAGCAGTTGGGCAGGCTCGGATTCTGACATGAGCCCACGAGACGGATCGACGGCGGCGGGAAGGCCGCCTACCTCGAGCAGATGACCGGTCGCAGCGAAGACCCGAACTCGCTGCACGACGAGGTCTTCACACGAGTCTTCGACGCCCACTGGGCGGCGCTGCGGCATCACATCGAAGGTGTCGTCGAGGATGATGACGAGGTCACAGAGATCGTCTCCGCAGTGTTCCTGGAAGCATGGACGCACCTGGATGTCGCCAAACCGATGGGGCGCGTCCGGCTGCTCCGCATGGCAGATCGTGAACTGCGGGCACGCTCCGGCCGTGCGACCAGCAGGCGCGCCGTGCTCGACGCCGTGCATCATGGCATGGCCGGCACCGCCGAAGAGCCAGGCGCTGCGGATCGACCTGCCGAAGAGCTACCGGATCGGGACAGCGTCCTGCGCGCTTTGGGTGTCCTCACTGCGCGTCAACGGCGTATCATCATGCTGGCATACTGGGACGGGCTCACCGAGGGGGAGATCTCGGAGCTGATGCGGTACCCGCGCCGAGGTGTGCGGACGATGTTGCGCCGCGCAGAGAAGCGAATGCGGGACGCACTGGGCCTGGAGGGGGAGCGTGAGGGGTGAGAAGGCTGTGCTTGAACGTGCGTTGACCGAAGCCGATCCCGCACGCACTCCGCGGGATGCGGCCCCCGATGCCGGCGCCCTCGCGACCCGCGATCGTATCCTGCGCAAGGCCCGTCTCGCGCATCGCCCTCATTCGCGGGCCGTGGGCTGGGCCTCCGGCGCTGTGGCTGCGGGGGCCGCTGCCATCTTCACCGTCGCGATGCTCCTGCCGCAGGACACCGCCACCGCCGGATCTCCGACGCCGCTCACCTTCGTGGGGGCCAGCACGGTCGCCGAGATCGTGGACGCAGCGGAGGAGGATCTCCTCGCGGTCGAAGGTCCCGCGGTCCCTCTGCGCGCCGTGCACGCGGCGTCGTGGGGCTTCTCCGTCGATGTGGTCGATCAGAACACGCAGGTCGTTCCCCAGCTTTCCGAGCTCACCTGGAATCCGGACGGCTCCGGTCGGATGACGATCATCCGCGGTGTCCCTTATGACCCCGCGGATGCCGTTGCGAACAACAGCGCCGAGGTGAGCCGCAGCGACGATGTCCTGTCCGACGTCATCATGGCGCCCGGTGACTTCGAGCCGCCGTGGCCCGAGATCCCCGGTGATTCGCGCGAGGACGTCCTCGCCCTGCTCACGGCCTTCGGGATGCCGGCCCAGCCGACCGCTTTCGACATCGAGACCGCGTTCACTTCGACGTTCGATATGTGGACGCTCACCAACGCACAGCACCGAGAGATCCTCTCGCTTCTCGAAGAGACCGGGGAGGGTATGGCGCTCGGCGACTCGACCGACCGACTCGGACGCCCGGTCGCCGGCCTCCAGTTCCTCACGCCGGACAAGGGGGCCAAGGACGTGGTGCTCGTGTCGCTCGAGACCGGACGGATCGTCGGAGTGGAGCGGACCGCGATCAAAGCAGACGATGTCTTCCCGGTGGGAGCGATCATCTCCTACCGGATGTGGGACGTGGAAAGTGAAGTGACCCGATGAGGCGAACGTGCATGATGCTCACCGTGACACTCGCGGCGGTGTTCGCGATCGGTTCCGTGCCGGTGGCGGCCGCTGCGGCGGAACCGCTCATCGATCCGGCTCCCGAGATCGCCGAGATGCTCGATGTCGTGCCCGGCGGCATCTTGCTCGACAGTCATCACGCGGTGTGGCCGGAACTCGACATGGAGATGACCGTTCCGCGCTCATCAGGCGTGTCGGCGCGGGCCGTCGGTGCGTGTGCGACGGGCAAGATCTGTGCCTTCAACGCCCCGTTCGCCGACGGCAGCGCCCTCAGCTTCGGAACCTGCGGGGTGCACAGCATTCCCTCGAACTTCAGCGTGAAGTCTGTGGCGAACGCACGTTCGTCGGGGACGGCCCAGGCGCGCAACGGGACGACCGTGCTCAAGACGATCTCCGCGGGCACGTATCAGAACACCTCCGGTACCGTGACGAACATCCGCTGCACCCTCTGAGCGGCCGAACCGGAAGCGACTGAGGTCAGAATCCATCTGAGCGCCACGCCGAGATGGCGTGCGGGCTGACGTCAGAGAAGTGATCGTGGAGAACCTCGTGCCGGACAATTCTTCGCTGGGGGGCATGCTGCGCGCAGCGAGCCCCGCGCGTACCGCGGCTGATGCCAAGCCCGATGCCGCGGCGCTGGTCGCTCGCGATCGAATTCTGAACTCGGGTCAGCCGACGCACCGGCGGCACCGAACGGTCACCATCGGTTGGGCGTCCGGACTGGCACTGGCCACCGCATCCGCCCTCATTGCAGCGGTCCTGATCGTTCCGCAGACGACGGCACGCGCGGGAGCGCCTCTGTCGTCGGCGGCCCTGGCGCCGAGCGTCGCCGAGATCGTCGATGAGGCTCAGGCGGATCTTTCGATGTCCTCAGGCCCCGCCGCGCCGCAGCGCTTCGTGCGGACCGCGTCGTGGAACTTCTCGGTCGACGCGGGCACCGGTGAACTACGGGTCTTCACGCAGCTGTCGACCATCTCCTGGGAACCTGACGGATCCGGTCACGTGGTCCTCATGAACAGCCCGGAACGGGACCCGGCCGATGCCGAGTGGTACTCCCATGCGGAGATGCCGTTCTCGGGCGACGTCGAGGAGTTCCCGATGCTGCCTGGTGAGTTCGTCACTCCGGTGATGGATCCTCCGGCGGAGTCCCTGGCCGGGATGCAGGAGGCGCTCGTCGCTCTGGAGATGCCTGATGATCCCTCGGCGTTCGAGGTCGTGACCGCGGTCACGACGCTGCTCGGCCAGTGGACGCTCACGAATGCCCAGCATGCGGCGCTCCTGCGCATCATCGAGGACGCAGGCGGTGCAGAGGCCGTACCCGCGACGCACGACCGCCTGGGGCGAGCGGTCGACGGCCTGCGAGTGATGTCTCCCGATGGCGCGGTCAGCGACGTGGTGCTCGTCTCGGCCGACACCGGTCGCATCGTCGGTGTCGAACGGACGGTCGTGAAGGCGGACTCCCTGCTTCCTGCCGGCGCGATCCTCGGCTCTCAGCTCTGGGACGTCGAAGGACTGGTCGAATGAACGGCCGATCCGATGCGGGGCGCTCCCCGCGAGAAGCTGTCTTCAAGGAGATCTACGACACGCTCTGGGCGCCGTTGCAACGCCATGTCGAGTGCGTGGTGGATGACGACTCCGCGGTGGCGGAGATCGTGTCGGATGTGTTCCTCCTCGCCTGGCGGAAGCTCGATACTGCCAAGCCGCTCGGACTGATCTGGTTGATCAGGGCAGCCGACAACAAGATCAAGGATCGCGAACGCCGCAGTCGCGCGCGAGCCCGGGCCATGGACACGGTGCATACCGTGTATGCGGCACCGAGCGATGACGACATGCTCGACACACTCGCGGTGCGACACGCGGTCGAGGTGGCGTTGACGCAGCGGGAGCGGCGGATCGTGAAGCTCGCCTATTGGGATCAGCTCTCGGCGGGAGAGATCGCCGAGTTGCTCCGCTGCTCGCAGGCCTCCGTGTGGAAGACGCTGAGCAGGGCGCGGAAGAAGCTCGAGGTGGAGCTCGGGCTCGGCACCGGTGAAGCAGCGGCCGAGGCGCGACGGGCCGTGGAAGCCGCGCGTCCGGCGCCGCGGACGACCGGATGATGCCGAGTGTCGCCCCTGCCTTCTCCTCGTACGTCGACTCCTGTGAAGGGCACATTGCGCGAGAAGCGAATTCCTGACACACGAGTTTATCCATGCGTTTGACTTTGCATTGGAAGGGGCCGACGGCTTAGCGTTCTAGTGAGCCATCCGGACGCCGAGGAAACGATTGCCCTCGTCCTCGGCGACCGGGTGGATCGCAACTGGCCACGCAGGTTCTCCACCGGGGGTGAGGATCAGCGGGGCAGAGGCGAAGGCTTCACTCTCGAATCCGGGGGGCACCCGAGGGGAAGGCCCAGACGGTGGCATTCTGTCCGCGGCGGAATGCCACCGTCTTCTCGTTTCGCGCGATGATGGACGCACCGATCAACACCGGAGGTGAAACCATGGCACAGCACTGGATTGCCACGATGGCAGGTCCGCCGGAGGCCTGGTCCTTCGAGGAGTATGCCGTCGCTGCCCCCGCCGCGGGGGAAGTCACGATCCGCGTCCATGCGGCCGGCGTGAACCCGGCCGACGCCAAGCATGTGGCCGCCGCGCGGGCGGGCCTCGAGTTCCCCGTGCCGATCGGTTACGAGGTCTCGGGCGAGATCACGGCCATCGGGCCGAGCACGCGCATCGGCTCCGGCGCTGCGGCGATCGGTGACGCGGTCGTCGCCTTCCGCATCCACGGCGGGTACGCGACCGACATCACGGTTCCTGCCGTGAAGGTGTTCGCGAAACCCACGACTCTCACACATCCAGAGGCAGCGAACCTCTTGCTCGCCGGCACGACCGCGGCCGAGATGCTGTCCGTCGTCGGCGCGACGCCGGGGGAGACGATCCTGCTCCACGGCGCGTCGGGCGCGGTGGGCGTCAGTGTGCTGCAGCAGGCGCGCCTCCGCGGCGTCCGTGTGGTCGGTACGGTCAGCGAGGAGCGCTTCGACGAGGTTCGACGTTTCGGAGGTGTCCCCGTGCGCTACGGTGCCGGGCTGATCGACCGGGTGCGGGAGGCCGCCGGTGCCCCGATCGCAGCGGCCCTCGACGCTGCCGGCACCGACGAAGCCATCGACACATCGCTCCAGCTCGTCGCGGATCGAGGGCGCATCGCCACGATCGCCGCCTTCGGCCGTGCATCGGGCGTCGGCATCCTCGCGATCGCCGGCTCGATGCCCGCCAGCGCGAAGTTCCGCGACGAGGTGCGCGGCGAGTTGACGGCGCTCGCGCAGAACGGCGACATCGTCGTGCCCGTGGCGCGGACGTTTCCGCTGGAGCAGGCGCCCGAAGCCCACCGCTTCCTCGCGACCGGTCACCCCGGAGGCAAGATCGCGCTGATCCCGTAGGTCAGTCGATCTCGCGCAGCGCCGAGGTCACCACCACGACATCGTCGCCGAACTCGGCATCCGCGGCATCCTGGATCGTTCCGTCGTCCCAGACAACCTGCAACCACACGTAGCCGCGCTCTGTTGAGATGCTCAGCGCATCCTGTCCCAGACGTGCTGCGATCTCGTCCTGGATCGTCGTGAGCTCGGCCTCGGAGGTCGTGCCGTCGACACCACCGGTGGGGTCCTCCGGGCGGATCGGGTCGTAGAGGGCCAGCATGATGGGCGGATCGGTGGTGAGGTACCGCTCGCCATCGTATGTGCCGTAGACGGCATATGTGCCCCATGTGACATCGCCGCTGGTCTCGCTGCCGTCGACGCCGTCCCACGTCCAGTCGTCCAGTGGGATGCCGCTGCACTGCGGCGGATACGACTCCGCGACGGCGCCGAGGCAGAGCTGCACATCGCCGGCGACATCCATCACCGTGCCAGTCGCGATCACGCGGCCGTTCGGAAGGCCGGGCTTCGCCGACTCCAGGAGCTGATCGGACGAGACCGTCGTGCTGGTCGGTGCCGGGGAGCCCCCCGGCCCCGTTGCGCACGCGCTCAGCGCGAGAAGCCCGGCGAGGGATGCCGAGGCGAGGATCAGGCGACGCTGCGATGTACTCATGACTGAGAGTGTCGGGCTCGCGGTGATCGTCTCAACATCGTCGATTCGGTTTCGGCATCCCTGCTACCATGACCACATGCCTTTCGGCGGACTGCTTCTTCTTAGCTGCCGCGACGAGTCCTAAGCGCTAGGGCCTTCCTCGTCGCGGCGCTTGTGTTGGCCCGTTTACCCTGACGAAGAGAAGAAGCCCCATCATGCAGAACACTCAGCGCCCGTCCGCGATGCCGATCCACAAGTATCGGCCGTTCCACGAGCAGATCAACGTCCACCTGCCTGACCGCACGTGGCCCGATGCCCGCATCACCGAGGCACCCCGCTGGTGCGCGGTCGACCTCCGCGATGGCAACCAGGCTCTGATCGACCCGATGTCGCCCGAGCGCAAGCGTGTGATGTTCGAGTTGCTCGTCAGCATGGGCTACAAGGAGATCGAGGTCGGCTTCCCGTCGGCGAGCCAGACCGACTTCGACTTCGTGCGTCAGCTCATCGAAGAGAACCTGATCCCGGACGACGTCACCATCCAGGTGCTGACCCAGGCGCGCGAGCACCTCATCGCCCGCACCTACGAGTCGATCGCCGGTGCCAAGCAGGCCATCGTGCACCTGTACAACTCCACGAGCGTGCTGCAGCGCGAGGTCGTGTTCCGCACCGACAAGCAGGGCATCATCGACATCGCTCTCGAGGGCGCGCGGTTGTGCCGCCAGTTCGAGAAGACCATTCCCGACACGAAGGTCTACTACGAGTACTCGCCCGAGAGCTACACGGGCACCGAGCTCGAGTTCGCCGTCGACATCTGCAACCAGGTGATCGAGGTCTTCGAGCCCACCCCTGACCGCAAGGTCATCATCAACCTCCCGGCGACCGTCGAGATGGCGTCGCCGAACGTCTACGCCGACTCGATCGAGTGGATGAGCCGCCACCTCGCCCACCGCGAGAACGTCATCCTGTCGCTGCACCCGCACAACGACCGCGGCACCGCGATCGCCGCAGCCGAGCTCGGCTACATGGCCGGCGCTGACCGCATCGAGGGATGCCTGTTCGGCAACGGTGAGCGCACCGGCAACGTCGACATCGTCGCCCTGGGCATCAACCTGTTCACGCAGGGCATCGACCCGCAGATCGACTTCAGCGACATCGACCAGGTCAAGCGCACGGTCGAGTACTGCAACCAGCTGCCGGTGCCCGAGCGCAGCCCGTGGGCGGGCGACCTCGTCTTCACCGCGTTCAGCGGCTCGCACCAGGACGCGATCAAGAAGGGCTTCGAAGCCATGGCCGTGCGTGCCGAGGCCGAGGGCGTCACCGTCGATGACATCGAGTGGGCCGTGCCGTACCTGCCGGTCGATCCGAAGGACCTCGGCCGTTCCTACGAGGCCGTCATCCGTGTCAACTCGCAGTCCGGCAAGGGCGGCGTCGCCTACCTGCTCAAGGCGGACCACGCGATCGACCTGCCCCGCAAGCTGCAGATCGAGTTCTCGGGCGTCGTGCAGGCCAAGACGGACGCTGAGGGCGGCGAGGTCACGAGCGACCAGATCTGGTCGATCTTCAACGACGAGTACCTGCCCGCCGCTGACACCGCGGCCAAGTGGGGCCGCTTCGAGCTGCTCGCGACGCAGACCCGCAGCGACATGTCTGGCGAGGTCGTGCTGGATGTCGTGCTGCGCGACGACGATCAGCAGGTCTCCGTCTCCGGCAACGGCAACGGTCCGGTCGCGGCCTTCGTCGAGGTGTTGCGCGCACAGGGCTTCGACATCACGGTGTACGACTACGTCGAGCACGCTCTCAGCGCCGGCGGTGACGCGCAGGCCGCGGCCTACGTCGAACTGCAGGTCGGTGACCAGCGCCTGTGGGGCGTCGGCATCGACGGCGACATCTCGACCGCGTCGCTCAAGGCGATCGTTTCGGGAGTGAACCGCTCGATCCGCACCCGTCAGCAGGAGCTCGCGGCTGTCTGAAGCTCCCGGGCGGCTGAGCCTGTCGCAGCGTGGTTCGCCCGTTCGACAGGCTCAGCGCCCCAGACTCGGAAGGCTCTGGGACCCAGGGGCCCCGGACGCTCAGCGCCTAGATGTCGATGCCGGGCTTGACGATCGCGATCGCGCCGGTCTCGGCTGCGACCTTGCGGCGGTAGAGGCGGCGCTGTTCCGGCAGTGACACGTCGAAGCTGACAGCGAGCACGCGGATGACGGCGGTGACGACGATCCCGATGACAGCGGCCAGGGTGATCGGCATCGCCAGAGCGTTCGCGACAGCGATGAAGGCGCAGCCGGCACCCGCAGCCACGGCGTAGAGCGAGCCGACATGCATGATCGACGTCGGCAGGCCCATGAGCATGTCGCGCAGCACTCCGCCGCCGACCGCTGCGCACACGCCGATGAAGACGGCGGGGACCGGCGGGATGCCGAAGGCGATGGCCTTGCTGGTGCCGAAGGCGCCGAACATCCCGATCACCACGGCATCGAGAACGACGATGACGGTGTTCAGCCGATGGAAGAGCCCGGCCAGCAGCATGCCGAGCAGCGCGGCGCCCGTCGCCGTCAACAGGTACCAGTTGCTCTGCAGGGTCGCCGGCGTCTGACCGAGCAGGATGTCGCGGATCAGACCGCCGCCCATGCCGATCATGATGCCGATGATCGCCACGCCCAGCCAGTCCAGCCGTCGTTGGCCCTGGAATCCTGACGCGAACATCGCGCCCTGCACGCCACCGAGGCCGACGCCGAGCAGATCCGCCCAGAGCGGAATGGTGAAGAGCGGTTCGGTCACGCCTCTATTGTCGCGCACGGAGGATAATCGAACGGTGCCCACCTACCGAGACGAAGCGGTGATCCTGCGCACTCACAAGCTCGGTGAGGCGGATCGCATCGTCATCATGCTGTCTCGGCGTCACGGAAAGCTGCGTGCCGTCGCGAAGGGCGTGCGCCGCACGTCGTCGAAGTTCGGCTCCCGACTGGAACCCTTCATGGTCGCCGACGTGCAGCTGTACCAGGGACGCTCGCTCGACATCGTGCAGCAGGCGGAGTCCCTCGGCTCCTACGGCTCCGAGATCGCGGCGCACTACGAGCGCTACACCGCGGCGAATGCGATGGTGGAGACCGCCGATCGGCTCAGTGACTCCGAGGCGACCTCCGACCAGTACCTGCTGCTCGTCGGCGGGCTGCGGGCGCTCTCGCGCGGCGACCACGTGCCGCGCAGCATCCTCGACTCCTACCTCCTGCGGGTCATGGCGCTGTCAGGCTGGGCGCCGTCGCTCGAGGATTGCGCGCGCTGTGCCGCGCCGGGTCCGCACACGACCTTCGTCGCGCAGCTGGGTGGACTCATCTGCGGCGACTGCGCACCGGCCGGCAGCCCCCGGGTGGCGGAGAAGACCCTGTCGCTGCTCCGCTCGCTCATGCGGGGGGAGTGGGACGTCATCGATGCGGCACCGCACGCGGACACCGCCGCGGCATCGGGTCTGGTGGCCGCGTACGCTCAATGGCACCTGGAGCGCGGCATCCGCTCGCTCGCGCACGTATCGGACACCCCTCGAGAAGGAGCACGGTGAGCCCTAAGCCGTTCACGCACAAGGACGCCGTGGCGTACCGTCCCCTCGACTGGACAGGGATCTATCCGCCGGCGTTCCCCGCGGTGCCCGAGCACGTGGCGATCGTGATGGACGGCAATGGCCGATGGGCCAACCGGCGCGGGCTCAACCGCATCGAGGGGCACAAGGCGGGGGAGGAAGTGCTGCTCGATGTGGTCGCCGGCGCGATCCAGGCCGGAGTGAAGCACCTCTCCGTGTACGCCTTCTCGACCGAGAACTGGGCGCGCTCTCCCGAAGAGGTGCGGTTCCTCATGGGATACAACCGCGACGTGCTGCACCGTCGACGTGATCAGCTCAACGAGTGGGGCGTGCGTGTGCGCTGGGCCGGTCGCAAGCCGCGGCTCTGGGGCAGTGTGATCAAGGAGCTGCAGTATGCCGAGCAGCTCACGAGCGGCAACGACACCTTGACGCTCACGATGTGCGTCAACTACGGCGGTCGGATCGAGCTCGTGGATGCGATGCGGTCCATCGCTGCCGACGTCGCCGCGGGACGAGTGAAGCCGAACGCGATCAGTGAGAAGATGATCCGTCGGCATCTGTACGTGCCGGACATGCCGGATGTCGACCTGTTCCTACGGAGCTCGGGGGAGCAGCGCACCTCGAACTTCCTGCTGTGGGAGTCGGCGTATGCCGAGATGGTGTTCCTCGACACGCTCTGGCCGGACTTCTCTCGTGAGGAGCTGTGGCGGGCGATCGGGGTCTATCTCTCGCGCGACCGCCGCTTCGGCGGGGCGATCGATACGCCGGACGCGTCCGCCTGAGTCCGCAGCCAGCTTTCCGTCTCACGCGGATGGCGCAGGCGCACGATGGTGAGGTGCGGGAAGCGCTCACGCTTCACCGGCATCTGCTGCGCCCAGGAATACCGTGTCCTGGTCTGCCAGGCGAGGATGTTGTCGTCGGAATCACGCGACGAGAGCAGCTGTCGGAGCGGCTTCTCGACGTTCCCGTTGTACAGCTCCGTACGGCGGATGCTGCGGCTGAGCGTGCGACGAAGCAGACGACCGCGCACCACGGGCCACGGGTAGTCGAGCCAGATCGCGAGCTGCGCGCGCGGGGTCATGATCTCGTCGGTGCCCTTGCTCGTGTACTGCCACTCGGTGATCCAGCGGTCCTCGGCGGCGAAGGCGCGGACGTCGTCGAGGAACTCCGGTCGCGGTGTCCAGTCTGGACCGTGGAAGAGTCCGTCGATCTCGACGTGACGGAGCCCCCACATCGCGCCGAGGCGGCGGGCGAGCGTGGTCTTCCCCGAGCCGGTGACGCCGGCCACGAGCACGCGCTCCGGCGGAAAGGGGAGCGGATCACGTGCGGAGAGCATTCGAGAATCCTATCCATGAGCTGTCTTCTGGGCGCCCTTCGTCTCGCTGCGCTCGCTCAGGGTGCGGGGGCGAAGCAGACGGCGGAATAGCTCATAGGCGCATGGGGTTGGATGAAGATGTGAGCGAACCTATCTCCATCGACATCTGGTCCGACATCGCCTGCCCGTGGTGCTACATCGGCAAGCGCAACCTCGAAAAGGGCCTCGAAGCCGTCGCCGGCGACGACGACGCCCCGGAAGTGACGGTGACGTTCCACTCCTTCGAGCTTTCCCCCGACACACCCGTCGACTTCGACGGCGACGAGATCGACTTCCTCGCCGGGCACAAGGGCATGCCGCGCGACCAGGTCGAGCAGATGCTCTCGCATGTCACCGGAGTGGCCGAGAACGCGGGACTCGAGTACCGCTTCGACCTGCTGCAGCACACGAACACGGTCAAGGCGCACGAGCTCCTGCACTTCGCGAAGGCGGAGGGGCTGCAGCACGAGATGGAGGAGCGGCTGATGTCCGCCTACTTCACCGAGGGCAAGCACGTCGGCCGCATCGACGACCTCGTCGAGCTCGCTGCCGAGGTCGGCCTCGACGCCGACGCCGCACGCGAGGCTCTGGAATCCGCCCGTCACCTTCCGGACGTGCGCCAGGATCAGGACCAGGCCCGTGCCTACGGCATCCAGGGCGTGCCGTTCTTCGTGATCGACGGCCAGTACGGTATCAGCGGCGCGCAGCCGCCCGCTGCGTTCGAGAATGTGCTGCGCGACCTGTGGGCCAAGCGCGACGAGACCGCGGAGGAATCCGCCGCCGTCTGAGCAGGTACAGAAGCCCGTCCCGACTGTGCGCAGTCGGGACGGGCTTCGTGTGTCGAGCGCTGTTCAGCGGGTGAGCGCAGCTTCGATCGCGCCGACGATCTCGGGGTCGTTCGGCTTCTGCTTGGGACGGAAGCGGAGTACCTCGCCGTCGGGGAGGACCAGGAACTTCTCGAAGTTCCATTCCACTCGACCGGCCTTGCCGCCGGCATCCGGAGCCTCCTTGAGCGCCTTGTAGAGGTCTGAGGCGTTCTTGCCGTTGACCTTCACCTTGTCGTTGATGGGGAAGCTCACCCCATAGGTGGTCGAGCAGAACTCGAGGATCTGCTCGACGGACCCGGGCTCCTGGCCGAAGAACTGGTTGCACGGGAACCCGACGACCGAGAAGCCGCGGTCACCATACAGACGCTGAAGCTCCTCGAGCTGCTCGTACTGCGGGGTGAGCCCGCACTTCGAGGCGACGTTCACCACCAGGACGACATCGGCACCGAGATCATCCAGGGTCTTCTCGTTGCCCTGGGCGTCGGTGAACGGGATCGAACGGAGCGCGGAATCGGTCATACTTCACAGCTTAGGTCGATGGGGCACCAGGGGCTCCGCGTCTGGGAGAATAGAGGCGACATGACTCTCGCCACCGTTTCCCCGCGCACGCTTCGCATCGGTCCCATCGACCTCGACGTGCCGGTCGTCCTCGCGCCCATGGCGGGGATCACGAACACCGCCTTCCGTCGTCTGTGCCGCGAGTACGGTGCCGGCCTCTACGTCAGCGAGATGATCACCTCGCGCGCTCTCGTCGAGCGCAATGAGACGACCATGCGGCTGATCCGCCACCACGAGTCCGAGACGCCGCGTTCGATCCAGCTCTACGGCGTCGACCCGAAGACGATCGCGGACGCGGTGCGGATCATCGTGGCCGAGGATCACGCCGATCACATCGACCTCAACTTCGGGTGCCCGGTGCCGAAGGTCACCCGCAAGGGCGGGGGAGCGGCGCTTCCCTGGAAGAGCTCGCTGTTCGCCGACATCGTCACCCAGGCCGTGAAAGCGGCAGGCGACATCCCCCTCACGGTCAAGATGCGCAAGGGCATCGATCGTGACCACCTCACCTTCCTCGACGCGGGGCGTGCGGCCGAAGATGCCGGAGTGGCCGCCATCGCGCTGCATGCGCGCACGGCAGGTGAGTACTACTCCGGGCACGCCGACTGGAACGCGATCGGTGAGCTCAAGCAGGCTGTCACCAGCATCCCGGTGCTCGGCAACGGTGACATCTGGTCGGCGGCTGACGCCGTGCGCATGATGGAGCAGACCGACTGCGACGGTGTCGTCGTCGGGCGAGGATGCCTGGGTCGTCCCTGGCTCTTCGGCGAGCTGGCCACGGCGTTCGGAGGAGAGGGCAAGACGGTCGATGCGACACTCGGCTTCGTGGCCGACGCCTTCAAGCGGCATGCGGAACTGCTCGTCGAGTTCTTCGAGGACGAGGATCGCGGGTGCCGCGACATCCGCAAGCATGTGTCGTGGTACTTCAAGGGCTATCCGGTCGGCGGCGACATCCGCACCGGTCTCGCCACGTCGTCCAGCCTCGCCGAGATCGACGAGCTGCTCGCCCGTCTCGACCACTCCGCCCCCTATCCCGGCGCGGACGCCGAGGGGCAGCGCGGCCGCGCGGGGCACGCCAAGCGCACGGCTTTGCCGGACAAGTGGTTGGAGTCGCGCGAGATCGCGGCCTCGACCTCGGAGATGATGCGAGGAGCGGAGATCGAGAACAGTGGTGGTTGATGCTTCGACCGGCCGAGGCACTTCGCGTGCCGACGGCTACGACCCGCGCGACGCCGAGCGTTTCGTCGCGGAGACGCACCGCTCGGAGCGCAACGATTTCGCCCGTGATCGTGCGCGCGTGCTCCACTCGGCCGCGCTGCGCCGACTCGCCGCCAAGACGCAGGTTCTCAGTCCCGCCAGCACCGCCGATTTCGCCCGCAACCGGCTCACCCACTCGCTCGAGGTCGCGCAGGTCGGACGCGAGCTCGCCACCGCGCTCGGAGTCTCGGAGGACGTCGTCGACACCGCGTGCCTGAGCCACGATCTCGGCCACCCGCCGTTCGGCCACAACGGCGAGCGTGCGCTGAACGAATGGGCCGAGCACATCGGAGGGTTCGAGGGCAATGCGCAGTCGCTGCGCATCCTCACCCGGCTGGAGGCCAAGGTCCTCGACGCGGATGAGCGCTCCGTCGGACTCAACCTCACGCGCGCCAGTCTCGATGCCACCTGCAAGTACCCGTGGACCGTCGACAGTCCCGTCCCTGACCCGGGTGGGCGCCTGAAGTTCGGCGTCTACCCCGAGGATGAGGCCGTCTTCCGCTGGATGCGCGAGGGAGCCCCCGGGCGGCTGCGCTGCATCGAGGCCGAGATCATGGACCTCTCCGACGATATCGGCTACTCGGTCCACGACTTCGAAGATGCGATCGTGAACGGCTACGTCGACGTCTCGCAGCTCTCGGATCCCCGTGAGCACGATGCGCTCCTCGGCCGCATCCAGCAGTGGGTCGGCTACGACTTCACCCGAGATGAGCTGGCGGACGCGCTGTACCGCCTCGGCTCCCAGGCGATGTGGTTGACGTCCTTCGACCGCTCACGCCGCGATCTCGCGCGCCTGAAGAACCTCACCAGCGATCTGATCGGTCGCTTCGCGCGGGCGTCCGTCGCGGCGACGCGCGAGGCCTACGCCGGTCCTGCCCTCGTCCGCTACAACGCGCACGTGGTGGTGCCGCGCGTGATCGAAGTCGAGATCGCGGTGCTCAAGGGCATCATGGGCCAGGCGATCGTCACGATCGAGGCCCGGAAGGGCGTCTACAAGGAACAGCGCCGCGTGCTCAAGCGGCTCGCCGATGTGCTGTGGTCGACCGATGCGCTGTGGTCGGCCGGAGCCGATGTGCTCGAGCCCGCCTTCGCCGCCGACTTCATCGACGCGACCAGCGACGCCGAGCGCGCCCGCGTGATCGTCGACCAGATCGCGAGCCTCACGGATCAGAGTGCGATCGACTGGCACAACCGTCTCGTGGGAGAGATCGATCCGGCCGAGGTCGGCATCTGGACGCCGCGGCATGCCCGGCATCCGCGTCCGGGTGCACACGGGAGCGCCGAGAGGCAGGCCGTCGTCGAAGGGGTCGGCTGATGCCCCGTATCCGTCAGGCCGACGTCGATGAGGTCAAGGCGCGCACGAACATCGCGGACATCGTGGGAGAGCGTGTCGCGCTGAAGCCCGCGGGCGTCGGGTCGCTCAAGGGGCTGTGCCCGTTCCACGACGAGAAGAGCCCCAGCTTCCACGTGCGCCAGCAGGTGGGGTACTACCACTGCTTCGGCTGCGGCGAATCCGGCGACGTCTACTCGTTCCTGCGCGAGATGGACCACGTCAGCTTCACCGAGGCCGTCGAGCGGCTGGCCGGCCGTATCGGGTACACGCTGCACTACGAAGACGGTGGGGCCGCGCCGGAGACCAGCGGCCGCAGTCGGTTGTACGCCGCGAACACGGCGGCTGCGGAGTTCTTCCGCGCGCAGCTGCTCTCGCCGGATGCCGAGGCAGGGCGCCGCTTCCTGGGAGAGCGCGGCTTCGACGCGGGCGCGGCAGCCCACTTCGGCGTCGGCTTCGCGCCCCGCGGATGGGACGGGATGCTCAAGGCCCTCACCGCGCAGGGCTTCACGCGCGAGGAGCTCAGCACCGCCGGGCTCGTCTCCACCGGTCAGCGGGGCGTCTACGACCGCTTCCGTGGCCGGCTCGTCTGGCCGATCCGCGACGTGTCAGGCCAGACCATCGGATTCGGCGCGCGCAAGCTCTTCGACGACGACCCGGGACCGAAGTATCTGAACACCCCGGAGACCCCGATCTACAAGAAGGCCCAGGTGCTCTACGGACTGGACCTCGCGAAACGCGACATCGCCCGCGGGGACCCCCGTCGGGTCGTGGTGGTCGAGGGCTACACCGACGTGATGGCGTGCCACCTGGCCGGCCTCACGACCGCGGTCGCGACCTGCGGTACGGCGTTCGGAACCGAGCACATCAAGGTGCTGCGGCGCGTGATGGGCGACGACAACGCCTCCGGCGAGGTCGTGTTCACCTTCGACGGCGATGAAGCCGGGCAGAAGGCGGCGCTGCGGGCGTTCACCGAAGATGACCGCTTCAACGCGCAGACCTTCGTCGCCGTCGCCCCCGACGGCCTCGACCCGTGTGACCTGCGCCTGCAGCGCGGAGACGCGGCGGTGCGCGGCCTCATGGACACCAAGGTGCCGATGTTCGAGTTCGCGATGGACCGCAAGCTCGCCGGTTTCGACCTCTCGACTGTGGAGGGGCGCGTCGGCGCGCTGCGTGGAGCCGCGCCGATCGTCGCGGAGATCCGCGACCGACTGCTGCGTCCCGGGTACGAGCGCGTGCTCGCACGGCGCCTCGGCATGGACCCCACAGAGGTGCACAACGAGGTCGAGCGTTCCTCGCGCGGGGGAGCATCTGCGGCTCCCACGCACCGGGAGCAGCCGGTGCCGATCGATCCGGCGACCGGAGCGCCCGGTGTCGTCCCTGTCACACTGGCCAGTCTGCCCCGCTCGCCCGACGTCGCAGTGGAGCGTGACGCCCTGATGGGTGCTCTGCAGTACGGGCACCAGGTCGACCAGGCGCTGCTCAACAGGGCGCTCAGCACGCCGTTCCGCACGCCCGGACTCGATGCCGTGCGGGAAGCCGTGGCCGCCGCACCGGACCGCACCAGGGCCGGCTGGGTGACCGACGCTGTCAACAGCGTGCGCGAGCCCTACCGGTCGCTCGGCGGCGAGCTGCTGATGACCCCGTTCCCCGCCCGAGACGAGGAGCGGGCGGTCGCGACCGTCGCCGATCTCGCCCGGCGCCTCATCCTGCGCCAGCTCGAGCACGAGAAGCAGGAGATGCTCGGCGCTGTGCAGCGCGTGCCGGCCGATTCCGACGGCGGAAGGGCGCTGCGCATGCGGTTGCGCGACATCGACGTGGAGCGTCAGAGGTTCGCCGAGTCGTAACCCGGCTCGTCCCACGCAGCACGGCAGGATGGAGACATGTCTCGACGGCCGGAATCCCAGAATGCGATCGAGTGCTCCGATCTGGTCATCGACCGCATCGGACACGGATTGCCGACGCGCGCCGTCGACGGGGTGACGTTCACGCTGGCACCGGGGAACCTGATCTGCGTCGCCGGTCCCACCGGGTCGGGCAAGTCGACGCTGGTGGCGGCCTTGGCCGGGTCCACTGACCCGTCCGTGCGGGTGGTCGGCGGCAGTGCGCGCGTGTGCGGCGTGGATGTGCGTCGGCCGGGGCGCAAGCACCGCATCCTCACGTATCGCACCGGTTTCGTACCGCAGGGGGCGGGCGGCGATCTGCCGCCGCGGCTCACCGTGAACGAGGTCATCGCCGAGCCGATCCTCATGCGTGAGAAGCGCGTGAACTCGAAGGCGCTGTCGATCCGGGTCGCCACACTCCTCGACGAACTGCACCTTCCGCTCGGCACGGCGGCGAAGTTCCCCTATGAGCTCAGCGCCGGCATGCGGCAGCGGGTGGCGATCGCTCGCTCCTTCATCCTCGAACCTCAGGTGCTCATTGCCGACGAGCCTCTCGCGAATCTCGATCTCGAGGTGCGTCCTGTTGTTTTCGACGCCATCACGAGAAGGCGCAAGGAGCAGGGGATGGCGGCGCTGCTCGTCACCAACGACGCCGATTTCATCCGGGAGCTCAACGCCGAGACCCTCATGCTGCGCAGCGGTCATGTCGTCGCGCGCGGCGTCGGCAAGGACCTGCTCTGGGTGCCGAACGCCGAGGCGGATTCGCAGCACTGAACACGACACGCCCGAGGGACGCAGAAGCGTCCCTGGTGTCACGAGTAGCCCACGGAGTTTGCTAAGCTTGTCGAGTTGCCCGCGCAGCGGAGCACATTCCTCGGTAGCTCAATTGGCAGAGCAGCCGGCTGTTAACCGGCAGGTTCTTGGTTCGAGTCCAAGCCGGGGAGCCAATAAGGGCCCGGAACTCATCTGAGTTCCGGGCCCTTCCCTTTGCCCGGAATCGGTGCACGAAGAAGGCCCCGTCGAACGAACGACGGGGCCCCTTCTTCGCGAAGCGCTTCAGGTCAGCGTGCTGCGCCCTTGAGCGATCCGGTGATCGGACCGGCGGGGTCGAGGATCACGCACTGCACGACGCGGTCGTTCAGCTGCTCCCACGTGTCCTTGGTCGGGCTGATCGGGTACACCTGCAGTTCCGTCTCGTCCCAGGTGACGCCGACGAACTCGGTGAAAGCGTCTCCGACGCACTCCTGGCTCGCGGCGTCGATGTCCTCTTCGGAGAACTCGCCGTCCGGCATCGTGATCTCGTGGTAGACCTCTTCGTCGTGCATCTCAGAGCACGGCACGACGTCGGCGTCCTCGAGCAGGCCGCTCGGGCTCTCCAGCTTGCAGTCGCCCACCTTGAGGGCGAAGATGCCGATGTTCGCGCTCTCGGTGACCTGACCGGTCTCCTCGTCGCGGTCGGCGTCGGCCGTGCCGCCGCCGAGGATGCTGTTGATGGCGCTACAGCCGCTCAGGGCGACCGTGAGTGCGAGAGCCGATCCGGCCAGCACCAGTGCGCGTCGCTTGCGCAGTTTCATCATGATTGTTCCCCTCCAGAGTCCCGTCGCGGGCATAACAGGCACCCGCCTCGAAAACGCTAGCCGTCGAAGAGTCTGTGATGCAACTTGACAACTGCTGTGGTTCTGCTGGGAGCGGCGCGATGGTAGGGGGCGTGATGTCAGCCTTCGAGGTCGTCGATGCCGGGCATCCAGCTGGCGCCCGGGCGTCCCCATCCACGCTTGCGCGAGATCTTCTGAACGGTCTTCCAGTCGCCGTCCGAGAGACGGTCGACGTACAGGATCCCGTCGAGGTGGTCGAACTCATGCTGCATGATGCGCGCACGCCATCCGTCGACCTCGATCGAGACGGGGGCGCCGTCGAGATCTGTGGCGGTGACCCGCACGCGCTCGGACCGACGAAGCGGGAATCGCTCCCCGGGGAAGGACAGGCAGCCTTCGGATTCGAGATCGGGATCAGGATCGCCAGGCTCGAGCGGTGTCATCCACAGCTCCGGGTTGATGAGCACGCCGCGCCACGGCTGATCGTCGTCATCGACGTATGAGTAGGTGTAGATGCGGAGTGGCACGCCGACCTGCGGGGCAGCGAGACCGACGCCGGGGGCGGCGTCCATGGTCTCGAACATGTCGGCGACGAGTGTGCGGATCTCGTCGGTGATCTCGTCGACGCGGGAAGCGGGGGAGTGCAGGACGAGGTCGCCCATGATGCGAATCGGAAGTACAGCCACGTCACAACCCTAGTGCGCGGGGTGGGCCGGGTAGGGTCTTAGTGTGAGCGCAGGGGTATGGATGAACGCGGTAGAAGATGTCGGCGACCAGCTCGTCGGCGCCTTCCAGAACCCCGGATTGCTGCTCGGTATCCCGCTGGCGCTGGCCGGCGCCGTGTTCATGTCGCTCGGCGCGCAGTACCAGCACCGCGGCGTGGAGAAGGTCGAACGACTCAGCGGGGCGGCCGGGACCTCCGGGCTCAGCGTCGCTCAGCTTAAGGGACTGCTCACGCGTCCGTCCTGGATCCTCGGCACGTTGATGCTCGGGCTGGCGATCGTCTGTCAGCTCGCCGCACTGGTGAAGGCCCCGCTGATCGTCGTGCAGCCGCTCGGAGCGATCGCACTCGTGATCACGACGCTGCTCAACGCGCGCATCTCCGGCCATTCACCCACGCGGCAATCGATCACGGCGATCGTCTGCTGCGTGGGCGGCATCTTCCTCTTCGTCTTCTTCGCGGCGATCTTCGCCACGGAGCAGGACATCACCGATCGCGAGCTGTTCGTCATCCTGGCGATCCTGCTCGTGGTTATCATCATCCTCGGTGCCTGCTGGCTGATACTCCGGCATCGCATGCGCGCCCTCTTCTACGTCATCGGCGCCGGTATCCTCTACGGTTTCGTCGCCACCCTCGCCAAGGTCGTCATCAAGCGCATCGAGGCGGGGAACTTCGAGTGGATCACGGCGATCTGCGTGCTCGCACTGATCGCCGCGTCGGCCGTCGGCGCGTACTTCGTGCAGACGGCCTACAGCTCGGGCCCGCCGGACCTCGTGATCGCCGGACTCACCGTCGTCGACCCGCTCATCGCGGTGCTCATCGGAATGGTGATCCTCGGCGAGGCGTCCGCCGCGCCGCCGTGGGTGCTGGTGATCTTCGGCGTCGCCGGGGCGATCGCCGTCTGGGGCGTCATCGGTCTGGCCCGGTACCACCCGCAGGTGCTCAGCGACAGCCAGGAGCTCGGCATCACCCGCGGCAGCGGTCCGTCGGCGGGAGCTGCCGCGACACCGCCGAACGATACGGTTCAGCCTGGCGACTCGATCCCGGGCTCGCCCAACAGCCCATAGTCCGTCACGAAACCTCGGGCGCGATGAGCGTCTCTCAGTAGGCCGGATCGATCAGGTCGGGGGAGACCTCCGCTGCGGCCGCTTCGTCGACGAAGAACACGGTGCGCTTGCGACCCTTGGCCCCCGCCGCAGGCACGCTCGTGTAGCTCGCGCCGGCGAGAGCCAGGCCGAGTGCGGATGCCTTGTCGGCCCCGGTCATCACGAGCCAGACGCGCTTCGACGAGTTGAGGACGGGGCGTGTGAGCGTGACCCGCTCCGGGGGCGGCTTGGGGGAGTCGCGTACCGGAAGCACGGCGGCATCCGTCACCGTGACCTCATCGCGATCCGGGAAGAGCGACGCGATGTGGCCGTCCGGTCCGACGCCGAGGAAGCACACGGCGAACGACGGCCACGGGTGCTCGTCAGTGCCGAAGCGCGCCAACTCCGCGGCATACGCCGCCGCCGACTCGTCGAGTGTGAGTCCCGTGTCGGGTCCGGAGACCTCGTGCACGTTCTCCGGCGGGACCGGGATGTGGTCGAGGAGCGCCTGACGCGACTGCAGCGCGTTGCGGTCGGGATCGTCGCGGGGGACGAACCGCTCATCGCCCCACCAGAAATGCACGAGCGACCAATCGATCGAGGCGGACCGCGGATGCTCCGCCGTCGCGCGCAGCACCGCTCCGCCCATCGAGCCGCCGGTCAGCGCGATGTGGGCGATACGGCCGTTGCGGGTGCGCGCGCGCACCCGCGTCAGGAATCGTTCGGCCACGCTCGCGGCGAGGGCAGCGGGCGTGGGTTCGACCACGACCCGCTTCTCTGCGGACGGTGTCTGCGACGACATCATTCTCCTGTCTCGGGCGGACCCAGCTTCTCCCAGCCCTCAGTGATCACTCGACCGTACAGGACGTCGGGGTCGAGCCTGCGCAGCTCCTCCGCGAGACACTCCCGCAGGGTGCGACGCGGGAGGTGCAGATCGTGGTTCGGCTGACCAGGCTGAGTCAGAACAGCGACACCGGGCGTCGGACGCTCGAGCAGGATGTCACCGGAGGCTCGGGTCAGGCGGACCGACTTGATGCCCTCCTCCCAGTGCGACGGGTCCTCATAGGACCAGCGCACCGGGACCTCGAGCGCCATCTGCAGCCATGCGGCCAGCAGTGCCGTGGAAGGCGATGCGGCGGCACCGCGGACCTCCACCCCGGTGATCTCCTCGTAGGGCGGTTGATCGAGCACGGCGGCGAGCTGCTCCCGCCAATGCGTCAGGCGCGTCCATGCCAGATCCGTGTCTCCCGGGGCGTGGGTCTCGCCGAGGAGGGCGAGACGGTCGCGCACGTCGGTCGCGGTCGCGGCATCTGTGATGCGTCGCTGCGCGATCTTGCCGAGCGGGGACTGCGCGGGGTTCACGGGGGCTGCTTCCGGCCACCAGGCGACGACAGGAGCATCGGGCAGGAGCAGTCCGGTGATCAGGCTCTCCTCGTTGCTCGCGGCATCGCCGAACGCGTGGAGGACCACGACTTCGCTGGCTCCGGCGTCGCCACCGACGCGGATCTGCGCGTCGAGGCGGGAATCGCCGTCACCGGTCGTGATGACGATCACGCGCATCGGGTGCTCGCGGGAGGCGTCGTTAGCGGCATCGATGGCCGCCTCAGCCACACCGTTGCGGGCTGAGATGACGAGGGTCAGCACGCGTCCGAGTGCGACGGCGCCGCCCTCCTCGCGCACCTTCACCAGTTGCTTGGCGACCTGGCTGACCGTCGTGTCGGGAAGGTCGATGATCACGGTCGTCTCCAGACTCGTCCGTCGCGGGCCAACAGGGCGTCGGCCGAGGCCGGTCCCCACGAGCCGGGTGCGTACTGCTCCACCGGGCCGCCCTCGGCTGCCCAGTACTCTTCCACCGGGTCGAGGATCTTCCAGGAGAGCTCGACCTCCTCGTGCCGCGGGAACAGCGGCGGATCGCCCAGCAGGACGTCGAGGATGAGACGTTCGTACGCCTCGGGGCTGGCCTCGGTGAACGCGTGACCGTAGCCGAAGTCCATCGTGACGTCGCGCACGTTCGAGCCGCTGCCTGGTACTTTCGAGCCGAAGCGGATCGTCACGCCCTCATCGGGCTGCACACGGATCACCAGCGCGTTCTGCCCCAGCTCTGAGGCGTTGCCGCGACCGAACAGGTGCTGCGGGGCGCGCTTGAACACCACGGCGATCTCGGTGACGCGGCGGCCGAGACGCTTGCCGGTGCGCAGGTAGAACGGCACGTCGGCCCAGCGACGGGTGTCGATCTCGAGCTTGATCGCGGCGTACGTCTCGGTGGTCGACTCGGGGTTCATGCCCTCCTCGGCCAGGAAGCCGGTGACCTTCTCGCCACCCTGCCATCCGCCGTCGTACTGTCCGCGGGCGGTGGCGAGGGAGAGGTCCTCGGGCACGTGGACGGCCGCGAGCACCTTCTCCTTCTCGGCACGCAGGTGCTCGGCGGAGAGGCTGATCGGCTCCTCCATCGCGGTGAGCGCGAGCAGCTGCAGCAGGTGGTTCTGGATCACGTCGCGCGCTGCGCCGATGCCGTCGTAGTACCCCGCACGTCCCCCCACGCCGATGTCCTCGGCCATGGTGATCTGCACGTGGTCGACGTAGTTGCGGTTCCAGATCGGCTCGTACAGCTCGTTGGCGAAGCGCAGCGCCAGGATGTTCTGGACGGTCTCCTTGCCGAGGTAGTGGTCGATGCGGAAGATCGAGTCCGCGGGGAACGCGACCTCGAGCGCTGCGTTCAACGCGCGCGCCGACTCCAGGTCGTGTCCGAACGGCTTCTCGATGACCACACGCCGCCAGCGCTCGTCGTCGTCGCTGTTCTCGCCGACCAGTCCCGAGTCCTTGAGCTGCTTCGCGACGAGCGGGAAGTCCTTCGGCGGGATGGAGAGGTAGAACGCATGATTGCCCATGGTTCCCCGCTCGACGTCGAGCTGGTCGATCGTTTCGCGCAGCTTGCGGAACGAGTCGGGGTTGTCGAACTCGCCCGAGACGAAGCGGATGCCCTGCAGGAGCTGCGCCCACGTCTCCTCGCGGAACGGGGTCCGCGCGTGCTGCTTGACCGCGTCGTACACGACCTGCGCGAAGTCCTGGTCCTCCCAGTCTCGTCGGGCGAACCCGACAAGGGCGAATCCGGGGGGGAGCAGGCCGCGGTTGGCGAGGTCGTAGACCGCGGGCATGAGCTTCTTGCGCGACAGATCGCCGGTCACGCCGAAGATCACGAGAGCGCTGGGCCCCGCGATCCGGTTGAGGCGGCGATCGTCAGGGTCGCGCAGCGGGTTCTGCCCGCGCGAGATGGGAACAGACATCGGTGGGGGATTCTCCTGCTGTCTACTTCTGAGCGGCTTCGAAGAGGGTGAGCACGTCGGCGGACGAGTCGGTGATCGTCAGCGACACGACGGGACGGCCGTGCTCGGCCAGCACCGCGGCATCGCCGGCAGCCTGAGCCTCGATGAGCTGCCCGAAGGTGAACGGGCGCTCGGGGATCTCGAGATCGACGTCGGTGCGCTCCAGGATCTGCAGGAACACGCCCTGAGCCGGTCCACCCTTGTGGTACTGACCCGTCGAGTGCAGGAACCGCGGTCCCCACCCGAACGTGGTCGGGCGACCGGAATCGGCCGCGACGAGCTCGCGGAGCCCCTGCAGCTGCGGCACGTCGAGACGGTTCACGTAGGCCTGGATGGAGACGTAGCCGTCTTCCGCGAGCTGAGCCCACAGCGCGTCGAGCACGCCTTCGACGGTGCCGGAGGCGGCCAGCGCGGCGTCCGAGACACGGACCTCGACGCCGTCCTGCGTGAATGCAGGTGCCGTCGGCTCCGGACGGGCATCCAGCAGGCCGCGCGCGGCGACCTTCGCGGACTCGACGTCGGGCTGGTCGAACGGGTTGATGCCCAGCAGGTGGCCGGCGATCGCGGTGGCGTACTCCCACACGACGAGCTGAGCACCCAGCGTGCCGCTGACGAGGATCTCGCCCTCGTGACGCTCGCGCAGGTGGAACTCGTTCGCGTCATCGACCAGGCGCACGATCTGCAGGTCGGCGGGGTGCGTGTCCAGCTCCGGGGAGACCGGGAGCAGCACGACGGGCAGGATGCCGGTGCCGTTCTTGCCCGTGGACTCGGCGATCAGCTGCTCGATCCAGTCCGGCAGCCCCTTGATGTGGGTGCCGTCGGTGATCAGACCGAGCTTGTCGCGTCGCGGCGAGGTCGCGGAGATCGCCGCGGCCAGACGCAGTGCGGGGTTCTCGGCGGAGTCGACCGCGACCTCGAGCAGCGAAGCCTCTGCCTCGTTGAGCAGCTCGTCGATGTCGACACCGGCGAGCCCGGACGGGACCAGGCCGAACGCGGTGAGCGCCGAGTAACGTCCCCCGACGTTCGGGTCCGCGTTGAAGACGCGGTAGCCCGCCTCGCGTGCCGAGGAATCCAGCGGGGAGCCCGGGTCGGTGACGACCACAATGCGCTCGACGGGGTCGATGCCGAGGTCGCGGAACGCGGCCTCGAACGTGCGACGCTGCGAGTCGGTCTCGACCGTGGAACCGGACTTCGACGAGACGACGAGCACGGTGTCGTCGAGCCCCTCGTCGAGAGCGGCGAGCACCTGACCGGGCGCGGTCGAGTCGAGGATCGTCAGCGGCACCCCGGCGGTCTGCGCGATGACCTCGGGGGCGAGCGACGAACCGCCCATACCGGCCAGCACGACGCGGGAGATGCCCTGGGCGTTCAGCTCATCGCGGAGAGCAGTGATCTCGGCGACCAGCGGACGAGAGATCGACACGGCCTCGACCCATCCCAGACGGACGGCGGCCTCCGCCTCGGCGTCGGCACCCCAGAGGGTGTTGTCGCCGCCCGTGATCCGCGAGGCCACCAGGTCGCGGACGAGGCCGGGGACCGTCTCGTCGATCGCGACGCGGGGTGCGCCGGAGGCGTGGATCGAGAACGTCATCGCTGGGCCTCCAGGCCCTCGGAGACCTGAGCGAGCAGGTCGTGCCAGGAGTCGATGAACTTCGCGACGCCCTCGTCCTCGAGCACCTGGGTGACATCGGCGAAGTCGACGCCCACAGCGGCGAGGTCGGTGAAGACATGGTGCGCCTCGGCGTAGCCACCGGTGATCGTGTCGCCCGTGATGACACCGTGATCGAACGTGGCCTCGAGCGTCTTCTCGGGCATCGTGTTGACGACACCCTCGGCGACGAGCTCGGTCACGTACAGCGTGTCGGGCAGGTTCGGGTCCTTGACGCCGGTCGAGGCCCACAGCGGACGCTGCAGGTTCGCGCCCAGCTTCAGCAGGTCCTGGGCCCGCTTCTCGGCGAACTTCTGCTCGAAGAGCTCGTAGGCGAGACGCGCGTTGGCGAGTCCGGCCTTGCTCTTGAGAGCGAGTGCCTCGTCGGTGCCGATCTCGGTGAGACGCTTGTCGGTCTCGGTGTCGACGCGCGACACGAAGAACGAGGCGACCGAGTGGATGCTCGACAGGTCGAAGTCGGCGCTGTGCGCGCGCTCGAGACCGGCGATGTACGCGTCGATGACCTCAGCGTAGCGCTCCAGGCTGAAGATCAGGGTCACGTTGACGCTGATCCCGCTCGCGATGGCCTCGGTGATGGCCGGAAGGCCCGCCTTGGTGGCGGGGATCTTCACGAGCAGGTTGGGGCGGTCGACCTTGGCCCAGAGCTGCTTGGCCTGGGCGACCGTTCCCTCGGTGTCGTGCGCCAGATCGGGGGAGACCTCGATCGAGACGCGGCCGTCGACGTGGTTCGATGCCTCCCACACCGGCCGGAACACGTCGAGCGCTGCAGCGACGTCCTGCGTCGTGGCGGCGAAGACCGCTTCTTCCGCGGTCGCACCGGTCGCGGCGAGCTCGGTGACCTGAGCGTCGTACGACGTGTCGTTCTTGTCGGTGATCGCGTTGGCGAAGATCGTCGGGTTCGTGGTGACGCCCACGACGTTGCGCGACGCGATCAGGTCGGCGAGGTTGCCCGACGAGATGCGGGTGCGGGAGAGGTCGTCGAGCCAGATGCTGACGCCGGCGGCGGCGAGCTGTGCGGTGGGGGTGCTCATGCGTTCTCCTTGGTGCTGTTGGCTGCGATGGTCTCGCGAGCGGCCGCGATGACGGCCTCGGTGGTGATGCCGAACTTCTCGAACAGGGTCTTGTAGTCGGCGGAGGCGCCGAAGTGGTCGATGCCGACCGAACGACCGCGGTCGCCGACGATGCCGCGCCACGAGAGCACGGATCCGGCCTCGACCGAGACGCGGGCGGTGACGGATGCGGGGAGCACACTCTCGCGGTAGGCCTCGTCCTGCTCGTCGAACCACTCCAACGACGGAGCGGAGACGACGCGGACGCCGATACCCTCCTCGCTCAGGGCGGCGCGGGCGGCGACTGCCAGCTGCACCTCGGAGCCGGTGGCGATGATGATCACGTCAGGCGTGCCACCTGCTGCCTCGGCGAGCACGTACGCGCCCTTGGCGACGTTCGACGCGGCCGCGAAGGTCTCGCCCTCGGCGGCGCCGTCTCCGCGCTCGAACACCGGGATGTTCTGACGCGTCAGGGCGATACCGGCCGGACCCTCCTGGCGGCGCAGGATCTCGAGCCAGGCCTCCGAGGTCTCGTTCGCGTCCGCGGGGCGGACGACGGCGAGGTTCGGGATGGCGCGCAGGGTCGCGATCTGCTCGATCGGCTGGTGCGTGGGCCCGTCCTCACCGAGGGCGACGGAGTCGTGGGTCCAGACGAAGACGCTGGGCACGTTCATGAGCGCGGCGAGACGGACGGCCGGACGCATGTAGTCGCTGAAGATGAGGAAGGTGCCGCCGAACGCACGGGTCTTGCCGTGCAGGACGATGCCGTTCACGATCGCGCCCATGGCGTGTTCGCGGATGCCGAAGTGCAGCACGCGGCCGTACGGGGTGCCCGACCACTCGTGCGTGGACCACTCGGACGGGATGAAGGACGGGGCGCCCTTGATCGTGGTGAGGTTCGACTCCGCGAGGTCTGCCGATCCACCCCACAGCTCGGGGAGCTGGGCGGCGAGCGCGTTGATGACCTGGCCCGACGCGGCGCGGGTCGAGACATCCTTGCCGGCCTCGAAGACCGGGAGCGCCGACGAGATGTTCTCGGGCAGTTCGCCGGACTCGAGGCGGTCGAGCAGCTCCTTGCGCTCGGGGTTCGCCGCGGCCCAGGCGTCGAACGACGTCTGCCACTCGGCGCGGGCCTCGGCGGCGCGTGCGGCGAGGCCGCGGGTGTGCGCGATCACATCGTCGGCGACGGCGAAGTGCTGCTCGGGGTCGAAGCCGAGCACCTTCTTCGTCGCGGCGAGCTCATCGGCGCCGAGCGCGGAACCGTGGATCTTGCCGGAGTTCTGCTTGCCGGGCGACGGCCAGCCGATGATGGTCTTGAGGATGATGAGCGACGGCCTGGACGTCTCGCCCTTGGCGGCCTCGATGGCGGCGTACAGCTCGGCGATGTCTTCGACGTAGTCGCCGGTCTTCTTCCAGTCGACGGTCTGGACCTGCCAGCCGTAGGACTCGTAGCGCTTCGCGACATCCTCGGTGAATGCGACGTTGGTGTCGTCCTCGATCGAGATCTGGTTCGAGTCGTAGATGGCGATCAGGTTGCCGAGCTGCTGGTGGCCCGCGAGCGACGACGCCTCGCTGGTGACGCCCTCCTGCAGGTCGCCATCGCCGGCGATCACGTACACGAAGTGGTCGAACGGGCTGGTGCCCGCCGCGGCCTCGGGGTCGAACAGGCCGCGCTCGTAGCGGGCGGCGTAGGCGAAGCCCACCGCCGAGGCGAGTCCCTGACCCAGCGGGCCGGTCGTGATCTCGACGCCCTTGGTGTGTCCGTACTCCGGGTGGCCCGGGGTCAGCGATCCCCAGGTGCGCAGGGCCTTGAGGTCGTCGAGCTCGAGGCCGAAGCCGCCGAGGTAGAGCTGCACGTACTGCGTGAGGGAGGAATGTCCCACCGAGAGGATGAAGCGGTCACGGCCGAGCCAGTCGGTGTCGGTCGGGTCGTGACGGAGGACCCGCTGGTACAGCAGGTACGCCGCCGGTGCGAGGCTCATGGCGGTGCCGGGGTGGCCGTTTCCGACCTTCTCCACAGCGTCCGCCGCCAGGATCCGCGCGGTATCCACCGCGCGCCGATCGATTTCTTCCCACTGCAATTCCGACACGTCCATGCCCTTTCCGACAGTTTCAAGGGCGCCGTTATTCCCTGGCGCATCCGCATCTGCCCAGGCGCAACCGCCTCGTTGGGAAAGGGGATCACAGCGCCAGGCGCGAGTGATTTCAGCATAGCGGTGCGTCCATTCCCTCTGACGCTGTCTTACGTCGGGGGTCGCGGCGATCGAGCGGCGAGTCGGGTGCCCTAGACTGGAAGGGTTGTCATGACGCGTGTGGAGGAGGCGATCGAGATCTCGACGATGTCTGATCAGACCGTGGGGACTCAGTCCCTCGGTCGCACGGTGAAGGCCTACGTCGCCCTCACGAAGCCCCGCGTCCTGGAACTCCTGCTGGTCTCGACCGTGCCGGTGATGTTCCTCGCGCAGGGTGGCCTGCCCGACATGTGGCTGGTTCTGGCCACCGTGATCGGTGGATCGTTGAGCGCGGGCTCCGCTGCCGCGTTCAACATGTATCTCGACCGCGACATCGATGCGCACATGCACCGCACCGAGAACCGTCCGCTCGTGACGGGTGAGATCACGCCGCGCGGCGCGCTCATCTTCTCGTGGACGCTCGCCGTCGTCTCGACGGTGTGGCTGTGGTTCACGACCAACTGGCTGGCCGCGACGCTCTCCGCCGGCGCGATCTTCTTCTACGTCGTCATCTACACGATGATCCTCAAGCGCCGCACGGAGCAGAACATCGTGTGGGGCGGGATCGCCGGGTGCTTCCCGGTGCTCATCGGATGGGCCGCGGTCACCGAGTCTCTCGACTGGCCGGCGTTCGTGCTGTTCCTGCTGATCTTCCTGTGGACGCCGCCGCACTACTGGCCGCTGTCGATGAAGTACCGGGACGACTACGAGGACGTCGACGTGCCGATGCTCGGCGTCACCCGCAACGCCTCTCAGGTCGGACTCCAGGTCATCCTGTATGCGTGGGCGACGGTGGCCTGCTCCCTCCTGCTGGTGCCGATCGCGAGCATGGGACTCGTCTACACGGTCTCGGCCCTGGTCTTCGGCGGCTGGTTCATCTACGAGTCCCACCGTCTCTACAACCGCGCGGTCCGGGGCACCGAGCCTCGTCCGATGCGTGTCTTCCACGCATCGATCACCTACCTGACTCTGATCTTCGTGGCGGTCGCGGTCGATCCGCTGCTGCCTTTCTAGACGAGCCTGCAGACGAAGAAGGAGGGGCGCCGTGTGACGGTGCCCCTCCTTCTTCGTCTGTGCGTCAGCGGGTGGTCGCCGTCTCCGCCTCGGGAGCCGTCGGCTCCGCGTCGGCGGCCAGGTCGGCCGGTGCGGCCGTGGTGGTTGCGGGGGATGCGGGGGTCTCGTCGATCGTGGTGTCGTTCTCGGCGGTCCAGTCGATGGGTTCGACGACGACCGGAGCTGCGGTGGGGATGAGCGCGCGGACAGCCGTGAGAGCCACGGCGAGCAGGATTCCCAGCACGCCGGCGCCGAGCAGTGCGGCACCCACGACGACCAGGGACTGGCCGACGTAGACCTCGACGCCGGTCGCGGTGCCGTCGGTCAACGTGCTCGTCATCGTGGCGATCTGGCCGGAGATGATCCACCCGCCCACTGCCGCGGATGCCACGGAGAGGACCAGGAGGAGCCAGAAGCCGATGCTGCGTGTGAGTGACTTGTTCATGTCGACCACCATCGCCGATGCGCTGATGAGTCCGCGATGCGCCACCTATGGATCGACTGTGCGCCGACGGAGAGCGCGCCCGGTCATTCCTTTGCGGGGAGCGGACGCTTCAGGTGCAGTACGACGACCGTGTACGTCGCCGCCGAGAGCGAGGCGAGCACCATGTGGATGCCCACCAGGAGCGGCGGCAGCCCTTCGCGCGCCTGCCACACCCCCACGCCGACCTGCACCAGGATCGCCAGGACCAGGACCAGAAGCCAGCGGCGCAGGGAGAGACGGAGCGCCCAGGCCGAGATCGTGAGCGTGAGCACCAATGCGGCCAGGATGTACCCCGGCCAGGAGTGCACGTGCGCGAGGATCGTGGCGTCGAAACCGTGACGCAACACGTCCGCGTCGCCGGAGTGCGGGCCGGAGCCGGTGGTGAGGACTCCGAAGATGATGGTGACCGCGAGGGCGAGTCCCGTGACATGGGTGAGGATCGCGAACCAGGTGGGCACGGCCCGCTCGCGAGGCCCCGGGGTCTCGTACAGACGCACGAGGAACGCGGCGGTGACGCAGACCAGGAGCAGCGAAGACGTGTAGTGGAAGCCGACGATCAGCGGGTTCAGGCCGGTCAGCACCGTGATGCCGCCGACGAGGGCTTGCGCCACCACGCCGATCAGGGTGATCCAGGCGAGCAGGACCAGGTCGCGACGGGCCGGGGTGGTGCGCACCGAGTGCACCGCAGCCGCGATGACCGCGAGCAGGAGGACCCCCAGCGCGATCGGGGAGGCGGGGATGTGCAGCGGCACCGCGATCGCGAACGCCACAGCCGCGGCGACGATCCCGCCGAGAGCGAACCACAGCGCGCGGATGAGGGAGCGGCGACCGCTGATCGTGTGCAGCACCAGCAGCACGACGGCGAGGGCGATGATTCCCACGACGCCCGTCATGAGGCGGTTGCCGAACTCGATGAGCCCGTGCACGCCCTGGACCTCGAGGATCGGTACGAGGGACTCCGGTGTGCAGAGCGGCCAGTCCGAGCATCCGAGGCCTGAGCCGGTGAGGCGAACGGCTCCACCGGTCCCGATGATGATCGTCTCGCTGAGGAACGACAGCCACGCGAGAACTCGGAGCGCGCGCCCCCACAGCGCGGGGTTCGGTGCTGCGGTGTTCTTCCCCTCGGTGCTCGTGGCGGAGGGGATCGTCGTGTCGGGCATTAGTCCTCCGGACCGCGGGTGGCATCGCGAGCACGGCCCGGCCACCAGGCGGAACCTGTAGAATCGAATTGTTGTGATGAGCGCTCACCGCGCTGAAGCATCGTCAACAGTTTAGGCGCGATGTCTGCGCCGGTGATGAGGGCCCACCAGCGGCACCCGCTCCCCGCCGATTCGACGGGGTTCCGGTGTGTCGGGGCGGATGACACCGTTGAGGCCCAATAAGGAGAGTGTGATGTCGGATGTGCTGATCGACCGCCCAGAGCTGGAAAGCCTGGGGGTGTACGAATTCGGATGGCACGACGCCGATGCGGCCGGTGCCATCGCGAAGCGAGGGATCTCCGAAGAGGTGGTCCGGGGCATCTCTGCACTCAAGGACGAACCCGAGTGGATGCTGAAGACGCGCCTGAAGGGTTATCAGCTCTTCGGCCGCAAGCCGATGCCCACGTGGGGCGCCGATCTCAGCGAGATCGACTTCGACAACATCAAGTACTTCGTGCGCTCGACCGAGAAGCAGGCGCAGTCGTGGGAAGACCTTCCTGCGGAGATCCGCGAGACCTACGAGCGCCTCGGCATCCCCGAGGCCGAGCGTCAGCGCCTCGTGGCCGGTGTGGCCGCTCAGTACGAGTCCGAGGTCGTCTACCACCAGATCCGCGAGGACCTGGAGGAGCAGGGTGTCATCTTCATGGACACCGACACCGCTCTGCGTGAGCACCCCGAGATCTTCGAAGAGTACTTCGGCACCGTGATCCCGCCCGGCGACAACAAGTTCGCCGCGCTGAACACGGCGGTATGGTCGGGCGGATCGTTCGTCTACGTCCCCAAGGGTGTGCACGTCGAGATCCCGCTGCAGGCGTACTTCCGCATCAACACCGAGAACATGGGCCAGTTCGAGCGGACCCTGATCATCGCCGACGAGGACAGCTACGTCCACTACATCGAGGGCTGCACTGCTCCGATCTACAAGTCGGACTCGCTGCACTCGGCCGTGGTCGAGATCATCGTGAAGAAGAACGCCCGCGTGCGCTACACGACGATCCAGAACTGGTCGAACAACGTCTACAACCTCGTCACCAAGCGCGCGGTCGCCCACGAGGGCGCCACGATGGAATGGGTCGACGGCAACATCGGCTCCAAGGTGACGATGAAGTACCCGTCGATCTATCTGATGGGGGAGCACGCCAAGGGTGAGACCCTCTCCGTCGCCTTCGCCGGCCCCGGACAGCACCAGGACGCCGGCGCGAAGATGATCCACATGGCGCCGTACACCCAGTCGTCGATCATCTCGAAGTCGATCGCCCGCGGCGGCGGACGTGCGGGATACCGCGGTGAGGTGCGCGTCGACGCGGCGGCACACCACTCGGCGAACACCGTGCGCTGCGATGCGCTGCTGGTCGACACCAAGTCGCGCTCGGACACCTACCCGGCGATCGACATCCGTGTCGACGACGTGCAGCTCGGTCACGAGGCCACGGTCTCGAAGGTCAGCGAGGAGCAGCTCTTCTATCTGCAGTCCCGTGGCATGCCCGAGGACGAGGCGATGGCGATGATCGTGCGCGGCTTCATCGAGCCGATCGCGCGCGAGCTGCCGATGGAGTATGCGATGGAGCTCAACAAGCTCATCGAAATGGGTATGGAAGGCAGCGTGGGATGACCGCCCCTCTGACGATGAATGGAAGTGTCGGCTAGATGACGGCCCAGACGACGACGCCGACGGCGTCGCACTACACGAGCGCCCACGTGGACCCTGCGGCACAGGTGGCCGAAGCCGGTTTCGTGCCGGTCCAGACCCGCTCGGAGCGACCGCACTCCTTCGAGCCCGCGGACTTCGGAGCGCCCACAGGGCGTGAGGTCAACTGGAAGCACACCCCGGTCGCTCAGCTGACTTCGCTGTTCGAGGTTGCCGAGAAGAACGACGGCGTGCGGTACGACATCCGCTCCGGCGAGCAGTACGTCGCAGCCCCGCTCGCTGCCGGCACAGCTCCGCGAGGTGAGGTCTTCCTCGCCGAGGACGTCACGGCCGCCGTGGCCTGGCAGGGGGCGAAGGAAGCGCTGTACATCCGCATCCCGCGCGAGGAAGAGGTCGCAGAGCCCGTCCTCGTCGCGATCGAGGGACTCGGCGCCGACCGCCGTGCCGATGCGCACATCGTGATCGAGGCGCTCGAGCACAGCGTCGCGACCGTGGTGCTGCAGCACACCGGTAGTGCCCAGTACGCGCAGAACATCGAGATCATCGCGCGTCCTGGTTCGAAGCTCACCGTGATCAGTCTCCAGCAGTGGCAGGATGACGCGGTGCACACGGCTGCCCATCAGGCCAGGGTCGACGCCGACGCGACGCTCAAGCACTTCGTGGTCAGCTTCGGCGGCGGCATCGTTCGGGTGAACCCCAACGTCGAGCTCGCCGGTGCAGGTTCCGAGGGCTACCTCTACGGCCTCTCCTACGCAGACGCCGGGCAGCACCTCGAGAGCCAGGTCTACCTGCACCACAAGGGTCCGCGTACCAAGGGTGATGTTCTCTACAAAGGCGCGCTGCAGGGCCAGGGCGCGCACAGCGTCTGGATCGGCGATGTGCTCATCGGCCAGAACGCCACGGGAACCGATTCCTACGAGGCGAACCGCAACCTGGTGCTGACCGAGGGTGCACGTGCCGACTCGATCCCGAACCTCGAGATCGAGACGGGTGACATCCTCGGCGCGGGCCACGCGAGCGCGACCGGTCGCTTCGACGACGAGCAGCTGTTCTACCTGCAGGCCAGGGGCATCAGCGAAGAAGAGGCACGTCGCCTCGTCGTGCTCGGATTCCTCACCGACATCGTGCAGCGACTCGGCATCCCGGCTCTGGAGACGGAGCTGCTCGACGCGATCGAGACCGAACTCGCGGCGGTGGAGGCATGACCGCCGAGCGCGTCTGCGGTCTCTCCGACCTCGAGCAGGACACGCCCCTGCGTGTCGAGCCGGGCGGAGTGGCGATCACCGTCATCAAGGACGGCGATGGCGTCGTGCACGCCATCGGCGACACCTGCACTCACGGAGAGATCTCCCTCTCCGAGGGGTTCGTCGAGGGTGACACGGTCGAGTGCTGGGCCCATGGCTCCGCCTTCTCGCTGCTCACCGGCGTTCCCCAGAACCTCCCCGCTTATGAGCCCGTCCCGGTCTACGTCGTCGTGATCGACGGCGACGACGTGCTCATCGACCCGACCGTGATTAAGGAAGTCTGAATGTCTGTTCTCGAGATCCGCGACCTGTACGTGACGGTCGAGACCGAGTCGGGGACCACCCCGATCCTCAACGGAATCACCCTCACCATGAACACCGGTGAGACGCACGCCATCATGGGTCCCAACGGCTCCGGCAAGTCGACGCTGGCGTACACGATCGCCGGTCACCCCAAGTACACCGTCACGAGCGGTTCGATCACCTTCGACGGCGCTGATGTGCTCGAGATGACGGTCGACGAGCGTGCGCGCGCGGGTCTGTTCCTCGCGATGCAGTACCCGGTCGAGATCCCCGGCGTCACCGTGACGAACTTCCTCCGCACGGCGAAGACCGCGCTCGACGGCGAGGCTCCGGCGATCCGCGGCTGGACCAAGGACGTCAAGTCGGCCATGGCGAACCTGCGTATGGACCCGAAGTTCGCGCAGCGCAACGTCAACGAGGGCTTCTCCGGTGGCGAGAAGAAGCGTCACGAGATCCTGCAGCTCGAGGTGCTGAAGCCGAAGTTCGCGATCCTCGACGAGACCGACTCCGGTCTCGACGTCGACGCGCTCAAGATCGTCTCCGAGGGCGTCAACCGCGCGAAGGAGTCCACCGGGCTCGGCGTGCTGCTGATCACCCACTACACGCGCATCCTCCGCTACATCCGTCCCGACTTCGTGCACGTGGTCGTCGCCGGCAAGATCGTGGAAGAGGGCGGCCCGGAGCTCGCCGACCGGCTCGAGGACGAAGGATACGACCGTTTCCTCGACCCCGCAGCCCCGCTCGAGGCGTAGGCTGACTGCATGACCGCGACGCTCACGGACCAGAAGTACGACGAGGTCACCGAGGCTCTGAAAGACGTCATGGATCCCGAACTGGGGATCAACGTCGTCGACCTCGGCCTCATCTACGATCTCGCCTGGGATGACGAGAACGATGCTCTCGTCATCCACATGACGCTCACCAGTGCGGGCTGCCCTCTCACGGACGTGCTCGAGGACCAGACCGCGCAGGCGCTGGACAGCGTCGTCGACCGGTTCCGGATCAACTGGGTCTGGATGCCGCCGTGGGGTCCTGAGCGCATCACCGATGACGGACGCGACATGATGCGCGCGCTCGGCTTCGCGATCTGAGGATGCTGCGCGTCACGGCCCTGCCGCTCGACGAGCTGCGCGAACGCACCAGTGAGAAGTGGCGGGAGTATCCCGCAGACGTGCTTCCACTATTCGTGGCGGAGACCGATTTTCCGCTAGCCCCTGCTGTCACCGAGGCGCTTCGTCGAGCTGTCGAGTCCGGCGACACGGGGTATGTGGCCTCTCGTACCCCGCTCGCCGAGGCGCACGCCGCGTTCGCCCTGCGCCGTTTCGGATGGCAGGTCGATCCGGCGCGCTCCCGCAGCACGGCCGATGTCAGCATGGGGATCGTCGAGATCCTGCGCCGAGTGACGCGACCGGGGGAGCGGGTCGTGGTGACCCCGCCCGTGTATCCGCCGTTCTACGACCTCGTCGAGGAGGCGGGTGCCGAGATCGAGCGCGTGCCCCTGCGGGACACCGGGGCGGGCTGGGAGCTCGACCTCGACGGCATCCGCACGGCCTTCGCTACCGGCGCGACCGCGATCCTGCTCTGCAATCCGCACAACCCGACTGGGACCGTTCACGACCGGTCGGCCCTCGCGGCTCTTGCCGAGCTCGCCGACGAGTTCGGCGCGAGCGTGGTGTCGGACGAGATCCATGCTCCGCTCGCTCAGCCGAGAACGGGCTTCACCCCGTTCCTCTCGGTGAACGACGCGGCACAGCGCGTCGGCTACGCCGTGGTCAGCGCCAGCAAGGCGTTCAACCTGGCTGGTCTCAAGTGCGCTCTGATGGTGACGGCGGACGACGCGACCACCGCCGTGGTGCGTGCGCTGCCCGTCGAGGTGGAGTGGCGGACCGGGCAGTTCGGGTTGTTGGCTGCGGTGGCGGCGTTCTCGGAGGAGAGCGACGCCTGGCTCGATGGGCTGCTGCACACCCTCGATGAGAACCGCGTGCTCCTCGCACGGCTTCTGGCACAGCATCTTCCCGGAGCCCGCTACCGCCTCCCGGATGCCGGCTACCTCGCATGGATTGACCTGACCGACCTCGGCTGGGGTGACAACCCCGCCCGGCGCATCCTGCGCGAGGCCAAGGTCGCCCTGCACTACGGGCCGGCGTTCGGCGACGAGGGCAAGGGGCACGTGCGTCTGAACTTCGGCACCAGTCCCGAGATCATCACCGAGGCCATCGAGCGCATCGCTGCTCTCGTGGTGCGATGACCGAGGTGCAGGCCGAGGCGTCGATCTGGGATCGTCAGCGTCGCTGGGTGACGCTCGGCGCGGTGGCTCTGATCTTCCTCGCCGCCATCGAGTCGCTGGCGGTGACGACTGTGATGCCGATCGTCAGCGAGGCGTTGGACGGGCAGGCGCTGTATGCCGTCGCGTTCGCGGGGACGCTGGCCACCAGCGTCATCGGCATGGTCGCCGCCGGAGCCTGGTCGGACGGTCGTGGACCGCGCGGGGCGCTCTACGTCGCGGTCTCCCTGTTCCTGATCGGTCTGGTCATCTCCGGGGTAGCCGTCACGATGCATCAGTTCCTCGCCGGCCGGCTCGTACAGGGCCTCGGCGCGGGAGGGCAGACCGTCGCGCTCTATGTCGTGGTCGCCCGGCTGTACCCTCCGCATCTGCACGGTCGCGTGTTCGCGGCGTTCGCCGCCGCGTGGGTGGTCCCGTCGATGATCGGCCCCTTCCTCGCGGGAGCGGTCGCCGAGTTCCTCGATTGGCGCTGGGCCTTCCTCGGCGTCGCGGTGCTGACCGCGGCGGCGTTCCTCACGATCGCGGCACGCCTGCGCGGGGTCGATCTCGGGCACGGTGTGCCGCAGGATCGGCGCGCGGTGGTGACGCGTCTGCTGCTGGCCGTCGTGGTGGCCGTGTTCGCGGTGCTGATCGGCTTCTCGGCTGAGATGGTGCCGCCCGTCGGCTGGCCGGTGGCGATCGGTGCGGTGGTGGTGATCGGCGTCGCACTGCTCCCGCTGGTGCCGAAGGGCACGCTGCGCGCCGGGCGCGGACTCCCCAGCGTCGTGCTGATGCGCGGCCTGGTGGCGGGGGCGTTCTTCGCCGCCGAAGCGTACATCCCGTATCTGCTGATGAAGCGGTTCGACTTCACCGCGACATGGGCGGGGATCGCCCTGATGCTCGCGGCATTCGCCTGGGCGGGTGCCTCCGCGCTGCAGGGGCGCTACGGCGAGAGGCTCGGCAACCGTCGCATCACGGTGATCAGCCTGAGCCTGCTGCTGGGGGCGATCGCGAGCGTGCTGCTCACCTCGGTGTGGGGGATCTCACCGCTGCTCGTGATCCTCGGATGGGCGCTCGGCGGTGGCGGCATGGGGCTGCTCTACCCGCGTCTGACCGTGCTGACCCTGGCTTACTCGGGGCCGGACGATCAGGGCTTCAACTCTTCGGCGCTGTCGATCTCGGACGCCACCGGATCAGCCGTCGCGATCGCCATCGCGGGTCTGGGCGTCGCCACGCTCGGCGGCGGCGTGAGCGCGTTCAGCGCGGTCTTCGCCTTCTGCGTGGTGCTGGTGTTCCTGGCGTCGGTCCCTGGCCTCAGGCTCGGTCACGCCGCGGAGCAGTCGCACCGCTGACCACGCCGGTCAGCGCCGTCACACCGAGGTCGAAGACACGATCGAGGCCGGCGGTGACGTCGTGCTCCGCCCCGACCTCGTCGTCGGCCATCACGGCGCCATAGCTGTCGGCATGCATGCGCTGCTGCACGAGCGTCGCGTGGCCGAGAACGAAGTGCATGATCGCGGCAGCCCGTTCGTGAGGGGAATCGGCGCCGTCGGCGACCAGCGCGTCGTGCACCGCGGTCTGCGCGGAGGAGGAGCCGAGGCGGAGCGCGTAGGTGCTCAGCACGAGTTCGGCACCGTCGCGATAGGCGAACAGAGCATCACGGATGCCGCGCGCCGTGTCGAGCACCGACGCATCGCCGCGCGGAATGCCGGCGGTGATCCGGTCGGCGAGTTCGGCCAGCAGCGCCTGCTTGCTGGCGAAATGCCAGTAGAGCGCGCTGGGCTGCACGTCGAGGCGTGCCGCGATGCGGCGCATCGAGAGATCGGCGAGCCCGACCTCGTCGAGCAGCGCCAGTGCGGCGCGGGCGACGCCGTCGCGGTCGTGCCGCGTCGAGTTGTGTGCAGGGGTCATGATCTCACTATACTGAACGCCGTTCACGTGAACACTGTTCAGGAAGCTTTCGGGAGGAAAACCATGACAGAGAACCGCACCGACATCGGTCGCGATCTGGGACGCATCGCCATCTTCGCGGCGCTCATCGTCGTGTTCGGGATGGTGACCGTCCCGCTCCCCGGCGGTGTGCCGATCACGGCGCAGACGCTCGGCGTGATGCTCGCCGGAGCCGTGCTGGGACCGAAGCGGGGCCCGCTGGCCGTGCTGGTCGTGCTCGTGCTGGCGGCTGTCGGACTGCCGGTGCTGGCGGGCGGGCGCGGCGGGCTGGGAGTGTTCGTCGGGCCGACGGCCGGCTACCTGGTCGGCTGGGTCGCCGGAGCGCTCGTGATCGGGCTGATCGTCCACGCCGGACGCATCACCTGGTGGCGCACGGCGCTGGGCGCGGTGATCGGCGGCATCCTCGTGGTCTATCTCTTCGGCATCCCCGTGCAGGCGCTCGTGCTCGGCGTGGATCTCACCTCGACCGCACTGTCCAGCCTGGCTTTCCTCCCGGGCGATCTGCTCAAGGCCGCTGCCGCCACCGCACTCACCCTCGCCCTGCGTCGCGCCTACCCACCGGCATTCGGTGTGCGATCGGTCGCGGCGCAGCCCTCGGCCCGTGTCGGCTGACATCGAACGGCAGAGGTCGGTCTCGGTCGAGCGGGTGGGCGTGGAGATCGACGGCCGGACGATCCTGACCGACGTCTCCGTCGAGCTCACCGCAGCGCGCACGGCCGTGATCGGGGCCAACGGCTCGGGGAAATCGACGTTCGCGCGGCTCCTCAACGGCCTCACTGCGCCGACCGCAGGGCGGGTGCGGGTGCACGGGCTCGACAGTGTGCGCGACCGCTCCGAGGTGCGCCGACGTGTGGGATTCGTCTTCACCGATCCCGATGCGCAGATCCTGATGCCCACGCCCGCGGAGGACCTCGCGCTCTCGCTGCGGGGGCGTCCGAAGGCGGAGGTGGCCGCGAAGGTCGTGGAGACCCTGGCGGAGCACGGCCTGAGTGCGCATGCGGACGTGCCCGCGTCGACTCTCTCCGGCGGTCAGAAGCAGATGCTCGCACTCGCGTCAGTGCTGATCACCGAACCGGACCTGGTGGTCGCCGATGAGCCCACGACGCTTCTCGACCTCGCCCACACGCGCAGAGTGGGGGAACTGCTCCTGTCTCAGCCGGCCCAGGTCGTGCTGGTGACGCACGATCTCGAGCTCGCCGCCCGATGCGATGTCGCGCTGCTGTTCGAGGCGGGGCGGCTGGTGCGGCAAGGCGAGCCTGCCGAGGTGATCGACGCCTATCGACGCGGGTGCGCATGATCCAGCTCTATCGCCCGGGGGCCGGCATCGTGCATCGCATGCCTGCCGGAGTCAAGCTCGTGGTGCTGGCGACGTCGGCGCTGCTGCTCTCGCTCCTGCCGCAGACCGCGGCGACGATAGGCGTCGTGCTGGTCGCTGTCGTCGTTCTCTACCTGATCGCCGGCTTCGGCGTACGAGTGATCGCGGCCGAACTGTGGCGCCTCCGCTGGCTCGCGCTGGTGCTCGGGGTGGCGCTGGCGGTGTTCTTCTCGCCGCTGACGGCATGGATCAGCACGGGGCGAGTGATGGCTCTGCTGCTGCTGGCCAGTCTGCTCACACTCACCACGCGCATGGCGGATCTCCTGGACGTCCTGCATCGGGTGCTGCGTCCTGCACGCCGGTTCGGAGTCGATACCGATGCCGTGGCCATGACGCTGTCTCTCACGATCACGATGATCCCCGTCGTCGCCGGGTTCGCCGATCAGGTGCGCGATGCCCAGCGTGCCCGCGGTGTGCGCCTGGGTGTGCGGGTGGCCGTTCCGCTCCTGGTGCGTGCGCTCCGTCACGCGGATGGGGTGAGCGACGCGCTGGTCGCCCGTGGAATCGGCTGACCGCAGCCGTCAGCCGGCGACGGAGCACGCCGCCGAGGAGCGATTCTGCGCAAGCCGAAGAGACGGCAGCGCCAGGGCGAGCGCGAGCACGGCGGTGGCGACAGACGTGCCGAGCACAAGCAGGAGGAGGACTCCGAGCAGCCCCAGGAGCACTGCCGTCCCGACCCGGGCAGACGAGGTCGAGCAGTCGGGCGCGGGCAGCCTCTCGAAGCGCGTGACGAGCACCGCGACCAGCGCGGTCAGGCTCAGCGCGAGTGCGAGCCAGAGCGGGCGCGCAGCCCACCAATCCAGACTGCCGGGTGACGGCAGGTCGCGGCCGCTCAGCAGCGAGAACATGGCCATCACGCCGGCCATCAGGAGCAGCACGGGCATGTGCCACAGATAGATGCTCATCGTGCGCGGCGTCACGAACGCGGTGAGTGCGGACGGCGCGGGGCGGCGGCTGATCGTCTCCACCCGGTCACGCATCAGCGACAGGACGCTGGTGTGTACGATCCCGACCAACAGCAGCGCGGCGGTCGGCGGGTTGATGTTCGCGATCAGGTCGGGGGAGTAGACCCCCGAGACGAAGGTGAGGATGAGCACTGCCAGCGCGATGACCCCTGTGACGACGCGCGTGCGGCGTGACAGGGCATCGATCCGGCCGTCGGCGAGGAAGAAGCCGAGCTGCTGGAGCGTCATCCAGACGAAGGCGAGGTTCAGGAAGCCCAACGCTTCGACGCCGGTGATCGCCCGGAGTCCGTCGACGGCGATCGCGGTGGTGGTGAGCAGACCGATCGTGCGCAGCGGCGCGCGCTCGTGTGCGGCGACGAGGGCAGGGAGCAGCGCCTGGCACATCAGGAAGACGGCGAGGAACCAGAGCGGCTGTCCGTAGCGGAACCCGGCGATGGCGAGCAGGTCGGCAGGGACGCCGAGCACGGTGAGCACCGCGAGCGCGAGGGCCACGACGCCGATGGTGACGACAGTCGGGCGCAGCAGTCGATGCAGTCGGGCGGCGACGAACGAACGGGCGCTACCGCCCCGCTCGCGTGCGCGGCGGTAGGCGATGAGCCCGGAGAAGCCTCCGATCACGAAGAACATCGGCATGACCTGCAGCACCCAGCTGAGCGGAGTGATCCACGCGGAGCCCTCGCTGGCGTTCGCGAAGACCGGGCTACCGTCGACCACGGTGACCCCGACCATGATCGCGTGGAGCAGCACGACTCCGATCACACAGAGCGCGCGGACGAAGTCGATGCCGGTGTCACGGACACCTCGCGACGGCTGTGACGGAGCGGTGGTGAACGGCGCCGGGGCGATGGTCATGAGTCCTCCTGGGGAACGGTGTCCCCGGAGACTATGGAGCCGGTGTTGGTCGGGACATCACCCTCGGGTGCTGTCTCGACCCCCTACCGCGGAGGGAGTCAGGATGAGGGTTCGACCAGCCCCGTGTCGTAGGCGAGGATGACCGCGTGCACGCGATCGCGCAGCTGCAGTTTCGCGAGCACCTTGCCGACGTGCGTCTTCACGGTCTGCTCGGCGATGAACAGGTCGGCGGCGATCTCGGTGTTGGATCTGCCGCGTCCGATCAGCACCAGCACCTCGCGTTCGCGATCGGTCAGCTCGGCCAGTGCCGTGGACGATCGGTTCCCCTGCGGGCGGCGTCCCGCGAACTGCTCGATCATCCGCCGTGTCACGCTCGGGGCGAGGAGCGCGTCACCCGCGGCGACGACACGCACCGCATGTACGAGCTCCTCCGGAAGTGCGTCCTTGAGCAGGAATCCACTCGCGCCGGCGGCGAGGGCGTCGTACACGTAGTCGTCGATGTCGAAGGTCGTGAGCATCAGGATCCGGGGCACGTGGGCCGCCGGGTACGACGGGCCGAGGATGCGGCGCGTCGCCTCGATGCCGTCCAGCTCCGGCATCCGGACATCCATCAGGATGACATCGGGGTCGACGCGCGCCGAGAGCGTCACCGCCTCTGCGCCTGTGGCCGCCTGGCCGACGACGTGGATGCCCTCGTGGGCGTCGAGGAGGGCGGCGAAACCCGCGCGCACCATGGCCTGGTCGTCGGCGATGAGGACGCTGATCGTCACGTGTTCTCCTTGTCGGTGGCGCGCAGGTCGGCCCCGGGATCGTCTGGGAGGGGAGTCGAGGGAGCGGATGTCAGCGGGAGCACGGCATCGACGGTCCAGGCGCCATCGGGGTCTGGACCCGCGCGGAGGCTGCCGCCGAGGAGCTCGGCTCGCTCCCGCATCCCGCGCAGGCCGTAACCGCCGCTCTGGTCGCTCGGAGTCTCCGGCGAGGCCTCGTTGTGCACACGGATGCGGATCGCGGCCGGATCGGCATGCACCCGCACCGTGACGCGCGCACCCGGGGAATGCCTGACCGCATTGCTCAGCGCCTCCTGCACGATCCGGTAGGCGGCGATCTGCACGGCCGCATCGGCTCCGGCGACGGCATGGCCGCCCTCGATGGCGAGCCCGACGTCCACGCCGGCGCGACGGATGCTGTCGACCAGGCGGGGGATGTCATCGATACCGTGCTGCGGGGCGAGCTCCGCCGTCTGGTCCTCCGTGCGCAGCACACCCAGCATGCGTCGCATCTCGGCGAGCGAGGTGCGCGCCGTCGCGGCGATGTCGTCGAACTCGGACGCGGCCACGTCGCCGATCTCGGGCAGCCGATAGCGCGCTGTCGACGCCTGAACCTGGATCACGGACATGCTGTGGGCGACCACGTCGTGCAGCTCGCGGGCGATGCGGGTGCGTTCCTCGACGAGGGCGCGACGGGACTCCTCGAGGGCGCTGTGCGCGCGCTCACGGGTGAGCTCCGCGCCGAGCCGGAGGCGCCCAGCGGCCAGTGCGGCGATGAGGTACATCGCCACCGCGACGGATGATGTCACGATCAGCACTGCGGTGGCGCTCGCGGACGAGCCGGGAGTCGCCACCATATCGGGACGCAGCAGCGGGGCGGTGAGGGAACAGATCACACCGATGACGAGCGCATAGGCCCCGTGTCGTGCTCCGTGCACGAACGTCATGAGCCCGACGAACAAGACGAACGTCAGCAGAGCGGAGACCGACCACGGCCAGGGTGCGGAGACGGCAAGGGCGGAATCGACGGTCAACGGGAGCAGGAATGCAGCGGCGCCGAACATCGCGACCGCCGTCCGTGGCCGGGTGAGCGAGAGCAGGGGCGCGGCGCAGATGGCCGCGCCGAGGATGAAGGAGAGAGGGAGCGGGGTGCCCGACAGCGTCGTCTGCAGGGGAACGAGGGTCGCGTAGAGCGCGATCGTCGCGGCACACAGCGCCACGAGGGCAGCGGTGCGTCGCGCGATCCTGGGGGTGCGTGCTGGACGCGGTCGGCGACGGGCCATGTCTGTCATCCTGCCAGTTGGACGGCGGTGACGCGGCGGCGTCGAGCGGCCACGAGCCGGTCGATCACCAGTCCGACGAGCAAGGCGATCGCGATGCCGAGTGCTGCGCTCAGCAGGGGTTGGCCCGTGATCCACGACCCGGCGAGCAGTCCGATCGCCAGACTGAACGCGCTCCAGCTGAGGCCGCCGATGAGGCTGAGCGGCAGGAAGCGACGCCACGCGAACCCCAGGGCGCCGGCCGACATGTTCACGGCGACGCGTCCGACCGGGATGTACCTGGCGCCCAGGATCAGCACGGCGCTGCGGTTCTCGAGAGCGCGCTGTGCCGAGGCGAACACCGCGACGATGCGCGGTCGGCGCATCCAGGAGAAGCGCACCGTGCCCACTCTGCGGCCGATCAGGAAGGCGATGTTGTCGCCGATCGCGGCTCCGATCGCGGCGACCACGCCGAGCAGGAGCAGGTCGGCACCTCCCGTGGACACTGCGACGGCGGCGGCCGCGACCAGCACGGTCTCACTGGGAACAGGGGGGAAGAACCCATCGAGGATCGTCACCCCGAACAGGACCAGGTACAGCCAGGGGGAGGCGACAACCTGCATGATCAGCTCATTGATGACATCCACCCCTGCACGCTACGAGGAGCATGCCGCGCGGAGCATCCCTCTCCGGTATCGAGGTCCTCACTCTCAAGGGTGATCTTGCTGAGTACACGGTCGGTCCGCGCCCAGCCCGACCCGCTTATACTGGGAGGCTGGCCCCTCGGCCGACTTCCACCCGAAAGAACGGACATCCGCTGTGCTCGCCGTGCACGACCTCGAGATCCGCGTGGGCGCACGCCTGCTCATGGAGAACGTCTCGTTCCGCGTCGCCGATGGCGACAAGATCGGGCTCGTCGGTCGCAACGGCGCCGGGAAGACGACTCTGACCAAGGTGCTCGCGGGAGACCTGCTCCCCGCAGACGGAACCGTCACGCGTTCGGGTGAGCTGGGGTACCTGCCGCAGGACCCGCGCTCCGGAAACCCGGAAGATCTCGCACGCACGCGCATCCTGGACGCCCGTGGTCTGGGCCAGCTGAACCTCGGCATGACCGAAGCCTCGCTCGACATGGGATCGGATGATCCCGCCGTCGCCGCGAAGGCGATGAAGCGCTACGCACAGCTGACCGAGCAGTTCGAGGCGCAGGGCGGATACGCCGCGGAGGCGCAGGCGGCCTCGATCGCGCACAACCTCTCGCTGCCCGACCGCATCCTCGATCAGCCTCTCTCCACCCTCTCGGGCGGGCAGCGTCGCCGAATCGAACTCGCGCGCATCCTGTTCTCGGACGCGCAGACGATGATCCTCGATGAGCCGACCAACCACCTCGACGCAGACAGCGTCGTGTGGCTGCGCGAGTTCCTGAAGGGCTACAAGGGTGGGCTGATCGTGATCAGCCACGATGTGGAGCTCGTCGGCGAGACCGTGAACCGTGTGTTCTACCTCGACGCCAACCGCCAGGTCATCGACACGTACAACATGAACTGGAAGAACTACCTGCGCCAGCGGGTGGCCGACGAAGAGCGGCGCAAGAAGGAGCGCGCCAACGTCGAGAAGAAGGCGACGACGCTGCAGCTGCAGGCCGCCCGCTTCGGCGCGAAGGCCTCGAAGGCGGCCGCCGCCCATCAGATGGTCGCCCGTGCCGAGAAGATGCTGGCCGGTCTCGATGACGTGCGTCAGGAGGATCGCGTCGCGAAGCTGCGGTTCCCGAAGCCCGCTCCCTGCGGCAAGACGCCGATGATGGCATCCGGTCTGTCGAAGTCCTACGGTTCGCTGGAGATCTTCACCGACGTCGACCTCGCGATCGACCGCGGATCCAAGGTCGTCGTGCTCGGACTCAACGGTGCCGGCAAGACCACGTTGCTGCGGATGCTCGCCGGCGTCGATCAGCCCGACACGGGGCAGCTCGAGCCGGGGCACGGCCTCAAGGTCGGCTACTACGCCCAGGAGCACGAGAATCTCGATGTGAACCGTTCGGTGCTGGAGAACATGGTCTCCGCCGCCCCGCACATCACCGAGACCGAGGCGCGCAAGGTGCTGGGGTCGTTCCTGTTCACCGGCGACGACGTGCTCAAGCCCGCCGGGGTGCTCTCCGGTGGGGAGAAGACGCGTCTGTCGCTCGCGACGCTGGTCGTCTCGTCCGCGAACCTGCTGCTCCTCGACGAGCCCACGAACAACCTCGACCCCGCGTCCCGCGAGGAGATCCTGGGCGCGCTGGCGCACTACGAGGGGGCCGTCGTCCTGGTCTCGCACGACCCGGGTGCCGTGCAGTCACTCAACCCCGAGCGCGTGCTGATCCTGCCCGACGGTGTCGAGGACATCTGGAGCCAGGAGTACCAGGATCTGATCGAGCTCGCCTGACCCCTCATCCTCTCGTGGCATAGTCGAGAGGGTGACGCCTGACGAACCGAATCCCGCCGCTGTTCCGATCAACGACTGGTTGCGGGGGAGGCATGCCCTCACCGGCGTCGCCCCCGAGTGGGATCTCGACGCGCTGCCCGACGATCCCCGCGCACTGTTCGCGACGTGGGTGCAGGGTGCGGCGGACGCCGGCGTCGCCGAGCCGCACACCGTCACTCTCGCGACCGTGGACGCCGATGGCGTCCCTGATGCGCGCACGCTGATACTGAAACGGGTCGACGACCAGGGCTGGGCGTTCGCGAGCACGAGGTCCTCCCGCAAGGGGCGGCAGCTGGCGGACGCACCGGCCGCAGCCCTGAACTTCTGGTGGCAGCCGCAGGTGCGTGCCGTGCGCGTGCGGGGGCGCGTAAGGGAAGCGCCGGCATCGGAGAGCGCCGCTGACCTCGCCGCCCGCTCGGCTGCGGCGCGCGCGGACGTGGCCGACGGCGACTGGGTGCTGTGGCGTGTCGTCCCGAGCCGCATCGAGTTCTGGCAGGGGTCGCGGGATCGCCGCCACACGCGTGTGGTCTATGTGCCGCACGAGGACGGGTGGACGCGCACGATCAATCGCGACTGATCACCGCGGCTGCTGCGGGGCGGATCAGACGTTCGCGTCGAGGAGTTCGTCCTCGACGTCGGCGTCCTTGTCGCGGCGACGCGACTTCTTCACCGGTGCCGGCACGCCCTCGACCTCTTCGCGATGCTTCACGATCTCGGTGCGGATGATGTACCCGATGAAGACGAAGCCCATGATGGCGAACAGGATCCACTGGATCGCGTACGACAGGTGAGGCCCCGGGTCGTCGGTGGGGGACGAGAAACCGCCCAGCGCGTTCGCCGCTGCGGGATCCTCACTGATCAGCTGTCCGTAGGCGCCGGTGATCACGTCGCCGTCGACGAGCTTCGCGACCGTCGGGAGGTTGATCGTGGGTACCTGGCCCTCAGGGGCACCCCGACCCGAAGCGGGGAGCTGCTCGCTCGGACGCAGCCGGACGATGACCTCGACCTCACCGGCGGGAGGGCTCGCCACCGAGTCGGGCGAGTCGCCGTCGCCGGGTGGGACCCAGCCGCGGTCGACGATGAACACACGGCCGTCGGCGTCTCGGAAGGGAACCAGCACCTCGAAGGCGCTCGTTCCGCCGTGCGGCCGGTTGCGCACCAGGAGCTGCTGATCCGTCAGGTACTCGCCGCGAAGGATCACCGGGTGCCACTCGTCGCCGGGGGACAGCTCCCCGTCGGCCCCGATGAGATCGGCGAGGGGCACGGGATCGGCGTCGTAGTTCTGCTCCACGAGCGCGATCTGCTCGGAGCGCGTCTCGTTGCGGTCGAACTGCCAGTTGGACAGGAACACGCACGCGATGGCGAAACCGATCGCGATGAGCACGTACACGCACCACCGCATCATCCGTCGACTCATGCAGGAACGCCTTCTCGTACGGCGACGGGGAAGTCTCGTGCGGCGAGGTAGTCATGCAAGAATGCGACATGCTCGTCGCACGCGAGCCAGATCTTCTCGCGGTCGACAGGGTGGATGCGGGGGTTGCGCCACACGACGTGGTGCGTCGCCGCGTTCCGGCAACCGGCACGCGAGCATTCGATCTCGGTCACGACTCGTCCCGCCGGCTCTCGTCGATGCGGAACACCGCGGGGCCCGCGTCGTCGAGCGGCGCGATGAACGGGCGCGGTGCGTCGATCTCCAATGTGGGGGACTCCGCGGTCGTCTCGGTGCTGTCGCTGCCGGCATTCGCGAACACCACGGCGATGTAGGGGAGCACGGCCGCGGCGATCGCGAAGATCCAGGTGTACCAGCCATACGGCTGGACGAACACCATCAGTCCGAAGCAGATGATGCGGATCGTCATGGTGAGGGCGTAACGGCGCACTCGATGGTCGCCTTCGGCCTGCGGCGATTGCGGCAGGGAGGTGACAGCGGGAACGGCGCGCTTGCTCTTCACGATGCCTCCAGCCTACGCCGGTGCCGGCCTCGCGGCGTGCCGAGGAGGATGTTCAGGAGTTGTAGAGGAAGGGCAGCGTGAACGCCCCGAACGCCACGAAGCTGATAATCGTCATGACGACTCCCAGTGCGAGGAAGCCCAGCATGATGTAGCCGATGATGAGGCCGGCGAACGCGACGCCGCGCCCCCCGATCGCGGGGTTGTTCCTAGTCTGCTTCAGAGCCATGTGGCCGGTGATCACGGCGGCGATCGCGGCAAGGATCGGAAACGCGAGCCAGCTGAAGACGACGCTCACGATCGCGCAGATGAGCGAGGTGATCGCGAGTCCGCTCGTGGGGCGGGCAGGGGCGACCGGATATGCCGGCGACCCGTACACCGGGTACGGGCCGGGCTGCGCGCCGGGAGCGCTGTACCCGGGCTGCTGTGGTGCGACCGCATAGCCGGGCTGCTGCGGCGTGCTCGGGTACCCCGGAGCGGTCGGATATGCGGGCGCGCCGTATGTCGGTGCGGCTGGCATCTGTCCGTACGCGGGTGCGGCGCCGGGGTAGGCCTGGACGGGTGCGGGAGCGGCGGGCGGTGCCGTGGTCGGGTACACCGGAGCCGCAGCGGGTGCCGCGGGATACGCGGGCGGCGCTGCCGGATGGGCGGTGGGTGGAGCAGGGGGAACCGGCGGAATGAGCGGCTGCTCGCCTGCGGAAGAGGGAGTGCTGTCATCGCTCATGGTGGTGCCCTTTCGTCTCCTTCAGCGTTTCAGCACGGCACGTATCTGTCAAACCTCTCGCAGGGCACTGAGCGGAGCGGGGTGGATAAGATCGTTGTCGGCTCTTCCGCCGCCCACAAGCCAGATCAGGAGTGTCCCCCCATGAGTGCTCAGCGCGTCGTCCTCATCACCGGAGGCAACCGCGGCATCGGCCGCGCGATCGCCGAGCGCTTCATGCGTGACGGCTACCGCGTCGCCGTCACGGCGCGCAGCGGCGAAGGTCCGGAAGGTACGCTGACCGTGCGCGCGGATGTCACCGATGCCGCCGCCCTCGATGCGGCGTTCACCGAGGTGGAGCAGCAGCTCGGTCCGGTCGAGATCGTGGTCGCGAACGCGGGGATCACCAAGGACACGCTCCTGCTCCGGATGACCGAGGACGACTTCGACAGCGTGGTCGCGACGAACCTCGGCGGTACGTTCCGTGTGGTCAAGCGCGCGTCGAAGGGCATGCTGCGCGCCCGTTTCGGACGTGTCATCCTCATCTCGAGCGTCGTCGGCCTCTACGGCTCCGCCGGTCAGGTCAACTACTCGGCTTCCAAGAGCGCTCTCGTCGGTTTCGCCCGCTCGCTGACCCGTGAGCTCGGCGGACGAGGGATCACCGCGAATGTCGTGGCCCCCGGATTCATCGAGACCGACATGACGGCGGAGCTGCCGGAAGAGACCCAGAAGCAGTACAAGGCCAACATCCCGGCCGGGCGTTTCGCCACTGCGGACGAGGTCGCGGGTGTCGTGACCTGGCTCGCCGGTGACGATGCCGGATACATCTCCGGCGCGGTCATTCCCGTCGACGGCGGTCTCGGCATGGGGCACTGATCCCGCGCCAGCGCCGCATCACCGCAGCCGGACCCGCGTCTCCGCACAGGACAGCGGTGCTTCAGTGTGCGACAGCGGCGTTGAGGAGCTCGGTCAGCCGCGAGGGTACGGAGAACTGCGGCCAGTGCGCAGACCCGATGCGGACGACCTCCGCGTCGCTGATGGCATGGAACTCAGCGGCAAACGGCTCCCACTGATCGATCTCGGCTGTGAACGCGTCCTGATCGAGCCTGCCCATGAGCAGTGTCACCGGTACGTCATAGCGTGCGCGGTTCTCCAGTGCGATCGGATCCGTCGGCACACGTGCGGGCACGCTGGACGTCAACGGTGCCGTACGCTCTCGTGTCTCGCGGTCGAGGTCGTGCACGTCTTCGTCGGGGAAGTGGTCCCAGCCGGGGAACGGGACGACACCGTCGTGCACGGGGAACTCGCTGATGTCGAACCCGGGAGGCGGAGGCACCGTGTCGACGAAGACCACGCGGGCGACACGGTCGGGGCGCGCATCGGCCACGCCCCACGCGACGTTGCCGCCGCCGCTGTGTCCGACCACGACACAGGAATCGGGCAGGGAGTCGACGACCTGGACCGCAGCATCGACCCAGTCGGCGATGCCGATGTCGGCGGACTCGGAAGCCGGGGCTCCGACACCCGGCATCGTCAGCGGGTACACGCGATGCCCCGCGGCTTCGAGCCCGGGGATCACCTCGTCCCAACTGGACGCGTCGAGCCAGAGTCCGGGGATCAGGATGATGTCCATGCGTCGACGTTAGCCCGGCCCTCCGACATTCGCGAGGGTGCGTGACGAGCGTCTATGGGCCGACCGTCGCACGACGGTCGGCCCATAGACGGGCACTCGCTGAGCCGCGGAGCCGGCCTCAGGCGAGCGGCACGCAGACCTCGGTCAGCAGATCGTCGTCATCGGCATCCGAGGGAGTGATCAGATATCGGTTGAAGACCTTGGCTGCGAGCGTCCGGTCGCTTCGCACGGACAAGCCATCGGCGACGATGTGGGCGCCGATCCTGTCGTGCGCCTCGGTGATCTGACCGTACGAGCCCTCCACGCGAGCGACGAGGCAGTCCCGCTCGGGCAGCTCATGCACCTCGAGCGGTGACGCGGCAGGGGTTCCCGGCGCGACCGGGAAGAAGATCGACAGATCCACGTCGCGTTCGGTGAATTGCTCGTCGTGCTCGATCACTCCGCACGGGCCGATGGTGGCGATCGAGCCGGTATCGAGCAGCGGTAGCATCCGGTCCCACAGCAGGTGCTCATCGGCATAGGTGGGAACGGTTCCGCGGAGGGCGACGACGGTCATGGCGGGGATGGTGGTCCGGTGGATGGTGATCGACATGGGGTTGTCTCCTGGTTCGAGCAATCGATTGATGAGGGATACCCGTCCCTGGGCTGCGCGCTGCTCCTCGACGAGGCTCTCGCGCTGCAGCCGCAACGCGTGGAGCCAAGTCGGGGTGCCGCGGGCGGCGAGGAGCGCGCCGATGGCGGAGACGCCGAACCCGACATCGCGGAGGTTGCGGATGTCGATCGCATCGACCAGCTGGTCCGCGGAGTACCTGCGGTACCCGCTGGCAGGGTCGATGCCGGCGGGCACCAGCACGCCGTGCGCGTCGTAGTGGCGCAGCATCCGCACCGACAGTCGACTCAGGGAACTGAATCGACCGATCGTCATGAGGTTCCAGGTCTCGGCCATGAACCCATGCTCGCACCTGACACCGTGTGAGAGTCAACTCGTGGTTGCGCGCGTCGCGCGACCACGGCTATGGCAGCAGCGGGATGACCTGCGACAGGTCCTGCGGACCGATGACGAGGCTCGCGGCCGCGCGCACGGCGGGCTTGGCGTTGAACGCGAGTCCCAGGCCAGCGACGGCCATCATGGCGAGGTCGTTCGCGCCGTCTCCGATCGCGATCGTGGCGTGGGCGGGGACGCCGAGCTCCGCCGCCCACTCCTGCAGCGATGCCGCCTTGGCTGCGCCATCGACGATCGGTCCGTCGACGTCACCGCTCAGGGCGCCGTCCGCCACCTGGAGGCGATTCGCCCGCCACCGGTCGACGCCGAGCTCAGGAGCGACGGAATCGAGGATCTCGTGGAACCCGCCCGACACGACGCCCACGACTCCGCCGCGTTCGTGCACGGCCGCCGTGAGCTCTCGCACGCCGGGGGTGGGTTCGATCCGGCCGAGCACCCGGGCGAACGCCTCCACCGGGACACCGCGCAGGGCGGCGACGCGCGAGCGCAGGCTGGTGGAGAAGTCGACCTCGCCGCGCATCGCTGCCTCCGTGGCGGCCTGCACCTCGTCGCGCCGTCCCGCCTCATCTGCGAGCAACTCGATCACCTCGTTGCGAATGAGGGTGGAATCGGCATCGAGGACGACGAGGAAGCGCGCAGCAGTCACGCGAACGAGCCTAGCGACCGCGCCGCCCTGCGAGAGACCGCGTGACGCGCGAGGGGTCGAATCCTCAGCGCTCGATGAACACGCCCTTGCCGACCACCGTGATGCCCGACTCGGTGACGGTGAAGCCCCGGGCCAGGTCGCGTTCGCGGTCGACGCCGACGGTCGCGCCATCGGCCAGAACAACATTCTTGTCGAGGATCGCCCTGTGAACGCGAGAGCCGGCGCCCACCTGCACGTGATCGAAGACCACGGAGTCGGTGATCGTCGAGCCGCCGCCCGCGAGGGTCCACGGCCCGACGACGCTGCGCTCCAGATGCGTGCCGGACAGCACCGATCCCAGCGACACGATCGAGTCGATCGCATTGCCGATGCGGCCGACCGAATCCCGTACGAACTTCGCGGGCGGGGAGTTGACCGCCTGCGAGTGGATCGGCCACTCCATGTTGTAGAGGTTGAAGATCGGCAGCGTCGAGATCAGGTCGCGGTGGGCGTCGTAGAACGAGTCGATCGTGCCGACGTCACGCCAGTAGGACCGGTCCCGCGGGGACGACCCCGGAACCTCGTTCTGCTTCATGTCGTAGTAGCCGGCCTCACCGCGGTCGACGAAGTAGGGGACGATGTCACCGCCCATGTCGTGGCCGGAGGTGGGGGACTCCCCGTCTGCCTCGACAGCGGCGATCAGTGCATCCGCGTCGAAGATGTAGTTGCCCATCGAGGCGAGCACCTCGTGGGGCGAGTCCTCGAGCCCGGCGGCATCGGTCGGCTTCTCCAGGAACTGCTTGATCCGCCCGGTGCTCGGGTCGGCGTCGATCACGCCGAACTGCGATGCGAGCGCGAGCGGCTGGCGGATGCCGGCCACCGTCGCCTTCGCTCCGGATGCGATGTGCGCCTCGAGCATCTGGCGGAAGTCCATGCGGTAGACGTGGTCGGCACCGATCACCACGACGATGTCGGGCTTCTCATCGTTGATCAGGTTCATGCTCTGCAGGATCGCGTCGGCGGATCCGGAGAACCACCGCTTTCCGAGACGCTGCTGCGCCGGCACCGACGTCACATACGAGTCGAGCAGGGCGGACATGCGCCAGGTCTGCGAGATGTGTCGGTCGAGGCTGTGCGATTTGTACTGCGTCAGCACGACGACCTGACGGAGGCCGGAGTTGATGAGGTTCGAGATGGCGAAATCGATCAACCGGTACTGTCCGCCGAAGGGCACTGCAGGTTTGGCGCGATCGGCCGTGAGGGGCATGAGGCGCTTGCCCTCGCCACCGGCGAGGATGATCCCGAAGACCTTCTTTGGAGCGGACATGGCTCCACCATAGATGCGATCCGGCTCGCTGTACTAGCGTTCAGACATGCGAGTTGAAATGATCACGAAGGAGTATCCGCCGGAGATCTACGGCGGTGCCGGAGTGCACGTCGCGGAGCTCGTCACGGCGCTGCGCGAGAGCATCGACGTGCGGGTCCGCGCCTTCGGCGCACCCCGCGATGAGGAAGGCACCTTCGCGTATCGCGCACCTGCCGAACTCGCCTCGGCGAACGCGGCGCTGCAGACTCTGGGCACCGATCTGGAGATCGTCTCGGCGATCGCCGACGCCGACATCGTGCACAGCCACACCTGGTATGCCAACTTCGCCGGTCACCTCGCCTCGCAGCTGCACGGCATCCCGCACGTGCTCACCGCGCACAGCCTGGAACCGCTGCGCCCGTGGAAGGCGGAGCAGCTCGGCGGCGGCTACGCCGTCTCCATCGGCATCGAGAAGCTCGCCTACGAGAACGCGGCCGCAGTGATCGCCGTCAGCGCCGGCATGCGCGCCGACATCCTGCGCAGCTACCCGCAGGTCGATCCGGCCAAGGTTCGTGTGATCCACAACGGCATCGATGTGGATCGCTGGCGTCCGGTGCACGACGACGCCTTCCTGGCGTCGGTCGGCATGGACCCGCAGCGGCCGTCCGTCGTCTTCGTCGGCCGCATCACGCGACAGAAGGGGCTGCCCTACCTGCTCCAGGCTGCGCGTCTGCTCCCACCCGAAGTCCAGCTCGTGCTGTGCGCCGGAGCTCCGGACACTCCGGAGATCATGGCCGAGGTGCAGGAGGGCGTGCGCCTTCTGCAGCAGACGCGAGACGGCGTCATCTGGATCGAGAAGATGCTGCCGCGTGACGAGCTGTCGGCGATCCTGACCGCCGCCACGACCTTCGTCTGCCCGTCCGTCTACGAGCCGCTGGGCATCGTGAACCTCGAGGCGATGGCCTGCGGCGCCGCGGTCGTCGGCACGGCGACCGGCGGCATCCCCGAAGTCGTCGCCGACCACGTCACCGGTCGGCTGGTGCCGATCGAGCAGGTGCAGGATGGCACCGGTACGCCGGTGGACCCCGAGCAGTACGTCGCGGATCTCGCCGCTGTGATGACCGAGGTGACGTCCGATCCCGAGCGCGCCCGCGAGTACGGAGCAGCGGGCCGGGAGCGTGCGCGGCAGGACTTCAGCTGGGGTGCGATCGCCGACACGACGAGCGCGCTGTACGCGGAGCTGACCCACTGAGCCGATAGGCTGGGGGTATGTCGAGCGCCCTGGAATTCACCGACGTCGTCGTGCGCCGCGAGGGGCGCAACATCATCGATCACGTGACCTGGCAGGTCGCGGACGATCAGCGGTGGGTGATCCTCGGACCCAACGGTGCAGGAAAGACGACGCTGCTCCAGCTCGCCGACACGCTCATGCATCCGACTGCCGGCACCGTCTCGGTGCTGGGGGAGACCCTGGGGCGCACGGACGTCTTCGAGGTGCGCCCGCGCATCGGATTCGCGTCTTCCGCGATGGCCAAGCGCGTTCCGCGCGACGAGACGGTGCTGAACACGGTGCTGACCGCCGCCTACTCGGTGCTCGGGCGTTGGAACGAGAGCTACGAGGACATCGACGAGCGCCGGGCGCTGCGCGTGCTCGGCGAGTGGCGTCTCGCGCACCTGGCCGAGCGCACCTTCGGCACCCTCAGCGACGGGGAGCAGAAGCGGGTGCAGATCGCCCGCGCCGTCATGACTGACCCCGAGTTGCTGCTGCTGGACGAGCCGACCGCCTCGCTCGATCTGGGCTCGCGTGAAGAGCTGCTCGCGCTGCTCAGCGGCTACGCCTCGGCGCCGACAACCCCGGCGATGCTCATGGTCACCCACCACGTGGAGGAGATCCCGGTCGGGTTCACGCATGTGATGCTGCTGCGCGAAGGCCGAGTGGTCGCCGCCGGCCCGATCGCGGAGACGCTGACGGCCGAGGCCCTCACCGAAGCCTTCGGCATGCCGATCGTACTCAGCAGCGACGACGGCCGCTACGCCGCTCGCGCGGCATCCTGACTCGGGTTACTGAGCCCGTCGAAGTACTGTTAGAATCGATCCTTGGTGCTCTCTGCACCGCAGACTTCCCTCGTCCCTGGCACAATCCAGGGCAGCAACTAAGGAATCCCATGAAGACTGACATCCACCCCGAGTACCGGGCCATCGTTTTCCGCGACCTCGGTTCGGGCGAGACCTTCCTCACCCGCTCCACCGTCACGAGCGACAAGACCATCGAGCTGGACGGCGTGGAGTACCCCGTCATCGACGTCGAGATCTCCTCTGCCTCGCACCCGTTCTACACGGGCAAGCAGCGCATCATGGACTCGGCCGGTCGCGTCGAGAAGTTCAACCAGCGCTTCAAGGGCTTCGGCGGCTCCTCCAACTGAGGTCCGTCACACGAAGGCCCCGCCACTCCTCGCAGTGGCGGGGCCTTCGTCGTCCTCAGAGGTCGAGGCTGATGTGCCCATCGGCGATCGGACTCGGCGGGTCGCCGGGGGCGGGCGCCGGCGCGGTACGCTGCGTCTGGCGGTCTCGTTCCATCCCCGCTTCGTGCGCCGACGGAGACCAGATGGCGTCGAAAGCGCCGCCGAGGCCGCCGGAGCTGAGCCCCTCGTACTTCTTCTCCACCGGTTTCCGCGAGAAGGTGTGCATCAGGCCGAAGATGAGCAGCCCGGGACCCGCGATCAGCACCCCGATCACGGTCGCCCAGCCCAGCACATCGCGCATGTGGCCAGGATAGGCCGCCGTTCTGCGCACGACATCCCCCGCGCGGGGGATCGTGCTCAGCGGATGCGGCGCCCCTGGGCGAGGTCGATCAGCCGGCTCAGCACCGGCCCGGAGCGGAGGCCGTTGTGCTCGTGCTCGCTGGTCACCCAGAGGTGTACCCCCGGGAGCAGACGCGCCGTCTCGAGCGAGAACTCCATCGGCACGTAGACGTCGTTCACGTAGACGGCAGCGGCGCCGGTGGCGCCGGACGCCGCGATGGCTGCCGCGTCGTAGATTTGCGGCCATTCGAACTCCGCCAGTTCGAGTGCGACCTCACGCCAGGGCTGGAACGCCGGCACCGTCTCGGTCCAGTCGCGGCGGATGTGCTCACCGGTGAAGAGCGTGACGTCATCCCGGAAGTCCGCTGGTTCGGTGCGTTCTGCCGACCATCGCGTGGCATGACCGTCGGCGTAGCTGGACTCGTGGAACGCGAAGTACAGCGGATTGCGGCCGTTGTAGGGCATCGCATGCATGAGGTCGTAGCGGAACGCGTTCGAGGCGGGGTCGCGCTCCAGCAGTGACCATACGGTCTGCCAGCCGTCGTCGGTGCCGAGCGCCGAGCCGACCGACCGCAGCCGCGACGGCGACACGATCTCGCCGTCCGGGAGCACGATCTCGCCGGCATCCGCGAGGTCGACGAGGCCGCGCATCACGTCCCGATGCTCGGGGAAGCGTCGGTAGTACTGCTCCGACGCGCTGCGCATCTTGTCGTAGCAGAGGGCGTACACGTCGTCCGGGTGCCGACCGACCGCACTGAGGCCGCCCGTGATGTAGACGTCGGCGAGCGAGGAGCCGTCTGTGGAGAGGTAGGCGAGCGTCGTGAAGCCGCCGAACGATTGTCCGAGCACGCTCCAGGTGTCCGCTCCCAGGTGCGCGCGCATCGCCTCGCAGTCGCGGACGATGGCATCGGCGCGCAGGTGGGTCAGGTGTTCGGCGACCGCGGCCGCACCGCGTTCCAGGTCGGCGTCGCCCACCGGAGTGGAGCGCCCCGTTCCGCGCTGGTCGAGCAGGACGAGGCGGTAGTGTGCGAGCGCCTCGTCGAGCCACGCCGGCGCCGTGGAGCGGTGGAACGGACGCGGTGCCTCATGCCCTGGTCCTCCCTGCAGGAAGACCAGGTAAGGGAGCGACTCCCCGCCCTCGCGCGATACGACGGCGGCGAAGACGTCGATCGTGCGCCCGTCCGAGGGATCACCCCAGACCAGCGGAACGGTGAGCGTGTGCTCTTCGACGGTCAGATCCAGCAGATGACGGACAACGGTGCTCACCCGTCGAGCCTAGCGTCCGAGCCGCCGCATCCGCAGGTCGCCTCGACTACATCACGTTGCCGATGTAGGAGTACTTGACGAACACCTCGGCGGCGATGCCCGCTTCGTCCAGCACGCCCTGCACGGCGTTCATCATGTAGTTGGAGTCCCAGCCCATGTAGAGGAAGTGCGAGTCGTTCAGAGCATCCCACTGGCCCTTCCACGCCATCGCGTCGTAGATCGGCCCGCCATGCGCCGCACAGTAGCTGACGGCGGCTGCACGCGTGTCGGTCCACGCACGTCGGAACACGCGATTGAAGAGGTGCTTGACGTCGTACACCTCCCACCGCTCGCCGCGATACTCCACGTAGTCGAACTCGCGCTCCCACCCCGCCGGCCAGCCGCGTCGGCGCACGGCGTCCAGGATCGGAGTCAGCCCGTCGTCGTCGATCTCGGGGAGAGCCGGTCGCGCCCAGATCCGGAGAAGGTCTGCGGTGAGGCGCACGGTGCGGCTCGTGATGGCAGCGGTGTCCCACCGGGGGACGCTCTCGAGATCGCGGGTCGCGGGTACCCCGCTGCGTGCATACGCGTCCGCGCGCTTCTCTGGAAAAGAGGCGCCGAACACGCGCTCGGTGAGCGGCTGCTCGAGAAGCGTCAGGTTGCCCAGCGTGGGGGCGAGGGCGCGGTGGCTGTTCTGCTCATCGTCGCTGTACTCGCTCCACATCCGTGCGCCGTCGCCGGACCAGGCGTCACCGGGAACCGGGGGGACGATGTGTTCGATGTCGAAGCCGTCCGTGTCGTCCACGCCCTGTAGTCGGCTGAGCACATAGGCGGCGTGGGGGAGTTGGCTGTACTTCAGCACGGCGCTCACGCGCTCGTCGGACGGGGTGATGCGGGCGAGTGCGCGCGCGAGCGCATCGCGACCCTGGGCCCGGGCTCGGCAGAGCCGTGCGATCAACCGCTCCGTGGGGAGGTTCACCAGTGTGCGGCGGAGGTAGAGCGCCTGGATCCAGTCGAGCGTCTCGATGAGCTCATCCCGCCCGACGATGCCGCGGGAATAGTCGCTGTACACGCTCAGCACCAGCGGGTAGGCCGCACGTCCGAAGGTGTTGACGTACCGCAGCTGACGCGCGATCTCGGGATCGCCCTCCCGCGAGGGATCGAGCAGGATGCCGTAGATCTCGGCGTGGTGGCGCCAGATCTCGGCGTGCGCCTGGAGGTGGTCGACGTCGACGTGCGGGAACGACTGGCGGAATGCGCTGTAGACGCCGTGCTCGCCGTTCGCGGCCAGTTCCCGGCCCGTGGTCATGACGAGGTAGTGGCGCCAGAAGGCACCGATCGCCTCGCCGGTGTGTCGCTCGATCGGCAACCAGAACCGCGCCTCGACGTCGAGCTGCTCCGAGTGGGTGAGACCCATCAGGATGTAGTTGTGGATCAGCTCGTGATCGCGCAGCGGTTCGCCCGTGGAGTTGAGGCTCTCGAAGATCTGCTGCGCGTTCGCCTCGGCGCCGAGCGTGATCGACACGTGCTCGAGCTTCTGCAGACCCCGCCAGACCGACGGCGCCTCCTCCGCGTGGATCTGGCTGCGGAAGAAGGCGTAGTTGTCGTCGAACCGCGATTCGCGATCCGCGTCCCCGCGGTGATCCAGCACCACGGACTCGTACAGCTCCGCCCAGGCGTCGTGCGGACGCAGCTTGGTGCGGGTCGGATCGTCCTGTCGGACCAGCACACGCTCGAGGTCTGCTGCGAGCACGGGGTCGGAATCCCGCACGGCGTGATGCAGCGCGGCTATCAGGAGCATCAGGGTGGTGATGCGCTGCTGGCCGTCGATGAGGATCAGGTCGCTGTCGGGTGCGGAGCCGTCAGCGGAGTCGTGGGCGGAGAGGATCGAGCCGATGAAATGCCGGTGGGCGTCGTCTTCCGCGGCCACGGCGCGCACATCCGAGAGGAGGCGTTCGCATCCGCCGATGTCCCAGCGATACTGACGCTGGTACACCGGCACGACGATGGTGGTGGAACCTGCTGCAAGCCACTCGATCGTGTTGACTGCTGTCGCCTCGACGTTGGTGGCGGTGCTCATGCTGGTGTCTCGTCCTCCCGTAGCGCCGGCGCCGAGGACTCGCCGGGCGCCCGATTCAGTCTATTCGGTTATTCACGGCGGCCCTCGGAGGGGTGCACAGGGGGCGCTGTTAGGCTTGCCTTATCAGGGCCTGTTAAAACGTGCTGGCCCCCGATGAAAGGACATGACCTAGATCATGGGATACATCAAATCCGCTGCACTCGAGGAAAAGGGCTTCGTCGTCCTCGACAGCTATAACCAGGAGCTCGACCCCAAGGAGTGGCTCGATCTCGAGTACAACGACTGGAAGTCGTCGGGTGACACCCGGTTCGCTCCGCTCGCGAGTGCCTTCGGCGACATCGAGTGCAACGGCTTCTGGAACCACAAGCCGCCGCGCACCGACAAGGACGGCGTCTGGATCGACTCGCAGACCGAGAAGGCTCCGAACCTGACGCGTCGCGCGCAGGAGCCCGGTGCGAACGTCGGCCGCTGCCGCGTGATCGAGCTGCAGCCCACGCCGTACGGCGACTGCCTCTACAACCTTCACCAGGACGACAACAACCGTCTGAACCCGGATGGCACCGGCTGGGTCGTGCGCGGTTTCTTCAACCTGACCGACGACAAGGACAGCTACTTCGTCCTGCGTGAGAACCGCACCGACCCGAGCATCGAGTATCGCATCGCGCTTCCGGCCGGAGCCCAGCTCATCGTCGACACGCAGCGTCTGTGGCACGCCGCGACTCACAACGGCGACGAGCCGCGCTACTGCCTCATCACCTCATGGACCTCCGGTCCTGAGCTCGATGCCTACATCGAGAAGTACCACGGCACCGATGACGTCCCCAACTACGAGGTCGCCCAGGACGTGTTGGAGCACGGCTACGCCGAGCAGGCCCGTAAGGACGCCGCACGCGCCGCCTACTACGCGGCCAAGGGCCAGCAGGTGAAGCAGGCGATGAGCGAGGCCTGAGCCTCACTGAGTGATCGTCGGCTCCGACCTCTCGGTCGCCGAGCCTGCCGCTGCACGAAGGCCCCGGTCTCGAGACCGGGGCCTTCGTCGTCCACCGTCGGAACTACATGCTTGTGGTTTCGTCCGCTGTGGGCGAGAATGGGCCCACAACCGCATATTCTCGCCACTTCGTGGTTCAGGTCGTTGGGGAAGACGCACCTGATGAAACGGAGAGATCATGGCGACGGCTTACGCACGCGGAGTGGTGTACATCCACTCTGCGCCTCGCGCGCTCTGCCCGCACCTGGAATGGGCGGTGGGTCGCGCTATCGGGCGTGCGGTGAACTTCGACTGGACTGACCAGCCGGTGCTCGACGGTGCTCGCCGTGCGGAGTTCTACTGGGATGGTCCCGTCGGCACCGGCGCCGCTCTCGCGACCGCGATCCGCGGGTGGGAGCACCTCCGGTTCGAGGTGACGGAGGACCCGACACCTCGCAGTGACGGCGGACGCTGGCTGCACACGCCGGATCTCGGCATCCACTATGCGCAGACCGATGCAGCCGGCAACATCGTGATCGGCGAGGACCGCATCCGCTACGCGATGGAGATCGCGGCCGGGAGTGCGATCGAGCTGCAGCGCGAGCTGGACATCGCGCTCGGATCCGCCTGGGACGAGGAACTGGAGCCGTTCCGCCACGCCAGCGACGATGCGCGTGTCGTCTGGCTCCACAAGGTCGGCTAGTTCGCGACACAGACCTGGAGCGGGGGAGGCGTGAGTATCGGATGCCGGTGATTCATCCCGGACGCTGAGAAGACGTTTCCCCGCTCCACATGACGAGGACCCCGCCCCTGGAGACAGCGACGGGGTCCTCGTCTGCGCGGGGGTGCGGCGGTATCTCAGATCACCGCCGTCTGCGGGAGTTCCTCCGGTCGAGGAACCGTTCCGCCGTGGAGGTCGTCCCACGCGAGCCGCAGCCGGTGCATCGCCGCGGCCGTACGGTCGGGCGGCAGGGTGATCGGGATCCGTAGTCGACGTTCCAGGACTCCACCGGTGGCGAATCGAGGCCCGGGTGGCAGGAGGAGTTCACGCTCGCGCGCGGCAAGGGAGAGCTGCGTGGACACGGGTGCTCCCAGGTCGACCCAGGCGGACAGCCCTCCCGCTGTCTGCGGCATCCGAATCCCCTCAATGGCGTCGAGGCCGTCGATGACCGCCGCCCGGCCCGCACGCAGGCGTTCGCGGACGTGGGCGGTGAGTGCCGGCATGTCGGCGAGCAGCTCCACGGCGATGCACTGCTCCAGGAGCGCCGTGCCGAGCTCGAAGCTGGGGCGCACCGCGAGCAGGCGTGTGATGAGCGAGGGTTCCGCGCGGATCCAGCCGAGGCGCATGCCGCCCCAGGCGATCTTCGACATCGATCCGACCGTGATCGCGTGCGGGTTGTACGCCGCCATCGGCAGCGGAGCCCATCCCCGATCGATGTCGAGTTCCGCTGTCGTCTCGTCCACGATCAGGAGCGTGCCGGCGCTGCGAGCCGTGGTCGCGATGCGCTGGCGCTCGAGGTCCGGCAGCGTCGCGCCCGTGGGGTTGTGGAAGTCGGGGATCAGGTATGCCAGGTGCGGGCGGTCGGCGAGCAGCACGTCCGTGAGGTGCCTTGCGTCCCATCCGTCGACGTCGACCGGCGTGGGCAGCATCCGATAGCCGTGACGCTGCAGTGCCTCCAAGGCGTGCGGGAACGTCGGCTGTTCGACGAGAACGCGCTCTCCGCGTCGTCCGATCGTGGCGAGCACGAGGTTGAGGGCGTTCAGGGCGCCGGAGGTGATGATGATCTCATCGGCCGAGGTCTCCACACCTCGCTGCGTGAATCGTCGGGCCACGGCGTCGCGCAGTTCGGGGAGACCGCGCAGCGAGTAGCCGCTGGTGCCCCGCAGCGCGGCCAGGCGCGGCAGCGACCGCACGGTGGCGTCGTACAGGCCAGGCGTCGAGTCCATCGAGGCGATCGAGAGATCGATCGCGGATTCCTGCTCCGGTGCGTCGGGCGCGAGCGGGGTTCGGGGGAGCGTCACGCGAGTGCTGCCACCGTGCAGACGGGTCACGTAGCCGTCGGATTCGAGGATCCCGTACACGCGGGTGATGGTCGACCGCGATCGGCGCAGCTCGAGCGCCAGCGACCGCTCGCTGGGCAGCCGCTCGCCGACCGTGAGGCGTCCGTCGAGGATCAGGGCTCGGATGTGGCCGGCGAGTGCCGTCGCCGTCGCCCCGGCGACGTTCTGCGCTCCGAGGTGCGCGACGAGTCGAGAGGTCATATCTCCAGGATGCCGCAAAGTGGACTGGTTCAGCGAGGCCACTTCTCGCAGAGTGGACTCGGGTGCGACCGGTGATCGGCAGCCACCATGGAGGGATGCACCTTCGTTCCCTCTTCCTGCCCGTCGCCGCGACCAGCCCTCGGGACCTGGCCGAGCGCGCACTGCAGCTCATCCTCGGTCTGTTCCTGTACGGGGTCGCGCTGGGGTTGATGGTGCGCGGCGGCATCGGCGTCTCGCCCTGGGATGTGCTCGCGCTCGGCATCGCGGGGCAGTCAGGTCTCGGCTACGGGGTCGTGACGAACCTCGTGGCGGTCGTGGTGCTGCTGCTGTGGATCCCGCTGCGGCAGCGCGTCGGGCTGGGCACGCTCCTCAATGCGCTCCTGATCGGTCCGAGCGCCGACCTGACTCTCGCCGTCCTCCCTGCGCCGCCGTCGATCTGGGTGGGTGCTCCGATGTTCCTGCTCGGCCTGGTGCTGCTGGCGTTCGCGACCGGCCTCTACATCGCGGCGAACTTCGGACCGGGGCCGCGGGACGGACTGATGACGGGTCTGGTGCGTCGTACCGGTTGGCCGGTCTGGCTCGTGCGCACCCTCATCGAGGGCAGCGTGCTCGTCGTCGGTTTCGTGCTCGGGGGCCCGGTGGGCGTCGGCACCGTGCTCTTCGCGCTGGGCATCGGGCCCCTGGTCGGATGGTTCCTCCCGCGGATCACGGCGCTCCGTGAGGCGCGTTCGCTTCGGCTCGAGCGTACGCCGGCGGCGTAGCGTTCGACCCCATGCAAGAGGCCCTCGGAGCAGCAGCTCCGAGGGCCTCTCACGTGCGATCGTCAGTCGACGCTGGCGAAGGCGACGACGGCGTTGTGCCCACCGAAGCCGAACGAGTTGCTGATCGCGATCTGCGGGCCGTCGCCGAGCGGAGTGGGCTCGCCGGAGAGACGGAACGGCACGGCCGGGTCGGGCTCGGTCATGTTGATCGTCGGCGGGGCGACGCGGTCGCGCAGCGCGAGGATCGAGAAGATCGCCTCGAGCGCTCCGGTGCCTCCCAGCAGGTGGCCGGTGGAAGCCTTGGTCGCCGACACGGGGATCTCGTTGAGACGCTCGCCGAAGACGCGCTTGAGGGCGACGTACTCGTTCGGGTCGCCCACCGGGGTCGACGTGGCGTGCGCGTTGATGTGCGTGACCTGGTCGGGGGTGACCCCGGCTTCCTCGAGGGCCTGCGTCACCGCACGTGCGGCTCCGGTGCCCTCGGGGTCGTTCCCGGTGATGTGGTACGAGTCGGCGGTGATGCCGCCGCCGATCAGATAGGCGTAGATCTTCGCGCCACGCGCCTTGGCGTGCTCCTCGGTCTCGAGGATGAGCGCGGCGGCGCCTTCGCCCATGACGAAGCCGTCGCGGTCGATCGCGCCGGGGCGGGAAGCCGTGGCCGGGTCGTCGTTGCGACGCGACAGCGCTTGTGCCGACGAGAACGACGCCATGGTGATGGGGTGGATCGCGGACTCCGTCCCTCCGGCGATTACCACATCGGCGAGGCCGTCCTGCAGGTGGTGGAAAGCGTGGATGAGCGACTCGGTGCTCGAGGCGCAGGCGCTCACGACGGTCTGCGCATAGGCGCGGGCCTGGAACTGGAGCGACAGGTTGCCGGCAGCGGCGTTGGCCATCAGCATCGGCACGGTCAGCGGCATGACGCGACGCGGACCCTTCTCGCGCAGGGTGTCCCACGCGTCGAGGAGCGTCCAGAGTCCGCCGATTCCAGTGGCGAAGTCGACGCCGAGGCGCTCGGGCTCGACTTCGGGGGAGCCGGCATCCGCCCACGCCTCGCGCGCGGCGATGAGGGCGAACTGCGACGAGGGGTCGAGCCGCTTCGCCTCGTGGCGGGGCAGGACCTCTTCGGGGCGCACGATGGCCTCGGCGGCGAAGGTGACGGGCAGCTCGTACTGCTGCACCCAGTCGTGCTCGAGTGTGCGGGCGCCGGACACGCCTGCGAGCAGGTTGGCCCAGTTCTCCGGAGCGGTTCCGCCGATGGCGGAAGTGGCGCCGATGCCGGTGACGACGATGCGCTTGGTCATGGTGTGGTTCCTTGTCGAGCGGTGGTTCGAGCGGATTGCGGGCAAGGCGGAGGATGCCACGCCCCGCAGGCGCGGGGGTGGCATCCTGCGGGGATTACTCCTGGCCTGCGACGATGAAGCTGACGGCGTCGCCGACGGTCTTCAGGTTCTTGACCTCGTCGTCGGGGATGGTGACGCCGAACTTCTCCTCGGCGTTGACGACGATCGTCATCATGGAGATCGAGTCGATGTCCAGGTCGTCCGTGAACGACTTCTCGAGGGCGACCTCGGAAGCGTTGATGCCGGTCTCGTCGGTGATCAGCTCTGCGAGGCCTGCGAGGACCTCATCGTTGGTGAAAGCCATGTGGTCTTCCTCTTTCTTGCGGGTTGTATTCGGAACCGTGGAACAGTCTAGGGAAGGTCGGGTCGTTCTCAGGGGAGGACGACGACCTGAGCGGCGAACACGAGACCCGCGCCGAAGCCGATCTGCAGTGCCAGGCCGCCCGAGAGCTCGGGATGCTCGGCCATCAGGCGGTGGCTGGCGAGCGGGATCGAGGCGGCCGAAGTGTTGCCGGTCGTTTCGATGTCGCGCGCGATCACGGTGGTCTCGGGCAGCTTGAGCTGCTTGGCGAACTCGTCGATGATGCGCATGTTCGCCTGGTGCGGGATGAACGCGGCGATGTCGGTCGGCTCGACGCCGGCCTTGTCGAGCGCCTCACGGGCGACCTTCGCCATCTCCCACACCGCCCAGCGGAACACGGTCTGACCCTCCTGGCGGAGCGTCGGCCATGGCACCTCGCCGTCGCGGAACTGCGTCAGGGTCCCGTTCATGCCCACCGCGTCGGCCTTCGAGCCGTCGGAACCCCACACCGCAGGGGAGATGCCGGGCGTGTCGCTCGGGCCGATCACGGCTGCGCCGGCACCGTCGCCGAGCAGGAAGGAGATGCTGCGGTCGGCGGGGTCGACCACGTCGGACAGCTTCTCCGCGCCGATCACGAGCGCGTAGCGGGCCGCTCCGGCCCGGATCAGCGCATCCGCCTGGGCTACCGCGTAGGAGTACCCGGCGCACGCGGCGTTGATGTCGTACGCGGCAGCGGGGTTCGCGCCCACGCGGTCGGCGACGATCGCCGAGACCGAGGGGGACTGCTTAGGGTTGCTGATCGTGGCCACGATCACCAGGTCGATCTGGTCGGCAGGAACGCCGGACTTCTCGATGGCCTCTGCGCCGGCGATGGCGGCGAGGTCGATCGCGTCGGTGCCCTTGTCGGCGCGGACGCGGGTGATGATGCCCGTGCGCTGACGGATCCACTCGTCGCTCGAGTCGATCGGGCCGATCAGATCGTCGTTCGGCACGAAGTTCTCGCCGCGCGCCGCGCCGTAGGAGTAGATGCGCGTGTAGGCGGGGCCCGTGATCTGGGTCAGGGTGGCGCTCATGCGGCTTCTCCGTTCAGCAGCGCGACGGCTGCATCGAGGTCTTCAGGGGTCTTGACGGCGACGGTGGGGACGCCGCGCAGGCCGCGCTTGGCGAGACCGGTCAGCGCGCCGGCCGGGGCCAGCTCGATGAGTCCGGTGATGCCGTGCTCGGCGAAGGACGTCATGCACCTGTCCCAGCGCACGGGCGAGGAGACCTGGTCGACCAGGTACGCGAGCGCCTGTGCGCCGTCGGAGACGACGGAGCCGTCGCGGTTCGTCCACAGGGTGATCTGCGGGTCGGCAGGAGTCACGGAGGCGACCGCGTCGCGCAGGGCGGCGACGGCGGAGGCCATGTAGCCGGTGTGGAATGCGCCGGCGACCTGCAGGGGGATCACGCGCGAGCCCTTGACCGGCTCCTCGGCCAGCGCGGCCAGCGCGGGGAGGGAGCCGGCGACCACGAGCTGGCCGCCGCCGTTGTAGTTGGCCGGTGAGAGTTCGAGCTCGGCGACGCGGGAGAGGATGAGCTCCTCGTCACCGCCCAGGACCGCGCTCATGCCCGTGGGGGTCTGCGCCGCGGCATCGGCCATCGCGCGTCCACGGATGCCGACGAGGCGCATTCCGGTCTCGGCGTCGATGACACCGCTGCCGACCAGGGCGGCGATCTCACCCACCGAGTGGCCTGCGATGCCGTCGGCGGTGCGGCCGCCGTGCGCGCGGATGGCGTCAGCGGCGATGAGCGAAGCGGCGACGATCAGCGGCTGAGCGACACGTGTGTCGCGGATCGTGTCGGCATCCGAGACGGTGCCGTGCGCGTGGAGATCGACCTCCGCGGCCTCGGAGTAGGCGGCGAGGCGATCAGCCACACCGTCGAGCTCCAGCCAAGGGGAGAGGAAACCGGGGGTCTGCGAGCCCTGACCAGGGCAGACGACGACAATCACCAGTCCAGTCTGCCAACGATTGCGCGTGAGCGGTGGATGATCCATCACAAGATTGCGCGAAACCCTTGTGTGTGGCGCACAGCGCCCGAGGGCGGACTCAGCGGGTCGGGCGACGCAGAGCTGGGCGTCGACGTCCTTGCTCCGCGGCGCCGATCGATCCGAGGATCAGCGCGGTCTGCAGGATGAGCGCTTCGCGGGGCCCGGTGGCGTCCCAGCCGATGACCTCGCTGACCCGCTTGAGCCGGTAGCGCACCGTGTTCGGGTGCACGAACAGCTCGCGAGCGGTGGCCTCCAGCGAGCGGCCGTTGTCGAGGTAGCTCCACAGCGTGGTCACCAGATCGGTCGAATGGGCCTGCAGCGGGCGGAAGATCCGCTCGATCAGCGTCTGCTTCGCCAACGGGTCACCGGCGAGGGCGCGCTCGGGTAGCAGATCGTCGGCCTCGACGGGGCGCGGAGCGTTGCGCCAGGCCCGGGCGACGGCGAATCCGGCCAGTGCCGCCCGCGCACTCTGGCTCGCATCGACCAGTGCGGCGACCGCCGGGCCGAGCACGACGTAGCCGGGGCCGAAGGACGGTTCGAGACGGGTCGCGATCTCGAGGAAGCCGAGCTCGTCGTCGTCTTCCTCGTCTTCCTGTCCGGCGATCCTGGCGCGTCCGAGGACCAGCACCAGGCGGGAGCCCTGCACGCCGATCAGCACGTCGACCGCGAGCTTGCGGGCCGTGCGGCGCACCTGATCCACGTCGAACTGCGGGGGAGTCGTGCCGACCAGCACCGCGACCTCGCCGTGGCCATGCCAGCCGAGGGCGGCGATGCGGCTGGGGAGTTCCTCGTCGGCTTCGCCGGTGAGGATCGAGTCGACGACGAGTGCTTCCAGCCGGGCGTCCCAGAGCCCGCGCGCTTCGGCGGCACGGGCGTACACGTCGGCCGCGGCGAAGGCGACGTCGCGCGAGTACAGCAGTATCGCCTCGCGGAGGTCATCGCCTCGTCCCGCGACGCGCTCCTCCGTGACCTCGACCGTCACACGGATCAGCTGCAGGGTCTGCTGGAGGCTGACGCTGCGCAGCAGTTCCCGAGGAGCCGCGGCGAAGATGTCCGCCGCGATCCACGGAGTCGAGGTGGGGTCTTCGTACCACTGGATGAACGAGGTTATGCCGGCCTGAGCCACCAGCCCGACCGCAGAGCGTCGGGCCGGTGGCATGTCGGCGTACCAGGGGAGGGTGTCCTCCAACCGCTTGATCGTCACCGAGGCGATGTCACCGGAGATCCGGCGCAACCAGGTGAGCGTCGCGGTCTTGTCCATTCCGCGTGGCGAAGAACCTGTCACCGAGGGCTCAGCTTTCGCCACCTGCGTTGCCGCTGGTGCCGGCGTTCACGTCGTGCAGCCGGTACTTCTCGATCGCCTGCGCGGCGAGCGAGCGGTCCACGACGCCATCCTCGGCGAGCGACTGCAGGGTGCGTACGACGACCGAGGGGCCGTCGATCTTGAAGAAGCGACGCGCGGCTGCACGGGTATCGGAGAATCCGAAGCCATCCGCGCCCAGCGTGGCGAAGCGCTGCGGCACCCACGGGCGGATCTGGTCCTGGACCGCGTGCATGTAGTCGCTGACGGCGATGACAGGGCCCTCGGCGCCCTGCAGCTTCTGCGTCAGGTACGCGGTGCGCGGCTCGGCCTCCGGGTGCAGGAAGTTGTGCTCGTCGGCGGCCAGGCCGTCGCGGCGCAGCTCGGTCCACGAGGTCACGGACCACACGTCTGCCACGACGCCCCAGTCGTCCTTCAGCAGCTGCTGGGCTTCGAGAACCCAGGGCACCCCGACTCCGGAGGAGAAGAGCTGGGCGCGGGGGCCCTCTCCCTCGCCGACCGAGATGCGGTGGATGCCACGGACGATGCCGTCGACGTCGACATCCGCCGGCTCTGCGGGCATCACGAGGGGTTCGTTGTAGAGCGTGATGTAGTACATCACGTTCGGGTCCTCGTGCTGTCCGCCGTACATGCGCTCGAGACCCGAGCGCACGATGTGCGCGATCTCGTAGCCGTAGGCCGGGTCGTACGAGACCGTCGCCGGGTTGGTGGCGGCGAGCAGGTGCGAGTGTCCGTCGGCGTGCTGCAGGCCCTCACCCGTGAGGGTGGTGCGACCGGCGGTGGCGCCCATGATGAACCCGCGAGCCATCTGGTCGCCGGCGGCCCACTGGGCATCGCCCGTGCGCTGGAAGCCGAACATCGAGTAGAAGATGTAGATCGGGATCAGCGGCTCGCCGTGCGTGGCATACGACGTGCCGGCGGCCGTGAAGGCCGCGAGGGCGCCGGCCTCGTTGATGCCGACGTGCACGATCTGGCCCTGCGGGCTCTCCTTGTAGGCGAGGAGGAGCTCACGGTCGACCGACGTGTAGTGCTGGCCGTTCGGGTTGTAGATCTTCGCGGTCGGGAAGTACGCGTCCATACCGAACGTGCGCGCCTCGTCGGGGATGATCGGCACGATGCGGTGGCCGAAGTCCTTCGTGCGCAGCAGGTCCTTCAGCAGACGGACGAACGCCATGGTCGTGGCGATCTCCTGCGTGCCGGAGCCCTTCTTGGGCAGGGCGTAGGCCGCGTCGTCCGGCAGCGAGAGCCCGACGTGGGTCGAGCGGCGCTCCGGGAGGAAGCCGCCCAGAGCCTGGCGACGCTCGAGCATGTACTGGATGGTCTCGTCCTGAGGGCCCGGGTTGTAGTACGGGGGCAGGTACGGGTTCTCCTCGAGCTGCGCATCCGTGATCGGGATGTGCATCGCGTCGCGGAACGTCTTGAGGTTGTCCAGCGTCATCTTCTTCATCTGGTGGGTCGCGTTGCGGCCCTCGAAGTGCGGACCGAGACCGTAGCCCTTGACGGTCTTCGCGAGGATGACGGTGGGCTTGCCCTTGTGCTCGGTCGCGGCCTTGAAAGCGGCGTAGACCTTGCGGTAATCGTGGCCACCGCGCTTGAGGTTCCAGATGTCGTCGTCGGAGTAATCCTTGACCAGTGCAGCGGCGCGCTCGTCGCGGCCGAAGAAGTGCTCGCGGATGTACGCGCCGGACTCGGCCTTGTACGTCTGGAAGTCACCGTCGGGGGTGACATTCATGAGGTTGAGCAGTGCACCCTCGGTGTCGCGGGTGAGCAGGTCGTCCCACTCGCGACCCCAGATCACCTTGATGACGTTCCAGCCGGCGCCGCGGAAGAAGGACTCGAGTTCCTGGACGATCTTGCCGTTTCCGCGCACAGGGCCGTCGAGGCGCTGCAGGTTGCAGTTGACGACGAAGGTGAGGTTGTCGAGCCCCTCGTTGGCTGCGACCTGGAGCTGTCCGCGGCTCTCGACCTCGTCCATCTCGCCATCGCCGAGGAAGGCCCAGACATGAGAGGCAGACGTGTCCTTGATGCCGCGGTTCTCGACGTACTTGTTCGACATCGCCTGGTAGATGGCGTTGATCGGGCCGAGGCCCATCGACACGGTCGGGAACTGCCAGTAGTCCGGCATGAGACGCGGGTGCGGGTACGAGGGGATGCCGTGCGGCGCGCGCGACTTCTCCTGGCGGAAACCGTCGAGCTCGTTCTCGCTCAGGCGTCCTTCGAGGAAGGAGCGTGCGTAGGTGCCGGGGGAGGCGTGGCCCTGGATGAAGATCTGGTCTCCGCCGCCGGGGTGGTCCGCGCCCTTGAAGAAGTGGTTGAAGCCGACCTCGTACAGAGCAGCCGAGGACGCGTAGGTGGAGATGTGTCCGCCGACGCCGATGCCGGGACGCTGCGCACGGTGGACCGTGATCGCGGCGTTCCAGCGGATCCAGGCCCGGTAACGACGCTCGACCTCTTCGTCGCCGGGGAACTCCGGCTCGTTCTCGGCTGCGATCGTGTTGATGTAGTCCGTCGTCGGGACCATCGGCACGCCCAGGTGCAGCTCCTTGGAACGCTTGAGCAGGCTGAGCATGATCTCGCGGCCACGGCCGTGGCCCTTGGCCTCAACCAGCTCATCGAGCGACTGCTGCCACTCGCCGGTCTCTTCCGGATCGCTGTCTTGGGGGCCCTGGGAATACGGATCCTGGTCGTGCACAGTCACGGGGGAGCCTTTCGTCAAGCTGGCAGGTCATGCCAATGAAACGGGAAGCGACGCGGGCAGCCTTGTCGGCTGTGCACAACGCGTGCCGCCCTCAGCCTATCCCTCTTCCACGACACCGGCGCGCATCGATCGCCCGATAGACTGTCGAGTGTCAGGGCCTTTAGCTCAGCTGGTAGAGCGCCACGTTTACACCGTGGATGTCGTCGGTTCGATCCCGGCAGGGCCCACCGTTTCTTCTCCACCCGCCTGCGCCACGCCGGACGAGCACCGTCAGACGATTTCGAGCGTGTAGGCCAGGATGACCGCGTGGACGCGATCCCGCACGCCGAGCTTCGCGAAGATGCGGTTGACGTGCGTCTTCACCGTCGCCGGCGTGAGGTGCAGCTGCGCGCTGATCTCGGGATTGGTGAGTCCCGTGGCGATCGCCAGGAACACGTCGTGCTCGCGCGGAGTGAGACGGTCCAGCGGCGGAGGCCGACGGTCGCCCCCGGACGCGGGGGCGCGTTGTGCGTAGTGATCGATGAGCCGCTTGGTGATGCGCGGCTCGACGACCCCGTCTCCGGAGGCGACGGTGCGGACGGCGGCGGTGAGCGCCTCGGGCGTGCTGCTCTTGAGGAGGAAGGCGCTCGCACCCGCCTGGAGGCCGCCGAAGGCGTACTCGTCGATGTCGAAGGTGGTGAGGATGATGACCCTGATGTCGGGATGTGCGGCGGTGATCTCTCGGGTGGCGGCGATGCCTCCGATGCCCGGCATGCGTACGTCCATCAGCACGACGTCGGGCCTGCACATCTCCGCCATGGCGATGCCCTCTTCGCCGCTGCCTGCTTCTGCGACCACCTCGATATCGTCGGCGCTGTCGAGGACGAGCGCGTTGCCCATGCGCACGAGGGGCTGATCGTCGACGACGAGGACGCGCACCGGAGCCGGACTCATGAGGGATCCGTCTCGCTTTCGTCGTCGAGCCGCAGGGTCGCCGTGGTGCGCCACCCGCCGGCGGGGAGCGGTCCGCTGCTGGCGGCTCCCGCGAACGCGGCTGCGCGTTCAGCGATGCCCTGCAACCCTCTGCCGCTGCCCTGGGGCGGTGCATCCGCGGCTGTCGCGTGTCCGTCGTCGGTGACCGTCAGCGAGACCGCGGTCCCGTCGGACTCGATCCGCACGTCGACCCGGGTTGCTCCTGCGGCGTATCGCAGGGCATTCGTGAGAGCTTCCTGGGTGATGCGGTAGATCGTGGTGCTCAGCGTCGGGTCGTCCGGGATCGCCGTGCCGACGCGGATCACGGGCGACTCGAGCACGCTGCGCGCGGCGATCAGGCCCTCAGCGTTCCTGACACGAGCGAGCCGTCGCCGCGCGACCACTCCGGTCAGGAACGGCCCGACGATGTTCAGCGCGGCCATCACCGCCACCAGCACGACCACGATCGCCACGGTGATCCCGACAGCGCCCCAGCTCGCGGACGGCAGCTGCAGCAGGATGATCCCCCCGACGAGGATCGCGACGCCCACGAGAAGCCGGACCCGATGCAGCCGGGGAGCGTTCACCCGCATCCGGACACCCAGCGGCGAGACGATCACTCGGCGTAGCCCGGCCGCGGCGCTGAACGTGGACACGCCTGTCAGCGCGACGAGCAACAGGCAGAGCCCCCACACCGGAAGCCATATCTCCGCCAGCGGAGCGGACCTCCCCGCGACCGGGATGAAGGTGAGGGCGGGGGCCAGTGCTGCGTATCCGAGAAGCCCCGTGATCGCCCCCACCAGAGCCAACAGCGAGGCTTCGATCATGGTGACGCCGCGCACCCACCCCGATGATGCGCCGAGCAGACGGAGCACCGCCAGCCGGTCTTCCCTGCGGCGCACGGAGAGCCGGGCCGCCGAGGTTCCCACGGTCGCCGCCGGCACCACGAGCACGGCCAGAAGGCCTGCTGCGAGGATCTTGTACTGCCCGAAACCGTCGTCGGGCGCGACCCAGAACAGTCTGGCCAACGCCACCGCGAAGTACGTCACCGTCCCGACCATCGCGGACGCGACGACGGGCAGCACCAGCGTGGACGCATCGCCGGATGGGGGGCGAAGAAGCACCGAGAGCACCTGCCACCTCATCGGGGCGCCTCGTCACTGTCGATCCGTCCGTCGCGCAGACGGACCACCCGATCGCACCGCGCTGCCACGCGCTCGTCGTGCGTCCCCACGACCAACGAGCGCCCGCGCTCCGCGGTGGCGGCGAGAAGCGCGCCGAGAACGTCGGTTGCCGTGCGTGAATCGAGCGCGCCGGTCGGCTCGTCAGCGAAGATCACCTGCGCCTGGGTCGCCCGCGCTCTCGCGATGGCCACACGCTGCGCCTGCCCACCGGAGAGCTGCCCGATCCGTCGCCCGCTGATCCCGTGAAGTCCCAGCTCGTCGAGGAGGTTCTCGGCGGTGTGAGCGGCTTCCGCCCTGCGCGCGCCGTTCAACAGCAACGGCAGAGCGACGTTCTCGGCAGCCGTCAGCTCCGGAATGAGCATCCCCTGTTGGAAGACGAAGCCGAACTCCGTCAACCTCAGCGCGGACCGCTCGCGATCCTTCATCGTCGCGACGTCCACGGTGCCTCGTGATGTGCGCAGCATCACCGTGCCGGCGTCGGGACGAACGATCCCGGCGAGGATGTGAAGCAGCGTGCTCTTTCCTGATCCGGACGGTCCCATGATCGCCACCGACTCTCCGTCCCGGATCGAGAGTGCGACGTCCGCCAGCGCGACGGTCGCCCCGTAGCGATGCGACACGTCGGCGGCAGCTATGCGCGTGATGTCGGTCTGCGCCTGCGCAGGCCCTTGAGCGCTGATTCTCGCCATGTTGTCAACGGTAGAAACGGTCCGGACCGCTGACCACCACCCACGGGTTGATGTTGGGTAGGCTTCCGCAGCGATGCCGGATGAGGGCCCGGGCGTACTCTGGGCCGATGACGACCCGACCTCTCACGAACTGGCATTCCGCACAGGCAGAGCAGCTCACGCGCGGCGAGCGGGCGGCTGACCGGCTCCGAAACGGCATGGGCTCGTGGTTGTTCATCGGCGGGTTCGTGCTGTTCATGGTCGCGTGGGCCGCGATCAACATCACCGCGGTGAAGTGGGATCCGTATCCGTACATCCTGCTCAACCTGTTCCTCAGCATGCTTGCCGGTCTCCAGGGTGCGATCCTGCTGATCGCAGCGAAGCGGCAGGATGCCATCGCGGCGGCCCTCGCCCAGCACGACTACGAGACGAACCTCGCGGCGAAGAAGGAGATCGAGGAGCTGATGGAGATCAATAGGATGCAGCTGACACTGCTGCAGGAGCTTCGCGTGGGTCTTCCGTCTCACGTGGCGCAAGAGGAAGGGGCGGGCTCATGACATCGACGACACATCCCGGAGAACCGCATCGTGGTGATCTCGCCGGGCGGCTGAACTGGCTCAGGGCGGGCGTGCTGGGTGCGAACGACGGCATCGTCTCGGTCGCATCACTCGTGGTGGGCGTCGCCGGCGCGACGACCGACTCCGCACCGTTGCTCGCGGCGGGCGTGGCCGGACTCGTAGGCGGTGCGATCTCGATGGCGCTGGGGGAGTACGTGTCGGTGAGCAGCCAGCGGGACAGCCAGCAGGCGCTGATCGAGAAGGAGCGCGGTGAGCTGGCTGCCGACCCGGCGACTGAGCTGGACGAGCTGACGGGGATATATGAGGCGAAAGGCCTCCGACCGGAGACTGCACGGCTCGTGGCGGAGGAACTGACCGCGCACGATCCGCTGACGGCGCACCTCGAAGCGGAGCTGGGCATCACCGAAGATCACATCGTCAGCCCGTGGGCGGCGGCCGGTTCGTCGGCGCTGGCATTCGCCCTCGGGGCGCTGCTTCCGCTGCTGGCGATCCTGTTGCCTCCTCCGGAAGTCCGCGTGCAGGTCGCGTTCGCGGTGGTGCTGGTGGCTCTCGCACTGACCGGATTCATCAGCGCGAGAATCGGCGGGAACCCCGCGATCAGGCCGACCATCCGTGTGGTGATCGGCGGGGCGCTCGCGCTGGGAGTCACCTTCGGCATCGGCACCTTGCTGGGAACGAGCGGTGTCGCCTGAATGCCGGCGACGATTCTCTTGTGCGAGACGAACTGCTCGACCGCGCCAGTCAGGACCGCACCGTGACGCTCGCGAACATCGGAAAGCTCAAACCGGAGACGCACAAGGGGCAACCGTGTGCAGTACGGCAGGGACGGCGGAACGGGTGAGGAACCGCTGGGAAGCCCCCGGTTCCGCCCCCTCGAGGAGCCCTCAAGACGAACTTCTTGCTGGTCTCCGACACTTTCTTGACGTACGCTCTTTCTGCGGAGGCTCTGCACAGAGGGTCGAAGCCATGTAGCTGCATGTCTGGGAAGCGTTGTCGAATCGCGGAGTTTCTGCGTGTGTTCTCCTGCTCACGAGCGATCGGAACGCGGAGAACCGTTATCGACTCGACTCCGAACTGCTCGGGATGCGCGCGGCGGAGGGGTCGCGTCCATTCTCGGAGCGCTAATCGGTGTGCCGTCGCGAGATGTCGACGCGGTGGCGCGTGATGAAGTGAACTGCACGATAAGTGGATCAGGGGCCGGATCCGATGAAGTACTCCCGCCCCCTGAACACGAAGTTGGTAAAGAGAAGTGCACGACGACGACATCCGCGCGGCCAAGGCGGAGGTTCTCCGCACGGCGGCCGATGAGTTCCGTCGCGCTGCCGCGGCCGGAGGGGAATCGGAACCGAATCTCGTGGCCGCCGCTCTGCTGGAGCAGCGCGCCGCGCGCATAGAGGCGGGGGAGGAAGATCACTCCCAGGTCTCTGCGATGGAGATCGATGCCGAATTGCGCGTTGACCATGGGCGGCAAGAAGGAGCCGCCGACGCGGACTGATCCCGAGCCGCGCTGGAGTCGGAGCGCGCGCTGCTGCGAGACTGTGGCCATGGAGATCATCGAGAACTCGAAGCTCACCGTCGTCGGCGCGGGGAGCGTGGGATCCAGCGTCGCCTACGCCGCCCTCATCCGCGGTTCCGCCCGACACGTCGCGCTCTACGACATCGCGACCGAGAAGGTGGAGGCCGAGGTGCTCGACCTCGCCCACGGCACGCAGTTCACCGGAACGAGCGACATCGTCGGCGGCAGTGACATCTCAGTGGTGGCCGGCTCGCACGTCGTCGTGATCACGGCCGGCGCGAAGCAGCGCCCTGGACAGACGCGCATTGAGCTCGCGGAGGTCAATGCCGGCATCATCCGCACGATGATGCCTCAGCTGCTCGAGGTCGCGCCGAACGCCGTGTACGTGATCGTCACGAATCCCTGTGACGTGCTGACGGTGCTGGCCCAGGAGGAGACCGGGCTTCCGCCCGAGCGGATCTTCGCCTCCGGAACGGTGCTCGACACTTCCCGGCTGCGGTGGAAGCTCGCGGAGCGTGCCGGCGTGTCGACGGCGAGTGTGCATGCGCACATCATCGGCGAGCACGGCGACACCGAGTTCCCGTTGTGGTCGCGCGCCACGATCGGGACCGTTCCGATCCTGGACTGGGAGATGCCGGGGTACCCGCGGATCAGCCGGGAGGAGCTCGACGCGATCGCCATCGACGTGCGCGACGCCGCCTACAAGGTGATCCAGGGCAAGGGTGCCACGAACTACGCGATCGGCCTGTCGAGCGCCCGCATCGTCGAAGCTATCCTGCGCGACGAGCATGCCGTGATGCCCGTGAGCACGGTGCTGCGCGACTTCCATGGCCTGGACGGCGTGGCTCTCTCGGTGCCGTCGATCGTCAGCGCGACCGGTGCCATCCCGATCCGGAACACGACCTTCTCCGATGAGGAGCTCGGGCTCCTGCGTCATTCCGCCGATGCCCTGGCCGGTGTCGCCGCGTCGTTACGCAGCTGAGTCCGACCAGGGCCCGAAGGCGCGGTCATCTCCCGTGCGGGTCGAGGTGGTTCAGTGTCGCCACCACCTGCGCATAGTCGCCGCGGGCTTCTCCGTATCGGAGGAACTTGACGTTCTCGACCTGGATCTCGGTCGCCTCGGGGCGTGTCTCGATCAACTCGACGACCTCGCTGACGAAGTCGTCGAGCGGCATCGCGAACGCACTCTCCTCCTGCCCCGGCATCAACGACGTCCGCACAGCCGGCGGTTCGAGCTCGACCACCTTCACGCTGGATCCGGCGAGCTGCAGACGGAGCGATTCGCTCAGCATGTGGATCGCAGCCTTGCTGGCGTTGTACGTCGGCGTCGCGCGCAGCGGGGTGAAGGCGAGGCCGGAGGAGACGGTCATGATCGTGGCATCCGGCATGCTGCGCAGGTGCTCGATGAACGCGCCGATGAGCCGGATCGGCCCCAGCACGTTGGTCGTGACGGTCTGCTCCGCCGTCTCCAGGAAACCGGACGGCGTCGACCAGTCCTCGACGCGCATGATGCCCGCCATGGTGATGATCACGTTCAGCTCCGGATGTGCGTCGATCACCACCCGGGCGGCGGTCGCGATGCTGACGGCATCGGTCGTGTCGATCTGCACCGTGTGCAGGCCGGACCCCTCCGCGGCGATCGCGTCGAGCAGCGTGGTACGCCGGCCGCCGACGATCACGGTGTTGCCTTTGGCGTGAAGCCGGTGAGCGAGGGCGAGTCCGATGCCGCTGGTCGCCCCGGGGATGAAGATGGTGTTTCCGCTGATGTTCATGACACCACTGTCCAGCGGGGCTCAGGATCGCTCCAGAGAGCGTCGATCCAGGGACCGGCCGTCCCTGGATGCCGTCGGCGGCGCGGGGGATACTGCAGGGATGGATCGAGATGCACTGGCCGAGTTCCTGCTACGGCGGCGCGAGGCCCTGAGCCCCTCCGACGTAGGCCTGAGCCCAGGGGCACGACGACGTACGGTCGGGTTGCGCCGTGAGGAGGTTGCGCAGCTGGCCGCGATGTCGACGGACTACTACACGCGCCTCGAGCAGCGACGTGGTCCCCAGCCGAGCGCCCAGATTCTGGCTTCACTCGCTCGGGCATTGCGATTGACGTCGGACGAGCGCGACTACCTCTACCGCGTCTGCGGTCACAGTGCCCCTGACAGGGCGGGTGCCACCGACTACGTGCGGCCCGGCATCCTTCGTGTGCTCGACCGTCTGCACGATACCCCCGCCTTCGTGGTCTCGGTGCTCGATGAAGTACTGGTGCAGAACGAGACCGCCCGTGCCCTGCTCGGCGATGCGAGTGCGTTGACCGGCCTCGACCGCAGCGGCATCTACCGCTGGTTCGCGCGCCCGGAGGAGGAACGTCGGCGGTATCCCGAAGAGGCGCACGCGCGTCAGAGCCGTGCGCTCGTCGCCTCCTTGCGCGCGGCGCACGGCGTTCTCGGCACCCGCTCCCGCGCGGCGGACATCGCCAAGGAGCTCGTCGACCGCAGTGCGGAGTTCGCAGAGCTCTGGGGCATCCACGAGGTCGGGCGCCGCTTCGAGCAGCACAAGGTGCTGATCCACCCCGAGCTCGGAGCGATCGAGGTGGACTGCCAGTCGCTGTTCACGGAAGACGAGTCGCAGGCTCTCATCGTCCTCACCGCCGCCCCAGGCAGCGAAGCGGCGAGCAAGCTCGAGCTCCTCCGCGTGATCGGCACCCAGGTCGTCTGAGCGCGACCCGTCTCAGGACTCCTCGTGCGTGCGGGGATCGGCGCCGAACAGCCGTCCGTCCGCACGGCCGAGTGCGGTGATCGCTGCGACCTCCGCGTCATCGAGCACCACTTCGGCAGCGGCCAGGTTGGAGACCTGGTGCTCGAGCGATGAGGCCTTCGGGATCGAGACGGTGCCGCGGGCGACATGCCAGGCCAGCACGGTCTGCGCCGGGGTGATGTCGTGCGCGGAGGCGATCTCGATGATCGCCTGCTCCTCCAGGAGCGCACGGGCTCGTCCGAGTGGGCTCCACGCTTCGGTGAGGATGCCGCGCTCGCGGTGATACGCGATCTGCTCCTCCTGCGGGAAGAACGGGTGGACCTCGATCTGGTTCACGACCGGTCTCACGCCGGTCTCCTTCTCGATGCGCTCCAGGTGCTCGGGCAGGAAGTTCGAGACGCCGATCTGCCGGACGACGCCGCGAGCCTGCGCGTCGACCAGCGCGGCCCACGCCTGCACATACTCGTCCTGGCTGGGGTTCGGCCAGTGGATCAGGTGCAGATCTGTGACGTCGAGGCCGAGTCGCGAACGGCTCTCCTCGATGCTCGTGCGTGCCTTCTCGGAGGGATGGTGGCGACCGGGCAGCTTGGTCGTCACGATGATCTCGTCACGGGCGACGTCGGACTCGGCGACGCCGCGCCCGACGGAGCCCTCGTTCTCGTAGTTGAAGGCGGAATCGATCAGCCGGTATCCTGCGCCGATCGCACCGGCGACGGCTGCCGCTCCGGCATCGCCGTTCAGGGCGTAGGTGCCCAGACCGATCGCCGGCAGGGCGAAGCCGTTGTGCGCGGTGAACGAGGGGATGACGGGCTGAGTGCTCACGATGCTCCTTCTGATGTGTGCCCTCAGCGTACGCTGGGGCGGTGACGACGACGGGCCGCGTTGCGGCACATGACGAGGCGCCGGACGACTCCGCGCGCTGCCCCTGCAACTCGGGCGATCTGTTCGGGGCCTGCTGCGCTCCACTGCTGCGCGGTGCTGCCGCGCCGACCGCGGAGCGGTTGATGCGTTCGCGTTACACGGCATTCGCGGTGGCGGATGCCGAGTATCTGAGGGCCACCTGGCATCCTTCGACGCGGCCGCAGACGCTCGATCTCGAGCCCGATCTGGAATGGCGACGGCTGGTGATCCTTGCCCGTGAAGGCGGCGGTCCCTTCGACCATGAGGGTGTCGTGGAGTTCGAGGCGTACTGGCGGCAGGGCGAGGACCGCGGGTCCTTGCGTGAGCGCAGCCGCTTCGTGCGGGAGGACCGTCGTTGGCTCTACCTCGACGGCGATGTGCGGTGATGGGCGAGAGGCATCCCAGAGGATAGATTGGGACAGTGAACTCCAGCCCTGAGAAACAGCGCATCCTGCTCGACGTCGCCGACCTGGATCGGCGGATCGCGCAGGCGGAGCGTGCCCGCACCACGCCGCCGCAGGGTCCGCGCATCACCGAGCTCGTCGCGCAGCGTCAGGAGCAGCTCCGCGAGCTGACCGCCCTGACCGGAACGCGAGACGATGCGCGCACCGAGCTCACGCGGCTCGAGTCCGACGTCTCGCTCGTCGAACAGCGCCGAGCACGCGACTCCGAACGCCTCGCGACGGCGACCAACGCGAAGGAGGCGCAGGCCCTCGAGCACGAGCTGGCGAGCCTGGCGCGCCGTCAGAGCGACCTGGAAGACGCTGAGCTCGACATCATGGGCCGTCTGGAGGAGGCGGAGGCGGCTGTCGCCGCACAGCAGGCGCTGATCGACACCACCACGGCGGAGGGCACAGCGCTCACCACGCAGGCCAAAGCCGATGTCGCCGCTGCGACCGACCTCATCGCGCAACTCGGACGAGACCGCGCCGCCATCAGTGCCGGTATCCCCGAGGACCTGTTCGCCGAGTACACCCGCCGTGTGGCGAACAGCGCAGGCGCCGCGCTTCTCACCCGAGGCACCTGTGAGGGTTGCCGCATCGTGCTGCCAGGCACCGATTTGAACGCCATCCGTCGCGCCGCCGACGACGCGGTCCTGTTCTGCCCGGAGTGCGGCTGCATCCTGGTGCGCACCGAGGAGTCCGGCATCTCCGCATGAGCGGGGCCCGCGTGCGGCGACGATGAGCGTGCGGTCGCCCTCGGAACGACGGGTCGCCCTCGTCGTGATCGGCGGAGGCCGCTACGCCGCGGTCGAGATCGACGACGCCGACGAGGAGCAGTCCAGGATCACCCTCACCGCGGCAGAGCTGGCTGGGTGGGTGCGGGATGCAGAGGCATCCGATTCCCCGCGATGGATCATCCGGAGCGCAAGGGAGATCTACTCCGTGTTGCTCGCGGCTGACGTGCACATCGCCCGCTCCCATGATCTGCTGCTGTGTCACGCGATCCTGCGCGACACCGCCACCGTCGCCTCGCCGCTCGCGCCATCGGCCGCCTGGGAGCGGAAGGAGCCGACGGATGCGGTACCCGCCCTGTTCGACGTGTTCGATGACGAGCGGGGAGAGGATCCGGTTGCCGAGGCGCTTGAGCAGTTCCGGTCGCAGCGGCGCGTGATGAGTGCGGCCACGGACGGACGGCTCACGCTGCTGTGCGCGGCCGAATCCGCCGGCGGGCTGATCGCAGAGGAGATGCGGGTCGCCGGACTCCCGTGGAACGAGCAGGTACACGACCGGATCCTCACCGAGACCCTCGGCACGCGCCCGATGGCGGGAGGCCTGCCGAGCCGGATGGTGGAGCTCGCCGATCAGGTGCGCACAATCCTCGGTGATGCGAATCTCCACCTGGACAGTCAGCAGAAGCTGCTGCGGGCGCTTCATCGCGTCGGAGTGCAGGTCGAGTCGACGAGCAAGTGGGAGCTGGCCCAGCACGAGCATCCGGTCGTCGAGCCGCTTCTCGCCTACAAGAAACTGTCACGACTGCTGAGTGCGAACGGGTGGGCTTGGTTGGCGGAGTGGGTGCACGACGGCCGTTTCCGTCCCGTGTACATTCCCGGCGGAGTCGTCACCGGGCGCTGGGCCTCGGCCGGAGGGGGAGCGCTGCAACTGCCGCGGAGCCTTCGCCCGGCCGTGCGCGCGGACCAGGGCTGGACACTCGTGGTCGCCGACGTCGCGCAGCTCGAGCCGCGCATGCTCGCCGCCATGGCGGCGGACGAAGCCATGGCCCGCGCCGCCCAGGGTCGAGATCTCTACGCCGGCGTCGTGGAGTCCGGAGCCGTCGGAACGCGCGAGGAGGCCAAGTACGCGGTCCTCGGCGCGATGTATGGGGCGACCACCGGCGACAGCGGACGCCTGGTGCCGCGGCTGCGCAAGGTCTATCCGCGGGCCATGGCGCTCGTGGATACCGCTGCGCGCACGGGCGAGGACGGTGGCATCGTCTCGACCTGGCTCGGTCGCTCGTCGCCGCGCCCGTCTGACGAGTGGATGCGATTGCAGTCCGAGGCGACGTCCGCGGACGCCGACCCGGCAGTGGTCGCCCTCGCACGTCGGCGCGCCCGCGATTGGGGGCGGTTCACACGCAATTTCGTGGTGCAGGGAACCGCGGCGGAGTGGTCGCTCATCTGGTTGGCGGAGATCCGGCATCGGCTACGGCAGTTCGACGAGACCTTTGCCGCCGCGGAGGCGTCCGGCCCGTTCTCCCGGATGCCGCATCTCGCGTTCTTCCTGCACGACGAGGTGATCCTACATGTGCCGGAGCAGCACGCGGAGGAAGCAGCAGCCGCGGTACAGGAGGCCGCCGTCACCGCGACACGGCGCCTGTTCGGCAACTTCCCGATCGATGTGCCGCTCGATCTGCGCATCGCGATGTCCGCCGACAAGTAGTCGCGCCGTAGACTGGACGAGCGAATGGGTCGACTGGACGGTCGCGTGGCGGGCAACCGCACCGAGGAACGTCCGGGCTCCACAGGGCAGGGCGGTGGGTAACACCCACCCGGAGCAATCCGCGAGACAGTGCCACAGAGAGTAGACCGCCCTTTGGTTCCCTGAGCTTGTCGAAGGGGCCGAAGGGTAAGGGTGAAAGGGTGGTGTAAGAGACCACCGGGGGTCATGGTGACATGGCCCGCCAGGTAAACCTCGTCCGGAGCAAGGTCAGACAGAGGATGTTGACGCGGCTCGCCGAGTCCTCGGGTAGACCGCTGGAGCGGCACGGCAACGTGTCGCCGAGAGAGATGGCCGTCGAAGGGGCGAAGAACCCCGGAACAGAACCCGGCGTACAGGTCGGCCCATTCGCATAAACCGATCTGACCGGGTGTTTCCCTGGACCGTCTACGTGGGCGCGCCCGAAGGCTATCGGGACGCGATCACCGGGAGCGTGTGTGGACGCACGTCAGCCTCGCGCTCTGTCGCTCGCGCCCGCCACTTCGCTAAGATGAGGTGTAACTAGTCAAACTAGGAATCTCGCGTCGCCAGCGTCGCTATTCGATCCGGGGGCAACACACATGGCTCACGTCGATCGGGCGGCCCACCGGGCGCGGATACTCCGAGACTCGGCGAAGGAGTTTCGCCAGCATGTCGGCGGCGGGATCGAATCTCCCCTCAACTCCATCGCGGCTGACCTGCTCGATCGACGGGCGGCGCGCATCGCCGCGGGCGAGGAAGATCACTCTCTTGTGCAGCTTCGATACACCGCCGAGGACAGTACTCATCCCGAGGCATTGCTGGAGTAGCGGCCTCACGCATCTCCTCGCGGGCTGCGGAACAAGACCCCGGGCCGCGAGTCCAGGGCGGGCTTCGGCCGCCGGGGTCAGGAGATGGCGCGCGATGAGAAGCGCGAACCGCGGCGCCGGACGACCGACCGATGCGCCTCAGACCACGAGGACCCGACGACTGCACAGTCGTCGGGTCCTCGTCCTGTATGAAGCCCTCGGTCTGGGGACGGGCCCCGAGCGTCGTCGGGGTCAGTCGCCGGCGAGGGACGCCGCGCCGATGATGCCCGAGTTGTTGCGGTGGATCGCCGGAACGATCGGCGTCTTGAGCTCGAGCAGCGGGAGGAAATCGCCGGCGTTCTTCGACACCCCGCCGCCGACCACGAACAGGTCGGGGCTGAACAGGAACTCGATGTGCGAGTAGAACGCCTGCAGGCGTTCGGCCCACTCCGCCCAGCTGAGCCCCTCGCGCTCGCGCGCCGAGGTCGCCGCCCACTGCTCGACGGACTCATAGGTTCCGTACTGCAGGTGGCCGAGTTCGGTATTGGGGATCAGCACGCCGTCGTAGAGGAACGCGGAGCCGATGCCGGTGCCGAGGGTGGTGAGCAGCGTGAGGCCGCGGACATCCCTGGCCGCGCCATGGCGCGCCTCTGCGACGCCGGCGGCATCCGCATCGTTGACGAAGACGATGTTACGGCCGAGGCCGTCGCGGAAGAAACGCTCCGCGTCGAAGTCCACCCACTCCTTCGAGACGTTCGCGGCGGACAGGGTCTTGCCGCGCTTGACGATCGCCGGGAAGGCGACGCCGAGCGGAAGGGTCGAGTCGTGCACGTCGAGGGTCTTGAGCACCGTCTGCACGGCCTCGAGGACGTCCTGAGGGGATGCGCCCGCCGGGGTGGGGACACGCACTCGATCCGATGCCATCGTGCCGTGCGTGAGGTCGACGATTCCAGCCTTGATTCCCGTGCCGCCGATGTCGACGCCGATCGCTTTTGCCATGGGCGATAGCTTAGCGACCACGGCGTACGCCAGTAGGATCGGAGTCACCACGTGAAGGAGGGACGGAACATGTCTGACGGTGATGACAAGTACTGGTACAACTCGGAGACCGGGCAGGTCGAGTTCGGCATGATCTCGCCGTCCGCGGACCGAGTCGGTCCTTTCGACACGGCAGCCGAGGCCGCCCGTGCCCCCGAAGTGCTCAAGGAGCGCTCGCGCGCCTGGGCCGAAGAAGAAGCAGTCGAGCAGGGCTGGGACGCGAAAGGCCAGGGCGCAGAGTAGCCATGGACAAGCAGAGGGATTTCGTCCTCCGGACGATCGAAGAGCGCGGCGTCAAGTTCGTGCGACTGTGGTTCACCGACGTGATCGGAACCCTCAAATCGGTCGCCATCGCGCCCGCCGAGGTCGAAGGGGCCTTCGCGGAGGGCATCGGCTTCGACGGTTCGGCCATCGAGGGACTGACACGCAGCTACGAGTCCGACCTGCTGGCGCAGCCGGATCCCACGACGTTCCAGACGCTGCCGTGGCGTGGGGAGATCGATCCGACCGCACGCATGTTCTGCGATCTGACGACACCGGACGGCCAGCCCGCTGTCGCTGACCCGCGCCACGTGCTCAAGCGCACACTCGCCAAGGCGGCAGATGCCGGCTTCACGTTCTACACGCACCCCGAGATCGAGTTCTATCTCCTCAAGTCGTCGTCGTACGGGCCCGAGGGGCCGATCCCGGTGGATTCCGCCGGCTACTTCGACAACGTCCCCGGCGGCACCGCCCACGACTTCCGTCGGCGCTCGGTGCGGATGCTCGAAGACCTCGGCATCTCGGTGGAGTTCAGCCACCACGAGGGGGGTCCCGGTCAGAACGAGATCGATCTGCGGTACGCCGACGCTCTGACGACGGCGGACAACGTGATGACCTTCCGCACCGTGATCAAGGAGGTGGCGATCGAGCAGGGTGTCTACGCCACTTTCATGCCGAAGCCGCTCAGCGGTCACCCCGGCAGCGGGATGCACACCCACATGTCACTCTTCGAGGGCGACCAGAACGCCTTCTACGAGGAGGGTGCCAAATATCAGCTCTCGAAGACCGGTCGGCACTTCATCGCGGGGCTGCTCAAGCACGCCAACGAGATCTCGGCGGTGACGAACCAGTTCGTCAACTCCTACAAGCGTCTCTGGGGCGGCGACGAGGCTCCGAGCTTCGTCACCTGGGGTCACAACAATCGTTCGGCGCTCGTGCGGGTACCGATGTACAAGCCGAACAAGGGACAGTCCTCGCGCGTCGAGTACCGGGCCCTGGACTCCGCGGCGAATCCTTATCTCGCCTACGCGCTGATGCTCGCCGCCGGGCTCAAGGGCATCGAGGAGGGCTACGAGCTTCCGCCCGAGGCCGAGGACAACGTGTGGTCCCTGAGCGACGCGGAGCGCCGCGCTCTCGGTTACTCCTCGCTGCCGGCGAGCCTCGACCACGCCCTCGAGTACATGGAGGACTCGGAGCTCGTCGCCGAGACGCTGGGGGAGCAGGTGTTCAACTACGTGCTGCTCAACAAGCGCAAGGAATGGGAGGCCTACCGTGGTCAGGTCACTCCGTTGGAGCTGAAGAACAACCTCGAGCTTCTCTGAGTCGCGCATGGCCCGTCCGGACGATTCCGTCTCGCTCTCTGCGCTGGCCAGGCTCGGTTTCGCGGAGCTGAGCGAAGCGGCCGCCGAGCTCGCCGAACTGTCCACGATCCTCGGCGTCCCCCGTGCCGAGATACTGGACGGTGCGGCGGGGGCTCCGGATGCCGATGCGGCGGTGCGCGGAATGCTGCGGGTCGCTCGACGTGATCCCGGGCCGCTGAAGCGGTTGCTGGACGGCGACCAGGAACGCCGACGGGTGTGGCGTGTCCTCGGTGCATCGGAGGGGCTGGCGGACTTCTTCCTGCGTCATCCCGACCGCCTCTCGGTGCTCAGCGGGGAGATCGACGCGCTGCCGTCGTCGACGGAGCTGCGCGACGCGATGCTCTCCTCGGTCGGTACCGTCGACGGGTTCGCGGCCTCCGGAGAGGATTCCGCGGTCGTCGCCCTGCGCGTCGCCTACCGAGCGAGCCTGGCGAGGATCGCGGCGTTCGACCTGATGCATCCGGCGCCCACCACCGTCGTCGGAGGGGTGGCTGCTGCTCTCGCAGATGCGGCCGGTGCCGCGCTCGAAGCCTCTCTCGCGGTGGCACGTGCCCGCCTCGAAGGATCGACGTCTCGGGAACAGATCGCGGCGACGCGACTCGCGATCATCGGCATGGGCAAGTCCGGTGCCCGCGAACTGAACTACGTGAGCGACGTCGACGTCATCTTCGTCGGTGGCACGGCCGACGAAGATGCGGTCAGCGAGGCGAGGGCGATCGATATCGCGACCCGGCTCGCCCGCGAGACCATGCGCGGACTCAGTGGGATCGAAGTCGAGCCGCCCCTGTGGGAGGTCGACGCCGCCCTCCGGCCGGAGGGGAAGCAGGGCGCGTTGGTGCGTTCGCTCGCCTCACACCTGGCGTACTACGACCGCTGGGCGAAGAGTTGGGAGTTCCAGGCTCTGTTGAAGGCGCGGCCACTCGCCGGTGACGCAGAACTCGGTGACGACTACATTGCCGCGGTTCAGCCGAAGATCTGGTCCAGCGCCGCGCGCAAAGATTTCGTCGACAGCGTCCAGCGCATGCGGGAACGCGTGATGGAGCACATCGACCCGGAAGACGTCCCGTATCAGATCAAGCTCGGCGCCGGCGGCATCCGCGATATCGAGTTCACCGTGCAGCTGCTACAGCTCGTGCACGGTCTCACCGATCCCACACTGCGCACCCGTGGCACGCTGGAGAGCCTCGATGCGCTGGTCGCGGGGGGCTACATCGGTCGCGTAGAGGCGGCAGCGTTCGCGCAGGACTACTGCATCCTGCGTCTGATGGAGCATCGCCTGCAACTCCGCGAGCTCAGCAGGACCCACCTGATGCCGCGCACCCCCGCCGGGCTTCGGGTGCTCGCGCGCAGCACCGGCCTGGCAGACACCGGCGACGGGATCTGGGCGCGTTGGGAGACCGTGCGCCGCGAGGTGCGCGAGATCCACACCCGCCTCTTCTACCGTCCGCTGCTCAGCGCAGTGGCCGCGCTGCCCGAGGAGGAGCGCACGCTCTCGGCCGCCCAGGCGCACGACCGTCTGGCGGCGATCGGATTCCGTGACCCGGCGGGGGCGCTCCGTCACATCGGCGCGCTCACCACCGGCCTCAGCCGTAAGGCGACGATCCAGCGGCACCTGATGCCGATCATGGTGCGCTGGTTCGCGGACGGCAGCGACCCCGACTACGGGCTGATCGCCTTCCGCCGCATCAGCGAGCGTCTCGGCGACACCCCCTGGTTCCTCCGCATGCTGCGCGACTCCTCCGGAGCCGCCGAGAGCCTGACACGTCTGCTGTCGTCCTCGCGCTACATCGGCGAGCTGATGGAGTGGATCCCGGAATCCGTGGCCTGGCTGGACAGCACCGACCTGCTCCGCCCACGCGGCGGGGTCGCACTCGATGAGGAAGCGCGGGCGATCCAGACCCGGCATGAGACCGTCGGTGACGCGCTCCGGGCCGTCAGGGCCAACCGACGCCGTGAGCTTCTGCGCACCGCCATGGGAGCGGTGCTCGACGTGGTGACGATCGAGGAGATCGCGACCGCGCTCACCGAGATCACCGAGACGACGATCCAGGCGGCGTTGCGGGCGGTGTTCCGGGAGGTCGTCCCGCCCGAGGACGAGGCGCTGGATTTCGCCGTGATCGGCATGGGCCGATTCGGCGGCGCCGAGCTCGGGTTCGGATCGGACGCCGACATCCTCTACGTCTACGATGCGAACGGCGTGGATCCGCAGCGCGCGCAGACGCTCGCCACCCAGATCGTCACACGCCTTCGCGAGCATCTGACGGACCATCGGCTGCCGCTCGACCTCGATGCCGACCTGCGTCCGGAGGGGCGCAGTGGCCCTGTCGTGCGTTCTATCGAGGCGTACACCGCCTACTACCGCCGCTGGTCGCTCTCCTGGGAGGCACAGGCGCTGCTGCGGGGGCGCGGTGTGGCGGGCAGCGCCAAGCTGATCGAGAAGTTCACGGAGCTCGCCGATTCGATCCGCTACCCCGAGACCGTGGACCAGCAGGGGCTGCGCGAGATCAAGCGCATCAAGGCACGGGTCGAGGGGGAGCGGTTGCCCCAGGGGGCCGATCCGAGACGGCATCTGAAGCTCGGGCCGGGAACGTTGAGCGATGTCGAATGGCTGGTCCAGCTCCTGCAGCTGCAGCATGCGCACCGTATCCCGGGGATGCGGACCACCTCCACCATCGCGGCACTGGATGCCGCGGTGGCGGCCGAGCTGGTCGACGAGGTCTCCGCGGAACGGCTGCGTGAGGCCTGGCGGTTGGCGAGCAGACTGCGTTCGGCGATCACCCTGCTCACGGGACAGACGACGGATGTGCTGCCGGCAGACCGCCGTGAGCTCGACGCGATCGGTCGCCTCCTGGGCTACCCTGATCGCTCCGCGACCGAACTCGAAGAAGACTATCTCGGGGTCACGAGACGGGCGCGCAAGGCGTTCGAGCACCTGTTCTACGGCTGACACGTGCGGGTCGAGTTGCAGTATCCGTCGCTGTCGCTCAAGCTGACGCTATGACCCACGCACGCATCGGCATCGTCTGGAACCCTTCCAAGGTCGAGCAGGAGGTGCTGCAGAGTGCCGTCAGCGGCGTGTTCGGGGACGAGCAGGACATCCGCTGGTGGGAGACCACACCGGAAGACCCCGGTCGCGGCATGGCCGAGGAAGCGCGGGAGGACAGCCGGGACATCGTGATCGCGGTGGGCGGCGACGGGACGGTCCGTGCGGTGGCGGAGTCGCTCGCTGGTTCGGATGTCGCTCTCGGTATCGTGCCGCAGGGCACGGGCAACCTGCTCGCCCGCAACCTCGAGGTGCCGCTGAACGACATCACGGCGGCGCTCGAGCGGGTGCGCGACGGGGAGCCGCGGCGGATAGATCTGGGATGGGTGTCGCACGACGGTGCCGAGCACGCCTTCGCCGTGATGGTCGGGTTCGGGATCGACGCGCAGATGCTGGTCGAAACCGATGACGATCTGAAATCCAAGGCCGGTTGGCTCGCCTATGTCGAGGCGATGGGGCGCGCACTGGCCGGCACGGAGATGACCGACATCACGGTGTCGGTCGACGGGGGTAATCCCGTCGCGGTGCGTGGTCACACCATGCTGATCGGCAATTGCGGCATGGTGCAGGGCGGCATCCGACTGTTGCCTGACGCCGTGCTCGACGATGGCAAGCTCGATGTGCTGATGGTGAGTGCCGACGGCCCGCTGCAGTGGCTCGACACCTTCCGCTCGTTCGTCTGGGACAACGGTATCCGCCGGTTCTTCGCCGGGGGCGATGAGGCCGTCAGCACGGAGTCGGCGCAGCACATCGCACTCGAGACGATCTCTGTCGAGCTGGAGACCCCGCTCGCCTTCGAGATCGACGGCGAGGAGATGGGCGATGTCACCTCGTTCGACGTGCGCGTCGAGGCGGGTGCTCTGCTCGTTCGCTGATCCCCTCCAGCCCGGCCCCGCTCAGGGCGCCGTGAGCACGGGGGGAGCCGTCTTGCGGTCCTGGGCAGGGAACAGCACCTTCTGGACGATGATGATGATGCTCGCAGCGACCGGGATGGCGACCAGCGCGCCGAGGATCCCGCCGAGTGCTCCACCGGCAACCGCCGCGATGACGACGAGTGCTCCGGGAACCGCGACTGCCTTGCTCATGATGCGCGGCGACAGGACGTATGCCTCGATCTGCATGTAGACGAGGTAGTAGATGATCGCGATGAGGGCGGTCAGCGGACTGATGAAGAGGCAGATCAAGGAGTTGATGATCGACGCGGAGAGGGTTCCCACCAGCGGGATCATCGACCCGATGAAGGCGATCAAGGCGAGGAGCGCAGGAACAGGCGCGCCGATGATGCTGAGCATGATCAGGCTCAACACGCCGTTGATCAGCGCGAGGCTGGCCTGTCCGATCACGTAGCGCCCGACGGCGCCGGAGACGTCTTCCAATAGTTCGCTGAACGTGTCGCGCTGGTACGCGGGCACGAAACGGGCCGCGGTGCGCTTGATACCGTGCAGCGAAGCCATGAAGTACAGGGTGAGGATCAGGACGATCGTGACTCCGGTGAATCCGCCGGCGATCCCGGCCCCCACCGCGAACACCCCTCCACCGATGTCGGCCAGGTTGCCGGGGTCCTTCAGAAAGGAGAGGATGCCGTTCGCCGCGTCCTCGAACGTCGATCCGAACTGGTTGTTCAGATCTTTGAACCATCCGGACGCCTGGATGTCCTTGACCATCTGCGGCCCGTCCTCGATCAGGTTGGTGACCTGTTGCACCAGGATCGGGACGATCGCGAGGATGATGCCGGCGAACGCCAGGACCACTCCGGTCACCACGATCGCGACAGCCGCGGGGCGGGGGAGCTTTCGTTCGATGAATCGGACGATGGGGTCGAGTCCGAGTGCCAGGAAGATCGCGACGCCGATGTAGACGAGAACCGTGGCGAGTTGGTCGACGATTCCGCCGATCACCAGCGCCACCAGCACGCCGAGCGCGCCGAGGAGTCCGAGCATGAACGGGTTGGCCCGCGCGAGTGAGGCGACGGCCGCGGAGGGGCGGGAGGGTGAGGGTGCAGGCTTCACCGGTTCGACGTGATCGTTGTTCGACTTCCGACGCATGATGTCCCCCACTCGACTGTCCGACCCCTCAGTTGATCACCCGCATGCGGTGCGGTCAAGCGAGCCGCGCCGTGAGGGCGCTCGGTGCAATCAACTGCATTCCGTTGCATGTTCTTCATCTGCGGAATCTTCCGCTTCGGTACCCCTAGTATTGGGGGTGTGTCCCCCCTTTGGGGGACACGGCCACGGCAGGGAACCGTGGGGATCCGTAGGGGAAGGGTCATATGAGGGGTGTTCGAGCGCGCGCCGAGCGCGTATTCGCACACATCGGTTCGGGGGGCCCGTGCCGGTGACCAAAGCACGCACACTGGCTGTGTTCGGCAGTGTGCGCATCCGTGAGTTCGTCAAGAGCCGGGACGAGGGAAAGTCCCGTCTCGAACGCGTCGCCGGTCTCATCGGCCTCCACAGCGTCAGAGCAGGCGGAATGGACATCGGTTCCGCGGCAGGCACACTTCGCCTCCGGAAGAACGACGCATTCCTGTCGAGTCACGACGCGCCGCTGCTCGCATCGCCGCGGGATGACCTGCGCCTTCTCTCTATCGTCATCCCCGCTGAGGCACTGACCGGCTACCCTGCGCCAGGGCCAGGCGAGGTGCGTCCGATCGCTTCCGCGAGCGCGCTTCTCGATCCTGCGGTCGCCTTCGCCGAGCGTGCCGCGGCAGCCGATGCCGAGCCCGTCAGTGGATTCGGCAACTACTACTTCGAGAGGCTGCTCCAAGAGATGGTGCTCGGAGTGGCGGTGGAAGGGACCCGTTCGCCCCGCGTGGGGCCCGCGTCCGACGTGTATCGCGATGCGATGAGCACGATCCTCGCTCAGCGCTCGGACCCGAACCTCACCCCCCGCGGCATCGCAGACCAGTTGAAGGTATCGCTGCGACAGCTGCAGCGTGCATTCCGCTCGCGTGAGATGACGCCGGAGCGCGCCATCCGTCGCTCGCGCGTGGAGCATGCTCTCGATCTGCTCACGGATCGGACCTACGACGGACTGAGCATCGCCGAGATCGGGCAGTACTCCGGCTTCTCCGGTGGTTCGAGCCTGGCCAGAGCGATGGCGCAGGAGGGGCGACCCTCGCCCTCGGCGGTCCGTCGCTCGATTGCCGCGTGACGGTATTCCTCCTGACAGGCGCGGCGATACCCAGAGCGACAATCGATGGGCCGCTGGCGACAAGATCCCCGTCTGGGCGCCGGGGGAGGGGGCGCTGGCGACAGCATGGCAGGTGCAGGTCGAGCCACCCGGCGCGCGACCTGTCGCCCGCAGTGCGGAGTCCGTCCGCCTGCAGCATGCCCGCGCTGACGCGGTTCGGTGCCCCGCACGTCTCGTGCGGATCGCCCTCGTGTCCGCAGCCGTCATTCGTGGTGTGCGTCGCCATCGTGCCGGGACTCGACCCCTGAGGAGTACATCGCAATGAGCACCATCGACAAAGAGAACGGCGCGGGCATGAACCGCCGCACCGTGATCAAGGCGGCGGCCTGGTCCGCTCCGGTGATCGCTGTCGCCGTGGCAACGCCGCTCGCCGCGGCGAGCATCAACACCCCGCAGCCTGCTCCGGCTGGCGGATTGTCCGAATGGCAGGGCAGCACGTCGGTGGGGACGTGGACGGTCACGCAGCCGAACCGCGTGCAGATCAACACCGGCCAGAGCGTCGGATTCAATGTCCTGAACCCCGACACGGGTGACATCGAGCCGGCAGGACTCTACTCGTCCGGTGCCGTGACCGTGACGGTCCAGTGGGGAGCCGGTAACGGTGTCACCACGCCGACCAGCTATCGTCTCGAGGAGCGCACGCTCAACGGCTGGGTTCGTGTGGGCGCGTTTCCCGAGGCCGGCACGACCGGCTCTGTCCAGTACGTCTACACGGGCATCCTCAACGGAGCGTCGAACATCGTCTCTCTGCCGGTCGTCTGGCTCTACCCGACCGCGGGCGGCGTGCTGACCCCGAGCTACGTCAACACGACGCTCTCCTCGGAGTACCTGAGCGAGAAGACGTCGGGCGCGAAGGTTCCGTAAGCTCCCACCTCGCATCCGCAAGGAGCCCGTGCTCGTCGATCGTCGAGCACGGGCTCCTTCCGCGTCTGCGGTACGTCAGTCGCGGGGGAGTTCCACCTTCTCGTTCTCGGCGTCGTACGGCTCTCCCGTGACCTTGGCCTTGACGAAGCTGAAGAGGGAGGCGATCTTTCCTCCCGGGCTGTCCCAGTACTCCGCGGAGTCGGCGGAGAACGTGAGGAGTCCCACATCGGGGTCGTCGGGGCCATTCGTGAACCATGCCTCGACGGTCGGGCTCCACAGCTCCCGGACCTTGGCCGGGTCGTCCACGAGCTCGGCGGTGCCGGAGAGCGAGACCCACGAGTCGTTGGAGCTGAGTGAGACGCCGACGCGGTCGTCTCGTCGGAGGTCGGCCACGAACGACGCGCTCCGGGACACGAGGAACCAGAGGTCGCCATCGAACTCCGCCTCCTGCACGGTGAGCGGGTGTGCGACCAGCCGGCCCTCTGCGTCGCGAGTGGTGAGCATCGCGAAGCGGAAGTCCTTGATCAGCTCCGCGACGCGCTGGGTGGGGGTGGTGTCGGTCATGAGGGTCGTCCCTTTCGCGCAGGCCCGTGTCCGGGCGGAGATCCCATCATCACGGTGCGACGGGCGGCCGCCGAGGGGGTTGCGATTCCGCAGCACCCGCGTTACGGGCTAGCGGGCGTCGATCGCATGGACGGCCGCCCGCCGACTGCTCACGCCGAGCTTGCGATAGACGGACCGGATGTGCGTCTTCACGGTCGGGTAGGTGATGCCCAGGTGCGACGCGATCTCCTCCGCCGTCAGCTCGGTGCGCAGGCAGACGAGGATCTCGTTCTCGCGCCGGGTGAGGACGCCGCCGAGCAGGCTCGTGAGATGCCCACGGCGCTCCAGGATGCTTTGCAGGAGCACGTGGTGGCGGGAGCCGCGGTGCGCGTGGGCGCCGAGAAGGTCGCCGATCACCTCGTCGTCCGCCAGGAAGGGCGCGAGGACCCGCTCCGCCGTCGCCGCTTCCAGTGCGCGGTCGAGCTGCTCATGCGCCTGGCGCCCGCGGCCGGCTTCCGCGTTGAGCGCTGCGGAGGTGACGAGGGTGTTGACCAGTGCGTAGCGGGGAAGCGCGACGGTGTTCGCGAGCCGGAGCGCCTTAGTGGCGAGCGCGGGTTCCCCCAGCACGCGATAGAGCTCGGCGAGTCGGGCGTGTGCCACGGGAGCCCCCGTTCCGCTCGCGAGTACCGGCGCTGCAAGGGCGAGCGCGCGATCGGCCCTGCCCTCGGCGTGCGACAGCCATGCGGAGACGACTCGGCGGCTCACGCCGGAACATCTCCGGCTGTTGCGGGACCGTTTCGTCGACGCCTCCTCGCGCCGCTGACCACGGCCCGTTCCCGGCCTGTCCAGGGCGGGTGTCAGGCGCGTATGCTCGCCGCAGAGCGACCGTCGGACTGGTCGCGACGGAGGGAGCAGGGTGATGGGCGAACAGCACTGGTCAGGGGCGGGCACTCAGGCGGACCCGTGGGTTCTGAAGACGGCGCCCCTGTCGTCCGAGTACGCGATGTACCGGGATGAAGACAGCGATCCGCCTCTCCTGGTCTGCCAGGTCGGCGCGACCAGGCTCACCTATCTCGCCCGCGCGGTCGACGATCTCCACGCGGAACTCGTGCGACGAGGAGACTGGGTGCTCTTGGGAGCATCGGATGAGAAGAAGGATCCACCCCCGGAGTCGGTGGAGGCATGGGGGCGAGCTTCGGACAACCCCGTCGGTGGGTGGTACGGCCAGCGGAACGGGTATCGAGGCCGCTTCGGCATGTACCTTCCCCCGCTTCTCGAAGCCCTGGGTCTCGTCGAGCTCGAGCACAATCCTCGCAACAACCGCGTCAGAGCGATCACACCCGCGTGAGGTGATCCCTCGGATGCATCGAGAGATGCCGCACGCGCTGCCACTGGGAAGCCCCAGAACGCCGCCTCCGAGCATCGGAAGCGCCCATTCGCGACGGCTCGGCGGGGCGCGACGTCGCAGAACGTCGCCTCACGTCGATGATGGCGACCGTGGCGACCGCCGGCGCATCCGCGAACCCGAGGATGAGGTGCACGTGCGCGGAGGATACGCGCAGCCCAGGAACCACGAAGAGCCCGTCACGGCGGACCGTGACGGGCTCTTTCGATTCAGCGGACTTCCTGCGGATCAGCCGCAGGGGATCGGCGGGATCAGGTCAGACTCCGAAGTACAGCTCGTACTCGAACGGGTGCGGACGCTGGGCCATCGGCAGGATCTCGTTCTCGTACTTGTAGGAGATCCAGGTCTCGATGAGCTCCTTGGTGAACACGCCACCCTCGAGGAGGAACTGGTGGTCGGCCGCGAGGGCGTCCAGCGAGTCCAGCAAGGAGTTGGGAACCTGCGGGATGTCCTTCGCCTCCTCGGGGGGAAGCTCGTAGAGGTCCTTGTCGACCGGCTCGTGCGGCTCGATGCGGTTCTTGATGCCGTCGAGGCCGGCCATGAGCTGGGCGGCGAAGGCGAGATACGGGTTGCCGGAGGCGTCGGGCGCACGGAATTCGATGCGCTTGGCCTTCGGGTTCGAGCCCGTGATCGGGATGCGGATCGCGGCGGAACGGTTACCGGCCGAGTAGACCAGGTTGACCGGAGCCTCGAAGCCCTTGACCAGACGGTGGTAGCTGTTCAGCGTCGGGTTGGTGAAGGCGAGCAGAGCAGGCGCGTGCGCCAGGATGCCGCCGATGTACCAGCGCGCGATGTCGCTGAGCTGGCCGTAGCCCGCCTCATCGTAGAACAGCGGCTTTCCGTCGCTCCACAGCGACTGGTGGGTGTGCATACCGGAGCCGTTGTCGCCATAGAGCGGCTTGGGCATGAAGGTCGCGACCTTGCCCCATTCCTCGGCGGTGTTCTTGACGATGTACTTGAACTTCAGGATGTCGTCCGCCGCGTGGACCATCGTGTCGAAGCGGTAGTTGATCTCCTGCTGACCGCCGGTGCCGACCTCGTGGTGCGAGCGCTCGAGGATGAACCCGGCGTCGATCAGCTTCAGGGTGATGTCGTCGCGAAGGTCGGCCGTCTTGTCGACGGGGCTCACGGGGAAGTAGCCGCCCTTGTAGGGGGTCTTGTTGGCGAGGTTTCCGCCTTCTTCCTCGCGGCCGGTGTTCCAGGCGCCCTCTTCCGAGTCGACGCTGTAGAAGCTGGAGTTCGAGGTGACCGAGTAACGGACATCGTCGAAGATGTAGAACTCGGCCTCAGGGGCGAAGAACGCGGTGTCGGCGATGCCGGTCGACGTGAGGTACTTCTCCGCCTTCTTGGCGACCTGACGCGGGTCCTTCGAATAGATCTCGCCAGTGCGCGGGTTGTAGATGTCGAAGATCATCACGAGCGTGCTCGCCTCGCGGAACGGGTCGACATAAGCCGTCGTCACGTCCGGGATCAGCTGCATGTCGGATTCGTGAATGCTGGCGAAACCACGGATCGAGGAGCCGTCGAACAGCTGTCCTTCCGTGAAGAACGCCTCGTCGACCGTTGACGCAGGAATGTTGAAGTGCTGCTGCACACCAGGAAGATCGGTGAAACGGATGTCAAGGAACTTGACGTCGTTCTCCTTGATGTAGCTCAGCACCTCGGACGAATCTTTGAACATGTACGACTCCTGTGTAGCGGATCGATGGCTTACGGCCATTCTGCACAGTACGGCTGAGGGATTTCTCCAGAGTGTCCGCTTTGTTTCGGGCTTGTTACAGCGCCCGGAGCGCATCGGTAGGCTGGGGAGGTGACGGATGCAGCGAACATGTACCCCGGTGAGCGACTCGGACTCCCGGACTCAGGATCTCGGAGCATCGGCCGCATCGGGCGTCGAATCGGAGCCCTCTTGATCGACTACACCGCCGCGACGATCATCGCGACCGGCTTCCTCGGCTTCAACCAGTTCGCGCTTCCGACCGAGGCCGGACTCACGCAGTTCGCCCCGCTGCTCGTCTTCGCGCTGCTGCAGGTGGTCTTCATCCCCGTCGTTGGCGGCAGCCCTGGCCATCGCATCGTGGGCCTGCGTCTCGTGCGGATGGACGGCGGATGGATCGGGGTGTGGCGCCCCATCGTGCGCACTCTGCTGCTGATCGTCGTGATTCCGGCTGTCATCTGGGACGCCGACCAGCGCGGCCTGCACGACAAGGCCGTCGGCACGGTCCTGATCCGCGCCTGACGTCGTCTGGCGATCAGGCCTTGCCGCGGTTGCGGCGACGGGCTTCTCGCGGCGCTCGTCCGCCCAGGAACGAGCGCGCGGGGTCCACGGTGTATCCGCGTCGCAGCGCTTCTCGGCCGATGAGCATGCGGAAGCCCATCTCGTCACGGTTGCTTAGAGTGACCTCGGCCAGCACCTCGCGGTCGACGAGGCGGATCAGCAGCATGACGACCAAGCGCTCCTGGGCATGGCCCGACGAGCTGCGTACGGCGCGTCTATCGTGCACGGGGGTCTCGACCACCACCGTGTCCTCCTGGCTGTCCTGCCAGGGCTTGACGCGGAATCTCACCCAGGACTCGCCCTCGCGGTCGAACTCCTGGATGTCGAATGCGTGCAGCGACGATGTGCGCGCGCCGGTGTCGATCTTGGCTTTGATCCAGTCGACGCCGAGATCGGGCAACGCAACCCATTCTCGCCACCCTGTAAGAGTGTTTGAATGGGATGTCTTAGTCACCCGACCATCCTGGCAGGAATTCTCCGTGAAGATCGCAGTGCTCTCCCGTGCGCCTCAGGCGTACTCCACCCAGCGACTGCGTGCGGCTGCCCTCCAGCGCGGCCACAACGTCAAGGTGCTCAACACCCTGCGCTTCGCGATCGACCTCACCGCAGATGAACCGGACCTGCACTACCGCGGCAGACAGCTCAGCGACTATGACGCCATCCTGCCGCGCATCGGCAACTCGATCACCTACTTTGGCACCGCCGTGGTGCGCCAGTTCGAGCAGATGGACGTGTACACGCCGAACACGGCGAACGGCATCTCCAGCGCGCGCGACAAGCTCCGCGCCAACCAGATCCTGTCCCGTCACAACATCGCGATGCCGCCGACCGCCTTCGTGCGCAATCGGGCCGACGTGCGCCCGGCGATCGAGCGGGTGGGAGGTGCGCCGGTGGTCATCAAGCTCCTCGAGGGCACGCAGGGGATCGGGGTGATCCTCGCTCCGCAGGTGAAGGTCGCGGAGGCGATCATCGAGACGCTGCACTCCACGAAGCAGAACGTGCTGATCCAGAAGTTCATCGCGGAGAGCCGCGGGCGCGATATCCGCGCACTGGTCGTGGGCGATCGCGTGGTCGCGGCGATGCGACGCTCCGCAGCAGGAGATGAGTTCCGCTCGAATGTGCACCGCGGTGGTTCGGTCGAGGCGATCGAGCTCGATCCGGTGTATGAGCGGGCCGCTGTGCGCTCCGCTCAGATCATGGGTCTGCGTGTCGCCGGCGTCGACATGCTGGAGGGCGACGATGGTCCGCTCGTCATGGAGGTGAACTCCTCGCCGGGGCTCCAGGGCATCGAGACCGCGACGAAGCTCGATGTCGCCGGCGCGATCATCGACTACATCGCGGGGCAGGTGGCATTCCCCGAGATCGACGTGCGGCAGCGCTTGACGGTGTCCACGGGCTACGGCGTGGCGGAGCTGATGGTGCACGGGGCGGTCGACCTCGTGGGCAAGACCCTGGGTGAGGCCGGTCTCTGGGAGCGTGACATCACGGTGCTGACGCTGCACCGTGGCGCCAGCGTGATCCCCAACCCGCGCAAGCACGTCGTGCTCGAGGCCGAGGATCGTCTGTTCTGCTTCGGGAAGCTCGACGAGATGCGCTCGATGATCCCGGAGCGCCGTCGCCGGCGCGCGAAGGTGCGACGTCTCCCGCGGCAGCCGCTCTCGGAGTGACATGACAGAAGCGCGGCCGCACCTCCGAGGAGGGCGGCCGCGCTTCGTCGTCCAGTGCAAACTGCGGGTCAGCGCGGGCGCTGCGCGCGGACCTTCGTCGGGTCGATCCCCTTGGGGATCGGGAGCGAGGAGAGCGACTGGGACACCGACTCGATGCGGCGGATGACAGCAGCGAGAGTGGCCTTGTCGATCGCCTTCGGGAGCTTCTTGATGGTCTTGGCGAGGTCGGCGATGGTCACGTCGTCTTCGCCGTGTCCGACGTAGAGCACCGTCACAGGGACGCCGTTCGCGACGCGCTGCACCTTGCTGCGCTCTTCGTTGACGAGACGGGTGAGACGACCGCGCGCGCCTTCGCCGACGATCACGACGCCGCCGCGACCGACAGTGCGGTAGACCGCCTCCTGGGTCTTCGGGTTGATCCCGACAGGCGTCTCGGAGGCCTGCCAGCGGCGGCCGAGGCTCGTGCTGAGCACGTGGCCGGTGGCTCCGGGCATGCCGTCGATCTTCGAGTACATCGCCGACGTGGAGAGTCGCGTCATGAGGAACATCGCGCCGAGTACGCCGAACATCAGTCCGCTGATGCCCCAGAGGATGAGCGTCCAGATCTGGAACGGAGGGATGAGGTAGCCGGCGATGAGTCCGAGCAGGACGCCGCCGATCAGGATTCCGATCTGTGCCCACGGCAGCCAGGCGTACGCCTCACGGGTGAACCGGAAGAGGGACTTGATCTGGGAGAAGAACCCAGGACGCTTTTCGGGTTCGGGAGCACGCTTTGCCATGCGCACCAGCCTACCGAGTCCGGAGGCCGTGATTGACGGCGTTCGCGTCCAGCGGAGCGTCCTCGGCGTCGGAGGGGTGATCGACGGCTCCTGCACAGGTCGTCGATCGCAGAGGATTCCTGCACATCGGATCGGATCGGCTCCGCACTGCGCTCCGTTCGGCTCTGATGGAGACATGCCAGCCGCCGCCACCGATGTCCCTGCACCCCCGCTCGTCCCGGGGGTGCATCGCGTGATCCGCGTGATCGAGTCGGAGGAGGGTCCGTTCGCCGGGGTTCTGGTCACGCGAGGGGACGCCGTGGCCGTCCGGGTCGATGCGGCGGCTCTGGCCGGCTGGGAAGGATGGCGGTTCGGAGGGTCGGAGCATGTGGCCGGCCCCCTCGATATCGTGCGTCGGGCGCAGGGGCATGACGTGCTGCTTCCCTGGTGCACGGAGCGGGCGTCGACGTTCCTGGGACGCCGCGCGGCGGCTGGCGAGGCTCTGTCACCGGGAGAGTGCAGCACCTTGGTGGTGAGTCTGCTCCGAGCCCTGGCCGAGCTCGGACGCGGCGACGCGGTCGAGGAGACGACCGGCGCCTGGTGGCTGACGGACGAGGGGAGACCCGTCTTCGTGCTGGGTGAGGGGGACGAGGCGCGCGCGGGGGTCGTGCTGCTGGTAGCACAGCTCGGGGAGAGCTGCACCGAGAAGATGCAGAGGCGCCTGCTGGGTGTCGTGGAGGAGGGGCTGCGCACGAACCTCGAGCAGCAGCGTCGTGTGCCATCGCTGCTGCTCGAGAAGTGGGAACGGGAGGTGCTCGAGATCGCCGCGCCGAGGGTCCTCCGGCGTGAAGGGTTCGCGCCGGTTCCCGCGGAGAGTCCCGCGATCGCGGCGTTGCGGGGCGATCGCTCGTCGACGCCTTCGCGTCGAGACGGTCGTGCGACTCTGCGACGGAGCACACCGCAGCGCAGTCGCGAAGACCGCGCGGGACGAGGGGGGCCGTTCTCGGGCGGGGCGGCTTTGGCCGCGGGCATTGCGATGCGGGTCCGCGAGCGCGCGGAGGTGTCTCGTGCTCGGTTCGTTCGTGGGCATGCGGAGGCACGGGCGGCGAAGCGCCGTAGTTCGCTCCGGCCTCGTCGCCGATCGCTGTTCGTGGCGGGAGGGGCGGCGATCGCCGTGCTGCTCATCGGGCTTCTCTGGCCCCGTGGTGCGACCAGCGAGGTGGCCGACGGTGCGACGGATCGGGCCGGGGCGGTTCAGACATCCGATGCAGAGGGAGGGAACGCCCCTGCGTCTGCTCCTCGCGCCGATCCTCGTGGGCGAGAGGCCGACGCGACGCCGTCGCCGTCCGCTGCCGAATCGGCGCCGATCGGGTCGGAAGAGGACCCGGTGAACGCAGCAGCCCGGTTGCTCCGGGAGATCTCGAAGTGCTTCGACATCGGCGACGAGGTGTGCGCCCAGGCCGTCGCGGACGGATCGTCCGACGTGCTTGCATCGCTCGGCGGGGAGGGTGCCCGCGGCGGGGAGGCAACGGATTCCTCGCAGATGGAGCTCGTCGATGAATACGGGGATGCAGCCGTCATCCGGCTGACTCCGGAGCAGCAGGGGAAGGCGGATGTGCGCCGTGGTGCGGATTCGCGAGCCGGACGGGTGCTGGTGCTGGTGCGGATCAACGAAAAATGGCTGGTCCGCGGCGTGTATGACGTCGCGGACCAGCCAGAATGATGGGTCGGATCAGGCGCCGAGCTGTGCGGCGAACTGCGCAGCCTCGAGGCGGGCCTTGACCGCGCCGAGGAAGCGGGCAGCGTCGGCACCGTCGATGATCCGGTGGTCGTACGAGAGCGCGAGGTACACGTACGAGCGGATCGCGATGGCGTCCGAGCCGCCGACCTTCACGAGGCCGGGGCGCTTGACGACCGTGCCAGTGCCGAGGATCGCCGACTGCGGCAGGAACACCACGGGCGTGTCGAACAGCGCGCCACGCGAACCGGTGTTGGTCAGTGTGAACGTGCCGCCCGCGAGCTCGTCGGGCTTCAGCTTGTTGTCGCGCGTGCGCGCCGCCAGGTCGGCGATCTCGTGCGCGATCTGAGCGATGTTCTTCGAGGCGGCATCACGCAGCACGGGCGTGAGCAGACCGCGCTCGGTGTCGACAGCGATCGACACGTTCTCGGTAGCGGGATAGACGATCTGGTCGTCCTTCACCGTCGCGTTGATGATCGGGAACGCCCGCAGCGCCTCCGCCGTGGCCAGAGCGAAGAACGGCAGGAACGAGAGCTTGTCACCCGTCTTCTCCAGGAACGATCCCTTGACGCTGTCGCGGTAGTTCGCGAGATCGGTGACATCGACCTCGACTACCGTGGTCAGCTGAGCCGTCTGCTGCATCGACGCGACCGCCCGCTCGGCGAGCACCTTGCGCAGGCGGGACATCGGCTGGGTCGTGCCGCGCAGCGGAGAGACCTCAAGCGGTGCAGGAGCGGCAGCTGCCGGAGCACCCGCTGCCGGGGCGGCCGTGGCCGTCTCCGCAGCCTTGAGCACGTCTTCCTTGCGGATGCGTCCACCGACACCGGTGCCGGTGACGGAAGCGAGGTCGACACCCTGCTGTGACGCGAGGCGACGAACCAGCGGGGTCACGTACAGGTTGTCGCTCTCGGTCGGCAGTGCCAGTGCGGGAGCGGCGGGTGCCGGGGCAGCAGCCGCGGCCGGAGCGGGAGCGGCAGGTGCGGGGGCCGCGGCGGCGGGTGCCGGAGCCGCGGCGGCGGGTGCCGGAGCCGCAGCGGCGGGTGCCGGAGCCGCAGCGGGAGCAGGTGCCGGAGCCGCAGCGGGAGCCTCTGCCGCGGGAGCGGGCGCTGCCGGGGCGGCACCCGAGCCGACGCGTGCCAGCACAGCGCCGACGGAAACTGTCTCGTCCTCGGCGGCGACGATCTCCTGCAGCACACCGGCGACCGGCGACGGGATCTCGGTGTCGACCTTGTCGGTCGAGATCTCGAGGAGGGCCTCGTCGACGGCGACTGTGTCACCGATCTGCTTGAGCCAGCGGGTCACGGTGCCCTCGGTGACGCTCTCACCGAGTTCCGGGAGGACGATGTCGGTCGCATCGCCAGCGGGCGCGGCGGCCGGAGCAGGCTCAGCGGCGGGTGTGGGTGCTGCCTCGGTGGCGGGTGCAGGTGCTGCCTCGGCGGCGGGTGCGGGGGCTGCTTCTGCGGCAGGCTCAGCAGCGGCCGGAGCATCCGCAGCAGGTGCTGCAGCGCTTCCATCTCCGATGCGGGCCAGCAGGGCGCCGACCTCGACGGTTTCGTCCTCGGCGACGAGGATCTCCTCGATAACGCCGCTGACGGGGGAGGGGATCTCGGTGTCGACCTTGTCGGTCGAGATCTCCAGCAGGCCCTCGTCCGCCTGTACGGTGTCGCCCACCTGCTTGAGCCAGCGGGTGACCGTACCCTCTGTGACGCTCTCACCGAGAGCGGGGAGGATGACGGATGTGCTCATGACGGAGTCTCCTTCAGGAAGTGTGTTGACGCTTGTCTAGCTTAGTGACTCAGGCACCGGTTGGTGCTCAGAGGGCGTGCAGGGGCTTTCCGGCCAGGGCGAGGAAGGCCTCGCCGAGCGCCTCGCTCTGCGTGGGGTGCGCGTGGATCAGCGGCGCGATGTCCTCGGGGTGGGCCTCCCAGGCCACAGCGAGCTGCCCCTCGGTGATGAGCTCGCCGACGCGATCACCCAGAAGGTGGACGCCGATCACAGGGCCATCCTTGAGACGTACGACCTTCACGAGGCCGCCGGTTCCGATGATCTCGCTCTTCCCGTTGCCCGCGAGGTTGTACTCATATGCCGAAACGGCGTCGGCGCCGTGCTCGGCGATCGCCGCGGCTTCGGTGACGCCGACCGAGGCGACCTCCGGGCTCGAGTAGGTCACTTTCGGGATCTGCAGGTCGGGCACGTTCACGGGGGTGAGGCCCGAGATCCGCTCCGCGACGGCGATGCCCTGCTGGAACCCACGGTGCGCGAGCTGCAGGCCGGGAACGATGTCGCCGACGGCCCAGAGGCCGGGGACCCCGGTGCGCAGATCGTCGTCGACCGTCACGAATCCGCGGTCGAGCGTCACTCCGGCCTCCTCGAAACCGAGGTTCGCGGTGACCGGTCCACGTCCGACGGCGACCAGCAGGTAGTCCGCCGAGAACTCCTTGCCGTCTTCGAGCGTGACAGACACAGAGGAGTCGTCCTGGACCGCGCTCTGGAAGCGGACACCGAGGGAGTACTGGATGCCGCGGCGACGGAAGGCACGCTCGAGGCCCTTGCTGAGGGCGATGTCCTCGTTGGGCACGAGGTGCGGGAGCGCCTCGATGATCGTGACCTCGGAGCCGAAGGAACGCCACACACTGGCGAACTCGACGCCGATCACGCCGCCACCGAGGATGAGCACGCGCTCCGGGATGACGTCGAGAGCGAGTGCCTGCTCGCTCGTGATGATCCGTCCGCCGATCTCGAGGCCGGGGAGCGTGCGGCTGTACGACCCGGTCGCCAGCACGACGTCTGTGCCGGTGTAGACGTCGTCGCCGACGCTCACCGTCCGGTCGGCGTTGAGGCGTCCGGTGCCGGCCACGGTGGTGATGCCGCGTGCCTTGACCAGCCCCTCGAGGCCCTTGAACTTCTTCGCGACGATTCCCTCGCGGTACGTGCGGACTCCTACCGGGTCGATGCCGGTGAGCGTCGCCGTGACGCCCACCGATGCGGCATCGCGCACGTGCTCGGCGACCTCCGCCGCGTGCAGCAGCGCCTTCGTCGGGATACAACCGCGGTGCAGGCAGGTGCCGCCGACCTTGTCCTTCTCGATCAGGACGACGGAATTGCCGAGCTCGCTGGCCCGGAGCGCCGCGGCGTATCCGCCGCTGCCGCCGCCGAGGACGACGATGTCGAAGGTGTGTGTGGTCATAGGTCATGCCTCCGTGTGGGATGCGTGGGCGAAGGCGACGATCGATCGGACCATCGCCCCGGTGGGGCCTTTCTCGGTGAAGCCGTAGGGTGCGCTGCCGTGCTCGCCGGATCCGGCGATGTCGAGGTGGACCCAGGGGATGCGCGGTGCGTCATCCGCGTCGGACACCCGCCCGACGAATCGTCGGAGGAAGAGCCCGGCGAAGGAGGCGCCTCCCGCGCGATCACTCATGTTGGCGTTGATGAGGTCGGCGATCGGAGAGTCGAGGCTGTCTTCCATGTACTCAGGCAGCGGCATGTGCCAGGCGAGTTCATCGGCTGAGTGGGCGGCGGCGAGGAACTCGGCGACGGTCTCGTCATCGCCCATCACGCCGGTGTGGCGGTGGCCGAGCGCCAGGATGATCGCTCCGGTCAGGGTGGCGACGTCGATGATCACGTCCGGGTGCTCCCGGCTCGCGGCGACGAGACCGTCGGCGAGCACGAGGCGGCCTTCCGCATCGGTGTTGAGCACCTCGACAGTCGTTCCGTCGAGCATCCGCAGCACATCGCCTGGTCGCGTCGCCCGGCCGGACGGCATGTTGTCCGCGATGCAGAGCCATGCCGTGACGCGGACCGGCAGCCCCAGGGTCGCGATGGCGCGCAGCGCGGCGAGGCTGGTGGCCGCGCCCGCCATGTCGAACTTCATGCCGACCATGGACGCGGCGGGCTTGAGAGACAGTCCACCGGTGTCGAAGGTGATGCCCTTGCCCACCAGGGCGATGTGGCGCGTGGCGTCTGCGGGGGAGTAGTCGAGGCGCACCAGGCGCGGCGGGCGATCGGACCCTTGCCCGACGCCCAGGATTCCACCGAAGCCCTGTTCCGCGAGGGCGATCTCATCCAGGATCTCGACCGTGACATCCAGATCGGCGACGCTGTCGGCCGCGCTCTGTGCCAGCTGCGCGGGGCTCTGCCACTCGGCCGGGACCTGCACGAGGTCCTTGATGAGTGCGACCGCGTCGCCGATGGCCTGGGCGTGCGCTGCGCTCGCGTCGTCCAGCTGCGCGTGCAGGATGACGGCGGATGCGCGCTTCTTGCCGTTTTCCGAGCGATAGCCGTCGAAGCGGTGTCCGCCGAGGACGGCTCCTTCTGCGGCCGCATCCGCGAATGACTCGAGGCCCGGCGCGAGTGCGAGAGACACGGTCTCGAAGCCGGTGAAGACCCGCAGGGCTGCTCCGGCGGCGTTTCGGACGGAGACCGCTGTGGGAGAGGATCCCGCGCCGACGACAGCGAAGGGGATGGACGATACTTCCGGCGCATGCACGCGAGCGAATGTGGACGCCGAGCCGGTGAAGCCGATCCCGGCGAGGATGTCGGCGAGACCCGGATAGCCGTCGAGCGCCGAGGCGGACTCCGAGATGTCGGGGACGACGAGCACTGCGGCATCTGCAGCGCTTCCGGGGAACTGATCGATGGTGTGCGAGAGCACGGGAAGCGTCATGCTTCCATCCTAGGGATCACGACGTCGCGCAGGGCGCGAGCGGTTCTGCGCGTGTTCGCTCTCAGCATGACGCTGCCCACCCTCGTGGGGGGAGCGGCTCGTAGCATTGACATATGCCCTTCTCCGGACCCATCCATGAACGAGTAGCGAACGCGCCCGCGGTGCCGCGCGGGTTGCCCCTGGTGGTGCTGCTGACCGGGTTCACCGACGCGGGCAGTGCCGTCTCCGGCCTCATCGATCACCTGCGCGAGACGACGTCGCCGCAGCCCGTCGTGGTGTTCGACAACGATGTGCTCCTCGACTACCGCGCCCGTCGTCCGGTGATCTCCTTCGATCAGGATCACCTGACGGAGTTCCGCCCGCAGCGGCTCGAACTGTCGCTCGCCACCGATGCGCTCGGACAGCCCTTCCTGCTGCTCGCGGGCTACGAACCGGACTTCGCGTGGAACGCGTTCGCGAGCACGGTGCTGGAGCTGGCCGAGGAGTTCGAGGTCTCCGGCCTCAACTGGGTGCACTCGATCGCGATGCCTGTTCCGCACACGCGCCCGATCGGCACCACCGTCAGCGGGAACCGTCGCGACCTGACCGTGGTCCACTCCGTGTGGCGTCCGCGCACGCAGGTTCCGGCGACAGCCGGCCACCTCCTCGAGTACCGCTTCGCCGAGCGCGGCGAACGTGCCGTGGGTTTCGTGCTGCTTGTTCCGCACTATCTCGCGGAGACCGAGAACCCCGACGCCGTGATCACCGCCGCCGAACGTCTGATGGCCTCGACCGGGCTCGTGCTGGTGCTCGATGCTGTCCAGGAGCGTCGCGACGACTACCTCGCGCGTGTCGACGAGCAGGTGCTCGGCAACGATGAGCTGCAGCAGATGGTGCACAACCTGGAGCGCCGCTACGACGCGTACATGGCAGGCCGCAACCCCGACGATGGCTCGTACGACGAGGGTGGGTTCAGTGAGCGTGACCTTCCCAGCGCCGACGAACTTGCCGCCGAGCTGGAGCGCTACCTTGCGTCCCGGCCTTCCGGTGACGAAGACAAACCAGGGAGAGCGTGACTCGATTCCGGGGAACTTCGCTGGAATGCGCCCGCATCGCCGCACGTGTGCGATACTAGGACTCTGACCCGTTGTCAATCGCTCCTTTTCTGGATCGGACTTGACAAGGGTCTTACTAGTGTCCGAAATGTCCCGGGGCGGTCCGCAGCCCCGTGAAAGGCGAAACGTGACTCCTGCCACGACAAACAAATCCCGGACGACGAAGAAGGCCGCTGACGAGACCGCGGCCGAGGTACCCGTTGAGACGAAGGATGCGGCTGAGAAGCCTGCGCCGCTGAGCGCAGCGAAGCGCGCAGCTGCCAAGCGCGCGCCCGCGAAGAAGAAGAAGGCCGACGACATCGTCGAAGACGATGAGGCGCCGGTCGCCGAGGCGACCGACGAAGAAGACGAAGACAGCAAGCCGAAGTTCACCGAGCCGCTTCCGACCGGTGCGATCGTCATCACGTCGAGCGACGAGGATGACGTTCCCGTCTACTCCGCACAGATCACCGGCGCGACAGCCGACCCGGTCAAGGACTACCTGAAGCAGATCGGTAAGGTCGCTCTGCTGAACGCGGCCGAAGAGGTCGAGCTCGCGATGCGCATCGAGGCAGGCCTTTTCGCCGAGGAGAAGCTGTCGACGATGACTGCCGCCGAGAAGGCCGGCCAGCTCGGTCTCGACCTGCAGTGGGTCGCCCGCGATGGACAGCGCGCCAAGAGCCACCTGCTCGGGGCGAACCTCCGTCTCGTCGTGTCGCTCGCGAAGCGCTACACGGGTCGCGGCATGCAGTTCCTCGACCTCATCCAGGAGGGGAACCTGGGCCTCATCCGTGCGGTCGAGAAGTTCGACTACACCAAGGGATTCAAGTTCTCGACCTACGCGACGTGGTGGATCCGTCAGGCGATCACCCGCGCGATGGCCGACCAGGCGCGCACCATCCGCATCCCGGTGCACATGGTCGAGGTCATCAACAAGCTCGCCCGCGTCCAGCGTCAGATGCTGCAGGACCTGGGTCGCGAACCCACGCCGGAAGAGCTCAGTCGCGAACTCGACATGACGCCCGAGAAGGTCGTCGAGGTGCAGAAGTACGGTCGTGAGCCGATCTCGCTGCACACCCCGCTCGGTGAAGACGGAGACAGCGAGTTCGGTGACCTCATCGAGGACACCGAGGCCGTCGTCCCCGCCGACGCGGTGGGATTCACGATGCTGCAGCGTCAGCTCGAGCAGCTGCTCGACTCGCTCTCCGAGCGCGAGGCCGGCGTGATCCGCATGCGCTTCGGGCTCGGAGACGGTCAGCCGAAGACGCTCGACCAGATCGGCGACACGTTCGGTGTCACGCGTGAGCGCATCCGCCAGATCGAGTCCAAGACGATGGCGAAACTGCGACACCCGAGCCGCTCGCAGTCCCTGCGGGACTACCTCGAATGAGCCAGGCGAACGACGGCAAGGCGCTCGAGGCGAGCGTCGACGGCAAGAGCTACGCGCGCATCCCGCTGCGCACCCGTGTGGTCATGCCCGAGGACGACCTCGACGCGATCATCACGGAGTACGCCAAGGACGCCGTGCAGCCGGGCGACCTGTTGTTCGTGACCGAGAAGATCGTGGCGATCACGCAGGGGCGGTCCTACCGCCTCGACGAGATCAAGCCGCGCAAGCTCGCGCTGTTCCTCTCGAAGTACGTCACCCGCACCCCGTACGGCATCGGGCTCGGAATGCCGGAGACGATGGAGATGGCGCTGCGAGAGTGCGGTACACCGCGCATCCTGTTCGCGTCCGCTGTCGCGGCTGTGACGAAGGCATTCGGTCGTCGTGGTGACTTCTACCGCATCGCCGGTGACAAGGCGCGGGCGATCGACGGCCCGACCAAACACACCATCCCTCCGTACAACGAGGCTGTCGTGCTCGGGCCGAAGGACCCCGACGGCGTCGCCGCACGGCTCAAGTCGCTGATCGGCGGCCAGGCTGAGGTGGCGGTGGTCGACATCAACGACCTCGGCGGAAACATCCTCGGATCGACGCTCGACAAGGACGGCGAGCGTCGCCTGGTCAGGATCCTCGGAGACAACCCTCTCGGTCAGGGCCTCGAGTCGACGCCTCTCGGCATCGTCCGCGTGATCTGACGCGTCCACTGCAGAGAAGAAGGCCCCGGATGCGGATCATCCGGGGCCTTCTTCGTCGGTGTCAGAAGCCGATGACCTCGCGGTAGCGCGGCTTGTGCCCTGTACGGATGCCGGTGACGCTCGGCTTGTTCTCGTACACGCCCGCGCCCCAGTTGCCCTCGACCAGCACCGGGCCGTCGGGGGATACGACGATGTCCCATCCCACATACTGCACCTGCGGGACGACGCGGGCGACCTGATCGATGAACGCGCGGACCTCGTCCATGTAGGGGAGCTGGAAGTCGGCGATCGGGAACCCGGTGTCGGGGTGCTTCTCGTGCACGTGGCCATGAGAGTCGTATCCGGCGCCCACGGCGCGGCCGTTCTCATCGAGCATCGTGTAGAAGCCGCCGAAGGTCATCTGGTCGCTGACGGCGCCGCGTCCGAACTTCTGGGCCATCGCCAGGATGTGCGCCTTCTCGCCGTCGAAGAAAGCCGTGATGCGCGTGGTGTTGACGGTTCCGGGGCAGACCGCGGCGAGGGCGTCGTGCTGCCGGATGACCTCTTCGATCAGCAGCTCGCCGCGAGCGAGGAGTCCGCGGTGGAAGTCGTCCCAGTCCTCGACGTCGGCCGCGTGGTAGCGGTGTACCCCCGTTCCGGCCTGCCCGACCGGCTCTTTGGTTACGATCGTCCCGAGGCGCTGTGCGAACTCACGCACGGCATCGGCGTTGCCCTCCTCGACGACCATCCACTCGCGGTGCAGGTGCGCTGAGAACTGCTTGTCGAACTCCACCTTGTCCTGGAAGATCCAGCGGAAGTCCGGGTGATCGTAGCGCTGCGAGAGCTGGTTGGACACCGGGTGGGTCATGTAGGTCTCACGCTCAGCGCGCGTGAGCATCGCGAAGTCGTAGTCGATGTAGTCCTGGAAGCCGACGTTGTGGCGCGCTGCGGACCAGAGCATGTCGACGACGATGGCCGGCACCGCCTTGTGGTGCTGCTCGGAGGCCTCTTTGGCGCGCTCCACGACCGATCCGACATCGATGCGACGTGCCCGTCCGATCAGATAGCGGATGCGGGGCGCGAGGGAAAGACGTGACATTGTGCTCCGAAGGTTGGGGATCCCCTCCAGTCTACGGGGGCTTCGCAGGGAACCTGAGCGCACGGAAGCTAGGGTGGAAGACGTGTCCGACACGACTTCCAGCGCCCGAACGCACGCGGTGATCTCACGGTCCGCACTCGCGGCGGCAGCGGATTCCGCTGTTCAGCGCGGAGGAACGGTCGCCGATCTTCGTCGAGATGCGTGGGGTCACGGTGTCCTCGCCGTCGCGCACGCCGTGACAGCGGCCGGAGCCGGCCGGGTGCTGGTCGACTCCGCCGGTGAGATCGATGCACTCGCCCTGGAGGGAATCGTCGGATCCACCGACGCCGTCGCCGACATCGACCCCTTCCTGCTGTACGGTCTGCCCGTACGGGGAGAGTCGGCCCCCGTCCGTCCCGTGATGAGGCTGACGGGGAAAGTGCTCTCCACCAAGCGCCTGCGCGCCGGTGACGCGGTTTCCTACGGCTACACCCACCGTGCCCCGGTGGACACGAACGTCGCGCTCGTCACGGGCGGATACGCGCAGGGGATCGTGCGAGCTCTCGGTAATCGTGCGCACGTCGAGATCGACGGCGAGCAGCGCCCCATCATCGGTCGAGTCGCCATGGACGTGTGCGTCGTCGATCTCCAGGGCGCGGATGCTCCCGTCGGTACGGAAGTCACCTTCTTCGGCGGGGAGGGCCCTGCCGCACACAGCCTGTCGCACTGGGCAGAGGTGACCGGACTGTCCGCCGCGGAGCTCCTCACGGTCGCCGGCGCACACGCGATCAGGGAGTGGGAAGCATGAGTCGTCCTGAGCTGCGCATCAGCGCGCCCCTGCTCCGCCGGAATCTCGCCGCCGTGCGGGAGCGGATCGCACCCTCGACGCTCATGCTGGTCGTCAAGGACGACGCCTACGGGCACGGGCTGCCGTGGGTCGTCGAGACGGCGGACGCCGCCGGCGTCGAGTGGTTCGGCAGCTACGACGTGCGCAGCGCGCTCGATGTGCGCCGCGTCGCGGGCGGGGTGGCGCGGGTGTTCGCCTGGGCCACGTCGACGGACGCCGAGATCGACGATGCCCTCGTGCAGAGCATCGATCTGGGCGTCGGCACCGCGGAGTACCTGCGTCGGATCATCGCGCGTGCCGCGGCGCTCGGAGTCGTGGCGCGGGTGCACCTCAAGATCGATACGGGGCTGCATCGCAACGGCGTGTTGCGCGAGGACTGGGACGGCGTGGTCGCCGATGCTCGTGCGGCCGAGAGAGCAGGACTGCTGGAGCTCGTCGGAGTCTGGAGTCACATCGCCGAGGCCAGCGACGCCGAGGATGACGAGGCCCAGGCCGCGTTCCTGGACGCTGTGCGCGTGGTGGGCGAGAGCGGGCCGATTCCCGCGGTGCAGCACCTGACCGCATCCGCGGCCTCGTGGTGGCGCCCGGAGTTGCGGGGCACTCTGTCGCGGATCGGCGCCTTCTGCTACGGCGTGCGTTCCGCGGACGGCCCGGAGCTCGACGGCATCCGTCCGATCGCCGCGCTCGTCGCATCCGTGAGCGCGGTCTCCGAGGGAGATGCGGTCATCGGCATCGGCAGCTTCGACGGCCTGCCCTCGACGATCGCAGGAGCGCCGGTGGGGACGCCGGAAGGGGCGCGTGAGCTTCGTCGGATCGATCACACGACGTCGGTCGTGCAGGGCTGGCCCGGAATGGCCATCGGCGATGAGGTGCACCTGTTCGGTGCGGGCGATCACGGTGAGGTCAGTGCGACGACTCTCGCGGAGCGTATCGACACGGTCGGCGAGGAGATTCTCACTCGCCTCAGCGTCCGTGTGCGACGGGTCGTCGTCGACTGATGTCGGGCGGCGACCCGTCGTCGGTCATCCGTGAGGCGGATGACGTCGGAGGGATCCGCTGAGCGGATCGGGCTTCAGACCGCGTCGGCCAGTCGAGCGGTCTCGTCGTGCCAGCTGGTCGCGATGGTGCGGAGCTTCTCTTCGTACTTGCGGCCGTGGTGGGCACAGAAGAGGAGCTCGGAACCGTTGACCTCGGCTGCGATGTACGCCTGAGCGCCGCAGGAGTCGCAACGGTCTGCTGCGGTCAAGCGGAACTCGACGGTAGAGGTCTCACGTTCGGTTGTTGCGTTCATCTCGGTGCCTCCTCGGGTGTCGGGTTCGCTGTGGAGCGTGCTCAATACAACCACGGGGATGCTGGGCACATGCCCGGATCACGGTGTGTTTCGCTCAGCGCGTACGAGAAGGCCCCGGATAGGCGGCTGCCGGGGAGTGTCGGCGGGGTGTGGAGGCTCCACGAGAATAGACTCGGAGATTGTGACCGCCGAGTATTCCGCCCATCATCTCCAGGTGCTCGAAGGACTCGAAGCCGTCCGCAAGCGGCCCGGTATGTACATCGGGTCGAACGGATCGCCCGGGCTCATGCATTGCCTCTGGGAGATCATCGATAACGCCGTCGACGAGGCGGTCGCCGGCAACGGCAAGAAGATCGACATCATCCTGCACTCCGACGGCAGCGTGGAGGTGCACGACCGCGGTCGCGGCATCCCCGTCGACGTCGAGCCGCGTACCGGGTTGACCGGCGTCGAGGTGGTCTTCACCAAGCTGCACGCCGGTGGGAAATTCGGCGGCGGGTCCTACGCCGCATCCGGCGGACTGCACGGTGTGGGGGCCTCCGTCGTGAACGCCCTCTCCGAGCGCCTCGATGTCGAGGTCGATCGTGGAGGCAAGACCTACGCGATGTCGTTCCACCGCGGTGAGCCTGGCCGCTTCGCCGACTCGGGGGAGAAGCGCCCGGATGCGCCCTTCGCCCCCTTCGAGGACGGCAGCGAGCTCCGGATCGCCGGCAAGGCGCCATGGGGCGTGACCGGAACGCGCGTGCGCTACTGGGCCGACCGACAGATCTTCACGAAGGACGCCGCCTTCCAACTCGGCGAGCTGGAGAACCGCGCACGTCAGACCGCCTTCCTCGTTCCGGGACTCGAGATCGTGATCCGTGACAACCGGGCCGAGGAGCCGATCGAAACCTCGTATCGCTACGAAGGCGGGATCTCCGAGTTCGTCGACTACCTCGCGAACGACCCGCCCGTGACCGACAACTGGCGCATCCAAGGAGAGGGCACCTTCAAGGAGACCGTCCCCGTCCTGCAGGCTGACGGCCACATGATCGCGACCGAGGTCGAGCGCGTCTGCCAGGTCGATATCGCCCTGCGGTGGGGGACCGGCTACGAGACGACCATCCGCTCGTTCGTCAACATCATCGCGACTCCCAAGGGAGGAACGCATCAGCAGGGTTTCGAGCAGGAGATGCTCAAGGTGCTGCGGGCGCAGGTCGAGCAGAACGCCCGTCGTCTCAAAGTCGGGAACGACAAGCTCGAGAAGGACGACGTCCTGGCCGGCCTCACCGCCGTGCTCACCGTGAACGTCCCCGAACCGCAGTTCGAGGGGCAGACGAAGGAAGTGCTCGGCACGCCCGCCGTGCGCCAGATCGTTGCCCAGGTCATCCGCAAGGATCTCGGACTCCGCTTCAGCTCGACCAAACGCGATGACAAGAGCCAGACCACCCAACTGCTGGACAAGATCGTCGCGGAGATGAAGGCGCGCGTCTCAGCGCGCGCACACAAGGAGACTCAGCGCCGCAAGAACGCGCTCGAGTCCTCCACCCTTCCCACGAAGCTCGTCGACTGTCGCACGAACGAGGTGGAGCGCAGCGAGCTGTTCATCGTCGAGGGCGACTCCGCGCTCGGCACCGCCAAGAACGCGCGCAACAGCGAGTTCCAGGCGCTGCTGCCCATCCGCGGCAAGATCCTCAACGTGCAGAAGGCGTCGATCGGCGACATGCTCTCGAACGCCGAATGCGCCTCGATCATCCAGGTGATCGGCGCCGGGTCCGGCCGCTCGTTCGACATCGATGCGGCTCGCTACGGCAAGGTGATCCTGATGAGCGATGCCGACGTCGACGGCGCCCACATCCGGACTCTGCTCCTCACGCTGTTCTTCCGCTACATGCGTCCGCTTATCGAGCACGGCCGGGTGTTCGCCGCCGTTCCTCCGCTGCATCGGGTGATCGTGATGAACCCGGGCTCGAAGCCGAACGAGACGATCTACACGTACAGCGAGCAGGAGATGCACGCGCTGCTGACCAAGCTCCGCAAAGCCGGAAAGCGTTGGCACGAGCCGATCCAGCGGTACAAGGGTCTGGGCGAGATGGATGCCGAGCAGCTCGCGACCACCACGATGGACCGCTCGGGTCGTCTGCTGCGCCGCGTACGGATGGAAGACGCCGAGGCCGCCGGCCGCGTGTTCGAGCTCCTGATGGGCAACGAGGTCGCCCCGCGTCGGGAGTTCATCATCGACTCGTCCGACCGACTGTCGCGCGAGTCCATCGACGCCTGACCGCCTCCCCTCAGCGAAGAAGGCGGGCTTCCCTCGGCGAATCCGAGGGAGGCCCGCCTTCTTCGCGAGGTCAGGCGAGGGTGCGGCCGATGCTGCCGATCACCCCGTCGATCGGCTGACCGGACGCATCACGGCGCGCGCCGGGCTCCGGCAGCTTGCGGACGGCACCCGTGGGGTCGACGGCCTGCGCGGGGTTCGGTCCCACCCACGCGACCGTGAGACGATCCTCGCCCTTCAGGAAGGCGTGGGCGCGCACTCCACCGGTCGCGCGTCCCTTGGCGGGATACTCCGCGAAGGCGGTGACCTTGGCGCGACCGGGCTCGGTGCCGGGGAGGATCCCCTCGGTGCCGGAGACAGTGGCGACGACTGCTTCCGCGTCTGCCTCCACGACTCCGAAGAACAGCACCGCGGCGCCCGTGCCGAGCTTGATGCCCGCCATGCCGCCGGCGGGAGCACCCTGCGGGCGGACCATCGATGCGGAAAAGTGGAGGAGCTGTGCATCGGTCGTGACGAACACGAGCTCGGCATCGTCCGGAGCCTCTGCTGCTCCGACGACCGCGTCGCCGGACTTCATCGCGATGACCTCGATCTCGGGGCGCACGGGGAGGGCGGAGGGGATGATCCTCTTCACGGTTCCCTGGGCGGTGCCAAGAGCGATCGGAGTGTCGCTGTCGAACTGCACGACGCCCAGGATCCGCTCGCCGCGTGCCGTGATGCCCAGGTAGTCCTTGAGGGGTGTACCGGCGGCGAGTTGCACCGACGTGGACGGCACCGAGGGCAGGTCGACCGGGGAGAACCGCACGACGCGCCCTGCACTGGTGAGGGCGCCCAGCTCAGCACGGACCGTGGTTGCGAGGGTCGTCAGGATCGCGTCGTGCTTGCTGCGACGCGCGGGAACAGTGAGCTCCTGACCCTCGCTCAGATCGACACGCACGGCGCGGCCCGTGGTGGAGAGCACGAGCACGGTCGGGGCGTCGGCGATCTGGAGATCGACGGCGCCCTTGGTCGCGCGCGGCTTGGGCGGCGCGGCGTTCATCAGCAGCGTGCGGCGCGGGGTGCCGTAGGCATCTGCGGCCGCGTCGAGCTCGGCGGCGACCGCGGCGCGGAGCAGCGCCGGGCTGGCGAGCAGTTCACGGAGCGCGGCGATCTCGGCCTGGAGCGCATCGCGCTCCGCCTCGAGTTCGATGCGGGAGAACTTCGTGAGCCGGCGCAGGCGCAGCTCGAGGATGTACTCCGCCTGCAGCTCGCTGAGGTCGAAGACAGAGCGCAAGCGCGAGCGCGCCTGTTCCGAGTCGTCCGAGGAGCGGATGACCTGGATGACCTCGTCGATGTCGAGGATCGCGATGAGCAGTCCCTCGACGAGGTGCAGTCGCTCCTCACGTCGCGCGAGACGGTAGCGGCTGCGTCGGGTGATGACCTCGAGGCGGTGCGCCACGTAGACGCTCAGCAGCTCCTTGAGGCCCAGCGTGCGGGGCTGGCCATCGACGAGAGCCACGTTGTTGATGCTGAAGGAGTCCTCCAGCGGCGTCAGCCGGTACAGCTGTTCCAGCACGGCATTGGGGTCGAAGCCGGTCTTGATGCCGATCGCGACCCGCAGCCCGTGATTGCGGTCGGTGAGATCGGTGACATCACTGATGCCTTGCAGCTTCTTGGACTGCACGGCGTCGCGGATCTTCTCGATCAGGCGCTCGGGGCCGACCATGTAGGGCAGCTCGGAGACCACGATGCCGGTGCGGCGCGGTCCCAGCGGCTCGATCGAGACCTTGCCGCGCACCTTGAGAGCGCCGCGGCCGTTGGCGTAGGCGTCCTTGACCCCGTCGAGGCCCATGATCACGCCGCCGGCCGGGAAGTCCGGGCCCGGCACGAACTCCATGAGCTCTTCCGTGGTCGCGTCGGGGTTCTCAAGCAGGTGGGTGGCAGCGGCGACGACCTCGATGAGGTTGTGCGGAGCCATGTTCGTGGCCATCCCGACGGCGATGCCGCTCGCACCGTTGACGAGCAGGTTGGGGAACGCGGCGGGGAGCACGGCGGGCTGCTGGAACTGTCCGTCGTAGTTCGGGATGAAGTCGACGACGTCTTCGTCGAGGTTCTCCGTCAGCGCCAGCGCGGCGGCCGCAAGGCGGGCCTCGGTGTAGCGCGCGGCAGCGGGACCGTCGTCGAGCGAGCCGAAGTTGCCGTGCCCGTCGACGAGGGGCACGCGCAGCGCCCATTCCTGGGCCAGACGCACGAGCGCGTCGTAGATGGCCGTGTCGCCGTGTGGGTGGAGCTTTCCCATCACCTCGCCCACGACGCGGGCACTCTTGACATGACCGCGATCGGGGCGCAGGCCCATCTCCGCCATCTGGTAGAGGATGCGTCGCTGCACGGGCTTGAGGCCGTCGCGCGCGTCGGGCAGCGCGCGCGAGTAGATGACCGAATACGCGTACTCGAGGAACGAGCCCTGCATCTCGGTGGACAGATCGATGTCCTGGATGCGCTCCTCGACGGGCTCGGGCGGCGGAGTTTTCGGCATGGACTTCCTGAGGGCGTGCGGGAGCCTGTGTCAGACTGGCTCGGATGTCCCTCATGCTACCGTCCGAGTCGCCATCAGCCCGGAGCATCGTCGGGGTGGCGGGCGACCTCTTCGCGTCCTTGCGCGCCGAGTCCGGTGTCCTGCCTCCGGCGCAGTCCGTCGTGCTCGTCGTGATCGATGGGCTCGGCGCCATCAGCCTCCGCGGCCACGCCGGCCACGCCAGGGCGCTGACGGCGAACATGACCAAGCGCGACACCGCGCATTCGGTCTTCCCGTCGACCACGGCAGCGGCTCTCACGAGCATCCTGACCGGCGTGTGGCCCGGTGAGCATGGCCTCGTCGGCTATCGCGTGCTCGACGCCCGGCGCGATGTGCTCGTCAACCAGCTCACCGGCTGGGAATCGGAAGGGCTCGATCCTCTCACCTGGCAGCCCGCGCCGACCATCTTCGAGCGCGCCGTCGCTGCGGCACGGCCCGCATTCGCCGTCGGCGTCGCCGCCTACGAGCACAGCGGATTCACCCGCGCCACGCTGCGCGGTGCGCAGTTCGTAGCGGCGAGCAGCGCCTCCGAGCGCGTGGAGGCGGCCTACGGCCTCGCGGAGCAGAATCCCGGGGCTCTCGTCTACTGCTATCTGCCCGAGGTCGACAAGGCCGGGCACAGGCACGGAGTCGCCTCCGCGGAGTGGGTGGCGGCGATGGAGGACATCGACGCGGCGCTGTCCGCGCGGGTACCCCCGGGTGTCGGGGTGCTCGTCACGTCTGACCACGGCATGGTCGACGTGCCAGCACGGCGGCAAGCCGTGCTCGACGCCTCGCATCTGTCCGGGGTGCGCCACGTCGGGGGAGAGCCGCGCATGCTCCACGTGCATCTCGAAGCGGACGCCGTCGCGGAGTCCGTGCTCGATCGTTGGCGCGCCGATCTGGAGGGCGTCGCCGATGTGGTCACGCGCGAAGAGGCCATCGCGGCCGGACTCTTCGGTCCGCGTGTCACGGATGACGCGCGAACCAGAGTGGGCGACCTGCTGGTGGTCGCCCGCGGGACCTGGGCGGTATACGACGGAACGGCGGCTGACCAGCGCGGGCGCGGCATGATCGGCCAGCACGGTGGGCTCACTCCCGAAGAACGAACAGTTCCGCTATTGAGGCTTGGTGCCTTCTCCCGCTGACCGCAGGAGAAGGCGGTACCCATGTCACTCGTCGGTACGTGCTCCGAAGACGATCTCGTCCCACGAGGGCATGGCGTTGCGGCGACGACGACGTGCACCGCTGTCGGACGAGTCGCTGGACGTCGTCGTGGGCGGCTCGGTGGCGGGCTCGGGCTCGTCCGCCTCCGGTTCGAAGGCGGCGTCGAAGAGCGCGATCGGATTTGGCTCCGAGCGTGAATCCTCGGCATCCTCGATCAGCGGAGCGGTCTCGCGCTGGCCACGGCGGCGACGGAGCGCCTCGAGCAGATCGGCCGTCTCCGGGTTCGTCGTAGACGATTCGGGTGCGCGCTTGGTCGCCGCTTCCTGCGCGGCGGCGTTCGAGCGCTCGGGGAGGGAAGGCTCCTCGATATCGGCCTCGGGCGTCGGCAGCAGGCGCGGACCGAAGGCACCGGAGTCGAATCGACTCTCATCCTTGTACGGCGAGCCGGCGCGCTCCGCGTCGACCGCGCGCAGGCGGGGGATGAGTCCTTCCGGGAGGGAACCCTGGCGGGAGAGCTGGGTGGCGTCGGCATTGAGCGGAGACAGAGCGCTGCGCCGCGGATCGAAGCTCCACCGCGCATCATGCTCGACGTCGCTCGCGGTGAACTCGAGCTTGACGATCCAGCCGGTCTCGTCCTTCCAGCTCGCCCACCGCTCGTCCGATGCCTCGACGTCGGCGAGCTTGGCGCGTACGGCGGCTCCGAAGGTCGGCTGGGCGTCGGGCTCGACCTCGCTGCCGATGAGCACGGGAACGGCCAGAGCCTGTCCGATGATGTGCTCGCGCTCCGCGAGCACCGGACCCTCGAACCGGGCGACGTCGTCGACACTGATCCCGAGCAGTTCGGACACCTCGACAGCGGTGAGTCCTGCGCGGATCTGCGCCTGGATGTCGCGCGGACTGGCGGCCAGACGCTGTGCGGTCGGCTCGGCCAGGCGGGTGGCGCGGCGGATCTCCCGTTGCAGGACATCGTCGATGGGCAGCGCGAACCGCTCGCCCGACTCGGTCGCGAGTACGAGGACTCCTGATTCTGTGCCGACGATGGTGACGTTTTCCATGCGAATGCCCCTCTGATGGGTGTGCGTTCATGGTGTCACGCGAGTGCCCTCGCGGCCGGGAATACTCTGGGCGTGCCGCGAGTTTGCTCTGTCGCACGCTCCGGCATTTGCTTATTGCTCTGAGGTCGTGCAAACTATGGCCGCCGAATACCCGACGGCGAACCACCCACTCGTACCATGAAAGTGGAGATCTACCGCATGGCAACCGATTACGACGCTCCCCGAAAGAGTGAAGACGACTCCGAGTCGATCGAAGCGCTCAAGGAGCGTGTGCCGGACAAGCTCTCCGGCTCCAGCGGGGACGAGGATTCCGACAACCCGTCGAGCTTCGACCTCCCAGGCGCCGATCTGTCCGACCTCGAGCTCGATGTCGTCGTGCTGCCTGCGCAGCAGGACGAGTTCACCTGCATGAGCTGCTTCCTCGTGAAGCACCGCTCGCAGCTCGATCACGAGGACGCCTCCGGCCCCATCTGCAAGGAGTGCGCTGCCTGAGCACGCGCAAGCGAACCGCAACGCGCCCCCGACCATCCGGTCAGGGGCGCGTCGTCATTTCCGGCTTCGATCGCGCGGTGACCGTGGCCGGGCGGTCAGGACCGCGACGCGCGGATCGCGGCGGCGAGGCGGTCGGGCGTCCGCGAAGAGATCGTCCAGGACACGACGGGGTCGGCCGGATCGATGTTCGGCACGACCACGACGCCGTCGATGCCGCCGCGGATGAGGTGCCAGCCTCGTGCAGGAAGCCCGGGGCCGCGGGCCTCCCGTGCTTCCTCCGCGGTCAGCACGATGGGCTCGCCGAGGTGCGTCGTGTCGATGTGCGCTCTCCCTGCTCGCAGCACCGTTCCCTCGACGGATACGATCGGGGTCGCGACCACGAAGAGGGTGACCAGCACCGCAGAGACCGCGGCGCCGACCACCAGCGCGACCGTGGATCCGACGGGGACGAAGATCAGCGACACCATCGGTCCGGCCAGGGCGACCGTCACCAGGAGCCGCAGGCTCGGGGCGAGTCGCTCGCGGTACTGCGTACGTGCGTCTGTCGTGGGGTTCTGCATTAGCCTCATGGGGTGACCGATTCCGTTGATGTCCCCATTATCGCCTCTGTGGTCCCCGGATACGCCCACCCGGGCGATGCCGGTGCCGACCTGGTGGCGGCGGAGGCCGTGCATCTCGCACCGGGCGAGCGGGCGCTGGTGGCGACCGGCGTGCGTATCGCTCTGCCAGAGGGATACGCCGCCTTCGTGGTCCCGCGCAGCGGTCTCGCCGCCAAGCACGGTATCTCGATCGTCAACTCCCCGGGAACCGTCGACGCCGGTTACCGCGGTGAGATCAAGGTGAGTCTGATCAACACCGACATCCATAGCGCGTACGATGTGGCCGTCGGCGACCGCATCGCGCAGCTGATCGTCATGCCCGTGACACGAGCCACGTTCATCCCGGTCGAAGAGCTGCCGGACAGCGTGCGCGGCGAAGGTGGATTCGGATCCACCGGCTATCAGGCAGGGAAGAACAATGACTGACAACACCCCCAACCCCCCGAAGTCCGCACCGCTGAACCGTGCGACCGACGGACCCTTCGACGATTCCGAGGCGAACCCGGTTCGTCCGTACATCGATCTCGGTGGCATCAAGATCCTTCCGCGTGAGGGACTCAACCTGCGCCTCGAGGTCGAGGAGCAGTCCAAGCGCATCGTCGCCGTCGGCCTCGACTACGCGGACTCCTCGCTCCAGGTACAGCCCTTCGCTGCTCCTCGGTCCGGCGGACTGTGGGACGAGACGCGTGTGCAGCTGCGTGACCAGGTGCGCGCACAGGGCGGACGTGTCGAAGAGCGCGAAGGCACGCTCGGCAAGGAGCTGCTCGCCGAGGTGCCCGCCACGGCGAGCGAAGGATCAGGGCTGCGTCTGGCGCGTTTCATCGGCATCGACGGTCCTCGCTGGTTCCTGCGTGGCGTGATCGGCGGTGCTGCGGCATCCGACCCCGACGCGGCGGAGAAGGTCGAAGAGCTGTTCCGTTCGATCGTCGTGGTACGTGGCGGTTCACCCATGCCCCCGCGGGACCTTATTCCTCTGAAGATGCCGGCCACGCCGGGATCCGCGTGAGCGCCCCCGAGCCCGGCGCCGAACGAGAGCAGAGCGCGTCCGAGGTCTTCGGCGCGGCGCTCGGCGGCGCGGCACGTCGTGCCGGGCTCGACCCTGCCGACCACGGCAGCACGCACAAGGTCGTCTGGTCGGCGATCGGCGGGTGGCGCGGGATCCTCGAGTCGGTGCTGCCGAGCCTCGCGTTCGTCGTGCTCTTCACGCTGCAGCCGGAACCGCTCATCCTCGCGCTCGGCGTATCCGTCGGGCTCGCCGCAGTGTTCACGGTCATCCGCCTGGTGCAGAAGTCTCCGCCGTCCGCAGCTCTCGGCGGTCTGGCGGCTGCGGCCGCCGCGGCCGCTCTGGCGCTGTTCACCGGTCGCGCGCAGGACAACTTCGTTCCCGGGCTGATCACGAACGCTGCATATGGCACGGCGATGCTCGTGTCGGCACTGATCGGCTGGTCCCTGATCGGTCTCGCGGTCGGATTCCTGATGGGAGAGGGCACAGCATGGCGAGCCGACCGGCGGAAGCGTCGTGCGTTCCTGTGGCTCGGCATCGCCTGGGCGATCCTCTTCTACGCACGACTCGCGGTTCAGTTGCCGCTGTACCTCGCTGGCACCGAGCAGGCGACGTCGCTGCTCGGCACCCTGAAGCTGATCATGGGGCTGCCGCTGTTCGCTCCGCTGATCGCGGTGACCTGGTTGGTCGTGCGCGCGCTGTATCCCCGCGCGCCTGCGCACGAGGACGCTCCTGCGGCGTGATAGATTTATCTTGATATCAAGATAAATCGCAGGCTTCTGCCGCGGGCTGGAAAGGCGCAGACTGGTTAGGTCCGCCTTGCTAGCCGCAGGACCTCCGCGGCGAGCAAGATGGAACCGCCTGTCGCTTCCATCAGATCAGAAGGAGACGGAATCGTGTCCACGGTGAACAGCTTCGGTGCCAAGAGCACCCTGACAGTCGGCAGCACCGACTATGAGATCTTCCGCATCGACACGGTGCCCGGTTTCGAGAAGCTCCCCTTCAGCCTCAAGGTGCTGCTGGAGAATCTCCTTCGCACCGAGGACGGCGCGAATGTGACGAAGGCGCAGATCGAGGCCCTGGGGTCGTGGGATGCGTCGGCGGAGCCGAGCACCGAGATCCAGTTCACACCGGCGCGCGTGGTCATGCAGGACTTCACCGGCGTGCCCTGCATCGTCGACCTCGCCACCATGCGCGAGGCGGTCACCGCTCTCGGCGGCGATGCCAACAAGATCAACCCGCTCTCGCCCGCGGAGATGGTCATCGACCACTCGGTGATCGCCGACCTCTTCGGCTCGGAGAACGCACTCGAGCGCAACGTCGAGATCGAGTACGAGCGCAACGGCGAGCGGTACCAGTTCCTGCGTTGGGGCCAGACCGCCTTCAGCGACTTCAAGGTCGTTCCTCCGGGGACCGGCATCGTGCACCAGGTGAACATCGAGCACCTGGCCAAGGTCATCTACGACCGCGACGTGAACGGCGTGCTGCGCGCATACCCCGACACCTGCGTCGGCACCGACTCGCACACCACCATGGTCAACGGCCTCGGCGTGCTCGGCTGGGGCGTCGGCGGCATCGAGGCAGAGGCGGCCATGCTCGGCCAGCCCGTGTCGATGCTCATCCCGCGCGTCGTCGGCTTCAAGCTGTCCGGCGAGATCCCGGCAGGCGTCACCGCGACCGACGTCGTGCTGACCATCACCGACCTGCTGCGCAAGCACGGCGTGGTCGGCAAGTTCGTCGAGTTCTACGGCGAGGGCGTCGCATCCGTCCCGCTCGCGAACCGCGCCACCATCGGCAACATGTCTCCGGAGTTCGGCTCGACGGCCGCGATCTTCCCGATCGATGACGTCACGCTCGACTATCTGCGCCTCACCGGTCGCAGCGAAGAGGCCGTTGCGCTCGTCGAGGCCTACGCGAAGGAGCAGAAGCTCTGGCACGACGCCTCGCACGAGCCCGTGTTCAGCGAGTACCTCGAGCTCGATCTCGGCACGGTCGTGCCGTCGATCGCCGGCCCGAAGCGCCCGCAGGACCGCATCCTCCTCTCGGAGGCGAAGTCGCAGTTCGAGCACGACATCCTCAGCTACGCGACCCCGTCGACCTCCGACGACCTCGTCGACCTCGAGGGCAAGCACTCGTTCCCGGCATCCGACCCCGGTCAGGTCCCCGGAGAGGAAGCTCCGACGACCCGTCCGGTGCACATCAACAGCGGTGCACCCGCCAACGCGTCGAAGCCGGTTCCGGTGACCACGCCGTCGGGGGAGAAGTACATCCTCGACAACGGCGCCGTCACGCTCGCGGCGATCACCTCGTGCACCAACACCTCCAACCCGTCTGTGATGATCGCCGCCGGTCTCGTGGCGCGCAAGGCGCTGCAGAAGGGTCTGAAGCAGAAGCCGTGGGTCAAGACCACGCTCGGCCCCGGCTCCAAGGTCGTCACGGACTACTACGAGAAGTCCGGACTCGACAAGGACCTCGAGGGGCTCGGGTTCTACACGGTCGGCTACGGCTGCACGATCTGCATCGGCAACTCCGGGCCGCTGATCGAAGAGGTCTCCGAGGCGATCAACTCGCACGACCTCGCGGTCACCGCCGTGCTCTCCGGAAACCGCAACTTCGAGGGTCGCATCAGCCCCGACGTGAAGATGAACTACCTCGCCAGCCCGCCGCTGGTGATCGCATACGCATTGGCCGGCTCTATGCACTTCGACTTCGAGAACGATGCGCTGGGCAAGGGCAGCGACGGTGAGGACGTGTTCCTGAAGGACATCTGGCCGACGCCTGCCGAGGTGCAGGAACTGGTCGACTCGTCGATCTCCCGCGACCAGTTCATCAAGCAGTACGCGACGGTATTCGACGGCGACGAGCGCTGGCGCAGCCTGCCGACCCCGGATGACGCGATCTTCCAGTGGGACGAGAACTCGACCTACGTGCGCAAGGCCCCGTACTTCGACGGCATGACGATGGAGCTCACCCCGGTGCGCGACATCGAGGGTGCCCGCGTGATGGCCACCCTCGGCGACTCGGTCACGACCGACCACATCTCGCCTGCCGGGAACATCAAGCCGGGAACGCCGGCGGCGCAGTACCTGACCGAGCACGGTGTGGACCGCAAGGACTTCAATTCCTTCGGTTCGCGCCGAGGCAACCACGAGGTCATGATCCGTGGAACGTTCGCGAACATCCGTCTCAAGAACGCCATGGTCGCCGCTGTCAACGACGGCCAGGTCGTCGAGGGTGGATTCACCCGCGACTTCACACTGCCCGGCGGTCCGCAGTCGTACATCTACGACGCCAGCATGAACTACCAGGAGCAGGGCACGCCCCTCGTCATCTTCGGTGGCAAGGAGTACGGCTCCGGCTCGTCGCGCGACTGGGCGGCCAAGGGCACGAGCCTGCTGGGCGTCAAGGCGGTCATCACCGAGAGCTTCGAGCGCATCCACCGCTCCAACCTCATCGGCATGGGCGTCGTCCCGCTGCAGTTCCCCGCCGGTCAGAGCTGGGAGTCGCTGGGGCTCGACGGCACCGAGATCGTCTCGATCTCCGGCCTCGAGGAGCTCAACAACGGTGTCACGCCGAAGACGGTTCGCGTGACGGCGACCCCGAGCGAGCACTCGCCCGAGGGCAAGCAGGTCGTGGAGTTCGACGCGGTGGTCCGCATCGACACCCCCGGCGAGGCGGACTACTACCGCAACGGCGGCATCCTGCAGTACGTGCTGCGTTCGCTGGTCTGACGCAACGCTCGAAAGGGGCCCGGGACATCATCCCGGGCCCCTTTCGTCGTGTCAAGGCTCCCTTCCTCTCCGAGGATTCACGGAGGAGCGCGATAGGATCGTCACGGCGTCCGCACCCCACGCGAGCGCATCTACGGAGCCTGTGAGGAGGCGCAGATGCCCATTCTTCCGAGCATCTCAGGACCCCGTGATCTGGACGCCCTGTCCGCGGATCAACTGGTGGAACTCGCCGCAGAGATCCGCGAGTTCCTGGTGGAGAACGTCTCTCGCACCGGCGGTCACCTCGGCCCCAACCTCGGCGTGGTCGAGCTCACGATCGCGCTGCACCGGGTCTTCTCCTCTCCCGATGACCCCTTCATCTTCGACACGGGGCACCAGTCCTACGTGCACAAGCTCCTCACGGGCCGTCAGGACTTCTCCGACCTGCGCGTTCGTGGCGGACTCGCCGGCTACCCGCAGCGCAGCGAGAGCCCTCACGACGTGGTCGAGTCGTCTCACGCCTCCAGTTCCCTGAGCTGGGCGGACGGCGTCTCGCGCGCGCTCACCGCGACCGGGCGAGGGGACCGCCATGTGGTCGCGGTCGTCGGCGACGGCGCGCTCACGGGCGGCATGACGTGGGAAGCGCTGAACAACATCTCCGATGACAACGACCGCAACCTGGTCATCGTGGTCAACGACAACGGACGCTCCTACGCTCCGACGATCGGCGGCATGTCACGGTACCTGAACCGCGTGCGCACGGCGGCGGCCTACAAGGATCTGCACCACAAGTCCGATCGGCTGTTCCGCGCGTTCGGTCCCGTGGGTCGGGCGGTCTTCCGCGGTGTGCGCGGCGGCACGCACGGCTTCCTCTCGCGCTTCACCAACAACGAAGCCCTGTACTCCAACCTCGACATCAAGTACCTCGGCCCGGTCGACGGGCATGATCTCCCGGCACTCCTCGAGACGCTCGAGCTCGCGAAGTCGTACGGGGCACCGGTCATCGTGCACGCGATCACCGAGAAGGGCCGCGGCTACCAGCCGGCTCGCGACGATGACGCGGATCAGTTCCACGCGGTCGGACGCATCGACCCGGTCACGGGGGAGACCCTGTCTTCGGGCGGTCGTGGCTGGACCGATGTGTTCTCGGATGCGCTCGTGGACGTCGGAGGACGTCGCGATGACGTGATCGCGATGACGGCGGCCATGCTGCGTCCGACCGGACTCGCGCGCTTCGCCGAGCGGTTCCCTGACCGGGTGTACGACGTCGGAATCGCCGAGCAGCATGCGGTGGCTTCAGCAGCCGGTCTCGCGTTCGGGGGTCTGCACCCCATCGTCGCGGTCTACGCGACGTTCATGGGCCGCGCGTTCGACCAGGTGCTGATGGACGTCGCTCTGCACCGTGCTGGCGTGACCTTCGTGCTGGACCGTGCCGGAGTGACCGGGCCGGACGGCCCGAGCCACCACGGCATGTGGGACCTCGCGATGCTGCAGATCGTTCCGCACATCCGGATCGCCGCTCCGCGCGACGGTGCGCGTCTCACCGAAGCGCTGGATGAGGCTGTCGCGGTCGATGATGCGCCGACCGTGATCCGCTTCCCCAAGGGCGCTGTCGCCGAGGATCTACCCGCGATCGAGCGGCTTCACGATGGCGTGGACGTTCTCGCCCGCGGCGAGTCCGAGGATGTGCTGATCGTCGCCATCGGGCCGTTCGCGACGTTGGCGATGGATGTGGCCGAGCGCCTGCGGGCGCAGGGCATCGGCGCGACCGTGATCGACCCGCGGTGGGCGATCCCGGTGCAGCCGTCGGTCACGGAGCTGGCTGCACGGCACCGCCTGGTGATCACTCTCGAAGACGGCATCCGTGTCGGCGGCATCGGCACGCGCGTGCGTCAGGTCCTCCGCGAAGCAGGTATCGACACGGCGGTGGACGAGCTCGGGCTGCCGGATGAGTTCATCGACCACGCGTCGCGGGAGCAGATCCTCGAGGATGCCGGTCTGACGGCGCCGAAGATCGCGCAGGACATCGTGGCCCAGGTGCTGGGCACGCGAATCCCGTTCGCCCGGAATGCGGGGGAGACCGGAGCGATCGACCTTCCGCTCCACGAGCGCTCCTGAACCGCGTCACCGGGCGTGGCGAGGCCACTCCTCGCGCCGGGAACACCGGAACGTCCCGTACCAGCCGCCGGCGACGGAGAGTGCGCAGGCGACGCTGACCACGGCGACGTATGGTGCGGGCGGTTGCCCGATGATCCCGGTTCCCACCACCGCGGCACCGATGCCGGCTCCCAACCCGGCGAAGGCGAGCAGGTGGACGACGAGGTGATCGGTCGCAGCGAGCAGGCGGGCGAGCCCCCACGCGAGCGGTGATCCCACCAGCATCACGAGCAATGACGTCGCGCCGCCGATCGGAATGCCGTACAGGAGGTACAGCAGCACTGATGAGAAGGCGCTGCCCCAGGGATAGCCCGATTGGATGATTCCGATGGCGATCAGCGCACCGGTGAGGATGATCATGAAGATCGCCCACGCGCTCCATGCACCGCGCCAGAACTCCCGGCGGGTGAAGCGCATGCGTGTCTCCGGTGTCGAGGCCACCGCGGGATCGTGCGTCATGATCCCCTCGAGACGTCGCCGAGGCCGGTATCTGCAGCGCGGTCCTCGTATGCGGCGTCGGGATCCGGACGCGGCGGGCGCGGCGTGAGGAGGCCGGCGTCGATCCGGAGCGCGCGCCGGGCGGTCCACCACCACGCGAGCGGGATGGCGAGGGCCGCGGATGCCGCCGGGATCACAAAGAAGTAGTCCCACGGGAAGAGCGGGGCGAGAGGACGCCCACCGCGGAACATGAGAAGAAAGGCGCCGCCGATGGCTGCTCCCAGGAGCGCGTAGACCGCGAGGTGCACTCCGGTGGAGCGCATCCGCCGAAACACGAGAGCGATCGGCAGCACGATCACGAGCCCGATGGGGACGACGACGGCTGCGACCATGCTGCCGACCAGCGCGATCAACATGAGGAACAACACCAGACCCAGGAGGCGCTCTGGGGCCGTTTCGAGCGCACTGCTCTGAAACAGCAGCGCAAGAGGAACGGCCTCCCCGCAGACCAGCAGCACCACGAACAGGATCCAGGCGGTGATGCCGCCGCGCAGGAGCTCGTCGCTCGTGAACGCCATCGGCTTTTCGGGGGTGCGCACCGGTGAGGATGCGAAAGCGCTCATGAGCGCACCTCCGTGACGAGGCGCAGGAGTTCGCGGGTCGTCGCGTGCACCCCAGGCATCCGGACGAAGGGCAATGCGATCGCGAGCAGGCGGAGTCCGGCATCCAGCATCCGGCTGGTCTTCTCCTGATCCCGAGAACCGTCGTACGTCCAGCGCAGCACGAGCGCGAGGTACGACACGAACAGCGCCTCAGGCAGCAGATCGGCGACATCGGCGGGCAGGCGGTGCTGCGCCCCGTCGACGGCCTCGCGGAACAACCCCACGGTCATGTCGCGCGCCGGCTCGGACTCTGCGGACAACGGGTTGATCGGCGAGTCGGGTGCGATCATCGCCGTGAGGAAACCCGGGGCGCTGCGCTGATAGGGGACGAGTGCCGACAGGCCGGTCTCGAACACGACACGCAGTCGATCGACGAGGCCGCGCTGCTCCGCGAGAAGCCGGTGGGCGGCGTCGGCATGCTCGCGCTGCACGCGTACGTACAGGTCCTGCACGAGGTGGTTCTTGGAGGGGAAGTAGTAGTACGCGTTGCTGACCGAGACCTCGGCCTTCTCGGCGATGAGCCTCATCGTCGTGTCGGCGTACCCTCGCTCGATGAACGAATCGATCGCGGCTGCACTGATCCGTGCGCGCGTACGCGCGCTCTTGGATTCGGGAGCATCATTTTCGAACATGTTCAAAACAGTACACCGTTGCATGCGGCGAGGAGCAGCAGACCGAGCGCTCGTCCTGGGGAGTGCGACGCCCTCCCGCGAACGGATGACGTCGCGCGGTGACGCCCGCCCCGGTGTGCACTCGATCTGGATTCGTGCTTCGCGCGCAATTCCCGACGGGGGTCAGCGCAGACTGTCGAGCGTCTCCGCCACGATCTCCTCGACGATCGGAGCCGCCCGTTCCCGGTCGTCAGGGACGAGGCCGATTCGCGTGCGCCGATCCAGCACGTCCTCTGCCGTCAGAGCGAGCTCCTCGCGCACCGCGAACTCGACGGCCGCGCGGGCCACGGGGATGCCGTCGGCCACGAACGTGCTCCCGTCGTCGCGGAGTGAACGGCCGACCACGTCGCCGTCGCGCACCAGGGGGAGCGTCGTCGTGGTACTCGCGGGCGCCGAGAGGCCGCGTTCGGTCACGATGTGATCGACGGCGTCTTCGGCCATGCGGCGATACGTCGTCAGCTTGCCGCCGAGCACGGTCACGAATCCCGCGTCCGACGTCGCGACGAGATGACGGCGAGACACATCTGCCGTCGATGCGGCGCCGCTGTCGACCAGTGGTCGGAGCCCCGCGAATGCGCCCCGCACCTGCTCGCGCCCGATCGGAGCCGCCAGGACGCGGTTGAGGTTGGCGAGGAGGAACACGACCTCGCGCTCCGTCGGCGCGGCGACGCGAGGGATGGGGCCTGGGGCGTCCTCGTCCGTGATCCCGACGATCACGCGGCCGAGCTGTTGCGGCAGCGCGAAGATGTAGCGGCTGATCGACCCCTCCAGGGGGATCGTGAGTGCCGCATGCGGGTCGCCGAGGTCGGCGGCATCCAGCACGATGTGCGTGCCTCGGCTGGGTCGTACGGAGATCGATCCGTCGAGGGAGCCCGCCCACACACCGGTCGCGTTCACGACGCTCCGCGCTCGGATGTCCCACCGCTCGCCCGTGATGGCATCCTCGACCACCGCGCCGTCGGAGCGGAGGGAGAGGGCGCGCACGCGCGTCAAGACGCGGGCGCCGAGCGCTGCCGCAGTTCTCGCGACCGTCACGACCAGGCGGGCGTCGTCGATGAGCTGTCCGTCGTACGAGAGCATCCCACCGCGGAGTCCGTGTGGAGACACAGCCGGTGCGAGGCGGAGGATGGTGCGGGAGGACGCGGGCCGCGGGCCGGGGAGCACGCTGCGACGAGTGCGGGCGTGCAGGCGCAGCAGGTCGCCCATCGCCATGCCGACGGCCCCCGCGGCGCGTTGCCTGATGCTCACGCCCGGGCTGAACGGGAGCACCTGGGCCAGCGGACGGATGAGGTGAGGGGCGATCGTGGTCATCAGCTGATGGCGCTCGATCGCGCTCTCTCGCGCGGTGGCGACATCTCCCGTCGCAAGATAGCGCAGCCCGCCGTGCACGAGCTTGGAGCTGAATCGACTCGTGCCGAACGCGAGATCCTCCGACTCGACCAGGGTCACTCGCAGCCCACGAGCGGCGGCGTCGAGCGCGACCCCGGCGCCGGTGATGCCCCCGCCGATGACGAGCATGTCGACGGTCTCCTCTGCTGACCGTTCGATCTCGATGCGCCTTCGCTCGGCATTGAGCGCGGCTCCGGTTCCGCTCATGGGCGGAGAAGTCCGTCTATCGCGGCGCGGAGTTCGCGCTCCCATGCGGCGTCGTCGATGAGTTCGGCGACTGTCGCGTGCGAGAGGACCGCGGACTGGGCGATCAGGAGGAGCATGACGGCCATGTGCGCGGAATCACCGCGGCGGACCGAATCATCGCGTTGCGCGGCGTCGATGGCCGTGTCGAGCCACTGCAGGATCAGGCGCTGGCTAGATCCGACGCGCTGCAGCGTGTATCGCGTGAACGCCTCGGGCTCGTCCTCGAGCAGCCGCGCGTAGACGGCATCCGTGCGGAACAGGGTGGTGAAACGCAACACGTCGTCGACCAGACGCGCGCGCGTCGTGGCTGGCTCGGGGAACTCCTCGAGGATCCGAGCGACCCGGCGCAGCAGTGCGGACCTCACCACGTCGTCGGCATCGCTCCAGTTGCGGTAGATCGTGGGGCGACTGAGCGACGAGCGCCTGGCGAGTGCGGCGATCGTCACGCCGTGGATGCCCAGGCGCTGGATGAGTACGTCCGCCGCATCCAGGATCCTCTCCCGCGTGGCGTCGGTCTGTCCGCTCGCGGAATCCAACAGTTGACGTTCTTCCATGATCTGTCACACTGTAACGCATGGACCGAGAAAGCGGCAGGGTCGATGGTGATCAGCCGATGAGATGGAACGGATGGGGAGACCCCGCGAAGGCGAAGGACCTCCCGCTGGCCGTGCGCACGCTCCTGCCGCTGCTGTTGGGCAGGACGCGACGCCCCCACGAGCCCGTCGCTCTCGTCGACGTCGTCGTCAGTCCCTCGGCTCTCACTCCGGAGGATCTCGAGGCCCTCGGTAGCGTCGTCGGACCTGACCACGTCGATGTGACGCACGAGGCCCGCGTCCGCCACGGTGGCGGTCGTTCGACGCCCGACCTGCTCCGGAGACGGGCCGCGGAGCAGCGGGTCCCCGATGCCGTGCTCAGGCCCGGTACGCACGATGAGGTCGCTGCGGCGCTGAGGGTGGCTGCGGAATTGGGTATCGCTGTCATCCCCTTCGGTGGCGGCACGAGCGTGGTCGGTGCGCTCGACCCCGACAGGGGACCGCATCGAGGCGTGGTGAGCCTCGATCTGGGGCGGCTGTCGGGACTGATCGCCCTCGACCCGTTGAGTGGAGATGCCGTGCTCGCCGCGGGTACGACGGGGCCCGAGGCTGAGGAGCTCCTCGCCGCGCAGGGGTTCGAGCTCGGCCACTACCCGCAGAGCTTCCGCTACGCCACGATCGGCGGGTTCGCCGCTGCGCGCTCATCCGGACAGAACTCTGCGGGCTACGGCCGGTTCGACACCATGGTCACCGGCATCCGCGTGGCTACACCGACGGGTGACCTCGAACTGGGGCGCTCTCCCGGTTCGGCGGCCGGACCGGACCTGATCCGCGTATTCCTCGGGTCGGAGGGGATCTTCGGTGTGATCACGGAGGTCAGAGTCCGCGTGCACCCTGTACCGCAGCGGCGGATTCTCGAGTCCTGGTCGATCCCCGACTTCGCGACCGGCGCCGAGGCGCTGCGACGAGTCGCACAGTCTGCGACCGGCCCGACCGTGATCCGTCTCTCCGATGAGGCGGAGACCGCCGTGAGCCTGGCACAGGTGGGCAAGATCGGCAAAGTGCTGGCGAAGGGAGCGAGTATCGTCACGGTATATGAGGGCGACGACATCGAGCACCGGCGCTCGCGCACGGCGGAGATCCTCCGCGCTGTCGGTGGGACGTCATCGGGTGAGAGCGACGCTGCGGCCTGGCTCGAAGGGCGATTCGACGGCCCGTACCTGCGCGACTCGCTTCTCGACGCCGGTGTCTTCTGCGAGACCCTTGAGACGGCGACGGTGTGGTCTGCCCTCTCCGGCCTGCGTGATGCGGTGACGCGCACGATCATGGAGGGCTTCACGGCGGAGGCCGGCGCGCGGTCCTCCGTGATGTGCCACATCTCACACGTCTATCCCACGGGCGCCTCGCTGTACTTCACGATCCTCGCCGGGGTGCGCGGCGATCAACTCGCCGTCTGGGAGAAGGTCAAAGCCAGCGTGAACGATGCGATCCTCGCGGCGGGCGGCACGATCAGCCATCACCATGCGGTGGGACGTGATCACGCCCCGTGGCTCGCGCAGGAGATCGGAGAGACGGGTGTGCGTATCCTCTCGGCGATCAAGCGCGAGTTGGATCCTCGGGGAATCCTCAACCCGGGCGCCGTGATCGCCCTCGAGCCTGTCGGACGAGCGGACTGACGTGGGCGCGCATATCGCGGTGCTGTCGAATCCGTTCGCCGGTAAAGGGCGCGGTGCGCACGCAGCCGCCGTCGCGATCGCCCGTCTTCGTCACGAAGGCCTGCAGGTCCGCACCTACGCAGGATCGTCGGCGGCGCAGACGGCGGAGCTGGCGGTGCAGGCCCTCCGAGAGGAGCCGACCGCGCTGGTCGTCGTCGGCGGCGACGGCACGCTGGCCGGCATCCTCGCCGCGGTGACGGGGCAATCGGTGCCGCTCGTGCTCGTGGCGGCAGGAACCGGCAATGACCTCGCGCGCGCCCTGCACCTGCCGCGTCACGACCCGGGGGAGGCCGCGGCGCTCGCCCTCCACGGGAGGCCACGCGCGGTCGACGTCGGGGAGGTGCGCAGCGAGCTCGGCGTCCGACTGTTCCTCACCGTCGCAGCGTTGGGCTTCGACGCGAAGGTGAGTGATCGCACCAACCGCCTGCGGTGGCCGCGCGGTGTCCTCCGCTACTACCTGGCGCTCGTGATCGAACTCCTCCGTCTGCGCCCCGTCGCCTTCCGGATGTCGGTGGACGGCGGGACGCTGCGCGACACCCCCGGCACGCTGATCGCGGTGGGCAACACCCAGAGCTACGGCGGCGGGATGCCGGTGTGTGCCGGCGCTGCCGCGGATGACGGGATGCTCGACGTCGTGCACGTGCGGCCATTGACGCGCTTGCGACTGATCCGCCTGTTCCCGCTGCTGCTGCAGGGACGGCATCTCTCCCGGCCGGAAGTGAGCCATCGACGCGCGCGGCAGGTGACGGTGTCCGCTCCGGACCTCGTCGTGTATGCGGATGGTGAGCGGGTGGCCGCGGCGTCCTGCACCATCCATCTGCGCCCCGGCGCTCTCACCGTGATGGTGCCAGAGGAAGGAGCGCGCGCATGACCGAGTTCGATGAGGACGTCGTGATCGTGGGCTCCGGCTTCGGCGGCTCTGTCGCTGCCCTCCGCTTGCGCGAGAAGGGCTACCGCGTGCGGGTGTACGAGGCCGGGCGCCGGTTCGCCGACGAGGATTTCGCCACGACCAGCTGGAACGTGCGCCGATACTTGTGGGCCCCCGCGCTGGGGTGCTTCGGCGTGCAGCGCATCCATCGTCTCCCGCACGTCATGATCCTGGCGGGTGCCGGTGTCGGCGGAGGATCGCTCAACTACGCCAACACGCTCTATCAGCCGGGCACGGCATTCTTCGAAGACCCGCAGTGGCGAGGGATCGCGGAATGGGAAGAGGAGCTCGCACCCCACTATGCGACCGCAAAGCGGATGCTCGGGGTCGTCGAGCAGTATCCGCATACCGGGCCGGTCGAGCGCATCATGGCGGGTGCTGCTGTTGATCTCGGTGTCGGAGAGACGTTCCGGCACGCACCGGTCGGTGTCTGGTTCGGCAAGCCGGGGGAGCGCGTCGCGGATCCGTTCTTCGGGGGAGAGGGGCCGGATCGCACGGGCTGCACGTTGTGCGGCAATTGCATGGTGGGCTGCCGCGTCGGGGCGAAGAACACCCTCATGAAGAACTATCTCGCGCTCGCGGAGCGTCGCGGTGCCGTGATCGAAGCGCTCCGGACCGTGACCGAGGTGCGTGAACGCGCAGACGGAGGCTTCGCGATCACGACTCAGCGCAGTGGCGCATGGTTCCGCCACGACCGGAGAACGGTGACGGCGCGTGAGGTCGTCCTCGCCGCCGGAACCTGGGGCACACAGCAGCTGCTGCATCGGATGAAGCACGAGGGCCTCCTCCCGCGCGTCTCCGAGACTCTCGGGCGTCTCACGCGAACCAACTCCGAGGCGCTCGACGGCGCTGTCGCGACTTCTGTGCCCGACTCGCTCGAACTCGCCCGCGGAGTGGCGATCACGACGTCGTTCCATGTCGATGAACGCACCCACGTCGAGAACGTCCGCTATGGCCCAGGGTCCAATCTGATGGGCGCGCTTGCGACGGTGATGGTTCCCGGGGATCGCGGCCTGGGGCGACGGCTGGGCAGTGTGATCGGTCAGACGCTGCGCGCACCGATACGGCAGCTGCGGCTCGGATCGCTCCGGCGCTGGAGCGAGCGCGGCATCATCGCACTCGTGATGCAGACCGCTGACAACTCGCTCACGTTGTCGCTGCGGCGCCGCTTCGGGAGACTCACCCTGACGAGCGCGCAGGGACACGGCGAACCGAATCCGAGCCATCTGCCGCAGGCGCATCGTGCGGCGGCGGCGATCGCAGCCCGGATGCAGGCGGACGGCGGGGTTCCCGCGGCAGCCCGCGGGTCGTGGCCCGAGGTGTTCGGTATCCCGTTGACCGCGCATTTCCTCGGCGGCGCGGTGATCTCGTCGTCGGCGCGGACCGGCGTGATCGACCGCTACCACCGCGTGTGGGGGCATCCCGGCCTGCACGTCGTCGACGGAGCCGCGGTTCCGGCCAATCCGGGTGTGAATCCGTCGCTGACCATCACCGCCCTCGCGGAGCGCGCCCTCTCGCACTGGCCGCCCGCCGGTGCAGAGGATCCGCGGCCTGCGCAACAGTCGCTCTGACGGCAGCAAGAAGCCGGAGGGTGCGTGTCCTGACGGGCACCCTCCGGCTCCTCTCTGCTGCTGTGGTCAGCGGCTCTCGACACCCCGGATCTGCGGCGTGTGGAACGATCCGCCGAACGCCCGCTCCGATGCGCCCTCACGGTCGAGATACGGCGAGGCGCCGCCGTCGATGAACGGCCAGCCGGCACCGAGGATCAGGCAGAGGTCGATGTCCTCGACCTCCGGCACCACGCCCTCGTCGAGCATCAGCTTGATCTCCTGTGCCAGACCGTCCTGCACGCGTCCGAGGATCGTGCTCGCCGATGCGGGGGCGGAGCCCACTGCCGGCTTGAGCAGCTTCTCGGCCTGCTTGGTCCAGCCCGTCACGCGCCCGCCCTTGTCCTTCTCCACGACGGCGTCCAGCGCGGCCAGCGCGTGGAAGTTCTCGTTCGCGTAGAAGCGGTCGGGGAAGGCGTGCACCATCGTGTCCTGCACATGAGCGGCGACCTTCCACCCGACCAGATCGATCAGCTGGAACGGTCCCATCGGCAGTCCGAGCGGCCCGAACGCCTTCTCGACGTCGGCGATCGGGGTGCCCTCGTACACGGCGCGCGCTGCCTCGCCCATGACCTTGGCGAGCAGCCGGTTCACCACGAATCCGGGAGCGTCGGCCGTGAGCACCGCGTTCTTGCCCAGATTGCGCGCTACGACGAACGCCGTCGAGAGCGCCGCATCGGATGTGTTCGGGGTGCGGACGATCTCGATCAGCGGCATGACGGCGACCGGGTTGAAGAAATGGAAGCCGACCAGTCGCTCGGGATGAGCGAGCTTCGAGCCGATCTCCTCGACCGACAGAGACGAGGTGTTCGTCGCCAGGATCGCGTCCTCCGAGACGATCTTCTCGATCTCACCGAACACCTCCTGCTTGACGCCGACCTCTTCGAACACGGCCTCGATCACGAAGTCGCAGTCGGCGTAGAGGGTCTTGTCGGTGGTGCCGGTGACGAGCGCACGCAGCTTGTTGGCGGCGTCGGCATCCAGTCGGCCCTTGGTCTCGAGCTTGCCGATCTCCTCGTGGATGTAAGCCACGCCCTTGTCGACGCGGGCCTGGTCGAGGTCGGTGATCAGCACGGGCACCTGGAGCTTGCGCACGAACAGGAGCGCGAACTGGCTGGCCATCAGGCCGGCGCCGATGATGCCGACCTTCGTGACGGCCTTCGCGAGCGCCTTGTCGGGGGCTCCTACGGGGCGCTTGGCGCGCTTCTGCACCAGATCGAAGGCGTACATCGACGCGGCGAACTGATCGCCGGTCACCAGTTCGGCGAGCGCCTCGTCCTCGCGGGCGAAGCCCTCGGCCTTGGTCCCGCTCTTCGCCTTGTCGAGCAGTTCGAGCGCCGCATACGGGGACTTCGGGACCGTGCCGATCTTGGATTCGAGCATGCCGCGCGCCATCTTGATCGCGATCGGCCACTTGGTGAGCCTCTCGATCTTGCCCGGCTCGTTCTTGCGTTCGACCTTCTTGCCACCGAGCACCGCGTCGGCCCAAGCCAGCGAGTTCTCGAGGTAGTTCGCGGCAGGGAAGATCGCGTCGAAGATGCCGAGGTCGAACGCCTGCTGCGGCTTGAGCATGCGGTTCTGCTTGAGCGGGTTCGAGATGACGACCTCGAGTGCGTTCTCGATGCCGATCAGGTTCGGCAGCAGGTACGCGCCGCCCCAGCCGGGAATGATCCCCAGGAACACCTCGGGCAGCGCGACGGCCGCCGCCGAGGCATCGACGGTGCGGTAGGTCGAGTTCAGCGCGATCTCGAGCCCGCCACCGAGGGCGAGACCGTTGACGAACGCGAACGAGGGCACGCCGAGCTCGGAGAACCTTCCGAGCACCTTGTGCCCCAGCTGCGCGATGAGGCGGGCGTTGTCGCGCGAGCCGACCTTGCTGATGTCGGACAGGTCCGCGCCGGCGGCGAGGATGTACTGCTTGCCGGTGATGCCGACCGCCTGGATCTCGCCGGATGCCGCGCGCGCTTTCAGCGCGTCGAGGGTCTCACCGAGCTGCGTGAGCGTGGCCGGGCCGAGCGTGTTCGGGCGGGTGTGGTCGCGACCGTTGTCGAGCGTGATGAGCGCGAGCACCTTGCCGGAGGCGAGACGGATGTCGCGCACGGGAGAATGCGTGATGACCTCGCCCTCGGTGAGCGCCTGGATCGGGGAGAAGTCGATGGCTTCGTAGTTCGTCACGTTGGCGCTCACTTCTTCTTCTTGCCGTTGTAGTGCGGGTTCTCCCAGATGACGGAGCCTCCCTGGCCGAGTCCGACGCACATGGCCGTCAGCCCATAGCGCACGTCGGGGCGCTCGGCGAACTGCGCCGCGAGCTGGATCATCAGGCGCACGCCCGACGCGGCCAGCGGGTGGCCGAGCGCGATCGCTCCGCCCCACTGGTTCACTCGCGGGTCGTCATCCGCGATGCCGAAGTGGTCGAGAAGGGAGATGACCTGGATCGCGAAGGCCTCGTTCAACTCGAACAAGCCGATGTCGTCGATCGTCAGCCCGGCTTTCTTGAGCGCCTTCTCGGTCGACGGGATCGGGCCGATGCCCATGATCTCGGGCTGCACGCCGGCGAAGGCGAACGAGACCATGCGCATCTTCGGGGTGAGGCCGAACTCCTTCACCGCCCCGCCGCCGGCGAGAAGCGACATCGTCGCGCCGTCGGTGAGCGGCGAGGAGGTGCCGGCCGTGACGCGACCGTGCGGACGGAACGGCGTCTTGAGAGACGCGAGATCCTCCATCGTCGTCTGCGGACGGCGTCCTTCGTCTTCGGACGCGAGACCCCAGGCGCCGTCTGCATCCTTGATCGCGACGGACACGAGGTCCGGCTGGATCTTGCCGGCGTCGTACGCGGCCTGCACCTTGTGCTGGCTGAGCATCCCGTAGCGGTCGGAGCGCTCCTTGGTCAGGTGCGGGAAGCGGTCGAAGATGCGCTCCGCCGTGACGCCCATGTTGAGAGCGCCAGGGTCGACCATCTTCTCGGCCACGAAGCGGGGGTTCGGGTCGGCGTTGCCGCCGATCGGGTGGTGGCCCATGTGCTCGACGCCACCCGCGAGAGCGAAGTCGTACATGCCGACGCCGATCGAGGCGCCCATGGTCGTGACGCTCGTCATCGCGCCGGCGCACATGCGCTCGACGGCGAGGCCGGGGACCGTCTGCGGCAGGCCTGCGAGGATCGCGACGGAGCGGCCGAGCGTGAGGCCCTGATCTCCGGTCTGCGACGTCGCGGCGATCGCGACGTCATCGATGCGGTCGGCTGGGACGGCGGCATTCCGCTCCAACAGGCCGATGGTCGCCTTGACGGCGAGGTCATCAGCGCGGGTGTTCCAGTACATGCCCTTTTCGCCGGCGCGCCCGAAGGGGGTGCGCACTCCATCGACGAAGAAGACGTCCGAGATCTCGGCCACTCTGCCTCCAAGTTTGTGCGGTGGCCTCAGTCTATGGAGGCCCCGAAAACGGGAGGAATCGGTTGGGTCGAACCTACGAAGCGGGAGCGGAGGCTTCGTCCGGCGTTTGCCTTGCCTCTACAAAGGCGTCCGCGATCTTCTGTGCAGTCTGTTCAATCTGCCACGAGCGCGCTCCGAGTGCCGCGAGGGCGTCGCCGATGGCCTCCGCGCTCTCGCCGGGCAGATCCCATGCGATGCGGCGCAGGTGCTCGGGCGTCAGGAGGTTCTCCGTCGGCATGGACAGTTCCTCGGCGATCGCCTCGACCACGGGACGAGCAGCCTTGAGGCGGGCATCGGCCTCGGGGTTCCGATCCGCCCAGGCGCGCGGCGGCGGGAGGGCGTCGCTGGGCACACGCTCACGTGGAAGCTCCTCCGTCGCACGGCCGTCGACGAACGCCTGCCACCAACGGTCCAGCTGGGTGCGGCTCGCACGCCCCTGGAAATCCTTGGTGCCGGCGAGTGCCTGCTTGCTCTGCGGGTTCGCCATGACGGCGGCGACCAGCGACCTGTCCGGAACGAGCCTGCCGGGGGAGACGTCCTGCTCCTGGGCGAAGGACTCGCGCGCCTGCCAGAGCGCGCGGGCCACGGCCAGGTTGCGAGCACCGCGTACCTGGTGAAGGCCGCTCAGCCGGCGCCACGGGTCTTCCCGAGGTGGCTTGGGGGCGCGGGTGAGGGTGGCTGCGAACTCCTCCTCGGCGAAGGAGGTCTTGTTCTGCTCGCGCAGCTCCTCCGCGAGTGCGTCACGGACATCGACGAGATGCAGCACATCCAGCGCCGCGTAGTCGAGCCAGGAGTCGGGAAGCGGGCGCGTGGACCAGTCCGCCGCCGAGTGCTCCTTCTTCAGGGTGATGCCGAGGGTGTGCTCGACGACCGCCGCGAGGCCGACCCGCTCGAGACCGAGAAGCCGGGAGGCGAGCTCCGTGTCGAAGATCGTCGGGGGTTCCAGGTGCAGCTCACGCAACGAAGGAAGGTCCTGACTCGCGGCGTGCAGCACCCACTCGACCGAGCCGATGGCGTCCTGCAGCGGTGCGAAGTCACCGATCGCGGGCGGGTCGAACAGGAAGACACCCGCGCCGCGGCGGAACACCTGTACGAGATAGGCGCGCTGTGAGTAGCGGAAACCGGATGCGCGCTCGACATCCACCGCGACCGGACCGGTGCCGTCGGCGAGTGCGGCGCACGCCGCACGGAACTCTTCAGCATCCGAGATCACGGAGTATTCAGTCACGTACAGCCTTTCGCGCGCCGAGAACGGCGATGCCCTCGGAACCAGGCGGAAGACCCGCCAGCATTCCGACCAGCTCGGCCCATGCTTCGACGTGAGGTCGGAACGGGCCTTGCGGAGTCCAGGACGCCCGCAATTCTATCTGGGCGCCGTCGCCTTCGACGGCGAGACCCCCGAATCCCTTCGAGAGCGTCTTCGTCGAGGTACCCGACGCAGCGTGGTAGACGGCATTGCGCGAGTCGAGCGCATCGACCAGCCACGACCACGTGACGTCGGCCAGCAAAGGGTCCGTTCCGATCTCGGTCTCGAGCGGCGCCTGCGCGAAGATGATGATCCGCCACGCACCGCCCCAGGCGTCCGGCGTCTCGGGGTCGTGCAGCAGCACGAACCGTCCGGTGCCGTAGACGGACTCGCCGTCGTCGTCCGGCCGCACGTCGGCGGCGAGAGCGATGGCGAACGGAGCGAGCCCTTGCGGGGTGCCGATCTCGCGAACGACGATGTCGTCGCGGAACGCGGTCTCGCGCAGTTCAGCTATGGCTTTGTCGAAGAGCGACCCGGCGTCGGGGTGTGCGGTCACGGCAACAGGCTAGAGTCAGGAGGCGATGAAGAGTCTCAGGCACGCCGTTGCACTCCTCGTCCCCGCGTTGTTCGCACTCGGGGGCGTGCTGTCGATCATCGTCTTCCGGGTCGCTCGTCGGGTCGTCACTCCGGCGCGCCGCGCGCCGGATGCCGAGATCATCGCGGTCGACACCGGCGCGCAGACCATCGAGTTGCGGCGAACGCTCGACACCGAGCTGCCGGGACGCTACGGCCTGTTCACCTCCGGCACCTACGGGTACGTGAAGCTGGGGGCAGTGCTCAGCGCAGACGCCACCAGCGTACGGCGCAAGCTGCTGACGCAGATCGAGCCGGGCGCTCAGGTCGACCGAGACGCGCGGTTCAGCGGCTGGTACTACTCCTCTCCGGGCGAGCTCCACCTGCCGAGCCAGAACGTCCTGATCGGATCGCCCGCCGGCCCGTGTCCTGCCTGGTTCTTCCCCGGCGAATCCCGCACCTGGGTCATCCAGGTGCACGGACGTGGTGCCATGCGCGCCGAGTGTCTGCGCGCGGTGCCTGTGCTGCACGCCGCGGGGATGCCCACCCTCGTCGTGTCGTACCGCAACGACGGGGAAGCGCCCCGCAGCCGCGGCGGTGCGTACGCGCTGGGGGCGTCGGAGTGGCGCGACGTGGACGCCGCGATCGCCTACGCGCTGCGTCACGGCGCCGACCGCGTGATCCTCATGGGTTGGTCGATGGGTGGCGCTGTGGCGTTGCAGGCCGCAGTCAACTCGGGGCACCGCGATCGGATCGCGGGCCTCATCCTGGATTCACCCGTCGTCGACTGGCGCACGGTGCTGCGATTCCAGGCCAGCGCTGCCGGCATGCACGCACCGCTGCCGGATCTCGCGATGGGGGCGCTGTCGATGCCGATCACGGCGCGACTGAGCGGTGCGGAGAACGCGATCCCGTTCGACCGGCTCGACATGGTGGCCCGTGCGCAGGAGCTCGCGGTCCCGATCCTGATCCTGCACAGCGAAGACGACGGCTTCGTTCCGGTCGACGCCTCCCATGCGCTCCGTGACGCGCGTCCCGACCTCGTGACGATGCCGCGATTCACCGTCGCCCGCCACACCAAGCTCTGGAACTACGACCAGACGGGATGGAACGCGGCGATCACCGGATGGCTGCATGCGCAGGGATTCAGCGCTTCTGCCTGACCTGCTTCTTCGCCCGCATGAGCATCCCGGTCATCCCGCCGATGCGCAGCGGCGACACGGCCTTGGTGAGCCCGATGGACTGCGGATAGTCGTCGGGGATCGCCAGCACCTCGTCGGGCGTGAGCCCCGTGATGCCCTGCACCAGGATGCTCGCGAAGCCGCGGGTCGTCGGAGCCTCCGGCGGCGCCGTGGCGTGCATGGTGACGATCCCGTCGATGACCTCGACGTAGATGTAGACGGGCGACTGGCATTCCGCCACGCGCTCGCACATCTCCGGATGGTTCGCCACCTCGTCGGACACCGGAGGGAGATCGTCGGCGAACTCCAGCAGGAGCAGCAGACGATCGGTCTCCGGGGTCTCGAGGAAGTCGTCGCGGATCTCGGCGAGGATGTCGGGGACGTCGGTGGTGCTCATCCCTGAATTCTCACATGGTCAGAGGGAACCGGGCTCGCTGCCGGTGACGATCGGCACGCGCACCGCGCTGCCCCACTCGGTCCAGGAGCCGTCGTAGTTGCGCACGTTCTCGAAGCCGAGCAGGTGCTTGAGCACGAACCAGGTGTGGCTGGAGCGCTCACCGATGCGGCAGTACGCCACGACCTCGTCGCCGTCGGCGAGACCGGCGCCGTCGCGGTAGATGGCATCGAGCTCGGCGCGGGACTTGAATCCGCCGTCCTCCGCCACCGCCTTCGCCCACGGAACGCTCTGGGCGGTGGGAATGTGGCCGGCGCGCAGCGTCCCCTCTTCCGGGTATGCCGGGGCTGTCGTGCGCTCACCGTTGTACTCCTCGGGGGAACGGACGTCGATGAGGGGCTTGCCGATATGGGCGAGCACGTCTTCCTTGTAGGCGCGGATGACGGAGTCGTCGCGCTCCACGATCGGGTACTCGGTCGCCGGACGGATGGTCGCCTCGCGGGTCAGCTCACGCCCTTCCGCGATCCAGCGGTCGCGGCCTCCGTCGAGCAGACGGACGTCCTCGTGGCCGAACAGGGAGAAGACCCAGAGCGCGTAGGCGGCCCACCAGTTGTTCTTGTCGCCGTAGATGACGACCGTGTCATCGCGGGCGATGCCCTTACGGCTCAGCAGCTCGGCGAAGCCCTCGCCGTCGACGTAGTCGCGCACGACCGGGTCGTTGAGCTCGGTGTGCCAGTCGACCTTCACAGCGCCGGGGATGTGCCCGGTCTCGTAGAGCAGCACGTCTTCGTCGGACTCCACGACCACCAGTCCGGGGGCGTCGAGATGTGCCGCGAGCCACTCGGTCGTCACCAGTCGTCCCGGCTCGGAGTACTCGGCGAACTTGGGGGAGGAGGAATCGAACTCGATGGCCATAGGGATCTCCAAAGCGGTGAGCGGACGATGCGGCGGTGCAGACGGCGTAATGTTGACCCGTCCCCTACGACGATAGATCCCCGCTGTGCGCCCTGCGCCGGAATCGTAAGACTTCGACACAGGCCAGCACCGACACAGGACCGTGATGACCGATACGACGAGCCGCACCGGCATCGTGCACCTCACCGAGCGCCAGCCCACCGTGAGCGGCCCCGAGATGCTGGCGAGCCTCGTGCCGCCCCCGCAGTTCGACACCGCGACCTTCGAGAGCTACCGTGCGGATGCCGCGTACCCCTCGCAGGAAGAGGCGAAGGAGACGCTGATGCGCTTCGTCGGCCGGGGCGCTCCCCTCAAGCGCGGAGGATTCTTCAGCCGCGCGAAGAAGGAGCCCGAGCTGAAGCCGGGCGTCTATCTCGACGGCGGCTTCGGCGTCGGCAAGACGCACCTGTTGGCGTCGATCTACCACGCCATGCCCGCCCGTCGGAAGTACTTCGGCTCGTTCATCGAGTACACCGCCCTGGTCGGCGCCCTCGGCTACAAGAACACGGTGGATCTGCTCAAGGGCGCTGATCTCCTCTGCATCGACGAGTTCGAACTCGACGATCCGGGCGACACCATGGTGATGACCCGTCTCCTCGGTGAACTGGTTCCGACCGGCACCCGCCTGGCCGCCACGTCCAACACGCCGCCGAACGCGCTGGGCGAAGGGCGCTTCGCGGCCCAGGACTTCTTGCGTGAGATCCATGCGATGTCCGACAGCTTCCAGACGCTGCGCATCGACGGCGTCGACTTCCGTCAGCGCGCACTCGACGGTCACGCCGTGGTGCTCGACGACGGGCAGTACGGTGAGGCGATCGAGGCTGCCGGTGCCACGAGGCGCGCCTCCGATGACTCGTTCGACGATCTGATCCGGCATCTCGCGCAGGTGCACCCCTCTCGTTACATCCGTCTGCTGACCGGAATAGATCTGGTCGGCCTGCGTGGCGTCCACCAGTTGGTGGATCAGTCCGAGGCGCTGCGGCTGGTCGCCTTCGTCGACCGGGTGTACGACGCCCAGATCCCGGTTATCGCCACCGGGGCAGGTCTGGATGGCGTGTTCTCCGACGAGATGCTGTCGGGTGGATACCGCAAGAAGTATCTCCGCGCCATCTCTCGACTCAACGCGCTCACGCATTCTGCGTAAGCACGAAGACCCCCGTAACGCGATGTTCACACCCAGGGGCAGGCTGTAACAGGGAAGAAACAAACTTCACGCATTGACGAAATCGCGCGTGGTCACACTGAAGCTCTCAATTACTTCGGATGTGAGGTTTTCCTATGGATGCTCCCGGCAACATCTCGTGGGCGATCACCGCGACAGCGCTGGTTCTGCTCATGACGCCCGGCGTCGCCTTCTTCTACGGCGGTCTCGTCAAGGCGAAGAGCGTCGTCAGCATGATGATGATGAGCTTCGGCTCGATCGGCCTTGTCGCCGTGCTGTGGATTCTCTTCGGCTACTCGATGAGCGCCGTCGACAGCCCGACCGCCTTCGCCGGCAACCCGTTCGCCGACTTCGGACTGGCGAACCTCGCCGCCGGTGAGGACTCCAACGTGGCGCTGCTCGGCGTCGCCTACGGTGCGACCTTCGCCATCATCACCGTCGCGCTGATCTCCGGCGCCATCGCCGACCGTGCGAAGTTCGGCAGCTGGCTGATCTTCGCCGGCGTCTTCGCCACGGTCGGCTACTTCCCGGTCGCGGCCTGGGTCTGGGGCGGCGGTTGGATCATGAACCTCGGCACCACACTCTTCGGTGAGGACAGCGGAATCGGCGTCATCGACTACGCCGGTGGTACTGCGGTGCACATCAACGCGGGTGCTGCCGCCCTCGCCCTGGCGCTCGTCCTCGGCAAGCGCATCGGATTCCAGAAGGGCATCCTCAAGCCGCACAACGTGCCTCTGACGCTCCTCGGCGCCGCGCTGCTGTGGTTCGGCTGGTTCGGCTTCAACGCCGGCGCCGAGTGGCTCGCAGAGGACATGGGCGGTGTCGGACTCATCGGCCTGAACACCCTCGGCGCCACGGCTGCGGCGATCCTCGGCTGGATCCTCATCGAGCGCATCAAGGACGGCAAGGCCACGTCGGTCGGCGCCGCATCCGGTGCGGTCGCCGGTCTGGTCGCCATCACTCCCGCCTGCGCCAACCTGACGCCCGGCTGGTCGCTGCTGCTGGGGGCGGTCGCCGGTGTCGTCTGCGCTCTCGCGGTGGAGCTGAAATTCCGCCTCGGCTTCGACGACTCGCTCGACGTGGTCGGCATCCACCTCGTGGGTGGCCTCATCGGAACTCTGTACCTCGGCTTCTTCGCCACTGGCACCGGCCTGTTCGTCGGTGGCGACGCCCGCCAGCTCGCCGTCCAGCTGATTGCCGCACTCGGTGTGCTGCTGTACTCCTTCGTGGTCGCCTTCATCATCGGCTTCGCGATCGAGAAGACGATCGGCTTCCGCATCACGAACGAGGACGAGATCGCCGGTGTCGACCAGGTCGTCCACGGTGAAGAGGGATACGCACTCGCGGATGCATGAGGGGCGGTTAGGGTGACCGTGTGAGTTCTTCCAACGGCATCCTCTCCACTCTTGCGGAGATCCTGCGCACAGCACTGGGATCGAATCGGGCGTCTCGGACATCAGCTCCGAGGCGCCCGACTGCGCGTCTGCGCACAGAACCGCGTGGCGAGTCCCGCTCGGGTACCGACACCGGGCGCAGAGCGGGGATCGACACCATCCGCGTCGATCCCGACCGCATCCGCGCGCTGCGGATCGCCTACGCGCCCGACCGCGACGGGGCGCCGGACGCCGGGGAGATCATCTGGACCTGGGTGCCCTACGAGGAGAACGACGGTCGTGGCAAGGACCGGCCCGTCCTGGTGATCGGGCGGGAGTCCGCCGATCGCGTCTATGCGGTGCGGATGACCAGCAAGCCGCACGACGGCGAGCGGGACTACCTCTCGATCGGGACCGGCGCTTGGGACTCGCAGGGGCGTGAATCGTGGGTCGACATCGAACAGCTGTACAGCGTGCACGAACGAGGACTCCGGCGCGAGGCCGCGGTCCTCGATCGTCGACGCTACGACCGCGTCGGGGCGGCACTCACGCGGCGCTACGGGTGGCGGGGAGCGGAGTGAGCGCCGGGAACGCCTGAAGCACCATGTCGACGAGGTCGGACAGCGGCCGGGTCAGGGGATCAGTGGCCGGGAGTCCGGTGTCTACCTCGATCTCGTCGATCGCGTCCGCCAGCTGCTGCGTCGAGAGGTTCTCATGGTTCACCGTGACCCCGATCACTCGGGTGTCGGCGAACGCCTCGATCAGCGCGATCTCGCTCGTGACGGTCGGCATGTCGACCATCGGGAAGTCTCCGAGCACACGGCGCCCTGGTGCGTGCTGCACGATCACAGCGGCCGGCTGACTTCCGCGGAGGATATGGGCCGAGGTGATGTACGCGGGATGACTGAGCGCCCCCTGGCCCTCGACGATGATCACGTCGGGATGTTCACCCTCGAACGCGGCGACGACCTGGTTCTCGACCTCGCCGGAGCAGAACTGCGGCACGAGGGCGTCGAGCGCCACACCGTACTTGCCGCCCTGGATGATCGTGGTCTGTCCGGTGCCGACCATCACGGCATGGATGCCCCGCTCGTTGAGCGCGCGGACGAGAAGGGTCGAGGTCGTGCGTTTGCCGATCGCGCCGTCGGTACCGAGAACGGTGATGCGCGGGCAGGTGACGTCGAAGATCCGACCGGAGAACAGGTGCAGATCCTTTTTCTCCTTGGGGCGGCGGATGTCGGTGATGGTGACGCCGGCGAGGAGGCTCGCGGCGACGAACTCGGCATCGTCGGTCAGGAACTCGTGGAGTCCGTTGATGATGTGCATTCCCCGCGAGATGCCGTCGAGCAGTACGGTGCGCTGGTCTTCCGAGAGCAGCCCGTCGGCAGGGGCGACGCCGCAGATCAGGTAGTCCGGAACGTGCCCGGCGTGCGCGATCGCCGAGGCGAGGCCGTCGAGGATCGGGATTCCCGTGGCGGTGCCGTCCAACACCATCCCGGCGTCCGCGCCGGCGTGCGTGGTGTCGATGACGCTGAGGATCTCGTACTTCTCGGAGTGTCGCACGAGGCCGTTGGCGGTCTTGCCATCCTGTTCGCCGAACTGGCCTTCGCAGTAGACGATGGCCGAGGTGCCGAGGGGGAGAGCGATCGGCGCGGCCCACTCGCGCGCGGCAGGGTCGATCGAACGGGGTAGAGATGACACGGGCAGGACGCTCCTCGCACTCGCACAGAGGAGGCGACGGAGAACGAAATGGCCGAGAGGCCCGTTGGTCGACAAGAAGTCTTCCCTGACGCCGGCAAGATGCCGACGTGCTCACCGTAGCAGTGCCACCTGGGACCGGGCCGCGAGCGTGCGACCACGTTCCCGGCGAGAGCTCAGCTGCTCTGGAACGTGAGCACGCGATCGATCGCGACCTCGGGCTTCTTCTCTCCGGCGAGTACCTCGAAGTCCAGGTGGTTCTGGCTGGGAGGAAGCGGGCAGGTGACGAAGTTCGTAAATGCGCAGGGGAGGGCGGTCAGGTAGTTGAAGTCGATGTGGTCGATGCGTTCGCCCGACTCGTCGCTGAACTGCAGCTCGACGACACGCCCCGCCCCGTAGGTCGTCTTCGCGCTCGTGAGGTCGCGGATATGCGCGACCGGCTGCACACCGTAGGCCGCATCCTTGCCGATCAGCGCGAGTTCGTAGCTCCGCCCCCCGTGCTCGAAGGTGAGCGTCCCGATGCGCGCGGTCGTCTCGCGCACGCCGGTCTCGACGGTGACCTGCTCCACGTCCTCGCGGACGGCCGGGGTGAAGCGCGCAGGAATGCGCCACGACGGGTCGTAGTCGTAGGCGCTGAGACCGGAGAAGTCCTTGCGGGCGGATTCGCGCGGGTCGCGCACGCGCACCGCGAAGATGCGGTCGCCGTCATCGGTCGTGCGGGGGATCGTCTCGACCTCGCAGAGGCCGAAATACACGGGGACGCTGCGCCCGTGCCCGTAGGTCTGATTCCGACCGGGGACGATCTCGACGGTTGCCGTGGCGTACTCCCCGTCGACGACGAGATTCGGCCCCTCGGCCGGCGGCGTGTAGAGGACCTTGCCGTCCGATACACCCCAGGTGCCGGGCAGCCCCTCGAGCTCGAGCCCGGTGTCGCCGTCGCGCAACCAGTGCTGGGCGACCAGAGCCGTCCACCCGTAGGGGCGCGTGAGCTCTGCGAGCCTGGCATGACGCCACTCCCGCCACTGGCCTTCGAGGTGCTCGTTCGCGGGCATGACTACCGTCCTTCGTTTCGGGGGATGGTCCGACCCTCGGCGGATGCCGGGACGGCCGTGCGGTGGATGAATGCGCAGACCTGCTCGAACGAGTCGGCGCTGGCGGCGGCGATGCCGCGCGGGGTGCCGCCGTTCGAGTAGCGCACGCCGGAGACCGGATGCGTGCGCTCGATATCGGTGCTGGGGAGGTGCGGGAGGGTGATGCCGTGACCGGCGTCCGCATAGTCGAGGTGGAGGCGCTCCGCGGTGTGACCATGCCGCTCGAGCGTGTCGAGGACGATACGGGAGGCCATGCTGGACGGCCAGGCGCGGTCATCGAGTCCGGAGACGCACAGCACCGGTCCGGCGAAGTTCTCGATCGGGATGCGAGACGCGCGCGCCAGCTCGCGATCATGCAGCCCGTCGATGTAGACATCACGGTGTCGTGTGGGCGGAGGTTCGTCGTTCCAGGGCTGCCAGGTCACCCCGGCGTTGTCGTGCCAGAGGTGCTCCAGAGGCTTCCCGTCACGAGTCCAGGTCGGTCCGCTCCAGCCCTCGGCGGGGTCGGCGGCGCCCTGAGCGCCGAAGACGAACGCGCCGGGCACGAACGGCACGCTCGCGAGCACCAGATCCGGAAAGGTCGCGGCGAGCAGCAGCGACAGCTCGCCGCCGCGCGACTGTCCGCTGACGATCGCGCGGCCGCCCGCCGGATCGAGCTCGACCGCGACGTATCGCAGCGCGCGCTCGAAGTACTCGAGCGGGGTTCGAGAGATGTGGTCGGGGAGGCCGGAGGCGCGGAAGTAACCGAGAGCCAACGCTTGAATGCCGCGCGAGGCATACTGCGCGGCACGCGCCTCGTTGATACCACCACCCGAGCCGTTCAGCACGATGACCGTGGGCAGGGAGCCGGAGAGCGCGGGGCGGAAGAGAGTGCCCACGAGGCCGTCCGCGCGGATCTCCGTGCGCGAGACGTCGTCGGCGCGGAGCCACTGCACGACGTCGACGGAGTCGTGAGCGGCCACCGCGCCCTCGGCGTCGACGTCGAGATGACCGGTGCCCGGCTCACTCCATGCGGTGACCGTCGTGACGATGGGCGCATCGACGTCGGACGGCTCTGCCGACCCGGTCGTGCCCGGCTCGCGGCGCTGCGACCAGAGCAGGCCCATCGCATCGGCGACGCGATAGTCGCCGGAGACGGGAGGGTGGGCCGCCGCATCGACAGTGCCTTCGCGATCCGCGAGGAAGGTCGCCTGGGCAGCCCAGTCGCCTCCGTCGCGGGGTGTGACGGCGCGCACGGTGACCAGTGAGCCGGGGACTGCACCCCTCACACGGAGCTCGCGGCGCTCCGACAGAGGGCCGACCAGCGGGGTGACGCTCAGTGAGAACGATGGACGGGGGCTGCTCATGCTGGCGGGCTTCCTGCGACTCGGTCGGACAGCCACGCGGCGGCATCGTCGTCGATGTCGAGTGTGTCGGGCAGGTCGTCCTTCCCGTCGCCGAGCACGTCGAAACGGGCGGGGAGGTGTCCTCCCGCCGCGCGCCAGTCGCGGTCGAGCGCGGCGGCGGCCGCTTCCGTGTCGGTGCCGCCGGCCCGCGCCGGCTCGAAGGCCACGATCACGGCGCCACGGGTCATCCGTGCATCCGGATCGGTGACGCGTCCTCCCACCGCGACGCCCGCCAGCAGTTCGACGACCAGTCCGGTCAACGAACCGACCAGCCCGGTGGGGAGCACGGCGGCCACGGCAGCCGGATCGGTGGTCGGCTCTCCGGCGGCATCCAGCGCGCTGCGCTCGGGGAGTTGAGCACCGGTGCGTCGTGCCTCGTGCACCGCGGCGAGTGTGAGCGACGACGTCGCGTAGTCGACCACGAGGGGAGTGCCCTCCGCGCGCGGGACCGCGATCGCCAACGGGTTGGTGCCGATCGCGGCAGCCCGCGCACCCCAGGGAGCCACAGCCGCGGGCGACTGGGCGGCGACGAGGGCGACCGTACCTCGTGACGCGAGCGTGCGGGCGGCGAGACCGAGGACACCGAGTGCCCCGGCCCCGCGAATACCCACGAGCGCCAGACCGTGCGCGGTGACGCCGGCGGAGACGCGGCGGACCGCAGACGCGAGCGCGACCACACCGGGGACGGCAGTGGCGTCGATCGATCCGATCGGTGCGTCGTCCGCGACGTTCAGCGGGGGCGCACCCTCGTCCGCGCCGAGGCGGTCGAGCTCGCGGACCAGCATCGTGATCCCGAACTGGCCGAGACCCAGCTGCTCGGCCTGCACGAGCCAGAGCGCGGCGAGTGCGACATCCTCCGCATCGGCTGCGGGCGCCGCCGAGTGCAGCGTCCGGCGGAGATCGGAGAGGAGACGGGCGGTGGTGACCCTCATGATGCTCCGTTCAGTACTTGACCCACGGCACGACACGACGTTCGAGGAGTGCCCACAGCCAGGTGGCTGCATAGCCCAGCACCGAGATCGTGACGATGCCGACGTACATCTTCGAGACGGCGAAGGTGCCCCAGGAGCTCCAGATCATGTAGCCGAGGCCACTGTTTGCGCCGACGAACTCCGACGCTGCGATGATGACGAACGCTCCTCCGGTCGCCAGCTTGATGCCGGTGAAAATGGAGGGCAACGCGTATGGGAACGACACGGTCATCCAGCGCTGCAGACGGGTGGCGCCGTTCGCGTTCGCGACGTCGTTGAGCAGTGGCGGCGTCTGCATGACGCCGCTGAGCGTGTTGAACAGAAGATAGAAGAACACGCCGATCGCGACGATGACGTACTTGCTCGTCTCTCCGAGGCCGAAGATCAGCAGAAGCAGCGGGAAGATCGCGACCTTCGGCACCGGGAGCAGACTCGAGAAGATGGGGTCCAGCAGCAGGCGCAGGGTGCGCACCGAGCCGAGCAGGACGCCGAGGATGATCCCCGGGACCGCGCCCATCACGAACCCGATGGCGATGCGTGACAGCGTGATGCTGATGTTCTCGAGGAGGACTCCCGAAACCAGCAGCTCGAAGAACGTCTCCACGATCGAGCTCGGAGCGGGGAAGAAGCGCGCATCGAGCACGCCCGTTCTGCTGCAGATCTCCCAGACCAGCAGGATGAGCAGCGGGGTGTACGGCCCGAGCCGACGGACCCACACCGAGCCGCGCTCGGCCTTGACCGCATCTCTGAGCTGCCGTTCGATGGCGGGATCGGCGATCGCGGTCACGACGCCACCTCCTGTTCCGTTCCCTGTTCCAGCAGAGTCCACAACCGCTCCGTGATCTCGCCGTAGCGCGGGTCCCTCCGGAGCCCGGCGATGTCGCGCGGTCGCCCGAACGGCACCGCGATGTCGTCGATGATGCGACCGGGACGATGCGACATCACGACCACGCGGTCGGCGAGCATGAGCGCCTCGTCGACGCTGTGGGTGATGAACATCACCGCCTTCGAGGTGCGCTCCCAGATCTGCAGGAGTTCCTGCTGGAGAGCCACGCGCGTCTGCTCATCGAGCGCGCCGAAGGGCTCGTCCATGAGCAGCAGGTCACCGTCGTCCGCGAGGGCGCGCGCCACCGAAGTGCGCTGGCGCATGCCACCGGAGATCTGCGCGGGGAAGTAGCCGCCGAACTCCGACAGTCCCACGAGGTCGAGGAGCTGCTCCACGCGCTCGTTCCGCTGCGCGCGCGACAGGCCGCGCAGCTTCAGGGGATAGCCGATGTTCTGCGCGACCGTCAGCCAGGGGAAGACGCCGTGCTCCTGGAACACCACGGAGGGGCGGCTCGAGGTCTCGATCGTCCCGAGGCTCGGCTTCTCGAGGCCGGCGGCGATGCGGAGCAGAGTGCTCTTGCCGCAACCCGAGGGCCCGAGGACGCAGACGAACTCGTTGTCCGCGATCTCCAGATCGATGTCTTCCAATGCCACCAGGAGCTCATCCTTGCGGTCAGCGTTCGGATACGCCTTCCAGAGCCCCTTGACGCTGAGTCCGCTCATTTCCCGGCGGGTGCCAGGTCGCCGCTGTCGACGAGGGCGATCGCGTCGCTCAGGATGTCGTCGCGGTAGATGTCCTGGATGCCGGAGTCGCCGTCGAACTCGAGAGCGTCGCGGTCACGGAAGAACTGCTCCTGACGGGCGACGTCCTCCCAATCGATAGCCCCGCTCGGGTCCTGGGTGGTGAGTGCGATGGAGGTCAGGGTCTCGACGGGGAGGTCGGTGTACTCCGCGATGATCTCCTGGGTGGCGGCATCCTGCCATCCGCCGTCCTCGAGCTCCTTCACGGCCTTGAGGTACGCGGCGGTGAAAGCGGTGACGGCGGCCGGGTGCTTGTCGACGTACTCGGTGTTGAAGACCATCGCGCCCAGCTCGACGCCGGCCTGGTAGTCGATGCCGAGCAGCTCGTGTCCGATGCCCTGTGCGATCACCGCGGAGGAGATCGGTTCGATGGACCAGCTGGCCTCGACCGAGCCGTTCGCGAGCGCGGCCGGGATGTCGCCGGGGCTGAGGTTCACCAGCTCCACGTCGGCGACGGAGAGGCCGACGGACTCCAGAGCCAGGGCGACCGAGTAGATGCCGAAGCCGCCGTCGCCGGGGATGCCGATCTTCTTGCCCTTGAGATCGGCGGCGTCGGTGATGCCCGAGGCGTCGGAGGCGAGCAGGGGAGACGGGTTCGGGCCTGACTCCGGGATGCGCGAGACGCTCGCGATGACGGAGATCGACGCGCCCGACTTGGTGGCGTTGAACAGGCCGGCGCCCCAGGTGGCACCACCGGCGGTGATGTTGCCCGTGCTGACCTGCTGGTAAGTCTCACCGGAGCTGCCGCCCTTGGCGACGAGTTCGACGTCGACACCGGCGTCTTCGAAGTAGCCCTTCTCCTCGGCGAGGAAGAACGGTGCGTAGTCCGCATAAGGGGAATACAGGAAGGTGATGGGCGGTGCGTCTTCGGCCGTGTCGGTCGCTTCGCCGGCTCCGGTCGAGGTGCAGGCGGAGACCAGCAGCGTGCTGGCGAGGAGGAGGGATGCGCCCGCGAGGGCACGGCGGCGAGAGGACATGTCTTGCTCCTGAGGTCGGGTGTCGTGCGCGGGTAAGCACGGGTCCTTCGAACCTATCGATCCACCGATATTTTGGGATACCACGGTGTCACACTGTGACACGACTGTGAGGAGAGGCAGGTTCTCGGCACCTTTCGAGTGCGTTCGCGCGAGATCCGGCAATCCGTTCCGGGGCGGGTGCCGAACCAAAGTCGAGCCGCAACCGCGGCGAAGCACAAGGAGGAATCATGCGTTTCATCCCCACAAAGGTCCACGGTGCACTCGACTACATCGTGGGCATCGCGCTCATCGCCGCACCGTGGCTGTTCGGCTTCGCCGGCATGGGTGGTCCGGCCGTCGTCATCCCGATCGTCCTGGGCGTCGGTCTCATCGTGTACAGCCTGTTCACGAGGTACGAATGGGGTCCCTTCGGGTTCATCCCGATGCCCGTCCACCTCGTCTTCGACATCGTCGCGAGCCTCTTCCTGGCTCTGTCGCCCTGGATTTTCGGCTTCTCCGGCGAAGCGCTGAACGTCTGGCTGCCCCACGTCGTGGTCGGCGCCGCCGTGATCGTCGTCGTGCTGTTCTCGCAGCCTCAGCCGGCGCCGTCGCGCACCAGGGCCGCCACCGCGTGAGCCGTACCCCGGGAGGTCACGCTGTCTCGTGAGACTCCTCAGATCCTGTGATGACATGAGTCGGGCCGCTGTTCTCCTCGGGAGCAGCGGCCCGACTCGGTCATGACGACGTGTGCTGCAGCGCCTCACTGAACCATCGTGCGTAGAGACTCCAGGGCTCGCCCGCCGCCCGAAGACCGGCGACGTGCGTTTCGACGGTCGGAGTGAGCGTGAACCACTCGCCGCCCTCGCGAAGAGCCGCGAACTCCTTGTGGCGGCGGCGCTCCAGGGCTCTGTCCCCGCGTTCGAACGCGAGCAGCTCGTCGTGCCGGATGGCCTTGAGCCGCTGTCGTGGCCTGTGGCTCGTTCCGATCTTGACCCGTCGATCGAACCGGAGGTAATAGACGACATCCACTCGGGGGAGTGGAAGGCCATCATCCGGCACATCTCCGTACCGCCATCCGCACACGGCACAGAGCCAGGCCTGGTCGACGCGCGTGCCGGTCAGGCTCGCGCAGAGGAGGCACGGGCCGGGGAGGGCGTCGGTCGAGTCCATGGCGTGAATCTACGCGCCGCCACAGACAGGGAGACGAAAGAAGCCCCCGACGTATCGAGGGCTTCTGAACGGTGGGCGATACCGGACTCGAACCGATGACCTCTTCCGTGTGAAGGAAGCGCGCTACCAACTGCGCCAATCGCCCATGAGCTGTGAGGCTCGACAACCGATACTACCCGACCCGACGTGGCCCCGACGACCATCCGGCGAGACACGCGCGAGATTCGCTTCGGGTTTTGACACCGGCCGATCATCGGCTAATGTTTCATGAGTGCCCGGGACAACCGGGAACGAAATGCGGATGTAGCGCAGTTGGTAGCGCACAACCTTGCCAAGGTTGGGGTCGCGAGTTCGAGTCTCGTCATCCGCTCGAGTGTAGAGGGTCTTCTTCGGAAGGCTCTTTACGCGTGGGGTCAATCCACACGGTGGCGTGGCCGAGCGGCTAGGCACCGGCCTGCAAAGCCGTTTACACGGGTTCGAATCCCGTCGCCACCTCGCACACAACTGAACAGCCTTCATAGGCGCGATTGGCGCAGCGGTAGCGCGCTTCCCTGACACGGAAGAGGTCACTGGTTCGATCCCAGTATCGCGCACAGACAAACCCCCGGTTCTCCGGGGGTTTTTTCGTTCCCGGTGCGATCGGGGAGACTGGTGGCATGTCTCGATTGCAAGGGCACCGACTCGGCACCTGGAGCCTCAGGCTCGATGCTGCCTACTGCCTGATCCTCGGCGTGCTCATCGCGGCGACCGCGCCACTGATCTCCACCGTCGTGCGACTGCCTGGGCCCGTGCTGATGGCGACGGGAATCGTCGTCGCGCTCTGGGCCTGTGCTGTCGCGTGGATGACATCGCGTCTGCGTCTGGAGTCAGCGCTCCGGTTCGTCATGGCCGTGAACATCGTCGCGGCCGTGTTGATCGCCGCCGCATCGTCGGTCGCCGTAGGTTCTCTCGTGGTCCTGGTCGTGCTCGCGATCGCCGTCGAGGTGTTCCTCTTCGCCGTCAGTCAGGCGGTCGCGGTACGCGCGATCCGAGCCGTCTGATCCGCCTGCGGGCGCGACAGGGCGAAGAGTCACGCCATCTGGTCGATCAGCAGCTCGCCGTGGGCGTTCAGGCTCTCCATCATGCGGGCGATCCGTGCCGCATCGATCGGCGCGACCTTCGGCTCGTCGAACGACAGGATGAGCGGGATGCTGGGGTGGACCCAGGCCGTGAGACGCCCGACGGGGTTCTTGTCGCCGGGGAGCCACGTCATCATGAAGCTCTCCTGCCGGCGCAGCTTCGTCGCGATGACGATCTTCAGGTGCGCCAGGGTCACGTCATCGATCTCGATCGGCGGACGAGAGCTGTTGTACTCGAGTGTTCCCATGAGAGAGGACACTAGGAGGCCGTGCCGGGCGCGGACAGGGGCTTGACGCGAGCGCTGGCGCTCGCCTAGATGACGGCTGGCTCAGCCGTCATATCGATCACCTCGTCCACCAGGAGGATCCCGCCGGTGGAGTTCGCCGAGTGCATCAGCTCTTCGATCCACTTCATGTTGATCTCCGGGGGCTCCGGGTCGTCGAACGTGAATCGCAGGGGGATGGACGGGTGCACCCAGATGGTCGAACGGCCGGGTGTATCGCCCTCGGGATGCTTCCAGGAGAGAGTGAAGCTCTCGTTGCGGCGCAGCTTGGTGGCGATGACGATCTTGAGGTGCGCGAGTGCGCGGTCCTCGATGTGGATGGGCTCAGTGCCGACGCCGTAGTTCAAAGTGCCCATATTCGTAACCATACTGTCCTCCGCGGTGCTAGGACGACCGCACAGGCGGGGAACAGCGGGTGCGGCGACACGGATGACCCCTCAGGCAGGGTGGTGGGAGCGCCCGCGCGCTCGTCCAGGCGCGGCTCACTCTCGGCCGCGCGGCGTCCTCTTCACCACGTCATAGGCGGCGAGCGCGGCCTTGCGCGTCTCGCCGAGGTCGACGATCGGTTCCTGCGCGAGTGCGTCTCCGGTCCACTGCGTCACGTACAGCCCCTGAGGGTCGAACTTCTTGGCCTGCAGCTCGGGATTGAAGATGCGGAAATAGGGGGCGGCGTCCGCACCGGAGCCCGCCACCCACTGCCAGTTGAACGGGTTGCTCGCCCCATCGGCGTCGACGAGCGTGTCCCAGAACCACTCCTCGCCACGGCGCCAGTCGATCAGCAGGTTCTTGATGAGGAACGACGCGGTGACCATCCGCACGCGGTTGTGCATGAAACCGGTGCGCCAGAGCTCCCGCATCCCCGCGTCCACGAGTCTCACGCCGGTGTCTCCGCGCTGCCAGGCCTCCAGGTGGCTCGGCTTCAGGCGGGGCCAGGGGAAGGCGTCGAACTCTCTTCGCAGGTTCTTCGTCGCGAGGTCAGGGAAGTGGAAGAGCGTGTGCCACGCGAACTCCCGCCACCCGATCTCCGACAGGAATCCGCCGGCGCCCTCGGTGTCGACGGATTCGGCCCACACCGTGAACGGGCTGAGCTCGCCCCAGCGGAGCCGCGGCGAGAGCAGCGAGGTCGCCCCGGCCGCCGGCTCGTCACGCGTGCGGTCGTATGCAGGGAGATCCTCGTCGAGGAAGGCTCTCAGCCGGCGACGGGCCGCGGGCTCTCCGGGCTCCCACGTCTCGCGCAGCCCGGCCGCCCAGTCGGGTCGGGTGGGCAGCAAGCCCCAGTCGTCGAGGTCGTCGGAGGACGGAGTCGCGCTGACGCCGTCGATCCTCTGCGGCTCCGGCAGCGGGGAGCGCGGGGCGGGCAGCGCGAGGCAGGCCCGCCAGAACGGCGTGAAGACCGAGTAGTGCGTGCCGCTGCCGGTGGTGACGGTCCAGGGCTCGTGCAGCAGCGAGCCCGCGAACGAGGTGACCTCGACATCGTCGGCACGCAGCGCGGTCTTCAGCTCCGCGTCGATCTTGCGCTCGGGGCCACCGTAGCGACGGTTCCAGACCACCGCGCCGGCTCCGCTCTCCTCTGCGATCTCTCGCACGACCCTGCCGGCGGGGCCGCGGCGCAGCACGAGTGTCGCACCCTTCTCCTGCAACCGCTCGCTCAGCGAGGCGAGGGAGTGATGCAGCCACCAGCGCGCAGCTCCGCCGTGCGGGCGGATCCCGGGCGATTCCTCATCGAGCACGAACAGTGCGATGACGGGTTCCCCTCGATCGATCGCCGCCCTCAGCGCTGGATTGTCGGCGAGGCGGAGGTCGTCGCGGAACCAGACGATCGTAGGGGAGGACATGGCACCATTCTCGCGGAGGCGGACGACGTCGTGCCGTTCACCGTCTGCGACGAGTCGAGCGACGTGGCGGTTCGTCGGTGGCCCAGAGAGCCCAGATGACCAGCACGGGCTGCAGGAACAGGCGTCCGAAGCGCCGGGCGTCGGTGTCGAGCCCGGGCGTCGAGCGCCGCGTGCGCCACTGGTGGATGTTGCCGGGCAGCACGGCGACGAAGAACGCCGCGGTCGCCCATCCGATGCGTCGGCGTTCCCGAGGAAGAGCGAGAAGCCCTGCGGCGAGCGCGATCTCGGCCGCCCCCGAGGCGATCACGATGTCGCTCTTGTCCAGGCGTGTGATCCGGGTCGCCCAGTCCGGCACCACCACCCGGAACCCGCGTGTGCCGACGAAGTGGAACACGCCGATCGCGCCGAGAGCGAGGGCGAGGACCCACCGTGCGATTGCTCTGCTCATCCGCTCACGCTACCTCGCCCCCGCATCCGCTACTCGGTCGCCGTCGTGCGCGTCTGCTCCCAGGCGCGGAGTCCGTCGGCGATCTCGGGGGAGTGGGTGTGGTGCAGATAGTGCTCGCCATCGAGCGGGATGACGGTGCCGTCGTTGACGGTGGCGGCCTGGTACTCGTGCAGTGACAGCCACTCCGGAGTGACGGCATTGTGCGCCACGACGAACAGCAGCAGGGGCAGATCCGTGGGGAAGCGTGCATCCTTCGCATCCGCGAAGTTCGTGCGGATGCGGTCCATCTCATCGAGGATCGTGGGCGTGAGCGCGTTGCGATTGCTGATCAGCATGATCTGCTCGCGGGCGTCGTCCGTGTATGCCGGCTCGTCGTAGCCGATCCCGTCGACCGCCTTGACCACTCGGATGAGGCCGAGGTTCTTCGCGGCGGACAGGAGCCCGATCGGGAACACGATGTCCATGTTCGGCTGTCCCGGCACGCTGGTGTCGATCCCGACGAACGCGGACACCTCGTCGCGGTAGCGGTTCGTGTACTCGATGCCGTAGATCCCGGCGATGGAGTGCCCCGCGAGGATGTACCGGTCGATATCGAGCTCCTGCAGCGCGGCGTGCACCTCGGTCACGATGTTCTCGGTGGTGCGAGGGCGGTCTGTGCCGTCGCTCAGGCCGTAGCCGAACGGCTCGACCACGACGACCCGGTGATCCTGAGCCAGATCGTGGACGAGCGGTGCGAAGTCGAGCACGGGTGATGCGGTGCCGTATCCCGGGAGGAGCACGATCGTCTCCGGGCCGCTCCCCGTCACGAGCACGTTCATCTCGTGGCCGTTCACCGTCACGCGCTGCCCGTACGGCTCGATCTGATCCGCCTCGGCGCCGCTCGCCATGACGTTGACGAGCGTCGTCGTCGCCAACCCGACCGCCAGGACGGCGGCGATACCGGACAGGACGAACACTGCTCTCTTCGCGAACTTCTTCACAGGTGCCTCTCTTGCAGCGCGCGGTGCGCTCCTGTCTTCCAGCGTGGTCGGTGCGGTCGGGCGCCGCGTCGCACCAGCGCTGACAGTCTTCTACCGCGTTCGCGGTACACGGATTCACCCCAGCGGGGGATCCGTCGAGATGGTCGCCGCGGAATACTGGGACGATGCTGTCCTCACGCGACCCGGAGATCGCGCGCCGCGTGCGAGATGTGATCGTCGTCGTGGTGATCGTGGCATTCGCGGTGCTCCCGATCCCGGATGATCTCTATCGAGCGCGGGGACTGCTCGTGATTCCGGCACTGCTCCCTGCCGGGGTGATGCTTGTTCGCCGGAAGTGGCCGCTGCTCGCCCTCGCGGTGAGCCTGCTGTGCGCTCTCCTCATCGCCACCGCCGGGACCATCGCCCCGAGCGCACTCGTGGCCGCTGCGGTCGGAGCGTTCGCGGTCGTCGATCAACGCGGCCGACTCATCGGACTGATCGCGGTGGCGAGCGCGGCCCTTGTCGCCTACCTCTCGAACGGCGTCGCCCTGGGAGGCGACCTGTTCGACTCCACGGCGTTCCAGTTCGTGGTGCTCATTCTTCTCGGCGGCGCCCTCGGCGATGCCACGCGGTCTCGACGGGAGGTGGTGTCCGCCATCACCGAGCGCGCGGAACGTGCAGAGCAGGGGCGCGACGAGGAAGCGCGTCGTCGCGTCGCCGAGGAGCGGGTGCGCATCGCCCGCGATCTGCACGATGTCGTCGCGCACCAGATCTCGGTGATCAGCCTGAACGCCGGCGTCGCGTCGTCGGCGTTGGAGACGAGACCCGAGCGTGCGCGCGAGGCGCTGACCACCATCCGCAGCGCGTCACGCACGGTCCTCACCGATATCGGCGGGCTCATGGCGCTGCTCCGCGCGGATGACGCGGATGACGCGGAGGACGCACGATCACTGCGCCCGCAGAGCGGTCTCGCCGAACTGGACGCGCTCATCGCGCGGTTCACCGCTGTCGGCCTGCACGTCGAGGTAGATCGAGAGCGGACCGCCGTCGCGCTGTCTCCAGCGAGCGATCACGTCGCCTACCTCGCCCTACTCGAGGGGCTGACGAACGCGCACAAGCACGGTGCGGACGCGGCTGTCTTCGTGTCGATCGGCACCGATGCCGATGCTCTCGTGCTCACGCTCGTCAACGCACGGCGCGAGGCGCCCTCCGACCGGGCGGTGAGCGGTCACGGCCTCCGGGGCCTGCGCGAACGCGTCACCGCGGTCCGAGGACAGGTCTCCACCGACGACGCGGGCGGACGGTTCGTCCTCTCCGTGCGGATACCCACAGAGCGGAGCAGCCGATGAGCATCGCCGTGCTCGTCGTCGACGACCAGCCGCTGGTGCGCCAGGCCGTGCGCGACATCCTGACCGACGGAGGACTCCGGGTGGTCGCGGAAGCGGCCAATGGGCGCCAGGCTGTCGAGATGGTGGCCGCGCACCAGCCCGAAGTCGTGCTGATGGACATCCGGATGCCCGAGATGGACGGTATCGCCGCGACCGCATCGATCTGCGCAGAGCACCCCGGTGGACAGGTGCGCGTGCTGATCCTGACCACCTTCGAAGAAGACGAGTACGTGGTGGCGGCGCTGCGGGCGGGCGCGAGCGGCTTCATCGGCAAGGGTGCGGAGCCCGACGAGATCGCGCACGCCGTCCGGACCATCCATGCGGGGGAGGCGCTGCTGTCATCCGCGGCTACGCGTGCTCTCATCGAGAGATCGACGCGGGCGGCCGCTCCGACGATGTCCCCCGCGCAGGGCGAGGTACTCGCGCGGCTCACGGCACGGGAGCGGGAGGTGCTCCTCCTCGTCGCGGGCGGGCGCACGAATCAGGAGCTCGCGGCGGAACTCACGATCTCACCGCACACGGCCAAGACGCATGTGAACCGCATCATGGCGAAGGTCGACGCGCGCGACCGTGCGCAGCTCGTGATCCTCGCCTATGAATCCGGGCTCATCATCGCCGGTGCCTGAGGACTCGTGATCAGCGGCGATCGAACAGCGGGTTGAACCGGTGCCGCAGCGGTCAGGATGCCCCGGGCATGCGAGTAGCCTAGTTCCAGACCCAGATGGAGTGATCAGTGCCTGAAAACGCCCAGCCGACAGACGGCTTCGCCCTGTTCTCTGACCGATCCGTCGTCGCCATGCGCGTCAACGGCATTCTCAAGGACCTCGCGACCACAGTGACCGACACCGACGAGGTCGAGGCGGTCACGATCGACAGCCCCGACGGACTGAGCATCCTTCGCCACTCGACGGCACACGTGCTGGCGCAGGCGGTGCAGCGGATCAACCCGCAGGCGAACCTCGGCATCGGCCCTCCCATCACCGACGGCTTCTACTACGACTTCGGTGTCGACTCGCCGTTCACTCCGGATGACCTCAAGGCGATCACCAAGGAGATGCAGCGTATCGTCCGCGAGGGCCAGCGCTTCGTGCGCCGCGTCGTCACGGATGACGAGGCCCGCGCCGAGCTCGCCGACGAGCCGTTCAAGCTCGAGCTGATCGGCCTGAAGGGCGGGAAGGAGGCCGCCGAGGGCGCTTCCGTCGAGGTCGGCGAGGGCGAGCTGACGATCTACGACAACACCACGCGCGACGGCGAGGTCGTCTGGAAGGACCTCTGCCGCGGACCGCACCTGCCCAACACGCGCATGATCGGCAACGGCTGGGACCTCACGCGCATCGCCGCGGCCTACTGGCGCGGCAGTGAGAAGAACCCGCAGCTGCAGCGCATCTACGGTACGGCCTGGCCCACCAAGGACGAGCTGCGCGCCTATCAGCACCGCCTCGAAGAGGCGGCCAAGCGTGATCACCGTCGCCTGGGCAAGGAACTCGACCTGTTCTCGTTCCCCGAGGAGATCGGTTCCGGACTGTCGGTGTGGCACCCGCGCGGTGGCATGATCCGCGGCGAGATGGAGCAGCACGCGCGCAAGCGCCACATCGAGGGCGGCTACACCTACGTGTACACGCCGCACATCTCGAAGGAGGACCTCTTCCTCACCTCGAACCACCTCGTCACCTACAAGGACGGCATGTTCCCGCCGATCGTCATGGACGAGGAGCGCGACGACGAGGGCCACATCACCAAGCAGGGCCAGGACTACTACCTCAAGCCCATGAACTGCCCGATGCACATCCTGATCTACAAGGAACGTGCACGCAGCTACCGCGACCTGCCGCTGCGTTTCGCCGAGAACGGCACGGTGTACCGCAACGAGCTCTCCGGTGCGCTGCACGGACTGACCCGTGTGCGCGGCTTCACTCAGGATGACTCGCACCTGTTCGTCACGCCCGACCAGCTGGAGGGCGAGGTCGCGAAGGTGCTCGATTTCATCCTCTCGATGCTCCGCGACTTCGGCCTCACCGATTTCGAGCTCGAGCTGTCGATGAAGGACGACGAGAAATCGAAGTGGATCGGCTCCGACGAGTTCTGGGAGTCGTCGACCGACGCTCTCCGCCGCGTCGCCGTCGCGTCCGGGCTGAAGCTCACCGAGGTGCCGGGCGAGGCCGCGTTCTACGGACCCAAGATCGACCTGAAGACGCGCGATGCGATCGGCCGCACGTGGCAGCTGTCTACCGTGCAGGTCGATCCCAACCTGCCAGAGCGCTTCGACCTCGAGTTCATGGACAAGGACGGGCAGAAGAAGCGTCCGATCATGATCCACCGCGCGCTGTTCGGCTCGATCGAACGGTTCTTCGCGATCCTGCTCGAGCACTACGCCGGTGACTTCCCGGTGTGGCTGTCGCCGGTGCAGGTCGTCGGCATCCCGGTCGCAGACGACTTCGCCGACTACCTCGGCGATGTCATCCGCACGCTGCGGGACTCCGGGGTGCGCGCCGAGCTCGACACGTCGGATGACCGGATGCAGAAGAAGATCCGCACGCACACGACCGGCAAGGTTCCGCTGCTGCTGATCGCCGGCGAACAGGACCGCGCTGCCGGCACCGTCTCGTTCCGCTACCGCGACGGCACGCAGGAGAACGGTGTGCCGATCGCGGATGCCGTGGCCCGCATCCGCGCGGCGATCGACACGCATGCGCTCGTGCAGACCGCAGGGGATCTGGTGTGACCCTTCGTCTCGCTCCGCTCGCTCAGGGACCGGCCGGTGTCTGAGATGGTCGAGGACGCCGGCCATCTCGCCGGTGTGCCCGACGAGTTCCAGCGGCTGTGGACCCCGCATCGGATGGCGTACATCCAGGCGGGGCCCGAGCCGCTGCGCGAGGAGTGCCCGTTCTGCGAGGCCCCGAAGCACCCGGACGCCGAGCGTCTGATCGTCGCGCGTGGCGAGACGGCCTACGTGCTGCTGAATCTGTTCCCGTACAACTCGGGTCATCTGCTGGTGTGTCCGTATCGGCACATCGCCACGTACGATCAGGCGACGCCGGAGGAGGTCGCCGAGATCGGTGCGCTCACCCAGATCGGCATGCGTGTGCTGCGCGAGGTGTCGCACTGCGACGGCTTCAACCTGGGCATGAATCAGGGAGCGGTCGCCGGCGCGGGTGTCGATGGGCATCTGCACCAGCACATCGTGCCGCGGTGGACGTCGGATGCGAACTTCTTCCCGATCATCGCCAAGACCAAGGCGCTCCCGCAGCTCCTCGGTGAGGTGCGGGAGGCCGTGGCGAACGCGTGGCCTAGCGAACCTGACGCGCGGTGAACTGCATCTGCGGGTTCGCGTAGAATTCCTGCGCCTCGACGAGGAGGAGCTCGCGCTCTCCTGATTCGAGCGTGGCCTTGAGCAGGTCGTACACGCTCGACGCGGTGCGCTCGAGTGCGGTCTTCGCGCTGCCGGTCTCGACATAGTGGGCGGTGAACAGTGCCGCGGTGACGTCGCCCGAGCCGTTCGCCTTCATCGGCAGATGAGGGGTCTGCACGATCCAGGCGCCGTGCTCGTCGGCGGCCAGCATCTCGATCGTGCCCTCTTCGCGATCGGGCCGTTCGACACTGGTCACCAGGACGGTGCGTGGGCCCATCGCATGCGCGAGATCGACGGAGGCCAGGGTGGACTCCAGCGTGTCGGGTTCGGTGTCGGTGAGGAAGCCCAGCTCGAACTGGTTCGGTGTGATGATGTCGGCCACCGGCACGACTTTCTCGCGCAGCAGCACCGGGATGGCGGGAGCGACGAAGCACCCGGACTTGGCGTTGCCCATCACCGGGTCGCAGGCGTAGAGCGCCGCGGGGTTCGCTGCCTTCACCCTCGCGACGGCCTCGATGATCACATCGCCGATGCCCTCGCCGCCCTGGTAGCCGCTGAGGATCGCGTCGATCTGGCCGAAGACCCCGCGCTCCTCGATACCGGTGATGACCTCCCGCACGTCGTCGGGAGCGATCAGAGGGCCGCGCCAGGCGCCGTAGCCGGTGTGGTTGGAGAAGTTCACGGTGTAGACCGGGAGCACCTCCACCCCGATGCGCTGCAGCGGGAAGACCGCTGCCGAGTTCCCGACATGGCCGTAGGCGACGGCGGACTGGATGGAGAGGATCTTCATCTCCCGATCCTTTCATTCAGGGCGCACTGCTGTGCGCGTCGAGGGGTCATCGCACTGCCGCGACGAGATCGGTGACGAGCGTGGCCGCATCGTCGTCGGAGAGGTCGTGCACGGTGAGGCGCAGGTGGTGGGACGGCTCCGCCCGGTCACCGAGCGCGAATTCGTCGCCGGTCCGGGCGAGCCACCCGCGACGCATCAGTCGCTCCACGACGACGCGAGCCGGGCGCGGGAGCTCGATCCAGAGGCTGAGCCCGTCGGTGACAGGTGCGTCGATCCCGTGTTCGCGCAGACGGGCGGTGAACGCCGCGTTGCGGGTGGCGTAGTGCACGCCGGCAGCGGCGACGCGGGCGGAGACGTCGGCGTCTGTCAGCTGCGCGAGCGCGAGGCGCTGCAGCAGATGGCTCACCCACGTCGTGCCGGGGCTCAGGCGCATCGCGAGCCGGTCTGCGGTCTCGGAATCCGTCGCCGCGATGGCGAGGCACATGTCGGGTCCGAGGAACTTCGACACCGAACGCACCAGGGCGTAGCGGCGGTGTCCCGGTCCGATGAGCGACTCGTAGGGCCGCTGCGACAGCATCGAGAAGTGGTCGTCCTCGATCAGGAGCACGTACGGGTGATCGACGAGCACCTCACGCAGCTCGGCGGCGCGCTGCGCCGACAGGCTGGCGCCCGTGGGGTTCTGCGCCCGCGGCGTGCAGATGACGGCGCGGACCCCGGCGGCGAGCGCGGCGCGCAGACCCTCGACGGTCATTCCCTCCGCGTCGACGGGCACCGGCACCGCGCGATAGCCGCCGAGACGCACAGTGTGGATGCTGGCGAGGAAGCACGGGTCCTCCAGCGCGACCGCGTCGTCGCGGGTCAGCGCCTGGGCGAGCAGCCGCTCGACCGCATCGACCGCGCCACTGGTCACGGTGATCCGGAAGTCGGTGTCACTGAGGTCGGGCGCGACCCACTCGCGTGCCCACGCATCGAGTCCGCGGTCGATCACGGGCTCACCGTAGAGCACGGGTCGCCCGGCGACGGTGGCGAGCGCCGGGGTGGGATCGGGGATCAATGCGGGATCGGGGTTGCCGGTCGCGACGTCCCGGAGCACCGTGTCGGAGGCGTAGCCCTCCTGTGCCACGGCATCCACACCGGCGATGACGGTGCCGGCCCGTCCGCGCGACACCACGAGCCCCGCTTGCGCGAGCTGGCGGTATGCGGATACGGCCGTGTTCCGATTGACCCCGAGCGTCGCGGCGAGCTCGCGCACCGGAGGGAGCACGCTCCCCGGCCGCAGCACACCACGTTCACGGAGGGCGCGCACGCTGTCGGCGATGTCGGCTGCGGTGGTCCCTCGGATGTCGTCGCTCATGTGTCCTCAGGACCGATTCTAGGTCGTGTCGGACGATGCTATCTTTTGACATAGATCAAAGTTATCTTCGGATCACGCCAAGAGCTGCGTCGATCGGCTCACCGAGAGGAACGTCATGTCCAGCACCGAACAGGCCACCACCGGATCCGCGCGCGTCAAGCGCGGGCTCGCAGAGATGCTCAAGGGCGGCGTCATCATGGACGTCGTGACCGCCGAGCAGGCGAAGATCGCCGAGGACGCCGGTGCCGTCGCCGTTATGGCGCTCGAGCGTGTACCCGCCGACATCCGGGCGCAGGGCGGCGTCTCGCGGATGAGCGACCCCGACATGATCGACAGCATCATCGACGCCGTCTCGATCCCGGTCATGGCGAAGGCGCGCATCGGGCACTTCGTCGAAGCCCAGGTGCTGCAGGAGCTCGGCGTCGACTACATCGACGAGTCCGAGGTGCTCTCGCCCGCCGACTACGTCAACCACATCGACAAGTACGGCTTCACCGTGCCCTTCGTCTGCGGCGCGACCAACCTGGGCGAGGCGCTCCGTCGCATCAACGAGGGTGCCGCGATGATCCGCTCCAAGGGTGAGGCAGGGACGGGCGACGTCTCGGAGGCGATGAAGCACATCCGCAAGATCCGCGGCGAGATCGCCGCCCTGACGGCTCTGACGAAGGACGAGCTGTTCGTCGCCGCGAAGGAGCTGCAGGCGCCCTACGAGCTGGTCGCGGAGATCGCGGAGACCGGCAAGCTCCCGGTCGTGCTGTTCGTCGCCGGCGGCGTCGCGACGCCCGCAGACGCGGCGATGATGATGCAGCTCGGCGCCGACGGCGTGTTCGTCGGCTCCGGCATCTTCAAGTCGGGCAACCCGGTGGAACGCGCCAAGGCCATCGTCAAGGCCACCACCTTCTACGACGACGCGAAGGTCATCGCCGAGGTCTCCCGCGGACTCGGCGAAGCGATGGTCGGCATCAACGTGTCCGACCTGCCGGCGCCGCACCGCCTGGCCGAGCGTGGCTGGTAGCACTCGCGTCGGCGTCCTGGCGCTGCAGGGCGATGTGCGCGAGCATGCCGCCCTGCTCGCGGGCCTGGGCGCCGACGTCGTGCTCGTCCGGCGCCCGCAGGAGCTCGCCGCGGTCGATGGGCTGGTCATCCCCGGCGGCGAATCGAGCGTGATCGACAAGCTCTCGCGCATCTTCGGCATGCGCGAGCCCATCAGAGCCGCGATCACGGCCGGACTGCCCGTGTACGGGACCTGTGCCGGCCTGATCCTGCTCGCCGACACGGTGCTCGACGGCATCGACGGACAGCAGTCGTTCGGCGGGATGGACATCGCCGTGCGGCGCAACGCCTTCGGACGCCAGACCGAGTCGTTCGAGACCGAGATCGCTGTACCCGTCCTCGGTGACCCCCCGGTGCACGCGACCTTCATCCGGGCGCCGATCGTGGAGCGCGTCGGGGCAGACGTCGACGTGCTGGCGTCGCTGGCGGACGGCACGATCGTCGCCGTGCAGCAGGGCGCCCTGCTCGGTACCAGCTTCCACCCGGAGGTCGATGGCGAGACACGCTTCCACGCCCGCTTCCTCGAGACCGTTCGGGGTCGCGTCGCCGGTTGACACAGGGTGCGGAGCGACCCGCCGTGCGTCTGCGCGCGACCGGCAGGTGGCCGAGCTCGGACTATTCTCTTGTGAGTGACGGGATCCAGGGCTGAGGCAGCGTATGCACGTGCCGTCACCGCTTTCAGCACTCCGACGCTCGATCTGCTTCACGGTCGTTTCGCTCCGTTCGTCGTGGCGTCTCTCACGCTGCTGTTCAGCGCCGACCGGGCATCGGTCGCGGTCGCGGATGCGCATGCGGAACTCGCGGAGGTGCTCGACGAGCTCCGCGCGGCAGGGTATGACGACGAGGACGACCGGCGCTTGCCTTCGGGGAGCGCGCGCGACGTGTGCCGCAACTGGGTGCGTCTGGGCTGGCTGATCCAGCAGATCGACGACGACACCGAGGTCTACCGGCTGTCGGCACATGCCGTCGCAGCACTCGAGATATCGGGCCGCACCGGCGGAGGTCGTACGCGGGTGTCGAACTCACGTGTGCGCACGCTGCTCGAGGCTGTGGAGCGTCTTTCGGTGAACGCGGAGGTCGACCCGGTTCGCCGGTTGTCGAGACTGCGCGCGGAGCGTGAGGCGGTCGATGCCGAGATCGCTCGCATCGAGCAGACCGGACTCTCGGCTCCGGCAGACGACGAAGAGCTCCTCGAGGAGGCGGAGAACGTCCTGCATCTCGCTCGCGAGCTCCCGGCCGACTTCACGCGGGTGGCCGAGTCGCTCAGATCCATGCAGCGCGACGTCGTCGCGCATCTCCGGCGGGACGAGCGGCCGACGAGCGAGGTCCTGCGCGAGTACCTCCAGCGTGCGCAGGACGTGATGCAGTCGACACCCGAGGGGCGCGCGTTCGCCGGAGCACTGCGACTGATCGGCGACCCCGATCGCATCGACGCCCTCACCGAGCAGCTTCGCGGACTCCTGGGCCAGCGTTTCGCGCGCATGCTGGACGGCACGCAGCGGGCCGAGCTCGATGCGATCGGCCGACGGGTCGAACTGGGCGTGGAAGAGGTGCTGTCGGCACAGCGACGTGCCTCACACGTCATCACCGGTCAGGTGAAGACGCACGATCCGCTGCGCGATCGTCAGATCGACGATCTCCTGCGCGACGTGATCGCCGGGCTCCACGGGTGGTCGGGGCCGGGCACGATCGTCGACCCGGTGCGCAGCATGCCGCTGGTCGACCTGGGGCATCTGCGTCAGACGGCCGGTGACGTCCGTCCACCGCGCGCCCCCGCGCCCCTCGTCGACGCCGACGAGATCGACTTCCTCGATCACGACACACGCGCGTGGGGTGGGCCGAGGTATGCCGAGCTCGAGGAGTACGTCTCCGGGCTCGAAGCGGAGTTCGATCTCGCCGACGCGTTCCGCGCGGTTCCCGACTCGACTCGACGCCCTGTCGACCTTCTCGGTCTGCTCGAGATCGCTCACCGCAACGGACTCACGGACGGTGCAGGGATCTCGACCGTCGACACGCTGCGACCGGACGGCACGACTCGCCGCTTCGCGTTCGGTGCGGTCACGGCGCGCAGCACGAAGGAGGATGCAGTTGAGTGACGACGATCTCACCCCGGCCGGTGGAGACGAAGGGTTCATCGATCCGACGGCGATGGAGGAGGACCTCGAGGCGCATTTCCCGGGGGACCGTGGCACGCTCGACCCGGAGATCAGGCGCGTGCTCGTGCATCTCCTGCAGCGCCGGTTCATCTCGATGGAGCGCAACCGCCGCGAGTGGACCCTGCTCATCGAGCACCAGCAGGTGATCGAATCCCGACTCAATGACATCTACCTGCGGCTGATCATCGACCACGCTCGAGGATTCGCCTACAAGCAGCAGTTGCGCTCGGATGAGGTGGAGATGCCCGTGCTGCTGAAGGACTCGCCGTACTCGCGCACCGAGACGCTGGTGCTCGTGCACCTGCGGACGGTCTATCAGCGCGAGTCCGCGTCGGGCGAAGGGTCCGTGCGGATCGACATCGAGGACATCGAGCAGACCGTGCTCAGCTACTTCGCCGATGTCGACGGCGGAACCGCGAAACAGCAGCGGGCGATCCGCAGCGCACTGGATCGGTTGGACCGAGAGGGCATCGTGCAGGAAGAGACCAGCGGGCGGTATCGCATCACTGCGCTCGTCGAGATCGTGCTCAGCGCCGAGACGCTCAGGGAGTTGCGGGAGTGGCTTCGTGCCCAGGCGGTGGAGGCGCGATGACGATGATGGACACGCTCTTCGGGCTGATCCCCGCGAGCTCTCGCGGACAGCAGTGGATCGCCGAAGAACTGCAGCTCATCAACTGGGGCGGTTACGACGGCGGTCCCCATCGAGTGCGCTTCTCGCCGGACGCGACCCTGCTGTGCGGGGGATCGGGATCGGGGAAGTCCACGCTCATGGACGGCTACATCGCGCTGATGATGCCGCACACGACTCCGTTCAACGGTGCGTCCAACGGCGGTGTCACGGGGCGTCCCCGCGGAGAGGAGCAGCGGAACATCCTCTCGTACGGGCGAGGCAAGATCGACGAGTCCCGTACCGACGAAGGCACGAAGCTGCGTGTCCTGCGCGGCGACGGGGAAGATACCTGGAGCGCGGTCTCGATGACCTGGCTGGACCACGACGGTTCGCGCTTCACCGCTGTCCGCGGCTGGTACATCCCCGCGGATGCTCGGACGTTGGAGGACACCACGAGGCTGCGCGCCACGATCGACGGCGCCTTCGACCTCGCGCGGCTCGAGCAGACGGCGGTGCAACGGCTCAGCGACGCGTCGGTGCGCGCGACGGGGCTCGAGCCGGTGTCGACCGACCGCGAGTTCTCGGCACGCCTGCACGCCGTGCTCGGCATCGGCGCTGCCGGCTCCGGCGCGAAGGCCATCAGTCTGCTGGCCCGCATCCAGGCCGGTCAGCAGATCACCACGGTCGACGACCTCTACAAGAAGCTCGTGCTCGATGAGCCCGAGACGATGGCGACCGCCGATGCGGTGGTCGCGCACTTCGATGAGCTGGAGAGCACGCGCACACGCATGCTGGTCGCCAAGCAGCAGGTGGCAGCCCTGGAGCCGATCCGCGGGATCTCGCAGCGCATCGAGGCCGCCGCGGAGCGCATGCGGGTCGTGGACGAGGTCGGGGTCTTCTCCGAGCCGACGTCGCTCGCGGCGCTGTGGAGTGCCGAGCGTCGGCTCGATCTGCTGCGCGAGGTCGAGACCGAGCTGCGCGAACGAACTCGTGCCCTCCAACTCGCCGTGCGTGAGAAGCGCGCGCTCATCGACGCGGCGGAGTCCGAGCGGGACGGGCTCCTGGACGTCGCGCGGCAGTCGGGCGGCGACCGTCTCGAGACGGCGCAGCGCGAACTGCGCGCCGTCACCCGTCGCTGGGAGGACGTGCAGCGGGAGCGCGAGCGCTTCGACGCTATCATCGGCGAGCTGGGCGTCGAGGTGAGGACAGCAGAAGAGTTCGACGGCCTTCTCGCCGAATTCCGCAGTTCCGCGCCGGATGGCGGCATACGCGCAGCCAGAGCGACCTTCGCCGAGGCAGAGTCCGCCCGGCGCACGGCCGAGACGGAGCTGCGTGCGCTGCGGACCGAACGCGCGGAAGCGGACGGCGTCCGCGGCAGCATCCCCGCGCGCCTGCACGAATCGCGCGCGCTGCTCGCAGAGGCAGCCTCCCTCGACATCACGGACCTGCCCTTCGTCGGCGAGCTCGTGGAAGTGCGCACGGAGTTCGAGCCGTGGCGAGAGGCGTTCAATCTCGCCCTCGGCGGATTCGCGAGAACCCTCCTGATCGACGAGGCCCATCTCGCTCGTTTCCGCGCCGCGATCGACTCCGTGCGCACTCCGGAGCGGATCACGTACGAAGGCGTGCACACCGGCCTGCCCGAAACCCGCAACGCCGACCCGCGGACGCTTCCCGGACGCCTGGATCATCGGTCGACCGTCTTCACCGGGTGGCTGCAGCAGCGCCTCGAGGAACGCTTCGGTTTCGTGTGCGTCGACTCGACCGCTGACCTGTCCGCGCACTCGAAGGCGCTCACCATCGCAGGGCAGGTCTCACGGGGCAGCGGCGGGTCTCACGGTGGGCATGGGCGAACCAACGTGCTGGGGTTCTCGAACGAGCGTCGCCTACGGGAACTGGACGAGCTGATCGGCAGCGCCGAGCGCGCGCTCGAGACGGCGCGGTCGGCGGCAGCGGACGCGGAGGCCGCACTCGACCGGATCGAATCGCGATCGAAGGCTCAGGCCAAGATCGAGGATCTGAGCTGGGAGCATGTCGATGTCGACGCCGTGGCAGCCGAGCGGGACAGGTGGCTGGCCGTCGAGGCGGAGGTCGCCGACGCGAATCCGCACATCGCGGAGATGCGGCGCCGCGCCGAGGACCTCAGAGTCCGGGTGGGGAGCCTTCGTGACGAGAACGCTCGTCTCGGTGGTGAGCTCATGGTCGCAGAGGACCGGTGGGTGGAGGTGACCGAGCAGGTCGACGCCTGCCAGCGGATCGTGGATGCCGCGGAGGCCGCAGAGCTCACCGTCGAGGAGCGCCACCGCTCCTTCCTCGATGCGCGCTTCCTCGGCGCCGATATGGCCGTCAGCGTCAGTGCATCGGAGCGCCTGGCCCACCTCGACTCCGCTCTGCGCAGCGCGGCGACCAGGCTTCTGGAAGACCGCACCTCCGCGGCCGCCGCGCACGCCGACCAGCGCGAGCAGATGCGACGACTGATGACGAGTTTCCTCGAGCGTTGGGACACCCTCACCCTCCTGCCCGACCCCGACGAATCGGTCGCCGAGTTCGTGGGGATCCTCGACGCGCTGGAGACCAGCGGCCTGCACGAGCTGGAGTCTGAATGGCGGGACAGCCTCCTCAAGCTGTCCGGCAACGATCTGACGAGTCTGGACTCGAACCTCAGCCGATCCCTGCGAGAGATCAAGAACCGCATCGACCCGATCAACACGATCATGGAGGCATTGCCGTTCTACGACGATGAGCACCGCCTGCAGATCACGCCGCGGGAGAATCAGTCGGAGGCACGCAGACGGTTCCGCAAGGAGCTGCGCGAGGTGCGCGGTCTCATCGACGCAGCAGCGACCGACGCAGAGCGCGAGAGCGTGTACCGCAGGATGAGCCGTCTGATCTCTCGGATGCGCCGGACGGCGCCGGACTTCGCGGAGCTCATCGATGTGCGCAACCACGTCAGGGTGAGTGCCGAGCGGATCCACGCCACGACGCGGGAGCATGTGGCACTCTACGACCACATCGGTGAGAAGTCCGGGGGAGAGTCGCAGGAACTCGTGGCCTTCATCGTGGGTGCAGCGTTGCGGTACCAGCTCGGCGATGCGGGCGCTGTGCGTCCACGGTATGCGCCGGTGTTCATGGACGAGGCGCTGATCAAGGCGGACGCGCATTTCACGAAGCGCGCGATCGGAGCATGGCGGGGTCTGGGTTTCCAGCTCGTGATCGGTGCGCCGAACGACAAGTACAGCGCGATCGAACCGCACGTCGACGTCGAGTACGACATCCTGAAGGACACCCGCGGTCGTTCGTGGGCCCGACCGAAGGTGGGGCTGCCTGCCGGGGGAGGCGTCTGATCAGACGTGTCTCACGCCGGGGGATGCGATCCAGGTGAGCGGGGAAAGGGCGCCGCACGGCCGCGCGGGTGCGGTCCTGATCCTCATGTTCGCGATGCAAGACGCATCTCTGACGCCCGGCTGATCCCGTACGCATGTCCGGCCACGGCAGTTCGTTAGAATAGACGATGCCCTGGGCGCGAGCTCTGGGGCGGACACGACGAGCGGAGACTAATGTCCGGGCATTCCAAGTGGGCGACCACGAAGCACAAGAAGGCCATCATCGACTCCAGGCGCGCCAAGTCCTGGGCCAAGCTCATCAAGAACATCGAGGTCGCGGCGAAGCTCGGCGGGCCTGATCTGCAGGGCAACCCGACGCTGTTCGACGCGGTGCAGAAGGCGAAGAAGACGTCCGTCCCCAAGGACAACATCGACCGCGCGGTGAAGCGTGGCGCGGGCATCGGCGGAGAAGCCGTCGAATACCTCTCGATCATGTACGAAGGCTACGGTCCCAACGGCGTCGCCCTCATGATCGAGTGTCTGACCGACAACAAGAACCGTGCCGCCGCCGAGGTCCGCACGGCTCTGAGCCGCAACGGCGGCACGCTCGCCGACCCGGGGAGCGTGGCATACAACTTCAGCCGCAAGGGCGTCATCGTCGTCGGCTCCGAAGGCACCACCGAGGACGACGTCATGATGGCCGCGCTCGAGGCAGGCGCCGAGGAGATCGAGCCGCACGCCGAGGGCTTCGAGATCATCACCGAGGCGACTGACCTGGTCACGGTGCGCAGTGCGCTGCAGGAGGCCGGCATCGACTACGAGTCGGCTGACGTCGAGTTCGTCCCGAACCTCAAGGTCGAGATCGACGCCGACACGGCGCGCAAGATCTTCCGCCTGATCGACGCTCTCGAAGACAGCGAAGACGTGCAGAACGTGTTCACCAACTTCGACCTCACCCCTGAGGTGCAGGCCGAGCTGGAGAACGACGAGGCCTAGGCGCGCCGAACGGCTCGTGCACTCCCTCCGGCCTAGCCTGGGGGAGTGACCTCCTCTCTGCGCGTGCTCGGCATCGACCCCGGCCTCACCCGCTGCGGTGTCGGCATCGTCGACGTCGACCGCACCCGCCGCGGCACCCTCGTGCATGTGAGCGTCATCCGCTCGTCGCCGGATGCCGAGATCGGCGATCGTCTCGCGATCGTCGCTGCGGGCATCCGCGAGGCGATCGCCGCACATCGTCCCGACGCCGTCGCGGTCGAGCGCGTGTTCGCGCAGCAGAACACGCACACGGTGATGGGGACGGCCCAGGCGAGTGGGGTCGCGCTCCTGGTCGCCGCGGAGGCCGGTCTACCCGCGGCGACGCACACGCCGAGCGAGGTCAAGGCAGCGGTCACCGGATACGGTGCGGCAGACAAGCGCCAGGTGCAGGCGATGATCGCCCGCATCCTGCGCCTGGACGCCCCGCCGCAGCCGGCGGACGCGGCGGACGCCCTTGCGATCGCGCTGTGTCACGCGTGGCGGCGGGGGACCGCCGGCGCCTCCGGTCAGACGTCGCTGACGCCGGCCCAGCGCGCGTGGGCCGATGCGGAGCGTGTCGCTCGAACATACCTACGATCGGGGTCGTAGGCTGAGGGGATGATCTCTTCCCTGCACGGCGTCGTCCTGCACACGGCGGCCGACCAGGTCGTCATCGACGTGGGCGGCGTCGGGTTCTCCGTCTCCGTGCCCGCCGACATCCCGCACACGGCGACCGTCGGCGAGCGCCTGCTCCTGCACACCAGCCTCATCGTGCGCGAGGATGCCCTCTCGCTCTACGGTTTCGCGGACCGGAGCGAGCTCGAGATCTTCGGCCTGCTGATCAGCGTCACCGGTGTGGGGCCGAAGTCCGCGCTCGGCGTGCTCTCGCACATGACAGTGGACCAGATCGCCGAAGCGGTGACGGCGGAGGACGATGCGCCGTTCCGGCGCGTCTCGGGCATCGGCCCGAAGACCGCGAAGCTCATCGTGCTGCAGCTGGCAGGAAAGGTGCAGCCGGTGGCTCCCAGCTCGAAGGCGACCGGCGCAGGATCGACCGACGTCGTCACCCAGGTCGCCGCGGCGCTGGTCGGACTCGGCTGGTCCGACAAGGTCGCGACGGAGGCTGCGGCGCAGACCGCGGCCGAGGCGACCGATGCCGAGCGGGACTCGGTGTCTGCGCTTCTGCGCCGTACGCTCGCCCTGCTCGGTCCCGCGCAGGCAGGTCAGACGCGTGGCTGACGCCCTGGACGCCACTGAGCCGGTCGACGAGACCGAGCTCGCGATCGAGGGCGCCTTGCGTCCGTCGAATCTCGGTGAGTTCGTGGGTCAGCAGAAGGTACGAGGACAGCTGCAGCTGCTGCTCGACGCGGCCCGCATCCAAAGCCGCCCCGCAGATCACATCCTGCTCGCCGGCCCTCCGGGGCTCGGCAAGACCACGCTGGCGATGATCGTCGCGCACGAGAGCGAGCGACCGCTGCGCCTGTCGAGCGGCCCCGCCATCCAGCACGCTGGCGACCTCGCCGCGCTGCTGTCGAGCCTGGTGCCCGGCGAGGTCCTGTTCATCGATGAGATCCACCGGATGGCGCGCTCGGCCGAGGAGATGTTGTACCTCGCGATGGAGGACTACCGCATCGACATCATGGTGGGCAAAGGTGCGGGTGCCACGAGCATCCCTCTCGAGCTGGCACCGTTCACGCTCGTCGGCGCGACGACCCGATCCGGCCTGCTCCCGAACCCGCTGCGCGACCGCTTCGGCTTCACCGGCCATCTGGAGTTCTACGAGGAGTTCGAGCTCGAACAGGTCATCGCGCGATCGGCTGCCGTGCTCGGCGTGGACGTGCCGACGGACGCGCTGTCGGAGATCGCGCGTCGATCCCGAGGAACTCCGCGCATCGCGAACAGATTGCTGCGCCGCGTGCGCGATTACGCGCTGGTGCACGGCGGGGGAGCCGCCACCATCTCCGATGTGCGTGCGGCTCTCGAGCTGTACGATGTCGACCCGATCGGGCTCGACAGGCTCGACCGCGCGGTGCTGGAAGCGCTCGTGCGCCGGTTCCGCGGCGGTCCAGTCGGACTCAGCACGCTCGCCGTCGCCGTCGGCGAGGAGGGCGAGACGGTCGAGAGCGTCGTAGAGCCGTATCTCGTGCGGATCGGTTTCCTCGGGCGTACTCCGCGGGGTCGGGTGGCCATGCCGGAGGCATACGCGCACCTCGGGGTGCCGCACCCCGACGGGACGCTCCGCCTTGATGACCTATAATCGCTGAAGACTTCCCGGATACCTCTGCGCGCCCAATGGCTGGAGTGCGCACCTGAGAAAGGCGCTGCACCCATGCCCATGGAATTCCTCCTCTTCGGTCTTCTCGCCGTCCTCCTCGTCTTCATGATCTTCAACACGCGCAAGCGCACGAAGGCGATGAAGGCGGAGCAGGAGGAGAAGGCCACCAAGACCGTTCCCGGCGTGAAGGTGCTCCTCCAGGGCGGCATCTACGGCACGATCGTGGCCTACGACCCCGAAGACCTCGACTCCCCGGCACTCGTCGAGATCGCTCCCGGAACCATCATCGAGGTGCACAGCCAGGCGATCCTGCGCATCGTCGAGCCCAAGGACGTCGTCGTCGACGAGGTCGTGGCCGACGATGCTGCCGCCCCGGCCGTCGATGTCGAGACGCCGGAAGAGACGCGTGCGCGTCTCGAGCGCGACTCAGACGACAAGTAATCCTCCGCCTCCGCGCGCTACTTCGTAATTCCGGCATCTCAGAAAGCTGAACACACGTGGCTTCATCCTCTCCGGTCCGTCACGCCTGGCGGGTCCTCCTCGGCCTGCTCCTCGTGACGGGCGTGCTGTTCGGCATCAACTCACTCGGCGTCTACGTCTTCACGGACAGCAACGGCGATCCGGCGAGCTCCTGGGCGCCGGAGCTCGCACTCGACCTGCAGGGCGGCACGCAGATCGTGCTGAGCGCCGAGACGGAAGACGGCGCAGACCCTTCGGCGGAACAGCTCAACCAGGCGGCAGCCATCATCCGTCAGCGCGTCGACGCCTCGGGCGTCGCGGAGGCGGACATCACCACCGAGGGCGGGCGGAACATCGTCGTCCAGATCCCCGGACCGGCCGATGAGCAGACCCGCGAGCGGATCCAGTCGAGCGCGCAGCTCGAGTTCCGCGCGGTGTTGGCCACGACCGGGGCAGCCACGGAGTTCACCGGCGAGGACGGCGTGGCGACGCCGTTCCCGACCCCGGATCCCACCCTCGAGTCGACGCCTTCACCGGAGCCGACCGACGGCAGCGACCTCTCCTGGGTCACGCCGAAGCTGCAGGCGGAGTTCCTCGCCTATGACTGCAGCGACCCCGCGAACGACGCCTCGAACGCGCCGAAGGAGCAGCCGCTGATCGCGTGCGACCCCAGCGGACAGACCAAGTACCTCCTCGGCCCGACCGAGCTCACCGGCACGGCGATCGAAGACGCGACCAGCGGCCGAGACCCCAAGTCGGGTGCGTGGCTGGTGCAGCTCACCATGAACGGCGAGGGCGCCGACGCCTTCGGCAAGGTCAGCACGCGCCTGAATCAGAACCGCATCGACGGCCTGGCCCCGCGCGATCAGTTCGCGTTCGTGCTCGATGGCAGTGTCATCTCTGCGCCGCGGATGAACGGCGTGATCCTCGACGGACGCCCCAGCATCTCCGGATCGTTCACCCAGGAGTCGGCGACGACTCTCGCCGACCAGCTCAAATTCGGCGCGCTTCCCCTCAGCTTCACGGTGCAGAGCTCGGACACGATCTCGGCGACCCTCGGCACTCAGCAGCTGCAGATCGGTCTGATCGCGGGTCTGATCGGTCTCGCGCTGGTCGCCCTCTATTCGCTGATCGTGTATCGGGCGCTCGGGTCGGTGATCATCGCGTCGATCACAGTGATGGCTGTGCTCACCTACATCATCATCTGCATCCTGGCCTGGCGACTCGGCTTCCGCCTGTCGCTCGCGGGTGTGGCCGGTCTCATCGTGTCGATCGGATTCACGGCGGACTCGTTCATCGTGTACTTCGAGAGAATCCGAGATGAGTTGCGTGACGGCAAGTCGATCACGGCGGCGGTCGAGGACGGCTGGGGTCGCGCGAAGCGCACGATCTACATCTCCAAGTCGATCAACATCCTGGCCGCGGTCGTGTTGTACATCCTGGCCGATGCCACGGTGAAGGGCTTCGCGTTCACTCTGGGCTTGACGACCCTGATCGACGTCTTCATCTTCGTGATCTTCACGCACCCGGTCATGCAGCTGCTCGCCCGCACGAGGTTCTTCGGCGGTGGCCACAAGTTGTCCGGTCTCGACCCCGAGGCCCTGGGAGCGGTCTACCGCAGCCGTTCCGCGTACCGTGAGGTGGCGACCGCGTCGGCCGGGCGTGGGGCGAAGAACGCCCGCTCGCGCGGCGAGGCCGATCGTCGGCAGACCATCGCCGAGCGCAAGCGCGCAGAGGCACTCTCGAATGACAGATCGACGACAGCCGGAAGTGAGGGAGACAACTGATGCCTTCCATGAATGAGTTCGGCAACAACCTCTACAGCGGAAAGACCTCCTTCCCGTTCGTCGGCAAGCGTCGCCTGTGGTTCATCATCGCGATCATCCTCGTGGTGGGCTCTGCACTCGTGCCGCTGATCCGCCCGATCCAGTTCTCGATCGAGTTCACCGGCGGCTCACAGTTCACCGTGCAGGCGCCGGACAGCCGCGACCAGGACATCGCCTCCGAAGCCGTGCGTTCGGTGGTGCCGGGAGCGGCGACCAAGGTCGTCATCGTCAGCGACAAGGACGTGCGCGTCCAGACCGACCAGATGAGCGCCGCCGAGACCCAGCAGGTCGCCAACGCCCTCGCCAAGGCCTACGACGTCGAGCCCGACGCCGTGACCTCGTCGTTCATCGGCCCGGCCTGGGGCGAGAACGTCACTCGCCAGTCCCTCTGGGGTCTCGCGATCTTCCTGGCGCTGACCTTCCTCATCCTCGCGATCTACTTCCGCACCTGGAAGATGTCGGCGGCCGCGATCATCGGCCTGCTCGACGTCCTCGTGATCACGGTCGGCGTCTACGCCCTCGCCGGATTCGAGATCTCCCCGGCGGCGGTGATCGGCTTCCTCACGATCCTCGCGTACTCGCTGTACGACACCACGGTCGTCTTCGACAAGATCAGGGAGAACACCTCGGAGGACGGGGAGAAGTCCGCCCGCCTCTTCGGCGAGTCGGTCAACCTCGCGGTGAACCAGACGCTCATCCGATCGATCAACACGTCTGTCGTCGCTGCGCTGCCGGTCGGCGCGGTCCTCTTCATCGGCGCCTTCTGGCTCGGTGCCGAGTCGCTCACCGACATCTCGCTGTCGATCTTCGTCGGCATCCTGGTCGCGACCTACTCGACGCTGTTCGTCGCAGCTCCGCTGTACTCGCTGTTCCGCGAAAACGAGCCGCAGCTCAAGGAGCGCGACGCGCGCATCCGTGCGGCGCGCGACAAGGCCGCCGTCGAGGCCTGAGCCTTCCTCCGGCGGAGCCGACGCCCCGCAGGCACGCGTAAGATGATGTAGTTCGGAGGTGAGTGGATGGCGGATACGCAGTCGTCTTCGCAGGGGTCCAGCCTGCGACGTCTGGTTCCCCGCATCTTCTCGCGCGCATCCAGGGTCAACGACCTCGACAATCTGATCCGCACTGTCCGCGCCAACCACCCGCGTGGCGACTTCTCCGTCATCGAGCGCGCGTACGCCGTCGCCAAGGAGAAGCACACCGGGCAGCAGCGCCAGAGCGGTGAGCCGTACATCACGCACCCGCTCGCGGTCGCCCAGATCCTCGCCGAGATGGGCCTCGGCCCCCGGGCGATCGCCGCCGCGCTGCTCCACGACACCGTCGAGGACACCGGGTACGCCCTCACCGACCTGACCGCCGAGTTCGGCGACGAGGTCGCCATGCTCGTCGACGGCGTCACGAAGCTCGACAAGGTCAAGTACGGGGAGAGCGCCCAAGCCGAGACCGTCCGCAAGATGATCGTCGCGATGTCCAAAGACATCCGCGTGCTGCTGATCAAGCTGGCTGACCGACTGCACAACGCGCGCACCTGGGGCTTCGTGCCGCCGGAGAAGGCGGCGAAGAAGGCCAAGGAGACGCTCGAGATCTATGCGCCCCTGGCGAATCGGCTCGGCATCCAGGCGATCAAGTCCGAGCTGGAGGACCTCTCCTTCGCGGTGCTGCACCCGAAGATCTACAACGAGATCCACAGCCTCATCGCTCAGCGCACCCCGCAGCGCGAGAAGTACCTGAACCAGGTCGTCGAGGAGATCGACGAGGACCTCCGCGATCTCCGCATCCGCGGCAAGGTCGTGGGGCGCCCGAAGCAGCTGTACTCGGTGTACCAGAAGATGGTCATCCGCGGTCGCGAGTTCGACGACATCTACGACCTCATCGGCATCCGCGTGCTGGTCGGCTCCGTTCGCGACTGCTACGCGGTGCTGGGTGCGATCCACGCGCGGTGGACTCCGCTGCCCGGTCGCTTCAAGGACTACATCGCCACGCCGAAGTTCAATCTCTACCAGTCGCTGCACACCACGGTCATCGGGCCGGCGGGGCGCACGGTGGAGATCCAGATCCGCACGCATGAGATGCACCAGCAGGCGGAGTACGGTGTCGCTGCGCATTGGATGTACAAGGAGCGGATGAACGGCGGCGGCAAGACCGAGCTGCGGGCGTCCGATAACGACATGGCATGGCTGGCGCACATCTCGGACTGGCAGGCCGAGACCGCAGATCCTGGCGAGTTCCTCGATTCCCTCCGCTTCGAGATCGGTGCGAAGGAGGTCTACGTCTTCACACCGAAGGGCCGGGTGATCGGTCTCCCCGCCGGTGCGACTCCGGTCGACTTCGCCTACGCGGTCCACACCGAGATCGGCCATCGCACGATGGGCGCGAAGGTCAACGGTCGTCTGGTGCCGCTGGAATCGGAACTCAAGAGCGGTGATGTGGTCGAGGTCTTCACCTCGAAGAACCCGGATGCCGGTCCGAGTCAGGACTGGCTCGGATTCGTCGCCAGCACGCGTGCCCGCAACAAGATCCGCGGGTGGTTCACAAAGGAGCGCCGCGAGGAGGCGATCGAACAGGGCAAGGAAGCCATCGCCCGTGCGATGCGCCGCCAGAACCTCCCGCTGCAGAAGCTGATGAGCCAGGATTCGTTCGCCGAGGTCGCTCAGCAGCTCCGCTACGAAGACGTCTCCGCGCTCTACGCCGCTGTCGGCGAAGGGCACGTGTCCACGCAGTCCGTGCTCGAGAAGGTCACGGCGCTCGTCGCAGCCAATGACCCGACGACAGGCGCGATCGATCTGCCCGGCAGCATCCCCACCAGGGAGCCGCGCGCCGGCGACTCCGGCGTGCTCGTGCGCGGAGCATCCGACATCCTCGTGAAGCTCGCGAAGTGCTGTACTCCGGTTCCCGGTGACGCGATCGTCGGTTTCGTGACCAGGGGGAGCGGCGTCTCGGTGCATCGCTCCGACTGTGTCAACGTCAAGGCTCTCAGCGCTGAACAGGACCGCTTCGTCGACGTGTCGTGGGCGCCCACGACCAAGAGCGTGTTCCGGGTGCAGATCCAGGTCGAGGCCCTGGACCGCTCCGGCCTGCTCTCCGATGTCACGCGAGTGCTCAGCGAGCATCACGTGAACATCCTCTCGGCGACGGTCAACACGAACGACGAGCGTCTGGCACTCAGCCGATTCGTCTTCGAGATGGGTGACGCCGTGCACCTGGATCGCGTGCTGAACGCGGTGCGCCGGATCGACGCGGTCTACGACGTGTACCGCGTCACGACCTCCTGAGAGCGAGCCGCTCCAGGACCGCTCTGCCGATGCGACTGCCCGGCACCCGGTTCCACGTCGTCATGGCGTCGATGCTCTCGGTCACAAGAGCGGGGTCGCTGAGAGCGAGACGTTCGATCCACTCGCGCAACCGCGGGTCCCGGTGCACGCCCGTGGCGAGATCGAGCATCGTGCGCAGCGGCGTTGCGACGTCGATGTCGCCGAGGCGGATGACTTCGCCCTCACGCAGCGGTCCGTCATGGAAGATCACCCGTCTACTGAGCTGAGGCCGCACCCGACGCGGCACCGAACGGCGGATGTGGTGCACGGCCGGCGGCGTATCGCCGGCGCCGTGAATCCAGGCAGCGGTGGGGCCGGCGGCGGCGGTCCCCGGCCGCACGAGCGCGGCGATCGAGCTGGCGCGCACGTCGGCGCTCTCGGTGAGATCCGCGGGGATGTACGCATCTCCCAGTTCCACGACATGCCCGTCGAGCCGCGCCGCGCTGAGCTCGGAGAGACTGAGTCGTCGGCCGGGGACATACAGGAGCGCGGGATGCATCACGCCAGTGTGGCGTAGCGCACCCCGCGCTCGGGATCTCTCGCGAGACCTGTGGAGAGAGGTCAGCCGCCGAGCGCGTTGAGCCAGGTGCGGCGCGCCTCGAGGGCATCGGCGGCGGCCTTCGCCGCCTTCTTGTCGCCCGACTTCTCCGCAGCGGCGAGCTCGGCTTCGAGCTTCTCGATCGCCTCGAGAAGCTGCGAGCTCATGTCGTTGGCTCGTGCCTTGGTCTCGGGATTGTTCTTCTTCCAGTCGACCTCTTCGCGCGCCTTCAGAGCGTTCTCGATGACGCGGAGGCGGTCATCGAGGGCGCGCTCCTTCTCGCGTGGGAAGATCCGACCCTGCTCATCCCACTGACGCTGGATGTTCGTGAGCAACGAGCGCGCACGCTTGATGTTGGGCTCATCGGCGACGGCCTTGGCCTCTTCGAGGAGAGCCTGGCGTGCCTCGATCTTGGGGGCCGACTCGGCTTCCTCTGCGGCGGACTGCTCGGCCCGTGCTGCGTAGAGCGCGTCGCCGGCAGCCTTGAATCGTGCCCAGAGCGCATCATCGGCCTTGCGACCGGCGCGCCCCGCGGCCTTCCACTCGTCGAGAAGGGTGCGGTAGGCGGGGATGCCGTCGGTGCCACGCGGGGCGAGGGCTTCGGCGCGCTCCACGAGACGCGTCTTGGCGTCGCGGGCGGCCTTGTGGGCGTCATCGAGCTCGGAGTAGAACGCGCGGCGGTGCTTGTCCACGATGGCGCGGGCATCGCGGAATCGCTTCCAGAGCTGCTGCGAGATCCCCTTGGACAGGCGGGGGCCGTTCTGCTGCTGGGCCTGCCACGCGTCGAACAGCTCGCCCAGCTCTGCGGTCACCTGCTTCCACTGCACCTTGCTGAGGTCGCGTGCGGCGATCGCCTCTGCGCGCTCGACGAGAGCCGTGCGCTCGGCGATGGCCTGGTCGATCAGCTCCTTCGCCTGCTGAGCTTCCTGAGCCGTGGCCTCGGAGAGCGACGAGGTCAGTGCGTTCAACCGTTCGCGGAGTCCGGCGAGGTCGCCGACCGCTGCCGCATCGGTCACCTCGTCGAGGACGTGTCCTGCCTGCTTGACGAGGTCGCTCGCGGCGGCGCCGCCTGCCTGATGGCGCTGCTCGAGGGCGTGCACCTTGAAGGCGATGTCATCGAACTTGCGCACGAAATAGGCGAGAGCCTCGTCGGGGGTGCCGTCGGGGTACTGGCCGACGACGCGCCAGGCGTCGCCTTCGCGTACCTCGACCGTGCCGTCTTCGGCGACGCGGCCCCATTCGGCGGCGTCGGACGTCGTGGGTGCCGCTGCGACGACGGGTGCGACGGCGGCAGGGTTCGGGACCTTGCGCGGCAGTGGCACAGCCGGGGGAGCGGGAACGGGCGGAGTCGGCTTCGAGGGATCGGTGGCAGACACAGTGATTCTCCTTGCGCGGAAGGGCCGCGGGAGGCGGAAGGGACGAGGTTCAGCCTAGTACGACCGCACACTTCCGGTGGGGTCGAGCGAGTTCACGACGCCGTTATCGATCTGTGAGGAGAAAGTTCGACGGCGGAAACACATCGCGTGACGTTCGGTTAACACGCCGCTCCTATCGTCGCCAGCACGCTACATCTGCTGTCGACGGGAGTCTCCATGAACCACGCTGTACCTCACGAGATCCTTGTCGTCGGTGCGGGAATGGTGGCGCATCGCTTCGTGGAGAGTCTGTTGAGCCGCGGCGGCACGCCCGTGCGTGTCACGGTGGTGGGTGACGAAGATCGAGCTCCCTACGACCGGGTGGGCCTGACGGGCTACTTCTCCGGCGCGACGGCCGAAGATCTCACGCTGGACCTCACGGTCTTCGACGACGATCGCGTGCGGCTGCTGCGGAACGACCGGGTACTGCGCATCGATCGCAGTGCACGGACCGTGACGACACGTTCCCGGCGCACGCTGGACTACGACACGCTCGTGCTCGCGACCGGATCCTATGCGGCGCGGGTCGTCGTCGACGGAGCCGATCTTCCAGGGTGCTTCGTCTACCGCACCCTGGACGACGTGGAGTCGCTGCGCGCATTCGTGCAGCGACGCTCCCAGATGCTCGGTCGGCCGCTCCGCGGCGCGGTGATCGGTGGGGGACTGCTCGGCCTGGAGGCGGCGGGAGCGCTTCAGGACATGGACGTGGACGCGACCGTCGTGCAGTACTCGGATCGACTGATGTCGGCGCAACTCGACCCTGCGGGTGGCGGGATGCTGAAGAGGCTGTTGGAAGCGCGCGGCATCGCGGTGCGCACCGACGCCCGCACGACCCGACTCGACCCCGACGAATCCGGCGCGGTCACCGCCCTGGAGTTCCAGGATGGCTCCTTCCAGCGCGCCGACGTGGTCGTCTTCACCGTCGGTGTGCGGCCGCGTGACGAGCTTGCCCGCAACGCGGGACTCGACGTGCACCCGCGCGGCGGTGTCATCATCGACGAACGCTGCTCCACCTCCGACCCGTGCATCCTGGCGATCGGCGAGGTCGCGAACTACGACGGCCGCTGCGTCGGGCTGGTGGCTCCCGGATTCGCGATGGCAGAGGTCGTCGCGACCCGGTTGCTCGGCGGCGATGCCAGCTTCCCCGGGTATGACGAGTCGGCCAAGCTCAAGCTCTCGGGTGTCGACGTGGCCAGCTTCGGCGACGCGATGGCGCTCACACCGAACGCGCTCGACGTGGTCTACACCGACCCCGTGGCCGGTGTCTACAAGAAGCTCGTGCTCTCCGATGACGCCCAGATCCTGCTCGGCGGCATCCTGGTCGGTGACGCCTCGGCATACGGTGCGCTGCGACCACTGGTCGGCACCCGTCTGGGAACCGATCCGGCTGCCTATCTGCTGCCCGAAGGCGGTGTCGAGGCGCCTGGCGGAGAGCTCCCCGACGACGCCGTGGTGTGCTCGTGCTCGAATGTCACGGCGGGACGCATCCGCAGCGCCGTGCATGACGAGGGATGCACCGATGCTGCGGCGGTCAAGGGATGCACCAGGGCCGGCGCGACCTGCGGGTCCTGCGTGCTCATGGTGAAGAAGGTCGCCGGAAAGGAGCTGACGAAGCTCGGACAGACGGTCTCGCACGCGCTGTGCGAGCACTTCGAGATGTCGCGGCGTCAGCTGTTCGATGCGGTGCGCGTCGCCGAGATGACGACCTTCAGCGCGATCATCGACCGCTTCGGCAAGGGCCGCGGCTGCGACATCTGCAAGCCGGCGATCGCCAGCATCCTGTCGGTCCTGGTCGGCACACACGTGCTGGAGGGGGAGAACGCCACCCTCCAGGACACCAATGACCACGTCATGGCGAACATGCAGAAGGACGGCACCTACTCGGTCGTCCCGCGCATGCCGGGGGGAGAGGTGACCCCGGACGGTCTCCTCGCGATCGGGCAGGTCGCGAAGGACTTCGCGCTGTATACCAAGATCACCGGCGGTCAGCGGATCGACATGTTCGGCGCTCGGCTGGAGCAGCTTCCGCTGATCTGGGCGCGTCTGGTCGAAGCCGGCTTCGAGTCGGGGCACGCCTACGGGAAGTCGCTGCGGACGGTCAAGTCCTGCGTCGGATCGACCTGGTGTCGGTTCGGAGTCCTCGACGCGGTCGGGATGGCGGTCAAGCTGGAACTGCGCTATCGCGGACTGCGCGCTCCTCACAAGCTGAAGCTCGGGGTCTCGGGGTGTGCGCGCGAGTGCGCGGAGGCCCGTTCGAAGGACGTCGGCGTGATCGCCACCGAGAACGGATGGAACATGTACGTCGGCGGGAACGGCGGGTTCTCTCCGCGGCACGCGGAGCTCTTGGCATCCGGTCTGGACGACGCCGGTCTGATCCGGGCGATCGACCGCTTCTTCATGTACTACATCCGCACGGCCGATCGGCTGCAGCGCACGGCACCGTGGTGCGTGGAGTTCGAAGGGGGACTCGACGGCCTCCGCGCGGTCATCCTGGACGACAGCCTCGGCATCTGCGCTGACCTCGACGCCGCCATGCGCACGCATGTCGAGCGGTACGAGGACGAGTGGGCGGCCACGCTCCGCGACCCCGAGAAGCTCAGGCGCTTCGAATCGTTCGTGAACGCGGCGGATACGCCGGACCCGTCGCTCGCGTACGTCGCCGAACGCGGGCAGATCCGTCCTGCGACGGCGGAGGAGCGGGGCGATCGCTCCGTGCTCATCGCCGGCACCGCGTTGGAGGTGCGCCGATGAGCGGCACCGCCGCGGTGACGACGAGGGTGCGCGCGTGCGCGGTGTCGGACCTCGAGGTGGAGCGCGGGCGCGCGGCGCTGTTCGGAACGGTGCAGATCGCCCTCTTCCTCCTCGCCGACGGACGGATCCACGCGGTGTCCAACCTCGACCCCTACAGCGGCGCCCATGTGATCTCGCGGGGGATAGTGGGTACGCGCGGTGAGGCTCCGACCGTCGCCTCACCGCTCCACAAGCAGGTGTTCGATCTGCGCACCGGCGAGTGCCTCGACACCCAGGGCAAGCCGGATGCGGCGCTCCAGGTGTGGCAGGTCACGGTCGAAGACGGCTCCGTGTTTCTCGACCTGGACGCGCAGGAGCAGTCATGATCAGCGCGCGCGGACTCCTCGGACACTGGTGGAGCGCGCCGGCGGATGCGGGGACTCCCGCGCCGGCGCTGGTCGGTCGTGTCGACCTGATCGGCGGTGGGCCCGGCCCCGCGGACCTCATGACGGTGCGCGCACACCGGCTGCTCCTGCAGGCGGATGTCGTCATCGTCGATCGTCTGGGTCCAGGAGACGAGCTGCGCGCCGAACTCGGCGCGCACGTCCTGATCATCGACGTCGGGAAGAGCCCAGGACATCACCCGGTGCCGCAGGAGGAGATCAACGAGCTCTTGGTGGCCCATGCGAGAGCGGGCAAGCGCGTCGTCCGGGTGAAGGGCGGGGACCCGTTCGTGTTCGGACGTGGCGGGGAAGAGGTGATCGCCTGCGAGGCGGCAGGCATTCCCGTCAGTGTGACGCCGGGTGTCAGCAGCGCGATCGCCGTGCCCCAGGCCGCCGGGATCCCGGTCACCCACCGGGGGACGGCAGCCGCGCTGCACGTCGTGAACGGGCACCGCCCGCTGTCGGCGAGCGCCCTGGCGGCGCTTGCAGATCCGGAGGTGACGACCGTCGTGCTGATGGGGGTCACCACGCTCCCGCGCATCGCCGCCAGCGCGCTCGCGCACGGGGTGCCGGACAGCCTGCCCGTCGCCGTGGTGGAGAACGGGCACACGCCGCAGCAGCGCACTCTCCGCAGCACTCTCGGTCGGGTCGTCGTCGACGCCCTCGACGCGCAGGTGCAGAACCCCGCCGTCCTCGTGTTCGGCGAGGTCGCGCGAGCGGGGCTGCTCCTGCCGTCGCACACGACGTCACGATTCGCCGAGAGTCTCGCGTGAGCGGGCCCGCTGTGCTCGATCCGGCACTTGCCGGATGCGCGATCATCGTCGCTGCCGACCGCCGTTCGATGGACCTCGCCACTGCGCTGGAACGACGGGGAGCGTCCGTCCATCGTGCACCTGCGCTCAGCATCGTCGCGAACGCGGACGACACCGAGCTCCTTGCTCGTACCGCTCGGCTCATCGAGACGCCTCCCGACATCGTGGTGGCGACCACGGGAGTCGGCTTTCGGGGATGGATGGATGCTGCGCACGAGCACGGTCTCGCCGAAGAGCTCGACACCGCTCTGCGTGATGCGCATTTCGTCGCCCGCGGCCCGAAAGCCCACGGCGCGATCCAGCAGGCGGGCTTCATGGCGGACTGGGTGGCGCACTCGGAGACCTCGGCGGAGGTCGGGGAGTATCTTCTGGCGTCCGGTGTGACCGGCAAGAGGATCGTCATCCAGCACCATGGCGCCGGCTCCGATGGGCTCGACGAGATGCTGTCGCGCGCCGGCGCCGAGGTGCTGAGTGTCACGGTGTATCGCTGGGGCCCGCCGCCGGACCCCGAGGTCGTGCGGCGTTCGACGCTGCAGGCCGGCGGAGGAGAAGCCGACGCCGTCCTGTTCACCTCGGCGCCCGGTGCCGCATCCTGGCTCGACGTGGCCGCGTCGGCGGGGGCGCTCGAGGGTATCCGCCGTCGCGCGGCATCCGGTCGACTGCTCCTCGCCGCCGTCGGACCGATCACGGCAGCGCCCCTGTTCGCGCAGGATCTGCACACCGTCGTCGCCGATCGCGGACGTCTGGGCTCCTTGGCGCGCTGTGTGATCGCGCACTTCGGTGGGGGCCGCGCGCCGGCGGTGCGCACGGATCTCGGTCGGCTCGAAGTGCGCAGCGGCGGGGCCGTGCTCGACGGGCGTTTCCTGCCGCTCTCCCGCACGTCTGCCGGCCTCTTGGAGGCACTCAGCAGCGCGCAGGGACGCGTGCTGTCGCGGACCGACATCGCTCGGGTCCTTCCCGGTGCCGAGCGCAACGGCCACGCGGTGGAGGTCGCGGTGGCACGACTGCGCGAATCGCTCGGGGGAGCGGAGCTGGTGCAGACCGTCGTGAAGCGGGGCTATCGTCTCGCCGTGTCCGAGGACTGAGCGCGCGCAGCACACGGATCCGGCCCGATGAGGAAGCTCACCAGGCCGGATTCCGTCATGCTCAGCGCGCGTTCGCCGGCTCCGCCGCGCGGCCGACGGAGACCGGAACGACCGCGCTCTCGTCCGCAGGCGACATCGTGCGCGTAGCAGTATCGTGCGTCTTCGCCGTCGTGGTGCCCCGACGCGTCCGCACCTTGCGCGTCGCGGTGCGGCCGTAGGTGAAGTACAACGGCAGCCCGACGAAGAGCAGTCCGCCGATCAGGTTCCCGACGACCGTCGGGACCTCGTTCCAGATCAGGTAGTCCATGATCGTGAAGTCCGCGCCGAGGAGCAGCCCGGAGGGGAACAGGAACATGTTCACGATCGAGTGCTCGAACCCCATGTAGAAGAAGAGCATGATGGGCAGCCACATCGCGATGATCTTGCCGAGCACGTTCTCGGAGATCATCGCCAGCACGACACCGGTGGACACCATCCAGTTGCACAGGACGCCACGGATGAAGAGGGTCAGCATGCCACCGGCGCCATGGTCCGCGTAGCCGACGGTGCGTCCGTGGCCGATCTCGGCGATGGCCTGGCCGACGGCGCTGGGTTCGGTCGTGAAGCCGTAGGTGAAGTAGATCGCCATCAGCACGGCGACCAGGAAGGCGCCGCCGAAGTTGCCCAGGAACACGAGTCCCCAGTTGCGGAGGACGCCGCCGACCGTCGCCCCCGGCCGCTTGTCGAGCACGGCGAGGGGAGCGAGCGTGAACACCCCGGTCAACAGGTCGTAGCCGAGCAGGTACAGCATCACGAATCCGACCGGGAACAGGATCGCGCCCAGAAGCGGTTGTCCGGTGTTGGTGGAGACCGTGACAGCGAAGGCCGCGGCGATGGTCAGGAACGCCGCCCCCATGAAGGAGCGGATCAGAGTGTCGCGTGTGGACATCTGGATCTTGTAGGCGCCGGCATCCACCATTCGGGTGACGAGCTCGGCGGGCTTGATGTAGGACACAGGCGACCTCCACAGGGGGACTCGAGAGAGCTGGTGCTCTCTGCGCCCAGAGTCGTCCACGTGGGTTTCGGTCAGTGGTGCGATGCGTTACGGCTGTGGTGCGAAGCTCTCACATCGTCGTCGGGCGCATGTGAGGGCCGCAGCTCACTCCGCAGGGGTCTCCGACGGCGTCGGCTCAGCGGACGGGCCGTCGCTCGGCGTCGGCGTGCTCGACGGTTCGACCGTGGGGGTGGGGGTCGGCTCGGGGGCGGTCACCTGGGCGTGCACGACCTGGCTGGCGATCGCGGCGACGACGAGCAGTCCGCCCACGACGCCGGCGATGGTGTTGTCGCGGATGCGACGACGGATCTGTCCCTGGTGCCAGTCGATCCGTGCTGCGTGCAGTCGCGCGCGCTCCGCCTGTGCGCGCTGCTGTGCGTTCTTGGAACCACGTGCCGCCATCTGCCCTGCTACCCCTCACTCCGTCGCCGTTCGACGTCGCCTCAGAGCCTACCGCCGTCATGACATCGCCCTGATGCTCATCCGCGGCGGTCCGACGGCTCGCGTTCGCCGCCCGCTTCCGGTGACGACGATGTCGCCAGCCCCGAGTAGCCTTGGCGGGTGATCCCTTCTGCGCCACTGCTCTCCGGGCAGACGCCCCTCGCCGTGCGCATGCGACCGGTATCGCTCGAAGAGGTGGCCGGGCAACGGCACCTCTTGCGTGCGGGATCGCCGATCGTCGCTCTCGCCGATCCGGATGCCACATCTCCGGGAGCCGTCTCGATCATCCTGTGGGGTCCCCCCGGCACGGGAAAGACGACGCTGGCGCAGGCGATCGCGCGCTCGTCCGGGCGCCGCTTCGTCGAACTCTCCGCGATCACGGCCGGGGTCAAGGACGTGCGCGAGGTCATGCAGGAGGCCGTCACTCAGCGCGATCTCTACGGTCAGACGACCATCCTGTTCCTCGACGAGATCCACCGCTTCACGAAGGCCCAGCAAGACGCGTTGCTCCCCGGCGTCGAGAACGGCTGGGTGATCCTGATCGCCGCGACCACCGAGAATCCGTCGTTCTCGGTGATCTCCCCGCTGCTGTCCCGCTCGCTGCTGTTGACCCTGCAGGCGCTGACGGATGACGACATCGGGCTGCTCGTCGATCGTGCGGTGAGCGATGCCCGCGGTCTCAACGGAGCCGTGACGCTCAGCGACGAGGCAAGATCCGCGCTCATCCGACTCGCATCCGGCGATGCGCGGCGCGCGCTGACGGGTCTCGAAGCCGGCGCTGCGGTCGCGCTCTCGCATGCGACCGAGAGCGAAGACGACGACGCTGATGACGGGGAGGACGAGGACGAAAGCGCTGCGAAGAAGCCCGCCGGTGCTCCCGTGATCTCCGCCGACGACATCGCGCAGGCCGTCGACCGTGCGCTGCTCCGCTACGACCGGCAGGGCGATGAGCACTATGACGTGATCAGCGCGTTCATCAAGTCGATCCGCGGCTCCGACCCCGATGCGGCGCTGCACTACCTCGCCCGGATGATCGAAGCAGGGGAGGACCCGCGCTTCATCGCACGCCGCCTGGTGATCTCGGCGTCGGAGGATGTGGGACTCGCCGACCCGCAGGGGCTGGTGATCGCCGTCGCTGCGGCCGACGCGGTCGCCTTCATCGGAATGCCGGAAGGACGCATCCCGCTGGCAGAGGCGACCGTGTATCTGGCGACCACCGCGAAGTCGAACGCCGCCTACGCCGGGATCGACGCGGCGATCGCAGACATCCGCAAGGGCGGTTTCGGACGTGTGCCCCTGCACCTGCGCGACGCGCACTATCCGGGCGCCAAGCGACTGGGACATGGCCGGGGGTACGTGTATCCGCACGACGCAGAGTACGGAATCGTGCCTCAGCAGTATCTTCCGGACGAGCTCCGAGGACGCCGCTATTACCAGCCGAAGACGCTCGGTTCCGAGCGCGACATCTCGGCGCGACTCGAGCGGATCCGCCGCATTCTCGACGATCGCTGAGCCGCGCAGGGCGATCTGTTAGAATTGACCGGCTCGAAACCGAGTTTTCGGGCATCTCCTCGTTCACACCCCACCTTTGTCGGCGCCCCGGCGTGCGCTGCTCAGGCAGAACGCGGACGATACGTCCGTGAGTCGTGAAAGTCGCGACCACGTCATCGGAAGGACAGCTTCGTGACCACGAAGTCCCAGGACCGCCGCAAGGTGCGTCTGAGCCGTGCCCTCGGCATCCCGCTCACCCCGAAGGCCGCCCGCTACCTCGAGAAGCGTCCCTACGCTCCGGGTGAGCACGGCCGCACCAAGCGCAAGGCTGACAGCGACTACGCGGTTCGTCTGCGTGAGAAGCAGCGTCTGCGCGAGCAGTACGGCATCCGCGAGAAGCAGATGCGCAACACGTTCAACGAGGCTCGCCGCCAGGAGGGTCTGACCGGTGAGAACCTGGTCGAGCTCCTCGAGATGCGTCTCGACGCTCTCGTCGTGCGTTCGGGCTTCGCTCGCACCACGGCTCAGGCTCGCCAGCTCGTCGTGCACCGTCACATCCTCGTCGACGGCCAGCTCGTCGATCGCCCGTCGTTCCGCGTGAAGCCGGGTCAGCTCATCCACGTCAAGGCCAAGAGCGAGGGCACCGAGCCCTTCCAGGTCGCAGCAGCCGGCGGTCACGCCGAGGTCCTGCCTCCCGTTCCCGGCTACCTCGAGGTCGAGCTCGACAAGCTCCAGGCTCGCCTGGTTCGTCGCCCGAAGCGCGCCGAGGTCCCCGTGACCTGCGAAGTGCAGCTCGTCGTCGAGTACTACGCGGCTCGCTGAGCGAACCGTTTTTCACGCAAGAGGCGTCGGGGGTTCCCGACGCCTCTTGTCGTTTCCGCCTACGATAGGTACACCGCGCCTTCGCGGGTAAAGGGCAAGGATGACGTCATGAAGAGCATGCAGTGGTTCCTGATCGGTGTGATCGGTGGCTTCGTCGCCGCGCACTTCATGAACAAGGACCCTCGTGGCCACGACATCCTCGCCGAGGTCGATGCCCGGATCAACGGGTTCACCGCGATCATCGGCGACGCCTACCGCGAGCAGGAGGCACGGCTCACGGAGCCGGGCAAGAACTGAACCATCGCCGCGCCTCGGCGCAGCATCTTCACGCAAGGACACCCGGCACCTCATGAAAACTGCGGAGATCGCGCAGCGTTACCTCGACTTCTTCGAGAAGAACGACCACCTCATCGTCCCCTCGGCCTCCCTGGTCAGCGACGACCCCTCGTTGCTGTTCACGGTCGCCGGAATGGTGCCGATGATCCCGTATCTCACGGGCGTCGTACCCGCTCCGCACCCGCGCATCGCGGATCTGCAGAAGTGCATCCGCACCAACGACATCGAAGAGGTCGGTCGCACCGCCCGGCACGGAACGTTCTTCCAGATGCTGGGCAACTGGTCGTTCGGCGACTACTTCAAAGAGGGCGCGATCCGCTACGCCTGGGAGCTGCTGACGTCGTCCGAGTCCGACGGCGGGCTCGGTTTCGACGAGAAGGACCTGTGGGTCACCGTCTATGAGACCGACGACGAGGCCGAGGCCATCTGGCGCGACATCATCGGACTGAAGCCGGAGCGCATCCAGCGTCTCGGCCGTGCGGACAACTACTGGAACACCGGCCAGCCCGGCCCCGGCGGCCCCGACTCCGAGATCTTCTTCGACCGCGGCCCGTCCTACGGCAAGGACGGCGGACCGGCCGTCGATGACACGCGCTTCACGGAGATCTGGAACCTCGTGTTCATGCAGGACTTCATCGAGAACATCCGCGGCAAGACGGAGTTCGACATCGTCGGCGAGCTGCCGATGAAGAACATCGACACCGGCATGGGCCTGGAGCGCGTCGCATTCCTCAAGCAGGGCGTCGAGAACATGTACGAGTCCGACCAGGTGCGCCCGGTCCTGGATCGTGCGATCGAGCTCTCCGGTCGTCGCTACGGCGCCGTGCACGAAGACGATGTGCGCTTCCGCGTCGTCGCCGACCACGTGCGCTCCTCGCTCATGCTCCTCTCCGACGGCGTGCGTCCGTCGAACGAGGGACGCGGCTACATCCTGCGCCGCCTGATGCGTCGGACGGTGCGTTCGATGCGTCTGCTCGGCGTCGACGAGCCGGTGTTCCCCGAGCTCTTCGCCTCGTCGCGCGATGCGATGAAGGCCGTCTACCCGGTGCTCGAGACGGAGTGGTCGACGCTGTCCGCCTCCGCCTTCGCCGAGGAGGAGACTTTCCGACGGACGCTGGCCTCGGGCTCCACGATCCTCGACCTCGCGCTCGACGAGACCAAGAAGAGCGGCGGAGCGACCCTCAGCGGTCCTGAGGCGTTCCTGCTGCACGACACCTATGGCTTCCCGATCGACCTCACGCTCGAAGTCGCGGAGGAGGCCGGGCTCAGCGTCGACCGCGCGGCTTTCGACACGCTCATGCAGGAGCAGCGCCAGCGCGCCAAGGACGACGCCCGCAACCGCAAGCGCCAGCTCGCCGACGTCTCGGTGTACCGTGACCTCCGCGCGCTCGGCGAGACCGGTTTCGACGGCTATACCGCCCTCGAGGTCGAATCGCGCATCCTGGGCCTGCTGGTCGACGGTCAGCCCGTCCGCAGCGCCGCAGAGGGGCAGATCGCCGAGGTCGTCCTCGCCGAGACCACGCTGTACGCGGAATCCGGCGGCCAGGTCGCTGACAAGGGCACGATCGTCGGACCGGGCTTCGAGCTCGAGGTGCTCGACGTCCAGCGTCCGGTGCCGGGGCTCATCAGCCACACCGTCGAAGTCGTCCGCGGCAGCGTCGCGGTCGACGACGCCGCCACCACGGTCGTCGATGCGGCGAACCGTCGTGCGGCCCGTCAGGCGCACTCCGCGACGCACCTCGTGCACGCCGCGCTGCGCGACACGCTGGGACCGACCGCCACGCAGGCCGGTTCGCTGAACCGTGCCGGCTACATGCGCTTCGACTTCGCCTGGTCGCAGGCGCTGTCCGGTGAGACGCGCTCGGAGATCGAGGAGATCACCAACCGGGCCGTGCAGGATGCGCTGGAGGTCACCACGCGCGTCCTCTCGCTCGACGAGGCCAAGGAAGCCGGAGCGATGGCTCTGTTCGGCGAGAAGTACGGCGACGTCGTGCGGATGGTCGACATCGGCGGTCCCTGGTCCCGTGAGCTCTGCGCGGGTACGCACGTGAACTCGAGCGCCGAGATCGGTCTCGTCAGCGTCGTGGGCGAGTCCTCCGTCGGGGCCTCGAACCGGCGCATCGAAGCCCTCGTCGGCGTCGACGCGTTCCGTGAGCTCGCGGCGGAGCGGGCGATCGTGTCGCAGCTCACCAGCTCGCTCAAGACGCCCAGGGAGCAGCTCCCCGAGCGCATCGCCGACCTCGCTGCGAGCCTCAAGGCCGCCGAGAAGCGCATCGCCCAGTTCGAGGCCAAGGAGCGGGCGGGTCAGGTACCCGCGATCGCCGATGCTGCCGTGCGCGTCGGGGCGTTCCTCGTCGCCGCGCAGTCGCTCGGAGACGTCGCTTCGGCTGACGACGTCCGTGATCTCGTGCTCGGCGTGCGCGAGCGCCTCGGGTCCGCGGCCGCGGTCGTCGCGCTCGGCGCCGTCGTGAACGGCCGTCCGGTGGTGGTCGTGTCGACCAACGACGCGGCACGCCAGGCCGGAGCCAAGGCTGGAGCGCTCGCGAAGCGCGCCGCCGGGGTGCTCGGCGGTGGCGGTGGCGGACGCGACGACGTCGCACAGGGCGGTGGGACGGATGCTGCGGCTCTGCCCGCGGCGCTGGAGGCCATCTCTCAGGAGCTGCACGCAGCGTGAGCGGGTTCCGCCGCGGCGTGCGGCTCGGAATCGATGTCGGGCGCGCCCGGATCGGGGTCGCGCGCTGCGATCCCGACGGGATGCTCGCCGTGCCGGTCGAGACGGTCGCCCGCTCGGAGGCGTCGCTCGATCGACTCGCAGAGCTCGCAGGCGAGTACGAGCCGCTCGAGTTCGTGGTCGGTCTCCCTGTCAACATGCAGGGGAGTGACACGGCCTCGACCGTCGACGCGCGGGACTTCGCCGCAGCGCTGCAAGCCCGCACCGGTACGCCCGTGCGGCTCGTCGACGAACGCTTGAGCACGGTCACGGCACACGCGGCGCTGCGTTCTTCCGGGAGATCCCAGAAGAACTCTCGTAGCATTGTGGATCAGATCGCCGCCGTCGTCCTTCTGCAGCAGGCGATCGATATGGAGAAGAGCACCGGAAACCCGGCCGGTGCCACGATTCCGCTTGACGAGGAGCCCGTCTGAACATGTCCGAACGCGAGAGTGCTTCCCCCCAGCACGATCCGGACGCCCGGTTGGGCGACCTGTTCGAGAACCTTCCCGATCCGACGCAGCAGCTCCCGACGGTGGACAATAACGCACCTGCACCAGGGTCGCGCCGTGCCGCGCGCGAAGCGGCATCTGCCACCGGACAGGGCGCTGCGCCAGGCGGTAGTTCCACCGAGTCGTCCGAGCCCGCCACGGCTCCGGTGCGGGCGTCCGCCGACGATGTCGGAGCCGGAGTGCCGTCGAGCACTCCCGTCCGCGACTCCGCTGATGCCTCCGACCTCGGTGACACACCCACGCGCGCGCTTCCGAAGGTCCTTCCGGCGTCGGGTGAGTCGCAGCCTCCGCTGGGCGGAGGGCTCGACGATCTCTTCGCTCCGCATGAGGACGAGCACTCTGCCTCGCGCACGCCCAAGAAGAAGCGCCGGACCGGATGCCTGGTGGCGCTGATCATCGTGCTCGTGATCGTCGGCGGTATCGCGGCGACGGGCGTCTGGGTCATGAGTACCTACGGCGACAAGATCACCGAGGCCATGGGGTGGGGCGAGCCCAAGGACTGGGAAGACGGGCTCGCCACGGGAGAGGCGCTCGTGACGATCAGCGAGGGCGACACGGGTGCGCCGGTGTCCACGAAGCTGTTCGAAGCAGGAGTCACCAAGACCGATGGTGTCTTCTACGACTACCTCGTCGCCGAGGCACCCGACCTCACGTTCTACCCCGGCGTCTACAAGCTGCAGAAGAAGATGACGGCCGCAGCGGCCGCAGAGGCGCTGCAGAACCCGGACAACAAGATGGAGAACACGGTCTCGATGTCGGAGGGCGGGACGATCGTCTCGTCGCTGCCGTCGATGGCGGAGTCCCTCGGACTGCCGCTCGCCGACTTCGAGGCTGCGGTGAAGGATCCCTCGGCCTATGGGGTCGATGCACAGAACCTGGAGGGGTGGCTGTTCCCCGCCGTCTACACCTTCGATCCCGAGGTCACCGCCGTGCAGGTCATCCAGAGGATGGTGGATCGCACCCGCCAGGCGCTGACGGAGGCCGGTGTGCCCGATGCGGACGCCGAGCGGGTCCTCACGATCGCGTCGATCATCCAGCGCGAGGGACGCACCGACGATTTCGCCAAGGTGTCGCGGGTCATCCAGAACCGTCTCGACATCGACATGAAGCTGCAGATGGACTCGACCGCGCAGTACGGCTACGGCTCGCTGCACGAAGGCGTGGTGTCCAGCTCCGCCGAGGCCCTCGCGGACCAGAACGACTGGAACACGTACGTCATCACGGGTCTTCCTGCCACGCCGATCGCGAGCCCGAGCTTCGCCGCCATCGATGCGGCGATGCATCCGGCCGACGGTCCATGGCTCTACTTCGTGACCATCAACCTGGCGACGGGCGAGACGCAGTTCTCCGAGACGTACGAGGAGCACCAGGCGGGTATCGAGAAGTGGCAGGCGTGGTGCCGGGACAATCCCGATGCCGGATGCTGACGTCATGACGGTGTCGCATCTCGCGGTCTGGGGCGACCCGATCGCGCACTCGAAGTCGCCCGCTCTTCATTCCGCCGCCTACGCGGTGCTTGGGCTGGACTGGGAGTACGGGCGCCGTCAGGTCTCCGCGCCCGATTTCTCGTCCGCGATCGATGCGCTCGACGCGTCGTGGCGTGGCCTGTCGCTCACGATGCCGTTGAAGGAGGAGGCGTTTCGCGCTGCGGCGACGCGCGATCGCCATGCCGAGATCAGCGGCGCCGTGAACACGCTGTTGCTCGGTGCCGAGCCGGCCGGATTCAACACGGATGTGGGTGGCATCGTCGATGCTCTCGCCGAGAACGGCGTCACGGCTGTGGAGACCGTGCGCATCCTCGGTGCGGGAGCGACAGCGGCATCCGCCCTGCTCGCGGCTCACGAACTCGGCGCGACCCGGGCTGACGTGCGGGCGCGACGGCCCGAGCGTGCCGCCGGGCTCGTGACCCTGGGCGAGTCGCTCGGTGTGCGCATCACGACCGGCCTCCTCGATGCTCCCGCCGAACGTGTGGACCTCACCCTCGCGACGCTCCCCAGCGGGACCGATCTCGATGCGTCGGTCGCGGCACGACTGGCCGACGACGGGGGAGCGCTGTTCGACGCCGCATACGCGCCCTGGCCGTCTGCCCTGGCCGCGGTGTGGGGCGAGCGGCCCGTCATCTCCGGGCTCGGGATGCTGCTGCATCAGGCCGTGCGCCAGATCCGCATCTTCCATCACGGTGACCCGCGGGAGCCGCTGCCTGACGAGGGACGAGTGCTCGCCGCGATGCGCGCGGCGCTCTGACTCCGTACCCGGTTCGCTCCGCGTACACCGCCGCTCGGTGACACGCGGCGCGTGAGGGGGCGCAACCCGTGGGAGACTGGAGCAATGCTCCGCGTGCTCACTGCCGGCGAATCGCACGGCCCAGAACTCATCGCTGTGATGGAAGGACTGCCCTCGGGCGTCCCGGTGTCCTCCGAGGCCATCCAGGCCGATCTCGCCCGCCGCAAGCTCGGCTATGGACGAGGTTCCCGGATGAAGTTCGAGCAGGACGAGCTCAGCATCTCCGGTGGCGTGCGCCACGGCAAGACGCTCGGCAGCCCCATCGCCCTGCGCATCGGCAACACCGAGTGGCCGAAGTGGATCGAGGTCATGAACCCCGAGCCCGTCGAGCTCACCGACAAGTCGCGCGGTCGCGGTGCGCCGTTGACCCGCCCCCGTCCTGGCCACGCCGATCTGGTCGGCATGCAGAAGTACGACTTCGACGAGGCCCGTCCGATCCTCGAGCGCGCGAGCGCCCGCGAGACCGCCGCCCGCGTCGCCCTCGGCGCGATCGCGCGGTCGTTCCTCGGTGAGCTGGGCATCCGCCTCGTGAGCCACACGCTGTCGATCGGGCCCGTGCGCGTGCCCGACGGATCCGCGCTGCCGACGCCGGATGACGTCGATCTGCTCGACGCCGATCCGCTGCGCTGCTTCGACCCCGCCACCTCGGCTCTCATGGTGGCCGAGGTCGACGACGCCAAGAAGGACGGCGACACGCTCGGCGGCATCGTCGAGGTACTCGCCTACGGCCTGCCCCCGGGGCTCGGTTCGCACGTGCACTGGGACCGCCGCCTGGACGCGCGCCTGGCACAGGCCCTCATGAGCATCCAGGCCATCAAGGGCGTCGAGGTGGGCGACGGATTCGAGACCACTCGTCGCCGCGGCTCGGCGGCCCACGATGAGCTCTTCGCCACCGCCGACGGCATCACCCGCGGCTCCGACCGTGCCGGTGGCACCGAGGGCGGCATGTCGACCGGCACCGTGCTGCGCGTGCGCGCCGGCATGAAGCCGATCGCCACGGTGCCGCACGCGCTGCGCACGATCGACATCGCGACGGGCGACGACGCCACGGCGCACCACCAGCGTTCCGACGTCTGCGCTGTCCCCGCGGCCGGTGTCGTGGCCGAGGCCATGGTCGCGGTCGAGCTGGCGCGCGCGGTGCTCGAGAAGTTCGGCGGCGACAGCATCCGCGAGACGCGACGCAACCTCGAGGGCTACCTTGCCGGCATCCCGGAGGAGTTGCGTACGACCCCGGCGTCCGAGGCGGCGCTCATCGCGCATGACGAGCGAGGCTGAGCCCCTCACGCTGGTCCTCGTCGGCCCGATGGCCGCGGGCAAGACCAGCGTGGGTCGGCGCGTGGCCCGACGGCTGCGCGTGGCCTTCATCGATACCGACAAGCGTGTCGTGGCGGAGCATGGTCCGATCCCGGCGATCTTCGCGGAGCACGGCGAAGAGTACTTCCGCGACCTGGAGCGTGCGGCCGTGGCCGCCGCCCTCACGGAGGGCGGCGTGATCTCGCTCGGCGGGGGAGCAGTCACCGATGCAGGCACGCGCGAACTGCTGCGCGCGCACCCCGTGGTGTTCCTGACGGTCTCCGCCGACGCGGTCGCGGATCGGATCCGTGGCAGCAGCAGGCCGCTGCTCGCCGGAGAAGACCCGCTGGCGCGCTGGCAGGCGATCTTCGAGGAGCGTCGCGGCTGGTACGACGAGGTCTCGTCGACGACATTCGACACGTCCCGCAGGCCGATGCAGAGGATCGCGGACGAGATCGTGGCATGGAGGAGAGAGCAGCGATGAGCACGACGACCATCAGCGTCACCGGGAACGATCCCTACGACATCACCATCGGACGGGACATCCTGGACCGCGTCTCCGCGGCGCTCTCGCCGACAGTGCGCAAGATCCTGGTCGTGCACCCGCCCACGCTGGCTGCGCGCGCGGGCGAACTGCGCGATCGCCTGCTCGCCGACACCGCGAACGGCCCCCGCGAGGTGCTGCTCGCCGAGATCCCCGATGCCGAGCAGGGCAAGCGCATCGAGGTCGCGGCCTTCTGCTGGCAGGTCATGGGTCAGGCCGACTTCACCCGCACCGACGCGGTCATCGGATACGGCGGAGGCGCGGTCACCGACCTCGCCGGATTCGTCGCCGCGACCTGGCTGCGCGGTATCGAGATCGTGCAGGTGCCCACCACGGTCCTCGGACTCGTCGACGCCTCCGTCGGCGGTAAGACCGGTGTGAACACCGCCGAGGGGAAGAATCTCGTCGGCGCCTTCTGGGCTCCCCGCGCCGTGATCGGCGACCTCGACGAGCTCGCCAGTCTGAGCCCGAACGAGGCCACCGCCGGATTCGCCGAGGTGGTCAAGGCAGGCTTCATCTGGGCGCCGGAGATCCTCGACATCATCGAGGCCGACCCTGCGCGCGCGATCGACACCGCCACGGAGGAGTTCCGCCGCGCGGTCGAGCTCGCGATCGATATGAAGGCCAAGGTCGTCTCCGACGACTTCCGCGAGGCGGGCCAGCGCGAGATCCTCAACTACGGACACACGCTCGGGCACGCGATCGAGCACTCCGAGCGCTACAAGTGGCGTCACGGCGCGGCGATCTCCGTCGGCATGCTGTTCGCCGCAGAGCTCTCGCGTCTCGCCGGTCGGCTTCCGGATGAGGCGGCCCTCCGACACCGCTCGATCCTCGAGTCGCTCGGCCTTCCCACCTCGTACCGCGCGGGCGCATGGCCGGCGCTGCTGGCCACCATGCAGCGCGACAAGAAGAGCCGAGGCGGCATGCTGCGCTTCATCCTGCTCGATGACATCGCCAAGCCCACCGTGCTGCAGGCTCCGGACGAGTCGCTGCTGTTCGCGGCCTACCAGGAGGTCGGGGAATGACGCGCCGCCTCCTGCTCGTGAACGGCCCCAACCTCAACCTGCTCGGCACCAGGGAGCCGGAGGTGTACGGCACGGCGACGCTGTCGGATGTCGAACGGATCACCGCGGAAGCGGCGGCCGAGGGCGGCTTCGAGGTGCGTGCGGTGCAGAGCAACCACGAGGGCGTGCTGATCGACGCGATCCATGAGGCCCGCGCGGACTGCGCAGGCATCGTGATCAACCCCGGGGGGCTCACGCACACCTCGGTCGTGCTGCGTGACGCACTCACCGGGGTGAGCCTGCCGTTCGCGGAGGTGCACATCTCCGACGTCTACGCCCGCGAAGAGTTCCGGCACCATTCCTACCTGCACGACGTCGCCGCGGTGCGCGTGAGCGGTGAGGGTGTCGACGGCTACGCGAACGCCGTGCGACAGCTGCTCGCGCTCATCCCGTAGAATCGACTGTCGGTCCTCCCTGTCCTCAGGGAAGGGACGACCGAGAAACCACACACGAACGGAACCCGCAGCGCATGGCATCTACCGCAGACATCAAGAACGGCGTCGTCCTCAGCATCGACGGTCAGCTCTGGAGCGTCATCGAGTTCCAGCACGTCAAGCCTGGTAAGGGCGGAGCCTTCGTGCGGACGAAGCTCAAGAACGTCGTCTCGGGCAAGGTCGTCGACCGCACCTACAACGCTGGGGCGAAGGTCGACATCGAGAACGTCGACCGTCGCGACTACACCTACCTGTACACGGACGGCGACGGCTACGTCTTCATGGACGCCACGGACTTCGACCAGATCACTGTCGGCGCGGCCACCGTCGGCGACGCGAAGAACTTCCTGCTGGAGAACCAGCAGGTCACGATCGCGCTCAACAACGGCAACCCGCTCTACATCGACCTTCCTGCCTCCGTCGTGCTCGAGGTGACCTACACCGAGCCCGGCCTGCAGGGCGACCGCTCGTCCGCAGGAACGAAGCCCGCGACGCTGGAGACCGGCTACGAGATGCAGGTTCCGCTGTTCCTCGAGGCCGGCACCAAGGTCAAGGTCGACACGCGTACGGGTGGCTACCTCGGCCGCGAGAAGTAAGGCGTGGGCGCCCGCACGAAGGCGCGCAAGCGCGCTCTCGACATCCTGTTCTCCGCCGATGTCCGTGGCGACGAGGTCACTGTGGCCCTCGCGGCGGAGGCGAAGCGCGCCGCGAGCGAACCCGCCCGTGAGGCCTCCTGGCTGTATGCCCGCGAGGTTGTCGACGGCATCGTCGACCACCGCGACGAGATCGATGAGCAGATCACGACGCACAGTCGCGATTGGAAGCTCGAGCGCATGCCTGCGGTCGATCGCGCCCTGCTGCGCATCGGCGTGTGGGAGATCCTCTACAACGACGAGGTGCCCACGGCCGTAGCCATCGACGAGGCGGTCGAACTCGCCAAGGAGTTCTCGACCGACGATTCGGGCGCGTTCGTGCACGGCGTGCTCGCGCGCGTCTCCCGCTCCGCCTGACGCTTCTCGTGCGGGCCCTCGCGCCCCTGTCGGACACCGCGGGAAGGATGGTGGCATGCCCGCACCTCACGTCGACCTCCGTCATCTCATGCAGATCACGGATGCCGGAGGCTACGCACGAGGGCTGGCGTACTTCCGTGAGGGAAACGTCCTGGACATCGTCTGGGACGAGGAGCGACACGAGCTCGAAGCCCATGTCCGTGGCAGCCACGATGCGACCTACCTGGTCGAGGTCGGATTCGTGTCGTCGAATGGCAAGAGCCACGCACGCTCCACGCGGTGTACGTGCCCGGTCCGTTCCGGATGCAAACACGTCGTCGCGGCGCTCCTGGCCTCGAACGTGCAGGAGTATTCGCAGCAGAACGGCGCGATGACGGCAGAGCGCGCCGCCGCAGCCCCGCCGGCCGAGCCCCCCGCCGCGCCGTCGTGGCGTGCACTGGTCGATCAGAGCGCCACCGTCCAGACGCGCCCTCTGGCTCTGGGCGTCGAACTGCGTCATCGCGAGCCACGCGGCGACAACCACTGGGGGCCCCGGGCCGTCCGACCGGCGACGCCCCGCGACCTCGCCAGAGCGTCGGGCGATCTCTTCCTGGCCATCCGCCCGCTGATGCGCAGCCATCAGAGCGGAGCGTGGATCCAGGGACACGCCACATGGGATCTCGTGAGGCGCGATGCGACGCAGTTCGGCCGCGTGCAGAACCGCTGGTTCGGCGACCTGCTCAGCATCTCGCGCGACTCGCTGCTCTCGGGCAACGCCGGCGACTGGCTGGTGCTCGACCAGATCGAGTCCGGGCTGCTGTGGGGGCATCTGCGCGCCGGTGCGGCTCTCGGCATCCCGCTGGTGGCCAGTCAGAAGAGTTCCACCGTGCGCCTCGCCGACTCGGCGGAGATCTCCGCGCGCATCACCCGGGATGACGAGAGCGCGCTGGCTGTCGCCGCCATCGCGTCCATCGATGGCACGGATGTGGCCGCGGCCGACGTGCATCCGATCGGTCGCTCCGGGGTGTATACGGCCGCGCTGTTCGGCAGCAGGATCCAGATCACACTCGCAGAGGTACCACTGAGTGCGCAGGTGCGGGCACTGCTCGAGGCGCGGCGCCCGATCATCGTGCCGGCGCAGGAGGAGGAGGCCTTCGTCGCCGAGGCCTATCCGCTGCTCGCGCGCCGCACCGCCGTGCAGACGGTCGGCGATGTCGCTCTGCCTGCCATTCCGTCGCCGGAACCGGTGCTGAACGTCGCCTTCGAACGCGGCGACGTGGTCAGCTATTCGTTCGTGTGGTCGTATCGCGGATTCGGCACGGTGCCGTTCCTGCCCAGCCAGGCCGCAGTGCGCGATCCTGAGGCCGAGGAGGTGCGCGGCGCGGAGCTCGAGACCGTGTGGCAGGAGCACATGTCGACCCGGTTCCGGCCGTCCGGCTCGTTCCACGACATCGACGCGGCGGCCTTCATCGCCCAGGTCGTGCCAGCCTTCGAACGCACGGGCGTCACGGTGGTCACGACCGGCACGCGCAAGGAGTACCGCGAACTCACCGGGACGCCGGAGGTGGCCGTGACGACGGTCGAGACCACGGACGCGGACTGGTTCGATCTCGGCATCATCGTGAAGATCGACGGCAGGAGCATCCCCTTCGGCCCGCTCTTCTCCGCGCTCAGCAAGGGCAAGAAGAAGCTCCTGCTCTCGGACGGCGGGTACTTCACACTGAACCACCCCGCGCTCGACCGGCTGCGCGAGCTGATCGAGGAAGCGGGCGAACTCGACGAATGGGAGACCGGTCCGCGCATCAGTCGTTATCAGACCGATCTCTGGGAGGAGTTCGAAGACCTCGCGGATGAAGCGGAGCCCGCGGTGAGCTGGCGCTCCACCGCAGAGGGTCTGCGTGCGGCGACGGGTGTTCCGTCGACGCCGGTGCCGTCGAGGGTTCACGCCGAGCTGCGCCCGTATCAGAAGGCCGGATTCGACTGGCTCGCCTTCCTGTGGCGGCACCGGCTCGGAGGCATCCTGGCCGACGACATGGGACTCGGCAAGACGCTGCAGCTGCTGACCTTCGTGCAGCACACGCGGGACGCGGGGGAGCAGCGACCGTTCCTGGTGCTCGCCCCGACCTCCGTGCTCAGCACGTGGCGCACCGAGGCCGCGCGCTTCACCCCCGAGCTCCGGGTGGCCCTCGTCGAGAGCACGAGCGGCACGCGCCGCGGAACCATGGCGGATGCCGCGGCCGGCGCTGACATCGTCGTGAGCTCGTACACGGTGGCGCGACTCGATGAGAAGCAGTTCGCAGCAGTCGAGTGGGCGGGCCTCATCCTGGACGAGGCGCAGTTCGTGAAGAATCCGAAGACGAAGCTGCATCGCGCGATCTCCACTTTCAATGCGGATGTGACATACGCCGTGACCGGCACGCCGATGGAGAACAGCCTCTCGGACCTGTGGTCGCTGCTGAAACTGGCTGCTCCCGGCCTGTTCCCCTCAGCGCGGAAGTTCCGTGATCGCTACATCCAGCCGATCGAGAAGGGCAAGGTCCCCGAGAACGAAGAGGGCGGGGAGTACCGCCAGCGCCGTCTCGCGCAGCTGCGTCGCCGTATCCGACCGCTCATGCTGCGTCGCACGAAGGAACTCGTCGCGCCCGAGCTGCCGCCGAAGCAGGAACAGGTGCTCGAGGTCGAGCTGAGCGCTGCCCATCGGGCGCTCTATGACGTGGTGCTCCAGCGCGAGCGGCAGAAGGTGCTCGGTCTGCTGGACGATCTCGACCGCAACCGCTTCATCGTGTTCCGCTCCCTGACCCTGCTGCGGATGCTGAGCCTCGCGCCGGGGCTCGTCGACGAGAACGACGCCGCCATCGGCTCCAGCAAGCTCGACACGCTCCTCGAGCGGGTGGCGGAGTTGCAGGCCGAGGGACACCGCGCGCTGGTGTTCAGCCAGTTCACGTCGTTCCTCGACCTGGCTGCCGCGCGGCTGGAGGAAGCCGGGATTCCCTACGCCCACCTCGATGGCACGACACGGCGGCGGCAGGACGTCGTGGAGGGCTTCAAGGCAGGGGAGCAGCCGGTGTTCCTGATCAGCCTGAAGGCGGGCGGGTTCGGACTCACGCTGACCGAGGCCGACTACGTCTTCCTGCTCGACCCCTGGTGGAACCCGGCCGCTGAGGCGCAGGCGATCGACCGCACGCATCGCATCGGTCAGACCAGTCAGGTCTTCGTCTACCGCATGATCGCCGCGGGCACGATCGAGGAGAAGGTCCGCGAGCTGCAGCAGCGCAAGGCCCGCCTGTTCACCGCCGTGATGGACGATGAGGCGCTGTTCGCGCAGTCGCTCACGGCCGACGACATCCGCGGTCTCTTCGACGATTGAGGGTCTTTCTCACGGCCGGTCCGACGGCTCGTCCAGAATGCCGCCGGTAGAATCGAGCGCGTCCCTACGAGGCACCCCGGACCGGGTGCCCGGGATGCACAGGAGGAGCACAATGCGGATCACGGGACTCGGCCACGCCGGGATGTTCATCGAGACGGTCGGCGGGAACATCATCTGCGACCCCGTGCTCGGACCGTCCTTCTTCGGCTCCTGGTTCCCGTTCCCCGACAATCGCGGTCTCGACTGGGAGCGCTTCGGACGCGACGCGGACTTCCTCTACATCTCGCATCGGCACCGCGACCACTTCGACCCGACGCTCCTGGAGCGCTACATCTCGAAGGACATCGAGGTGCTCCTGCCCGAGTACCCGATCGACGATCTCGAGCGCGATATCCGCGCCCTCGGATTCGAGAACATCACCTATGCGCCCGCCGGCGAGATCATCCAGCGCGGTGAGCTCAAGATCATGATCACGCCGCTGCGCGCACCCAGCGACGGACCGATCGGCGACTCGTCGCTCAGCGTCGACGACGGCACCGGTTCGATGCTGAATCAGAACGACTCCCACCCGCTCGATCTCGATACGCTCCTGCACTTCGGGAAGCCAGACGCCTACTTCACCCAGGTCTCCGGCGCCATCTGGTGGCCCATGGTCTACGACCTCCCCCTCGATGCGAAGCAGAACTTCGCCCAGCTCAAGCGCGACTCGCAGAACAAGCGCGCCATGTACTACATCGACAAGGTCGATGCGCCGCACGTGTTCCCGATGGCCGGGCCGCCGATGTTCCTGCGCGATGACCTGTTCGACTTCAACGGGCTGGGAAGAAACGGCGAGTCGATCTTCACGGATCAGAAGCAGTTCCTCGCGCACATGAACGAGCTGTCTCCGCAGTACGACGGCCATCTGTTCGTCCCCGGCACGCTCGTCACGGTCGAGGGCGGCGAGGTGACGACGGAGCAGACGCTGTACAGCGAGGCCGAGCTCAGCCACATCTTCGACGAGAAGTGGGAGTACCTCGAGGAGCAGCGGGCCAGCCGTCAGCAGGAGATCCTCGACGAGGAGGCGTCGCGCGCGGAGATCATGCCCCCGGAGGAGATGCTCGCGGCGATCAAGGCCTGGTGGGAGCCGCTGCTCAAGAAGTCGCGCACCATCCGCCTCGGCGTCGGCGGCAACGTACGGTTCCGCATCGGCGAACTCGACATGGTCGTGGACTTCCCTCGGGCCAAGGTGCGCGAGTACGCGGGGGAGGAGTGCGTGTACTGGTACACGATCCCCGCCGACCTGGTCTCGACGAACATCCGTGATCACGAGATCGACTGGTCGAACTCGATCTTCCTGTCGATGCAGTTCCAAGTGGGCCGCAGCGGCAAGTTCAACGAGTTCCTCACCACGTTCCTCAAGTGCCTGTCCGTGGATCGCATCGAGTACGTCGAGAACTGGTATCAGGAGCAGACCGACCAGACCGAGGATGCCGTGATCGGCGACTGGGTGGTGCAGCGCCGCTGCCCGCACCTGCGTGCCGACCTCACCAAGACCGGAAAGGTCGACGAGGACGGTGTGCTCACCTGCAGCATGCACGACTGGAAGTGGGACCTGAAGACGGGCAGCTGCCTGTCGACGAGCGGTCACCCCATCCGGGCGACGAAGGCGGAGCAGGTCGACGACGAGGTCCTCGAGCAGGCGAGCTGACCGACAGGTGCCGAGGTCGTCGCCGACGCGGCGTCTCCGATAGACTCGATCCACAAGCAACCTTTAACACCGTCCTGTGAGGCGGAGAAGGGAGCGGCAGATGAGCACGCGCACTGTGCTACACGAAGCCGATATCTCGCGGGGATTGACCCGCATCGCCCACGAGATCCTCGAGTCGAATCGCGGCGCTGAGAACCTCGTCCTGCTGGGCATTCCGACGCGCGGCGTGACTCTCGCCCACCGGTTGGGCACGTTGATCAGTGAGATCGCCCAGCAGTCCGTGCCCGTCGGAGCACTCGATGTCACGCTGTTCCGCGACGACCTCTCGAAGCACCCGACGCGCTCGCCTCGGCCGACGGAGATCCCGGTCGGCGGGATCGACGGGAAGACCGTGGTTCTGGTCGACGACGTGCTCTTCTCCGGACGCAGCATCCGTGCCGCCCTCGACGCGATCCAGTCGATCGGTCGCCCCGCGGTCGTGCGTCTCGCGATCCTGGTCGATCGCGGCCACCGCGAGCTGCCGATCCGCCCCGACTTCGTCGGCAAGAACATCCCCTCTGCCCGCACCGAGCGGGTCAACGTGCGCCTCTTCGAGAACGACGGCACCGAGGAGGTGACCATCGGCGCATGAGGCACCTTCTCGACACCCACACGCTCGACAAGGACACCGCCCTGCGCATCCTCGACGTCGCCGAGGACATGGCCGACACCCAGTCGCGCGAGGTCAAGAAGCTCCCCACGCTCCGGGGCAAGACCGTCGTCAACCTCTTCTTCGAGGACTCGACGCGCACGCGCATCTCGTTCGAGGCGGCAGCCAAGCGTCTCTCCGCCGACGTGATCAACTTCGCGGCGAAGGGCTCAAGCGTCTCCAAGGGCGAGAGCCTGAAGGACACGGCTCAGACGCTCGAGGCGATCGGCGCCGACGCTGTCGTCGTCCGTCACCCGAGTTCCGGAGCCCCCCAGACGCTCGCGACGAGCGGCTGGATCTCGGCCGGCGTGGTGAACGCCGGAGACGGCACGCACGAGCACCCCACACAGGCGCTCCTCGACGCATTCACGATCCGCAAGCGCCGTTTCGGAGCGGACAGCCGGGGCAAGGACCTCAGCGGCGTGCGCGTCGTGATCGTCGGCGATGTGCTGCACTCGCGGGTCGCGCGTTCCAATGTCTGGCTGCTGACGACGCTCGGCGCCGAGGTCACCCTCGTCTCCCCGCCCACGCTCGTGCCGCAGAACGTGTCGCAGTGGCCGGTGCGGGTGCTCTACGACCTCGACGTCGCCCTGGCGGACGCGCCGGACGCCGTGATGATGCTGCGTATCCAGCTCGAGCGGATGAACGCGGCGTATTTCCCTACTGAGCGGGAGTATTCACGGCGCTGGGGTCTCGACGCACTGCGTGTGGCCGGTCTGCCGGACGGTAGCATTGTGATGCACCCCGGACCCATGAACCGCGGGCTGGAGATCTCCTCCGCAGCTGCCGATTCCGCCCGCTCCACGGTGCTGGAACAGGTCGCGAACGGGGTCTCCGTCCGCATGGCGGTGCTGTACCTGCTGCTGGCAGGAGAACGAGACGACGAACGAGGGGGAGACCTGTGAGCGAGACCCTCGTGATCACCGGTGCACAGCTGGTGGGTGCGCAGAGCGCCGACATCATCATCGAGAACGGAGTGATCGCCGAGATCGGCACCGGACTCAGCAGGGCGGGTGCCCGCGTCATCGACGCGAACGGCCTCGTCGCGCTGCCTGGACTGGTCGACCTGCACACGCATCTGCGCGAGCCGGGGTACGAGGCGTCGGAGACGATCCTCACCGGCACCAGGGCCGCTGCGGCCGGTGGATTCACCGCCGTGTTCGCGATGCCGAACACCTCGCCCGTCGCCGACACGGCCGGTGTCGTGGAGCAGGAGCTCGCACTCGGCGAGGCAGCGGGGTACGCGACCGTGCAGCCGATCGGCGCCGTGACGGTCGGGCAGAAGGGTGAACGTCTCGCGGAGCTGGGCGCGATGGCGTCGTCTCGGGCGAAGGTGCGCGTCTTCAGCGACGACGGCTTCTGCGTGTTCGACCCGCTGATCATGCGCCGAGCCCTCGAGTACGTCAAGTCGTTCGGCGGCGTGATCGCCCAGCACGCGCAGGACCCCCGCCTGACCGAGGGCGCCCAGATGAACGAGGGCATCGTGTCGGCCGAGCTCGGCCTGACCGGATGGCCGGCCGTCGCCGAGGAGTCGATCATCGCCCGTGATGTGCTGCTGGCAGAGCACGTGGGCTCGAAGCTGCACGTGTGCCACCTGTCCACCGCCGGTTCGGTGGACATCATCCGGTGGGCGAAGAAGCGCGGGATCGCCGTCACGGCCGAGGTCACCCCGCACCACCTGCTGCTGACGGACGAGCTCGTGCGCGGCTACGACGCCCGCTTCAAGGTGAACCCGCCGCTGCGCCGCGAGGAAGACGTGCTCGCCGTGCGCGAGGGCCTCGCCGACGGCACCATCGACATCGTCGCCACGGATCACGCCCCGCACCCCAGCGAGCACAAGGCCTGCGAGTGGCAGGCCGCGGCGAACGGCATGGTGGGCCTGGAGAGCGCGCTGCGGGTGGTGCACCAGTCGATGGTGCAGACCGGCCTGATCGGCTGGGAGGACGTCGCCCGCGTCATGAGCGCCGCTCCCGCCCGGATCGGTCAGCTCGCCGGGCACGGTACCCCGCTCGCGGTCGGACAGCCCGGCCACCTCGCGCTCTACGACGCCTCGGTCGACGGTGTCTTCACCGAGGCCGACCTGCACGGACGCAGCGTGAACTCGCCGTACCTCGGGCGCGCGCTGCCCGGACGGGTGGAGTTCACCGTGCACGGCGGCGTCGTCACGGTCGACTCCGGTTCCGTCGTCGAGGAGCTGAACGCATGAGCACACGCGATCTCGCGATCGCGATCACCATCGCCGTGGCGCTCTTGGTGCTGCTGACGATGCTGTTCGCCTGGCGACGAAGACTCCGACGCGACTCCGCGCTCAGCGCTCCGCTGGGAGTGCCCGAGCATGCCGAGGTCGCCCGCCGTGACGAGGTGCTGTACGTCTCGACCACCCGGCACGAGCAGCCGTTGGAGCGCGTGACGGTGTCGCCGCTGGAGTACCGTGCCCGCGGTGAGCTGGCCGTGACCGACCGCGGTGTCGCGCTCTGCCTCGACGGAGCGCCCACCGTGTTCCTGGCCTCCTCGCGGCTCGTGACCGTGGATCGCGCCACGGTCACGATCGACCGGGTGGTCGAACCCGGCGGACTCATCCGCATCGCCTGGAACGCGGACGACGAGACGATCGTCGACTCGTACCTCCGCCTCGCCACGGGCGATCCCCGATCCCTCATCTCTGATCTGCAGCGGCTCGTCCCCGCTGCCCCCGACACAGGAGCCACACGATGACCGCTCTGCCCGAACCCGCCGTACTCGTTCTCGAGGACGGTACCCGCCACGTCGGCCGCGCCTACGGCGCCCGGGGAACCACCCTCGGCGAGGTCGTCTTCGCCACCGGAATGTCCGGGTATCAGGAGACGCTGACCGACCCGTCCTATGCCGGCCAGATCGTGCTGCAGACCGCACCGCACATCGGCAACACCGGCATGAACGACGAGGACACCGAGTCCCGACGCATCTGGGTCGCCGGCTACATCGTGCGCGATCCTTCGCGCGTGGTGTCGAACTGGCGGGCGAAGGCCTCGCTGGACGAGATCCTCGTACAGGACGGCATCGTCGGGATCAGCGGCATCGACACCCGTGCCATCACGCGTCACATCCGCTCGGCCGGGTCGATGCGCGGGGGGATCTTCTCGGGCGACGCCGCGGCGTTGGAAGCCGAGGAGCAGGTGCGCATCGTGCGCGAGGCCCCGCAGATGGCGGGTCGCAATCTGTCCTCCGAGGTCTCGGTGGACGTCGCCACCATCACCACGGGAATCGGCGAGCGCGTGGGCAACCTCGCCGTGCTGGACCTCGGCGTGAAGCAGGCGACCATCGACAACCTCGCTGCACGCGGGTTCGACGTGCACGTGCTGCCGCAGAACGTCACGATCGATGAGATCCGCGCGATCGACCCCGTCGCCGTCTTCTACTCCAACGGCCCCGGCGACCCCGCCGCTTCCGACGGGCATGTGGCGCTGCTGCGTGCGGTGCTCGACGACGGACTGCCCTTCTTCGGGATCTGCTTCGGAAACCAGCTGCTCGGTCGTGCGCTCGGACTCGGCACCTACAAGCTGCCGTTCGGACATCGGGGGATCAACCAGCCGGTGCTCGACAAATCCACCGGTCGAGTCGAGATCACCGCGCATAACCACGGGTTCGCCGTCGAGGCTCCGCTCGAGGGATCCTTCGACAGCCCGAACGGCTACGGCAAGGTCGAGGTCAGCCACGTCGGTCTGAACGACAACGTGGTGGAGGGACTGCGAGCCCTCGAGATTCCGGCCTTCTCTGTGCAGTACCACCCCGAGGCCGCCGCCGGCCCCCACGACGCCAACTACCTCTTCGACCGGTTCCGCGACCTGGTCGTGGCCACCAAGAAGGACGCCAAGTAATGCCCAAGCGCGACGACATCCGCTCCGTCCTCGTCATCGGCTCCGGCCCGATCGTCATCGGTCAGGCCTGCGAGTTCGACTACTCCGGCACCCAGGCGTGCCGCGTCCTCCGTGAGGAGGGCGTGCGCGTGATCCTGGTGAACTCCAACCCCGCCACGATCATGACCGATCCCGACTTCGCGGACGCGACGTACGTGGAGCCGATCACCTGGCAGGTCATCGAGTCGATCATCGCGAAGGAGCGCCCAGACGCGATCCTTCCGACGCTCGGCGGCCAGACTGCGCTGAACGCGGCGATCCAGCTGCACAACCACGGCATCCTGGAGAAGTACGACGTCGAGCTCATCGGCGCCAGCTTCGAGGCGATCAACAAGGGCGAGGACCGCCAGATCTTCAAGCAGCTGGTGCTCGATGCCGGTGCCGACGTCGCCGACTCCCGCATCGCGCACACCATGGACGAGGTGCTCGCCGCGGCGAGCGAGCTCGGCTACCCGCTGGTGGTGCGCCCCAGCTTCACGATGGGCGGCCTGGGTTCCGGATTCGCCTACGACGAAGAGGACCTGCGCCGTATCGCCGGCGCCGGACTGCACGACTCGCCGACCAACGAGGTGCTCCTGGAGGAGTCGATCCTCGGATGGAAGGAGTACGAGCTGGAGCTCATGCGCGACACGGCCGACAACACGGTCGTGGTCTGCTCGATCGAGAACGTCGACCCGGTGGGTGTGCACACGGGAGACTCGATCACCGTGGCGCCGGCGCTCACGCTCACGGACCGCGAGTACCAGAAGCTGCGGGACATCGGCATCGACATCATCCGCGCCGTGGGCGTGGACACGGGTGGCTGCAACATCCAGTTCGCTGTCAACCCCGAGAACGGTCGCATCATCGTGATCGAGATGAACCCGCGCGTCTCGCGTTCGAGCGCCCTGGCCTCGAAGGCGACGGGTTTCCCGATCGCGAAGCTCGCGGCCAAGCTCGCGCTCGGCTACCGTCTCGACGAGATCCCCAACGACATCACGGGCGTCACCCCGGCGAGCTTCGAGCCCACGCTCGACTACGTCGTGGTGAAGGTTCCGCGTTTCGCCTTCGAGAAGTTCCCCGCCGCAGACACGACTCTGACGACCACCATGAAGTCGGTCGGCGAGGCGATGGCGATCGGCCGCAACTATGCGACGGCCCTGCAGAAGGCGCTGCGTTCGCTGGAGAAGCGCGGGTCCAGCTTCCACTGGGGGACGGAGGAGCGCTCCGTGGAGGAGCTGCTCGAGGTGTCGAAGACTCCGACCGACGGTCGCATCGTGGTGCTGCAGCAGGCGCTGCGCAAGGGCGCGACCGTGGAGCAGGCGTTCGATGCCACGGCGATCGATCCCTGGTTCCTCGACCAGATCGTTCTCATCAACGAGGTCGCCGAGATCGTGCGCACTGCCCCTGAGCTCGATGCGCCGACGCTCCGCTACGCCAAGGAGCACGGCTTCTCCGATGCCCAGCTGGCCGAGATCCGCGGTATCAGCGAGGTCGAGGTCCGCGGACTCCGTCACGGCCTGAGCATCCGCCCGGTCTACAAGACGGTCGACACCTGCGCAGGGGAGTTCCCCGCTCTCACGCCGTACCACTACTCGAGCTACGACGTCGAGACCGAGGTCACGCCCTCCGAGCGCACGAAGGTCGTCATCATCGGCTCCGGCCCGAACCGCATCGGCCAGGGCGTCGAGTTCGACTACTCCTGCGTGCACGCCTCATTTGCGCTGTCGGACGCCGGGTTCGAGACCATCATGGTCAACTGCAACCCCGAGACCGTCTCGACCGACTACGACACCTCCGACCGGCTCTACTTCGAGCCGCTCACCTTGGAGGACGTGCTCGAGGTGCTCGATGCCGAGGCGGCGAGCGGCACCATCCTCGGCGTCGTGTGCCAGCTGGGCGGACAGACGCCGCTCGGACTCGCCAAGGGCATCCAGGACGCCGGTTACACGGTGCTCGGCACCAGCCCCGAGGCGATCGACCTCGCCGAGGAGCGCGAGCTCTTCAGCGGCATCCTCGACGCCGCCGGCCTCGTCGCCCCGCGTCACGGCACGGCGATCGACGTCGACGGCGCCGTGGGCATCGCCGAGGACATCGGGTACCCGGTGCTCGTGCGTCCGAGCTTCGTGCTCGGCGGACGCGGCATGGAGATCGTCTACGACTCGCCCAGCCTGCGTGACTACTTCGTGCGCACGGCCGGCGAGGTCGTCATCGAGCCCGGTAAGCCGCTGCTGGTCGACCGCTTCCTCGACGACGCGATCGAGCTCGACGTCGACGCGCTCTACGACGGCAGCGAGCTCTACATCGGCGGCGTCATGGAGCACCTGGAGGAGGCGGGCATCCACTCCGGCGACTCCAGCTGCACGCTCCCGCCGATCTCGCTCGGACGCTCCGACATCGACCGGGTACGCATCGCGACTCTTGCGATCGCCGAGGGCGTCGGTGTGCGCGGACTGCTGAACGTGCAGTTCGCGATCAGCGCCGGAGTGCTCTACGTGATCGAGGCCAACCCGCGCGCGAGCCGCACGGTGCCGTTCGTCTCGAAGGCACTGGGCATCCCGCTCGCGAAGGCCGCCAGCCGCATCATGGCAGGGTCCACGGTCGCCGAGCTCAAGGCCGAGGGCCTGCTGCCCGAGGACGACGGCTCGCGGGTGCCCCTGGGCGCGCCGGTCGCTGTGAAGGAAGCGGTGCTGCCGTTCAAGCGTTTCCGCACGAAGGACGGCAAGATCGTCGACTCCGTGCTCGGCCCGGAGATGCGCTCCACGGGTGAGGTCATGGGAATCGACAAGGACTTCCCGACCGCCTTCGCGAAGAGCCAGGCCGCAGCCTACGGGGGGATGCCCACCTCGGGCACCGTCTTCATCTCGGTCGCGGATTCGGACAAGCGTGCGGTCATCCTGCCCGCGCACCGTCTGCAGCAGCTCGGCTTCACGATCGTCGCGACCGAGGGGACAGCGGAGATCCTCTCGCGCAACGGCATCGCGGTCACGGTCGTCGAGAAGTACAGCGAGACGCAGGAGAGCGGCGCGCAGAACGTCGTCGATCTGATCAACGAGGGGTCGATCGACATCGTCGTGAACACGCCTTCGGGCGGTGCGGCGCGTGCAGACGGCTACGAGATCCGTGCCGCAGCGGTGGCGGCCGACAAGGCGCTGTTCACCACGATGGCGGTGCTCGGTGCCGCGGTCAGCGGTATGGATGCCGCGCACGAAGGCTTCGACGTCAAGAGCCTTCAGGAGTATGCGCTCGACCGGAAGGCCGCGGTGTGAGCGCAGGTTTCGGTGAGCGCGTCCGGGCGGTACTCCGCTCGTCCGGACCGCTCTGCGTCGGGATCGATCCGCATGCGGCTCTTCTCGATTCCTGGGGGCTGACGCAGGACGCGGCTGGTGTGCGGGAGTTCGGGCTGCGCACCGTGGATGCGGCGTCCGGGCGGGTGGCTATCGTGAAGCCGCAGGTGTCGTTCTTCGAGCGTTTCGGATCCGCGGGGTTCATCGCACTCGAGGAGGTGCTCGCGGCCGCGCGTGCAGCCGGGCTCATCGTGATCGCCGACGCCAAGCGTGGTGACATCGGGTCGACGATGGATGCGTACGCCGCTGCCTGGCTCACCCCGGGGTCTCCTCTTGAAGCCGATGCGCTGACCGTCAGTCCGTATCTCGGCGTCGGCGCGCTCGACGGCGCCTTCTCGCTGGCGGCGGAGCATGGCAAGGGCATCTTCGTGCTCGCCGCCACCAGCAATCCCGAAGCCGAGCCGCTGCAGCGCTCGCGCGGCGGCGATGGCTCGGTCGCAGCGGGAGTGCTCACCGAGGTGTCGACCAGGAACGCGGCAGCGGTCGCCTCCGGGGAATGGGGGAGCATCGGTGTCGTCATCGGCGCCACCGTCGACTGGTCGTCTGCCGGAATCGCGACCTTTGCGCCGTCGGCACCCATCCTCGCCCCCGGGTTCGGTGCACAGGGCGCGGAACCCGCCGACCTCGCTGACCGTTTCGGCTCCATGGCGGCGTGCGTCATCGCCAGCGAGAGCCGCAGCATCCTCGGCGCCGGACCCGACAGGATCGCCGCAGCGATCGAGACGCGCGTCGCGCAGTACCAGGAGGCCACACGTGGCTGAGACACGAGTCATCCCCGAGGTCGATCGCGCCGCCGCGGCGCGCAAGGCCGTCGAACGCCGACGTGCCCGCGCATCGCTCAAGCGCGACCTCACCATGCGCGTCATCACGCCACAGGCCGTGCTGCGACGCGCGATCGACGATCCGGACTCCGTCGAGGGATCCATGCGGATCACCGACTTCCTGCTCGCTCTGCCGGCGATCGGCGCGGGCAAGCGCGACCGGGTGCTGGAAGAGCTGCAGATCTCACCGGTCAAGCGTCTCGGCGGACTCGGGGCCCGCCAGCGGGTCGTACTCGAGCAGTGGCTCGACGGTCGATTCCCCCCGCTGTCCCCGCGGGGAGCCCGCAGCCGGCTTCTCGTGCTCGCCGGCCCCACCGCCGTCGGCAAGGGCACCGTGGCGGCGCACATCCGCGAGAACCACCCCGAGATCCATCTGTCCGTCTCGGCGACCACGCGGCCGCCGCGCCCGGGCGAGATCGACGGCGTGCACTACTACTTCGTCGACGATGCCGAGTTCGACCGGCTCATCGCCGACGGCGAACTGCTCGAGTACGCGGTCGTTCACAACCGCTCGCGCTACGGCACGCCGCGGCCGCCGATCGATGCCGCACTGGCCGAGGGCAAGACGGTGCTCCTCGAGATCGACCTGCAGGGTGCGCGCCAGGTGCGGGCGGCTGAACCGGCCGCCACGCTGATCTTCCTGCTCCCGCCGAGCTGGGACGAGCTCGTGCAGCGACTGGTCGGCCGAGGCACCGAAGGTGCCGAGGAACGCGCCAGACGGCTGCGCACAGCGAAGGTCGAATTGGCCGCCCAGAACGAGTTCGATCACCTCATCGTGAACGAGAACGTCGCCGACGCCGCCGCCGAGGTCGTAGAATTGTCTTCAAGCTCTGCACGCTGACCCGCTGAGCGGGGTCCCTGAGCCTGTCGAAGGGCCATCCGGGTCCCTGAGCTTGTCGAAGGGTCGCGTGCCCGCAGCACCGTCTTCGCGACGATCCCGTCGCCTGATCAGGAGGTCCACCATGGCCGGACACCACAACAAGGGCATCATCGATCCCCCCATCGACAACCTGCTGGATCGAGTCGACTCGAAGTACGAACTCGTGATCTACGCGTCCAAGCGCGCACGTCAGATCAACGACTACTACTCCGACCTGCACGAGGGGAACCTCTTCGACAACGTGGGCCCGCTCGTCGACTCCTCGGTCGAGGACAAGCCGCTCACCATCGCTCTGCACGAGATCAACGAGGACAAGCTCCGCCTGCGTCACGCGGAGTGATATTCCAGACCGCGCCTCGCACTCTGTCCGAGGCGCGGTTCAGAATGGGTGTACCGCCCCTTCTTCTCACCCACCCCGTTCTGGAGTATCGATGAGCGCCCTGCGTCTGTTCACGTCCGAGTCCGTCACCGAGGGACATCCGGACAAGATCTGCGACCAGATCTCGGACAGCATCCTCGACGGCCTCATCGCCAAGGACCCGGAGTCCCGCGTGGCCGTGGAGACGCTCGTCACCACCGGACTCGTCCATGTCGCGGGAGAGATCCGCACCGAGGCGTACGTCGACATCCCCACGATCGTCCGTCAGGTCGTGAACGGCATCGGCTACACGTCCAGCGACACCGGCTTCGACGGTGACTCGTGCGGCGTGAGCGTCTCGGTGGGAGAGCAGTCCACCGATATCGCGCACGGCGTCGACAACGCTCAAGAGCACCGCGACGGATCATCCGTCGACCCGCTCGACGGCCTCGGCGCGGGCGACCAGGGCATCATGTTCGGATTCGCCACCAACGAGACGCCGCAACTCATGCCGATGGCGGCCTGGACGGCGCACCGCATCGCCGAACGCCTCACCGAGGTGCGACGCAGCGGGCTTCTCCCGTTCCTGCGGCCCGACGGCAAGACCCAGGTCACGCTCGGCTACGACGGCTTCACCCCGAAGACGGTCGACGCCGTCGTGGTCTCGACGCAGCACAACCCCGACATCACGCAGGAAGATCTGCAGCACCAGGTGCGCGAGCAGGTGATCGCACCGGTCCTCGAGAGCACAGGACTCGACCTCGACGACGTCACCTTCTACATCAACCCGGCCGGCCCCTTCGTCACGGGTGGCCCCAAGGGCGATGCCGGACTCACCGGCCGCAAGATCATCATCGACACCTACGGGGGAGCGGCCCGGCACGGCGGGGGCGCGTTCAGCGGCAAGGACCCGTCGAAGGTCGATCGCTCCGGTGCATACGCGACGCGCTGGGTCGCCAAGAACGCCGTCGCCGCGGGGCTCGCTGATCGGCTCGAGGTGCAGGTCGCCTACGCGATCGGTGTCGCCCGCCCGGTCGGCCTGTACGTCGAGACCTTCGGCACCGGCAAGGTGTCAGACGAGATCATCACGCGCGCGATCAACGAGGTCTTCGATCTGCGGCCGCAGGCGATCATCGATCAGCTCGACCTGCTGCGCCCGATCTATGCGCAGACTGCCGCCTACGGTCATTTCGGACGCGAGCGTGCCGAGTTCACCTGGGAACGCACCGACCGCGTCGAAGAGCTGCGTCGCGCTGCCGGTCTCTGATGGGACCACGGTTCCCATGACAGCGGAGAGCCGTCGCATCGCGCGGGTGCTCCTCGATTCCCCGCTGCCACAGCTCGACCGCCTCTTCGACTATTCGCTTCCGGCCGAGCTCGGCGACGTGCCGAGGGGAGCGCGGATCAAGGTACCGCTGCGTACGGCAGGACGCGTGATCGACGGCTATGTCGTCGAGCTCGCCGTGGAAGACGATGCGGATCGTCCCCTCTCCGAGGTCGACAGCGTCGTCTCGCCGGTATCGGTGCTGCCGGAGCGGCTGTACCTCCTCGCCAGGCGCGTTGCCGACCGGGCAGCAGGGTCGGCATCCGACATCCTCCGTCTCGTGATCCCCAAGCGCCAGGTGCGCGTCGAGAAGGCGTGGACCGCGGACTCGCCTGTCATCGCACCGGACGACGCGGCCCGGGAGCGCGCCGAAGGCGTGATCGCTGCCTACGACGGCCTGCATGGCGTGCTCGAGAATCATGGGCGCGCCGCGGTGGAGGCGATCCCGGGACTCCGCGAAGACGGACCGGCCTGGGCAGCGTTGCTCGCCGCCACGGCGGTGCGGCAGCTGGCAGCGGGGGAGTCGTCGGTCTTGATCGTTCCGGACCATCGTGACCTCGATCGACTGCTCGCGGCGCTCGCACAGATCGCTCCGGAAGAGGCGATCGTCCGCTTCGACTCGCGGCAGACGAACCCTGCCCGGTACCGCTCCTTCCTCCGCACGCTCGAGGACGCGCCCTGCATCGTCGTCGGCAACCGGTCCGCGGTCTACGCTCCTGTCCGTGCCGGCCTCGTCGTGATCTGGGACGACGGAGACCCGCTGCTCGGCGAGCCGCTGGCGCCGTACGTCAACGCCCGCGATGCCGCGCTGCTGCGACAGGGGGAGGAGGACAGCGCGCTGCTGTTCGTCGGACACACTCGCACCACCGATATCGAGCGCCTCGTCGCGCACGGGTATCTGCACGATGTGCGGGCGACCCGTCGTGTGCTCCCTCGGGTCGTGCTCAGCACCCCCCAGGAGATGGAGCAGCCGACCGCTCAGCGTCTGCCGTCGTCCGCCTTCCTCGCGGCCAGGACGGCAGCCGCCGAGGGGCCGGTGCTCGTGCAGGTGTCGCGACCGGGGTTCTCGCCATCGCTGGTATGCGCCGAGTGCCGCGCCCCGGCGCGGTGCCCGCACTGCGGCGGTCCTCTCGGTGCCACGCATCGCGGCGCGGTCCCGGTATGCGGCTGGTGCGGCAGGGGAGCGCGCGCATGGAGCTGCCCGTCCTGCTCCTCGACGAAGCTACGACTCGCCTCTTCCGGGAGCGAACGGACGGCGGATGAGCTCGGGCGTGCATTCCCCGGCGTGCGGGTCATCGTCGCCGACAGCGCCCATCCGGTGGAGCGCGTCGACGCGAAGCCGGCGCTCGTGGTCGCCACGCGTGGCGCTGAACCTCTCGCGGATGGGGGCTATCGCGCGGTCGTGCTCCTGGACGGACCGCGCATGCTGCAGGCCCCCGATCTGCGCGTCGGGGAATCGTGCCTGCGCTGGTGGTCGAACGCGGCGGCGCTCGCTGCACCTGGCGCGCCCGTGCACCTGGTCGGTGTCGACGGGGGCACGGCACGCGCGCTCGCGACCTGGAATCAGGCCGGCTACGCCCGCAGCGAGCTCGAGAGCCGAGCCCCGCTGCACATGCCGCCCACCACACGTGTCGCCCTGGTCGAGGGGACGGCAGCGGCGGTCTCCCGTGCACTCGTCGCCTTGGGCGAGATCCCCCTGCCGCCGGACGCGGTCCTGGGGCCGGTCCCGGTCGACGCGGACGACGTGCCCGCGCGCGTGCGTGCGCTCGTGCGCTTCGAGTACGGGGCAGGAACCCGAGTCGCGACGGTGCTCCGCGCCGCGGTCGTGGCGGAGGCAGTCGCCAGCCGTCGAGGGAGGGGGCGCAACCCGAGGAGCGCACTCTCGGTTCGCCTCGATATCCTCGATCCAGAGCTTTGATCCTTCCGGAGTACCTTCATGCGCCTCGTCTTCGCCGGCACGCCATCCGCGGCCGTTCCCACCCTGCACCGTCTGGCGCGCGACCACGACATCGTCGCGGTCGTCACCCGGCCCGATGCTCCGCTCGGACGCAAGAAGGTGCTCACGCCTTCTCCGGTGGCGCAGGCGGCCGTCGAGCTCGGCATCCCGGTGATCCGCGCCGCCCGTCTGGATGAGGAGGCGACGCAGCGCATCGCGGCCCTCCGTCCCGAACTGGGCGTGATCGTCGCCTACGGCGGACTGGTCCGTGAACCGTTGCTGTCGGCACCGGATGCCGGATGGATCAACCTGCACTTCTCGCTGCTTCCGCAGTGGCGCGGCGCGGCACCCGTGCAGCGCGCGCTGATCGCCGGTGATGCGCAACTCGGCGCGAGCGTCTTCCAGCTCGTCGCGGAGCTCGATGCGGGCGCGGTGTTCGCCTCCCGGGTGGTCGAGGTACCCGCAGGCGCGACAGCCGACATCGCGCTGGAGGCTCTCGCCGTGGACGGTGCGGAGCTGACCGCCGAGGTCGTGGCCGGGATCGCCGCGGGTACCGCACGAGCCATCCCGCAGCGGGGCGAGCCGACGTTCGCGCCCAAGCTGACGCTGCCCGACGGCCTCCTGGACTGGTCGCTACCCGTCGCGCAAGTGTACGCGCGGTTCCGCGGAGTGACTCCGGAACCCGGCGCGCACACCACGATCGACGGACAGCGCCTCAAGATCATCGAGGCCGCACCCGCGAGCGATACCGAGGCGATCGATCCGGGCGCCATCGTCGCCACCAAGACGGCGGTGCTGATCGGCACGGCGACCACGCCGCTCGCGGTCACCCGCGTGCAGCCGGCGGGCAAGGGCGCGATGAACGCCACGGACTGGTGGCGCGGTCAGCGCGGAGCTGAAGGGGTGCGTGCCGGCTCATGAGCGATGGCCAGCAGAATCGGTCGAACAGGCGTCCGCAGGGGCGCCCCGGCGGCAACCGGCGTCCGTCGCCGTCTCGGGGCCCGCGCGGTCCCGTGCGCACGGTGCAGGCCGCACGCCGCGTCGCCTTCGACGTGCTGCGGGCCGTCTCGGACTCCGACGCGTACGCGAACCTCGTGCTGCCCATCGCGATCGCGGACGCGGGTCTCGATCCCCAGGACGCGGCGCTCGCGACCGAGCTCACCTACGGCACGCTGCGCCGCCGGGGCACCTACGACGCGATCATCGCCGCGGCCGCCGACCGCAGCACGGACGACATCGACCCGGCCGTGCGGGATGCGCTGCGCCTCGGGGTGCATCAGCTGCTCGCGACGCGGGTCGCCTCGCACGCCGCAGTGAACGAGTCCGTGAACCTCGTCGCGCTGGAGGTCGGTCGTGGGGCGTCGAGCTTCGCGAACGCGGTGCTCCGGCGCGTCACCCGACAGAGTGCGGAGGAGTGGCAGGAGCAGATCGAACGCGAGGCCCGCTCCGACGACGAGCGGCTCGCGCTGCGGTCGGCGCACCCGGTCTGGATCATCCGCGCGCTCCGACGTGCCCTGGCCGCTGAGGACCGGGTCGATGAGCTCGACGCGCTCCTCGAAGCCGACAACGTCTCTCCCGAGGTCACGCTCGTTGCGCTGCCCGGTCTCGCGGAACCGGGAGAACCGCGACGCCCCTACGCCGCCACGGCGTACGGATCGCCCGGCGGAGACCCGCATCGCATCGTCGCCGGATCCGGTGGCGCGGTGCGGGTGCAGGACGAGGGGTCCCAGCTCGTGGCGCTCGCTCTCGCCGCCGCAGCCCCGATCGGCGAGGGCGAGCGGTGGCTCGACCTCTGCGCGGGGCCCGGAGGCAAGACCGCGCTGCTCGCGGCGATCGCACACCAGCACGGCGTGACCGTCGAGGCGAACGAGGTCGTCCCGACGCGTGCGCGACTGGTGCGCAATGCGCTGCGCGCGGTTCCGGGCGACGTGATCGTGCACGAGGCGGACGGGCGGGAGCTCGCGGCGTCGCGACCGGGGGAGTTCGATCGCATCCTGGTCGATGCGCCCTGCACGGGTCTCGGCGCGCTGCGTCGACGTCCGGAAGCCCGGTGGCGGAAGAGCCCGGCCGACGTCGCCGAGCTCGTGCCGTTGCAGGGGGAGCTCCTGTCCGCCGCGGTCGACGCATTGGCGCCGGGCGGTATCGTCGCCTACGTGACGTGCTCTCCTCATCTGGCGGAGACCACGGGAGTCGTGCAGGACGTGCTCCGCTCCCGCGACGACCTGCGTGTCATCGACGCGCGCGCGGTGGTTTCCGAGGTGGGACTCGCCCCCATCGATCTGGCCGGCGACGGCCGTTCCGAGTCCGGCACCGTGCAGCTCTGGCCGCACCGCCATGGCACCGACGCCATGTTCCTCGCGCTGCTGCAGCGCACACCACTGGGAGAGTAGAACCATGGATCTGCCCCGCGCGCCCCGCATCAACCCCAGCATCCTCGCTGCGGACTTCGTCAACATGCAGGCGGAACTCGCCCGCATCGCGACGGCGGACTTCGCTCACGTCGACGTCATGGACAACCATTTCGTGCCGAATCTGACGTTCGGGCCGCAGATGGTCGAGCGCATCCAGGCGACCAGCCCTATCCCGCTCGACGTGCATCTGATGATCACCGATCCGGACCGCTGGGCACCGGAGTATGCGGAGATCGGCGCGGCGAGTGTCACCTTCCATCTCGAGGCCGCGGCCGACCCGGTGTCGCTGGCCCGGCGTCTGCGTGACATCGGAGCGCGTGCCGGTGTCGCCATCAAGCCGGGCACCCCTGTCGAGGGACTGTACAGCGTGCTGGAGGAGTTCGACCAGATCCTGGTGATGACGGTGGAACCGGGCTTCGGCGGGCAGGGGTTCCTGCCCGAGACCATGCCGAAGCTGCGCGCGCTGGCCGACGAGGTCCGGCGCCGCGGATCCCAGGTCTGGCTGCAGGTCGACGGCGGCATCTCAGACGCCACGATCGAGCAGGCCGCCGCGGCCGGCGCGGATACCTTCGTCGCCGGATCCGCGATCTACGGCGCCGACGACATCGAGGCGGCCGTCACTCGGCTCAGGGACCGCGCGCGAGCCGCTAGCCTGGAGGGGTGAAGACTTTCGACGAGCTGTTCGCTGAGCTCAGCGTCAAGGCCGAGACCCGCCCTGAGGGATCCGGCACGGTCGCCGAGCTCGACGGCGGTGTGCACACGATCGGCAAGAAGATCGTCGAAGAGGCCGCCGAGGTCTGGATGGCATCCGAGTACGAGTCCGATGAGGCAGCCGCTGAGGAGATCTCCCAGCTGCTGTACCACGTGCAGGTGATGATGATCGCGAAGGGTCTCAGCCTGCAGGACGTCTACCGACATCTGTGACGCGCTCCGTTCCTTCTCCTTCGAACTGAAAGCTGTTCATGCTGCGCATCGCCGTTCCCAACAAGGGCTCTCTCTCCGAGACCGCCGCTGAGATGCTCGCGGAAGCCGGCTACGCCGGTCGTCGCGACCCCAAGACCCTCCACGTCGTCGACGCGGACAACGACGTCGAGTTCTTCTTCCTGCGCCCGAAGGACATCGCCACCTACGTCGGCTCCGGTGCCATCGACGTCGGCATCACCGGTCGCGACCTGCTGCTCGACGCGCGGATGCCCGGTGCCCGCGAGATCGAGGCGCTGGGCTTCGCCGGCTCCACGTTCCGCTTCGCCGCGCCGTCCGGCCGCTACACGGACGTGTCCGAGCTCGACGGGCTGCGCATCGCCACGTCCTACCCGGGTCTCGTCGACGCATTCCTCGATGAACGCGGGATCGCGGTCGACCTCGTTCCGCTCGATGGCGCGGTCGAGTCGGCCGTGCGTCTCGGCGTGGCGGATGCCGTCGCCGACGTGGTCGAGACCGGCACCACGCTGCGCCAGGCCGGACTCGACGTGTTCGGTCCTGTGATCCTGCAGTCCGAGGCCGTCCTCATCGCCGGTCCCGTCGACGCCGATGGCGCGGAGACGCTGTTGCGCCGTCTGCGCGGAGTCATGGTCGCCCGCCGCTTCGTGATGATCGACTACGACCTCCCACTCGCCCTGCTCGACGACGCCGTGAAGATCGCGGGTGGCGTCGAGTCGCCGACCGTCTCTCCGCTGCGCGACCCCGACTGGGTCGCCGTGCGCGTCATGGTGGCGCGGGCACGCGTCAATCCGGTGATGGATGCGCTGTACGCGCTCGGCGCGCGGGCCATCCTGGTCACCGCCATCCACAACGCGAGGCTCTGATGACTCTCGCCAGCCGGGTCATCCCGTGCCTCGACGTGGCCGAGGGCCGCGTGGTCAAGGGCGTCAACTTCGAGAACCTCCGCGACATGGGCGACCCCGTCGAGCTCGCCAGGCACTACGCCGCACAGGGCGCCGATGAGATCACGTTCCTCGATGTCACCGCCACGGTCGACGCCCGCGCCACGACCTACGACGTGGTGCAGCGCACCGCCGAGCAGGTCTTCGTGCCGCTGACCGTCGGCGGGGGAGTGCGCAGCGTCGACGACGTCGCCCGTCTGCTCGCGGTCGGCGCCGACAAGGTGGGCGTCAACTCCGCGGCGATCGCGCGCCCGGCGCTGATCGGAGAGATCGCCGATCGGTTCGGCGCGCAGGTGCTCGTGCTCTCACTCGACGTCAAGCGGGCGGACACCACGCCGTCCGGGTTCGTCGTCACGACGCACGGCGGCCGCACGCAGACGACCTTGGACGCCGTGGAATGGGCGCGCGAGGCGACGGAGCGCGGGGCCGGAGAGCTGCTCGTGAACTCGATCGACGCGGACGGCACCCGTGACGGCTTCGACCTCGAGCTGGTCAGGCTCATGCGGGAAGCCGCATCGGTTCCGGTGATCGCCTCGGGCGGCGCAGGCGACGTCTCGCACTTCGCCCCGGCCATCAAGGCGGGTGCAGATGCCGTGCTCGCGGCCAGCGTGTTCCACACCGGCGCACTCACGGTCGGCGATGTCAAGAACGCGCTGCGCGCGGCGGGAGTGGTCGTCCGGGGCGGCGCACTGAGCGAGCGGAGCGAGACGAAGTGAGTGACATCGAGACGCGGATCGCGCAGGTCGCCTGGAACTCGGACGGCCTGGCCCCGGTGATCGTGCAGCAGTGGGACACGCTCGAGGTGCTGATGCTGGCATGGGTCGACGCCGAAGCGCTGCGTCGAACGCTGACCACCGGCCGCGTCACGTACTGGTCGCGCTCGCGCCAGGAGTACTGGCGCAAGGGCGACACCTCCGGCAACATCCAGGTCGTGCACAACGCCCGACTCGACTGCGACGGAGACGCCATCCTGCTCCGCGTCGATCAGACCGGACCCGCCTGTCACACCGGCACGCGCACCTGCTTCGACACGACGGACCTCGAAGCCGTCGCCGGGAGCGCCACGGCATGAACATCGCGCGTCGCGGCCGTTCGCTCTCGGTGTCCGGATTCCTGCTCGCCGGAGCGATCGGGATCATCTCCTCCACGCAGACCTGGGTCACAGTGGAGCGAGCGGATGCCGGCGAGGCGATCCTCGTCCCCGGCGCATCCGCCCTGGTGCTGCTCGCCCCGCTCAGTCTCGCGGTGCTCGCTCTCGGAGCGGCGTTGTCGATCGCGGGGCGCCCTGTGCGTCTGGTGTTCGGGGTGCTCGCCGCCGCGTGCGCGGCCTTCCTCGGCTGGACGACGTTGCAACTGCTGATCTCCGTCCCGGAGTCGGCGATCGGCCCGACGGTCACTGAGGCGACAGGACTCGCCGGCAGTGCCGCGCTGGCCGACATCGTGCAGTCCGCCGTGCCGACAGCGTGGCCCGTCATCGCACTGGTCGGCTGGGTGATCCTGCTGTGCGCCTCGCTCCTGGTGCTCGCCACATGGAGCAGGTGGAAGGCGGGCGGTCGGCGCTATCGCACGGCATCCTCGGATGCGCCGGTGCACGATGGTCCGATCGACGCGGTCGATTCCTGGGACGACCTGTCCCGCGGAACCGACCCCACTCGTTGACACCGATAGACTGAACCCGATCCCGTAGTCGTCCCCGGAGGAGAACATGACCAACCCGATCGCCGACCCCGGCCACGGACACTCGCCGGCGGCCTGGACCGCCGTGATCATCATGCTCGTCGGCTTCACGGTCGGCACGCTGGCGTTCTGCCTGGCGGAGTTCAGCCCCGTCTGGGTCGCCCTCATCTGGGTGTCTGCGGCACTCATCCCGATCGGCGCGCTCGTGGGCTGGGTGCTCGCACGCGCCGGCTACGGCGTGAAGGGCCCCAAGTACTCGCCGAAGGCGCACTAGTGGTGCTCGCCGACCTGACGGCCGGCGCAGTCGCCGACGCCGAGCGTCGCGCTCAGTCGCGCCCGCTGGCGCAGGTCGAACGCGAGGCTCTCGCGCGTCCTGCGGCCAAGGATGCCCTCTCGTCCCTCGCGCCGGCGGACCGCGTGAAGATCATCGCCGAGGTGAAGCGGGCGAGCCCGTCTCGGGGTGCGCTCGCGTCGATCCCCGATCCGGCGCTCCAGGCCTCGCTGTATGAGACCGGCGGCGCGTCCGCGATCAGCGTGCTCACCGAGGAGCGCCGTTTCGGCGGCAGCCTGGCCGATCTGGATGCAGTGACGGCGCGGGTCTCTCTTCCCGTGCTGCGCAAGGACTTCATCGCGACCCGCTACCAGGTGCTCGAGGCGCGTGCCGCCGGTGCCGACCTCGTGCTGCTCATCGTCGCCGGCCTCGACCGGTCGGTGCTGGAGGAGCTGTACGGCTTCATCACCGCGCTGGGCATGACCCCGCTGGTCGAGACCCACTCCGCAGAGGAGCTGGAGGTCGCGATCGACCTCGGAGCGCCTCTGATCGGCGTGAACGCCCGCGACCTCACGACGCTCGAGCTGGACCGCGACCTCTTCAGCCGCCTCTCCGACCGCATTCCCGAGACCGCGATCAAGATCGCCGAGTCCGCGGTGCTGAGCCCGGAAGACGTCACCCACTACCGTTCCGCCGGCGCCGACGTGGTGCTGATCGGCGAAGCCCTCGTCACGGGCGACCCGGTCGCCACGCTGGCGCGATTCCTCGACGCCGGATCCGTTGCACTGCCCGGCAGGAAGAAGACCCCGTGAGCCTGCGCGACCAGCATGGTCCCTATTTCGGCGATTTCGGGGGCCGCTTCATGCCGGAATCCCTCATCGCCGCGATCGACGAGCTGGCGGCCGCGTACACGGCTGCCGTCGCCGATCCCGAGTTCCGCGCCGAGCTCGCTCATCTGCTGAACTCCTACGCCGGTCGGCCCTCTGCGATCACCGAGGTCGTCCGGTTCGCCGAGCACGCCGGCGGCGCGCGCGTCTTCCTGAAGCGCGAAGACCTCAACCACACCGGCTCGCACAAGATCAACAACGTGCTCGGACAGGCCCTGCTCACCAAGCGGCTCGGCAAGACGCGTGTGATCGCCGAGACCGGTGCGGGTCAGCACGGGGTGGCCACAGCGACCGCCGCCGCGCTGTTCGGCCTCGATTGCACCATCTACATGGGCGAGGTCGACACCGAGCGCCAGGCGCTCAACGTCGCCCGGATGCGCCTGCTCGGCGCCGAGGTCGTGGCCGTGACGTCCGGGTCGCGCACGCTCAAGGACGCGATCAACGACGCGTACCGCGACTGGGTGGCGTCGGTCGAGACCACCAACTACATCTTCGGCACAGCCGCAGGCCCCCACCCGTTCCCCGCGATGGTGCGCGACTTCCAGAAGATCATCGGCGAAGAGGCACGCGAGCAGCTCCTCGCGGAGGTGGGACGCCTCCCGGATGCCGTGGTCGCGTGCGTCGGTGGTGGCTCCAACGCCATCGGGATGTTCGACGCGTTCCTCGACGACGAAGGCGTGAAGCTCTACGGCGTCGAGGCAGCAGGCGACGGCGTGGACACTCCGAGGCACGCGGCATCGATCGAGCGCGGTCGTCCTGGGGTGCTGCACGGCTCACGCACCTACGTGCTGCAGGACGAGGACGGGCAGACCGTCGAATCGCACTCCATCTCCGCAGGTCTCGACTACCCGGGAGTGGGTCCCGAGCATTCCTGGCTCGCCGACATCGGTCGCGCCGAGTACATCCCCGCGACCGACGACGAGGCCATGCAGGCCCTGCGTCTGCTGAGTCGGACCGAGGGGATCATCCCCGCCATCGAATCGGCGCACGCCCTGGCCGGCGCGCTGCGCATCGGCCGTGAGCTCGGCCCTGACGCCGTGATCGCGGTCTGCCTCTCCGGCCGCGGTGACAAGGACATGGATACGGCAGCAAAGTACTTCGACCTGTACGACGCCACGACGACCGACGGCGGCAACGCATGAGCCGCGTCGAAGCCGCGATCCTCAAGGCCGAGGCTGAAGGCCGCAGCGTGTTCGTCGGCTACCTGCCCGTCGGTTTCCCCGACCTGCAGACGAGCATCGACGCCGCGATCGCCCTCGCGCAGAACGGCGTCGACATCATCGAGCTCGGCCCGCCCTACAGCGACCCGGTGATGGACGGCGCCGTGATCCAGGAGGCGACGACTCAGGCGCTGGCTGCCGGATTCAAGACCGCCGATCTCTTCACCGCCCTGCGTTCGATCACCGCAGCCGTGGATGCTCCCGTGCTCGTGATGACGTACTGGAACCCGGTGCTGCAGTACGGTATCGACCGCTACGCCGATGACCTCCTCGCCGCCGGGGGTGCCGGGCTCATCACGCCCGACATCACGCCCGAAGAGGCGGGGGAGTGGATCGCCGCCAGCGAGCGCACCGGCCTCGACCGCGTGTTCCTCGCCGCGCCCACCTCGTCGGATGCGCGTCTCGAGCTCGTCGTGAAGGCGTCGACCGGCTTCGTGTACACGGTCTCGACCATGGGCATCACGGGCGAGCGCGCCGAGCTCGACCGCGCCGCGCGCACCCTCGTCGGTCGGCTGCGCGCGCACGGGGCGACCCGCGCCTGCGTCGGCATCGGCATCTCGACGGCCGAGCAGATCGCCGGGGTGTCGGAGTACGCAGACGGCGCCATCGTCGGCACCGCGCTGGTCCGCGCCCTCCGCGACGGCGGAATCCCCGCCCTCGCGGAAGTCACCCGAAACCTGGCCTCCGGCACGTCGTCGGCACGGCCCGTACACGAGAACTAGAATCGCACTCATGTCCCTTGCGCTCCACACCGTCAACGGCGTGCTCGCCAGCATCCCGAGCCCTCCTGTCTCCTATATCGACCTGGGCCCGATCCGCATCCACTTCTACGCGCTCTGCATCATCGCCGGCATCATCGCCGCTGCGCTGATCACGAACCACCGCCTCACCAAGCGCGGTGCGGAGCCGTGGGTCGTGATCGACATCTCGATCCTCGCGGTACCGCTGGCGATCATCGGAGCGCGCATCTTCCACGTGCTCACCCACCCGAACTTCTATTTCGGCGAGGGCAAGAACACCTGGAACCCCTTCGAGCCCGGTTCCGTCTGGGCCATCTGGGAAGGCGGCATCGCGATCTTCGGCGCGCTCATCGGCGGCGCCGTCGGAGCCTACCTCGGCTGCAAGTGGACGGGCATCCGCTTCTGGACGTTCGCCGACGCGCTCGCACCCGGACTCCTGCTCGCGCAGGCGATGGGACGCTTCGGGAACTGGTTCAACCACGAGCTCTTCGGACTGCCGACCGACCTCCCGTGGGGCCTGGAGATCGAATCGTCGAACTCGGCGTTCCCTCCCGGCCTGCCTGAAGGCACCCTGTTCCACCCGACGTTCCTCTACGAGGTGCTGTGGAACGGTCTGGGTGTGCTGGTGCTGCTGTGGCTCGGCCGCAAACTGTTCTTCCAGTGGGGTCGCCTGTTCGCGATCTACCTGATCTGGTACAGCGCCGGACGCGTCGTCTGGGAGTCGATCCGCATCGATCCCAGCGAGATCATCCTCGGCCTGCGCAGCAACGTCTGGGCCGCCATCATCGGCATCATCGTGGGTCTCGCGATCCTCGTCGTGCAGACACGTCGTCACCCCGGACTGGAGCCTTCGCCGTACCAGCCGGGTCGCGGACGGAAGGATCTGGACGCTGATGTACAATCACAGGACAATCCCTCTGATTTCGTGGATGTGAGCGAGCCTCCGTCCGAAGAAACGTCAGCAGGAGCCACTGCCACAAGCACTGCTCCCACAAGCACCGCTCCCACGAGCGAGGCAGGCGCTCGATAAGCCGCCCTCGTGGCGGGAGACCATGTATTGAACGAGCGGGCCAACGTCGTCCCCGGTGTCATTTGAGTATCTGAGGACGGTAACTGGTGTACTTCCAGCCACCCTATGGCGCATCCGGCGCTTACCCCCCGAAGCAGGGCATGTACAACCCCGCGTTCGAGAAGGACGCCTGTGGCCTCGCCATGGTGGCGACGCTGCGCGGCACTGCCGGGCACGACATCATCGCGCTCGCCCTCGAAGCGCTGCGAAACCTGGAGCACCGCGGTGCGATCGGTTCGGATGCCGGCACCGGTGATGGCGCGGGCATCCTGACGCAGATGCCCGACGAGTTCCTGCGCGCGGTCACCGGCTTCGAGCTGCCTCCGGTGGGGGAGTACGCCGCAGGTCTGGCGTTCCTCCCGCGTGATTCCAGCGAGCGCCGCCAGCAGAAGGCCGGCATCGAGAAGATCGCCCGCTCCGAAGGCCTGCGCGTCCTCGGCTGGCGCGAGGTCCCGACGGTCAACGAGCACCTCGGCAAGCTGGCCGATGAGGCACGCCCTGCGTTCGAGCAGCTCTTCGTCAGCGCCGGTGGCGCCACCCACTCCGACGCGCCGCTCACGGGCATCGCCCTCGACCGGGTCGCGTATCGTCTGCGCAAGCGCGCGGGTCACGAACTCGGCGCGTACTTCGTCTCGCTGTCGAGCCGCACGCTCGGCTACAAGGGCATGGTCACGACCCTGCAGCTGGAGCCGTTCTATCCGGACCTGCAGGACGAGCGCTTCGCCTCCGAGCTGGCGGTCGTGCACTCGCGCTACTCGACCAACACCTTCCCGTCCTGGCCGCTGGCTCAGCCGCTGCGCATGCTCGCGCACAACGGCGAGATCAACACGGTCGGCGGCAACCGCAACTGGATGCGCGCGCGCCAGTCGCAGCTCGAGTCCGAGCTGCTGGGCGACGTGGCCCCGCTGCTCCCGATCTGCACGGACGGCGCCAGCGACTCCGCATCCTTCGACGAGGTGCTGGAGCTGTTGACGCTCACCGGCCGCAGCCTGCCGCACGCCATCATGATGATGATCCCCGAGGCCTACGAGAAGCAGTCCGACATCTCGCCGGAGCTGCGCTCTTTCTACGAGTACCACTCGAACCAGATGGAGCCGTGGGACGGTCCCGCCGCCCTCATCTTCACGGACGGCACGCTGGTCGGCGCGACTCTCGACCGCAACGGTCTGCGCCCCGGACGCTGGACCGAGACGACCGACGGCCTGATCGTCATCGGCTCCGAGACCGGTGTGCTGAAGTTCGAGCCGGAGCGCATCAAGCGCCGCGGCCGTCTGCAGCCCGGCAAGATGTTCCTCGTCGACACGGCGCAGCGCCGCATCATCAGCGACCAGGAGCTCAAGCAGGACCTGGCCACCATGCACCCCTGGCAGGAGTGGTTGGATGCGGGTGCCGTGCGCCTCGCCGACCTGCCCGAGCGCGAGCACATCGTGCACCCGCCGGCGTCGATCACCCGTCGTCAGCGCACCTTCGGCTACACCGAGGAGGAGGTGCGGATCCTGCTGACCCCGATGGGGCAGAACGGTGTCGAACCGCTCGGCGCCATGGGATCCGACACGCCGATCGCGGTGCTCAGCAAGCGTCCCCGCCTGCTTTTCGACTACTTCACCCAGCAGTTCGCTCAGGTCACGAACCCGCCGCTGGACTCGATCCGCGAAGAGGTCGTCACCAGCCTCAAGCTCGGTCTGGGTCCGGAGAGCAACCTGCTGTCCTGGGGGCCGGAGCACACCCGCACGGTGTCGCTCGACTTCCCGGTGATCGACAACGACGAGCTTGCGAAGATCCGGCACATCGACAAGGCGCTGCCTGACCGGTCCAGTGTCACGATCCGCGGTCTCTACCACTTCGATGCCGGCCCCGAGACGCTCGAGGACCGCCTCACCGAGATGTGCGCCGAGGTCGACGCCGCCATCGAGAGCGGTGCCGAGTTCATCATCCTGTCGGACCGCGACTCGAACAAGGATCTGACGCCGATCCCGTCGCTGCTCATGGTCTCGGCGATCCACCACCACCTGATCCGTCGTGAGAACCGTATGAAGGTCGGTCTGATCGTGGAGGCCGGTGACGTCCGCGAGGTGCACCATGTGGCCACGCTGATCGGCTACGGCGCCTCGGCGATCAACCCGTACCTGGCGATGGAGACCGTGGAGCACCTGGTGCGCACCGGTTACATCACCGGCATCTCGCCCGAGAAGGCCGTCCGCAACCTGATCTATGCGCTCGGCAAGGGCGTGCTCAAGATCATGTCGAAGATGGGCATCTCCACCGTCTCGTCCTACGCCGGTGCGCAGGTCTTCGAGGCGGTGGGACTCAGCCAGGAGTTCATCGACGCCTACTTCACCCGCACCGAGTCCAAGCTTGGCGGTATCGGCATCAAGGAGATCTTCGCCGAGAACCAGGCCCGGCACGACTACGCGTACCCCGAGGATGAGGCGGCGCGCGCGCATGAGCGTCTGTGGACCGGTGGCGAGTACCAGTGGCGGCGCGACGGCTCCCCGCATCTGTTCAGCCCGGAGACGGTGTTCAAGCTGCAGCACGCGACCCGCACGCGGCGGTACGACATCTTCCGCGAGTACACCAAGCTCGTCGACGATCAGGCCGCGGAGCTCAAGACGCTGCGCGGACTCTTCACGCTGCGCACCGGGACGCGCAAGCCCGTGCCGCTCGACGAGGTCGAGTCGGTGTCCGACATCGTGAAGCGCTTCTCGACGGGGGCGATGAGCTACGGCTCGATCTCGCGCGAGGCGCACGAGACGCTGGCGATCGCGATGAACCGCATCGGCGGCAAGTCGAACACCGGTGAGGGCGGTGAGGACCCCGACCGGCTGGTCGACCCTGAGCGTCGCAGCTCGATCAAGCAGGTCGCCTCCGGCCGATTCGGTGTCACGAGCCTGTACCTCACCGAGGCGGACGACATCCAGATCAAGCTGGCGCAGGGTGCCAAGCCCGGCGAAGGCGGACAGCTGCCCCCGACCAAGGTGTACCCGTGGGTGGCCCGCACACGTCATGCGACCGCGGGTGTCGGTCTCATCTCGCCGCCTCCGCATCACGACATCTACTCGATCGAAGACCTCAAGCAGCTCATCTTCGACCTGAAGCGGGCGAACCCCGAGGCACGTATCCACACCAAGCTGGTCAGCCAGTCGGGAATCGGTGCGGTCTCGGCCGGTGTGGCCAAGGCTCTCAGTGACGTCATCCTGGTCTCCGGCCACGATGGCGGAACCGGCGCGAGCCCGCTCAACTCGCTCAAGCACGCCGGCACGCCGTGGGAGCTCGGTCTCGCCGAGACCCAGCAGACGCTGATGCTCAACGGCATGCGCGACCGCGTGGTCGTGCAGGTCGACGGTCAGCTGAAGACCGGGCGCGACGTGATCATCGGGGCTCTGCTCGGTGCGGAGGAGTTCGGGTTCGCCACGGCTCCTCTGGTGGTCAGCGGCTGCATCATGATGCGCGTATGCCACCTCGACACCTGCCCGGTCGGCGTCGCCACGCAGAACCCTGCGCTGCGCGAACGCTTCACGGGCAAGCCCGAGTTCGTCGTGAACTTCATGGAGTTCATCGCCGAAGAGGTGCGCGAGCTGCTCGCAGAGCTCGGCTTCCGGTCGATCGACGAGATCGTCGGTCGCGCCGACCTGATCGAGGTCAACGCGGCGGTGGAGCACTGGAAGGCCGACGGACTCGACCTGAGCCCGATCCTCGACGGACCCGCGTTCCCGGCCGGCGAGCCCCGCCGCAGCGGACGCACGCAGGATCACGAGCTCGAGAAGCACTTCGACGTGCAGCTGATCGACATCGCGAAGGGTTCGCTCCTGAACGGAGAGCCCGTCGTCGTCGAGCTGCCGATCGCCAACACCGAGCGCGCCGTGGGCACCATGCTCGGTCATCAGGTGACCTCGCGCCACGGAGCCTCCGGCCTACCGCGCGGAACCATCGATGTCACGCTGCATGGCACCGCCGGGCAGTCGCTGGGAGCGTTCCTGCCGCCGGGCATCATCCTGCGGCTGGAGGGCGATGCGAACGACTACGTCGGCAAGGGCCTCTCCGGTGGCGACATCACCATCCGTCCCCCGCGCGGCTCGTCCATCACCCCGCAGGAGAACGTGATCGCGGGTAACGTGATCGGCTACGGCGCGACGTCGGGCACCATGTTCATCTCCGGTGTGGTCGGCGAGCGGTTCCTGGTGCGCAACTCCGGCGCCACCGCGGTCGTGGAGGGCGTGGGCGACCACGCGCTCGAGTACATGACGGGTGGTCTCGCCGTCATCCTCGGCTCGACCGGTCGCAACTTCGGCGCCGGCATGTCCGGGGGAGTGGCCTACGTGCACGCCCTCGACACCGCCAAGGTCAACTCCCAGTCGCTCGGCAGCGGAGAGCTCCTCCTCGAGCAACTGGACCGCGCCGACCTCGAGGTGCTCCGCAGCCTGCTGGTCGAGCATGTCGAGCGCACCGCGTCGCCGCTGGCGTCTGAGCTGCTCTCGCGGTTCGAGGTCGCGGCGACCGAGTTCGTGAAGGTGCTTCCGCGTGACTTCGCCGCTGTGCGGAGCATGCGGGAGGAAGCAGTCGCCGAGGGGATCGACCCGGATGGCGATATCGTCTGGAACCGCATCCTGGAGGTGACCGGTGGCTGATCCCAAAGGTTTTCTGAAGGTCACCGAGCGGGAGCTCCCCGCACGGCGTCCCGTCCCGGTCCGCATCATGGACTGGAAAGAGGTCTACGAGCCGGGGGACCAGGCAGTGCTGCGCCGTCAGGCCAGTCGGTGCATGGACTGCGGCGTGCCGTTCTGCCACGCGGGGTGCCCCCTGGGGAACCTGATTCCGGAGTGGAACGATCTGACGTGGCGTGGCGAGGGCCGTGCGGCGATCGATCGCCTGCACGCCACGAACAACTTCCCGGAGTTCACGGGCCGTCTGTGCCCGGCGCCCTGCGAGAGCTCTTGCGTGCTCGGCATCAACCAGCCGGCGGTCACGATCAAGCAGATCGAGGTCTCGATCATCGACGAGGCCTTCGCCAAGGGATGGGTCGAGCCGCAGCCGCCGGCCCGCCTGACCGGCAAGACGGTCGCCGTGGTCGGATCGGGGCCCGCCGGACTCGCTGCGGCCCAGCAGCTGACGCGTGCCGGACACACGGTCGCGGTCTTCGAGCGCGACGACCGCATCGGCGGTCTGCTGCGTTACGGCATCCCCGACTTCAAGATGGAGAAGGGACAGCTCGAATCCCGTCTGCGCCAGATGCAGGAGGAGGGCACGCGCTTCCGCGCCGGAGTCGAGATCGGCAAGGACATCTCCTGGCCCGACCTGCGCGCCCGGTACGACGCGGTCGTCATCGCGACAGGTTCCACGGTGCCGCGCGACCTCGCCATCCCCGGCCGTGATCTCGATGGCGTGCACTTCGCCATGGAGTACCTGGTCGAGTCCAACCATGCTGTCGCCGGCGACAAGGTCACCGACCAGATCACTGCCGAGGGCAAGCACGTCATCGTGATCGGTGGCGGTGACACCGGCGCGGACTGCATCGGCACCGCACATCGTCAGGGCGCTCTGAGCGTCACCAACCTCGCGATCGGCAAGCAGCCGGGCACCGAGCGCCCCGACCACCAGCCGTGGCCGATGATGCCGACCGTGTTCGAGGTGTCCTCTGCGCACGAAGAGGGCGGAGAGCGGGTCTTCCTGGCGTCGACCGTCGAGTTCCTCTCGAACGAGGTCGGAGAGGTCCGGGCTCTCCGGGTCGCCGAGACCGAGTACATCGACGGACGCCGTGTGCCCAAGAGCGGCACCGAGCGGGAGATCCCTGCCGATCTCGTGCTCATCGCGATGGGCTTCACCGGACCGGAGCAGGACGGCTACACCGAGGAGACCCGACCGCAGACGACAGACCGCGGCGCTTTCGTGCGCGATTCCTCGTACGAGTCGACCATCCCCGGTGTCTTCGTGGCGGGCGACGCCGGTCGCGGCCAGTCGCTCATCGTCTGGGCGATCGCCGAGGGCCGCGCAGCCGCGGCGAATGTCGATCGTTTCCTGATGGGCAGCACCGTGCTGCCCGAGCCGGTGCGACCGAGCGATGTCGCGCTGGGCCTCCAGCCCGCGTAGGCTGAGCCGCGGCGCTTGCGCCGGTAGCACCTTCCCCCACCACAACCCTGGAGTATCTGTTGAGACGCGCGAAAATCGTCGCCACCCTGGGCCCTGCCACATCCACCTATGAGACTGTCCGCGCACTGATCGATGCGGGTGTGGATGTCGCACGCCTGAACCTCAGCCACGGTGACTACTCCGTGCACGAGAACAACTATGCGAACGTCCGTCGCGCCGCCGACGACTCCGGCCGCGCCGTCGCGATCCTGGTCGACCTGCAGGGACCGAAGATCCGCCTCGGCAAGTTCGAGGACGGTCCCTACGAGCTCGCCGAAGGCGACATCTTCAAGATCACGACCGAGGACATCATCGGCAACAAGGACATCTGCGGCACGACCTTCAAGGGTCTGCCGCAGGACGTCAAGCCCGGCGACTTCCTGCTGATCGACGACGGCAAGGTGCGTGTCGAGGTCGTAGAGTCCGACGGCGTCACCGTGACCACCAAGGTCATCGTCGCGGGCGCCGTCTCGAACAACAAGGGCATCAACCTGCCCGGCGTCGCCGTCAACGTCCCCGCGCTCAGCGAGAAGGACGAGGACGACCTCCGTTGGGCTCTGCGCATCGGGGCCGACCTGATCGCGCTGTCCTTCGTGCGCAACGCGCAGGACATCACCCGTGTGCACGAGATCATGGCCGAGGAGGGCGTCAAGCTCCCCGTGATCGCCAAGGTCGAGAAGCCGCAGGCCGTGGATGCCCTCGAGGGCATCGTCGACGCGTTCGACGCGATCATGGTGGCCCGTGGCGACCTGGGCGTCGAGCTGCCGCTCGAAGCGGTGCCGATCGTGCAGAAGCGCGCGGTCGAGCTCGCTCGTCGCAATGCCAAGCCCGTCATCGTCGCGACCCAGATGCTCGAGTCGATGATCAGCAGCCCCGTGCCCACGCGCGCCGAGACCTCGGATGTCGCGAACGCGGTGCTCGACGGTGCGGACGCCGTGATGCTCTCCGGCGAGACGAGCGTCGGCGACTACCCGGTCGTCGTCGTCGAGACGATGGCTCGCATCATCGAGTCCACCGAGGAGCACGGCCTCGAGCGCATCGCGCCGCTCACCACGAAACCGCGCACCCAGGGTGGAGCCATCACGCTGGCGGCACTGGAGGTCGCGGAGTTCGTCGACGCGAAGTTCCTCTGCGTCTTCACGCAGTCCGGAGACTCGGCGCGTCGCCTCTCGCGTCTGCGCTCGCGCATTCCGATGATCGCCTTCACGCCGGACCCCGACATCCGTCGTCGCATGGCGCTGACGTGGGGCGTGAGCTCGAAGCTCGTCGAGATGGTGCAGCACACCGACCTCATGTACCTGCAGGTGGATGACTACCTGCTCGGCAGCGGTCTGGCCGAGGAAGGCGACAAGGTGGTGGTGATCTCCGGATCCCCTCCCGGAATCGTGGGCTCGACGAACGACATCCGCGTCCACAAGGTCGGAGACGCCGTCAACGGTGCCGCTCCGATCTACAAGGAAGCGACCGTCTGATCCGACGGAATGACGAAGGGGCGGGGCCATGTGCCCCGCCCCTTCGCTGTGCGCCGGAGGGGTGAACGCGAGCGACCTGTCGATGTCGCACGGTCGAATGCGTCGACCGAGAGCGTAGGACCTTCGCCCCAGGACAGCGGCACCGTGGTCGGGATCATTGCTCCATGACCGAAACGCGCGGGAGATCCTCTCAGATCGCCGGGTACGTCGAGTCCGTCGGCGTGCACTCCGAGGTCGGGACCCTTCGACAGGTGATGGTGCATCGCCCCGGCGGCGAACTCGATCGGCTCACACCCGACAACTGCGAGGCGATGCTCTTCGACGACGTCCTCTGGAGCGCGCGAGCGCGAGCAGAGCATGACGCGTTCGTGGAGGTGCTGCGCTCGCATGGCATCGTGGTGCACTACTTCACCGACCTCCTGGCCGAGACCCTCGCCATTCCCGACGCTCGCGCGTTCGTCCTCGACCGGTTGTGCACCCGCGACGAGTACGGACCCGTTCTCGCCCCGGCGGTACGGGGACTGCTGGACGAGAAGGAGCCGGCGGATCTGGCCGAGGCGCTGATCGCCGGCATCACCGTGGATGACTTCCGCACTCCGTCGAGGGGCAGCCTGACGTGGCGCACCCGCGATCCTGACGGCTTCGTGCTGCGTCCCCTCCCGAACACGCTGTTTCCGCGCGACAGCTCAGCCTGGGTGTTCGGCGGAGTCAATGTGAACGTGATGGCGAAGCACGCACGTGTGCGGGAGACGTCGCACGTTCGGGCGATCTACGACCATCACCCGTTGTTCGCGACGGCGAACGCGGTGAGATACAACACCGATGAGGATCGGCGATCCTCAGCGATCGAGGGTGGAGACATCCACGTGCTGGGGCGAGGAACGGTGCTGGTCGGAATGGGGGAGCGGACGACCGCGATGGCGATCGAGATCCTCGCTCAGGCGCTGTTCCGCAGCGGGCAGGCCGAACGCGTCATCGCCGTCCCCCTGCCGCGTTCACACGCGATGATGCACTTGGACACGGTGATGACGATGCTCGACCGGAAGACGTTCGTCCTCTCGCCCTCGCTGAAGGGTGAGCCGTTGCGCGCTCACGTGATCACGCGGAGTGAGGATGCGACCTCCCTCGCGATCAGCGATGCCGGCGACCTGGTGCCGATCCTCGAAGAGGCTCTGGATATCGACGGCATCCGGATTCTGACGACCATCGAGGATCGACGCGCCGCGGCGCGCGAGCAATGGGACGACGCCAACAACTTCCTGGCGATCGCACCGGGCGTCGTCGTGGGGTACGACCGCAACGTCGCGACCAACACCATGCTCCGCAAGAACGGGATCGAGGTCATCACGATCGCGGGCAGCGAACTCGGGCGAGGACGCGGCGGATCACGATGCATGTCCTGTCCGATTCAACGAGATCCGGCCTGACGGAGGATGCACCATGACGCACAGCACCTGGATCCCGCATCTCCTGAAGGACGAAGATCTAACGCGCGACCAGTTCGAACGTCTTCTGGGAGTCGCCGCGGAGGCGAAGGCGGCGCGCCGGAGCGGGACCGAGCGGCAACAGTTGACGGGTCGCCGTATCGCGGTGCTGTTCGAGAAGCCGTCGACCAGGACTCGCGCGGCGTTCGAGGTCGCGATCTATGAGCAGGGCGGACACCTGACGTACATCGATCCTGCGTCGAGTCACGTCGGGGTGACGGAGTCGATCGAGGATACGGCGATCGTCCTCGGACGTCTCTATGACGGCATCGCGTTCCGCGGGTACGCACACGCCGATGTCGAAGCTCTCGCGCGCCACGCGGATGTACCGGTGTGGAACGCGTTGACCGACAGGTGGCATCCCACGCAGGCGCTGGCAGATCTGCTGACCATGCGCGAGCACAGCGCGGCGCCTTTGAACGACCGGAGCGTCTGCTTCCTCGGTGACGCGCGTGACAACGTCGCGAACAGTCTCCTCACCTCCGGGGCCATCATGGGGATGGACGTACGCGTCGCCTGTCCTGACTCGCTACGACCGGAGAGCGCCGTCATACATGCGGCGGAGCGGCTGGCCGCAGCCTCCGGTGGCGCGCTCCTCATCACAGACGACGTCGACCGTGCCGTGCACGGAGCGGACTTCCTCTACACCGACGTCTGGGTGAGCATGGGCGAGCCGCGTGAGGCATGGGCCGCTCGCATCCCCTCATTGCTTCCGTATCGAGTGGATCCCACGATGATCCGACGGACCGGGAACCCCGCGGTCAAGCTGCTCCACTGCCTGCCGGCGATCCATGATCGTCGATCGGCCATCGGTCGTGAGCTCTTCGACGGCTATGGCCTCGACGGGGCCGAGGTCGCCGATGAGGTCTTCCGATCCGAGGGCTCTCTCGTCTTCGACCAGGCAGAGAACAGGATGCACACCATCAAGGCTGTGCTCCTCGGCAGCCTCGGCGACGATTCCGCCCCGGCCGGAGAGGGGTGAGATGCGTCTCGTCATCGCACTCGGTGGCAACGCGCTGCTGCATCGGGGAGAGCGACCCGACGCTGCCATCCAGACGGCCAGGCTCACCCTCGCCGCGCCCGGCCTCGCCCGCCTCGCCGACGAGCACGAGCTCGTGCTCGTCCATGGCAATGGTCCCCAGGTGGGGATGCTCGCCGAGGAATCTGCGGCTGATGCCGCACTCTCTGCGCCCTATCCGTTGGGCGCGCTGGTCGCAGAGACGCAGGGACTCATCGGGTCGCAGCTCTCGCTCGCCCTGCGCAACGCCGGCCTGGCCGGCATGATCGCGACCGTGATCACTCACACGGTGATCGACGCGGATGATCCGCGGGGCGACGTTCCCTCGAAGTTCATCGGGCCGTCCTATGACCGACGGCGTGCCCGGCATCTCGCCGCCGAGCACGGATGGGATATCGCGGAGGACGGGGAGGCATGGCGTCGTGTCGTACCCTCACCGCGCCCGCAGCGCATCCTGGAGATCGACGCTGCGAGGACTCTCCTGAAATCCGGGATGACGGTGGTCCTGGCGGGGGGAGGAGGCGTGGCCGTCGATGATCACGACGGGCTCCACACGATCGACGCGGTCGTGGACAAAGACCACGCTGCTGCTCTCATCGCCCGCACCCTGCGCGCCGACAGACTGGTCATCCTCACCGATGTCCCCGGCGTCATCGCCGACTACGGAACGCCGGACGCCACGGTGATCGCGGCGAGCACCCCCGCAGCACTGAGGCAGTGGGTCTTTCCCGACGGCTCCATGGGGCCGAAGGTGACGGCAGTCTGCGATTTCGTCTCGTCGACGAGGTGCACCGCGGCGATCGGCGCACTGGAACACGCGGAGGAGGTGGTCCTGGGGACGGTCGGGACTCAGGTCACGCCGGACGCTCTCGGACCAGGCTGACGCGCGCGATCGGGGTCTGCGTCACCTGACAGATCAGACGTCTCTGTGCGAAGCGGTGACGAGGGCCCGTTCAGGGCGCGGAGCGCATACAGAATGGTGGCGAGATCGACGGCCTCCTGCACGAGCGCCCCGACCAGAGACGGGATCAACCCGGTCATCGCGACGAGCATGAGCCCCACGCTCAAACCGATACCGATCCAGATCGCAGCGAGCGCCACCCGCAGCGTGTGGCGACCGATCGATACGGCCTCGACGAGCTTCTCCAGCGAGTCCACGAGGATGACGATGTCCGCCGCGTCGCCGGCCGCCGTCGCACCCTTCGCACCCATCGCGACCCCGATGTCGGCCGCGGCGAGCACGGGAGCATCGTTGACACCATCACCCACCATCATGATCGGTCGTGGCTGCAACGTCGCGGCCAGCGCGACCTTCTCAGGCGGAAGCAGCTCGGCGTGCACCTCGGCGATGCCGACCTGATGACCCACAGACTGTGCCGTCGTTCCGACATCTCCGGTGAGCATGACAATGCGATCCACCTCGTGGGCGCGCAACCACGAGACGACAGCGGCAGCCTCACGACGCGGATGGTCGGCAAGCACGAGCACGCCGGCGAAACGACCATCGACCGCGACGTAGGCGGCGGCCTGGCTCGAGTCGAGGGTCGCCCTGACGGTATCCGGCGCAAGAGCGGCCACGTAAGCGGGTTTGCCGACGACGACTTCTCGTCCGTCGATATCGGCCACGACGCCGTTCGTCGCCTCCTCGCGCGCCTCCGTCGCGCCGCGGAGCTCCAGTCCACGCGATTCCGCAGCGCGGCGGATACCCTCGGCGAGCACGTGCGTCGAGTACTGCTCGGCTGACGCGGCGAGCTGCAGGAGTTCATCGGGGGCGAATGCGTTCGCGGTGCGGATGTCGACGAGTTCCGGTCGCCCCTGCGTGAGGGTGCCCGTCTTGTCGAACGCGGCCGCCCGCACGCGAGCGATCTGTTCGATGACCGCGCCGCCCTTCATGATGACGCCTGCTTTCGCCGCACGCGAGAGACCACCCAGGAACGCGACAGGCGCGGCGATCAGAAGTGGGCAGGGCGTGGCGAGGACGAGGACCTCCGCGAAACGCGTCGCCTCACCGGAGATCGCCCACGCGGTGCTCGCCAGCACGAGCGACACCGCGGTGAACGGGACCGCGAATCGGTCGGCGAGCCGCACCACCGGGGCATGGGAGTCCTCAGCGGCGTGGACGAGGGCGACGATCTGCTGGTACTGGCTGTCGGCGCTCCTGCGGACAGCCCGGATCCGCACGGCGCGGCTGCCGTTGATCGCTCCGGAGAGAACCTCGCCGCCGGCTTCACGCGTGACGGGCATGCTCTCGCCGGTGAGGGAGGACTCGTCGAACGTGCCGCTCTCGGTGAGAAGCACGCCATCGACGGGCACGATCTCCGCGGGGCGGATAAGCAGCACATCCCCGACCGTGACCTCATCCACGGGAAGATCCGTGACCTCGTCGGACTCCGCGAGCTGTGCGGCCACGAGCACGTGTGCGATGCGGGGTGAGCGATCGAGCAGAGCCGACAGATCGCGCCGTGCCCGGCGGCCGGCGAAGTCCTCGAGAGCTTCTCCGCCCGAGAGCATGAGCACGATGATGAGAGATGCGATGTACTCGCCGACGGCCAGGGTCGCGACCATCGCGACCACCGCGAGGATGTCGAGCCCCACATGGCCCCTGAGCACATCGCGCACCATCCTCGCGAGGGTCCACGTGACGAACACGGCCACGTAGCCGATGGCGATCACTTGTCCGACGGTCGGAGAGCCGAGGGCGAGGAGCAGCAGCACGCTGCCGAGCACCAGGACGGTGCTGGTGATCGCCGGATAGCGCCACACCACGCGGAGATACCTCATACCTCAGCTTCCCGCGTCTGGGGACGATGCGCCACGACGATCGCTCGCGCCCGCGAGATGCACCGTCGACGACGACTCAGACATCGGCCGAGCTACCGGCGACGCGAGGCTTCCTGGAGTGGTGGACGATCAGCACAGGGCAGTGCGCATGTTCCGCGCAGGCGGCGCTGACGGAGCCCAGGAGCATTCCGACGAAGCCTCCGTGTCCACGACTGCCGAGGACGAGCATGAAGCAGTTCTCGCTCAGCCCGATGATGGTGCGCGCCGCAGGTCCGAGCAGCGTGCGGCTGATCAGCCCTTCGGGCGGTGCCTCTCCGAAAGCCTTTCGAATGCTGTTGTCGAGGATCTGTTCGGCATCCTCTTCGGGCGACCATTCGATGGCGACATACGGATCGACGGGCGGCGCGGTCCACGTCGTCACGACCTCGAGAGGTTTGTCGAATGCGGCGGCGATACGCGCGGCCTGACGTAGTGCGTCGATCGACGACGCCGAGCCATCCACGCCGACGATGATGCGGTCACTCTGTGTGTGTTCCATAGCGCCACCATCCCGGATTCCTCGCCTGAGCCTCGGGACGAAGGTCATACGGTCCGGAGGACGGGATCATCCCATCGGCACCCCCGCCGGGGACGCAGTTCACGCGGAGATGTCTGGTGTGCCTGTCGAGCTGGCGAGCGTGAAGGATCGACCCTGGATGGATTCGGGCACGATTCGCACCCAGCGATCCTTCTCCTCCGGTGCCCACGGCTGGACTCCGAGCCCCTCGGCCTCGCGCACGTCGGCGTCTCGGTCGAACTCTTCCGCCGTTCCCTTCACGACCACGCTGAAGGCCTCGTCCCCATCGAGGCCATCGACTTCGAACGCGATGCCGTTGCGGATCGTCAGCTCCAGGAGTTTCGTGCCGGCTGCGGTTCGGAACACGATGATGCCATCGTCGACTTTGTGATTGACGGGGAAGATGTCGACCTGCCCTGCGGCGGCGGCGGCGATGCGACCGTAGGGCGCGTGGGCCAGACGTTCCCAGCATTCGCTCGGTGTCAGCAGCCGCGTCGGTGAGCGTTCGCTGTCGTGCATGGCGGATTCCTCCCGATAGTGGGCTAAGCCACGGTTCCGTGGGGGGCGGGTTCGGATGCGGTGATCGAGGCGCCCGTGCCCGCTGCGGGCGCGACATCCCAGGGCGTGGGCGCCGGGAGGCCATGACGCCGGTTCGACGCCTTCATCCAGACGTACAGCGGGACACCGAGCAGGAATGCGATCGCACCGTAGAACGCGGCTTCCGCTCCGGTGCCGACGAGAGCCCAGAAGCTGAACACCAAAGCGAGTACGGCCACGAAGATGTCGCGAGCGAAATGCGGCCATGAGGTGGGGCCACTCCGGCTGACGAGCCAGTAGATCTGTGCCGCCGCGGAGAACAGGAATGGGATGACTGAGGTGAACACGGTGAGCAGCACGACCATCGTGAAGACCTGCTCGAAGCTCGTATAGGCGAGTACCGTCAGCAGGGTGGCGAGGATCGTCGATGCGAGCATCCCGATGATCGGCATGCCTCGCGACTCGCGTGCGAATGCACGCGGGAACATGCCGTCCTTGGCGGCCGCCTGCGGCATCTCACCGACGATGAAGGTCCACCCGACGAGGCAGCCCAGCCCCGAGATCACGGCGACGACGGCGACGGCCTGTCCAGCCCATGTTCCGGAGAAGATCGCGTTCGCTGCATCACTGAACGGTGCGGTGGACGATCGCAGGTCCGTGTTGCTCACGGTGCCGAAGACCGCGAGAGTGCCGAGGATGTACACCGCCCCGCACGCGATGGTTCCGTAGACGGTGGCGCGGGAGACGTTTCGTTCCGCGTTGCGAACCCGCCCGGCCGCAACGGAGGCTGTCTCGATTCCCAGATAGGCGAACAGGGCCACGGCACCAGCGCCGGCGAGAGCGGTCCATCCGTCGGTTCCCGAAGAATTGAAGGGGCCGAAGTTCGCGGGGTCGAGGAAGAACAGGCCGATGATCGCGATGGCAGCGAGCGGGACGATCTTCAGGATCGTGAAGACCACCTGGGCGCCACCCATGCTGCGCAGACCGAGCACATTGATCAGGACGGGGATCCAGAGACACACGATGGCGATGATCATGGAGCCGACCACGTTGTGGTCGGTGTTGATGAACACCTCGACGTAGCCGGTGAGCGCGACCACGATCGCCGCGTTACCAGCCCAGGCCGTGAGCCAGTATGACCACGCATTGAGAAATCCGGGGAACTCTCCGAAGGCGTCCCGCGCATAGAGATAGGGGCCTCCCGAGCCCGGCACGCGCGCGGCGAGCGCACCGAACACGATCGCGAGCGCCACGGCTCCGATGGTGACGAGCAGGAACGCGACCAGGCTGATCGGCCCGAAGGCGGCGAGCGCGGACGGCAACCCGAACACGCCGGTGCCGATCACGGATCCGACGACGAGCGCGGATGCTGCGGGCAGACCGAGAGTGCTTCCCTGGGGTTTCATGGATGCGGACATGGTGACATCATGCGCGCTGAGGGCTTCGTGGTTCAGGTCGAAGGTCCCGCCGCACGCGCACACGCCGGACGCTGTCGCTCCGGATCGGGCACACCTCGACGTGGCAGCGGTCACTTCCGTGCGCGCGGACTGAACGCCGCCGACCGACGGTGCACACGATGAGGGTATCCGCGGGTGCGAACCGGCGGCGCGGGGCGATGCTGCGTCGCCGGCCTGCGGAAGAACCAGGCCTTGGCGATCTCGATGCACAGCAGGTAGCTGACGACCATGCCCACGAGCGCGAGGAAGAACGGAGCCGGCAGCGGGTCGAAGCCGAGCACTCCTGCGAGCGGGGAAAAGGGCAACCACACGCCGACGATCACGACCCCGATCGTGGTGAGCGTGAGGGGGAGCGAGGGACGGCTGCGGAAGAAGGGGACCCGGCGGGTGCGGATGGCGAGGATGATGAGCGACTGCGTTGCCATCGACTCGATGAACCAGCCCGCCTGGAACTCCGCCTCGCGTGCGTGGAAGACGAAGAGCATCAACGCGAACGTCGTGAAGTCGAAAGCCGAGCTGATCGGCCCGAACACCAACATGAATCTGCGGATGAGGCCGATGTCCCAATGCGAAGGTCGCTCGAGCTGCTGAGGATCGACGCGGTCGCCGGGAATCGCCAGCTGTCCGCTGTCATAGAGGAGGTTGTTGAGCAGGATCTGTCCGGGAAGCATCGGCAGGAACGGCAGCATCACAGAAGCGACCGCTGCGCTGAACATGTTTCCGAAGTTGCTGGATGTCCCCATCAGCACGTACTTGATGGTGTTCGCGAAGATGCGGCGCCCCTCTGCCACCCCATCGGCGAGGACGCCGAGGTCCTTGTCCAGGAGAAGCACGTCTGCGGCATCTTTCGCGACGTCCGCCGCAGTCTCGACCGAGACTCCGATGTCGGCCTGGTGAAGGGCGAGCGCATCGTTCACGCCATCACCGAGGAACCCCACTGATCGTCCCTCATGGCGCAGCATCGTGACGATGCGTCCTTTCTGCTCAGGGGAGACTCTCGCGAAGATCGAGGTCCCCGGTGCCGCGACGCGCAGTTCGGCGTCGCTCATCGCTTCGATCCCTGCGCCTGTGAGAGTGCCTTGCGAGGTGAAGCCGAGGTCGGCGAGGACCTTCTCGGCGACCTCCGCGCTGTCGCCGGTGGCGATCTTGACCGTGACACCGAGGTCCGCGAGCCTCGTCAGCGAGGCGCGTGCATCCGACTTGGGACGGTCGATGAACGTGAGGAAGCCGATCAGGTTCAGCCCGTGCTCATCGTCCGTCGTCAGCTCTCGGACTCCGGGGGCTGCACGGCCGGCGACGGCGATGACGCGCGCGCCGACGGCGTACTGCGCGGACAGGATGCCATGCGCAGCGGGTGGGACGTGCCCGCACGCCTGCATGACGTCTTCCGGAGAGCCCTTCGTGATCAGCGTGCGCACGCCCTCCGGCGATTCCACCAGCGCGGAGGTCATCCGCCGGTGGTGGTCGAAGGGAAGCAGAGCGATCCGCTGGAACGTCTCCGGGCGACATCCCGGAGGACGCGCCGTCTCCCAGAGCGCGGAATCGAGCGCATTGAGTCGTTCGGTTCCGGCTCGGTGCGAACCGTAGTCGGCTTCCGTGGCCAGCAGACCCCAGAGCAGGACCTGATCGGACGCGGACTCGCCGTCGGCGGAGAGCACCTCGTCGAATCGGATCGCCCCCTCCGTGAGGGTTCCGGTCTTGTCGGTGAGCAGGATGTCCATGTCGCCCAGGTCTTCGATGCACACCAGCCGCTTGACCAGGACCCGACGCCTGGCCAGGGCGCGTGACCCCGCGGCGAGACTTGTGCTGATCACAGCGGGAAGGAGCTGGGGCGTGATCCCCACGGCAATGGCGAGGGAGAACAGCAGTGAATCGAGGAGCGGGCGTTGCAGCAGCACGTTGGCGAGGAAGATCGCCGCGGTCAAAACGATCGCGACGATCAGCAGCATCTCGGAGAACCTGCCCAGACCACGCTGGAACTCGGTCTGTGGTTGCGGCACGGAGAGGCCGGCAGCGATCTGTCCGAATTCCGTCTTCTGGCCGGTCGCGATCACGACGGCAGAGGCGCTGCCGGACTGCACCACGGTTCCCATCAGTACGCAGCAGGTGAGGTCACCGATACCTGCGTCCGGGCTCACCGGATCCGTGTTCTTCTCGGCCGGCAGGGATTCTCCCGTCACGATGCTCTCGTCGCACGACAGGTTCTGGATCGAGAGCAGACGCATGTCCGCCGGGATCAGGGTGCCGACCCGGAGATCGACGACGTCGCCGGGCACGAGATCGGCCACGTCGACGTCGGTCGGCGTGCCGTCGCGCCGCACAGGAACCGTGTGTCGCAATTGATCGTGCAGCGCATCGGCAGTGAGCTCCGCGCGGAACTCGTTCACGAACCCGAGTCCGATGCTCGCGGCGAGGATCACACCGATGATGACCGCGTTGGCCCCCTCTCCGAGAAACACCGATACAGCGGCGGTGACGGAGAGGAGCACCAGAATCGGACTGCGCAGCTGACGCCACAGCACACCCCATGGCTTCGCTCGACGCGGCCGGAGCACGTTGGGGCCTTGTGCTGCCCGTCGCTCATCAACGTCTGCGGACGAGAGGCCGCCTGGTCCTGATCCCAGGTCGGAGAGTACGGCCTCGCTCGTCTGCGTCGCCGCCGTGCGCAGCGACATCGGCGGCGGCGTCGGACGTTCAGCTCGAATGCGAGGGATCACGGGCTTCTCCACACGACGTCGCGCGCTATCGAGCGGGCGGCGCCCCCGGAGAGCCGAGGCGGGCTGCCCGTTCCGCTTCGAGCACTGCCGCCTGCGTCCTGCGTTCGAGGCCGAGCTTGCTGAGAAGAGAGGAGACGTAGTTCTTCACGGTCTTCTCCGCAAGTCCCAGCCGCTCGCCGATCTGACTGTTCGTCAATCCCTCGGCGATCAGTGCGAGCGTCTGCTTCTCTCGCATGTTCAAAGATCCGTATCGAGGGTCCTCGGCGGCGGCTTCTCGCACCCGGTGGGTGACCTGCCGAATCATCGAGGGATTCAGAAGCGATCGGCCCTCGGCCACGGCACGCACGGATCGAACGATCTCGTCGGAGTGCAGTTCTTTCAACAGGTAGCCTGCAGCGTCCCCCATCATCGCCGCGACGAGTGCATCGTCATCGTCGAACGCGGTCAGCATCAGGCAACGCACGCCCGGATGCGTCTGGCGGATCTGGCGGCACAGATCGATGCCGCTGCCGTCGGGGAGATGGACATCCAGCACGGCGACGTCCGGGAGCATCTCGGCGATCCCGATCACCGCGTCACCGCATGTCGCCGCCTCTCCGACCACCGTCAGATCGGCGTGCGCCTCGAGCAGCGCCGCGATCCCGCGACGCACGATCTCGTGGTCATCGACTAGGAACACTCGATGCACTGGTTGCTCTCCTCACTCACCGACGGCGCCGGGATCGGACCGTCAGACGGTTGTGGGTGGAACATACGGTACAGGGCAGGGGAGGGCGATCACCGAGGTCCACGGGGGCTGTCAGCTCGTTGGGTTGACGCCGACCGCTGACCCGCGGCTCGGTCCTGTCGCGGGCACCGGCGGTGTGGGGCTATGCACGACGAGGACGGGGCAGTGCGCGTGGGCAGCGCACGCCGCGCTGACCGATCCGAGGAGCAGCCCCGCGAAACCCCCATGTCCACGACTGCCGACGACGAGCGTCGACGCGTGCGCGCTGCGCTCGATCAGCACTTCTGCCGCTCGGCCGGGCATGGTCGCGGAAGTGAATCTCACCGGCGGCGATCCTTGGAACGCTTCGAGCACGGCATCGTCGAGGCACCTCTGTGCTTCCTGTTGCGGTGACCATTCGGTCCCCGGATCGAAAGGGACCGCCATGACCGGGTACGTCCATGTCGTCACCGCCGTGAGCGCAGTGTCGAACGCGAGCGCGAGTCTGGCTGCGAAAGCCAGCGCCTCAACGGATGCGGGCGACCCATCGACGCCGACGATGATGGGAAGGGACTCCTCGTGAGCTGTCATGCGTCCAGGATTCTCTCACCCGTGCCGCTGCGCAGAGTCGAACGTCCCATGCCGTGGCTGAGCGTCATGACGACGATGCGCTCGGCCGTGCCGGCACGACGATGACCGGCGCATTGATGTTCAGAAGGATGTCCTGGACCACGGGGCCGAGTCCCTGTCCGGTGCGATGCCCCCTGCCCGCACCGACCACGAGCAGCGCGGCATTCCGCGAAGCATCGAGCAATGCCTCGGCCGGTGGCCGTGCGGACTCCCTGATCCGCAGCGTGGCCTGCGGGGCGAGTCGCTCGATGAGGGTCCTCGCCCGCTCCATCGCCGTCGGCCGGGTGTCAGCAGGAGCGGGAACGACCCCGGAGAACGACGAGTGCACGATCTGGAGAGGTGCGCCGGTTTGGCTCGCCTCCTCTGACGCGACACGGATGACGGTCTCGAGCAGGTCGTCATTCTTCACACCCGCGATGATCCCGGACCTGAATCGCAGGTCCACCTGCGGTATCACGGCAACCGGGCACCGTACCGCCGCCGCGATCCGGAGCCCCGTGGTTCCGAAGATACGGCTGTGGACGAACCCCGTCTTGCCCGTGCTGATGACGAGGACGTCGTCATCATGCACGAAGCGTGCCAGCTCCTCGGCCACCGGGCCCCGGGGGAGCACGGCATCGATCCTCGTCGCCGGATTCAGCCGGTCGTGCGCAGCATCGTCTCCCGCCGTCACGTGCACATGGACGACGGGCACCCCGGCCTCTGCGCCGCGGGAATCGGCCCAGGTGGTGGCAGCGTCTTCGGCCTCGACTCCTTTGAGCCCCAGGACATATCGAGCGGGCATCGGTGGGCCATCCTCTCTTGCGCGGATTGCCATCGTCCTGTCGCAGCGGCCCGGGCGTGAAGAGTCGAAGGTCCCATGCGGGTGCCTTCGGGAGTATCCTCGGCACCAACTGCCGCGGAAGGTGTGGGCGATGACCGAAGAGGAACTTCGATTCCCCGACCAGCGCCGCTCCGAGCTGGAGAGCACGATCGGAGAACTCGTGGATCGAGCTCACCGGGTGCTCAAGGCTCAGGGACGGCTGAGAAGTCTGCTGCGCGCCAGCCAGATGGTGGTGGAGGACCTCGAGCTCGGACAGGTTCTCCGTCACATCGCCGACGCAGCGTTGGAGCTGGTGAACGCGGAGTTCGGTGCCCTCGGAGTCATCGACCGCGCCGGCGGTCTGGAACAGTTCATCCACGTGGGGATGCCGGATGAGGTGGCCGCACGGATCGGTCATCTCCCGGAAGGGCACGGAATCCTGGGGGCCGTGATCGAGAGCGAGCACCCGATCCGATTGGATGATCTCGGCGCCGATCCGCGGTCGGCGGGCTTTCCGGAACATCATCCGGCCATGCGGACCTTCCTCGGGGTTCCGATCCGGGTTCGGGGCGAGATCTTCGGGAATCTGTATCTCACCAACCGTGCCGGCGGGGCGTTCACCGCTGAAGACGAGGAACTGGTGCTCGCGCTTGCGACGACAGCCGGGATCGCGATCGACAATGCCCGCCGCTATGAGGAATCCCGGCGTCTTCAGCGCCTCAGCCGTGCGCTTGCCGAGATCTCCGCCGCGTTGCTCGCCCCGGACGCCGGCGACGTGTTCGGCGTGGTGGCGGAGAAGGTCGCCTCCGTGATCGATGCCGATCTGGTGATGATCGCGGCCCCGGCGCACGGCGGAGGGCCATACCGCGTGCAGACAGCCCGTGGAGTCGGTGCCGAGCGGATCGAGGGAACGGACATCCCGGACGGCGACTCGCTGATCGCGCAGGCGACGAAGGGGGCGAGCGTCGTCTCGCATGCGGAGCCCACTCAAGCGCCATCGTTCGTGGGACATGTCTCCGGAGGATCGACGATCGCCGTCCCTCTTGTGGTCGCGGGAACGCCCGCAGGAGTGCTCTGCGTGGTCAGGCACGCTGCAGATCCACGATTCTCGCCGGAGGATCTGTCGGTGCTCTCGGAGTTCGCCGCGCAAGCCGGGATCGCCGTCGCGCTCGCGCAGGCGCGCGCTGACCGTCAGCGCCTCGACCTGGTCGAGGACCGTGCGCGTATCGCGCGAGACCTGCACGACAACGTCATACAACGGCTCTTCGGAACCGGGCTGGCCCTGCAGGTCCTCGCCGCAGCGGTTCCCGCGCATGCGGAGACCATCTCTGCTCATGTCGGCGAGATCGATGCGGCCATCTCCGACTTCCGCACCGCGATCTTCGCGCTCCAGACAGGCGATCCTGAATCGGTCCGTCACCGCCTGCTCGACGTGGTGACCGAGTTCACTCCGTCACTCGCCCAGGCTCCGCGACTATCGTTCTCCGGGCCCGTCGATCTGCTCGTCACCCGGGCACTCGGCGAGGACGTCGTCGCGGTGGTCCGTGAGTCGCTCAGCAACATCGCACGTCATGCCCACGCGACGACGGCCGAAGTCGACGTCTCGGTGACCGACTCCCACGTCACGGTCATCGTCGACGACGACGGAGTGGGAATGCCCCCGGCGCCCGCTCGTCTCAGCGGGACGGCGAACATCGCGACGCGCGCGAGGGCGCGCAGCGGCACATCGTCCATCTCGGTTCGAGACGAAGGCGGAACACGGGTCCACTGGTGCGTACCGCTGGAGACCGAGACAGCGGTCTCACCATGATCCGGGTGTTCCTCGTCGACGATCACAGCGTCGTTCGTCGCGGGATCGCGCAGCTCCTGGACGCCGAAGACGGATTCGAGGTGGTCGGAGAATCGGGAGCGGTACGCGGCACGCGGGGAAGAGTCGCCGCGACCAGACCGGATGTCGTCGTCCTGGACATCCGCCTCCCTGACGGCAGCGGCGTGGATCTCTGTCGGAGCATCCGATCGGAGTTTCCTGGCATCCGATGCCTGATGCTGACGGCGTTCGACGATGACGCTGCCAGTGCCGCCTCGGTGCTCGCGGGGGCTTCGGGCTACGTGCTGAAGACGATTCGAGGCACTTCTCTCATCGATGCGATCCACCAGGTCGCGAGCGGGGCAGACGTGATGCCGCAGGCGGTCACTGATCGGGTACGAGCCGGTCTCTCTGCCCGAGCATCGCGCGCTCCCGTGAGAGAGGAGCCTCTGACGTTGCGTGAGCGCCAGATTCTGCAGCTCATCTCTGCGGGGCTCACCAATCGTCAGATCGGTGACCGCCTCGGGCTGGCCGAGAAGACGGTCAAGAACTACGTGTCGGGTCTTCTCGCGAAACTCGGCATGCAGCGTCGCACGCAGGCGGCCGTCTACGGCGCAGCAGATCGAGCCGGCCACGCGCTCGATCGTGCCGGTATGTGAGCGGCAGTCCCTGCGCGCTCGATCGTCTCGCGGTTGATTGTGCCGTCGTCACGGACCGGCACGGCTATGGCGGCGGGGGTACACGGGACGTTCGTCCCTGGCGACACCGGCAACAGGGGGGAGCATTCTTCTCCGGGGAGAATCCACGACCGCCAGAGGAGCATCATGACCGACTCGAACCTCGCAGGGCCCGCACCGCTGACCGTCGGACCGGCAGACGTCAGCATCGTCTTCGAGTCGTTCTTCGGGAACACGCATGCCGTCGCCGAGGCGATCGCCGACGGCATGCGGGAGAACCTCCCCATCGTTCCCGCACCGGTCCGCGTGAGCGATGCACTGCCCTCCGCCGTGTGTGACGTGCTGGTGCTCGGAGCGCCCACCCATGCGCACTCGTTGAGTCGTTCCAGCTCACGGCGAGAAGCCGAGGCCTGGGCGAAGGACCTGGGGAAGCACCTGACCCTCGAGCGCGAGAGCCTCGGGCCCGGTATCCGGGAGTGGCTTCAGACCGATCCGACACCGGCGTGGGGCTACGCCTCGTTCGATACTCGGGTCGATATGCCGAGGATCTTCACCGGCTCCGCCGCGGCCACGATCAGCAGACAGCTCCGGAAGCGGGGGATTCGCGAGCTCGTCGGTCCGGAGAGCTTCCTCGTCGACAAGGACAGCCATCTGATTCCCGGTGAGCTCGAACGGGCTCGGGCATGGGGCGTCGCCCTCGCGCGTGCCGTTGCCTCAGTGCTCCCTGCCGTGGGTCGTGAGCCGCGATGACGACGACAGCGACGCAACCGGGTTCGGCGGCGCTGAGGTTCCTCGGGGCTGCGGACACCGTGACGGGCTCCCGCTATCTGATCACCACGTCGTCCGCACGGATACTGGTCGATTGCGGACTCTTCCAGGGGTACAAGGTGCTTCGTGAGCGAAACCGCTCGCCGTTCGCCGTTCCTCCCGAATCGATCGACGCCGTCGTCCTCACGCACGCGCACCTGGACCACTCCGGTTATCTCCCTGCGCTCGTCGGTGCGGGTTTCCGGGGCCACGTGTACACGAGCGAAGGCACCGCGTCGCTGTGCCGGATCATGCTGCTCGACAGCGCACGTCTGCTCGAAGAGGAAGCACGGCACGCGGCGAAGCACAAGTGGTCCCGTCATGAGCATCCGAAACCTCTCTATACGACAGCGGATGCCGAACGTGCGCTGGAACGGTTCGTCGTCGTGCCGGAGGGGGAGGAGGAGCGCGTTGCCGACGAGATCACCGCGCTGCTGCATCCTGCCGGTCATATTCTGGGGGCGATGAGCGCCTACATCACGGTCGCGGGTCGGCGCCTCTGCTTCACGGGTGACCTGGGCCGGGACGACGATCCCCTCATGCGGCCTCCGCATCCGTTCGAGGGCGCGGACATCCTCGTCACCGAATCGACGTACGGAGACCGCACGCACAGCTCGGCACACCCCGAATCGCAGCTCGGGGACGTCGTCCGGCGCACGGTCCGCCGTAACGGGGTGGTCCTCATCCCCGCGTTCGCTGTCGGACGTACCGAGACCGTGCTGCTCCACCTGTCCCGGCTGCGAGAGCGTGGCGAGATCCCCGACGTGCCGATCTACGTGAACAGTCCGATGGCGATCAGCGTCGAGGCGGTGTACCGCGGGCACCCCGAGGAGCATCGTCTCTCCGCAGAAGAGGTTCGGCGGCTGTACGACCTCGCGATCCCGGTCCACAGCATCGACGATTCCAAGCTCCTGAATCTGCGGGGAGGACCGATGATCATCATCTCGGCGAGCGGAATGCTCGCCGGAGGGCGGATTCTCCATCACCTTCAGGCCTACGCGCCGGACAAGCGCAACGCCATCGTCCTCACCGGCTACCAGGCCGGGGGCACACGAGGAGCGCGCTTGATGTCGGGAGAGCGTACGCTTCGCGTGTTCGGCAGAGATGTCGAGGTGGAAGCCGAAGTCGTCGCGATCGACTCGATGTCGGCGCACGCAGATGCGGACGGGATCCTCAACTGGATGCGGGCAGCACCATCGGCACCCGATGCCGTGTACGTGACACACGGAGAACCCGTGTCCGCCGACACTCTGCGCCTCCGGATCGAACGGGAGCTGGGCTGGCGAGCGCGGGTTCCCGAGCACGGCGAAGAAGTGGCACTGGACGGCTGACGGCGGCCGGTCGCCTGATCGACCTCGTGGTGCCGGCCGCGCAACCCCACGGTTGGCGGTGGGAGCCGTTGGCTGTGCGAGACCGTGATTTTGCTATGAGTCTGCTGTGCGACGCACTTCCTTAGAGCTGTCTCAGAGCCGGGCCTTCACGATGGCCTCATGACCACACTCACGACGAGATCCAGAGCATCCGTCAACCCGGCGCGCGGAGAGCTGCAGCGCAGGATGCGCCGCCGCGCGCAGGCATGGCGTGCGGCGGCAACCACCGTCATCTGGGCTACGAGCCTGTTCGTCGTCGCACTCTGGGTATCCGGGGGCGGAGTAGGCGCTGTGCTGGGGGCCGACGGAGAGACCGTCACGACGCTGGGACGGTTGACCGGGCTCGTCGCCGCGAACCTGCTGCTCTACCAGGTGCTGCTTATGGCGCGGGTGCCGCTGTTCGAAAGGGGATTCGGCCGCGACGGCATCACGCGCATGCACCGCTTCGTCGGGTTCTGGTCGTTCTGGTTGATGGGCGCGCACATCGTCCTGCTGGCGCTGGGTTACGCGATCACCGCCGGCATCAACCCGTTCGTCCAACTGTGGGGCTTCATCTGGGACTATCCGGGTATGCTCCTGGCCACCGCCGGCGCGCTGCTGATCCTGCTCGTGGTGATCACCTCCATCCGCGGGGCGCGACGGCGTCTGCGCTACGAGTCGTGGCACCTCCTGCACCTCTATGCGTACCTCGGTGTGGGTCTGGCTCTCCCGCATCAGCTCTGGACGGGGGCGGACTTCCTCTCCTCCCCGCTCGCGACCGCCTACTGGTGGTCGGTCTGGGGGCTCGCGGCGGCGTCGATCCTCGTGTTCCGATTCGGAGTGCCCCTGCTGCGCTCCACCCGTCATGCGCTGCGTGTGGCGAGTGTCGAACCGGACGGAGCACGGGGTGTGACCATCCGCGTCAGTGGTCGCGACCTCGCGGCGCTGGGCGCCCGTGCGGGGCAGTTCTTCGTATGGCGTTTCCTCGACGGACCGGGGTGGACGCGTGGGCACCCGTTCTCCCTGTCCAGCGTGCCGGGGAGGGACCTCACACTGACCGCCCGGGTGGTCGGTGATGGCACACACCGTCTGACGTCGCTGGTTCCCGGCACTCGTGTGATCGTCGAAGGCCCCTACGGCGAGATGACGGGGGATCTGCGCACAGGGTCGAAGCTGCTCATGATCGGTGCAGGCGCGGGAGTCGCTCCGCTTCTGGCATTGCTGGAGCACGAGGACTACGAGCCCGGGGAGGCAACCCTCATCACGCGGGAGTCGCTCGACGAGGACGCCCTGCGGCAGGACGCGATCGCCGACCTGGTCTCTCGTCGAGGGGTGAGGTACCTGCCGCTCGTCGGGCCGCGCTCCTCCGGACCGTCGAGCTGGCTTCCGAGCAGCCACAGCGCCTGGGCCGGGCCAGACCTGCTCCGCCATCTCATTCCCGACCCCGAGACATACGACGTGTTCGTGTGCGGCGCGCAACCGTGGATGACCGATCTCGAGCGGGATCTGGCGAGCGCCGGCTTCTCTCACCATCGTGTCCATTCCGAGTCCTTCACCATCTGATCAGGAGATCACCATGAAGAAGATCTTGTATGCGGTACTCGCGACGATCAGCGGCCTCGTGCTCCTGTTCAGCTATCGCACCTCGCTCGATGCCGTGACGCCGACGGACGGCACTCCCGCGGCAGGTACTGTCGACAGCTCTGGCACGTCGGGCACGGATGCGCACGCGGGCACGGGGAGCACGAGCGCGACCGCTGCGCAAGCCGCCACCGGGCTCGCCGACGGGGCGTACACGGGCGCATCTTCACAGACACGCTACGGCCCGGTGCAGGTGCAGCTCACGGTCTCCGGCGGTCGGATCACCGACGTGCGAGCAATCGACTACCCGGACGGCAACGGCCGTGATCGCCAGATCAACGGCACCGCGATCCCACGTCTGGTGTCGGAGACCCTGCAGTCACAGAGCGCCCAGATCCAGATGGTGTCCGGTGCGACATACACGAGCGACGGCTATCGGTCATCGCTGCAGAGCGCGATCGATCAGGCGCAGAGCTGATGCGTCCTGCACGAGAGGCGAAGACGGTCTGGGTCGAGGAGATCATGGGCATCCCGATGAGCATCCATCTCATCTCAGCGGGCGATCCGGACCCGGAACGGGCCGACAGCGCCGCCCGGGCTTGTTTCGACGAACTCCATGAGATCGACCACATCTTCTCCACGTACCGCCAGGATTCCGACATCAGCCGCATCCGCCGAGGAGAGCTGATGATCACCGATGCCGACCCCCGAGTGGCGCGGGTGTGGACGGCCTGCGAACGGGCGGAGCGTGAGACCGGAGGCATGTTCTCCGCGCACTGGCGCGGGTGGTTCGATCCCACCGGCTGGGTGAAGGGCTGGGCTGTGGAGGAGGCGAGCCGCCGGCACCTCGCTCCGCTGCTGGACTCCGCGGTCGCAGTGGGGATCAACGCCGGTGGCGACCTTCAGCTCTTCACAGCGGCGCAGACGGACTGGCGCTGGCAGGTGGGGATCGCCGACCCGCGCCGACGAGGCGGCATGATCGCCACGCTCGAGGTCACGGACGGCGCAATCGCCACCTCCGGCACCGCCGAACGCGGCCATCACATCATCGATCCACGCACCGGAGTGCCTGCGGCCGGCGTCGCGTCGGCCACGATCGTCTCCGACAGTCTCGCTCACGCCGACCTGTGGGCGACGGCAGCCGTCGTCGCGGGGTCTGCCGATCACGCGTGGATCGGCTCGGCGAAGACGCGCACGGGCATCGTCGTGGACGACGACGGCGCAGTGACGCGTTGGCTCGGCTCGACGAAGATCGACGTGCAGCAGGTCAGCGGACCGCAGGCAGCCTGAGAAGGAAGGTCGTCCCCGCTGAGGTGGAGTGCTCGACCGTGATCGACCCGCCCGCCCGCTGAGCGACGTCGCGTACGAGTGACAGTCCGAGTCCGAAGCCGCGGGGGCGTCCGCTCTCGCGAGGGCGCGCGAAACGCTCGAAGAGCTGGTCGGCCGGGATGCCGTCGATGCCGGACCCTTCGTCGATCACGCGGATCGTCGCATACCTGCCGTCTCGCCCGATGCGCACAGTGACGGGACGACCGGCAGGGGAGTGCTGCACGGCGTTGTCGAGGAGCGCGACCAGGATGCGGACCAGCGTCACGGGGGCGATCCGCGCTTCGACCTCTTGGTCGACCGCGATGTCGATCGCCACCTCCGATTCACGCGCGATCGCCGACATCGTCGCGGCTGCCGTGGAAACCGCATCGCCGACGTCGGCTTCGGAGTCGGGGTGCGACGCGCCCTCGGCCGTGATCAGGAGATCGTTCAGCACGTCGTTCAGTGTGTCGGCGTCGCGCCGCAGCTCGACCAGCCCTGGTGCCACATCAGCACCCCGATCGAGGCGCCGCTGCAGCACCTGGATACGACTCGTGAGGGTGGTCAGGGGCGTACGCAGCTCATGGCTCGCGTCGGCGACGAAGTTGCGCTGCCGACGCAGCGCTTCGCCCAGCGGACCGACCGACCGCCGCGCGGCGATGGCGGCGACGACACCCAGCAGCACGACGCCCAGGATGCCCAGGATGATCACGGTCGGCACGACCACGTCGATGTCGACGATGAAGTCATCCCGCCCAGCGGCAGGACCGAGGGGACCACCGCCGCCATGCTCCTCACCTTCCCGGCGTGACGTAGCGAGGATCACGAGCAGAAGGATGCCGATGCCGATCCCGACGATCACTCCCGACGCCACACCGACCCACAGCCCGATGGAGCGCGCAGCCCGCCGGACCTGCACCGCATCGTCGCTCATGAGGGGGTCCCCGCCCGGTAGCCGCGCGCGCGGATCGTCTCGATCATCTCGGCCGTGGTCTTGCGCCGCACGTAATGCACGTAGGTGTCGACCGCGCTCGTCGTGTCGCCGTCGTGGAACACGGCGCGGAGGATCTCCTCCCGGGTGAATACGTGCTCGGGGCTGGCGCTCAAGAGTTCGAGGAGGGCGCTCTCGGTGGCGGTCAACGTGACGCGGAGACCCGACGGGCCGTAGACCGTCTGGATATCGGGCAGGAACACCCACTCGCCGAGAGTTCTCCGTGCACCCTCCGCGCGGAACGCGCGCCGAAGCGCCCGCAGTCGTGCCAGCAGCTCGTCGTAGTCGAACGGCTTCACCAGGTAGTCGTTCGCGCCGCCGTCCAGTCCTGTCACACGGTCATCGACCGCCCCGAGGGCGGTGAGCATCAGAATCGGCGTGGTGATATGCGCCGCGCGCACAGCACGGATGAACGCGATTCCGTCCATTCCAGGGAGGCGTCTGTCGACGATCATGGCATCGTAGCGCCGACTCAGCGCCAGCCGCAGCGCGCTCTCTCCGTCCGCCGCATGATCCACGTCGTACGCATCAGACAGCACCTCGCGGGTCAACGCGGCGATCTCCGCGTCGTCCTCCACGTACAGGACGGAGCTGCGGCGCCCGCCTGCAAGGTCACTCGTGGCGCTCATCATCGCATCACCTCCGTCTTCGAGTGATCAGCGTACGCTCCTGCCGAGACGACGCGTGGAGCGTCCCGCGGCAGAACAGCAGTGGAGGGACCTTCGGCCCGCGGGAGACGCGCTCGCGGCGTCAGACTTCACGGACCAACCAATTCCGTCGAGGAGGAATGATGCGAGCAGCAGTCGTGACCGAGTTCGGTGCGCCGGCGAAGGTGGAGGAGCGTAATATCCCGCACCCCGGCCCCGGGCAGGTGCTGGTCCGCCTGGAGACGTGCGGACTGTGTCACACCGACATCCATGCGATGCGGGGGGACTGGCCGGTCAAAGCACACCTCCCTCTGGTCCCAGGGCACGAAGGCGTGGGGATCGTGGAGCAGCTCGGCGACGGCGTCACCAACCGCAGCATCGGGCAGCGCGTCGCGATGCCCTGGCTCGGCTACGCGTGCGGCGAGTGCCGATACTGTGTGGACGGTCGAGAGAACCTCTGCGAGAAGCAGTACAACAACGGCTACGCGGTCGACGGCGGCTACGCCGAGTACATGCTGTCGGATTCGCGATTCGCTGTTCCCGTCCCCGACGGGATCACCGCGATGGATGCCGCGCCGCTCACATGCGCGGGTGTCACGACGTATGCCGCCGTGAAGAATGCGCGCGTCACTCCGGGGGAGACGGTCGCGGTGTTCGGCGTCGGAGGGCTCGGACATCTCGCTGTGCAGTACGCACGTCTGGTCGGGGCCAAGGTCATCGCCGTGGACGTCACCGCCGACAAGCTCGAGCTGGCGAAGGAACTGGGGGCGGACCACGTCGTCAACGCCGCCGACAGCGACCCGGTCGCCGCGATCGAAGCGCTCGGCGGCGCCGACGTGGTCATCGTGCTCGCGGTAGCGCCCAGCGTGTTCCGCCAGGCGTTCGCCTCTCTGAATCGCGGAGGCAGACTCATTCTCGTATCGCTGCCCGCCGGAGGCGAACTGACGGTGCCGATCTTCGACACGGTGCTGAAAGGCATCAGCATCATCGGCTCGATCGTCGGCACCCGACAGGATCTCGCCGAGGTCTTCGACCTGCATGCGGCAGGACGCACCAAAGTCGTCACAGAACCCCGGGAGTTGGATCAGATCAACGCATCCGTCGACGAGGTGCTCGCGGGCAGCGTCCCGGCTCGGCTCGTATTCCAGTACCACACCGCCGACATCGTCCCGATCGAAGACGGCTCCTCCGCGTCGCGGTGATCGTCGTCAGACCGCCAAGAGACGCGATTCGAGTGCCGGCGGTGGGACTCGAACCCACACGCCCTTTCGGACAAAGCATTTTGAGTGCTCCGCGTCTGCCATTCCGCCACGCCGGCTCGTGTGTCGCGTCTACGACCTTAGCGCAGCCCGGCGATCGGCGGCCCCGCGGCGCGGTGCGTGGCCGCCGGCGGGAGGCACTCGACTAGGATGGGGCTGTGACCGAGGAAGAAATGGCAGAACAGCCCACGGCATCCGCCCCGCGACGCGTCGTCGTCGCCGAAGACGAATCGCTGATCCGTCTCGACATCGTCGAGATCCTCCGCGACAACGGATTCGACGTCGTCGGAGAGGCCGGTGACGGTGAGACGGCCGTCGCACTCGCCACGGAGCTGCGCCCCGACCTCGTCATCATGGACGTGAAGATGCCGCAGCTCGACGGCATCAGCGCCGCCGAGAAGCTCCACAAGGGCAACATCGCCCCCGTCGTGCTCCTCACCGCCTTCAGCCAGAAGGAGCTCGTCGAGCGGGCAAGCGAAGCCGGCGCATTGGCCTACGTCGTCAAGCCGTTCACTCCGAACGACCTGCTTCCTGCGATCGAGATCGCGCTGGCCCGCCACGAGCAGATCATCACGCTCGAGGCCGAGGTCGCCGACATGGTCGAGCGCTTCGAGACCCGCAAGCTCGTCGACCGGGCGAAGGGCCTGCTCAACGAGAAGATGGGCCTGAGCGAGCCCGAGGCGTTCCGCTGGATCCAGAAGGCATCGATGGATCGTCGTCTGACGATGCAAGATGTCGCCAAGGCGATCATCGAGCAGCTCGCACCCAAGAAGTAGCGGATCGCCTCGACGCGGCGCACACACGGCGTCCGGTCGACATCGGCGACGGCGTGCTCCTCGCACGGCCCATCTGCGCGATCGCGCGCATCTGCGGGAGGAGCCGCTCGCTACGCGGCCGGAGCGTCCTTGATCATGTTCGTGATGCGGATCGTGGAGCAGCGCCTGCCCTGATCATCGGTCACGACGATCTCATGCACCGTGATGCTGCGGCCGAGGTGCACCGGCGTGCAGACGCCGGTGACGACCCCGGAGGTGGCAGAGCGAGTGTGCGTCGCATTGATGTCGACGCCGACTGCCAGACGGCCGGGTCCGGCGTGCAGGTTCGCGGCCATGGACCCGAGCGACTCTCCGAGCACGACGTAGGCGCCCCCGTGCATGAGGCCGACAGGCTGCGTGTTCCCCTCCACCGGAAGAGTCGCGACGCAGCGTTCGAGGCTGAACTCGACGAACTCCATGCCCATCTTCTGCGCCAGTGCGCCCATTCCGCGGGCGGTGGCCCAGTCGAGTCCTTCGCTCGTGGCGACGTCGCTCATGAATCCTCCTCAGCGGGTGTCTGCCGTCCTCGTTAGGCTGACAGGGTGACGGACTCCGCAAAGCCTACCCTCATGGTCGTCGACGGCCATTCGCTCGCCTATCGTGCCTTCTTCGCCCTTCCGGTGGAGAACTTCACCACCAAGGACAACCAGCACACGAACGCCATCTACGGCTTCCTGTCGATGCTGGTGAACCTGATCAAGGCCGAGCAGCCCACCCACCTCGCGATCGCGTTCGACACCTCTCGTCACTCGTTCCGCACGGATGTGTACCCCGAATACAAGGCGACACGTTCCGAGACACCGCAGGAGTTCCGCGGACAGATCCCGCTGCTCCAGGACTGCCTTGCTGCGATGTCGATCCCCGTGCTCACGAAGGAGGGCATCGAGGCGGATGACATCCTCGCGACACTCGCCTCCCAGGGTGCGGATCAGGGCTACGACGTGCTCGTCGTGTCCGGAGACCGCGACACGATCCAGCTCGTGACCGACGACGTCACACTGCTCTACCCCTCGGTGCAGGGCGTCTCTCAGTTGAAGCGGTACGACCCCGGCACGGTGCAGGAGCGTTACGGCGTGCGTCCCGAGCAGTACCCCGACATCGCCGCCCTCGTCGGCGAGACCAGCGACAACCTCCCCGGTGTGCCGAAGGTCGGCGAGAAGACCGCCGTGAAGTGGCTGACGCAGTTCGGCTCGCTCGACGCTCTGCTCGACCGTGCGGAGGAGATCAAGGGCGTCGTCGGCGGCAATCTGCGTGAGCACATGGATGACGTGCGTCGCAACCGTCAGCTCAACCGGCTGCTGACGGATGTGGAGCTTCCGGTCGCGCCAGACGATCTCGCCGTGACCCCCATCGATGCGCAGGCGGTGCGCGACATCTTCGCGCGGCTCGAGTTCCGCACGCTGCTGCCGCGGGTGTTCGAGGCCGTGGGCGCGGGCGAGGTCGCGGACGACCCGGCCTCCGTGGTCGTGCTCCCCGAACCCGTGCAGACGAGTCCCGCGGAGTTCGTCGCGTGGGCCGACGCGCAGCAGCAGGAGCTCGCGGTGCGTCTCGTAACGCAGGGCGGTGTCCCTGTGCGTCTCGGAGCTTCGTCGGCCACCGAGCTGCGCGAAGTCGACTGGACCTCGGAGGGTGCCGACACGCTGCGCGCCTGGCTGGAGTCAGACAGCCCCAAGGTGCTGCACGACGCGAAGCCCCAGGTCAAGGCACTCCTGCGTCAGGGGGTCCGGCTGGGCGGTCTCGCATACGACACCAGCCTGGCGGGCTGGCTGCTGCGCCCGAGCTTCCCCGACAAAACGCTGGGCGACCTGGTCGAGCGCTACTTGGGCGAGAAGCTCCCCGAGGCCGACCCTTCGCAGCTCGTCCCCGAGACGGAGGGCGCGACTCCGTCCCAGGAGGCCTGGTTCGCTCGACGAGTGGCCGAGGCGCTGCGGGAGGACATCCCGGAGCCGGTGGCGAGGGTGCTGGTCGACATCGAGCTGCCGACGCTGCTGACGCTGGCGGATATGGAGGTCGCCGGTGTGGCCGTCTCGCACGAGGTGCTGTCGACGTTCTCCGGTGAGCTCGCCGCCCGCGCGGAGAGCATCGCTCAGGAGGCGTTCGCGACGGTCGGACGCGAGTTCAACCTCGGATCGCCGAAACAGCTGCAGGAAGTGCTGTTCGAAGACCTCCAATTGCCCAAGACACGCAAGACCAAGACCGGGTACTCCACGGATGCCGCGGTGCTCGCCGACCTGCAGGAGACCAACCCGCACCCCTTCCTGAATCTGCTGCTGCAGCACCGGGAAGCGACGAAGCTCCGACAGATCATCGAGTCGCTCGACACCGCGATCGGCGACGATCACCGCGTGCACACGACATATGTGCAGACCGGCAGCCAGACCGGGCGTCTGTCCAGCACCGACCCGAATCTCCAGAACATCCCGGTGCGCACCGAGGAGTCGCGGCGCATCCGCAGCGCGTTCGAGGTGGGGGAGGGCTACGAGTCGCTGCTCACCGCCGACTACTCGCAGATCGAGATGCGCATCATGGCGCATCTCTCGGGCGACGAAGGTCTCATCGAAGCGTTCAACAGCGGCGAGGATCTGCACCGGTTCGTCGGTGCCCGAGTATTCGGCGTCGAGCCGAGTGAGGTCACCCCGGCCATGCGCACGAAGGTCAAGGCGATGTCGTACGGGCTCGTCTACGGTCTTTCGGCCTTCGGCCTGTCCAAGCAGCTGCGCATCGAGCAGTCCGAGGCCAAGCAGCTGATGGTGGAGTACTTCGCGCGGTTCGGTGCGGTGCGCGACTATCTGCGCGCCTCGGTCATGAAGGCCAAGGAGGTCGGCTACACCGAGACGATCTTCGGCCGTCGGCGCCCGTTCCCCGACCTCGCCAGTCCCAACCGTGTGCTGCGGGAGAACGCCGAACGTGCGGCGTTGAACGCCCCGATCCAGGGCAGCGCGGCCGACATCATGAAGATCGCGCTGCTCCACATCCACGAGGACCTTCGGTCTGAGGGTCTTGCATCACGTGCGCTGCTGCAGATCCATGACGAACTCGTGGTCGAGGTCGCACCGGGGGAGTGGGACGCGGCAGAGCGGATCGTCCGCGCCCGTATGGGCGACGCGGCGGAGCTCACGGTCCCTCTCGACGTACAGGTCGGCCGTGGTCGCGATTGGAATGAAGCCGCACACTGAGACCTGCGGGCGTGGGAGCGACGGCGATAGGCTGAAAGGTATGACTTCAGCCCCCCGCACTCCCTCTGCCATCGACAAGGTCGCCGATGAATGGGTCGACACCATCGCGGTGCTCGCACCGACGCTCGGCACCTATATCGGACGCACGGAGGCGAATGATCGCTTCGGCGATCTGAGCCCGGAAGGGCACGATGAGATCGCCGCGGCGACGCGCACAACGCTCCAGCAGCTCGATGCCCTCGAGCCCGTCGACGCGATCGACGAGGTCACGAAGGCGGACCTCGCCTCGGAGCTGCGGCTCGACCTCGAGCTCCACGACGCCCAGTGGCACCTGCGCGACCTGAACGTGATCGCCTCAGCGGCGCAGGATGTACGTGCGGCCTTCGACCTCATGCCGACAGCGAGCGTCGACGATTGGGCGGTCATCGCGACGCGCCTCGCGGCCGTGCCCGATGCGTTGCGCGGATACACCGAGACGCTCCGCGCCGGGATCGCCGCAGGTGTGACGCCGGCACGCCGTCAGGTGACCGAGGTCGCGACACAGATCGATCGCTACACGGCTGACGACGGGTTCTTCGCCGCGTTCGTCGCCGAGGGCGGTCCTCAGGAGGGTCAGCTGCCCGCATCCCTCGCTCGCACCCTTGCGGACAACTCGGCCGCGGCGCGTGTCGCCTACGACGGCCTACGCCGTTTCCTGGCCGAGGAACTGGCACCGGCCGCGAACGAAGTCGATGCCGTGGGCCGTGAGCTCTACGCGCTCAATTCCCGTCGCTTCCTCGGCTCGACGATCGATCTCGACGAGACCTATGAGTGGGGCAGGGAAGAGCTCGCCCGCATGGTGGCGGAGCAGACCGCTATCGCGAACGAGATCCTCCCCGGCGCCACGGTCGAGGAGGCCGTCGCCCACCTCGAGGCCGACCCATCGCGCAAACTGGTGGGGACGGAGGCGCTGCAGCGCTGGATGCAGGAGACCAGCGACCGTGCGGTTACAGAACTCGGAGCCTCGCACTTCGACATCCCTGAAGCCATCCGCACGCTGGAATGCATGATCGCTCCTACGCAGGAGGGTGGGATCTACTACACCGGCCCGACAGACGACTTCTCGCGTCCAGGACGCATGTGGTGGTCCGTTCCCGAGGGCGTGACGGAGTTCGACACCTGGCGCGAGCTCACGACCGTGTACCACGAGGGTGTCCCCGGCCATCACCTGCAGATCGCGCAGGCGGTGTACAACCGCGCTGAACTCAACTCCTGGCGACGTCTGCTCGCCGGCACGTCTGGCCATGCCGAAGGCTGGGCGCTGTACGCGGAACGACTGATGCAGCAGCTCGGGTACCTCGACGACCCGGCAGACCGGCTCGGCATGCTCGACGGGCAGCGCATGCGCGCCGCACGCGTCGTGCTCGACATCGGTGTGCATCTGGGCAAGCCCCGCCTCGACGGAACAGGCGTGTGGGATGCGGAGTACGCACTCGACTTCATGCGCAAGAACGTCAACATGTCGGACCAGTTCGTGCAGTTCGAGGTCAACCGCTACCTCGGCTGGCCCGGGCAGGCACCGTCGTACAAGGTCGGTCAGCGTATCTGGGAGCAGGTTCGCGACGCGGTGCAGGACTCGCAGGGCGATGCGTTCTCGTTCAAGGACTTCCACAAGCGCGCCCTCGACCTCGGCGGCGTCGGCCTCGACACATTGCGCACGGCCCTGCTTCCGCGCTGACGGGAATGCCCGCCGGACCCCCGGTGTTCATTCACCTGAATAGGAAGGGCTGACATGGCTATCGAATTCGGGCTGGACACGTTCGGCGACATCACCCGTGACGCGGACGGGGAGCTCCTCACCGGCGCGCAGACGATCCGCAACATCGTGGCGCAGGCAGAGCTCGCGGACTCCGTGGGCGTCGACTTCTTCGGCGTGGGGGAGCACCACCGCTCCGAGTTCGCCGTCTCGGCGCCGGAGATGGTGCTCGCAGCGATCGCCGCACGCACGGAGCACATCCGATTGGGTACGGCGGTCACAGTGCTGTCCTCCGATGACCCGGTGCGCGTGTTCGAGCGCTTCTCAACCTTGGATGCCGTCTCGAACGGGCGGGCGGAGGTCGTGCTCGGTCGCGGCTCCTTCATCGAGTCGTTCCCGCTGTTCGGCTACGACCTGCGCGACTACGACGCCCTGTTCGAGCAGAAACTCGAGCTCTTCGTCGAGCTCCTCAAGGAGGAGCCGGTGACCTGGTCCGGCACGATGCGGGCGCCGCTCGACAATGCGAACGTGTTCCCGAAGACCGAGAAGGGCCTGCGCACGTGGGTCGGCGTCGGCGGAAGTCCCGAGTCAGTCGTCCGCGTGGCCCGTCACGGGCTGGGCCTGATGCTGGCGATCATCGGCGGTTCGGCGGCCCGTTTCCGCCCCTTCGTCGACCTCTACCACCGCTCGGTCGCGTCGTTCGGAACCACGGAGCATCCGATCTCGGTGCACTCGCCCGGGCACATCGCCGACACGGATGCCGAGGCATGGGACGCCGCGTACTCCGGGTTCGAGGCGATGAACAACACCATCGGCCGCGAGCGCGGGTGGCCGACCTACAGCCGCGCACGGTTCCAGAACGACATCGGCCCCGAAGGCGCGATCTATGCCGGTTCTCCGGATCGGGTCGCGGCCAAGATCGCCGAGACGATCACCACTCTGGGCCTCGGTCGCTTCGATCTGAAGTACGCGACCGGAACCCTGTCGCACGAAGCGATGATGCGCAGCATCGAGCTGTACGGCACCGAGGTGATCCCGCGCGTTCGGGCGCTGCTCGCCAAGGAGTCCTGAGCGCGCGCCACGGTCGTTCTCGTCACCCTACGATGAAGAGCATGCCCTCCGAGGATCTGCCGAGCCGTGCGTCGCTCGCAGCGCGTCTTGACGACCTGCCTTTCACCAGGCGACACCTTCGACTGCTGAGCGGTTCAGGGGTGGGCTGGGCGCTGGATGCGATGGATGTCGGTCTCATCTCCTTCATCCTGGCTGCGCTCACGCAGCAGTGGGATCTGACGAAGGGGGAGGCGGGCTGGATCGCTTCGGTGGGCTTCATCGGGATGGCGTTGGGGGCGACGCTCGGGGGCCTGCTCGCTGACCGCTTCGGCCGCCGCCAGGTGTTCGCGCTGACACTGCTCCTCTACGGCGTCGCGACCGGTGCGAGTGCGCTCGTCAGCGGAATCGCGGCCCTCCTCGTGCTGCGGTTCCTGGTCGGTCTCGGCCTCGGCGCCGAGCTGCCCGTCGCGTCGACGTATGTGAGTGAGTTCGCGCCCGCGCGCATCCGTGGTCGACTGATCGTGATCCTCGAGGCGTTCTGGGCGGTCGGCTGGACGGCTGCCGCGCTGATCGGCTTCTTCGTGATCCCGGCGTCCGACGACGGGTGGCGCTGGGCGTTCGCGCTCGGGGCGATCCCGGCGGTCTATGCGCTGATCGTGCGGTGGGGGCTTCCCGAGTCGCCGCGCTGGCTCGCCTCCCGCGGGCGCGTTGCCGAGGCCGAACGGATCGTGTCCGCCTTCGAGATCGATGCCGGTGTGCTCCGCGGGCCGGCGATCCGGAAAGAGCCGCCTTCCCGCGCCATGGCCGTGACGGTGCGGGCGCGGCTGGCGACGCTGTGGAACGCCGAGTTCCGGGTGCGGACGCTCTGCCTGTGGGCGGTCTGGCTGTGCGTGAACTTCGCGTACTACGGAGCATTCATCTGGATCCCCAGCATCCTCGTCGACGCCGGCTTCGATCTGGTGCGCTCCTTCGGGTTCACGCTGATCATCACACTTGCCCAGCTTCCCGGCTACGCGGTCGCCGCCTGGCTGATCGAAGTGTGGGGGAGGCGGTCAACGCTCTCGGTGTTCCTCGTGGGCGCCGCTGTCTCTGCGGTGTTCTTCGGCACGGCCACGACCGAGCCGTCGATCATCGGCGCCGGAATGGCCCTGTCCTTCTTCACGCTCGGTGCCTGGGGCGCTCTGTACGCCGTCACTCCGGAGATCTACCCGACGTCGTTGCGCGGAACCGGCGCCGGCTGGGCCGCAGGCATCGGTCGGATCGCCTCGATCATCGCGCCTCTCGCCGTACCGGTGCTGCTGATCGCCGGAGGAGCCCCGCTCCTCTTCGTGATCTTCGGCGCCTGCTTCCTGGTCGCTGCCGCCGCTGCCTGGGGCCTCACCGATCGTCGTGGCATGACGTTGGACGACCGGTGAGCGCCGGCTCCGAGGTCGCTGCGACGGGAATAGGCTGGTCCGATGGCTGATGTGCGCTTCGTTGCGATTGGGGACTCATTCACCGAGGGCGTCGGCGACGAGCTGCCCGACGGTCACGTACGGGGGTGGGCGGACCTCGCGGCCCAGGGATGGGCGAATGTTCGAGGGCAGAGCATCGAGTATGCCAACCTCGCCATACGCGGGAAGCTCATCTGGCCGATCATCGAACAACAGCTGGAGCCTGCCCTCGCTCTCCAGCCGACCTTTCTCGCGTTCAACGGCGGCGGAAATGACATTCTCCGACCGCGTGCCGACGTGGAGCACATCGCCGACGCGTTCAGCAGGGTTCTGCGTCGATGCGATGAGCAGGGTGTCAGGCTGATCCTTCTCTCCGGAGCGAACCCCAGCGCGCAGCTCCCGCTCGGAGACGTCTTCCAGAAGCGCGGCGACCTGCTCTCAGCGGCCGTGCTGCGTCGGGTCGATGACCGCCCCGACGTCGTGCGTGCTCTCAACTGGCCGGATCGGACGTTGAGTCAGCCCGAGTTCTGGTCGGAGGACCGCTTGCACATGAACTCGGCCGGACACCACAGAGTGGCGGCGCGCGTGCTCGAAGGTCTGGGCATGGATCCCGACCCGGCGTGGTGGTCGCCCTCGGGTCCTGCGGCCGCCGGAGTCGCCGGCCTCGCTTACTACCGGCAGTTCGTCGGACCGTGGATCAAGCGCCGACTGACAGGAACGTCATCCGGCGACGGCCGAATGCCGAAGTACCCCTCATGGACCGAGATCGCGCCCACGGTGTGACGACCGGCTGTCCAGGACCCAACGGGGAAGCGTCGAAGAACACCTCTGGCTCTTCCTGATCGCCCTCGCCACGCTCGCGGCACTCGGCGGCGGAGCCGGTTCGTCCGCGGCCCTCACTGGAGGATCTACGTTGCTAGCGTTCGTGCACCGCAGCCTGCCTGCCATCTCGCCCCCTGACCAGAGTCGCCTCTCACCGCAGGGGGAAGTCATCGGCTGCCCACATCTGCTTCTCGTCGACGGCACCATCGGGCACGCGGACGTCATACCGGGAACCCCACCAGCTCGAGCTCTTCGCCCTCGTGTTGATGAAGCCCTGTCCGTCAACCGTCGAGTACCGGATCGTGACGGAGACGCCGTCCGGGCTATGCACGTCGAGTTCTCTCGCGCCCCACTGATCGGTGGTGACGGACTCGGTGGCCCACCCCGACGACTGCAACGTCTCGGCGATGCCGGTGAAGTCCGGTTCTTCGGCGGCTTTGAACACGAACCTCGCATCGAGCGCGTAGCAGTCCGCTGCTTGCGTCACCCACGGACACGTGCCCGACACGGTGCCTGATTGCGCGCCGGTCCAGTCAGTGGCAGAAATGAGGCCGCGCACCTCAGAGAGGGCTTCCTGCATGGTCGTATACCGCTGCTGATCGAGCTCGTCGCGGGCGCTGCCGCCCCTGGCCGCCGCGACCGCCTGGGTGTCGCCGTCCGCGTCGGTCGCCGACACGCCCAGCTGCACACCGACCACACAGATCACGATCAGCGCGGCCGGAATCGCAACCGCCGCACCCCAGGCGACGATCACCCCCGCACGGCTCGGACGGCTGGGCGCTCTCCCTGCGCGTGCCCTGTTCGACAGTGCGATGGAGATGGCGACGACAGCGATCCACGCGATCGTTCCTGCGAGCATCCCACCGACCATCAGCATCAGCTCGATGGCAGATGGGAGCCTCTCCCCGGTTAATGAGTTCGCGATCGACGGCAGCGGGGAGCTGTCCGTGATGCCGGGCATCGCGGCACCCACGCAGGTCCACCCCCACCAGATGACGAACAGGAGCGGGACGGTCGTCAAGGGGGCACTTCGGTAGCCGCGCTTGCGGAGCAGGAAGCGGGGGAGTGAGCCGAGCAACGCGAACGCGGGGACGATCAGCACGGCCCCGTAGATGAGCAGCAGGCTCTCCCAGCCACCGTTGCCGGACAGCCCGTGAAGGCAGACGAACGCGGGTACGATCCAGTTCATCCACGGCCAGATCACCCACGTGAAGCGAGCGATCGGCGGCTCGACATGTGGCGAGGCGTGCGTGTGTGTCTTTGTTGCCAGCGATGGCTCGGTCATGACTGTCCTCGGGTACTCGTCCCATCCAGCACGAGCGGGACGTGGAGATGGTCGGGAGCTACAGGCATGATGCCGAGGCTATGCCGGCCGGCCGTCGGAGAGGCGTAGGCGGGCAGGCGCGCCACCCCGACCCACCCGTTCGAGGGGTCATGATCTTCGCGACGATAGGGCACGCGCATGGCCGGCGACGCAGGTCCACCCTGCCTGAAAGGCAGGGGCGTGATCGACGGATGGGTCACGCCGCTTCCAGTTCGTCGATGCGGAAGAGGCGCCAGGTCCGCGCGCCGACGAGCAGAGAGAGGAATGCGATCACGGCGGGGACGACGAGCCACGCCCACCCGCCCGACCAGCCGATACCGAAACTCTCGTCGTCGGAGAATGCGGTGACCGGAACGAAGAAGAACACGGCATCTGCGCTCATCGGCGCCGCGGAGTCCACTGCCGCCAGCATGCCACCCACGAACATGCCGAACATGATCCAGTAGGTCAACAGCGCCGCACCGGCGATCAGCGCGCCGATCGACCAGAGAGGGCGTGGTTTCCCGCCCTCGGCATAGCGTCCGGCGAGGGTTCGCGGCGATCCGAGGTCTTCCAGCACGGCGTGCAACGACCGCATGTCCGCGTCGATCTCGTCGCGCAGCGTGCGGATGATGCGTTTGCGTTCGGCTCGGGGCGCCAGCCCTTCGAGATGCCATTCGAGGCGCTGCAGATAGAGCGACGCGCGGAGTCCCGCTGATCGAGTCGCGGTTTCGGTGCGTGACATGACTACCCCTTCTCGGGCTCGAGCGTCTTGTTGACGGCTGCGGCGGTCTGCTCCCACTGCGCCCGTGCAATGGCCAGCGCGTCGACGCCGGCATCCGTGAGCGCGAAGTACTTGCGCGGTGGCCCGCTGGGTGACGGCTTCGACGTCGTCGTGACGAGTCCGTCGCGCTCCAGGCGGTTCAGCACGGGATAGACCAATCCCGTGCTCACCTCTACGCCGAGGGCCACCACTCGTTCGACCAGCTCGTAGCCGTAGGACTCGCGCTGCTGAATCAGTCGCAGCGAGAGGAGCGGCAGTACGGCGCGGATGAACTGCGCGTCCTGCCGTGCCTGTATGCGTGACATGCTAGTAGTGAAACATTAATAGTGCTGTCCGTCAATCCGTCCTCCCCGCATCGACACAGGGGAATCGGCATCGTCGAGGACGAGCGAAGATTGATGCATGTCTGAAGAAGCGTCGCCGTGACCGATATCGAGATGGCCCCTATCGGCGGAGGCGAGATCGTTTTGCATGATGCGCGCACGAAGACGCGTCGAGCCGTCACGCTCCAGCCGTTCCAGATCGGTGTCTACCCGGTGACCGAGGAGCAGCTGGCCGAGGTGCTCGGCATTGCTGCACGGCATCCGCAGCGCCCGGCCGCGGACGTGAGCTGGTTGCGCGCCGTGCACTTCTGTAACGCGGCGTCGGAATGGGAGGGGTTCGACCCCGCGTACCGGTTCGACGGCGAGGACGTCATGTGGGATGTGACTGCGGACGGCTACCGTCTGCCTACGGAGGCCGAGTGGGAGTTCGCCTGCCGGGCGGGCTCGACCGGTCCCCATTACGCCCCTCTCGCCGATGCCGCGTGGACCGGCGCCGATGGGACGGCGACTCCCCAGAACGTCGGGGGGAAGCTGCCGAATCTGAACGGGTTGTTCGACACCCTCGGCAACGTCTGGGAGTGGTGCTGGGATCTGCTCGATCCCGCCCGTTACGACGAGTACCGGGTGTTCCGTGGCGGCGGATTCGCAGACGACGCCTGGAGCGTGCGCGCCTCGGTGCGGCGTGGGGGAGCGCCCCGCATGCATCACGAGGACGTCGGTCTGCGACTGGCGCGCGGGGACTTCGACACTCCGGGGGAGGCGCAGGGATGGTCTGCTCTCGCCGACCGGGAACGGGCAGCAGCAGGGGACAGGCCCACGCCTCCAGGATGGACGCCACGCGGTCGCTGACGCTGCTCCTTTTGCCTGCGGAAGCGCAGGGATGCCAGGCTGGATGACATGACCTCTCCGTTCTCGCTCATCGTCTCTCAGGGCCGCGTGGCCGATCGCACCGAGGGAGCACTCGTCGGAGCTCGACGCACGGCAGAGGCCCTCTCGACGCTCCTGAACCTCACTCCGAGCGTCGTCGGGACGCCGTCCGCGGCGGCCACGGATGACTGGTCGGTCGCGCTGCCGGCGGCCGAGGCGACCTTGACGGGGCTGCGCGATGCGGTGCGCGGCGCGATCGACGCCGGAGACATCCCACTCCTGGCGACCAACACCTGCGCGGCGAGCCTGGGAACGCTGCCGACCGTGGCGGAGAGGCATCCGGACGCCGTCGTGCTCTGGATCGACGCGCATGGCGACTTCAACACCCCGGAATCCACGGAATCCGGTTATCTCGGCGGCATGGTGCTCGCCGCCGCCTGTGGGCTCTGGGACAGCGGGCACGGAGCCGGTCTGAACCCGCACCAGGTCATCGTGGTGGGCGGACGCGACATCGATCCGGTCGAGGGCGAACTGCTGTCGAGCGCGGGAGTCACGGTGGTGCCGCCCGCCGAGAGCACCCCTGCGCGCATCACCGAGCTCGTCGCCGGCCGCCCCGTCTGGATCCACGCGGACTGGGATGTGCTCGAGCCCGGTTACATCCCCGCGGCCTACCGCGTGGGGGCTGGGCTGCTGCCCCACCAGATCGCGGCGATCTTCGCGGCGATTCCCGCAGATGCGGTGCGGGGTGTCGAGCTCGCCGAATTCGAAGCCGGTGATGACGAGGTACCGGAGCGCGTCAGCGTCGAGCTCATCCTCGAGACCTTCCAGCACCTGCTGCGCTGAATGCGCCGATACCCGGCGGGTGTCGAAGATCTCAGCGGCGTCGCTCGGGATCGAGTCCGATGCGGATGCGGGTGCGTTTCCGCTCGATCAAGATGAAGAGCACGCCGATGATCCAGAGCGGTACGGGCATCAGGAACGCCAGTCGGAAGGCGTCGAGTGAATACGTCTCGGGCGTGCCGGCTCCCTGCAGGTCGAGTGCCAGGCCGATCAGGAAGATCGCGATCAGAGCGGCGATGAAGCCGCCGGCGTTCGTCACTCCGGTCGCGGTGCTGAGCCGGTGCGAGGGGTTGTGCGTGCGGGCGTGGTCGAAGGCGATCATCGACGCCGGTCCACCGGTCGCGAGCGCCACCGCGAGCACGTAGAGCAGCCACTGCGGCGCCGGCCCAGGGAGCGCGATCACCAGGAGCCACGCCACCATCTGCACACCGACCGCGGGGAGCACGAGCGCGAGGGAGCGCTGGTTCGGCAACCGCCGCGAGAGATCGCCGATGATCGGGCCGAGCGCCATACCGGCGACGACGTAGACCGAGATGATCCCGGCCGCGTGTGCGGTATCGAGACCCTGGGCTGCTGTGAGGAACGGCATTCCCCACAGCAGTACGAACGCGGTGCCGGCGAACGGGGTCGTGAAGTGCGACCAGAAGGCGAGGCGGGTGCCCGGATGCGCCCACGCCGCCCTGATACCGACGCCCGTGTCGATCGCCGAGGTCACGACGCGAATGACGCCCGTGTCGGTGTTCACCGTGACATCCGCGCCGCGTTCGGCGGGGTGATTGCGGATGACCAGGAAGACGAGGATCGTGAAGAGCACGCCGAGTCCGGCGATGCTGCCGAAGGTGATGCTCCAGCTGGTCGCGTGCAGCAGAGCGGCCACCGGCACCAGAGCGATCAGCTGACCGGTCTGGCCGAGGATTCCGGTGAACTGCACCATGAGTGGCCCGCGCTGCGCGGGGAACCAGGTCGCCACCAGTCGCAGCACGGCGGGGAAGATCGCCGCGTCCCCGGCGCCGAGCAGCACGCGAGCGGACACCGCGATGCCGATGCTCGGAGAGAGGGCCATGGTCAGCTGTCCTGCCGCCATCAGCAGCATGCCGACGGTCATGATAGGACGAGAGCCGAAGCGATCCAGGAGCACACCGATCGGGATCTGCATCCCTCCATACACGGCCAATTGCACGACCGCGAACAGCGCGAGCGTGGACGCATCCGCTTGGAATCGGTCAGCAGCCTCGACCCCGACGGCTCCGAGCGAGGTGCGATTGGTGATTGCGAGGACGTACGCGGCGACCCCGACCGACCAGATCACCCATGCCCGCCACCCCGGAGTCGACACGGGGGAGAGGGGGACACGCTGCACCCCTCCACGCTACTCCTGGTCATCGCGTCCGCCGTGCCGCGAGGGCATCACTCAGCGTCGCGCGGGCGCCGCGGAGCTGAGACGACGAAGGCGCCCCGCGACAGAGCGTCGCGAGGCGCCTCCTCAGTGGCGACGAGAGTCAGCCGGCGCAGAGCGTGCTGAGCGCCGTCGACGACTCCTGCACGTCGGCCATGATCGTGGTCATCTCGGATGCCGCGGCGGTGTCCTGGTCGATCAGGACCTTCGACAGCACGTCGCGCAGAGCGCCGAAGTCGTCGTAGACGTCGCCGACCGCAGCCTTGACCTCGGGGTTGCCGACGGACTCAGCGGCGGCACCGATCGCGTCGACCGTCTTGCTGAATGTGTCGACGGTGCCCTGGGGGTCGGCTGCGGCGGCCGACACGTCGAGCGACGATAGCTCCTGCGACGCGGCCTGCACCTTCGCGCCGGCCTCCGTGCACGCGTCGGCGACGCTCTGGTCGGTGTTCTGCTCAGCCGTGGAGCTGTCGCTCTTGGTCGACGAGTCATCCGAGGAGCTCGGCGAACCCGAGCAGGCCGTGAGGCCGAGCACGGCGACAGCGGCGATGGTGAATGCGGCAATACGACGGTTCATGAAAAAGTCCCCCTTCATGGGCGCTGTCGATCGACAGCGTCAGCTATACAAACGGGAGCCAGTAAATCACATCCGGGTGTCGTCATGGAGACGGCGCGCGCCGCGGGGTCGTGGCGCCCGCGTCATCGTGGGGCCGGGCCTAAAGTGGAGAAGGCATCGCGGAAGCGATGGGAACAGTCTGTCGGCGTCAGGAGCGGGTGAATGACTGTGGAGGTCGAAACCCGCCGCGCCGATCTGAATGGCCCCGACGCCGCTGTCGTGGCGGCGCTCGTGCGCGACTACCTCCTGCAGACCGAGCAGGAGAAGAGTGCTCATGGGGTCGCTGCAGGCCCCCGGAGCGCGTTTCCCGAGAACTATCGGGGCGAGGTCGACGATCCGGCGTCCGCCTACACCGGACAACGCGTCTTCCTCGCTGATGTCGACGGCCAGCCTGTGGGCGTCGTCATCGTCGGCGCCGCCGCGGGCGGCTCTGAGGTCAAACGGCTATGGGCAGAGCCGCGGGCCCGAGGCCGTGGGGTCGGGCGTGCGTTGCTGGCGGCGGCGATCGACTCGTCCGACGGGCCGCTCAGGCTCACCGTGTGGCACTGGCGCGAGTCGGTGATCAGGCTCTACGAATCGCTCGGGTTCGTGCGCGCCGATTCGTGGGATGCGCGTCGCGGTCTGGTGTGCATGGTGAGGAGCCCCGAAGCGTCCGCCTGACTGGTCCCCGAGACCGCACCACGGCGTACCGCGTGTGGGTCATCGGACGGGCTCATCGGAGGCTGTCAGGGGAGCACTTCGGATCCCGAGCGCGATCGCGAGGGTGCCCAGGAAGGCGACTCCCATGGCTGCCCCAGAGAGACTGAGGGTGGCGCCGAAGCTGGCGACCGGCGTACCGAGCGGCGCCGCAGAGAAGAGCGCGAGTCCGATCGCGTTCGTCATGGGTATCCAGATCATGACCCACACGGGCGCCCAGCGCCACGGCGAGGGGATGACGCCGGCGCGGACGATCGCGATGACGGAGACGATGGCGAGCACGAGAAGCACGCCGAAGTACGCCGCCGCGACCAGCACCCATGCGTCCTCCTCTGCGTTGAGATCGCCCGTGTCGGCCGGAATGAGGCTGAACCAGTACCCCTGCGTCAATGGAGCGACGACCAGGAGGATCGTCGAGACGCTGCCCAGGAGGCGTCGCGAGGTGATGCTCCCAGCGCGGCCGACACCGACCACGAGGAGGATGCCCGCCGCTGCGAAGAGCCAATCCTTGACAGGGGAGAGGCCGCCCCACGTTCCGCGGGCGGCGAAGCCAGCGGCCACCGACAGCAGCATCAAGACTCCGCCGGCAACCCAGGTGAGCCGCCTCTCGAGGAAGTGTCGCTGCTCGATACCCGCGTTGTCGCTCACGCGATCACGATAGCCCGACAAGCACGGTGGACGGCAGGCGTCGATGCTGGCTGCGGTGACCGGCCAGCAGGCAAGGAGGGGAGTCCGACAGCACCAATCTTCAGTGAGCTGACATAATGTGCATTATCGGCTACTTCTCGAAGAGTGGAAGTCGGCGACGTACGATCGGCACCTCGCTTCATCAGGCGTGCGCTGGTCGGTTCGGTCTGCAACCGACCGACCGCTCACGCACCGACGTACGCAGCAAGATGCTCACCTGTCAGCGTGGACTTTGCGGCGACCAGATCCGCGGGCGTTCCCTCGAAGACGACTCGTCCACCATCGTGTCCTGCACCTGGCCCGATGTCGATGATCCAGTCCGCGTGCGCCATCACCGCCTGGTGGTGCTCGATGACGATGACGGTCTTCCCGGACTCGACGAGACGATCGAGCAGGCCGAGGATCTTGTCGACATCCGCCAGATGCAGGCCGGTGGTCGGCTCATCCAGCACGTAGACATCGCCCTTCTCACCCATCTGGATCGCCAGCTTGACGCGCTGTCGCTCACCGCCGGACAAAGTCGACAACGGTTGCCCGAGTGACAGATATCCCAGGCCGACGTCATCCAGCCGCCCGAGGATCGCCATCGCGGCCGGGATCTTGGCCTCGCCCTCCGAGAAGAAGACGCGCGCTTCGGATACCGGAAGGTCGAGGACTTCGGTGATGTCCTTGCCCGCCAGCTTGTACTCCAACACGCTGGCCTGGAAGCGCTTGCCACCGCAGTCCTCGCACGGGGTCTCGATCGTATCCATGAAGCCGAGTTCGGTGATGATCACGCCCGCCCCCTTGCACGTGGGGCACGCTCCTTCGGAATTCGCGCTGAAGAGCGCCGGCTTCACGCCATTCGCTTTCGCGAATGCCTTTCGGATCGGCTCCAGGAGCCCGGTGTAGGTCGCGGGGTTGCTACGACGCGAACCCTTGATGGCGCCCTGGTCGATGGCGACGACGCCCTCGCGGCGTGTCACAGAGCCGTGGATCAATGAGCTCTTCCCCGATCCGGCGACGCCCGTGATCACGGTGAGAACGCCCACGGGGATGTCGACGTCGACGTTCTGGAGGTTGTTCTCGGCCGCGCCGCGGATTTCGATCGCTCCATCGGCCCTGCGCACGGACTCCTTCAGGACGGCACGATCCTCCAGGTGCTCGCCCGTGAGCGTACCGCTGGTCTTGAGTCCCTCGACCGATCCTTCGAAGCAGATCTGGCCACCCGCGCTTCCGGCACCCGGGCCGAGATCGACGATGTGATCGGCGATCACGATCGTCTCGGGCTTGTGCTCGACGACGAGCACCGTATTGCCTTTGTCGCGCAGCTTCAACAGCAACCCGTTCATGCGTTGAATGTCGTGCGGGTGCAGGCCGATCGTGGGCTCATCGAACACGTAGGTGATGTCGGTGAGAGAGGAACCGAGGTGTCGCAGCATCTTGATCCGCTGTGCCTCTCCCCCGGACAACGTCCCCGAAGGACGTTCCAGACTGAGATATCCGAGCCCGAGACTCACGAATGCGTCGAGATTCGCGCTCAGCGCCTCCAGCAGAGGTCCGGCGCCTGGCAGGTCCAGCCCACGAACCCACGCGGCAAGATCCGTCACCTGCATGCGGCAGGCATCGGCGATGCTGATGCCGTCGATCTTCGATGACCGCGCTCCCTCGGTGAGGCGAGTGCCGTCGCACTCCGGGCACACCGCGAACGTCGCGACGCGCTCGACGAAGGCACGGATGTGCGGCTGCAGCGCGTCGAAGTCTTTCGAGAGCATCGACTTCGTGATCTTCGGGATCAGACCCTCGTAGGTCATGTTGATCCCGGAGATCTTCACCTTCGTCACCTCTCCATAGAGAAAGAGATGACGCTGCTTCTCACTGAACTCCGAGATCGGCTTGTCACTCGGGTAGAAACCGGACTGCGAGAACCCCTTCACCATCCATCCGTCGGCGGTGTAGCCGGGCACCATGATGGCCCCGTCGTCGAGCGACTTGGAATCGTCGACGACCTGCGTGAGATCGATGTCCGAGACCGCTCCCCTCCCCTCGCAGCGCGGACACATGCCGCCGAGATAGATCGCGTCCTTGACGATCTTCTTCTCGCCGCCCGGCCCCGTCATGACACCGCTCGCGCGCTGCGTCGGAATGTTGAAGGAGAATGCCGTAGGCCCCCCGATATAGGGGGTGCCGAGCTTGCTGAACAGAATGCGCAGCATCGCGTTTGCGTCGGTGACCGTGCCGACGGTGGAACGCGGGTTGGCGCCCAGGCGCTCCTGGTTGACGATGATCGCCGTTGTGAGTCCTTCCAGAACGTCGACGTCAGGGCGAGGGACGGACGGCATGAATCCCTGTACGAACGCGCTGTAGGTCTCATCGATCATGCGCCGCGACTCGGCGGCGATCGTATCGAAGACGAGTGAGCTCTTCCCCGAACCGGAGACGCCCGTGAACACCGTCAGGCGGCGTTTGGGGATGTCGACACTGACCTCTTTGAGATTGTTCTCGCGGGCGCCTTGAACCCGGATCAGGTCGTGGCTGTCGGCGGCATGTGCGGAAGAGGACATCGCCATCCTTCGGGGTCAGGGCTGAAAGCTCAGCCGGCCTGGTTGATGCGGAGCAGGTTGCCCGCGGGGTCCCGGAATGCGCAGTCCCGCACACCATAGGGCTGGTCCATCGGTTCCTGCACGACGTCGGCACCGTGCGCGACGAGATGATCGAACAGTTCGTCGACATCATCGCTCGCCAAGGTGAGCGCGCCGTAGCTGCCCTTGGCGATCAGCTCGAGGATCGTGCGTCGCTCCTCCTCGCTGATCCCCGGATCCGTTGCCGGCGGATGCAGCACGATCGCGGTCTCCGGCTGTCCGGCGGGTCCTACGGTCAACCAGCGGAGACCGTCGTAGCCGACGTCGTTGCGCACCTCGAATCCGAGCGCGTCCCTGTAGAAGGCGAGAGCCGCATCCGCGTCGGTGTGCGGGAGGAAGGCGTAGTGGATGGTGATCTTCATGTTGCTCACGTTAGGTGCGCGTCGGTGCGCGGCGCTTCTCGTTTCCTGATCGGCCTGGTGACGTGCTTCGCCTGGAACACGGGGATCCCCTCCACGTTCGCGGCTCGTTCACGGTACACGCTGGGTGGGACACCGACGAGTTCCGTGAATCGCGTGCTGAATGTGCCGAGCGATGAGCAGCCCACCTCGAAGCACACCTCCGTGACGCTGAGGTCACCGCGCCGCAGCAGAGCCATCGCCCGCTCGATGCGCCGGGTCATCAGATACGAGTAAGGCGACTCGCCGTACGTATCGCGGAACCTGCGGCTCAGATGCCCGGCTGACATGTGCACGCCCGTGGCGAGAGCCTGCACATCGAGAGGTTTCGCGTACTCCCTGTCGATGCGGTCCCGCACTCTTCTCATCACTGCGAGCTCGCGCAGATGAGCGTCGTCGTCCGGTGTCACGAGATGATCCTGCCATGACGGCGCGTCTCGCTCCATGACCTCCGGCGACGCGCTGCGCCACTCCTCCCCCATCGGTCTTGGCCCGAGCGCTACTCTGAGTGCATCCCTCACAGGATCTTCTCAGAAAGGGGTCCCCATGTCCCAAGCAGTCAATGAAGCGAAGTCGCTGTTCACGTCCATCCGCATCACTCTCGCCGTCTCCGGTGTCATCGCACTGATCGCCGGAATCGTCCTCCTCGTGTGGCCGATCAAGTCCGCCGTGATCGTGACCGCGATCTTCGCGTCCTATCTCGTCGTCGCCGGTGTCGTGTACATCGGTCTCGGCATCTTCTCGAAGGCCAAGGGCGGGTGGGCGCGCGTCGGACACATCGTGCTGGGCCTGCTGTACATCGTCGCCGGTGTGATCGCCTTCGCGAACCTCGGTGTCGCTGCCGCCACGCTGGCGCTCGTCGTCGTGATCTTCATCGGCATCAGCTGGATCGTCGATGGTGTCGTCGCACTGACGCTCCTCGGCCAGGATGGGTCGCGTGTCTGGACGCTGCTGTACGCGATCCTGAGCATCATCGCTGGAATCATCGTGCTGTTCTCGCCGCTGATCGCAGGTCTGGCCTTCTGGCTGTTCCTGGGCATCTCGCTCATCGCGCTCGGCATCGTGCAGATCGTGCGTGCGATCACGATCGGCAAGGAGACGAAGGGCTTCGTCGCGTCCGTCCAGGACGGCGCCGCCAGCTGACACTCCCCCGCATGATGGAGTCGGCCCCGCCCTGCAGCAGCAGGACGGGGCCGACTCATCGTGTCGATCCCTACTCGGCAGCGAACGCGCTGACGTCGCCGACCAGGCGCGTGTTGTCGGCGGGAACCGGATCGACGGCGGCCTGAGCGACCTCAGCAGCGAACTCCGACACGTTGTAGAGCTTGCCTGCGGATTCGCGACGCTCGGCGATCGCACCGGGGTTCGCGCGCTCCAGCAGGGTGGCGGTGATGGTGCCCTCGATCATGTCGCCGGACACGACGGTGAAGCCGATGCCCTTCTCGGACAGAGCGGGGATCAGTTCGCGAAGCGCATCCTCGCCGGCGCGCTTGGACAACGCAACGGGCTCGTACTCGGGCATGGTCGGAGTGGTGCGGATGAAGTGCGCCTGGTGGCTGGTGACGAACACCACGCGCGCCCCCTCTCCGAGCAGCGGCGTCGCAGCGTTCAAGACGTTGAGCTGTGCGTCACGGTTCAGCGTGAGGGCGTAGTCCTCCGCCATGCCGGACTCCATGCCGCCGGATGCGTTCAGGACGAGCACGTCCAGGCGCCCGTACTCGGCGCGGATGGCGTCGAACATCTGTTCCACCGAGGCCGGATCGGTCAGGTCCGCGCCCACAACGAGTGCGCGACGACCGAGTTCGCGGAGCTGGCCGGCGAGCTTCTCCGCTCGGGGCGCCTTGTTGCGGAAGTTGATGACCACATCCGCTCCGGCTTCGGCGAGGTAGCGCACCGTGTCGGCGCCGATCCCCCGCGACGAACCGGTGACAAGTGCGACCTTGCCGTCGAGAGAACCTGCGGGAAGAACGTCGGACACAGTGACTCCTCTTGATGCGTGAAACGCCGCGATCACGCGGCGTTCCCACACTATCAAGCGTGGCCTCCGCGGCCCGGGGCGGGGCGGAGCGCACATGATAGGTTGACCGCAAAGGAGGCCGCATGGACAACTTCGCAACATTCGTGCAGTTCATCGACGAATGGGCATGGATCGGCTGGCTGATCCTGATCGCCGTCTTCCTCGTGATCGAGATGCTGACGCTGGATTTCACCTTCCTGATGCTGAGCTTCGGCAGCGCTCTCGGCCTGGTGACCGACCTGGTCGGGATCCCCGTCTGGGCCCAGGTGATCATCGCTGCCGCTGCCGCTGCGATCTTCATCCTCTTCTTGCGTCCGCCGTTGCTCAAGCGGCTCCGCCGCGGTGAAGACCCGACGAAGTCCAACGTCGACGCGCTGATCGACCTACGCGGCATCGCCCTGCACGACATCACCCAGATCTCCGGCCAGGTGAAGCTGAGCAACGGCGACACCTGGACCGCTCGCACTGTCACCTCCGTGCCGATCCCGCAGGGGTCCCCCATCGCCATCACCGCCATCAACGGCGCAACAGCCGTCGTCCGCCCCGTCAACGACTAGGAGAACTCCGTGAACGACTCTTCGTTCATTCCCACCGCCATCGGCTGGATCCTCGCGATCGCGGTGCTCATCTTCGTGGTGGTCACCCTGGCCCGCGCCATCCGCATCATTCCGCAGGCCACGGCCGGTGTGGTGGAGCGCCTGGGCCGCTATCACAAGACTCTCATGCCCGGACTGAACATCCTGGTCCCCTTCATCGACCGTCTCCGCCCCCTGATCGACATGCGCGAGCAGGTCGTGTCGTTCCCGCCGCAGCCGGTGATCACCGAGGACAACCTCGTGGTCTCGATCGACACGGTCGTCTACTTCCAGGTGACCGACGCGCGCGCCGCCACCTACGAGATCGCCAACTACCTGGGTGCGGTCGAGCAGCTGACCACGACCACGCTGCGTAACGTGGTCGGTGGCCTCAACCTCGAAGAAGCGCTCACGAGCCGCGACAACATCAACGGACAGCTCCGTGTCGTGCTGGATGAGGCGACCGGCAAGTGGGGCATCCGTGTGGGTCGCGTCGAACTGAAGGCGATCGACCCGCCCATCTCCATCCAGGATTCGATGGAGAAGCAGATGCGCGCCGAGCGTGACCGGCGAGCGGCGATCTTGACCGCCGAGGGGACGAAGCAGTCCGCGATCCTCGAGGCCGAGGGTTCCCGCCAGGCCGAGATCCTTCGCGCAGAGGGAGACAAGCAGGCCGCGGTGCTGCGTGCCCAGGGTGAAGCCGAGGCCATCCAGAACGTCTTCAGCGCGATCCACCAGGGCGCGCCGGACGACAAACTCCTCGCCTACCAGTACCTGCAGATGCTGCCGAAGATCAGCGAAGGCCAATCCAACAAGCTCTGGATCATCCCGAGCGAGCTGACCGAGGCGCTGAAGGGTATCGGGAGCGCATTCACCCCGAAGCCCGGACAGGGTCCGACGAACACCTCTCCCGGCGTGTGACGCACCCGTACTTCGAGAAGGCACGGTATCCCCGAGTCCTCGCTCACCGCGGTCTTGTGACTGCGGCGGGCGAGGACTCCGGCGTCTGGGAGAACTCCGCCGCCGCGTTCGCCGCCGCGCACGCCGCGGGGGCTGACTTCATCGAGACCGACTGTCAGGTCAGCGCCGACGGCGACGTGGTGCTCTTTCACGATGCGACGCTCGAACGGCTGACGGGTGACACCCGTGCCATCCGCGAGATTCGCACGCGAGAGCTTCAGAAGCTGTTCGCCGACCATGGCGGGCTGCTCACGGTCGCAGAGGCACTGCAGCTGTTCCCGGAGGTGCGCTTCAACATCGACGTGAAGACCGAGGAAGCAGTCGCTCCCCTCGGCCCCATCCTCGCGGACCAGGCGCATCGGGTGCTGGTCACCAGCTTCTCCGACATGCGACGCACGGCCACGATCGCATCTGTGCTGCGGGCCGGTGCCTCTCTGCGCCCGGCGACATCCGCGGGCAGCAGGACGATCGCGACGGTGCGCGGGATGTCCGCTGCGCGCGTCTCCCCCGCCAGAGCGCTGCGTGACGTCGATGCGCTCCAGATCCCGGAGAAGCAGGGCGTGCTCCGCGTGCTGACACCCGCGTTCCTACGCGCCGCGCATCGACTTGATGTCGAAGTGCACATCTGGACGGTCAACGACCCCGCCACGATGCAGCGACTGATCGCGGCGGGAGTCGACGGGATCGTCTCCGACCGTGCCGACGTCGCGATCAGCACGCTCCCCCGCCACGACCCGCCACGCCGCTCATAACCCGCCGCGCTGGGATTCCGCTGTGAATCCCGCCGGGATTCCGCCGACGTGGATGAAGCGCACAGGCTGGAGCGTTATACCTGACAGCGACGAGAGGACCACAAAATGGCAGATCGCAGCCTGCGCGGCATCCGACTCGGCGCCCAGAGCCTACAGAGCGAAGAGGGCGTCGTTTTCATGGAGCGCCGCGAGACCACCTACACCTGTGACACATGCGGTCACGTAACGAACCTGATGTTCTCGGCAGATGCAGAGCCGCCCCAGACCTGGGAGTGCCGGTCTTGCGGAGCCGACGCCCGCCTGAACATCGACGGCCAGGCCGTGACCCTCGAAGTCACGGACGAGAAGGCCGCGCGCACGCACTGGGACATGCTCCTGGAGCGTCGCACCCGTGCCGAGCTCGAAGAGCTCCTGGAGGAACGCCTCGCGTTCATCCGCGCCCGCCGCGGTGCCGGCGAGGATCCGACCAGGGAGAAGATCGGCGCTTAACGCGTCCGGGCGCGCCACCAACCGATGAGGAGAGCGCCCAGCCCGCCCCAGAGCAGCAACTGCTGCACCCAGGGGCCCAGCACGACACCAGCTGTGAGGCCGGTGCGGAGCTCGACATTCTCGAGCATCGCGCCGGCCTCGTCTGCGTCCAGACTGGTGACGGTGCTGCCGTCAGGGCGGATGATCTGGCTCGTGCCGACCGTCGAGATGTTGACGACGCTGCGCCCCGTCTCGATCGCCCGCATGCGGGCGAAGGCGAGCTGCTGCAGGTTCTCGTCGGTGCCGCGGAAGTCGGCGTTGTTCGTCTGGAACACGAGCACCTGAGCGCCCGCGTTCATGCTCTCGGTGATGACGTCGTCGTAGATCACGTCGAAGCAGATGGCGAGCCCGACCCCGACGCCGTCGATGTCGATGACGGGCGGATTCTCGCCGGGCGTGTACTCACGTTGGATGAGGCCGATCAGATCAGGGGCGAGCGCGTAGAAGAAGGGGCGATCCGGCACGTACTCGCCGAACGGCACCGGGTGCCGCTTGTCGTGCAGCTGCGTCGCTCCTCCGGCATCCGTCCACAGCATCGAGGTGTTGTAGTAGCGACCGCCTCGACCGGTGGCTGCGTTCGCCAGCAGAGGCGCTCCGATACGCGTGCTGATCAGCGTCATCCGTCTGGCCAGCGCCTCGTTCTGGAACGGATCGGTGTCGAGCGAGCCTTCCGGCCATACGAGCAGATCGACGTCCTCTCCGTAGAGGGGGGCGGTCGCATCCGTCTGCGCGTCGATGACCGAGAAGGGAGGCCGTTCATCGAAGTATCCGGTGGGACCATTGCCCTGCACGGCCGCGATCCGCATCGAACCGGAGACGGCGGTAGGGAACCCGGGAGTCAGGACCAGGATCGCGATGAGCCCGGCGGGGACGAGCAGCGCAACAGGGCGCCGCCAGAGGCGCAGCCGTACCGCCTCGATCATGATCGCCACCAGCAGCACCATGAGGAACCCGAGCCCGCTGACGCCGAGCCACGAAGACACCGGCGCGAGGGGGCTCTGCGCCTGGCTCATGCCGATACGCGCCCAGGGGAAGCCGCCATAGGGCCAGGAGCCCACGAACAGCTCCCGTCCGACCCACAGCGCCGCCAGGACCGCCGGCAGCAGCAGGAGCCGCCCCGCGGTGCCGGGGAACGCGCGGGGCAGCCAGCGATAGGCCAGGGCGACCGGCACGAGCGCCAGCGCCGTGAGGGCACCCTCCAGGACGCTGAGCGCCGCCCACGGTACCGGGCCGAGGTAGCGCGATGTCCACGACACCAGGAGCGCGAAGAAGAGGATGCCGTAGACGAGCCCGACCAGGAGCGCGCCCCCGAACCTTCGGCCGATAAGCGCGAGCAGCAGCAATGCGGTCGCGGGGAACGCGAAGATCCACACCGCCGCACCCGGGTAGGAGAGGTACATCAGCAGGCCGGAGACCGCCGCAGCGATCACGGCTGCCCACAACGGCAGGAGGGGGCGTGGGAGCGCGCGGGACTCGGACATCCGTCCTATTCTCACATCGAGGAATAGGCGACGATGCCACGGCGGACGCCGTCGAGCGCCAGGCGTGCCGTGCGGGCGAGGGCCCCGTCCTCCGCCACGATCGACAGCTGGTCGAGCAGATCGATCGTCTGCTTCGCCCACCTCACGAAGTCGCCTGCGGACATGTCGGCATCGACCAGCACCTGGTCGAGCATCCCTCCGCGCGCCCAGGCGTGCATGGGACCGGCCAGTCCGGCCGCCAGCGGCTCGGTCCCCGGCAGATGGTGGTCCTTCTCCAGATCGTCCAGCTCGGCCCACAGCGTGGTGGTCTTGTCGTAAGCGGCGCGGAACGAGCCTCGCGGCAGCCCCCGCTCCCCCAAGTTCGCTTCGTCGCGACGCGGCTCGTAGACCAGGCAACATGCCATCGCCGCCAGCGAAGGCGCATCCAGGCCCTTCCAGAGGTTCTGTCGCAGCGATTCGGCCACCAGGAGATCCCGATCGCCGTAGATCCGGCGCATCGTCCGTCCGTCTTCCGTGAGGACGGTATTCCCGTTCTCTTCGCTGAGATAGTCGAGGGTCTCCAGCACCTCCACGACGCGGTCGAAGACGCGGGCGACGGTGCCGGTGCGCGTCTCGATCTGGCGGCGGATACGGTCGGTCTGCCGCTTGAGCTTCCAGTAGCGCTCCGCCCAGCGTGCGTGCGCCTCGCGATCGGGGCAACGGTGGCAGGGGTGGCGCTGCATGCGTGTTCGCAGCGACTGGATCCGCTTCATCCGCTTCTCGCGGGAGGCCCGAGGAGCCTGGGTGTCCTGGCGGTTCTTCTTCTCGAGGTCGCTGAGTTCGCGTCGGATCGCCGCATACTCGGGGAAGTCACCGTGGTCACAGGCCATGGACTTCTCGTAGCCCGCCAGCGACCCCTCGGCTTCACGGACCTGTCGTGCGAGACCCACGACCGAGCGGTCGGCCTGGAACTGGGCGAAGGACGACTCGAGAATCTGTCGGGCGCGCGGCTTCCCGAACAGGTCGATCAGATTCACGGCCATGTTGTAGGTCGGCCGGAAGCTCGAGTTCAGCGGGTAGGTGCGTCGCGACGCGAGCGCGGCGACCGCTTGGGGGTCCATGCCCTCGGTCCACTGCACGACGGCGTGACCCTCCACGTCGATCCCTCGGCGTCCTGCGCGGCCGGTGAGCTGGGTGTACTCCCCCGAGGTGATCGCGACGCGGGCCTCGCCGTTGAACTTCTCCATCTTCTCGAGCACGACGGTCCGCGCCGGCATGTTGATACCCAACGCCAGCGTCTCGGTCGCGAAGACGGCCTTGACGAGCTTGCGCCGGAAGAGTTCCTCGACGACCTCCTTGAAAGCGGGGAGCAGCCCGGCGTGGTGCGCGGCAACCCCCCGTTCGAGGTTGTCGAGCCAGTCCCAATAGCCGAGGACGCCGAGGTCCTCCTCCTGCAGGGTGCGCGTGCGCTCCTCCACGAGGGCGCGGATCTCCGCACGTTCCTCCGTGGTCGTGAGCCGGATGCCGGAGCGCCGGACTTGCTGCACTGCGGCATCGCAGCCGACACGGCTGAAGATGAAGAAGATCGCGGGGAGCAGGTTCGCGCGCTCGAGGAGCCGCACGACATCCGGCCGGTCCATGCGCTCGATGCGTCGCACGTTCGCGGAGCGCACGGGGCGGCGGCCGCCGCGCTCGGGCCGCTTCGCCTGGCGTCCTGCGTGACGAGCGCTGACGTACGACTGCGCTCGTCGGTTGTTGTCGTACTGCGATCCGGTGAAGGATCTGATCCGCATCAGCTCCTGGTTGACCTGAGCGGTCGCGATGCCCGCGCGGTCGTCGAACAGCGGGAGCAGATCATCGCGCACGAGCACATGCTGCTCGAGGGGCACGGGGCGGATCTCGGAGACGATCACCTCGGTATCGCCCCGCACCGTGTCGAGCCAGTCTCCGAACTCCTCGGCATTCGAGACCGTGGCGCTCAGCGAGACCAGCCGCACGTGCTGCGGCAGGTGGATGATGACCTCTTCCCACACCGCGCCACGGAAGCGATCGGCGAGGTAGTGCACCTCGTCCATCACGACGTAGCGCAGGTCGCGAAGGGCCGCTGAGTCGGCGTAGATCATGTTTCGCAGCACCTCCGTGGTCATCACCACGATGCGTGCGTTGCCGTTGATGTTCGTGTCGCCTGTGAGGAGCCCGACGTGCTCGGCGCCGTAGACCTCGACGAGCTCACGGAACTTCTGGTTCGAGAGCGCCTTCATGGGCGTCGTGTAGAACGCCTTCTGATTCGGCGTCTGCATCGCGAGGTGGATCGCGAACTCGCCGACGATCGTCTTGCCTGCACCCGTCGGGGCGGCGACCAGCACGCTGCGTCCACGCTCGAGTGCGTGGCAGCCCGCCACCTGGAAGGGGTCGAGATCGAACTTCTGTCGCGCTGCGAACGCCACCGTCTCAGGATGGTCTGCCGCTTCGCGCGCTGCGGCGTACCGCTCCGAGGGCGAGCTCATACGGGGTCCGGCAGAATCCCGCTGGCCGCATCCCGCTTGTGCTTACGTCGGTCGAAGATGAGCGAGAGACCCGCCGCCGCGAAGAAGAGGACGATCAGGATTCCCGCGAGCATCAGCATGCTGACGACGTCGGCGGCCGGCGTCGCGAGCGCGGCGAACACCGTGGCGATGACGATGGCGACTCGCCATCCCTTGAGAATCGCGCGCCCCGACATGATGCCGGCCAGATTGAGCGCGACGAGGAACACCGGGAGAACGAACGAGATGCCGATCACGATCATCAGCTTGAAGATGAAGTCGTAATACTCCTTCGCCTGGTAGAAGTTCGTCCCGCCTTCCGGGGTGAAGCTCCACATCAACTCGATCACGTGCGGCATGATCATGATCCCGAGATAGCACCCGGCGAAGAAGAGCGGCACGGCGGCTACGACGAAGCCGATCGTGTAGCGGATCTCCTTGCGGGTGAGACCGGGCATGATGAATGCCCAGATCTGCCAGAGCCACACCGGGGCGGAGAGGAAGAGTCCGATCGAGAACGCGATGCGCATGCGCATGTCGAACGCGGCGGTGATCGTGCCGAAGTTCAGCGCGCTGAACTCATCGCCGCGCTTGTCGGCGATGATGCGGATCGGCTCCGTGATGAGGTGGATGACGGGGTCGGCGATGATGAACGCAACGACCATACCTACCAGCAGCGCCAATGCTGCAAGCATCAGACGCTTGCGAAGTTCGACGAGATGCGCACCGAGCGACATCCGTCGATCCCGGCCCGCCTTCAACTCCCGGGTCGGCTCGATGCCTACCACGAGAGGTCAGGCCCGGGGCGGGGTCTCAGGGGTGGTTCCCGAGTCCTTCACCGTGGTGGGATCGACTGCGACACTCTCCGCGCGGTCCGCGTCTTCTTCCTTCATGGCCTTCATCTCGCCTTTGAAGACGCGAGCCGACTGGCCCATGCTCTTCGCGAGGGCCGGGAGCTTCGCTGCGCCGAACAGGAGCAGGATGACAGCGAGCACGATCAGCAAGTGCCAGCCTTGCATTCCAGCAAACATGTGAATAATCCCGTCGTCGGTGGGCGATTCCTACCAGTCTACAGATCAATCCTCCGCATCGGGTTGGCGGTAGAGCGCGAGCCCTGATGCAGCCCACTCCCGGGCGGCGCTGCGTGCGATCGCAGGTTCCAGCACTTCCATGCGGCCGCCGAACCGCGCCGCGAGGCGTTTGACGCCACGTGGATCCGCGAGGTGCAGGTGTGCGGTGAGAGCACCGGCATCGGACTCGTGGTTCGTGGCGGTGAGGAAGTCCCCGAGCAGCGGCGCGAGTCGCTCTGGCAGGCGCACCGTCACCTCGCGCTCGTCTCCGAGGCTCGCGAACGCCTCGGGGAGCTGGTCTCCGGCATGTGTGATCGGGATGTCGGTCAGCTGCGGGTCGCTCACCCGGTCGAGGTGGAACGTGCGCATCGCCTGTCGCAGATGGCACCACCCCTGCAGGTACCACTGCGCATTGGTGATGAGGATCTGCACCGGATCCACGGTGCGAGTCGTCGGCTCCGCATCCGGCGCCTGATAGGTGAACGAGATGGCTCGACGGTCCTGCACACCGCGGGCCACCACCTCGCGGACCGCGTCGACGGCACCAGGGGCGACGACCACGTCAGCTGGCGCATCCGCCGCGCCACGTGAGAGCTTGGAGATCAGACCGGAGACGAGACCCGTGTCCGATACCGCGGGAACGGCGGCGACCATCTGCAGCCCGGCGAGCAACGCGGCTGCCTCGCGCGCGGTGAATCGCGGCACGCGGCGCAGCGCGACCTCGTTGGTGATCTCGATGATGTCCTCCTGGTCCAGCAGGTCCCAGTTGATGTCGAACATCTCCTGCGGTTGCTGCCAGAATCCGGACTCGCCGGGCAGGCCGATCACGGTGAGCTTCTCGACCATCGCGCGCATCTCGCGCGGAGAGACGTCGAACTCGCGGGCAGCCTCGGCCAGTGATACCTGGCCGTGCTCCAACAGATACGGGACGAGAGTGAGGTAGAGGCGCACGCGATCGGCCGCGAGCAGGGGCTTCGGCTGGGAGGTCATAGAGCGGTCCCCTCAGGGTGCGCCGCGACCACGGCCCGGAGACGCGCGATGACCTCGTCTCTGAGCGACGAGGGCTCGACCACGCGCACCTCAGGGCCATAGGACGCGAGCTCGTCGGCCAGGATGTGCAGATCCACGAACGGCACGACGATTCCCTGCGCCGCGGGACGCGCACGGCGCCCCAGCCGCAGCGCGGCCTCCGTACCGGGCGTGATCTCGAGAAGCGCTGAGTTCGCCTCCGCGACGCGGGTGAGTCCGCTGAGAGCGCGTTCCCCCGCCCCGTCCCGGAGCGAAGCATCGAACGTCGTCGAGCTCGTCACGACATCGCCGACGATCCTCCCGAGCAGAAAGGTGCGGTCCTCGTCGACGGTGACGTCGATGCCGAACACATGCCATCGCGCCTCGTAGTCGACGAGTGCGAGCGGCCGGATCGTGCGGCGTCGCGGAGCGTCCTCGCCCGGCTTGAGGTAGTCGAATGACACCACGCGACTCTTCTCGATCGCGGCCTGGAGCGCGGCGAAAGCGGGATCTTGAGCAGTGATGCGGGGAGCGAAACCGATGATCGGCTCATCCCCGTCGATACCGAGCGCGCGGATCTTGCGTACGCCCGCCTGAGCGTCGCCGGAGGCCGACTCCGCGCTCCAGACGCTCCCCGCAAGTCGGAGCACGGCGAGTTCGGCCGGGGTGAACTCGATGTCGCTCGGGAGATCGTACTCGGCCTGGGGAATGCGGTAGCGGGCTTCGCGGAGGTCATTCGGATCTGCCGCGTCGCCGATGGTCTCGATGGGGACCCCGAGAGAACGCAGCTCTTCCTTGTCGCGCTCGAACATCTTCTCCAGTGCGTCCGACCGCGTTCCCGCGCTCGCACGCTGCCGGTAGCCGGAGACGTTGTCGAGGATCTGCTGTTTGGTGAGCCCGATCTCCGTGGCCATCAGCGCCACGACGAGATTCGTCAGGCGCTCCTCCGCGGGTATCCGGGCAGCCATCACTGCGTGGCGGCCGGAGCGACGCCGAGGACGTCGACGACGTAGACGATGGCGGACGCCTGGTCGAGCCCCGGCACGACGACGAGAAGCTGAGAGCCCACCGGCGCACCGACCAGAGCCTTGCCGACCTCGGGAACGGCGGTACCGAGGTCGACACGCGGAGTCGTACCCCAGGTCGTGGTGACGATCGACTTGTCATCCCAGTTCACAGCGGTCACGTTCACGACCGGCGTCTGATCCGCGGTGAGCGCCGGTCCGTCGCCCTTGATCAGCGTCTGCACCGTGGTCTTCTCCGGTGCAGCGGTATCAGGGATGATGACACCGGGGGTGCCGTCGGGAGCCCGCACGACCGTGGGCATGCCTGCCCCGTCGTTGAACTGGAGCGTTCCCTCTGCCTTCGACGGGAAGACGTCGACCACGTCGATCACGAACACCACGTTGTCGTCGTCCTCGAGACCGATGCCGCTGAGGGATTTGGCGCCGAAAGCGTCAGGAGTCAGCCCGGCGACGATCCGCGAGCCTGCGGTGGCGCACTGGAGGACTTCCCCGAGCCCCGGAGACTGCTCAGACCAGGAGGCGGTCGTGGACAGACCGCGTTGGTTCTCGTCGTATGCCGTCGCGAAGACCTTCTTGCCCGTGTCTCCGCTGTACAGCGACAACTCGAGGGACACGACCTGGTTGGGGTTCTCGATCGCACGCCCGTCTCCGACCGTGAGGTCTGCATATACGGGCTCGGTGAGCGTGAGCGGCGAGAAGACAGTGACATCGGGAGCGGCACCCACGTCACCGGTGACCGTCACGGCATCCTTGATGCCATCACCGGCAGCAGCACGGTCGCAGGCGGCGCCGTTGAACGACGGCGCTGCGGTGCACCCGGTCAGGGCGAGGACGGCGAGGCTGAGAGTGGCCAGAACGGCGGACGTTTTACGCACGCGCTCCAGTCTATTCCGTCGGCTGGTCCGATTCGCGCGAAGTCGCCGCCAGGCGCGCCCCTTCGGCAGCTTTGGCCGCCTCTCTTGCGCGCTTGCGCAGGTTCTTGTCGTTGATCTCTCTGTCGCCGACGGCGCCGGGGGTCCACTGCTCGACGTCGTCGTCGCCGTAGCTGCTCTTCGACGCCCGTCGCTTCACGGACGGGGCGATCGCGCCGGGAGCGAGACGACGTGCGGTGATGAGGAAACCGGTGTGCGCGACCATGCGGTGATCGGGGCGCACGGCGAGTCCTTCGACATGCCAGCCGCGCACCATCGTCTCAGAGGCGTCCGGCTCGGTGAACAGACCGGTGGCCCGGATGTACTCGGCAACGCGAGACAGCTGCGTGGCGGTTGCGACGTAGCAGAGCACGACTCCGCCGGGCGTGAGCGCATCGGCCACGACATCGATGCACTCCCACGGCGCGAGCATGTCGAGCACGACGCGGTCGACGCTGCCGGGTTCGGCCTCGACGGGAAGCGCCTCGAGAAGGTTGCCGACGACCACGCGCCACGTGTCGGGGGTACCGCCGAAGAACGTCTCGACATTGCCGCGGGCCACATCCGCGAAGTCCTCGCGGCGCTCGAACGAGATCAGCTTCCCGTCCGAGCCGATCGCACGAAGCAGCGATAGCGACAGCGCTCCGGAGCCGACACCCGCCTCGACCACGGTAGCGCCGGGGAAGATGTCGGCCTGCATCACGATCTGCGCGGCGTCCTTCGGGTAGATGATCGCTGCGCCGCGCGGCATCGACATGGCGAAGTCGCGCAACAGAGGACGCAGGGCGAGGTACTCATGCCCCGAGCTGTTGGCCAGCACCGAACCGTCAGGCAGCCCGATCAGGTCGCGGTGCCGGAGCACACCCTGGTGCGTGTGCAGCTCGCCGTCCTGGCGAAGCGTGACGGTGTGCAGACGCCCCTTCGGACCGGTCAACTGCACCCGGTCGCCCTCCCGGAACGGGCCGCTGGGGCGCTGCGTGCGAGTTTCGGTCATCGGATGGCTCCGGTCGTGGTGTTCAGGCGGTCGAAGAGGTCGATCAGGTCGGCGGTGCTGCGCTTCTCCAGTGTCGGCCAGAGTTCATGCGCCCCGACGTCGTGGAGCGGGACGATGTGGGGTACGCCGAGCGTCACGGCCCCTGAAGCGAGGCCCGCGCGCAGACCGGTCGGCGAATCCTCGATCACGATCGCATCGGCGATGTCGATGTCGAGCAACGCAGCAGCCTGCAGGTAGGGCTCGGGGTGCGGCTTGGGGTTCTCGACGTCATCGCCGGCGACCACGAGGTCGAAGGCGTCGAAATCGATGAGTTCCACCACGCCGAGAGCCATGCGGCGCAGCGACATCGTCACCAGCGCGGTGGGAATGCCCGCCGCCTTGAGGTCTGCCAGCAGCTCCCTGGCACCCGGGCGGAAGGGCACACCCTGCGTGCGCAGCGCCTCTTGCACGGAGTCGGTGAGGAGCGAGATGATCGCCTCCGCCTCCATGTCGACGCCGGCGCCCTGCAGGATGATCGCGCTGTCGTTCAGGCCGTTGCCCACCAGCTGGAGTGCGTCGTCGTGGCTCCAAGAGCCGCCGAAGGATTCCACCAACGCTGTCTCAGCGTCCATCCAGTAGGGCTCGGTGTCGACGAGTGTTCCATCCATGTCCCAAAGGACTGCGCGGGGCTGTCTGCTCACTGAACCCATGCTAGCCCGGGCTGCCGCCCGCTTCCGGCCCACGCGGACTAGCCTGGAGGGATACGTCCCCGACCTCGGAGGGAGCCCCGGATGGATGTTCTCGGTTCGCGCATCGTCATCGTCGCCTTCGACGGCTGGAACGATGCGGGTGAGGGCGCGAGCGGCGCCGTCGAGGCTCTGCGCGCCACGAACGACTACGAACTCGTGCACTCGGTCGACCCGGAGCTCTACTTCGACTACCAGTACACGCGCCCATCGAGCCAGATGGACGCCGAAGGCCGGCGTCAGCTCAAATGGCCGGAAGCCGGTCTCTGGCGTCCGCGCGATCCCGCACCGGGCCCGGAGTTCTGGGTGCTCACAGGGGTCGAGCCGGCCAGAACATGGCAGGCCTTCGTCTCGGAGTTCATCGATGTGGCACTGCGTGACGACATCACCGGGGTGGTCACGCTCGGAGCCATGCTCTCCGATGTCCCGCACACCCGACCGATCTCGATCTTCGCGTCCAGTCAGAACGAGCAGGTGCGCGAAGCGCACGGACTCGAGCGGTCGCTCTACGAGGGGCCCGTCGGGATCCTCAGCGTGTTCGAGCACTTCGCGGAGAGCGCGGGGATCCCGACGGCCAGCCTGTGGGCGAGCGTTCCGCACTACGTCGCCACCGCGACCCCGTCGCCGAAAGTGACGCTCGCCCTCCTCGATCGACTCGAGGAGTTGACAGGCGTCGACGTCCCGCGCGACAGCTTGCGAACCGAGGCAGCAGCCTGGGAGGCCTCGATCGACGCCGCGGCAGCCGACGACGAGGACATGGCCGAGTACATCCGACAGCTCGAGCGCACGCGCGACACCTGGGACTCCCCCGAAGCGTCCGGCGATGCGATCGCCCAGGCATTCGAGAGGTATCTCCGCCGCCGCGACGACGGCCCCGGCGACCGCAAGCGCTGATCAGCGTCCCCGCGCTGTGGCGAACGGGGATGCTGAGCTCGCGCTCAGGCGGCGATGACTCCGGTGCCGAGCAGGACCAGCAGCGTCGTGCCGAGCAGGATGCGGTAGATCACGAACGGCAGGAAGCTGCGCTTCGAGATCCAGTTCATGAAGAACGCGATCACGCCGAGCGCCACCACGAAGGCGATGCCGGTGGCCGCCAGGGTGTCGCCGAACGAGAAGAACGACGGCTCACCCCAGCTCTTGTAGACCTGGTAGAAGCCGCTTCCGAACACGGCGGGGATCGCGAGCAGGAACGCGTAGCGCGCCGCGGCCGCACGTTCATAGCCGAGGAAGAGCCCCATGGTGATCGTGCCGCCCGAGCGCGAGACGCCCGGGATCAGCGCGAGCGCCTGGGCGAACCCGTAGGCGACGCCATCCGGATACGTGAGGTCCTTCAGACTGCGTCGTTTGGCTCCGACGTGATCGGCGATTCCGAGAAGGATGCCGAAGACGATGAGCATGATCGCCACGATCCAGAGCGACCGCAGCACGCTCTCGATCTGGTCCTGGAACAGCAGCCCGAGCAGCACGATCGGGATGCTGCCGATGATGATCAGCCATCCCATGCGGGCGTCCGGATCGTTGCGAGGAACGCGGCCGAAGAGTGAGCGGAACCACTGTCCGATGATGCGCACGATGTCGCGCCAGAAGAAGACGACGACCGCGGCCTCCGTGCCGATCTGCGTGATCGCGGTGAACGCGGCGCCCGGGTCCTCGCCGGACGGCAGGAAGGTGCCGAGAATGCGCAGGTGTGCGCTGGAGGAGATCGGCAGGAACTCGGTGAGTCCCTGGACGATGCCGAGGATGAGCGCTTCAAACAGATGCATGGAGGTGAGGCCTTCTGAGTCGAGGTCGGCGCGGGAGCGGTCTTGCGTCGCTCAGAACGAGCGCAGCAGATCGGTCAGCACCCGCTGGCCGAAGACAAGCGATTCTACGGGTACGCGCTCGTCGACACCGTGGAACATGCCTGTGAAGTCGAGATCGGCCGGGAGCTTGAGGGGCGCGAACCCGTATCCGGTGATGCCGAGCGCCGCGAGCGCCTTGTTGTCGGTCCCCGCTCCCAGCAGGTACGGGATAACGGGAACACCGGGGTCGTGGCGACCGATGCTCGCGACCATCGCGTCGACGAGATCACCCTCGAACGGAGTCTCCATGCCGATGTCGCGCACCACCGTCTCGATCACGATGTCGTCGCCGACGATGCGCTGGAGCTCTGCCAGCACATCGTCCTCGGTGCCAGGGATCACGCGCACGTCGATCAGCGCTTCGGCGCGCTCGGGGATCACGTTGTGCTTGTAGCCGGCGTTCAATGCCGTGGGGTTGGTCGTCGTGCGGAACGAGGAGCGCAGGAAGGCCTCGGCGGGACCTGCCGCGGCCGCGAGTGCGTCCGGGTCCTCCGCGCTGCGTCCGGTGAGCGCGCTGAGGCCGTCCAGGAGGGCGGAGGTGGTCGGGGTGAGACGGATCGGCCAACGTGTGCGTCCGATCGCCGCCACCGCCTCGGACAACCGCGTCACCGCATTGTCCTCGTGCAGTCGGCTGCCGTGGCCCGCACGCCCCCTGGCGACCAGGCGGATCCAGATCAGCGCCTTCTCGCCGACCTGCAGCAGGTACGCTCGCCGATCGTCCACCGTGATCGAGTAGCCGCCGACCTCGCTGATCGCCGCAGTTGCCCCCTCGAACCACTCGGGGTGATTCTTGACGACGAGCGCCGACCCCTCGACCCCGCCGTTCTCTTCATCCGCGAAGAAAGCGAGGATCAGATCGCGCTCAGGCTGCTCCCCCGCGCGAAGGATCTCGGCGACCGAGGTGAGGATCATCGCGTTCATGTTCTTCATGTCCACTGCTCCGCGCCCCCAGAGCATCCCATCGCGGACGAGACCCGCGAACGGATCGACGCTCCAGTCCTCGGCCATCGCCGGCACCACGTCGAGATGACCGTGCACGACCAGCGCCGGCTTCGAGCGGTCGCGCCCCGCGACCCGAGCCATGACGTTCGTCCGACGAGGGATCGGCTCGTAGTACTCGACCTCGAGACCCAGCGCTTCGAGATAGGCACCGACGTATTCTGCGGCCTCGCGCTCCCCCTCGGCCTTGCCTCCGCCGAAGTTGGACGTGTCGAAGCGGATCAGGTCGCTCGCAATGCGGACGACCTCCGGAAGAGACGGATCAGTCATGGCTCCAGGGTATCGAAGCCGCGCGCCACGCCCGGGCGTGCGGCTCGGTTCGAGAGCCCGAGAAGGACGTGGTAATGTCATTCTTCGGTCGGCAACGATCATCCAAGACCTGCGCGGGTGGCGGAATGGTAGACGCGCTACGTTGAGGTCGTAGTGCCTGTAAGGGCGTGGGGGTTCAAGTCCCCCTCCGCGCACAGATGAAGAAGGCTCCCGAGAGGGGGCCTTCTTCTGTTCATGCCCTCTTCGCCGTGTCGACGCGCTTCTCCACGAATCCCGGCGTGCGACGGGCCTCCCCACGGCGGAATACGTATCCGCGCTGCGCGAGGAATCCGCAGGTGTAGACGGCGGCATCGGCGAGCAGCTTGGCCCAGAGGACAGGAACGCCCCAGGCGACAAACAGGGCCATCGACGCGTATCCGCCCGCGAGCAGCGCGAGAGCAAGCGCGGCGTACCGCCCGAGCTGTCGGCGCACACCTCCTGAGGATCCGTCACGGAACACGAACGAACGATTGAGCGTGAAGTTGACGGCGGCGCTGAGCACCCGGGCGCCGACCGCGGAGAGCAGGAGGTCTCCCGTGACCGCGTAGAGCAGCTGGAGCACCGCCACATCGAGCAGGAACGATCCGAATGACACCAGGACGTAGCGCAGAAGCGGCCGAAGCACGTCGAGAGAGTCACGCAGCGGCCGGAAGTGCGAGGAGGCGTTGTGATCGAGGTAGACGGTCTCGATCGGCACCTCTCGGATCGGGATCCCGCGCCGGGTGAAGTCGAGCAGTACGTTCATCTCCCACGCGAAGCGCTCGCCCGACACGGCCACGACGTCGGTGATGAGCGCGGCGGGGATGCCGCGGAGTCCTGTCTGTGTGTCGTGCACAGCTCCCCCGCTGAGCCGAAACAGCCACCGCGACACGGCGTTGCCCAGTCTGCTGCGCACGGGTACCTCACCGGTGAAGGAGCGTCCTCCGAGCACCAGCGCGTCGCCGCCGACGGTGGCATCTGCGACAGCGGCGATGTCGGACGGCCGATGCTGTCCGTCGCTGTCGGCGGTCACCACATCTTCGCCCGGCCAGCGCTCTGCGATGTAGGCGAGGCCGTGGCGCAGCGCGCGCGCTTTGCCCTCGTTCCGCGGCTGGCGCAGAACCGTGGCTCCCCGACGCGCGGCCTTGGCGAAGTGCGGCGAGTACGCTGCTCCGCTGCCGTCGTCCACGACCACGGTCTGGAAGCCGTCCGTATCGAGCGCATCCACCAACTCGTGCATGCGCTCATCCGGCTCGTAGGCGGGGATCAGGACGATCACGGCACGCTCCCTGCGATGTACAGGATGTCGCTGGTGCCGCGCTCCTGGTTCTTGCCGAGCGGGTTGTTGACCAGTGCGCCGTCGAAGTACATCGTCGACGAACCGCCGCCATCGATGTTGTACGCGGTCGTCGCGCCGAGCGAGATCATGATGTCGGCGAGCTCGGTCATCGTGACACCGCGGCTGTAGCCGGCGCTCCGGCCGTCGACCACCACGAAGACGAGATGGTTGTCGTCGATCACTCCGACAGCGGTGCGCGGCTGCTCGCCCTGGATCGAATGGTTGCCGAAGTTGGTATCGACCTCGACGTCCTCGATTCCATCGACGACGGTCCCGTCCTCGACGAGCGCAGGGCCGAACGACAGCGTGTTCCAGACGCCGTCCGCAACGAGCGCGGCTGCGGTGGTCGCGGTCTCGTCATAGACCTCGACATGCCCGTCCTCGTAGAACGCCAGGCCTTCGCGTGCCCCCTCGTCGCGATACACCACACCGTTGCGGATGACGATGCCGGTGTCACGGAAGCCGTAGTAGTCACCGTTGATCGCGAACACCGCATCGTTCGCCGCTGCGATCGCACTCGTCGTCTCGGTGATGTTGGTGCCGAACGCATCGCCGGCGAATGCGGAGCGCAACGCGGTGGCATCCGTCAGCGTGACATCTGCGACGTAATAGGTGACGGTGTCATCGCCTGACCCGGTCGATACCGTGGAGAGCGCGATGTCAGCCTGGTCGGAGTCGTACGCGGTGTCGGTGACCGTCGCGTTGGTGGTCTCGCCGATGCTGTCGCTCGTGTTCGAGTTCGCGGCCTCGTACGACGAGACGTCCGTGATGCTCACATGCTCGATGAGGAATCGGTCTGCGGCCCATGCGGCTCCCCCGCCGGCGCTGAGGGCGAGTGCGAGCCCTCCCGCGAGCAGGATGCGGCGCCACCGCCGCTTCGGTCTGGGGTGGTGCTGTCGAGTGTCCATCCCCCACAGCTACGGGTCCGCGCTATCGGGCTGCTATCCGTTGCCCGTGCGTCACCGAGGTGTCCGTTCGGGGGTTCCTATGCACAGCGACATTCTTGAACCTGGCATAGACAGCACATAGCAAGGACATAGCCAGCTAGGTCGGAATGGGAGGGAACCTCCACCCCCGACCGAAGGATTCCACTCGTGTACACGCTCGTCATGATCGCCGCCGACCTCGTCGCCATCACGATCCTCGCCCTGGGCATCTACTACCTGCGCCACCGCCGACGCGACCTCGTGGTTGCATTCGTCGGGGTGAACGTCGGCGTACTGGCGGTCGCGGTCGTCCTGGCGGGAACGTCGGTCGCGCTGGGACTGGGTCTCGGCCTGTTCGGTGTGCTGTCGATCATCCGATTGCGTTCGTCGGAGATCTCGCAGCGCGAGGTGGCGTACTACTTCGCATCCCTCGCGCTCGGCCTCATCGCCGGTCTGAGCACCACCCTCTCCCCCGTGTCGCTCGCACTCATGGCCCTGATCATCGCCGCGATGTTCGTCGCGGACCACCCGCGGCTGCTGTCGCGCTCGCGGCAGCTGACGATGACTCTCGATCGTGCCGTCGGGGATGAGACGGAACTGGTCACGGAGCTCGAACGCGTGCTCGGCGGCACGGTGACCCAGGTCTCGATCCTGCAGCTCGATCTCGTCAATGACACCACGCAGGTCGACGTGCGTTATCGCATCGGCCCGCCGTCCGGAGTGAGCGCCGCACTGTCGGGAGCGCGACGATGATCCCCCGACTCGATCCCGTCGGCCTGGACGAGCTCGTGGCCGAGGCGGCGCTGCTCACGCGGGTCGACCGCAAGTACGTGATGACGGTGGATGAGGCGGCCTCCGTCCTCAGCGAACTGCCCTCGCAGACCCGGGTGCTCACCCTGGAGGGTCGCCGCTCCTTCGCCTACGAGTCGTACTACTTCGACACGGCGGACCCGCTCAGCTTCCGCATGGCGGCGCTCGGACGCCGCCGCAGGTTCAAGCTCCGCACCCGCAGCTACGTGGACTCCGAGGACGCCTTCCTCGAGCTGAAGACCCGTGGGGCGCGCAGTGCGACCGTGAAGGAGCGCATCGGCTACGAGTTCTCCGCGCGCGACGAGCTCACCGCCCGGGGGCGGGAGTATGCGGCGCTCGGGCTCGAATCCCTCGGCCTCCGTGATCTCGACACCACCGACCTCGTTCCCACGCTCGCCACACGCTATGACCGCACGACACTGCTCGCCCCTCGTGGTGGCGGCCGCGCGACCATCGACACCTCTCTCTCCTGGGAGCTCGCCGACGGGCAGCAGTTGCACGTGCCCGGGTTGGTGATCGTCGAGACGAAGTCGGGGTTGCGCACGGGAGACACCGATCGCCTGCTGTGGCGGCATGGCATCCGCCCCTCCACGATCAGCAAATACGGCACGGGGCTCGCGGCCCTGCGTCCCGACCTCCCCTCGAACAAGTGGGCGCGCGTGCTGCGCCGACGCTTCCACCCCGCGGCGATCGCCGTCTGACCGAAGAGAGACTCTCATGCGCACCAAGAACCGCTTCCTTCTCGCCGCCGCACCGTTCGTGCTGACCGGAGTCGTCCTGGCCGGCTGCACCGCCGTCACCGCGGATGCCGACACCGTGTCGAGTACGGCCGAGGCGACGTCCGTGCAGAACGTCGACGCCTCACTCACCGCCGAACAGGTGCTGGCCGACAACGCCGATGCCACGACCGTGTCTGCGGGTGAGGCGGACACGACCGCGGAGACCACGATCGCCCTGACGGGCGACAGCGCGACGGTCGACGGAGAAGGAGCGACCGTCGACGGGAACTCGGTGACGATCACGGCGGGCGGCACGTACCGCCTGTCCGGCTCCTTGGAGGGATCGGTCGTGATCGCCGCCCCGGACGACGCCGTGGTGGCACTCATCCTCGACGATGCCGACATCTCGAACGCCGAGGGCGCCGCGGTCGCGATCACCGGTGCCGACGACGTGGCGCTCGTGCTCGCCGACGACAGCGACAACACGCTCTCGGACGCATCGAGCTATGCCGACGATGCGGAGGTCGACGCCGCGCTCTACAGCGATGCGGACCTCACGATCAGCGGCACGGGCTCACTGGCCGTCGCGGGCAACGGCAACGACGGCATCACGAGCAAGGACGACCTCACGATCCTCAGCGGCACGGTGACCGTCGACGCTGCCGACGACGGCATCCGCGGCAAGGACGCACTGATCGTCGAGGGGGGAACGATCACGGTGACCGCGGGCGGCGACGGCGTGTCCAGCGATCAGTACGCCGATGAGACGCAGGGCTACGTGTGGATCTCCGCCGGCGACCTCGAGATCACCAGCGGCGGCGATGCCGTGGCCGCCGCGTCGGATGTCGTGATCACCGGAGGCGACCTCACGCTCGTCAGCGGCGGCGGGTCCACTGCCACGATGGAGGACGGGCTCTCGGCCAAGGCGATCAAGGCGGGCGTCTACGTGGTCATCGAGGGCGGGACCATCGACGCGGATGCCGCCGACGACGCCATCCACTCGAACGGCGCCGTCCACGTGAACGATGGCACGCTCACCCTGGCATCCGGCGACGACGGCGTGCACGCCGACACGGCCCTGGTCATCGACGGCGGCGACACGAGCGTGTCGGAGAGCTATGAGGGTCTCGAGAGCGCCGACATCACGATCGCCGGCGGGAAGGTCGCAGTCACCGCCTCCGACGACGGCCTGAACGCCTCCTCCGGCAGCGGGGAGAGCATGCAGGACAGCGGAGAGACGATCACGATCTCCGGCGGCGAGACGACAGTGAACGCGGGCGGCGACGGCTTCGACTCCAACGGGTCGGCCACCATGTCCGACGGCTCGTTGACGATCTGGGGTCCGACGAGCGACGGGAACGGTGCGATCGACGTCAACGGCACCTTCGACATCAGCGGCGGGACCCTCCTCGCAGCGGGCAGCGCGGGGATGGCGGTGGCGCCGTCCACCGATTCCGCGCAGGGATGGGTGTTCGCCACGACCTCCGGCTCCGCTGGCTCCACGGTAGAGATCGTCGCAGACGGCGAGGTCGTCGCCGAGTACACGGCCGACACGTCGTTCGCGACCGTCGTCTACTCCGGCGCGGAGATCATGTCCGGGACCGCGTACGACGTCGTGGTGGACGGCTCCGCGACGACGGTGACCGCCGGTGAAAGCGGCACTGGCGGGATGGGGCCGGGTCAGGGCGGACAACAGGGAGGGGGGATGCCCGGCGGCTCCCGACCCGACGGTTCGGACGACGGACAGTCCTGAGCGGAGTACCGCTCAGACCGCCCCGACGCCGAAGAGCAGTCCCAAGAGGTAGGTGACCGCCGCTGCGCCGAAGCCGATCGCCAGCTGGCGCAACGCCCGACGCAGCGGCGGCCCGCCGGACAGGATGCCGACCATCGCACCGGTGGTGAGCAGGGCGATGCCGACCAGGATCAGCGCGACGACCACGGCCGCGGTTCCCTGCAGGCCGAAGATCCACGGCAGCACCGGGATGATCGCGCCGGACGCGAACAGCAGGAAGCTGGAGATCGCGGCGGTCCAGTCGCTGCCGACGATGTCATGGTCTTCTCCGCCGTGGGTGCGGATCGGGCCGGTGGCGGCGCGCCGCACCCCGGCCTGCGCAGCCGTGACGAGGACGCGTGCGCGCTCCAGCGCCTCCTCCTGATCCATGCCACGGGCGCGGTAGACCAAGGCCAGCTCGTTCTCGTCGATGTCGAGATCGCCCGCGGCGGCAGCTGCGTCGTCGTTCGCCTCGGTGGCCGCCAACAGCTCGCGCTGCGAACGCACGGAGACGAACTCGCCTGCTCCCATCGACAGGGCTCCGGCCAGGAGTCCGGCGATGCCGCTGAACAGCACGAACCCGGAGCTCACACCGGTCGCGCCGATACCGAGCACCAGGGCGAGATTGCTGACGAGACCGTCATTCGCTCCGAACACCGCTGCCCGGAAAGAGCCGGACAGCCGCCGCCGTCCGCGCGCGGCCAGACCCCGCACGACCTCGTAGTGCACCTTCTCGTCGGCGCGCATCGCGGGCGTTGCGTACTGCTCCGCGTCGTAGGGCGAGCGCGCCTCCGCGCTCTGCGCCAGTGCCAGCACGAAGATCGACCCGAACCGCCCGGCCATCCAGCCGAGCAGACGGGAACGCATGCCCGCGCGCGGCAGCCGCTTGGGCTCATCGCCGAGCAGGTCGAGCCAGTGCTGCTCGTGACGGCGTTCCGCCTCGGCGAGGCTCAGCAGGATGTCGCGCTCTTCACCGATCCTCCGGGCGGCCAGTCTCTGATACACGGCGCCTTCAGCACGTTCCTCAACGAGGTAGCGCGCCCAACGCCGGCGATCGGCGGCAGTGGGCTCAGCGGCAGCGGGGGCTGTCATGGGTCCTCCAGATGTGACGGTGCCCGGTGCGCGGGCAACCGTTCCACGCTAGCCGTGAAGCTGCGCGCACACCCCGCTCAGACGCGGATTGACAGCATTTCGGGGATCCGAAGCGCCGCACCGAAGGGCGCGGAGACAGCGTCGAACCGTGCCGTCAGGAACGCACGCGCTTGCGGAGAACCTCGATCCGCGACTGCAGCTGGGTCACCGTTGCCTGAGCGACGGCCGGCCCGCCGCAGATGCGGCGGAGCTCCGCGTGCACAGCCCCATGCGGCTCCCCCTTCTGGCGGGCGTAGAGCCCGACCAGACTGTTCAGGAGCTGGCGCTGCTCCTTCAGCGTGCGGTGCAGCGGCGGAGGCAGCGTCGTCGTCTCCGCAGGTCCAGCCGAGGCCTCCCGCGCTTCTCGCAGGCGGGACTGGCGGGACTGCCGCTGCATGAGCAGCTCGTGCACGTGCTCCGGCTCGAGGAGCCCGGGGAACCCGATGAACTCCTCCTCCTCCGGTGTGCCCGGCTCGGCCAACTGTCCGAACTCCTGGCCCTCGAACACGACCCTGTCGAAGTGGGCGACCGAGGACAGCGCCTGATAGCTGAACTCCTGCGTCAGCGCATCCGATGTCTCCTCTTCGCGGTTCGCGCTCTCGAGCAACGAGTCGTCGAGGCCGTCTTCTTCTTTCGACTGGCGGTCGAGCGCGTGATCGCGCTGCTTGTCCATCTCGTTCGCGAGCCCCATGAGCACGGGCACCTGCGGGAGGAAGACGCTGGCGGCCTCGCCCCGACGGCGGGCGCGCACGAACCGGCCGATGGCCTGCGCGAAGAACAACGGGGTCGACGACGACGTCGCGTACACGCCCACCGCGAGCCGCGGAACGTCGACGCCCTCCGAGACCATGCGCACGGCGACCATCCATCGGGCATCGTTCGCGCTGAACTTCTCGATCCGCTCAGATGCCGTCGCGTCGTCGGAGAGCACGACCGTCGGCTGCTGTCCCGTGATGCTGTGCAGAATCTTGGCATAGGCGCGCGCAACCGTCTGATCGGTCGCCAGCACGAGTCCGCCGGCATCGGGAACATGGTGACGGATCTCGGTGAGACGGCGGTCGGCGGCCGACAGCACCGCCGGCATCCAGTCCCCCTCAGGGTCGAGCGCCGTACGCCAGGCCTGCGACGTCACGTCCTTGGTGTTGTCTTGCCCCAGGTGCGTCTCGAGCTCATCGCCCGTCGTGGTGCGCCAGCGCATCTTGCCGGCATACATGTGGAACAGCACGGGGCGCACGACACCGTCGGCCAGAGCCCGACCGTAGCCGTAGTTGTAGTCGGTACGGGAGATGCGTGCGCCGGATTCGTCGGGGTGGTACTCCACGAACGGGATCGGCGCCGTGTCGCTGCGGAAAGGCGTGCCGGAGAGCAGCAGGCGCCGCTTCGCCGGACCGTAGGCGTCGCGGATCGCATCGCCCCAGCTGAGCGCGTCACCGCCGTGGTGCACCTCGTCGAGGATCACCAGGGTCTGGGCGTCTTCGGTCAGGTGGCGGTGCACCGAGGACTTCGCGGCCACCTGCGCATAGGTCACGACCGCCCCGTGATAGTGCCGAGCGGGAGCCCAGTCGCTGTTGCGGAAGCGAGGGTCGAGGCGGATGTGCACGCGTGCGGCCGCATCGGCCCATTGCGTCTTCAAGTGCTCGGTGGGAGCCACCACGATGATCCGATTGACCTCTCCCATGCGCATGAGTTCAACCGCGAGGGTGAGAGCGAACGTGGTCTTGCCTGCGCCGGGCGTGGCGGCGACGAGGAAGTCGCGCTGATCCGCCTCGAAGTACTGTTCGAGTGCTTCCTGCTGCCAGGCGCGCAGCTTGCTCGCGGTGCCCCACGGGGCGCGCTGAGGAAAGGACGGTGAGAGCATCGACTCCACGATAATCGCTGCCGAGGACCTTGGATCATTCGCCGGGCTTCCCGCGCGTGCCCTCTCCCGGGTGAACGCCTGCGGGTAGGCTCTGACACTGCGCCGCCGTCACTACCGTGCCGCAGATTGTTGGCGAAGGAGAGCTGGATGACCGACCAGGATTCGACTCGGACCCCGTTCGTGGAAAACGACGCACCGCACCCCTGGCGGCGATTCGTCGCGATCGGGGATTCGTTCACCGAGGGGATCGGCGACCCGGACCCGCACTCCCCCGGCGGACACCGCGGATGGGCCGACCGCGTTGCCGAAGTGCTCGGGCAGCAGGTGGAGGACTTCGCCTATGCGAACCTCGCGGTGCGCGGAAAGCTCATCGCTCAGATCGTCGCGGATCAGGTCGAGCCGGCAGTCGCGCTGCATCCTGATCTCGTGTCGATCTGTGCGGGCGGCAACGACGTGATCCGGCCGGGAACCGACCCCGACGCCATCGCAGCGCAGCTGGAGGATGCCGTCAGCCGCTTGTCATCCACGGGCGCGGCGATCGTGCTCTTCACCGGAATCGACACGGCCTTCACCCCGGTCTTCCGTGCGTTCCGCGGCAAGGTCGCGATCTACAACGAGAACGTCCGGGCCATCGCGGAGCGCCATGATTGCATCGTGGCGGACCAATGGGCCCTGAAGGTGGTGCAGGATCCCCGCTTCTTCGACGACGACCGCTTGCACTACAACGCGCTCGGTCACCACGAGGTCGCCCGCATGGTGCTGCGCGCGCTGAACGTCCCGAACGACCTGGAGGCCATGCAGCCGGAACCGTTCCCGGAACGAACCTGGCGGGAGGCGCGCGCCGGCGACCTCGGCTGGGCGCGCGAGCACCTGGTGCCGTGGGTGCTGCGTCGCCTGCGACACCAGTCGTCCGGCGACAACCTCGCGGCCAAGCGACCGGAGCCATCGCCGGTCTTCCTGCCGGATCAGGACTGACCGGAGCGGCGGGTCAACGCTTCATCGACCAGAGCGCCACGGCAGCCGCGGAGGCGACGTTGAGCGAGTCGACCCCGCCGGACATCGGGATCGTGACGATGGTGTCCGCCCCCTCCATCGCCTCGCGCGAGAGGCCGTCGCCTTCGGACCCCATCACCAGGGCCACGCGCTCGGGGCGGTCGGAAGCATAGGCGTCGAGCGTCACGGCATCGTCCCGCAACGCCAGCGCGGCGACGTCGAAACCGGCAGCGTGAAGATCGGCGATGGCGCTGTCCCAGTCCAGGATGCGCGTCCACGGCACCTGGAACACGGTGCCCATGCTCACGCGCACGCTACGACGGTAGAGCGGGTCCGCCCCACCGGGCGACACGAGCACGGCATCCGCGCCGAGCCCTGCGGCTGCCCGGAACGCGGCACCGACGTTCGTGTGATCGCCGATGTTCTCGAGGATCAGCACCAGGGACGCGCCGGCGAGGACATCCCGGACGGGCGGCAGCACCGGTCGATGCATCGAGGCGATGGTCCCCCGGTGCACGGCGAAACCGGTCACCGCCTCGGCGATCTCATCCGGGACGACGTACACCGGGACATCGAGATCGCCGACGATCGCCCGGATGTCGTCCACCCGACGTTCCTGCGCCAGGACCGAGCGCGGGCGGTGTCCGGCCGCGACCGCACGGGCGATCACCTTGGTCGATTCGGCGATGTACAGCCCGCCAGCGGGTTCGGACAGTGCCCGCAGAGCGGTGTCGGTGAGGCCACGGTAGTCGTCGAGGCGTCGGTCGTCGGGGTCGTTCACAGGCAGCAGGTCCACGGGGTCCACTCTGCCATCGCCGTCGGGGCGGTCCGTACCGCATCTCCCTGAGCACCCGCGATCGCGTGGGCCCGAGCCACGCGAGCACCGTAGACTCGCTCGAGGAGGTCCTGTGAGCGTGTCGAATTCTGCCGAGATGTCGGCCACCATCGCCCACGCGGCTGAGCTGCTGCGAGGCAAGCGCATCGCCCTCCTGACCGGCGCCGGCATCTCGACCGACTCGGGCATCCCCGCCTATCGCGGCGAAGGTGCCAGGACGCGCAGCGACCCGATGACGATCCAGACGTATCTCGGTGACGAAGCCGCGCGCCGCCGGTACTGGGTCGGCGGCCATCTCGGCTGGAAGGCGTTCGCGCAGGCGGGGCCGAATGCCGGTCACACCTCCCTCGCCGAGATGGAGGCCGCCGGCCTCGTCTCCGGAGTCATCACCCAGAACGTCGACGGACTGCATCTGCGCGCCGGCAGCTCTCACGTCATCGAAGTGCACGGCACCATGCGTCGCGTGCTGTGCCTGCACTGCGGCCAGGTGTTCGATCGTCGCGACGTAGCCGTGCAGATCGAGGAGCTCAATCCCTGGATCACGGTGCCGGAGAACATCGAGCTGGCACCGGACGGCGACGTGCTCCCCTCGTCGACCGAGGGTTTCGTGGTCCCGGTGTGCACGGTCTGCGAAGGCATGCTGAAGCCGGACGTCGTCTTCTTCGGCGAATACGTTCCGCAGGACCGCTTCCGGGCGGCGGAGTCGTTGCTGCGCGCCAGCTCGGCGCTGATCGTCGCCGGTTCCTCGCTCGTGGTGAACTCGGGCGTGCGCCTGGTGGAGCGCGCGCGCCGGCGCAGCATCCCCCTGATCATCGTCAATCGCGAGCCTACGCGCGCGGATGTCTGGGCCGATATCACCATCGCCGCAGGCACCAGCGACGTGCTCCCCGCACTCCAGGAGCTCCTCTCGTGACCTACCTCACCCTCGTCCGCCACGGTCAGACCGACTGGAACCTCGCCAAGCGCATTCAAGGGTCCACCGACATCCCGCTCAACGAGACCGGACGCGCCGACGCGCGGTGGGCGGCCGAGAGACTCGCCGCAGACACGCATCATGCCGTCTACACGAGCCCGCTGCTGCGGGCGAAGGAGACAGCCGAGATCATCGCGGACCGTCTCGGTCTGGAGATCGCCGGCGTCGTCCCCGACATCCGTGAGCGCGAGTTCGGCGAAGGCGAAGGCATGCTCGTGCCCGACTACATCGAGACCTATGGTGACTGGCATGCCGAAGTGCCAGGAGCCGAGTCGCTGACCGCGGTCGGCGAGCGGGCGATCGCGGCCTTGCACGCCATCGCCCGCGAGGCGCGCCGGCGCTCCACTCCGCGCGCGGAGTCGGTCATCGTCGTCGCGCACGGTGGCGTGATCCGTGCGGTGATCAATCATGTCTCCGGCGGCACGCTCCCCCGCGACGGGCAGGTTCTCCGCAACGGCTCGGCGCACCGCTTCGTCGCAGCCCCCGGCTACCTGCGGCTGCTCGAGGAGTCGCCGGTCCTCTGACCGGTCCGGATCGCCGATCACCCCGGCGGGAGCGCTTGTGCGGTTCAGCGGGCCCGCGACACCACGGAGCGCGCGTGCCGGAGGACCGGTTCGTCGACCATGCGCCCCTCGAAGCGGAACACTCCGCGCTCCTGCTCTGCCGCCGTGAGCACGGCCCTGGCCCACGCCACAGTCTCGTCATCCGGCCGATAGGCCGCGCGGATCACCGGCACCTGGCTGGGATGGATGCACGCCGTCGCGGTGAAACCGGAGGCCGCGGCGTCTGCCGCCTCCTGGGCGAGACCCTCGACGTCGTCGATGTCGATGTGGACCGCGTCGATCGCGCGCTTGCCCTGCGCTCCGGCTTCGAGCAGCACTCGCGACCGCGCGTAGCGCGCGATGTCGCGATACGTCCCGTCTGGACGACGGCTCGACGTGCCCCCGATCGAGGCGACGAGATCCTCCGCTCCCCACATCATGGCGACCACCTGCGGATGAGCGGCGATGCGGTCGGCGGCGTGCACGCCCTGCGCGGTCTCGCACAGTGCGATCAGGGAGAAGCGGGGATCGAACGCTGCCAGAGCCTCCGGCTCCTCCGTCTTGGCGACCATCACGGTGCGGAAGTCGGTCTGACTCAACGTCGCCAGGTCGGACACGAACGCCTCGCTGCCCGGCGCATTGACCCGCACGATCACGCGATCAGGATCGATGTCCGCATCGATCAGGTTGCCGCGTGCCGTCGCCTTCGCCGCAGGCAGCACCGCATCCTCCAGATCGAGGATCACCGCGTCCGCACGGTCGAGCGCGGTGTGGAAACGCTCAGGGCGGTCGGCGGGGCAGAACAGGATCGCGGGTCCGAGCGCGAACGTCATGGTGCGGGAGTCCCTTCGGGGAGAGTGCGGACGAGCACCGATCGGGTCGCCGTCGCCACCACGGTACCGTCCTGATTTCGACCGGTGTGCGCGATGCGCACGATGCCCTGCCCAGGTCGCGAGGAGGAGAGTCGTCTGTCGAGCACGACGCTCTCGGTGTAGAGGGTGTCGCCGGCGAACAGCGGGTGTGGGAAGGTGATCTCCCCGAAACCCAGCTGCGCGACGAGTGTGCCCTGTGTCAGTTGCGCGACCGAGGTTCCGACCATCGTGGAGAGGGTCCACATCGAGTTCATGAGACGCGCGTGGAACGGCTCCTGGGCATCCGCGAACGCCGCATCGAGGTGCAGGGCCTGCGTGTTCATCGTCAAGGTGGTGAACAGCACGTTGTCCGCCTCGGTCGCGGTGCGTCCGGGACGATGGAGGTAGCGGGCGTCGACCACGAACTCCTCGTAGTACAACCCGCGCTGGAGGATGTCCTGCGTCACGTCGCCTCCCTCCGGTCGATCGGTGTCTGGCATGCTGCCACGCTACCCGGCGAGTCCGAGCCCACGCGCGATGATCAGCAGCTGGACCTCGGTCGTGCCTTCGCCGATCTCGAGGATCTTCGAATCGCGGTAGTGGCGGGCCACCGGGAACTCGTTCATGAACCCGTTGCCGCCGAAGATCTGTGTGGCGTCGCGGGCATTGTCCATCGCCGCTTCGCCCGCCACGAGCTTGGCGATGGCCGCCTGCTCGGCGAAGGGCCGCCCCGCGTCGCGAAGTCGTGCGGCATGGTGCCAGGCGAGTCGCGCCGTGTGCACGCGTGCCCGCATCCGGGCCAGCGTGAACTGGGCATTCTGCCGGGTGCTCAGCGCACTGCCGAAGATCGTGCGGCTCTTGGCATACTCGACGGATGCCTCCAGACACCCCTCGGCCGCGCCGGTCGCCAACGCGGCGATCGCGATGCGGCCCTCGTCGAGGATGCTGAGGAAGTTCCGGAACCCGGTCCCGCGTGCGCCCAGGAGGTTCGCGGCAGGTACTCGTGCACCGTCGAAGGTGAGCGGATGCGTGTCGGAGGCATTCCAGCCAACCTTGTCGTACGGAGCCTCGACCGTGAACCCCGGGGTTCCGTTGGGGACGATGATCGTGGAGATCTCCTTACGCCCACCCTCGTCGCCGGTCACCGCGGTGACGGTCACGAAGCGCGTGATCGGGGTGCCGGAGTTCGTGATGAACTGCTTCGACCCGTCGATCACCCATTCCTCACCGTCGAGTCGGGCCGTGGTGCGCGTTGCCCCGGCATCGCTTCCTGCCTCCGGCTCCGTGAGTCCGAAACCCGCGAGAGCGCGACCGGCGAGCAGATCGGGCAGCAGTGTCTGCTTCTGCTCCTCGGTGCCGAACCGGTACACCGGCATGGCTCCCAGGCTCACGCCTGCCTCGAGGGTGATCGCGATGGACTGATCGACGCGTCCGAGCGCCTCGATCGCGATGCCGAGCGCCATGTAGTCGCCGCCCTGTCCGCCGTACTCCTCCGGGAACGGCAGACCGAACAGGCCGAGGTCGCCCATCTGACCCACGACGTCCATCGAGAGCGTGTGGGTGCGATCGGCCTCGTACGACTGCGGCGCGACGACCTGATCGGCGAACTCGCGCACCATCCCGGCGAGCTCGCGTTCCTCCTCGGTCAGCTCTTCCATCATCGACTCTCCTCCGTCATCACACGGGCGACCGCTTGATCGCGACGCACCTGTTCTCCGACCGCGACCAGGAGGTGCACGGCTCCGTCCTGGGGGGCGAGCACCTGGTGCTCCATCTTCATCGCCTCGATCGAGACGAGCGGTGTTCCCGCTGTGACCTTCGCCCCGTCTTCGACGTGCACAGCGACGACACTCCCCGGCATGGGGGCACGACCCTCCGGACCGCCCCCTCCGCTCTCCGCCCGCGAGGCGGACAGTCGGCGGCGCGTCATCGCACGCCGATCGAGCGGACGCAGACGAGAGGTGATCCCATCCTGAGCGACCCAGACCGCTCCCTCGCCGTCGACAGCGGCCTGCGCGGTCCCCCGAGAGCGGCGGTCACCGACCTCCACGCTGAGCAGCTCGTCATCATCGGTGACGAAGTGCGGCTGCGGACGCTCGACAGCCGGCGCGCCCGAGCGCCATCCGGGCAGTTCGCGCCAGAGTGCGCTCGTCCTGACCGGTTCTGATGCGGCGTGCACCACCTCGGCGGCGGCACTGAGCATCGCCGCGGTGGGCGGCGCCGCGGTGACCGGGAGCAGTGTCTCGATCAGTCCGGTGTCCAGATCCCCGGCGACGACGCGTTCGTTGCGACAGAGGCGGCGCAGGAAGGCGATGTTGGTGTCGACCCCGAGAACGACGGTGCGCGCCAAAGCGGAGTCGAGGAGCGCCAGCGCGGTCGCCCGGTCATCGGCGGTGGCGATGACCTTCGCGATCATCGGATCGTAGAACCCGGTGACCTCGCTCCCGGTCTCGATCGCGGCATCCACCCGCACGCCGGCCGGCGGGTCGAAGCGCAGGATCATCCCCGTGGACGGCAGGAAGCCGCGCTCCGGAGACTCCGCGTAGACGCGCGCTTCAACGGCATGTCCGTGCACGGAGGGCACGATGTCGAGCGGCTGTCCGGCCGCCACTCTGAGCTGCAGCGCGACGAGGTCGAGGCCGGTGACCTGCTCGGTGACCGGATGCTCGACCTGCAGGCGGGTGTTCATCTCGATGAAGAACACCTCGTCCGGTACGTCCGCGTCGACGAGGAACTCCACCGTTCCCGCTCCGACGTACGAGACGCTCTCGGCCGCGCGCACGGCCGTCTCGAGCAGGCGGTCCCTGGTGCCCGCGCCCAGCCCCGCGGACGGGGCCTCTTCGATGACCTTCTGATGCCGTCGCTGCAGCGTGCACTCGCGCTCGCCGAGGGCGAGGACCGTGCCCTGGCGATCGCCGAACACCTGAACCTCGATGTGGCGGGGACGCCGGATGAGCCGTTCGAGGATCAGCGCGTCATCGCCGAACGATGCCGATGCGACCCGACGAGCCGATGCGAGAGCGGTCGCGAGACCTTCGGCACTCGTGACGATCTCCATGCCTTTGCCACCGCCACCGGCACTGGGCTTGACCAGCAGAGGGTAGCCGACGCGCTCGGCCTCGGCCGCGATCTGCACATCCGACAGTCCGGATGCATCGAACCCGGGGACCACGGGGACGCCGTGCTGCACGACATGCTCACGCGCCCTGGCCTTGTCGCCCATCACCTCGAGCGCCAGGACGTCGGGACCGACGAACACGATGTCCGCCGCGGCGCAGGCCTGCGCCAGACCGACGCTCTCCGACAGGAAGCCGTAGCCGGGGTGGATGGCCTGCGCACCGGTGCTCTTCGCGGCGGCGATGACGGCGGCGATGTCGAGGTAGGACTCGGAGGCTGCCGCGGGACCGATGCGCACCGCGACGTCCGCTTCGTGGACATGCGGGGCGGTGGCATCCGCATCGCTGTAGACCGCGACGCTGCGGATGCCGAGATCGCGCAGCGTGCGGATCACACGCCTGGCGATCTCACCACGGTTCGCGATGAGAACGGTATGGAACAGGTGGTCGGTCATCTCTCTCACATCCGGAAGACGCCGAAGCGCGGTTCGGGCAGCGGGGTGCGCGCGACCACGTCGAGCGCGAGCCCGAGCAGATCGCGGGTCTGCTCCGGGTCGACGATCCCGTCGTCCCAGAGGCGTGCGGTGGCGTAGTAGGGCTCGCCCTGCGCCTCGTACTGTTCACGGATCGGTTCCTCGAACGCGCTGCGCTCCTGCGCAGACCATCCCTCCCCTCGCGCGGCGAGCTGATCCTCCTTGACCGTGGCGAGCACGGACGCCGCCTGTTGTCCGCCCATCACGGAGATCCGGCTCGCAGGCCAGGTCCACAGGAACCGTGGCGAGTATGCGCGGCCGCACATCGAGTAGTTCCCGGCGCCGAACGAGCCGCCGATGATCACGGTCAGCTTGGGCACTCTGGTGCTCGCGACTGCCGTGACCATCTTGGCGCCGTCCTTGGCGATGCCGCCGGCCTCGGCCTCCGAACCGACCATGAACCCGGTGATGTTCTGCAGGAACAGCAGCGGGATGCCGCGCTGATCGCTCAACTCGATGAAGTGAGCGCCCTTCTGCGCGGATTCGCTGAACAGCACACCGTTGTTGGCGATGATGCCGATGGGATGCCCGTGGAGTCGCGCGAATCCGGTGACGAGAGTCGTGCCGTACTCGGCCTTGAACTCGCGGAAGCTGTCGGCGTCGACCAACCGACTGATGACCTCGTGCACGTCGTATGCGGCATTCACATCGACGGGGACCACGTCGTACAGCGACGACCGCTCCTCCGGTTCCCGACTGTCGATGACCTCCCAGGCAGGCTCCGCGGGCGGAGGCAGCGTGGCGACGATGTCTCTGAGGATCTCGAGCGCGTGCTCGTCGTCCTCTGCCAGATGATCGACCACTCCGCTGCGCCGGGCGTGGAGCTCTCCGCCGCCCAGCTCCTCCGCCGTGACGATCTCCCCGATCGCCGCCTTGACCAGCGGAGGTCCGCCGAGGAAGATCGTGCCCTGTCCGCGCACGATGACCGTCTCATCGCTCATCGCCGGTACGTAGGCGCCCCCGGCCGTGCAGGATCCGAGGACGGCGGCGAGCTGAGGGATGCCCTGCGCCGACATGTTCGCCTGGTTGAAGAAGATGCGTCCGAAGTGGTCCCGGTCGGGGAACACCTCGTCCTGTCGAGGGAGGAAGGCCCCGCCCGAGTCCACGAGATACAGGCACGGCAGCCGGTTCTCCCTGGCGATCTCCTGCGCGCGCAGGTGCTTCTTGACGGTCATCGGGTAGTACGTGCCGCCCTTGACGGTGGCGTCGTTGCAGACGACCATCACGTGGCGACCGTGCACCAGGCCGATGCCGGCGATCACACCCGCTCCCGGCGCCTCTCCCCCGTACAGGCCGTCCGCGGCGAGAGGTGCGACCTCGAGGAACGGGCTGCCCTCGTCGAGCAGTCGGGCGACGCGTTCGCGCGGCAGAAGCTTTCCACGGGCGACGTGACGTTCGCGGGAGGCGGCCGGTCCTCCCAGCGCCGCCGTCGCGAGACGATCGCGCAGCGCTTGCGCCAGAGATTCCTGGGTGGCGGGCATCGTGAAGTCCTCCTCGACCCACGTCACGAAGCGACCCACGGTGGCGCTCCGCGTGCTGATTCGGTTAGTGTTCACTAACCCGTACATTCAGGTTAGCGAGGATTAACTGGAATGACAACCCCGACGACTGCCCGAGATCGCGCCAAAGCCGAGCGCTCCGATGCGATCCTCCATGAAGCCGCGCGGCTCTTCGCCGTGGGCGGGTACAACGGCGTCAGTCTCGAGGACATCGGCGCTGCCGTCGGCGTCTCCGGTCCCGCCGTCTACCGGCACTTCGCCGGAAAGCAGGCGCTCCTCGGTGCCGTGCTCGTCAAGGTGAGCAACGACCTCGTCGCCGGAGGAACACGCGTCGCCGAGGCGCCCGCAGAGCCGGAAGAGCGGATGCGGGCACTGATCCGCTTCCACGTGGACTTCGCTCTCGGCAACGCTGAGGTCATCCAGGTGCAAGACCGAGACGTCGCCCATCTGTCCGACGAGGACCGCGCCGCGGTGCGACGGCTGCAGCGCACCTACATCGGCGTGTGGATCGACGCGCTCGCTCCCCTCCTGCCCGCCACGCCGGAAGAGCTGCGACTGCGCGTTCAAGCGTGCTTCGGCCTGATCAACTCGACGCCCCACAGCACGCGGGCCACCACCAGACAGCAGACCGCCACCGCGACCGTGCTGGCCGCGATGGCGGATGCCGCGTTGCGCGCCCCTACCTGAGAAGCATCGCCCGCCCGGGCTGCTCCAGCACGTCGGCGACGTTCTTGAGGAAGCGCGCACCTTCCGCCCCGTCGACGAGACGGTGGTCGAAGGACAGGCTCAGAGTCATCACCTGACGCAGCGCGATCTCTCCGCGGTGCTCCCAGGGCTGACGACGCACAGCTCCCACGGCGAGGATCCCGGACTGCCCCGGCGGCAGGATCGGTGTTCCCGCATCGACCCCGAAGACCCCGATGTTCGAGATCGAGAAGGTGCCGCCGAGCAGTTCCGCCGGGGATGTCCTACCCGCACGAGCGGTCTCGGCGAGACTTCTGAGCGCCTCGCTCAGCTCGACGAGCGACAGACGGTCCGCGTCGCGGATGTTCGGCACGATGAGGCCGCGCTCGGTGGCGGCTGCGATGCCCAGATCGACGTAGTGATACTGGACGATCTCACCGGCGGCCTCGTCCCAGTGCGCGTTGAGCCCGGGAGTGCGCCCCAGAGCGAGACAGACGACCTTCGCGATCACAGCGAGCAGACCGATGCGATGGGCGGAGAGCACCCGGTCCTCGCGGAGACCGGCGAGCAGATCCATCGTCTCGGTGACATCGACCGTGTGGAACACCGTCACGTGCGGTGCCGTGAAGGCACTGGCCACCATGGCTGCCGCCGTGTGCTTTCGCACTCCGCGGATCGGGATCCTCGTCTCGCGCTCGTGCGTCCTCTCGTCCGAGCCGAGTGCGGCGGGCGATGCAGGGACACCGGAACCGTCGCGCGCCGGCATCGATGCGTCGCTTCGGCCGGCACCTGTGCGCTCGGCGTAGGCATCCACGTCGTTGCGGGTGATCAGGCGGTCGCCGACGGCAGCGGCGACGAGCACGAGGTCGATCCCGAGGCGCTTGGCGTGGGCTCGCACGGGAGGCGTCGATCGCGGCCGCTCGATCACGTGCTCGGCAGTGGCGGAAGGCGCAGCGTCGTGCGGCGCCGCTTCGAGCACCGCAGTGTCGGCGGCGGCGGTGGCACCGGAGATGCGGCGCGCTCGACGAGCCGGACGGGCGTTGGTCGACGGCGCTGCGCCGTACCCGACCAGGTTCGGCTGCGCCTTCTCCTCGACGATCGGCTCTGGCGCGTCGTCATCCTCCCCCTCGACGTCGAACGCGATGAGCGGTGCGCCGACGGCGATCGTCTCCCCCGCATCTGCGTGCAGCGTCGACACGGTGCCCGCATACGGTGACGGCAGTTCGACGACGGCCTTGGCGGTCTCGACCTCGGCGAGCGTCTGATTCAGCGTGACAGCGTCACCGGGCGCGACCAGCCACTGGACGACCTCCGCTTCCGTGAGCCCCTCACCGAGGTCGGGCAGTCGGAACTCGGCGATCATGCGTCCACCTCCGTGAGGCTGTTGGGCCGGTCGAGCACACGATCCACGGCATCGAGCAGGCGATCGAGGTCGGGCAGGTGGAACTTCTCCAGCTTCGCGGGTGGGTACGGGATGTCGTGCCCGGTCACCCGCAACGGTGCGGACTCGAGGTACTCGAAGCAGCGCTCCGTGATGCTCGCGATCACCTCGGCGGCGACACCGGCTTCTCGCGAAGCCTCGTGGGCGACCACGACGCGACCGGTCTTGCGCACGGATGCCGCAACGGAGTCGTAGTCGACGGGTGAGAGGGAGCGCAGATCGATGACCTCGATCGACACGCCCTCGTCCTCTGCGGCTTCTGCCGCCTGCAGGGCGGTGCCCACCATCGCACCGTACGTGATGAGCGAGACGTCGCGACCGGCGCGCACCACGCTCGCCAGTCCCATCGGCGGCGCATCCGCCAGAGACGCGTCCAGATCGACCTCGCCCTTGTGGTGGTACAGCCGCTTCGGCTCGAAGAAGATCACCGGGTCATCGGAGGCGATCGCCTGGCGCAGACTCCGGTAGGCATCGGCCGGATTCGACACGGCGACGACCCGGAGGCCGGCGGTGTGGACGAAGTAGGCCTCGGGCGATTCGGAGTGGTGCTCGGCAGCGCCGATCCCTCCGGCCCACGGGATGCGGATCGTGAGAGGCATCTTCACCCGCCCCTGAGTGCGGTAGTGCAGTTTGGCGACCTGGGCGACGATCTGATCGAACGCCGGGTAGACGAAGCCGTCGAACTGGATCTCCACGACCGGCCGGTAGCCGCGGAAGGCCAGCCCCACCGCGGTGCCGACGATTCCGGACTCCGCCAGCGGAGTGTCGATCACGCGCTGAGCACCGAACTCGTCGAGCAGTCCGTCGGTGATGCGGAACACGCCGCCGAGCTTTCCGATGTCCTCCCCGAGCAGCACGACCTTCTCGTCATCCTGCATCGCCCGACGCAGACCGGCACCGAGGGCCTTGCCCAGGGTCATCTCCGCCATGGTCACGCCTCGCTCTCGAAGCTCGCCAGATACGCGGCGTACTCGTCGCGCTGGCGGTCCAATCCCGCATGCGGCTCGGCGTACACGCCGTCGAAGACCGCGAGGGGCGCACGGGTCACCATGCCCAGGCAGGCTGCGCGCATGTCCTTGGCGACGACGTCGGCGGCCGACTGGATCTCCGCGAGATGCGCCTCGTCGAGCTCGCCGATGCTGCGCAGGTGCGCGTCGAGGCGCGCGATCGGGTCGCGACGGCGCCACTCCTCCAGCTCCGCCTCGTCGCGGTAGCGGGTGGGATCATCCGCCGTCGTGTGCGGACCCATCCGATACGTGACCGCCTCGATGTAGGCGGGTCCCTTGCCGGACCTGGCATGCGCGAGCGCCCAGCGCATCGCCGCCATGCAGGCGAGCACGTCGTTGCCGTCCACACGCAGGCTCGGGATGCCGAAACCGGGCGCACGCCCCGCGATCGGGTACTGCGACTGCACCGCGACCGGCTCGGAGATCGCCCAGTGGTTGTTCTGGCACACGAAGACGACCGGCGCCTGGTACGACGCAGCGAAGATCATCGCCTCGTTGACGTCGCCTTGGCTGGTCGCGCCGTCGCCGAAGTAGGTCACCGCAACCTCGTCGGCGCCGTCATGGCGGATGCCGAGCGCATAGCCGACGGCGTGCAGGGTCTGAGCGCCGATGATGATCTGCAGGGGGGCGACGCGCAGCGCAGCCGGGTCGTGCCCTGCACCCTCCTCGCCGCGCCACATCCGCACGAAGTCCCCCGGTTGCGCGCCGCGGGCGTAGATGACACCGGTCTCGCGATAGCTCGGGAAGACGTAGTCCTGGGGTGCCAGTGCGCGCGCGGTGCCGATCTGCGTCGCCTCCTGCCCCTGGCACGGGGCCCAGAGGCCGAGCTGTCCCTGACGCTGCAGAGCCACGCCCTCCGCATCGATGCGGCGGAGGATCACCATGTCGCGCAGAAGCGCGCGCAGCTGTGACGCGTCGACGTCCGCGACGAAGGGGTCGAGATCCGGGTGCGCGAGACGCGTTCCATCCGGAGCCAGGAGGCGCTCGGTGCGCTCCAGATCCTGGGTCGAATCGGCGATGGGCGTGATCTGCGGTGACATCATCGTCCTCCAAGTCTCAGCAGCCGCGAAGGGCTGTGCGCGCGGCACCCGGCGTCATCACCGGTCTGGTCTGAGCGTACGTCTGCTCAACACCTCGCTCAAGCAATGGAAGTGCGGTTGAGCATGTTGCTCAATATCGAGGGATCGCGTCCTGCTAAGGTTTGGCACTATGCCTGGACTGGACCGTATCGATCTCGAGCTTCTCGCCGCGCTGGCCGACGATCCGCGCATCACGATCGTCGCTCTCGCCGAGAATCTCGGCCTCTCCCGCAACACGATTCAGGCACGGATGGCCCGTTTGGAGCAGACCGGGATCTTCCTCTCGTACGAGCGCTCGTTCGCGCCGGAGGTGCTCGGGTTCCCGCTGCAGGCCTTCGTCAGCATCGGCGTGCGTCAGACGGAGCTTCCGCGCATCATCAACGAGCTCGCACGCATCCCCGAAGTCGTGCAGGCGCACGGACTGAGCGGATCGATCGATCTACTCGCGCGCGTGGCCTGCCGCGACGCGCGTCATCTGTTCGACACGGATGCGAGGATCCTCTCGATCGAAGGAGTCGAGCGCACCGAGACCTCGCTCGCGATGGGCGAGGTCATCCCCTTCCGGGTGGCCGGGCTCATCGGCCTCGCGCGACGGGAATCCTGAGGAATCGACGGATCGCGCCGGCGGCTTCCGCCGGCGTCTCGTAATGGATCAGGTGCCCGACGTGCGCGATCTCCACGAGTGAGGCGTCGGGGAACAGCGTGGCGAGCGCGCGCTCCGCCTCGATCGGGGTGATGTCATCCCTCTCGGCGGCGACGAGCAGCGTGGGAACATCGATCGTCGGAGCGAACTCCCGCACGTCGTGCGAGACGCTCGCGACGAACGCGTCTCGCAGTACATCACGGTCGGAGAACCGCGAGAAATAGGTGTCGTGCTGGTCGTGGATGAAGCGGCGCAGCTCGGGATCGGTGGTCTTCGCCATCGTGATGCTCATCACTCGCACGATCACGCGATTGCGCAGCAGGGCGGTGCCGAGGCGTTCAGGCAGCCGAGCGCCGAGCGCGTAGTAGAGCACGGCGAGCCGCGTCATCAGCCCCTTCGGACCTTCCAGCGCCGGGGCGCCGATCGGGTTCAGCAGGATCAGGCGCGGTGTCCGCAGACCACCGGCGACCGCCGCCGCCGTGACGATGGAGCCGAAGGAGTGGCCGAGGATGACCGCTCCTGGTGCCACCTTCGCCGCGAACTCCGTCAGCCAGGCGGCGTAGGCATCGAGATCGTGCGTTCGGGCCGGCAGCGGCGCTGTCGCGCCGAACCCCGGCAGATCGGGAGCGATCACCCGCGCCTCGGGGAGGAAGGCCAGCACGGGTTCGAGACCATGGTGCTCACCCCGGAAACCGTGCACGGCGATCACGGTCGTCTCCGCATCCTGCGGCCCGTAGACCCAGTACGCCGTCACACCGTCGGCGACCTCGACCTCATGCCGCTCGACAGGCAGTCGGCTGAGACGGTCGGCGTAGGGGGAAGGCACGGTCATGCTCCGAGTCTACGGAGTCGCCGTGTGCCTCCGGATGGATGTCGGCGGCTCGTCCTACCGTGAGGGCATGTCGACCGCACCCGACCTCCCCGCCTGGCTCACACGTGTCGGCGTCTTCGATCTCGAGACCACGGGGGTCGACGTCACATCGGATCGGGTCGTGACCGCACACGTCGGCGTGCTCGACGCGAGCGGACGACAGATCGCCGCACGTTCCTGGCTCGCCGACCCCGGCATCCCGATCCCGGAGGGCGCGACCGCCGACCACGGCATCACGACCACGCACGCCCGCGCGCACGGGCGCCCGGCTGCGGAGGTCGTCGGCGAAGTGACCGCGGCACTGCGCTCGCTCCTGGCTCAGGGCGTGCCCGTGGTGGCCTACAACGCCTCCTACGACTTCTCGTTGCTCGCGCACGAGGCGGTGCGACACGGGATCGAGCCGCTCGCCGATCCCGCACCGATCATCGACCCGCTCGTGATCGACAAGGCCTACGACCGTTACCGCCGCGGAAAGCGCACCCTCGAGGTCGTCGCCGCACACTACGCGGTGCCGCTCGACGGCGCGCACGAGGCCTCCGCCGATGCGATCGCTGCCGGACGCGTCGCGCAGGCACTCGCGCGGCAGTTCGTGCTGCCGCAGTCGCTCAGCGAGTTGCACACCCGGCAGGTCGGGTGGGCCCGTTCTCAGGCCGAGAGTCTCACCGAGTACTTCATCAGCATCGGGCGCCTCGAGCCCGAGGAGACGCTCGACGGCACCTGGCCCGTACGCCCGGCCGCCTCGGCACTGCAGCCGAGGCGGCCGAGCTGACATCACGGCAGATGCGCGTTCGCCCCGGCGCGGCGACCGGCGATGTGTCAGCCGTCCACGCCCTCAGAACGATTTCGCAGCTCCCTGGCCTCCGCGACCTCCTCACTCGACCGACGGTTCTTCGCCTCGATCTGCGTGTCGTCGCGCAGCGGAAGCCGCACGCGGAACTCCGCCGGCTCTCCCGCCCTGAGCTCACGGGCCCGCTCGACTGCGGCATCGAACTCGACCCCGAGCATGAGCGCCAGGTTCGCGATCCACATCCACAGCAGGAAGATGATCGCACCGGCGAGCGGTCCGTAGACGCGGTCGTAGTCCACGATGCTCGACACATACAGGCTGAACAGCGCGCTGGCGATGATCAGCACGAGGATCGCGATCCCGGCGCCGAGACTCACCCAGCGGAACTTCACATGCCGGACGTTCGGCGCCCTGTCGTAGAGGAAGGCGACCGCCGCGATCACGATCGCGGCGAGAAGCGGCCAGCGGAGGATCTGCCAGGCGATGAGCACGGAGTCACCGAGCGAGAGCGCGTCGCCGATCGCGCGTGCAACCGGTTCGGAGAGTGCGAGCAGAGCAGCAACGGCCAGCACGGCGACGAAGAGCAGCACGCTGACCGCGAGCTGCATGAGCTTGAGCGCCCATCCCCGCCGGCCCTCCTCCACGTCGTAGACCCGGTTCATCCCTCTCCCGAGCACGGCGATGTAGCGCGCGCCGGCCCAGATCGTGAGCGCGAGGCCGGTCAGGAGCGCGAGACCCGCGATCGAGGACTCCGCGAGCATGTCGACGACGGAGGCCAGCCCTTTCGCAACCTCCGGCGAGGCGACGGCGCGAGACACCTCGAGGACGAGCGTGACCGTCTCCGATTCCTTGCCGAGCAGGCTGACGACGGAGACGACAACCATGATCGCCGGGATGAGCGCGAGAACGGCGTGGAACGTCAGTCCGGCGGCGATATCCCCGGCACCATCTTGTCCGAACTTGCGGATCACGCTGCGAGCGACGAACTTCCATGATCGGGCGTCGAGGTCGTTCGGCGACGGTTCATCCTCGGTGGTGGCTGCACTCATGTCGCGATCGACCCTGTCTCTGCCAGCGAGTCTGTGGTGGGGCGGGTGGGACTTGAACCCACGATCGTCGGGTTATGAGCCCGCTGCCTTGACCAGCTTGGCCACCGCCCCGTGTGTACCCAGCTTATCGGTGACCAGGGCTCAGACCGGAGCGGCAAGGCTGTGGGTCCGGCTGTGCCGCAGGTAGATGTCGGCGTTGGCGATGAGTCCCTCGCGCTCCGCGTCGCTCAGCGCACGCCGCACCTTCGCGGGGACGCCTGCGACGAGCGACCCGGCGGGAACGACGGTGCCGCCGAGGACGACCGCGCCCCCGGCGATCAGACACCCTTCTCCGATCACGGCGCCACTGAGGATCACGGCTCCCATGCCGACCAGCGAGCCGTCGCCGATCGTGCATCCGTGCACCACGGCATTGTGCCCGACGGACACCTTCGCACCGATGTTCACGGGGTGGTCGTCGTCGACGTGGACCGAGACGTTGTCCTGCACGTTGCTGTCGGTCCCGATCGTGATCTGCGCCGAATCTGCACGCAGCACGGCGTTGTACCAGACGCTGGCTCCGGCGGACAGCGTCACTGCGCCGATGAGACGAGCGCCGTCCGCGACGAAGGAGTCTTCGGCGATTGCCGGCGTGCGCTCTGGAAGGCTGAGGACGGACGCGCTCGCTGCGATGGTCATGAGGCGAGACTATCCTCACGGGGGCGGAATTCCGCGTGTTTCCGCGTGTGTAAGCCGAGCCTCAGCTTGCTTGCGGAATGCCTGAGCCTGAGTAGCGTTGTGTTCATCAGGTACGAGAAGGCACCACGGAGGAGCACAAGATGAGCAAGGCACAGACCGTTTCCACCACCGCCAGCGACCCGACCGTGGCGGCTGCCGCAGCGCAGTTCCTCTCCCCGGTCGTCCTGGGTCTCGAGGCGCTCACCGTCAACGGCAAGCAGGCGCACTGGCACGTCCGTGGCGCGAACTTCGTCGGCGTCCACGAGCTGCTCGACACGATCGTGGCCCACGCCGGCGACTTCGCCGACACGGCTGCAGAGCGCATCGTCGCCCTCGGCCTCCCGATCGACGCGCGCCTGAGCACCGTCGCCGAGAAGGCCGGCACCAGCGCCGTGCCCGCAGGCTTCACTCAGTCGGATGAGCTCGTCCGCGCGGTCATCTCCGACATCGACGCAATCCTCGTCGACGTCAAGGCCGCGATCGACGGTCTCGACGAGGTCGACCTCACAAGCCAGGACGTCGCGATCGAGATCATGCGCGGCCTCGAGAAGGACCGCTGGTTCCTCGTCTCGCACATCGCCGCCTGAGTCGCGTCTCAGAGAGAAGGGGCACCGGGATTCATCCCGGTGCCCCTTCTCTCTGCTCGTTCTTCGTGCCCGCTCAGGCGATGTGAGTGATCCGACCAGCCAGGACGGTAGCCACGACCGGCATCGTGCGCAGCTCGGTCGCGGTCGACGTCTGCGGATCCCGGCCGGTCAAGACGACGTCTGCCGGCTCACCGGGCCGGATCGACGAGCGCACGCTCGCCTGCAGCGCCCGATTGACGCTCACGCGCTCCTCTGGATGCCACGGCTCGCGATCGTCGTCCGTGCGGAAGACCGCGGCAGCGATGGCCTGCCACGGGTCCAGTTCCGCGACGGGAGCGTCCGAGCCGAATCTCACCTCGACTCCGGCATCGAGCAGCGAAGCAAGGGGATACCCGATCGCGGTCTGCTCCGCCCAGTGCCGTCCGACGAGGTCCCGGTCGTCCAGAGCATGCTGAGGCTGCACACTCGCGGCCACGCCGAGCCGCGCGAAACGGGCGAGATCGGCGTGACGCACGAGCTGCGCATGTTCGATCGTGCCGGTTGCGCCGCTCACGGTGAACGCGTCGAGCGCGGAGGTGGTGGCCCTGTCGCCGATCGCGTGCACGGCCACGCTCAGACCCGCCCCGGTCGCTGTCACCAGTGCATCGATCAGGGCGTCGCGAGGAACGTTCAGCACCCCGAAGTTCTCCGGATCTCCCGGGTACGCGTGCGAGCAGGCCGCCGTGCGCGTGCCGAGCGAGCCGTCGGAGATGATCTTGAGGGGTCCCACTCTCACGAGTCCACGCCCGGCGGACGGGGCGTCCTCGGACTCGAGCAGTTCCCCGGTGTGCAGGCCTGCGGCGATCGCCCTGTCCAGGTCGAACGAGTACACCGCGAATTCGACCCGGTGCGCCGCGAACCCGGCTGCGATCCGGCGCGGCCACGCTTCGGCGTTCCACGCCATGTCGAAGTCGACGAGTCCGGTGACACCGCGCGACGCGGCCTGCTCCCCCGCCCGCTGCACCGCACGATCACCGTGCGCGGGGTCGACGGCGTTCAGACGCCGTGAGATCTCGAAGGCGTCCTCCTCGCGAAGGATCCCATCGGGGCTGCGGAACCCCTCACGCCGGAGAGCTGCGGAGTTCAGCCACACGCTGTGCACGTCGGCGTTGATCAGGTACGTCGGCACGTCGCCGGTCGCGGCATCCAGCGTGAACAGATCGGGCGCGTCGCTCCACAGGGCGTCACGATAGCCGCTGCCGACGCGACGACCGTCGGCGAGCGGCGCGACATGCGTCATCCGTCGAGCCACCTCCGCGGCAGATCCGACCTGGCCGAGGGGCTCGCGCTCAGCCGCCAACGCCCACTGCACCGTGTGGACGTGGTTGTCCCAGAGCCCGGGGACCGCCCATGCACCGTCGCCATCGAGCACCTGGCCCCGGGGCCGCAGGCTCCCGGTCGGTGCGATGTCGACGATCTGCCCCTCCGCGATCTGGATGTCGACCGGTTCATCGTCGAGCAGGAACTCTCGTCCTGGCCCGGTGACGCGCACGGCGCGGATCATCGCGATCGGCTCGCTGGACGGGGATATCTCACGCATGTTCGCAGCCTCGGTTCGACGGGATCGGAGCAGGTCGTGTCACGCCTGGCAGCGCGGGCACCAGTACAGCTTGCGGGCACCGATCTCCTCGAGGGCGATCTCGGTGCCGCAGACGCGGCAGGGCAGGCCAGCCCGATGGTAGACCCAGTGTCGGTCGTCGCGGCTCGCCATCGCGGCGCGATACTCCTCGGCCGACAGGTCGTCCATCGTCATCATCTGCCCGGTCTCGACTCCGATCGCGAGCAGTCGGACCCAGTCCCGCCACAGCGCGCGGACCGTCTCCTCACGGACGTCGCGCCCCGGGGTGTGCGGGTTCAGGCGCTGTCGGAAGAGCATCTCGGCGCGGTAGACATTGCCGATACCGCTGACCACCGACTGGTCCATCAGCAGAAGCGCGATCGCCGTCTGCTTCTTCGCGACCGCGCGGACGAAGCGCTCCTCGTTCTCGGCAGGGTCGCCGACCAGCGGATCCGGCCCGAGTTTGGCGACGGTCGCGAGCATCTCCTCGGGCGTCTGCAGCACGCAGGCGGTCGGACCGCGCAGATCCGCTGCCGTGATGTCCGTCAGGAGGCGCAGCCGCACCTGCCCGACCACCGGTGGCGGCCACTCCATCCCCTCGTCGTGCAGTCCCTTGGTCTGCTCGGACATGCGCACGTGCACGCGTGTACGTCGGGGAGCGCCGATGGATGCGAGCGAGTTCTCCCCCGCATCATCGAGGATCGCCTCGTCGAGATCCGTGCCGCGCTGATTCGTCTGGCCCATCCGACCGTTCGCGGAGGCGATCGTGGGGTCGACGAGGATCTCGCCCGCGAAATCCCACGCGCCGTAGAGCCCGAGGTGCACCCGCAACCACAGGTCGCCCTCGGTCTCGAGGAACATCTGCTTGCCGACCGCCTGCACGCTCACTGCGGTGCGGCCGTCGAGGACGGCGGCACCCTCGGCGAAGCGTCCCTGCGGACTCGATGCCGACAGCGTCTTGCCGACGAAGTTACGGTCGAACTGCCGCGCGATCCGATGGACGGAATGGCCCTCGGGCATGTCAGGCCCGCGGATCCGGAAGCAGTGAGCCGTCGCGCTCGAAGTCGGCGATCTGTCCGATGCGGCGCACGTGGCGCTCGTCACCCGAGAACGGGGTGGCGATGAAGCGGTCGATCAACGCGATGACCTCGTCGAAGCTGTGCTGGCGCGCGCCGATTGCGATGACGTTCGCGTCGTTGTGCTCGCGCGCGAGCTCCGCGGTCGACAGGTTCCAGACCAGGGCCGCACGAATCCCCTCGACCTTGTTCGCCGCGATCTGCTCGCCGTTGCCCGAACCGCCGAAGACGATGCCGAGCGCCTCGACGCCGGCAGTCTGGTCGCGCACCACGGCCTGCGCCGCACGGATGCAGAACGCGGGGTAATCGTCGACCGCGTCGTAGACGATCGGGCCGTGATCGACGACATCGTGCCCTGCGGAGCGCAGATGGTCCTGCAGCTGCGTGGAGAAGTCGAGACCGGCGTGATCGGTGGCGATATGGATGCGCATGGCTACCATCCTAGGATCGGTGCGCTCCCCGGACTGTCTCAGGGGACGATGCCGGCGGCGGCGGGCTTGAATCCGGCGCGGACGTTCTCGCAGCAGCCGGGACGGCAGACGTCGAAAGCACCGGGGAGTGCCGTGACGTGCGGCCGCTCCGCGTTCGGAGTCCCCTGCAGACGCTCCTGGATGAGATCGACGATGCCCGCGACGAATGTCGGCGAGATGCCGGGGGTGGGAGTGCGGATGAAGCGGAGCCCCGCCTCTTCCGCGGCCTCCGCCGCTTCGGTGTCGAGGTCCCAGAGCACCTCCATGTGATCGCTCATGAAACCGACGGGTACCACGGCGACAGCCTTGCGACCACGGCCTCCGAGCTCGCCGATCACATCGCAGACATCGGGCTCGAGCCACGGCTGCGACGCGGGGCCGGAACGCGACTGGTACACGAGCTCCCACGACACGTCCGCCGCGGCGGGATTGGACTGTCTCACACGATCCATCACCCATTCCGCGACGGCGAGGTGCTGAGCCGCGTACGCCCCTCCCTCGCCCCAGTCGATGTCGCGCGCGCCGGAGCGCTCGGCGTCTGCGGTCGGGATGCTGTGGGTGGAGAACAGGATCTGGATATCGGCGGGGGCGACACCCTCAGCGAGGAAGCCCTCGATCGCGTCACGCACGCCGGTCTCGAAGGCGTCGACGAATCCGGGGTGGTCGTAGAAGGGGCGGATCTTGTCGATCGTCACAGTGTCGCCCAGCCCGGTCTCCTCGAGCACCCGCGCGAAGTCCTCGCGATACTGACGGCAGCTCGAGAACGAGCTGTACGCGCTGGTGGCGAAGGCCAGAAGCGTGTTGTGTCCGTGCTGGGACGCTTCGACCACGACCTCTTCGAGGTAGGGGGTCCAGTTCCGGTTGCCCCAGTAGACCGGGAGGTCGATGCCGCGGCTGGCGAGCTCCGCCTCCAGTGCCTCTTTGAGCACGCGGTTCTGCCCGTTGATCGGGCTGACGCCGCCGAAGTGGCGGTAGTGGTGCGATACCTCTTCCAGCCGCTCGTCGGGGATGCCGCGCCCACGCGTGACGTTGCGCAGGAAGGGGATCACGTCGTCTTGCCCCTCAGGTCCTCCGAAGCCAGCGAGCAGGATTCCGTCGTACGCGACGGGCGTCGTCACATACGGCTCACCGCTCGCGGCGGCAGCGGAGGCAAAGGGAACGATGTTCGGCTCGATCGCAGTCACTCCCCTATCCTTTCACCTCCGCGGAGTGAGGGCGCGCGTCGGCCTGGCGTAGGCTGTCATGGTTGCCGTAGGCGCCAACTGCGCCGACCCCCCGGTGACATCCCCTCACCCCTGGGAGTACAGCTGTGCCTGGAGAGAACCTCACCCGTGTCGAAGCGCAGGAGCGCCGCGACGTCATCGACACGCAGTCGTATGAAGTCGCACTCGATCTGACAAAGGGTTCCGAGGTGTTCGGCTCCCGCAGCGTCGTCCGTTTCACGGCGACGCCGGAGAGCTTCACGTTCATCGACCTCATCGCTCGCGAGGTTCGAGAGATCTCGCTGAACGGCGAGCAGCTGGACCCGAACGAGGTCTTCGCCGACTCGCGCATCACGCTGAGCGGCCTGCAGGAGGAGAACGTGCTGGTGGTCGATGCCGACTGCCTCTATACGAACACCGGTGAGGGACTGCATCGATTCGTCGATCCCGTCGATGATGAGGTCTACCTGTACTCCCAATTCGAGGTGCCCGACTCCCGCCGGGTGTTCGCCGTCTTCGAGCAGCCTGACCTGAAGGCGACGTTCACGTTCACGGTCACGGCGCCCGCCGCCTGGAAGGTCGTCTCCAACTCCCCCACCCCCGAGCCGATCGTGCACGACGACGACTCGATCGCCACCTGGGGCTTCGAGCCCACTCCGCGCATCTCCTCGTACATCACCGCCCTTGTCGCCGGGCCCTACGAGTCGACGTTCTCGGAGCTGACCAGTGCTTCCGGCCGCGTCATCCCGCTCGGCGTATACGGCCGCAAGAGCCTGTGGCAGCACCTCGACGCCGACTACATCTTCGACAAGACGCGCGAAGGGTTCGCCTACTTCGAGTCGAAGTTCGGCGTCCCCTACCCCTTCGCCAAGTACGACCAGCTCTTCGTGCCCGAGTTCAACGCGGGCGCGATGGAGAACGCCGGTGCGGTCACGTTCACCGAGAGCTACGTGTTCCGCAGCAAGGTGACCGACGCGGTCAAGGAGCGCCGCGTCGTCACGATCCTGCACGAGCTCGCGCACATGTGGTTCGGCGACCTCGTCACCATGAAGTGGTGGAACGACCTCTGGCTCAACGAGTCGTTCGCGGAGTGGGCGTCCACGATCGCCACGGCTGAGGCCACTGAGTGGACCGAGGCGTGGACCACGTTCAACGCCATGGAGAAGACCTGGGCGTACCGTCAGGACCAGCTCCCCTCGACGCATCCCATCGTCGCCGAGATCAACGACCTGGAAGACGTGCAGGTCAACTTCGATGGCATCACCTACGCCAAAGGCGGATCGGTGCTCAAGCAGTTGGCGGCCTGGGTCGGCATCGAAGCGTTCTTCGCCGGTGTCTCGCAGTACTTCCAGAAGCACTCGTGGGGCAACACCGAGCTCAGCGACCTGCTCGTCGAGCTCGAGGCCACCAGCGGTCGCGACCTGAGCACCTGGTCGAAGAAGTGGTTGGAGACCGCGGGGGTGAACACCCTCGAACCGGTCATCGCCGACGACGCCAACGGCGTCATCTCGCGCTTCGCCGTGACGCAGACCGCGCCGGCCGATTACCCCACGATCCGCCCCCACCGCCTGGGGATCGGCTTCTACACGCTCGCCGACGGTTCGCTGACGCGCACGCACTACGTGGAGGTCGACGTCGACGGCGACCGCACAGAGGTGCCGGAGCTGCAGGGCATCGAGCGTCCCGACCTCGTGCTTCTCAACGACAACGATCTCGCCTACGCGAAGATCCGCCTGGATGAGAAGTCCCTCGCGACGGCGATCACGCACCTCGCCGACATCCACGACCCGCTCGCCCGCTCGCTCGTCTGGGGCGCTGCCTGGGATCAGACCCGCGATGCCGAGAGCGCCGCCTCGGACTACATCGACCTGGTGCTCGGCAACATCGGCCGCGAGACCGAGTCGACCACGGTCCGCACGACGCTCGCGCAGTTGCGCACCGCCGTGAACCTGTACGTCGCTCCTGAACAGCGCGCGCAGGCGCGCCTCAAGGTCGCAGACGGCCTCTGGGCGCTCGCCGAGTCTGCGGCGTCCGGCAGCGACAGCCAGCTGCAGTTCGTGACCGCATTCGCCAACTCCCTCGTCACTCCGGAGCACGCCGGTATCGTCGGCCGCCTCCGCTCGGGTGAGGAGACGCTCGCCGGGCTCGAGATCGACGCCGACCTCAGCTGGCAGCTCCTGGTCGGCCTCGCCACGATCGGCGCCACGGATGCCGCGACCATCGACGCCGCGCTCGCCGCCGACAACACGGCCAAGGGCGGCGAGTTCGCTGCGCAGGCTCGGGCCGCGCTGCCCGACTCCGCCTCCAAGAAGGCCGCGTGGACATCGCTGATCGAGCGCGACGACGCGCCCAACACGATCGTCCGTTCCGCCGCACTCGGCTTCGTGCACCCGGCAGGCGTCGACGTGCTCGCCGAGTTCGTTCCGGCGTACTTCGACATGCTGCTCCCCATCTGGGAGTCGCGGAGCTACCAGATCGCGCAGTACCTCATCGTCGGCCTCTTCCCGACGGCCCTGGCGAACGTCGAGCTGCGCGATGCGACCAGAGCATGGCTGTCGGCGCACCAGGACGCGGCGCCCGCGCTGCGCCGTCTGGTGCTCGAGAACCTGGCCGATGTCGAGCGCTCCCTCGCTGCGCAGTCGCGCGACGCCGACGACTGACACGACACGCCTCGTCGATCGGGCCTCTGCGCGGTGCATCCAGCCCGCGCAGAGGCCCGATCGCTAGGATCTGGTACTGATGATGATCCCTTTCGACGTGAACGATCCGACCGTGCCTTCTGCTGTCCCGGAGTGGTTGCAGCCCATTCTCGACGTGCTCGTGAAGGTGGGCTGGAAGGCTCTTGCAGTCGCGGTGATCATCGCGAGCTGCGTGGTCGTCGGGCTCGTCCTCCGTGTCGTGATCCGGCGGGTGGTGCACCGCATCGTCGACAGCGCGAAGAGCAAGGCATCCGTCGACGACACCCAAGCGCTGGAGCGCTCTCCTCTCGCCGACATGCGCCTGGTGCAGCGCACCCGCACGCTCGGCACGATCCTCCAGAACATCGTGAACGTGATGCTGGTCGTGATCGCCGTCGTGCTGATCGTCAACGCGCTCGACAACACGCTGCTGGGCTCGCTCACCCTCCTCACCGCGGCGGTCGGCGCCGGTCTCGGTTTCGGCGCCCAGAACATCGTCAAGGACGTACTGAACGGCATGTTCCTGGTGGCGGAGGATCAGATCGGCATCGGCGACGTGGTCGACCTCGGACTCGCCAGCGGTGTCGTGGAGTACGTCAGCGTCCGCATCACCCAGGTCCGCGATGTGAACGGCACGCTCTGGTACGTGCGCAATGGTGAGGTCACCCGCATCGGCAACATGTCCCAGGGGTGGGCCCGCGCGATCATCGATATCGGCGTCCCCACCGATGCCGACCTCGAGGTCGTCGAGCAGACCATGCTGGAGACCGCTCAAGCGCTTGCGAAAGACCCGAAGTGGCGCACCCGCATCGTCGAAAAGCCCGAATTGTGGGGCCTGGAGGCGATCACCGGAGAAGCTCTCGTGGTCCGCGTGGTGATCAAGGCTCGCGCCAACGCCAAGGACGACGTCGCCCAGGAGCTGCGCAAGCGGCTGCGCGCCGCGCTCACCGAGAAGGAGATCGGCATCCCGAGCATGGAAGCCGTCACCCCCACAGGGCTCGAGGGCGCGCGACGGGTGCGCGGAGCCAACCCGCCCAAGACACGACCCAACGCCGTCACCGGGGTCCCGGTCATCCCCGACCGAGGAATCTGGCGCCGCAAGAAGCCGACCCAAGACGGGAGCACCCCGAAGTGACGTTCTACGAAGAGGTCGGAGGCCGCGAGACCTTCGCGAAGATCGTCTCGGTGTTCTACCGCGAGGTCGCGCTGGACCCCGTCCTCAAGCCGATGTATCCGGAAGAGGATCTGGGCCCCGCCGAGGAGCGCCTCCTGCTGTTCCTGGAGCAGTACTGGGGCGGACCGACCACGTACGGGGAGACCAGAGGACACCCGCGTCTGCGGATGCGGCACATGCCGTTCCACGTCGATCCGGATGCCCGCGATCGTTGGCTGCGACACATGCGCACCGCTCTCGATGAGGCGAAGTTGTCGCCTTTGCACGAATCGACGCTCTGGGACTACCTGGAGCGCGCGGCCTATGCCATGGTGAACACATTCGAGCCGTCGGGCATCGGCGCCGCCGCCGACGGACGCCCGACCCTCGAGGCCCGGTCACGTCAGGAATCAACGGAGAGCTGATGACGAAAACACCCCTGTCCACAGACGTCCTGGTGATCGGATGGGGGTTGGCGGGGCTCGTCGCCGCCGCTGAGGCGCTCGATGCCGGACGCCGCGTCATCCTGATCGACCAGGAGCCCCGCACGAATCTGGGCGGTCAGGCCTGGTGGTCCTTCGGCGGACTCTTCTTCATCGACTCCCCCGAGCAGCGACGCATGGGCATCCGCGACTCGGTGGAACTCGCGACGCAGGATTGGTTCGGCAACGCCGCCTTCGACCGCCCGGAGGACGAGTGGCCGCGTCGGTGGGCAGAGGCCTACCTGCAGTTCGCGGCGGGCGAGAAGCGCGCCTGGTTGCGCGAACGCGGTGTGGGCTTCTTCCCGGTCGTGGGTTGGGCGGAACGCGGTGGATACGGCGCCATCGGTCCCGGGAACTCCGTGCCGCGCTTCCACATCACGTGGGGCACCGGCCCCGGTGTCGTCGCCCCGTTCGCCGCCGCAGTGGAGCAGGGAGAGCGCGAGGGGCGCGTCACGGTCCTTCCCCGCCATCGGGTCGCGGAGCTCATCACCACCGACGGCGCCGTCACGGGAGCTCGCGGAGCGATCCTCACCTCCAGCGGAGCCGAGCGCGGCGTCCCGACCTCCCGCGAGGAGATCGGAGAGTTCGAGATCACGGCGGGAGCGACGATCGTGGCGTCGGGAGGCATCGGGGGAAACCACGATCTGGTGCGGGAGGCATGGCCGAAGCGGCTCGGCACTCCCCCGGCGCACATGCTCACGGGCGTGCCCGCCTACGTGGACGGTTCCATGCACGCCGTCAGCGCCGCAGCCGGCGCTCGGTTGATCAACGGTGACCGGATGTGGCACTACGTCGAGGGCATCACGAACTGGGACCCCGTGTGGCCCTCGCACGGCATCCGCATCCTGCCAGGACCGTCCTCTCTGTGGCTGGATGCCACCGGATCACGTCTGCCTGTCCCGCTCTTCCCCGGCTTCGACACGCTGGGCACGCTCGCCCATCTGCGCACCACGGGGTACGACCACTCGTGGTTCGTGACCTCGCGACAGATCGTCGAGAAGGAGTTCGCGCTCTCCGGGAGCGAGCAGAACCCGGATCTGACCGGCAAGGATGTCAGCCTGCTGGTGAAGTCCCGTCTCGCGAAGGGGCCGACCGGGCCCGTGCAGGCGTTCCTCGATGAGGGGGCCGACTTCATCGTCGAGAACGACCTCGAGTCGCTGTTGGAGCAGATGCGTCAGCACCCGGGCGGCGAAGTGCTCGACATCGACAATGTACGCCGCGAGGTGATCGCACGCGACCGCGAGATCGACAACGACTTCTCGAAGGACGCGCAGATCGGGATGCTGCGCTCGATGCGCGGATACCGCGGCGACAAGCTCATCCGAACCGCAGTACCACATCGCCTGCAGGACCCATCGGCAGGTCCGATGGTGGCCGTGAAGCTCCACATCCTGACCCGCAAGTCCCTCGGAGGCATCAACACCGACCTCGATGGGCGTGCGCTCCGATCGGACGGCCAGGTGATCCCCGGTCTGTTCGCGGCGGGAGAGGCCAGCGGGTTCGGCGGCGGCGGCGTCCACGGCTACCGTGCGCTGGAAGGCACCTTCCTGGGCGGCTGCCTCTTCTCCGGCCGCCAGGCGGGTCGCGCGGCGGCGCGGTGATCGCGCCGGCTACTCGGATGCGCCGGTGCCGCGGACAGCGGTGAGGCCCGTGGCCACCGGTCCACGCGCAAGAACGTGTCCGCGTCGGAACGCCAGCCGCGTCCATCGCCCGGAGCGCGTCACCGGCACCCGCTCCTCTCCGGAGATGAACCCGAGCGCATCGGCGGCGAAGGCGATGCCGCGGGGCAGATCGGCGAGATCCTCATCGGGTTCGCCCCAGATCGCCGCGCGCAGAGCACGGACAGCTTCCTCTCCGGCGCCGGGGGTCGCTCCCCTGGCGACGGCGGAGATGCCCCACTGCGCGCGTCGAGCGATCACCGAGGCGTCCAGAGTGGTCAGGGGCTGCCAGTCGGAGCGTGGCGGCGCGACACCGGCCCAGGCGGGAGACAGCCCGGTCTCCGGCAAGGTGAGGCTGCGCTCGTCATCACCCGCCGTGAGCGCGCTCACCACGATGTCGCACTGCAGTTCGGGGTCGGCGTGCACGATGCGCATCGCCAGCACGGTCGGCGTCTGGTCGAACAGTCCGTGCGGCGCGAGCGCCGCCGTGGTCAGCGCCAGCACCCCGCCCGCGGCTTGAAGCCGTACCCCGTCGTCGGTGATCCGAGCCGCCCTCCCGACGAACGTGAGAACGTCCCTGGAGGTCTCGGCGTCGGAGAGGAGAAGCTGGTGCGGCACGCGTTCTAAACTACCAACGGTGCCGTATGTGCGGCTGCCGAGAGGATGTTCATGAGCACGGAGAACCCTGCGATCCGCAGCGTCGAGCGCCTTCTCGAGGTGCTCGATCTCGATTTCACGCGAGCCCGCACGACCGAGGACATCTTCATCGGCGACTCGCATCCGATGCCGACGGGGCGGATTTACGGCGGTCAGGTGCTCGCACAGAGCCTCATCGCGGCCGAGCGCACGCTACCGGAGGATCGCGCCGTGCATTCGATGCACGGCTACTTCCTGCGTCCCGGTGATGCGAGTCAGGGCATCACGATCGCCGTCGACCGCATCCACGACGGCCGCTCGTTCTCGACGCGGCGTTCGCAGGCCTATCAGAACGGTGTGCCGATCTTCTCGATGATCGCCTCGTTCCAGGACGAGGGCCCCGGAGTCGAGCACGCGGAGCCGATGCCGACGGGCGTGCCTGCGCCCGAGACGCTGCAGCCGGACGAGGACCGTGTGCCCGGCCTCGCAGGAGGGGCACGACGCATGCTGAGCGAACGCGCCGCCGACATCCGCCACGTCGAGCACCCGCTCTATCTCGCGAACGACACCGAACGCACACCCCGTCAGGGCGTATGGATGCGGATGCGCGCGCCGCTTCCCGATGACCCGCGGCTGCACCGCGCAGCGCTCGCGTACCTCAGCGACATGTCGATCCAGGAGTCGATCCTGCGGGCGCATGGCCTGTACTGGTCGTTCCCCGGGCTCAAAGTCGCGAGTCTCGACCACGCGATGTGGTGGCATCGTCCGGCGCGCGTCGACGAGTGGCTGTTGTACGTGCAGGAGTCGCCGAACGCGCGCGGCGGGCGCGGCCTCGCGACGGGGCGGATCTTCACCCAGGAGGGGGCGCTTGTCGCGAGCGTCGCTCAGGAGATCATGATCCGCGTCCCCGAAGGCACCGAGTAGCTTCGCGCGGCCGTGCTCCCGAATGCGGGGTGCGCGGTTCCGCTCAGCGGTGGGTGTATGTGATGGAGGGACCGACGAACGGCTCCCAGACGTCACGCATCTCCTGGGTGAGGCGCGTCGGCCGCCCCGTCTTGGCATCCACGAGCACGATCACAGCAGTCGAACGAGCGTAGAGCTCCCGGGGAGTCACGCTCGGGTCGTTGTGCACCTCGTAACAGACCTCGACACTGGATCCGCCGAGCTTGCCGAACCACATCTGCACCTCGAGCGGGCGTCGCTGATACGGCACCGGCGCGAGGTACTCGATCTCCTGCCGCGCGATGAGCGTCAGAATGCCTTCATCGATCCCGGAGTCGAGCACGGCGGTCGACGGCGCCTCCTCGCCAGGACCTGCACGCCAGAACGCCCTGACCCGAGCCTCTTCGAGAAGCTTGAGCATCGAGGTGTTGTTGACGTGGTTGAACGCGTCCAGATCCCCCCAGCGGAGCTGGATCGGAATGTGCAGGCGTGGTCCTGGCGTCAAGTTCGACTCGCTCATCGTGGTCTCAGTCGCGCGTGAGCTTGCGGTGAGTGGAGCGGTGAGGCTTCGCGGCATCCGGGCCGAGGCGCTCGATCTTGTTCTCCTCGTAGGACTCGAAGTTGCCCTCGAACCAGTACCACTTGGCGGGAGCGTCGTCCGTTCCCTCGTAGGCGAGGATATGCGTGGCGATGCGGTCCAGGAACCACCGGTCGTGGGTGATGACCACCGCGCAACCGGGGAATTCGAGCAGTGCGTTCTCGAGCGAGCTGAGCGTCTCGACATCCAGGTCGTTGGTCGGCTCGTCGAGAAGGAGCAGGTTGCCACCCTCCTTCAGCGTGAGCGCCAGGTTCAGGCGGTTGCGCTCACCACCGGAGAGCACACCGGCCTTCTTCTGCTGGTCCGGTCCCTTGAAACCGAACTTCGACACATACGCACGCGACGGGATCTCGGTCTTGCCGACCGTGATGTAGTCGAGCCCATCGGACACGACCTCCCACAGCGTCTTGTTCGGATCGATGTTGGAGCGCGACTGGTCGACGTAGCTGATCTTGACGGTCTCGCCGATCTTCAGGTCGCCGCCGTCGAGCGGTTCCAGTCCGACGATGGTCTTGAACAGGGTCGTCTTTCCGACACCGTTCGGGCCGATGACGCCGACGATGCCGTTCGGCGGCAGGCTGAAGCTCAATCCGTCGATCAGCACTCGATCGTCGAACCCCTTCTGCAGGTTCTTGGCCTCGATCACGACACTGCCGAGACGAGGACCGGCGGGGATCTGGATCTCCTCGAAGTCGAGCTTCCGGGTCCGCTCCGCCTCCGATGCCATCTCCTCGTATCGAGCGAGTCGCGCCTTCGACTTCGTCTGGCGGCCCTTCGCGCTGGAGCGCACCCAGTCGAGCTCCTCCTTGAGGCGCTTCGCGAGCTTCGCGTCCTTCTTGCCCTGGATCTCGAGGCGCTCGCCCTTTTTCTCCAGGTAGGTCGAGTAGTTGCCCTCGTAACCGATGAGACGACCGCGGTCGACCTCAGCGATCCACTCGGCGACGTGGTCGAGGAAGTACCGGTCGTGGGTGATCGCGATCACCGCACCCTTGTATGCCTGCAGGTGCTGCTCGAGCCAGAGCACGCTCTCGGCGTCAAGGTGGTTGGTGGGCTCATCGAGGAGCAGCAGGTCGGGCTTCTGCAGCAACAGCTTCGCGAGCGCGACGCGTCGCTTCTCTCCACCGGAAAGCGGAGCGATCGCAGCGTCGCCCGGCGGGGTGCGGAGGGCATCCATGGCCTGGTCCAGCTGGGAATCGAGGTCCCAGCCGTCTGCGGCATCGATCTCCTCCTGCAGACCGCCCATCTCGGCCAGAAGCGCATCGAAGTCCGCGTCCGGGTCGGCCATGAGTGCCGAGATCTCGTTGAAGCGGTCGACCTTGGCCTTGATCGCGATCCCGTCCTGAATGTTCTCCAGCACGGTCTTGGACTCATCGAGCTCGGGCTCCTGCATCAGAATGCCGACGCTGAACCCGGGAGAGAGCTTCGCCTCACCGTTCGACGGAGTGTCGAGACCCGCCATGATCTTGAGGATCGTCGACTTACCGGCGCCGTTGGGGCCGACCATGCCGATCTTCGCTCCGGGGAGGAATGCCATCGTGACGTCGTCGAGGATGAGCTTCTCGCCCACCGCCTTACGCGCACGAACCATCGAGTAGATGTACTCAGCCACCGAAAACCGCTCCTTCTATTGGCGTCGAAGATCGACACTCCAGCCTACCGGCCCCGAACGGGGTCACCAGTCGATCGAGCGTGTGGTTCCGATCAGGCAGCGCCCTTCCGCCAACTGCGGCATCACCGCAGTGACGACCTGCCCGGTCGAGGGGCCGACCTGTCCGATCAGACACTCCTTCTCCCCCCACCGCACCGAGAACTGGATGCTCTCAGCGGGGTTGCCCACCGTGGAGGTGTCCTGGGTGACTTGCATGGCTTCTCTATCGAATCCCGCGGCGATCAACGCGTCGATGTAGGCGCGGCCCGCTCCGCGCTGGTCGGTCGACCAGACTGCCTCCGCCACGGCGGTGAACACCGGGAGATTGTCAGCGGCGCTGCCATCAGGCTGTAACGTCGGGGCCGAGTCCGTCGGTGTGACCGTCGGCGCGGGTGAGGCGCTGGTCGGAGGCTCCACCTCGGTCGGAGCGCAGGCCGCAAGCGTGAGGAGCAGCACTGCCGCTGCACCCGGCACGGTGATAGCGCGTCGTGCAGGAGATCCCGATCGTCGAAACACGACCCGAGTCTACGTGGCCCTGAATCCCCCGTTGCGCCCCGCCTGTTCGCCCGCGGGGCGCAACGACGGCTGCGCTCAGTGCGACAGCTCCGCGGAATCGACCGCTCCCGGCAGTCCGTCCCATGCGGACGTGAGCGGCATGGCGATGTCTGATTCGTGCAGCTCTGCGTGCGAATCGGGTTCCGGCTCCGGGGGCGTGCGGGCCTGGCTCTCAGCCGCCGAGGCGCGCGGTGTACGCAGATATGCCGTCGTCCCCCACCGCAGATCATGTCCGATCGCGTCGGCCTCGATGTCGACGCTCGTGCCGTGCTTGCCGTTGCTCTCCCAGTTGCGGATCTTCAGTCGCCCCGTCACGATCACGCTATCGCCGCAGCGGAGCGACGCCTTCGCGTGTTCTCCCAGCTGTCGGAAAGCGGCGATCGAGAACCAGTTCGTCTCGCCATCGACCCAGGTCTGCGTCACCGGATCAAGCCGGCGGTGCGTGCTCGCGAGGCGGAAATTCGTCACGGCGATCCCTCCGCGGGTCTGGCCGCGCACCGGATCGGTCGCGACTCTACCCACGACGGTGAGTACTTCGGTCATCATTTCTCCTTCGTTCCCGGGACATCGCCCGGCGTGCACCCAGAGTGCGCGCTCGAGAGCGACGACAGGTCCGCCGACCACGCGATCGGTGGAGAAGCCGTCAGCACACAGTGACGTGCAGGAAGGCCTCTGATTCCGGCGCCGGGCGAATGTCGGAGGTCGGTCATATGTTCGATAGCGGAAGGAGAATCCCATGTCCGACATCCAGATCACGTCATTGCCCGAGGTACCCTTCGCAACACCTCGTCTGTCCTCATCGCGCGAGCATCTGGTTCGCGCCGCCGATCACCTTTGGCGCGTCCAAGACAGGACAGCGAAGGTGCTCGGACATCTCCGCATCGTCGCCGATCCGCTCGGACTCCGCTATCGCGCCGAGCGATTGCACCTGGCGACGGGAACGTTCCGGATCATCGGAGAATTCTGGCGCGTGGACGACGCGGTCGCCGCGTTGCGCTACTCCTGAGTACGGAGCGTTGCCAGTACGGGGGTCACCTGTGCCCGAATGAGAAGTGGCGTCACCCGGGGTGAGGGCGCACGGCTGCTGGCCACAGGTCCACGTGACGGCGGCGCGGCCGTCACCGCCTTGTTCACGATGCCGACACTCGTGGCGCCGACGTTTCGAGTACCGCTGAAGTCCGGTCGCCGGGTAGCCTAGTCACGCCCCCTCGTAGCTCAATGGATAGAGCAACGGCCTTCTAATCCGTCGGTTGCGCGTTCGAGTCGCGCCGAGGGGACCAACGCCTGAGAACGCAGTCGACTCGCGAAATGCCCGTCCCGCGCACTCCTTGCAGGGTGTGGCGGTTCTGTGCGCGTCTGGCGGTCGACGATTTCCGGCCCGCGCGACGAGCGTGCTGTAATCCTGCTATGAACCTCGACGCGTCGACTTCTTCCCCACGTCCGGTCACCGGCCTCCCGAGGCGCACATTCGTCAAGACGGCGGTGTGGGCCGCGCCCGTCGTCGCCGCAGCGGTTGCGATTCCCCTCGCTGCAGCATCCGCCGGAGCGGGCGCGCGGAGTTTCACGCCGTCCATCACGGCAGCACTCGCGGTTCCGGACCAGTTCACGGGCCCCTTGACCTACAGCGCCGGCATCGAATACACCACCTTCGTCAGCGACGACCCGGCGACGGCGACCTTCACATGGGCCATCCACCTGGTGAACCGCTATGACGACAGCGCCGCTCCGATCCTGGTCGACTCCGGCACTGCGGTCATCGCGCGGGGCGACACCTGGACGACCGGTGGGACATTCGACACCTCCGCCACGCCGCCCGGCACGTACCGTGCGACGATCACCGTCTCCACTCCTGCGTTGACGAAGGACACCTGGTCTGAGATCCGGCTCGCTCTGCCCCTGGCGCAGCCGCCGGTTCCGGCTCGCGAGGATCTGACGCTCCAGCTCGACGCCGACTACGTCGCACCTGCCCCGGAGAATCTCAACCGTGCGCTGCTGCCCTGGGGGGTGGCGATCGGGTACACCGGCTCGGACACCGCACATTCCTACCTCTTCGGATGGGGGCTCACGATCCGCCGAGCAGGCGTCGCGGAGCCGGTCTTCGACACCGGGCCGACTGCGATCAGCGGGCGCGCGTCGGTCGACGCCCCTCAACATCATGAGGACGTCTTCTCGAACGACAACCTCGGCGTCGAGCCGGGTACGTACACGGTCACACTCACCGTGAACACCACGCCGGCGCTGACCACCGAGAAGACGGTCGTCGTCCCGGCCTGACACGAACGAGGGCGCACACCGCCGACGGCCTGACGACTCCCATCGGTCGCCGCACCGCTCCGAACGGTGCTCCCGCGTCAGGAAACCGATGTCGGGTCCGTCGATAGGATGACGACATGGTATCTGCGTCCGAGAATGATCGACTCGTCTGGATCGACTGTGAAATGACGGGGCTCGATCTCGCGATCGATGAGCTCGTCGAGATCGCCGTGGTCATCACCGACTTCGAGTTGCGCCCTGTCGATCCCGGCTTCCAGATCGTGATTCGTCCCAGCGACGCGGCATTGGCTAACATGAACGATTTCGTCACCTCGATGCATGAGAAGTCGGGACTCATCAGCGAGATCCCGCTGGGAGTATCCCTGGCCGAGGCGGAAGCGCAGACGCTCGCGTACATCAAGCGGTTCGTTCCGCTCGAGCGCAAGGCTCCCCTGGCCGGAAACACGATCGGCACCGACCGGATGTTCCTCGCGAAGTACATGACCGACGTCGATCAGTGGCTGCACTACCGGAATGTCGACGTGTCCAGCATCAAGGAGCTCTCCCGCCGCTGGTATCCCCGCGTCTTCTTCCAGGCACCCACCAAGGACGGCGGTCATCGCGCACTCGCCGACATTCTCGAATCGATCCGGGAGCTTCGGTACTACCGCGAAGCGGTCTTCGTCGAGGAGCCGGGACCGTCGAGCGACGACGCGCGTGACATCGCGACCCGCACCGTGTCAGAGTTCACCCCGAACATGTAATAGACTCGTGTGGTCGCCCGCTCCGGTGGGCACATGGTGGGTATAGCTCAGCTGGTAGAGCGCTGGCTTGTGGTGCCGGATGTCGCGGGTTCGAGTCCCGTTACTCACCCCATCACGAAGAGGTCCGAATCGAAAGGTTCGGGCCTTTTCGCGTTTCCGTTCCCGGATCTGCTCCACCCTGGCAGGGCATACCCCCTAGGGGTATTCTGTTGTTCTCGGAGTAGCCACGAAGGGAACGTCATCATGACGCAGCACCAGCAGCCGGCACCCGGCTCGCACGCGACACACGGAACGCATACAGAGCAGCAGGCCCACCGCGACCCCACCGGGCGCGACCAGCACGACATTGACCACCAGCCGACGCATCATGTGACGTCCGACGCACACGCCGGACACGCCGGGCACGGCGACCACGGCGGGCATGGCGGGCACGCCGGCCACACCGATCGATTCCGCCGGCTGTTCTGGATCATGCTCGTGATCGCGGCTCCCGTCGTCGCGACCTCGCCGATGTTCGCGATGATTCTGGGATACCAGGTTCCCGGCTGGGCGCAGTGGGTCGCTCCCGCGCTCGGAACGGTGATGTACGCCTGGGGCGGCACGCCCTTCCTGACCGGCGCGGTGAGCGAGATCCGATCCCGCAAGCCGGGCATGATGCTGCTCATCGCGCTCGCGATCACTGTCGCGTTCCTCGCTTCTTGGGGTGCGAGTCTGGGACTGCTGCACCACGAGCTCGAGTTCTGGTGGGAGCTCGCGCTCCTCATCGTGATCATGCTGCTCGGTCATTGGATCGAGATGCGTTCGCTCGCCCAGACCACATCAGCCCTGGACTCGCTCGCCGCACTCCTCCCCGACGAGGCTGAACGCGTCGAAGGCGACCGGATCGTCGTGGTTCCGCCGTCGGTTCTGGACCTCGGAGATGTCGTGGTCGTGCGTCCAGGAGGACGACTGCCCGCCGATGGCATCGTGATCGAAGGAAGCGCGAGCGTCGATGAGTCGATGATCACGGGAGAGTCCGCACCGGTTCGCCGGGACGCCGGTGATCGCGTGATCGCGGGCACCGTCGCCACCGACTCGGGCCTTCGCGTCGAAGTCAGGGCGATCGGTGGCGACACCACCCTCGCCGGCATCCGGAAGCTGGTCGCCGACGCCCAAGCGTCGTCGTCCCGCGCTCAGCGGATCGCCGATCGGGCTGCCGCATGGCTGTTCTGGTTCGCACTCGGAGCTGCCGCCATCACGGCCATCGTGTGGACGCTCGTGGGGGAACCCGACGAAGCCGTGATCCGTGCGATCACCGTCCTGGTGATCGCCTGCCCCCATGCGCTGGGCCTTGCGATCCCGCTGGTCGTGTCCATCGCGACGGAGCGTGCGGCGCGGGCCGGAATCCTGGTCAAGGATCGTCTCGCCCTGGAGAGCATGCGCACGGTCGACACCGTCCTGTTCGACAAGACCGGAACCCTGACCAAGGGCGCGCCCGCGGTGACGGCGATCGAGACCGTCGGGACGCTCACCGCCGATGAGCTGATCGGCTTCGCCGCTGCGGCCGAACGCGATTCGGAACACCCGCTGGCCACGGCGATCGTCCGTGCCGCGCATGACCGCGATGTCACGATCCCGTCATCGACGGACTTCTCCTCCTCACCGGCCGTCGGCGTGAGCGCACGGGTCGACGGACGACAGGTGGAGGTGGGTGGGCCGCACCTCCTCACGGCCCACAGCGCTTCGGAGCTGAACATCGCGGACGCCTGGCGGGCCGAAGGAGCGATCATCCTCCACGTGCTGATCGATCAGCAGGTCGCCGGCGCACTGCGACTCGCTGATGAGATTCGTGATGAGTCGCACGAAGCCGTCGACGCCCTGCACCGCGACGGAATCGAGGTCGTGATGATCACCGGCGATGCCGAAGCGGTGGCTCACCACGTTGCCGCTCAGCTCGGCATCACGCGGGTGTTCGCCGGGGTCCGGCCCGAGGACAAGGCGTCGCGGGTCCGCGAACTCCAGTCGGAGGGAAGAACCGTCGCGATGGTGGGCGACGGAGTGAACGATGCTCCGGCTCTCGCTCAGGCGAACGTGGGACTCGCGATCGGCGCAGGCACCGACGTCGCGATCGCATCCGCCGGGGTGATCCTGGCCAGCGACGATCCGCGCGCCGTGCTGTCGGTGATGGCGCTCTCCCGCGCGAGCTACCGGAAGATGCGGCAGAACCTCTGGTGGGCCGCCGGCTACAACCTGCTGTCGGTACCGCTCGCTGCGGGGGTGCTGGCACCCATCGGATTCGTCCTCCCGATGTCGGTGGGCGCCGTGTTGATGTCGCTCTCCACGATCGTCGTCGCGCTGAACGCTCAGCTGCTGCGGCGCCTGGACCTGCGGCGGTAGCGCGCCGACGCCGGACCGTGGGCGCGCAGGCGGCGGCAGGGCTGAGCCATAGACTTGCGAGGTGTCCCTCGCCGTCTGGTTCTCCCTGCTGACCGCCTGCGTGGTGATCAGCTTCACGCCGGGTGCCGGCGCGATCAACACGATGTCAAACGCCCTCAGCCAGGGGTGGCGGCGATCGATCTGGGGCATCATCGGGCAGCAGCTCGCCCTGATCGTGCATGTCGTGATCGTGGCTGCCGGTGTCGGGCTGCTCGTCTCGCGCTCGGAGGTGCTGTTCAACGTCATCCGCTATGCGGGCGCGGCGTATCTGGTGTTCCTCGGCATCCGCCTGATCCTGTCGAAACCCCACCTGACCGAGACTGACGACCTCACCGTCGTCGATTCGCGTGAGAGCCACTGGTCCATGATCCGGCGAGGGTTCTGGGTGAATCTTCTGAACCCGAAGGCCATCGTGTTCTTCCTGGCTTTCATCCCCCAGTTCATCCGCCTGGACCAGCCACAGCTCCCCCAATACCTCACGCTGATCACCACCGTCATCGTGGTGGACGTGCTGGTCATGTGGGGCTTCTTCGCGGCGGCTGCCCGCCCCTTCCGCCGTCTCACCCGGTCACCGCGCGGTCAACGCACGCTCAACACCGTCTTCGGCGCCCTCTTCATCGCGGTCGCGGGGCTGCTGGTCTTCCTGCACTGACCTCTTCGCCGACCTCGGATGCGAGCATCCGTCTAGGCTGGAACGTGATGGAGATGGATGCCGTGGCTTTCGAGGCCCTCGTGATCGACGAACTCGACCGTCTGCCTGACGACATGGTGGAGGGGCTCGAGAACGTCGTCTTCGTCGTCGAGGACCGACCGGAAGACGGGAGCCTGGATCTCCTGGGACTCTACGACGGCTTGGCGCTGACAGAGCGGACGCAGTACGGCATGGGCGAGCTCCCGGACCGGATCATCGTGTTCCGCGAGCCGCACCTGGCTGCGTGCGACTCCGAGGACGAGCTCCGCGACGAGATCCACACCACTCTCGTGCACGAGATCGCCCACTTCTACGGCATCGATGACGAACAGCTCCACGAGTTGGGGTGGGCATGATCACCCCTGTCGCGACGCCCGACCTCGACGAGGTCACCGACCTCAGCGCTGCTCCGCTCGAGCCGTGGCAGGTCGTCGTCTGGAACGATCCGGTCAACCTCATGAGCTACGTGGTGCGCGTGTTCCGGACCTACTTCGGATACAGCAAAGACCACGCGACCTCGCTGATGCTCGCCGTGCATCATGAGGGTCACGCCATCGTCGCCACCGGCCCGCGGGAGACCATGGAAGTGCACGCGCAGGCCATGCACGACTACGGACTCTGGGCAACCGTGCGAAAGGCACCGCAATGACCTCGGCGACGATCATCCTCCCTCTCGCCTACCTCGAGGGCGTGCATCTGGCGCAGCTGGTGGACGACCTCGCCGAGCTCGTCGGAGCCGACCGAGACGTGCAGGATCCGGCGATCATTCGACTGACGCCGACCCCCTATCCGGACGATGAGGAAGCATCGGACTCCTTCACGGCGAGCACTCGCGAGGATCTGCTCGATCGTCGTCTCCTCGATGCGCACACCGTGCACAACGCGCTCCAGGGTTTCCAGGCAGTGGATGACCTCACCGAGGCCGATGCGCTGGCACCGCGCGACGTGGTCATCCGCGCCACGGACATCGACGCGTGGATGCGCACGCTCACCGCGCTCCGCCTCGTCATCGCCACCCGTCTGGGCATCACGTCCGACGACGATCACGATCCGGAAGATGACCGCTACGGCATCTACGACTGGCTCGGGTATCGCCTCGAGACGGTGATCACCGCCGCGGACGAGTTCGACTGAACAGGTCGATCGTCAGGGGATCTCGACGATTCGAGTCGCGTGTGCACGCGGGTCGTCGCGCTCCACATGGCGCAACTCCTGCGCAGCCCATCGATCCCAGTGGGGCCGGTAGGTATCGCCATCACGTGCGAGCGCCCGCGCCTTCCTGACCGTATCCGCCGCATCCACCCACACGCGCACATCGGCGAGAGCGGCCGTGGCCGGCGTCAGCGCCCCGCTACCCTCGATGATCACCCCGAGCGCCGGGTCGACCGCATGGCTCTCTGCCGTCGCTTCGCTCTCCCAGTCCCAGCGGTTCCAGGTACCGAGGTAGCCGCGTCCATGCGGACGCAGCACACCGTCCAGGACGTGCGCGACTCCCGCGTCGAGCCCGTCCCATCCCGGATACAGCGAGTCGAGCGCGATGACCTGCACACGCTCGGTCAGCGGCCACTGCCTCGCCACCCTGGTCGCCAACGATGACTTGCCCGCACCGCTTCGCCCGTCGATGAGTACGACGGGGTTCGCTGCCGCGAGAGCGCGGATGTCCTGCGCGATCAGTGTCGCGGCACGCTCGAGTGCGGCCGCGACGGGATCGTCACTTCTTGAGGGCACGGATGATTCGGCTGAATGCGCGACCGGCGACCCAGACGAACGGTACAGCCACGACGAGAAGCGTCACGATGTTCGGCTCGAACCGGAGTCCCTCCTCGCGGCGCACGTAGACGCCCACGGGAACGGACACGCCGCCCCCACCGCCGCCTTCTGCGCCATCACCGCTGCCGCCCCCGAAGCCCGAGTACGTGAAGGCGACTGGGGTGATGCTGACGCCGTCGACGTCCTGCGGTTCGCCGTAGGCGCTCTTCACGCCGAAGGTTGCAGCTTGCTTTCCGAGTTCCAGTGCGATGTTCGGCATGATCCCACGGTACTCGACAGAACGCGTGAGCGCGGGGTCAGTCGAGACCATGCGCCTTCGGATGCTGTACTGCGCCGCGCCCGTCGTCGCGCCCCAGGTGGCGAGCCCGCGTGATCGTGGCAGTCCCGAAACGCGCGACCGCGTCGTCGACAGCCCCCTCTACACGGCGCCAGTCCTCATCGTCGTCCCACAGGCCGAGCCCGCCTCCCCCGGCAGGGCGGAGTTTCTCGGCACGGACTCCGACGAGACGGATCGGGTCGCGCCGCTCGATCTGCTCGAACAGCGTATTCGCCGATTCGCCGATACGCTGCCCCACCGCCGTCGGCTCGGTCAGCGTCTGCGAGCGGCTGAGGGTGCGGAAGTCATCGAAGCGCACCTTGATCGACACCGTGCCCGCTTCCCACCCGGCACGACGAAGTCTGGCGGCGACCCGATCCGCGAGCCGCAGCAGCTCCCCGCGGAGGAAGACCCTGTCGGTGACGTCGTCGTCGAAGGTCTCCTCATGCCCGACGCTCTTCTCGACGCGATCGGTCTCGATGATCCGGGCGTCCTGTCCTCTGGCGAGCTGGGCGAGCCGCGCGCTCAGCGCCGTTCCGACCGCGCGGTCGAGCATCTCGTGCGGCGCGTCGCGGATGTCCTGGATGGTCCTGATGCCGCGCGCCTCGAGGGCTTCTGCAGCCTTCGGGCCCACCCCCCACATCGCACGGACCGGACGTGGCGAGAGGAAATCGAGAGTGTCGGCGGCGGATACGACCAACATGCCATCGGGCTTCGCCACGGTGGACGCCATCTTCGCCACATGCTTGGTGGCGGCCACACCGACGCTGCAGGTGATCCCGACCTCCGCACTCACGCGCTCGCGGATCAGCGCGGCGATCTGGGCAGGGCTCCCCCAGAGCCGCCGGACGCCCTGGACATCGAGGAAGGCCTCATCGACAGAGAGCGGCTCGACCAGGGGCGTGAACGACTCGAAGATCGCCATCACCTGGCGCGAGACCTCTTGATAGCGGTGGAAATGCGGCATCACGATGCGCGCTGTCGGGCACAGCCGCATAGCCTGGGCGACCGGCATCGCTGCGCGTACTCCGTAGCGTCGGGCCTCATAGGACGCGCTGGACACGACGGATCGTCCGTCCGGGGCGCCGATGATCAGCGGCAGCCCCCGCAGGCGGGGATCGTCGAGCACCTCGACCGCTGCATAGAACGCGTCCATGTCGACGTGGAGGATACGGGTGCCGGAGTCATCGGCATCCGCGGGCGAGACGGTCCGCCCTCTACCATCGCCGTGTCCCATATGACCATTCTCCCTAGGGCCTCCGACATGGAGGCCCAAGGTCGAGGGTTACTGCGCTGCGCGCTCGAGAACCAGTTCGCGCACCCGAGCGGCGTCGGCCTGGCCCTTCATGGCCTTCATCACGGCACCGATCACGGCGCCGGCCGCCTGGACCTTACCGTCCTGGATCTTCGCGAGCACGTCGGGCTGAGCGGCGAGAGCCTCATCGATCGCGGCGATGAGCGCACCGTCATCCGACACCACAGCGAGTCCGCGGGCGTCGACGACCTCCTGCGGCGTGCCCTCTCCGGCGATGACACCTTCGAGCACCTGGCGTGCGAGCTTGTCCGTCAGGGTTCCCGCATCGACGAGCAGCTGCAGCGCAGCCACGTTCTGCGGGCTGATCAGGGCGGCGGCGTCCTTCTCGTGCGCGTTCGCCAAGCGGCTGATCTCGCCCGTCCACCACTTGCGAGCTGTCGCGGGAGTGGCCCCGGCGGCGATCGTCGCCTCGACCTCATCGATCAGGCCGCCGTTACGGACGTCCTGGAACTCCAGGTCGGTGAAGCCCCAGTCCGCCTTCAGACGGCGGCGGCGCGCGACGGGCTGCTCGGGCAATGCAGCCCGCAGCTCCTCGATCAGCTCCGGCGCCGGCTGGACGGGCAGCAGATCGGGCTCGGGGAAGTAACGGTAGTCGTCGGCGTCGGACTTCGGACGACCGGGCGAGGTCGTGCCGGTGTCCTCGTGCCAGTGACGCGTCTCCTGAGTGATCGTGCCGCCGTCGGCGAGGATCTGCGCCTGCCGCTGGATCTCGTACCGCACAGCGCGCTCGACCGAACGCATCGAGTTGACGTTCTTCGTCTCGGTGCGCGTGCCCAGCTTCTCGGTGCCGCGCGGGCGCAGCGAGACGTTGGCATCACAGCGGAGGTTGCCGCGCTCGAGGCGTGCCTCGGAGATGCCGAGGCTGCGCACGATGTCGCGGATCGTCGAGACGTAGGCCTTCGCGACCTCGGGAGCACGGTGCTCTGCCCCGAAGATCACCTTGGTCACGATCTCCACGAGAGGAACGCCCGCGCGGTTGTAGTCGACGAGCGAGTACTCCGCACCCTGGATGCGGCCGGTCGCACCACCCATGTGGGTGAGCTTGCCGGCGTCCTCCTCCATGTGCGCCCGCTCGATCGGGATCGTCACGAGAGTGCCGTCCTCGAGCTCGACCTCGACAGAGCCCTCGAACGCGATCGGCTCGTCGTACTGCGAGATCTGGTAGTTCTTGCCCAGGTCGGGGTAGAAGTAGTTCTTCCGCGCGAACCGGCTCGAATCGGCGATCGAGCAGCCGAGGGCGAGACCCAGACTGATCGACGAGCGGATCGCGGTCTCGTTCACGACCGGCAGCGAGCCGGGCAGGCCGAGGTCCACGGGCGCGATGAGCGTGTTCGGCGCGGCGGAGTGGAAGGCCTCGTTCGCCGGGTTCGGGGCGTCGGAGAACATCTTGGTGTTGGTGTTCAGCTCGACGTGCACCTCGAATCCGAGAACCGGCTCGAACAGCTCGAGCGCCTTGTCGAAGTCCATGAGCTTGGCGGTGGCCATCAGCGGTTCCCTCCTGCGTGGTTCGTCTCGCTGCGTTCGCTCAACCGCGGTGCACGCGTGAGGAGCGGCGCACCCCAGGAGTCGAGGAGCACCGCTTCGAGCGCGGCGCCGACGCGGTACAGACGGGCGTCCTCCCTCGCCGGGGCGATGAACTGGATGCCGACGGGCAGGCCGTCCTCGGCGGCGAGACCGCTGGGGATCGAGATGCCGGGCACTCCGGCGAGGTTCACCGGAATTGTCGTGATGTCGTTCAGGTACATCTGCAGCGGGTCGTCGATCTTCTCACCGAGCTTGAACGCCGTGGTCGGAGCCGACGGCGTCGCGATCACGTCGACGTCGGCGAAGGCCGCGGCGAAGTCCTGCTGGATCAGCGTGCGGACCTTCTGGGCGCTGCCGTAGTACGCGTCGTAGTATCCGGCGGACAGCGCATAGGTGCCGAGGATGATGCGTCGCTTGACCTCGTCACCGAATCCGGCATCGCGCGTCGCGGACATGACGTCCTCGACCGTGGGGTTCCCGTCCGGAGTGACGCGCAGGCCGAAGCGAACCGAGTCGAACTTCGCAAGGTTGCTCGATGCCTCGGCGGGGAGGATCAGGTAGTAGGCGGCGACGCCGTACTCGAAGTGCGGAGCGCCGATCTCGACGATCTCCGCTCCCTGAGCCTCCATGAGCGCGAGCGCGCTGCGGAACGACTCGGCGACTCCGGGCTGGAAGCCGCTGTCGGGGAGCTCGCGGATGACACCGACCTTCAGCCCCTTGAGCACATCGCCGCGTGCGCCTTCGCGCGCCGCGGCGGCGAACGACGGCCACTGGTCGCTGAGGGAGGTGGAGTCCTTCGGGTCGTGGCCTCCGATGACATCGTGCAGCAGTCCGGCATCGAGGACGGTCCGGGAGACCGGGCCGACCTGGTCCAGGCTCGACGCCAGAGCGATGGCGCCGTAGCGGCTGACTCCGCCGTAGGTCGGCTTCACGCCGACCGTTCCGGTGACGTGGGCCGGCTGGCGGATGGACCCGCCGGTGTCGGAGCCGAGCGCGATCGGCGCCTCGAAGGCGGCGACGGCGGCGGCCGAGCCCCCACCGGATCCGCCGGGGATGCGGTCGAGGTCCCACGGGTTGCGGGTGGGACCGTAGGCCGAGTGCTCCGTGGAGGACCCCATGGCGAACTCGTCCATGTTGGTCTTGCCCAGCGGCACGAGGCCGGCGGCGCGGGAACGGGCGACCACGGTGGCGTCATACGGCGAGAGGTAGCCCTCGAGGATGCGCGAGCCGCTGGTGGTGGGCTGATCGGTCGTGACCAGGACGTCCTTGATCGCCAGGGGGACGCCGGCGAGAGGACCCAGGTCCTCCCCCGCCGCGCGCTGAGCGTCGATCGCCGCAGCCGTGTCGAGCGCATGGGCGTTGATGTGCAGGAAGGCGTGGACGTCGCCGTCCACCGCGGCGATGCGGTCGAGGTGCGCCTGCGTCGCCTCGACGCTCGACACCTCGCGCGACGCGAGCTTCGCGGCGAGTTCTGCCGCGGTCAGTCGGATGATGTCGCTCACTGCTCTTCTCCCAAGATCGCCGTGACGCGGAAGCGGCCGTCGGCGGCATCCGGTGCGTTCTGGAGCACCTGCTCGTGCGTGAGCGTCGTGCCGACCACATCGGGACGGAAGACATTGCTCAGCGGAATCGGGTGGCTCGTCGCGACGATGTCGTCGGTTGCCACCTCGGACACCTTCGCGATGTTGTCCACGATGGCGTCGAGCTGGCCCGTGAGCCGCGACACCTCGTCGTCGTTCAGCTGGATGCGCGCGAGCACACCGAGATGGCGTACAAGATCAGGGGTGATTTCAGACACGGCCCAAGTCTAGTTGTCACGCCCGCCGCCGCTCGCCCGCCGCTCCCGGGACGCGGCCTATGCTGAGCGGGTGAGCACGTTCCAGCCTCCTCGCCCGTGGGTCGCCAGCTACGCCGCCGGCGTCCCGGAAGACCTCGCCCCTGTTTCCGGTTCGCTCATCGACATCGTCGCCGCGTCCGCTCGGGACTACCCCGACGCACCGGCGTTGCAGTTCTTCGGACGTGAGACCACGTACGCGGAGCTGCAGTCGGCGATCGATCGCGCCGCCGCCGGCCTGCGCGACCGCGGCGTGCGCGCCGGCGATCCCGTCGCGATCGTGCTGCCGAACTGCCCGCAGCACATCGTCGCCTTCTACGCCGTCCTGCGCCTGGGCGCGGTCGTCGTCGAGCACAATCCGCTGTACACGCCGCGCGAGCTGCGCAAGCAGTTCGAGGACCACGGCGCGAAGCATGCGATCGTCTGGAACAAGGTCGTTTCCACGGTCCAGGAGTTCCCCTCTGATCTCGCCGTCGACACCTTGATCTCGGTGGATGTCACACGGTCGATGCCATTCCTCACCCGATTCGCCCTGCGGCTTCCCGTCGCCAAGGCGCGCGAGTCGCGTGCGGCCCTGACCGAGAAGGTGCGCGGAACCGTGCCGTGGGAGGCGCTGCTCTCCACTGATCCGCTTCCCGCATCCCACCCCACTCCGTCCACCGACGACCTGGCGATCATCCAGTACACGTCCGGCACCACGGGCACACCGAAGGGGGCGGCGCTCACGCATCGCAACCTGCTCGCCAACGCGGCTCAGGCGCAGGCCTGGGTCCCATCGATCCAGCGCGGCAAGGGGTGCGTCGTCTACGCCGTGCTGCCGATGTTCCACGCCTACGGCCTGACACTGTGTCTCACGTTCGCGATGTCGATGGGAGCGCGCCTCGTGCTGTTCCCGAAGTTCGACCCCGATCTGGTGCTCGACGTGATGAAGAAGCACCCGGCGACGTTCCTGCCGCTCGTGCCCCCGATTGCCGACCGCCTGCTCGCCGCCGCAACGCAGAAGGGCGTGTCGCTGGCGGGTGTCGAGGTCGCGATCTCCGGTGCCATGGCGCTGCCGCACGAGCTCGTCGTACCGTTCGAGAAGGCGACCCACGGCTACCTCGTCGAAGGCTACGGGCTCAGCGAATGCTCCCCGGTGCTGATGGCGAACCCGGTGGCGGCCAACCGCGTCCCCGGCACGGTCGGCCTTCCGCTTCCCGGCACGGAGTGCAGAGTCGTCGACCCCGAGAATCCGTCTGCCGACGTCCCCGCAGGTTCGCCCGGAGAGTTGGTCGTGAGAGGACCACAGGTGTTCTCCGGCTACTACGGCAAGCCCGAGGAGACCGATGCGGTCTTCGTCGACGGGTGGTTCCGCACAGGCGACATCGTCACGATCGATGCCGCCGGCTTCATCCGCATCGTCGACCGGATCAAGGAGCTGATCATCACGGGCGGCTTCAACGTGGCACCGACCGAGGTCGAGAACGTGCTGCGCCAGCATCCGCGGGTGGTGGACGCCGCCGTGGTCGGGTTGCCCAGCGAACACTCGGGCGAGGAGGTGGTGGCGGCGATCGTCGTCGACGGTACCGCCGATCTCGATGTCGAGGCCATCCGCGACTTCGCCCGCACGATCCTGACCCCCTACAAGGTGCCACGCAGGATCTTCGTCGTCGATGAGCTGCCGAAATCCCTCATCGGCAAGGTGCTCCGCCGGCAGGTGAAAGAGAAGCTCCTGGCCCTCACGACGGGTGCCTGAGGACCCGCTCACAGGCAGGGAGCCGTGCGCCGCGCTACCCTTGGTCAGTGACTCCTGAAGATGCAGTGCTGACCGACGCCCCCGAGGACTCCCCCGCGACCCCCGGATTCGAGGAACTCGGCATCACCGGGCCCGTCCTCAAGGCGATCCGTGATCTCGGATACGAGACCCCTTCCCCCATTCAAGCCGCGACGATTCCCACCCTCCTCGCCGGACGCGATGTCGTCGGCATGGCTCAGACCGGAACCGGTAAGACCGCGGCCTTCGCACTTCCCGTCCTCGAGCGCCTCGACGTCTCGCAGAAGTCGCCCCAGGCCCTCGTGCTGGCGCCGACCCGTGAGCTCGCACTGCAGGTCTGCGAAGCCTTCGAGTCGTACGCGTCCAAGATGAAGGGCGTGCACATGCTGCCCGTCTACGGCGGACAGGCGTACGGCGTGCAGCTCTCTGCCCTGCGCCGCGGCGTGCACGTGATCGTCGGAACACCCGGCCGCATCATGGACCATCTCGCCAAGGGCACCCTCGACCTCTCCCAGCTCCAGTACCTGGTACTCGACGAGGCCGACGAGATGCTGAAGATGGGCTTCGCGGAAGATGTGGAGCAGATCCTCGCACAGACGCCGGTGGAGAAGCAGGTCGCCCTGTTCTCGGCGACCATGCCCCCGCAGATCCGTCGCCTCGCGCAGAAGTACCTGCGCGATCCGGAAGAGATCAGCATCAAGTCCAAGACCGCGACCGGTACGAACATCACGCAGCGCTACCTCGTGGTGTCCTACGCTCAGAAGGTCGACGCGCTCACCCGCATCCTCGAGGTCGAGAACTTCGACGGGATGATCGTCTTCGTCCGCACCAAGAACGAGACCGAGACCCTTGCCGAGAAGCTGCGGGCCCGCGGCTATTCCGCTGCGGCGATCAACGGAGACGTCCCCCAGGCGCAGCGCGAGCGCAGCGTGAACCAGCTGAAGGCAGGCAAGCTCGACATTCTCGTCGCGACCGACGTCGCCGCACGTGGTCTCGACGTCGAGCGCATCAGCCACGTCATCAACTTCGACATTCCCACCGACACCGAGTCGTATGTGCATCGCATCGGACGCACCGGCCGTGCCGGTCGCAGCGGTGACGCGATCAGCTTCATCACGCCGCGCGAGCGCTACCTGCTCAAGCACATCGAGAAGGCGACGCGTCAGGTCCCGACGCAGATGCAGCTCCCCAGCACGGACGACGTGAACACCACGCGTCTCGCCCGCTTCGATGATGCGATCACCGCAGCGCTGGGCGATGCCGCGCGTGTCGACAAGTTCCGCGACGTGATCGCCCACTACGTGCGCAACCACGATGTGCCCGAGGCCGATGTGGCCGCGGCGCTCGCGATCGTGGTGCAGGGCGACACCCCGCTGCTGCTCGACCCGGCAGACGACCCGCTCGCCAAGGCGCTCGAGGCCGACAGCCGTCCGCCCCGCGAGCGAGGCACCCGCGAGCCACGCACCGAACGCCGTGGACGCGGCGACTACACCGCCTACCGCATCGAGGTCGGCCGCCGCCACCGTGTCGAGCCGCGTCAGATCGTCGGCGCGCTGGCGAACGAGGGCGGGCTCGGACGCGATGACTTCGGTGTCATCAACATCCGTCCCGACTTCTCGACCGTCGAGCTGCCCTCGAACCTGAGCCCCGCTGTACTCGACAAGCTCCGCGACACCCGCATCTCGGGCCGTCTGATCGAGATCAAGCCGGACCGTGGACCAATGGGTCGACGCAACAGTGGGCCGCGCGACAGCGACGGAGGCCGCGGAGACCGTTTTGAGCGCCGCGACCGCGACGAGCGCCCGGCGCGCACGGATCGTGACGAGAAGCCGTTCCGTAAGCCTCGCCACAAGGCTTGAGCGACGCAGCATCCGTGAAGAGCGGGACCGGTTCGCCGGTCCCGCTCTTTTGTCATCAGAGCGTCAGGTTCCCGCGGAGTCGGCAGGCGGGAGGGCGTCGGGACCTTCCGTCACGAGGATATGGAACTGAGCGGCGTCGAGGATGCGCAGTCCGAGCTCTTCCGCTTTGGCGAGCTTCGAGCCGGCACCCGGCCCTGCGGCCACGAAGTCGGTCTTCTTGGACACACTCGATGCCGCCTTGCCACCGGCCCGGATGATCGCCTCCTGCGCACCATCCCGCGTGTACCCGTCGAGCGAGCCCGTCGCGACCACGGTCACGCCGTCGAGCACTCCCCCCGCGGCCACAGCTGCCCCAGGGCCCGGATGCCCCGGCGTCGTCCACTGCACCCCGGCATCGGCCCACGCCTGCACGATCTCCTGATGCCATTCGACCTCGAACCAGTCGAGCAGCGAATCGGCGATAATTCCTCCGACGCCCTCCACGGCGGCCAGCTCCTCGCGCGACGCCGAACGGATTGCGTCGAGCGATCCGAACCACTGGGCCAGCGCACGAGCCGCGACGGGCCCGACGTGCCGGATGTTCAGCGACACGAGCAACCGCCACAGCTCCTTGGTCTTCGCCTTCTCCAGCTCGGCCAGCAGCGTCAATGCCTGCGATGAGGGTTGAGGGCCGTCCTTGCCCGCCTTCTTCTCTGCTGCCGTCGGGTTCCGCCGGAACGGCGCCCTCGTCTTCACGGCGCCGTCGTCGTCCTCCTTCGGGAGCCCGGTCTCGGAATCGCGCACGACCAGCTCGATCGGTACCAGTTGGTCGAGCGTGAGGGCGAACAACCCCGCCTCGGTGACCAAGGGAGGCACCTCCGGCGTCGTCGGCTGGGTCAGCGCCGCCGCGGTGACCTCTCCGAGCGCCTCGACATCAAGAGCACCGCGCGAGCCGATGTGCTCGACGCGACCTCGCACCTGCGCCGGACATGACCGGGCATTCGGGCAGCGGAGGTCGATGTCGCCCTCTTTCATAGCGCGCAACGGAGTTCCGCACTCCGGGCAGTTCTCGGGCATCACGAACTCGCGCTCGGAGCCGTCCCGCCGCTCGACCACCGGGCCCAGCACCTCGGGGATCACGTCGCCCGCCTTCCGGAGCACGACAGTGTCGCCGATCAGCACGCCCTTGGCCTTGACCACGTCCTTGTTGTGCAGTGTCGCCTGCCGCACGACCGATCCCGCCACATGCGCCGGCGCCATGACCGCGAAGGGAGTCGCTCTGCCGGTGCGACCCACGGACACCACGATGTCGAGGAGCGTGGTCTGCACCTCCTCAGGCGGGTACTTGTAGGCGATCGCCCAGCGTGGTGCGCGGCTCGTCGCACCGAGCTCGTCGTGCAGGGAGAGCTCGTCGACCTTGACCACGATGCCGTCGAGCTCATGCTCGACATCGTGTCGATGCTCACCGAAATAGGCGACGAAGTCGGTGACGTCGTCGATCGTCGCACAAACCTTGGTGTGCGGGCTGGTCGGCAGGCCCCACTCCGCGAGCAGGCGGTACACCTCGCTCTGGGAGGCCACGGGAGGGTTCTCCCACGCTCCGATGCCGTGCACGTAGAGCGCGAGCGACTCGATGCGCAGCAGTCCGGCTTCGAGTTCGAGGCCCTCCTTCTTGTCGATCTGCTGCCGGAGTCCGCCACTGGCGGCATTGCGCGGGTTCGCGAACGATGGGAAACGTCGTGCCGCCGCAGTCTTGGCCTTCTCCTCGTCGAACGGCTTCTTGGCCCCGCGGCGTGCCTCCCACCGGCTCAGCGCATCGTTGTAGGCGCGTTCGCGGAAAGCTGCCTGTGCAGCGTTCAGCCGCTCGAAAGCGGCGACGGGGATGAACACCTCTCCACGCACCTCGACGATGGCCGGATGCCCGTGGCCGACGAGCCGCTCCGGTATGTCGCGGAGGCGCAGAGCGTTCTCGGTCACGACTTCGCCGACACGACCGTCACCGCGTGTGGCTGCCGAGGTGAGCACACCGTGCTCGTAGCGGAGGTTGATGGCGAGGCCATCAATCTTCAGCTCGGTCAGCCACGCGACATCACGCCCGGCCGCGGCCTGCGTCTTCGCCGCCCAGTCCCTGAGCTCGTCGAGCGAGAACACGTTGTCGAGGCTCAGCATCCGCTCGGCATGCTCGATCGTCGCGAGTCCTGTGGCCTCCGCGGCTCCGACCATCTGCGTGGGGGAATCCTGGCCCTGCAGCTCAGGATGCAGCCTCTCGAGCTCCTCGAGCCGATGCATCCACCCGTCGTAGGTGAAATCGTCTACGACGGAGGTATCGCGACCGTAGTATGCGTCCTTCGCCTCGAGGATGCGAGTCGTCAGCTCTTCGGCCTCGATTCGGGCGTCTTCCAGCGAGATGTTCTCAGGCACCCCGTCAGTCTACGAGCGTGCACCGACATCGCTCCGGTGCCTCGCTGTTCCGCGAGGGTCAGACGCCGACAGGCACCGCCGACACGGTCGTATCGATCGTGAACTGGCCGAGCACGCGGGTGCCGATGTACAACACGGCGGTCTGTCCCGGGGCGACGCCGTCGAGCGGCTGCTCTGGCACGACGCGCACGCCGTCCGCCGTGACGAAGGCGGTTGCCGGCACCGGCTCCGCATGCGCGCGGATCTGCACGTGGCAGAGGAACTCGGCGTCTGCGGGACCCGCACCGGCCCAGCTGAAGCGCGCACCCGAGATCTCTCCGATCGCGAGCGCCTCCTTGGGACCGACCACGACCGTGTTCGACACGGGACGCACCTCCAGCACGAAACGCGGCTTGCCGTCGGGCGCGGGAACGCCGAGCTTCAGCCCGCGGCGCTGACCGACCGTGAACCCATGGGCGCCCTCGTGCGAGCCGACCACGGCTCCGGATCGATCGACGATGTCACCTGTGGCCGTACCGACCTTCTCAGCCAGCCAGCCGCGGGTGTCGCCATCAGGGATGAAGCAGATGTCGTGGCTGTCCGGCTTCTGCGCGACCGTCAAGCCGCGCTCTGCCGCCTCCGCACGAACGACGGCCTTGGAGGGCGTCGTGCCGAGGGGGAAATAGGTGTGAGCGAGCTGTTCGGCGTTCAGCACGCCGAGCACGTACGACTGGTCCTTGGCGTTGTCGGACGCCCGGTGCAGTTCCAGTCCGGACTCGCCCTCGACGAGAGTGGCGTAGTGCCCCGTGCACACCGCGTCGAAACCGAGCTCGATCGCCCGCTCGAGCAGCGCGGCGAACTTGATCTTCTCGTTGCAGCGCATGCACGGGTTGGGCGTGCGTCCTGCCTGATACTCGGAGATGAAATCATCGATCACGTCGTCGCGGAAACGCTCGGAGAAGTCCCACACGTAGAACGGAATGCCGAGGCGGTCGGCGGCACGGCGCGCATCCATCGCATCCTCGATCGTGCAGCAGCCGCGGCTGCCGGTGCGCAGCGTTCCTCCGGCACGCGAGAGTGCCAGGTGCACTCCGACCACGTCATGCCCTGCCTCCACGGCGCGCGCGGCCGCCACGGCGGAATCCACTCCCCCGCTCATCGCTGCCAGTATCCGCATGGGTCCAGTCTACGAGCGGGCACCTGTGCCGGACCCGGACGCGCGCGAATAGGCGTCGGCGATCACCGCGAGCACCGCATCCACATCCGCATCCGTGGATGTTCGCCCCAGTGTGAATCGAAGCACGCTCCGGGCGTCCTGCTCCCCCCGGCCCATCGCGATCACGACGTGCGAGGGTTCAGCCACGCCGGCTTGGCAGGCAGATCCGGTGGACGCCGCGACACCGGCGACGTCGAGGAGGAACAGCATGCTCTCGCCGACCGCCCCGGGAAAGAGCAGGTGCGCATTGCCGGGGAGACGCGCGTGCGGATCGCCGAGCAGCACAGCTGCGGACACACGCGATCTGATCCCGGCGACAAGACGATCGCGCAGAGCCGCGAGACGTGCGCTCTCCGCCTCCCGTTCGCGCTCGGCAAGCTCGATCGCCGTGGCGAATGCCGCCGTACCGGCGACGTCCTGCGTCCCGGCGCGGAGGCCGCGCTGTTGCGCACCGCCCCGGAGGAGCGCGGTGAGGTTGGCCGTGCGCGCCACCACCAGCGCACCGACGCCGACCGGAGCTCCGATCTTGTGACCGGCAGCGCTCAACGCCACCAGACCGGATCCCGCATCAGCTGCCCCGCGCAATCCACGGAACGACAGGGGAACGTGTCCGAGCGCCGCGACGGCGTCGAGATGCAGGGGAACTCCTGCCGATGCCGACACCATGGCAAGCGACGCGGCATCGTTGATCGTCCCGACCTCGTTGTTCGCGACGAGGGCGGTGGCGAGGGCGGCGCCGGGCAGCCGTTCCGCAAAATCCGACGCGGCGATGCGCCCGTCCGACTGCACAGGGACAGCGCGCACGGCGGCTCCCTCCGCCGCCAGAGCCGCGACCGTGTCCATGGTCGCGTGGTGCTCCGCGTCGGGGAGCACGATGCCGTCCGTCCCCGCCGCTCGCGCATGCCAGAGCCCCTGCAATGCGAGGTTGATCGACTCGGTGCCACCCGAGGTGAACACGACCTCGATCGGGTCGGCGTCGAGCACGGCCGCCACGCGCTCCCTCGAGTCCTCCAGCAGCCGTCGGGCATCCTGCCCGGCGCCATGCGTCGATGAGGCGTTGCCCACCAGCTCGGAAGCAGCCAGCCAGGCGTCACGCGCCTCCGGCCGCAGCGGGGTGGTCGCCGCGTGATCGAGATAGTGCCGCATAGGTCCATGCTCCCCCATTTCCACACCCCCAGGGCGCAGGGAACCGAGTGCGCGATGCGCTGGCACCGGGTCACATCCGCCTAGTGTGTACTCATGCCCGAGTCCCGAGACTTCACTGTGCCCGGCGGATCCGCACTCGACGACCTCGGCGTGCGCCTGCACGACGGGGGCGGCACGCTCCGCGTCTGGTCGCAGAATGCATCCTCCGTCGAGCTCGTCGTCTTCGATGCCACCGACCTCGATTGGGCGACAGATCAGGTCGCCCTCGAGCGACTCCCCGGCGGCATCTGGCAGGTCACGACGCCCCTCTTGCAGGCGGGCACACGCTACGCCATCCGTGTCGGCGGCCCGCATGGCCCGGGCAACACCTTCAATCCCGAGACGTTGCTGTTGGATCCTTACGCGCGAGGGCTCGCGCAGGGCGATGGCTACGAGGAATGGCGCTCGGTCGTCATCGTCGACGGGTTCGACTGGGGCGACTCCCGGAAACCCCGTGTCCCTCTCGACCGAACGGTGATCTACGAGGGCCATCTCAAAGGACTCACCAAGCGTCACCCCGACGTTCCGCCTGCGCTGCACGGCACCTACGCCGGACTCGCTCATCCCGCGATGATCGCGTACTTCCATGAGCTCGGCATCACCTCCGTCGAGCTGCTCCCCGTGCACGCCTTCGTCCCGGAACCACGGCTTCTCGAACGCGGACTCACGAACTACTGGGGCTACAACACCCTCAACTTCTTCACCCCCCACAACGCCTACGCCAGTGAGGACGCGCGTAAGCAAGGTCCGGAGGCCGTGCTCGCCGAGTTCAAGGGGATGGTGCGCCTGCTGCACGAAGCCGGGATCGAGATCATCCTCGACGTCGTCTACAACCACACGTCCGAAGAGGGCATCGGAGGTCCGCGCTCGAGCCTGCGGGGGATTGACAACGCCAGCTACTACCGGCAGGACGAGTCCGGTGTCTACATCGACACCACCGGGTGCGGGAACACGCTGAACACATCGACGGATGCCGGTGCGCGACTGGTGCTCGATTCCTTGCGCTATTGGGCCCAGGAGATGCAGATCGACGGCTTCCGTTTCGACCTCGCCACCGCGATCGCCCGCGACGCATCGCACACCTACACGCCGGAGCACCCCCTGCTCACCGCCATCGCGAACGACCCGATCCTGAGCGATACGAAGCTCATCGCCGAGCCGTGGGACGTGGGACTCGGCGGATGGCAGACCGGCAACTTCCCGGCCGGATGGCACGAGTGGAACGACCGGTACCGTGACCGCGTCCGCAACTTCTGGCTCAGCGACATCGACTATGCGCGACGTGCTTCCGCCCCGGTCGGCATCGGCGGCTTCGCGACTCGTCTCGCCGGCTCGTCCAACACCTTCAGCGAGGATCGCGGCCCGCTCGCCAGCGTCAACTTCGTGACCGCGCACGACGGCTTCACACTGCACGATCTGGTCTCGTACGATGTCAAGCACAACGAGGCGAACGGGGAACAGAACCGCGACGGCGCCGACATGAACCGCGCGTTCAACCATGGAGTGGAAGGCCCCACCGACGATCCGACCATCCTCGCTGCGCGTCGCAAGGCCATGCGAAACCTCCTGGGCACCCTGCTGCTGTCGGCGGGCATCCCCATGCTGACAGCGGGCGATGAGGTGGGCCGCACACAACGCGGCAACAACAACGCGTATGCGCAGGACTCTGCCCTGACGTGGCTGGGCTGGGAGTTCGAGCCGTGGCAACACGACCTGCGCGCGCACGTCTCCCGACTCATCGCACTCCGCGCTTCGAACCCCGCCCTGCGTCCGAGCCGCTACGCCCGGCTCGGCGAGCACATTCCGAATGCCTCGGTCATGGACTGGTTCGACCAGAACGGGGAGACCATGGAGAGCGGGCAGTGGACGGACCCCGGTAATCGCACGCTCCAATATGTCGCGGCATCAACCCCGGATCGCGAGCAGTACAACCGCATCCTGCTGATCGTGCACGGCACCGAGTCGCCGATCGACGTCCGGCTGCCGGACGAGATCGAGGACGCGACTCGGTTCGTCTCCCTGTGGTCGAGTGCGGACGAGCGTCCGTCTGACACTCACGAGTCGTTCGCCCCCGGTGACATCCTGCCGATCCCGGGTACCTCGATGAGGCTCTTCCGCGTGGAATGAGATTGCTCGCCGACGCACCCGGAGCGGTCGCTACCCGCGGTCCCCTCCGCGCGGTACATTCGGGGGGTGGCTGCACGTGCTGGTACCCGGTCCTCGGCTCTTCGGAGCTCCGCTCAGATCCCGACGCGCGCCCTGGCGGGTGATACCGGCAGACGAGATCTCCGCGCGACCAGGATCCCCCTCTCCGACGGCACTCCCTCTGTTCCCGGCGGCTATCCCGCGAAGGCATTCGTGGGAGAGGTCGTCCCGTTCGGTGTCGTCGCGTTCCGAGAAGGGCACGACACGATCGGCGTGCACCTCCGGCTCACGGATCCGCGCGGCGAGGAAAGCCTGCATCGGCTGACTCCCCGCAACGACGGCACCGATCGATGGGCGGTCGATATCGCACTCGATGTCCAGGGGACGTGGACGTATCGGTTCGAGGCGTTCTCGGATGACTTCGCCACTTGGGCACACGCGGCGTCCCTGAAGGTGGCTGCCGATGTCGACGTCGACGTCATGGCGGCGCTCGGAGCCGAGCTGCTCACACGCGCGGCGGCGGAGAAGGATCGACCCGCCGCGCAGCGCACACGGCTGCGCGCGGATGCGGCCTCTCTCGCTGGGGGCGACGCGGCCACCACGCTTCGGCTGTCGACCGATGCCGGGCTCGCCCAGCTCTTCGCCGACCGCCCCACCACCACGTTGCGCTCCACGTCGGACGCGCAGTCGATCGTCGTCGACCGCACCGCCGCAGGCGTCGCCGCCTGGTACGAGTTCTTCCCCCGCTCCGAGGGCGCGAAGCGACTGAAGGACGGCACGGTCAAGAGCGGCACGTTCCGCACGGCGGCGAAGCGCCTGCCTGCGGTCGCCGCTATGGGCTTCGACGTGCTCTACCTCGTGCCGATCCACCCGATCGGCACGACCAACCGCAAGGGACGCAACAACACGCTCACCACCGAGCCGGGCGACCCCGGGTCGCCGTACGCGATCGGTTCGGCAGACGGCGGACACGACGCCATCCACCCCGACCTCGGCACCGCGCAGGACTTCCGGGCCTTCGTCCGCGCGGCGCGCAAGGAGGGTCTCGAGATCGCACTCGATCTGGCCCTGCAGGCGTCGCCCGATCACCCCTGGGTCACCGAGCACCCCGAGTGGTTCACGACGCTTCCGGACGGCACGATCGCTTACGCCGAGAACCCTCCCAAGAAGTACCAGGACATCTATCCGCTGAACTTCGACAATGATCCGGAGGGCATCTACGCCGAGATGCTGCGCATCGTGCAGCACTGGATCCGACAGGGCGTGAAGATTTTCCGCGTCGACAACCCGCACACCAAGCCGCTGCAGTTCTGGGAGTGGCTCATCGCGGTGGTGAACGCCGAGGACCCGGACGTGATCTTTCTGGCGGAGGCCTTCACCCGACCCGCGGTGATGCGGGCTCTCGCGGCCGTCGGGTTCCAGCAGAGCTACAGCTACTTCACCTGGCGCAACACGAAAGCCGAGCTCGAGGAGTTCCTCACCTCCGTGTCGCAGGAGACCAGCGACTACATGCGGCCGAACCTCTTCGTGAACACGCACGACATCCTGACCGAGTATCTGCAGTTCGGAGGCCGAGCGGCCTATCGCATCCGCGCATGCATCGCAGCCACCGCGGCCCCCCTGTACGGCGTGTACGCGGGCTACGAGCTCTTCGAGAACGTCGCCAGGCCCGGCTCGGAAGAGAACATCGACAACGAGAAGTACGAGTACAAGTTCCGAGACTGGGAAGGCGAGGAGGAGCGGGGTGATTCACTCGCCCCGCTCCTGCGATCCCTCAATGGAATTCGACGTGCGCACCCGGCCCTCCGACAGCTCCGCAACTTCCGCGCACACTGGAGCGACGACGACGCCGTGCTGGTGTACAGCAAGCATCTGGACGCCGCCTTCACCGGCACCGGCCGGTCAGACACCATCATCGTCGTCGCGAACGTCGACCCCCATTCGGTACGCGAGACGACCGTGCACCTCGACACGACGCTCTGGGGTATCGCACCCGGTGAGAGCTTCGAGGTCGAGGACCTGCTCACCGGAGCGGTGTGGACCTGGAACGACCACAACTACGTGCGCCTCGACGCCTTCACCGAGCCGGTGCACATCCTCACGGTGAAGGAGCGGTCATGAGCTACATCGAAGACGTCACGGCATCCGCCGAGTGGGAGGCGATCGCGGCAGGGGCGTTCCACGAACCCCACGCCGTGCTCGGCTCGCACCCGATCAGGGACGCCGCAGATCGCACCATCACCGTGATCCGCGCCCGACGTCCACTCGCGTCGTACGTGGCGGCCGTCTTCACCGATGGGAGTCGGGTCGAGCTCGCGCATGTCGCGCATGGGATCTGGGAGGCGCGGCACGACGGACCACCCGTGGCCTATCGCCTCGCCACCGCCTACGGCGAAGATGAGGAGACGATCGCCGGCGATCCGTACCGTCACCTCCCCACGCTGGGCGACCTCGATCTTCATCTCATCGCCGAGGGTCGGCACGAGCGGCTGTGGCAGGTGCTGGGAGCGCATGCTCGCACCCTGGACGGCGAAGACGGTGTCGCGTTCTCCGTCTGGGCACCGAATGCGACTGCTGTGCGCGTCGTCGGCGACCACAACGGCTGGAGCGGTGAGCCGCATGCGATGCGTTCGATGGGCGTCAGCGGCATCTGGGAGCTCTTCATCCCAGGTCTGCGCGTCGGAGACCACTACAAGTTCCAGATCCGCACCCGGGAGGGCTCCTGGATCCTGAAGGCCGACCCGATGGCCTCTCGCGCCGAAGTGCCCCCCGCGACCGCATCCGTCGTCGCGACCTCCTGCTACGACTGGGGAGACGGCGCCTGGATGACCCGCCGCGCAGCCACACACGCGGTCGCGCAGCCTCTGTCGATCTACGAGGTGCATCTCGGTTCGTGGCGCGGCGGTCTCACCTATCGCGACGCCGCGGAACCGCTCATCCAGCATGTGACGGACACCGGCTTCACTCACGTCGAGTTCATGCCGCTGGCCGAGCACCCCTTCGGTGGATCCTGGGGCTATCAGGTCAGCGGCTACTACGCACCGACCAGCCGGTTCGGCAGCCCTGACGATCTCCGCTACCTGATCGACCGCCTCCACCAGGCCGGCATCGGCGTGATCATGGACTGGGTGCCCGGCCATTTCCCCAAGGACGCGTTCGCGCTCGCGCGCTTCGACGGTCAGCCGCTGTACGAGCATCCCGACCCGCGCCGGGGCGAGCACCAGGACTGGGGCACACTGATCTTCGACTACGGGCGCCCCGAGGTCCGAGGGTTCCTCGTCGCGAACGCGTTGTTCTGGCTCAGCGAGTTCCACGTGGACGGCCTGCGCGTCGACGCCGTCGCCTCGATGCTGTACCTCGACTACTCGCGCGAGGCCGGTGCGTGGGAGCCGAACATCCACGGCGGGCGGGAGAACCTGGAGGCCATCCGCTTCCTCCAGGAAGTCAACGCGACCGCCTACCGCCTCCACCCCGGCATCATGATGATCGCCGAGGAATCCACCAGCTTCCCCGGCGTCACCGCTCCGACCGACCACGCCGGACTCGGCTTCGGGTTCAAGTGGAACATGGGGTGGATGAACGACTCACTCCAGTACATCGAGCGTGACCCCATGTATCGAGCGCACCACGAAGGCGAGATGACATTCTCCTTCGTGTACGCGTTCGGGGAGAACTACCTGCTCCCGATCAGCCACGACGAGGTCGTGCACGGCAAGGGCAGTCTGCTCGCCAAGATGCCGGGCGACCACTGGCACAAGCTCGCGAACACCCGCGCCTATCTGGCGTACATGTGGGGCCATCCCGGGAAGAAGCTGCTCTTCATGGGGCAGGAGTTCGGCCAACTCGCCGAATGGTCCGAGGGCAGAGAACTCGACTGGTGGCTGCTCGACCAGCCCTCACACCGGCAACTACAGGACTTCGTCGGAGCGCTCAATCGGACGTATCGAGCGCAGGCGCCACTGTGGGAGCGTGACAGCGACGGATCGTCCTTCTCCCGCCTGGGTGCGCCGAGCTGGGATCCCACCGTGATCGCTTTCGAACGGCGCGACGCGCACGGCGGCAGGCTTGTCGTGGTGAGCAACTTCGCGGGAGTCGAGCGCGCGGGGTACCGGCTCTCCCTCCCGAAAGAAGGTGTATGGCAGGAGATCCTGAACACCGACGCCGGTGAGTACGGCGGGCGAGGTTCCGGAAATCTCGGACTCGTCTACGCGCAATCGGAAGGCGATACGGCGATCGCCACCATGAAGCTGCCGGCCCTGTCGACCATCTGGCTGCGCCACCAGAACGATCCGCACGTGCCGACGATCAGCCGCGGGTAGGACGCGGCCCCGACCTCAGAACAGCAGCGAGGTGAGTCGGTTGCGCGCGGCGAGCACGCGCGGGTCGCTCGCGCCGATCAGCCCGAACAGTTCCACCAGACGCTCACGGACCGGCGTGCGCTGATCGGCAGGGAGTTTCTCGAACAGGTCGAGCAAGCGCCCGAACGCGTCCTCCACGTGTCCGCCGGCGAGATCCAGGTCGGCCACGTCGAACTGGGCCTGGACGTCGAGCGCATCCGCCGCCGCGGCAGCGCGCGCGGTCTGCAGGTCCAGACCCTGCGTGCGGGCGAGCAGTCGCACCTGGCCGAGGCCGGCGAGAGCATCTGCGTCACGGGGGTTCTCTGCCAACGCCTTCTCGTAAGCGGTGATCGCGGCGGCGTAGTCGCCGATCTCGATCGCCGCAAAGGCCTCCGCATGCAGCGGCGGCAGCGGCGGCTCCTCCGGCGCCGCGTCGGTCTCGCCCGAGTCACCGACGGGGAGAACACCGGTGACTCCGTTCTGAGCCGCGAGCTGGAGCAGCTGTGCGAAGACCTCGCGGACCTGGTCTTCCGGCACGGCCCCGGTGAACATCGGGACCGGCTGCCCCGCGATCAAGGCGACCACCATCGGGATCGACTGCGCGCGGAAGCTCTGCGCGAGCTGAGGATTCGCGTCCACATCGACCTTGGCCAGAAGCACCCGGCCGCCCAATTCCCTGGTCACCCTCTCGATGATCGGGCTGAGCTGCTTGCAGGGCCCACACCACTCCGCCCACAGGTCGATGACGACAGGGACGGTCCGGGAGAGCTCGAGGATCTGTCCGAAGGACTCGTCGGTGGCGTCGACGACCACGTCAGCGACGCGCGGGGCGGGGGCGGCCGGTGCAGAGGGGTCCGGTCGGTTGCGGAGGCTGGACAGGTCGACGGCACCGCGCAGAGCAGCAGGAGAGATATCGGTCACTTGATCACCTTCGCGGAGACGAGGTCCTGGTGGACGGCAAGGAGTCTGATCTGCTCGGTGGATCCCTGTGCGGGCACCGCGAAGAACAGTTGGAAAGAGTAGGTGGTCTCGATGCCCTTGGCGGACTCCGATACCCCCGTCAGCGCCTTCGCCTGAGCGTTCTCCCCGAAACGGATCACGGCATCAGCCACGGTCGGCGTCACCTTCTCGGTGTCCGTGACCACCACGCTCACGATGGCACCGCTGCCAAGCGTGGTCATCGCCACCGGAGGATCATCGGTAGGCGCCATCTGGAATGTCGCCTTGGAGGTCTCCGAGGCATTGTTGTCGGCGAGCTTCTGCACCACCTCCTGACGGCTGTCCCTGATCGACTTCGCAAGGTTCAGCGAGAGGTCATCGAACAGTCCATAGGAGTCGCTCTTCTCTCCCTTGTCGACGACATCCGAGAACGCCGTGGCGAGGTCGGCCGGAGGAACGCTGAGGAAGGCGGAATCCTCGGGCACCAATGACGTTCCCAACCAGCTCGCTGCCACCTCGGGGAGCGCGACGTCGGCAGACATCTCCGCCATGTTCGAGACCTTGTAGTTCGACCATGGGTCCTGCTGCGTCATCGTGAGGATCACCGGAGGCACGGTGTCATCGCTCGTGTTCTTCGACAGCAGAAGCACGGTCCGGGGCCAACGATCTGTCGCCTCCGGCAGCACGACCTCGACCTTGTCCGTCGGTATGGCTGTGGGCGGAGTCGTGTCGGGGAGCTCGGTGCGCAGCGCGTACTCGGTGGTGCGTGCGATGAGTGCAGGGCCGTCGAGACGGGTCGCGGCGAGATCCAGGTCCAGGGCGGTGTCCGCGTCGACAAGAGTCGCGGAGATCTCCTGCAGAATTCGGGTCGCCTGTGCCTCGGTCACCGCCGGCGGCTTCTGGTTCTCCGGAGCGATGACGGTCGGAGTCGGTGACGGGGTCGCGGTCGCCTGCTCGAACTGGGGCCAGGAATCCGCCGAGCATCCGCTCGCGAGCAGCGCTGTGAGGCCGATCGCCGGCAGAGCGATCAGACGAAGCCGACGCCGCGGCGTGCGGGCGGAGCGCAGTGAGGTCTTGGCATCGGGGTTCTTGGTCTCGTCCACGATCTCGGCGTCCTCCACATCGGAAGCATCCGGAGTCTGCGGGCCCGAGGCTGCTCCGGATGAGGACTCGAGCGCGTCCCGCTCGCCCGGCGGAAGCGCGGCGACATCGATGGGCTCGGTGACGGGCAGCGGGCCAGGGCCCTTGCGTCGGGGACCACGTCCGCGCCGCTGGTGACGGATGCCCAGCACGTAGAGGATCAGACCCACCAGCAGGACGGCGCCGCCCGCCGCCATCAGCGGACCCGCCCATGGCGTGGAGTTGTCCAGGGGCCAGGAGATCGCGATGTCATCCGGGGCGTCCTGAGTGCCGTCGTAGGCGATCAGAACGCTCATGCCATCGGGAAGCTGCATGTTGTCGGCGATCAGTGCGTCTGTCTCGCTGAACGAGTCGAGCCACAGGTCGGAGCCGACCGGGTTGTGGGTGACGGGCTCGTCCGTGCTCTCGCCATCGCCGTCATCCTCGGCGGCGGGCGCCGCGATGTGCTCTACATCGAAGGTGCCATCCTTCGCCACGCTCACGTGGTTGTAGTCCGAATCGGCGAGCCACGCCTCGAGGTCGGAGGTGCGCCCGTAGGCGGCGAAGATGTCGCCGTCGCCGCGGATCAGCAGCGTCTGCGCTCCCGGATTGCTCCTGAGCACCTCGCCGTCCATCAGCACGAACGGCGCAGGCTCCTGTACTTCGACCTTGGTCTGCTCCGACGACGGCCCCATGAAGATGGTCCGCTGAGCGATCCCGGCACCGATCAGCACCGCAGCCAGCACGAAGGCCACGACGGCCCATACGAAACGCACGAATAGTCTCCTCACGCGTCTCAGGACTTGCCCGAGACGCAACACTCGACATTTCAGACTATCGAAACCACCTGTGTGTCAACCACAGGTGGTTCCGTGCCGCGCTGTTCGGCAGGTCGACAGGGCGAAGACCGCGCGGCTCGATACCCTGACATCAGCAGTCCCGAGGAGTTCAGATGAAGATCCACAATCCTTTCCGCACCGCTCTGGTGGCAACGCTCGGCGTGGGGTTGGGAATCCTCCTGATCGGCAGCGTGCAAAACCTGTCTACGGTGTTCCTCTACGTGGGCACCGCTCTGTTCCTCAGTCTCGGTCTCGACCCCGTCGTCGCATTCCTCGAGCGTAAGAAGCTCCCTCGGTGGTTGGCGGTGCTGGTCACGATCGTGGCTGTTCTGGCGGTGTTCGCCGGCATCGTGCTGATGGTCCTGCCGATGATCGTCTCCCAGATCACGCAGCTCATCGATCAGATCACCCAGTTGGTCAGCCGGCCAGGCCTGCTCTCGGACATCGAGGCGTGGATCCTCGGCGTGTTCCCCAACCTCGACGTACCGCGGGTTCTCGGCGAAGCGCAGGCATGGTTGATCGGGAACGTGGGCGACATCACGAACAAGGTCATCAACGCGAGCGTCTCGATCGTCACCGGCCTCTTCGGCGCTTTCATCGTGCTGATCCTGACGATCTATCTCACTGCATCGACGCCTTCTCTCAAGGCGGCCGTCTACCAGCTTGCTCCAGCCTCCAAGCGCGATCGCTTCATCGACCTCGCGGAGCAGATCACCGACTCCGTCGGCTACTACGTGATGGGTCAGCTCTCGTTGGGTGTGATCAACGGGGTGCTGAGCGCGATCTTCCTCTCGATCATCCAAGCCCCCTTCCCTGCTGTGCTCGCGGTCGTCGCCTTCTTCTTCTCGCTGATCCCGCTGGTGGGCACCCTCACCGGGTCGAGCCTGATCGTCCTGGTCTGCCTGATCCCCGGGCTGGGCTCCCCCGCCACAGCGATAGCGGCCGCCATCTACTACCTCATCTACATGCAGATCGAGGCCTACGTGATCTCGCCCCGCATCATGAGCCGAGCAGTCTCCGTGCCGGGTGCCGTTGTTGTCGTCGCCGCGCTGGCAGGCGGCAGTCTTCTCGGTCTGCTGGGCGCGCTGATCGCGATTCCGGTCGCCGCGAGCATCCTGCTCATCTACCGTCAGGTACTCATCCCGCGGATGAACGAGCTCTGAGTCCGCTCAGTCGGCCGGCGGCCAGTGTGTCGCGAGAGGAAGGGCTGGCGGGTTCACCGCGGCCACGATCTCTGTGAGAACTCGGCGCGTCTGCGTCTCCCCCACCCAGAGGTGCTTGCCACCGTCTACAGCGATCAGCCGGGCATGAGGGATCGAGGCGAATCGCTCGCGTGCCTCCGCAGGGCGCAAGTAGTCGTCTAATTCGGGAACGAGCACGACGACCTCCCGATCGGCGCCGGCCCAGGCCGCGACTTCCGCGTCCGTTGCACGATGCAGTGGAGGCGACAGCAGGATCACGCCCTCGATGTCGTGGTCGCGGCCGTACTTGAGTGCGAGCTCTGTACCGAACGACCAGCCCACGAGCCAGGGACGTGGCAGCGCGCGCTCGCGGACGAAGTCCATCGCGGCAGCGACGTCGAACTGCTCCGCACCACCGCCGTCGAACGCCCCCTCACTCGTACCCCGCGGCGAACTGGTGCCTCGGGTGTTGAAACGGAGCACAGCGAGGTCGGCCAGCGCGGGAAGACGTGCCGCCGATTTGCGAAGGATGTGCGAATCCATGAAGCCGCCTGCTGTGGGCAGCGGATGGAGCGTGACCAGGGTCGCGACGGGCGCTGTTGTCTCCGGGAGTGCGAGCTCTCCCACCAGCGTCAGGCCGTCTGCCGTCTGCAGCTCGACATCCTCTCGACGGGCCGGCAGCTCCAACGGTCCGCGAATCTCCATGCTCACGCCATCCTCCAACAGTGTGTGTGCCAATGTCTGCGCGCTGCGAGGTCGGCGGCGTCACCCAGCACGCCATCGGCACGCCATGCCACGAGATGAGCGGTTCCAGCGGCAACCTCGCGACTGCAGCCGGGGCAGATGTATGCCTTCTGCGCCTGTGCAGCCGACACGGGCTGCACGGTCCATTCGGCACCACGTCTGGTCTCTGACCGCTTCCAGCCGGCCATCAGCCGTTCCAGCGAATCTTCGTCGTCAGGGCGCGCCGAATGACGTTTGCGGGAGCGTGGCACGACGCGCGCTCACCACCAGTGGTTGTTGGTCCAGAAGGCGTATGCCCCGGCCCAGCTCCCGTAGCGTCCGACCGCGTATCCGGTCGCCCACCGCAGGTTGTCGACCGGGTTGTATCCGTTGCCGGGGACCTTGCTGCACGGCAGGGCCTGGACGAGTCCACACGCGCCGGACGACGCGTTGGTCGCGTTCGGGTTCCAGCCGCTCTCCCGAGAGACGATGTAGTCGACGTATCCCTGATCAGCTGGCGCGATGCCCGCGGCCGCCATCCATTCCGCCGGTGCGCCACCGCCGCTGTACAGCAGGGGGCCGCCGCCGCTCGACCCGCCACTGTCCGTCGTCTGCGCGACGACGGGCTTGGGCTTCGGCTTGGGCTTGACGTACACCTCGAACTCGCCACGCTCGATCGGCGTGATCGCCGCTCCTTCGACCGTGACGGTCAGATTCTGCGTATCAGCGAGAGCCGCCGCGTAGACGCTGTCCGTCGTGTCGGCAGTTGGTGGATCAGCGAGTGCGACCCCGGTCGGCGCCATGATGGCCCCAGCGAATCCGACGACTGCGACGGCGCTGAAGACGCCGACGACGCCGCGGCGTCGCGACCACCTCCGAGTGCCTCTGCGCGCGGATGTCGCCACCGCCGCGGGCACCAGCGAGGCGTTGCTTCGTTCGAGTTTCATGTCGTTTCGGGAGTTCACGATGATGGACAGTCTACGCAAAGACGCCTGAGACGACCATGGGAGGCCTAGCGAACTGCCAGGATCACGTCGATGGTGGCATCGAGCAGGGCGTCGACCTGCTCCTCGCGATAGCCGCCGCGCTGCATCCGGAACGCGGCAGAACGCAGCTGCTCCGCTGTCAGCGCGTCACCGTCGCGCAGGTAGCGCACGATGCGGGTGGCGACGTGATCCACCTCATCGACGCGATACCCGAAGGTCAGAACGCCGGTCCGCGCGAACCGATGACGCGCCGGGCGAGCGAGATGGTCGAGGATGACCTGTGCATCTTCGCGGGCCTGCTCGACCCACGCCCCCGCACCGCGAGCTCGTACGACCCGCTCACGTTCTCGCGCGGCGAACGCGTCCTCGACGCGGCCCAGTGCCGCGTCGACATCCGCGACCACGTAGCCGCCCTTGACCAAGGGAAACGACGCCGTTCGCACGTCAGCCGCTTCCAGCTCATCCCCGCCGAGCTCGAACGCCTTGCGTGCGGAAGCGAGGAACGTGTCGACCGCGGCACGATGATAGCCGAGCGTGCGTCCCGTCGTGAGGGCGAAGGCGGGAGGCGCGTCTTCCGCGGTCGTAACATCCGGAGATCGGTCGGTCATGACAGCACCACCCAGGGAGAGAGGAGGAAGTAGAGGCAGAGCGCAGGAACAGTCGACGGAAGGATGCTGTCCAGCCTGTCGAGCAGACCACCGTGCCCCGGCAACCACGAACTCATGTCCTTGATACCGATATCTCTCTTGAGCATCGACTCGCCGAGATCGCCGAGGGTGGCGGACAGTAGGATGGCTGCGCCGAAGATGAGTCCCGCCCACCAGGGAAGATCCAGCAGGAAGATGGCGAGGAGGGTGCCGGCGATCAACGACGCCGCGACAGCGCCGCCGAAGCCTTCCCACGTCTTCTTCGGGCTGATCTTCGGTGCCATCGGATGCCGTCCGAATGCCAGACCCGCAGCGTAGGCGCCGGTGTCTGCAGCGACCGCGATCGCGATGAAGCTCAGCACCCACCACTGCCCGCCTTCCTGCTTGAGCAGAATGAGGGCGACACCCGCGAGGAACGGCACGTAGATCTGCACGAACCCACCGACCACGGCGTCGGCGAGCACGTCGCCGTAGGTCCGTCCATCCTTCGACATCATCTGCGCGACGAGGCGCCAGACGATGACGAACGAGACGGCGACGAAGAGCGCGACCCAGCACAGCCAGATCTCTGCAAAGTAGGCGGAGAGCACCAAGATCGCAGCGGCGACGAGCTGCGGGACTACATCGATACGCCGCCCGCCGGAGCGCAGAGCACGCGAGAGTTCATAGACACCGAGGAGTGCCGCCGCCAACGCGAACGGCACGAACAGCGCCTTGATGAAGAGCAGGGAGCCCAGGAGTGCGGCTCCGAATGCCAGTCCGATGACGATGGCCAGCACGAGGTCGCGACCGGTGCGTTCCTTGATCCGCTCGTTCGCCTGATCCAGCTGATCCCGCGCATGCGACACGTGAGTGCCCAACTCGTCCCGCGCTGCGCGCCACTGCTCTCTGATGGCGTTGTGATCGGCGGTATCGAGCTGCTCGGTCGTCGCGACTTCCACTCCCCCGCTCTCGCGCTCCACGCCAGGCAGCGGAGGACGCGGGGGGATGTTCATCGCGTCGAACGCGGGAAAAGCCGTGTCCGGAAGCGGGATGCCGCCCTCAGAGCCGGCCCCGTCAGGCACCTGATGGCGCGACGGTGACGTCCCCTCCCCGTCATCTCGCGTGTCGTCAGACATGCCGACTACACCTCGAGGAGTTCGGCCTCTTTGCGCTTGAGCGCGTCGTCGATCAGATCGACGTGCTGACGCGTGAGCGCATCGAGCTCCTTCTCGGCGCGAGCGATCTCGTCTTCGCCGAGTTCGCTCTTCAGAGCGTCGAGCTCGTCCTTCGCCTTGCGTCGGATGCCGCGGACATGCACCTTGGCGTCCTCGGCCTTCGTCTTGACGAGCTTCACGTACTCCTTGCGGCGATCGGCCGTCAGCTCGGGCATCACGACGCGCACGAGATTGCCATCGTTCGTCGGATTGGCGCCGAGGTTCGGCATGTCGCGGACAGCCTGCTCGATCGCCTTGAGCGCGGACTTGTCGTACGGCGTGATGATCAGCGTGCGCGCTTCCTGGTTCGCCAGCGAGGCGAGCTGGGCCAGAGGGGTCGGCGTTCCGTAGTAGTCGACCAGAACCTTCTGGAAAAGCTGCGGGTTGGCGCGACCGGTGCGCACCGTGGAGAAGTCCTCCTTGGCAGCCTCGACCGCCCGGGTCATGCGGGAGGTGGTTTCAGCGAGGACATCCGCGATCACGGTGACTCCTATCGTCGGGGTGTTCTGGAAATTCTATCGGGCGCAGCCGGTGCGCCCGGATCACACGCTCACGCAGTGACGAGTGTTCCGATCGGCTCGCCGAGCAGAGCGCGGGTCACGTTGCCTGCGGGCTCCATGCCGAAGACACGCATGTCCATGTTGTTGTCCATGCAGAGGCTGAATGCGGTCGAGTCGACCACCTTGAGCCCACGCTGGAGCGCATCGCGATACGTCACCTGCTCGATGCGCTCGGCATCGGCATGCTTGTTGGGGTCGGCGGTGTAGATCGCGTCCACACCGTTCTTCGCCACCAGCACCTCCTGCGCACCGATCTCGAGCGCACGCTGCGCGGCGACCGTGTCGGTGGAGAAGTACGGAAGACCGGCGCCGGCGCCGAAGATGACGACACGCCCCTTCTCCATGTGCCGCTCGGCGCGACGCGGGATGTAGGGCTCCGCTACCTGGGTCATCGCGATCGCGGACTGCACCCGCGTAGCCGCACCCGCCTGCTCGAGGAAGTCCTGCAGGGCGAGGGCGTTCATCACGGTGCCGAGCATGCCCATGTAATCGGCGCGACCTCTGTCCATGCCGCGTTGGCTGAGCTCGGCGCCGCGGAAGAAGTTGCCGCCACCGACGACGATGGCGACCTCGACGCGGTCGACCGCTGCGGCGATATCGCGCGCGATCTGGCCGACGACGTCGGGGTTGACGCCCAGCTGACCGGCGCCGAATGCTTCCCCGGAGAGCTTCAGAAGGACGCGGCGGCGTCCAGTGCGTTCGGTCATGGGTGTTGTCCTCTCGTCCCGATTCAAGATAGTGCCTCGTGGGCACGAAGAAGGGGTTCGGATCTCGATGATCCGAACCCCTTCGACTTTGCTACGCGCCGACCTTGAAGCGCGCGAAGTCCGTCACGGTGATACCGGCGTCCTTCGCCACCTGGGCGACAGAGAGCTTGTTGTCCTTGGCGTAGTCCTGCTCGAGCAGCGCGACCTGCTTGATGAACGCGGAGACACGGCCCTCGACGATCTTGGGCAGCGCCGCTTCGGGCTTGCCCTCGTTGCGGGAGATCTCGGTAACGATCTCACGCTCCTTCTCGACGGCGTCTGCCGGAACGTCCTCGCGAGCGAGGTACGACGGGTTGGCGAACGAGATGTGCTGGGCGATGCTACGCGCGGTCTCGGCGTCGTCACCCGAGTAGGCCACGACGACACCGATCTGCGGGGGCAGATCCTTGCTCGTGCGGTGCAGGTAGACCTCGACCTTGTCGCCGGAGATCGTACGCACGCGGCGCAGCTCGACCTTCTCGCCGATGATCGCGGCTTCCTCCGAGATGAGCTGCTCGACGGTCATGTCGCCCGCCTGAGCGGCGAGAGCGGCCTCGACCGAGTCCGCCTTGACGGCGGCGACGGCGTCGGCGACCTTCTCGGCGAGCGTGATGAAACGCTCGTTCTTCGCGACGAAGTCGGTCTCGCAGGCGAGCTCGATGAGCGTTACAGCGCCATCCTGCTCGCGAGCGACGATGAGGCCCTCGCTGGTGGAACGGTCGGCGCGCTTCGCGTTGCCCTTGGCACCCTTCAGGCGCAGGATCTCGGTGGCCTTCTCGACGTCTCCGTCGGCCTCCTCGAGCGCCTTCTTGGTGTCGACCATTCCCGTGCCGAGCTGCTCACGCAGCGCCTTGAGGTCAGCGATGGTGAAGTTGGCCATGTGTGGTGGCTCCTTGCTTCGTTATGTATGTCGGTTCGAGGGGATTACTTGGCGTCGGCTGCCTCGGCGGCGGCGACCTCAACGGTCTCCTCACCGGAAGCGGCTGCGATGGCCTCGTCGTGTGCTTCTGCACCGGCCTCGTCGGCAGCGGTCTCGTCGGCGGCCGGCGTCTCGACGACGGCAGCCTGGTCCTCAGCGGCCACGATCTCGGCAGCGTCGGCCGACTCCTGCACGGGGGTCTCGAGAAGCTCCTTCTCCCAGTCGGCGAGCGGCTCAGCGTCGCCCGTCTCGGGGTTGTGCTTCTGCTGCAGGCCCTCGGCCGCGGCGTCTGCGATGATGCGCGTCAGCAGCGACACGGAGCGGATCGCGTCGTCGTTGCCGGGGATCGGGTACTGGAAGTCATCCGGGTCGGCGTTCGTGTCGAGGATGCCGATCACCGGGATGCCGAGCTTCTTGGCCTCGTCGATCGCGAGGTGCTCACGCTTGGCGTCGACGACCCAGATGGCCGACGGCGTCTTGGTGAGGTTGCGGATACCACCGAGCGACTTGTGCAGCTTGTCGAGCTCGCGCTTCTTGAGAAGCAGCTCCTTCTTCGTGAAGCCGCTGTTCGCCGGGGTCTCGTAGTCGAGCTCCTCGAGCTCCTTCATGCGTGCGAGACGCTTGGAGATCGTCTGGAAGTTGGTGAGGAGTCCACCGAGCCAGCGCTGGTTGACGAAGGGCTGGCCGACGCGGGTCGCCTGCTCGGCGAGGATCTCCTGCGCCTGCTTCTTCGTGCCGACGAAAAGGATCGTGCCGCCGTGGGCGACCGTCTCCTTCACGAAGTCGTAGGCCTTGTCGATGTAGCCCAGCGACTGCTGGAGGTCGATGATGTGGATGCCGCTGCGCTCGGTGAGGATGAAGCGCTTGACCTTCGGGTTCCACCGACGGGTCTGGTGTCCGAAGTGAACGCCGCTGTCGAGCAGCTGACGGATGGTGACCACAGCCATGGTCGTCTCCTGATTCTGGCGCATTCTGCGCCGTTGAGGTTGTCAAGCCGATCCGACGATCGGCTTCCTGGTGCCCGGCGCACACCCGCCTGCTCTGAGAGAAGGACCTGAGGGAGTGGATGCCGCGAAGTTCATCGCTGAGGGCACGCGTAGTCACCCCGATATCGAGGTGCTCCTCCAGCATACAGGATGTGCGAGCGCACTCGTCCTGCACGATCGCGCGGTGAGGACCATGTCTCCCCCACCGACCGCTCACGCTCTTCTGCGACCGCCGATCCGTAACAGGATGCACGGATGACATCCTCGATGCGACTGCTGACGTGCCTCTTCACACTTGTCTGCGCGCTGCTGCTCGCAGGAGAAGCCCGTCCCTGGCAGGCATCCGCCGAGTCCGGTCTCACGGTGGCCGGGTTCACGACGTCATCGGCCGTGCCGCCCATCGTCGCCTCCGTCTCCCGACCGTCCTGGGCCTGGCCTCTCGCAGGCGCTCGGTCCGTTGCCGCACCGTATCGAGCCCCCGCCCACGAGTACGGCGCCGGGCATCGCGGTGTCGATCTCATGGCCGAACCGGGCACTACCGTGTTCGCACCGGCGGAGGGCGTCGTGGCGTTCCGCGGGACCGTGGTGGACCGCCCCCTCGTCACGATCGAACACCCCGGCGGGCTCGTGTCGACGCTCGAACCCGTCAGCTCGCCACTCACACCCGGCGCGGCAGTCGTGGCCGGGCAACCGCTCGGCATCGTCGGCACCGGTGGGCACACGCCGACCGGTGCCGTGCACCTGGGGGTCCGGCTGAACGGCGCGTACATCAACCCGTTGCTGCTGTTCGGTCCCGTGACGCGAGCCGTGCTGCTGCCGTGCTGCCCCGAGAAGTGATGACGCGACGTCGCCAACGACCATAGGCGAGAGCCACGGCACCGCGCCTACGCGGCTTCGGAAGAGCCTCAGGCGCGCGGGTGCGCCAGACGGTACGTGGCGGCCAGCCGCTCGGACGACACGTGCGTGTATATCTGCGTCGTGCCCAGGCTCGCGTGCCCCAGGATCTCCTGCACCGCGCGAAGGTCCGCTCCACCGTCTAGAAGGTGCGTGGCAGCAGTGTGGCGCAACGCGTGCGGTCCCACCGTGTCCGCGCCCACGACGGGAGAGAGCACACGGGCGACGAGCGTGTAGACCGACCGCGCACCGATACGGCCTCCGCGAGAACCGAGCACGAGGGCCGGAGACGCAGTGGCCGACCGTGCGCTGAGCACGGGCCGCGCACGTCGGAGGTAGGCGGCGAGAGCATCTCCAGCAGGCAGGCCGAACGGAACGACGCGTTCCTTGGCGCCCTTTCCGAAGACCCGGGCCGTGCGGCGATCGAGGTCGACGTCGTCGATGTCGAGACCGCACAGCTCCGAGACGCGAATGCCGGAACCATAGAGCAGCTCGATGATCGCGTGGTCTCGCAGTGCGATCGGGTCACCGCCCGAAGCTGAAGACCGCTGAACCTCGAGAAGTTCCGTCATGGCATCCTGCGACGCGACGGTCGGCAAGGAACGTCCGCGTTTCGGAGCGATCAGCCGCAGGCTGGGATCGTGCGCGATCAGATCTTGCTCTTTCGCCCAGCTGAAGAAGGACCGTGCTGCGGCCGCGCGTCGAGCAAGCGTGGAACGAGCGTCCCCGCGCTGCGTCGCCGCCCAGAGCCACTCCCGAAGCATTTCGAGATCCACCTCGTCGAGCTCGACCGGTCCTGCCGAGGCCTCCAGGTCGCGAAGATCAGAACGGTACGCCTTCACCGTCGCCGCCGAGAGCCGACGCACTCTGGCGAGGTGCTCGAGATACGCCTCCGACGCCGTGGACAGTTCCATGCCTCCCAGCTTGCCGCCGACCGTGTGCCCTGAGGCGGAGCCTCGCCGCACGTTCCGGTCGGGCGTTCGCTTCGCTCGGTCGCTGTCTTCATGCGCTAGACGGGCGTGCGCCGCCAACCGCCTCCCACCGGATGCACGAGGCCCTCGAGCTCCAACAGACCGAGGTGCGACAGCACTCGTTCGGTCGACAATCCGGACCGCCGCGCTATCTCGACCGTCGGCAAGGAAGTGCGACCCCCGAGCGCGTCGAGAACGCGCACGCGCTCGGGGTCGACGCCCTCCGCTGTCGGGACCACGCCAGCCGCCAGGCCGCAGAGCTCACGGACATCTGCGGCCGAGGTCACGCAGACCGCATCGTATTCGCGTAGCAGTCGATGACATCCCGCCGACGACGCGGAGGTGACCGATCCCGGCACCGCCCCCAGAGGCCGACCGAGCGAGGCCGCGTGCCCTGCGGTGTTCAACGAGCCGCTGCGCCACCCCGCCTCGACCACCACCGTCGCATCGCCCAGGGCCGCGATAAGACGGTTCCGGGCGAGGAAACGCCACTTCGTGGGAGCGGCACCGCAAGGCAGCTCACTGAGCACCGCCCCTTCTTCGGCAATCTGCTTCAGCAGACCGTGATGCCCGGCCGGGTAGGCGCGGTCCACTCCGCCTGCGAGGAACGCGACCGTCCCCCCTCCGACACCGAGCGCAGCGCGATGCGCCGCACCATCGATTCCATATGCCGCACCCGACACGATGAGCGCGCCGGAAGCCGCGAGGTCTCCCGCGATCTCGGCCGCGACATGGTCGCCGTACCCGCTGGAGGCACGGGCACCTACCAACGCCACCCGAGGGGTGACCATCATGCAAGACGGATCTCCCCGCACCCACAACGCGATCGGAGCGTTGGCACCGAGATCGTCCAACGCATGCGGCCAGAGATCGTCGCCGGGGAGCAGAAGTTGCGCACCGACCTCGCGGGCGCCGCGCAACGCATCACGGACCGCTCGTACTTCCACTCGGGGCACCCAGCGCCGTCGCCCCTCCGCGACGGCGTGTCGCACCCGAGCATCGGCCGTGTCGAGCAGCGCATCGACCGCCCCGTCCCGTTGGGTGCCGTCGATCGCATACCGCAGAGCCTCCTCCGCTCCCAGCGTTTGGATCAGGGCACCGGCGACGCCGTCACCCGGCTCGGCCAGCACGCTCCATGCGGTGCGCGCGAGCGCATCCACCACTTCCTCGCCCGCGCGGAGCAACCGGACCTCGTCAACCATTTCCGTGCTCGCGAACAGCTCGTCGATCACTGTGTCGTTCCTCTCCTCAAGTGCAGTGCACGTCCGATCTCATCGAGCCCCGGCTGATCGCGGTCGGAGAGGTCGGCCATCGTCCAGGCCAGCCGCAGCACCCGGTCGTACCCGCGAAGCGTCAGCGCGCCCCTCTCCAATGCCCGATCAAGCGGGGCTCGAACCGCCCGCTCCAGACGCAGCGCGCCTTGGCGCAACCAGGTGCCGGACACTTCCGCATTTCGGCGCCAGGGCGTGGCCCGCCAGCGTTCGGAGGCACGCTCTCGTGCCGCGCGCACACGCTCCCGAGCTGCGGACGACGTGAGGGATGACCCTTCGCCGGCCATGGCCCGATGCGCGGCAACACGCATCACCTGGAGATCGATGTCTACGCGGTCCCGCAGGGGTCCCGACAAGCGTGTCGCGTAGCGCCGAATGGCCATGGGCGGGCACACGCACTCCGCGCCACGGATGCCGTAGTTCCCGCACGGACACGGATTCATCGCCAGCAGCAACTGGAACCGGGCGGGAAACCGAGCGGTGAACCCGGCCCGGTGCACGTCAATCACGCCGGACTCGAGCGGCTGGCGCAGCGCGTCGAGTGCCACGCGGGAGAACTCCGCCGCTTCGTCGAGGAACAACACCCCGCGATGGGCACGAGCGATCGCGCCGGGCCGTGCCGCCCTGGATCCACCGCCGACGAGAGCCGCCGCCGACGTGCTGTGGTGCGGGGACTCCAGCGGGGGCGACCCGTCGAGCCTCGTCACGACCTCCCCGCTGAGCGAGCGGACAGCCGCGACCTCGAGCGCTTCCTTCTCGGTCAGTCGCGGCAGGATTCCGGGGAGCCTACGCGCCAACATGGTCTTGCCCGCACCAGGCGGACCGCTCAGGAGCAGGTGGTGCCCACCGGCTGCCGCGATGATCAGGGCCTCCACCGCCTCCGGCTGTCCGACGACGTCGGCGAGGTCGAGCGACTCCTCCCGCACCGGAACGGGTGAGGCGGCATCGACGGCGTCCACATCAGGGACCTCGACGTCGGCGCCGTGCCACACCGCGACCTCCGCGAGTGACGCGGCGGCTCGCACCTCGACACCCGGGACCAGGCGCGCCTCGTCCTCGTTCGCCTTCGGCACGATGACACGATCGAAGCCCGCGCGTGACGCGGCGAACACGGCGGGAAGGACCCCGGGCACGGGACGCAGACGCCCGTCGAGCCCGAGTTCTCCGATGTGCACCGTTCCCGCGATCGAGCGCCGGGCGAGCAGACCGCCGGCGGCGAGAGTCGACACAGCGATACTGAGGTCGAAGCCAGACCCGTGCTTGGGAAGGCTCGCCGGCGAGAGGTTGACGGTGAGGCGCCGGCGCGGCAGATCCAGTCCCGCATTCTTGCAGGCGTTGTGCACCCGCTGCACCGCCTCGCCGAGTGCCTTGTCCGGGAGACCGATGATCTTGAAGTCGGGGGTCTGATTTGACAGATCGGCCTCGACCTCGACGAGATGTCCATCGACACCGGTGAGCGCCACCGCCCACGTGCGGGCCGTGCTCATCCCAGGTCTCGCAAGTGCTCGAGTGTCGCGGTCTCCGGATCAGGGCCCACGATGCCGATGCCGTCGATGCGCAGACTCAGACCGCGTGCTCGCGGCGCGTGCGCCTCCACCCAGGCATGTGCGAGCCGCCAGAGTCGGCGTCTCTTGCGCTCGTCGATCGCCTCGAAAGGGTGTCCGAAGGCCGTCGACCGCCGTGTCTTGACCTCGACGATCGCCAGCTCATCACCGTGCACGGCGACGATATCGATCTCACCCTGCGCGCACCGCCAGTTCCTGTCGACCACGTCGTAGCCGAGCCCCAAGAGGTGGGATACCGCGCGCTCTTCGCCCGCTCGTCCGAGATCATCTTTCGCTGCCATGACCCCAGCATGGTGAGACGCTGAGTCCCGGGACTCCGATAGCGACGCGTCGCCCGGACCGTTCGGAGAACTCGGTGGATCGGCCCGCGGTGCAGAGGAAGTGCCCGCTCAGCGGGCGCCGGCTCACTCCCCGTCGAGGGAGAGCTCCTGCGGCAGTTCGAACTCGCGCCGCTGCAGCTCTTCCACGTTGACGTCCTTGAACGTCAGCACGCGCACCGCCTTGACGAACCGGTCAGCGCGATAGATGTCCCACACCCAGACGTCGGTCATCGAGATCTCGAAGTAGAAGTCGTGCTCGGTATCGCGACGGACGACGTTCACCTCGTTCGCCAGGTAGAACCGACGCTCGGTCTCGACGACGTACTGGAACTGGGACACCACATCCCGGTACTCCCGGAACAGTGCCAGCTCGAGCTCGCGGTCGTAGTCGTCGAAGGCTTCCTCATCCATGATGAATCCATCCTAGAGTCGGAGCGCCACGAAGCCGCACCGATCGCCGTTCAGAACAGCGTCGGAGCATCCGTGATCGCCCACGACGCGCGATGATGCGGCGACAATCCACTCGCTCTGATCGCCTCGCGATGCTCCGCGCTCGCGTACCCCTTATTGCGGTCCCACTGATATGCAGGGTGTCCATCGTGCAACTCCACCATGAGGGAATCGCGCGCGACCTTGGCGATCACCGACGCAGCGGACACCGATGCACAGTCACGGTCAGCCTTGATGACAGGACGCACTCTGAGCGGCCCAGGGTGAACGATGGAAAGGTAATCGTGGTTGCCGTCGAGGAGCACGAGCGCGTTCTCCAGCGATGCGCCCTGCGCCACGACACCCGACACCGCACGTGAGGCGGCAAGGCCCAGTGCACGCATGATGCCGACTTCATCGACCTCCGCCGCACTCGCCCAGCCGACGGCAGACGCCTGCACCCAGGCTGCCGCCCGTGCTGCCACCTCTGGACGACGCTTCTCTGTGACGAGTTTGGAGTCGCGCAAGCCCTCAGGTACGCGACGACGCGCGCCGGCGGCATCCATCACGGCGGCGCCGACGGCCACCGGACCTGCGAGGGCACCGCGCCCGACCTCATCGAGCGAGATGATCAGGTCGCACTCGCCCAGGAGCTTCCGCTCCAGCGTCAGCTTCGGTGCGACGACGGTCATTCCGGGTCCGGAACGCCGTTGAACGTGTCGTGATGACCGTCGATCGTGCCCATGCGGTTCAGCGGCCACGTCGTCAGGAAAGCCTTGCCCACGACATTGTCCAACGGAACGAAACCCTTGCTGGGCAGATCCTGGTGCGCGCGCGCGTCGCGCGACCGGTCTCTGTTGTCGCCGAGCAGCCACAGCGATCCCTCCGGCACGACCACATCGAACGGATCGTTCGAAGCAGCGGTGTCGCCCTCGGGGAGGTTGAGGTAGCTGAGCTCGTCGATGGGCGCGCCGTTGATGGTGATCTGGCCCAGCGCGTTACAGCACACGACGTGGTCTCCTGGCAAGCCGATCACCCGTTTGACCAGATGATCCTGAGCATCTGTCGCGGAGATTCCTACAACGTTGAGGACCCAGTCCACCGCCTGTACCAACGGCGGGGCAGCAGGCGTCTGCGGTACGGGGTCGAGCCATCCGCCCGGATCCTTGAAGACCACGACGTCGCCCCGCTCATAGCCGGTCCAACGTGGCGTGAGCTCATCGACGAGGATCCGGTCCTTGATCAGGAGCGTCTGCTCCATCGACGCAGACGGGATGTAGAACGAACGGACCACGAAGGTCTTGACCACGAACGACACCACAGCCGCGATCAGCACGATGACCAACACATCGCGGAGGAAGATCAGGAAGCCGCGACGCCGTCTGGACGTCGGGGCGGACGGGGAATCGGTCGTCATCAGCTTCCTTCACGAATGGTGCACCGCACGCGCGCGGCAGTTTCAAGGGTCGCACACCGGGGGGAGAACACAGCACCCCGAGACATCGTGTCTCGGGGTGCTGTGGAAAAGCTGCGCGTCAGCGGTCGCGCTTCTCCTTGATCTTCGCCTTCTTACCGCGGAGCTGGCGGAGGTAGTAGAGCTTCGCGCGACGCACGTCACCGCGGGTGACGACCTCGATGTGGTCGATCACCGGGGAGTGCACCGGGAAGGTACGCTCGACGCCAACCTGGAAGCTGATCTTGCGGACGGTGAAGGTCTCGCGCACGCTGTCGCCCTGGCGGCCGATGACAACGCCCTGGAAGACCTGGATACGGGAGCGCGTGCCCTCCGTGATGTTGACGTGCACCTTGACGGTGTCGCCGGGGAAGAAGTCCGGGATGTCCGAACGGAGGGATGCCGCGTCAACGGCGTCGAGGATCTGCATGATCGTCTCTCTCTGCACTCGCCACAGGTCGCGTGCATGATGATGGAAGGAACAAGAAGGTGTCTGTGCCGTACGGCGCTGATGCGTCCGCGGGCTCCCCTGAGGCAGAACCGGTCACGGCACAAACATTCATTCTGCCATGAATGAGACCAGCGGCCAAAATGACGGCGGTCAGTCCCTCTGGTCGACCTCGCGTACGACGATGACCTCATGAACTCGTGTCTGGGGAGCCGGCTCGTGCTCGCCGGGAATGCTCGACCAGGCGATCGTCTCCCGGATACGGGCGCCGCTGCCCTTCGCCTCGTTCCACAACTGCCAGAGCTGCAGCCAGAACAAGGCGACGCCCGCGATGATCGCACTGACGAGCAGCCAGGCGAAAGCACGGTCGATGAAGAAGCCGACGGCGATGGTGAGACCGTGCCACACCGTGAAGCCCAGTACATCCCACCAGGACACTGCGCGTTCGATGCGCACAGAGGGGCGCGACCGAGTGAGCAACGTGAGCAGGAGCTGCCCGATCAGGACCGAGGGGATCGCGATGAACAACACCCAGAGGATCGCCCATCCGCCCTGGAACACGCCCCATCCGACGAGCAGCCACAGCGGCAGGAGGAACGCCGCCGGAAGGAGCCAGCGGAAGAAGGCCTGTCGCAACCACATGCTCAGATCGTACGACGCCTCGGCCTCCGGAACTGCGGTGTTCGCTGTGAGCGCGCGGCCGACTGCAGGCTGCGCATCGGGGAGAATGGAGAAGACGAGAGGACACCCGATGATCGAACTGCGCACTCATGCCGAGATCGAAGAGATGCGTGCCGCCGGTCGCTTCGTGGCTGAGACACTGGCGACGCTGCGTGACGAGACGAAGGTGGGGACAAACCTTCTGTCCATCGATCGGCGTGCGCACGACCTGATCCGCAAGGCGGGCGCGGAGTCCTGCTACATCGATTACCACCCTTCGTTCGGCGCGAGCCCGTTCGGCAAAGTGCTGTGCACATCGGTCAACGACGCCGTGCTGCACGGACTCCCCTACGACTACACCCTCCGCGACGGCGATCTGGTGTCGCTCGACTTCGCCGTCTCCGTCGACGGCTGGGTGGCCGACTCGGCTCTCTCCTTCGTGGTCGGCACCCCGCGTGACGAGGACCTGCGCCTCATCGACACGACGGAGCGCGCGCTGGACGCCGCGATCGGCGCCGCCGTAGTGGGCAACCGGATCGGGGACATCTCCGCATCGGTCGCGGCGATCGCCCACGGTGAGGGCTACTCGATCAACACCGATTTCGGCGGTCATGGGGTGGGCCGCACGATGCACGGCGACCCTCACGTGCCGAACGACGGTCGACCCGGCCGGGGCTTCCCGTTGCGTGACGGTCTCGTTCTCGCGCTCGAGCCCTGGCTGCTCGCCACGACGGACGAGCTGATCACGGATCCGGACGGCTGGACCCTCCGCAGCGCGGATGGCTCGCGCGGAGCGCACTCGGAACACACCGTCGCGATCACCGAGAACGGACCCATCGTCCTGACCGATCGCGCCTTCCTCGGAGTGGACTGACGGATCACCGCGACCTGTCGGATGGGGACGGGACGCTTTCGCGCGCCTGTGCCATCCTGAGTCCATGATTCCCCAGGACCGCCACGTGCCGGAGCGACTGTTCCTCGCGCGACACGGCCAGACGACCTGGAACCAGGAACGGCGGCTTCAGGGGCAGCTGGACTCGCCGCTCACCCCTGAGGGCATCGCGCAGGCCCGTTCACTCGCGGAACGGCTGGTCGGAACAGACGTGAGAACCATCTGCTCGAGCCCCTTGGGGCGCGCGCTGCGCACGGCGGTCATCATCGCGGATCGCCTCGGCGTCGACGTGGTCGAGGTGCCCGAGCTCGCCGAAGTGCACCACGGCGAGCTCGCAGGGATGACGTGGGATGAGATCGATCGGGCGTTCCCCACCGTTCGCGAGGAGCGCGCCGCAAACCGCTACGGCTGGGCGTTTCCGGGGGGCGAGAGTTACGCGCAGGCCCGTGCGCGTGCGCGCAAGGCGCTGACCAGTTGCGGGTGGGCGTCCGCGGGAACCCCGCTTCTTGTCAGCCACGAGATGATCGGCAGGCTGCTTCGCGCCGAACTCCGCGGGCTCGACGCAGCCGGCGCTCTCGCGCTGCGACACCCGCACGGCGTCGTGCTCCGCCTCGACCGAGGCGTGGAGACTGTGCTCTAGGCCGACTCGTCGGGCGCGAGCAGGTCGGGGCGTCGCCTCCGGGTGCGCTCGAGCTGCTGCTCGCGACGCCACGCGGCGATCGCGGCGTGGTTTCCACTGAGAAGCACCTCAGGTACGGCGTGCTCGCGCCACAGTGAGGGCTTCGTGTACGACGGGTACTCCAGGAGCCCGTCCTCATGCGACTCCTCGACCAGGCTCTCGGGGTTGCCGACGACCCCGGGGATGAGCCGCCCGATCGCTTCGATCATCGCCATCGTCGCGACTTCTCCCCCGTTCAGCACGTAGTCGCCGAGACTGATCAGTCGGACCTCACCGAGGGAGGCGGCGTAGTCGAAGACGCGCTCGTCGATGCCCTCGTAGCGACCGCAGCCGAACACGAGGTGCTCGCGCGACGACAGGTCGCGTGCGGTCGCCTGGGTGAACACCTCGCCGGCCGGCGAGGGGAAGATGATCGTCGGCCGCTCGGACCGCGCGCTGACCTCGTCGAGAGCGAGCCCCCACGGCTCCGGCTTCATCACCATGCCGGCGCCGCCGCCGTATGGGGTGTCGTCGACGGTGCGATGCCGGTCGCTCGTCCAGTCGCGCAGGTCATGCACCCGGAGATCGAGGATGCCTGAGCTCTGAGCCTTGCCCAGGAGCGACAGCGTCAGACCGTCGAAGTACGACGGGAAGATGGAGAGGACGTCGATGCGCACGGGGGAACCGTATCAGCGGTCACTCGGCAGCGTCGGCGTCCGAGCTTGGCGCAGCCTCGGCATCCGATGCATCCGGGAGTTCTTCGAAGAGTCCGGCCGGCGGCGTGACGATGACCTGTCCCTTCTCCACGTCGACGGACGGGACGATCGCCTCGACGAAGGGGACCATGATCTCGCGGTCGCCCGCTTTCACGATCAGGAGATCCTGGGCCGGGAAATGCTCGATCCTGGCGACCCGTCCGACGACGACGCCGTCACGGACGACCTCGAGACCGACGAGCTGGTGGTCGAACCACGCGTTGTCCTCGACCTCGTCGACATCCTGATCGATCCAGAGGATGCCTCGCACGAGGCTCTCAGCAGCGGTGCGATCCTCGACGTCGTCGAAGAACACCACAGGGCTGCCATTCATCACGCGGTACTCGCGGATGGTGATCTCTTTCCCATGCCACGGAGATGCCTCCGGCACCTGCAACGTGAACGCGGCGCCAGTCTGAAAGCGTCGCTCCGGGTTGTCCGTGTACAGCTCCACCTTGAGCCCGCCCTTGAGGCCATGAGCCTTGACGAGGCGCCCGACGCGCAGCTGGTTCTTGCTCTGGTTTCTGTCCTGCGACGCCACGTCAGTCGTCCGCGACATCGACGCGGACGCGACGCCCATCGGCCAATGCGGTGATGAGCGTACGCAGCGCCTTCGCGGTGCGGCCGCCGCGCCCGATCACACGACCACGGTCATCGGGGTGCACACGCACCTCGAGGAGATCGCCTCGCGGCGACGTGGATTCGTTGACGCTGACATCCTCAGGGTGATCGACGATCCCCTTGACGATGTGTTCGAGCGCGGCGGCGAGCACGACGGATTACTCTGCGTCGGCGGCGGGAGCCGCGTCGGCCTCGGCAGCGGCGGGAGCCTCCTCAGCGGGGGCCTCCACCTTCTTCTCGGCCTTGGGCTTCACGACGGACTTCTTGGCAGCGTCGATCTCGAACGGAACCTTGGGCTCCTTGACCTTGAGCGTGGACTTCGCGTCCTTGTCGCCCTTGAACTTGCCCCAGTCACCCGTGATCTTGAGGATCGCGGCGACCTGCTCGGTCGGCTGAGCGCCGACGGAAAGCCAGTACTGAGCCCGCTCGGAGTCGACCTCGATGAAGGAGGGCTCCTCGGTGGGGTGGTACTTGCCGATCTCTTCGATCACGCGACCATCGCGCTTGGTCTTCGAGTCAGCAACGACGATGCGGTAGTACGGCGCACGGATCTTGCCCAGGCGCTTGAGACGAATCTTGACAGCCACGATTCTCCTGAATGGTGTGGAAGGAAACGAACTGATCGCCTGGAGAGTGGGGTGCACACCCGGCGGAAGCTCAAAAGGTGAGGACGATAGCTGGATAGAGGGTCGAGCAGGTCGTCCGACCTTCTATTCTGCCAGATCGGAGCGTCAGGAGCGAAACGCGGCGACACGGGTGTTGCGGCGACCGTCGTTCTGCGTGTCAGACTGTGCACGTGACGCTCGATTTCGCGCCTTCGGCCCGCTCCACCGTCGGACTGGAATGGGAGATCATGCTCGCCGATCCGGAGAGCGGTGACCTCGTAGGACGCGCCCCGGAGCTGCTGGCCGCACTCGAGGCGGAGAGCGCTGATGAGCGCCACACCGTCACGGGTGAGCTGCTCACCAACACGATCGAGGTCACCAGCGGCATCGGCGACTCCGTAGCCCAGGCGGTGGACGACATCGCTCAGGCGATCGCCGCGGTCAGATCTGCCACGGATCCCGCGGGTATCGAACTCCTCTCGGCGGGAAGCCATCCCTTCGCGCAGTGGTACGACCAGCAGGTGACCGACAAGACGCGCTACCACACGCTGATCGAGCGGACCCAGTGGTGGGGACGCAACATGATGATCTGGGGTATCCACGTCCACATCGGCGTCGAGGACCAGCATAAGGTGTTCCCTCTCATCAACGCGCTCACCTGCTTCCTTCCGCATCTCCAGTCGATCGCCGCCTCCAGTCCGTTCTGGGCGGGCGAACGCACGGGCTACGCATCCAACCGCGCTCTCGTGTTCCAACAGCTTCCGACTGCGGGCCTGCCATGGCCCCTGCAGGATTGGACCCAGTTCGAGTCCTATCTGGAGGACATGGTGCGCACGGGTGTCATGGCCGATGCGTCAGAAGTGCGCTGGGACATCCGACCGGCCCCTCGATGGGGCACGATCGAGGTGCGCGCGTGCGATGGCGTCTCCACTCTCCCCGAGCTCGCCGCGATCGCCTCGCTCGTCCAGGTGCTGGTGGAGCATTTCTCACGCGCACTCGACGAGGGACGGAGCCTTCCTCAGATGCCCGCCTGGTTCCACCGTGAGAACAAGTGGCGCGCCGCCCGCTATGGGCTGGATGCGCGCGTGATCGTGGATGCCGAAGGAACCCAGCTTCCCGTGCGCGACCATCTCGCACAGACCATCGACGACCTCGCAGCCGTCGCCGTCGAGCTCGGGTGTTCGAGAGAGTTCGCCAGCCTGCACACGATCCTCGACGAAGGTGCCAGCCACGCGCGTCAGATCGCCGTCGCCGAAGCATCCGACGGCGATCTGGGAGAGGTCGTGCGGCATCTGATCCGTGAATTCCGATCGGGGCCGGAGTCGTCGATCGACGAACCATGAGCCTCGCAAGGAGTCAGTCCTCGACGAGCTGTCGCGCAAGACCTTCGTCGAGCACGACGTCGGTGATGAGGTCGGCAGCGATAGCGGCGCGCAGGCTCACGAGCTTGGGGATACCGGAGACCACGCACACCCGACGAGGAACCCGACGCAGGCGGTCCAGGCCGGGGCCTGTCGCCCGCGCATTCACCCGGATGTCGCGCCAGGACCCGTCCGAGCGGAAGAACACCGTTGCCACATCACCGATCGCATGGTCTTCGCGCAGACTCCGGTAGTCGTCGCGACCGAGGTATCCACCCACGTAGACACGGCTCGGCACCTCGGCGGCGGGCGAGCCCAGGCTGAACACGGCGATGTCCATCTTCGCCTGCAGGTCGAGCACCCGACGCGTGCTGCGCTCCCGCCACATCGCCTCGCGCGTCGCGGGGTCATCGAAGAACGCCGGCACGGGGAACTGCTGCACCTGCGCGCCGAACGCACTGCCGAATCGCTGCAGGATGTCGCTGGAGTACTCGACACCACTGGTCTGCGTGTTCCCGGCGCCGTTGAGTTGAACGAAAGTCGTGTTGTGGGTTTCCTTCTGCGTCAGCCCTCTACTGACCGCGCTGATGGTCGACCCCCAGGCGACGCCGATGATCATGTTCGAATCCACGAACTGCGAGAGCAGCCGCCCCGCCGTCAGAGCGACGCGTTCCAGGCGCTCGACCTCGCTCACGATCTCCGACATCGGGACCACGTGCGCGGCGACACGATGACGGTCGCGGATCCGCTGCTCGAGGATCCCCAGCCGCTCGAGCGGTGAGTTGATTCTGATGTCGACCAGTCCGCTTGCCCGCGCGAAGGTCAGCAGCCGAGATACGGATGAGCGCGAGGTGCCCAGCTCCTGGGCGATCACCTCCATGGTCTTGTCCTGCATGTAGTACAGCTGCGCTGCGGTGAGCGCGGCGATCAGCTTGGAATCGCGGGATTGCGCGCCGGGGTCGGCCATGAGTTCCTCCTCACCCTCGATCCTTGCACATATGTGCACTGGACTTGCGCGCAGCGTTCCGCGGGTCGATGCTGGGGGCAAGCAAGGAAAAGGGGTCGAAGATGATCGAGTCGACGCACTCGTCAGCGGAACGCGCTGAGGTACGCGCAGTCCGTGAATCCGGACGCACGAGCGTCCTTCTCATCGGTGGCGGGATCAACGGCATCTCCGCATTCCGTGATCTGGCACTGCAAGGAGTCGATGTTCTCCTCGTCGAACGCGGCGACTTCGCCTCCGGCGCATCCTCCGCGTCGAGCCACATGATCCACGGCGGCATCCGGTATCTCGAGAACGGCGAGTTCCGTCTTGTGCGCGAGTCTGTGGAAGAGCGCAACGGCTTGCTCAAGATCGCCCCCCACTATGTCAAGCCGCTGCAGACGACGATCCCGATCTACTCGACGTTCTCGGGGATCCTCTCCGCTCCCCTCCGCTTCCTGACGCACCGCAGCGGCAAGCCGCAGGAGCGCGGTGCCTTCTTGATCAAGATCGGCCTGACGATCTACGACACGTTCTCCCGCGACGGCGGCAGTGTCCCCCGGCACCGCTTCCTCGGACGCAAGCGTTCGCTCGCAGAGCTCCCCTCCCTCGACCCGAACATCAAGTACACCGCGACGTACTACGACGCCTCCATGCACGACCCCGAGCGTCTCGCCCTGGACGTGCTCAAGGACGGCCTCGCCGCCCACCCGGCAGCCCAGGCGCTGAACTACGTCGAGGCGATCGGTCGCGAGGGCGACACCGTGATCCTCCGCGATCGCGAGAGCGGCACGGAGTTCGCAGTCGCAGCAGACGTGGTCGTCAACACCTCGGGCCCGTGGACGGACCTGACGAACGTCGCGCTCGGCACCGACACCCGCTTCATGGGCGGCACGAAGGGTTCGCACATCGTGCTGGACCACCCCGAGCTGCTCGAGGCGACGCGAGGCCGGGAGATCTTCTTCGAGCACTCCGACGGCCGCATCGTGCTCATCTACCCGTTGAAGGGCCGCGTGCTCGTCGGCACGACCGACATCGACGCGGACCCCCGCGAGGTCGCGGTGTGCACCGAGGAGGAGGTCGACTACTTCTTCGACCTCATCCACCACGTGTTCCCGCAGATCGACGTGAACCGCGATCAGATCGTGTACCGGTTCTCCGGCATCCGCCCGCTCCCCCGCCACGAGGACACGGCGCCCGGCTTCGTGTCGCGCGACTACCGCATCGAGGTCGATGAGAGCGGCTCTGTACCGCTGGTCAGCCTCGTCGGCGGCAAGTGGACCACGTTCCGCGCTCTCGGCGAGTCGCTCTCCGACGTGGTGCTCGGACTCATCCACCGCACCCGGACGGTCTCCACCGCGGGTCGAGCTATCGGCGGCGGGCGTGACTTCCCGCGCACCGAGAAGGCGAAGCGCATCTGGATCCAGGAGTACCTCCCCGGCGCCGGCGACCGCGCCGAGAAGCTGCTCGCGCGCTATGGCACCCGCGCCGCGCAGGTCTGGGAATACGTCGAGGAGGGCACGGATGCCCCTCTCGCCGGCGGCGACCTCTCGACGCGCGAGCTCGGGTGGATGGTGAACAACGAGATGGTCGCGCGTCTGCAGGACGTCATCCTGCGCCGCACGAGCATCGCATTCACCGGCCACGCCGATGCAGTGGTCATCGATGAGATCGCCGATGCGCTCGCGCCGTTGCTGGGCTGGGATCGTGCGCGACACGATGCCGAACTCGAGCAGACCCGTGAGCTGCTGAACGAAAGGCATGGACTCCATATCTCGTCGCGCACCCGCGGCTGACGAGACCTCCGACCGTCGCCCTCCTTGCGACGCTCTCCCATCCCGGTGTCACGGCAGAGGGGCCGTGACCCACATGAAAGGTCAATGAAGACATGGCTGATGTCAATCTCGGTCTCTACTTCCTCTCGGAGTTGGTGGGCACAGCGATGCTCATCCTGCTCGGATGTGGCGTGGTCGCCAACGTCGCCCTGGCGAAGAACAAGGGCTTCGGTGGCGGCTTCCTGATGGTCAACTGGGGATGGGGCCTCGCGGTCTTCGCCGGTGTTCTGGTGTCCGCCTACTCCGGCGCGATCCTGAACCCCGCCGTGGGCGTGGGCCTGCTGATCTCCGGCACGATCACCTTCACGATGTTCCTGGTCGCCACCGGTGCCGAGCTCCTCGGCGCCATCATCGGCGCCATCGTGGTGTGGCTCGCGTACAAGCAGCACTTCGACGAGGAGCCCGAGGCAGCGAACAAGCTCGGCGTCTTCTCGACCGGCCCGGCGATCCGCTCCTACGGCTGGAACCTCGTCACGGAGATCATCGGCACGTTCGTGCTGGTGTTCGTGATCCTCGCGTTCGCCGACTACGGCGACATCTCGGTGGGTACGCCCGGAGGCCTCGGACCGCTCACCGCACTGCCTGTCGCCCTGCTCGTCGTCGCGATCGGTGCATCGCTCGGTGGCCCGACCGGCTACGCGATCAACCCCGCCCGTGACCTCGGCCCGCGTATCGCACACGCGATCCTCCCCATCAAGGGCAAGGGCTCGAGCGACTGGTCCTACTCGTGGGTTCCGGTCGTCGGTCCGCTCATCGGTGGAGCGATCGCTGCAGTCGCAGCGCCCGTCCTGCTCCACCTCGCCTGACCCCACCTGAATTCAAAGGAGAAAACACATGGCTGACTACATCCTCGCCATCGACCAGGGAACGACCTCGAGCCGCGCGATCATCTTCGACAAGAAGGGGAGCATCATCGCGACGGGCCAGAAGGAGCACGAGCAGATCCTGCCGAAGGCCGGCTGGGTTGAGCACGATGCATCCGAGATCTGGCGCAACGTGCAGGAGGTCATCGGTCTGGCGCTGAGCCGTGCCGACCTGACCCGTCATGACATCGCCGCGGTCGGCATCACCAACCAGCGCGAGACCGCGGTGGTCTGGGACAAGACGACCGGCAAGCCCGCCTACAATGCCATCGTCTGGCAGGACACACGGACGCAGGACATCGTGGACCGCCTGGCTGCGGACGGCGGCGTGGAGCGGTTCAAGCCGATCGTCGGCCTCCCGCTGGCGACGTACTTCTCGGGCACCAAGATCGCGTGGATCCTGGAGAACGTCGACGGAGCGCGTGAGAAGGCCGACGCCGGAGACCTGATCTTCGGCACCACCGACAGCTGGGTGCTGTGGAACCTCACCGGTGGCGTCGACGGCGGTGTGCACGTGACGGATGTCACCAACGCATCGCGCACGATGTTCATGGACCTCGAGACGCTGGAGTGGCGCGACGACATCCTCGAGGCGTTCGGCGTGCCGCGATCGATGATGCCGGAGATCCGCTCCTCCTCCGAGGTCTACGGCGCAGCGGAGGACTCCTCGCTGTTGCGTGAGACGCCGATCGCGGGCATCCTGGGCGACCAGCAGGCCGCGACGTTCGGTCAGGCGGCTTTCCAGAAGGGCGAGAGCAAGAACACCTACGGCACCGGCTGCTTCCTGATCTTCAACACGGGCGAAGAGGTCGTGCACTCGAAGAACGGGCTGCTCACGACCGTCGGCTACAAGCTCGGCGACCAGCCCACGCACTATGCGCTCGAAGGTTCGATCGCCGTCACGGGATCGTTGATCCAGTGGCTGCGCGACCAGCTCGGCATCATCTCCTCCGCCCCCGAGGTCGAGGAGCTGGCCGACAAGGTCGAGGACAACGGTGGCGTCTACATCGTCCCCGCGTTCTCCGGTCTGTTTGCTCCGTACTGGCGTCCTGACGCCCGCGGAGCGATCGTGGGCCTCACCCGCTACGCGAACAAGAATCACATCGCTCGCGCAGCACTCGAGGCGGTCGCCTTCCAGACGCGTGACGTGCTGGATGCCGTCAACGCGGACGCCGGCGTGGACCTCACCGAGCTCAAGGTCGACGGCGGCATGGTCGCCAACGACGCGCTCATGCAGTTCCAGGCCGATGTCCTCGGCGTCCCGGTCGTTCGTCCGGTGGTCGCGGAGACCACCGCACTCGGCGCCGCGTACGCAGCCGGACTCGCCGTCGGCTTCTGGAACGGTCTCGACGACCTGTCCGCCAACTGGCAGGAAGACAAGCGCTGGGAGCCGTCGATGGAAGACGCCGAGCGCGACCGTCAGCTCCGGCTGTGGCGCAAGGCCGTCACGAAGTCCATGGATTGGGTCGACGACGACGTGAAGTGATCGCACATCACTGAGAGGCGGGTCCGGGAGCTATTCCGGGCCCGCCTCTCTGCGTCGATGTGGCGGCCTCCACGACCCGGAGGAATGCCCGGGCGACGCTGCGAGGAACGTCGGAATCCCACGCCACGTACTCGATACGGATCGGCCCCTCGCGGACCGGGACCGCGATCACGTCGCGTTGTCGCCCGTCCAGCACAGCGGGGGCGAGAAGACTGACCGCGAGGTCCGCTGCTACCAGGGCGATGAGGAGTTCCGCCGAGTCAGCCTCGAACGCGACATCCCTCTCCACCCCTGCAGCGACGAACGCCACGTCGCTCTGAGCGCGTCCTGACGTGCCTGCCGGGAAATCGGCGAAAGCCATACCGGCGAGCTCCGTCAGCCCGATCTCCGATCTGCTGGCGAGCACATGTGTGGCGGGCACCGCAGCGACCAGGCGCTCTCTCCCGATCTCGCGAGCGGCAACGCCACGTGGAAGCGAGTCCTCACGAAGTCCGAGAAAAGCCACATCGAGGTTTCCGGCTCGCACGTCGGCGACCAGCGCGTCACTGTTTCCGACCCGCAACTCGACGCGCGCCGATGGGTGCTCCGCCCGGAACCTCGCCAGCACCGCCGGGACGTCGATGGCGGTGACCGTAGGGATCACTCCGAGCCGGAGCGTGCCGACCACCTGGCCCGCCGTGGCCGCCGCGTCCTCCTTGGCGCCTTCAATCGCACGCAGTGCCTCTCGTGCGCGTGCCACGAAGGCAGTCCCGGCCTCCGTCTCCCGCACGCTGCGACTCGAGCGGACGAACAAGCGCTGGCCGAGCTCACGCTCCAGCGCTGCGATCTGGTGGCTCAGTGCGGACTGCGTGACGAAGCAGCGCTCGGCCGCGCGTGTGAAGCTCGAGGAGTCCGCGACCGCGACCACGTAGCGGAGCTGAGAGAAGTCCATATTTCCATGATCTCCATTCATGTTTTGAGTGACAAGTATGCGTTGGACTCATCCGCGCGCGACGCTCAGGCTGGAACCATGAAACGCTCGATCACCGTGATGCTCACGGCTCTGGCTCCCATCGCCTGGGGCACGACCTACCTCGTCACCACCGCTCTCCTCCCGGCGGGACATCCACTGTTCGCGGGACTCATGCGAGCGCTACCTGCCGGACTGCTCGCCATCGCGATGAGCAGGACGTCTCCCCATGGCAGCTGGTGGCTCAAGTCACTCGCACTCGGGGCCCTCAACATCGGCGCCTTCTTCCCGCTGCTGTTCCTCGCGGCTGAGCGTCTCCCCGGAGGTGTCGCCGCCGCAGTCGCCGGGTTGCAACCGCTCCTGGTGCTCGGCCTCGGCGCGATGGTGGTGCACGAGCGGATCAGAGCGACCACTGCGGTCGCCGCACTCGCGGGCGCCGGCGGCGTCGCCCTGGTCGTACTCGGGCCTGCAGCCGAACTCGACACCCTCGGCATCCTCGCCGCGGTCGGTGGAGTGACCGCCACGGCGCTGGGCATGGTCCTGACCAAGCGGTGGGGACGGCCCAAGGGCGTGGGGCCGATCGCCTACGCCGGCTGGCAGCTCACGGCCGGAGGGGTCGTGATCCTCCCCCTGGTCCTGCTGCTGGAAGGCCTCCCGGCAGAGATCGACGGCAACGCCGTCTTGGGCTATCTCTGGCTCGCCACCGCCGGGGGCATCATCGCGTACACCCTCTGGTTTCGCGGTATCCAGCGTCTACCTGTGATCGCCCCTGGGCTGCTCGCGCTGCTCTCGCCCGTGGTCGCAGCTCTTCTCGGGGTGCTCGTGGCCGGAGAGTCGCTCACGCCGGTGCAGGTCATCGGATTCACCGTGACGATCGCGGCACTCGTCGGCGGACAGTTCGCGGCGCGTCCGCGGCCACGACCCGCAGTGACGGCGGCCGCGTCAGCGACAGCACCACACCAGCTATCGCGCTGAGGCGCGGCTCAGTTCTTGCCGAAGAGCTTCTGGATCTCCGCAAGGTCGGCCTCCGACGGCGCCTTTGCGCCGCCGCCGAGGCCGAATCCCGAACCCGTCGGAGTGGATGTCTGCGCAATTCCTGCGTTCTCCGCGGCCCGCTTCGCCGGGTTCCCCGAGCGGGACCCCGCCGAGGACTTGCCCTTCTTGCCGCGCTTGGACGACGCACCGGGACGCCCCATACCGGGAACAGGTCCCATGCCGGGGATGTTGGGGGTTCCACCGCGCGCGACGGTCTTCATCATCTTCGCCGCCTGCTCGAATCGGGCGACGAGCTGGTTCACATCGGTGACGGTCATGCCGGAGCCGCGAGCGATGCGCAGGCGGCGCGAGCCGTTGAGCACCTTGGGGTTGCGGCGCTCATCCGGCGTCATCGATCGGATGATCGCCTCGGTGCGGTCGATCTCGCGCTCGTCGAAGTCGTCGAGCTGCTGTTTCATCTGCCCCATGCCGGGGAGCATCCCCAGCATCTTCTTCATCGAACCCATCTTCTTCATCTGCTGAAGCTGGTCGAGGAAGTCCTCGAGGGTGAACTGCTCGGTCGCGAGCTTCTCGGCCATCTTCGTGGCCTCTTCCTCATCGAAGGCCTGCTGCGCCTGTTCGATGAGGGTGAGGATGTCGCCGAGGTCGAGGATGCGGCTCGCCATGCGGTCCGGGTGGAACGGCTCGAGGTCCTCGAGGCGCTCACCCGTCGAGGCGAAGATGATCGGACGACCGGTCAACGAGGCGACCGAAAGCGCCGCACCACCGCGCGCGTCTCCATCGAGCTTGGAGAGCACGACACCGGTGAAGTCCACGCCCTCCTGGAACGCCTTGGCGACGTTCACAGCGTCCTGGCCGATCGTGGCATCGATGACGAAGAGCACCTCGTCGGGGTCGACCGCCTTGCGGATGTCTGACGCCTGCTTCATGAGCTCGGCATCGACACCGAGCCGACCGGCGGTGTCGATGATGACGACATCGTGCTGCTGACGACGGGCGTGCTCGACGCCGTCGCGCGAGACCTTCACCGGATCGCCCACACCGTTGCCCGGCTCCGGCGCGTAGACCGTGGCGCCGGCCTGCTCCGCGACGACCTGGAGCTGATTCACGGCGTTGGGGCGCTGGAGGTCGGCCGCGACGAGAAGCGGGGTGTGCCCCTCGCTCTCGAGCTGCTTGGCGAGCTTGCCCGCGAACGTCGTCTTACCGGAACCCTGCAGACCCGCGAGCATGATGACGGTCGGAGCCGTCTTCGCGAACTGCAGTCGGCGCTGCTCGCCACCGAGGATCTGCACGAGCTCCTCATTGACGATCTGCACGACCTGCTGCGCGGGGTTCAGAGCCTTGTTGACCTCATCGCCCAATGCACGCTCGCGCACCTTCGCGGTGAAGTCCTTCACCACGGAGAGCGCGACGTCGGCGTCGAGCAGCGCGCGACGGATCTCGCGCACGGTGCCGTCGACGTCGGCCGGCGTGAGCTTTCCCTTCGTACGAAGGTTGCGGAAGGTCTCGGTGAGCCGATCGGAGAGCGTGCCAAAGGTAGCCATGGTGCTTTAGATTCTACGCGAGCGGAGCCTCGACTCTCAGCGCGACGCGAAGCTCGCTCTTCGCCCGCTGGTAACGCCCCCGCGCAGTGGACGCCGGGATGCCGAGAAGCTCCGCGGCATCCGCGAGTGAGAAGCCGTCCCAATGCACGAGACGCACGATCTCGGCCTCATCCGGCTCTAGCCGGGCGATCGCATCGCGCACCTCCGCACCCGCGTCCGCCGCCGGCGCAGAGAGCTCCTCCCGCACATGCAGACGGATGCGGTCGGCCAGCGCCCACCGCCGGCGCGCACCTCGCGCATGGTTGAGCAGTGTCCCCCGAGCGATGCCGAACAACCACATGCGCGCCCGCTCCGACCCATCCGGGAGATCACCCACGCGCCGCCACGCGACGACCATCGTCTCACCGAGCAGGTCCGGCGCGTCGTCGACGCCGGCCCGACGCTCGAGGTAGGCCAGGATGTCGCCTCCACTGCGCTCGAGCGCACGCGTCAAGCGCGCTGCATCGCGGCTCACTCCGCACCCCAATTCTCAGCATCGCAGTGGACCTGAGCGTGCGAATCCGCGCCTTCGAGTACGTCGCTCGTGAAGCCGTGGACAGCGAGCTCATCGTGGACGAGCTGACCCACGGCCTGTTCATGCGCGGTCCACGCGGCGAGGTCGGCGCTGCGCGGACCCTGCTGCGCCGCGGGATCGTCGGCGGCCGACGCCTCGATCGTCGCAAGGTAGCCCGGAATGAGGGGAGCTGCGGCCGCCTCGACATCCGTGGACGCGAACCAGTCGTCCACGACGCGATTGACCTGGGCGTTCAGAATCGGATCGTGCGTGTCGAGGGCGCTGAACCGCAGTTCGCACTCACCCCAGGTGGGCGACGTGTAGGTGTACACCCGGTCGGGGTTCTCCAGGCCGTCGCCCCAGAGCCAGTCCCCCGACGCGGTCGCGATGCCCGCGCCACCCACGAGCACCACCGCCAGAGCGCCACTGAGGAGAGCGTTGCGCCGGGTGTGACGCGGAGAACGTGCTTCTTCGCGCGCCGCGACGATCATCGCGTGCGTGTCCGACGGCTCCACACGTCGCCGCGCAGGGTCCGCGGCGCTCAGCACGGCGTCCAGGGGATCGATGGCCATAGGATTCCTCCTCGTTCGAGTGGCGGTTCACTCATGACCTGTCCGCCGGAGGACGAATCGTCCGCGGTGCTCTCTCTTCCGCTCTCAACTCCCCCAGGGGAGATCGTGGATGGTGCCGAGCGCGTCGAGGAGCACCGCTTCGGGGGTGCCACGTCCGGCCCCCTGCTCGGCCCACACCCGCAGGGACGACAGCACGGCGGTCGCATGAGCAGAGCCCAGGATGTCCGCGCGGATGACATCGATGCCGGAGGCGACGGCCGAGTCAGAGATCCCCGCCGACAGGCGCGCGTGCCGGAGACCGGTGTCTCCCATGAGCTCCTCACGAAGACCCATCGCCGCCGCGTTGCGCAGGGCGAGAGCAAGCGGGTCTGGCTCGAATCCCCGTACGATCCGCACGAGGATGTCGCGCACCGCATCCCCTCTGGCGCGGTCACCGAGTGCGTGAAGCGACGTGAGCGCCTGCTCGATGCGCTCGTCGATTCCCGACCAGAGCACATCGCTCTTCGAGGCGAAGTAGTTGAAGAAGCTGGAGCGGCTCACCCCGGCGCGTTGCGTGATGTCAGCGACGGACGTTCCGTCATATCCGCGCTCGAGGAACAGCTCACAAGCCGCTTCCGCCAGGGTCTCGCGAGATGACGCCTTGGGGCGTCCGGCGCGGCCAGTCGAACTCATGTTCCTCACGCTACCGCGAGTGCCGTCGTACGCATCCGAGTCGACCGCGCAGGAGTATTGTTAGACCCAATCCAACTACTGCGTCGACAGGAGACCCCGCATGCTGGACATCGTCACGCCCGGACTCGCTCCGCACCTCGTCCCCTACCTCGACGGATGGGACCTGCAACGGCGCATCCACGCGGAGGTCGCGGGCGGAACGCGTCACGACACCCTCATCCTGCTCGAGCATGAGGCCGTCTACACGGCCGGAAAGCGCACCGAGGCGCACGAGCGACCGACTGACGGCACCCCAGTGGTCGACGTGGACCGCGGAGGCAAGATCACCTGGCACGGCCCAGGACAACTGGTCGGCTACCCGATCGTGCGGCTACCGGAGCCGATGGATGTCGTCGCCCATGTGCGCCGCCTGGAGCGGGTGCTCATCGAGGTGCTGCGACCGCTCGGAGTAGACGGCTACAAGGTGGATGGCCGCAGCGGCGTCTGGGTGCGTCGACCTCTCTCGGAGGACAAAGTCGCGGCGATCGGCGTACGAGTGCAGCAGGGTGTCACGATGCACGGCTTCGCCATCAACTGCGACAACAGCCTCGCCGGGTTCCGCGGGATCATCCCCTGCGGCATCACCGACGCCGGTGTCACCACCGTGAGCGAGGTCGTCGGTGCCGACGTCTCCCCCGCCGACATCCTCGACCGCGTCACGGATGCGTTCACCACCGAGTACGCAGGAGTTCCCGCATGACCGCCGCCCCCGAAGGACGCAAGCTTCTGCGCCTGGAGATCCGCAACGCCGAGACGCCGATCGAGCGCAAGCCCGAGTGGATCAGGACCAAGGCGAAGATGGGCCCGGAGTACACCGCGCTCCACTCCCTCGTGAAGAGCGAGGACCTGCACACGGTGTGCCAGGAGGCCGGTTGCCCCAACATCTTCGAGTGCTGGGAGGACCGGGAGGCGACCTTCCTGATCGGCGGGTCCCAGTGCACGCGTCGCTGCGACTTCTGCCAGATCGACACCGGCAAGCCGGCCGACTACGACACCGACGAACCACGCCGCGTCGCGGAGAGCGTCGCACGGATGAAGCTGCGCTACGCCACGGTGACGAGCGTGGCGCGCGATGACCTGCCCGACACCGGAGCGTGGCTGAACGCGGAGACCGTCCGGAAAATCCACGAGCTGAACCCGAACACCGGCGTTGAGCTGCTCGCGAACGAGCACAATGCGGATCCGTCCTTCCTCGGTCAGATCTTCGACGCCCGCCCCGAGGTGTTCGCGCACAACGTCGAGACGGTTCCCCGTATCTTCAAACGCATCCGGCCCGCATTCCGCTACGAGCGCTCACTCGACGTGCTGACCCAGGGCCGCAACGCAGGACTCATCACCAAGTCGAACCTGATCCTCGGCATGGGCGAGGAGCCGGAGGAGGTCGTGCAGGCGCTGCACGACCTGCACGACGCCGGCTGCGACATCATCACGATCACGCAGTATCTGCGACCGTCGCCGCGTCACCTCCCGGTGTCGAGGTGGGTGAAGCCTGCCGAGTTCGTCGAGTTCAAGGAGGAGGCGGAACGGATCGGTTTCCTCGGGGTGCTCGCCGGGCCCCTCGTGCGCTCCTCGTATCGGGCGGGACGACTCTGGGCGCAGTCGATGGTGTCGAAGGGACGGGAGATCCCCGCGCACCTCTCCCACATCGCGGAGAGCGCAGACCTCGGGTTCGCCCAGGCGGTGTGACGGGTGGCGTCAGTCGGCGCTCATCACCGACTGCACGCTCCCGTCCGAACCGAGGTTCACCAGCAGCACGTCATCGGTGGAATCCGGGTCCAGTGCGTACTCGAGCACCGCGAACGGCTCGGAACCGCCGTGTTCGTCGGCGAGGAGCGTCATGCTCATCAGTCGGAGCGAACGGATGATGTCGACTGCCGAGTCGCCCGAGACATCGACCAGCACCTCGACGAGCTCGTCGCCGTAGGTCTCCTGCTGCTGCAGGATGTACTCGGTCACCTCGCTGGTGCGGTCGTCCACCTCGGCGAGCATTCCGCGACGGGCCGTGTCATCCACGCTCTCGAGTCCGGCGATCAGCGATGCTGCGATGTCGAGCGCTTCGGACGAGACATCGTCCTGGTCGGGCGCGGTCAGGTCGACGGTGACGCTCTGGTCGCCAAGCTCCACCGTCTCCGACCAGAAGATCGAGCCGTCGGGACCTGAGGACAGGAGTCCGAAGTAGTCGTGTTCGATCGCCATAACGCTATGAAACCAGCCTCATGCTCGGTGCGGTAGTCCCTCGTCAGCCGACGAGGGATTGGACGAAGACGTGCGGGGTGAAACCAGTCAGATCGTCGATGCCCTCGCCCTGTCCGAGGAGCTTGACGGGGATCCCCGTGCGCTCCTGCACGGCGAGCACGAATCCGCCCTTGGCGGAGCCGTCGAGCTTGGTGAGCACCAGCCCGGTGACACCGGCGTGCTGCAGGAACGCCTCCGCCTGGAGCACGCCGTTCTGACCGGTCGTCGCATCCAGCACCAGCAGCACCTCGCTGATCGGCGCCTGCTTCTCGATCACCCGGCGGATCTTCGTGAGTTCGTCCATCAGGCCGCCCTTGGTGTGCAGGCGACCCGCCGTGTCGATGATCGCGATCTCGATGCCCTCGCGCATCGCGTACTCGACGGTCTGGAACGCGACGGAGGCAGGATCCTGTCCCTGCTGCTGCGGGCGGACGATCGCCGCTCCCCCACGCTGCGCCCAGGTGGCGAGCTGATCGACAGCGGCCGCGCGGAAGGTGTCGGCCGCGCCGACGACGACGCTGCGCTGGTAACCGCGGAGGAACTTGGTGAACTTGCCGATGGTCGTCGTCTTGCCGACACCGTTGACGCCCACGACCAGCACGACAGCCGGCCGCTCCGTGAGCTTCAGCGTCGTGTCGAACTTCGCGAAATGCTCCTCCAGCGTCTCGCGCAGCATCCGCTGCAGATCCTTCGGGTCGGTGGTGCGGAATCGCTCGACCTTCTCCCGGAGCTCCTCAACGATGCGCTCGCTGATGTCAGGGCCGAAGTCAGCGGTGATGAGCGCGGTCTCCAGGTCCTCCCAGGTCGACTCGTCGATCGTGGGCTTGACGAACATGCCGCGCAGTGCGCGGCCGAGGGACCAAGACTTCTCCGCCATGAGTCCAGCCTACGTGTCAGGTAGCATCCGGGCATGCAGCACGACGTCCGCCGACGACTCTTCCTCCATGGGGAATCTCTTCCGGACGGCGACGGTGCTCACCCAGCAGCGGCCGCACGGTCGCCGACACGCTGCCCCACGACCGCAGAGACACCGTCCTGGCGCATCGAGACGCCGTACAACGCGTCAGCGATCTCCATCGTGCGCTTCTGGTGGGTGATGATCAGCAGCTGAGAACTCTCGCGGAGCTGCTCGAAGACGGTGAGCAGTCGGCCGAGGTTCGCGTCGTCGAGCGCAGCCTCCACCTCATCCAGGATGTAGAACGGGCTCGGACGAGCTTTGAAGATCGCCACGAGGAGCGCCACGGCTGCCAGTGACCTCTCCCCGCCGGAGAGCAGCGAGAGTCGCTCGATCTTCTTGCCGACCGGGCGCACCGACACTTCGATGCCGGTGGTCAGCATGTTCTCGGGGTCCGTGAGCGAGATGCTTCCGGTTCCGCCGGGGAACAGCAGCGGGAAGACCTCCCCGAACGCCTCTTTGGTGTCTTCGAAGGCACTCGCGAAGATCGTCTGCATCCGCTCATCGAGGTCGGCGATGATCGTGAGCAGATCCTGGCGCGTCTGGGTGAGATCGGCCAGCTGCTCGGTCAGGAAGGCGTGACGCTGCTCGAGCGCGGCGAACTCCTCGAGCGCGAGCGGGTTCACCCGACCGAGCTGGGTCAGCTTGCGCTCCGCCTCGTTGAGCCGGCGCTGCTGGATCCGACGATCGAACGGGATGGCCGTGTCATCGCTGCTGTCGTCGCCGTCCGCGACCGTGAGCGGATCGCGCGGAACCGGCTGATCCGGTCCATATTCCGCAATCAGAATATCTTCGTCGAGAGCGAGCTCGGACGCCACTCTCTCGAGCAGGCTGTTCAGGTGCAGCTTCTTCTCATGGATCTGCAGCTCGAGACCGTGGACGCTCTCGGTGAGTCCGGCCAGCCGCTCGCGCAACGAGGTCTCTTGTGCACGCAGAACGGTCAGCTCCTGGTTCTGCGCTGACCGCGCAGCCTCCGCTTCCGCCAGAGCGACACGCGCTTCCGTCACCGATCGATCCAGGGAATCGAGAATGCGCGGCAGTTCCTCTGCCACGCCCGATGCAGCCTCGCGCTGGGCACGCCGGATCACGGCGCGTCGTGCGGCCTCGGCTGCGGCTCCGCGCTCCTGCTCCCGCTGCCGCTCGAGTGCGGTCACCCGCGCCTGCGCAGCGCGCACGCGTTCGCGAAGCGTCTCGATCTCCAGCCGAGCCCGCACCTCGCCCTCGCGCGCGGACTCCAGCGACTCCAGGAGACCGTCACGCGCTGAGGCGTCGAGCACCGGACGTGGAGCGGCGATCGCCTCTTCCAGAGCCATCTTCGTCTGCTGCGCCTTCGCCTCGGCGTCGGCGACGGCGGTCTGGGCCTGCGCGAGTCCTGCTTCCAGTCGCTCGCACTCGGCGACGGCGGCCTCGTGCTGCACCGTGATCCGGTTCACCTGCTCCGCATGTGTCGCCAGCGCCGCATCGTGCTCACGGAGCGCGCGCAGCGCGTCCTTGGCGTTGCGCCGCGTCGTCTCGACGCTCTCATTGGCGTCCTCTCGCGCCTCCCGGAGGGAGTCCACGACGACCTGGATCTCGGCGAGCCGCTCGCTCGCCGCGTCTCGCTCGGCGGCGAGTTCCAGCCGCGACCGCTCGCCACCGGTGCCCGTGCGCAACGTCTGCGCGGTGATCACCTCTCCCGTCACCGTCACGATCGTCGTGGTCGTATCACCCGCGACATCGAGAGCCGTCCTGGCTGCCCGCGCTGCAGGGAGGTCGTCCGCGATCAGCACGTGGGCGAGGATCCCGAGCACGCCGTCCGGTGCCGTCACGGCGTCCACGGCGGCCGTCACACCGGCGAGCTTCGGCAGCCGCAGCGCCGGACGAGCCGCGTCCGCGACGACGAAGTCGACCACGCCCCTGTGCGCGTCCGCAGCTTCCGCAGCCAGGGCGAAGGCGTCGGCGGTCGAGTCGACGAGAACGCCCTCTGCCAGGGGGCCGAGCACGGCGGCGACCGCAGCCTCGTAGCCCGCGCGCACCTGCACCGCATCGCCGACGAGTCCGCGCACACCCTGCGCCCCCATCTTCACGATCTCGGCCGCACCGCCGGAGATCGCGAGGGCACTGCTGAGCGCCGCGGCTTTGGCCGTCAGCGCGTCGACTTCACGTTCCGCAGCGTGCAGACGCTCGCGCAGCGTCTCCCGCTCGGCTTCTGCGGCTGTCGCTGCCCGCTGGGCGCTCTCGTAGGCGACCGAATGTTCGGCGGCCGTGCCCTCAGGAGCTTCCGCGTCGTCGATCGCCTCCAGGGCGTCGGCCGCCTCGCGACGGCGCTGATGCGCGGCTTCCAGTGCGTTCTCCTGTCGGAGGACCGCGCCACGCACTGCGGCCAGGGCGGATGCCGCGGCCTCAGCGGTGCCCCGCAGCGTGTTCAGCCGCATGTCGTACTCCGAGACCAGGGCGCTCTGCTCGGCGATGTCGACGTCGAGGGTGTCGAGCTCCGCCCGCGCGTTCATGACCTCGCGGCTCGCCGCCACGGCGGCGTCCTGCGCATCGCCAAGCCCGGCGGAGATCTCCGTGATCTCGTTCTTCGCCTCATCGATCGTGCTCTGAGTCACGGTGACCGCAGTGACCGCCGCGTCGTCCTCCTCGGACCCCAGCAGCGCGAGACGCTGGTTGGCGAGCGTGAAGAGACCACGCATGCGCTCCTGCACCTGCTCGAGGCCGAACGCCACGCTGCGCGCCTGGTCGACGGCCGCCGAGTTCTGATCCTGCTCGAGGCGCGCGATGCTCGCACGCACCCCCTCAGCCTGATCCGTGAGCACGAGGCGTTCGGTGTGACGCTCATGCTCCGTGCGGGTGTGATCGGCAAGCGCGGTGCGCAGCGCGACGACGTCATCCGCGAAGAGGCGGGCCTTCGCGTCACGGACGACCGCCGCGATGGTCTGCGCCTCTCGGGCGATCTCGGCCTGTCGCCCGAGCGGCTTGAGCTGTCGCCGGATCTCACCGGCGAGGTCGCTGAGTCGCGTGAGATTCGACTCCATGGCGTCGAGCTTGCGGAGAGTCTTCTCCTTGCGGCGCCGATGCTTGAGAATCCCGGCCGCCTCCTCGATGAACCCACGACGGTCCTCCGGGGACGCCTGCAACACGGTGTCGAGACGCCCCTGACCGACGATCACGTGCATCTCACGCCCGAGCCCGGAATCGCTGAGCAGCTCCTGCACATCGAGCAGACGGCAAGTGTCTCCGTTGATGGCGTAGTCGCTGGACCCGTTTCGGAACAGCGTGCGGCTGATCGTCACCTCGGCGAACTCGATCGGCAGCGCACCATCACTGTTGTCGATCGTCAGTTGCACCTCTGCGCGTCCGAGCGGGCCGCGCGTCGACGTGCCGGCGAAGATGACGTCTTCCATCTTGCCGCCGCGAAGCGTCTTCGCGCCCTGCTCCCCCATGACCCAGGCCAGCGCGTCGACGACATTCGACTTGCCGGAACCGTTGGGCCCGACGATGCACGTGACCCCCGGTTCGAAGACGAAACTGGTGGGTTGCGCGAACGACTTGAACCCCTTGAGCGTCAGGCTCTTCAGATGCATACGGGCACCGCTCGTCGGGGGAGAATCACGCCCACACGCTACCGGAATTCCGCCGATCCAGCCGCATCCCGCGCGGTAGGAGCGGGATCCGGACGCACGCCGCGACACGCCGGTATGGCACCCGGATGCTTGACGCACCCGCACGCCGTTCGCTACGGTAGGCCACCGGATCGCCACACACGAAGGAGGTTACCGATGATCACTCAGCTGAACGCACAGGCCACAGGCCTCGCCGCGCACGCATTCTCCGCGCCGCGCCTTGCGCACTCGGTAGCCACCGGCATCCGTCCGCGCGCAATGTCCTAGAACCGCACTCGGAGACTCTCGCCCCTTCCCAGGGCGGGTCTCGACGGTTCTTCTGCGCCCGCTCACCTGATCTCTTCGATCATGCGAGCTCCGCCACCGACACTCGCCGGGTGCGTGGCTCTGGATACCCGCCACTCGGCGCGGGCTCCCTCCTCCGACCCGGCATGAGTCCGGATCGATGCATCTCCCCATCTCTTCCTCGAAGGAACCATCGTGAACACCACGCTGTCCCATGACACCACCCACCCGCCGGATACGGCGGACCGACAGGTCCTGCATGTCCCCGCACCCGACGAGCTGCGCCGCCTCTCGTTCGCCGATCGCCTGGCGCTGCGCTTCGGCGTGTGGCTGCTCGAACGCGCCCAGCGACCGCGGCGCCGCCGGCGACGGCGCGTCACCTACATCGACCCGATCGCGCTCGGCGACCTGGCCGTCTCGCACAGAGACTCACTCGCCTTGCACTCCTACGATCCGTTGCGCCAGCTGCGATGACCGGGAGTCACGCCATGAACTGTGTCGTCGTCGCTCGGCATCGGATCCGACCACTCCGCCGCGACCCATCAGAACGACACGCTCGTCCTGAAGGAGCACCGCGGCCACCCCTCAAGTGCGAGGCGCTGCGGCTGTGGCGCGAAGTGATCCCGGATTCCCTCCGCATCGTTACCTGCAACGCCGAGGAGAACCGGCCGATGCTCTCCACCAACGAAGCCACCGGCGTCCGCGCCACCGCACACGAGGGCGCGGGGAAGAAGGAACTGACATGACAACCACCGAACTGAGGATCACTCCGCTCACCGTTCCACAGAGCCTGGACGACACCGACGCCGCGGAGTTCATCGCATTCGGCGAACTCAACCGGCTCATCTGCGACGAGGAGGTGGGTCTTCCCGACCTCGCCGAGTCGTCCTCGCAGATGCTCGCCTCCTGGCAGGACGAATCCGATCGCCTCCACATCGGGTACGTCGCGCGGCGGGGCGGTGAGATCGTCGGCATGGTGTCGCTCGCCTATGCGCAGGAGGAGCACGCGAGGACCGCCGAGTTCGATCTGCTGGTCCCCGCGGCATACGCCGACCAGGGCATCGCGGAAGCGCTGCTGCTCCACGCCGAGGACGATGCGCGTCGCCGCGGGCGCAATGTGCTGCAGACCTGGACGCTCCACCGTCCCGTCACCGATGATGACGCCCTCGTACCGAAGACGGGGTGGGGACGCATCCCGCCCACCGCTCTGTCGGCACTGCTCGGCTCGCATGGGTACGGCTTGGAACAGGTCGAGCGCAACAGTGAACTGGACCTGCGAGCCGACCCTGCTGTACTGGAGCGAGCGCTCGCCGAGGCGATAGCGTTCGCGGGCGCGGACTACCGTTCCCTCACGTGGGAGCTTCCCACGCCGCCCGCGCTGCGCGAGGGGTATGCCGCCGTGCTCGCCCGGCTCGTGACCGACGCGCCCAGCGGAGACATGGATTTCGACGAGGAGAACTGGGATGCGGAACGCGTCGCGCGGCGCGACGCACGGTTGACGAGCGCGGGCGAGCTCGTGGGGGTGTCAGCCGTCGAGCACGTACCGTCGGGCGAGATCGTCGCGTACAACGAGCTGTTGATCGGTCTCGACCGCGCGGGGATGACCCACCAGTTCGGCACGCTGGTGGCCAGGGAACATCGAGGACACCGCCTCGGCACGATCGTGAAGTGCGCGAATCTGCTGCGCTGGCGGGATCTCGTGCCTCATTCGCCACGGGTCTCCACGTTCAATGCCGAGGAGAACCGTCCGATGCTCGACATCAATGAGGCTCTGGGATTCGTGCCCGTCTCCTATGCAGGAGCCTGGCAGAAGAAGATCTGACGGCGTGCGGTGCCGATATCATTCGCGAGGATGACGTCGGCACCGCCCCTTCATCCGCCCGACCGACGATTCGGTGAATCCGGGCGACGAGGCTGGAGGCATGAACGTTCCTGTCATCGAAGCCCATGCTCTCCAGAAGACCTTCGGCGTGACCCGTGCACTCGCTGGCGTCGACCTCGCGATCCATCGTGGCGAGTCCGTCGCGATCATGGGCGCGTCCGGTTCGGGCAAGACGACGCTGCTGCACGTCCTCGCCGGGATCATCACGCCGGACTCCGGGTCGGTCACGTTCCGACCGGCCGAAGGCGCCGCGATCGATGTGACCGCGCTCGGCGAATCCGCCCGCTCCCGCCTGCGGCGCGAGCGCTTCGGTTTCGTCTTTCAGCAGGGGCTGCTGATCCCCGAGCTCACGGCCGTGGAGAACGTCGCACTCGCCTCGATGATCAACGGCGTCGCCCGGAAGGATGCCGTGCCGCACGCCGCCGCATGGCTCGCCGCCCTCGGTCTCGCCGGCATGGAGGACCGACGCATCGGCGAGCTCTCCGGTGGTCAGGCGCAGCGCACGGCCATTGCGCGGGCACAGGCGACCGGCGCAGAGCTCGTCTTCGCCGACGAGCCCACCGGAGCACTGGACTCGCGCACCTCCTCTGAAGTCATGGACGCGCTGCTGTGGTCGACGACCGGCCAAGGGCGAACCCTGGTCGTGGTCACGCACGACGCCGATGTGGCCGCCCGCTGCACGCGGACGATCGCGGTCAGAGACGGCCGCATCATCTCGGCGGCGGTCAACGCATGAACCGCCACGTGCTCGCACTCCTCCTTCGCCCTGCACCCGGGCAGAGCAGTCTCGTCGCGCTGCCCGTCATCGCCTTCGCCGTCGTCACGACGCTCGTGCTCACCGTGATCGGCGGCGCGCAGTCGTTCTGGAGCTGGACCGACGGATACGCCGGCCTGTACCAGGCGCTCGCCGCGATCGCCCTCGTGCTTCTCGTCGTCCCCCTGATGTCGCTCGGTGGTGCCGCCGCCCGCCTCTCGGCCCGGCGGCGCGACGAGCGACTGTCCACGCTGCGCCTGCTGGGGGTCACACCGCGTGGTGTGGGCGTGGCGACGGTGACCGAGTCGATGCTCCTCGCCGGCGCGGGTGCCCTCACCGGCGTACTCGGCTACCTCGCCCTGACCCCGCTGATCGCCCTCATCCCTTTCCGCGGCGAGGCACTCGGGCTCTCGGGAGTGCTGCTCCCGCCGCTCGCCGTCGCCGCTGTCGCCGCGGGGGTGCTCGTCGTCGCCGCGTCGAGCGCTGTGCTCGGGCTACGGCGAGTCGTGATCTCCCCGCTCGGCGTGCGCACGCGCGCCACGGCGACCAGCGCGCATTGGATACGTGCGATCGTCGCGGCCAGCGTGCTGGCGATCTCCTTCGTCCTGATCAAGGTCTTCCCCTCCGTCGGAGACCTGCTCACGACCATTGTCGTGCTGTCCGTGCTGTTCGGCGGCGCCCTGGCCGTCTTGAACCTGGTCGGCCCATGGGTGCTCAAGGTCTCCGCCCAGCGTCAGCTGCGTCGTGCCGACGCTCCGGAGAGACTGCTCGCGGCGCGCATCGTCCTCGACTCTCCGCAGGCGGCCTGGCGTCAGATCGGAGGCATCGCGATGGCCAGCTTCATGGCCGTGTTCGCAGGCACCGGGGTGTCGCTCATGGGGCTCATGAATGCCGAAGGCAGTTCAGCGGATGCCGCCCTCGCCGTCGACATGCGTACGGGGCTGATCATCACCTTGATCGGATCGTTCCTGATGGTCGCCGCGTCCGTGGGGATCAACCAGGCATCCGACGTGCTGGATCAGCGGGAGCTGCACCAGAGTCTGCATCGGCTCGGCATGCCCTGGGAGACGATGGACCGTGCCCGCCGGCGCGCGATCATGTCTCCATTGCTGATCACCGCCCTCGGATCGGCACTGTGTGCGGGGGTCCTGGTGTTTCCGCTCCTGGGCATCGCCCTCATGACGACGCCGGAGTCGCTCCTCACCATCGCCGCCGTGCTCGGTGCCGGAATCGGTGTCGTCTGGGTGACGACGCGTGCGACACGCCCCCTGCTCGCACGATCGTTCGCGACGGTGTGAGGACGAGCTGCGCGGGGTGGGATACGAGCTCATGCGAGACTCGAGACCGTGCCGCACAATGTTCAGCGTCGTCGCTGACACCGCGGACAGTAGTGCGAGCCCCTGTTCATGAAGCTCTCGCGGACGATCGGCGTTCCGCAACGCGGGCACGGCTTACCCTGCCGACCGTAAGCGTTGAGAGAGTGCGCGAAGTACCCGGCCTGGCCGTTGACGTTGACGTACTGCGCGTCGAAGCTCGTGCCGCCCTCGGCGAGGGCCTTCATCAGCACCGCACGGACTTCGGCGAGCAGGCGGCGCACGGCCTGCGTCGCCAGAGCGTTCGCGGGCGTCTCCGGGTGGATGCGCGCCGCCCACAGCGATTCGTCGGCGTAGATGTTGCCGATGCCGCTGACGACGCCTTGGTCCAACAGCACCCTCTTGATCGCGCTGCCGCGGCGGGCGAGAGCCGCGCGGAAACCGGCATCGTCGAAAGCGACGTCGAGCGGGTCCCGCGCGATGTGTCCCACCTGGGTGGGAATCCGCGACGGCCCATCCGCGACGAGAGCATCCACGGCGAGCGATCCGAACGTGCGCTGGTCGGAGAACACCACAGCCAGCTCGCCGTGCACGGGATGCTCGAGATGGATGCGGACGCGCTCGTGTCGCTCAGCCACCGCGTCGGGCATGCGGAGCAGCATCTGTCCACTCATCCCGAGATGCGCGATCAGTGCGGTCTCCTCGGTATCGAGGGGCAGCCACAGGAATTTCCCCCGACGGGCGGCATCCGTGAACGTCCGTCCTTCGAGACGCGCGACGAAGTCAGCGGCACCGGCCGGATGACGGGTGAGCGCGCGTTCGTCGAACACGCTCACCGCCGTGATCAGCGATCCGATCGCCGCGGGAGCGAGGCCCGCACGGACCACTTCGACTTCGGGAAGTTCAGGCACGCTCGTTGAGGAGGCGCCATGCGCTCAGCGCGGCAGCCATCTCGGCGGTCTTCTTGCTGCTGCCCTTGCCGGTCATGCTGACGTCGCCCACGATGACTGTCGCGGTGAAACGACGATCGTGGTCCGGCCCGGTCGCCTCGATCGAGTACTTGGGTGGTGTGGCGCCGGTGCGGGCCGCGAGCTCCTGGAGACTGGTCTTCGGGTCCATCGCCGCGCCGTAGCGCTCCGGGTCTGCGAGCAGCGGCTGAGTCAGACGCAGCACCAACTCGGTGGCGGCATCGGGACCGGCCGACAGATACGTCGCTCCGATCACGGCCTCCATGGTGTCGGCGAGAATCGAATCCTTGTCGCGTCCACCGGTCTGCTCCTCACCACGCCCGAGCAGCAGGTGGCTGCCCAGGTCGATGCCGCGAGCAACCTCCGCCAGGGCGACCGTGGAGACCACGCTTGCTCGCCGCTTGGCGAGCTCGCCTTCGTCGAGCTCCGGATGCGTGGTGAACAGCATCACGGTGACGGCCTGCCCCAACACGGAATCGCCCAGGAACTCCAGGCGCTCGTTGTGTGGGATGCCGCCATGCTCGTACGCATAGGAACGGTGAGTGAGGGCCAACCCCAGAAGCTCCGCGTCGATGTCGACGCGGAGCTTAGCTGGGAGAGGCCTCGTCCCCCCGGGGACCCCCGTCACGATCTGAGTTTCGAGACTCAGACGTCAGCGACCTTGCGGCCCTTGTACTCGAGGAAGAGTTCAGTGCCCTGCGAGTCCGTGACGACCTTGGCCTGGTGGGGACGGCTGTAGACGACCTTGCCGTTCTCGATGGTCTTGACGAGGGCAGGAGCCTCCGCCTTCCACTGCGCGCGGCGCGAGCGGGTGTTCGAACGGGAAACCTTGCGCTTCGGGGGGTTACCAGCCATGACTAGCTCTCTTCTTTCTCGGCGGCACGACTTGATGCCATGCCGTCTTGGTCTGTGATCTGCTGGAGCGCACTCCATCGAGGATCGATGGGAGCGGCCTGCTCCGTCCCGGTGCTCACGGCCAGTCGTTCGCCCGTTTTCGAGTCGAGACCCGGGCAATCCGGCTGACACACCGGCTGAAATGGAAGTGCCAGTACGGCCGCTTCCCTGACGAGAGTTTCAAGATCCACGTGGTCGTCTTGAACCTCGAAGTCAGTTTCTTCCTCACCAGGATACGCGAAAAGCTCCTGGAACTCGACTTCGACGGGCCGGACGATGTCGATCAGGCATCTTCCGCACACTCCCACGTACTCGCCTTCCGCTGAGCCCGTGACGAGAATGCCCTCATGGACCGACTCCAGACGCACATCCAGGTCGAGTTCGGAACCGGCTTCGAATGAGACGATGCCCTCACCCCACTGTTCCTTCAGAGTGATCGTGAACTCATGCTCACGCATCTCTCCAGGACGTCGGACGATGTCTCGGGCGGGGAGGACGAAGGGGCCGTTCAGTCGAGATCGCACTCGACCATGCTACCGGCTCGCTCTGGACGGGGGCCGGGGACCGCGGTACGGCGCCGCGTGGTCAGATGCCGCGTGCCCCGGTGTCGAGGAACGAGGCGACGGCGGGCGGCACGAACGGCGACACATCGCCACCGAGGGAGGCGACCTGCCGCACGAGGGAGCTCGACACGAGTGCATGCGCGGGATCCGGCAGCAGGAAGACGGTCTCGATGTCGGCGAGATGGCGGTTCACGATCGCCATCGGCGACTCGTAGGCGACGTCGATCTGCGAACGGATGCCCTTGACCAGGACGCCGGCGTTGACGTCACGTGCGTAGTCGACCAGCAGCCCCATGCTCCAAGAGCCGATCACGATGTTGCCGGGCATCCCGTCCTCGGCGATCGACTGCTCGAGCAGCGCGAGCCGCTGGGCGATCGGGAGCATCGCCTCCTTGCCGGGGTTGTGCACCACCAGCACGTGGAGTTCATCGAAGAGGACCGCGGCCCGACGGATCACGTCGAGGTGACCCAGGGTCGGCGGATCGAAGGAACCCGGGACGACGGCGATCCGGCTGCTCATGCGATCCAGCCTAGGGCACGTGCGATCACGACGAGTCGACGCGGTAATACAGCGTCAGTTCTTCGCCAGTGCCGCACGGTCCGCATCGCTCACGCGTCGACTGATCGCCTCGCGCAGACCGGGGTGGTCATCCAGCGCCGGATCGTGCGCGAGGATCTCCTCGCCGATCTCCCGCGCCCGCGTGATGAGGGCGGCATCCTTCACGACGCGCAGCAGTTTGAGCGAGGAGCGGACACCCGCCTGCGCCGCGCCGAGCACATCGCCTTCTCCGCGCAGCTCCAGATCGACCTCGGCCAGGGCGAAGCCGTCGAGAGTCGCCGCGACAGCCTCCACGCGGTCGCGCGCGAGCGTGTCGGACTCCGCTTCGGTGACGAGCAGGCACAGCCCTGGAACGCCGCCTCGACCGACGCGGCCACGCAGCTGATGCAGCTGGGACACTCCGAATCGGTCGGCATCGAGCACGATCATCGTGGAGGCGTTCGGCACGTCGACACCGACCTCGATCACCGTCGTGGCGAGAAGCAGGTCGATCTCACCGCGCGCGAAGGCCTGCATCACGGCATCCTTCTCGTCGGACGGCATGCGGCCGTGCAGCACGGCCCGTCGCAGCCCGCCCAGTGTCGGGTGCGTGGCGAGGACCTCATCGAGCTGAACGACGCCCCAGCGCGGACCGTTCCCGCCCTCGGGTGCGAGCGTCGGAGCGGCGGGTTCGGCGGCTTCGGCCGTCTTCTTCGCGGTGTCGATCGCCGCGCACACCGCGAAGACCTGGCGCCCCTGGGCGATCTCCTCGGCCGCACGCTCCCAGACCCGGTTGAACCACCCGGGGTGCTCCGCGAGCGGCGCGACGAACGACTGGATGCCGGCGCGACCGGCGGGCATCGTGCGGATGACCGAGGTGTCGAGATCGCCGAAGACGGTCATCGCGACGGTGCGCGGGATCGGGGTGGCCGTGAGGACCAGAGCATGCGGACTCGATCCCTTGGCGCGGAGGGCTTCGCGCTGCTCCACACCGAAGCGGTGCTGCTCATCGACGACCACGAGTCCCAGGTCGGCGAAAGTGGTCTTCTCCCCCAGCAGCGCATGGGTTCCGACGACGATGAGCGCCTGCCCGGATGCGACGCGCAGCGCCGCCTTGCGACGTTCAGCCGCCGGCATCTGGCCCGTGAGCAGCGTCGGCATCACCAGCGGGGCGAGCTGCGGCCCGAGCATCTTGGCGATCGACCGCAGGTGTTGTCCTGCCAGCACCTCGGTCGGGGCGATGAGCGCGGCCTGTCCCCCGCTCTCCGCCACCTGGAGCATCGCTCGCAGCGCCACGAGCGTCTTTCCCGAGCCGACCTCCCCCTGCACCAGCCGGTTCATCGGCCACGCCCCGACGAGGTCGGCGGCGATCTGCGCGCCGACCGTCTGTTGGTCCGGCGTGAGCGTGTAGGGCAGGGCGGCGTCGAAGCGTTCGAGGAGTCCGCCCGGTGACGCGGTGCGCGGCGTCGCCTGCAGTGCGCGCACGGCGTCACGCTGCTGCAGGAGTGCCGTCTGCAGGGTGAGCGCCTCATGCATACGCAGTGTGCGCACCGCGGGGTCTATGTCGTTGCGCGTGCGCGGCCGATGGATACGCTCCAGCGCCTCCCGTGCGGTCAGCAGCTCCTCCTGCACGCGCACATCGTCGGTCAGCGGGTCGGGAACCGCGTCGAGATCGTCGAGCACCCGGCCGATGAGTCGGGCGATCTGCCAGGTCTGCAGGGTCGACGTCGCGGGGTAGATCGGGATGGGGACGGCCGCTCTGGCATCCGCCGTGCGGCGAGCGGTGTCCTCGTCGTCGAACAGCTCGTACTCCGGGTGCGCGAACTGGGTGACGTTGTTGAACATCCCGACCTTGCCGGAGAAGATCCCCCGGCGCCCCACCGCGAGGTCCTTCGACCTCCACTCGGCCGCGCCGATGTTCTTGGCGAAGAATGTGAGCGACATGCGACCGATGCCGTCGCCGATCACGACGTCGACCATCGCACCAGGGCGATTGCGCATACGCCGGAAGCTCGATGAGAGCACCTCGGCCACGATCGTGACCGTCTCGCCGATCGGCAGGTCGCGAATCGGGGTGAGCTCGCCCGGATCGGCGTACCGTCGTGGGTAGTGCGAGAGCAGATCTCCGACGGTCTTCATGCCGAACGCCCGATCCAGGGTCTTCGCCGGTGCCGCGCCGAGCGCGTCATCCAGCGACGAATCGAGCGTGAGCGACATGCTCCGAGTCTAGAGAACCTCACCGACACCCCGAGCGCGGCAGCTGTCGTATCGTGAACAGGTGACGAGGATCATCGCAGGCCGCGCCGGCGGCGCCAGACTCGACGTGCCCAACGCCGGCACGCGCCCGACCAGCGACCGCGTGCGGGAATCTCTGTTCGGCTCGCTGGAATCGGCGGATGCGATCGATGGCGCCAGGGTACTCGACCTGTACGCCGGCTCAGGTGCCCTCGGCTTGGAGTCGCTCAGCCGCGGAGCGCGGAGCGTCGAGCTCGTGGAGCAGAACCGCGCCGCGGCCGCTGTCATCCGTCGCAATGCCGCGACAGTGGCGCGTGCGGGCGATCTTCCCCCCGCCCGCGTGCATGAGAGCGCCGTCCGGCCTCATCTGCTTCGAGCGACCGGCCTGTTCGATCTGGTCTTCACCGACCCGCCCTACGATCTGAGCGATGACGCGATGAACGAGGACCTGAAGGCACTTGCTCCCCTCCTGTCGGCGCATGCTGTCGTCGTCATCGAGCGGGGCAAGCGTTCGTCAGCGCCGGAACTCGCCGCTGCCGGTCTCGAGCTCGTCCGTGAGAAGAACTACGGCGATACGACGCTCTGGTGGGCGAGCCCGTCATCGGCCTCTGCTGCGGCCGAAGACGATCCCCACAGCTGATCAGCCAGAGATCGAGTCCCAGTCGCGATAGGGGTCCCAGCCTCGGATCTCGATCGGCTCCTCGTCGCACAGGAGAGCGTCGACTTCTCGCTCGCGCACCTCGCCGATGATCCGGAACCCCGGTGGGAGCACACCGTCCGGGAAGGTCGCGAGCAACGCGTGGTCCTCGCCGCCCCTGAGTGCACGGTTGGGCTCATCTCCGAGCGCTGCACGACGCAGGGCGATCGTGACATCCGAAGCGGCGGCCAGGCGCCCGGCGTCCAGCGCCAGACCGTCGGACACGTCCATCATCGACGTCGCCCCGGCGATCGCCGCGATGCGTCCCAGACCGATCGGAGGAACGGGTCGCAACTGCGCGGAGAGCGCGCCGCTCTCCCCCGGTGCGAGCCGCGCGGGGTCGACGGGGACAGGGGATCCACCGTCGCGGAAGCTGTCGAAGAGGATCGCCAGACCGTGCGCCGCGAGACCGAGCTCCCCGGCCACTGCGACCGCATCGCCGGGCCGTGCACCGGAGCGCGTCACGGCCTGTCGCCCTTCCAGATCGCCCAGTGCCGTCACCGCGACGGTGAGGACATCAGAGGTCGCCAGATCACCACCGACGACGGCACACCCGGGAGCGAGCGCCGCGCAGGCATCACGGAGGCCGTCTGCGAGTCGCTCGACGAACGACAGTCGAAGATCTCGAGGAATCGCCAGCGCGACGAGCAGCGCGGTCGGCTGCGCCCCCATCGCGGCGATGTCGGCCAGGTTGACCGCCGCCGCCTTCCATCCCAGGTCGTAGCCGCTGGTCCATGCGAGCCGAAAGTCAGGGCCATGGACGAGCGTGTCGGTCGTGGCCACAACGCTGCCCGAGGGCGCAGCGATCACTGCGGCGTCGTCGCCCGGTCCGAGGATGGTGTGCGTCGCGGGTGCGGTGCGCGAGAGGATCGCGCGCAGTAGGCGTCCTTCGGAGAGGTCACCCAGGCGCGGGTCGTCAGCATCGGGTCGGGAGGGCATGCTGTCAAAGGTAGCCTGGAAGCATGCCCCGTATCCGACGCCTCGTTGCCGCCGGGAGTGCGGTGATCGTGGCAGCCTTCCTCGCAGGATGCTCGACCACCGTGCACCTCGAACCCGCCGACGATGCGAACAACCCGGCATGCGCCGCCGTGTCCGTTCTGCTCCCGGACAGCCTCGCCGGTCTCGACCGGGTCTGGACCGATGCCCAGGCCACCGGAGCCTGGGGAGACCCCACGATCGTGCTGCGGTGCGGCGTCGAACCGCCCGCTCCCTCGACTCTCAACTGCACGACACTGGGTGGTGTGGACTGGCTGGTGCTCGATCAGGAGGAGAACCGCCAGCGACTTGTCACCTACGGGCGCGATCCGGCTATCGAGGTCACCATCCGCCGGGGTCAGGAGATCGACTTCGCGACCGTCGTCGACAAACTCTCCTCGTATATCCAGTCGGGGCTCGCACCTGCCACGGCCCACTGCACCGAGCGAGTCGAGACGCCCGCCAGCTGACCCGCGAGCCGGTGAGTCGAAGCCTTGGCCGCGCGCCCTGCGTCAGCGACGCAGGCCGGCCTCGATCAGTTCCGAGATCAGATCGCCGTAGCTCAACCCCGATGCGACCCAGCATTTGGGGAACATCGAGATCGGCGTGAAGCCCGGCATGGTGTTGAGCTCGTTGACGACCAGCTCGCCCGCCGTGGTGAGGAACATGTCGACACGGGCGAGTCCCCGCCCGTCGACGGCTTCGAACGCGCGGATACCGGCGGCCTGGATCGCCGCCACCTCGGTGTCGGCGAGTTCTGCAGGGCACACGACATCGACGCCGTCGCCACCGAGGTACTTGCCCTCGAAGTCGTAGAAGCCGCGCGAGGTCAGCACGATCTCGCCCGGAAGCGAGGCACGAACGCCCTCAGCACCTTCCAGGACGGCGACCTCGATCTCACGGCCGGTGACACCGGTCTCGATGAGCACCTTGTCATCCTCAGCGAAAGCCAGGGTGAGTGCGGCGTCGAGCTCTTCCGGAACGGTGACCTTCGACACGCCGACGCTGGATCCTGCGCGCGCCGGCTTGACGAAGAGCGGAAGGCCCAGCGCGGCGGCATCCTCACGGATCGAGGCGGCGTCCGCTGCCCAGTCCCTGCGACGCACGGTCACCCACGGAGCGACCGCGATACCCGCCGCCTGGAGCGCGATCTTCATGAAGTGCTTGTCCATGCACAGCGCCGAATCGAGAACGCCACCGCCGGCGTAGGGAACCTCGAGTGTGTCGAAGTAGCCCTGGATCGTGCCGTCCTCACCGTGTGTGCCATGCAGGATCGGCAGCACGATGTCGATCTCGCCGAGTCCTTCGACGGTGCCATCGGCGTGCACCACGCGCAGCGTGCGGTCGCCTCCGGGTTCGGGCCAACGCATACGGCTGCCGTTGTCGACCACCTCCGGCAGGTGCTCGGCGTCCAGTGGGAACTTGGCGGGGTCGTCGTCTTCGAGGACGAAGGCTCCTTCCCTGGTGATCCCGACGGGGATCACGTCGTAGCGATCGCGATCAATCGCGCCCAGCACGCCTCCCGCCGTGGCGGAACTGATCGAATGCTCGCTGGAGCGTCCTCCGAAGAGCACCACCACCGTCTGCTTGTCCATGGTTGGTCCTCTCACCCTGGGGGGTGTCGTCGTCTGTCGTCAGGTGGGGCGCGATGTCCCGGGGATCCATCTTCCCGTCCAGCACCATCTTCACCTGCTCGACGATGGGCATGTCCACCTCGGACTCGCGCGCGAGTTGCAGGATCGGCGCCACGGACGCGAGTCCCTCGGCGGTCTGCTGCATCTGCTTCACGACATCCTGGAAGCTGTATCCCTGGCCGAGCAGTCGCCCGGCCGTGTTGTTGCGGCTGAGCGGCGACTGGCATGTCGCGATGAGGTCGCCCAGTCCCGCGAGACCCTGAAGGGTCTCGGGGTGCGCACCGTTCGCGACCGCGAAGTCGGTCATCTCCACGAGTCCGCGCGTGATGATGGACGCCTTGGTGTTCTCGCCGTACCCGACGCCGTCGACGATGCCGATCGCCACCGCGATCAGGTTCTTCAACACCCCACCGAACTCGGTGCCGATCACATCGGTGTTCACGAAGGTGCGGAAGTAGCTGTTCCGTGCCGCGCGTGCGACGATCTCCGCCGTCTCCTGGCTTCGCGAGGAGATGACGGCGGCCGTGGGTTGTTCGCGGGCGATCTCCAGCGCGAGGTTGGGCCCGGAGGCCACCGCGATCCGGTCGGGGTCGCAGCGCAGCTCCTGTTGGATGACCTGGCTCATGCGCAGCCCGGTGCCGCGCTCGACACCCTTCATCAGGCTGACGATCTTCGCATCGCTCTCGGAGAGCAACGGCCGCAGCGCCTTGAGATTCTCGCGCAGCGACTGGCTCGGCACCGACAGGTACACCTGTTCGGCGCCCTGCATCGCCGTGGCCAGCTCATGAGTCGCCGTCATCGTGCGAGGAAGGTTGATGCCCGGAAGGTAGCGCGAGTTGCGCTTGGCCTCGTTGATCTCCTGCGCGAGCTCGGCACGGCGCGCCCACATGGTCACCTGGGCGCCGCCATCGGCGAGGATCTTGCCGAATGTGGTCCCCCAGCTGCCCGCACCGATCACGGTCGCGCGGGGACCTGTGAGCACGTTTCTCTTAGGAGTCAAGGCGGCCCGTCTCCTTCTGACCGTGGGTCGCAGGGTTCCAGCGCTCAGCGGGCGCCTTCTCGTCGCGCAGCTCTTCGAGCAGTGCGGTGATCGCGTTCATGAGCCGGTTCGTCGCCTCGTTGAGCGCAGTCTGCTCGCCGGCCCGTCCGCGTAGATCGGACACATCGACAGGATCCCCGATGATGACCTGCACCGGCTTGCGCAGTGGCCAGAGGCTGAAACCCTTCTGGTACCGACCCATGATCTCCTGCGTGCCCCACTGGGCCATCGGGATCAGCGGGATGCCGTCGGCGAGAGCGAGCCGCACCGCACCGGACTTGCCCCGCATCGGCCACAGCTCAGGGTCGCGCGTGAGCGTGCCCTCGGGGTACACGATCACCCCGCGGCCGTGCTCGACCAGCTCGGCGGACTGCTTCATGGTCTGCTTCGCAGACGATGCTGATGAGGTGCGCGCGACCGGGATCATTCCCGTGCGCCGCAGCACCCAGCCCAGGACGGGAACTTTGAACAGGCTCTCCTTGGCCATGAAGCGTGGCGCGCGCCCGATCCGCCACACGGCCAGGGCGACGATCAGCGGATCGAACTCGGAGTAGTGATTCGGCGCCAGCACGAACGCGCCGGTGCGCGGGAGCTTCTCCGCACCGGTGATGCGCACCTTCGCGATCAAGGAGACCAACGGCACGACGATCGCCGCGACCGGCCAGAACAGGCTCGGCCGCGACTTCTCCCCCGAACCGGAAGACACCGACGTCACCGGATGACGTCGAAGTCAGCGCCGACGGCGTCGAGCTTGGCGAGGAACTTCTCGTAGCCGCGGCTGAGGATGTCGACGCCCGACACCTGCGACTCGCCGGATGCGGTGAGAGCGGCGATCACGTGGCTGTACCCCCCACGGAGGTCGGGCACCACGATGTCGGCGCCGTGCAGCGGCGTCGGACCGGTGATCACGGCCGCCTGCTCGAGGTCACGACGCGGAACACGCCGCGGACCGGCCTGCAGGCCACGCGGGTGCACGACGATGTCGGCGCCCATCTTGACGAGTGCTTCGGTGAATCCCATCCGGTTCTCGTACACGGTCTCGTGCACGACCGAGCGCCCGTTCGCCTGCGTGAGCGCGACGACGAGAGGCTGCTGCCAGTCGGTCATGAAGCCGGGGTGCACGTCGGTCTCCACGACGACCGGCTTGAGCTCATCGCCACGACGGAAGAGGATGCCGTCCTCACGGATGTCGAACCAGCCGCCCGCCTTGCGGAAGACGTTGAGGAACGTGAGCATCTCCTGCTGCTTGGCGCCACCGACGAAGATCTCACCATCGGTCGCGAGCGCGGCAGAGGCCCACGATGCGGCCTCGTTGCGGTCGAAGATCGAACGGTGGTCGTAGCCACGGAGCTTCTCGACGCCCTCGATGACGATGACCCGGTTGGGCTCGTACGAGATGATGGCGCCCATCTTCTGCAGCACCGCGATGAGATCCATGATCTCCGGCTCGATCGCTGCGTTGCGCAGCTCGGTGACACCCTCGGCACGCACCGCGGTCAGCAGCACCTGCTCGGTCGCGCCGACGCTCGGGTACGGAAGGTGGATGTTCGCGCCATGCAGACGGGTGCCGCCGGTGGAGAGACGGATACCGCTGGGGAGCTTCTCGACGATCGCACCGAACTTGCGCAGCGCGTCCAGGTGGAAGTCGATCGGGCGGTCGCCGATACGGCATCCGCCGAGGTCGGGGATGAATGCCTGGCCGAGGCGGTGCAGCAGCGGACCGCAGAAGAGGATCGGGATGCGGGATGCTCCCGCGTGCGCGTCGATCTCCTCGAAGTGCGCCGACTCGACGTCGCTGGGGTCGAACACCAGCGCGCCGGGCTCGTCACCGTCGGAGACGCGGACGCCATGCACCTCGAGCAGCGATCGCACCACCGCGACGTCGCTGATCGCAGGAACGTCGCGCAGCACGCTGATCGAATCGCCCAGGAGGGAGGCCACCATCGCCTTGGTGGCGAGGTTCTTCGCCCCCTTGACGTCGACGCGGCCGCGCAGCGGTCGTCCTCCTCGAATTGCGAGGACGTCTCCGGTGAGAGCGGGGACTCCGTCCGGAAGAGCATCGCGCACGGGTGTCGTCATTCGGAGCCTCACTTCATTCGCGGAAAATCAGGGGCGGGTCGCCCCCAGGCCACCCGCCCCTTCCGTATCACTGCACGGGGAGGGTCCGGGGCCGCCACGACTCGCGACGGGCCTCGAACTGCGCGATCTTGTCTTCGTTGCGCAGCGTGAGCCCGATGTCATCGAGCCCTTCGAGGAGCCGCCATCTAGTGTAATCGTCGATCCCGATGTCAGCCTGGATGTCGCCGATCGACGCGGTGCGCGCCTCGAGGTCCACGGTGATGTTCGCCCCGGGAACACGGTCGATCTCGGCCCAGATCCGCTCGAGATCCTCTTCCGAGATCGTTGCGGCGAGCAGGCCCTGCTTGCCCGAGTTCCCGCGGAAGATGTCGGCGAAGCGCGGGCTGAGCACCACCTTGAACCCGAAGTCGCGCAGCGCCCACACCGCGTGCTCGCGGCTCGAGCCGGTGCCGAAATCAGGTCCGGCGACGAGCACGGATGCGCCCTGGAAGACGGGCTGGTTCAGCACGAAATCCTCATCCTGACGCCAGGCGTAGAACAGCGCATCCTCGAACCCTGTCTTCGTCACGCGCTTGAGGAACACCGCGGGGATGATCTGGTCCGTGTCGACGTTGGAGCGCTTCAGCGGCGCCGCGATCCCGGTGTGGGTCGTGAACTTCTCCATGATCAGGCCTCTTCTCCGATGGTGACGAGCAGATCGCCGGGGCTGGACAGCGTGCCGCGGATGGCGGTCGCCGCAGCGACCAACGGGGAGACGAGGTGCGTCCGCCCACCCTTGCCCTGGCGTCCCTCGAAGTTGCGGTTGGAGGTGGAGGCGCAGCGCTCGCCCGGAGCGAGCTGGTCGGGGTTCATCCCCAGGCACATCGAGCAGCCGGCGAACCGCCACTCCGCCCCGAAGTCCGTGATGATCTTGTCGAGTCCCTCAGCCTCGGCCTCCAAGCGCACGCGGGCAGAGCCGGGGACGACCATGACGCGCACGCCGTCCGCCTTCTTCTTGCCCTCGATGATCGACGCGAATGCGCGCAGGTCCTCGATCCGACTGTTCGTGCAGGACCCCATGAACACGGCGTCGACGGGAACCTCCTTGAGTGGGGTCCCCGGAACGAGGTCCATGTACTCCAGCGCCCGCTCGGCCGCTGCACGCTCATTGGGGTCGCTGATGTCGGCAGGGTTCGGGACCGACGCCGACAACGAGCTGCCCTGACCGGGGTTCGTGCCCCAGGTCACGAACGGCTCCAGCTCGTCGGCGTCGATGAAGACCTCGGCGTCGAAGGTGGCGCCGTCGTCGGTGGGAAGGGTGCGCCAGTAGGCGACCGCGTCATCCCAGTCCTGCCCCTTGGGCGCGTGCTGACGACCCTCGAGATACGCGAACGTCGTCTCGTCCGGGGCGACCATGCCGGCACGGGCGCCGGCCTCGATCGACATGTTGCAGATCGTCATCCGTCCCTCCATCGAGAGGGCACGGATGGCACTGCCGCGGAACTCGAGCACGTAGCCCTGTCCTCCACCGGTGCCGATCTTCGCGATCACCGCGAGGATGATGTCTTTCGCCGTCACTCCAGGGCGCAGCGTGCCGTCGACCGTGATCGCCATGGTCTTGAACGGCTTCAGGGGAAGCGTCTGGGTGGCCATCACGTGCTCGACCTCGCTCGTGCCGATGCCGAAGGCCATGGCCCCGAAAGCGCCGTGCGTGGAAGTGTGCGAGTCACCACAGACGACCGTGATGCCCGGCATCGTGAGGCCGAGCTGCGGACCCACAACGTGCACGATGCCCTGCTCGGCGTCGCCCAGCGAGTGCAGACGCACGCCGAACTCGGCGGCGTTGCGCCGCAGCGTCTCGATCTGCGTGCGGCTGGTCAGATCGGCGATCGGCTTGTCGATCTCCCACGTCGGGGTGTTGTGGTCCTCCGTGGCGATCGTCAGGTCCAGGCGACGCAGCGGACGCCCTTCGCTGCGCAGGCCGTCGAACGCCTGCGGGCTGGTGACCTCATGAACCAGGTGGAGGTCGATATAGATGAGGTCCGGCTCGCCGTTCTCGCCCTTGACGACGAGGTGGTCGTCCCAGACCTTCTCGGCAAGCGTGCGAGGGCGAACGTGATCGGCACCTGATGCGGGGGTGTTCATTGCGTGTCTCCTGAAGCTGGCGGTTCGGCCCACGATGGACTCCGCGACGAGGAGGGGCTCAGAACGAGTTCTCGTCGCGGCCGCTAAGAAGGAGCACGATCCGCATGACGTCAGATTACCACCGCTTCAGCACGCCGTGATCCGCCGTGACACTCTACTGAGACCTGCCCGATCGAGAGGTAACCGCATGACCGCCGACTCCGCCCACTTCGTCACCCGTGCGGTCCACGCCGGCCGCGCCAGGGAGGCGGCCACGTCCCGGACCACTCCGATCTTCCTGACGGCGGGCTTCGAGTTCGACGACTTCGACCATGCGGCCGACCATTTCGGCACGGGTGCCGGCTTCGGCTATACCCGCACGGGCAACCCGACCGTGCGCACGGTCGAGCGCCAACTGGCTGCGCTCGAGTCGGGAGCGGATGCCGTGCTCGTCGCCAGCGGTCAGGCGGCGGTCGTCACCGCCTTCCTCACCGTCGCAGGCGCGGGCGACCACATCGTGAGCTCGACCCACATCTACGAGGGGACCCGTGGTCTCCTGCTCGACAACCTGTCACGCCTCGGGATCGAGACCACGTTCATCGACGACATCGATGACCCGGCGGCGTGGCGAGCCGCGATCCGCCCGAACACACGCGCGCTGTTCGGGGAATCGATCGCGAACGCCCGCAACGACATCCTCGACATCGCAGCGATCAGTGCCGTGGCCGATGAGTCGGCGATCCCTCTGATCGTCGACAACACCCTGGCCACTCCCTATCTGCTGCGTCCGCTGGAGCACGGAGCCGCGATTGTCGTGCACTCCGCCTCGAAGTTCCTCGCCGGTCATGGTTCCGTGCTGGGGGGCGTGATCGTCGACGACGGGCGTTTCGATGCCGCGCGGCACGGGCACAATGCGCCCCACCTCGTGCTTCCCGGTCGCAGTGGCGTCGCCAGCGTCGCGGCACGCCACGGCGGCAACGCGCGCATCGCGTACGCACGGGAATCCGTCGCGCCTCGCTTCGGCGCCTCCCCTTCTCCCCTCAACGCCTTCCTGATCGGCCAGGGTGTCGAGACGCTCGGTCTGCGCGTCGAGCGCCAGTCGCGCAACGCTCTCGAGATCGCACAGTGGCTGGAGGCACAGGACGCGGTCGAGAGCGTCGACTACGCCGGCCTGCCCTCGCACCCCGACCATGCCGAGGCCGTGCGCTACCTCCACGGGGGGTTCGGATCGATCTTCACCTTCACGCTGCGCGGAGGACTGCCTGCCGCGCGTCGATTCATCGAGAGCGTCGAGGTGTTCGTGCACATGACCACATCGGCGACGTCCGATCCCTCGTGCTCCACCCCGGCACCACCAGTCACACGACACGCAGCCCCGAGGAGCGCGAGATCCTCGGGGTGCGCCCCGGCACACTGCGCCTCTCGATCGGGATCGAGGACGTGAGCGATCTCATCGGCGACCTCTCACAGGTCCTCGCCGCGACGGAAGCGGCGATCGCATGAGTCGCCCGCAGCATTTCGGCTGGTTCCTCGCCCGCGGCTTCGGCCCACAGGGCTGGGGCTACCCCTCGCTCGACTGGGACTACGACTGGACGCGTCCGGAGATCTATCAGGAAGCGGCGCGCACTCTCGAGCAGGCCGGCTTCGACCTCGTCATCATCGAGGACAGTCCCTCGCTCGGTTCGCCCGAGACGATCGACATCCGCGTGCGCCACGCATTCGGCGGGCCGAAGCACGACCCGCTCCTGCTCGCTCCGTACCTGTTCCAGGCGACGACGCATCTCGGGGTCGTCCCGACCGTGAACCCGGCGGCTTCGCTGCCGTACACCTCTGCGCGCCAATTCGCCACGCTGCAGCACCTGAGCGGGCACCGGCTCGGACTGAACGTCGTGACGGACACCGGCAGCGCGCGGCACTTCTCGGATGCACCGCAGCTGGACCACGACGCGGCCTACGACCGTGCCGAGGAGTGGCTCGACGGGATCCGCGCGCTCTGGCACAGCTGGGATGACGGTGCGTTGATCGCCGACCGTGGCACGCAGATCTACGCGGACGGCGCGAAGCTCCGCACGATCCGGCACCGTGGCGAGCACTTCGCCTTCGACGGTCCCCTCAACGCGCTCCCCTTCACCGATGGCGAGCCCGCCATCGTCTCCCCCGGCGGCTCAGGGCGTGGTCTCGGCTTCGCCGGCGCGAACTCCGACGTCCAGCTCGCTCTCGCGCCCCTGCATGAGGCCTCTGTGCGTGCCTACCGGGCCAAGGTCCACGACGCGGCGATCGCGAGAGGACGGCGACCGGAGGACGTCAAGATCCTGTTCGCGATCCAGCCCGTCATCACCCCGTCGGTCGAGGAGGCGGATCGGATCGTCGGCGCGTCCACGAACCCCGACGATGCCGCCCTCGTGCAGATCGCCCGTAAGCAATCCAGCGATCTGGAGACCGATCTGACCGCTCTGGATCTCGACAAGCCGCTGGACCTGTCGATCTTCGGCGGACACGTGTCGCGCGGAAGCATCCAACGCCTGATCGGCGATCGGGGCGAGGGTGCGCCGCTGCGTGCGCACCTCACCGCACTCGTGCGCGCTGGCCGCATCAACGATCGCTCCGGCTTCGTCGGCACCGCCGAGGAGTTCGCCGACCTCATCGAGGAGCTGGGCGAGTGGGGCAATGACGGGGTGCTCCTCTGGGGAGATTTCCACCCCGTGACGCTGCACCGCACGCTCGATGAGCTCGTGCCGATCCTCCGCCGACGCGGCATCCTGCGTCGCGACTACGTCGACGGCGGCCTGCAGGCGAACCTGCACGCGTTCTGAATCGGCCGGTCCGCCGCCGCGTCACCACCCCGCGGAGCCGGGCACGCCCTTGAAGGGCCCGACGACGGACGACGTCACCCACCCGCCGTAGAAGCCACCGGGCTGGGGAACGACGACCTCACCGCCGACAGTGCACTCATCCATGGGACCGGCGTACACGGCGATCCGGTCCCTCAGCGACTCGAAACCTGCCGTCGGCTGCGGATAGTTCCAGGCCGCGCCGTCGCGCACGGTCTCGCCGCCGCGCACATCGAAATAGCGCGCAGCACCCTTGAACTCGCAGAACGAGGAGCCCGGGGCATCCACGAGCGCACCGCGGACGAAGTCGGCGAGCGGGAGGTAGTACACCGGAGGGTGGCTGGTCTCCAGCACGCGCACGGCGTCACGGGTGTCGGCGATCAGCTCTCCCCCGAGGCGGATGGTCACGCGCTCAGCCACCGGCTCGACCCGCGGCGGCCTCGGGTAGTCCCACACGGATTCCTGACCGGGAGCGGGAGAAACGGGAATCGGCCTGTGCATCTGTTCACTGTACGTCGCTCGGTGTTGACTGGTGCCATGGTCGCGATACCGATGTTCCCGCTGGGGTCGGTGCTCTTCCCGCACACCCCTCTCCCGCTCCGTGTGTTCGAGCCGCGCTACCTCACCATGATCGGACGGCTTCTCGACGACGAGGACGCGCAGTTCGGCGTGGTGCTCATCGAGCGAGGGCACGAGGTGGGCGGTGGCGACCGGCGCAGCAGCATCGGCACGATGGCTCGGCTGATCAGCGTCGCGGCGGGCGCGGAGGTGCTGCATACCGTGGCGGTCGGCACGGAACGCTTCGTGGTGGACGCGTGGCTCGACGACGACCCGTATCCGCGGGCCGAGGTCACCCGGCTCGCCCCACTCGACTGGCATGACGGGCTCACCCCGCTGCGCGCCGAGGCCGAGCGGATCGTGCGGCGAACCCTCGCCAGCGCGCCCGATGCGCGGTGGGATCCCGCGACCGAGCTCTCCGATTCGCCCGGCGCCGCCGCCTGGCAGCTCGCGGCGATCGCTCCGCTCGGCGAGTACGACAGGTACTCCCTGCTGCAGGCGACCACCACAGGCGGACTGCTGGGTCAGGTGATCGATCTCACTCTCGAGGCGGAGCGGCTGTGGTCAGCCGAGTGAGGTGACGCTGGCGCATCGCGAGGAACAGCGGAAGGGCGAACGCGAACGCGGTCACACCCGAGATCGCGACATAGAGCCATCCCCGCCGCATCCCGAGGCGCCGGGCCTCGACGATGATGAACACGCTCCCCGCGAGCGCCACGACCAGCAGATCGACCGTGATCGACGACACCGCCGGGCCGCTGCGGATCAGATCACCGATGAAGTCCGTCATCTGGGTGATCGCCATGACGTTGAACACCCAGGTCCCGACCAGCCCGGCCAGCGCGAGCACGAGATAGCAGAGGGCCAGGGGCGTCCAGTGACGGGTCATGGCGCCATGATCTCACTCGACGATCGTTACCGTGTCCTTCGCAGCGCGCTTCTCACGCGATGAGGCGATCAGGCTGGCGACGGTCGCACCGACCATCGCCACCAGGATGACCGTCAGCGACATCCAGATGGGGATGTCCGGTGCCCACTCGATGTGCTCGCCGCCGTTGATGAACGGGAGCTCGTTCTCGTGCATGGCGTGCAGGATGAGCTTGACGCCGATGAAGCCGAGGATGATCGCGATGCCGTAGTGCAGGTAGCGCAGCCGATCGAGCAGATCACCCAGCAGGAAGTACAGCTGGCGTAGCCCCATCAGCGCGAAGATGTTCGCGGTGAAGACCAGGAAGCTGTCGTGCGTGATGCTGAAGATCGCAGGGATCGAGTCGATCGCGAACATCAGGTCGGTCACACCGATCGCGACGAACACGATGATCATCGGCGTCCACATGCGCTTGCCGTCGACGACCGTACGCAGCTTGTTGCCGTCGTACTCCTCGCTGATGTCGATGCGACGGCGCAGCAGGCGCACGATGAAATTCTCGCGCTGCACCTCGCCGTCATGGTCGCCGTCCGGCATCGCCTGGCGGATCGCGGTGTAGATCAGGAAAGCGCCGAAGATGTAGAAGATCGGCGAGAAGTTCTCGATGATCGCGACCCCGAGCAGGATGAACAGTCCGCGCAGCACCAGGGCGATGATGATGCCCACCATGAGCACCATCTGCTGCAGCCGTCGAGGCACGGCGAACTGCGCCATGATCAGCACGAAGACGAAGAGGTTGTCGATGGACAGGCTGTACTCCAGCGCCCAGCCGGTGAGGAACTCCCCGGCGAACTGGCCGCCGGCGAACAGGTACAGCAGCCCGGCGAACACCAACGCGAGGCCCACGTAGAACGCCACCCACAGCGTGGATTCCTTTGTCGACGGGATGTGCGGCCGAAGGCGCACGAGCATCAGATCGCCGATGAGGATGAGCACGAGGACGACGAGCGAGCCGACTTCGAACCAGACAGGAATGTTCACGCGCGCACTGCGCCTTTCGAGAGGGGTCGTTGATCACCGAGAGTCTCTCCCCCGCACAGAGTGCGTCGCGCGCCCGGAGCAGCGGTAGTGGTGCTCGTGATGACGTTACGCGCGGATCCGGGATACTCCCCCTCGCGATGCCCATGTTAGCGGAGCCTGCGGGGGTGCGGGACCGTTTGCGACGACGTGACTTCATCGATCGATTCTGAGACGATGGCGCTTCTGTCGACACTTTCCCGGTGAGAGACACCGAACGGAATCAGGATGCCCGTGCAGACGAGTGATCAGAAGTGGGCGGCACAGGCCGCGGCAGGTGACGAGAGCGCCTTCCGCGAGCTGTACCGGGCCCACGTTCGACCGGTCTACTGGATCGCGAACGGCATCCTCGCATCGTCCACCGATGCCGAGGACGTGACCCAGGAGACCTTCGTGGTCGCCTGGCGCAAGCTGCCCGGCCTCGAGCTGCAGGGAGAGTCGATCCTGCCGTGGCTGGCGACGATCTGCCGCTTCCAGGCGGCGAATCGGCTGCGCCAGAGGCGACGGGATCAGGCCCATACCGCGGAGGTCTTGGACGAGAACGTCCCGGACACCGTCAGCGTGGAAGAGCAGGTCATCACGGCCGCTCTCGCCGCGCGGATCGCGGCGGAGGTCGGCACCCTGAACGAGCTCGACCGTGAGATCTTCCGCCTGTGCGCATCGGAGGGCTACGCCTACCAGGCTGCTGCCGATGAGCTGGGTGTGAGCCATGCGGTGGTCCGGAACCGTCTCTCGCGAGTGCGCACCCAACTGCGCAGCGCCGTCAAGGAAGTGAGAGACGCATGAACGACCAGACCCCCTTCGAAGAGCTGCCGGAGCTCTCGGACGAGACGATCGCACGCATGGAGAACTCGGTCTTCGCGCAGATCGCCGAGGAACGCACCCCCGTCGCGCACGCCGCCACGCGGTCACACGTGCGTCGCCGTCGCTGGCTGACCGGGGCGGGGATCGCCGCGGCCTTCGCCGTCGGAGTGATCGTGACTCCGCCGATCCTCGGCGCCGTAGGTTCCGGAAGCATGACCATCACCGCGGAGAGCTCGGACATGTCGGGAGGATCCGTCGCCGATTCGGGTGGGGGCTCCACCGACCGGAGCACGGACGTGGCATCCGAGGACGCGTCCGGCGACGTCCCCGCGACGTCCGGCCTGTCGGGGGCCGAGTCCGGCGATGCCGACAGGGAGATCGTCACCACGGCGAACGTGACGCTCCAGGTGAAGGACATCCCGGATGCGGCCGACGCTGTGACCGCACTCGCTGAGAAGCATGGCGGCTACGTCGAGAGCACGCAGGTCGGAAAGGACATGGCACTCGATGACACCTCCGCCCCTGCGCCTGCCGACCAGGGGTATGGCTGGATCAGCGTGCGGGTGCCGTCGGCGGACCTCTCCGATGTGATCCGGGAGCTCGGCGATTCCGGCGACGTGCTGTCATCGTCGATCTCGAAGCAGGACGTGACCGCGACCGCGATCGATCTGAGGGCACGAGTCAATGCGACCAAGGCATCCGTGCAGCGCCTCACCGAGCTCATGGCGCAGTCGGGCAGCGTCTCCGAACTCATCGAAGCCGAGGTCGCGCTGACCGATCGCCAGGCTCAACTCGAATCGTGGGAGCAGCAGCTCGCCGCCGTCGAGGACCAGGTGGCCATGTCGACGCTGCAGGTCGAGCTCACCCGTGCAGCAGCGCCGACGACAGCCGATCCCGCAGGCTTCACCGATGGCGTGCTCGCCGGGTGGAACGGACTGGTCGTCTCGCTCAACGCCCTCGTCATCGCGGTCGGGTTCATCCTCCCGTGGCTGGGCATCGCGGCCGTCATCGCGCTCATCTTCTGGCTCATCCGACGCGCGCGTCGGGCACGGCGCGCTGAACCGGTCAGCACGGAGACGACGACGGACTGAGGACGGTGCCGAACGCCGCCCTTGATCGTCGATCGGGGGCGGCGTTCTCGTCTGCCTCCACACGGATGCCCGTGTGGGACGGCGCATCCCGCGAGTTCTCGCATCGCTCCGCAACCTGAGCCGGATACGACGAAAGCCCCCGGGAGAACCGGGGGCTTTCGTGTTGTTGTGTGACCCCAGCGGGATTCGAACCCGCGTTACCGCCGTGAGAGGGCGGCGTACTAGGCCGCTATACGATGGGGCCGTCTGGCGGAGCGTTTCCGTCCCGCGACAACCGTTCAAGTATGCCACGACGATTCTTGCTGCGCCAAATCGAGCCGACAGTGCCGAACTCCCGGGCGTGGCGAACATATATCGGGTTTGCCCGGAGACCCCAGAAGGAGTTGACTCTTCCCATGCGCGTGACCAAGTTCGAACATGCCACCCTCCGCATCGATCAGGGCGATCAGACGCTGGTGATCGATCCCGGGTCCTTCACCACCCCGCTCGACGACCTCAACGGCCTGGTCGGCATCGTGCTCACGCATGAGCACCCCGACCACTGGACCCCGGAGAACCTCGATCGACTCCTGCGCGCTGCTCCCGGCACCCCGATCTTCGGGCCCGCCGGCGTCGCCGCGGCCGCAGACGGCTACGACATCACAGTCGTGTCGCCGGGCGAGACCGTGACGGTCGGAGAGTTCACCCTGCGCTTCTTCGGAGGTACTCACGCGGTGATCCACTCCTCGATCCCCACAGTCGACAACGTCGGCGTGCTCGTGAACGAGAAGCTCTACTACCCCGGCGACTCGTACGCCGTCCCCCAGAGCGTCGACGTCGACACACTCGCCGCCCCACTCGGCGCCCCCTGGCTGAAGATCGGCGACGCGATGGACTACGTGCTGGCGGTGAAGCCCCGGCGCGCATTCGGCACCCACGACATGACGCTCTCGGTCGCCGGCAAGACGATGCACCGCGGGCGCCTGCAGTGGGCGACGGAGCAGGGTGGCGGCGAGTTCTTCGCGCTCGAACCCGGTGAGTCGCTCGACCTCTGAGCATGGCCGACTCCCCCGCCGCCGAACACGCGCTCGCTGACTGGGAACTACGCGATCTGCTCCGTGCTGCGGCGCCTCGCCTCGCCGCGCTGCCCCTGACACTTCTGGCCGATGGCTGGGACAACACGATCTGGCGCCTCGGCGAGGACTTCGCCGTGCGGGTGCCGCGACGCGCCGCAGCCGCACCGCTGATCGAGAACGAGCAGCGTGCGCTTCCCGAGATCGCCCCTCGACTCGCGTCCGCCGGCGTCCGTGTCCCCGCGCCCCTCGTCTGCGGAGTGCCGACGGATCGCTTCCCCTGGCCGTGGTCTGTGATTCCCTGGATCGAGGGCGGGAGCGCGCTCACCGCGCCGCGACGGCAGAACGCGTCGTGGGCGCCCGCCCTCGCAGCAGCGCTGTCGGCGCTGCACTCCCCTGCTCCCGCCGATGCGCCGCACAACCCGGTCCGCGGCGTGCCGTTGCAGAATCGGGACGAGGCGATGCGTTCACGCCTGCCCGCCTCTGCCGAGGCGGCTCCGCTTCGCGACGCATGGGAACTCGGGGTGCTCGCCCCACCGAGCACGGAACGGGTATGGATCCACGGCGACCTGCACCCGGGCAACATCATCGTCGAAGGCACGCGGCTGGTGGCGCTGATCGACTTCGGTGATGTGACCGCCGGTGACCCTGCCTACGACCTGGCCGCGAGTTGGCTGCTGTTCGACGCTCCGGGGCGATCCGCATTCCGGGCCGCGACAGCGGACCGCTACGACGAGCCGACCTGGACTCGCGCGCGCGCCTGGGCGGCCTACATCTCGCTCATGCTGCTCACGCAGAGCGACGACCGCCCGGACTATCGCGCGGTGGGGCTCAGCACGGCCGAGGAGCTGCGCGCGGCGGACTAACGCTGAGCAGCCCGCACCCGCAGCTCGCGTGCGAGATGATCGCGCTGCTCGATCACGATGCGAAGAAGCGCCGCCGGCGCCGTCTCATTCTCGGCGAGCCAGGTGTCGACCAGCGCGAGCGAGTCCGTCGCGGGGAACAGTCCGATCACCAGTCGACGGGCGAGCTCGATGCTGCGCGAGCTCCACACCGCTCCGATGCGCGCGAAGTATGCCGCGTCGAACGCCGAGATCAGATCGCGTCGGCCGCCGGCGCGGAAGCCAGCGATCTCCGCGTCCAGATGGTCGTTGCTGAGCGTCAGATCGTCCCAGGCGGCGTCCCAGGCAGCACGCCGTACGTCCGCATCCGGTCGCGACGCCCACGCTCGGCGCGCCGCGGTGCGTCCGGTGCCCGTATCGTCGCGTGCGGACTCGGCCTCGATATCCTCTCCCGTCGCGTGCCCGGTGGTGACGAGGGCCGTGAGCAGCTGCCACCGCAGATCGGGGTCGACCGTGAGTCCGTCCGGTGCCGCGCCGTCGAGGATCTCGCGCAGATCGGCACTGTGGAGATCGTCATAGGTCGAGGCACCGGCGAGGGCACGGGCCCAGCTCAGCTGCGCGTCGCTGCCGGCATCCGCCGTCTGCAGAGCCGCCCAGGCGGTCTCGGTCCACGCCCGCTGCTCCTGGGCACGCCGTTCATCCGTGGCGAAGTGACGCACGGCGTATGCGGCGTCGGCGATGACGCCGGTGAGCAGGCCGATGTTCGACTCCGACGGCGCGTGCGCGCGGGCGACAGCGAGATAGCGGGACGCATCGAGTTCGCCGTCGCGTGTCGCGTTCCACAGCGAGGACCAGAGCAGCGCCCGCGCCAGCGGGTCCTCGACCGCCGACAGCGATGTCTCGACGGTGCGCAGGGACCGCTCGTCGAGCCGCGCCTTCGCATACGTTAGGTCGTCATCGTTCAGGATCACGAGGTCGGCGGGAGGAAGATCGACGGCCGTGCGGGGTGCGGCGATGTCCAGCGACACCTGCTGCTGACGCACGATGCGGTCACCCGCACGTACATAGATCCCGATGCGCAGGCGATGGGGACGCGGATCCGTCTGCACGAGCTCGACCGTGCCGTCTGCAGCCTCCTCGAGCGCGAGCGTGGACATGCCGGTGGTCTCGAGCCACGCCCGCGACCAGTCGCTCATGTCGCGCCCGGAGACGGCGCTCAGCTGCGCGAGCAGATCATCGAGCGTCGTGTTGCCGAAGGCATGAGCGGCGAAGTACCGCCGTGCGCCCTCGAAGAATGCGTCCTCGCCCACGAATGCGACGAGCTGCTTGAGCACCGCCGCGCCCTTGGCGTACGTGATGCCGTCGAAATTCAGCTTCGCCGCCTCGAGGTCGGTGATGTCGGCGACGATCGGATGCGTGGTGGGGAGCTGATCCTGCTGATACGCCCACGCCTTGCGGCTGGCGGCGAACTTCACCCAGGCATCGGTGAACCGGGTGGCCGCGGCGGAGGCGTGTGCTCCCATATAGTCGGCGAACGACTCCTTGAGCCAGAGATCGTCCCACCAGCGCATGGTGACGAGGTCGCCGAACCACATGTGCGCCATCTCGTGGAGGATCGTGTTCGCCCGCGCGGCGCGCTGCGCCTCGGTCGCCGCTCCCCGGGACAGATACGCCTCGGTGAACGTCACCAGGCCCGGGTTCTCCATCGCGCCGAGGTTGTACTCGGGCACGAAGATCTGGTCGTACTTTCCCCAGGGATACGGGTACGCGAATGCCTCGGTGAAGAAGTCGAGCCCCTGGCGGGTGACCTCGAGGATCTCGTCGGACTCCAGGTACGGCGCGAGCGAGCGCCGGGCGAACAGCCCGAGCGCGATCCGCTGATCCTCACGCGACCACTCGCCCTCGACGCGCACATAGGGTCCGGCAGCGACGGCAGTGATGTAGCTGGAGATCGGCAGCGTCGGGGCGAACTCGACGCGCTGCCATTCGTCCGCGCTCTCCTGGCCCGCAACGGCCTGGTTCGACAGTACCTCCCACCCCGCCGGAGCGCGCACCACGAACGTGTACGGCGCTTTGATGTCCGGCTGCTCGAAGCAGGCCATCACCCGGCGAGAATCCGCTGGCTCGTACTGCGTGTAGAGGTACGTCTCGCCGTCCGCCGGGTCGACGAAGCGGTGAAGGCCCTCACCGGAACGGCTGTACGTGCCGACCGCCTCGACCACGACGACGTTGTGCGCAGCAAGTCCTTCCAGAGCGATCCGGGCACCATCATGGCGAGGCATCTGCTCCACGCCGTTGAGCGTGACGCGATCCACGGACTCGCCGATGAAGTCGAGCCAGGTCTCCGGTGCCGTCGCGTCGAAGTCGATCGTCGTGACGGTCGGGAAGCCGCTGTTACGAGGATCGGTGGCGCCCGTCAGATCGAGCTCGACGCGGATGCTGTGCACGACGACAGCAGCGGATCGCGCCGCCGTCTCCTCGCGGGTGAGATTGGCGGTGTCCATGCATCCATCCTGTCATCCGACGCGACCCGATCCCGATCTCTCGCCTGTTGCGGAATGCAACATACGCGCGTAACGTTGTATAAGACAACAGGAGGAGCGATGGGAACTGCGGAACAACGAGATCGGCACAGCGCAACGGTGCTCCGGTCCCTCGTCGCGATCACTCGCCGCGGCCTGGCCGACGCCCGATTCGACGACACCCCCCTGTCGGTGACGGACCAGTCCATCGTGATGGCCATCGCGGAACAGCCCGGCATCCGCTCCATCGACATCGCGCGCATGTTCCGGCTGAACCGCTCCACCGTGTCCCGCCAACTCGCCACGCTCACCGCGCTCGGGATCGTCCGCGAGGTGCCGAGCGACTCCGGGCGGGGTCGACCGCTCGAACTCACGCCCTCAGGAACGACCGCGTACCGCGGCACGCTCGACACGCTGCAGCAGATCATCGACGCGCACCTGGCTGCGTGGACCGACGACGAGGTCGCCCGGTTCGCCCACGACCTCGAGCGCTTCGACCACAGTGCCGAACAGCCCTGACCGGGCGCCTCGGTGCACGCGCGGAACCCGACCCACAAGGTCACCACAGAAGGAAGAGAAATGAAGAACATCACCGTCCTCGGCACCGGCGTCCTCGGATCGCAGATCGCGTTCCAGACCGCCTTCCACGGATTCGACGTCGTCGCGTACGACATCGACCAGCCGGCACTCGACCGCGCCGCAGAGCGCTTCCAAGGACTCGCCGTGCGGTACGCGACCGACGGCATCGCGGGAGCTGCTGATGGAGGCGCGGCAGCCGCGATCGCGCGCATCCGTCTGAGCGCCGACCTCGCCGACGCCGTCTCGGCCGCTGACCTCGTGATCGAGGCCGTTCCGGAGAACCTGGAGCTGAAGCAGGGCATCTATCGCACGATCGCCGCCGCCGCTCCCTCGACGACCGTCTTCGCCACGAACTCCTCGACTCTGCTCCCGAGCGCGCTGGCCGAATCGACCGGCCGCCCTGACCGTTTCCTCGCACTGCACTTCGCGAACGAGATCTGGTCGCACAACACCGCCGAGGTCATGGGCACCCCCGCCACCGATCCCGCTGTCTACGAGCAGGTCGTCGCGTTCGCACGCCAGATCGGCATGGTGCCGATCGAGATCAAGAAGGAGAAGGCGGGCTACCTGCTCAACTCGCTGCTGGTGCCCTTCCTGCAGGCAGCCGGTGAGCTCCTGGTCGACGGCATCGCCGAGCCCGAGGCCATCGACGCCACCTGGCGCATCGGTACCGGCGCACCCGCCGGCCCGTTCGAGATCTACGACATCGTCGGGCTCACCACCGCCTACAACATCTCCCGGATGGGCGACGCGAAGCAGCAGGCCTTCGCCGATCTCATCAAGGAGCGCTACATCGACCAGGGCAAGCTCGGCGTCGCGACCGGAGAAGGGTTCTACACCTACCCCCGTAGCAACTGACCGACGTGTCGATTCAGCGGTCGCCCTCACTTCGAGGTGTCGGCCGCTGAGTCGAGTTCGCGGGCCATTCGATGGCCCAGTCGCCGATACAGCTCATCCGATGCCGATGCCAGCTCGACGGCACGCGAGCGGTGACCAGCTGCGCAGGCGGCACGCGCCAGGATGCCGTCACTGCGAGCCACCTCCGCACGGTCACCGGTGGCCTCTGCGATGCCTCGCGCTTCCCGCGCATGGCGTTCGGCTTCGGCGAGAGCCTCCGTACGATCCACCCCCGCCAGGGAGTCGCGGCTCAGCAGTATCTCTGCCAGCGAGTTGGCCGCTTCCGTGGCGATCAACGGGGACCCGGCCCGCTCCGCATCGGCGAGCACACCCTCGGCTGCCCGCCTCGCCTGCGACGATCTGCCTTCGCGCGCGTCGATGCGGGCGCCGAGCAGAACCAGGTCGGCCTCGGTTCCGTACTCGCCGGAGCCGCGCGGGGAGTCCAGGGCATCACCGATCCACTCTCGCGCACTGATGTCGTCACCGCATGCCTCCGAGATCAGCGCCATCGTGCGCCTCACGTACGGCAGCGAGCGTCCCTGCGAATCCTCGAGAAGTGCGTGCAGTTCAGTCCGGGCTTCGTCGAGGCGTCCTACGGCCAGCAGACACAGGGCTCTGTTCCCGCGCACGATGACGACGTTGAGCTCGTCCCCGGCTGCCAGCGCTATCTCGAGGGCTGCGGCGTAGTGGCGCTCCGCTTCGTCGTACCGCGCCACGATGCGGAGCGTATCCGCGTGGTTCCCCATCGCGCGCCCCTCGACCACGCGATCATCGAAGGTGCGCGCCACGTCGATCGCCTTCTGGTAGGACACCAGCGCATCGTCGAGATGGCTCATCCAGCGTTGCACGTTGCCGATCTGATTCCACGTCCGGGCGAGCGCCGCCCCCTGGGCCACTCGTCGCACGCGATGAAGGGTCACCAGAGCCTGATCGAATCGTCCGAGCTTCTCGGCACACTGGGCGATCCCCAGCGCGATGTCAGGGACGAGGGTGAGTGCAGCGCCGCGTGCGGCGAGGTCGTGCAGACGGAGGGACTCATCCCACATCGACCAGCGCGCCAGCCCCGGATGCGCCGCGATCGCCAGCTGCTCCACAGCACTGTCCAGACCGTGTTCCCTAGCCGCGCTCGCCACGGCCAGAACGGTGCCCGCCTCCCGCGCGGCGTAATCCCGATCACGGGCGATCACCTCACGCAGGGCGTCCGACATCCGCTCCACGAAAGCGCGACGCGTTGAGACAGGACGCAGCGACCGTGAGCGATCTGCAGCGAAGGCGAACACTGTCGCATGCATCTGCACATGCCCGTCGCGTCGCTCGATCAGGTGACGAGCTCTGAGCCGTTCCAGCCCCTTCTCCGCGCTCGTTCCGATGGCCCCGAGCAGAAGGACTTCATCCACCTCGCGGTCGAGGAGGGCGATGTCGGCCAGCAGCCCCGCATCGCGCGTGGGCAGAGAGCGGGTCGCCGCTTCGAGCACTGGCCTGATGCGCGCATCGCGCGGCTCCTGCTCGAAGCGGGAAGCCAGGTCGTCGAAAGTCCACCCGCGGTGTTCCCCCACGATGCCCGCAAGCATCGCGAGGTCGAGGGGAAGTCCCCCACCCACCGCCACGATGCGGTCGAGAGCTTCACCCTCCACCGGAGCATCAGGCCTGTCGGCACGGGCCGCATCCCGGTCGGCGAGCATGTGGCGGAGCAGTCTTCTGGATGCCACATCGTCGAGCGGCCCGAGAGCACGGTGGACGGCGGTGAACCCCTGCTCCCGCAGCCGCACCGCGATCGGTTCGAGGTCGATGCGGGACGTGAGCACGTAGCGGACTCCCGGCACGATGAGCTCCACGACAGGGTACCCAGAGCCCAGGTCCTCGATCACGACCACTCGTCCCGCCGCCTCGGCACACACACGCTCCCGCAGCCGGGCAAGCTCATACGGCAGGGAACGGTGGCCCAAACCTCCCAGCATGCGGCGCAGCACGTCGATCGGATCCGGCGCCGGCCGATCCGGGTCCGATCCGCGCAGGTCGACCGTGAGGACAGCTCCAACGGGTACCAATGCGGAGGCGAGCGTGCTCTTCCCGATCCCCGGCAGCCCGGACAGCAGGGTGACCTCTGCCGGGGGCAGGGAGGCGATCAGCGCCTCACGCCCGATCTCCGCTCCCGGCGCCCGACGCGGCGCGAACGTCGTCTCGATGTGCACACCGGGCCGTCTCCCGTTCAGCGAGCCCGCATACTCCTGCCATCTCGCAGCCTCGGCCGAGTCTCCCCCGAGCACCCAGACGATCTCGCCGATGAGCCGAGCATCCACCCGGCGGCGCCCCGGGCGGAAGCAGTCGTAGACGGTCACCTTCGCCGGCTCTTCTCCCCCGCGCAACGCACCGATGCGCCGGGCTATCTCGGCGTAGGAGGGAGACCCCGCAGCGGAACGTCTGCTGCCGAGAGCGATGCAGAGCTCGTCGAGGCTTCGGGGGGCCGCCATGTCTCCGAGCCTAAGACAGACCGAAACCGCACACGCGACATCCGCGTTCGGGGTCGTTCGGGAAGACGCCCGCAGAGCGACGCTGCTCCTAGGCTCGCTCAGCGGGAGGCGAGTCGCGCCTCCCGCTGAAGAGGAGAGAATCGATGACCACACGTGCAGAGATCGCGGCGAAACTCGATGACTTCGCCTATCAGAAGGCGAATTTCGGCGGATTCCTCATGAACAAGAGGGCGAAGAACTCGCACGCCCTGTGGACGGGCAATCGCGACAAGGGAGTCACTGAACTCAGCCTCCTCGCCACGCGCGACTATGGCGACAACAACATCTACGACGTCGCGGCCTTCACGCTCGATGGGACGGTTCCCTCCGAGGCGCTCGCCGAGCTCTCGTCTCAGGCCGAAGCCCTCGCCGACCGCATCAACCTCCGCGAGCACGGCTACGTCTACACCTGCCTCGAGCCGTGGGACGGCGGGGGCACCATCTGGATCTCGAAGAAGCCGGAGTTCCGTGCACTCAGCCGGCCGGAGCAGGGCATCTACGTCATCCCGATCCAGCGCCTGTCCGGCGATGAACCGCGCTGGCTCGCCTGGGTGCGCGAGCGCGAGCAGCTCGACATCGCCATCGTCTACAAGCCCTGATCGGTGACCGTGACCCGCAGAGAAGAGGCGCTGCTCGACCGTCTGACGCCGCGCCCCGGCATCCTGGTCGCGGCGATATCGCTCGCCTATCTCGCCGTCTGCGCACCGGTCGCCCTGTACCTGCTGCCCGTCGGCTTCGAGCTCCGCGGCGGGTCCCTGCTCGCACTGCAGCTCCTGGTCGTGCTCGCAGGCGGGGCGGCCGTCGCGTACGCGTCGACCGCCATCCTGCGCGCGGCGCGCCGGCGATCGCAGCTGCTCGCGATCGCCGGCGCGATGGGATGGACGTTCAGGCCCGACGTCAGCGATTGGATCTGGGGTGGCTCGATCGATGAGCAGGTCGAGCGGTCCGCCCGATCCTCTCGGGATCACCTCGATGCCCGCGCCAGCCCCATTCCGTTCGATTCCGCCGAGCGCACCGTCACGATCGGGGACCGCGAGGGCTCGACCATCCATACGATCAGAGCGGTACGCATCCCCCTGCCCAGCGAGGCACCCCGCATCACGCTGCGCTCACGACGGGGAGGGGGTGGGCTCAGCCTCCTGCCTCGGCGCCCCCGAGGCCGCGCCGAGCTGCGACTGGAAGGTGACTTCAGCGATGTCTTCGATGTCTCGGTGCCGCCCGGCTACGAGGCGGACGCTCTCTACGTGCTCACGCCCGATCTGATGGCCGTCCTGCTGGATGCAACCCCCGATCTCGATCTGGAGATCGTCGACAGCACCTTGCACGTCTACTTCCCGCCGGTCGACCTCACCGATCTCGCCGAGCTCGACCGTTTCCTCACCGTGATCGACGTGCTCCACGAACGGTTCGGCCGTCGCACGTTCCTGTATCGCGATGAGAGGGCGGTCCCGCTGGATCCGATCTCTCCGCGCCGCAGCGGCGACACTCTCTCGGCTGCCGCACGGACCCTGGAGACCCGCATCCGACTCTGGCCGATCATCGTGGCCGTGCTGACACCGCTCATGCCGATGCTCATCGCTCTGATCTGGCTGCAGCTCGCCGGGTGAATCAGCGTCCGCGACGCGGCTTCTCCGCGAGCAGCCGCCGCACGGCGGTCTCGGGCGCGACCGTCAGATCGAGCGTCGTCCCCCGGGCATAGAGGCGGAAGACGCGCGGATCGATGTAGCTGCCACGGGCGACAGCGGTCGTGTTGCCCAGCGCCGTTGCCGTCGCCTGCACCGCGAGCCGCTCGGCCTTCTTGCGCTCGGCCGTCGTGTCGAGCACTCCGATCCGCGCCAGGGCGTCGGCGGCGAGGATCGTTCCGTGCAGCGTCCGGAAGTCCTTGGCCGAGAACACCCCTCCCGTCACGCGACGCAGGTAGTCATTCACCTCGGCGGGCGTGATGCGCACTCTCCGCCGACCCTTGCGATACGCCAGCAGGAAGGCGCGATCGGGGCCGGCCGACAACTCCGTGAGCACCTCGGCGAGCGGTGCGTCGGAGATCTCGATCGAGGCGGTCTGCCCGCTCTTGGCAGGGAACGACAGCGCAACGGTCGATGCCGTGATCTGCACGTCGCGGCGACGGAGCGTGGTCAGCCCGCGACTGCCGTGCTTCACCAGATAACGCTCCGAGCCCACCCGAAGGGCTGCATCGTCCAACAGGCGGAACGCGGTGGCGAGCACGCGCTCACGGGACAGCGTCTCTTCGCCGAGCGCCCTGGTGACGCGCGCTCGTGCCCGAGGAAGTCGTTCCGCCAGGTCGAGCGCTCTGCGGAACTTGCTCCGATCGCGACGTACGCGCCAGAGCGGATGATAGAGATACTGGCGACGACCCGCTTCATCCGTGCCGACGGCCTGGATGTGCGCCAGCGGATCAGCGGCGATCCAGACGTCCTCCCACGCCGGCGGGATGACGAGATCGTGGATGCGCTCGCGATCGGGTTCCGGCGCCGCGTGGCCGTCCTGGTCGACGTAGCGGAAGCCCGACCCGGAGCGACGTCGACGGTAGCCGAGGTCTTCGCCGGGCACGACCCGCACGAGCGCGGTCATCGCCTGCCGCCTATCTGTTCGGGGAACGGGGACGAAGGCATGAGGACGATCATCGCCCCAGGATGATGCGCGTCACTCGCGCCAAGAAGGGGCTGGCCTGTGGCGGGAGGATGGTGCTAAGAGAGGATCTCGACCGTGGGATCGCGGAACATGGCCCGCATGTGATCACTCGTGAGGAAGTCGGCGATGCCGATCATGATGAGGCTGAACACGATCTGTTCCGTGACCATCCAGAAGGGATACAGACCGGGGATGGCCGCCATCACGAGCGTGATCACGGGGAAGATCTGCGCGAACAGGCGCAGACGGAGGTAGGCCCATCGCCACCCTCGTGCGGCGCGCCAGGCAAAGTAGAACAGGGTCGCCGTCATCGCCAGCACCACGACTGTGCGCATCCACACCGCGAGCGGAACCGGCTCGCCCTCCACGGCCAGCACGAGCGCGACGATGACGGCGCCGATGCCGATGAGCAGCTCGACGACGAGCAACCAGATGATCCAGGTGAATGCCCGGCGGGTGCGCGGGTGGGTGCGATTGGCCTCGCTGATTTCAACGCCGGCCTGCTTCCCTCCGGCGATGCGGTCGAGACGGAGAAGAAGCGGTTCGAGGGCCATACTGGGAGCCTATTCCCGCCGTGGCGCTGCGACCTCACCCATTCGATGGAGATGTGGCCGGATTGAGGGGAAGCTCGCGGTTCTGAGAGGATCACGAGCATGAGCCTGTCTTTCGAAGAGTTCCGCGAGCGCCTGTCGACCCCCGGCGGCGCGGCGGCGCTGGGCCTCGCGCTGAGCGATGACGAAGGACGGCGGGTGCGCACCGACGACTCCGCGTCCCGTGCGTGGTACGACTACTGGGCCAGCACGACCGTTCCGTCGGGTCCCGACGCGACGCCTGGGGCGACGGCCGCTCCGACTGCATCCGAGACCACGGCCAGCGGTCACGGCGCCGGTGGACACGACCTCTCCGCACTGCGAGCCGCTCCTGCTGCCTTCCCCGCTGCAGCCCCCTTCGATCCCGGCGCGCCCGCGCCCGCTGCCCCTCCTGCTCGAAAGAGCAGAACCGGTCTGTGGGTGCTGCTCTCGATCCTCGGAGCACTCGTGCTCATCGCCGTTGTCGTGCTCGTGGTCGCCCTCACCACCGCGCGTCACTGGACCAAGGTGGACGTCCCGGAACAGCCCGAGACGTTCCACAGCGAGGAATACGAGACCGGGCGGTTCGACGTCGCCATGGATGATGTCAACCTCTGTTTCGTCGACCAGGCCTGGTCCGACTGCATCGACGCGATGACGTCCGAGTACGACGCGGTGTGCGCCGACATCGAGTTGACCGAAGCGGCGACCCGCGTCTGCGACGAGTACCTCGCAGCGATCGACGACATGAGGTCGCAGGGCACCGACGGTGTGGTCGCGAGCCTGGGCACCTTCGGGAACCTGTCACGTACAGCCGAGCTCGCCACCCGCCAGGTGTCGAACGAGGACTACCGCCCCGCCGAGACCCACGAAGCGGTCTGCTACCTCGGGTTCCTCGGCGAGTGCCGATAGCGCTCGCTCAGGCCCGCATGTTCCTCAGGCCCCGTCGGGTTCCGGTTCGCGACCGGTCGCGACGGACGTCGGCACCTCACCGGGGCGGTAGCGCGGCAGCCTGCTCGCCGGCACGATCGCCAGCGCGCTGACTGCGGCGAGGATCAGCAGTCCGGTCTTGAGCGCACTCAAGCGTGCCTCCTCGTTCACGGACACCGCGGCGTCCACCTGCGCGGGCGTCGCGTCCGTCTGCGCGAGCACCTCCTCGAGGCGGTCGTTGCTGACGAAGTTCGTGCGATCGAGATCGACCTGCGCCACCAGTTCCGGCGGAAGCTCGGAGTGGTCGGCGATCGAGGCGAGCACGTTGACGCTCAGGATGCCCACCAGCAGCGCGCCCGCGACCGCCGTGCCGACCGCGGAGGCCAGGTTCTGCGTGGTGCCCCGCACCGAACCCACATCGCCGGCAAGGGTCTTCGGCGATGCGGTGACGAGCACGTTGAACACCAGCGTGACCAGAGCGCCCTGCCCCACGCCGAACACGAACAGCCCCAGGATGGTCGGGAAGGTCTCCCAGTTGTTGTTCACGACGAGGGCGAGCCACACCAGGGCCACCGTGGTCAGGCTGAACGAGAACATCCCGATCGTGCGGGGCGAGAATCGACGGTAGAACCGCACGACGAGCATCGCGGTGAAGAACACCGTCAGGTTGAACGGCAGCATCGCCAACGAGGTGTCGAAGGGCGTACGGCCCTGCACGATCTGGATGTAGAGCGGGATGCTGAAGTTCAGCGCTGCCTCGAGACCGACCACGATGAACATCGCGTAGACGGCGGCACGCTCGCGGGACGAGCCGAACACCGACAGACTCACGAGAGGGACCTTGCCCGCCTTCGTGCGCCGGCGTGTCCAGAGGAAGAAGAGCTGCACCAGCACCAGGCCGATCACCACGAGGACCGGCGCCGGAGACAGTCCGAGCACATCGAACGGGGCGTCCGCTCCCGCCTGAAGCAGGCCCCATCGGTTCAGATTGTTGACGCCGAGCGTGAGGGACACGATTCCGGCGCCGATGAGCAGCGCCGCGACGACGTCGATCTTGATCTCCGGGTTCCCCGGCTCACCGCGCAGCCGGAAGCTGAGGATGAACACCGCGACCGCGAGCACCAGCACCACGATGAACACCTGCCGCCACCCCACCAGGGTCGCGAGCGTGCCGCCGATCAGGAAGGCGCTGACGCCGGCGAGAGCACGTGCCGAGCCGAGCGAACCGATCGCGGTGGCCTGTTGCGCGCCACGGTAGTTCTCGGCGATGAGAGCGACCAGGGAGGGGACGATGATCGCCGCAGACGCACCGGCGAGGGCCTGCGCGAGGATCACGAACTCGACGGACGGGGCGGCGATCATCAGGATCGCGGACACGGCGAAGAGGGCCACGACGATCCGGAAGACGATCACCCACCCGACGCGCTGGCCGATCTTCGCACCGACCATCACCAGCGCCGCCACGACCAGGCCGTAGGTGACGATCGCGGTGCTGATGTCGGTCGGGGGCACACCGAAGGTCTCGACCATCCCGCCCAGCGAGACCGGCAGCGCCGACACGTTGTACGACATCAGGATCTGCGCGAGGAAGAGGCCGATCATCGGCACCCAGGATGCGCGATCCTGTTCCGCGAGGGCGGCGGACTCGGGGGCGGCGGACGATGCAGCGCTCATGCGTCTGCTCCTCTCGTGAAGTGCGAATCGGAGGCGAAGATGTTCAGACCGAGGGAGCGCGCGAGGAACGCCGTGGCGATCTGTCCGCGCACGCTGTTGCCGGCACTGTCGAGCGGTGGCGCATAGGTGCCGATGCCGACCTTGCCGGGTGCGACCGTGACGAGGCCGCCCGCAACGCCGGACTTCCCGGGAAGACCGATCTCGAACAGCCACTCCCCTGAGCGCTCGTAGAGACCGCTCGCGGCGAGCACGGCGAGTGTGTCGCGGCAGACGTCTGCGGACACGACCCGCTCCCCTGTGACGGGATTCACACCGCCGTCCGCGAGCGTCGCTCCCATCACGCCGAGGTCCCTGGCATCGACGAGCAAGGAGCACTGTCGGGTGTACACGTCGACCACGGCGTCGGGGTCGGCGGTGATGCGTCCGTAGCTCTGCAGCAGGGTGCCGATCGCGCGGTTGCGATGGTTCGTCTCGGACTCGGAGCGGTACACCTCCTCATCGATCTGCAGCTCTCGTCCCGCGAAGCGCGAGAGCCCGGTGCGGATCGCCTCCCACTTGTCGTCGGCGTCGCCGGGCAGGAGCGCCGTGGTGGCGATCGCACCGGCATTGACCATCGGGTTCATCGGGTGACCGTCGTTGAGCTCGATCGCGACGACCGAGTTGAAGGCGAGACCGGTGTTGTTGACCCCGACGACGTCGAAGGCCCTCTCATGTCCGACCTGCTCGCTGAGAAGCGCATACACGAAGGCCTTGGAGATCGACTGGATCGAGAACGGGATGCGGGTATCGCCGATCTCGTGCAGCCCACCGCGGACATCGGCGACGCACACTCCGAAGGCGGCAGGATCCGCCTCGGCGAGCGCCGGGATGTAGTCGGCGACCGTCCCCTCCTCGTGGCGCTGCGCGCGGGCGTACGCCGCCGCGATCACCTCGTCGAGCCGCGCATCCGGCGGCACGGCTCCGGTCGCCACCGCTTGATCGATGTCCGCGACATCCAGTTCTTCTCCCCGCATGAAGCTCAGCGTAGAGCCTGACGGCCGCTCACCGACGAACCATGTCCTCCGGCGCCGTCTCGCGCCGACTCCTCACGCGGCGACGGACCGGTACTCGCGGGGACTCATCCCCAGATACGTGCGGAACGCGCGGTTCAGATGCGAGAGATCCGCGAACCCCCATCGTGCTGCGAGATCCGTCAAGGTCATCCCGGTCGAGGCGGTGAGCTCTGCGGCGCAGTGCTCGACTCGCAGACGCATGACCGTCTGGCTGAAAGACATCGCCGCCCCCTCGTACAGCTGATGGAGCTTGCGCGGCGAGATGGCGAAGCGGGCAGCGGTCGCCGTGGGGCTCACGTCTCCGAAGCGTAGCTGCTGCGCGACGTATCGCTCGATGCTGGTGCGCAGCGCCGCTCCGCGGCTCTCGCTCACCACGAAGGCTTCGACGGGGGTGCGCTCGGCGAAAGCATCGAGGATCGTCTCGAAGACTCCCCCGAGCACGGCGCGCTGAGCCTCGTCGACGCTGGTCGATGCGGACCAGGCTGAACGCATGGAGTCGGCCAGGACGGCGCTCATCCCGGTCAGCGCGGAGAAGGTGGTGGCCCGGAGATCCTGCTGCACACGGTGATGCAGGCGAGCGCTCGGCACCCGGAAGGACACCGATGCCCACGGGTCGAGATAGTCGAGCACGAATTCCTCGGCGGCGTCCACGATCGTGAAGGTCCCCGCCGGCGAGAAGGCCTCAGATCGCCCCTGACGCACGATGCATCGGCCGCGCAGCATGAGGTTCACGAAGACGACCTCCTCTTCCAGCCTCTCGACCTCCGCGCGACCGTGATGAATGGTCTGGGCGCACGTGGCGATCTCGGCGGCGTTGAGGGCGCCGAGATGCTGACTGGTCACCGTGCCGGGCAGACCGGGCTGCCGCCACGCATCGCGTTGGCCGCGCTCGACGGGACGCAACGGAGTGAAGGCATCGCACAGCGTGTGCCTCCAATAGGCGTACTGCTCGGCCGGGGGCCGGGTGGATGTATCCCAGCACAAGGTCATCGCCCTCTCCTTGTCGTACTCGCGCGGATCGTTTCGATGCCAGTAGATCGATGCGCGATCAGGACACGGAGTCGTTCTCGTTTCGCGCAGGTAAGAGAGATCTCACCGCAGACGGCCGTGCGCCCTCGTCCTCGCCTCGGTGCGCTCTCAGACAAGCGGAGCTCCGTGGACGCGGCCGATGCTGTTCAAAACCCGCCGTCCATCGAGGAGGACCCCATGGCTATCGATTTCACCCTGTCGGATGAGGAGATGTCGCTGCGACTGCAGGCACGCGATTTCGCGGAGAACACCCTCGCGGGCGTGGCCGACGCCGTCGCTGCGTACCCCGAGCCCCTCGATCGGTTCCGTGCGCTCAAGCCGTTCTACCAGCAGATGGTGGATGCCGGCTTCATCGCGGGGCTCGTCCCTGCAGAGGCAGGCGGACACCGGTTCACCAACCTGCAGTTCGCTCTCGCCTGCGAGGAGCTCGCTCGTATCGACGTCAACGTTCCGTCTGCCGTGCTCGGCACCGGACTGGGGCTCTTTCCGATCATCGCCGCAGGCACGCCTGAACAGCAGGCGCGGTTCTTCGCTCCCTTCCTGGACGGCAGTCCGGCCCTCGCTGCGATCGCATTCACCGAGGCCGCCGGCGGCGCCAACTTCGACCACCCCGACCCCCGATTCGGAGTCCAGACCTTCGCGGTCCGAGATGGCGACGAATGGGTGATCAACGGCAAGAAGGCCTACACGACCAATGCATCGGGGTGGGATGACGAGGGCGCAGATCTGATCAGCGTCGTGTGCCGTACCGACCCCGGGGCCCCGCCACAGGAGTCGCTCGCGATCATCGTCGTCGAAAAGGGCACTCCTGGCGTTGTGATCACAGGCATGATTGACACCTTCGGTCACGTCGCGACCAACTCGCCGGTCGTGGAGTTCCGAGATGTACGCGTGCCGCTGTCGAACATGATCGGAGAGCCGGGCGACGGCCTGCAGCTGACCAAGGGCGCCTTCTCCTGGACCTGCTCGAGCATCGGCGCCGCCGCGGTGGGCAGGATGCGTGCCGCGTTCGAGTACGCCTACCGGTTCGTGACGACGGAGAAGCGATCGGGGAGCGTCCCCGTCATCGAACATCAGAACGCCGGCTACATGCTCGCCGACATCAAGACGCGTATCGAAGCCGGTCGCTACTTCGCGTGGAAGGCGGCCGATCACTTCGACAGGACCGGAGGGCGCGATCGGGAGCTGTCGAACATGGTGAAGATCTACAACTCGGAATTGTCGGTGCAGACCGTGTACGACGCCATGCGACTGGTCGGGGTCGAGTCCTACGGTGACCGCACTCCGCTCGGCGCGATCATACAGGACGTCCTCTGTTTCCCGATCTACGACGGCGGGAACATGGGCGTGCGTCGCCGCCATCTCCACGAGATGCTGCGGGCACCCGGGTACAACCATCTCGCCGCGTCGGAGAACCGACTGTCCGCCTGATCCCCGGGTCCCCCGCGATGAGCCGATACCCCTCCGGCTCGTCGCGGGGAAGCGGCAGAACCACGCGTCGGATGATCGACCGACATCGATGGCCTCGGGCGTCGCCGCCGGCCGCCGCGGGCCTGGCGATCACCTGGAGGGCGCGCACCCACCCGATCGATGCCAAGCAACGACAAAACCCCCGCCTGAGCGGGGGTTTTCGTTGTGCTGGGGTACCTGGACTCGAACCAAGAATAACGGAACCAGAAACCGTCGTGTTGCCAATTACACCATACCCCAAGGGCGAAACCGGAGCCTCGCACCGAGAGTCAAGCTTACCCGACCGGTCGCCTCGCACCAAATGGAGCCTGTCTTTCGCACCCCGGGCGTGGCGGATCCGCGCGTCGAGACGCGAGAGGAGGAGGACCGCCAGGCGATCCCCCTCCTCCGAGACGACTCCGCGACGCGCGTCAGCCGGCGAGCTGCGCCGACAGCGCCCGCAGACGGCGCAGCGCTTCGTCCTTGCCGAGCAGCTCCATCGACTCGAACAGCGGCGGAGAGATCCGTCGTCCCGTGATCGCGACGCGCGGCGGACCGTAGGCGACACGAGGCTTGAGCTCGAGCCTCTCGACCAGCGCCTCGGCGAGGGCCTGCTGGATCTTCTCCGGCGTGAACTCGGTCACCGGCTCGAGCGCGGCCACGCACGCGTCGAGAACCTCGGCCGCGTTCGCCGGGAGGCCCTTGAGCGCGTCGGCGTCATATGACAGGTCATCCGTGAAGAGGAAGCCGACCATGCCGGGAACCTCGCCCAGCAGCTGCACGCGCTCCTGCACCAGCGGTGCGACGCGGAACGCCTGCACCAGCTGCTCGTGCGTGGGCTCGTCGAAGAGTCCGGCGGCCGCCAGATACGGGACCGTGCGTTCGGCGAAGTCCTTGCCGTCGAGCATCCGGATGTGGTCGCCGTTGATCGACTCGGCCTTCTTCTGGTCGAAGCGGGCCGGGTTCGGGTTGACGTTGACGATGTCGAACGCCGCAGTGAACTCGTCGAGCGTGAACACGTCACGGTCGGGCCCGATGGACCAGCCCAGCAGCGCCAGGTAGTTCAGGAGCCCCTCGGGGATGAATCCACGGTCGCGGTGCAGGAACAGGTCCGCCTGCGGATCGCGCTTGGAGAGCTTCTTGTTGCCGGTCTCGCCGAGCACGAGCGGCATGTGCGCGAACCGCGGGACGAAGGTCGTGACCTCTGCCTCGATCAACGCGGCGTACAGCGCGAGCTGACGCGCGGTCGAGGGCATCAGGTCCTCTCCACGCAGCACATGCGTGATCCCCATGAGCGCATCGTCGACGGGGTTCACGAACGTGTACAGCGGCACGCCGTTCGGGCGGACGACCACGAAATCGGGGAAGGATCCGGCGGGGAAGGTCACCTCGCCGCGGATGAGGTCCTGGTAGGTCAGATCCTCGTCCGGCACCCGCAGTCGCAGCGCGGGCTGGCGCCCCTCGGCACGGAAGGCCGCCTTCTGCTCTTCGGTCAGGTCGCGGTCGAAGTTGTCGTACCCGAGCTGCTTGGCGCGACCGTTCGCTTCGTTGCGCGCGTCGATCTCGTCCGCGTTGGAGTAGCTCTCGTACAGGGCGCCCGAGGCGACCAGCTTGTCGATCACACCGCGGTAGATGTCGTGGCGCTCCGACTGCCGGTACGGGGCGTGCGGACCACCGACCTCGACCCCTTCGTCCCAGTCGATCTTCAACCAGGTCAGTGCGTCGACGAGCTGGCGGAAGCTCTCCTCGCTGTCCCGCGCAGCGTCGGTGTCTTCGATGCGGAAGATGAGCTTGCCGCCGTTGTGGCGGGCATAGGCCCAGTTGTAGAGGGCCGTGCGCACCATGCCGACATGCGGCAGGCCTGTCGGCGAGGGGCAGAAGCGGACGCGGACGTCGGCACCGCTGGCGGTCGTGGTGAGGGGGTGAGGAGTAGCCATATCCCTTCGATTCTAGAGCGCGCGACCCTCGCGGCGATGCCGATGCACCGCCGCCTCACGGCTTCACGTGCGCGTCGACCGGGCGAGCGGTGAGAGCGCGACGATCGCGACGACGAGCACGGATGCGGCGATGCCCAGTCCGGCGTACTGGAAGTTCGACAGCACGACCCCGGCGAGCACGGCGCCCGCGGCCGCGCACAGGCTCATCAGGGAGTCGCTGCGCCCCTGGCGGCGGGTGCGCAGCTCCGGCGCAGAAGCCTCGGTGAGCAGCGCGGCCCCGGCGACCGTCGCCGCACTCCAACCGAGCCCGAGCAGGATGAGGGCCATCATCACGCCCCACGGCTGATCGTTGGCGAAGATCGCGAAGACCAGCGACGCCGCCGAAAGGGCTTGCCCGAGGAGGACGACACGCAGTTTGCCCCAGCGGTCGGCGAGGATGCCGAACACCGGCGACAGCGCGTACATCCCGGCGACGTGGAGGGCGATCGTCACGCCCACGAGCTGCGAGACGTCGGCAGGCGAGGCCGCCATCCCGTGCGCGCCGTGCGCCATGTGCGAGAGGTGCACCGGCGTCATCGCCATCACGGATGCCATCACGACATGCGATGCCGCGACCGCGAAGATCGCGTACCGCGCCACGACGGGGCGATCGACCACCCTCTCCCCCGCCGCCGCTGCCGCCGTGCGCGCGAGGCGCTGCGCCGCCAGGAGCGGATCCGGACGCAGCGCGACCAGGTAGAGCAGGAGGGCCGCGCACTGGGCCACGAAGGAGAACACATACGAGCCGGTCTGCGGGGGCATGCCCAACGCGTGTCCGACCACCTCACCGGGAGCCAGCAGCAGCGGTCCTGCCACTCCGCCGATCGTCGTCGCCCAGACCACGATCGAGAGGTCTCGTCCTCGATGCACCGGGGCCGCCAGGTCGGTCGCCGCGAAGCGGGACTGCAGGTTGCCCGCGTTGCCTGCGCCGATCATGAGGATGCCGGCGAGCAGGAGCGGGAAGATGCGCAGGGCTGCAGCGAGAATCACGACAGCGATCCCGACCAGGGCGAAGAGATTGCCGAGCGTCAGCGCGCGACGGCGTCCGACCCTCGCCGCCAGCCGGGCGAGCGGGATCGCGCACAGCGCAGCTCCGAGCGTGACGGATGCCGTGGCCAGGCCGGACAGCGCGTCGCTCCCGGAGATGTCCGCGGCAAGAAGTGCACCGAGCGAGACCGTGGCGCCGAAGGCGATGCCGCCGAGCACCTGGCCGAGCGACAGGATCGCGACGGTCCGCCGTTGGACGACCGCCTGCTCGGTCGCCGTCAACGCCGCCGCTGTCATGAGAGACGCGGTGCGTCGCGCACGGCGTTGCGCAGGATTCCCAATCCGGTGATCTCGACCTCGACGGTGTCTCCTGCCTCGAAGGGGCCGACGCCCGCGGGAGTCCCGGTGAGGATCACGTCTCCGGGGAGCAGGGTGAACACCGCGGAGGCGTACTCGATGATCGCCGGCACCGAGTGGATCATGTCGGTCAGCGGTGCGTGCTGGCGGACCTCGCCGTTCACGCGGGTCTCCACGCTCGCCGCCGCGAGATCGAAGTCCGTCTCGATCACCGGCCCGAGCGGGCAGAACGTGTCGAAACCCTTCGCGCGCGACCACTGGCCGTCCTTGCGCTGCAGATCGCGAGCGGTCACGTCGTTGCCGATCGTGTATCCGAGCACATAGTCGAGGGCGTCGGCGGCCGTGACGTTCTTGGCGATCTTGCCGATCACCACGGCCAGCTCGCCTTCGTACTCCGTGCGTTCGGACAGCACCGGGCGCACGATAGCGTCACCGGGGCCGATCACGGAGGTGTTCGGCTTGAGGAACAGCAGCGGCTCCTCGGGCGCGACTCCCCCCATCTCGGCGGCATGATCGTGGTAGTTCTTGCCGACACACACGACCTTGGAGCGCGGGATCACCGGAGCGAGCAGCACCGCATCGGCGAGAGCCACACGGTCGCCCGTCGTCTCGTACCCTGCGAACAGGGGGTCCCCGGCGAGCACGACGAGGTCGCCCCCGTCGATGATTCCGTACATGATGGCGTCGTCGTGACTGAACCGGGCGATCTTCATGGATCCAGCCTAGCCAGACCGCGGGACGTCAGGCGTCGAGACGCAGCAGCCAGCCGTGCTTGTCCTCGCGGCGGCCGTACTGGATGTCGGTCAGCTCCTCGCGCAGCGAGAGAGCGAGCTCTCCCAGCGGCTGCGGCTCATCGAATCCGTCGCCGACCAGCGCACCGATCGGGGTGACGACGGCGGCGGTACCGCACGCGAAGACCTCGACGATGTCGCCGGATGCCACGCCGGAGCGCCACTCGTCGATCGAGATCGGTCGCTTCTCCACGGTGTAGCCGCGATCCTCGGCGAGTTGCAGCAGCGAGTCGCGAGTGATGCCCTCCAGGATACTGTCCGACTCGGGTGTCACCACGCGGCCGTCCTTGAACACGAACACGACGTTCATGCCGCCGAGCTCCTCGACGTAGCGGTTCTCGTTCAGGAACACGACCTGGTCGCAGCCCTTCGCGCTCGCCTCGCTCTGTGCGAGCAGGCTCGACGCGTAGTTGCCGCCGGTCTTCGCCTTGCCCGTGCCGCCCTTGCCCGCACGCGCGTAGTCCTCGGACAGCCAGATGCGTACCGGCTTCACGCCACCGGAGAAGTACGCGCCGGCCGGGCTCGCGATCACGTAGTAGGCGACCTTCTTCGCCGCGCGGACGCCGAGGAACGCCTCCTTGGCGAACATGAACGGGCGCAGGTACAGGCTCTGGTCGGCACCGGACGGAACCCAGCGGCCGTCGACGGCGATGAGCTCGCGCAGCGACTGGATGAAGTACTCCGTCGGCAGCTCCGGCAGCGCGAGGCGCCGAGCACTCGCCTGCAGACGTGCGGCGTTGCGGTCGGGGCGGAAGGTGTGGATCGAGCCGTCCTCATGGCGGTACGCCTTGATCCCCTCGAAGATCTCCTGCGCGTAGTGCAGCACCGAGGCGGCGGGGTCGAGCGGGATCGGGCCGTACGGCTGCACTCGCGGACGATGCCACCCGCCCTTGTCCGACCAGCAGATGTCGACCATGTGATCGGTGAACACGACGCCGAAGCCCGGGTTCTCGAGCACCTCGGCGACGCGGGCGGGCGTCGCCGCTGCGAGGTTCTTGGTCACGGCGAACTCGAGCGGCGCCACGGCCGTCCCAGCATCGATGGTCGTCATAATCGTCATCCGTTCTTCGTGGTGGCGCATCTTCGCGCCGTCTCAGCCTACGCCCGCCCGTCAGAGGCGAGCAGCGATCGCGGAGCCGATCTCCGCGGTGGGGCGGGCGCCGGTGCGACCCGCGATGTCGGCCTCGACGGCGGCGGTGACCCGCGCAGCCTCAGCCGTGAATCCGAGATGATCCAGCAGCAGTGCGATCGAGAGGATCGCCGCCGTCGGGTCCGCCTTCTGCTGCCCCGCGATGTCCGGTGCCGAGCCGTGCACCGGCTCGAACATCGACGGGAAGGTGCCGTCCGGGTTGATGTTCCCCGAGGCCGCCAGACCGATACCGCCGGTGACAGCGCCGGCGAGGTCGGTGAGGATGTCGCCGAAGAGGTTGTCGGTGACGATCACGTCGAAGCGCGCAGGATCGGTGACCAGGAAGATCGTCGCCGCGTCCACGTGCAGGTAGTCCACCGTGACGTCGGGATGCTCCGTGGCGACCTCATCGACGATGCGCTTCCAGATCGCACCGGCGTGCACGAGCACGTTGGTCTTGTGCACGAGCGTCAGCTTCTGACGACGGCGCGCGGCGAGCTGGAAGGCATGGCGCACGACGCGCTCGACGCCGAAGGCGGTGTTCACCGAGGTCTCGTTCGCGACCTCCTGCGGGGTGCCCACGCGGATGGCGCCGCCGTTACCGACGTACGGGCCTTCCGTACCCTCGCGCACGACGACGAAGTCGATGTCGCCGGGGTTCGCGAGCGGACCGGGCGCGCCGACGAACAGCTTCGATGGACGCAGGTTCACGTAATGGTCGAGCGTGAAGCGCAGCTTGAGCAGCAGACCGCGCTCGATGTTCGCGTCCTTCAGGCGAGGGTCGCCCGGCGTTCCTCCGACGGCTCCGAGAAGGATCGCGTCCTGCGCCCTGATCGCGGCGAGGTCGTCGTCGGTCAGCGTCTCACCGGTCTCGAGGAAGCGTCCGGCGCCGAGCGAGAAGCGCGTCTTCTCGAAACGGACACCGCTGTCGGCGGTGACCGCGTCGAGCACCTTCTCCGCTTCGGCGATGACCTCGGGGCCGATCCCGTCTCCGGGGATGACGGCCAGCTTCACGACACGCGACATGACTCTCCTTGCACCGGGGTGGACCGACCCGCGTCCATGAGAGGTCGTCAGGGCCGGTCCATCCAGCGTACTGGTCAGTGCGAGGTACGCGTGCGCAGTGTGACGCCCGCGATCACACCGGCGACGACGACCAGTCCGGCACCGATCAGCGAGGTCACCATGACGCCCGAGCCGAACGCGGCGGATGCCGCCTCCCAGAGGGCATCGCCGAGAGCGGCAGGCAACTCGTGGGCTGCGGTGTACGCGCCGGCCAGAGTCTCCGTGGCCGCGTGCGCCACCTCGGCGGGCAGCCCCGCCGGCAGCACGAGCGCTCCACGGTAGAAGGCGGTGATGAGACCGCCCAGGATCGCGGTGCCGAGCACAGCACCGAGCTCGTAGGCGGTCTCGGAGACGGCGCTGGCCGCCCCCGCCTTCGCCGCCGGCGCGCTCGAGAGGATGAGCTCGTTCGAGATGGTCTCCGCCGCGCCGATACCGATGCCGAGCACGACGAAGGCGATGACCAGCGGCGCGACGCCGTGCTCATGCGTCGTGAACGCCACGATGAGGTACCCGGCGACGGAGAATACCAGCCCGGCCGGCACCACCACATGCGGCGGCACGCGACGCGAGATCGGCACGACCGTGAGACCCGCGACGATCATCGCGAGCATTCCCGGCACGAGTGCCAGACCGGCGGTCATCGGCGACAGGCCCAGGACCAGCTGCAGGTGCTGCGACACGAAGTACAGGAAGCCCACCAGCGCGACGACGCTGAGCAGATTCACCAGGATCGCGCCGGAGAAGGACCCCCGGCGGAACAACGCCATGTCGAGCATCGGGATCTCCGCGCGGAGCTGACGGCGCACGAACAGGTAGCCCATGAAGATGCCGAGCAGCGCCCAGCCACCCGCCGACAGGCTGGGGCCGTCGACAGCCAGCGACTTGATCGCGTAGACGACGGGGATCATCGCCGCCATCGACAGCACGATGCTGATGAGGTCGATGCGGCCCGGGTTCGGATCGCGGCTCTCCGGCACGAGCAGAGGCGCCGCGATGAGCAGCGGGATGAGAACCGGCACGGCGATGAGGAACACCGATCCCCAGGCGAAGTGCTCGAGGAGGAAGCCGCCGACGATCGGACCGAGGGCTGAGCCTGCGGAGAATGCCGAGGCCCACACCGCGATCGCCATCCGGCGCTGGTCGCGGTTCTGGAAGATCGAGCGCAGAAGCGAGAGGGTCGACGGCATGAGCATCGCCCCGAAGAGGCCGAGGAGTGCACGAGCGGCGATCAGCAGCCCGGCCGTCGGCGCGAAGGCCGCGAGGGCCGAAACCGCCGCGAAACCGGTCGCTCCGATCAGGAGCATCCTGCGGCGGCCGAAGCGGTCGCCGAGTGTCCCCATGGTCACCAGGAGTCCGGCGAGCACGAGCGGATAGACGTCGATGATCCACAGCTGCTCGGCACCCGTGGGCGCGAGCGCGATGGAGATCTCCGGGAGCGCGAAGCTCAGCACCGTGTTGTCCACCGACACCAGCAGCACCGGCAGCATGAGGACGACGAGCGCCGCCCAGCCGCGGGCTCCGACGCGGGGAGCATCCGTCTCTGTCGTCGGGATCGACGCAGTACGGGTCATGGAACACCTCTCAGGATCACAGGACGATCTCTTACTAAACCGTCCGGCTGGTATAGTAACAGAATCCCGTCGTCTTCCCTGCGCAGAGGATCCCGAATGCCCCGACCGCCCCTCGCTCGCGAACGCGTCCTCGACGCCTTCGAGGCCATCGTCATCGCCGACGGAGAACGCGCGGCGACCCTCGAAGCGACCGCAAAGGCGGCCGGTGTCTCCAAGGGCGGACTCCTCTACCACTTCGGCTCCAAGGATGAGCTCGAGGCGGGCATGCTGGAACGCCTGGACGCACTCACCACCGCCGACCTGGCTCGCATGGCCGCGGCGGAAGAGGGCCCGGTGGCGTACTACGTCCGCACCTCCGTCATGGAGGACGATGCTCTGGACCGGGCACTGATCGCGACCACCCGCCTCGCCCAGGGCGGCTCCGCCCCTGCCGCCGACATGCTGCGGCACACCAGAGCACGGTGGGCCGATGAGATCCGCCCCCACGTGCGCGACGCGGCGAGCCTCGACCTGGTGATGCTGCTCAGCGACGGCCTCTACTTCAACAACTCGCTCGACGTGCACGGCCCAGAGCGGCTGGTACCGCATCGCGAGGAGCTCGCCGCGCTCATCGACCTCGTGCTCCGCGCCACGTCCTGAGTCCCCCACGACGCAGAAGAGGCGGGAGCATCACGCCCCCGCCTCCTCGATGACTGCGTGGATCAGACCTCGGTGATCTCGATCTGGCGGAAGAGATCCGCATCGATCGCGGCGCTGACGTCTTCGAGCAGGTCCTCCGACACCGGCGAGTCGAGCGTGAGCACGCTCAGCGCCTGGGCGCCGGCGGCCTGACGCGCGATCTGCATGCCGGCGATGTTGATGCCGGCTTCGCCGAACTTCTGGCCGTACACGGCCACGATGCCCGGACGGTCGGTGTAGAGCATCACGACATGGTGCTTCTCGATCGGCAGCTCGAGCGCGTGGTCGTTGATGCCGACCAGCTTCTCCGCCTGCTTCGGTCCGGTCAACGTGCCGGAGACCGAGAGCTGCGATCCGTCGGACAGCGCACCGCTGAGCGTGATGACGTTGCGGTACTCGTCGCTCACGTCGTCCTTGATCAGGCGCACGGCGATACCCCGCTGCTCGGCGAGCAGCGGGGCGTTCACGTACGACACGGTCTCGCTGACGATGTTCGTGAACACGCCCTTGAGAGCTGCGAGCTTGAGCACGCTGACGTCGTAGTCGTTCAGTTCGCCGTGCACCTCGACGTCGAGGCTCGTGAGCGGCGAGGTCGCCAGCGCGGCGAAGATCTGACCGAGCTTCTCGACCAGGGAGATGCCCGGGCGCACGTACGGGTCGATGACGCCACCGGCGACGTTGACGGCATCGGGGACCAGATCGCCGCCGAGCGCCAGACGCACGGAGCGTGCGACCGAGACACCGGCCTTCTCCTGCGCTTCTTCGGTGCTGGCGCCGAGGTGCGGAGTCACGACCACGTTCGGCAGGTCGAGCAGGGGACGAGCCGTGCCGCCCTCGGCCGGGGGCTCGGAGGTGAACACATCGAGTCCGGCACCCGCGATCTCACCGGCCACGAGCGCCTCGTGCAGGGCGACCTCGTCGATCAGGCCACCACGGGCGACGTTCACCACGAACGCGGTCGGCTTCATGGCCTTGAACTGCTCGGCACCGATCATGCCCGTGGTCTCGGGCGTCTTCGGCATGTGGATGGTGAGGAAGTCGGACTCGGCCACGAGCTCGTCGAGCGAGAGGAGCTGCACCCCGAGCTGCTGCGCACGAGCCGACGTGACATAGGGGTCGTAGGCGACGACGCGCATGTCGAACGCCGCGAGGCGTGCTGCGACGAGGGCGCCGATCCGCCCGAGGCCGACGATGCCGACGGTCTTCTCGAAGAGTTCCGCTCCGGTGAAGGAGCTGCGCTTCCACTGGCCGGCGGAGAGCGAGGCGTGCGCGGCAGGGATGCGGCGCGCGAGGCTGAGGATGTGTCCGACCGTGAGCTCGGCGGCCGAGACGATGTTGGAGGTCGGGGCGTTGACGACCATGACACCTGCTGCGGTCGCTGCCTTGATGTCGACGTTGTCGAGGCCGACGCCGGCTCGGGCGACCACCTTGAGCTGCGGCGCGTGTGCGAGCGCCTCCTCGTCGATGCGCGTCGCGGATCGGACCAGCACCGCATCCGCATCGGACAGCGCGGCGAAGAGCGCCTCGCGGTCGGTGCCGTCGACGTCACGGACATCGAAGTCGGGGCCCAGAGCCTCGATCGTGGCGGGAGAGAGAACTTCGGCGATGAGGACGACGGGCTTCGGCACAGAGGATCCTTTGGGGCAGCGCAGTAGGGGCCGATGCGCCGCACACCATGGGGGCGCGATCACCTCCACTGTACCGGAGCCGCCTCGTCGCTCCGCGCCGTGTGACGGCCCTTCCGCCGCTAGGAGGTCGCGAGCGTGAGGCTGTACGCGATCAGGCTCATCCAGAACACCGCGACGATGCCGAGCCCGGCGAGCAGCACCAGGGCGAGCTCCCCCACCCTGCGCCGGCGGCCGATCACATACGCGAAGGCGAAGACGATCGCGGGGAAGGCGACCCCGAACGAGAGCACCGCCCAGCCGCCGCCGCTCAGTCCGCCCTGCGCCATCGCGATCAGATGCGCGACCGCGTTCCACACCGCGTAGGCGTAGAAGAGTCCGGCCAGGCCGAGGACCAGTCCGACCACCCATCCGGGAGAAGCCTTCGAGCGCTCGCTCGGAGTCGCGCTCATGATCCGATCACCCCCACCGTCACGAACGGCCAGGGCACGAGAAGCACGACCCCGAGCAGAAGCAGGCAGACCCGCACCCAGGCGGCGCGACCACGGGTCAGCACCCAGGTCGCCAGGAACCAGAGCGCGGGAGCGGCGATCGCGAGCACGAACCAGGGCAGGAACATCGCGTCGGCCACGAAGAAGTTCGCGAGCGGCTTGAGCCGCAGTCCTCCCACGACCCAGCCGATCGAGTACAGCAGATAGACACCCCCGACCACTCCGAGCACGAGGAGCGTCGCGGTGCTGAGCGGCTCCGATTCCGCAGGATCCGCGACGGTCTCCCCCACCGCGGCACTGTCGTCATCGACGCCGCGCACTCCGTCGCTGCCCTTGCCCACGGCGTTCCACCCGGCAGGCAGCGCAGACGCGGCGGGCGGTGTCTGCTCGTCACCGTCCCAGCTCAGGGCGTCATCGGAATCGGATGTCATTCCCCCAGCGTAGGACACGCGTTCCACTAGGCTCAGGGGCATCCGGGCCGGTGAGGCCCATGTCGGGGGAAGGACCACCGTGGCTGAGCAGAACAAGAAGGTCCCGCAGGGCGCATCGCAGGCGGAAGCCACCGAGCCACCAGCCGGCTGGACCCCGACCCCGGAGGCGAAAGCCACAGCCACGCGCTTCCGCTGGATCGCTGCGATCCTCTGGGCCGTGGCCATCGTCGGCGAAGCGGTCGGCATCTTCTGGCTGTTGCGTCAGCGTGTGTTCGTCGGCGAGGACGGAACGCTCGTCCGAGACGCCGACACCGGCCTCCTCCGGGAGCAGGGCGTCAGTGCGGAGTTCCCCCCGTGGGCGTTCGTCGCTCTGCTGGTGCTGCTCGTGGTCATCGCCGCCCTGTCGATCACCGGTTCCGTCCTGTGGAAGAAGGCGAACCGGCTCGACCCGGCCCGCAAGTCCGACACCGTGCGGTTCTTCGTCCAGAACCAGCTCGGGGCCATCATCGCGATCGTCGCCTTCCTGCCCCTCATCATCCTGATCTTCCTCAACAAGGACATGTCGAAGGGGCAGAAGACGACGGCCGGCATCGTCGGCATCGCACTGGCCGTGCTCGCCGCGGTTCTGGGCACCACCTTCAACCCGCCGTCGGTCGAGCAGTACACGGCCGACCAGTCGGCCGTCATCCAGCTGCTCGGACAGGACGAGGTCGTCTGGGTCGACGGCGGCGCCGTCTACCACGTCTGCGACGAGGTCCCGGCGATCCAGACCGGCAGCGAGATCCGCACCGGCACGACAGCCGAAGCCATCGAAGCCGGCAAGATCCGCCTCACACTGCAGTTCCCCTCCGAGCTGCGCGCCTGCGATCTCACGGTGCCGGAGAACGCCGACGAGATCGCGGACGCCCTGCGCGCGATCCAGGCGGGGCAGACCGCTACCGTGCTGCCCGCCCCTGTGTGGGCGGACCCCGCCGACGCGCCGATCGTCGTGGAAGAGGCGCCGGCCGAGTAGGCGCACCGGGTCGAGCTCGGCGCTACTCGGTGCCGAGCGCCTCGACGAGCCTCACCTCGGCGGACGAGAGATGCGCTTCCAACACCTCGGCCGCCCGCTGGCCCTCCCCCGCGGCGACGGCGGCCAGCATCTCGGCGTGCTGCGCGGCGATCGCTGCGGCGTCGAGAAGTCGTCGATCCTGCACCTGTGCCATGCACAACCGCACCTCGTCGAGGACGCTGCGGTACATGCGTCCCGTCCGCTCGCTGTCCAGCGCGTCGATGAGAGCCGTGTGGAACCGGAGATCGGGATCGACCGTCGCCGGGTCCGGCCCTGGCCCCATGGCGAGGATCTCGGCATTCGCGGCGGCCGCCGCCGCAGGGACGGCGCGTCTCGCGGCGAGCTCGCGCAACGCCGCGCTCTCCAGGCGGGTCCGTGTCCGATAGACATCGCGCACCGTCTCCGGATCGATCCCGACCACCCTCGCACTCCGGTGAGCCGTGCGCTCCAGAAGTCCCGAGGCGACCAGTTGTTCGATCGCCGCCTTCGCGCTGGGCCTGGCCACGCCGAACATCTGCGAGACCGCCGCTTCGGTGAGCGGAACGCCTGATCGGATCTCGCCGCCGAGGATCCGCGTGCGCAGTTGCGCGGTCACGGCGTCCACCACGCCGACGATGCCGAGGGCCGCTTCTGTGGTCATCATGCGGTCAGCCTACCGAAAGTGTCCGAACTCGGTACACTTGTCAGACAATCTTTCGACGGAGCAGAGGAGCACCGTGTCGACCACTCTCGCCGAACCCCTGGATTCCGCCCTGCTCGGGCCGTCCACGCAGGTGCACTCGCGGTCCATCGATCGCTTCGCTCGGGCGCACGACGCCTCCCACTACCTGCTGATCCCCGATGCCGTGCTGTCCCCCGCAGACGCCGAGGACGTCGCACGCGCCTTCGGAGCCGTGCGCGCGGCCGGGCGCACGCTCACCTTCCGTTCCGGAGGCACCAGCCTGTCCGGCCAGGGGGTCAGCGGCGACATCCTCGTCGACACCCGCAGCCACTTCCGCGACATCCGCGTCGAGGACGACGGGGCGGTGGTGCGCGTCGGTCCCGGCGCGACGGTGCGGCAGGTCAACACCCGGCTCACCCGCTACCGTCGCAAGCTCGGCCCCGACCCCGCCAGCGAGATCGCCTGCACGATCGGCGGCGTCGTCGCCAACAACTCCAGCGGCATGGCCTGCGGCGTCACCGAGAACACGTACCAGACCATCCGCTCGATGCGCGTCGTGCTCCCCAGCGGCACGATCCTCGACACCGGAGCCGCCGACGCGGACGCCCAGCTGCGTGCGGCGGAACCCGCCCTCGCCGAGGGGCTGCTCGCACTGCGCGCACGGCTGCTGGCGTCGCCCGCCCACGTCGCATTCCTCCGCCAGCAGTTCTCCATGAAGAACACCATGGGGTACGGGCTCAACGCGCTGCTCGACTTCGACGATCCGGTGCGCATCCTCGAGCACCTCATCATCGGGTCGGAGGGGACGCTCGCGTTCGTGGCCGAGGCGACGTTCCGCACGATCGAGGTGCGGTCCGCCATCGCCACCGGACTCCTGGTGTTCGAGACGCTCTCGGCCGCCATGTCCGCCCTGCCCGCGCTGACCGACCTCGGCCTCGCGACGATCGAACTGCTCGATGCCGCCTCACTCCGCGTGGCCCAAGGGCTGAGCGACGTTCCGGCGGCCATCGCCGAGATCGAGGTGCAGGATCACGCCGCGCTGCTCGTCGAGGTGCACGCGTCCGACACCGAGGCACTGATCGCCTCCCGTGCCGTCGCTCAGGCGCATTTCGAGGCCCTGTCGCTCGCCGTCGCCCCGCGGCTCACCACCGATCCCGCCGAGCGCGCCGCGCTCTGGCACGTGCGCAAAGGGCTCTACACGGCCGTGGCCGGCGCGCGTCCCTCCGGCACGACCGCGCTCCTCGAGGACATCGTGGTGCCGGTCGATCGGCTGCTCTTCACGTGCGAGCGCCTGATCGAGTTGTTCGCCGAGCACGGGTACGAAGGCTCCGTGATCTTCGGCCATGCCAAGGACGGCAACGTGCACTTCCTGCTCAACGAGCGCTTCGACGACGCGGACAGCGTGGCGCGCTACCGTCGCTTCACCGACGACCTCGTCGACCTGGTGCTCGGGCAACAGGGCTCGTTGAAGGCTGAGCACGGGACGGGGCGGATCATGGCCCCGTTCGTGCGTCGTCAGTACGGTGACGAACTCACCGAGATGATGTGGGAGATCAAGCGCCTGTTCGATCCCGACCTCATCCTCAACCCCGGCGTCGTGCTCTCCGACGACCCCGACTCGTATCTGCACGATCTGAAGCGCGTGCCCACCGTCGAGAGCGAGGTGGACCGCTGCGTCGAATGCGGCTACTGCGAGCCGACCTGTCCGAGCAAGAGCATCACCCTCACGCCGCGACAGCGCATCGTGATCCGGCGCGACATGGCGTGGGCCGAGGAGCAGGGCGATGCCGTGCTGTTGCAGGAGCTGCGGGCCGACTACGACTACGAAGGCGTGCAGACCTGTGCCGTCGACGGCATGTGCGGGGTCGCCTGCCCCGTCGACATCAACACCGGAGATCTGGTGCGACGCCTGCGAGCCGAGCAGTCGAACAAGGTGGAAGGGGCGCTCTGGAGCACCGCCGCGCAGCGCTGGGGCACCGTCACGCGAGCGGGCGGCGTCGCGCTCACGGTCGCCGATGCTCTCCCCGCACCGCTCGTCCGCGGCGTCACTCGACTGGGACGCGCGGTGCTGGGCGCCGACACCGTTCCGCTCTACGACGGCGGGCTTCCCCGCGGCGGCTCGAAGCCCTCGCGCCCGGACTCCCCAGTCGATGCGCAGGCGGTGTTCTTCGGCGCGTGCATCGGCACCATGTTCGGCGCGGAAGGCGAGGGCCGAGGCTCTCGGGACGCGCTGCGCGTGCTGCTCGACCGCGCAGGCATCCCCGTCGTGATCCCCGAGGAGAACGGCGGCCTCTGCTGCGGTACCCCGTGGAAGTCGAAGGGGCACCTCGACGGCTATGCGCTCATGTCGGACCGGGTGCTCGACTCGCTGTGGGAGGCGAGCCGCCAGGGCGAGCTTCCCGTGGTGTGCGACGCCGCGTCGTGCACCGAGGGTCTGGACGTGATGCTCGCGCAGTCCGTCGCGAAAGACCCGCGCTACGCCGGGCTTCGGATCGAGGACGCCACGACGTTCGTCGCACGCGAGGTGCTTCCCCGGCTCACCGTGCCACGCAAACTCGACTCGATCGCCGTGCATCCGACGTGCTCGACCACGGCGCTCGGCGCCACCGGTGCGCTCACGACGATCGCTGAGGCCGTCGCCGAGGATGTGTTCATCCCCGAGGGATGGGGATGCTGCGCCTTCGCAGGCGACCGCGGCATGCTGCACCCCGAGCTCACCGCCAGCGCGACCGCGCAGGAATCGGCGGAGATCGCCGCAGCGGACGGCGACCGCGGAGGGTTCGACGCGTTCGTCTCGGCGAACCGCACGTGCGAGATCGGGATGAGCCGCGCCACCGGGCGTCCGTACCGGCACGTGATCGAAGTGCTCGAAGAGCTGACGCGCGTCTGAAGATCAGCTCGACAGGCTGATCCGACCGCACCGCCGGCTCCATGCACGCGGTGCGGTCGATGGTCCTGAATCAGTGCGTGTCGGCCGACAGCACGGCGACGGGAGTCGACCGGAGCGCATCAGGGATCATGACCATGCTCTCCCCGCCGCGCCCGACCGCCGTTGCTCCGCTTCCGTCTGCCCACCGCAGCGTGGCGGATCGCAGTTCCGGAGCCAGCACGAACTCCCCCGCACTCGGATCGAGCACATGCACGTGCACCACGGACTCCGCCTGCGTGTAGCGGACCGGAGCACCGACCGGCTCCCCCATGCGGATCCACGGCCGCGTGCCGTAGATCGAGTCTCCGTTGCGCTGCAGCCAGGTGCCGAGCTCGCGCATCGCCGCGCGCTGGAGCTCGGGAATCGAACCGTCAGCGGCGGGGCCGACGTTGATCAGCAGATTGCCGTTCTTCGCGACCACGTCGACGAGCAGCCGGATCAGCACCGCACCCGACAGCGAATGGCGCGCATCCTCGTCCTGGTTGAAGCCGAACGAGTAGCCGAGCCCGCGCGTGGACTCCCACGGCTGCGGGATGATGTCGGGGATATCGGTGTACTCCCGCGTGAGCACGCCGTGATACGGCACGCCCCAGCGGTCGTTGACCACCCCGTCCGGCACCGCGTCGAAATAGCGGCTCAGCAGCGCCGCCACGGCGAAGTCGTCCCGCCCCTTGCCGCCGTCGGGCCACTCGATGTCGTTCCAGAGCATGTCGGGAGAGAACCGCGCGATGAGCTCATCGAGCTGCGCCGCCGAATAGCGCGCGAAGTGCTCGTCGTTACGGCGGTATCGGAAGAGATCGGTGTCGGACTCGATGGCGGGGAAGTCACTGACGTGCCAGTCCAGCGCACCCGAGAAGTACACGCCGAACCTGGCGCCGGCACGACGGGTCGCGGCGTGGAACTCCGCGATGAGGTCTCGGCGCGGACCGCGGGCGACGGAGTTGAATCCCGTCGTCTCTGTGCCCCACAGGCAGAACCCCTCGTGATGCTTGGTGGTCGGCACGATGTACTTCGCGCCTGCGCCCACCAGCTCCCCCACGAACGCATCCGCATCGAAGGCCGCCGCATCCCAGCGATCGGCGAGATCCTCGTACGAAGTGCCCGGGCCATAGAGGCGCTGGTGCCGTTCCCACGTCGGACTGCCGGCGATGCGCACGGTGTTGCCGTACCACTCGGCGTACTGGTGCCAGGCATAGGCGTCCTCGGTCGGGATGTGGACGCCCTCCCCGTGCTGCACGGCCCAGGCGGGCACCGAATAGAGCCCCCAGTGCACGAAGAAGCCCAGCTTCGCATCCCGATACCAGTCGGGCACCGCGTGCGACGGGTACACCGGCGCCGCAGACCCGAGGTCCGGCCCCGTGCGCTTCTCGAAGTTCATCATGCGGATTCCTCCTGGTCGTCGCCGCGCCGCGTGACGACGGCGGTGAGTGCGGGCGTGCCCGTGGTGTCGAAGGGGTAGACGCCGGGGCGCAGCCGATGGTGTCCGAGTCGCAGCAGGTCCTGATCGACACCGCCCGGTGTCAGCGCCAGCGTCCACCCCGCAGCCAGGTCGTAGAGCTCGGGTTCGAGGTACCCGATCTTCACCACGACGATGTCGGCGGTCGTGGGCTCGAGGCCCAGCATGCGGAAGTCATCGAGATGATGGAACGGCTTGCGCCGCTCGGTGATGATGGCGTGCAACCCGCCGACCGCGATCACGACCTGGGTGCCGGCATCCGGGTCGCCATCCGTGATCGAGTAGACGGTCCCCGTGATCGTGACGGGGCCGTGCGGCCCGTCGTCGACGCCCGCGCCCGCCGAGAGCGTCACAGTCCGGCCGACGCCTGCGGCGACGGCGAGGGCGACGGCGGCCCGGTCGAAGATCGAGGCGACCAGCGTCGTGCGGGTGCCGTCGGTGAGCTCCGGTCGATCGAGCAGTCGGGCGAGCGTCCACGTGACGTCACCTGCACCGCCTGCAGTGGGATTGTCCCCGGAATCCGAGATCAGATACGGACGCGGCGCCTGCGGCGCAAGGGCTCGCGCGACGGCCTCATCCAACGTGCCCGTCTCCGCGACGAAGACGAAGTCCTCCCGCGCGTTCCAGAACATCCGCGCGACGCGCTCCGCCTCGCGTGCGATGAGCATGCGGTCGTCGCCCGTGACCACGACGTACGCCTGGCACCGGGGCTCGTCCGCCCAGGCGTATCCGATCCACACCGAGGCGTCGACGACACCGTCCAGCGCTTCGATCTCGGGGAGCTGCGCATAGATCCCCGTCGCCGGCTCCAACCGGGTACTCGTCTTCTCCCCCGGCAGCAGGACGGGGACCGGCACCCACGCACTGTAGGGACGACGTCGCAGCGGGTCGGCGCCGTGTTCTCCCCTCAGACGCGCGAGCAGGTTCCACACCGCGCGCTCCTTGGTGTTCATCCAGTCCTCGTGGGGCGCCATCCGGTAGCACGTCAGCAGATCGACCGCGTCGCGCAGCACTTCCGACACGTTGCCGTGCAGGTCCATCGAGGTGGACACGAGCGTGTCCTCGCCGAGCGCCGCACGCACCGCGGCGGCCAGATCGCCTTCCGCGTCGTCCATGCCCACGACGCTCATGGCGCCGTGGATGTCGAAGAAGAAGCCGTCGAAAGGACCTTCGGCGCGGATCCCGGCGAGGATCGCGTCCTTCATCCGGCGATAGGTGTCGGGGTCCACGGCCCCGCCCGGGAGCGAGCGTCCGTGCGTGAGCGGCACCCATTCGGCCGCGCCGTTCAGTTCACGCCCCTCCTCGAGGAACGGGTAGTACGCCAGCAGCGCGTCGCCCGTGCGGATCGTGAAGGCCTCGTCCCCGGAGATGTGAGGTGAGAAGGTGCTCGATTCGATCGAGATCCCGGCGATGCCGATCCGCGGACGTGCGAGGCCTCCACTGGCGAGTGCCGGGAGCGGGCCCATCCAGATCTCGCTGGCGTCGGGTCGTTCGGTCACGTGCTGCTCCTTGTTCGATGCCATGGTCACGTTCGGCCCGCGTCGACGAGCACGAGGGCACGTCGTGCCGTCTCGATGGCTCCGAGCGCGACCGCATCGCCTCCGAGCCGCGCGGGTGTGATGCGCAGGGGCAGCCCCGACACCGGGGAGTCCGTGCGCAGCGTCTCCTCGATGGCCGGTTCGAGGAGGTCCCACGCGCTCGACACCCCTCCTCCGACGATCGCGTGCGGAAGGTCGAGCAACGTCGCCGCGCTCGCACATGCCAGCGCGAGCGCTCGCCCTGCCGCACGGAACACCGCGATGGCGTGCTGATCGCCCGCACGGGCATGCTCGGCGACGACCCGTGCATCGAGGGCCGCCCCACCGACACGCTCCGCGTAGCGGCGTCCGATCGAGGTTCCGGAGGCGAGTGTCTCCAAGTGCCCGGTCTGACCGCACGTGCACACGTGGTCGCTGTACCCGGGGGTATGGCCGATCTCACCGGCAGCGCCGTGCGGTCCGTGCCGCAGCTCTCCGTCGATGATGACCGCACCGCCGACGCCGGTGCCGAGCATGACTCCGAGCACGTCATGCTCCGAGCGGTCATGCGCGGCCACCTCTCCGAGGAGGAACGCGTTGACGTCGTTCTCGACCCGCACGGGGACCGAGAGTCTCGACTCCAGCGCGTCGGCGAGCGGGAACCCCGCCCAATCGACGAAGGTCGCCGATGCCGCGCGCACGGTGCCGGTCTCGTGATCGATCACGCCGGCCGCGCCGACTCCCACTGCCGTCAGGTACACGTCGGCGCGCGCGGCGAGGTCGCGGGCGAGGCCCGCCGCAGCGTCCGCCATTGCTGCTCCCCCGAGGCTCGCCGGCGCGGGAACGCTGCCCCGCGCCAGGACGACACCGGCGTCGGACACCAGCAGGCCGCCGATCTTGGTGCCGCCGATGTCGATGCCGACGATCCCCGTGGCAGCCGCAGGCGTGTCGATGCCGGTCATGGTCGTCCCGTCGTGCTGTTCGATCACGATCATCGTCCGCCCAGTCCTGCCATCGCGATGCCCTTGACCAGATGCTTCTGGAGGATGATCACCAGCAGCGTGGTGGGGATCATCGAGATGATCGCCGCGGCCATCTGCAGATCCCACCGGGTGCCGGTGAGCCCGGCGAAGCTCGCGAGGCCGACTGGCAGCGTGCCATGGGTGTCGTAGTCGACCGTCACGATGAGCGGCCACAGATAGCTGTTCCAGAACGTCAGGAAGGTGAACACGGCGAGCACCGCGACCGCGGACTTCGACAGCGGCAGGATGATCTGCAGGAAGGAGCGCACGGGGCCTGCGCCGTCGACGCGGGCGGCCTCTTCCAGCTCATAGGGGATGCCACGGAAGAACTGCCGCATCAGGAAGGTTCCGAAGGCGCCGAATGCGAAGGGCAGGACGAGGGCCTGATAGGTGTCGACCCAGTCGAACCACTGCATGACCTGGAACATCGGGATGACCAGCACCTCCGCGGGCACCATCAACGTCGCGAGGAACAGCACGAAGACCGCATCGCGCCCTTTCCAGCGCAGCCGACCGAAGGCGTAGCCCGCGGTCGTCGAGACGACCAGCACCACGAGCGTTCCGAGGATGGCCACGATGAACGAGTTCACGATGTAGGTGACGAAGGGGCCGTAGGCGAAGACATCGACGAAGTTGCTCCACCGCAGTTCCGAGCCCACCAGCGTCGGCGGCATCGAGAACATCTCCGCATTGGGCTTGAGCGCTGAGAAGAATGCGTAGATCAGCGGCGAGACGAAGATGAGCGCCGCGACGTAGATGGCGACGTGCGCGAGGATCAGACGGACGCGCGCGGCTGGGGTGGTGGCTGCGCCGCGCGCCCGACGCACATCACGGCGATCGCGCTGCGACCGCGGAGTGAGGGTGGTGACCGTCTCAGTGCTCATAGTGGACCCACTTCTTCTGCGCGGCGAACTGAAGCCCGGTGATCGCGATGATGATCGCGAACAGGATCCAGGCGGCGGCAGCGGCAAGGCCGAGATCACCGAAGGTGAAGCCCTGCTCCCAGATGTACATGACGAGGGGCTTGGTCGCGTTGCCCGGCCCACCTCCGGTGAGCATCTGCGGCTGCACGAACACCTGCAGCGAGGTGATCATGGTCATGATCGTCGCGAAGAAGATCGAGGGCGAGATCATCGGGATGATGATGCTCCATGCCCGCCGGAACCCCTGGGCGCCATCGATGCTCGCCGCCTCCAGCACGCTCTCCGGCAGCTGCTCCAACGCGGCCGAGAAGATCAGCATGTTGTAGCCGAGCCCCTGCCAGACGCTCATCACCACGACCATGATCATCGCCCACGAGGGGTCTGCCAGGAAGTTCGGCAGCTGGATGCCGAACCACGTCTGGGACAACCCGTTGAACAGTCCCTGCGGCTGCAGCATCATCTTCCACACCAGCACGTTCGCGACCATCGGTGTCACGACCGGGATGAAGAAGAGCACGCGCAGTGCGCCGCGTCCGCGGATGCGCGGACCGAGTCCGAGGGCGAGCACGAGCGAGAGAGCGACGCTCAACGGCACGTAGAGCAGTGTGTACACCGCCGAGTTGCGCAATGCCGGCCAGAAGTCCGGGCTGCTGGTGAACAGCTTGACGTAGTTGTCCACCCCGTTGAATGTTCGTTCGCCGAAGGTCGGCCAGTCGAAGACGCTCATCACGATCGACAGCCCGACGGGCACGATCGTGAACACGGCGAGCCCCACCAGGGCTGGGCTTGCAAATCCCAGCGCCTGGCGGGCCTCCACCTTTGCGAGCGATCCTCGACGTCTCGTCGTGATCGTCATCTCAGTTTCTCTCTGCTACTGCTGCGGCGGCCGGAGTGGGTCACTCGCCGAACTGCGACTGCGCGTTCGTCAGCAGCTCCTCCATCGTCATCTGGCCGTTGTAGACGCTGACCAGGTTCGGCTGGATGTAGCTGTCGAGCTTCTGCCAGTTCTTCGTCATGTACAGCGGCACGGTGTCGCCGAACGCCGCCTCGAAGACGTCCTTGACCTGATCGCGGTACTTCTCGTCGATGGACTCGAAGTACAGCGGCTGCGAGGAGGTGCGCGCCGGGTAGGAGCGGCCGGACGACGCGATGTAGTCCTGCGCATCCTCACCGAGCAGCGAACCCATCACCTTGAGCGCGGCCTCGGGGTTCTCACAGTTCGCGGAGATTCCGTAGCCGGAGCCGAGGATCGGACCGGGGTTGCCGTCGACTCCCGCAGGCAGCGGGACCATTCCGGCTGTGAAGCCGGACTCGTTGTTCAGATAGCTGACCGCGTTCCAGGTGCCGTCGACCGCCATCGCGGCGTTCCCGCCCGTGTACTGGTTCTCGCCCCATCCGGTGTCGGAGGCGGACGAGACCGGAGCGGCCACCTTCTTCTCGGTCACCAGTCCCGCATACCAGGTGGCTGCTTCGACGAAGTCCTTGTCATCGATGTGGAGTGTGCCATCTTCGGACGCTGGCTGCGTGGCCGAGTAGGCGATCGGCATCGACATCCACTGGTAGCCACCCATGCCCATGCCGAAGCCGTACTTGCCGTCCTTGGTGGCGTCCGCGGCGATCGCGTCGAAGTCGTCGAACGTCCAGCCGATCTCCGGCGTGGCCGCGCCACCCGCAGTCAGGAGGTCCTGGTTGTAGTAGACGAGCATCGTGGCGACGTCGAACGGTACCCCGTAGACCTTGCCCTCGAAGCTCAGGATGCCGTCGGCGCTGGGGTTGAAGTCGGCCCAGTCGATGCCGGCGGTCTTCAGGTCGTCGGCGCTCAGCTCCCGGAACCCTCCGGTGTACCCGCCCAGCTGCGCACCGCTCATGCCGGTGATGCAGGCCATGTTCCCGCTGGCCATGTTCGTGGTGAGCTTCGTGAAGAAGTCGCTCCACGGCGAGGTCTGCAACTTGATCTTGATATCGGGGTTCTGCTCCTGGGCGAACGCGACCTGAGCCTCGAGGGCTTCCACGTCCGTCTCGCTGCCGGCCCACATGTCGACGACGATGGTGTCGCCGTCTGCGGAGCCGCCTGCGCTGCCGGTGCTCGCGCATCCGGTCATCGCCACGGCGACACCCGCGACCGCGACCACGGCGCCTACTCGCATCTTCTTCATTGAATGTCTCCTCGGGAAGGAAGGAAGGTTAATTCGGGAGTCGAAATAACCTAGTAGGATTTCGTATGAAGTTACGCTGTCACACTTCCCTGGGCCGTGCAAGCCGAACATCCGATGTTTATCGGACCTTGATAATTCGTAACCTTCACGAAACAGATGTCGCCCCCGATACGCTGAGCCCAGCTCCGATAAGAAGGACCCCCATGATGAACCTCGCAGATCGACCAGCCGAGGATCCGCATTCGCGACGCATCCTCGATCTCGTCGCCCGCGGAGAGGCCCGCTCCCGCAGCGAGCTCGCCGCCCGACTGGGGGTGGCGGCGTCGACGGTCGGCCTGCGCGTGCAGGCACTCCTCGACGCCGGGGTGCTCGAAGAAGCAGGGGCAGGTTCATCCAGCGGCGGACGCAGGCCCCGCGTCCTGCAGATCGCCGGGGACGGCATCGTCCTCTCCGTCGATCTCGGCGGCGGGCACGCACGCGTCGGGCGCCACAGCCTGAGCGGCGCGCTCCACAGCACCCGAACGATCGAGATCGATCTGACCGACGGCCCCGCAGCCACGCTCGCACGTGTCGCCGAGGTCTTCGACGCCCTCGCCGACACCGCCAGGATCCACGCGATCGGGGTGAGTCTTCCCGGCCCCGTCGACATCGAGACCGGCTCGGTGCACCAACCGTCGCGCATGCCGGGCTGGCCGGGATTCCGCGTCGGCGAGCACCTCTCAGCGCGCTACGACGTGCCCGTCGTGGTCGACAACGACGCCAACCTCGCCGCACTCGGCGAGCACCGCGAGCAGTTCGGACATACGCACCACAGCATCACCGTGAAGGCGGGGACGGCGATCGGCAGCGGCATCATCGTCGACGGGCGCGTGCACCGCGGCGCGACGGCTGCGGCAGGAGACATCACCCATACCCGCATCGACGGCAGCGGCGACGTCCCCTGCTCCTGCGGCAACACCGGGTGCCTCGAGACCGTCGCCAGCGGGGCGAGCCTGGTGCGGCAGATGCGCGCACGCGGCAACGACCAGGTGCGCACGACCACCGATGTGCTCACCCTCGCCCGCGACGCCGACCCCGAGGCCACCACGCTGGTGCGGACGGCGGGGACGCATCTCGGCCAGGCGCTCTCCGGCGTCGTGAACTTCTTCAACCCGCACGCCGTGTTCCTCACGGGGAGCATGAGCGCGTCCGAGCCGTTCATCGCGGCCGTGCGCAGCAGGGTCTATGAAGCCTGCCACCCCCTGGCCACGCAGCGCCTGCGGATCGAGGCCGCCACGACCGGTGCCGACGCCATCCTCCATGGCGCCGCGCGCCTCGCCCTCGAGGGCCTGGACATCCCGGTGGCGACCGACTGAACCGGCGCCACCGGGCGGGTCACTCCCCCGGCGTCGTCATTCGGCGGTCAACGTCAGCTCGATCACCGGCAACAGCACGTCGGGGCGCTGCACGGGCAGGTGCACCGTCAGCGTACCCTCGTCCTCGCCGGCCGGAGTCATGAGATCGGCCTGCTGCTGCGGATCCGACACGCTCGTCTTGAGCCAGGAGCCGTCGTTCAGCAGTCGCGCGTACGAGACACGCCCCGCCAGTCCCGGCAGGTGCACGAACCCCAACGGCCAGGCGAAGAGGTGCAGGTAGAGACGATCACCGCGGCGGGTGTAGACGCCCTCGCGCGGCGGGGCGAACGGAGCGTGACCGGCGCCGACCACGGCGTCGCGGTGCAGAGCCATCCAGTCGCCGATCTCGCCCAGCGTCGCGGCGTCTCGCGGCGCGATGGCACCGCGCCCGTCCGGGCCGATATTGAGGAGCATGTTGCCTCCCATCGACACGGAGTCGACCAGCATCTGGGTGAGCATCGTCGCCGACTTCTGATCCGTGTTGTCACGGTGGTATCCCCACGAGCCGTTGAGCGTCTGGCACGCCTCCCAGGTCAACGGCACCCCGTCTCGCTCGATCGGCGCGGTGGGCTGGTACTGCTCGGGAGTGACGAAGTCGGCGGGGATACCCAACCGATCGTTGACGAGCATGTCCGGCTGCAGCTCGCGACACAGCGCGAGGAGGGCATCCGCGTCCCAATCGGCCGGCCCCTTGCCCGCCCAGCCGTCCTTCTCTTCCGGATAGGTGAAGTCGAAGAAGAGGTAGTCGATCTGTCCGTACCCCGTCAGCAGCTCGCGCACGTGCCCGTGAAGGTACTCGCGATAGCGCCCCATGTCCCGTCCCTCGTTCAGCGCGTGAGCGTTCTCGTCGTCCCGGCGGGGGTGATTCCAGTCCACGGTGAAGTCCGGATGATGCCAGTCGATCACCGAGTGGTACAGGCCGACCTTGAGCCCTTCGGCGCGCACGGCATCGACGAACTCCCGCACCAGATCCCTGTCGACGGCGACCCGGGAGGTGAAGTCGGTGAGCTGCGAGTCCCACAGGCAGAACCCGTCATGGTGCTTGGTGGTGAGCACGACGTAGCCCATGCCGGACGCCTTGGCCGTCCGCGCGATCGCGCGGGCGTCGAAGCGATCCGGATCGAAGTGATCGAAGTACTGCCGATAATCGTCGTCGGTGAGGCGCTCGTAGTTCTGCACCCACTCGTGCCGTGCGGCCGCGCTGTAGAGGCCGAAATGGACGAACATGCCGAATCGGGCCTCGTCGAACCAGTCGTCAGTCATCATTCCCTTTCGAAGTCGAGTATCTCTATCCTGGCACAGACATCCGATGTCTATAGAGAAGGTCGTGCAGAGAGACGAAGAACGGGCACCCCCGAAGGGATGCCCGTTCTTTCGACTGTCGAATCAGCGCGTCAGCGCGTCAGCGCGTCAGCGATGAGTCAGCGCGCGGCGCTGCCGTCGACGTAGTCCTCGTCCTGCTGCTTCCACGCGAAGAGCGAGCGCAGCTCCTTGCCGGTGACCTCGATCGGGTGCTGCTCTTCCTTGGCGCGCAGAGCCAGGAACTCCTCGGCACCGTTGTCCTGGTCGTCGATGAAGCGCTTCGCGAACGCGCCCGACTGGATGTCGGCGAGCACACCCTGCATGCTCTCCTTGACGCGAGCGTCGATGACGCGCGGACCCGAGACGTAGTCACCGAACTCTGCGGTGTCGGAGATCGACCAGCGCTGCTTGGCGATGCCGCCCTCCCACATGAGGTCGACGATCAGCTTGAGCTCGTGCAGCACCTCGAAGTAAGCGATCTGCGGCTGGTAGCCCGCCTCGGTCAGCGTCTCGAAACCGGCCTGCACGAGGTGGCTGACGCCACCGCAAAGCACGGCCTGCTCGCCGAACAGGTCGGTCTCGGTCTCCTCCGTGAAGGTCGTCTTGATGACACCGGCGCGGGTGCCGCCGATCGCCTTCGCGTACGAGAGCGCGAGGTCCCAGGCCTTGCCCGATGCGTCACGCTCGACGGCGATGATGTCGGGGATGCCGCGACCGGCGACGAACTCGCGGCGGACGGTGTGTCCGGGGGCCTTCGGCGCGACGAGGATCACATCGACACCCTCGGGGGCGTCGATGTAGCCGAAGCGGATGTTGAAGCCGTGCGCAAACGCCAGCGTCTTGCCGGCGGTCAGGTTCGGCGCGATCGACTCGCTGTAGATCGTGCGCTGGTGCTGGTCCGGCGCGAGGATCATGATGACGTCGGCCCACTCCGTGGCCTCGGCGACGGTCTTGACCGGGAAGCCGGCCTCCTCGGCCTTCGCGGCGGACTTGGAGCCCTCCTTCAGCGCGATGGCGACCTCGACGCCCGAGTCGCGCAGGTTCTGCGCGTGGGCGTGGCCCTGCGAGCCGTAGCCGACGATCGCGACCTTCTTGCCCTGGATCAGGGACAGGTCTGCGTCGGCGTCGTAGAAGATCTCGGTGCTCACGTGTGTTTCTCCTTGTTCGTGGTTGATGCGGGACCGATCGGCCCCTGAGTTCTGGGGGGGTCAGCCGCGCAGGACGCGCTCGCTGATGCTCTTGCCGCCGCGGCCGATGGCGAGGAGACCGGACTGGGCGATCTCCTTGATGCCGAAGGGCTCGAGTGCCTTCAACAGCGCCTCGACCTTGCCCTTGTCGCCGGTGACCTCGACGACGAGCGCATCCGGTGCGTAGTCGACGACCGAGGCGCGGAACAGGTTCACGACCTCGATCACGTTGGAGCGGGTGACGTTGTCGGTGCGCACCTTGATCATCATGTGCTCGCGTTGCACGGAGGTCGAGAAATCGAGCTCGACGATCTTGATGACGTTGATGAGCTTGTTCAGCTGCTTGGTCACCTGCTCGAGCGGGAGCTCGTCGACGTCGACGACGACCGTGATCCGGGAGATGCCGGGCACCTCCGTGACGCCGACGGCGAGGGACTCGATGTTGAAGCCGCGGCGGGCGAACAGCCCCGCGACACGCGTCAGAAGACCGGGACGGTCCTCCACCAGCAGACTCAGCACGTGGGTCGACATGTCTCAGACCTCCTCATCGAACGACGGCGCGTGATCACGCGCGTACTGGACGTAGCTGTTGCTGACGCCCTGGGGAACCATCGGCCATACCATGGAGTCGGCGCTGACGACGAAATCGATCACGACCGGGCGGTCGTTGGTCTCGAGCGCCAGCTGGATCGCTGCGTCGACCTCCTCCTCCTTCTCCACGCGGATCGCCAGGCAGCCATAGGCTTCGGCGAGCTTCACGAAGTCGGGGATGCGGATCGTGCCGTGACCGGTGTTCAGGTCGGTGTTGGAGTGGCGTCCGTCGTAGAACAGCGTCTGCCACTGGCGCACCATCCCGAGCGACGAGTTGTTGATGATCGCCACCTTGATCGGGATGTTGTTGATCGCGCAGGTGGCCAACTCCTGGTTGGTCATCTGGAAGCATCCGTCGCCGTCGATCGACCACACGACGCGGTCCGGCTCTGCCACCTTCGCCCCCATCGCGGCCGGGACCGAGTAGCCCATCGTGCCGGCCCCGCCGGAGTTGAGCCAGGCGTTGGGACGCTCGTACTTGATGAACTGCGCAGCCCACATCTGGTGCTGGCCGACGCCGGCTGCGTAGATGCCCTCGGGACCGGTGAGCTCGCCGATCCGCTGGATGACGTGCTGGGGGGCCAACAGACCGTCGGTCGTGGGTGCGTAGCCGAGCGGGAACTCGGTGCGCAGACCGTCGAGGTACGACCACCACTCCTCGATGTCGGGCTTGGCCCCCTCGGTCGCTCCGCGGAACGCGGCGGCGAGGTCGATGAGGACGTCGCGCACGTCGCCCACGATCGGCACATCGGCCATGCGGATCTTCGAGATCTCCGCGGGGTCGATGTCGACGTGCACGACTTTGGCGTTCGGTGCGAAGAGCGCCGCCTTGCCAGTCACACGGTCGTCGAAGCGTGCGCCGAGCGACACCAGCAGGTCGGCCTCCTGCAGCGCCAGGACAGCGGGGACCGTGCCGTGCATACCGGGCATGCCGAGGTGCTGCGGATGGGAGTCGGGGAAGGCGCCGCGGGCCATGAGCGTCGTCACGACCGGCGCGCCGGTCGACTCGGCGAGCTCGAGCAGCTCGGCGGACGCGCGTCCGCGGATCACGCCACCGCCGACGTAGAGCACCGGCTTCTTGGCGGAGGCCAGCAGGGCGGCCGCGGCCTGGATCTGCTTACCGTGCGCCTTCGTCACCGGGCGGTAGCCGGGGAGGTCGATCTTGGGGGGCCACACGAACGGCGCGGTGGCCTGCTGCGCGTCCTTCGTGATGTCCACGAGCACAGGACCGGGACGACCGGTCGACGCGATCTCGTATGCGGCGGCGATCGCGCCGGGGATCTCGGCAGCGTCCTTCACGAGGAACGAGTGCTTGGTGACGGGCATCGTGATGCCCACGATGTCGGCCTCCTGGAAGGCATCCGTCCCCATCAGCGTCGAGAACACCTGGCCGGTGATCGCGAGCAGCGGCACCGAGTCCATATAGGCATCGGCGATCGCCGTGACGAGGTTGGTCGCGCCGGGGCCGGAGGTCGCGATGCAGACGCCGACCTTGCCGGATGCGGCTGCGTAGCCCTCGGCGGCGTGACCCGCACCCTGCTCGTGGCGGACGAGGATGTGACGCAGGTCCTCGGCGTCCATCAGAGGGTCATACACCGGAAGGATCGCACCGCCGGGCAGACCGAACACATCGGTCACCCCGAGCAGCTCGAGCGAACGGACGACGGCCTCGGCGCCGGTGATCTCCGGCGCTGCGGACTGGCGGGCGGGTGGTCTCGGCACGGCCGAGACGGAATCAGCAGTCATGATGTTCCTTCTTGGTGGTCTGTGGAGCCGTAGTCATCCGGCGAGCGATCCTGAACGATGTCGAAGGATCAACCGGTGGTCGCGCCCTCCGCGGCGGACCGCACGAGACGTGAGTACTTGGCAAGGACGCCACGGGTATAGCGCGGGGGAAGCGGCTCCCAGCCAGAACGGCGGGAGGCGAGCTCCGCCTCGTCGACGAGTAGGTCGAGAGAGCGAGCTGCGATATCGACCCGTATCAGATCACCATCGCGCACGAAGGCGATCGGACCTGCGTCCACCGCTTCGGGTGCTATGTGGCCGATGCACAGGCCGGTTGTGCCGCCTGAGAATCGTCCGTCCGTCAAGAGTAGTACATCTTTTCCGAGTCCCGCGCCCTTGATGGCCGCGGTGATGGCCAGCATCTCGCGCATGCCGGGTCCGCCCTTTGGTCCCTCGTAGCGGATCACGACGACGTCGCCCGCCTTGACCTCACCGGCGGCGAGGGCGTCCATCGCGCCGCGCTCACGCTCGAACACGCGCGCGGGGCCTTCGAAGACGTCGGCGTCGAAACCGGCCGACTTGACGACGGCGCCCTCGGGTGCCAGCGAGCCGTGCAGGATCGTGATGCCACCCGAAGCATGGATCGGGTTGTCGAACGTGTGGATGACATCGCCGTCGACGGGATCGGGGTTGAGATCGCGGAGGTTCTCGGCGACCGTCTTGCCCGTGACTGTCAGTGCGTCTCCGTGCAGAAGCCCTTCGTCGAGCATCGCCTTCATGATCACAGGGATGCCGCCGTGGCGGTCGACGTCGTTCATGACGTACTTGCCGAACGGCTTCATGTCGGCCACGTGCGGCGTCTTGCTGCCGATGCGGTTGAAGTCGTGCAGGCTGAGGTCGATCTCCGCTTCGCGGGCGATGGCCAGCAGGTGCAACACGACGTTGGTCGACCCGCCCAGCGCCATCGCGAGGGCGATCGCGTTCTCGAAGGACTCCTTGGTCAGGATGTCCTTCGTGGTGATCCCCTGACGGAGCAGGTTCACGACGGCCTCGCCGGAGCGGTGCGCGAAGTAGTCGCGCCGACGGTCGGCCGAGGGCGGCGCAGCGGATCCGGGAAGGCTCAGACCCAACGCCTCGGCGACGGACGCCATCGTGTTCGCGGTGTACATGCCGCCGCACGCTCCCTCACCCGGGGCGAAGGCGCACTCGATGCGCTTAAGGTCCTCTTCCGTCATCCGACCGGCCCGGCACGCGCCGACGCCTTCGAACGAGTCGATGATCGTGATGTCCTTCTCGGTGCCGTCCGAGAGCTTGACCCATCCGGGCGCGATGGATCCGGCGTACAGGAACACGCTGGATAGCCCGAGTCGCGCGCTGGCCATGAGCATGCCGGGGATCGACTTGTCGCAGCCGGCGAGGAGCACGGATCCGTCCAGCCGCTCGGCCATGATCACGGTCTCGACGGAGTCCGCGATCACCTCACGTGAGACGAGGGAGAAGTGCATCCCCTCGTGGCCCATGGAGATGCCGTCCGAGACGGAGATGGTGCCGAACTGCAGCGGGTATCCCCCGCCGGAGTGCACGCCCTCCTTCGCGCCCTGAGCGAGACGGTCGAGGCTCAGGTTGCACGGCGTGATCTCGTTCCAGCTGGAGGCGATGCCGATCTGGGGCTTCTCCCAGTCCGCATCGCCCATGCCGACGGCACGGAGCATGCCGCGAGAGGTTGTCGCCTCGATGCCGTCCGTGACGACGCGGCTACGGGGCTTGATGTCGATGGGCGCGCGGGGGGCCGACTCGTTCGAGGACATGCAGGAAGTCTATTCCTGCAGGGCGGCTCGCTCGTCCGCCAGCGCCTCCAGAAGGAGGGCGATCTGTTGTGGGTTCTCCACACGGATCGCGGCGGCGCTCTCACCGGGCCCTACCCTCACCCCCAGGTCGCCGTCGCCGAGCACGCGCATCGCGTCCTCATCGGTCACATCGTCTCCGGCGAACACGATGCCGGTCGCGCCGAGACGCTCGCGCAGGGTCGCCATCGCGGCGTCCTTGCCCTCGGTGCGCGACGAGAACTCCAACACGCGGTGGCCGGCGCGGCGACGCCAGTGCGGGAACCGTGCCGCGACGAGCTCGTCGATCTCCGCGAAGACCTGCTTCTCGACCTCGCGGTCGGCGCGACGCGTGTGCACGCCCATGCCGAAGGTCTTCGGCTCGAACTCGGCACCCTCGTGACGCTCGATGATGGGGCGCGCCGCCGCCCAGAGCTCTTCGCGCGCGCCGTCGTCTGCTGTCTCGCCAGCGGCGTCGGCGTCGCCGTCGCCGGGGAACCAGTACTGCGCGCCGTGGGAGCCGGCGAGCACGATCGGGGAATCGTCGTCGTGCTCCGTGATCTCACGGAGGTCGTGCAGGCTGCGGCCGGACACGTAGGCCACGACCGTGTTCGGCAGCGCAGCCAGTCGCGCGACCTGCGCGGCGACCTCGGGAAGGGCGCGTGCGGCCATCGGATCGGGCACCAGCGGCGACGCGGTCCCGTCGAAGTCGAGGGCGACGACGAGCCGATCGGTGGCGGCTACCGCGCTCACGTCGGCATCGGGCACTCCGGGGATCCACACGCGCGTCACAAAGTCTCCATTCTCCGCAGGGTTCTTCTCACGCCGGAGGCTCGCCTCCGGCAGGGGATCTCGAACGAGGGTTCGTCCTCCAGTATGGCCGTGCACGACTCGGCGGCGTGCTCAGCGGCTGTGGACCTCCGCCAGTGCCTTCAGGAATGACGAGGACCAGGCGTCCACGTCGTTGTCGAGCACCCGACGGCGCAGCGAGCGCATGCGCCGCGACTGCTCGGCGGGAGACATCTCGACCGCGGTCATGATCGCGTCCTTCACACCTTCGATGTCGTGCGGGTTCACGCGCACGGCCTGCCGGAGCTCGTCCGCCGCCCCCGTGAACTCGCTCAGCACCAGGACCCCCCGGTTGTCCGCTCGGGTGGCGACGTACTCCTTCGCGACCAGGTTCATGCCGTCGCGCAGAGCCGTGACGAGCATCACATCGGCGGCGAGGTACAGCGCCACCATCTCCTCGCGCGGATATCCCTGATGAAGGTACCGGATGGCGGTGTGCCCCATGGTGTCGGTGTCGCCGTTGATGCGGCTCACCGCGAGCTCGATCTCATCACGCAGGTGCACGTAGGCGTCCACACGCTCCCGGCTGGGGCTGGCCACCTGCACGAGCGTGACATCCTCGACCTTGAGGCGCCCCTCGGCGAGGAGCTCGCCGTACGCCTTGATGCGGTGGCGGATGCCCTTCGTGTAGTCCAGACGGTCGACTCCGAGCAGGATACGGGCGGGGTTGCCCAGGCTCGCGCGGATCTCGGCGGCACGCGCCTTGACGTCCTCACGCTGGGCGAGCTCGATATACGGCGCGGTGTCGATCGAGATCGGGAAGGCGCGGGCCACCGCGGTCCGCGTCGCCCCGCCGTTCTCGACCACTGTCACGTGCGAACCCTTCACCTCGTAGCGCAGCCGTCGTCGCACCGCGGTGAGGAAGTAGGTGGCGTCCTGCGCCCGCTGGAAGCCGATGACATCTGCGCCGAGCAGGCCCCGCAGCACCTGGTCGCGCCAGGGCAGTTGCGCGTAGAGGCCGTGCGCGGGGAACGGGATGTGGTGGAAATAGCCGATCGTCACGTCGGGGCGCAGCTCGCGCACCATCTGCGGCACCAGCTGCAGCTGGTAGTCGTGCACCCAGACCGTGCCGTCCTGCGCGACGGCGGCCACGGCGGCCTCCGCGAACCGTCGGTTGACAGTCACATACGCGTCCCACCATTCCCGGTGATACTGCGGCGGCGCGATGACGTCGTGGTAGAGCGGCCAGATCGTGTCGTTCGCGAAACCCTCGTAGTACTCAGCGACCTCGGAGGCGCTGAGCGGTACGGGGATGAGGTTGATGCCGCCGTTCTCGAAGGGCTCCATCTCGGCGTCGGGCTGCCCGGCCCATCCCACCCAGGCGCCGTTCACGTTCCGCATCATCGGCTCGAGCGCCGCGACGAGGCCGCCGGGCGAGGTCCGCCATCCGACCTCACCGTCGGGGCCTTCGACTCTGTCGACCGGCAGCCGGTTGGCGACCACCACGAAATCTGCAGCGACCAAGATGACTCCTCACGCAGGCGGTAGCTCCCAGGCTATCGAGGTTGGCGACCGCCCGCCGTCCGATGCTCAGGCCTTCGCGGTGCGACGACGCCGGCGAGTGCTGCTGAGCACCCAGTTCAGCAGTCCGGCACCGAAGGCCACGGCCGCCGCGAACATCGGCAGCACCAAGGCAGCGGAGGTGCCGACGTTCTCCGCGATCTCCCCCGCCACGGCGGCGCCGAGCGACTGGCCGACGACGATCCCGGACCCCAGCATCGTCATCACGGTGGCGGAGCGGCCGCGCGGGCTGAGCGCCGCGCCGAAGCTGTACTGGGTGACGAGCGTGGGGCCGATGCCGATGCCCATGATCGCCAGCGCGAGCATCATCATCTCCGGCGAGTCGACCAGGCCGAGCAGGAGCGAACCGGCGAGGAGGATGCCGGCGAAGACCAGCCAACGCGCCCGCAGCGAGAAGGCAGGGGGCAACCACGCGACGCCGAGCGCGAGAGCCGCCGACCCGACGCCCATGACGCCGTACAGCAGGCCTGCCTGCTCTGCGGCATCGCGATCGGCCATGAACGAGGTCAACGAGGTGAGCATGGTGCCGAAGAAGATGCCGACGCCCAGGATGCCGAGGATCACGACCAGGAGCTGCGGCCGGAACAGCTCCGACGCCGAAGACAGCGCCTTGCCGTCTTCGCCGCGGTCTCGGGAGACGTGACGGGCGCTCGGGTGAAGGGCGAAAGCTCCGACGAACACCACCGTCAAGATCGCGGCGCCGACCAGCGGGGCCCACGGCGCGATCGCGGATGCGAGGATGCCGACGATGAAGGGGCCGAACACGAACACGGTCTCGTCCGCAGCCGACTCGTAGGCCATGGTGCCCGAGACGGTGCGCGGCTGACGGTTGTCCTCCACCCGCTCGCGGATGAGGGTGACCAGGCGCGAGCGCGACAGCGGCGACACCTGCGGAGCAGTCGCGCCGATACCGATCGCCGCGATGAGCACGAGTGCATCCGGGGATGCGCCGTACACGACGACCGTGAACAGCAGCAGCATCGTGCCGTTGGCCAGGGCCACGATCAGCAGCACCACGCGCTGTCCGAAGCGGTCCGCCGCCGCGCCGAGTAGCGGCCCGAAGCAGGCCGTGCCCAGGCCGACCGCAGCGGAGGTGAGCCCTCCGAGCGAGAGCGAACCGCGCGCGGAGACGACGACGGTCAGGACACCGACGACCATCATGGCGAACGGCAATCGCGCGATGAAGGCGATCAGGAAATAGGGGAACCCGGCGATCCGGAAAAGGTTCGGCTCGGTGGAGATGTGCGTCTGGGTCATTGGCTCTCGCGCGCCCGAAGACGCGAAGTCGGGTGCCGCCGCTGTCCGCCGAGAAGTCGACGGCCGGTAGATACACGGTGTGCGGCCGCGGGCCTGCCGCGACCCCTCCATGGTAGCGGTTACCGGGCGGGAGCGCTCGTGGAACATCACTTCTCCGGTCCGGCCTCCGGTTGTCAAGGCTCGGGACGGAAGCCGCAGATGCCGAGTAGCGTAGGGACATGCGCTACCTCTTCAGCACCGGACTCATCGCAGCGATCTCTGCCGGGGTATCGCTCCTTCGTGGCACGCGGAGCGAGCCGATCACCTGGCGCGCGGTCCTCTCCTGGGTGAGCTGGGGGATCACGATGGCGCTGGCGGTCGGCGCCGTCGTGGACATGCGGCGGGAGCGTCGCGGAATCGTCGTCGACGCAGACTCACCGCAATCGGTCAAGAAGTCGAAGAAGGCGCAGCGCTTGCAGTTCCGTTCCCAGAAGGCGCTCGCCGACGCGCAGGGGCATGCCAAGGACAAGCGCTCCTGACACGCGCTGTCGGTCGCGCCTCGACGCGAGGAGCGCCGGTCACCGCGTCAGGATGAGCGCCTCGCCCTGACCGCCTCCTCCGCACAGGCCGACGGCGGCGGTTCCGCTTCCCCGGCGCGCGAGCTCGTGCGCCAGGTGCACGACCAGACGGTTCCCGGAGGCGCCGATGGGGTGCCCGATCGCGATGCCGCCGCCATGGATGTTCACGACATCGGAATCCAGCCCGAGCTCGACCTGAGAACGCGCGACCACCGCGCCGAAGGCCTCGTTGATCTCGACGAGGTCGAGGTCAGAGGCTCTGATGCCCTGCTTCTCGCACGCCTGCTCGATCGCCCTGGCCGGCTGCGCCTGGAGCGAGTTGTCCGGCCCGGCGGTCTGTCCGCTCGCGCCGACCGTCACCAGGACCGTCCATCCTTCGGCGTCGGCCCGTCGCCGTGACGTGACGACCACCGCCGAGGCGCCGTCGGAGATTGGCGAGGAGTTCCCGGCCGTGATCGATCCGCCCTCGACGAATGCGGCGCGCAGCCCCGCGAGGGTGTCGAGCGTCGTCTCGGGACGCACGCCCTCATCCGCGGTCACGGTGATCGGCTCGCCACGGCGCTGAGGCACATCGACAGGGACGATCTCGGCGTCGAACACGCCCGCCTCCCGCGCGGCCGCTGCACGCTGGTGCGACAGCGCGGCCACGGTGTCCTGCGCCGTGCGGGTGAGCTCGTACCGGGCGTTGTGCCGTTCGGTCGACGCCCCCATGCTCTCCTTGTCGTAGGCATCGGTGAGCCCGTCGAACGCCATGTGGTCGAGCACCTCCACGCTGCCGTACGCCCAACCGTCGCGTGAGCCCATCAGCAGGTGCGGGGCGCGCGTCATCGATTCCATGCCCGCGGCGACGACGACCTGCGCGTCTCCGGTCCGGATCATGCGCGCGGCGTCGATGATCGCGGTGAGCCCGGAGAGGCAGACCTTGTTCACGGAGTGCGCCGGCACATCCCAGCCGATGCCGGCACCGATGGCGGCCTGTCGTGCGGCGTTCTGCCCCGACCCGGCCGCGAGCACCTGTCCGACGATCACGGCATCGACAGCTGACGGATCCACCGCCCCCTGCTCCAGCGCGCCGCGGATCGCGAAGGAGCCGAGCTGCGGCGCGGTGAACGCCGAGAGCTGGCCCTTGAGGCGACCCTGCGGGGTGCGAGCGGCCGCGACGATCACGATGTCGTCGGCGGTGGTGTTGTTCTCAGTCATTGTCCACTCCTGTCGTTGCGGTCCGGAGCGCGTCCGGGATGATCAGCGACGGCTCGGTGGCCGCGACGACCTCGTCGACGGTCACGCCGGGCGCGGTCTCGACCAGGACGAGTCCCTCCGGAGTCACATCGATCACGGCCAAGTCCGTGATGATCCGATCCACGACCCCGCGGCCGGTGAGCGGCAGCGAGCAGTCGTGCACGATCTTCGCCGAGCCGTCTCTCGCCAGGTGCTCCATCAGCACGATCACCGTGCCGGCACCGTGCACGAGGTCCATGGCGCCGCCGGGCCCCTTGACCATCTTCCCCGGGATCATCCAGTTCGCGAGATCGCCCGACGCCGAGACCTGCATCGCCCCGAGGATCGCGGCATCGATCTTGCCGCCGCGGATCATTCCGAAGCTGGCCGCCGAGTCGAAGTACGCCGCTCCAGGGAGCACCGTGACCGTCTCCTTGCCCGCGTTGATGAGGTCGGGGTCGACGGCGTCCTCGTGAGGGTAGGGACCGACGCCGAGGATGCCGTTCTCGGACTGCAGCACCACCGTCACGTCCGCGGGCACGTGGTTGGGGACCAGGGTCGGCAAACCGATGCCGAGGTTGACATAGGCCCCGTCCCGGAGCTCGGCCGCGGCGCGCGCGGCCATCTCATCGCGTGTGAGTGCCATGTCAGGCTCCTTCCGCGGCGACGGTGCGCCGTTCGATGCGCTTGGGGATGTCGGAGCCGACCTCCACGATCCGGTGCACGTACACGCCGGGCAGGTGCACGCGATCGGGGTCGAGCTCGCCGGGCTCCACCAGTCGCTCGACCTGCGCGATGCAGATGCGTCCGGCCATGGCGGCCAGCGGGTTGAAGTTGCGGGCGGCCTTGTTGAAGATCAGGTTGCCGTGCCGGTCACCGGCTAGAGCGTGCACGAGGGCGAAGTCGGTGGTGATCGCCTCCTCCAGCACGAAGTCGCGCGGCGTGCCGTCGACGTCGAAGCGGCGCACGTCCTTGTTCGGAGAGGCGACGGCGATCGTGCCGTCCGCGTTGTACCGCCGAGGCAGTCCGCCCTCTGCCACCTGGGTGCCGACACCGGTCTGCGTGTAGAAGGCCGCGATGCCCGAGCCCCCGGCGCGGAGCTTCTCGGCCAGGGTCCCCTGCGGAGTCAGCTCGAGCTCGAGCTCGCCGGTGAGGAACTGGCGTTCGAACTCCTTGTTCTCCCCCACGTAGGAGGAGGTCATCTTGCGGATGCGGTGCGCCCCGAGCAGCACCCCCAGGCCCCAGTCATCGACGCCGCAGTTGTTGCTGACGACGCTGAGTCCCGATGTGCCCTGTGCAAGGAGCGCCTCGATCAGCGCGATCGGATTGCCGGAGAGGCCGAACCCTCCGACCGCGAGCGATGCCCCGTCCGGGATGTCGGCGACCGCCTCGGCGGCTGTGGACCATTGCTTGTCGATCACGTGCACTCCTTCGAAACGCGTTCTGCGTCCAGCCTGGCGCGCGAGCCGGCGCAGTGGAAGCGCGTTGTTGCGATGTGGTCGCTTCGCGCACTAGCGTCCACATTATGGAACCGATATCCGGAGGAGTCCCCGGCGCACAGTCGATCGCACGTGCGGCGCACCTGCTGCGCCTCGTCACGGCCGCCGGGGCCGAAGGGGCGGCACTCCACGACCTCGCGCGGGACGCCGGGCTCACCAGGTCGACGACTCACCGTCTGCTGACCGCGCTCAGAGCCGAAGGACTCATCGATCGCGATACCGACAGCACGCGCTGGATGCCCGGCCCCGAACTGTTCCTGATGGGCTCCGTCGCCGCCGCACGGTATGACGTCACAGGTCTGGCGCGGGACATCGTCCGCTCGCTCGCGGTGAAGACCGAGGAGAGCGCGTTCTTCTCCGTGCGCCGCGCGGATGAGACCGTGTGCCTGCTCCGCGAAGAGGGAGCGTTTCCGATCCGCTCTTTCGTGCTCAGTGAAGGAGTGCGCTTCCCGCTGGGCGTCGCCAGTGCCGGCCTGGCGATCCTGGCCTTCCTGCCTGACCACGATGTGGATGCCTACCTGGAGCGCCATCCCGACCTCGGCAGCGCCTGGGGCGGGACTCACGGGGAGCGCCCCCTGCGCGCCCGGCTGGCGGAGACCAAGGAGCGCGGCTACGCGATCAATCCCGGCCTCATCGTGGAAGGGAGCTGGGGCCTCGGCGCCGCCGTCTTCGACCGGGCGGGCAGACCGGAGTGGGCGCTGAGCCTCACGGGGGTCGAGTTCCGATTCGGCCCCGATCGGATGGCGCAGCTCGGGCGAACGCTTCTCGCGCACGCGCACGAGCTCTCCGCCCGGATCGCGAACGCCCGACGCTGAGGCGAATCTCGAACATCGGATTGTTTACATACCAACAGGTATATACTTTTTGGTATGAATCGTGTGGACGTCATCCCGTCGATCGTGCTCTCCGCCTATGCACTGGCCCGGATCGCCGCTCAGGACGCGGGCAATGAGGCCCCTGCTGCGCAGTGGCGGGTGCTGAGCCTGCTCGATCAACAGGGCCCTCAGCGCGTGGGAGCACTCGCGAGCGCCGCCCGCACCACGCAACCGGGCATGACACGCCTCATCGGCGTGCTGGAGCGTGAGGAGCTCGTCGTGCGCTCACCCGACCCTGAGGACTCTCGAGCCACGATCGTCGATATCACGACCGCCGGCTCGGCCGCACTGCGTGCCTGGCGCGCGGAGTTTCGCGACACCCTCGCCCCTCGGTTCGCCGGGGTGAGTGAGGAGGAGTGGCAGGTCCTCGAACGGGCGGCGGAGATCCTCGACATCCACACAGACACAGCCGACAAGACAGGAGCAGCACGGTGAACACCGCCGCCACCACCCCCACCGCATCACCGTGGAAGCAGCCGGCGCAGGTCTGGGCGGTCGCCTTCGCCTGCGTCGTCGCCTTCATGGGTATCGGACTGGTCGACCCGATCCTCCCGGCGATCGCCGAGTCCCTCAAGGCGTCACCGGTCGAGACCGAGCTGCTGTTCACCAGCTACCTCCTGGTGACGGGCGTGGCGATGCTGGTGACCAGCTGGATCTCAAGCCGCATCGGCGCCAAGGCGACCCTGTTGATCGGTCTCGGACTGATCGTGGTCTTCGCGCTGCTGTGCGCACTGAGCGGCAGCGTCGACGCCGTCATCGGCTTCCGCGCCGGATGGGGACTCGGCAACGCCCTGTTCATCTCGACGGCCCTGGCGACGATCGTCGGCGCCGCGTCCGGCGGCAGCAGCGCCGCGATCGTGCTGTACGAGGCGGCACTCGGCCTCGGAATCGCGATCGGCCCCCTGCTGGGCGGCCTGCTCGGAGAGCAGAGCTGGCGCGGTCCGTTCTTCGGTGTCGTCGTCCTGATGGCGATCGCCTTCGTCGCCGTGCTGGTGCTCGTGCGCGGCGGGTCGGAGAAGCGCGTGCCGGTCCCCTTCTCCGCACCGTTCACGGCACTCCGCCGGCCCGCCCTGGCCGTGCTGGCGGTCGCCGCGCTGTTCTACAACATCGGCTTCTTCGTGCTCCTCGCCTTCTCCCCGTTCCCGCTCGGCTTCGGCGCGATGGGAATCGGCCTCACGTTCTTCGGCTGGGGCGTCGCGCTCGCCGTCACGAGCGTGTGGGTCGCACCCGCCCTGATGCGGAGGATCCCGCGCACGCGCATCATCCTGCTCTTCCTGCCGCTGCTCGCGCTCGACCTCGTGGCGGCGGGGCTGCTGGTCGGCAGCGCCGCGGGGCTCGTGGTGTGCATCGTGATCGGCGGGCTCCTCCTCGGCGTCATGAACACGGTGCTGACCGAGGCGGTGATGGAGGCGACCGACCTGCCGCGCTCCGTCGCCTCGTCGTCGTACTCCGCCGTCCGGTTCCTGGGCGGAGCCATGGCCCCGCCCATCGCGGCGTTGCTGTGGCACGCGTTCAACGCGACCGTGCCGTACCTGTTCGCCGCCGCCGCCGTGCTGATCGCCGCCTTGACCGTGTTCCTGGGTCGGCGTGCGCTCGCCCACATCGACGACGAGCCCGTGGATGCGTCGGCCGAGGATGCAGCGGCGATCCTGGTCGGCGACGCTGCCTGATCCCCCGCCGCCGATTCGATACGGTGGGGCGATGATCGATGTGACCTCGCTCCCCGAACGCAGCAGACTGGTCCACCAGCACCTCGCGGAGGCCGGCATCGACGCCGAGATCCGCGTCCTTCCGGACTCCGCGAGAACCGCTCCCGAGGCCGCCGCCGCGATCGGCTGCACGGTTTCCGCGATCGCCAACAGCCTGGTCTTCGTCGCCGACGGAGAACCGGTGCTCGTGATGACCAGCGGCGGACACCGCGCTGACATCGAAACCCTCGCCGCCGAAATCGGTGCCGGAACGGTCGCGATGGCGCCCGCCGCGACCGTGCGCGCCGTCACCGGCCAGGCCATCGGCGGCGTGGCGCCCGTCGGACACCCTGCGCCGATCCGGACCTACATCGATGAGGCGCTCCGCGCGCACGACACGCTCTGGGCTGCGGCCGGTCATCCCCACACGGTGATGCCGCTGACCTTCGCTCAACTCGCCGCGCTGACCTCGGGGACCGTCATCTCCGTCGCCTGACCCGCCGGCGTCCTGCTCAGGGCACCTCCCCGCGCCCGGAGTCGGGTGACCAGGCGCGGGGAGGCACGATCAGAGCGTCACTCCTCGGAGCGCGCGCGCCTCGCGATGGCTGTTCCCCCGGTCAGCGCGAGTCCGAGCAGGATCACCGCGCCACCCGCCCACAGCAGGCCGACAGGCACGTCGCTACCGGTCGACGCGAGCCCACCGGTGAGGGGCAACTCGGTCGGCGGCGTCGGCTCGACAGGTGTCGGCGGTTTCTGAGGCGTCGTGGGAGGCGTCGTCGGCGGCACGACCGGCGTCGCCGTGTTGGTCAACGTGATGCTCACGGCCGCTCCTGCGGCGACCGTCATCTGCGCCTTGCCGTCCGCGAGGGGACGGATGCCGGTGCCCGCGAAGCTGGGCGTACCCCAGGTGACGCCGTCGATCGCGGGCAGGTCGATCTCCTCCAGGGTGACGACCGTGCCGCGAGGGAGCGCGATGCTCGTCGCCGGCGCCCCCACCGTCACCTCGAGCACCTTGCGCACCGCAGGGTCGCCGTAGGAGTACGCCACGTCGAACACCGTGCCGTCCGGCACGGTCGCCGCGCCTTCACCGGTGAGCTGCTTCCGGATCGAGAAGCTCCCCGACGTCCCTCCAGTGCCGGCTCCACCGCCCGAAGCCGTCCACACCTGCGCGGCGCGGACGACGACCCCGCCGATATCGGCGACGTTCGCGAACGAATCGCCCGTCGCACCATCGGTGGGCACGGTGTAGTACTTCACCACGTAGTGACGAGTCGGGTCGATCGGCCCTCCGATCTCCAGGTGGAACGAGTCTCCGGCGGCATCCCATCCGCCGGTCCAATCGGTGATCGGCTGCCGGTCCCCTCCTGCGGCATCGGTGCTCCACACAGTCAGAGCCCCGTCGACGTTGTGGTGCTCGCCGGACCCCGCCCCCGGCGGGGTCAATGTGTCATCGATCTTCAGCGGATCCACACCGGCGAACGTCGCTCCCGGGATCATCAGCTGCCAGGCCAGTCGCCCATCCGCGGTCTGCCAGGCCCACTTCTCCGGCGCAGTCGGCACCGGGTCGCCGATGATTCCTCCACCGGGGATCGGCACCGGTACGATCTGCCCGTCGACCGTGAAGTCGACAGTCGTCTCGGTCGTCTGCTCGGCAGCGGAGACCAGGAACCAGAGCGAACCGGAGATGTCCGACCGCCCCTCGACGTAATCGGTGAGCGTGCAGGTCACGACCGGCTGGGTGCCCGCCGACACCGTGCAGTTCGCGACGGTCTGTGTGGGATCATCTTCGGCCGGCACCGCGAAGGCACCAGTGAAGCCCGCGAACTCCGTGGGCAGAGTGAAGCCGAACGTCTGCCCGGAGACTGCTCCGTCCGGCACCGACCAGGAAGCATCCACACGGAGGCGTTCATTGACCGTGGTCTCCCCGCTCCCGTCGGCCGTCGTGACGACGATCGACGCCGGATCGATGGCTCCGGGATAGTCGTAATCGGCGGCGACCGCCGCGGAGGCGCCCCAACCCGCCATCGCCATCACGGCAACGATCGCCGTGGTGGCAACCGCCGCGATCGATCTGACGCGCGCCGCACGTCGTATGTGCATTCCCATAGGTGTTTTCCTCCAGTCACCTTTTTGACTCTGCCTGCGCAGAGACCCCGGTTATGAGATCACGAAGCGGCACTGCTGTTACGCGGAATACCGGAACACAACGTGGCAAGGGTGAAGGTGTGCACACATCGACCTCGGACGAGGCCCGGCCACGCGTCGCGGTCCTTGGCGATGACGAGTCTCACAGGTCGTGAATCGCGGGGGCGACCACGCCTTTCTGCCCTCGATTTCACATGCCGCCCGTCGGCTGGTAATGTAATTCCTCGGCCGGGGTCATCCCGGAAAACGCACCTCTAGCTCAATCGGCAGAGCAACTGACTCTTAATCAGTGGGTTCTGGGTTCAAGTCCCAGGGGGTGCACGGATCAGCCTCACGAATCTCTCGCCAGATTCGCGAGGCTTTTCTGCGTCCTACCGCCGTCTCCCGCGATCACGTGCCTGCAGGTTCATGACGCTCCACGACATTCCCTCACACGCGGACGACTATTCTGGGACCGTGACCGTCTCCTCCCCCGCTGACGCCCTCCGCACCGACCTCGAACTCGCCCTCCGGCTCGCCGATGCGGCCGACGCGGAGTCCGTGCCGAGGTTCGATGCCGCCGATCTGGTGATCTCCACCAAGGCCGACAACTCGCACGTCACCGATGCCGACCTCGCGACGGAGCAGGCGATCCGTCAGCTCCTGGCTGCCGAGCGTCCACGGGACGGCATCTTCGGTGAGGAGTTCGGGGCCGAAGGCGATACCCATCGGCAGTGGATCATCGATCCGATCGACGGCACGGCGAACTTTCTCCGCGGTGTTCCGCTCTGGGGCACCATGATCGCCCTTGCGATCGACGGCGTCCCGCAGGTCGGAGTCGTGAGCATGCCCGCGCTCGGGCGCCGCTGGTGGGCTTCCACAGGCGCCGGCGCGTGGACGGCCACCGACGCAGAACCCCGCCGACTCGAAGTCTCGGCAGTCGCCACGCTGGATGACGCGAGCGCGAGCTTCCAGAGCATCGCGCAGTGGGCGGATGCCGGTCATCTCGACGACCTCGTGCGCCTCTCCTCGCGCGTCTGGCGGGACCGCGCCTATGGCGACGTCTACTCGTACATGCTGCTCGCCGAAGGACGACTCGAGATGGTCGCCGAGTTCGACGTGAAGGAGTACGACATCGCCGCCGCGGTGCCGATCGTTCGTGAAGCAGGCGGACGGATGACCGCCTACGACGGTTCTGAGACGATCTCGGCTCGATCGACGCTCGCAACCAACGGCGTCCTCCACGAGGCGTTCCTCTCCCTGCTGCACGACTGACCAGACCATGGAGGCCCGAGATGATCCCCCGCATCACCTCCGCGACCGCGGGAGTCCTCCTGCTTCTCGCCGCACTCACCGCGTGCGCCGGTCCCGCTGAGCCCGCGCCGTCTCCGACCACCAGCGCGTCGACTCCGGCTCCGTCGGCAACCGCCGCGCCGACCGACGCTCCCACCCCGGAGGAGCCGGCCGCGGAGCTCACCTGCGAATCCATGATCTCCGCAGGCACGGTCGAAGCGCTCACGTCCGCCGGATGGACCGCGAAGCCGAAGGAGTTCGTGATCGGGGATGTCGATCTCACCGACGGGCTGCTGTGCTTCTGGGCGGACTACGCGGTCGGCTCGGACCACGGCCAGCTGTATGGCTGGTCCCCGATCAGCGCGGAGGACGCGACAGCGGCCCAGGCTGCGCTCCTCGCATCGGGGTGGCGGCGCGAAGACGGACCCGAGGGCACCTATATCACCGAGGATCCGCAGTACTCGATGGGCACCGATGACGATGGGTACGGGATGACGTATCTGTTCCACGACGGGTGGGTGAAGCTGGCCGACACCCGCCAGGGCCTGGTCCTGATCGAATGGGCTGGCTGACCGGGTCCATTCCAACGTACTCGCCTCGCGCGATGTCGGTGACCCGTGGGACGCTCGACGCATGGCAGACATCGCACTGCGCCTCTGGGGCGACCAAGACCTCTGGATGCTGCACCGCGCGAATTCGGCCGAGATGACCGCACATCTGAACGGCCCGGAGACCGATGCCGAGGTCGTTGATCGTCACGCCCGCTACCTCCGCTACGTCGAGACCGGCGAAGCACGGATGTTCGCCATACTGCAGGAAGCACGCGCCGTCGGATCCATCGGCTACTGGCACCTGCGCTGGAACGACCATGACGTGTTCGAGACCGGGTGGTTCATGCTTCCGGAAGCCCAGGGACAAGGCCTCACTCGTCGTGCGCTCGCCCTGTTGCTCGACGACGTGCGCCTCCACCGGGGAGACAGACGCCTGCTCGTCGCGTTCCCGGAGACCGACAACCCTGCCTCGAATGCGGTGTGTCGCGGCTCCGGCTTCCGGCTGCGCGGTACCACCACCGAGACATTCCGCGGCGCCGATCTCGTGATGAACGAGTGGGTGCTCGATCTCGCGGATTCCGCCGCCTCGTAGGCTGATCGCATGTCTCTCTTCACCGGCCTCAGCGCGTTCCCACTCACCCCGTTGCACGACGACACGGTCGATGAGCGCGCCTTCGCCGGCATGGTGGAACGTCTTGCGCGTGCGGGGGTCGACTCGATCACCGCGCTCGGTTCCACGGGGTGCGCGGCCTATCTCAGCCCGATCGAACGCGCACGCGTCGCCCGCCTCGCCGTTGCGCACGCCGAGGGCACACCCGTATTTGTCGGCATCGGCGCCCTGCGGACTTCGGAGGTGCTCGCTCATGCCGAGAGCGCGGAGAAGGCGGGAGCGGCCGGTCTCCTCCTGGCACCCATGACGTATCAGCCGCTGACCCCGGATGACGTCTTCGGGCTGTACGAGACCGTCAGCGCGCACACCGGACTCCCCGTGATCGTCTATGACAATCCCGGAACCACCCACTTCGCTTTCTCGACCGAGCTCTACGGACGCATCGCCGAGCTGCCCCGCATCGCGTCGATCAAGATCCCCGGAGTTCCCCGCGATCCGGACACCGCCCGAGACCACGTCACGACGATCCGCGCCGCGATCCCGGCAGAGGTGACCATCGGGGTCTCCGGTGACGCGTTCGGCGCCGCCGGCCTCGTCGCGGGGTGCGACGCCTGGTACTCGGTCCTGGCCGGAACTCTGCCGGAGCCGGCGCTGCGGATTGCCCGGAGCATGCAGGAGGGTGTGCCCGATAGGGCGCTGAGCGAGTCGGCGCGGCTCGCGCCGTTGTGGGATCTCTTCGCTGAGTTCGGCGGGAGCCTGCGCGTCATTGCCGCGGTCGCCGAGCACCTCGGGCAGGCGCCGTCTCAGTGTCTGCCGCTACCGATCCGGGGACTCGACGACGAGCAACGTCGGCGCGTCGCCACGGTTGTCGAAGACCTTCGCCTCACGGGGTGACGGTCAATCCCCTCGGAGGTCGACCATCTTCCCCGGGTTGAGCAGCCCCTCCGGGTCGAGAGCTCGTTTGATCGCCCGCATAACCGGCACACCCGTCGGATGTTCATCGATCAGGTCGGACATCTTGCCCTCGCCGATGCCGTGCTCGCCGGTGCACGTTCCCCCGAACGAGAGCGCACGACGGATCATCCGACGATACAGTGCGGCCGCACGCTGCCGCTCCGCATCATCTCCGTTCGCGAGCACGAACGCGAGGTGGAAGTTCCCGTCCCCCACATGCCCGGCGATCGGCGCGAGGAGTCCGCTGGATTCGATGTCTGCCTGCGTCTCGGTGATGCACTGCGCGAGGTGCGCGATCGGCACGCAGACGTCGGTCGACCAGGTGTAGGAATCGGGACGAAGGGCCTGAGCAGCGGGGAGCGCGTCATGACGCACCTGCCACACGCGCTCCTGATCCGCAGGGTCGATTCTTCGTCGTTCAAGGAGGCCCTGGGCGTCCGCGATGGCGTCGAGTCGCGCCGCTTGACCTTCGAGACTCCGCGCCTCACCGCTCAACTCCACGAACAAGGTGGACGCCTCACGGAAGTCGGTGTGCGAGTACGCGTTGATCGCCGCGATCTGCGCGGTGTCGAGAAGCTCCGCACGGGCCAGGTCGACACCCGCCTGCAGACAGCGCTGCACCACGCGCGCAGCAGCATCGACAGAGGGGAACGACAGCACCGTGAGCGTACGACCCTCGGGAGTCGGAGCCAATTTCAGCGTCAGCTCGGTGATGATCCCGAGCGTCCCCTCCGAGCCGATGAACAGGTGGGTGAGGTCGTAACCAGCAGATGACTTGCGCGCACGACCTCCGGTCTTCACCACCGCACCGTCGGCCATGACCACGGTGAGACCACGGACGTTCTCGGCCATCGTGCCGTACTTCACCGCGTTCGTCCCGCTGGCCCGGGTCGCCGCCATCCCTCCGATCGATGCGTCCACGCCCGGGCCCGCCACGAACTGCAGGCCGTGGACGGCCAGAACCGGATTGAGCTCGCTCCGCAGCACGCCCGCCTCGACCGTGGCGTCTGCGGAATCGGGATCGATCCGGAGAATCCGGTTCATCCCCCGCAGATCGATGATGACGGCTCTCGATCGTTGCGCGGCGATGCCTGTCGCCGGCTCGACCGCGCCGGGGACAGCATTGGCTCCCCCCTCCAGACCGGTTCCGGTACCCCGTGCGATGACCGGCACCCGCGCCGCGCGGCACACCTGCACCGCGGCCGCGACCTCCTCTGTGCTTGTCGCTCGCACGACGGCGGTCGCCGGCGCCCACCCGTGATGCGAGCGATCGTGCGAGTACTCGCTGGTGTCGGCGGCATGCCAGAGCACCCGTCCAGGCACTACGCGCTCCAGCGCATCGATGAGCTCCTGCGCTCCACCATCCGCGTTCCCGGCGGAGCCTTGTGCATCCCACATCGCTTCCACTACTCCTTCACACTCGGAAGAGCAATGTCTCGGGCGACCTCGAGGACACGCTCATGTGCCTCGCGGACACCGATCGAGACGCGGACGCCCTCCGCACCGAACTGACGCACCGCGACCGCCTGCGCGTTGCAGAGGGCGGTGAATTCCGCCGACAGCTCGCCCCATGGCAACCAGACGAAGTTCCCCTGTGCATCCGGGATGCGCAGCCCCGAACCCAGGAGCTCCATGCGGAACCACTCCCGCTCCTGCACGGTCTGCTCGACCCGTTCGAGCACCGCGGGCAGCACCTGCAAAGAGGCGATCGCCGCCATCTGCGCCGGGTGCGGGACCGAGAACGGCACTGCGACGGTCTCGAGGTATTGAATGACGTGCTCCTGTGCGACGCAGTAGCCCACGCGCAGACCTGCGAGCCCGTGAGCCTTGGAGAAGGTACGCAGAACGAGCACATTGGTGAACTCGCGGTGCAGCGCCATCGCGTCGATCCTGTCCTCGCCGCGCACGTATTCGACGTACGCCTCATCGATCACGACGAGCACATGCGACGGCACTCGTACGAGAAAGTCCCTCACCGCAGAGTGGCGGAGCGCCGGCCCCGTCGGGTTGTTGGGAGTACACAGGATCAGAACGCGTGTCCTCTCGGTCACCGCTGCGAGCATGCCCTCGAGATCGTGTGTCCCATCCGGACGAAGCGCGACCGGAACCCCGAGCGCGCCGACCTGCCCCACAGAGATCGGATACGACTCGAACGAGCGCCAGGCATACACGACCTCGTCTGTCGTGCCGTCAGCACGACGCCCCGCGAACACCTGGAGGACATCGTTCAGCACCGCGAGGCTCCCCGTGCCTGCCACGATGTTCGACGGACGGACGCCGAGCAGATCGGCGAGGCTCTCCCGCAGCGGCAATGCCGTCGGATCCGGGTAGATGTTCAGGCGATCAGCCTGCCGCATCGCCGCGACGACGGCCGGCAGGGGGTCGAACGGGCTCTCGTTCGAGGAGAGCTTGAATGCGGTCAGCCCCGGTCGCCCGACCGCCGGCTTTCCGGGTCGGTAACGAGGAAGACGGGTGATCCCGGGGAGCGGCTGCACATCGTCCACGTGCACGTCGTCGATGCCGGGCATGAGGGTTCCTGGTCGCTGGTCATTGGTCGTTGGTTCGATGGGAGATGGCACGTCAGACCACCGGAATCTGGCCGGTCTGTTCCGGTGTGTAGTTCCGCGGGTAGATCATCGTCGACGGCGGCCTCATCGTGCGCTTCGCCCACGGGTAGTAGACCGCGAAGGTGACGACCATCGACACCGCCCAGGAGATATCGATGCCGCCCATGACATCGGCCAAGGGACCATTGAACGTACCCAGCACGCTATAGGTGTCGCTCGTCAGGAACGGGATCTGTACGGCGATACCGATCGCATATGAGACGAGCGCCGTCCCATTGACAGCGCCATAACGTCCGCGCCGATCGTAGAGCGCGGGAATGTCGATGCGCTCCTTGGAGACGAGGTAGTAGTCGACCAGGTTGATGATGCTCCATGGGATGAAGACCGCGAGAAGCAGCAGGACGAAGTTCTTGAAATTGTTCAGGAAGTCCGCGCTCGCGGCGATCGCGATCACCATCGTCAGCGCGACGAAGAGGACGATGTAGAGCGAGCGCGCACGAGACGAGATGCGTGTCTCGGCGTTGAAGCTCGTGATCACCGTCACGGTGCTCATGATGCCCCCGTAGGCGTTGAGGGTGTTGGCGGTGAGCTTGCCGACGATGATCACGAGGTAGATCACGAGCGCCGCTGCGGCGGGCCCCGCGAGGTGTCCGACGAAGCCCACGGGGCTGCCGAGCAGCGCCTCCCCCGACACCGCACCGATCAAGATGCCCAGCGTCATCGAGATCTGCGTCCCTGTGACGCTACCGAGGAACGTCGACCAGAATGTCGTCGATACCGGGGTGTCCGCTGGAAGGTACCGCGAATAGTCGGCGACGTAAGGCGCGTAGGTCATCTGCCAGCTCGCGCCCAGCGTCAGGCACACCATGAACGTCGCTGCGTCTGTCGCGCCCTCTCCGAAGGTGGCGCCGACGTCGTAGTTGGCGAACAACTGGACGAAGAGGTACGCGAACCCCAGTATCCCCGCGACGGTCGCGATCCGACCCATCACATGAATCAGCTGATACCCGAAGACGGAGACGATCACGGTCAACACACCGAAGATGAGGATCCCGACGACGGGAGCGGAGCCGGCGGTGGAGGGCAGGCCGAGGAGATGACTGATGGCGTCCCCTGCCAGTGCGGCGCCGGTCGACGCGAAGCCCAAATACATGCAGATCACGAGCACGAGCGGCAGAGTAGCGCCGATCACGCCGAACTGCGCACGGCTCGAGATCATCTGCGGCAGGCCCATCCGTGGACCTTGGCCCGAATGCAGCGCCATCGTCACGCCGCCGATGACATTGCCGATGAGCACGGCGGTGATGGCGGTGAGCGGCTCGGCGTGGAAGATCGCCACCGCGATAAGCCCGGTCACGATCGCCGTGATCTGCATGTTGCCGCCGAACCACAGAGTGAACTGACTCAGTGGTGTCCCGTGCCGCTCGTTCGTCGGCACCATATCGATGGTTCTCCGCTCGATGACCAGGGTTCCGGTCGTCGTCGTCTGTTGACTCGTCATCGTGTCAACTCTCCTTTCGGTTGTCCGAGAGCGGCCGCGCGCATTGTCGCGCAGAGCGACGACCAGCGGGATGCCGACCCCTTCGGGTGGTTCGAGGTCACGTAGAACATGACGATCACAGGCGGAGCCGCTGCTCAGAGAGCGTCTTCGCAGCGATCACCGTCGCTGGAACGACGGTGCGAGCGAGTCTGGACGCGCGGAACACCGGCGCCATGGTGGCGACGGCGCCGATGACGAGGCCGTCTCTGAACACCGGTGCAGCAACGCCCCACACGCCTTCATCGACTTCGCCGGCGCTCGTCGCGAACCCTCGCTCACGCACATCGGCACGCGACATCAGCATCGGAGCAGCATCCGACCCGGTGATGTCGTGCCGTGCCAGGATCTCTGCGGCCTCATCGTCCGGGAGATAAGCGAGTATCGCGCTCGCGCTCGCGCCCGCCACCATGGGCACGACCTCCCCCACCACGAAAGTGCAGCGCAACACCCGTGAGCCGTCTGCGGCATCGATGCAGACGATGTCGTCGCCCCGACGTACCAGCAACGCGGCGAACTCGAGCGTGTGCGCAGCCAACGTATGAAGTGTGCGAGAAGTGATATCCCCGCTCAGAACACTGCGTCGATATCGTTCGGCCAACGCGACTGCCACGACGCCGGCGTGATAGCGCCCCCTGCTCGGCCCCTCCTCCACAAGACCCGCTTCGATCAGCGACGACAGGCAGCGGTAGACCGCGCTCGGGGGAAGACCGGTATGTGCGCCGATCTGTGCGACGCGAGGAGCGTCCATGCGAGAGACGGCGACCAGGACCTGTGCAACCCGGTCGAAACTCCCGACAGGCGGATTCGCCGCGGATATCGCCTCTGACATAGCTCGGATGCTACAAGGGCTTCACGACCCCAGTCATGGCGAATTTGCGCTGAGCGACAAATACTTCGATCGGCACCTCAATGCACTCACGCGCGTGGATATCCGAGCCACAATTCGCCCCCTATATGTGACTGAATTTGGAACGAAATACTCCACGATCAGGAGCAAGAGGCAGTGAATGCGGTAATAGCCCCCTCGAGCGTGCCTGATCGGACACGGAAGGAGCAGACACGGAAGAACCCCGCACTCCCCCTGAAACAGGGAAGCACGGGGTTCTGAGTTGTGACAGCGACCTGGTGGAGCTGGGGGGAATCGAACCCCCGTCCAACGCTGAGTCTCCACGCCTTCTCCGGGCGCAGTCTGTGAAGACGTTCTGCTCGGCTCCGACCTTTGTCACAGACACCTAAGTCGACGAGCCCAGCCTGGGAAGAGTCCCACGTGACGTCCAGACGCCATCACGCAGCAAGATTCCTAAATGACGCCAGGATCCGTATCGGAATCACATACGGCCTGACGGACTATCGGGCTCGCTTATGCAGCGAGGGCGAAGTCGTTGCGCTTGGTTTCGGCAACTATTTTTTTGCAGAGAGCGTTTACGAGATAACTCTGCATCCTCGGCCCGCTTCTCGTGGATTCACAGGCGCTGTCGAAACCGATCAGCCCCGTGGTCCTTCTCTCGAAGGAGCCGCTGTCACGCTGTGGAGTTGTCTGCTTGCGCCGTGTGAGCGACCCAAGCACTACAGACTACAACGGATACGGCCGGCTCGCCATTCCCGCGGACCGCTGGCGTAGAGTCGGCGCATGAGCGAAGTCACCGTCACCGTCCGCGGCGAGCATGAGGCACGCATCGCGCCCGAGCGCGCCACCATCCGCGTCACCGTCCGCGCGGAGGGCCCGGAGCGCGGCTCTGTGGTCGACGACGTCATGCGGCTCAGCGAGCCCGTGCGCGTGAGCATCACAGAACGGGCCTCGACCGATGTCGTGGTCGACTGGTCGAGCAAGCGACTGTCCGTGCGCGCCGAGCGCCCGTGGAACAACGAGGGCAACCGCCTCGCCCCCGTCTACTACGCGAGCATCGACTTCACAGCGACGTTCACCGAAGCATCCGAGCTCTCGATCTGGGTCTCCGACATCTCCGCGTGGGATGGCGTCGAGGTCGGATGGGTCGACTGGCACCTGACACCGACCACGCGGGATCGCGTCGAGCGCGAGGTCGCCGCTGCCGCAGTCGGCGTCGCCGTCACTCGCGCCGAGGCATATGCCGGTGCCCTCGGCCTCTCGACCGTCACCCCGCTGGAGATCGCGGACGTCGGACTGATCTCGAGCGGACAGCCCGCCCCGGGAGCTCCCCTGATGAAAGCACGGGCAGGTGCGTTCGCCGCCGATTCCGCCCCCGCGATGGAGTACGAGCCGGAAGAGCTCACGATCACCGCGACGGTGGAAGCCCGTTTCGTCGCCCGCTGACGCATCGGACGAGCACGCCCATCACCGCCGCGGACGACGTCCGTCAGCGAGCGAACGGGGCCAGTTCCGCAGCCAGGCGTTCGGAGACGCGAGCGTGAACGGCGGTGCCGTCCTCCTGGTGCTCCACGGACAGCAGCATCCCGGTCTCGTGGATCGCCGCGACCAGGTCGCCACGATCGTACGGCACAACCGCGCGCACCTCGACGGCAGGCTGGGGCAGCGCCTCTTCGATCGCAGCCCGCAGCTCTACGATGCCCTCGCCGGAGCGTGAGGACACGAAGTGCGCACGCGGCTCGAGGCCCCGCAGCACGAGGCGCTCATCGTCCGGGATCAGGTCGGCCTTGTTGAAGACCACGATCTCCGGCATGTCGCGCACGCCCACGTCACCCATCACATCGCGGACGGTCTGCAGTTGACCGGCCGGGTCAGGGTGCGACCCGTCGACGACGTGGAGCACGACATCGGCGTCACCGACCTCTTCCAGGGTCGAGCGGAACGCTTCGACGAGCTGGTGCGGCAGGTTCCGCACGAATCCGACCGTGTCGGTGATCGTGTAGACGCGACCGTCTGAGGTCTCGGACCGCCGCACGGTGGCGTCCAGCGTCGCGAACAGGGCGTTCTCGACCAGCACGCCGGCGCTCGTGAGCGCGTTCAGCAGACTGGACTTGCCCGCGTTCGTGTAGCCCGCGATCGCCACGGAGGGGATCGTGTTGCGCTTGCGCTCGGCGCGTTTGGCCTCTCGGGCCGGCGTGTAGTCGCGGATCTGTCGACGCAGCAGAGCCATCTTGGTACGGATACGGCGACGGTCGAGCTCGATCTTCGTCTCACCCGGACCCCGCGAACCCATACCGGCACCACCGGCACCGACCTGGCCACCGGCCTGGCGGCTCATGGAGTCTCCCCAGCCGCGCAGACGCGGGAGTAGGTACTCGAGCTGCGCGAGCTCGACCTGCGCCTTGCCCTCGCGACTCTTGGCGTGCTGGCTGAAGATGTCGAGGATCACGGTCGTACGGTCGATGACCTTGACCTTCACCACATCTTCCAGCGCACGGCGCTGACTCGGGGCGAGTTCCGTGTCGGCGATCACCGTGTCGGCTCCGACTGCGGCGACGATGTCCTTGAGTTCCTGCGCCTTGCCTCGACCGAGGTAGGTTGCGGCATCGGGATGCGGACGACGCTGCAGCACCCCGTCGAGCACGACGGCGCCGGCGGTCTCGGCCAGAGCCGCGAGCTCACGCAGAGAGTTCTCCGCGTCCTCTTGAGCGCCCTGCGGATACACCCCGACCAGGACGACGTTCTCCAGGCGCAGCTGACGGTACTCGACCTCGGTAACGTCCTCCAGCTCCGTGGACAGACCGCCCACACGACGAAGGGCGTGTCGATCTTCGAGGTCCCACTGGTTGCCGTCGGTCGTGGAGTGCGCCGCGGTCGATTCGTCCTGAAGCGCCTGTGCAGCGCCGAACGTGCGTACCTCCGTGCGCTTGTCCGCGTGTGCGAGCACGCGATCCATCGCGTCGTCGCCCGTCGAGGGTGTCGTGGTATCCGTCATCCGTTCCTTGTCTCTGGCTTTTGTTGCGAGCCTTAACCTTAGCCCCCGGTCTCCGGTACGCTCGCCGTATGGGGTCCGACCACTACTTCACTGCGGCCCCGGCAAGCCCTGAGAACCTGCGCGCGATCCGTGTGACGCTCGCGGGCCGAGAGTTGGACGTCACCACTGCGGGAGGCGTGTTCAGCCCGGATCGTCTGGATGCCGGCACCGCAGTGCTACTCGCCAACATGCCTCCGGTGCCGCCGGGAGGCCACCTTCTCGACCTCGGCAGCGGATGGGGTCCCATCACGCTGTCGATGGCCATCGCGGCACCGCATGCGACGGTGTGGGCTGTCGACGTGAACGAGCGGGCGCTCGATCTGGTCCGACGCAATGCGGCAGCGCTCGGGCTCACCAATGTCAACGCATCGCTGCCCGATGATGTTCCCGCCGAGGTCACCTTCCGCACGATCCGCTCCAACCCGCCCATCCGCGTCGGCAAGAACGAGTTGCACGGGCTGCTCGAACGATGGATCCCTCGACTCGACGAACGCAGCGACGCCTGGCTCGTCGTGCAACGCAACCTCGGCGCCGACTCGCTCCAGCGCTGGATCGGGGCGACCTTCCACCCTGGCTACAGCGTGTTCCGCACCACGACGGCGAAGGGCTACCGCGTGCTCAAGGTGCGCAAGCACGGCAGCCCGCCCACAGAGCCGATCACCCTGGGCTGAGTCTCACGCGCGCCGACCTCAGATGAGGTCGACCTCGCCGTGGAAGACGAGCTGAGCCGGGCCCGAGAGAGCGACGTGCTCGCCGTCCTCCGCCGGGAACATCCGAACGCCCAGAGTGCCGCCGGGGACCTCGACGCGCCAGTTGTCCGGCGCCGCATCACCCGCCCAATAACGGACAGCCAAAGCGGTCGCAGCCACGCCCGTACCGCAGCTGAGGGTCTCGCCGACGCCGCGCTCTGACACGCGCATGCGGACATGCCCGATGCCGTCGCGCACCAGCGGGTCACCAGGAACCACGAATTCGACATTCGCGCCGGCCGGGGGCGCCGGATCCAACTCGGGAGAACGGTGCAGCTCGAGGGCGGCGAGCTCGACCTCCGAAGCGAGCGCCACGACGACATGCGGGTTTCCGACATCGATGCCGAGACCAGGGCGCGTGATCGTGAGCCCGTCCGCCTTCACCAGCGGTTCATCGCCCGGCAGCCGCCAACGACCGAGGTCCACCTGGTAGCCGGACTCGCTCCTGGTCACGTCGCGCACTCCGGCTCTGGTGCCGATCGGCAGCGTGGAGCCCGGCTCTATCTCCGCGAGACCCGAGCGAAGCAGGAAGTGCACGAAGACGCGGATACCGTTGCCGCACATCTCCGCGATCGAACCGTCGGCATTGCGGTAGTCCATGAACCACTCCGCAGCGGGCTCCTCCGCCAGGCTCGCCGCGCCTTCCGGGATCGCCGATGACCGGACGACACGAAGGACACCGTCCGCACCGATGCCGAAGTGGCGATCGCACAGGACGGCGACCTGCTCCGGGCTCAGATCGAGCTCTCCATCCGCGTCGGCAATGATGATGAAGTCGTTGCCGGTGCCATGTCCCTTGGTGAATGCGACCATCAGCCCAGTCTAGGGATCCGCGCTAGGCGTCGGCGACGAGCCGCTTCCCCGTGTTCGCGACGGTGAAGCGTTCGTAGCCGAGTGCATCGTAGAACCCGAGGACCGCCTCGTTCCCCTCCCGCACCATGAGCTGCACCTTCGGGCAGCCCATCTGCTCCAGGAGCTGCTCCGCCTCCTGGACCAGGCTGCGAGCCACACCCTGTCCTCGCGCGGACTCCGCCGTGGCGAGGTAGTACAGCCAGCCCCGGTGCCCGTCATATCCGGCCATCACCGTGCCGATCACGGCCTCCTCCGCGGCGCTTCCCGCCGTCGGGCGCGCAGCGACCAGGAAGAGCTCCGGCTGCACAGCGCGCTTGCGCGCGATGTCGAGGTGAGGGTCGTTCCACGGCCTGGTCAGCCCCGCCGCCTGCCACAGTGCCACCACGGCTTCCGTGTCGCTGTCTTGGAATGCGCGAATGATCCACTGCACGCCTTGTCCTCCTCGTACTGCCGCTCGAACCGACTCACGAGTCTAGAACAGCGCGTTCAACTCCCCGTCACGCGATACCGTCCGCAGAGGAAGCTCCGATTCCGAGCGACCTCGAGCAGTTCGAGGTCGAGGGCACGCGGCAGCAGCGGCGCGCCCTCGCCGAGCGTGACCGGCGCGTACTGCACCCACACCTCATCGAGGAGTCCAGCATCGGCGAACTCTCCGGCGAGTTCTCCTCCGCCGACGATCCAGATGTCCTTCTCCCCCGCCACGGCGGCCATCGCGTCGTGCGCCCTGCGCACATCGCCCTGGACGAAGCGGACATCCGCTCCCTCCGGGGTCGGGAGTTCCCGGTGGGTGAAGACCCAGGTCGGCTGCGGGTACGGCCACGGTTCCTCGCCCTGGTTGCGGAGCAGCCACTCGTACGTCGACGCCCCCATCGCCAGCGCGCCGACGCCCTTCTCGAACGCGCTGTACGCCATCGGCCCCGCGTGATCGATGTCCTGCTTCAGCAGCCACTCCAGCGAGTGCTCGGGAGTTGCGATGAAGCCGTCAAGGCTGGACGCGGTGTAGTAGGAGGTGGTCATGCTCCCAGCGTCGCAGGACCCACCGACATCGCCGCAGCGAGGCGCTCAGCCTTCGAGAAGCGAGCGCACATCGACGGGCTGCTGCTGCCATTCGAGCCCGCTGTAGCGCTTGAACCACGACACCTGCCGGCGGGCGTAGCGGCGCGTGAGGGCCTGCGTCTCGGCGATCGCCTCTGCACGCGTCAGGCGACCTTCGAGTTGCCCCAGCGCCTGGGCGTAGCCGATCGCCCGCCGGGCAGTGGCTCCTCGCTCGATACCCTCGACGCGCAGCCCGGCGACCTCCTCGGGCAGGCCGGCTGCCCACATCCTCTCGACGCGCGCATCGAGCCGCTCGACCAGCTCTGAACGGTCGATGTGCACGCCGATGAGTCGTGTGCGCGGGTGCCACAGCACCGGTTGCTCAGGCAAGGCGGCGCCATGGTTCGCGCCGCCTTGTTCGAGTACTTCGAGCGCGCGGACCACACGGCGCTCGTTGCGTGGATCGACGCGCTCTGCCGTCGTCGGGTCGAGGGCACGGATCCGCTCGATCAGCGCAGCAACGCCGTGCTCCCTCAACTCCCGTTCCAGCCGTACGCGCACCGCCGGATCGCGCGGCGGGAACTGGAAGTCGTAGACGACGCTCGACACATACAGCCCGGACCCTCCGACGAGGATCGCATCGCCACCACCCTCGTGGATCGCGGCGACCGCTGCGCGTGCAAGGGGCTGATACCAAGCGACCGCGGCCTCCTGATGCACCTCACGTACGTCGAACAGGTGATGTGGGATGCCTCGGCGTTCGTCGAAGCGCAGCTTGGCGGTGCCGATGTCCATGCCGCGATACAGCTGCATCGCGTCGGCATTGACGATCTCGGCCGGGTTCCCTCGCTCACGCAGCGCCTCGGCGAGGTCGAGCGCGAGATCGCTCTTCCCCGTCCCCGTCGCGCCGACGACAGCCCAGAGACGTGGCGCCGACGCCCTCGCCGATTCGTGCTCGGGAATCTCGTTCACACCCCGACGCGCAGCGTCGGCAGCCCGAGGGAGACGGCTCGTGGCCCTCCCTCGCTCGTCGATACCGGCACCGCGCAAGACTCCGCCTGTGCACGGTCCCAGGCGTCGCCACCGCGGGTGCGACGGATCTGCAGCGGACGTCCTGACGGGTCGTCGGCGAGCAGATGGAACGGAGCCGCGTGTGTGATGGTCACGGTGACCATGTCCCCGGGACGGGGAAGATCCGATCCCTCGGGCACTTCGAAGTGCACGAGACGATTGTCCTGCGCGCGACCGGTCAGACGGTGAGTCGTCGCATCCTTCTTGCCCTCGCCGGTGGAGACCAGCACCTCGACCTCACGACCGATCTGCTTCCGGCTCTCCTCGAGCGAGATGCGCTCCTGGAGCGCGATGAGCCGGTTGTACCGTTCCTGGACGACCTCCTTCGGCACTTGGTCTTCCATCGTGGCAGCCGGGGTGCCCTCGCGGATGGAGTACTGGAAAGTGAAGGCGCCAGAGAAACGCGCCCGTTCCACGACGCGCAGGGTGTCATCGAAGTCTTCCTCCGTCTCACCGGGGAACCCCACGATGATGTCGGTCGTGATGGAGGCGTGCGGGATGCGCTCGCGCACGCGTTCGAGGATCCCGAGGAACCGCTCGCTTCGATAGGAGCGTCGCATGGCCTTGAGGATGCGATCGCTGCCGGACTGCAGCGGCATGTGGAGCTGCGGCATGACACTAGGAGTCTCCGCCATCGCATCGATCACGTCGTCCGTGAAGGCTGCCGGATGCGGGCTGGTGAACCGGATGCGCTCGAGTCCGTCGATCGCTCCTGCAGCCCGCAGGAGCTTGCTGAACGCCTGGCGGTCACCGAACTCGACGCCGTAGGAGTTGACGTTCTGGCCCAGGAGGGTGACTTCGAGCGCGCCGTCTTCCACCAGGAGTCGGATCTCGTTCAGGATGTCACCGGGGCGGCGGTCCTTCTCCTTGCCCCGCAGGCTGGGCACGATGCAGAACGTGCAGGTGTTGTTGCAGCCCACCGAGATCGACACCCAGCCGCTGTGGGCCGCATCGCGCTTCGTCGGGAGTGTGGAGGGGAACACCTCGAGGGACTCGAGGATCTCGAGCTCAGCCTCACCGTTGTGGCGCGCGCGCTCGAGCAGACCTGGCAGCGAGCCCATGTTATGCGTCCCGAAGACGACATCGACCCAGGGCGCCTTGTCGAGCACGGCCTGCTTGTCCATCTGGGCGAGACAGCCGCCCACGGCTATCTGCATGCCGTCTTTGCGCCGCTTGACCCCGGCGAGCTGACCGAGCGTTCCATACAGCTTGCCTGCGGCGTTGTCGCGCACCGCGCAGGTGTTGATGATGACGACGTCCGCCTCGGTTCCCGCCTCTGCGCGGATGTATCCGGCACTCTCGAGCGACCCGGACAATCGCTCCGAGTCGTGCACGTTCATCTGGCACCCGAAGGTGCGCACTTCATAGGATCGCTGTCGGCCGTCGACGTCGACGGCTGCCGACGAGGCGGTGATGATCGTCGGTTCGCTGCGCGGGATAGTCATGATGATCCCATTGTACGAGCGTGATCCCGTGGGTCAGCGCGAGAAGGCGTCAGTCGGAATCCACGAAACGCACGCCGCTTGTTCGACCGCCGAAGGTCGCCTCGGCCAAGGCGGTCTTCGCGGCCGTCATCGCGACAGACCCGTTGTAGCCACGGCGGGACAGCTGGCCCACCAGTCGCCGGAGAGCCGTCTCCTGGTCGAGCCTGCTGAGGGATCGGGCTTTGGTCCGCGCGAAGTCGAGCGCCCGCTCCGCGTCATCGTCGGGCAACTCGTCGAGCGCCGCGTTGATCACGTCACGGGGAATTCCCCGCTGCGAGAGAGCACGAGATAGAGCGACACGCCCCTGACCCTTGCGCTGCGTACCGGACTCCACAAGCTGGCGCGCGAGAGCGGCATCATCGAGATATCCCCGCCTATTGAAGTCGTCGAGCACATCATCGATCTGAGTGCCGACGAGCCCGTGCGTCTTCAGGACCGTGCGGGCCTCGGAGATCGACAACGAACGCGTTCGGAGTTTGCGGACAAGACTGTCGGCCGCGATCTTCCGAGTCTCCTCGGGATCGAGGCCTTCAGCAATATCTTCATCATGACCGCCTTGACCGTTCAACGCGCGCAGCCGCGGGGCACTCTTCGTCGGTGCTCCCCCACGCGCGGGATGCCGATCGCTCGGATCGCCATCAGCGTGCGCATCAGTGGGGCAGGCGCCCTGCGGTGCCGCGTCCCAGGTCGAACGCCAGAGCCCGGGATCGCCGGTCCCCCGCGGCGCGACGGGAGCCGCCTGCGCAGCGATGTCCGACGCCTCTACCTCTCCTCGTCCGGGGTGCGTTCTGCCAGAAAGCCGTTCCTTCGCGCTCCCGGCGGTTGGACCGCCACCGGTGGCCGATCCGCGCCCAGTCGTCGCGTCCTCGCCGGAGTCTGCGACGCGAGCGCGAGCGCGTGCACGTCCGCCGAACAGCGGGATAACGGGGGCGAGCCGCTCGTCAGAGTTCTGCGGTCCGCCCCCGCTCTCACTGGTCATGATCAGGCCGGACGACGCTCAGCGAGCTCGTCCGCCGAGGCAACCGCTGCCACCTGCGGACCGATGCCGAGCTTCTGCTTGATCTGGGTCTCGATCGCCAGCGCGATGTCGGGGTTGTTCAGCAGGAACGTCCGGGCGTTCTCTTTGCCCTGCCCCAGCTGATCGCCGTCGTAGGTGTACCAGGAGCCGGACTTCTTCACGATGGCGTGCTCGACACCGAAGTCGATCAGGCTGCCCTCGCGCGAGATGCCGATTCCGTACAGGATGTCGAACTCCGCCTGCTTGAACGGTGGCGCCATCTTGTTCTTCACGACCTTGACACGAGTACGGTTACCGACAGCATCCGTGCCATCCTTCAGCGTCTCGATCCGACGGATGTCGAGTCGCACGGACGCGTAGAACTTCAGCGCCTTTCCACCGGCCGTGGTCTCGGGAGAGCCGAAGAAGACACCGATCTTCTCGCGCAGCTGGTTGATGAAGATCATCGTGGTGTTGGTCTGGTTGAGCCCACCCGTGAGCTTGCGAAGCGCCTGCGACATGAGACGTGCCTGGAGACCGACATGCGAGTCGCCCATCTCACCCTCGATCTCGGCTCGCGGCACGAGTGCAGCCACCGAGTCGATGACGATCAGGTCGATCGCGCCGGAGCGCACGAGCATGTCGGCGATCTCGAGCGCCTGCTCTCCTGTATCGGGTTGAGACACCAGCAATGCGTCGATGTCGACGCCGAGCTTCGCCGCGTAGTCAGGGTCGAGCGCGTGCTCGGCATCGATGAATGCAGCGATACCGCCGGCGCGCTGGGCGTTGGCGATCGCGTGCAGGGTCAAAGTCGTCTTACCAGAGGACTCCGGACCGTAGATCTCGACGATTCGACCGCGCGGCAGGCCCCCCACGCCGAGAGCGACGTCGAGAGCGATGGATCCGGTGGGGATCACGGCGACAGGAGCACGCTCGTCGCTGCCCAGCCGCATGACCGAGCCCTTTCCGAACTGGCGATCGATCTGAGCGAGAGCTGTTTCCAGAGACTTCTCGCGGTCTGCAGGTGATGGCATGATGTGTTCCTTCTGCTCGCGTGGTGCCGCCTGTAGGCTGTCGCGGCGCTCCCGGCTGGGAGAAACTCTCCGACAAGGCGTATGGCTCATCGGCCATGTCTTCACCGTATGTGAGGCCTCCGACATTCGGCCGAGGAGCCCACGAACGGTGGAGAGCACTAGCTCTGAACCACTTGTGCAGAAGACTACGCCCGATTCGAACGCATCTTCGACGACACGCCGATCACGGCGGGTTGGGAGCCGGAAACATCGAACACCGGTACAGATCAGCGCTTACGCGGCTCGAGCCTCCCGGCACCATGGCGACGATCTTCAGGCACATCCATCTCATCGCACAAGGCGAACCAAATGTCCCGCGGGGGAACGCCCGCCTCGAGGGCCTCCGCGGCCGTGCGATCACGCAGCGGGGTGAGCACCAGATCCTGGAGAAGAGAGGACACGCGTGTTCCGAACTCCGACTCCACAGCGCGGAGGAATTCGCTTCGACGCATCGAGGAACGTAGAACCCGCGCCTCAGCGCAGCGAGAGCTCGGGCTCGATAGAGGCCACCAGGTCGTCCGGAACCACGTCAGGGAAGACCTGGATACCCTCGAGCACGGAGATGCGATCGCCGACCTCTCGCATGATGGTCGAGATCGGCACGTCAAGTGCGTCGGCTACAGAAGCGAGGATCTCGCTCGACGCTTCCTTCTGGCCGCGCTCCACCTCACTGAGGTAGCCCAACGCCACCGATGCCTTGCTCGCGACCTGCCGGAGGGTGCGGCCCTTCTGCAGGCGGAAGTCCCTCAGCACATCGCCGATTTCCTGTCGTACAAGAATCATCGGAACCTCCTCCCGGATCGTGAATTCGGAGTCTCCTCCGACGAGATCGCCAGTCTAGTCCTACTGGCTTTCACAAAATCTACCCCTGCACTCTGTGGTTTGAATGTGAGCACATCATTCGTAACGGCGGAGCGACGCCGGCTATTCCCCGAGCACATCCCACAGCGTGCGCAGCACCACGTCGACCGTTGCAGAACGGATCTGCGCCCGGTTCCCATCGAACAGGAACGCCGCTGTGCGCGACGCCTCAGGCGTGACCACACCGACATGGACCGTCCCTACCGGCTGACCGTCCGGAGAGTCCGGTCCGGCGATACCTGTCGTCGAGATTCCGACGTCAGCGGCGAGGCCGTCGATGCTCACGGCGCGACGCACCCCCTCCGCCATCTGCAGCGCCACGGTGGGGTGCACCGGTCCGTGGCGTTCGAGAAGCTCCGCATCGACGCCGAGCAGAGAATGCTTGATCGGCGTCGCGTACGCGACCACCCCTCCCCACAGCACCGCAGACGCACCGGGCACCTCGACGAGCGCGGCGCTGACCGATCCGCCGGTCAGCGATTCGGCGACGCCGAGCGTCCACCCCCGTCGAGCGAGAGCGTCGAGGACAACGGCCGCAGACGACGTCATGTCCTCTGCCGCGAGCCCCGCACCTGCGCGACGATGTAGTCGATCCCACTCACCACGGTGAGGATGAGCACGATGATCATCAGCACTGCGGTGATCAGAGTCCAAGGTCCGAGCCCGATGAGCCCATGCAACGGGAGCAACGCCCACCCCAGAGCCACGCCCTGGAATGCCGTCTTGATCTTGCCCATCCATGCGGCCGCCACGACGTGCTCCCTGGCGACCACCAGCCGATGCACGGTGATCCCCCACTCGCGCACCAGGATGATCAGCACGATCCACCACTGCAGTTCGCCGAGGATCGCGAGACCGATGAAACCGGCTCCGGTCAGGAGCTTGTCGGCGATCGGATCCCAGAGCTTCCCGAAGTCGCTGACGATGTCGTACTTGCGAGCCAGGTAGCCGTCGACCCAGTCCGTCGAGATGGCGATGATGAAGAGGATCGCTGCCGTCCACCGGAGTGCGGGGCTCGGGATGCCGTAGGTGCCGCCGAGCAACAGCACGACGAAGAAGATGACCGCCAACGGGATACGGGCGACCGTGATCGCGTTGGGAAGTTGCCGGGGAATGGTCATCAATCGCGTCCCGTCAGACCCCAGGCGTCTTCGTCGCCCTCGGACTCCACGACGGGCAGCCCGTCGAACTGCCCCTCGATCGGGTCGACCCCGGTCGGAAGCGGGGGAACAGGGGGGGCGGCGGGGGCGGCAGAGGCTGTGGGCGAGTCCTCCCCGCGCAGCTTGGCCATCACCTGAGGCAGCTGCTCGGCCGTCGCCAACACGTCCCGGGCCTTCGAGCCCTCGGAGGGACCGACGATCTCGCGCGATTCCAGCAGGTCCATCAGGCGGCCGGCCTTCGCGAAACCGACGCGCAGCTTCCTCTGGAGCATCGAGGTGGAACCGAACTGGGACGAGACGATGAGCTCCGCGGCCGCGAGCAGGAGCTCGAGGTCGTCTCCGATGTCTTCGTCGACCTCTTTCTTCTTGCTCGGCTCCATCGCCTCCTGGACGTCGGAACGGTACTCGGGACGAGCCTGACGGGTCACGTGCTTGACGACCGCGTCGATCTCCTTCTCATCGACCCACGCTCCCTGCAGACGGAACGGCTTCGACGATCCCATGGGCGAGAACAGGGCGTCACCCTGGCCGATCAGCTTGTCGGCACCCGGGCTGTCGAGGATCACGCGGCTATCCGTGACGCTGGTCACGGCGAACGCCAGGCGGGACGGGACGTTGGCCTTGATCAGGCCCGTGACCACGTCGACGCTCGGTCGTTGGGTCGCGAGCACGAGGTGGATACCGGATGCACGCGCGAGCTGCGTGATGCGGACGATCGAGTCCTCGACGTCGCGCGGGGCGACCATCATGAGGTCGGCGAGCTCGTCGACCACGACCAGGAGGTAGGGGTATGGCTTGAGCACTCGCTCGCTGCCCACCGGGAGTTCGACCTCTCCCGCCCGCACGGCGCGGTTGAAGTCGTCGATATGACGGAAGCCGAACGACGCGAGGTCGTCGTACCGCATGTCCATCTCCTTCACGACCCACTGCAGCGCCTCTGCGGCCTTCTTCGGGTTCGTGATGATGGGCGTGATCAGGTGGGGCACGCCGGCATAGCTCGTGAGCTCGACGCGCTTCGGGTCGATGAGGACCATTCGCACGTCGGAGGGCCGTGCCCGCATGAGCAGGCTCGTGATCATCGAGTTCACGAAGCTGGACTTACCGGAACCGGTGGAACCGGCGACCAGCAGGTGAGGCATCTTGGCGAGGTTCGCGATCACGATGTTGCCGCCGACGTCCTTGCCGACGCCGATGGTCATCGGGTGGGTGCTCTTCTGGGCAGCCTGCGACCGCAGCACGTCGCCGAGCGCGACCATCTCCTTGTCGGCGTTCGGGATCTCGATGCCGATCGCGCTCTTGCCGGGGATGGGCGAGAGGATGCGGACATCGTTCGACGCCACCGCGTACGCGAAGTTGTTGCTCAGCTGCAGGATCTTCTCGACCTTGACACCGTGGCCGACCTCGACCTCGTACTGCGTCACCGTCGGCCCGCGCGAGAAGCCGGTGACCTTCGCGTCGACCTTGAACTGCGACAGCACGCTCGTGATCTGCTCGATCACCTTGTCCGTCGCCTCGGAGCGCTCGACCGGCGCGGGACCTTCTACGAGCAACCCGGGAGGCGGAAGGATGTACGGAGCGACAGGAGCCTGCGGGCCACGGTCCCCGGGCCCCTCCGTGCCGAAGCCGTCGAGGCCCGGAAGTTCGGGCATCTCACCCGTGTCCGACTCGTCGTCGAGCAGCGCCGTCGTCTGCTGTCCGGCGAGCGACTCCGTCACCGAGCGGACGTCGGAGAGGATCTCGGTCGCCGCATCCTGGGCGTTGGCCACGATCACGGCCTGATCGTAGGCGGGCGTGGCATCCGGGGTCGACAGCAGCGCAGTGATGTCATCCGAGCCGAGCGTGCCGTCGTCGGGGTCCTCCTCGCGACCGGTCTTGTTGCGGCGCCACCAGGGCAGCACGTCCGGATCGTCGACCTTGTCGGCCTCGTCGACCGGTGCGGCCTCCTTCGCCGGCTTCTCGGCGCGCTCGGCGTCGAACATCCAGGCGTAGAGGTCGCCGAGGCGAGCGCCGATCCGGTTCGGCGGAGTCTTGGTGAGGATCAAGACGCTGAGACCGCACAGGAGCGTCAGCACGATGTAAGCGACGACCGTCGTGAGATACGACAGAGGTTCGCCGATCAGCCATCCGAGGAGGCCACCGGCCTCGCTGAGGGCAGTGATCTGAGGTTGCGGTTGCGGCTGCCCTCCGGCCACATGGCAGATACCTGCCAACGCGATCAGAAAGAGGCCGAAACCGAAGCCAATGCGTCCGTTGTCATGTACGGAAGCGGGGTGCCGGAACAACCAGCCGGCGAGAAGGAGCAACAGCAAGGGCAGGATGAAGGCGACACGACCGACGAGCATGCCCACGGAATACGCGCTGATGTTCGCAGCGACCTCGTTGCCGATGAAGAACCATTCGTTGATCGCGCCGAGGACGGCGACAAGCACGAGCAGGAACGGGAAACCGTCGCGGCGATCATCCTTCTCGAGGGTCTCAGGGCCGAACGCTCGGAACAGACCGCCGACGCCGTGCGCCAATCCGCCCCACGCCCGCACGATGAGCGGCGGCTTGTCGGCTTCGTCGATGTACTTCTTGGGCGCCGGTTGAGCCTTCGGAGCCGTCTGCCGTTTCGGGCGTGTCGGGGCGCTCTCAGACGCGCGCGCAGATTTCGTGGTGCTCCTGGCCATGCCCTCACGTTACGCTCTGGCGCCGACATCTCCCCGTAATGACGCGGCTATCCGACGATCCAGGTGGCCGCGGACTCACCCGGTGCGCCGCACCATCGTGTCACGGAGCATGCCCTCCGCAGAGACCGTGAAGCCCTCTGACCGGTAGAGACTGCGCGCGAAGTTGTCGCGCTCGACGCTCAGCGAGATGCGCGCATGCCCGTGTGCGCCCGCCAGTTGAACGACACCGCGCAGCAGCATCCGTCCCACTCCTCGTGCTCTCCACAGCGGATGGACGCCGACGATGAGCTCTGGCACCGACGCGGCGACGAACCCGAAGCCCGGTTCGTTCTGGGGCAGCATCCGGAACCACGACGCGCCGATCGGGATGCCGTCAGCATCGATCGCGATCAGCCCGTCGTCCGCCGAGCGCTTCCAACCCGCGATGTACCGTCGATGCTCTGCCGAGGTCAGCACTTCATGACGAGGCCGCACGCCCCCGGCCCGCCAGTTCGCCGCCTCCACGAGCATGTCACCGAGGAAGACGGCGTCGGACTGCTCCGCCGGCCTCGTCGAGAATCCCGTGTGCATGACGCGAGCATAGGCCCGCGGTGTTACACCCCGATGTCGGTCAGCCGTGAAAGCGCGACCGCATCGAGTGAGCCGATCAGGCCTCGATGACGAGCGGCACGATCATCGGACGACGACGCAGTCGCTGGTTGACCCAGCGACCGATCGTCCGACGGACGACCTGCGAGAGCGAGTGCGTGTCACGAACGCCGTTGCCTGCCGCCTCCTTGAGCGCAGCCACGATCTTCGGGGTGACGTCGTCGAAGACCGAGTCGTCTTCCGCCACTCCACGTGCGTGGATCTCCGGCCCCGAGATGATGCGCCCCGTCGCGGCATCCACCACGACGATGACGGAGATGAAGCCTTCCTCGGCGAGGATGCGACGATCCTTGAGATCAGCGTCGGTGATCTCACCGATCGTGGAGCCGTCGACGTACACGAACCCGAGGTCGAGCTGTCCTGCGACGCGCGCGTCACCGTCCTTGAGGTCGATCACGGTGCCGTTCGAGGCGATGATCGTCCGCTCCGCTGCGATCCCTGTGTCCTGCGCCAGCTTGGCGTTGGCGATCAGGTGCCGGTACTCGCCGTGCACCGGAAGCACGTTCTTGGGCTTCAGGATGTTGTAGCAATAGATGAGCTCGCCCGCGGCGGCGTGCCCGGAGACGTGCACCTTCGCGTTCGCCTTGTGCACGACGTTCGCACCGAGCTTGGTGAGTCCGTCGATCACGCGATAGACCGCGTTCTCGTTGCCCGGGATGAGGCTGGACGCGAGGATCACGGTGTCGCCCTCGCTGACCTCGATCGCGTGGTCCATGTTCGCCATGCGGCTCAGCACCGCCATCGGCTCGCCCTGCGAACCGGTGGACATGTAGACGATCTGCTCGTCGGGAAGATCGCGGGCCTTCTTGAAGTCGATCAGGAGTCCGTCCGGCACCTTGAGATAGCCCAGCTGCTCGGCGATGGTCATGTTGCGCACCATGCTGCGCCCGAGGAACGCGACCCGGCGACCGTGCGCGTGCGCGGCGTCGAGGACCTGCTGCACGCGGTGGACGTGGCTGGAGAAGCTCGCGACGATGACGCGGCGAGGGGCCTTGCCGATGACCTGATCGAGCACGGGACCGATCGAGCGCTCTGTCGGTGTGAAGCCGGGAACGTCGGCGTTGGTCGAGTCGACCAGGAACAGATCGACTCCCTCTTCGCCGAGGCGCGCGAACGCACGCAGGTCGGTGATCCTGCCGTCGAGGGGCAGCTGATCCATCTTGAAGTCACCGGTGGCCAGCACCAGTCCCGCAGGCGTGCGGATGGCGACGGCGAGGGCGTCGGGGATCGAGTGGTTCACGGCCACGAACTCGAGGTCGAACGGTCCGACCTGCTCGCGCTGCCCCTCCTTCACCGTGAGGGTGAAGGCCTTGATGCGGTGCTCCTTGAGCTTGGCCTCGACGAGGGCGAGGGTGAGCCCGGAGCCGATCAGGGGGATGTCGCTCTTCAGACGGAGCAGGTAGGGCACGGCGCCGATGTGGTCCTCGTGCCCGTGGGTGAGCACGACGCCGACGATATCGTCGAGACGGCCGCGGAGCGGCTCGAAGTCCGGGAGGATCAGGTCGACGCCGGGCTGGTGCTCCTCTGGGAAGAGCACGCCGCAGTCGACGATCAGGATCTTGCCGTCGTACTCGAACATGGTCATGTTACGACCGATCTCGGCGAGTCCGCCGAGCGGCGTGACGCGGAGAGTGCCCTCTTCGAGAGCGGCAGGTTCTGCGATGGGGATGGACATGCTGTCTCCTCAGTCGGACGCTGAGCGCGTCCGTTCGTTCATGGGGACGCGTCAGCGCGTCGTGCCGTGCACCTTCGGCAGGGCACCGCCCGCGGCCGCGTTGCGGTCAGGGCGGAAGTTGGAGAAGTCGGCGCCGGCGACGCTGTTCACGAGGTCGAGCTCGTCCTCGATGAGCGCTGCCTCCCACTCTTCGGGACCGACCAGGGGCAGACGGACGCGCGGACTCGAGATGCGTCCCAGGCCGTGCAGGATGTACTTCGCTGCGACGGTGCCGGGAACGTGGGTCATGACGGCGCGGACCAACGGCTCGAGCCGCTTGTGCTCTGCGGTCGCTGTGGCCAGGTCGCCCCGGTTCACCGCATCGATGATCGTGCGATACGGCGTGGCCGTGATGTTCGCGGTGACACCGATCAGACCGGTCGCGCCGATGGCGAGGTGGGGCAGCACATTCGCGTCGTCCCCCGAGAAGTACATCAGATCGGTCTGGTTGAGCACGCGGCTCACCTCGGAGAAGTCGCCCTTGGCGTCCTTCACGGCGAGGATGTTCGGGTGCTTGGCCAGGCGCAGGATCGTCTCGTACTTGATGGGCACGCCGGTGCGACCGGGGATGTCGTAGAGGATCACCGGAAGATCAGTGGCATCCGCCACGAGCCGGAAGTGAGTGAGGATGCCCGCCTGGGTCGGCTTGTTGTAGTACGGCGTGACGATCATGATGCCGTCGGCGCCGGCCTTCTCGCTGGCTTTGTAGAGCTCGATGGCGTGTGCTGTCTCGTTTGAGCCACCGCCGGTGATGATCTTCGCCCTCCCGGCGGAGACCGACTTGCCGACCTCGACGAGCTTCAGCTTCTCGGGGTCCGTCAGAGTCGAGGTCTCGCCGGTCGTCCCCGTCACGACGATGCCGTCCGCACCCGCGGTGATGACGTCATCGATGTGCTTCTCGACGGCGGGCCAATCGACTTCACCATCGGCCGTCATCGGAGTGACGAGCGCGACGAGAACCTGTCCGAAGGGGTTGCCCGAGTGCGTCATGCACCCAGCGTATCGTCTCGGATGCTGGTCACGCGGACGCGACGGCCCCGTCGACGTCACCGCGCGCGACGGCGACCTCACCTCGCGACGGCAGCCCAGCCGATCTCTTCGCGCTGCTCAGACGCGGCCGCGCCGCGCGACGCCGGACGTCAGAGGCCTCGGCAGCACGCGCGTCAGCGCCACGATCGCCTTGTAGCGCCAAGACGGGATCGAGACTGCCTTGCCGCGAGCGGCGTCATGCAGCCCCTCCCGCACGACAGCGGAGGCGTTCAGCCACATGATTCCGGGAATTCCCTCTTCACCGACGGCGAGACCCATGCGCTCGTGGAACGACGTGTGCGTGAACCCGGGGCACACCGCTGTGACGCTCACGCGATCGCGTGCATACTCCACGTTGGCCCAGCGGCTGAAACCGATCAGCCAGGCCTTGCAGGCCGAGTAGGTGGAGCGGGAGATGAATCCGGCGACCGAGGCCACGTTGATGATCCGACCACCACGACCGCGCATCGTCTGCAACGCGGCGTGCATCAATCGCATCGAAGCCTCGACGTGTACGCGCAGATGCCGGACCTCGTCATCGATGTCATTGTCGGCGAACTGCAGCGGCAGGCCGAAACCGGCGTTGTTCACGAGCAGATCGACGGGATCGTCTGCATCGCGCAGACGGTCGGCGACGCGTTCGACATCGGCTTCGACGGCGAGGTCTGCCGTGAGCACTTCGACCGCGACACCGTGTGAGCTGCGCAGTTCCGCCGCCAGCTGTTCCAGCGCCTCGCCGGAGCGGGCGACCAGGATGAGATCAGCACGGCGGCGCGCGAGCTGACGTGCGAACTCCGCGCCGAGCCCCGCGCTCGCTCCGGTGATCAGTGCAGTGGGCATCAGCGCTCGTATCCCACGAAGCGGTAGCGGATGCCCGTGCGGGAGGTCTGCCACTCGCCTTCATCGACGAGCCGCCATCCGGCCTTCGACGGCGCGTACGCGTCACCCTCGACCGCGAGATCCAACTCGGTGACCTCGAGGCGGTCGGCGTCACCGATCACCTGACGGAAGATCTCCGCGCCTCCGATGATCCACACCTTGTCCAGGCCTCGCACGGCCTCGGCGACGGTCGCGGCACGGTGCGCTCCCTCCGCGCTCCAGTGCAGCTGGCGGGTGACGACGATGTTCTGGCGCCCCGGCAGAGGGCGGAAGCGCTCAGGCAGAGAATCCCAGGTCTTGCGTCCCATCACGACGGGCGCGCCCAGGGTGACCTCCTTGAAGTGCGCGAGGTCCTCCGGCACATGCCACGGCATGCCACCCTCTGCGCCGATGACGCCGCCGTCGGCCTCTGCCCAGATGAGTCCGACCCAGGTCATACCGCCACCGCCGCCCGGATCGCCGGGTGGTGCTGATAGTCCTCGACCACGAAGTCATCGAACGTGTAGTCGAAGATCGACTCCGGCGTCCGCCCGAACCGGAGGGTCGGGTAAGGGTACGGGTCGCGCGACAGCTGCTCGCGCACCTGGTCGACGTGGTTGTCGTAGATGTGGCAGTCGCCACCGGTCCAGACGAAGTCGCCGGGCTTGAGGCCGACCTGCTGGGCGACCATCAGAGTGAGCAGCGCGTAGGAGGCGATGTTGAACGGCACTCCGAGGAACAGGTCCGCGCTGCGCTGATAGAGCTGGCACGAGAGCTTGCCGTCTGCGACATAGAACTGGAACAACGCATGGCACGGAGCGAGCGCCATGTCGGGGATGTCGGCCGGGTTCCAGGCCGAGACGATGAGCCTCCGCGAATCGGGAGACCGGCGGATCTGCTCGACGACCTCGGAGAGCTGGTCGATGCTCTCACCGCCGGGCTTGGGCCAGGAACGCCACTGCACCCCGTAGACCGGACCGAGGTCGCCGGATTCGTCGGCCCACTCGTCCCAGATCGTCACGCCGTTGTCCTGCAGCCACCGCACATTGGAATCGCCCCGGAGGAACCAGAGCAGCTCGTAGGCGATCGACTTGAAATGCACGCGCTTGGTCGTGATCAGGGGGAAGCCCTGCGAGAGGTCGAAGCGGATCTGGCGACCGAACACGCTGGTCGTGCCCGTACCCGTCCGATCGGACTTGTGCGTACCGCTCTCGAGAACGTCGCGGAGCAGGTCTTCATACGGCGTCGGGACGGCTGCGCTCATGAATGCAACGATACCCGTCGACTCCCCCGTGCGGGCGGATGCCGACGCGCGCCGGATGCGGATGTCATGGTGTGACACATCGACGCTCGCCCCCTCTGCAGCGGCGTACTCTCGTCCCATGTCGCCTGCGCTCGCTCTGGGAATCGCGGCAGCACTCCTCGTGCTGGCCGTGATGATCGGCGTGATGCAGAGGCGCCTCGACGGCCGCCGCCGTGCCGGTGGCGCACTACGATTCGATGCGCGCGACGCGGCATCCGCCGCCCTCGGCTCGCGCGCGACGCTCGTGCAGTTCAGCACCGAGATGTGCACCCGCTGCCCGCAGGTGCGGCGCATGCTGCACAGCTACACGGAGAACCACGACGGTCTGACCCACATCGAGGTCGACCTCACCCATCGCCCTGACCTCTCTGCGCGCTACAAGGTGCTGCAGACGCCGACGACCTTCCTGATCGACAACACCGGCGCCGTCCGCGCGCGGTTCCATGGTGTGCCTCACCAGCACGCCCTCACCGAAGCCCTCGCCGCCGTCTGACGCGCGAAGACTGGAGCAGAGATGACCACTCCCGCCGGCATCGACCCCCGCGGTCCTCGCTTCGCCGCCACGATCACCGCATTGCTGCTGATCGTGGCGACCTTCCTGGCACTGATCGGCATCTCCACGGCGAGGTTTCCGGGGAGCTGGTTCGCGATCTCCCCCGGCTTCGACTTCGCGTTCGTGGCTCCGCAGTCCTGGGCGGTCAGCGCCGCTCCCCTGCTGCAGCGCGCGCTGGATCCGGGATTCCTCCTCACCGTCGTGATCGCCCTGCTCTTCGTCTGGAGTGTGGCATCGCCGCAGACCGCACCGTGGGGCGTGATCTTCCGCCGTGTCATCCGTCCACGCCTGTCCGCCCCCACCGAGCTCGAGGATCCGCGTCCGCCGCGCTTCGCCCAGGGCGTCGGTCTCTTCGTGGTCTCAGTCGGACTGATACTGCACCTCGCCGGCGTGCCGTGGGCGCTGCCCATCGCCACAGGAGCGGCCTTCATCGCCGCGTTCCTCAACGCCGCGTTCGGGCTCTGCCTCGGCTGCCAGCTCTACCTGCTGCTCCAGCGCGCGGGGCTCCTGGGACGCGGGGCCTCGACCGTCTGAGCCCTGTTCCGTCGCCCGTGCGGGATGGATAGGCTGGCCGGGACGCGCGCCGTGCACACCGAGCAGAGCGCGAGAACCGGAGGAATCATGCCCGTCACCAGCGAAGCGACCACCACCTGGACCGGATCACTCGCCGAAGGTTCCGGCACCGTCGCGTTCTCGACCTCGAACCTGGGCACCTTCCCGATCAACTGGAAGGCGCGCAGCGAGGGCAGCGACACCACCACCACCCCGGAAGAGCTCATCGCGGCGGCTCACGCCTCGTGCTTCAGCATGGCGCTCTCGCACGCGCTGAGCGAGAACGGCACCCCACCGGAGCGCGTGAACACCAGTGCCTCGGTCACCTTCAAGCCCGGAGTCGGCATCACCGGCAGCCACCTCAACGTCAACGCGGTCGTGCCGGGACTCAGCCCGGAGGCGTTCCAGGACATCGCCGACGAGGCCAAGACCGGCTGCCCGGTCTCACAGGCTCTCGCCGGCATCGAGATCACGCTCGAGGCGACACTCGCCTGACGCTGTTCTCAGGAGCGCGAGAGGCGGATCGCCTCGCGGATGCTGGCCCGGGCGTCCTTGCGGCGCCCGGCCGCGTCCTGCACGACTCCCAGCCGGAACCAGGCGCGCCATTCGGCCGGCGCGGCTTCCGCCTCGGCGGTGTAGCGCGCGATCATCGGATCGGCGTCGCCCTTGGCGATGCGGCCGCTGGGGGTGAGCTCGGTCTCCGCCTGCGGCATCCCGCCCTCCGCGTCCAAGGTGCGGCCGAGCTTGTCGGCCGCGAAACCGAACTGCATCTCGCGCACCAGCGCCCAGGCACCGATCAACGGCATCACGATCAGGGCGACCCCGATGGCGATCGCGATCGGCTCCCCCGTCGTGAGCATCAGGACAGCCCGCTGTCCCACCACCACGATGTACAGCGCAAGGCACAGCGCCATGACGCCCACGCCGATGCGCGAGATCATGAGCGGATGCCGATGTCGATCATGTTCTCGAGCCCGACGACGACGCCGGTGGCCTGCGCGGCGAACGGCACGGCGAGACGGATGCCCGGCGCATAGGCCAGCGCGGGGTCGGTCGTATCGTGCGTGAAGGTGAGTGATTCGCCGGGCCCGGACAGGATGACCTCCTGCTTGGCGACCACACCGGGCCGACGCAGGGAGTGGATCGGAACGCTGCCGACCTGCTGGCCGCGCGCACGCTGGTCTGCATGCGGAGCGCTCACCGGTCCCTGTTCGACGCGGGCGGCGGCGATCAGCTCTGCCGTGCGCACAGCGGTGCCGCTGGGCGAGTCGATCTTGGTCTCGCGGTGAGCCTCGATGATCTCTGCCGAGCCGAAGAACGGCGCAGCGGCCGCGGCCAGTGCCGAGCCCAGAACCGAGCCCAACGAGAAGTTGGGGATGAACACGACACCTGTGCCGGCCGCTTCGGCGAGAGGACGCACGAGAGCGATGCGCTCTGCCGACCAGCCCGACGTCGCCACCAGGACGTTGACGCCGTGCTCAATCGCCGAACGCACCACGTCGATGCTCACCTGCGGAGTCGACGCGTCGACCACGAGGTCGGCGCCGGCGAGCTCCGACAGGTCGCTGCGAGAGGTCAGCACTCGGCTCACCTCGAACCCCTCGAGCTCGTCGACCACCGCATGGATGATCGTGCCGAGCTTCCCGGTTCCGCCGACGAGTGCTACCTGCGTGGTCATGTATCCAGTCTATTGAGCGGGGCTGACCTGACGGCCGGGGCGCGCGGGGCGTGACCGCGAGGACCGGGGACCGACCGCGCGCAGCTCAGACGGGAAGCGCGTCCGGGATACCGGTCCGCAGCTCAACCGGCAGGTGTCCGGTGTCATTGTGCGTCAACAAGGTCCAGGGGCGTCCCTGCTTCTGCGCGATGATCGTCAGACCGCAGTGGGCCTGGTTCAGGGTCATCCACCGCCATTCCGGTGCGCCGAGAACCTCGCGGACGAACCACGAGATCACGAAGTTGTGCGTGATCAGCACCTCGTGCACATCACCCGGCTTGCGCACCAGGAACTCGTTGACCGCGTCGAACATCTGTGCGCCGCCGGCCTCGATCTCGGCCTCGGTGACCGAGCCGAAGAACGGCTCGAAGACGGCCGGAGTCTCCTCGGTCATCCCCGTCGGAACGCAGTCGAACAGCAGCGCGGTCGGCTCGGGGTCGACCGAGGGCAGACGACCGGCGATCGCACGAGCGGTCTCGTTCGCGCGCAACAGCGGCGAATGCCAGACGGCATCCAGTGGGAGCCCGGAGAGCCGGTCGGCGATCAGCTCTGCCTGGCGCTGTCCTCGTGGCGACAAGGGTCCGTCGGCGAGGCCGTGCTCGGCATCCTGATGTTCACCGTGTCTGACCAGATATATGTAGTGCGTCACAACCCGCTCGCTTCATTGCCAGCATCTGCCGGGCTTCTCTTCCACTCTATGTCACGGGTGCGACGGTGCTCAGTTCCCCGCACGCGTGAGCTCTGCGACCTGTACGCGAGACAGTGTGACACCGGCACCCTGCATCAGCTCATCGACATGCTCAGTCGCGAACGTGTTCACGATAGGGGCGGCGACAGTGCGCTGCGCCAGCAGCCAGGCGATCGACACCGCCGCGACAGGCACGGACAGCTCTTCGGCTACCTGGTCGAGTGCACGGAGGATCTTGATCCCTCGACGGTTGAGGTGCCCCCGCAGCTGCTCGCCGCGCACGCCCTGAGTTGTCAGCGCCTTCCGGCGATGGCGCCCGGACAGGAATCCGTGCTCCAGCGCGTGCGAGGGCGTGACGGCAAGGCCCTGAGCGCCGGCGACAAGACGGAGATCGCCCTCGAAGGGTTGACGGCGGATGAGGTTGTACGGGGCGTCGATCACCTGGATGCGGGGGTAACCCGCCGATGCGAGGATACGCGCTTCCACGAGCCGCTCCGGGGCGAAACCGAAGGCTCCGATCGCTCCGACCTTGCCGGCATCCGACAGCCACTCGACAGTGGCGAGGGTGTCTTCCAGGTTCGTGGTGGCGTCGAGCGTCGCGTCGAGATGCAGCACGTCGATGCGTTCGACTCCGAGCCGCGTGAGCGATCCCTCCACAGCGCGGACGAGGTTCACCGACCCCAGACCCGGGTTATCGGCGTGCGCGCCGATCCTGACGCTGAGAAGCGTGCGATCGCGAAGGCCCCGTGACCGCAGCCACTGACCGATGATGTGCTCGCTGCGTCCTCCCGAGAAGCCGTCGGCGGTGTGCACGGCGTTGCCGCCGAACTCCACGTAGCGATCGAGGATGCCGTGGCTCGTCTCGAGGTCGACGTTCCATCCGAACTCCGCAGCTCCCAGCATCAGCGGGAACGTCTCCAGACCGGTCTCGCCGAGCGGGACGCGGATGGACTCTCCTATTCCGGGGCCGACGATCGGAATGGGCGCGGATGGATGCTCCGCAACCTCCTGCGGGGCACGCTCTGCGGACGCCCCTGCGCCTACGCTGAACAACCGCATACTCTCACCCCCGCATCGGTCAGTGCGTTCCGACCTGCGTACCTGCCATGATCTGCACCCCCCGGTGCGTACTTCGAGGGTAAGCGACTTCGGCGAACACTCCGACCAATCCGGGGAACGGCGCGAAAACTTCGCATAACGGTTTGGTCACACCGCATATGACAGAACCCGGGTGCCTCCGCAACGGAGACACCCGGGTTCTGATCGAACGGTTCCGATCACTCGGCGGCGGACTCCTCAGCGGGAGCAGCCTCGGCCGCGGGGGCGTCGTCGAGCACGGGCTCGAGCGACAGCTTGCCGCGGTCGTCGATCTTCGTGATCTTCACGAGGATCTTCTGGCCGACCGAGAGGACGTCATCGACGTTCTCCACGCGCTTGCCACCGGCGAGCTTGCGCACCTCGGTGACGTGCAGCAGTCCGTCCTTGCCCGGGAGCAGCGAGACGAACGCACCGAAGGTGGCGATCTTCACGACGGTTCCGAGGAACTGCTCGCCCACCTCGGGGTTGGTCGGGTTGGCGATCGCGTTGACCTGCGCACGAGCGGCCTCGGCCGACGGACCATCGGTCGCGCCGATGTAGACGGTGCCGTCCTCCTCGATCGAGATCTGCGCACCGGTCTCGTCCTGGATCGCGTTGATCGTCTTGCCCTTCGGGCCGATCAGCTCGCCGATCTTGTCGACCGGGATCTGCACGCTGATGACGCGCGGCGCGGTCGGCGCCATCTCGTCAGGAGCATCGATCGCGGCATTCAGCACGTTGAGGATCGTCAGACGAGCGTCGCGGGCCTGGGTCAGCGCGCCCGTGAGCACGGACGTCGGGATGCCGTCGAGCTTCGTGTCGAGCTGGATGGCCGTGACGAACTCGCTGGTACCGGCGACCTTGAAGTCCATGTCGCCGAGAGCATCCTCCGCACCCAGGATGTCGGTCAGCGCGGCGTAACGGGTCTCACCGTTGACCTCGTCGGAGACGAGACCCATGGCGATACCGGCGACCGCGGCGCGCAGCGGCACACCCGCGTTGAGCAGCGACAGCGTCGACGCGCAGACGGAGCCCATCGAGGTCGAGCCGTTGGAGCTCAGTGCCTCGGACACCTGACGGATGGCGTACGGGAACTCCTCGCGGCTCGGCAGAACCGGCACGAGTGCGCGCTCGGCGAGGAAGCCGTGCCCGATTTCGCGACGCTTCGGCGAACCCACGCGGCCGGTCTCACCGGTCGAGTAGGGCGGGAAGTTGTAGTGGTGCATGTAGCGCTTGCTCGTCGTGGGCGACAGCGAGTCGATCTGCTGCTCCATCTTGAGCATGTTCAGCGTGGTGATGCCCAGGATCTGGGTCTCACCGCGCTGGAAGATCGCGGAACCGTGCACGCGCGGGATGACCTGCACCTCGGCGTCGAGCGGACGGATGTCCGCCAGGCCACGGCCGTCGATGCGCACGCTCTCGGTGAGGATGCGACCACGGACGATCTTCTTCGTGACCGACTTGTACGCACCGGAGAACTCGCCCAGTGCCGACTCGGGCAGCGTGCCCGCCTCGACTGCGGCGGCGAGCTCACCCTTGACGCGGTCCTTGATCGCGTCGTCGGCGTTCTGACGCTCGGTCTTGTCAGCGATCTGGTAGACGTCGCTGAGCTCGGCGAACGCGCGCTCGGAGACGAAGGTGAAGACCTCGTCGGTGTAAGGCGGGAAGACCGGGTACACACCCGGCTCCTTCGACGCGGTCGCGGCGAGCTCAGCCTGAGCCTTGACCAGCTGGGCGATGAAGGGCTTCGATGCCTCGAGTCCCTGGGCCACGACAGCCTCATCGGGCTTGGTGGCGCCGGCCTTGATCAGGTTCCAGCTGCCCTCGGTGGCCTCAGCCTCGACCATCATGATGGCGACGTCTTCCGTGCCATCGGACTTGGTGACGACGCGACCGGCGACGATCAGGTCGAACACGGCCTCGCTGACCTGCTCGGCGGTCGGGAACGCGACCCACTGGTCGGCGTGCTCGCCGTGGCCGGGGATGAACGCGAGACGCACACCGGCGACGGGACCCGAGAACGGCAGACCCGAGATCTGAGTCGAGGCGGACGCGGCGTTGATAGCGAGAGCATCGTAGAACTCGCCCGGAGCGATCGAGAGAACGGTGATGACGATCTGAACCTCGTTGCGGAGTCCGTCGACGAACGACGGGCGCAGCGGACGGTCGATCAGACGGCAGACCAGGATCGCCTCGGTGGAGGGGCGGCCCTCGCGACGGAAGAACGAACCCGGGATCTTGCCTGCAGCGTAGGAACGCTCCTCGACGTCGACCGTCAGCGGGAAGAAGTCGAAGCCCTCGCGCGGGTGCTTTCCTGCGCTGGTGGCCGAGAGGAGCATGGTCTCGCCGTCGAGGTACGCGGCGACTGCGCCCTGAGCCTGCTGCGCGAGGCGGCCGGTCTCGAAGCGGATGGTGCGGGTGCCGAAGCGGCCGTTGTCGAGAACGGCCTCGGTGGCGGTGATTTCAGGACCTTCCAAGAGGTCTCTCCTTCTTTGTTTAGACTCGCGAATCCGTATGACGCGCGAGCGTGTTCCAAAGGAGCGGATACGGCCGGATATGGGCGCGCGGGCATTCCCGCGAATCTCGCCTGCGCTGGCCACCAGTAGAAAGCCACCCGACATCGTGCGCCGAGGAACCCACCACAGGGGACCAGCTTCTCCGCCGATCGCTCCATGAGTCGATATGAAATTGGAGCGGTTGACAGATTGCAACCGCGTCAACCCTATCAGCGTGTCCCGCGAAACCACTGGGTCCGACCGCATCGGCGGTTCCGTCATCGCGCCGACACGTGCTGTTCACCCGCGCGTCGATCGCCCGTGGCCGTCGTCGAGTGTGCTGACGGGATGCGCATGTCAGTGATCGGCTGTGGGTACCTCGGTGCCGTCCACGCCGCGGCGATGGCTTCGATCGGACACGACGTCATCGGGATCGACGTCGACGAGGACAAGGTCGGGATGCTGTCGTCCGGGGACGCTCCGTTCTTCGAGCCGCAGCTTTCAGGTCTGCTGCAGGCCGGCCTCGACTCGGGCCGCCTGCGGTTCAGCACGCGCATGGAGGATGCGGCCGGATCTACGGTGCACTTCATCGCGGTCGGCACGCCGCAGCTTCCCGGCGGGCACGCCGCCGACCTCCGGTACGTCGAGGCCGCGATCGACGGGCTGCTCCCCCACCTGCGCTCGGGGGACGTCGTGGCCGGGAAGTCCACGGTGCCGGTCGGAACCGCCGAGCGGCTGGCCGAGCGTCTGTCGCCGACGGGGGCGATACTCTTGTGGAACCCGGAGTTCCTGCGTGAGGGATGGGCGGTGCACGACACACTGACGCCGGACCGGCTGGTGGTCGGGGTGCTGTCCGGTCCTGATGGCGACCGCGCGGCGGACATGCTGCGGCAGGTGTATGCCCCCGCGATCGACGCCGGTACGCCGTATCTGGTCACTGACCTGGCGACTGCTGAGCTGGTCAAGGGAGCCGCGAACGCGTTCCTGGCCACGAAGATCTCGTTCATCAACGCCATGGCGGAGATCGCCGAGGCTGCCGGCGCTGACGTGACCCTGCTCGCCGATGCACTCGGATATGACACCCGCATCGGCCGTCGCTACCTCGGCGCCGGGATCGGTTTCGGCGGGGGCTGCCTGCCCAAGGACATCCGCGCTTTCGCGGCGAGAGCGGAGGAGCTCGGCCGCGGTGACGCGGTCGGCTTCCTCCGCGAGGTCGACATGATCAATCTCCGGCGGCGTGATCGCGCCGTGCAGCTCGTCGTGGATGCGCTCGGCGGTCTCGTGTTCGGCCGTCGGATCGCCGTGCTGGGTGCGGCGTTCAAGCCGTTCAGCGATGACATCCGCGACTCTCCCGCTCTCGACGTCGCCGTGCGGTTGCGGGGTCTGGGAGCAGACGTGGTGGTGACCGACCCTGCGGCCATCGACAATGCGGCCGCCCTGCACCCGCAGCTCGGCTACGCGCGGGAGCGGGACGACGCTCTCCGTGATGCGGACGCCGTCGTGGTGGTGACCGAGTGGGACGAGTATCGGCGAGACCTTTCGCCCCTGCATGCGGCTGGGCTCGTGCGTCGGCGCATCGTCATCGATGGCCGCAACTGCCTGGATGCGGTGGCCTGGCGCGCGGCGGGTTGGGACTACCGCGGGATGGGGCGCCGCTGAGGCTGTTGCCCTCGGATGTTCGAGGCTTGCGGAGAAGTCGGTTTGGCGGGCTTCTGGGGAGGGTGAGTGGGCCGGGATCGTGTTCTGGAATATTGCTCTGACCTGGGTTGTTTTCGGGTGATTCTGGGGCGGGAATGTCGGTGGTCCCGGGTTGAATGAGGGGTATGAACCACCCCGCGAATGTGCTCGATCAGGTCGTGAACGACCTCGACGGCCTGGTGCGCGCAGTGAGCGTTTCGGGGTGGTCGGATGCGGACAAGCTCGACGTGCTGCGCGCGGCGGGTGATGTGGTGCGGCGGGCGGAAGCGCTGATCGTGGAGACGGTGGCGTCGGTGCCCGCACGACCGGCGGGGTCGGGTGATCCGGCGTTCTGCGGACAGTTCGGGTGCCGCAGCATGAGCGAGCTGTTGCAGCGGGTGCTGCGCGCGGATGCGGCGGGTGCGGGGCGGGTGGTGAAGGCCGCACGGCTGGTGCGCCGCGAGGTCGATATCAGTTCCGGGGGCTGGTTGCCGGCGTTGTGGCCGCAGTTGCGGGCGGCGTTGGTGGACGGGGCGATCGGGATCACTGGACTGTTGGCGGCGACCGGGCCGATCGAACAGGCGCGCGGGCGCGTCGGGGCGGCGGACCGGCTACGGGCCGACGCGGAGCTCGCGGCATGGGCGCGCGGGCTCGCCCACACTGAGACGGACGCCGACGCCGATGCCGTGTCGGATGCGCATGCAGACGGTCCGGACGCCGGGCCGGTGGCGACGCCGGAGGATCTGCGGATCCTCGCGCAACGGATCGTGATGTTCCTCGATCCGGATGGGGCCGAACCCGCCGAAGAAACGGCGATGCGCGGGCGTGGGGTAATCCTGGGCCGGGCGAAGAACGGACTGATCCCGATCCGCGGAGACCTGCTGCCGGAAACAGCGGGGCAGCTGCAACGGATCTGGGACGCGTACCTGAACCCGAAAGTCGACGGACCACCCCTGCCAGGCGTGCGGTTCGAGCCATCCGACGACAGGAACGGGCAGGGTGCGTCGGACGCACAGGACGCACAGGACGCACGGGACGCACAGGAGGCACGGGAGGCACAGGAGGCACGGGAGGCTCTGGACGTGCAGGACAGGGAGGATCGGGATGGTGACGTGTTGCCGTCCGGGGATCCGGGTGGGCAAATCGACACCCGCTCGCGCGCGCAGAAGCAGCACGACGCGTTGGCGGCGATGCTCGGCATCGCCGCCCGACACGAGGACATGCCCAGACTGGGTGGGGCGGCGCCGACGCTGATCGTGTCGGTGACCGCGGAGGACTACGCCACCGGGCACGGGTGGGCGCACATCGACGGGATCGACACCCCGACCACGATCGCCGCCGCCCGACACACCGCCTGCGGGGGCACAATCCAACGGGTGCTGTTCGACCCCGAAGGGCGCATCATCGGCATCGGGAGCACCGACCGCATCTTCACCACCCACCAACGGCGGGCGATCACCCTCCGCGACAAAGAATGCCTCATCCCCGGGTGCCATGTTCCGGCGTCGTGGTGTGAGATCCACCACGTGCAAGAACATGCCCGCGGCGGACCGACCCATACCGACAACGGCGTGACGTTGTGCTGGCATCACCACCGCACCCTCGATACGTCCGGGTGGGAGATCCGTATGGACAACGGCACCCCCACCGTCCGCGGACCCGCCTGGTGGGACCCCGCACGACGATGGCGGCGACCACGACCTCCGCTCGCGAGGCATCGACGGTCCCGCAGCAAACCTCTCAGCGCCGGCACCTTTCACGACCGGACTGCGGCGATGAGCGTCGGCGGGTGAGGGCCACTCGATCCCACCCGCCCTGCGGTTTGGGGGCAGCCGCTCGACAACTCCGCCACGTGAGCCACAGGCGCGGCCCGCTGCAGTCTGCCCGCGAAGCGAGAGCGCCGCTCAGCCCACAGAGACGTCCTGCGCCGCCGACGATCTCCCCAGGTACACGTAGTCGTCGTGTTTGGCGCTACGACCGTCGCCCGCGGCACGACCGTGCATCCGCCGCCACACCCAGGGCAGTGCGTGGCGTCGCCACCAGAGGCCGGTACCGATGGGCTCGTGCTCATGCAGTGCGGCGTCGAGCAGCCCCAGCGCGTCGGCATGCGGCACAGCGAGCACCTCGCCGACGCGGTACGCCAGAAAGCGATGTCCTCGGCTGCTGAGGTGCACGAGGTCCTCACCCCAGTGCGGGCGGTCCCCCAGCGTGGGGTGCAGATCCGTGTCGATCAGGATCGCCCCCGTGCGCGCAGCGATCCCCGCGAGCGCGGTCGCGAAGGCAGCGAAACGCGTGGTGTAGATCGCCGCGGCGCGACGACCGGGAAGGAACGGCGTCACCAGCACGACATCTGCGCCGATCGCGCGCAGCTGCACGACAGCTCTCTCCAGCGATGCGGCGAGCGCAGGGATGTCGACCCGGCTCTTCACGAGATCATTCGCACCGATCAGGATCGACACCAGGTCCGGCCTGAGCTCGAGTGCTCTCTGCAGCTGGGACCCGCAGACATCGCTGACTCGCTTCGAGCGGATCGCGAGGTTGGCGTAGTGCAGACCTCCCCGCGAGGCGAGGAGCAGGGCGAGACGATCCGCCCACCCACGCAAGGCGCCGTCGGGGGCAGGATCGCAGAGCCCCTCGGTCAGCGAGTCGCCCAGCGCCACATAGCGCCGCCACCGTGTCGACGCGACCGGCCTCGATCGTTCAGGCCGCACCACGCGGCGAGCGCGCACGGCCGTGTCCACCCGCTTCAACGCCCGGGCCTCCTCATAGTGGCCGAGAAGCTGTTCGCAGACGCTGGACCATGACCTGCCCTGCACCGCGGTGAATCCCGCCTCTCCGAAGGCGCGTCGCTTGCGTGCATCACCGGTGAGGTCGGCAACCCGCATCCGCAGGTCGTCCAGGTCGCCCGGTCGATACAGCCATCCGTCCACGCCCATCCGCACGAGATCCAGCGGACCTCCTCGCCCGGTCGCGACCACGGGAATCCCGCTCGCGTGCGCCTCCTGCAGGGTCTGCCCGAACGTCTCACTCTCCCCCGGATGCACGAACACGTCGAAGGAGGCAATGGCCGCGGCGAGCGCGTCGCCGTCCAGGTGTCCCAGGAAGAGCGCATCCGGCATCAGGGACTCCAGGCGCGCACGGCTCGGACCGTCCCCGACGATCACCACCCGCGCCCCGGGCACCGACTGCAGCACCGCAAGATCCTCCACCTGCTTCTCCGGGGCGAGGCGTCCGACGTAGCCGATCACGGCTTCTCCCCCCACTCCCCACCGGGCACGCAACGCGAGATCACGGCGCATCGGGTGGAAGCGCTCCGCGTCGACTCCTCTCCCCCAGCGGCGCAGCCGATCCACTCCGAGCTGCTCGAGCTGGCTCTGCGCGTCGGACGATGGGGCGAGGGTGAGCGTGGCCCTGCGGTGCAGCCGGGCGATATGCGTCTGCGCGAACCCGGTCGTCGCGGCGATCCCGTAGCGCTCCGTGTAAGCCGCGACGTCCGTCTGATAGGCGGCGACTGCGGCGGTCCCGAGGCGCTCCGCGGCGAGAACTCCGCGCCACCCGAGCGCGAACGGCGACGCCAGGTGCACCACATCCGGCTGGAAGCACCGCAACGACGAGGCCACCCGGTGCGCGGATGACGTGCCGACTCTGACGTTCCGGTATCCCGGCAGCGCGAGACTCGGGATGGACTCGATCATGGCGCCGCTCACCGACGAGGGGATCCCCGCGGCAGCAGGAGCGATCACATGGGCCTCGTGCCCGGAGTTCTCGAGGTGACGCAGGATCTGCAGCACCGACCCGGTGACGCCGTTCATGTGGGGAAGGAAGGACTCTGTCACGATCGCGACTCTCACATCCCCAGGATGACGGCCCCGGCAGCCTCTCAGCCGCGGATGCGGTCGCCATCATCAGATGTTCACCGGATGCTGGAGCGCCGGTCACCGGCTATGCGCCCTTTGGTTCCTGTTCACCCACGGAAGGCACCGTGTGGGTGTGCCTGCCGACCTGCTCACCGCGTCTCTGACCGGCCCCTGGAGCCTCGCCCTCATGAGCGTGCTGGTTCTCGGCGACGCGTTCTTCGTGGTCATCCCCGGGGAGATCGCCGTCACCGCGCTCGGAGCCCTCGCCGTGTCCACCGGGTCCCCACCACTCTGGGCCGTCATCGCCTGTGCCGCGGTGGCTGCCACGCTGGGCGATGTCTGCTGCTACCTGATCGGTCGGCAGGTCGGAGTGGAACGCTGGCGCTGGATGCGCGCGCCCCGCATCCAGCAAGCCCTCGGATGGGCGCGGCGCCGACTGGACACCGGCACGGCGACGGTGCTGTTCACGGCGCGGTTCATCCCCTTCGCGCGACTCGCGATCAATCTCGTCGCCGGTGCATCGCGCATCCATCCTCCGCGCTACCTGACCTTGGTCACGCTCGCAGCGATCGGCTGGGCGGCCTACCAGGCGGCCGTGGGCGCGGCCGTCGCCGCGGTCCTTCCCGGCGGACCACTCGTCGCAGTCCCGGTGTCGATCAGCGTGGCCGTCGGTATCGGCCTGCTGATCGACGTCGTCACCCGCCGAGCCCGCAACTGAGTGCCCCGTCCCCACACCTGTGCCTTAGGCTGGCGAACATGAGCACCGAAGAAGGCGCCACCTCCGCTGAGGAGATGAAGCGCAAGTTCAAGGAAGCGCTCGAGAAGAAGAACGCGCACCACCGGCAGGGCGAGGCACACCTCGACGGCGATTCCGCCGTGCACGGCGCGCCCGCCCCGCAGACGCGGCGCGAGTTCCGACGCAAGAGCGGTTGACCACACGGATGCGGGAGCCGACGCTCGTCGACTCCCGCATCCCTCACTCCGCTCTGTGAGTGGTCATCTCGCTGCGGCCCGGACCCGGGCGCGCGCCTCCTTCGCGGCCATCTCATCGAGCGCCGACTCCTTCAGACCCTGGACGTCGACGGCCTCCCGTTCTTCAGCCATCCCGTGCTCGTCGACTCCGTCGAGCTGCGACTCCTCGAAGGGAATCGCGCCGCTCAGCACTTGCTGCACCCGGTCCCGATCGATCTGACGAGTCCACGTGCCGATCAGCAGCGTGGCGACGGCGTTGCCGGTGAAGTTGGTGAGCGCGCGTCCCTCCGACATGAACCGGTCGATACCCACGATCACGCCGACGCCATCGACGAGATCGGGACGGTAGGCCTGGAGTCCTCCCGCGAGCGTGGCGAGCCCGGCACCGGTGACGCCGGCGGCTCCCTTGCTGGCGATGATCATGAACACCAGCAGACCGATCTGCTCGCCGATCGACATCGGCTGTCCCATCCCGGTCGCGATGAACAGCGACGCCATGGTCAGGTAGATCGCCGTGCCGTCGAGGTTGAACGAGTACCCCGTCGGCACGGTGATGCCGACGACCGGCTTCGAGACGCCGATGTGCTCCATCTTCGCGATGAGGCGTGGCAGCGCGGATTCCGACGACGAGGTACCGACGATGAGCAGATACTCCCGAGCCAGGTACTTCACCAGACGGAAGATGTTGACCCGGGTGACGGCGTAGAGCAGCGTCCCGAGCACCACCACGATGAAGAGGATGCAGGTGATGTAGAACGCGATCATCAGCACGCCGAGACTCCAGATAGCGGCGATGCCCGTCTTGCCCACCACCGCGGCGATCGCACCGAAGGCGCCGAGCGGGGCGAGCCACAGGATCATGCCGAGGATGCGGAAGACCAGCTTCTGGAGGTTCTTGACCGCATCCATGATCGGGGCGCCCTTCTCGCCGAGCCCCTGGAGGGCGAAGCCCACCAGCAACGCGATGAACAGGACCTGCAGGACGCTCTCACCTGTGAAGGCGGAGAAGAAGGTCGTCGGGATGATGCCGAGGATGAACTCGGTCGTCGTCTTCGCCTCGGTCTCGGTCGCGTCGTAGCTCGCGTTCGCCATGTCGAGGCCTGCACCGGGGTGGATGATGTTGCCGACGACCAGGCCGATCGCGAGCGCGAACGTGGACATGACCATGAAGTAGAGCAGTGCCAGCCCGCCGATCTTGCCGACGGTCGCCGCCTTCGCGATCGACCCGACACCGACGACGATCGTGCAGAAGATGATCGGGGCGATCATCATCTTGATCAGCGACACGAAGCCCTTGCCGATCGGCTCGAGACTCTGCCCGACCTCCGGCCAGATGAGGCCGACGGCCGCACCGAGCACGACCGCGATGATCACCGACACGTACAGCCAGGTGTGCCGGTCCCAGGCCTGCTTGCCTCGCCGCCAGTGGAATCCCGGAAGTGAGAACCCTGTCGTGATGGCCATGTTTCCTCCTTGATCATGAACGTCTTCGTCTCATGCCCGGTTGCCACGTCGCCGCCGGTGCACCCACGGTCGCGGACTTCCCCGTCTGGCACCATTTGTGGTCGTATTGGTCACGACCGAGATCGACGACGAGCGGAGGATGCGTTGGCTCATACGGCTCGCAGCGCCGCATCACGGGTGTTCCTGGTCCTGCTGGCGGCCGCCCTGATCATCGGCGTGCTCGTCGCGGTGTTCTTGGTCGTCGATGCGCAGCGCGCCATCCGCGCGGAAGCCGAACGCGTGACATCCGCCACGGCCATCGCCCTGGCGAACTCCCCCGTCGTCAGCTCCGCACTCGCGGCGGGCGACCAGGCGAACGCGACTCGAGTCTTGGAGCCGTATGCCATGTCGATCGTCGAGGACGCCGACCTCGACTTCATCACCGTGATGACGACCACGGGGGTACGGATCACCCACCCCGACGTCGAACAGATCGGTCGGCGCTATCTGGGGACCATCCCGGAGGATCCGAGCCCCCTCACCGAGGTCTTCACAGGGACGCTGGGGCCATCGGTCCGCACGATCGAGCCCGTGACGGACGGCGACGGCGAGTTGCTCGGGTGGGTGGCGGCAGGCGTCACGATCGAGTCGATCTCCGAGACGGTGATCCGACGCATCCCGCTCTCGCTCGCGATCACCGCCGGCCTGGTCGTCTTCGGCGCACTGGGTGCGTGGATCGCCCGCCGGATCACCCGAAGAATCGCCGGAGACCTGCCACCGGGACAGGTGCGCGACGCCGTCTCGTCCTACGAGTCCATCCGCACGCTCGGCGACGCGCTGCGCGCACAGACGCACGAGCACGGAAACCGCATGCACACGGCCGTCGCCCTGCTCGAGCTCGGTCGCAGCGCGGAGGCGATCGAGATCCTGACCGAGACGTCACGTCAGAGCCAGTCGCTCGTGGATCAGGTGACCGCCAGGCGACACGGTGACCCTGCCGTCGGGGCGCTCCTGCTCGGCAAGGCGTCACAGGCGAAGGAACGCGGGATCGACTGGCGTGTGCGCATCGAACCTGACACACCTCGATCGCCGCTCTCCGTCGTGGACAGCGTGTCCGTGCTCGGCAACCTGGTCGACAACGCGCTGGATGCCGCCGCCGACTCGGACGACCGCTGGGTCAGCGTGGCGTTGAGCCCTTCCCCGGAGGGCGGGATCGTCCTCGAGGTCTCCGACAGCGGGGCCGGGGTGCCGGAAGAACTCAGCGAGCGGATCTTCACCTCCGGATTCTCCACGAAACCTGGCGGCACGGACGGACGCGGCATCGGTCTCGCTCTCGTCAAGGCCGTGGTCGATGACGCCGGAGGCACTGTCGAGCTCTTCGCACACCCGACCACCTTCCGCGTGATGCTCCCGCGGGCAGACACGCCGCGGAGGCCACGATGATCCGCACCCTGCTCGTGGACGACGACGCCCTGACTCTGGAGCTGCACCGAAACTACGTGGCGCGACTGGACGGCTTCGTCGTCGCCGGCGAGTGCGCGGGCGCGCGCGCCGCCGTGACTGCGGTGCTGGACAGACCGGGGCCTGATGCTTTCGATCTGGTGCTGCTCGACGTCACGATGCCCGACGGTTCCGGCCTCGATGTGCTGCGCATCCTTCGGGCGCGTGCGGCCGCGGTCGATGTGATCGCGATCACCGGGGTACGCGACGCGGACACCGTGCGGCAGATGGCGGCGCTCGGCGTCTTCCAGTACCTGGTGAAGCCCTTCCCCTTCGCGGTGTTCGAGGAACGGATGGCGCAGTACCGCGACCACCGGACTCAGGCCACCGCGACAGCAGGTCAAGCCACGCAGGCGGAGATCGATGCGCTGCTGGGACGCGCAACCGGATCGATCACTCTGCCGAAGGGTCTCTCCTCCGCGTCGCTGGAACGCGTCACCGCCGAGGTCCGCGCCGCAGGACCGTTGTCGGCGACCGAAGCAGCGGAACATCTCGGCATGTCGCGAGTCGCGGTGCGGCGCTATTTGGAGCATCTCGCGGCGGAGGGCCTGGTGGCGCGTGGCGCACGTTACGGCGCCCGTGGCCGGCCGGAGACCGAGTACCGCTGGAGATAGCCGCGCCGCGTCGCACCGGCCGCGTGAATGTCAGCGTGGCAGCCGCCCTTCGTGGAGCAGCGCAGAAGGGTCGGACTTCTCGCGTATCTCGCGAAGCCGCGCGACCTCGCTCGCCGGGGCAGCCTGCTCGAGCGTGCGCCCCGGACTGAGAAAGGTCGGTACCGTGCGCTCGGCAGCGCTCGGCGCGAGGAGCGCACGGAGACCGGACAGGCTGGCGTCTCCCGGTTCGCTCGGCGCGCCGGGGAACAGCGGCGCAAGCGCGTAGACGATCCACCCCACCCCCTGCAGCGAGGCGAAGCCGGGCCGACGCGGCGCATCGAGTGCTCCGCCGAGCATGCGGATGTCGATGCCGATGATCGACGCCTGGTCCGGTCGATCGCGGTACGCGATCAACTCGTCGATCACGGCATCGTCGAGCGTGCGCAGGGCCACGGATGCTCCGCGGCTGGGCGTCGGATCGGTCGGCTCGTTCGACTGCGCGCTCAGGAGGGCCGGCGAGGTCGCTCCGGACTGGTCTCGGCGCACGGTGCCGGCGGACCGGATCGCCGTGAGGAATGCGTCTGCGCTGCCCTCCGTCGAGAGAGCCTGCACCATCACGAAGCTCTGTCCGCGGATCTCCGGCGGCAGCGGAGGCGCGTCGGGCATGCGCATCGAGTTCGTGAAGACGTTCAGCGTCGGGGGCGCGTCGGCAGAGAGGTCACGCACCGCACGCAGCACGGCGGGTGCATCTGCCGCGTCGAACACCAGCGTCGCACCCCACAGCGACGGGGCCGGGACCAGGTCGATCTCGATCGCGGTGACGATGCCGACGACACCCCCGGCACCGCGCAGTGCCCACATCAGATCGGGATCGGTCTCGTCGTCGACGCGCTCGTGCGTGCCATCCGTGCGCAGCACCCACGCCGCGCGCAGGTTGTCGGATCCGAGTCCCGCTGTGCGGCTGAACCACGAATGCCCACCGCCCAGCGTGTAGCCCGTCGCGGTGACCACGGGACTCGTGCCGGCGGGCGCCACCCATCCCGTTCCCTCGAGGGCGTCGACCACCCGGCCCCAGCGCACACCGGCGCCGATGACGGCCGTTCCCCGCGTGAGGTCGATGTCGAGCGCGTCGAAGCCCGACATGCGCACCAGCAGCGCATCGGCGAGGTCGCCTGAAGCCCCATGACCGCCCGGCTGGACCGCGATCTGCACACCGAGGTCGGCCGCTGCCCCCAGGAGCATGCGCAGATCCGACACATCGGCGGGCGTCGCCACGACGGCGGGATGCTGCGCGATGGCGAGATTCCAGGGGCGGCGCGCCTCGTCGTATCCGTCGTCGGAGGGAAGGATCAGGGATCCTGTCAGCGCGCCGCGGACGTCGTCGAATGCAGTGAAACGGGACATGACGCCACCATATGATGCCCCTCGGACATCGTCGACGGCGTCATGCCCCGCACGATCACTCGCCCGCGAGACCGCCGAGCATGTGGCCGAAGGAGCGCCCTTCACCGAGGTAGGTCGCCGGGTCGTAGGGGTCGACCACGGCCGCGGTCTCTCGGCGTGCAATCGCCTCGGCGAGCTCGCGTGCGCCCTTCTCGACACGCTTCGCGAGCGGTGCCACATCATCCCCTGCCCCGCCCCAGTCGCTCGACGCGGCGAAGACGCCCGTCGACACGGCCTCGGCGTGCAGGTAGGCGAACAACGGACGGATGGCGTAGTCGATCGCGAGCGAATGCCGCGCCGTCCCCGCATTGGCGCCGATGAGCACGGGCTTCCCGGTGAGCGCATCGGGGTCGAGCACGTCGATGAACGACTTGAACAACCCGCTGTAACTCGTGGAGAAGATCGGCGTGACGGCGATCAGCGCGTCCGCGGAGACCACGGTGTTGATCGCGGTCTCCAGTGCGGGCGGCGCGAACCCGGTGAGCAGGTTGTTCGTGATGTCGTGTGCGTAGTCGCGCAGCTCGATCACGTCGACGCTGGCCTCGATGTCGTGCCCGGCGAGCGCCTTCACGGTCTCGGCCGCGAGGCGGTCAGCCAGCATCCGCGTCGAGGAAGGATTCGAGAGCCCCGCGGAGATCACCGCGATGCGGCGGGTGGCCATCTCAGGCCTCCTTCCGGCTGAGACCGAACGCGGCGCCCGCGGGGGCGGGCGTGTCCTGGTAGGGCGAGTCCCCGGTCAGGTTGTCTCCGCGATTCGCACCGGGACGCGCCTGGCGGGTGGGGCCGTCGCCGAACTCCGCCTTCACGCGCGCGGCGTGGGTCGGAGCGTCGGGAACCGCGGCCGGACGATCCTTCGCCAGCTCCTTACGCAGCACCGGTACGACCTCGGACCCCAGGATGTCGAGCTGCTCCAGCACCGTCTTCAGCGGCAGGCCGGCGTGATCGATCAGGAAGAGCTGACGCTGGTAGTCACCATAGTGCTCGCGCATCGCGGCGTAGCGGTCGATCACCTGCTGGGGCGAGCCCACGGTGAGCGGCGTCATCTCGGTGAAGTCCTCCATGCTCGGGCCGTGGCCGTAGACGGGAGCGTTGTCGAAGTACGGCCGGAACTCGTTCACGGCGTCCTGCGACTTCGCCGCCATGAACACCTGACCGCCGAGCCCGACGATCGCCTGCTCCGGCGTGCCATGACCGTAGTGGGCGTAGCGCTGACGGTAGAGCTCGATCAGACGCTGGTAGTGCTCCTTGGGCCAGAAGATGTTGTTCGCGAAGAAGCCGTCGCCATAGTACGCAGCCTGCTCGGCGATCTCCGGCGTGCGGATGGAGCCGTGCCACACGAAGGGCGCGACGCCGTCGAGCGGACGGGGCGTCGAGGTGAACCCCTGCAGCGGGGTGCGGAACTTGCCCTCCCAGTCGACCACGTCCTCCCGCCACAGCTTGTGCAGCAGGGCGTAGTTCTCGATCGCGAGCGGGAGTCCCTGGCGGATGTCCTGTCCGAACCAGGGGTAGACCGGTCCGGTGTTGCCGCGACCGAGCATGAGGTCCATGCGACCGTCGGAGACGTGCTGGAGCATCGAGTACTCCTCGGCGATGCGCACCGGGTCGTTCGTGGTGATCAGCGTCGTGGACGTCGAGACGATCAGACGCTCGGTCTGCGCGGCGAGGGCGGCGAGGAACGTCGTGGGGCTGGACGACCAGAACGGCGGGTTGTGGTGCTCGCCGATCGCGAACACGTCGAGGCCCACCTCTTCGCTGTGCTTCGCGATGGCCAGGGTGGCCTTGATCCGCTCCTGCTCGCTGGGCGTGACTCCCGTGGTGGGATCGCGGGTGATGTCGCTGACCGACATGATGCCGAACTGCATCGCCTGCGCGCCTGACTGCTCGCTCATGATTGCTCCGTCTTCTCCGAACCGGATGACTCGGCATCCGCTTCTATTCATTTGAATGTATCTGAGTCAACGTGACACGAGCAACTTTATTCCCCGAGTAGCCTCGGAGGATGAACAGCGCCGGCGCGGACATCGCAGGACCACCGACGGGCGCGGGCTCCGCTGCCAAGCCGCGGCGCCGCGTGCCCTTCTGGGACAACGCACGCTACCTGTGCATCGTGCTCGTCGTGCTCGGGCACGCGATCCAGCGCCTCATCTACGACTCCGACATCGCGTTCGCCTTCTATCTCACGCTGTACGCGTTCCATATGCCGGCGTTCGCGATCATCTCCGGCTACTTCTCCAAGTCGGGCTCGCCCACCAAGACGCAGATGGCCAGGGTGATCACCGACATCCTCGTGCCGTACGTGATCTTCGAACTGCTCTGGACCCTGACGAAGTGGCTGGTGGAGGGTCAGGCGAACCCGAACATCACGCAGCCGTCCTGGACGCTGTGGTTCCTGCTCGCGCTCGGGATCTTCCGCCTGGTGCTCCCCTATCTGGCGCTGCTGCGCTGGCCGTTGGCCTGGACCGTGCTGATATCCCTCGGAGTCGGCTACCTGCCCAACGTGGACAGCACCTTCTCGTTGTCCCGCACCCTCGGACTCCTGCCCTTCTTCGCCCTCGGGTGGTGGCTGCGCGAGCACGACATCGTCCGCCGCTTCCGACTTCTGGATCTCCGTCCGTGGTGGGTGCGCGCAGTCGCGATCGGCGTGATCGCCGCCACCGGGTGGGCCGCCTGGAACTGGCTACCCGTCTGGCAGGCTGCCGACTTGCGCCACTGGTTGTTCTACGAGGACTCCTATGCCGACCTCGGAGGCGAGCAGTGGTGGGCCGGCGGCGTCCGCCTCGCGCTGATGGTGCTCGCCGTCGTGCTGAGCACGGCGTTCTTCGCACTGATCCCGCGGGGAACGCACTGGTGGACGAAGTTCGGGCAGTACACGATGTACGTGTTCCTCCTGCACTCCTTCGTCCTCTACCCCTTCCGCGAGACCGGGGTGCTGCGCGACCTGGAGCCGACCTGGCTCTGGCTGCCGCTCGTCACCGTGCTCTCGGTGCTCGTCGCGCTGGCACTGGCCACCGCGCCCGTACGACGCGTGTTCCGGCCGCTCGTCGAACCGCGACCGAAGTGGCTGTTCGCCGACCCTGCCCTCGCCTCACGAGAGGGCAGCCGGAACGATCCCACCGGGGCACGCCGACCGCGCCGATGACGGCGCCGCGGAACCACCGACTCCGGGTACCGTGAAGGGGTGACCCGTGCTGAGACGATCCGTGACCGCATCGTGCAGGAAACAGCTTCGACCGGATTCGGGGCACACGGCCTCCACGTGCTGATCGGTGCGGACACGGCCACGCACCGATGGACCCCCGACATCCGAGAGGACATCCACTCGGTGGCGAAGGGCATCTGCGTCATGGCGGCCGCGATCGCCGCCGAGGAAGGGTACATCTCCTTCGACGCACCGGTCGCGGCGTATCTGAAGGGCTTCGCGCTCGGTGACGGGGTCGATCAGGTCACGCTCCGCCACCTGCTCACGATGACGAGCGGCATCGACCTCCCCTGGTCGGAGACGATGATGACCGACTGGCCCGACCTCGCGTCGGAGTTCCTCGGGCGGCCAACGCCGGGGCGGCGCTTCCAGTACTCGAACGCGAGCACCTATACCGCCATGCGCGTCATCGAGACGCAGGTCGGCGATGTCGCGGCCTACCTCGAACCCCGACTGTTCGCCCCGCTCGGATTGACGCAGGTCCCGTGGGAGCGATGCCCGAACGGCCGGATCGTCGCCGGTGGCGGCGTGGCTCTGCGGACAGAGGAGATGGCCCGCCTCGGGCGACTGATCCGAGATCGCGGTGTCTGGGAGGGGCGTCAGCTGGTCGCGCCGGCGTGGATCGATGCCATGCACTCCGACTGGGTGGTCGCGGGTGAGAGCCCGGGGTACGACCGCTACGCGCTTGCCGGCTGGGGTGGACCCGGCGACGCCTGGCGACTCCACGGCGCCTATGGTCAGCTGCTCATCTTCACGGCTGACGCAGTGGTGACCATCACTGCCGACGACCACTTCGGCGCCGACGCGATGGTGGCTTTCGTGGTCGAGACGCTCGCCTCCTGAGCCTGTGGCGCAGACCGGAGCGCCTGCGCGGCTAGGCGAACAGCTCGGCGCCGACATAGGAACCCGGCCGCGCCCCACGCGGAATCGCCCAGATGCCTGATCCGACGTGGCGGATGTACTCGTTCATCAGGTCCGTTGACAGGCGCCGCTGCAGTGTGATGAAGTGCGCCGGATCCCGCTGGTATGACAGGAAGAAGAGTCCGGCGTCCAGACGCCCGAGGTCGTTGTTGCCGTCGACGTAGTTGTAGCCGCGGCGGAGGATGCGGATACCGTCGTTCTGCTCCGGATGCGCGAGCCTGACGTGGCTGTTCGCGTCGATCGATGTCCCGCTGAAGTTCGGCGCCGTGAACTCGTCGCCTCCGGAGAGCGGAGCGCCCTCCCCCTTGTCTCGGCCGACGATCGTGTCCTGCTCGGCGAGACGCACCCGATCCCAGGTCTCGATCAGCATCGCGATCTTGCGGGCGACGAGATACGACCCGCCGGCGAGCCAGCTCGGCTCGTCCTCATCCGCCACCCAGACGTGCGCGTCCAGCGCCTTCTGGTCGTCGGCCAGGATGTTCGCAGTACCGTCCTTGAAGCCGAACAGATTGCGTGGAGTCGCGGCGGTCGCGGTCGTGCGCGAGGTCTTGCCGAAACCGAGCTGCGACCAGCGCAGTCGCGCACGCCCGAACGCGAGCCGGCTGAGATTGCGGATCGCGTGCACCGCCACCTGCGGGTCGTCCGCACAGGCCTGGATGCACAGGTCGCCGTGCGAACCCTGCGGATCGAGGTCGTCGCCAAGGAAGGCGGGAAGTCGCTCGAGACCTTTCGGGCGCAGCGCCGCGATTCCATACCGGTCGCCGTCTTCGTTCTCGAACAGTCCAGGACCGAAGCCGAAGGTGATCGTGAGCCCCGCTGCGGGCAGGCCCAGCGCTTCGCCGGTGTCCTCCGGCGGCTGCTCCGCCGGACCGCCGACAGCACCCGTCGCACTGACTTCGAGGCCCTGGGTCATGCGAGACGCCGCGTACGACCAGTCCTGCAGGAGAGAGATCAGGTCGTCGCGGTCGGTGCGCGGCATCATGTCGAACGACGCGAAGTGCAGATGATCCTGCACCGCAGTCGTGATTCCGGCCTGATGGTCGCCGAAGAAGGCGTAGGGGTCCTGCGCGTCCGCCGCGGCCCGCGCCCTCCCTAGCGCGACTCCACCGGCGAGTCCGGCTCCCGCACCGACGGCGAGCCCCGCGACTCCACCGCCGATCGCGAGTCCGAGCAGACCCCGCCTGCTCAGACCGGCCGGAGCGGATGCCGCAGCCTGCTCCGCGCTCGACGCTTCTTCGGCCGCGGCATCCGTTCCTGATTCATTCACGTGCGTGATCGTATCCGGTCAGCGGATCAGTCGAGCACCGTGCCGGTGAGCTGCGACAGCGGCTCGGCCAGGGCGTTGATCAGATCGGTGAATTCCCGCTTGTCCTGGTCGGTGAGCTCGGAGTAGCCCACGAAGCCATCGGCGAGGGAGCCGTGCGCGGCGAGCGATGTCTCGAGCGCGGCGTAGCCGTCTTCGATCTCGGCGACGAGCGCCGCGCCGTCGTCGCCCTGGGCCGCTGCGAAGTCCTGCACGAGAGAGAAGGCCATCTTCGATCCCTCGACGTTCGCCGCGAAGTCGTAGAGGTCGGTGCCGGACCACCAGTCCTCCTCGCCGGAGATCTTGCCGGTCGCGACCTCGTCGAGCAGCGCGATCGCCCCGTTCGAGATGCCGCCGATGCCCTGGTCGTCGAGCGCGGTGGTGAAGTCGTCGGAGTGCACGTAGTCGTAGAGCTCCTGCACGTCGGCGAGGAGCATGTCACCGAAGTCGGCGCGCTCCTGGGGTGTCGACGGCGCCCAGTCCTGCCACGCCGACGTCTCGCCGTCGGCGTTCAGCGCGTCCTTCGCCGGCACCCACAGGTCCTTCTCGATACGGTGGAAGCCGGTCCAGTCGAGTCCCTCGGCGACGGCGTCGACCTCGCGGTAGTCGATGCGCGGATCGAGGTCGCCCAGCGCCTCGGCGACCGGTTCGATGCGCTCGTAGTAGGCGCGGGTCTGCGGGAAGAGCGCGCGGGCGGTCTCATCGTCGCCGGACTCGTAGGCGGCGACGAAGTCCTCGACGGCGGGAACGAGCTGGCCGACCTGATCCTTGACGAACGCGCCGTAGAGGTCGACGGCCTGCTGCTTCTGCTCGGCGCCCGGACCATCGACGCTCACCCGCTCGCCGGTGACTGTGAAGGAGGCCTTGCCCACGCCCTCGCCGATCATGCCGGGCTTGCACAGGGTGTAGTACTCGCCCGGCTGCGCGACCACCGTGAGGGTACGCGACGCCGACGGCGCGATGTTCTCGACCTCGCCGACGATGCGCAGGCCGTCTTCGGCGAGCAGGTAGAACTCCGTGATCTGATCGGTGTCGTTGGCCACCGAGAACGTCAGGGTTCCGCTGGCGGCCGTCGAACCCGACACGACGCAGTCGCTGTCGGTGGAGGAGACATCGAACGCGGCGGCAGCGTCGACGTCGGTCTTGGCGACGCATCCGCTCAGGACGAGCGCCGCAGCTCCGGTGGCGGCGAGCACGCCGAGGATCCGATAGGGGGTGGTCATGCTGCTCCTTGTTGTGCGAGAGAGGTCTTCGTGGCGGCGTCCGGGTCCGCAGCGGGCTGCGGCGTCGAGGGACGACGCGGACGAAGACCGCGGACGTAGAACGATCCGACGATGGTGATGTAGAGGGTCCACCCGACGACCTGCAACCAGGTCATGGCGGGCATGAAGCCGACGGTCGCCTGCAGGATCGCCGCGAGCGGTCCTCGCGGGGCGATGGCGGTCGACACGTCGAAGGCCCATCCGAACGGGAAGGCAGCCCACCCGATCGCGACATCGCCGGTGGCGGGGTCGATGGGGGCTGCGGGCGTGAACGGCCCGGGAATCGCACCGGCTTCCTGCAGATCCATGACCGCATAGGCGAGCACGCCGGCGGCGACGACGACCAGGAATCCGCCGGTCCAGGCAAAGAAGCGTCGGAGATCGAGCGTGACAGCGCCCCGCGAGATCAGCCCGCCGATCACGACGGCGGCAGCGAGCCCGAGCAAGGCCCCGACGATCGCAGTCGGAGCATCGCCGAAGGACTGCACCATCGACCACAGCAGCAGGGTGGTCTCGATTCCCTCGCGCGAGACGGATACGAACCCGATCGCGACGAGCGCCCAGAGGCCCCCCGTGGTGAGAGCTTTGTCCACGCCGCCTTCGAGTGTCGCCTTCATGGTGCGGCCGGCGCGCTGCATCCAGAAGATCATCCAGGTGACCATGCCGACCGCGAGGAGGGAGAGCAGGCCGCCGATCAGCTCCTGCGCCGTGAAGGTCAGCTCGTACGCACCGAAGGTGAGTACCGCACCGATTCCGAGGGCGAGGACGATCGCGAGACCCACACCCGCCCACAGCTTCGGAAGCGCGTCCTGGCGGCCGAGCCGTCGGAGGTAGGCGACGAGAATGCCGACGACGAGCGCGGCTTCGAGCCCCTCGCGGAGGCCGATCAGGAAGGTGGCGAGCACGGAATGAAACTCTCTGCAGATCGATGAGGTAAGGCATCCCTTACCAACGAGACTTTATCACCGCAGGTCGACCGTTCGTGACATCCGATGTGCGGACAAAGGGCAGCCACAGTGGAGATGCGGGCAGTCGTCGGGGAAAGTAACGCGACGCAACACTCGGCCGCGCTCCGAGCACGCGGATCTACCCTCGGGTCATGGCTGAACTCTCGCTTCCCATCCTCGACCTGTCCGAGCTCGACAACGGCCCCGAGTCGGCCACGCGGTTCCGCGACGATCTGCGCGCCGCGACGCACGATGTCGGGTTCTTCTACCTGACCGGAACCGGCATCTCCCCCGAGCTCGAGGCGCGACTGCACCAGGCCGCGCTCGACTTCTTCGCCCTGCCGGAGGCCGACAAGCTCGCGATCGAGAACGTCAACAGCCCGCACTTCCGGGGCTACACGCGCGTCGGCGGCGAACGCACGCAGGGCAAGGTCGACTGGCGCGAGCAGATCGACATCGGACCCGAGCGCCAGCCGATCGTCGGCGGCCCCGCGTTCAACCGCCTGGTGGGCCCGAACCTGTGGCCGGCCGCGCAGCCGGAGCTGCAGGACGTGGTCGCCGAGTGGCACGCCACCCTGTCCGATGTCGCCCGCAAGCTCCTGCGCGCCTGGGCGCAGACGCTCGGTGCCGAAGAGACATACTTCGACGAGCACTTCGGGGAACCCTCGACGCTGATCAAGATCGTGCGCTACCCGGGGACGGATGCGCCCGAGCCCCAACAGGGCGTCGGCGCACACAAGGACTCGGGTGTGCTCACCCTGCTGTGGGTGGAGCCGGGCAAGGGCGGGCTCCAGGTCGAGCGCGACGGCGCCTGGGTGGACGCACCCCCGGTGCCGGGTGCCTTCGTCGTCAACATCGGCGAGCTGCTCGAGTACGCCACCGGCGGCTACCTCAAAGCGACGAACCACCGCGTCGTCTCCCCGAAGGCCCCGGACGAGCGCATCTCCATCCCGTTCTTCTTCAACCCGGCACTCGACAAGCGCCTTCCGCTGATCGAGCTACCGGCCGAGCTCGCCGCCGAAGCGAACGGTGTCACCGATGACCCGAGCAACCCGATCCATGCACTGTACGGCGAGAACGCCCTGAAGTCGCGCCTGCGCGCACATCCGGACGTCGCGGCCATCCACCATGCGGACCTCGTCGGCACCTCGGCCTGACGCACGCGCAGAGGCGTTCGGCTACCAGTCGAGTGCCTCTGCGAGCGCCTGATGATCAGGCTCCCTGACGCGATCAGAGGTTCAGTCGTGCGGGCCTGACGACCAGGTCAGCTGACCTCCGCCGAGCTCGACGATCTCCCGCAGCGCGCCGAGGTGACCGGCGAAAGCCCGCTGCCCGGCAGTCGTCGACCGAACCCAGGTGCGCGGCCGGCTACCGACGTACCCCTTCCGTGTCGACAGGTAACCCGCGTCCTGCAGGTGGGCGATCGCCTTGCTGAGCACGGAATCGTTCGCCTGCAGAACACCGGCGAGGGTCGCGAAGTCGAGTTCGACCCCGTCGCCGAGCGACGCGAGGATCGAGAAACGGATCGGTGTGGCGAAGTTGTCGTCGAGGCGGGTACGCGGGTGACCTCTGTCCGCAGCCGCGCGGATGTCAGGCACGCCCGTCCGCCTTCGCCGACAACGGCGCGAGCGACGCGATCAGGGCCAGGACGACGATGCCCGCTCCGGCCAGGACACCGACGTGAGCATTGACGGCCCCCGTCGACCCGACGACGACAGTGACACCGAGCGCCGCGATCCCTGCGAACAGCATCAGGAACTGCGGCCACCGCCAGACCTGGCCGAGGTATGCCAGGCCCCAGTCTGTTCCGCCGCCGACGCTCGCGACGATGAGCGCGATGCCGGCCAGCACGGTGAGCACCGACGTGAACAGCGTCTCTCCCATCGCTGCAGTGACGATCATGGTGCCGAGCAGGATCCCGAACGCCAGAGTCGTCCCCCGCGCCGGCCAGACGAACGGCGGGAGCTCTCGTCTGGCTGCCTGCGGTGCACCACGCGACAGCCACAACTGACAGGTCCCGATGGCGAGGAGCACGAGGACCGCGAAGCCGGCGGGAGCGAGGATCAGGCCCAGCGGGAGGAAGGATCCGTTCTCGGACAACAGGCTCAGCAGGTACGTGGCGATGACGCCCGCTCCCGCGAGCACGAGTGCGCCGTAGTAGAACCACCGCCGGCGAGTGAAGCGGCGCTGCCCGCCGAATCGTTCGGTCACGCCCGTCAGCACCTGCCCGGCCATCAGGAACGCCAGGACGAGAAGCATCGCCACCGACGTCTCGCCGGCACGGAACGCGACGATCGTGGAGCCGACCAGTCCCGCCACCAGCACGCCTTGGACGATCGTCAGCCAGCCTTGCGGACGGAGATTCACCTGATCATCGCGGCGCTCGCGAACACGACCGACCTCGTCGATATAGCGGCGCGCGACTTCGGGCGAAGGCGGGTCGAGTGGCGCTGCGCCCCGCATCGGTTTCTGGTCCATGACGACCTCGCATTCTGTTTCCGAGTGGAAAGCTCACCACTTTCCTAATGGAAACTCACACGTGAATCAACTCCGACGACGACGAAGGCCGCCCCACACCTGGGACGGCCTTCTCAAGAATGTTCTGCGCGATTGTACGCAGGGTCGCGTTATCGGCGAAGCCCGAGACGCTCGATCAGCGAGCGGTAACGCTCGATGTCGATGTCCTGGAGGTAGCCGAGCAGACGACGGCGCTGACCCACCATGAGGAACAGACCACGACGCGAGTGGTGGTCGTGCTTGTGCTCCTTGAGGTGTTCGGTGAGGTCCTTGATGCGCTGCGTCAGCATTGCGACCTGCACCTCGGGGGATCCGGTGTCACCGGGGTGCGTCGCGTACTCTTCCATGATCGCCTTCTTGGCGTCAGACTCGAGCGGCATAGATGGGATCCCCTTTCAGTTCGTTGCGCGGCGCCCGACGCCTGATACGTGGGCTCTCTTTATCCGCGGCCGATCAAACGGCAACCTGAAGAGTCTACCAGCCCGGGACGCTCTTCGACGACCGCGCCCGCACGGGCCGCCGACCTCGTGCTCCGATACGCTCGAGAGGTGCGATACGGCGAGATCACAGGATGAGTGCGCGGCGCGGAGTACTCATCGATCTGAGCCCTCTCACCGAGAATCCGGCGTTCGCGCGCATGTGGATCGGATCCACGCTCTCGGGCATCGGAGGACAGCTCACACTCGTCACTGTGATGCTGCACGTGTTCGCACTCACGGGCAGCACTTTCGCCGTCTCGATGATCGCGGTGGCCGGCCTCATCCCGATGATCCTCGCCGGCCTCTACGGCGGCATGCTCGCCGACGCGTTCGACCGTCGCCGGGTGGCACTCATCGCCGCCACCGTGACGTTCGCGTCGACCGCGCTGCTCGCCGCCCTCACGTGGTCGGGCGGCGAGACGATCTGGTGGCTCTACGCTCTCAGCATGATCAACTCGGCCGCCAACTCGGTCGGGATGGCGACCCGTACCGCGATCGTGCCTCGCCTGATCCCGCGCGACAAGCTCGCCGCCGCCTCCGCCCTCAACGGGGTCGCCTTCGGGCTCACCGTCATGGCCGGCCCCGCACTGGCCGGCCTCTTGGTCGCCCTGACCGGCTACGGCTGGACCTACACGATCGACGTCGTCCTCATGCTCTCGATGTTCCTCGGACTGTGGACGCTGCCATCACTGCGACCCGAGGGAGACGTGGTGCGCCCAGGGCTGGCGTCTCTGGTCGACGGCTGGCGCTTCCTGCGCCGAGCCGGCAACATCCGGATGCAGTACATCCTCGACATCATCGCGATGACGTTCGGGCAGCCCCTGGTACTCTTCCCCGCGCTCGGCACCGTCCTCCTCGGGGGTGGAGCACTCACGACGGGGCTGCTCACCGCCGCCGTAGCGGTCGGCACGTTCGCATCGAGCCTGTTCTCCGGCCGCGTGGTGCAGTACCGCTGGCACGGGCGCGGCATCGAGCGCGCGGTCGAAGCCTACGGTGCAGCCATCCTGCTCTTCGGACTCGTCCTGCTGGTCGGCGCCGGGACAGACCCCGCGACGGAGACGAGTCCGCACATCGCGCTGATCGTGCTCGCCTGCATCGCTCTCGCGTTCTCCGGCGCCGCCGACAACGTCAGCTCGATCTACCGGAACACGATGATGCAGGCCGCGGTCCCCGATGCCATGCGCGGTCGGCTGCAAGGCGTGTTCATCGTCGTGGTCGCGGGCGGTCCGCGGGTCGGCGCGCTCTACGCCGGCACGCTCGCGACGTTCACGGCGCTGTGGTTCCCTCCCCTGCTGGGCGGCTTCCTCGTGATCGCGCTCGTCGCGGTCCTTGCTCGTCGCAGCTCGAGGTTCCGCGGCTACGACGCAGAGAACCCCGAGCCCTGAGGGCCCGGGGTTCTCCGTCGCACAGTGATCAGTCCTGCTGCAGGGAACCCTGCAGGTCGAGGCTGATCGTGACGTCCTTGCCGACGAGCACGCCACCGGTCTCGAGTGCGGCATTCCAGGTCAGACCGAAGTCCTCGCGGTTGATGACGGTCTTCGCCGAAGCGCCGGCCTTGTAGTTGCCCCACGGGTCGCTGCCGAAGCCGCCGAAGTCGAGCTCGAAGCTCACCGGCTTGGTGATGCCGCGGATCGTGAGGTCGCCGTCGACGAACAGGTCGCCGTCCTCGACGCGCGCACCGGTCGAGACGAACTCCATGGTCGGGAAGTTCTCGGTGTCGAAGAAGTCTGCGGAGCGCAGGTGCGTGTCGCGTCCTTCGTCCTTGGTGTCGATCGAGGTGACGTCGACGCTCGCCTCGACCTTGGCCTCGAGCGGGTTCTCGGGAGCGATCAGAGTCGCGCTCTTGACGCCGAAGGTGCCGCGCACCTTGGAGATCATCATGTGGCGGACGCTGAAGGTGACCTCGCTGTGCGAGGGGTCCAGCACCCAGGTGCCGGGGCGGTAGCCGGGAACGTCGATCGTGGTCATGGGATCTCCTTACGGGACAAGGGCCGCAACTGCGGCATATGAGTAGTCAACTCGCATTCAGAAGAATACATTCCCTCGAATAGGAATCTCCTGGAGAAAAGCCACAGGGCGACGCAGAACGCGCCCTCCCCCGCAGGGAAGGGCGCGTCATGCAGAGGTCGGTCAGCCGACTGCGACGAGGTCGATGATGAAGATCAGCGACTTGCCGGACAAGAAGTGTCCGCCGCCCGCGGGGCCGTACGCCAGGTGCGGCGGGATCACGAGCTCACGGCGACCGCCGACCTTCATGCCGGGGATGCCATCCTGCCAGCCCTGGATCAGGCCGCGCAGCGGGAACTGGATGGTCTCACCACGCCCCCAGGACGAGTCGAACTCCTCGCCGGACTCGAACTCGACCCCGGCGTAGTGCACGGTGACGGTGTCGCCGGGCTTGGCCTCGGCACCATCACCTTCGATGAGGTCGCGGACCACGAGCTCCGAGGGAGCGGGACCGGTGGGGGCGTCGAACTCAGGCTTTGTGCGATCAGTCATGACTCCATCCAACCGGAGCCCCGCCGACCGGTCAACGCGTGCGCACCTGCTCACAGCGAACATTCCGCACCCCCGCGCGCCTCGCACATGATCGTCGTCGGGCGGCCGATCGACTGTGTCAGCAAGTGACCCTTGACACCCGCGACGACCGGGTGCACCCTGTTTACAGATCAACTCAGCGCCCGGTAGACATGCAGGCATCGCCGCAGCATCGGGCGCTGAGTCTTGTCCTGGCTGGTGCTTCTCAGCCGGAGAGACCGTCAGTAAGCGAGCAGCGCCGCCCTGGTCGCGCGCGTGCGGATCAGTAGCGCCCTCTCGTCTTCCGCAGCCAGGGGATCACGACCGGTGATCGCGCGCTGGCGCACGGATGCCAGAGCCGTCGCATCCTTGATGAACTCGCGCATGAGGGGACGACGGTCTCCGCGAAGCTGCGCCGCCCACGCCAGCCCGACCTTGCGTCCTGCCGGCGTCGCGAGCATGGTGACCTCCTCTGGCGTGAACCAGCCGGCGGCGGCGTACTCGCTGAGCCGGATCCGTGTCAGGCGCGCCTCCTCGCGGCGCAGGGCGACGATACCGAGGATGAAGCCTACGAAGAGCGGCACCTGCAGCGTGAAGTACAGCGCGAAGAAGTCGGCGAACGTCGCGGACCCGTTCCACAGGCCGTGCAGCAGGATCGCGCCGAGCAGCCCCAGCAGACCGGCACCGAGTGCCGTCCCTGCCGATGCATGGCGGCGTGCAGCGAGACCGATCGCGAAGCCGGTGAGCGCCGTGAACATCGCATGGGCGAACGGGGAGAGCAAGGCGCGCACGACGAAGGTGACGGTGAGCTGCTCCCCACCGCCTTCGATCAGGCTGATCGCGAAGTACTGGATGTTCTCGGTGAACGCGAAGCCCGCACCGACGAGCGCGCCGTAGACCACTCCATCGATCGGTCCGTCGAACGCTCGTCGTGCGACCAGGAAGATCAGGAAGACGCCGAATCCCTTCCAGAACTCCTCGACGATCGGTGCCTGGAACACGGACGAGAGCGCCTCGTCGCGCGGGCCGACCAGCAGAGTGAGGCCGACATCGACCAGCAGTGTCAGACCGACTGCGGCGATCGCTCCCCACGCGATGGCGAAGAACACGAGCCTCTTCGGCTCCGGCTCCCACCGGTCGATCATCCGCACGCCCAGGAACACGATCGTGAGCGGGATGAGAGCGAGCACCAGCCCGATCACGGAGGCGGTAGGGCCGAGCGCCCACGCGAAGTAGCCGATCAGTGCGATCAGCAGGAAGCCGAGCAGACCGAACAGCCAGATCGATACCGTGCGGCCCTTGGTGGTCGGCACCGGCAGCGCCGGCAGGGACTCGGCGGGCGACGGTGCCACCGGCGCGGGCGGCGTGTAGCTCGTCGGCTGTGCGAGAGCGGACTCGTACGTCGGCTGCTGCGCGAACCGGGCCGGTGTATAGGGCGACTGGGAGTATTGCTGCGGCGTGTACGGCGACGGCTCTGCGGGCGGCGGCGTGTACGGCGACGGCTGCGGCGGCTGAGGCGGTCCTCCGAAAGTCATAGCCAAAGCATATGGGCCACAAGCGATACGGCCGGGATCTGGCGGACACCTCCAGGCTGATCGAGGCACCCACCCGGTAGCGTAGAGACATGCGGTTCGCTCATCTGCGCCGTGCCGACTCCCCTCGCGCGATTCTCGCCGTGGTGGAAGACGCCGACGCCATCCTCGTCTCTGACCTCCTGGCCGATGCTCCTGCGACCTTGCAGCAGCTCATCGAGGGAGGAGACGAGATGCTCGTCGCCCTCCGCGCGGCACTCGCGGACGGGTCCGCGCCGCGGTACCCGCTGGAGGGGTGGACCTTCGACTCCGCGGTTCTCGCACCGCCGGCTGTGCTCGCCGTCGGCCTCAACTACGCCGCACACTCCAGCGAGCTGGGTCTGAAGACCGATACGGCTCCGACCGTGTTCACGCTGTGGCCGAACTCGCTCACCGGGCACGAGCACACGACCTCATGGCCGCGCACCCTCAGCGAGGCCGTGGACTACGAGGCCGAGCTCGGCGTGCTCATCGGCACCCCCGCCAAGGACGTCACGCACGACGATGCGCTGTCCCATGTCTGGGGCTACACCGTCGTCAACGACATCACGGCCCGTAACGTCCAGTTCTCCGAGGCGCAGTGGTCGCGATGCAAGTCCTTCGACGGGTTCACCCCCACGGGCCCCTTCGTCGTGACCGCCGACGAGATCCCGGACCCGCAAGACCTGCATATCTGGACCGTCGTCGACGGGCACACCGTGCAGGACGCCTCGACCGACCAGATGGTCCGGTCGGTCGCCACGCTCATCACGCATCTGTCTCAGTCGCTGACCCTGCTGCCCGGCACGCTCATCTCCACCGGCAGCCCCGGTGGGGCCGGCTACTCGCGCGACCCGCAGATCTTCCTGCGCGACCGGTCGACGGTCACCGTCGGCATCGACGGCATCGGCGCACTCACCACGCACTGCCGCATCCTGGACTGATCGTTCCTGGGCCGATCGGCTCCGCGACATGACGAAAGCCCCGGCGAGATCGCGTCGGGGCCTTCGTCGTGCGTGGGTCAGATCTCGATGAGATCCTCCGGCGCGATGATCGGGATCGCGGCGGTGACCGCTTCGAGCCCGGACAGCCGCGCGGGAGACAGCTGCTTCATGACCTCGTCACGCGACATCAACCCGGCCTCGACCACGAGGTCTGCCACATTGCGGTTGGTGAGCAGAGCCGTCTTCGCCAGCGCGGCGGCCGCCGCGTAGCCGATGAACGGGGTCAGAGCGGTGATGACGCCGACGGAGGCGCCGACCATCGCACCGAGACGGTCGCGGTTCGCGGTGATGCCGTCGACGCAGTTGACGCGCAGCGTCCACATCGCCTGACGCATCCAGGTGATGGATTGGAAGATCGAGTGAGCGATCACCGGCTCGAAGGCGTTGAGCTGCAGCTGCCCGCCCTCCACCGCCATCGTGACGGTCATATCGGCACCGACGACGGCGAAGGCGACCTGGTTGACGACCTCGGGGATCACCGGGTTGACCTTGCCCGGCATGATGCTGGAACCGGCCTGCATGGCGGGCAGGTTGATCTCTCCGAGCCCGGCCTGCGGTCCCGAGGAGAGGAGGCGCAGGTCGTTGCAGATCTTGGAGAGCTTGATCGCATTGCGCTTGAGCGACGACGAGAACGACATGAAGGCGCCCGTGTCGCTGGTCGATTCGACGAGATCCGTCGCGGTGGACAGGTCCAGAGCCGTGATCTCGCGCAGGTGACGGAGCACTGCGGGAGCGTAGTCGGCATGAGTCGTGATGCCGGTGCCGATCGCGGTCGCACCCATGTTGATCTCGAACATCAGCGATGCGTTCTCGGTCAGACGGCTGTGGTCCTCGCCGAGTGTGGTCGCGAATCCGTGGAACTCCTGGCCGAGCGTCATCGGCACCGCATCCTGCAACTGCGTGCGCCCGACCTTGAGGATGTCGTGGAACTCGCCGGCCTTGCCGAGGAACGACCGGCGCAGCAGATCGAGCTCGTCGAGCAGCGAACGCAACGTCAACGAGAGACCGATCTTCACCGCGGTCGGGTAGACGTCGTTCGTGGACTGGCTGCGGTTGGTGTGGTCGATCGGCGACAGGAAGGCATAGTCGCCCTTCTCCCGCCCTGCTATCTCGAGTGCGATGTTGGTGATGACCTCGTTCGCGTTCATGTTGGTCGAGGTACCGGCGCCGCCCTGGATGACACCGACGGTGAACTGGTCGTGGAACTCGCCGTCGATGACGCGCTGCGCCGCCCGGTCGATGAGGTCGGCGCGCTCGGGATCCAGCACACCGATCTCACGGTTCGCCCGTGCGCTCGCCTGCTTGACCATCGCGAGCGCCCTGACGAGGTCCGGATACACCGAGATCGGACGCTTCGTGATCGGGAAGTTCGCATCAGCGCGAGCGGTGTGGATACCCCAGTACGCGTCGGCGGGGATCTCCATGCTTCCGAGCGAATCGGACTCGATGCGGGTAAGGGCAGGCGCGGCAGAAGCCATGTCACATCCTTGTGGGTCGTGGCGAGTGAGGAAGGTGGGGGATGCCTTCAGTCTACGCCCGCTTACCGGTTCCTCCCTCGGTGCGGGCTCAGCGCGCCGGTTTGCGGGAGAACGCCTCGAGGCGCTCCTGCGGGGTGAGCCGCGCCATCCGCTCCAGCCATGCGGCGGAGAAGTAGGCGCCGGTCGGCGCGTCCGTCACCGGCACGACGGTGTGCGTGATGGTGTCCGGGTGCACATGGACCAGTTGGAATGCCTGCGCGGCATCCATCCCGTTCACGTCGGGAGCGGGAAGGGCCACGTTCATCGTGTAGCACGTCGCCGACGAGACGCTCACGGGCACCCCTGCGAACATGCCGTGCGCGGAGTAGTGGAGATGACCGGCCAGGATGCCCCGCACGTCCGTGCCGCGGATGATCGCGGCCAGCTCGTCCTGATGCTGCAGCTCGAGGATGTCGAAGAGCGGAAGATGACTCGGCAACGGCGGATGGTGCATCGCCAGGAGCGTGCCGTGCGGAGCCGGCTCCTCGAGGATCCGCGCGAGCCAGTCGAGCTGCCCGCGGTCCAGATCGCCGTGATGCCAGCCGGGGACGGTCGTGTCGAGCGCGATCAACCGCAGCCCGTGGGGATCCCAGACACCGGTGACGGGTTCCTCGGTGGGTGCGAGGTCGAGGAGGCCGGCGCGCAGAGCCGGGCGCTCATCGTGATTTCCCGCGACCCAGATGACGACCGTGTCGAGCTCGGCCGCGACCGGCTCGACCGCGGCACGGAGGCGGCGATAGGCGTCGGGCTCCCCCAGATCGGCGAGGTCTCCCGTGATGACGATCGCCGCAGGATGGGGATGCACCCGTCGGATCGCGTCGAGGGTGCGCGCGAAGTTCGCCTCCACGTCGTACCGGCCCCCGAGACTCTCTCCCCCCGCCAGGAAATGCGGATCGCTGACATGGATGAGCACGTGCGATGCGGGCTGATGCCGCCCGAACACATACTCCTCATCGAGAGTCGTAGACATGCCATCAGCCTAGGCGGGAGCACCTCATCGCATCCGGCCACGACGGAACGTGTCCCCGGACACCTACGCGACCACGACGGCTGTCGTGCTCCCACTAGCATGAGGGGCATGGCCAAGAACGAATCACGACGACGTCTCCTTGCGGATGCCGGGCTCACAGTACTCGCCCGCGAAGGCTCACGCGGACTCACCCACCGCGCGGTGGACGAGGCGGCCGGCGTTCCCACCGGCACCACATCGAACTATTTCCGCAGCCGCGAGGCTCTGGTCACCGGTCTCGTGGATCGCATCGGCGAACGTCTCGCCCCGTCGGAGAATGACCTCGCGCGACGCGGATCCGCCGAGCCGGGACCCTCGCTGTTCGCCGACTACCTCCGCGACATCGTGCGCCGCCTCACCGATGAGCGGGAAGTGACCCTCGCACTGTTCGAGCTGAGGCTGGAGAGCAGTCGGCGGCCGGAGGTCGCCGCCGTCCTCGGGGCCTGGCAGCGGGCCGGCTTCGAGGGCGATGTGTCGTTCAACGCCGCAGCGGGGCTGCCCGGCAGCCGCCAGGAGATCGCGCTCTTCCACTACGCGCTCGACGGAGTGCTGCTCGATCGCCTCACGACGCCGCTCGACCCTGAGACGTCGACCGACGAGATCATCGATGCTCTGGTGTCGGGGCTGCTGCGCTGACGAACGGGCCCATCACCCGGCTCAGTGGCCGACGACGATGATGAGGATGCCGCCGACGACCGCGATCGCGCAGAGCCCGAAGCAGACATAGGCGCCGATCAGCGACAGCTTCTTCTCCCCCTCGCTGAGCGGACTCTTCTTCGCCGCCTTCGCCGCCTGCTTCGCGGCACGGCGGAGATCTTTCTCGGTGATCACCGTGATGGCATCCGTGAACTCCGCAGGACTGACGACCGGGGCGCGACCGCTGCGGACCAGAAGACGCAGGCCGACCGCGTAGAAGGTGACGATGGACGCCGCACCGATCAGCGCAGCGGCGAACACCAGGAGAAAGGCCGACCAGTCGATCTCGACGTTCATTTCGACTCCTCGCTGCGCGTCGCCTCGGGTTCTTCGGCTTTCACAGCCGACGAGGAGCCCGTGCTGCGCGCCTTCTTCGTGGCCTTCAGCTTGGCCTCCGCCTTCGCCTTCTCCCGCGCCAGCGCACGGGCCTTGGCTTCAGCCTTGGCCCTCTCGATGCGCTGCTGACGACGCGTCGGCGGCGGGGTGTCGGGCAACTCGATCGCCAGGCCGGACTCGGCGACATCGCTCATCGCGTTGGCGGAGGTCACGGCGTCACGACGAGAGCGGAGGAACAGTCCGATGATCACGGCGAGCGCGAGAACGGCATCGATGAAGATCCCCCAGTTGCCCAGCCAGTTGATCAGCAGGGCTGCCAGCGCGCCCACGGCGCCGGCGGCGGGGAGCGTGAGGAGCCATCCGATGGCGATCCGGCCTGCCGTGCTCCAACGCACGCTGGAGCCGCGGCGTCCGAGTCCCGAGCCGATGACGGAGCCGGAGGCCACCTGGGTCGTGGACAGGGCGAACCCGAAGGCGCTGGAGGCGAGGATCGTCGCGGCCGTCGAGCTCTCCGCCGAGAATCCCTGCGCGGGCTTCACATCGGTGAGACCCTTGCCGAGCGTGCGGATGATCCGCCATCCGCCCAGGTAGGTACCGAGAGCGATGGTCACGGCACACGCGACGATGACCCACAGGTAGGGGTCGGCCTGCGATGAGCTCTGCCACCCGACCGTGATGAGGGCCAGAGTGATGACGCCCATGGTCTTCTGCGCGTCGTTCGTGCCGTGAGCGAGCGCGACGAGCGAGGAGGTGAAGATCTGCCCCCAGCGGAAGCCGTCGCGTCCGTCGGGTTTGTTGTCGTACCGCCGGGTGATCGAATACGCGATCTTGGTCGCGGCGAAGGCGATGATCCCCGCGGTGACCGGAGCGATCAGCGCCGGCAGGATGATCTTCGACAGCACCATGCCGAAGTCGATGCCACTGACCCCGACACCCACGAGCGTGGCCCCGATGAGTCCGCCGAACAGAGCGTGCGACGAGCTCGAAGGAAGCCCCAGAAGCCACGTGAGCATGTTCCAGGTGATCGCACCGATGAGGCCGGCGAAGATCATCGGCAGGAAGATGTCCGCCTTGATCCCGTCTTCATGGATGATCCCGTGGGACACGGTCTTGGAGACCTCGGTCGACAGGAAGGCGCCGACGAGGTTAAGGACGGCTGCAAGGAGGACGGCGGTCTTGGGCTTCAGAGCACCCGTCGCGATCGGCGTGGCCATCGCGTTCGCCGTGTCGTGAAAGCCGTTCGTGAAATCGAAGAAGAGTGCCAGCAGGATAACCAGCACGACGATGAGGGCTGCGGTTTCCACCGTTCGCTTTCGGTCGTTTGAGGAAGAGGGAGATGTCGACGGGATCGACGTGACGAACGAAGAGTTCACCGTGGGTTTGACTTCCGTTAACCGGCCCCGATGAATCTTCCCACCCTCCCCTGCGCCGGTCAACTTCACCTGGGATAGCGTGGAGCGGTGACTGATGCCCCGATCGCCCCCCGCCGCCCGACTGCACGCACCCACCACGGAGACACCGTGGAAGACGCGTATGAGTGGCTGCGGGAGAAGGAGTCCCCCGAAGTCATCGCACACCTGGAGGCGGAGAACGCCTACACCGACGCGCAGACTGCGCACCTCGAGGGACTTCGAGAGCGGCTCTTCCAGGAGATCAAGGGCCGGGTGCAGGAGACCGATCTCTCGGTTCCCACGCGGCGCGGCGACTGGTGGTACTACAGCCGCACCGAAGAGGGGGCGCAGTACGGCATCCACTGCCGAGCCGCGGCCTCGCCCGACGACTGGACCCCTCCGGTGCTCGAGCCCGGCGTCGCGGTTCCCGGTGAGGTCGTGCTGCTCGACGGGAACATCGAAGCGGAAGGACACGAGTTCTTCTCACTCGGCGCTTTCGACACCAGCGATGATTCCTCCCGGCTCCTGTGGTCGACCGATTTCGAGGGCGATGAGGTGTACACGGTCCACGTACGCGACCTCACCACCGGAGAGACGCTCGACGACGAGATCCCCGGCACCGCGAGCGCCTTCTTCACCCCTGACGGCACCTCGATCCTGTACACGACGCGGGACGACGCCTGGCGCCCGGACACGCTCTGGTTGCACCGCATCGGCACCCCGGTCAGCGACGACGTGTCACTCTTCCACGAGGCCGACGAGAAGTTCTGGCTCGGCGCGGGCATCACGCGCAGCCGCCGCTACCTGGTGATCGGCGTCGGATCCAGCATCACGAGCGAGGAGTACCTGGTCGACCTGACCGGAGACCTCACGGCCGCGCCCCAGCTGGTGTGGCCGCGCGAGGAGGGAGTCGAGTACTCGGTCGACCATGCCGTCGTCTCCGGAGAGGACCGGCTCTTCATCCTGCATAACAGGGATGCGCTCGACTTCGAGCTCGTGTCGGTTGCGGCTTCGGCGCCGACCGGCGACGTCCAGGTCGTGGTTCCGCATGTGGCCGGACGACGGCTGCTCGGCATGGATGCGTTCCGTGACTTCGCCACGATCGAGTACCGCAGTGAGGGTCTCGAGCGGATCGGGCTGCTCGACTACTCCTCCCATGCGGTCGACGAGCTCGCGTTCGACGAGCCGCTCTACTCGGCCGGTGTCAGCGGGAACCCGGAGTGGCATTCCCCCTACCTGCGCCTCGGCTACACCTCGTTCGTGACACCGGGAACGGTCTACGACCTCGACCTCGCCACCAGGGAGCTGCTGCTGCGCAAGCGTGCCACCGTGCTCGGCGGGTACGAGCCCGGCGACTACGGCCAGCAGCGGGCATGGGCGACCGCGTCCGACGGCACCCGGGTGCCGATCTCACTGGTCTGGAAGCGCTCGTTCGGCGCGCCGGGCGACACGCCGCGGCCCGTGCACCTCTACGGGTACGGCTCGTACGAGCACTCGATCGATCCCGGGTTCTCGGTCGCGCGCCTCTCCGCCCTCGACCGGGGAGTGATCTTCGCTGTGGCGCACGTGCGGGGCGGCGGCGAGATGGGACGTCAGTGGTACGAGGAGGGCAAGCTCCTCCACAAGAAGAACACGTTCACCGACTTCGTGGCATGCGCCCGGCACCTGATCGACGGCGGCGTCACCTCCCCCGACCGGCTGGTCGCCGAGGGCGGCAGTGCAGGAGGACTCCTCATGGGTGCCGTGGCGAACCTGGCCCCCGAGCTGTTCGCGGGCATCCTCGCTGGAGTGCCGTTCGTCGATGCACTCACCAGCATCCTCGACCCCTCTCTACCGCTCACGGTCGTCGAGTGGGACGAATGGGGGAACCCTCTGCACGATGCGGATGTGTACGCCTACATGAAGTCGTACACCCCCTACGAGAACGTGCGCGACGGCGTCGACTACCCGCGCATCCTCGCGGTGACCTCGCTGAACGACACCCGCGTGCTCTACGTCGAGCCCGCGAAGTGGGTCGCCCGGCTGCGCGAGGCCGGAGCATCGGATGTCTTGCTGAAGTGCGAGATGGTGGCCGGTCACGGCGGCGTCAGCGGCCGCTACAACTCCTGGCGCGAGCGGGCCTTCGAGCTCGCGTGGCTCCTGGACACGCTCGGACTCGCCGACTGAGTCGCCACGCACCGGGGTAGGCGATCTCTCCGGGGTAGGAGGATACTCGGCGATTCCGCCTCCCCCGGAGCATCCTCCTACGCCGGTGCACCGTCACTCCTTCTGCACACCGAATGAGGATCTCCCCTCACCCACAGACTCCATGCATCCCGTCCGCCATGGGGCCAGCGCCCCGTGCACACTCATCGGATGATCCCCCTCACCGAATGGATGCGCCAGCACCACGGCGTCGCTCACAGCAGCACGGTGCGCCTCGCGGGCTACGACGCGCATGCGGTCAGGACGGCGATCGCCTCTGGTGCCATCACCCGCGTACGGCGATCGTGGTTGGTCGACGTCGAGTGCTCGGATGAACGGCGTCAGGCGGCGTAGGCCGGCGGACGCGTCAGCTGCATCACTGCGGCGCGTGAGCTCGGCCTCTGGACTCCCGACACGGCATGCACCCACATCGCGGTGCCAGCGACGGCATCCCGCATCGGGAACTCCGCACTGATCGTGCATTGGGCACGAGGGCCGATCGACGTCCCGTCTCGCAGCGCCGAGGAACCGTTGCTCAACGTGCTGTTCCACGCGGCGCGCTGCCTGGAACCCGAGCAGGCGGTGCTCATCTGGGAGTCGGCGCTGCGCAGCGGCCTGGTGTCAGCGGGGCAGCTCGAGCGCGTCGTCTGGCATTCAGAACGTGCCACCCGTCTCGCGGAGGTGGCTTCCTCACTCTCCGACTCCGGCTTGGAGACGCGGTTCGTGTGGATCATGCGCGAGATCGGCGTCAGAGTGAAGCAGCAGATCTGGATCGACGGGCACCCTGTCGACGCGGTGATCGGTGAACGCCTGGTCGTCCAGAGCGATGGTTTCGCTCATCATTCCACGGCGAAGGACCGTCGCCGAGATATCAGCGCAGACGCGCGCCTCACTCTGCTCGGCTACACGGTGCTGCGGTTCGACTACCAGCAGCTGCTGTTCGACCCCGCGGGAGTGCAATCCACTGTCCGCATGGCGATGGCGCAGGGGCTACACCTCCGAGGGGCACGGAAACCGGACCGGAGGTAGGTGATCCCACCGGCGTAGGAGGATTCGTGCGGGATCTGCCTGCGGTCGCGGATTCTCCTACCTCCGCGAGGCTGAGGCTCAGCCGAAGAGAGCCGCCGCCTCGTCGTAGCGGCTGCGCGGCACGGTGTTCAGCTCACCCAGGGCTTCGGCGAAGGGGACGCGCACGATCTCGGTGCCGCGAAGGGAGACCATCTTCCCCCAGGCCTCCTCGACGAGCGCATCCGCAGCGTGGAGTCCCAGGCGGGTCGCGAGAACGCGGTCGAAGCCGGACGGCGATCCGCCGCGCTGGATGTGTCCGAGCACCGTCGAACGTGTCTCGATGCCGGTGATCCGCTCGATCTCCGGGGCGAGGATCTCGCTGATGCCGCCCAGGCGCGGACGGTTGAAGGCGTCGAGGCCTTTGTCGCTGTAGGCCTCGTCCATCCCCGTGAGGGTGAAGCCCTCGGAGACGACGACGAGCGGTGCACGGCCACGGTCGTGAGCGCTGCTGACGAGTGCGGTGATCTCGTCGATCGACATCGGCACCTCGGGGATGCAGATCACGTGGGCGCCGGCGGCCATGCCGGCGTGCAGAGCGATCCAGCCCACGTGTCGCCCCATGACCTCGGCGACCATGCAGCGCTGGTGCGAATCGCCGGTGGTGCGCAGCCGGTCCATCGCGTCCGTCGCGATGTTGACCGCGGTGTCGAAGCCGAAGGAGTAGTCGGTCGCGTGCAGGTCGTTGTCGATCGTCTTGGGCACGCCGATCACGTTGATGCCGTCCTTCGCGAGACGGTCAGCGGCGGCGAGCGTGCCTTCTCCGCCGATCGCGACGATGCCGTCGATGCGGTGGCCGTATAGCGTCTTCGCGATGTTCTCGGCGCCGCCACGCGGTCCCTCGTAGGGGTTGGTGCGACTGGTCCCGAGGATCGTGCCGCCGACCTTCGACAGACCCTTCACCTCGTGACGGGTCAGCGGGAAGAAGTCGCCGTCGACCACGCCGCGCCAGCCGTCGCGGATGCCGACGAACTCGATGTCGTAGGTCGTGGTGCCCTTCAGGACGATGCCGCGGATCACCGCGTTGAGACCGGGGCAGTCGCCGCCGCTCGTCAGGATGCCGATCTTCATGCTGTTGCCTTCAGACGTTCGGGAAAAGGGGGAAGAGGCGACGCTGCCTTCGATCGACACTAGTGCCAGCGCGCGGCCGGGCGCCATTCGAGGTGGATGAAAATCGCTGATCTTGACACGACCTCTGCGCCGAATCGCTGATCTTCCCAAGAATCGACCTTCAGGCGCCGCAACCGGCGACAAGAAGGTCGATTCTTAACGAGACTCTCAGGCGGATCCGAGCGCCTGCCGGAGCAGGTGCATGAGAGCCGCCAACTGCACGGGCTCGCCGGCGACCTCGTCGAGGGCCTCGCCGTCGAGCGCGCGGGCTGCGAGACCTTGCTTCTGGTCGATGAGCTCGGCGATCTTGGTGTCGATCGTGTGAGCGGCGATGATGCGCCACGCGGTCACGGGCTCGTCCTGGCCGATCCGGTGCACGCGGTCGATCGCCTGCGTCTGCTCCGCTGCCGTCCACGAGAGCTCTGCGAGCACGACGTTGGATGCCGCCTGGAGGTTGAGGCCGACACCGGCCGCGGTCAGGGAGCACACCGCGATCCCCACCTCGGAGTCGCCATTGAAGTCGTCGATCGCCTGCTGGCGCGCAGCGGTGCTCTGGTCACCGCGGATGGACACCGAACGGATGCCCACCGAGGCGAAGTGTGCCTCCGCCCGGTCCATCACGTCGATGTGCTTCGCGAAGAACACCACCTTGCCTACGGACCGCTGCAGCTGCGCGGCATAGTCGGCCGCGAGCTGCGCCTTCGCCTGTCCGATGCGACGCACCATCGTGAAGACGTTGTCGCCGCCGGTGCCCGACGCCTTCGACTCCTCGAGCTCGTTGTGCGCGACCATGCGGACGATGTCCTCGTCGATCTCGCCAGGGGCCAGACCACGGTCACCCCGCGCCTCGATGATGCGGCGGTACTTCGCGGCCAGCCGCTCCCCCAATTCGCGCTCGGCCTGGCGGATGCTGCGGCCGAACTCGTCGTCAAGCTGCACGGGAAGATCGGCGACGAGCTTGTCCGGCAGATCGGCCGCGACGTCCTTCTTCTTGCGCCGGACGATGCCCATCGAGATCACGGCGTCGCGCGCCTCGGGATAGAACGCCTTGTCCGCCGGGGTGTATCCGGTGGCGTCGAGCTTCTCCATGAGTTCGGGCCCCGGCTTCTCTCCGGTCGTCCAGCCGAGGAACCGCCAGATCGCGTCGAAGTCCTCGACGTCGTTGATGAGCGGGGTACCGGTGAGGGCGAGCAGGAGCGGCTTGCCCCCGGGGGTGCGCTCACGCACACGGGATGCCAGCGAGAGCACGTTCTGCGAACGCTGCGACGACAGGTTCTTGATGAAATGGGCCTCATCCACGACCATGCCGCGCAGACCGATCGACGACAGCCACGAGAGGTGACGGTCGAGGATCTCGTAGTTCACGATGAAGATATCGGCGAAGGCATCGATGTCGTCGCCGTCGCCCTGGATGACGGTCGCCCGGCGCTGCGGCGTCCACCGCTCGACCTCGCGCGCCCAGTTCATCTTGACGACGTTGGGGACGACGACCAGCAGCGGGTAGGCGCCGGCCACGGAGGCGGCGAGCAGCGACTGCGCCGTCTTGCCGAGTCCCGGCTCGTCGGCGAGCAGGAAGCTGCGATGCCCCGCACGCACGGACTCGAGGAAGCGCGACTGGTGCACCATCACCTCGAGGCCCTTGGGCGACAGATGGTCGTACTCGGGCGCCGGGGGCAGCTCCATGCTGGCAGCGGCGCCGCCGGCACCGGTCTCGAACGCCTTGTAGAGCGGACCCATCAGCTCCCAGCCGTCGAGTCGGCGACGCGGGGTGGTGGTGGCGCGCGGCGTGAGGTCGGGCGCGAGGAACGGGTTGGACAGCTGGCGGGCCTCGACCGAGGCCGGAGTCACCTGGCGTTCGGCGATCGCGGCCGGGACCACAGGTGCCTGGACCGGCGCGACGTCGGCGATGATGAGCTCCTCCGGCGCGAGTTCCGCGCCGGACTCGAGCAGCCAGTCCCTGCGCATGCGCTTGGCGACCGGCGAAGTGGCCTGGTCAGCCTCGAGGAGCTGGATGAGCGAGGTGTCCCGCGCGGCGGTCTTGGCCAGAATCGTCGCGACGCCGTCGAGGCGCTTGAGCAGCTCGGCGCGCGCCGGATCGCCGATCTCGGCATCCGACTTCACCCGCGCACGCTCCTCGCGCACCAGGAAGGCGATCACCTGGAACTTGACGCGGTTGGTCGGCCCCAGCTTGCCCCGTTGGGACTTCGCCTCGATCTCGCGCACCTTGCGCGCGAGGATCGGGATCAGCGGTGCCTCATCGTCACGACGAGACGTCTTCTTTCGCCGCGTGGCGGCGGTTGCCGTAGTCGGCATGCTCCTCCTGAGCGTGAAGGCCTGAGCATCGTGTGGATGCCGCAGCCGTTCTCGATGTCCGCGTGTGGCGTGAGCCAGGACCGTACGAACAGTAGATCTCGTTCTCGCCGATGCACGTATGAAACGTGAGGATCAGAGAGAACCGCCGCCCAGTCTACGCCATCGCGATCTGCCTGCGAGGATATCGGTCCGCGCGGTCGTGGGAAGCCGGCTACGCCTCTTCGGCGAGCACGCGTGCAGCGACGCGCACATCGTCCGCCATCTGCTCGGACAGCTTCTCCATGCCCTCGAATGCCACCATGCCGCGCAGCCGCTCGACGAACTCCACGGACACGTCATGCCCGTACAGATCCAGCCCGGTCTGCCCGAGCACATGCGCCTCGACCTGACGGACGAGCACGTCGTCGAACGTCGGGTTCGTCCCGACCGAGATCGCGGACGGATGCCGGATGCCGGTGTCGTGATCGACGAGCCACCCCGCGTACACGCCGTCCGCCGGCACGAAGGCATCCACGATGGGCGAGAGGTTCGCGGTCGGGAAGCCGAGCTCGCGGCCCCGCTTCAGCCCGTGGACGACCACTCCGCGCACATCCGGGTTGCGCCCGAGCACACGCGACGCCCCGGAGACGTCGCCCTCCATCAACAGCTCGCGGATCCAGGTCGAGGAGACGCGGCGCGGGGAACCTGGCAGGTACACCTCGTCGACGACCTCCACATCGAAGCCGTACTGCGGGCCGAGTTGGCGCAGCAGTTCGGGCGTCCCCGCGCCGCCCCGCCCGAACCGGAAGTCCTCCCCCACCAGCACGGTCGACACTCGCAACGCGGTCACCAGGATGTCGACGACGAAGTCCTCGGCGCTGCGTGCGGCGAGCTCCTCGTCGAAGGTGAGCACGAGCGTGGCGTCGAGGCCGAGTTCGCCGAGCAGCTCCAGCTTGCGGTCGACCGTGACGACGTTCTCGGGGCATAGGTCCGGTCGGAGGATGGCGAGCGGGTTCCGGTCGAAGGTCACGGCGATCGCGCGTGCACCGCTGGCGGACGCGCGCTCGTTCAGGCGGGCGATCACCGCACGATGGCCGGCGTGCACTCCGTCGAACTTGCCGATCGCCACCGCGCTCGGGCCGAAATCGGCCGGGATCTCCTCGGGGTCTCTGAAGACGATCACGCGGAGACCTCGACACGCGGCTGCTCGACAGCCGCAGGTCGATGCGTCCGCAACCACCAGATACCGAAGATCGGGAGGACGAGCGGGATGAACAGGTACCCCCGGCCGAACAGCGACCACACCGTCTCATGCTGGAACAGCGCGGGAAGCAGAATGCTGAGTAGCCCGACCACCAGCACGCCGGTCAGTTCGAACACGATCGCCAGCCAGGCGACCGTGTACCACCCGCGGCGTCGCGCGAGGACGAGGGCGAGCGTCGCGAGGATGTACACGACGGCTGCGAGAGCGGACAACGAGTACGCCAGCGGCGCCTCGTCGAACCGGCGGACGATCTGCACGAAGCTGCGTCCGGTCGCGGCGAGCGCCATGACGGCGTAGACGATCACCAGGACGCGACCGATTCCGGTCATCCGGGAGGAGGGTGCGGTGGGGCTCATAGCGCATTCCATCCTAGAGCCGCCAGGGACGGGCGGATTCCGTGACGACGCACGGCTACGCGACCTGGACGGTCCAGATGACCTGCATGCGCCACAGCATGACGCCGATCGCGAGCGCAGCGACCCCGAGGATCACCGTGCTCCAGCGACTGCGTTCCATCAACGCCCACAGCACGGCGCCCACGGGCAGCAACACCGCAGAGACCAGATAGACCCAGAACTCCAGCAGGTCGCCGGTCGGCGGATTGCCGGTCAGCGGAGCGACGATCGCCACGACCACCTGCACCACGAGCAGCAGTTCCACCAGCGCGAGCGCTCCGACGCTGAAGTCGCTCGGTCGTCGCCCGGCGAGCCCAGCGACAAGGCAGAACGCGCCGGCCGCTACCGCCACGATGATCTGGACGATGGTCAGCCACAGGATCATGACGCGACCTGCGGCATGTTCATGGCGCTCTTTAGGTCCGCCCCGCGCTTCTCGACGATCCCCACCAGCACGCCGTCTGTGTCGATCGCCGCGGCGAGTGAGCCGTGGATCCGGGCGGCCTGGCCGGCCAGACGCTTGCCGTGGCGGAGGTCCCGCGACTCATCGTCAGTGACCGGAAGGGGCTGCAGAATACGACCAGCAGCTTCGGCGGCAGTGAGCGTCGGCGCGCCCTCGAGCGCGTCGATGCCCACGGAATCCGACACGGAGAAAGGGCCGACCCTGGTGCGCCGCAGCGCGGTGAGGTGTCCTCCCACACCCAGAGCCGCGCCGAGGTCGCGGGCGAGCGCGCGGATGTAGGTTCCGGACGAGCAATCGACGATGACGTCGAGGTCGCGCGTCCCCTCGCCCACCCTCTCGGCGACGATGTCGAAGCGTGAGACCACGACGTCTCGCGCAGCGAGCACCACTTCCTCACCGGCGCGAACGCGGTCGTACGCGCGCTGTCCGTCGACCTTGATGGCCGAGACGGCACTGGGCACCTGGGAGATGTCGCCGGTGAGCGCGGCGATGCCTGCAGCGACGGCCTCCGGCGTGACGGCGGACCAGGCCTCCGGCGCAGCCTGCGCGGTGATGTCTCCGTCCGCGTCATCCGTGCCCGTCGTCTGTCCGAGCCGGATCGTGGCGTGATAGGTCTTGTCGGCGCCCACGACGTAGGTGAGCAGGCGGGTCGCCCCCTCGATGCCGATCACCAGAAGTCCGGTCGCCATCGGGTCCAGCGTGCCTGCGTGCCCGACCTTGCGTGTTCCGAAGGCCCGACGGGTGCGGGCGACGACGTCATGACTGGTCAGCCCAGCGGGCTTGTCAACGAGAAGGATGCCGGGCGAAACCATGCATCCAGCCTACGCGGCGCACCGTCGCGGGCCGCGCACCTCGTAGGCTGTCGGAGTGCCAGTGACAGCCCCCGCTCCCTCCCAGGGACTCGCTCTGCGCCTCGCGGAGTGGTACCGGACCAGCGCACGCGATCTGCCGTGGCGCCGACCGGAGTTCCACGGGGAGTTCGGCGCCTGGGGCGTGCTCGTCAGCGAGTTCATGCTGCAGCAGACGCCCGTCACGCGCGTCATCCCCCATCTGGAGGCGTGGCTGGCCCGCTGGCCCACCCCGACCGCGATGTCCGCGGCCACGCCGGCCGAAGTCGTGCAGCAGTGGGCCAACCTCGGCTACCCGCGGCGTGCGCTCTGGCTGCACCGGGCGGCTGTCGAGGTCGTGGATCGCCACGGGGGCATCGTGCCGCGTGAGGTCGATGCGTTGCTGGCGCTGTCCGGCGTCGGCGACTACACGGCGCGCGCGGTCGCGGTGTTCTCCTACGGCGACCGCCACCCCGTCGTCGACACGAACACTCGCCGGGTTCTGGCGCGTGCGATCGAGGGGCGCTCCCAACCCTCCCCGCCCTCCCGCCGCGACCTGCCCCTGATGGCGTCGCTGCTGCCTGCCTCGCGGCAGGACGCCGCCGTGGTCAACGCCGCAGCGATGGAACTCGGCGCCACGATCTGCACCGCCCGCGCGCCCCGCTGCCAGGACTGTCCGATCGCCATCGACTGCGCGTGGCTCGACGCCGGCCGGCCCGACACCGGTGACACGCGACGACGGCAGGCCGCGTATGAAGGCTCGGATCGGCAGGCACGCGGTGCGGTGCTGCGTGCACTCCGTGGCGCCCCCGAGGCTGCTGTTCCTCTGGAGCTGGTGCTCGCGGACTGGCCCGATGCGACGCAGCGCGACCGCGCGATCGATTCCCTGATCGCCGATGGACTCGCGGAAGCGCGCGACGGACTTCTCGCTCTGCCCGGCTGACGTCCACCTAGAGATACCGATTGGTGCGGTGTGCGAGCACCGTGAGTTCAACACGCGTACGCACATCGAGCTTCGTGAACGCTCGTCCCAGATGCACTTCCACCGTGCGGACCGAGATCACGAGAGCATCGGCGATCTCGCGATTCGATGCCCCCGTGCTGGCGAGCATCGCCACATCGAGCTCGCGCGCCGTGAGGTATTGCGTCCAGGCACGCCGGCAGACCCCCAAGGGATCGAGCACGCGGGCTCCGCCACCGTCCGGTTGGTCCAAGCGCGCGAGCCTGCCGTGCATGGCCCGACTCCACGCGGCTGCTCCCGCCACCTCGAACAGGCTCGCGGCGGCACGCAGGTGCGCCGTGGCCGCGACGCGATCATCCCTGATCGCCGCCTGCGCACCGATCATCGCCTCCACGCGTGCGCGCTCGAACGGCGAACGCAACGTACGCGCGATGCGATGCACCTGCTCGTGCTCCCCCCTCCAACTCCCCTCTGACGCCCCCTGAAGGCGCAGCCGAAGAACGGACGCGAGTTCGAGGTCCGGAGGGCGCACCAGCCGCGGAGTGCGATGCACCGGGCCCGCAGCACCGAGCACCTCGTCGAGCCCGGGCACCGCAAGCGTCGTCTGCGGGGCTCCCATGTCGAGCCAGAGGCGCGCGGCGGCGGCAGCGTCCTCGAAGTCCCCGTCGAGATACGAACGGACACTGCGATCCACCAGACGATCGATCTTCACACCGGGCGGAAGAGCGTCGGTGAGCGCCAGGGCGTACGGTCCGAGCTCACCCAGCACCGCGAGGTCGAGACGACGAGCCAGCACAACTCCCAACCCCGCGAAGGGCAAGGCGACGGGAAGCTCCCGGGCCGCTGCGACCAGCTTGTCGCGCGCCATGCCGATATCGCCGCGCCAGCTCAGCAGCAGCACTTCCACGATGGCTCGATACGCCCGCACGAGCGCGCTGTTCTCGAAGCCGGCGACGAAGGGATCAGCCTGCGCGCCCATCGACGAGTCACCGGTGGCGAGGATGCGGAGGCCGAGATCGATATCCCCTTCGACCGCCGTGCGCAATGCTCGCAGCATCCCGCCGCTCAACGGCCCGGCACCGGCGACGTCGTCCGTGTCCACGTCGCCCGCGACCAGCCAGCTGAGCGCGACCGCAGGATCACGCAGCGCTCTCTCCGTGCCGAGACGCGCACTCCCTTCGCGCACCGCGTCGAGCCAGACGCGCATACGTCGACGATCGCCGCGCTCCGCGCACAGGCCGGCAGTCAGCGCCGAGGCCCTGGTCCAGGCATGCCAGTCAGCTGCGTCGTCGGATCGCGGACGGAAGTCCGCAGGCGCCACGTCCGGCACAGAGCCTCTCATCGTGGACTGCGCGATGAGGAGCGCTGCCAGCGCCTGCAGACGCTGGCTCTCGGCGCCGTCGGGAAACAACGCGTCGAGGTGGTTCACCGCGTCCGACACGAAGCCCGCGCCGAGTGCGGCGGCGCCGGCGACCACCTTCGCCTCATCCCGATCGAGCTCGTCGGCGTGCTTCTCGGCCTCGCTCGCAAGTTCCAGGGCCCTCGTCGAATGTCCCTGCTCCGACAGCTCACGGGCGAGCGGGATGAGCACCGGCACGGCGGACGGCTGTCCCCGCAGAGATGAGCGGACACGATGCCACGCTGCGTTCAACGGATCCGCCCGTCGGGCGAAGATGACGCCGAGCCGTTCGTGTATCGCAGCCACGGCGCCGGCGCCGCTGGCGTGGCGGATCCAGATCGCGAGACGGGGATCGACGAGCGTGATGCGTCCGGCGTGCAGACGGACGTGCTCACCGACCGGTCCCCCCGCGATCTCGTCGGCGCTGCGTCCGTCGAGATCGAGAACGGGCTCCAGCTGGTCATCCAGGCAGAGCGACACCGCCAGGATCAGGTCTCGGTCGATTGCCGTCAGTCGCAGAGAACGGTATGCCTCGACGATCGTGGGCACGAGCGGCAGCAGGGTCGGCAGGGAGGCAGCACCGTAGCGCTGTGCGGGCGCCAGGCGTTCGGCGACCTCGCGAATCGTGGCAGAGTGCTCACCGATCTGCCTCACCAGCCGCGTCACGACGTGCGGAGCGCAGCTCACGCGTTGTTCTCGCAAGAGATCCAGCAGCGGATCCAGCATCGCAGGAACGATGTGAATCCCGGATTGCGCGCACGAAACGTCGATGCCGATCCCCCCTCAGCGTCACGAACCGTCCGGCTCGCCTTGCAGAGAGTAGCAACGACGCCAGCGACGCAGGACAACAACCCCTAGGAGTGGTGGCACGGCGCGATGCCGAGCAGCAAGGTGTGAGCTGCTAGCGGTCGTCCTCGTTCTCGTCCTCGTTGCGGACGTACGGGTCGGCATCTCCCGCATGCGACGCGGAGGATGCCAGCTTCGCGACCTCGGCATCACGCTGCTGCGCCTCGCGAAGCAGCGCGGAGATGTGATCCGCGTTCTCCGGGAGCGCATCCGGGATGAACTCGAGGGTCGGCACGAGACGTGTGTTGAGCTGACGTCCGACTTCGCTGCGCAGCATCCCGGTCGCCGAGGCGAGGGCGGCACCGCTGGCGATGCGCTCTTCCTCTGTGCCCAGGACGGTGTAGAACACCGAGGCGTGCTGGAGGTCGCCGCTCACGCGGCAGTCGGTCAGCGTCACGAAGCCGAGCCGCGGATCGCGCAGCCCCTTCTCGAGGCGTTCAGCGAGGATCACACGGATGCGGTCCGCGAGACGGGCCTGTCGTTCACCAGCCATTGTTCTCTCCTTCCGGGCGAAGCCTTCGGGCGCCCTTCCTCGCTGCGCTCCTGAGGAGCCAGCGCGAAGAGCGCCCGAAGATCTCGATGTGACTATTAGCCTCGCGGCTTCTCGATGAGCTCGGTGGTTTCGATCTCATCGCCGATCTGGATGTCGTTGTACTTGCCGAGGCCGATACCCGCCTCGTAGTCCGTGCGGACCTCGGTGACGTCGTCCTTGAAGCGGCGCAGCGACTCGATGGCGAGACCATCGGCGAGCACGACACCGTCGCGGATGACGCGAGCCTTGGCATTTCGCGTGATCGTTCCCGACCGCACGATGACACCGGCGATGTTGCCGAACTTGGAGGAGCGGAACACCTCGCGGATCTCGGCGACGCCCGACTGGACCTCTTCGTACTCCGGCTTGAGCATTCCCTTGAGGGAGTTCTCGATCTCGTCGATCGCGTTGTAGATGACCGAGTAGAACCGGATGTCGACACCTTCACGGGAGGCACGCTCGCGCGCCTTCGTGTCGGGGCGGACGTTGAAGCCGACGATGATCGCGTTGTCGATCGTCGCCAAGTTCACGTCGGACTCGGTGATCGCACCCACACCCCGGTGGATGATGCGCAGCTGCACCGAATCGTCGACCTCGATCTTGAGGAGCGACTCCTCCAGCGCCTCGACGGCACCGGAGACGTCACCCTTGATGATGAGGTTGAGCGACTCGACCTTGCCGTCTTCGAGAGCACGGGTGAAGTCCTCGAGCGAGATGCGCTTGCGCGCCTTGGCCAGCTGGGCGTTGCGCTCGACTGCCTCACGCTTCTCAGCGATCTGGCGGGCCATGCGGTCCTCCTCGGTGACGATGAAGACGTCACCGGCTCGGGGCACGGAGTTCAGACCCTGCACCTGCACCGGACGCGACGGGTAGGCCTCGAGGACCTGCTCGCCGTTCTCGTCAGCCATGGCACGCACGCGGCCGTAGGCGGTGCCGGCGACGATCGCGTCACCGATCCGGAGCGTTCCGGACTGGATGAGCACCGTGGCCACAGAACCGCGACCCTTGTCGAGCTTCGCCTCGATGGCGACACCGCGAGCACCCTTGTTCGGGTTGGCGGTGAGGTCGAGACCGGCGTCGGCCGTGAGCAACACGGCGTCCAGAAGCTCCTGGATCCCCGTGCCGGCACGAGCCGAGACGTCGACGAACATGACGTCCCCACCGAACTCCTCAGCGACCAGACCGTACTCGGTCAGCTGCTGACGAACCTTGGAGGGGTTGGCGTCGGGCTTGTCGACCTTGTTCACCGCGACCACGATCGGCACGTTCGCCGCCTGGGCGTGGTTCAGCGCCTCCACCGTCTGCGGCATGATGCCGTCGTCGGCTGCGACCACGAGGATCGCGAGGTCGGTGACCTGGGCACCACGGGCACGCATGGCGGTGAACGCCTCGTGACCCGGTGTGTCGATGAACGTGATGGCGCGCTCGATGCCCTCGTGCTCGGTCCAGACCTGGTAGGCACCGATGTGCTGGGTGATGCCACCGGCTTCGCCCTCGATGACGTTGGTCTGACGGATCGCGTCGAGAAGACGGGTCTTACCGTGATCGACGTGACCCATGACGGTGACGACGGGCGGACGGATCTCGAGGTCGTCCTCGCTCTCCTCCTCGAGCTCCTGCTCGAGGTTGAGACCGAAGCCCTCCAGGAGCTCCTTATCCTCGTCTTCCGGCGAGACCATCTGGATCTTGTAGCCGAGCTCGGCGCCCAGGACCTCGAACGTCGCCTCATCCAGCGACTCGGTGGCCGTGGCCATCTCGCCGAGGTTGAAGAGGATCGTGACCAGGGTTCCCGGCTGCACCGTGTAGCCGGTCAGTGTCTCGATCTTGTCGGCGAAGTCCGCGATGGAAGCGCCGCGACGCATGCGGATGGTCTCCCCGTTGCCGCGGGTGACGTTGACGCCACCGACGACCGGGGCGCTCCGCATCTCGAACTCTTGCCGCTTCGCCCGCCGCGACTTGCGCTGCTTGCTCTTGCCGCCGCCCTTGCCGAAGGCACCAGCGGTACCTCCACCGGGACCACGGCCACGACCGCCGCCGCCACCGGGACGACCGGCGAAGCCGCCGCCCGGACGTGCGCCGGGTCCAGCACCGGGTCCACCGGCACCGCCGGGACGACCGGGGCCGCCTGGGCGCTGCTGGAAGGGAGCGCCGCCGGGACGACCACCCTGTCCACCGCGCGGAGCGCCGGGGCGAGGGGAACCGGGACGAGGAGCGCCCGGACGCGGTGCACCGGGACGCGGTGCCTGCGGACGGGGGATGTTGCCAGGAGTCGGACGCTGTCCCATGCCCTGCGCCGAAGCGAAGGGATTGTTGCCGGGGCGCGGCCCCGCGGGACGCTGACCCATGCCCTGCGCGGAGGAGAACGGGTTGTTCCCCGGACGCGGAGCACCGGGCTTGGGCGCACCGCTGTCAGCGGGCTTCGCCGCCGCGTCCTCGGCCGGCTTGGCAGCCTCGGGGGCAGCAGGCGCTGGCGCGGAAGGAGCGGGCGCCGCAGGAGCCGGAGCAGCCTCGACGGGGGCCGGAGCCTCCGGAGCAGGCTTGGGACCCGGCTTGGGGCCGGGGGTGGGAGCGGGCTTGCCGGCGGGCTTCGCCGCCGGCTTTGCCGCAGCCGGTGCCGCATCAGCGGCAGGCTTGAGGGACGCATCGGCCTCGATCGCCGCGCGCAGCTTGCGCGCGACGGGCGGTTCGATGGTTGACGATGGGCTCTTCACGAACTCGCCGAGTTCTTTGAGCTTTGCAAGTGCGATCTTGCTGTCGACGCCGAGTTCGGCGGCGATCTCATGTACGCGTGGTTTACCAGCCACAATTCTCCTGTCTGAGTTGGTCCACCCAGACAGGGCAGACCACTAGTCGCGGACGGGTCTCATTTCGAGCCGTTCACTTTGTTTCCATAGCTGTTCAGCCTTTGTTTCTTGGTGGGTTCTGTTCGAAGGTCCGTGTGTCCAGCTGAGTGGTCACACGCAGTGCTCGTCCGAAGGCGCGTCGCCGCAGAGCAGCTTCCACGCATTCGGGTGTCGGATGCACCCACGCGCCGCGCCCCGGCAGAACCGCACGCTCGTCGGGGACGAGGATGTCGTTCTGGGACACCACCCTGAGCAGAGCGGTGCGGGGAGCACGCGTGCGACAGCCGACGCACGTTCGTACGGGTTCCATCTTACACCTGCGTTCCGTCTCGCTTCGCGCGCTCGGCGACCGAGTCGGCCGGATCCGGCCCGCTCAGTCGAGCACGCTGTCCGGCTGGATGTCGATCTTCGCTCCCGTGAGCTTGGCGGCCAGGCGGGCGTTCTGCCCCTCCTTGCCGATCGCGAGCGACAGCTGGTAATCGGGGACGAGAGCACGAACCGCCTTGGTGTTCGCGTCCAGGATGAACGCGCTGGTGACCTTGGCCGGAGAGAGCGCGTTCGCAACGAATGCGGCGAGTTCCGGGTTGTAGTCGACGATGTCGATCTTCTCGCCCGCGAGTTCCTCGGTGACGGCGCGCACACGTCGTCCGAGCTCGCCGATGCATGCCCCCTTGGCGTTGATCGACGGGTCGTTCGCGACGACGGCGATCTTCGTGCGGTGGCCTGCTTCGCGAGCGAGGGCGACGATCTCCACCAACCCGGCGGCGATCTCGGGGACCTCCAGCGCGAAGAGCTTGCGCACCAGGCCGGGGTGCGTACGGGACACGGTGATCTGCGGCCCCTTGAGCCCCTTGGCGACGCTGGTCACGTAGACGCGCAGACGCGAGCCGTGCGTGTAGACCTCACCGGGCACCTGCTCCTCAGGAGGGAGGATCGCTTCGACGGTACCGAGGTCGACGTGGATCATGCGCGGGTTGGGACCCTGTTGGATCACACCGGCGACGATGTCGCCTTCCTTGTCCTTGAAGTCGCCCAGCACGACGTCGTCGGCGATGTCACGCAGACGCTGGCTGATGACCTGCTTCGCCGCGAAGGCGGCGATGCGGCCGAAGTCGTCCGGTGTCGCGTCCTCTTCGCCGATGATGGCGCCCTCTTCGTCGCGGACGACCTGCAGAACGGCGACATGACCGGTCTTGCGGTCGAGGTGGACGCGGACTCCTTCAGGTGTCGGCCCTTCGGGAGCGACGTGCTTCGAGTACGCCGTCATGATCGCCTGTTCGATGATCGAGACGAGCTCATCGAAGGGGATCGCCTTCTCCTTCTCGATCCCTCGCAGCAGACTCAATTCGATGTCCATGACGGCCTCCCTATTCAGCTCTCGTCGCGTCTGTGTGCACACGCGACATCCGTACCACGATACCCTGTGCCCACCGCCGCATGTCACGGCGGCCACCCCGAAGACGAGCAGAGACGCCGCAGGAGGATCCCAGTGACCGAGTTCGACACGATCGTGATCGGCGCCGGCATGTCCGGAACCACGAGCGCGCGCATGCTGGCGGATGCCGGACAGCGAGTCGTCGTCCTCGAGGGGCGGGACCGGGTCGGCGGCCGGATGCACACGGATCGCTCAGCGGGCTTCTCGGTCGACCGTGGAGCCTCCTGGATCCATGGAATCGAGGGTTCTCCGCTGTGGGACCTTGTGCAGGCGTTGGACATCCCCACCCTGGAGTACACCGTCGGGAGCTTCCAGGCTGGCGGCCGGCCGATCGAGAACTTCGACAGCGACGGGCGTCGCATGGACGATGCCGCGACCGCGCAGTGGATCGCCGACGTGGATGCCGCCGATTCCGCCCTCGCTGAGGAGATCGCCGCGTCGTCGCCCGGTGACACGTATCTGGACGTCACCGAGCGCGCTCTCGACCGCAGCGGATTCTCCCCCGAGCGCATCGACGAGCTCCGCGAGTTCTTCCGCCACCGGGTCGAAGAGCAGTGCGGCGCCTGGATCGGCGACCTCGATGCCCACGGACTCGACGAGGACGCGATCGACGGAGACGAAGTCATCTTCCCCGGCGGCTACGACGAACTCCCCCGCCGCATCGGCGCCGGGCTGGACATCCGCCTCGATCACACCGTCACCGCGGTCCGCCGCACCGCGGACGGCGTGACGGTGTCGACCGCGCACGGAGACGTCACGGCCGAGCGAGTGATCGTCACTGTGCCGCTGGGCGTGCTCAAGGCCGGCCGCATCACCTTCGAGCCCGCGTTGCCCGAGGAGGTGACCGGCCCGATCGACCGCCTGGGCATGGGCGTGTTCAACAAGATCTTCCTGCAGTTCCCCGAGCGGTTCTGGAACGAGGGGAGCTATGTGCTGCGGGCGCTGGGCGAGGCCGGTGAGCACTGGCACTCCTGGTACGACGTCTCCGCCGTCAGCGGCATCCCCACGCTCTTGACGTTCGCGGCTGGCCCCTTCGGGCGCCGCATGCAGGCCTTGCCGGACCAGGAGGTCGTCGCCGACGTGCTCGTGGCGCTGCGCCGGCTCTACGGAGACGCCGTGGGCGACCCGATCGCGCACTGGATCACGCACTGGGGTGACGATGAGTTCTCGTTCGGCTCCTACTCACACCTCGCGACGGGGTCGTCGCATCACGACCACGACACCCTCTCCGGCCCGGTCGACGGGGTGCTGCACTTCGCCGGAGAAGCGACCTGGGGCGATGAGCCGGCCACCGTCGGCGCCGCCTACTACTCCGGTCACCGTGCTGCAGAGCGGATCCTCGGACGGCCCGTCGATCTGGCGGCGTTCGCGGCCGGGATCACCGAGCGGGAGCAGCAGACGGCAGCTGGTTGATCGCACCGATCAGCCGGAACAGGTTGCCGACCTGACGCTGTTCCAGGTGCAGGGCCAGGCGCGGCAGCTCGAGCAGGTCGCCATCCGCGATCTCGGGCTGTCGAGGCTCGGCGCGCGTGATGCTCCCGGATGCGATCATCGAAGCGAACCGCTCGTTGAGGTCGGCGATCTCGGCGTCGGTCGGCGCGATGCGCAGTCGCAGCACTAACTCGTCGCCGATCCACCGCAGGGAGTCGTAGTTCCGCCAGAAGCCGGTGATCTCGTCACGGGCAGCCTCGACGGAATCCGTGATCACGACGCGATCGAAGTCCCCCTCGGAGATGACGCCGGCCGGGGCGAGCTCCTGATCGATGAAACGACGCAGCCCGTGCCAGAAGGTGCCACCGGGTTCATCGAGCAGCACGATCGGCATCGGTTCGGCCTTCCCCGTCTGCTGCAGGGTCAACAGCTCGAACATCTCGTCGAGCGTTCCGAAGCCGCCAGGCAGGCAGATGAAGCCGCGTGACTCCTTGATGAGCATCAGCTTGCGGGTGAAGAAGTACTTCATCGCCACGACGTGATCTTGGCCGGCGACGAGACCATTCGCCTTCTCCTCGAACGGGAGGCGGATGGAGACGCCGAGTGAGCGCTCCGGTCCGGCGCCTTCGGCAGCCGCTTGCATGATGCCCGGCCCCGCGCCCGTGACGACCATCCAGCCGTCCTGCGCCAGCACCGCCGCGACATCACGCGCCTGCAGGTACAGCGGATCATCCTGGCGTGTGCGCGCCGAGCCGAAGACGGTCACCTTGGACGCACCGCGGAACGGTGCGAACAGGCGGAACGCATCACGCATCTCGGCCAGGGCCGCGGAAGCGATCTTCAGATCCAGTCGATCAGCGCCGTCCTCCCCCAGGAGGATGGCCGTGCGCAGCATCCGCATCACGAGCCGCCGGTCGGAGTGAACTCCCGCATCGTCGAGGACGGCGTTGATCTCGGCGCTGAGAGCTTCGGGAAGCGGTTCGTCGGTCATGACTCCAGCGTGGCAGCCGCGCGCAGACCGCAGTCGACGCAACGCCGAGGTCAGTCGCCGTTCATCGGAACGTCGACAGGACGAGGAACGCCGCGCTCGCTCGAGGCGGGCGCGGCGTTCGGTGCGTCGGGGCTCAGCGGCGAGAGAGCCGCTGGATGGCCTCCGTCACGGACACCGCGTCGCGGTCCCCGGATGCACGATCCCACAGCTCGACCTGGCCATCGACAGCACCGCGACCCACGATCACGATCTTCGGCACGCCGACCAGCTCGGCGTCGCCGAACTTCACCCCCGGCGAGACCTTGGGGCGGTCGTCGTAGAGCACGTCGAGGCCGGCGGACTCGAGCTGCTCGGCCAGGTCCTGGGCCACGTCGAAAGCAACCTGGTCACGGCCGGCGGCCACCACCTGCACGTCGAACGGCGCGACCGACGCCGGCCAGATCAGACCCTTGTCGTCGTTGTTCAGCTCGGCGATGATCGCCAAGATCCGGGTCACCCCGATGCCGTAGGAGCCCATGGTGACCGTGACCAGCTTGCCGTTCTCGTTCAGCACCTTGAGGCCCAGGGCCTCGGCGTACTTGCGACCGAGCTGGAAGACGTGTCCGATCTCCATACCGCGGGCGAGTTCGACCGGGCCGGAGCCGTCGGGCGCAGGATCGCCGGCACGGACGTTCGCGATCTCGACGATGCCGTCGGCGAAGAAGTCCCGGCCTGCCACCACGGAGTGCGCGTGCTTCTCATCCATGTTCGCGCCCGTGATCCAGCTCGAGCCTTGGCTGACGCGCGGGTCGACCAGGTAGCGGATGCCGGTCGCCGACTCCTCGCCCAGCACGGCACCGGTGGGCGACCAGGGGCCGATGTAGCCTTTCACGAGCAGCGGGTTCTTCTCGAAGTCATCGGCCGTAGCCGTCTCGACCGCGGCCGGCGCGAACGCGACCTCTGCACGCTTCTCGTCGACCTCGCGGTCGCCGGGCATGCCCACGACGACCAGCTCCCGCGACCCATCGAGGTGCGTGAGCGCGAGCACGACGTTCTTCAGCGTGTCGGCCGCCGTGTACTCCCCGTCGAGGTGCGCATTGACGTGAGTGACGAGCGTCTCGATCGTCGGGGTGTTCGGAGAGTCGAAGATCACGGGCGCGGCGTCGGCGTCGAATGCGATCGGTTCGGGCACGGCGGTCGTGAACGCCTCGACGTTCGCCGCGTAGCCGCCGGCACTGCGCACGAAGGTGTCCTCACCGACCGGGGTCGGGTGCAGGAACTCCTCGCTGCGCGAGCCGCCCATGGCTCCGGCATCTGCCTGCACGATCACGTACTCGAGGCCCAGGCGCTGGAAGATGCGCTCGTACGCGTCACGCTGTGCCTGATAGCTGGCCTCGAGGCCCTCGTCGGAGGAGTCGAAGGAGTAGGCGTCCTTCATCGTGAACTCTCGTCCGCGGAGCAGCCCGGCGCGCGGACGCGCCTCGTCACGGTACTTGTCCTGGATCTGATAGATCGTCAGGGGAAGATCCTTGTACGAGGAGTACAGATCCTTCACGAGCAGCGTGAAGGCCTCTTCGTGGGTCGGGGCCAGCAGGTAGTCGCCGCCCTTGCGGTCCTGCAGACGGAAAAGCAGGTCGCCGTACTCGTCCCACCGACCGGTCGCCTCATAGGCCTCGCGCGGCATCAGAGCCGGGAAGTGGACCTCCTGGGCACCAGCGGCGGCCATCTCCTCGCGCACGACGGTCTCGATCTTGGACCTGACCCGAAGTCCCAGCGGCAGCCAGGCGAAGATACCGGCGGCCTGACGGCGGATGTATCCGGCACGGATCAGGAGCTTGTGCCCGACGACCTCCGCTTCAGCGGGGTCCTCACGGAGCGTACGGAGGAAGAAGTTCGAGAGACGAGTGACCACGGAGCAAGTCTACTGATCCGCGGTCACTCATCTTTCGTCGGTCGCGATCAGTTGAGCGCGGGGAGTCCGGAGGGGACGACGCCGCCCTTGTACAGACTCGCGGCGAGTTCCTGGAGCGCCGTCAGCGCCACGCGCTGCGGGAGCGGGCCGTAGGAGATTCGGGCGACACCGATCTTCTCGTACTCGGAGGCTGCCAGGGCACCGGGAACGCCGATCACGCTGACCTTTCGCTCCCCGATCCCCTCGACGAGCTGGCGGGTCACGTTCGCATCGAGGAGGCCGGGAACGAAGACCGCGGTCGCGCCGGCGTCGATGTACGCGCGTCCACGCTGGATCGCGTCGGCGATGCTCTCCTGCACCGGGCGTCCGCCGGCGCGCACGAACGCGTCGGTGCGGGCGTTGAGGGCGAACGGCACGCCCTCGGCCTCTGCGGCCTTCACGATCGCCTCGACGGCCGCGACGGACTCGTCGAACGGCTTGAGCCGGTCTTCGATGTTCGCGCCGACGACGCCGACGCCGATCGCGAGACGCGTCGTCTCCCCCGCGTCTCCATAGCCGTCATCGAGATCGGCACTGACGGGAATGCGCACCGAGGCGGCAATGCGACCGACCATGTCGATCATGAGGTCGCGGGGCGTGGCGCCGTCCTCGTAGCCGAACGAGGCGGCGATGCCGTGCCCAGCCGTGGCGATCGCATGGGTCTCGGGGAGGGCCGCGACGGCGCGGGCGGATACGACGTCCCACACGTTCACGACACGGAGGATCTCCGGAGCGTCATAGAGTCCGACGAGGGTCTGGGCCTTGGCAGCTGCAGTGGTCATGACACCACGCTAACGCGCCACGTCGGCGAACGGGCCGTCCTGCGCCCCTAGTCTGGGAGACATGCCCCAGCGCCGCTCGCATGTCGCGCCGTCAGCTGCGCAGACCGAACTCGCCGTCGCCCTGACCGCCCTGCGCGAGTCCCTCGATGCCCCGGTGGAGTTCCCCGCGGAGGTCATCGCGGAAGCGGAGGAGGCACACGCCGCCGCACCCGAGCGCGACCTGCGCGACATCGCCTTCGCCACGCTCGACCCGCAGGGCTCGCGGGATCTCGACCAGGCGTTCCAGTTGGAGCGGCGAGCGGGCGGGTACACGGTGCGCTACGCGATCGCCGATGTCCCCGGCTTCATCGAGCCGGGAGGAGCGGTGGATGCGGAGGCACGGCGTCGAGGTCAGACGCTGTACGCGGCGGACGGATCGATCCCCCTGCATCCGCGCATGCTCAGCGAGGATCGCGCGTCCCTCCTGGCGGGCGTGGATCGCCCCGCGCTGGTCTGGACGTTCGCGCTGGACGACGCCGGCACGGTGTCGGATTTCCGTGTCGAACGGGCGCTGATCCGCTCCCGCGCGCAGCTCGACTACGTCTCGACCCAGGCGGCGCTGGATCGCGGCGAGGACGGTCTCTGGGCGCTGCTGCCCGAGGTAGGGGCGCTGCGCATCGAGCAGGAGCGGCTGCGCGGAGGAGCGAGCCTGAACCTCCCGGATGAGGAGGTCGTGCGCGCAGAGGACGGCACGTACGCCATCGAGCGGCGCCGCCCCCTTCCCGTCGAGGAGTGGAACGCGCAGTTGTCACTGATGACCGGCATGGCCGCCGCGTCGTTGATGCTGGATGCCCGTACCGGCATCCTGCGCACGATGCCGCAGCCGGATGAGAAGTCCTTCGACGCGTTCCGCCTGCAGACCGAGGCACTCGGGCGTCCGTGGATCTCGGGCGAGTACGGCGAATATCTGCGCGGGCTGGACAGGGAAGACCCACTCACCCTCCCGGTGCTCGAAGCGGCATCGATGCTGTTCCGCGGCGCGGGCTACGTCGCGTTCGACGGGGAGACCCCAGATAGCACGATGCAGGCGGCGATCGGCGCACCCTACGCGCATGCGACCGCGCCGCTGCGACGACTGGTCGACCGCTGGACACTCGCCATCTGCCTCGCGGTGTCGCGGGGAGAAGAGGTGCCCGCTTGGGCGCGGGACTCGCTCGCGACGCTGCCCGCCCTGATGCAGGAGTCCGGCCAGCGCGCCTCCCGCCTGAACTCGGCGACCGTCAATGCAGTCGAAGCCGCCCTGCTCACCCCGTTCGTCGGATCGATGATCGACGCGACCGTGATCGAGTCTCGTGGCGAGCGGGCGACGATCCAGATCGCGGCTCCCGCCGTGACGGCCTCCGCTCCCCTTCCCACCGGGGCGAAACCCGGAGACGTGGTCCGACTCAAGGTCGTCCGCGCCGACATCGGGCGCGGTGAGGTCGATTTCGAGATCTGAGCCTCGCGGTGTCATGAGGATGGCCCTCGCCATATGTATCGATTGACTGATACATTTTGTATCAATCAATCGACACACTTGGGAGAAGCGATGCTCACCATCCTGCTGCTCGCCTCCGCTCCGATCGCGGTCGCCGCGATCGTGGCCATCGGCATCCGCCTGATCAATCTGCCCCCGCTGCCGCGCATCGGCACTCCGGCCTCGTGGCTCACGGCCGCAGCGGGCGGTATCCCCGCACTCACGATGGCTGCCCTGGTGTGGTTCCCGTTCGTCGTCCCGCCCCTCGGGTTCTTCGACCTCGACGTCCGGTCGATGGCTCCACTGGCGCTCGGGATCGCGGCCGTGGTCGTCCTCGCCATCCCCCCGGTCACGCGGCATCGCGGAGCGGTCGCGCAGATCTCCCGACGCACGATCATGTCCTTCGTCTCTGTGCGCTGGATCATCACGGCACTGGCGGTCGCGGCGATCATCGTGGCGCTCTCGGTGGCCGCCGGCAATGCATCCGGACGCGACGAGAACGGGCGCTACACGACCTACACGATCTCGATCGGCACCACAGGGACCGAGATGGGCACGGGGATCTACGGGTGGCATTACTCGGTTCCGGCACTCGCCGGCGTCACCGTGCTCCTGGTCGCGACCGCCGGAGCCTGGGCGCTCCTGCCTCGTCCCGCCTGGAGCGATGACATCGCGCACGACAGTGCGGTACGCCGACTCCGCGCCGCGAACACCGGCCGGGCCGCGTGCGGTGCGCTGCTCATCCATCTCGCGGTCGTGCTCCGGTCATTGGCCGGCACCGCATCGTTGATCGGCAGCACGACGACGACGGAGCTCGGCGCCGTATCGGTCACTCCGCCCTTCGCGGCGCTCGGTCCGACGCTGGACTGGTGCGGCGTGATCGCGCTCACCGCCGGACTCGCGATGTGGATCGTCATCGCGCTGACCGCGATCCCGAGCCCCGCACGGCAGCTCACTCCCGTCACCACGTCCGCCTCATGATCATCGCGCTCACGCCGACCGGCGGCACACCGGCGGAGCAGGTGCACAGCCAGCTCCGGGGTCTCATCACGACAGGTCGACTCGCCGCTGATGAACGACTGCCCTCCGTGCGTCAGCTCGCCTCCGATCTGGGGATCGCCCCGGGAACGGTCGCGAAGGCCTACCGCCAGCTCGAAGACGACGGACTCGTCGTCTCGCGCACCGGTGCAGGCACGCGCGTGAGCCGCGCGGCCACCGCGGTCTCCCAGGAGGTCGCAGACGCGGCCCGCGCACTTGCCGAGGCCGCCCGACGCAGCGGTCTGACCGCGGCAGATGCGGAACGAGTGCTGCGCGCGATGTGGTGACGCCCCTGCTCAGGCGGAGGGGAGAACCGTCGTCGTCATCACCAGGAGTTGCGGGTCGCGGAGGTCGAGAGCCACCGAGATCGAGGCGAAATCCGCGAGCGAGGCGACATGCGTCCCTCCGCAGAGGATGACGGCTTCCCCTTCGGGCAGATCACAGTGCCAGCGACGGCGGTCCACGATGGTCGGCCCCTCGGTCACGACCCGACTGGTCGCGGCCGCAGCCACCCACTCCGAGAGACGCGCGTTGATGGAAGCCTCGCGCGCGGCCAGAGTCGCGGCGAAGGTCTCGGTGTCGAAACCCGCGCGCCGCAGGCTCTTGCCCAGACGGTACTCGTCGACGCTGCCGTCTTCGTGGATGCGGCTGGACTGATTCGCTCGACCCTCGAAATCGGGCGTTCCGAGCGCATCGGAGCCGGGGTCTTTGCGCCACAGGTCGGCGACGGCGAGATCGAGCGCGAGCGAGGCGAGGTGGCACGCCGTATGCCCACGGCTCAGGCCGGCGCGATGGACAGCGTCGACCTCGAGGCGCACGGCAGCCCCCTCGACAAGCGCCGACGGGGTCTCCCCGTCGATCCGGTGACCGACGAGCCAGGTCCACCCCTCGGCTCCCCGCTTGACCGGGATGTCCGCACCGACCGCGAAGTCTCCCTCGTCGCTGACCGCCGCCATGACCGCCTCCGCCACGACCACGCGGGCGTCTCCGAGGATGAGCGCGCCGGAGTCGCCCGGCTGGTCGGGCCAGGTGTGGTCGACCGGGTGGAAGGGCGTGGTGTCGACCACGACGATCACCCCCTCAGACGAGGCCTCGACATGGGTGACGGTGCCGTCGCCGATGGCCGATCCATCGGCGAAGGTCACGAGAGTGGCAGGCATGGAACTCCTCGGGGGTCGCCGCGGCGGCTGTCCGGCAGCGGCACAGAACGAGCCGGCACGTGCGTCAGACCGTGATGACCTGCGCGGTGCCGACCGATGCGTCGGGGCCCATCTCCGCAGCGATGCGATTCGCCTCTTCGATCAGGGTGGCGACGATCTCGGCCTCGGGAACGGTCTTGATGACCTCGCCCTTGACGAAGATCTGTCCCTTGCCGTTGCCGGAAGCGACGCCGAGGTCGGCCTCGCGCGCCTCTCCCGGCCCGTTCACGACGCAGCCCATCACGGCGACGCGCAGCGGGACGGTCATGTCCTTGAGCCCCTCGGTCACGTCTTCGGCCAGCGTGTAGACGTCGACCTGCGCACGACCGCACGAGGGGCACGACACGATCTCGAGCTTGCGCTCACGCAGGTTGAGCGACTGCAGGATCTGGTGACCGACCTTCACCTCTTCGGCGGGAGGTGCGGAGAGGGACACGCGGATCGTGTCGCCGATACCCTCGCCGAGCAGGATGCCGAACGCCGTGGCGCTCTTGATCGTTCCCTGGAAGGCGGGGCCGGCCTCGGTGACGCCGAGGTGCAGCGGCCAGTCGCCCCGCTCGGCGAGCTGGCGGTAGGCCTTGACCATGACGATCGGGTCGTTGTGCTTGACCGAGATCTTGAAGTCGTGGAAGTCGTGCTCCTCGAACAGCGACGCCTCCCAGACCGCGCTCTCCACGAGTGCCTCGGCGGTGGCCTTGCCGTGCTTCTCGAGGATGCGCCGGTCGAGGGAACCCGCGTTCACGCCGATGCGCAGCGAGACGCCCGCCGCTTTGGCCGCCGCGGCGATCTTGCCGACGTTGCCGTCGAACTCGCGGATATTGCCCGGGTTCACGCGGACGGCACCGCAGCCGGCATCGATCGCGGTGTAGATGTACCGGGGCTGGAAGTGGATGTCGGCGATCACGGGGATCTGGCTCTTCTTCGCGATGATCTTGAGCGCGTCCGCGTCGTCCTGGTGCGGCACGGCCACACGGACGATCTCGCAGCCCGAAGCCGTGAGCTCGGCGATCTGCTGCAGAGTGCCGTTGATGTCCGTCGTCTTCGTGGTCGTCATGGACTGCACGCTGACGGGGGCGTTGCCGCCCACGAGCACCTTGCCCACCTTGATCTGGCGGGACTTACGGCGAGGGGCGAGGACTTCGGGGATCTTCGGCATCCCAAGATTCACTGCTGGCACTCCTCCAGACTACGCCGCCTGGATGCACACCGGCTGGATGTCGGGCACACTCGTGCGGCGTCATGCGCCAGGGCTGACCCTGCGCCATGTGGTAGTTTCGCCCCATGCTCGCGAACCAGACCTGGTGGCCCGCCTCCTAGGCGGTGTGTTCGCGTTCCCACGAATCCAGACCGCCTCCGGGGCGGTCTTTTCGTTGAGCCGAGCCGGAGCCCTGCACAGGAGACATCGATGACCCTCTCACGACTCGCCGAGCTCAGCGCTGACCCGAGCTCTTCCTTCGTGCTGATCGCACGCGACGGCGCGGAATCCGTCGAGCTCCTCACGGGAGAGGTCGTGGACGTCGATCTCCTCGCCGACATCCCGTTGACGATCGACGGCTCACCCCGCGAGGTCTTCGCGCTGGTGCCGTACCGCCAGGTCCGTGAGCGCGGCTTCGTCGCCCAGGACGATGGCGCCCCCCTGCGCTGCATCGTGGTCGACGAGCATCTGACACTACCGACGTCCATGGTGGAGGACGCGCTGCCCTCCACTCCGGTGCCACTGCAGGATGCCGGCTTCGACATTGCCGACGAGGAGTACGCCGCGATCGTCGAGCGGGTCATCGCCGACGAGATCGGCCGTGGCGAGGGTGCAAACTTCGTGATCCGCCGCGATTTCACCGCACGGATCGACGTCGAGGATCGCACCGCGGCGCTGACCTGGTTCCGCGCCCTGCTCACCCACGAGCGCGGTGCGTACTGGACCTTCGCCGTCTTCACCCCCGGCCACATCGCGGTCGGAGCGAGCCCCGAGGCGCACGTCGTCGCGCGCGGAGGCGTCGTCACGATGAACCCGATCTCCGGCACCTTCCGCCACCCGGCCGGCGGCTCGACGCGTGAAACGCTGGTCGAGTTCCTCTCCTCCACCAAAGAGACCGAGGAGCTGTTCATGGTGGTCGACGAAGAGCTCAAGATGATGAGTGCGGTCTGCTCCGACGGAGGCCGGATCACAGGCCCGCACCTCAAGGAGATGTCGCGACTCACCCACACCGAGTACATGCTGCGCGGCCGCAGCAGGCTCGATCCGCGCGACATCCTGCGCGAGACGATGTTCGCCCCCACCGTCACGGGCTCCCCCATGCAGAACGCCTGTGCCGTCATCCGTCGGCACGAGCGCGAGCCGCGCGGGTACTACTCCGGCGTGGCCGCTCTCTTCACCCCGAACGCCGACGGCGGGCACGACCTCGACGCTCCGATCCTCATCCGCACCGTCTACGTGCAGGACGGCGCGTTGCGCGTGCCGGTCGGGGCGACGCTCGTGCGCCACTCCGACCCGCACGGCGAGGTGAGCGAGACGCACGGCAAGGCTGCCGGCGTGCTCGGCGCCATCGGTGCCATCGACCGCGACCGCGCAGCCGAGGCACGCAGCGACGCGGACGCCCCCGCCGCCGAGGTCGCCCTGGCTGAGGACCCGACCATCGCCACGCTGCTGTCGTCGCGCAACTCGCGCCTGGCGGACTTCTGGTTGAATCCGCAAGGCGACGACGTGACCGGCCCCTTCCGCGGGCAGACCGCCGTCGTCGTGGATGCCGAGGACCGCTTCACGACGATGCTCGCGCACCAGCTGCGGCATCTGGGACTCGATGTCACGATCGCCGGATGGAACGAGGTGACGGATGCGGAGCTCGACGCGGCCGACCTCGTCGTCGCCGGCCCCGGCCCCGGTGACCCGCGCGATATCGACAACCCCCGCATCGCACGCATGCGTGCCGTCGTCGCCCGTCGAGCCGATGCCCGGCAGCCGTTGCTCGCCGTCTGTCTGAGCCACCAGATCCTGAGCGACCGGTTCGGCATCGGGCTCGCTCCGCTGGACTCTCCGCACCAGGGACTGCAGAAGTCGGTCCCTGTGTTCGGTGAGGACGCGTCGATCGGCTTCTACAACACGTTCACGGCCCGCGTGACGCCGGGGACGACCTCGGTGGACGGCGCCGAGGTCTCCGCCGACGCCGTATCCGGAGACGTCTACGCCCTCCGCGGCGAGCACTTCGCATCCGTGCAGGGTCACCTGGAGTCGATCCTGTCACGCGACGGCATCCGCACCCTGGAGCGTCTGGTCGCGCACGCGCTCGCCTGAGCGCCCGGGAGAGCGATCGAGGGTCAGCCCAGGATGTCGATCGGGCGCAACAGGTCGGCGATGATCAGCAGCGCTCCCATCGCGATGAGCAGGGTCGCGACGATCACCGTGAGCGGCACCAGCCGGGTGGCGTCGACGGGAGCGGGCGGAGGACGACGGAAGAGCGTGGCCCAGGCCCGTTTGATCCCCTCCCAGAGCGCGACGACGATGTGACCGCCATCCAGCGGGAGCAGCGGGATCAGGTTGAACACGAACAGTGCGATGTTCAGCGATCCGAGCAGACCGAGCAGCCCGAAGAGCCGGTTCAGCACCGGAGCTTCGGTCGCCGCCACTTCGCCGGCGAGCCTGCCGACACCGACGACACTCAACGGTCCGTTGGGGTCGCGCTCCCCTCCGGTGACGAGCGCCACCCCGACGTCCCAGAGACGGACGGGGAGCGTGACGATCAGCGACCCGACGCGGGCGACGGTATCGCCGGTCATCTCCACGCCTGCGGTCAACGGCTGCGGCACAAAGCCCATCTGGGCCGCCATGCCGACGTAGCCCACCTCCTTCACGACGGGTTGGCCCTGCTCGTCGAGCAGCGGCTGGCCACTCGCGTCGGTGAGGGTGCGCTCCGCGACGACGGGGGTGATGCTCAGAGTCTGCGGTGCACCATCGCGCTCGACGACGAGGTCGAGTGTCTTCCCCGGCGCCGCCTGCACGATCGCAGTCGCCTCGGCGAAGGTCGACACCGGCGTGCCGTCGATCGACACCAGGACGTCGCCCGGCATGATTCCGGCTTGGGCCGCAGGGGTGGCGGGGTCATCCGCCCCGCACTCGGTCTGTGTGGAGCCGGACGGCACGACGCATTCGCTCACGGAGGCGATGGTGGTCGTCCCCTGCTGGAGTCCGATACCGGAGAGCATCACGGTGAAGATGACGACCGCGAGGATCAGGTTCATCAACGGTCCGCCGAGCATCACGACCACGCGCTTCCAGACCGGCAGCCGGTAGAAGACGCGATCCTCCGCACCCTCCGCGATCGTCTCGTCGTTCGCGGAACGGGCGTCCTGGATGAGCGCGCGGAAGACCCCCTTGGCGGGCCCGGTCGTGCGGGAAGCCGGGTACATGCCCGACATCGAGATGAAACCGCCCACAGGGAGCATCTTGAACCCGTACTCGGTCTCCCCGATGCGCTTCGACCACAGACGCGGACCGAAGCCGATCATGTACTGGCCGACGCGCACGCCGAAGAGCTTCGCGGGGACGAGATGGCCGACCTCGTGCAGGCCGATCGAAAGGCCGAGGCCGATCAGCATGAACAGGATGCCACCCACATAGAGCAGGATTTCCACCTGCTCACGCTACAGCGCCCCGTCTAGGAATCTGCCCGGCACCCGTAGTCTTGTCTTGTGACCTCCCGGCAGCTGCGACTGATGCGTGCCGTCGTCGTCTCCGCTGCGGCCACTCTGATCGCCGCCGTGTCGCACACGATCGGCGGCGGGGCAGCGCCACATCCGCTGCTCATCCTCGCCGTCTCGGCTCTGATCACCCCACTGTCTGCACTGGTGATCGGCGTGCGCCGCTCTCGGGTGCGAACCACCGCGACCGTGCTGTTCGCGCAGGCGGCATTCCATGTCGTGTTCCAGATGCTCGGTGCCCCGACCGTCGACGGAGCGATCGCGCCCCCTGGTCACGCGCATCATCTGGAGCTCTCGCAGCTCGGCGCGGTATCGGCTCTTCCGGCTCCGAGCCTCGCGATGCTCGGAGCACACGTCGTCGCCGCGGTCCTGACCCTGTTCCTGCTCTGGCACGCCGAGTCGCTGCTGCAGTCGATCGTCGACTGGGTGCAGACGCTCCTGCGACCGGTGCCGTCTCCCACACCGCCGGAACATCGCCGGCCGCCCCTCCTCGTCTCGACGCTCGTCGCCCTGACAGCCGCCGCCCTCACGGCCGGCGTCTCGCGGCGCGGCCCTCCTGCTCTCCTGCGCGGCTGATCGGCCGCACGAGCGGCGCCCTCGCTCCCGAGCGCGCCATCCCCGCGGAAGCGTGCCATCGGCGCGCCCGCCACACCTCTGCAGGAGAGAACCACATGTCCCGTTCCACCATGTCCCCCACCCCCGCGCGCTCGCACCGAGCCGCCCGTCTCGCGGCCGCCATCGCCGGAGGAGCTCTGCTGGCCGTCGCCGTGCCTGCGATGGCCAGCGCCCACGTCACCGTCAGTCCCGACGAACTCATCGCGGGAGATCACGGTGTGCTGACGTTCTCGTTCTCGCACGGCTGCGAGAACTCCCCCACGACCTCGCTGCGCATCACGATGCCCGAGGGGCTCGCCTCCGTGTCGCCGACGCTGGACGGAGACTGGACGATCGACGTGGAGCGTGGCGACGACGGCCTGGTCTCGGCGGTCACCTACACCGCCCTCTCGCCGGTTCCGACCGATCTCCGCGGTGCGGTCAGCATGGGCGTCGGCCTGGACGAGGAGTCCCCGGCATCGCTGGCGTTCCCCGTCGAGCAGCGGTGCGTCGACGGCGCGACCGAATGGACCCAGATCGCCGAGAACGGCGAAGACCCGCACAGCCTGGACGCGCCCGCTCCGGTGGTGACGGTGGACGCCGCGACCGGAAGCGGCCACGGCGATCACCCGGACGCTGCGGACGGCGAGTCTCCCGCCGCTCCCGCTGCGGAGAGCGCCGGGGGCACGATCCTGGGCGCCGGTGGCCTCGTGGCAGGCCTCGCTGCTCTGGTCGTGTCCGTCCTCGCCTACCGACGCAAGCCCTGACCACCCGGCACGTCTCCTCTCCGGTTCTGTCGGATGAGGGGACGTGCCGCACCGGGATCGCAGCGACGACATGAGATCATGGATGCGACATGTCGATTGAACAACAACCGAGCCTGCCTCCCGTGCTCCGCCCCGCGAACCCGCCCCGGCGTGAGCTGTCCGAACTCGTCTCCCGATTCGCACGCGAGGTACGCGGCGATACGACGGGGATCACCGTCACCGGCATCACCCTCGCCACGGCGGATCTCCGCGCCGGCGAGGCGTTCGTCGCGATCCAGGGCGTCAACCGCCATGGAGCCGACTTCGCCATCGCTGCAGCCGAGAAGGGCGCCGTCGCGATCATCACGGATGACGCGGGTGCCACGATAGCTCAGGACGCCGGGCTTCCGATCCTCGTCGTGGACGACCCGCGCGGAATCCTCGGAGATCTCAGCGCCTGGGTGTACGGCACCGGTGCCGACGATCCGCTGCCTTTGCTGTTCGCGACCACCGGCACGAACGGCAAGACGAGCGTCTCGCACCTGCTCGAAGGGATCCTCGACCAGATCGGGGTGGTCACCGGTCTCTCCTCGACAGCCGAGCGTCACATCGCGGGCGAGGTGATCGTATCGAGACTCACCACACCGGAGGCGTCTGAGTTCCACGCGCTCCTCGCGCTGATGCGCGAGCGGGATGTCGAGGCCGTCGCCGTCGAGGTGAGCGCCCAGGCGCTGTCTCGTCACCGCGTCGACGGCATGCACTTCGATGTGGCCGGATTCACGAACCTCAGCCACGACCACCTCGACGACTACGCCGACATGGAGGAGTACTTCGAGGCGAAGCTTCCCCTGTTCCGCCCAGATCGTTCCACGCGCGGCGTCATCTGCCTGGACTCCCCGTCCGGCGCGATCGTCGTGGACCGCGCCGAGATCCCCGTGGTGACCGTCGGCACCCCATCGATCGCCGCCGACCCTGCCGGTGCCGAGAAGGCCGACTGGGTCGTCGTGATCGACGACGAGCGCGCAGCAGGCACGACCTTCACGATGACCGGTCCGCTCGGCTCGCTCACCACGACGGTGCCCGTCATCGGACCGCACATGGCGGCCAACGCGGCCCTCGCGATCGTGATGCTGCTCGAGGGCGGATACGCCTGGGAGCGCATCACCGAGGCCCTCGAGCGCGACGGAGGCATCCGGGCGTACTTGCCTGGACGGACGCAGCTCGTCTCGGGCGACACCGGCCCCGCGGTCTTCGTGGACTTCGGTCACTCCCCCGACGCGTTCGAGAAGACTCTCGCCGCCGTGCGCCGCGTCACTCCCGGACGCGTGCTGATGCTGTTCGGAGCCGACGGCGACCGCGACGCGAGCAAGCGCTTCGACATGGCGCGCACCGCCGTGGAGGGCAGCGACATACTCGTCGTCACCGACCACCACCCCCGTTTCGAGGACCCGGAGTCGATCAGGGCGACGCTCATCGCCGGTGCGCGCACGGCACGCCCTGACGCAGAGATCCACGAGTACTCGCCGCCGGAGCGCGCGATCGTGGCGGCGGTGGGACTCGTCGGCGAGGGCGACGCGATCCTGTGGGCGGGCCCCGGGCATCAGGACTACCGCGACATCCGCGGCGTGCGCACACCGTACTCCGCCCGTGAGCTCGCCCGTCGCGCGCTGCGGGCAGCTGGGTGGCCCGTGCCGGAATCCCGCTGGCCCGTCCCCTATCCCGACCAGGACTGAGCGGCGCTCAGGCTCCGGCGACGATCAGCTGGTCGGCCTTCTGTCGCGCCCAGAGCTCGGCCGCAGCCAACGTCTCGACGGTGAGCGTGTCCGGGGGCTCGTGCGCATCGACCACCCGGGCGATCGTGTCGACGATCCCGAGGAATGTCAGACGCCCTTCATGGAACGCGTCGACGGCCTGCTCGTTCGCGGCATTGTAGACGGCGGGGAAGGTCGCCCCCGCGCGGCCGACGGCCTTCGCGAGCGCGACCGAGGGGAACGCCTCATTGTCGAGTGGTTCGAACGTCCAGGATGTCGCCGTCGTCCAGTCGAGCGGCCGGCCGACACCTCCGACGCGGTTCGGCCAGTCCAGGCCCAGCGAGATCGGCAGGCGCATGTCCGGCGGCGACGCCTGCGCGATGGTCGACCCGTCGATGAACTCGACCATGGAGTGGATCACCGACTGCGGGTGCACGACCACCTCGATGTCCTCGTAGGGGATGTCGAAGAGCAGATGGGCCTCGATGACCTCGAGCCCCTTGTTGACGAGGGTCGAGGAGTTCGTGGTGACCATACGGCCCATGTCCCAGGTCGGATGCGCCAGGGCCTCCGCGGGAGTGACCGACTCCATGTCCGCCCTGGAGCGCCCCCGGAACGGTCCGCCGGACGCCGTGACGACCAGGCGGCGCACCTCCTCGTGTCTGCCGCTGCGCAGCGCCTGCGCCAGCGCGGAGTGCTCGGAATCGACCGGCACGATCTGACCGGGGGCGGCCGCGGCCAGCACCAGCTGCCCGCCGACGATCAGGGATTCCTTGTTCGCCAGGGCCAGCGTGCGACCGGCTTTCAGAGCAGCCAGTGTGGAGCCGAGCCCGATCGAGCCCGTGATCGCGTTGAGCACGACGTCCGCCTCGACGTCGCGCACGAGCTGTTCGGCCTCCGCAGCCCCGAGCGCTGTGCTCTCGACGCCGAACTGTTCCGCCTGCTCGTCGAGCATCTGGCGGTTGCTTCCCGCGGCGAGGCCGACGAGTTCGAAGCGACGGGGGTTCGCTCGGATGACGTCGAGCGCCTGTGTGCCTATGGAGCCGGTGGAGCCGAGGACGATGATTCGACGCATGCCGCCAGCCTATGGCACGTCCTCGGCTCCGCTCCCGCTACTGCTGGACGGGTGTCGTGGCGAGGATGTCGACCACGAACACGAGGCTCTCCTTCTGGAGCTCGTGACCCTCGGTGGCTCCGTAGCCGTCCGACGGGGGCATCACGACGATCACCTGCGAGCCGACCTTCTGGCCTTCGAGCGCGAGGCGGAAGCCGGTCACGACGCCGCTGGTCTGGAACTGCGAGGGGGTCGCGTCACGGCTCCAGCTGGAGTCGAACTCCTTACCGTCGGACCACTTGACGCCGCGGTACTGCACCACGACGAGGTCACCAGCGCCGACCGTCGCGCCGTCACCCTGTTTGAGCACGGCGACCTCGGTCTTCGCGGGCGCGTCGCCCTTGGGGATCGTGATGGTGGGAGCGCCGTCATCGTCGAGCTTCACCGTCGGGAACCCGGGAGTCGGGTCGACCGGGGTGCCGGTGGCGACCTCGGGAAGCTGCTCGACTGCTTCGGCATACACGATGACGTTGCTCGCCCCCTCGCCGAGAACGCTGCCCGGGAGCGTCAGCACGACCTGAGAGCCGACCGGCTCGCACTCGAGTGCCGCGACGAACAGCGACGACTGGTTCGTGTCGAGCAGGACGGGAAGCAGTCCGCCTTCGCCACGAGCTGAGGAGTCCAGCACCTCGCCCGATTTCGCGTCGACGATCTGGTACTGCACAGAGACCAGATCGCCGACGCCGATGTCTTCGCCCTTGCCCTCCGCCACGATCGTGCGCTCGACACCTGCGAACGGGGCATCGGACGGGACCGTCACCTTGGCGTCCGCACCCTCACCGTCGACGACGACGGCATTGGAGGTATCGCCGGCCTGGGCGTCGAGAGCGCAGCTGCTCGATGCCGTGGGCTCGGGCGTGCTCGAGCTCTCGGGCGAGGACGTGCCGGAGCATCCTGCCAGCAGAAGGGTCGCCGCAGCGACGGTGGACAGGACGATGAGCGGACGCTTGCGCACAGTGAGACCTCTGGATCGCGATCGGGACACTCCATCCTCCCCTATTCCCCTTTGCTCGCGCTGGGAGACGCGGCGCGATTCTTCATTCCAGCGAAGGCATGAATCCCGGAGTAACCTGCTCTGATGACCTCTGAGCAGTCCGTCGAGCCCGAATCCTCGTCAGAAGAGACTGCAAAGCCTCGTCACGCCGGATTCACCTATCGGCTCGGACGCAGCCTGATCACGCCGCTGGCACGCCTTGTGTACCGACCGCGCATCGAAGGCCGTGACAACGTGCCGCCCACCGGCCCCGTGATCTTCGCAAGCAATCACCTCTCGTTCATCGACTCGATCGCGATCCCTGTGGCTGCTCCGCGTCCCGTGCATTTCCTCGCGAAGTCGAGCTACTTCGAGGGCACCGGCTTTCGCGGATGGATGAGCAAGACCTTCTTCGAGTCGATCGGAGCCATTCCGGTGCGGCGCGGCGCTGGTCAGGCCGCACTCGACGCGCTCGATCTGCAACGCCAGCTCCTCGATGAAGGTTTGACGGTGGCGCTGTATCCCGAGGGCACCCGCTCCACAGACGGACGCCTCTACAAAGGGCGCACCGGTGTCGCCTTCCTCGCGCTGCAGACCGGTGCGCCGGTCGTCCCGGTGGGCCTCATCGGCACCGACAAGGTGATGCCGGTCGGCGCGAAGATGCCGACGCTGAAGGAGCGCATCACTGTGCGGTTCGGCGAGCCGCTCGATCTCTCGCCGCACGGTCCGGCGACCAGCGGACGGGCTCGGCGCCTCGCGACCGACGAGATCATGGCAGCGATCCACGCGCTCTCCGGTCAGGAGCTCGCCGGCGCCTACAACGAGGCGCCTGCGCAGGGAACGATCGAGAAGATCATCCAGGCGCTCCCGCACGAGCGCCGCTGACCCAAGCAGATGGCTGAATCCGGTGCGGCGCTCAGGCCCGCGCTGTCACGGTCGCCTCGTGACGCACCGGGAAGTTCATCGAGTTCGCGATGAAGCACCACTCGTTCGCCTGCGTGTGCGCGCGCTCCGCCGCCTCGATCATCGACGCCTCCGCAACGACGACCTCGGGTCGCAGCATCACCTCCACGAAGGCACCCCCGCCTGCTCCGTTCTCGCGCATGAGCCCGGTCGCGCGGTCGAGATACGACACCACCACGACACCCGCGGTGACGCAGGCGTGCAGATACGAGAGCAGATGGCACTCCGAGAGCGACGCGAGCAGCAGATCTTCCGGGTTCCATCTGGCGGGATCCCCTCGGAACGGCTTGTCTGCCGAGGCCAACAGCTCGGGCTTCCCGTGTACCTCGATCGTCACATCACGCCGGTAGTCGCGATACCCGCTGGTGCCCGACCCGCTGTTCCCCGTCCACGTGGACGTGAGGGCGTAGTGGTGGTCGCCGAGGGTGAGAGAGGTGGAGTGTGCAGCCATGCGCCCAGTCTGCCATCGGCACAAGACCCCGGGCGCACACGTGCATCGGCCTGGTCGCGGGGGTGGCCGACGGTAGGCTGGTTCGGTGCTGGAGACTCTCACCGTTCAGGAATCCGTCGAGCTCGCCGTCGTCGAACGCAGCGGCTTCATCGAGTCACGCCACGCGGGCGCGGCCATCGTCCTCTCCGCAGACGGCGAGGTGATCGCCCGCCACGGCAATGCCGACGCGCTGATCCTCCCGCGCTCCATCCTCAAGCCGCTGCAGGCCGTCGCCTGCATCACGGCCGGCGCCGTGTTGGAGGGCGAGCAGCTCGCTCTCTCGACGGCCAGCCATACCGGAACCGATCGACACGCGAGCACGGTGCGCGACATGCTCACCGAAGGCGGTCTCACCGAGGACGACCTCGGCTGCCCGCCCGCATGGCCGAGCGACACCGCCACCCGCGACGAGATGGTGCGCGAGCATGGCCAGCCCGCACGCGTTCGGATGAACTGCTCTGGCAAGCACGCCGCGATGCTGCGCGCCTGTGTCGCTACCGGCTGGGCGACAGACGACTACCTCGCCGTGACCCACCCCTTGCAGGCGCACATCCGCGAGGTGATCGAGCGGCTGACCGGCGAGAAGGTCGCTCACACGGCCATCGACGGATGCGGCGCTCCCGTGTATGCGTTGACGCTCACCGGCCTCACCCGCTCCATCCACCGCATCGGCACCGCGTCCGACCGCTCCCCGTTCGCCTTGCACCGAGTGGCCGGGTCCCTGGTGCGTGCCGTGCGCGAGAACCCGTGGACCATCGAAGGGCCGAGCCGCCCTGACACTGTCGCCATCGAGAAGCTCGGCGTGTTCGCCAAGGGTGGCGCCGAAGGCGTGATGGTGATGGTCGCACCGGACGGCACGACCGTCGGACTCAAGATGCTCGACGGCGCCTCACGTGCATCCACGATCGTCGCTGCGACTCTCCTCGCCCGCGCCGGCGCCGTCAGCGAGGCCGACGTCGCTGCCCTGGCCGCTGCCCTTCCGCTCTCTGTGCGCGGCGGTGGTGCGGAGGTCGGCGTCATCCGCCCCGGCGCCGGGATCTGACCCACTCGCCCGCGCGGCACCTCTCGCTCACAGCCCGCTCGTGCCAGCCTCCCGGTCTGCACGTCTCTGTCTCCGCGTGAGCTGTGCCGTCGCCGGCCCCGACGTCTCATCAGCCGTCTCGTCCGCCGCCTGACCCACGGTCTGTCTGTTCGTGGGGGCGAACGAGGGGAGGATGACCCGGCGCACGGCTTCCTCCCCTCGCACCGACCATGCCCTGCCCGAACGTGCGTGCGCATACGGGGGTAGGTCACGCAGGCCGGCCAACTGCCGCAGCTCCACCGGGTGCTCGGCGCGGAACAACACCTCACCCTCCGCGCGCCGCTGTCGCCACACCGACGGATTCCGCTGCCAGGTCTCCGCATCGGCCACCAGGATGGCGCCGCTCCTCTCCGCGCGCACGCCCGGCTCGAGCAGGAGGACATCATGTTCGGGATAGTCGGCCTGGAGACGCTCGACGACACGTACGGGAGCCGCGCTCACGACGGCGGAGCCTTGTTCTCCCGGACGCCACCGAGGGGTGGTCGATACCGATGCCACGGGTGCGACGGCGTCGACCCAGGCGAGCTGCACTTCGCGATCGTCGATGCGCGCACGCCCCGGTGGACGGTCTCTGCGGAACCCCGATGCCTCTCCCCCGGCGGCCAGATGCTCCACCCGACTCGTCATCCGCAGCAGCGCACGTCGCGGCAGCGCCTCCAGCAGGCGTCCGACTCCACCGGCGACACGCGTCGCCGTGATCACGAACATCGTCTCGTGTGCGGTTCCCAGAAGCTGTTCCACCCGGTTCAGCCACTCGTGCGCGTACTCGGGAGGCCACGCGCCCGCGAGCCGATCGAGGTCATCACACAGGACGACGCTCGGCAGCGCGACCGATCCGTCCCGCCACGAACTGATGACGTCCCACGCGGCCTCCAGGTCCCCGGGCATCCACACCGCCTGCGGATGCTGCGCGGCCAGCAGCCGCAGCACCGACGTCCGCCCCGATGCCGCTGCGCCGAGGATCGCAAGTCCACGATCGATCCCCGGACGCAGTGATTCCAGTGGCTGTGACTGCTGCTCAGGCACATCGGCTCGTCCGAGGACGAGTGCATCGGTGAGGGCGACAGCCTCCGGCCGCAGCTCGTCGAGAGGAAGCAGCGCAGGAAGCGCGGGTCTCCAGGGGCTACGCGGTCGCGTGGCAGTCCGCCAGTCGCTCGCGACGCGACTCACATCCGCCGCCGCTGCGCGTGCCATACGGACGATCTGCGGCCCGAGGTCCTGCGGTCGGCGCACGAAACCCAGACCCCGAGACTCGGCGCCACCGGGAAGCTCAGCCGCATCCGTCGTGCCAATCACGAGCCGGCTGTCGGCAGCGTCGGCGACGCGCAAGCTGAGCCGCAGAGGACAGTTCGCGGCCAGGGCGTCTCGAACGACCCCGGACGCGCGTTGAGTGCCCAGGATCAGATGCATGCCGAGCGCGCGACCGCGTGCGGCAACGTCGGTGAAGACCTGGCCGAGGTCGGGATGCTCCTGTATCAGAGCGGCGAACTCGTCGATCACGATCACCAGTCGCGGCATCGAGATCTCACCGGCATCGCGTGCTCCCGCGGCGGCGAGCACGGACTCGCGCCGACGGATCTCCGCCGTCAGGCTGGACACGCCACGACGCGCGCCCTCCTGATCGAGATCGGTGATCACTGCTGCGACCTGGCGCAGCTCCCGCAACGGCTCGAACGCTGTGCCGCCCTTGAAGTCCGCGAGCACGAACGACACTCGATCAGGGCCGTGCGCGGTCGCCATGGCGGTCACCCAGGTCACCAGCAGCTCGCTCTTGCCCGTACCCGTCGTGCCTGTCACGATCGCATGAGGACCGTCCGTCACGATGTCGATCACGACGTCCTCTTGTGCGGAGCGGCCGATCACGGCGGGCAGCCCCGTCTCACCGCGTCCCTGCTCAAGGTCGTGGAGTGCCACGAACGCAGGGACGCCGCAGGAGTCTTCGATGTCCTCCCCGCTGTCATGGCCGAGCTGAACGACCTGATCGACAGAGAGTGCCTCCAGCGAGATGTCGTGCGATCCCTCGGGTGTGCGGACCATCGCACGGCTCGGTTCGGTGACATCGATGACGGTAGTGATCCCCTCCGGGACTTCGGCGCCCGGCGGCACCGCCCAGACCGCGGCATCGAGGGGCACCCGTGCGTCCCCCGCCATGAGGAATCCAAGACGAAGCCCACCGCGTCGCGCAGACCGGGCGTGGGGCAGCGCTGAGAGGCCGTTCTCTTCAAGATGATCGCCGAGCAGCACGAGCTGCGCCGGGCTGAAGCGGAGACAGAGCTGTGCCACGAGGGCACGAGCAACCGCGGCGCTCTGCGGTGCGCATCCGCGAACACAGATCCCCGCACCGAGCTTCACCCGCACCGGGGCCTCCGTGAGGATCCCGCACCTCCTCTGGAACTCCCGCGCCCGTTGGCCTGTACCTCCGCTGCACCGAACGGCGCTCGGAACGGGTCCGCTCCCGATCACGACTTCCGTTGCGATACCAGGCGCATCCGTCCCCCGCAGGGGTGGCTGCGCGAGACACCGGGCGACATCGGGATGGCGGTGCCACAGAGCGGCGCGCTCCGCCTGCTGCCGCGACGAGAGGTCTTCCTCCGCAGATGCCCACACGGCAGCCGACTCCGCCTCATCTCTGCGCCGGTCTCGCCGCCGGATACGGGCGGCGTCGAAGGCAGACGCGGCGAGCATCAGCGGACCGAGTGCAGCGAAGCAGAGGGCGTACAGCGATCCGGAGACCAGCCACAACACGACACCTGCGGCGACAGGGATGATCGCCGCGGCGAACGGCAAGGGAGCACGCCGGACAGAGGCAGGCGCGGAAGGGAGCACGATCGGTGGAGCATCCATGCCCTCATTCGACCGCGTCAATCACCTCGGATCCCGATCTTCCACAATGCTGAAGGGCTATTCGGCAGTGTCGGCGACTGTGGAGGAAGACTCGTCGGGGTCACCGACCTGCACGATGATGAGCGTCACGTTGTCACGACCGCCGTTCTCGAGCGCAGCGGCGAGCATGGCATCGACAGCCGGCCCCGGCTCCGCGTTCTTGCGGAGGAAGTGCTGGATGCCGTAGTCGGTGAGCTCCTTGGTGAGCCCGTCCGAGCAGATCACGAAACGGTCTCCGGCTCGGACATCGATCGTCGTGTAATCCGGGGCGGCCAACTCGCTCGCACCGACTGCGCGCGTGATCACGTTGCTGTACGGATGTCCCTCGGCCTCTTCCGGGCTCAGTTTGCCCGCGGTGATCAGTTCCTGCACGACCGAGTGGTCGGTGGTGACCTGGATCAGCCGGTCGTCGCGGAGCAGATACACGCGCGAGTCGCCGATGTTGAGCGCGACCCACCGCGGCTCATCGTCAGCGAGATCGAGGAAGACCCCGGTGAGCGTGGTCCCCGTGCCCTCATCCGTCGTCTCCGGATGCTCGGCGATGTCGGCCACCGCTCGCTCGAGCGCGGACTCGATGGCCGGACGCGTCACCGGACCGTCCGATACCACGGCCTGCAGCCGGGAGACGGTGCTCTGGCTGGCGATTTCGCCACCCGCGTGTCCACCCATTCCATCCGCGACGATGAACAGCGGAAAGTCCGCGAGGAACGCATCCTGATTGTTGTCCCGACGGCGCCCTTGATCGGTGACCCCCGCCCACGAGAGCAGCAGACGGCGCTGCGCAACCGTGACGCTGCGCGTCGTCGTCGTCGTCTCAGCCACGTGCTGCCTCCGATGGATCTGCGACCAGTCGGGCGGTCGCAGCATACTCACACATCGTAGTGGAACTCCCGTGCCGCACTCATACCCGGGCGCCCGGGTCCTCCGGCAGCGGGAAGAGCCGATCGATCGCCGCGAGCTCGTCGGCGTCGGGTCGCCAGGCCTCCCCTGCCTGCGCATTCGCCTCGATCTGCGCGGCGGACGTGGCGCCGGCGATCACGCTCGAGACCAGCGGATTCGCGAGCAGCCATCCGAACGCCGCCTGCAGCATGGTGATGTCGCGGTCGGCGCAGAAGGTGCGGAACTCCTCGATGGCGTCCCAGGGCGCCATCTCCCAGACGTGACGGCGGCTCGACATGATCCGACTCTCGGCAGGCCCGCCATCGCGGGTGAACTTGCCCGTGAGGAGACCGTTGTGCAGCGGGAAGAAGGGGAAGAAGCCGAGGCCATACCGCTCCACCGCGGGCAGTACTTCGCGCTCGGCGGCGCGCGCCAGCAAGGAGTAGTGGTTCTGTGCGGAGATGAATCGTCCTGTCGAGCGCTGGCGAGAGACGAACTCGGCTTCGGCGATCTGCCAGCCTGTGAAGTTGGAGTGGCCGTAGTAGCGGATCTTCCCCTCCCTGACCAGTTCGTCCAGCGCGTCGGTCGTCTCGGCGATCGGCGTCTCGGGGTCCGGCAGATGCAGCTGGTAGAGGTCGATCCAGTCGGTACGCAGCCGGCGCAAGGACTCCTCGACCGCACGGCGCACGTAGCGACGGGAACCACGCCCTGCCGGGAAGTCGTAGCCCATGTCGCGCTCGTGGCCGAACTTCGTCGCGAGCACGATGCGATCGCGGCGGCCCTCCAGCGCTTCGCCCATCAGCAGCTCGCTCGTCCCGGCCTCGGCACCGTACATGTCGGCGGTGTCGAGCAATGTGATGCCGTTCGCGATCGCTGCATCGATCACCTCACGGGTACCGGTGAGCGTCTCCGTGGCGGTACCCGCGCGGCCGAAATTGTTGCAGCCGAGGCCGGTGGGAGACACGAGGAGACCGGAGGCGCCCACACGGCGCTGCGACATGACCATGACGTCCACGTTAGTCGAGGCCGGCGTCTGTCATCCGATGCACAACGCGGAGAGCCCCCGACTGTAGTCGGGGGCTCTCTGTCACGTCTCTCAGGCCGGAGGCTGAGTGGGGTCTGCCGGCGGCGTGGTCGGAGCAGCCGGCGGCGCTGCGGGCGGAGCTGGCGGCGTGGTCGGAGCAGCCGGCGGCGCTGCGGGCGGAGCCGGCGGCGTGGAAGGCGAGGCCGGCGGCACCGGAGCTCCGGTCGACGGCGCAGCGGGCGCCGCGTATCCGGGCTGCGCCGGGGGTGCGTACCCCTGCGGAGCGGGCGGTGCGTACCCCTGCGGAGCGGGCGGTGCGTACCCCTGCGGAGCGGGCGGTGCGTAGCCCTGCGGCGCTGCGCCATAGCCCTGCGGAGCAGCGCCAGAAGGCTGAACGGGGATACCGTCCCAGACCGTGCGGTCGCCGAGGAAGCCGTTCGAAGCCCAGGAAGCCGGGACGATGTTCGGGTTCCAGCGCGACTTGTCGAAGGCGTTGATACCGAGCCACACGATCGCGAGGAAGAAGTACAGCACGACCCAGACGGCGTCCTTCTGCAGCTTCAGCCCGATGCGCCAGGCGGCCAGAAGCGACAGCACGGCGAGAGCGATCGAGAAGATCGCGCCGATGCCGATCCAAGACAACAGGATCGTGCCGCCGAGGCCGTACAGCACGAGCCACGGGCTCAGGTCGCCGAGCTTGAAGAAGATCATCGTGTTGTAGACGGGCACCCACGCACGCCACTTGCCCTGCACGCCTGCCTTGTCGAAGATCTTCATGAGGAACAGCGATCCGAGCACGTAGCCGGCGATGCCGACGATGAAGCTGATGAGCACGATGATGCCGATGAACGCGGCAGCCCCTGCGTCGTAGTAGTAAGAGTCCATGATCCCCTCCGGATGGGAATGAGCGAGCGCTCTCCGCGCCGAGACACAACAATATCGGTCGCTCTGTCAGCGGGCAACGACCTACACGGGGAGAACTCCCCATGTGACGAAGGCTGCCGCCGCGCGTCACTCCGAGACGACGAGCTCCAGAGTGCCGGGATCGGCACCGTCGCGGAGCACGATCCCGCGTCTCTCCGCCCATCTGCGCAGCGACCGGAGCGAACCCAGCGTCGGGCGTGTCTCGGCGAGCTGGCGCACGAGGAGCCCCTTGGATTTCTTGTTGAAGTGGTTGAGCGCGCGCGGTCCGCCGTCGTCGTCGGTGACGACACGCACGTACGCCGAGGGGAGGTGATCGCGGACCGGCCCGAGCGCGACATACGCCTCACTGCGCAGATCGAGCACGAATGCAGGTGCATCCTCCACAATCGCGTCGGTTGTCGCATCCGCCCAGTGCCGGCGCAACGGCGCGACTCCGGGAAGCGACGTACCGGCCGCGAGCCGATACGCGGGGATCGGATCCAACGCACCGACGGGGCCGAACGGCGCGCTGTGGATCCAGACGTGCGCGTCCAGCCACCGACGAGACGCGGACGACAGCGTGGCGGCGTCCAACGCATCGAAGAGCACGCCGGTGTAGCGGTCGACAGCAGGCATGGTCGCCGCGTGCCGCAGCGTGCGATTGTGCTCGATGTCGCCCAGCTGTCGGGCGCTGAGCTTCAGCACCGAACGCGCAGCTTCTTCGTCGGCAGAGAGATCGACCAGCGCATCGATGACGGCGGAGCGCTCGGCGTGCAGGCCGGGAAGTGCGAGCGCCTCCAGGTCCAGGGGGGAACCCGAACCACCCGGTCGTTTGGTCTCGGACGGTGGAAGCAGGATCTTCATGAAGCCTCGATACAGACAGACGCGTCCGCCTCAGGTCCCGGTGATGGGAGCCCAAGGCGGACGCGTCGAGGTGAACTACTCAGGCGATGAGGGCCGCGTTGCCGGCAACGATCGTCAGGGTGTCGCCCTCCATGGAGAGGAACCCATCCTGCGCGTTGGCCAGCACCTTGGTGCCATCCGTCTGGGTGATCCGGACCTGGCCTTCGGCGAGGATGGCCAGCACCGGCTCGTGGCCGGACATGAAGCCGATCTCACCCTCGACGGTCTTTGCGACCACGAGGCTCGCCTCTCCCGTCCAGACCTCCGCGTCGGCGGAGACGAGGCTGACGTTGAGCGCCATCGTCAGCCGTTCTCCTTCTGGATCTTCGCCCACTGCTCTTCGACGTCAGAGATGCCTCCGACGTTGAAGAAGGCCTGCTCGGCCACGTGGTCGAAGTCACCGCGGGCGATGGCATCGAACGACTCGATGGTCTCCTTGAGCGGGACGGTCGACCCCTCCACGCCGGTGAACTTCTTCGCCATGTAGGTGTTCTGCGAGAGGAACTGCTGGATGCGACGCGCACGCGACACGACGATCTTGTCCTCTTCGGAGAGCTCATCGACGCCGAGGATCGCGATGATCTCCTGCAGCTCCTTGTTCTTCTGGAGGATCTGCTTGACGGTAGTGGCGACGCGGTAGTGGTCCTCACCCAAGTACCGGGGGTCCATGATCCGCGACGTGGAGGTCAGCGGGTCGATGGCCGGGTACAGACCCTTCGACGCGATCTCACGAGAGAGCTCGGTCGTGGCGTCGAGGTGGGCGAAGGTGGTCGCCGGAGCCGGGTCGGTGTAGTCGTCGGCGGGCACGTAGATCGCCTGCAGCGAGGTGATCGAGTGGCCACGGGTCGAGGTGATGCGCTCCTGGAGGAGCCCCATCTCGTCGGCCAGGTTGGGCTGGTAGCCCACCGCGGACGGCATGCGGCCGAGCAGCGTGGAGACCTCAGAACCAGCCTGCGTGAAGCGGAAGATGTTGTCGATGAAGAGCAGCACGTCCTGCTTCTGCACGTCACGGAAGTACTCCGCCATCGTCAGAGCAGACAGGGCGACGCGCAGACGCGTTCCCGGCGGCTCGTCCATCTGGCCGAACACGAGGGCCGTCTTGTCGAAGACACCCGCCTCTTCCATCTCGTGGATCAGGTCGTTGCCCTCACGGGTACGCTCGCCGACACCGGCGAACACCGACACACCACCGTGGTCCTGCGCGACGCGCTGGATCATCTCCTGGATGAGGACCGTCTTTCCGACACCGGCTCCACCGAACAGACCGATCTTTCCACCGAGCACGTACGGCGTCAGGAGGTCGATCGACTTGATGCCGGTCTCGAACATGGTGGTCTTCGACTCGAGCTGGTCGAAGTTCGGAGCCTTGCGGTGGATCGGCCAGCGCTCGGTGACCTCGATGGTCTCGCCGGGCTCGAGGTTGAGCACCTCGCCGATCACGTTGAAGACCTTGCCCTTGGTGACGTCACCGACGGGGACCGAGATGGCCTCACCGGTGTCGCGAACCTCCTGGCCGCGGACGATGCCGTCGGTCGGCTTCAGGGCGATGGCGCGAACGAGGTCGTCACCGAGGTGCTGCGCGACTTCGAGCGTGATCTCGACGGAAGAGTCGCCGATCACGATCGTCGTCTTCAGCGCGTTGTAGATGTCGGGGATCGAGTCGTGCGGGAACTCGATGTCGACAACCGGACCGTTGACGCGTGCGACGCGCCCGACGACCGCGGTCGCCGGCTGGTCAGCCGTAGCGGTGGGGGTCATTTTCGTCTCTCTCCTGATGGTCTATTTGCTCGATGAGAGCGCGTCGGCGCCGCCGACGATCTCTGCGATCTGCTGCGTGATCTCCGCCTGGCGCGCGTTGTTGCGCAGACGGGTGTAGTCGGTGATGAGCTTGTCGGCGTTGTCGCTGGCCGACTTCATCGCCTTCTGCGTCGCAGCCTGCTTGGCGGCAGACGACTGCAGGAGTGCGTTGAAGACGCGGCTCTGGATGTACACCGGCAGGATCGCGTCCAGCACGGTCTCGGCATCCGGCTCGAATTCGTAGAGCGGGTAGATGGTGTTCCCCGCTTCCGACTCGTCGGCTTCCGTGATCTCCAGCGGGAGCAGACGCACCGATTCCGGCGTCTGCGTCATCATGCTGACGAAACGGTTGTACACGAGGTGGATCTCGTCCACGCCACCCTCGACGCCACCGCGAGAGAAGTCCTCGAGAAGCTTCTGCGAGATCTCCTCTGCCGTGTGGAACGACGGGGTGTCGGTGTCTCCGGTCCACTCCGCGGCCGCCTGGATGCGACGGAACTGGAAGTAGCCGACGGCCTTGCGACCGATGAGGTAGAACACCGGCTCCTTGCCCTGCTCGCGCAGGAGCTCCGCCACCTCGAGACCCTCACGGAGGATCTGCGAGTTGAAGGCTCCGGCGAGACCGCGATCCGAGGAGAAGATCACGACCGCAGAACGGTGGATCGTCTCGGGCTCGCGGGTGAGCGGGTGGTCGACGTTCGAGTGCGTCGCGACGGCAGATACGGCCCTCGTCACGGCTCGCGCGAAGGGGCTGGACGCCTTGACGCGTGCCATCGCCTTCTGGATGCGCGAAGCCGCGATGAGTTCCATCGCCTTCGTGATCTTCTTGGTCGTCTGAGCAGAAGAGATCTTCTGCTTGTAGACCCTGAGTTGAGCGCCCATGAGTTCAGTTCCTCACGCGATTACGCGCGACGGCCCTTGACGATCTTCTCCTGGTTGACGTCGTCCGCCTCCGCAGCCGCGTGCTCCTCGTGGCCGGGAGCACCGATGCTGGTGCCCTTGCCACCCTGGAACTCCAGGATGAAAGCGTCGGTGTGCTTGTCGAGCTCTGCGACCGTGTCGTCATCGAGGACGTTGGTCTCGCGCAGGGTGTCGAGCACCGAGGTGTTGCGACGCAGGTAGTCCAGGAGCTCGCGCTCGAAGCGCAGGACGTCCGAGACCTCGATCGTGTCGAGCTTGCCCTTGGTTCCGGCCCAGATCGAGACGACCTGCTCCTCGACGGGGTAGGGCGAGTACTGCGGCTGCTTGAGCAGCTCGGTCAGACGCGCACCACGTGAGAGCTGACGGCGCGACGCCTGGTCGAGGTCGGATGCGAACATCGCGAACGCCTCGAGCGAGCGGTACTGAGCCAGCTCGAGCTTCAACGTACCCGATACCTTCTTGATCGACTTGACCTGTGCGTCACCACCGACTCGCGACACCGAGATACCCACGTCGACCGCCGGACGCTGGTTGGCGTTGAAGAGGTCGGACTGCAGGAAGATCTGGCCGTCGGTGATCGAGATCACGTTGGTCGGGATGTACGCCGAGACGTCGTTGGCCTTGGTCTCGATGATCGGGAGACCCGTCATCGAGCCGGCGCCGAGCTCGTCGGACAGCTTCGCGCAACGCTCCAGCAGACGGGAGTGCAGGTAGAAGACGTCACCCGGGTAGGCCTCGCGGCCCGGCGGACGACGCAGGAGCAGCGACACGGCGCGGTAGGCCTCAGCCTGCTTCGACAGGTCGTCGAAGATGATGAGGACGTGCTTGCCGCCGTACATCCAGTGCTGGCCGATGGCCGAACCGGTGTAGGGCGCGAGGTACTTGAAACCGGCGGGGTCGGATGCCGGAGCGGCCACGATCGTGGTGTACTCCAGGGCACCGGCCTCTTCGAGCGCGCCCTTCACCGAAGCGATGGTCGAGCCCTTCTGGCCGATGGCGACGTAGATGCAGCGGACCTGCTTGTTGACGTCGCCGGACTCCCAGTTGTCCTTCTGATTGATGATCGTGTCGATCGCGATCGCCGTCTTACCGGTCTGGCGGTCGCCGATGATCAGCTGACGCTGGCCACGGCCGACCGGGATCATCGCGTCGATGGCCTTGATGCCGGTCTGCATCGGCTCGTGGACCGACTTGCGCTGCATGACGCCGGGCGCCTGCAGCTCGAGCTCGCGGCTTCCCTCGGTCGCGATCGAGCCGAGGCCGTCGATCGGGTTGCCGAGCGGGTCGACGACGCGACCCAGGTAGCCGTCGCCGACGGGGACCGAGAGGACCTCACCCGTGCGGGTGACTTCCTGACCGGCCTCGACGCCGGTGAAGTCACCGAGGACGACGACACCGATCTGGTTCTGGTCGAGGCTCAGCGCGAGGCCCTTGGTGCCGTCGCCGAAGGTCACGAGCTCGTTGGCCATGACGCCGGGCAGGCCCTCGACATGCGCGATTCCATCCGCGGCGTCGATGACGGTGCCGACCTCGGTCGCCGCTGCCCCGGTGGGCTCGTAGGCGGCGGCGAAGTCCTTCAGCGCGTCACGGATGACGTCGGGGCTGATCGATAGTTCTGCCATTGTCTTCCCTTTGTATCTGGGTGCGCGGTTCCCCGCGCGAAGTCGTGTTAGCCCGCGAGCTTCTGGCGAAGGTCGGCGAGTCGAGCGGAGATGCTGCCGTCGATGACGTCATCGGCGATCTGCACGCGCAGGCCTCCGAGAACGGCAGGGTCGATGACGACGTTGAGCGAGACCTTGCCGTCGTACCGACGCGAGAGCGCATCGCTGAGACGGGTGCGCTGAGCTTCGTTCAGCTCGGAAGCCGTGTGGACCGTCGCGACGACTCGACCGTGCTGGCTCGAGACGATGCGCATGGCGCGGTTGAGCAGCTGGCGGATGCGACGATCGCGCGGCTGACGCACGAGCGACGACACGATCAGTGCCGCGGGGGCGCTGACGGAGCCGGTCAGCAGACGCTCGACGAGCTCGACCTTGGCCGCTCCTCCCCCGAGGCGGCTGCCCAGGGCGAGTTCGAGCTCCGAGTTCGCGGCGATGACGCGGGAGAAGCCGAAGAGCTCCGCCTCGATGTCGGCGCCGCTGTCGGAGATCGCCGCTGCGCGGATCGCGAGCTCCTCGATGCCGTCGACGAGCTCGCTCGCGTCGGACCAGCGCTCGGAGACGACGGCCTTCAGCACGTCTCGCGTGATCTGCGAGAAGTCGCCGAAGACCGAGGCGACGACGTTCTGCCGTGCCTCGGCCGGAGCCGAGGCGTCAGCAAGCGCGCCGCTCAGATGCGACGATTCGCCCACGGCATGCGCCGCGGCGAAGAGCTCCCGCGAGGTGTCGAGGGTCACGCCGGATGCCGCGGCAAGCGCCTGAACGGATGCCGCAAGCGCCTGAGTGGTCGCGCTGCCCATTACTGGGCCGCCTTCTCGGATGCTTCGAGGTCGGCGAGGAAGCGGTCGACCACAGCCGTCGCACGTGCGTCATCGGACAGCGTCTCCCCGACCACGCCACCGGCGAGGTCGATGGCGAGCGTTCCGACCTCGCTGCGGAGCGAGACGAGAGCGGTCTGACGCTCGGCCTCGATCTGCGTGTGCGCGGTGGCGGTGATACGGGCAGCTTCGCTGCTCGCGGCTTCCTTGGCCTCGGCGACGATCTTCTTGCCATCCTCACGGGCGGCCTCACGGATCTCACCGGCTTCGGTGCGTGCCTCGGCCAGCTGACGCGTGTACTCCTCGAGCGCGGCCTCGGCCTGCTTCTGAGCCTCGTCAGCCTTGGCGATGTTCCCCTCGATGGCGGCGGACCGCTCGTCGAGCATCTTCGTCAGCTTGGGAAGGGCGACCTTCCAGACGACGAGGAGAATGATGAGGAACCACAGGCCAGACCAGATGATGTCGTACCACGCGGGGAGAAGCGGGTTGTTGGCCGCCTCACCCTCAGCCGCGAGGTTCGTGACAAGAGCGTTGAGCATCCTGTCTCCTTCTGAAGTCGGTGTGGATTACGGGAAGGGGATGAATCCGACGGCGATGCCGACGAATGCAAGCGCCTCGGTGAAGGCGATACCGATCCACATGAGGACCTGAAGACGACCGGCCAGCTCGGGCTGACGGGCGACGCCCTCGATGGTCTTGCCGACGACGATGCCCACACCGATGGCCGGACCGATGGCAGCGAGGCCGTAGCCGACCGATGCGAGGTGACCGTTGATGTCTGCGAGAACCGTAGTTGCGTCCACGGGGTTTTTCCTTTCGTTGGGTGGGTGGCTTTCGCCGACCCGCTCAGTGCTCTTCTGCGACCGCGAGCTGGATGTAGACCGCGGTGAGGACGGTGAAGACGTATGCCTGGAGAACCGTGACCAGGATCTCGAACAGCGTGAAGGCGCCGCCGAAGGCCAGGGTTCCGATGCCGAGCGCCGCCCATCCCCCACCAGCGGTGAAGAAGAAGAACTGGGTGGCTGCGAAGCACAGCACCAGGATCATGTGTCCGACCACGAGGTTCATCAGCAGTCGCAGGGTCAGCGTGACCGGGCGGATGATGAAGGTCGAGATCAGCTCGATCGGCGTGACGATGATGTACACCGGCCACGGCACGCCCGAGGGGAACAGCGCGTTCTTGAAGAAGTTCTTGGGGCTCTTCTTGATACCGGCGTAGATGAAGGTCACGTAGCTGACGAGGGCCAGCGTGAGCGGGACGGCGATGATCGCGGTACCCGGCATGTTCAGGAACGGGATGATTCCGGTGACGTTCATGAAGAGGACCATGAAGAAGATGGTCGTCAGGATCGGCAGGAAGCGATCGCCGTCCTTGCGTCCGAGCAGGTCGTGCGCGATGTTGGTGCGGACGAATCCGAGACCCATCTCGACGAGGCTCTGGCCACGACCGGGGATCATCTTCATGCGGCGCGTGCCGAGCCAGAGGATGAGGACCACAGCGATGACCGAGAGCAGCTGGATCAGGTGGATCCGGTTGACCGGGATCACGCCGAACAGATTGAAGAGCGTTTCCGGGAAGAATTCGTCGATCGACGGACCGTGGAACTCACCATCAGAGGCGAGTCGTGGGGTCAGGGTCGCAGCAAGATTAAACAGCGCGGGCTCCAGCTTCGGGGCACCGGTCAGAACCGGGGCGACGATGGTCGGTGTGCTTCACTGCGCAAGCGCTCGCGAGAGAGCGGCGGGCACATGTCAACACTATCAGAGTCAGATGGTGCGCGAGTCCGCTGGGCCCTCGTCTACAGGCTTCTCCGGCACGATGTGGTGCCGTCCGGGAGCACGGTCCTCCGGCACCTCGGTGGGCAGGGACACGCCCGGGGCGCGATCCTCGGGGACCTCGGTGGGCAGGGTCGCGTCGCTGACGTTCGGGAGGCGCATCTTCGTGAGAACCAGCACGTCGATCACGAGCGACATGATGACACCGGCGACGATCGAGAGGAAGAACACCATGGGGTGGATCCACGGCTGACCGCTCAGCACGATCATCACCACGACGAAGACACCGAGCTTGAGGAGCCAGCCGCCGAGCACGATCGCGAAGAACAGCTGCACGTACAGCGGGTCACCGAACCAGCGGTTCGCGATCAGGATGCTGATGCCGGTGATCGCGAGGAAGAGCATCGCGAGAAGCACGCCGAGGAGTCCGCTCACCAGCCCCTCGACACTGCCGACCAGGAAGCCGACCACTCCGGCCACCACGGCGAGGATCACCGTCGCGACGGCGGACCACATCAGAGTGCGGCGCAGGATCGGATTGCTGGACACGGGGTTCGGGCTCATCAGGACTCCAGGGATGTCGGGTCGGGCTCTGGTGCCGTCGCCGGCTTCTTGGGGCGGGAGGGCATGAGGGTGATCAGCAGGCAGGCGACGATGCCCACCACGCCGAAACCGACGCCGGGAAGATACTGGCCGGGCCAGTCCTCGCGCGCGCCGACGTACATGAGCAGCACCGCGAGAGAGATCACGGCCGACCATGCGTAGAAGATGAGGACCGCGTCGCGGTCGCGGTGCCCGAGGTCGAGCATCCGGTGGTGCAGGTGCTTGCGATCAGGCGAGAACGGTGAGCGTCCGGCACTCATCCGGCGCAGCACCGCGAGCCCGAAATCCAGCAGCGGCAGCAGCACGACCAGCAGCGGCAGCAGGATCGGCAGGAAGGCGCCGACCAGCTGGGAGCGACCGAGACGCTCAGGGTCGAGCGAAGAAGGATCCATCTGCCCGGTGATCGAGATCGCGGAGGTGGCCATCAGCAGACCGATGACGAGCGCACCGGAATCCCCCATGAAGAGCTTCGCCGGACTCCAGTTCAAAGGCAGGAACCCGAGGCACGCACCGATCAGCACGGCGGCGATGAACGTCGAGAGGTTGAAGTTGCTGGAGGCGCCGGAGTCGCGGGTGAAGATGTAGGAGTAGGCGAAGAAGACGCCGTTCGAGATCAGGCAGACACCGGCGACGAGCCCGTCGAGGCCGTCGATGAAGTTGACCGCGTTCATCACGATCACGATCGCGAACATGGTGATCGTGATGCTCAGCCAGCTCGAGACGACGATCAGGTCACCGAAGGGCAGGGACAGGATCTGCAGTCCCCCACCCACGGTGATGATGCCTGCCGCCAGGAACTGCGCGCCGAGCTTGATCATCCAATCGATGTCCCAGAGATCGTCCACGACCCCGATGACGGCGATCAGCAGCGCGGCGGCGAGGATCGACCATATCGTCTGCGGCGGCGTCCAGATGCTCTGGAAGAACGGGTTGAGCGCGGAGAATCCGAAGGCGGCCACGATGCCCAGGAAGATCGCGACGCCGCCGAGACGCGGCGTGGGGGTGGTGTGCACATCGCGCTCACGGATACCCGGATAGAGCTTGTACCGCAGGCTCAACCGCCAGACCGCCCAGGTCAGTGTGAACGTGATCGCGGCGGTGAGGAGGATCGTGAAGAGATACTGCTTCACGAATTCTCGTCCTGGTGCTCCTCCTGCGCGGGATCGGCCGGCTGCTCCGGCTGATCCTCCGATTCGAGCAGGTCGCCGAGCACCTCGTGCAGCTGCTCGCGGGTGACCGCGCCATGACGCAGGATCCGTACGACGGCGCCCGCGTCGTCCGCGCTGCGGCGCACGAGGGAGGTGGCGTCCACGATGGTCGAGGCGATGGCGTCCTTGCTGAGCCCATCGGCCAGGTAGACCGCGACGCTGTCGCCCAGCATCTTCTCGGCATCCAGGGCCGAGATCGCGGCATCGTGGCCCGTGAGGTTCGCACTCGACACCGCGAGCGGTCCGGTCTCGGCGAGCAGTTCGAGCGCTACGCGCCCTTCCGGCATGCGCACGGCCACGGTCCCCATGGTCTCCCCCAGGTCCCACACGAGCGAGGGCTGCGCGGGGAGGACGATGGTCAGCCCCCCGGGCCAGAACGCGTCGACCAGTCGCTGCACCGGCTCCGGGACCGACTCCGCGAGGGCCGCGAGCGTGTCGACGGAACCGATCAGCACGGGCGGCGGCTGATCGCGTCCTCTCCCCTTCGCGTCGAGCAGACGCTGCACCGCGGAGGGCGAGAATGCGTCGGCCGCGACGCCGTACACGGTGTCGGTGGGCATGACGATGAGCTCGCCGCGGCCGATGGCCTGGCGTGCGTGCCGCATTCCGGCAAGCAGCTGCGCCTCGTCGTGGCAGTCGAAGATGGAGGACATGACGGTTCGATTCTATCCGGGGACGGCAGGACGGACGCTCGGAGAGTCCTGATCAGGCGCGCACGGCGGTGGTGGCGCGATCGCGGAGCGTCAGATCGCGGTGGGTCGCGGCGGCGCGCCAGCCGTCGGCGGTGAGGATCTCGCGGATCGCCGCTCCCTGCAGCTCGCCGTGCTCGATCACCAGAAGACCGCCGGGACGGAGCAGCGCAGCCGCTCTCGTGCTCAGCACCCGCACGAGGTCGAGACCGTCAGACCCGCCGTAGAGTGCCATCGCCGGGTCGAACAGCCGGACCTCGGGATCACGCGGGAGCGCGTCGTCCGGCACGTACGGAGGGTTGGAGATCACGACGGATGCAGTGCCGTCGAGCTCGGGGAACGCGTCCACCATGTCCGCGAGCACCAGGGAGAGGTTCTCCACGCCGCTCGTGTTGCGGCTCGCCCAGACGTGTGCTTCGGGAGACAGCTCCGCGGCGAAGATCCGCGCGTGCGGGACCTCCGTCGCCATCGCCAGCGCGATCGCTCCGCTCCCCGCGCCGAGGTCGATGCCGATCGGCGCGGGCTCCGGAGAGTTCAGCAGCGCGTCGATCGCGAACTGCGCGACGGTCTCTGTCTCGGGCCGTGGGACGAACACGCCGGGCCCGACCTGCAGCTCGAGGTGCCGGAACGGCGCGGTCCCCGTGAGGTGCTGGAGCGGCTCCCTGCCGGCACGACGCGCCACGAGCGCGTGGATCCGCTCCGCGTCCGTCGTATCCACCGCATCACCGCGGATCAGGGCGGCCTGCACCTCGCCACGGCGGAGACCGAGCACGTGACCGGCGAGGAGTTCAGCGTCGACCAGCGGATCGGAGACGCCGGCGTCGGCAAGGCGCTGCGCCGCGCCGCGGACGAGTGCGGCGAGAGTGTTCTCGGACATGGCTTCCAGCGTAGAGCGCCGGAAGGTGTCACAATGCCTCCCCCTCATCCGACCTCGAATAGGCTGGTGCCGCACTGACCCGCATCAGGAAGGCTCTCCCATGCCCGGCATCCATTCCGACATCACGACCGCATTCGGCAACACCCCGCTCGTCCGGCTGAACAGCGTCACGGAGGGCCTGGGCGCGACCGTGCTCGCCAAGCTCGAGTACTACAACCCCGCTTCGAGCGTGAAGGACCGCATCGGCATCGCGATGATCAACGCGGCCGAGGCCTCCGGTGAGCTCAAGCCCGGCGGCACGATCGTGGAGTCCACCAGCGGCAACACCGGCATCGCTCTCGCCATGGTGGGAGCCGCCCGCGGCTACAAGGTCATCCTGACCATGCCCGCATCGATGTCGAAGGAACGACGCCTCCTGCTGAAGGCGTTCGGCGCCGAGATCGTGCTGACCGACCCCACCAAGGGCATGAGCGGTGCGATCGAGGTCACGAAGCAGATCGTGGCAGACACCCCCGGCGCCATCTGGATCCGGCAGTTCGAGAACGCCGCGAACCCGCAGATCCACCGCGAGACGACTGCACCGGAGATCCTGAGGGACACCGACGGGAACATCGACATCTTCATCGCCGGCGTCGGCACCGGCGGCACGGTGACCGGCACCGGCCAGGCGCTGAAGGCGGCCAAGCCCGATGTGCAGGTCATCGCGGTCGAGCCCAAGGACTCCCCCGTCCTGAGCGAGGGCCACCCCGGCCCGCACAAGATCCAGGGCATCGGCCCGAACTTCGTTCCGGCGATCCTCGACCGCGATGTGATCGACGAGGTCATCACCGCCGAGTTCGAGGAATCGATCCAGGTGGCACGCCGACTGATGGCCGAGGAGGGTCTGCTCGTCGGGATGTCGTGCGGCGCCGCAGTGTCCGCGGCGCTCAAGGTCGCGGCGCGGCCTGAGAACGCCGGCAAGACGATCGTCGTCATCCTCCCCGACACCGGGGAGCGCTACCTGTCGACCGCGCTCTTCGAGGACCTTCGCGAAGACTGACGGGAACGCACCACCATGATCGGTCGAATGCGCGAGGACATCGCGGCGGCGCGGCTCCGCGACCCGGCGGCGCGCAGCGGCGTCGAGGTCGCACTGCTCTACCCCGGCCTCCACGCCATCTGGGCCCACCGCGTGTCCCACGCACTCTGGCGGCGCGGGTTTCGCCTGCTCGCCAGAACAGGATCGCAGATCTCACGCTGGCTGACCGGCGTCGAGATCCACCCGGGGGCGCAGATCGGCCGTCGGTTCTTCATCGATCACGGCATGGGCGTCGTGATCGGTGAGACCGCGGAGATCGGCGACGACGTGATGCTGTACCACGGCGTGACGCTCGGCGGTCGCACCCGCGAATCGGGCAAGCGGCACCCCACCCTCGGCGACGGGGTCGCGGTCGGCGCCGGTGCGAAGATCCTCGGGCCGATCACGATCGGCGCCGGTTCCGTGGTCGGCGCCAATGCCGTGGTCACGCGTGACGCTCCCGACGACAGCATCCTCATCGGAGTCCCCGCCAAGCCTCGGCATCGTCTGGTGGGCGAGGACACACGCGCCCTGCTCACCGCACCCGACTACTCGATCTGACGCACAGCTCGCGACCTCAACGTCGGCCGCGGGCGTCCTTCACCTTGCGCTTGACGAAGAGCAACGGGAGCAGCACGGTTCCGAGCGCCGTCACGAGCCAGACGATCACGGAGCCCAGGATCCAACCGGCGGCGTCGGTGATGCGCAGACCGCCGACCGGCAGCAGCACCACGACGAGCAGCGCGATGAGGGTGGAGAAGATCCCGATCCCGCCGAGCAGCACAGGGGCGTACCGATCGGCGAGCTTGCTGATCCACGGCGAGAGGATGCTCTGCAGCAGCGCGAAGATCAGGATGCAGAGCACGAAACCCCACCACTGGGACCAGTCGATCCGAAAGCCGTCCAGGACGAGGTCGGCGACGATGAGCCCGATACCGGCCGAGAGGATGTAGATGGCCGTGCGGAACAGGAAAGTGATCACGCGCCGAGCCTAGCGCCCCGCCGTCGGGTGCACGACACCCGCGCTCCCGACAGCGGCTCCTCACTGCGCGACGAAGAACGGAATGGCGCCCGACAGGATGCCGACGCCGAGCATCACCAGCGACACGATCGCCGCACGCCACAACACCTTGCGGTGATGGTCTCCCAGGTTGACGCCGGCCAACGAGACGAGCAGCAGGATCGCCGGCACGAGAGGGCTCTGCAGATGGACCGGCTGTCCGGTGATCGACGCCCTGGCCATCTCCACCGGGTCGATGCCGAAACTCGCAGCGCTCTGGGCGAGCACCGGCAGGATGCCGAAGTAGAACGCGTCGTTCGACATGAAGAAGGTGAACGGGATCGAGAGGATGCCGGTGATCGGGGCGAGGAACGGGCCGAGCGCCGGGGGCAGGACGTTCGTGATCCAGGTCGCCATCGCATCGACCATCCCCGTGCCTGTGAGCACACCGACGAGGACACCGGCGGCGATGACCATGGACACCACACCGACGATGCTGGGGGCGTGCGCGACGATCTCCGAGGCCTGATCCTTGATGCCGCGGAAGTTGGCGACGAGTGCGATACCCGCTCCGACCATGAACACATAAGGCAGCGGCAGGATGTCGAGCACGAGCAGCACCATCACGGCGAGCGTGAGCGCCAGGTTGAACCAGATGAGCTTCGGGCGGAGGGTCGCCCTGGCCGGGTCCAGCATGGTGTCGGCCATCGCGGTGTCGGCAGGGTCGACGTGCGCAGCGGGAACGGGTCCGTGGCCGCCGGCGACGACCACGATGTTGCCGGTACGGAGCGCCGCGCGGGCACCGGGCTGAGGACCGGCGCCGCGGAAGATGCGCGGCACGGTGGCGAGGGCGCCGCCGTCGGAGCCGGGGAGCAGTCCGTCGGAGTCCAGTCGTCCGAGGCGACGACGCTCCTGAAGACCCAGGATCCACGCGAAGCCGAGCGTCACGATGAGGCCGGCTCCGAGCGCGGGCAGCATGGGCACGAAGATGTCGGTCGGCTGCAGTCCGAGTGCGGTCGCCGCGCGGACGGTCGGCCCGCCCCACGGCACGATGTTCAGCGTGCCGTTCATGAGCCCGGCGACGCAGGTGAGCACGACCGGGCTCATCCCAAGCCGCAGGTAGATCGGCAGCATCGCCGAGGTCGTGATGATGAAGGTCGTGGAGCCGTCGCCGTCGAGCGAGACCGCACCGGCGAGGATCGCCGTACCGAGCACCACCTTCGCCGGGTCGTCGCCCAGCACGCGGGTGATGACCCGGATGAGCGGGTCGAACAGCCCGACGTCGATCATGATGCCGAAGAACATGATCGCGAACATGAGCAGCGCCGCGGTGGGCGCCATCTTGCCGACCGCGTCGAGGATCATGTCGCCGAGGCCGAGCCCGGCCCCCGCGAACAGACCGAAGACGGTCGGCACCAGGATCAGGGCGACCATGGGCGTGAGCCGCTTGGTCATGATGAGCGTCATGAACGCCAACACCATCGTGAATCCGAGCAGCACGAGCACCCACTCGGGCGGCACGAACGCCACGTCGTACGTGGGTGCCTCTTCGGCGGCTGCGAACAGACCGGTGAGTGCGTGGGACATGCGGTGACTCCTTCGTCGTGATTCCGTCTGCGGCGACGGATCCTCATGAGATTAGGGAAACCATGCGCACAGGGTGCGGTATCCCGCATTCCCGCCGGTTGTGCGCGTAGCGTGAGTTCTGCGCATATTGCGCGGGAGGAGCCCGATGCCCAGGACGACGTTCACCAGACCGCGCTTCGCGACGCGCGCGCTGCTGCTGAGTCTCGCCACCGTCGGCCTCGTGGTGGTGCTGTGCACCGGTGTGTACCTTCTGCTCACCGTCCAGCAGCTGCGGGCTGAAGCGGAGACGACCGCGCTCGGCATCGCGAGAACCCTGGCCGAGGACCCGCAGGTGCATGCCGAAGTCACCCGGATCTCGGCATCCGAGCACGAACCGGACGCTGAGGAGCTCCGCCTCGGCGAGCTGCAGCGCCTCGCCTCCGATGTCGCTGCCCGGACGGGAGCGCTGTTCGTCGTGGTCACCGACGACAACGGCATCCGCCTCGCGCATCCGAACCCGTCGCGCATCGGCGAGGAGGTCAGCACGCCGTACGAAGAGGTGCTGCAGGGCAGGGAGATCGTCGACTGGCAGAAGGGCACGCTCGGTGAATCCGCGCGCGCCAAGGTGCCTGTGCGCGACGCCGACGGCACACCGGTCGGCGAGATCAGCGTCGGCTTCGAGCGGGGAGGTGTCTTCGACGACCTACCGCCGCTGCTGGCGGTGATCGCCCTCACGGCCGCAGGTGCGCTCGGGCTCGCGATGCTCGCGTTCCTCCTGCTTCGGTGGCGCTGGGAGCGGCTGACCCTCGGCGTGCAACCGGAAGAGCTCGTCGCCCTCGTGCAGAACCAGACCGCCGTGCTGAACGGCGTCGACGACGGCGTGCTCGCGATCGATCCGCAGGGAATCGTCCGGGTGAGCAACGCCGCCGCGAACCGTCTCCTGGGACTCGACTCCCCCGTCGGACGAGCGTTCGAGTCGCTGGGCCTTCCGTCCTCGGTCACCGCGACGATGACGGGCGGCCACGCCAGGTCGAGCGCCGTCGTCGGCGACCGGATGCTGTATCTCGACTCGCGCCCCGTCGTGCGTGACGGACGAGCGCTCGGAGATGTGCTGATCGTGCGTGACCGCACCGACCTCATCGCACTGGCGGAGCGGCTCGAGACCGTCAGGACGATGACCGCTGCACTGCGCGTGCAGCGACATGAGTTCGCGAACCGGATGCACGTCGCTGCAGGTCTGATCGACGCCGAGCGGGTGTCAGAAGCCCGGGCCTTCCTCGGCGAACTCGTCGAGCGCGGTGCTGTGGCCTTCCCTGTCGCGGGCCTCGAGCTGCTCGGCGATCCGTTCCTGCACTCCTTCCTCGGCGCCAAAGGCGTGGAGGCCGGGGAACGCGGAGTCGCGCTGCGCGTCGCGGATGATACGCAGCTGATCGGCAGTGTGGTCGCGGCGGAGGACGTTGCGGCCGTGCTCGGGAACCTCATCGACAACGCCGTCACTGCGGCCGCGTCAGGCGAGCGGACGCCGCGCTGGGTGGAGGTCGCCGTGCTGGACGACGGCGATGCCCTCGTGTGCACGGTGGCCGACTCTGGCGGGGGTCTGCGCGGTGTCGACCCGATGTCTGCGCGGCCTCGCGACGAGAACACCACCGACAGCGTGCACGGTCACGGGATCGGCCTCTCCCTGTCGACCGAGATCGCGCGCCGCAGCGGCGGCGACCTCTGGGTCATCGATGCCGGAGACGGCGACCACGGGGCCGTGTTCGCCGCTCGAATCGGTGGCGCCGTGGGCGGCGCCCCGCTCTCGGACGGCTCGGCGACCGACCACCGCACTCGCCCCGAGAACAAGGAGAAGCCATGACCGATCCCCTCCGGGTCCTCATCCTCGACGACGACTTCCGGGTCGGTCAGCTGCATCAGGGCATCGTGGACGACCACCCCGGGTTCACGGTGTCGCAGACCGCGCGCTCCCTGGCCGAGGCGCGTGACAGCATCCGTGCCTCTCGCCCTGACCTGCTGCTGGCCGACGTCTTCCTCCCCGATGGGGACGGCATCGCTCTCGTGAGGGAATCGGGAATCGACGCGATCCTGATCTCCGCAGCCGATGACGCGCCGACCGTCCGCCGCGCCCTCAGATCAGGAGCAGTCGGCTACCTCGTGAAGCCGTTCGAACGGCGGGCCCTGTCCGGGCTGCTCGATCGCTACTCCCGCTACCGCAACCTCCTGGCGGGCGACCGTGTCATGCGTCAGGAGGACGTCGACCGGGCCCTCGCCATCCTGTACGGTGCGGGCGAACCCGTGTCGCTCTCGCGCTCGGCGACAGAACAGCTCGTGCTCGCCGCGCTCGGCGACGGCGAGGCATCGGCAGCGGAGATCGGCGAACGTGTGGGCATCTCACGGGCCACCGCTCAGCGGCACCTCGCCGCCCTCGCTGCCAGGACCGTGGTCGAGGTGAGGCTCCGCTACGGCGCCACCGGTCGACCAGAGCATCGGTACGCGGCGCGGAGTTGACGCCGCGTAGGGACGCGCGGAGTCAGGACTCGGAGCCGACGGCCGCCAGACGTGCTTCTTCGTCAGCGGAGATCGCGGACGCGATCAGCGGTTCGAGGGCGCCGTCCATGACCTGGTCGAGGTTGTACGCCTTGAACCCCGTGCGGTGATCCGCGATGCGGTTTTCCGGGAAGTTGTAGGTGCGGATGCGTTCGGAGCGGCCCATCCCGCGGATCTGCGACTTGCGGGCATCGGACGCCGCGGCGTCGAGCTCCTCCTGCTGCTTGGCGAGCAGGCGCGCACGCAGCACCCGCATCGCCGCTTCACGGTTCTGCAGCTGCGACTTCTCGTTCTGCATCGACACGACGATCCCGCTGGGCAGATGGGTGATGCGCACGGCGGAGTCCGTCGTGTTCACCGACTGCCCACCGGGGCCCGACGAGCGGAACACGTCGATCTTGAGGTCGTTCTGGTTGATCGCGATCTCGTCGGGTTCGTCGACCTCGGGGAACACCAGCACACCGGTGGTCGAGGTGTGGATGCGTCCCTGGGACTCGGTCGCAGGCACGCGCTGTACGCGGTGCACACCACCTTCGTACTTGAGATGAGCCCAGACGCCTTGCGCCGGATCGGAGGACGAACCCTTGATCGCGACCTGCACGTCCTTGTAGCCGCCGAGGTCGGACTCGTTGCGCTCGAGGAGCTCGGTCTTCCAGCCCTTCGACGCGGCGTACTGGATGTACATGCGCAGCAGATCGGCGGCGAACAGCGCCGATTCGGCACCGCCCTCCCCCGCCTTGATCTCCATGATCACATCTCGCGCATCGTCGGGGTCGCGAGGGATCAGCAGGCGCCGGAGCTTCTCCTGCGCCGCCTGCAGCCCCTCTTCGAGCACGGGCACCTCGGCAGCGAACGTCTCGTCCTCACGGGCGAACTCGCGTGCAGCGTCGAGATCGTCGGAGGCGGCGACCCACGCCTCATGCGCCGCGACGATCCGCGACAGCTCGGCGTACCGGCGGTTGACGCGCTTCGCCCGTGCGGCGTCGGCGTGCACCGCCGGGTCGGAGAGTTCCTCCTGCACCCGGCGATGCTCGTCGATCAACGCCTGAACGGACTCGAACACGGTCGGCCCGCTCAGCGGATGTTGTTGTCGTGCCCGTGACCGCCGGAGGGCAGCGTGGGGATCGACTTCTGCATCTGCACCAGGAACTCGACGTTCGAGTTCGTCTCCTTGAGCTTGCCCAGCACGACCTCGAGCGCCTGCTGCTGGTCGAGGCCGGCGAGGGCGCGACGCAGCTTCCACGTGATCTTGACCTCGTCGGCCGAGAGCAGCATCTCTTCACGGCGGGTGCTCGACGCATTGACGTCGACCGCAGGGAAGATGCGCTTGTCAGCGAGAGAACGCGACAGACGCAGCTCGCTGTTGCCGGTGCCCTTGAACTCCTCGAAGATGACCTCGTCCATCTTGGAACCGGTCTCGACGAGTGCCGTCGCGAGGATGGTGAGCGAACCACCGTTCTCGATGTTGCGCGCGGCGCCGAAGAAGCGCTTGGGCGGGTAGAGGGCCGATGCGTCGACACCACCGGTCAGCACACGACCGGACGCCGGAGCGGCGAGGTTGTAGGCGCGTCCGAGACGGGTGATCGAGTCGAGCAGCACGACGACGTCGCGCCCCAGCTCGACCAGGCGCTTGGCGCGCTCGATCGCGAGCTCGGCGACCGTGGTGTGATCTTCGGCGGGGCGGTCGAAGGTCGAGGCGATGACCTCGCCCTTCACCGTGCGCTCCATGTCGGTGACCTCTTCGGGGCGCTCGTCGACGAGCACGACCATGAGGTGGACCTCGGGGTTGTTCTGCGCGATCGCATTCGCGATCTGCTGCAGCACGATCGTCTTGCCGGCCTTGGGCGGCGCGACGATGAGGCCGCGCTGACCCTTGCCGATCGGGGCGACCAGATCGATGATGCGCTGCGTCAGCTTCTCGGGAGCCGTCTCCAGGCGCAGGCGCTCCTGCGGGTAGAGCGGGGTGAGCTTGCCGAACTCGACGCGAGTGGCGGCATCGTCGATCGACAGGCCGTTGATCGAGTCGACCTTGACCAACGCGTTGTACTTCTGGCGACCGGGCTGCTCGCCCTCGCGCGGCTGCTTGATCGCGCCGACGATCGCATCGCCCTTGCGCAGGTTGTACTTCTTGACCTGGCCGAGCGAGACGTAGACGTCGCTGGGGCCGGCGAGGTAGCCGGTCGTGCGGACGAAGGCGTAGTTGTCGAGCACGTCGAGGATACCCGCGATCGGGATCAGAACATCGTCCTCGCCGATCTCGGTGTCGAACTCATCGGTCGGGGCGCCGCTGCGGCGCTTGTTGCGCTGGCGGTTGCGACCGTTGCCGGACTGGTCGTCGTCAGCGGCCGGCTGAGCCTGCTGCTGGTCCTGGGCGGCACCGCCCTGGCCACGACCACGGTTGCGGCTGCGGTTGCGGTTGCGGTTGCGGCCGCCCTGCTCTTCACCATCGGAGGGGTCGGACGAACCGTCGGACGCCTGCGGCGCGTCGGCGGGGGCCGCCTCGGCGGGCTGCTCGGCTGCGGGAGCTTCGGCCGCGGGCTTCTGTGCACCGCGACGGCCACGGCCGCTGGACTTGGGGGCGGCCTCGGCCGGCGCCTCGGTCGCGTTCTTGTCGGCGTTCTTGTCCGCCGGCTTGTCTGCAGTCTTGTCCGGCTGCGCGTCTGCGGGCTTGTCTGCGGGCGCGGCCTCAGCCGGCGCAGCGTCTCCGGGCGCAGCCGATGCCTCGGCCGACGCGGCCACGTCTGCCTTCTTGGCGCGACTGCGGCGAGGTGCTTTCGCTTTCGGAGCAGCCTCGGCGGTGTCGCCTTCAGCCGCCGCAGCGGATGCGGGCGCGGCCGGCGCGGCGTCTGCCCCCTCGGCCTTCGCCGCAGCGGCCTTCTCGGCCTTCGCTGCCGCGGTCGCGCTGGTTGCACGGCGGGGGGCGCGCTTGCGCGCCGGGGCGGCGTCCGTGGTCACGTCACCGCTCGCGGCCGCAGCCGGGGCTTCGACGACCGGAGCGGACTGGTCGTTCTGGGTCTCGGAGAAATTCTCCACGAGTACTCCCTCATATGTCATGGGAAAAGAGCGTTGTACGCGCACAACGGGTGCTGCGCGCGATCGCACGGGCTGACGCTCGGCGCCGGCCGGCCTTGGCACATGTGCCGAGGGATTCGCGTGCGGGTCTTGCAGATTGCAATGGGGCCAGATTCACGAAGCTTCGTGGAAGCCCTCCGCTCGATCCCCCACTGTACCACCACGAACGTCGACCGCCAGCAGGAGCGCCTCCCACGGGGTGTCGGTCACGGCGTTCGCCACCTCGACCGCGTCCTGACGGCTGCCGGGGCCGTCTGCGAGCACCAGGACGCTCGGTCCCGCGCCCGACACGACGGCGGCGAATCCCGCCGCCCGCAGTGCCTGCACCAGACGCTGCGTCTCGGGCATCGCCTCGGCGCGGTAGTCCTGATGCAGGCGGTCGGCCGTCGCATCCAGCAGCAGCTCCGGGCTCTGCATCAGTGCCGCGATGAGCAGCGCCGAGCGGGAGACGTTGAACACGGCATCCGCCGTGGAGACCTGCGGCGGCTGCAGGGAACGGGCCTGCGAGGTCGACATCGTGTACGCCGGCACGAGCACGAGCGGCGACACCCCGCGGTGCACCAGGAGCTTCTTGTGCTGCGGGCCGCGCTCGCCCATCCAGGCGATCGTCAGGCCGCCGAACAGTGCGGGCGCGACGTTGTCGGGGTGTCCCTCGATCTCCGTCGCCAGCCGCAGCAGATCCTCGTCGCCGATCTCGACGTCACCGGCGAGCAGGCCCTTGGCAGCAAGCACCCCGGCGGCCACGGCGGCACCGGAGGAGCCGAGACCGCGCCCGTGCGGCACTCCGTTCTCGGCGACGATCCGCAGCCCCGGCAGCGGACGCGCTGCGTCGGCGTACACGTGCGCGATCGTGCGCACGATCAGGTTGGTCTCGTCCCGCGGGATCTCCGCAGCACCAGACCCGGATACCTCGATCTCCAGTGCTCCGGCCGGCAACGCGGTGATGTGCAGCGTGTCGTAGATGCTGAGCGCCAGGCCGAGTGTGTCGAACCCGGGCCCGAGGTTCGCACTGGTGGCGGGGACGCGCACCTCGACGGTGCGGCCCTGCGCCATCGTCACTCGCCTTCCACGCGCAGCACGGAGACCACGCGCTCGACCACGGAGCTGTCCGCCAGGGCATCGACGGTCGCACTGAGCGCGCTCTCGGCGGCGCGGTGCGTGCCGATGATCAGGCGCGCCGTCGGCTCGGCCTCGCCTTCGACGGTCTGCACGACCGTGGCGACGGAGACTCCCCCGTCGCTGAGGATGCCTGCGACGGTGGCGAGCACGCCGGGCGCATCCGCCACCTCGAGGGTGATCTGGTAGCGCGTGGTGACGTGACCGATCGGAACGATGGGCATGTTGGCCCTGGTCGACTCCCCCACCCCGACACCGCCGGCGATGTGGCGGCGGGCGGCCGACACGACGTCGCCGAGCACAGCGGATGCGGTCTGCACTCCGCCGGCACCCGCGCCGTAGAACATCAGCGACCCCGCGGCCTCGGCCTCGACGAAGACGGCGTTGTTGGCGCCGTGGACGGAGGCGAGCGGGTGCGACTGCGGCACGAGTGCCGGGTACACGCGCACCGAGATCGACTCGTCGCCATTGGCTTCGATGCGCTCGCAGACCGCGAGCAGCTTGATGACGAAGCCCGCGGAACGTGCTTCCTCGATCATCGATGCCGTGATGGAGGAGATGCCCTCGCGGTGCACGGCCTCGAGCGGAACCGCGGTGTGGAAGGCCAGGCTCGCCAGGATCGCGGCCTTCTGCGCCGCGTCGTAGCCCTCGACGTCCGCGGTCGGGTCCGCCTCGGCGTAGCCCAGGCGTTGTGCGTCGGCGAGCACGTCGGCGAAGTCCGCGCCCTCGGTGTCCATCCGGTCGAGGATGTAGTTCGTGGTGCCGTTGACGATGCCCATGATCCGCACCACGCGGTCACCGGCGAGCGAGTCGCGCAGCGGACGGATGATCGGGATCGCGCCAGCGGCAGCGGCCTCGTAGTACACGGAGGCGCCGACGCGATCGGCGGCTTCGAAGAGCTCAGGGCCGTGAGTGGCGAGGAGTGCCTTGTTGGCGGTCACCACGTCGGCGCCGGATCCGATCGCCTGCAGGATGTTGGTGCGGGCCGGTTCGATGCCGCCGATCAGCTCGATCACGATGTCGGCACCGAGGATCAGGGACTCGGCGTCGGTCGTGAACAGCTCGCGCGGCAGGTCGACGTCGCGCGGCGCGTCGAGGTCGCGTACGGCGATGCCGGCCAGCTCCAGGGATGCTCCGGCGCGATCGGCGAGCTCGTCTCCGTGGCGCAGCAGGAGTGCTGCGACCTGGGAGCCGACGGCCCCGGCTCCGAGAAGCGCCACACGAAGTCGTCGGTACTCTGTCATCTTGCTCCTTCTGAGGTGGACGGACGCGATCGCTCGGACACGCCTCCGCCGTCGATGCCCGCATCCCGCGCGAGCAGATCGTCGATGGTCTCGCCTCGAACGATCACTCGGGACTCCCCGTCGCGCACGGCGATCACGGGAGGACGCGGAACATGGTTGTAGTTGCTCGCCAGCGAGACGCAATAGGCGCCGGTGGCCGGCACAGCGAGCAGGTCGCCCGGGACGAGATCGGCCGGGAGGTACTCGTGGTCGACGACGATATCGCCGGATTCGCAGTGCTTGCCGACGACGCGGCTGAGCTGTGCAGCGCCGTCGCCGACGCGCGAGGCCAGCCGGGCGGAGAACTGCGCGCCATACAGGGCAGGACGCGCGTTGTCGCTCATGCCGCCGTCGACGCTGATGTAGCGGCGGACCGCGCCGGACTCGATCGTAACGTCCTTGGTGGTGCCGACCTCGTACAGCGTCACACCCGCAGTGCCGACGATGGCCCTGCCCGGTTCGAACGACAGTGCGGGTACCGCGATACCGCGGGCATCGCATCCCTGCGCGACGGCGGCGACGATCTCGGCCGCGAGCTCGTGGATCGGAGTCGGGTCGTCGACGCGGGTGTAGGCGATGCCGAAGCCGCCCCCGAGATTCAGCTGAGGGACGGGGCCGCTCTCGAGCAGGGTCGCGTGCAGTTCGAGCACGCGGGACGCGGATTCGCGGAACCCGGCGACCCCGAAGATCTGCGAGCCGATGTGGCAGTGCAATCCGGCGAACTCGAGACCGGGTATCTCGCGGATCCGCGCGACGGCCTTCTCGGCCTCCGGCAGCGGGAAGCCGAACTTCTGGTCCTCGTGCGCCGTGGCGAGGAAATCGTGCGTCTCGGCGTGCACACCGCTGATGACGCGCACGAAGACCCGCTGGACGGCTCCGGTGCGGGCGGTGATGGCCGACAGCCGCTCGATCTCGATATCGCTGTCGACGATGATCGACCCCACACCGACGTCGACGGCGCGTTGCAGCTCCGCCGTCGACTTGTTGTTGCCGTGGAACCCGATCGCGGCGGGGGCGACGCCCGCGGCGAGCGCGACTTCGAGTTCCCCTCCGGTACACACGTCCACGCGGAGGCCTTCGTCGACGACCCAGCGGGCGACCGTGGTGCACAGGAACGCCTTTCCGGCGTAGTACACCTGCGCGGTGGTCCCGTGGTCGGCGGCGGCCTGGTCGAAGGCGCTGCGGAAGGCTCGCGCGCGCGTGCGCACCTCGTCCTCGTCGATCACGAGGAGGGGCGTGCCATAGGTCTGGGCCAGAGCAGTCGCGCTGAGGCCCGCGAACACCAGCGCGCCATCGGCGTCGCGGGCTGCGGAGGCCGGCCAGACGCCGTCGGCGAGGTCATTCGCGTCGTCGGGCTCGACGAGCCACTCCGGGGCGAGCGAGTCGGCAGGGGAAAGCAAGGAGCACCAATCGTGGGATGGATCTCGGGCTGAACGCGCACATCGAGGTTGCCCCCGATTCTAGGGCACCGGCACCTGCCCTTCCGTCATGGTGTCGTGCGGCGTCAAGCCCCTGGGACTCTCCCCCTCGGCCTCATAGGGTGGGGGCGTGGTGAACACCGAATCGCGATCCGAATCCCCCGCCCGTCCCGGCATCGTCGAGCGCGCGACCGGCCCGATCATCGCCTGGGCCCTCGGGCGCCGCTTGGTGCGAGCCGTCCTGCTCTACTCGGAGCGCCGCGGACCGATGCTCGCAGACAGCGTCACCTATCGCGCACTGTTCAGCGTCTTCGCCGGAGTGCTCCTGGGATTCTCCATCGCCGCGCTCTGGCTGGCGGGGAACCCGGTGGCATGGCAGGCGATCATCGACGCGGTGCAGTCCGTCGTGCCCGGGCTGATCGGCGAAGGCGGGGTGATCGACACCGACGCACTGAAAGCACCGGCCACCCTGTCGATCGCCGGAGTGATCTCGCTTGTCGCCCTCCTGGGTTCGGCGCTCGGGGCGATCGGATCGCTGCGCACGGCGGTCCGCGTCCTCGCCGGCACCGCGCACGACGACATCCTCTGGATCTGGGTACTGCTGCGCAACCTCGGCCTGGCGCTCGCGATCGGTCTCCTGTTCATCGCCGCGGCCTTGCTCACCTTCGCCGGGCAGCTCGGAGTCACCTGGTTCAGCGGTCTGCTCGGACTGCCCGACGATTCGCCGCTGGTGCTGTGGGGCGTTCGTCTGCTGTCGGTCCTGGTGGTCTTCGCGCTCGATGCGGTGCTCATCGCCGGCATCTTCCGCGTCCTGTCCGGCGTGCGGGCGTCTGCACGGTCGCTGTGGGTCGGCGCGCTCCTCGGCGCCGTCGGCCTCCTCGTGCTGCAGGAGCTCTCCGGGCTCTTCGTCGGAGGCGCGACGAGCAATCCGCTCCTCGCGTCGTTCGCCTCGCTGCTCGCCCTGCTGATCTGGCTGAACTTCTCGGCGCAGGTGATCCTGATCGCGTGCGCCTATGTCGTGACCGCCCATGAGGAGGCGAAGGATCGCGTGCACGCCCGCTTCGGCGCCACGACGTTCCCGCAGCGTCGCGTCCAGCGGGCGGAAGTCGATGTGCGCGTCGCGACCGCCGAGTTGCGTGCTGCCCAGGAGGCGCTGGCCGACAGCGCTCCCGGATCGTGACACTCGAAGGGAACCCGATGCACGTCGACCGGGTCGGGAGTCCCGGCGCACCTCCCCTGCTGCTCCTGCACGGAGGCGGGGTCGCTGGTTGGATGTGGGAGCCGACGCGTCGACACCTCACCGACGACCGCCGTCTCCTGATCCCCGATCTGCCCGGTCATGGGCGCAGCGCCGACCAGGACTATGTCTCTCATGACGACACGGTGCACCAGCTGGCTGCCGTCCTCGAGCGAGAGGAGCGTCCGGTCGCGGTGGCGGGCTTCTCGCTCGGCGCGCAGCTCGCCGTGCTGTTGGCGGCGCGACGCCCCGACCTCGTAGACCGCGTGGCCGTCGTCAGCGCCCAGACGGTCCCGCTCCGTGCGCCCGGTCCGATGCTCGCCCTCCTGCGCGTCACCGCCGGCCTCGCGAAACACGAATGGTTCGCCAGGATGCAGGCCTCGGCGCTGTTCGTGCCGGACGACCTGCTGCCCCGATACGTGCAGACGTCAGCCGGCATCTCCCGCGACACCCTGCTGCACGCCGTGGGCGACAACATCGCCTTCCGCGTGCCCGCGGGCTGGAGTGCCTTCCCCGGCCCCGCGCTGATCCTCGCCGGTGCGCGGGAGAAGCAGCTCATGAAGATCTCGGCCGCGCTCCTGCACGAAGCGCTCCCACAGAGCATCCTGGAGATCGTCGAGGGGTGCGGTCACGGCATCCCTCTGCAGCAGCCCGCGTGGTTCGCCCGACGGATCGAGGCCTGGCTCGGCTGACCGCGGCGCGCCGGCGCTCAGGAGGTCGGGCAGACGCCCTTCTCCAGCAGAGCCTCGTCCGTGACGATCGCACCGTTCACGTCGATGTCGATGACCGCCTCGCTGCCGACGATCTCAAGCCCCGTGAGCGTGAGGCCGGCGGGGAGCTGATCGGCGATGCAGATCTGCTGCGTCTGGGTGAGGGTCTCGCCCAATGAGCCCAACGTCGACCCGACCTGACCGGCATCGATCACGAGACCTCCCACGCTCAGCTCGACCGGGGTGAGTTCGAGATCGCCCTCCACCGCCCCGGGGGTGACGGTGAGCGAGACGGGGATGTCGATGCCGAGCACCGGGATCGTGCCGGAGACCGTGGCGTTCGGTGCGTCGAAGGCGACCGCGTCGACGGGCAGGTCCGTGTCGGCGAGGAGCGCGGTGAACTGGGTCTGATCGATGCGGATCGTTCCGGAGGCCCCGCCGAGGTCACCGCCGCGCAGCGGGACGCCGGTCGCAGTGACATCCGCGGCCCCGGTGATCCCCTCCAGCGTGACGGAGTCGGTCGACAGGTGCAGGCTGTCGAGCGTGCCGCCGATCAGCTGCGGCAGCAGGATGCCGTCGGCCTCGACGTCGAGCTGCTGATCGGCCGGCAGGTCCAGCTCGTCGACCACGAGTGAGCGCACGACTCCGGGGAGCACCGCGCGGGCGATGAACTCCGCGGCGACGACCAGCAGTCCCAGCACCACGACCACGATCAGCAGCACCCAGGGCCACCGGCGCCGCTTCGGCCGCGCGGCGACCTCGGCCGGCTCCGAGGCGTTCTGCCCGGGGATGACGAGGGTCTCGTGCGCGGCGGCGGCGTCCGGGTACGGCAGGGTCTGGTTGTCGTCGCTCATGCTGACATCCTGCCCTACCGCGCCCGATCGCCCCGGCGCGTCACATGCGTTCGGGTGCGGACACGCCCAGCAGATCGAGACCGTTGCGGAAGACCTGCCCGGCGGCGTCGTTCAGCCAGAGGCGCGTGCGGTGCACGCTCTCGATCGGGTCGTCGCCCTGCGGGATGACGCGGCAGTTGTCGTACCAGCGGTGGTACAGCCCCGCCAGCTCCTCCAGGTAGCGCGCGACGCGGTGCGGCTCGCGCACCTCCGCGGCGAACGCCACGATGCGGGGGAACTCCTGCAGCGCGCCGAGCAGTGCGGCCTCGGACTCGTGCGTGAGCGTCTCCGGTGCGAACTCGGACCGGTCGACGCCGGAGTCGCCGGCGTTGCGCGCCACGTTGTGGGTGCGCGCGTGGGCGTACTGCACGTAGAAGACCGGGTTGTCGTTGGTGCGCTTCTGCAGCAGTTCGGGGTCGAGGTCGAGCGGGGAGTCCGCCGGCGAGCGCTCGAGCGAATAGCGCAGCGCATCGGTGCCGAGCCAGTCGAGCAGATCGTCCATCTCGATGATGTTGCCGGCGCGCTTGCTGAGGCGGGCGCCGTTGATCGACACCATCTGACCGATCAGCACCTGGACGTTCTTCTCCGGATCCTCCCCCGCAGCGCCGGCGACGGCCTTGAGGCGGTGCACGTAGCCGTGGTGGTCGGCGCCCAGGAGGTAGATCTTGTTCTGGAAGCCCCGGTCGCCCTTGTTGAGGTAGTAGGCGGCGTCGGCGGCGAAGTACGTGTACTCGCCGTTCGAGCGGCGGATCACGCGGTCCTTGTCGTCGCCGAAGTCGGTGGTGCGCACCCAGACGGCGCCGTCGAGGTCGAAGACGTGCCCCTGCTCGCGCAGACGGTCGACGGCCCGGTCGATCAGGCTCGTGCCCGAGGCGTCCTTCGCGTGCAGCGTGCGCTCGGAGAACCAGACGTCGAAGGGCACATTGAAGCGATCGAGCGAGCTCTTGATCTCGGCGAGCTGGTACTCGTATGCCTGGTCCCGGGCGACCACGAGCTGCTCGTCGTGCGGAAGCTCGAGCAGATCTGGATGCGCGGCGAGCACCCGCTGCGCGAGGGTGGTGATGTACTGCCCCGGGTATCCGCCTTCCGGCGTCGGCTCGCCCTTGGCCGCCGCGAGCACCGAGGTCGCGAAACGCTCCATCTGCGCACCGGCGTCGTTGATGTAGTACTCACGGACGGCGTGGGCCCCGCTGGCGAGCAGCAGCCGGACGATCGAGTCGCCGAGCGCCGCCCAGCGCGTGTGGGCGATGTGCAGAGGACCGGTGGGGTTCGCCGAGACGAACTCCACGTTCACGCTGACCCCCTGCTGGGAGTCGTTCGTGCCGTAGGCGGGGCCGGCATCGACGATCGTCTGCGCGAGCGCACCGGCAGCTGCCGCATCGAGGCGGATGTTGATGAACCCGGGTCCGGCGACCTCGGCGCTGGCGACACCGTCGACCGCGGCGAGCCCGTCGGCGATCTGCTGCGCGAGCTCGCGCGGGTTCGTACCGAACTGCTTGGCCAGACGCATGGCGATGTTCGACGCCCAGTCACCGTGGTCGCGGTTGCGCGGACGCTCGAAGACGAGGTCGGCGGCGGTCAGTCCGAGCGGCTCGCCCGGGCGTCGCTCGTCTGCGAGGGGCGTGAGGACGGCGAGAAGGGCGTGGGCGAGCGTTTCAGGGTTCATAGGCTCCCCAGTTTACGGCGCGTGGCGGGCCGGAATTTGCGCCCGGGGATTCCTGATCTACTCTCATCCCATGAAGGCCCGTGTCACCCGCCACCCGCTGCGATCCGCAGGGGTCGCCGTCGCGCTGCTCCTCGTGCTCGCGGCAGTCGCGCTCGGCATGTGGCGACCGTGGGCTGCACTTCCCTCCGCCGCTCCGATCGGCGCCGCTGCACAGGGCGATGGAGCAGCACCGGCGGCGATCGCCCCGGCGCCTCTCGTGCTCCCTGAGCACCCCACCGTCCTCGTGTTCGGCGACTCCTGGACGTACGGGTCCGCGGCGACCGTCCGCACCGAGGGATACGCGTACCAGTTGGCAGGACTCCTCGACGGCGAGACCATCGTCGACGGTGTTCGCGGCAGCGGCTACCTCAAGCCGGGACTCGACGGCCCCACGTTCGGCGAGCGCATCGCCGCCCTCGACCCCGCCCTGACCCCCGACCTCGTCATCGTGCAGGGGTCGATCAATGATCGGGCACAGGGCGAGGCCGGCTACCGTGAGGCCGTCACCTCCGCCTGGGATGCGCTGACTGCCAAGTACCCGGAGGCCACGATCGTCGTGCTCGGGCCGGCGCCGCACGAGCTTCCCGTCGGAGCCGCGACGACGCGCATCGACGCCGACCTCGCCGAGCTCGCCGCTGCCCGCGGCTGGTGGTACATCTCCCCCATCGCGCAGGACTGGATCACCGAGGAGAACTACCTCGACGTGATCGACGTCGACCTGGGACGCAAGCACCCCTCCACCGCAGGGCACCGTTATCTGGCAGAGAAGGTCGCTGCGGCGTTGACCGAACTGACCGGCGCGCCCGTCACCGAGGCCGGCGGGTCGGAGACCACCCCCGAGCAGTGATATTGTCGATCGGTACGCCTCCGTAGCTCAGTGGATAGAGCGCCGGTTTCCGGTACCGTAGGTCGCAGGTTCGACTCCTGTCGGGGGCACAACACACATATGAAGAAGGACCGTCCGTGAGGGCGGTCCTTCTTCACATCCGGGGCGTCGTCACCGCGGGAGTCGCGCGGCCAGATACGGACCGGTGCGGCTGGCGGGATCACTCGCGATCGCGTCCGGAGTCCCCGCGGCGACGATGCGGCCTCCGGCGTCGCCCCCGGAAGGGCCGAGGTCGATCACCCAGTCGGCGGCCGCGACCACATCCATCTCATGCTCGACGACCACGACCGTGTTGCCGGCATCGACGAGCGACTGCAGTTGCGCGAGCAGCAGTCGCACGTCGGCGGGATGCAGACCTGTCGTCGGCTCATCCAGCAGATAGAGCGTGTGACCGCGCTGCACCCGCTGCAGCTCGGTCGCCAGCTTGATCCGTTGCGCCTCGCCGCCCGACAGCTCCGTCGCCGGCTGGCCGAGGCGCAGGTAGCCGAGTCCGACGTCGAGGAGAGCGCGAAGGCTGCGCGCTGCCGCGGGAACGCCGGCGAGGAACTCCGACGCCTGCTCGACCGTCAACGCGAGGACGTCGGCGATCGTCTTGCCCTCGAACCTGATCTCGAGCGTCTCCGCGTTGTACCGTGCGCCGTGGCAGGTGGGGCAACGTCCGTAGCTGCCGGGGAGGAACAGCAGCTCCACCGACACGAACCCCTCACCCAGGCAGGTCTCGCAGCGTCCGCCGGCGACGTTGAACGAGAACCGTCCGGCCGTGTAGCCGCGCTCCCTGGCGAGGTCGGTGCGGGCGAACTCCGCGCGGACCGCGTCGAACATGCCCGTGTAGGTCGCGAGGTTCGAGCGTGGTGTGCGTCCGATGGGCTTCTGGTCGACGCGCACCAGCCGATCGACGTGCTCCAGACCCGTCGCACGTCGGAAGAAGAGCGCGTCGACGCCGGTATCGGCGATCGTCGCCTCGGCGATTCCCGCGCCGTCTCCGGGAACAGCGGTCGACGTCGCATCGTCGTCAGTGTCCTCGGTGAAGCCGTCGCCGTCCGCACGTAGATGATCGCGCACGACATCGCGGAGCACCCGGCTCACGAGCGTCGACTTGCCCGACCCCGAGACCCCGGTGACGGCGACGAAAGCGCCCACGGGGACGGAGACGTCGACGTCGGTGAGGTTGTGCACCGTGATGCCCTCGATGGTGAGCCAGTCCTTCGGGGCGCGCACGGCGCGACGGATCTCGGCCACCTCGCTGTGCTCGGAGAACAGGAACGGGCGGGTCACGGACGACTCGACGGACGCGAGTCCCTCGACCGCACCGCTGTAGAGCACCTCACCGCCGCCCTCGCCGGCCCCGGGACCGACATCGACGATCCAATCGGCATGTCGGACGATGTCCATGTTGTGCTCGACCACGAAGACGGAGTTGCCCGAGCGCTTGAGCTGCTCCAGGACCTCGAGCAGGGGCTCCGCATCGGCAGGATGCAGACCGGCGGACGGTTCGTCGAGCACGTAGATGACGCCGAAGAGTCCCGACCTCAGCTGCGTCGCGAGCCGCAGTCGTTGCATCTCGCCGGGTGAGAGCGTCGTCGTCACGCGACCGAGCCCGAGGTAGCCGAGTCCGAGGTCTGTGAGAACGGTGATGCGTTCCAGGAGGTCTGTGGTGAGCGCGACCGCGACATCGGTGCGCTCACCGGAGAGAGTCGTCGGCAGTGCGGGGGCGGCGTCGGTGAGCAGTGTGGTCGGCCGCAGCACCTCGGCGAGCTCGGTCATCGGGAGCGCGTTGAGCTCAGCGATCGTCCGGCCGGCGAACGTCACAGCCAGCGCTTCGCGGCGAAGACCGGTGCCGTGGCAGAGCGGGCAGCGTCCAGACCGGACGAACGGCAGCACCTTCGCGCGCATCGTCGCGCTCTGGGAGTCGGCGAGCGTGTGGAAGACGTACTTCTTCGCGCTCCAGAACCGTCCTTTGTACGGCTTGGCGACGCGGTCCCGCTGCGGGGTGATCTCGACGACCGGTTGTTCATCCGTGAACAGCAGCCACTCCCGGTCCTCCTGCGGCAGATCCCGCCACGGACGATCGACGTCGTAGCCGAGCTTGATGGTGATGTCGCGCAGGTTCTTGGCCTGCCAGGCTCCCGGCCAGGCGGCGATCGCCCCGTCGCGGATGCTGAGAGACGGGTCGGGAACGAGGGAGTCCTCGGTGACGCTGTGCGCGACACCGATTCCGTGACATTCCGGGCATGCACCGGCTGCCGTGTTCGGCGAGAACGCGTCGGAGTCCAGCCGCGTCGTGAAGCCCTCAGGGAAGGTTCCGGCGCGCGAGAACAGCATCCGCAGGGAGTTCGAGAGCGTGGTGACCGTACCGACGCTCGACCGGGCGCTGGGGGCACCGCGCCGCTGCTGCAGCGCGACCGCCGGCGGGAGGCCGGTAATCGAGTCGACATGCGGATCGTGGCCCTGCTGGATGAGACGCCGCGCGTACGGCGCGACGGATTCGAGGTAGCGACGCTGCGCCTCGGTGAAGATGGTGCCGAAGGCGAGCGACGACTTTCCCGACCCGGAGACTCCGGTGAACGCGACGATGCTGTCGCGCGGCACGTCGACGTCCACGTTGCGGAGGTTGTTCTCCTTGGCGCCACGAACGCGGACGAACGGGTCGGTCACATCGCTCGGGGTGGCAGGCATCGGTCGAGTGTAGCCGCCGGCTGCTGAGGCTCGGCCGGGTACGCGGGCTGCGCCTCGCGATCTCACGTCGCGCTCGGGGTGTCCTCCTCGCGGCGAACACTCGCGGTCGCACCGAGCGAAATGGTCGAGAGCAGGCCGAGCGCCAGGAAGCCGGCGGCCGTCCACGCGGCGTAACGGGTGCCGTCCGAGAAGGCGGCCTTCGCGTAGGCGGCGATGTCTGCCGTCTCCGGTTTGGCTTCCAGTCCCGAGATCGCTGCCCCGGCGCTGTCGACCACGGCCGAGACGACCTGATCCCGCTGCGCGGCGGGGAGACCGCGTTCGTCGAGCGACGAGGAGAGGATGCCGGCCGTGCTGCTGAACAGCACGGTGCCGAGGATCGCGACGCCGAGCGCGGCTCCCAGCTGCCGGGAGGTGGACTGGGTACCAGACGCCGCACCGCTGTCGGCGACCGGCACATCCGCCAACACGACGCCGGTGAGCTGCGCGGTGGCGAGTCCCACGCCGAGACCATAGATGAAGAGGAACGGAGCGATCGGCACCCACGATGCATCGGGGGCGATCAGGAAGCCGATGCCGGCCACGCCGACGATCTCCGCGAGGAGGCCGACACGGACGATCCAGACCGGCGCGATCTTTCCGCTGGACGCACCGGCAGCACCGCTGGCGACGAAGGAGCCGCCTGCGAGAGCGAGCAGCAGAAGTCCGGTCTGCAACGCATCGAAGCCGAGGACGAACTGGAGCCAGAGCGGCAGCGCGAGGATGATGCCGAACTCCCCCAGCGAGACGACACCGGCCGCGATGTTGCCGTTGCGGAACGAACGGATCGAGAAGAGTCGCAGCGCGAGCAGCGTCGACTGTCCTCTGCGTTGGCGGCGCACTCCCCAGCCGATGAAGGCGACGAGCCCCGCGACCGCCACGGCGAACGCGAACGGGATGGGCGACAGATCCCCCGGCCAGGTCCAGTCGCCGATCTGCGGACGCTGGTCGACGAGCCACCATCCATAAGTGCGCCCCTCGATGAGCCCGAACACCAGGCTTCCCATCGTCACGACGGAGAGAAGCGCACCGACGCCGTCGATTCGGTCCGTGCGGTCGCTGCGGGACTCGGCGACGGTCAGCAGCACCCCGATCACGATGATGATGCCGAGCGGGATGTTGATGCCGAAGGCCCATCGCCAGGAGAAGGCGGTCGTCAGCCATCCGCCGAGCAAGGGACCGACGGCCGCCATTCCGCCGATCGTCGATCCCCAGACGGCGAACGCGATGCCGCGCTCGCGTCCGCGGAAGGTCGCGTTGATGATCGACAGCGTCGTCGGCAGGATCATGGCGCCTCCGACACCCTGCGCGAGGCGCGCGAGGATGAGCATGCCGCCGTCGGGCGCGAGTGCCGCGAGCACGGAGGATGCGCCGAAGAGGATGACGCCCGTGAGCATCACGCGCCGACGCCCGAACCGGTCGGCCAGGCTTCCGAAGACGAGCAGCAGCGCGGCGAACACCAGCGTGTACGCCTCCTGCACCCACTGCACCTCGGTCGAGGTGATGCCCAGGTCCTCCACGATCGCCGGAATGGCGACGTTGACGATGGTCGAGTCGACGATGATCAACGACACCGCGATGCTGATGAAGACCAGCCCCACCCAGCGCAAACGAAGATAGCGATCCATGTTTGCTAGATTAGCTAGGTAATAGCCAGGTTTCCATACCGCGGTCCCAGGGTTTCATGCACTCGGCCACCGCTCCCCCTTCCTTGTACAGTGAGCGCGTGGACCAGTCGCCCCAGCACCGCATGCGAAGACGGCCCGTGGTCGTCACGGTCGTCGTGATCCTGGTCGTGCTCAGCGGCCTGTCGAACACCCTGCTCGGCATCGCCGTGCTCCTGAGCCGCTACCAGGTCCCCGATGCGGATGTCCTGCCCGTCTCGCTCATCGGCGCCGCCGTGATCCTGTTCGGGCTGCTCACGCTCGCCGTCGCCGCCGCGGTCGGTCGAGGCAGTCGTCTGGCCCGGCTGCTGCTGACGATCTACCTCGCGGTCCAGCTCGTACTGCACGCCGTGACGGCCGCCACGACCGACTGGGATTGGGCGGTCTTCGCACAGGCAGCGGTCGAGGTCCTGCTGCTGGTGGCGCTGTGGGCGCCGCCGGGCTCACGCCACTTCGCCGACCGCTGACTTCGCGAGCACGCGGCGGTGAACCAGCCGCACGACCTCGATCGCCAGCACCGTGAGGACGGTGATGATCGCGATCAGGTAGGCGGCCTCTTCGCCCGGATCGATGAGCTGGAAGAACGCGGTCGAGAGCGGCACCGTGAACAGCGTCGCCAGCGCGATGAACATCGCCCCCACCACCAGCACCTTGTAGCGGTTGAGTGGACGTGCCAGCACCGCGAGCACCCAGATCCCGACGATAGCGAGGATGATCGTGGAGCCGGTCCGCAACTGCGGCTCGCTGACGCCGAGCGACATCGCGGACCGCGTGTACACCGTGAGAGCGATGGCGATCACCAGGCCAGCCGGGATCGCGAATGTCAGCGAACGGCGGAGGAACCCCGGCATGTAGCGCTGGGTGTTGGGCATCAGCGCGAGGAAGAAGGCTGGGATGCCGATCGTCAGCCCGTCGGTGATCGAGAGCTGCCTCGGCAGGAACGGGAACTCCAGCACCATGATGCCGAACAGCACCGCGAGCGTCGTCGCGTAGATCGTCTTGGTGAGGAACAGCATCGAGACCCGCTCGATGTTCGCGATCACCTGTCGTCCCTCCGCGACAACATCGGGCAGGTGGGAGAACTGCCCGTCCAGCAGCACGAGCCGGGCGACGGCCTTCGTCGCGGGAGAGCCTGAGTTCATCGCGATGCCGATGTCGGCTGTCTTGATCGCGAGCGCGTCGTTCACGCCGTCACCGGTCATCGCGACCGTGTGCCCGCGGCCCTGCAGGGCGATCACCATCCGCTTCTTCTGCTCCGGTGTCACCCTGCCGAACACCGTGTGCGATTCCAGGACGTCGCTCAGCTCGGCATCGTCTTCGGGGAGACGGCGGGCGTCATACCCGTCGCTGACGTCGAGGCCCACCTGGCGCGCGATCGCGGCGACCGTGCGCGGGTTGTCCCCGGAGATCACCCGCACCCCCACGCCCTGATCCCGGAAGTACGAGAGCGTCTGGGCCGCGTCGGGTCGCACCTTCTCGCTGAAGGTGATCACGGCGACCGGCGCGAGATCGTCCGGCAGGGATTCCGCCTTCTGAGCGGCCAGCGAGTACGGCGCTCGGCTGACGGCGAGCACGAGCGTGCGCAGCCCCTCCGCCGCGAGCCGTGTGACCGCCTCTCCGACCGCGGTACCGGCATCCGTCGCGACGTCGCCCAGCACCATCTCCGGCGCGCCGAGCACCCAGACCTCGCCGGGGCCCTCCTCGAGCGCGAGGGCGCTCCACTTCCGCGCGGACGAGAACGAGATGTAGACGGATGCCTCGGACGGTGCCGAGACCGGATACGGCGAGCGCAGACACCGGGCTGTGGCATTCGCATCGGGAGCAGCGCCGAACCACGCGAGCGCATCGTCCCATCCGGCGGCTTCCGGATCGAGACGCTCGAGGTCACGATAGGCCAGCTCGCCCTCGGTGAGAGTACCCGTCTTGTCGAGACAGATGACGTCGACGCGCGCGAGCCCTTCGACCGCGGGCAGCTCATTCACGAGCACTTGCCTGCCGGCGAGACGTGCGGCACCGACCGCGAACGCGATCGAGGTCATCAGTACGAGCCCAAGCGGGATCATCGCCGTCAGGGCCGAGATCGTGTTGACGATCGCCTGGGGCCAGGTGCCGCTCCGCCAGGCCGACACCCACCCGCCCGCGACCATCACCTGCGCGTTGAGCACGAGGAAGCCGATCGGACCGATCCCCCAGCCGACCCACTTCAGCACGCGGTCGACCGAGGTGCGCAGTTCCGAGGCCACCAGTGAGAACCGCTTCGCCTCCGCCGCGAACGTGTTGGCGTACGAGTCCGCACCGACCCGGATCGCCCGGGCGACGCCATCGCCCGCCACGACGATCGAGCCGGACAGCGCGTCAGCGCCCTCCTGCTTGTCGACAGCGTCCGATTCACCGGTGAGCATCGACTCGTCGATCTGGAGGGCGCGGTGCTCCAGCACCACGGCGTCGGCGGTCACCTGGTCCCCGGCCCGCAGGATCAGGATGTCGCCGCGCACGACCTCCGCCGGGGCGATCTCGACCTCCTGTCCCTCTCGCCGCACTCGTGCGCGAGGGGCGTTCAGCAACGCGAGGCGGTCGAGGGACGCCTTGGCGCGGAACTCCTGCCAGCATCCGATGATCGCGTTGCCGAATGCGGCGAGACCGAACAGGGCATCCTGCCAGCGCCCCAGGAGCAACAGCACCAGGAAACAGGCACCGACGATGCCGTTGAAGAGGGTGAAGACGTTCGCGCGGACGATGTTCCAGGCGCTTCTGCTGGAGTCGCCCGTGAATGCGTTCGTCTCGCCCGCCGCGGTCAGTCGAGCGACCTGCGCGGAGGAGAGCCCGGTGCAGGGGTCGGCGTCCGTCTCGTCTGCATCCGTCACCGACACTGTGGCCTCCATGCGCTCACTGTATCGACGCGTCCGGCTGGCGCACCAGCAGGGCCACGCCGAAGAACGCGATTGAATTGTGCACAACTCAATCGCGTGCAATACTTGAGCTATGGCCGTGACCGATGAGATGGTGTGTTTCTCGTTGTACTCCGCCGCCCGCGCCACCACGCAGGCGTATCGCGCCTTGCTCGCCCCCTGGGGGCTGACGTATCCGCAGTACCTGGTGCTCGCCATCCTGTGGCACGAGGGCGAGCAGACGATCGGCTCTCTGGGAGACGCCATGCAGCTCGACTCCGGAACACTCTCCCCTCTCGTGCGCCGCCTCGAGCAGGCGGGCCTGGTGGCCAAGACGCGCAGCCCACAGGATGAGCGGGTCGTCATGGTGCAGCTCACGGCCGCCGGCCAGGCGCTCCGCACCGACCTGGCGAAGATCCCCGCGCAGATCGCACAACTCTCCGGCATCCGCGATGATGCGCACCGCCGACGGCTCATCTCAGAACTCCACGAACTGACCGCTCTGCTCCAGAGCGGCACCTCGACGTCCGTCGCCGGCGCCACCGCGCCGCGCGCCGGCGAATGACCACCCTCCCGGAAGGAAACCCCTCAATGGAAGCTCTCTACACCGCAGAAGCCCTCGCCACCGGCGCCGGCCGCAACGGACACGTCGCCACGGACGACGGTCGCGTCGAGTTCGATCTCGCGATCCCGAAGGCGATGGGCGGCAGCGGCGACGGGGCGAATCCCGAGCAGCTCTTCGCCGCCGGGTATGCCGCATGCTTCCACTCCGCGCTGCAGTCCGTCGCGCGCGCACAGAAGGTGAAGATCGGCCACAGCTCGGTCGGTGCCCGCGTGCAGATCGGGTCGAACGGCGCCGGCGGATTCGGACTCGCGGTCGAGCTCGAGGTGGTCATCCCCGAGCTTCCGCACGAGCAGGCGCAGGCGCTCGCCGACGCCGCGCACCAGGTGTGCCCGTACTCGAACGCGACGCGCGGCAACATCGACGTCGCGATCACCGTGTCAGACGACTGATCTCGCGAAGGATAGGAACCTCATCATGCGTGCACTCATCCATTCCCGGTTCGGCGAAGCCGAAGACGTCCTTGCGGTCGAGGAGCGCCCCGTTCCGGAACCCGGAGCAGGGCAGGTCCGCCTGCGTATCGTCCTCTCCCCCATCCACAACCATGACATCTGGACCGTCCGCGGCACCTACGGCTACAAGCCCGAGCTCCCGGCGGCCTCCGGCACCGAGGCGCTCGGCATCGTCGACGCGCTCGGCGAGGGCGTCGAACACCTCACCGTCGGGCAGCGCGTCGCGACCGGCGGCACCTTCGGCGCCTGGGCTGAGTACATCGTGGCGAACGCTGCCGGACTCATCCCGGTCCCGGACGCGCTCTCCGATGAGAGCGCTGCCCAGCTCGTCTCGATGCCGTTCAGCACGATCAGCCTGCTGCAGTTCCTCGACGTGAACGAGGGCGACTGGATCGTCCAGAACGCAGCGAACGGGGCGGTCGGACGTATGCTCGCGCAGCTCGGCGCCGCCCGCGGTGTTCACGTGCTCGGACTGGTACGCCGCGCCGAGGGCGTCGAAGAGCTGCGCGCCCAGGGCATCGAGAACGTCATCTCCACCGATCAGGACGACTGGCGCGAGCAGGCCGCTCGTCTCACCGGCGGCGCACCGATCGTCGCCGGCGTGGACTCGGTCGGCGGCTCGGCCTCCGGCGACGTGCTCTCGCTGCTCAGCGAGGGTGGCACACTCGTCGCCTTCGGAGCGATGAACTCTCCCGTCATGGAGATCGCCTCCTCCGATGTGATCTTCAAGCAGGCCATCGTCAAGGGCTTCTGGGGCAGCAAGGTCATCCAGCAGCTCGATGCCGCCACGCGGGGAGCCCTGTTCGGCGAACTGATCCAGCGCGTCACCGACGGGACGCTGACGCTACCGGTCGCCGGAGTGTTCGACGCCGCAGACATCGCCGACGCCGTGCGTCTCAGCAAGACGCCTGGTCGCGTCGGCAAGGTGCTCGTGCGGTTCTGATCGTGTGATCGGAAGGGCCGTCCGTACGCGGGCGGCCCTTTCTTCTGCGCGCTCGGCGGGGCACACGCGGCCCCTTGCCGATGTCCGAGGCCCGGCGCACACTCTCCGCATGGACATCACACTCATGCAGCCGCCAGGGCTCGTCGTCAGTCCCGCGTTCAGCCACGTCGCGGTCGTTCCCCCCGGCGCCACCACCATCTACGTCGGCGGGCAGAACGGCGTCGATGACACCGGCGCCCTCGTCTCCGACGATGCGGCGGAGCAGTCGCTTCGCGCCGTCGACAACGCCAGAGTCGCACTCGAGGCCGTCGGGGCGGGGCTCGACGACGTGATCAGCTGGACGGTGCTGATCCACCAGGATGCCGACCTGCGTGCGGCATACGGCGCGGTGGCGTCGACGCTCGCCCGCGAAGGAGCGCCGCCGCTGGTGACGGCCGCCCTCGTCGCCGGGCTGGGCGTGCCGGGCGCGCTGATCGAGGTGAGCGCGGTCGCCGCGGTGATCCGCGGCTGAGCGCCCGGACCGTTCAGCCGATCGCGACGCCGACAGCGGTCGCGATGACCGCGAGCAGCGGCAGCGTTCCCTGCATCGCGGCGGCGCGAAGCTTGGTGCGGTCAGAGAGCACGAGCACCAGTGCCGCCGCGACCATCATGCCGGTGCCGGCGAAGACGAGGGTCAGACCGACGGTCGAGAACCCGACGATCGTCAGCCCGATGCCCAGGAGCGCGGTGAGTGCGAGGAACAGGTTGTAGAAGCCCTGGTTGAACGCAAGGCCTTTCATCGTGATGGCATCCGCTTCCGTCGCGACGCCGAAGATCTTCCTCGTCTCGGGCTCGGTCCACTTCAGCGACTCGAGCGCGAAGATGAACACGTGGAAAGCGGCAGCAGCCGCGGCGAGGACCAGACCGACGATGAGCATGTGCTGATTGTCCCGCGCCGGGGTGCTGCGCAGCAAACCTGGGGTGCGCGCGGCGAGTCCGGGCGGCCGACCTCTAGACGAGGAAGATCGGCAGCAGGCCGGGATTGTGGGCGTGCACCAGCACGGCGAAGACGACGGCATCGAACAGCAGATGCACGGTGACCACGTAGGCCAACGAGTGTGTGCGCAGGAAGATGAATCCCTGCAGCAGCGCGAACGGGATCGTCAGCAACGGTCCCCACTCCCGGTAGCCGAGCTCCCAGAGGAACGACACGAACACGATCGCCTGCAGGATGTTCGCGAGCGCATCCGGGAAGTGCCGACGCAGTAGCGCGAAGACGGTGCAGATGAAGAACAGCTCATCCCAGATGCCGACGGCGCCCACCCCGACGAACAGCCGGGCGATCAGGTCCGGGGTGTCGACGACGGGCCAGTTCTGATAAACCCCGCTGGTGATGAAGTAGAAGGGCAGGATCAACCAGCCCAGCACCAGGACGGCCACCAGCCATCCCCATTGCAGCCGCCCCCAGCGACGATGCGTGCGCCATGGGAAGGCGATGGCGCGGTCACGGTACAGGTAGCGGGAGACCACATACGGCACGGCGACCGCTCCTCCGAGCGCGAGCGTGAAGCGCAGCATCGCCAGGTTGTCGAGCTCTGCTGCCAACGGGATCACGCTCACGATCAGCAAGCCGACGGCGATCAACGAGAGATCGCGGGTGAGCGAAGGACCAGGCGCCGCCACGCGTCCGCGCTCCATGCACCACGCCGCCGCGAGACCGAGCGCCAGCAGCATCCACCCCAGCCAGGGGATCTCGAGCACGAAGAATGCGGGCGCCGCGGCGCACACGAGGATCGCGGGGGCGATGCCCGGCCAGACCCTCGTCGCGCTGTGCACGTCGTTCATGCGCGCGGGCGGCGCCGGTAGGTCAGATCACGGATGTCTCGACCCTTCGCGATGCCCTTGCGCTCGAACGCCGTCATCACGCGCCCGTCGAACCGCTCCGCCCATTCGCCCTCGAAGGCCCGCTCGAACAGCGGATCCGCGTCGAGCACGTCGCGCATCTGCAGCGCGTAGTCTTCCCAGTCGGTGGCGAGGCGCAGCAGCCCGCCGTCGCGCAACGCCCGCGCGGCGGTGGCCCCGAAGCCGGACCGGACGAGACGACGCTTGGTGTGCTTCTTCTTGTGCCACGGATCGGGGAAGAAGATCCAGACTTCGCGGGCCCCAGCCTCCGGCAGATACGACGAGAGCACCTCAGGGGCGTTCGCCTCGACCACGCGCAGATTGCGTGCTCCTTCGCGATCGGCATCGAGCATCGTGCGGGCGAGCCCCGCACGGAAGACCTCGACCGCGAGGAAGTCGTCATCCGGCCGTGAGGTCGCGGCGGCCACGATGGCGTGTCCTTGGCCGGAGCCGATCTCGACGTACAGGTCGGCGTCGCGGGCATACTCCGCGGCAGGATCGAGTCGTGCCTCCGGGTGCACCGATGTCCAGGCGACGTCGCGCGGCACGTCGAGGAGGTAGTGCGGGGCCAGCTCGGAGAAGGCGCGCTCCTGCGCCTCGGACATCCGGCCGCTCCGGCGCACGAAGGACACCGGCTCGTCACGGAAGGTGCGGGGTTCAGGCATGCCTCCAGGGTAGCCGGGGACGCTGCAACGTCCGCGCCACCGCTGGTCAGGCCTGCGGTGGCGTCACGAAGTCGATGAGCTCCTCGACACGGCCGAGCAGCGCGGGCTCCAGATCGCGGTACGTGTGCACCTTGCTCAGGATGTGCTGCCATGCGCGACCGGTGTCGGCCGTCGTCTCGTGCGGCCAGCCGAAGGCCTGGCAGATCCCGGTCTTCCAGTCCGTTCCGCGCGGGATCTCCGGCCACCGTGCGACCCCGAGTGCCCGCGGGGTGACGCACTGCCAGACGTCGACGAACGGATGCCCGACGATGAGCACGTGCTTCCCGTGCCGTCCGCGCGCGACGGCCTCGGCGATGCGCGACTCCTTCGATCCGGGAACGAGGTGATCGACCAGCACCCCGTAGCGCCGTTTCGCACTCGGGGGTTCGGCATCGAGCAGTTCATCGAGCAGATCGACGCCCTGCAGGAACTCGACGACGACGCCCTCGACGCGCAGGTCCGCACCCCACACCTTCTCGACGAGCTCCGCATCGTGCTTGCCCTCGACCAGGATGCGGCTGGGCAGCGCTACGCGAGCGCGCTGATCCGCAACGGCGAACGATCCGGAAGCCGTGCGCCGCGTGCCCTGCGGTGCCGCGGCCGGAACGGTGAGACGCACGGCGCCACCGTCGATCAGGAAACCGCCGCCGAGGGGGAAGAGGCGCTTGCGGCCGAGGCGGTCCTCAAGTTCCACGGTGCCGCCCTGCACCCGCGTCACCGCTCCACAGAAGCCGTCGTCCGCGACCTCCACCACGAGATCGATCTCTGCGGGCACCTCCGGCACCGGCTTCGCGGCGCGCTCGCGCCATCCCGCTGCCAGCACATCCGATCCGTACCTGTCGTCCATGCCTTCCAGCGTATGTGCCTCCGCTGAGGGCGAACGGCGATCCGCCGCGGGAAGCTGTCGCGTGTCGGGGTCTGTGCATAGACTCGGCACATGGGGTACGGCGGTCAGTCGGAGGGAACACGATGAGGTCTCGGTGGCTGGCAGCGGCTGCGGTCGTGACGGCAGTTTTCGCGGGAATGATGAGCGCCACCACCGCATCGGCAACGGACCCGCTGACACTCGACTCCGGATACGTCACCGACAGCGCGGGCGTCCTGAGCGCCGACCAGTCGACCGCCGTGGAGGCACGGCTTCAGGAGCTCACCGCGAACTCCACATCGGACCTGTTCGTGGTGCTCGTCGACGAGTTCACGTCCCCGAGCGATCGGATCGAGTGGGCCGACACGGTCGCGGAGAACAATAATCTCGGCCCCGAGCAGTATCTGCTGGCCATCGCGGTCGATCAGCGCAGCTACTACATCTCCGCGGCGGCGGACGGTCCGCTCAGCGGGAGCAAGCTCGACGACGTCGAGCAGAAGATCCAGCCGCTGCTCGCGCAGAACGACTGGTCAGGGGCGATCATCCTCGCGGCGGATGAGATCCAGGGAGATGGGGGCGCCGGTGCCTTACAGGTGTTCCTCATCATCCTCGCGATCATCGCCGTCGCAGCCCTGCTCTGGGCGATCATCGCTCTTGTGCGCCGCCGACGTCGCGCGGCCGCGATCCGCAAGCGCGGGGCCATGCCCGAGACCCCCGATCCGAACGACCCGTTCTCCACACTCACCGACGACCAGGTGGCGAACCAGGCGGCTCTGGCGCTCGTGCAGGCCGACGACGCGATCACGTCCAGCCGCGAGGAGCTCGGGTTCGCGGTCGCCCAGTTCGGCGACGCAGCCACCGCCGAGTTCACGCATGTCGTGGAAGCGGCGAAGACCAAGATGACGGAGGCGTTCGACCTCAAGCAGAAGCTCGACGACGAGATCGAGGACACGGTCCAGGATCGTCGCGCCTGGAACATCCGCATCATCAAGATCGCCGATGAGATCGACGATCTGCTCGATGACAACACCGAGGCCTTCGACGAGCTCCGCAAGCTGGAGCAGAACGCACCGGACGAACTGGAGCGGGTGCGGGCGGAGCGCGCAGCACTGCAGCTCCTCCTCGCCAGCGCACCCGCCACGTTCGCGGCGCTGGTCGCCACCTACGATCCCGCAGTCCTGGCCACTGTGGCAGAGAACCCCGCCCAGGCTCAGGAGCGCGCGGCCCTCGCGGATCGGTCGATCGACGCCGCAGCGCTGGCCATCGCCGAGGGGAAGTCCGGTGAGGCCGCGTTCGCGATCCGCACGGCGGAGCAGTCGGTCGCCCAGGCGGCGCAGCTCGTGCAGGCGATCTCCGGGCTCGGGGCGGACTTGGCCGCCATCGAGACACAGGCTCAGGCGCTCGTCGCCGAACTTCAGAACGATGTCGCGACGGCGCAGCAGCTTCCCGACCCGCAGGGCGCCGTGGCCGCCGCCGCGTCGTCGACGCTCCAGCAGCTCCAGCGGGCGCAGTCCGACCTCACCGTGCCTCCCCGGAACCCGCAGCGGGCGTTCGAGGCCCTGACCGCGGCCAACACCCAGATCGATGGGGCCATCGCCCAGGGGCGTGAGAGTGTCGAACGGGCGCGCCGGGCGCAGCAGATGCTCGAGCAGACCTTGGCCCAGGCGGGATCCGAGATCCGCACAGGACGAGAGTTCATCGAGACCCGCCGCGGCACGGTCGGGTCGACTGCCCGCACGCGTCTCTCCCAGGCCGACGCGAGTCTCACCCAGGCTCTGAGCCTGCGTGAGACCTCCCCCGAGGCCGCTCTGACCGAGGCGACCAGAGCACTCGACCTCGCCCGGCAGGCGATCGCTTCCGCGTCCGCAGACGTCTCCGCGTACAACTCGCGGGGCTATGACGACAGCGGCTGGGGCACCGGACCGTTCGGCGGAGGGTCCGGCTCGGGCGGCTCCGGGATCGCCGGCGACATCCTGGGCGGCATCATCGGCGGACTTCTCTCCGGCGGCGGAGGTGGCGGTCGCTCCTCGTCGCGCAGCAGCAGCTGGCGTTCGAGCGGTGGCGGCGGTTTCCGCAGCTCCGGTTTCGGAGGAGGGGGCCGGTCCGGAGGTGGCCGCAGCGGCCGTTCCGGAGGGGGACGCTTCTGAACTTCATAGACACATCACGCAGACTTCGACTCAGACCATCTGAAAGGAATCACCCATGACCAAGCAGTCCATCTTCGGACGTATCTCGACCCTCGTCCGCGCGAACATCAACTCCCTCCTGGACTCCGCGGAAGATCCGCAGAAGATGATCGACCAGCTCGTTCGCGACTACACGAACAGCATCGCCGACGCGGAGTCCGCGATCGCCGAGACGATCGGAAACCTGCGTCTGCTCGAGCGCGACCATGAGGAAGACGTGCAGTCCGCGACCGAATGGGGCAACAAGGCGCTGGCCGCCAGCCGTAAGGCCGACGAGATGCGCAAGAGCGGCGACACCGTCGACGCGGACAAGTTCGACAACCTCGCCAAGATCGCTCTGCAGCGCCAGATCAGCGCTGAGCGCGAGGCGACCAGCGCCGAGCCGCAGATCGCCGCGCAGACCGAGATCGTCGACAAGCTCAAGAGCGGCCTCAACGGCATGAAGGACAAGCTGGTCGAGCTCAAGAACAAGCGCAGCGAACTCCTCGCACGCGCCAAGGTGGCCGAGGCGCAGACCAAGGTGCAGGATGCTGTCAGCTCGATCAACGTGCTCGACCCCACGAGCGAACTGGGCCGTTTCGAAGACAAGGTCCGTCGCCAGGAGGCCATCGCCCAGGGCAAGATCGAGCTCGCGGCGTCGAGCCTCGACGCCCAGTTCGAGAGCCTGGAAGACCTGGGGGAGCTGACCGAGGTCGAGGCTCGCCTCGCCGAGCTGAAGGCCGGCAGCACCGCACCGCGCACGGCCATCGAAGGCTCCTGACACCCCTCTGATGCCCCGGGCCCCGCGCCCGGGGCATCAGCACTTCAATTCCCGGAGGCACCCATGGTGCGATTCCTCGTCGTCCCGCAATGGCAGGGCTCGCCGGCACCGCGAGCGATGCTCCTCGTCGACGGCGCTTCAGCCATCGCCGGAGATCTCCCCCGCGCCGCCACGACCGTGCTCGATGTGCCGGTCGAGGCCGGAGAATCGCTCGGCACCGGTGTGCGCCGACTCAGCGCGTTGCTGCGCACGCGGGAGGAGATCGCGTCTCACATCACGAACGACACGATCGTCATCGGCGGCGACTGCAGTGTGACGGTTGCGGCGCTCGAGGCGCTCCCGGGCGGCACCGACGACATGGCGGTGGTGTGGTGCGATGCCCACGCCGACATGCACACCCCGGACACCTCGCCGTCCGGTGCCTTCTCCGGGATGGCACTGCGCGCTCTCCTCGGCGACGGTGAAGGGCAGCTCGCGCTCTCGCCGGGGATCGCGCGTGAGCGTATTGTGACGGTGGGCATGCGCACCCTCGACGATGCCGAAGTCGAGCAGATCGCCCCCTTCGCAAACCTCTCGGTCAGCGACCTCGATGAACCGGACTCCCTCGTCGCAGCCGTACGCGCGACCGGAGCGAGCCGTGTCTGGGTGCACATCGACGTCGATGTGCTCGATCCCGCCGACTTCTCGGGGGTCTCATCCCCGGCACCCTTCGGCCTCTCCCCGTCGGCTCTGAGCGCCGCCATCCGACGTCTGCGCGAACACGTCCCGCTCGCCGGCGCCACGATCGCCGGTTTCGCCCCGCGTTCGCCCGTCGACGCGGTGGACGACCTCGGCGCGCTCCTGCGCCTCGTCGGGGCTGTCGCGTGAGCGTGGACTGGCGCCCCGCGGCCGACGAGGCCCTGGCGCGCGGTCGACGGTTCGACCGCCGCATCCCGTCCTTCCTGCTGCGCTCGCCCCTCAGCCGCGTCGGCTACTGGTGGGGAACGTCCGTCGGATGGATCTGGGGCGCGATCTGGTCCACCGGTCCGGTGGAGCGCCGGGCGGGGCTCTGGGTGTTCCGCGGCATGCCCGAGTGGACCTTCAATCGCGGAGGCGTCTGCGTCGGCGGCTGCTTCCTCACCGGCGATGCGCGACCGACCGATGCGGTGCTGCGCCACGAGGCCGTGCACAAGGCGCAGTGGCTGCGTTATGGATTCCTGATGCCGGTGCTGTACCTGTTCGCGGGACGCGACCCGCTGCGCAACCGTTTCGAGATCGAAGCGGGACTGGAGGACGGCAACTACGTGCGACGCACGCGCTGAGGCTCAGCGCTCCGACGGCAGCAGCCCGAAGCGTTCCGGGGCGTGGATCATCCCGGCCTCGATGCCGAGCGTCGCGGTCAGATGGTCGACGATGTCGGCCGTTCCCAGGTAACCGCCCAGGAGCGTGACGTGCGTCTCGGTGCCCTCTTCGTCGTCGCACAGCATCTCGTCGGCCCAGGCGCAGGTCGCCCGGGCGAGAGCCTCTCCCGGTGCGCAGGAACGACCGGAGCCCGGAGCTCCGCTCCGGGCTGAGCGAGCGAGCCAGGTCACCGTCATGCGGCCCGGCGCGTCGATCACGCCGATGTCGCCGGCCTCGGGAACCTCGATGAAGATCCGTCCCGATGCGCACAACGGCAGAGTGGTCAGAAAGACCTCGAGCTCGGCGAGCGACTGCTCATCGGCCGTCACCAGGTGGTGAGCACGTCGACGAGCGGCACGGCGCTCAGCGCGCGTGCTGCGGACATCGAGAGAGGTTTCCATGGTGCATCCATCGTACACCAAGTGAAGGCTTGCCTAACCTGACTACGACCCCTCAGTCCCGAGAATCATCTGTCTGCTCGACCAGGGTGCGGATGAGGGCATCCAGCTCGTCCTGACGCAGCCCGTGCGCGAGCAGGTAGCCGGCGGCCGATCCCCATCGCTCATCGACCTGCTCCAGCAGGCGTCGCATCACCGGAGCAGGTGACTGCGTCGCGAGCGCGACAGCATGAACGGCTTCCGGATGCTGCGCCCGGAGGTACTCGACGATGCGCTGCGACCGCTGCGCGGGGAGCTGCGATTCGGTCAGAGCGTAGTCCGCGACGACCGCTTCCCGATCAGCACCCACTGCCGAGAGGGCCAGCGCGACGGTCACGCCGGTGCGATCCTTGCCCACCGTGCAGTGCACGAGGGTCGGCTCCCCCGCCGCGATGATGCGGATCGCATCGACGAGGCGCTCGCTGCTCTCCTCGAGCAGGTGCAGGTAGAGCTCATCGAGGCTCGTATCCGACTCGAAGAACGACCGGACCGATCCGAGGAACAGCGGCAGGTGGGTGGTGTCGGGGCCTTCGATCTCCGAAGGCTCGGCAGCGACCTCCTCCCCGTCGCGCAGATCGACGATGTGGCGCACGCGCGTGCGCAGCTCGGCGGCGCCGGCCGTCGTCGCACCGGAGAGCTGGCCGGAGCGCAACAGCACTCCGGGACGGATGCGCCCGCCTGCCGCAGGAATCCCCCCGACATCGCGGACGTTGTTGACGCCGCCGACATCGAGGATCGTCATGCCTGCGCCTGTGGCGTGCGCGCGGGCACCGGGTACCGTCCTGCGATGACGATGCGGTTGAACGCGTTGATCGAGACGCAGGCCCAGCTCAGCGCCGCGTACTCCTTCTCGGTGAAGACGCTCCCGACCCTGTCGTACACCTCGTCGGAGACACCCTCATCGGCGATGAACGTGAACGCCTCGGCAAGCTCGAGCGCCGCGCGCTCGCGCTCGCTGAACACCCCGCTCTCACGCCACGTGGGGATCTGGGTGAGGGTGTCAGTGTCGACGCCCGCGGCGAGCGCGCGATCCACATGGATCCGCGCGCAGAACGCGCAGCCGTTCAGCTGGGAGCAGTGGATCATGACCAGCTCCTTGAGACGCTCGTCGATTCCATTCGCCGCGCAGATCTCGCCGACGGTGCGAGCGAAGGCGTCGAGCGCCTGGTACGCGGCCGGCTCGGTCTTGGACAGGTGCACTCGCGTCTCGCTCATGTCTCCATGATATTCAACGCGTCGGCCCGCTGCGGCGGATGCGCCCGTTGCAGGAAAATGCAGAATGCTGCCTCAAGCCACTCTTTGTTAATCATCACGCAAAGAAACAAGTGGTAATCAATTGTCACATTGCTCTCGCATTTCCGACCCGGCGGGAAACGGGCGCAGAATATCCACGTGGCGATCGACATCACTGAGTTCAGCTATCTTCCCGCACAGGCCGACGCGTTGGGCGTTCCCGTGCCCCCGGTCGAGCGGCTGACTCTCTCCCTCCCGGATGGACGGACTCTGAGCGCTCTGCGCTTCGGCTCGGAGTCGCCGCGCGTCACGCTCCTCCACGGAGCGGGCCTCAACGCCCATACCTGGGACACCACGGCACTCGCGGCGCAGCAGCCGCTCCTCGCGATCGATCTCGCGGGCCACGGCGACTCCTCATGGCGCGACGACCTCGACTACACGCCGCGCACGCTGGCGGCCGACGTCGCGCTCGCTCTCGACACGTGGACGACCGAGCCGCAGCTCGTCGTCGGACAGTCCCTGGGCGGACTCACCGGCGCCGCCCTCGCCTCCGCCCGCCCTGACCTCGTCGCGGAGCTCGTGGTCGTCGACATCACCCCGGGCATCGATACCTCGGCCGGACCCGCTGCACTGCGCGAGTTCTACGCCGGTCCGACCGACTTCGCGACGCGTGATGAGCTCGTCGACCGGGCCATCTCGCTCGGCTTCGGGGGGACCCGGCCGGACACCGAGCGCGGCGTCTTCCTGAACACCCGTGTGCGCCCCGACGGCCGAGTGGAGTGGAAGCACCACTTCGCCCACCTCGCGGCCCAGGCGCTCTCCGCGCACGCCCCCGGTTCCGAGGCTGCTCCGTCCGCACTGCACGAGACCGGCTGGGACGATCTCGCCGGAGTCAGTGCTCCGCTCACCCTGGTTCGCGCCGCGCGAGGCTTCGTGAGCGAGGCGGATGCCGCGGAGCTGCAGCAGCGTCTGCCCGCCGCTCGCGTCGTCGTCGTCGACGCGACGCACAACGTACAGGAGACCGCCCCGCGGGAGCTGGCCGCACTCATCGCAACCGCGTCAGCGCGCTCCGCTTTGTGACGTTCCATTCCATCGTCTGCTCTCCCCCCGACCACTGATCCCTAGGCTCGACCCACCGGCACACAGCACCTGCCGCACCGAGAGGAAATGTCCATGTTCCGACGCACCCGTCGTCTCGCGCTGATCTCCGCGCTCGCGGCTACAGCCGTGATCCTGAGCGCCTGCTCCGGCACCCCCGAGCCGGCAGCGACCTCGACCGGCACCCCCGACCCCGACGCCACCCTGCAGGTCGGCCTCGTGCTCGAGCCCACCAACCTCGACATCCGCCACACCAGCGGCGCAGCGATCGAACAGATCTTGATCGACAACATCTATGAGGGCCTGGTCACCCGCACGCAGGAGAACGAGATCGAGGGCCGCCTGGCCTCGGACTACACGGTCTCCGACGATGGTCTCACCTATACCTTCACCCTGAACGACGGCATCACCTTCCACGACGGCACCGCACTGACATCCGCCGATGTGGTCGCGTCGTACGAGACCGTACGCACGGATGAGACCGTGCAGGGCAATGCGGAGTTCGCCCCCGTCACCTCGATCACGGCGCCGGATGGAAAGACGGTCGAGATCAAGCTCTCCGAGCCGAACCAGAACTTCCTGTTCGCGCTGACCGGCCCGGCCGGTCTCGTGTTCAAGGCAGACGACACCACCGACCTCAAGACGGCGGAGAACGGTACCGGCCCGTTCACTCTGACGCGCTGGAACAAGGGCAGTACGATCACCTTCGCCCGCAACGACGACTACTGGGGCGAGAAGGCCGGCCTGGCCGAGGTCGAGTTCCAGTACATCCCGGACTTCACGGCCGGTGTGAACGCGGCTCTGGCCGGAGACGTGCAGGTGCTCACCGCCGTCGACCCGAACCTGGCCTCCCAGCTCGAGGGCGACTTCACGCTGACCAAGGGCCGCACCACCGACAAGGCGACGCTGGCCTTCAACAACAAGAAGGCTCCCCTCGACGACGTCCGCGTTCGTGAAGCGCTGCGACTGGCGATCGACCACGACGCGCTGATCGAAGCCGTGGGCGCGGGAACGACGCTGTACGGTCCGATCCCCGAGCTCGACCCAGGCTACGAGGACCTCTCCGATGTCATCTCCTACGACCCCGAGAAGGCCAAGGAACTGCTGGCCGAGGCCGGACAGGAAAACCTCGAGCTCACCCTGACGATCCCGTCGTTCTACGGGACGACCGTGCCGAAGGTGCTCATCTCCGACTTCAACAAGGTCGGCGTGACGCTCAAGGTCGACTCGGTGGAGTTCCCGACCTGGCTCGAAGACGTCTACACCAACCACGACTACGACCTGAGCTTCGTGCTGCACGTCGAGCCGCGCGACTTCGGCAACTTCGCCAACCCGGACTACTACTTCGGATACGACAACGCCGAGGTGCAGGACCTGTACTCGCAGGCGCAGGCGGAGGTGGACCCCGACAAGTCCGCCGCGCTGCTCGCGAAGGCCGCTCGCATCGTCTCCGAGGACCACGCCGCCGACTGGCTGTACAACGGCGAGACCATCACGGCCGTCGACCCCACGGTCTCCGGATTCCCGGAGGACTCGATCAACTCGCGCATCAACCTCGCCGACGTCACCGTGTCGGCCGAGAAGTAAGCGGCGGTCGCCACCTCGTGATCCGCTACGCGCTCGTCCGAGGAGCCCTGCTCATTGCAGGGCTCCTCGTGTCGAGCGTGCTCATCTTCCTCACCCTGCGTGTGTTCCCCGGCGATGTCGCTCAGCTGATCGCCGGCACACAGGCCTCCCCCGCCGAAGTCGAGGCGCTGCGGGAATCGCTGGGATTGAACCAACCTCTGCTCGCGCAGTACACCGACTGGATCGGCGGCATCTTCCGCGGTGACCTCGGCACCTCGCTCCTCTCCGGCGCGTCCGTCGGCGAGGAGCTGTTCCTCAAAGCGCAGGTCACAGTGCCGCTCGGCATCATGTCGCTGCTCATCGCCGTACTGATCGCGGTGCCGTTCGGCATCCTCGCCGCGATTCTGCGCGGCCGTCGCGGGGGTACAGCCCTCAGCATCGGTGCGCAGGCACTGGCCGCCGTACCGGTCGTCTGGGCGGGAATGATGCTGATCGTCGTGTTCTCCGTCTGGCTGGGCTGGTTGCCGCCGCAGGGGTTCCCGCGCACCGGATGGTCGACTCCGGGCAAGGCCATCGAATCGCTGCTGCTCCCGGCGCTGACCATCGGCATCGTCGAGGGCGCCATGCTCATGCGCTTCGTGCGCAGCGCCACGCTGCAGGCGGCAGGGCAGGACTTCGTGCGCACCGCCGCCGCGAAGGGACTCACCCGCACACGCGCACTCATCCAGCACGGCATCCCCGCGGTGGGACTCTCCATCATCACGGTGCTGGGGCTCCAGGTCGCCGGCATCATCGTCGGATCCGTCGTGATCGAGCAGCTGTTCACGCTTCCGGGCATCGGACGCATGCTGGTAGCCGATGTCGGCACCCGTGATCTGATCAAGGTGCAGAGCGAGCTGCTCGTACTCACCGGCTTCGTCCTCGTGGTGGGATTCCTCGTGGATCTGCTGCACCGGACGATCGACCCCCGACAGCGGGAGGCGGCATGACCCCGCTCTGGCTCCGCCGGCTCTGGCAGACCGCCACCGGCCGATTCGGTCTCATCGTCGTCGCCGTGATCGCGGTGACCGCGATCGTGTCGGCGTTCTGGACGCCGTTCGATCCGCAGTCCTCCGACATCGGCGACCGTTGGCTCCCGCCGAGCTGGCCACATCTGCTGGGCACCGATGACACCGGGCGCGACATCCTCAGCCTCATCATGGCCGGCTCTCGCACGGCCGTGTTCGTCAGCGTCGGCGCCGGCATCGTCGCCACCGTGATCGGCATCGCCCTGGCCGCGCTCGGCGCCCTCACCACCCGGTGGATCCGTGAGACGGTCGCGGTCTTCGTCGACCTCCTCATCGCCTTCCCCGTCCTGCTGATCGCCATGATGATCTCCTCGGTCTGGGGCGGATCGCTGTGGGTCGTCATCTGGGCGGTCGGCATCGGGTTCGGCGTGAACATCGCCCGTGTCACGCGCCCCGAGCTGCGCCGCGTGCAGCAGAGCGACTTCGTGCTGGCGGCCAAGGCCTCGGGGCTCACCCCTGCACAGAGCCTCGTGCGGCACCTGCTGCCCAACGTGGCCCCCGTGTTCATCGTGCAGCTGTCATGGTCGATGGCGGTGGCCGTGCTGGCCGAGGCGGGTCTGTCATACCTCGGCTTCGGAGCCTCCGTGGTCGAGCCGAGCTGGGGAATCCTGCTCGCCGACCTGCAGCGCTATGTCGGCGTGCATCCGCTATCGGTGATCTGGCCCGGCCTCACGATCACGATCACAGTGCTCGCACTGAATCTGCTCGGCGACGGACTGCGAGAGGCGACCGACCCGACGCTGCGCCACCGCGCCGCCGAGACCCACATCCCGGCGGTGGTCGCATGACGCTCTCCGTGCAGGACCTGGTCGTCGAGATCGACGGACGCCGGGTCGTCGACGGCATCTCCTTCGACGTGCCTGACGGTGCCCGCCTCGGCCTGATCGGCGAATCCGGATCGGGCAAGTCGCTCACGGCATTGGCCGTGCTCGGCCTGCTGCCCGACGGCGCGACCACGAGCGGGAGCATCCGCTGGAACGGCACCGAGCTGATCGGCCGGCCCGACCGGGAACTGGCCCGACTGCGCGGTGACGACATCGGCATCGTGTTCCAGGAGCCGCGAACCGCCCTCAACCCGATCCGGACGGTGGGCCGTCAGATCGCAGAGTCCATCCGCATCCACGAGCGGATCGGTCGACGAGAGGCCCGTGCACGCGCGATCGCCGAGGCCGCCCGCGTGCGCCTCCCCGATCCCGCATCGATCGTGGATCGCTACCCCCACCAGCTCTCCGGAGGACAACGTCAGCGCGTGGCGATCGCGATGGCACTCGCGTGCCGCCCGAAACTGCTGATCGCCGATGAGCCGACCACGGCGCTCGATGTGACGATCCAGGCGGAGATCCTCTCGTTGCTGCTCTCCCTCGTCGAGGAGGAGGGGATGTCGCTGGTGTTCATCACGCACGATCTCGCCGTGCTCGCCCAGGTCGCGACCGAGGGCGTGGTGCTGGAGCACGGACGGGTGGTCGAAGCCGCCTCTGTGCAGCACCTGCTCACGGCTCCCACGTCGCCGATCACACAGGGGCTGCTGCGCGATGCGACGGCGACGCTCTGGCGTCCGGATGGAGGCGCGCAGTGAGTCTGATCGAAGCACGCGGACTGCGCCGCGACTTCTTCGTGCCGAAGCGGTCGACCTTCGAGCGCTCCCGCACGCAGACCGCGCTCGCCGCGACCGACCTCGACGTCGCCGAGGGGTCGGCCCTGGGCATCATCGGCGAATCCGGATCCGGCAAGTCCACGCTGATCCGTCTGCTGCTCGGCCTCGACCGGCCGACGAGCGGCACCGTGCGCGTCGAAGGGCGCACGGTGGATGCATCCGCCTCCGCGAAGTCGCTGCGTTGGCTGCGCCGAGAGACGGGGCTGGTATTCCAGGATCCCTATGCGTCCCTCGACCCCCGCATGTCGGCGGGACAGATCGTCGGCGAGCCCCTGTGGGCCCTCGACATCGAGGGCGACCGCCGTGCCCGCGTGCGCGAGGTGCTCGCGCAGGTCGGGCTCGAACCCGACATGGCGGATCGCTACCCGCACGAGTTCTCCGGCGGGCAGCGCCAGCGGATCGCGCTCGCCCGCGCCATCGTGCACCGCCCGCGGATCCTGATCGGCGACGAACCACTCTCGGCGCTCGACGTCACGGTGCGCGCGCAGATCCTCGAGCTGCTGATCGAGCTGCGCCGCACCACGGACCTCACCCTTGTGCTCGTGTCGCACGACATCGGTGTGGTCCAGAACCTCTGCGACACGATCGTCGTCATGAAGGACGGGGCGATCGTCGAGCGAGGCTCGACACCCGACGTGCTGCTGCACCCCCAGCACGGCTACACGAAGGCGCTGCTCGCGGCGATCCCGGTGATCCCCGCGGGCGACTCCGGCACCGCCGCGCTCTAGCGGCCGCGGCTCGACGAGAAGAGTCCGCGGCGCCGGCCGCTCGGACGCAGTGCACGCCGCATGTAGACCGTGCCGAGTTCGCGACCGAACTTGTAGCCGACGCGGCCCATGCGCCCGGCCTCCTCGAAACCGAGCTTTGCGTGCAGGCGGATCGATGCCTCCGCGCCGCTGTCGCTGATCACGGCGACCATCTCGCGGATGCCGATCTGTTCACACGCGTCGATCAGCGCCTGCAGCAGCGCGGCTCCCAGACCCTTCCCTCCAGCGCCAGGGCCGAGGTAGATCGAATCTTCGACGGTGTAGCGGTAGGCGTTCTTCCCCGCCCACGGCTGCGCGAGCGCATAGCCGAGCACCACGCCGGCCGGTGAGACCGCGACGAGGAATGGCAGATTCAACTTCGTGAGCAGTGCGAACTTCTCCCGCCAGTACGGAATGCTGCTGCGCCGTTCGTCGAGAGTCACGGCGGAGTTGCTCACGAAGTGGTTGTAGATCTCGCGCACGTGCGGGAGGTCTACGGCCCTGACCGGCCGGATGGTGTAAGAGAAGACCTCGACCGGAACGGCGGGGCGCAGATGACGAGGAAGGACACGGCGTCGGTCCCCCGGTTCGAACTGCATGCGCCCAGCTTAGGGAAAGGGGGGCGCTGAGGGAACGAGGGGCTCGCCCTCCACCCGCCAGTCCACCGGTGCCGCGCCCATGCCCGCAAGCACCGCATTCGCGCGCGAGAACGGACGGGAGCCGAAGAAGCCTCGGCGGGCCGACAGCGGAGACGGATGCGCCGAGGCGATCACCGGAGTCTCACCGAGAAGCGGCTGCAGGTTCGCAGCATCCTTGCCCCACAGGATCGCGACCAGCGGTTGCTCGCGCGCCACGAGCGTGCGGATCGCCAACTCGGTCACCTTCTCCCATCCCCAGCCGCGGTGAGAGCCCGCGGCGCCGGGCTGCACCGTGAGCACGCGGTTCAGCAGGAGCACGCCCTGGTCGCTCCACGCCGTGAGGTCGCCGTGCGGGGCAGGCGGAATGCCGAGGTCGGTCTCGCGCTCCTTGTAGATGTTGCCGAGACTGCGCGGCAGCGGGCGGACCTCTCGGTCGACGGCGAAGGACAGACCGATCGGATGCCCTGGCGTGGGGTACGGGTCCTGACCGGTGATGAGCACCCGCACATCGGCGAGCGGCCGCTGGAACACGCGCAGCACATTGCGCCCCTCGGGCAGATACCCGCGGCCCGCCTCCTGCTCGGACCTCAACCGCTCCCCCAACGCGGTGATGTCGTCCTGTGCCGGAGCGAGCGCCTGCGCCCATCCGTCGTCGATCTGGCCGTCGGCGGCGAGCTCGGAGAGAGTCCGCGCCATCGTCAGTCGATGGAACGCACGCGCAGCGGCCCGCGCGCGAGGAGGTGCTGGGCGGACTGTGCGACCGGACGCATCGTGATCTGGTCGAGGTTCACGTGGCCGGGCGACTCCAGCGCGTAACGGATGACGTCGGCCACGTCGTCGGCAAGAAGCGGAGCCTCCACCCCGGAGTAGACGGCCTCGGCCGCCACTGCGTCACCACCCAGGCGGTTGAGCGTGAACTCCTCGGTGTGCACCATGCCGGGGGCGACCTCGACGACGCGGATCGGCTCGCCGTTCAGCTCCTGTCTGAGCACACGCACCAACATCGCCTCCGCCGCCTTCGCGGCGTTGTATCCGGCCCCACCTGCATAGGCGGTCTGCGCGGCGGTCGAGGTGACGAAGATCGTGTCGGCGTGGCCGTCGGCCGCCGCGGCACGACGCAGCGACGGCAAGAGACCGGCCACGAGACGCTGAGTGGCGAGCACGTTGGCGTCGAACATCCACTGCCAGTCCTCGATCGATGCATCCTCGACACGATCGGTCCCGCGGGCACCACCGGCGACCTGCACGAGCGCATGCACGGGGCCGGACTTCTCGAGCTCCGCGACGAGCGCGTCGACGGCATCGGGGTTGGTCAGGTCGCAGGCGATCGCCGATGCGCCGGTCTCCGCGGCGAGCGCCGAGAGACGATCCTCTCGTCGCGCGACGCCGACGACGTCCCATCCGCTGGATCGGAGAGCGCGCACCGTCGCCGCACCGATTCCCGAGCTCGCACCTGTCACCACTGCACGTCTGTTGGCCATGCCTCCACCGTACGATGTTCCGTGTCTTTTCGGCGGCTCCCACTGTTACGTCACATTTCCCACCCGTTGTTGACACGACCCGAAGTTCCGTACTCTCGCTGAAACGGCATCTGCCATCGACCTTCCACGAGTTCCAGGGGGAACAACATGTCCGCACCCGAGACCTGGCGTTTCGAGACCAAGCAGATTCACTCGGGCGCCGCTCCCGACCCGGTCACGAAGGCTCGCGCCACGCCGATCTACCAGACCACCTCCTACGTCTTCGACAGCGCGGACCACGCGGCGAACCTCTTCGCCCTCGCGGAGTTCGGCAACATCTACACCCGTATCCAGAACCCGACGCAGGATGTGCTGGAGCAGCGCCTCGCCGCTCTGGAGGGGGGCACCGGCGCTCTCGTCCTCGCCAGCGGTCAGGCCGCCTCGACCTTCGCCGTGCTGAACATCGCCGAAGCCGGCGACCACTTCGTCGCCTCGAGCTCCATCTACGGCGGCACCTACAACCTGTTCAAGTACACGCTCGCGAAGCTCGGCATCGAGGTCACATTCGTCGAGAACCAGGACGACCCCGAGGAATGGCGTCGCGCCGTCCGCCCGAACACCAAGCTGTTCTTCGCGGAGACCATCGGCAACCCCCAGATCAACATCCTCGACATCCGCACGGTCGCCGACGTCGCGCACGAGTCCGGCGTGCCGCTCATCGTCGACAACACGATCGCGACGCCATACCTGATCCGTCCGTTCGAGTTCGGCGCCGACATCGTCGTCCACTCGGTCACCAAGTTCCTCGGCGGCCACGGCACCACCATCGGCGGCGCGATCATCGACGGGGGCTCGTTCGAGTGGTCGAAGAACGTCGAGAAGTTCCCGGGCCTCACGGTTCCGGACCCCTCTTACCACGGCGCGAGCTACACGGCCGCGGTCGGCGACGCGCTCGCGTACATCATCAAGGCGCGCGTGCAGCTGCTGCGCGACCTGGGCTCCGCGATCGCTCCGCAGAGCGCCTGGAACCTCATCCAGGGCATCGAGACGCTGTCGCTGCGTATCGAGCGCCACGTGCAGAACGCGCAGGAGATCGCCGAGTGGCTCGACAACCGTGACGACGTCGCGACGGTCAACTACTCGGGTCTGCCTTCCTCTCCCTGGTACGCGAAGGCGAACGAGTACGCCCCCAAGGGTGTCGGTGCCGTGCTGTCCTTCGAGCTCAAGGGCGGCGTGGAGGCCGGTCGCGAGTTCGTGAACAGCCTCTCGCTGTTCAGCCACCTCGCCAACATCGGCGACGTGCGCTCGCTCGTCATCCACCCGGCGTCCACCACGCACGCCCAGCTGACTCCGGAGCAGCAGCTCACCGCGGGCGTCACCCCCGGTCTCGTGCGTCTCTCGGTGGGTATCGAGAACATCGAAGACCTCAAGGCCGACCTCGACCAGGCCCTCGCCGCGGCTCGCCGCGTCACGGAGGCCGCTCGCGCCTGAGTCTCCTCCTCAGAGAACAGAGATGCCCCGGACCGGAAGGTCCGGGGCATCTCTGCGTCACGGCCGTTCTGCGCGCCGCTCGATGCCCGCCCGTGCGACTGTCGCTCAACTGTCCAGCTCGATCGAGTACCGCGCACGCCTCACCCGCCACGGGAAACGCCCGGGGAGGATGCGGAACACGCGACCATTTGGGCCTCTGACCCGGGCAACTCCGCGGCATCGCGGGCACCCGCACCGTAACTTTCGGCGGACAGTCGTCCAGCCAGGCGAGAATGGAGCCATGGACTGGCAGACGACCTCCGAGGACACGGTGCCATCGGCGCCCGTGACGGAGGCCGATGTGCGCCTGCTGCGCGCGCGCCCTCCCGCCACGGGAGCCTGGCGTGATGGCGACCCGGTCGGCGGGCGACGGTTCGCCTCGTTCGGGGCGTTCCGCACCGAGAGCGGGAGCGAGCTGCCCGGCATCCGCCTCGCCTACGAGACCTGGGGCGAGCTGAACAAGGCACGCGACAACGCCGTGCTCGTGCTGCACGCCCTCACCGGCGACAGCCATGTGCGCGGCCCCGCCGGTGCCGGGCACCCCACGGCCGGCTGGTGGGAGGACCTCACCGGTCCCGGCGCCCCCCTCGACACCGACCGCTGGTTCCTGATCGCCCCCAACATGTTGGGCGGATGCCAGGGGTCCACCGGACCGGCGAGCGTCGCCCCCGACGGCTACGAGTGGGCCTCACGGTTCCCCTACCTGACGATCCGTGACCAGGTGGCGGCGCAGGTACGTCTCGCCGACGCCCTGGGGATCGACCGCTGGGCGGCGGTCGTCGGCGGCTCGATGGGCGGTATGCACGCCCTGGAGTGGGCGATCACGCATCCGGAACGCGTCGAGCGTCTGGCGGTGCTCTCCTCTCCCCCGGTGACCACCGCTGACCAGATCGCGCTGAACACCGTGCAGATCGGCACGATCCGCATGGACCCCCGGTTCCAAGGCGGCGAGTACTACGACCTGAGCGACGGAGACGGTCCGCACCGCGGCCTGGCCCTCGCCCGACGCATGGCCCTGCTGAACTACCGCAGTCCGATCGAGCTCAACCAGCGCTTCCAGCGCTCCTGGCAGTCGGATGTGTCGCCGCTCGGCCACGGTGGACGATTCGCCGTCGAGTCGTACCTCGATTTCCACGGCAACAAGTTCACGCGCCGCTTCGATGCGAACAGCTACATCACGCTCGTCGAGGCGATGAACTCGCATGATGTCGGCCGCGACCGCGGTGGCGTCGAAGAGGCTCTGCACGCGGTCACCGCGACCACGCTCGTGCTCGGCATCGACAGCGACCGGCTCTTCCCCGTCGACGGGCAGCACCGGATCGCCCGCAGCGTCCCGAACACTCTCGACGGCAACGAGGCCGTGGTGCTCGCGAGCGACTTCGGCCACGACGGCTTCCTGATCGAGAGCGAAGCGGTCGGCACGCATCTGCGGCGACTGCTCGAGAGCTGACCACGGGACTCGGCTCAGGCGGGGCCGAACGTCCAGGGCAGGCGTGAGGCGTCAAGCCGCCCCTGCGCCCATTCGAACGCGCGGCCCTCGTCGTGCACACGCGTCTGGAACACGTCGGCGGTGCCGGCAGCGGCGAGAACGGATGCGATGTCATCGAACGCCGTGAGCCTGTGCAAGGTCATCCAGGTCGGCGGGAACAGTGTCCACGCGCCGGCGCCGTGTCGCTCGAGGGCGGACGCCGGGCTGACCCACGCGATCTCGCTCACCTCATCGGCCGAGGGCGATGGCTGCTGATCCGGGGCCGCAGCCAGGAAGAACCAGGTGCGGATGCGGGTCGGCGCCTCGCGCGGCGGCTGCCACTGCGACAGGACCACGAGCTCGCCGATCTCGAGGCCGACCTCTTCGAGAGTTTCGCGGATACCGGCACGGCGGGCATCCTCTCGCTCTGATCCACCGGGTCGCCGGTCGATCTCCTCGACCTTCCCACCGGGGAAGACCCATGCGCCCGCGAACGATCCGCGATCGGGGCGTCGGATCAGCAGCACCTCGAACCCGGCCGCAGCGGGGCGCAGCAGCACGACGGTGCCGGCGACGGGCAGGGACTCTTCGGGGTCGCTCACCCCGTCACTCTACGACGCGACCCGTACCGGAGCCGCGGGTCGACGCGCTTCGATCCGGTACGACACCAGCGCGATCAGCAGTCCCGCGATCGCCAGAGCCGCGCCGGTCCAGGCCGGAGCGGTGAAACCCCATCCGAGGGCGATCACGACGCCACCCAAGAACGCCCCGAGACTGTTGCCGATGTTGAGTGCAGAATGGTTCATCGCCGCGGCGATCGACTGGTTGTCGCCGGCGACGTCCATGAGCCTCGTCTGGATCGTCGGGCTGAGCACCGACGACACGAATCCGACGACGAAGACGAGGAGGCTCAGGCTCACGATCCAGAAAGCCAGCAGCGCCAGCATCGCGAACACCACTGCCATCGCCGCGAGTCCGTAGAGGAGCGTGCGGCGCAGGTCGATGTCGGCCAGGTGCCCACCGACCAGGTTTCCCGCCGTCATCCCGAGGCCCATGAGCACGAGCACGATCGGCACGAACCAGTCCGGCGCTCCGGCGACCTCGGTGACCAGCGGTGCGACGTAGCTGTAGACCGCGAAGAAACCCCCGAAGCCGATCGCACCGACGCCAAGGGTGAACCACACCTGGCGGATGCGGAACACCCCGAGCTCCTGGCGCATCGTGCGTCCGGGTTCACCGGGGCGCTTCGGCACGAAGAACGTGATGCAGAGCGTGGCGAGGGCGAAGACGAGGGCGACGACGGCGAACGCCGCCCGCCATCCGAACTGCTGGCCGAGATAGGTGCCCAACGGCACCCCGACCACGTTCGCGACCGTGAGCCCGGTGAGGATGAACGCCACTCCCTTAGCACGGTTGCCCGGGCCCATCACATCGGCCGCGACCAGCGCGCCGATGCCGAAGTAGGCGCCATGTGGGAGGCCCGCGAGGAAGCGAGAGATCCCGACCAGCTCGAACGTCGGGAGGACCACGGTGAGCGCGTTGAAGATGGTCAGTGCGAGGGCGAGCACGATCATCACTCGGTGCCGCGGATAGCGGGCCACGAAACCGGCGATCGTCGGTGCGCCGATGACAACACCGAGCGCGTACAGCGAAATCAACCAGCCGGCCTGGCTCAGCGCGTCCTCCTGGCTGGTCGCCCAGAGCGACGGGAGCAGGTCGGAGGAGATGTTGGGCAGCAGGCCCATGATCACGAACTCGGTCATGCCGATTCCGAAGCTGCCGATGGCGAGAGAGAGGAGCGCCCTCTTCGCCGCACCCCTCGATTGAGTCGAGGGATTCACCTGACCATGCTAGCGGTCACCGGCGCGCTCGATCTCGGCCTCGGTCGTGTGGCTGTGTTCGGGGCGATGCCCGCGACGTCTGCGGAGCGGAGAGCCAGTCGCCGAATAGGATCCGATCGAGTGATCCCCAGACCAGAGCGATCAGGAGAAAGATGTCCCGCCGTTCCCGCCGTGCCGCCGAATTGACCTTCTATCAGGAGGGCGCTGCCGCGGCCAGACAGGCCAAGGACTACCTTGCGGATGCGGCGCAATCGCACTGGCAGCGTTGGGGAGAGAAGACTCTCCTCACAGCCACCTGCGTGGCGACAGCAGGCTCACTCATCTTCATCGGCGTGCAGTCCGTCGCCGCGCTGGACGCCGCGCAGGCGGCAGCAGACCAGGCTGCCGCAGCGACCCAGACCCTCAACGCCCAGCTGCGAGCGAACGACCATGAGTTTCTTGCATCCGTGACACTCGACATCGCCGCCGAGGGGATCGTGATCAAGAACTCTGCGTTGAGCCCACTGTCGTCGACGGCGTACTGGTTCTTGCAGTCGACCGACGGATGGTTGGACGAGGTCGAGGGAGGCATCGCCGGCATCGCCGCCTGCTCGCGGATCACCATTCCCTGGGACTTCTTGGAGACGGCGAAGCCTGACACCGGCGAAGGCGAGGAATTTTCGATCTTCTTCCACGACGAACCGGATGTCGAGGAGCTTCACCTCGCGCTCCAGGCGCCGTCGGGCCAGTGGTATCTCAAAGGGGCGAGCGGGTCGCTGTACTCGATCGAGCTGCACGACACTGTCTCGGAAGGCACGCACCGATCCGCTCAGCCCTCCACCGAGCCAGGCGCCATCGTGTCCTACGCGTACGAAGCCACAGATCAGGGCATGCGAGCATTGCACAGCGCCGAAACGTATCGAGTCGCGCCGGACACCTATTGGGAAGGCGCGGACGGTGTGAACGTCTACACAGCCGAGACGATCGTGAACGGCGACGCGATCACCGTCGGGGCGTTCACGCCGGGACTGCAGACCGAACCTGTGGATTGTCGCTGAGCAGACTATGCCGGGTCCACGGCACCCGCCACACCCCCGTCGAGCGCCGCCTCCAGCCGCTCGATCTTCGCGTCGAGCTCGCCCGTGTACCCGGGACGGATATCGGCCTTGAGCACCAGCGACACCCGCGAACCGAACGGCATGACGGCCTCGGTCGCACGCTTGACCACGTTCATCACGGTGTCCCAGTCCGGGCCCTCGATCTCGGTGAACATGCTCGTGGTGCGATGAGCCAGACCCGACTCACGCACGACCTTGACGGCGGCGGCGACCGCGTCATGCACGGAGTCCCCTGCACGTTCCTGTCCTTCGGCGGGGGTTCCACTGGGGGCGACGGAGAAGGCGATCAGCATGGTTTCACTCCTGATGGTTCGATGAGCGGACGGCGGGCACCCGCACCAAGGCGCGGATGCCGACGATGAGAAGGACGATGAGCAGCAGGTTGCGCAGTGTGAGGACGAGGACGGGCAGCAGGTCCGCGGCAAGCAGTGCGTCGTAACTGAGCGGGTACACGAGGCAGGTGAGGGCGCAGAGCACGAGCACCAGCAGGGCGGGCACCCGTGCTCTGGCCGAATCCGACACCAGCCAGATCACCACCGGTGCGATCAGCCAAGTCTGGAATTGCGGGGAGCCGACCTTGTTCGTGACGATGAGCACCGCGACAAGCGCCAGCGCCAGCGGCGGGAACAGTCGGTGGAACGAGGCGCCGCCCAGCGTCTTGACCGCTCCGAGCGCCGTGATCGCGATCACCGCGACCACCATCAGCGGGGTGAGCAACGCCTGCACACCATCCACGCCGTCCGCCGAGATCTGGAAGGTGAGGATCTCGAAGCTGTACTCGATGCGCGCGCTGCCGGCCACCGCGAGCCAGAGGAAAGGCGTCGCCGCGACGGCCTCGATCTGCAGACCTCGGCCGGTCTGCTCGGTGAGGAAGCCGAGGATCTCGTTATCGGCGCCCAGCAGCACGAGCAGCACCATCATGCCCGCCGTCACCGCGGCGGCGGCGATCAGCACCTGCAGGCGCGCCCGCACCGCGACCGCGGCGGCGATGACCAGGGCGCCGGGCCAGATCTTGATCCATGCTCCGACCGTCAGCAGAGCGGCGGCGAGCGCCGGCCGCGTCGACAGCCAGAGTCCGCCGACGACGGCGATCGGCACGGTGATCGCATCGATCCGGTACAGGGCGATCGGCCCGAGGAACAGGAGCGCGGCACACCAGAACCACCCGGCCGTGATGCGCGGCCGTGACGGAGACCGCCCGAGCAGCGCGGCGAAGGCGAGCGCGTCGAGCGCGGTGACCAGAACAGCCCAGGCGATCAGGTAGGCGCCGGACGCCCCGAGCAGAGGCACGAGAGGCATGGACAGCGCCTTGGTGAGCAGCATCGGCACGAGAGCGAGCTGCGGATACACCCAGGTCTCGGTGACCCCCACGATCGCGCCGCCGCCCAGCGCCGACGACGCCCAGGGCTCGTAGACCAGCACGACATCGCCCATGGGCTGACTGGGGTAGATCCATCCGACCCAGGCGGTGAGCAGGTGCGCGGCGAGGAAGACGATCCACAGCGCCGCGAGCCGTGCAGTGTGCCGGCGCGTCATGCGAGCAGGTCCGCGATCGCCGTCGGGAGGGCTTCCGCGACGTCCATGGCGACGATCGGGTGGCCTGGTCCCTGGCGTTCTCCGGCTCCGATCGCATCAGCCGCCAGACGACCGGCATACCCGTGGAGCCAGGCCGCAGCGGCCGCCGCCTCGGCGAGCGGTGCGTCGAGGTTCGCGGCCAGCAGCGCACCGAGCACCCCGCCGAGCACGTCACCGCTTCCGGCGGTCGCCAGCCAGCCGGTGCCGGCGGAGACCTCGATCACGCGTCCCTCGGTATCGGCGACCAGTGTGCGCGCCCCCTTGAGGAGCACCGCACCGCCCAGCCGCGCAGCGACCTCGACAGCAGCCTCTGCGCGCTGTGCATCGTCCGATGGTGTGAGGCGCAGCTGCGCCCGCAATCGTGCGAACTCCCCCGCGTGCGGGGTCACCACGAATGGCGCTGCGCTTCCGGCGGCGAGGTCGAGCGCGCCGGCATCCACGACGACGCGTGCGGTCCCGGCGAGGATCTGCCGCAGCGCCGCGGTCTCCTCGTCGGTGCGGGTCGCGGCGTCCGTGCCGGAGCCGATCACCCAGGCGTCGATCCGCGTGCGCCCTGTGTCGGCGGCGACGACCGTCTCCGGGCGCCGCGCGATCACGGCATCCGCCGCACGCCCCTCGCCCACGTAGCGGACGAATCCGGAGCCCGCCCGCCAGGCCGCCTCGGTGCCGAGCACGGCAGCTCCCGGGTACATCGCCGACCCCGTGCGCAGGGCCACGACACCGCGCGAGTACTTGTCATCACCCGACGACGGCACCCGCAGGAATCGTGCGGTATCGCTGCGGGACCACTCGCGCACCTCGACCATGACTCCACGTTAGCCGGACGGCCCTCGTGACACTCACCGCGGAGTACCGTCGAACGGTGAGCATCCTCTTCTCCCCGCTGCGCATCCGATCCGTCACCTTCCGCAACCGCCTGTGGGTCTCCCCCATGTGCATGTACAGCGCCGTGGACGGCGTCGTGCAGGAGTGGCATCACACCCACCTCGCCCAGTTCGCCTCGGGCGGCGCCGGGCTGATCATCGCCGAGGCGACGGCCGTCGTGCCGGACGGGCGGATCTCCCCGCGAGACGTCGGTCTGTGGAACGACGAGCAGCGCGACGCGTGGGTTCCGATCGTGCAGGCGATCCACGACCGCGGCGCGGTCGCCGGCGTGCAACTCGCTCATGCCGGCCGCAAGGCGTCGACATGGTGGCCCTGGGCTGAGGGCTCGGGTTCGGTGCCCGCTGCCGAGGGCGGCTGGACGACGACCGCTCCCTCCGACATCGCCTACGAGGGCTTCGCCGCACCGGTCGCGCTCGACGCCGACGGCATCGAGCGGATCGTCGACGCGTTCGCCGCCGCCGCCCGCCGCGCCCTCGACGCCGGGTTCGACGTGCTCGAGCTGCACGGCGCGCACGGGTACCTCCTGCACCAGTTCCTCTCTCCGCTGTCGAACCTCCGCGAGGACGAGTACGGCGGCCCCCTCGAGAACCGCGCCCGACTGCTTCTGCGTGTCGTGGATGCCGTGCGCGCGACAGCCGGCGACGACGTACCCCTGTTCGTGCGCATCTCCGCCACCGACCATGCCGAGGGCGGCTTCACGCCCGAGGAAGCCGCGACCGTCGGCACATGGGCCGAGGAGCACGGCGCCGACCTCATCGACGTCTCCAGTGGAGGTCTGGTCGCGCACCAGCAGATCAGCGTGTTCCCCGGCTACCAGGTGCCGCTCGCCGCGACCGTGCGCCAGGGCGGCAGGATCCCGGTGTCTGCCGTCGGCCTGATCACCGCAGCGGCCCAGGCCGAGCAGGTGCTGGCAGACGGAGCGGCGGATGCGATCTTCGCGGGGCGCGAGTGGTTGCGCGACCCGCACTTCGCGCTCCGCGCCGCGCACGAGCTCGGCGCCGAGGTGGCCTGGCCGCCGCAGTACGAGCGCGCGCACTGGCGCTGACCTCGCTCCACACCGCGACGGGCCGCCGACCCGCAGGGAGCCGACGGCCTGTCGCGCGGAAGAAGGTCAGTGTCCGCGCACGCGACGCGTCGCGTCCTGCACCTCTCCGACGAGCTCCTCCAGGATGTCCTCGAGGAACAGCACAGCCGTCGTCTGACCCGCGGCATCGCGCACCTTCGCCAAGTGGCGTCCGGCCCGGCGCATGACCGCGAGCGCATCCTCCAGGTCCGTGTCCTCCTGGACGGGCACCATGTGGTGGATGCGCTTCGAGGGGATCGGCTCGATCATCTTGGTCTCGACGTCCGGCCCCTCGGAGGCGCGCAGGATGTCCTTCAGATGCACGTAGCCGATCGGGACCGCATCGTCGTCGACGATCACGTAGCGCGAGAACCCGTACCGCGCGACCGCCTTCTCGATATCGTCCGGCGTGGTCGACTGCGGCAGCGTCACGAGGTCGCTCAGCGGCACCGCGACATCCCGCGCCTTCTTGTCGGTGAACTCGACGGCCGCCGCCACCGTGCCGGCGGTGTCCATCAGCACACCCTCCCGCCGGGACTGGTTCACGATGGTCGCCACCTCATCGAGCGTGAACGTCGACGCCGCCTCGTTCTTCGGCTCCACGCGGAACAGTCGCAGCACGCCGTTCGCCGCCGCGTTGAGCGCCCAGATCACCGGCATGAACACCTTCGACACCCACACGAGCGGTGTCGCGAGGATCAGCACGGCGCGGTCGGGCACCGAGAACGCGAGGTTCTTCGGCACCATCTCGCCGAACACCACGTGCAGGAACGAGACGATCAGCAGAGCGATCACGAACGACACGGCATCCACCGCGCCGTCCGGCCAGCCGAATGCGTGCAGCGGCACGGCGAGCAGGTGATGGATCGCGGGTTCGGAGACGTTCAGGATCAGCAGAGAGCAGATCGTGATGCCCAGCTGGGAGGTCGCGAGCATGAGCGTCGCATGCTCCATCGCGTACAGGGCGGTCTTGGCCGCACGCGAGCCCTGCTCGGCGCGCGGTTCGATCTGCGAACGCCGCGCGGAGATCACTGCGAACTCGGCGCCGACGAAGAAGGCGTTGGCCACGAGCAGCACGACCAACCAGGCGAGTCCTCCCCAATCGCTCATCGGGGGGCCACCTCTCCTGGCTGATTCGGACTCGGGACATAGCGGATGCGGTCGACCCGCCTGCCGTCCATGCGGACGACCTGCAGCACGCCGCTGTCGACGGAGACCTCGTCGCCGACGGCGGGGACGCGCTCCAGGACACTCATGACGTAGCCGCCGACCGTGTCGTAGACCTCGCCCTCCGGCACATCGACCCCAGCCCGCTGGCGCAACTCGTCCGGGCGCAGCTCGCCGGGGAACGTGACACCGTCACGTCCGCGGATCACGCCGGCGCGCGTACGGTCGTGCTCGTCGGCGACCTCGCCCACGAGCTCTTCGATCAGGTCCTCCAGGGTCACCAGACCGGCGGTTCCCCCGTACTCGTCGACGACGACGGCCAGTTGATAGCCGCGAGCCCGGAGCTCCGAGATGAGGGCGTCGACGTGCACCGTCTCCGGCACGCGCAGCGGCTCGGTGGACAGAGCACCGACTGGCACCTCGGTGCGGCGCTCGCGCGGCACCGAGATGGCTGCCTTCAGATGCACGACTCCGGTGATGTCGTCGAGGTCGTCGTCGTACACCGGGAAGCGGCTGTGACCGGTACGCCGGGCGAGCTGGATGACGTCATCGGCGGAGTCGCCCGCCGCGATCGCATGCATGCTCGGGCGGGCGGTCATGACATCGGCCGCGGTGAGCCGGGCGAAGGTCAGCGTGCGGTCCAGCAGCGTGGCCGTATCGGCCTCGAGCAGCCCGGCGTTCGCCGAGCGGCGCACCAGCGAGGACAGCTCCTCGGCACTGCGCGCGCCGGAGAGCTCCTCCTTCGGTTCGATGCCCATGCTGCGCAACACGCCGTTGGCGCTCCCGTTGAGCACGACCACGGCCGGCTTGAAGATCGTGGTGAAGGCGATCTGGAACGGGATGACCAGCTTCGCGGTGGCCAGAGGCAGCGCGAGGGCGAAGTTCTTCGGGACGAGCTCTCCGAGGATCATCGACAGCACGGTCGCGACCAGCATCGCCACGATCGTCGCGATGGGTGAGACCGCCGCCTCCGGGATGTTCCAGGCGATCAGCGTCGGGCCCAGGAGGTTCGACAGCGCGGGCTCCATCGTGTAACCGGTCAGCAGCGTGGTCAGCGTGATGCCGAGCTGCGCCGACGACAGGTGCGTGGAGGTGTGCTTGAGTGCGCTGATGGTGAGCGCGAGTCGGGATTCCCCGCGCGACTGCCGCGCCTCGAGTTCCGCGCGGTCGAGATTGACCAGTGCGAACTCGCTCGCGACGAAGAGGCCGGTGCCGACCGTGAGCAGGAGCCCCACGCCCAACATGATGTAGTCCATCAGTGGTTCCTCTCCGATGAGAGAGGCGGACGGTGGGGCGAGGTACTGCAACTGGGAGGGTCGTCCATGGTGACGACGATTCTACCGAAATCCTCTGAGATCGCGACGCGGCTCACCAGCTGACGGGCAGGGCCTTCCCCTCCTCGTATCCCGCGGCCGACTGGAGGCCGACCAGTGCGCGCTCGTGGAACTCGGGAACCGATGCGGCTCCCGCGTAGGTGAACGAGGACCGCACGCCGGAGGTGATCATGTCGAGCAGATCCTCCACGCCGGGGCGCAGCGGGTCGAGGTAGATCTTCGACGACGAGATCCCCTCGGCGAAGAGCTCCTTGCGTGCCCGCTCATAGGCGTCGAGCCGCTCGAAGCGGGCCTGGACGGCCTTGGTCGACGCCATCCCCCACGATTCCTTGAAGATGCGCCCATCGCTGTCGCGCTGGAGCGCGCCCGGCGCCTCGATCGTGCCGGCGAACCACGAGCCGATCATGACGGATGCCGCGCCCGCGGCGAGCGCGAGGGCCACGTCGCGCGGGTAGCGCACTCCCCCGTCCGCCCAGACATGGGCGCCGAGCTCCCGCGCAGCCTGCGCGGTCTCGAGGACCGCGGAGAACTGCGGTCGGCCGACCGCCGTCATCATGCGCGTCGTGCACATCGCTCCCGGCCCGACTCCGACCTTGAGGATCGTCGCTCCGGCGTCCACGAGGTCGTTCACGCCATCGGCGGTGACGATGTTGCCCGCGACGATGGGGATGTCGAGGCCGAGCTCGGCGACAGCGCGCAGGGCACGCAGCATCCCCTCCTGGTGGCCGTGCGCGGTGTCGACCACGAGCACGTCGACCCCGGCGGCGGCGAGCGCCCTGGCCTTCGACGCGACGTCGCCGTTGATCCCGACGGCCGCGGCGACGGCGAGACGGCCGTCGCGGTCGAGAGCCGGGCCGTACAGCGTCGACCGCAGAGCGCTGCGTGCGCTCAGCGTGCCGACCAGGTGTCCGTGGTGGATGACGGTGACCATCTCGACCCCGGCGTCGGTGATGACGTCGAACGCGTGCCGCTCGGATCCGATGTCGTCCGCGTCGAGCGACGGGGTACCGGTGCGGACCAGGTCGCCCAGCTGCGCGTCGGGCAATGCGGTGGCCAGGCGGGTCGCCGGCAGGATGCCGAGGATCTGATCGACCTCGATCTCTCCCCTGCCGTGGGCGACGACGATGCCATGGCCGGCCGTCGCCGGCAGGAGCCGGAGAGCATCGGCGACGGGAGCATCGGGCGAGAGCACGAGAGGCGTGTCCCACAGCACCGGCTGCGCCTTCACGTCTCGAATCGCCTGATCGAGATCCTGCAGCGGCATGTCCTGCGGCAGCACACCGATGCCTCCGCGGCGGGCGAGCACGGCTGCCAAGCGCGGGCCTGTCACGGAGTTCATGTTGGAAGCCACCAGCGGCAGGGTCGCCGGCGTGCCGTCCTGCGGGGCGAGATCGACCTGCAGACGGCTGGTGACCGCGGACCTGCGCGGCACCAGGAACACATCCGAGTAGGTCAGATCGACGGTCGGCTGCTCACCAGAGAACTCCATGTCTCCACGCTACTCAGATCGTGGGGATCTGGGCGTATGGTTCGACGATTCCCAGAGGGAAACACGTTAGGCTTGTGGATCGAGAGTGTGCGAGCCCGAGCGCATCTTTGCGCCGCGTGCCCACACAGTGAGATTCATCGATGAAAGAGGGCGATCGAGCGTGTCGAACCAGGTGACCGGCGTCGGGGGCGACGGGGGGTTCGGAGCCAATTCCTGGCTCGTCGACGAGCTCTACGAGCAGTTCAAGGCGGACCGCGACTCCGTGGACAAGGAGTGGTGGCCGATCCTCGAGAAGTACCACTCCGACACCACCGGCGCAGCTGCTCCTGCGGAGCCGACGGGGCAGCCCGCGCACCCGGTCACCGCTCCCATTCCCGTGATCGGCTCACAGCCCGTCGCACGCACGACCACCAAGCCGGCCGCTGCCGCTCCCATCCCCGCGCAGGCGCCGAAGCCCAGTGCGAAGGAAGCCGCCGAGTCCGCTGAGGAAGACAAGGTCACCCCGCTGCGTGGTCTCCCCAAGACCCTCGCCGCGAACATGGACGAGTCGCTGACCGTCCCGACGGCGACCAGCGTGCGCACGGTGCCGGCGAAGCTGATGATCGACAACCGCATCGTCATCAACAACCACATGGCGCGCACGCGCGGTGGCAAGGTCAGCTTCACCCACCTCATCGGCTGGGCGCTCATCCGCACGCTCGACGAGTTCCGCAGCCAGAACGTGTTCTACGCCGAGATCGACGGGAAGGCATCGGTCGTCGCCCCGGCCCACGTGAACCTCGGCATCGCGATCGACCTCCCCAAGCCCGACGGCACCCGCGCGCTCATGGTGCCCAGCATCAAGCGCGCCGACACCATGACGTTCACGGAGTACCTGGTCGCCTACGAGGACCTCGTCACCCGCGCACGCAACAACAAGCTGACCGCCGCCGACTTCCAAGGCACCACGGTGTCGCTGACGAACCCCGGCGGCATCGGAACGGTGCACTCGGTCCCCCGTCTGATGAAGGGCCAGGGCTGCATCATCGGCGCCGGCGCCCTCGAGTACCCGGCCGAGTTCCAGGGCGCGAGCGAGAAGACGCTGAACGAGCTGGCGATCGGCAAGACGATCACCCTCACCAGCACCTACGACCACCGCGTGATCCAGGGCGCCGGCTCCGGCGAGTTCCTCAAGAAGGTGCACGAGCTGCTCATCGGGCAGCGCGGCTTCTACGACGACATCTTCGCCGCTCTCCGCATCCCGTACGCCCCGATCCGCTGGAACCCCGACATCGCGGTCGACCTCGCCGAGCGTGTCGACAAGCAGTCCCGCGTGCAGGAGCTCATCAACTCCTTCCGCGTGCGCGGTCACCTCATGGCCGACATCGACCCGCTCGAGTACGTCCAGCGCTCGCACCCCGACCTCGAGATCGAGAGCCACGGACTGACGTTCTGGGACCTCGACCGCGAGTTCGTCACCGGCGGATTCGGCGGGCGTCGCGTCGCCAAGCTTCGCGACATCCTCGGTGTGCTCCGTGACTCCTACTGCCGCACGCTCGGCATCGAGTACATGCACATCCAGGACCCGGAACAGCGCCGCTGGTTCCAGGAGAAGGTCGAGCTCAAGTACCAGAAGCCCGGCCACGACGAGCAGCTGCGCGTGCTGCGCAAGCTGAACGAGGCCGAGGCGTTCGAGACGTTCCTGCAGACGAAGTTCGTCGGCCAGAAGCGCTTCTCGCTCGAGGGCGGCGAGTCGCTGATCCCTCTCCTCGACGAGATCCTCCAGGGCGCGGCGACCGCCGGCCTCGAAGGCGCTGCGATCGGCATGGCCCACCGCGGCCGCCTGAATGTGCTCACCAACATCGCCGGCAAGACGTACGGCCAGGTGTTCCGCGAATTCGAGGGAACCCAGATGCCGGGCAACCAGCGCGGCTCCGGCGATGTGAAGTACCACCTCGGCACCGAGGGCACGTTCGTCGCCGACGACAAGTCGGAGCTTCCGGTCTACCTCGCGGCGAACCCCTCGCACCTGGAGACGGTCGACGGCGTGCTCGAGGGTATCGTCCGCGCCAAGCAGGACCGCAAGCCGATCGGCACCTTCGCCTGGCTGCCCATCCTCGTGCATGGCGACGCGGCCTTCGCCGGCCAGGGCGTCGTGGTCGAGACGCTGCAGATGTCGCAGCTGCGCGGCTACCGCACCGGTGGCACGATCCACGTGGTCGTGAACAACCAGGTCGGATTCACCACCACGCCGAACGACGGTCGCACCTCGGTGTATTCCACCGACGTCGCCAAGACCATTCAGGCTCCGGTCTTCCACGTGAACGGCGACGACCCCGAGGCCGTCATCCACGTCGCGCAGCTCGCGTTCGAGTACCGCGAGCGCTTCCACCGCGACGTCGTGATCGACCTCGTCTGCTACCGCCGCCGCGGACACAACGAGGGAGACGACCCCTCGATGACGCAGCCGCTGATGACGGATCTGATCCAGGCCAAGCGTTCGGTCCGCCGGCTCTACACCGAGTCGCTCGTCGGCCGCGGTGACATCACCGAGCAGGAATACGACGAGGCGAAGGCCGACTTCCAGAACCGTCTGGAGATCGCGTTCGCCGAGACACACGCCGCCGAGACCGGCGCCCTGCCGGTCGCTCCCGAGGCCCTCCCCGTCGAGGACCAGGTCGGAGCCCCCGAGGTCACCGGTGTACCGAGCGAGGTCATCCGGCTCATCGGCGATGCGTTCGTGAACAAGCCAGAGGGCTTCACGGTGCACCCGAAGATCCAGCAGCTGCTCGAGAAGCGCCTCGACATGAGCCGCAACGGCAACATCGACTGGGGCTTCGGCGAACTGCTGGCGTTCGGATCGCTGCTGGTCGAGGGCACCCCGGTACGCTTCGCCGGTCAGGATGCGCGACGAGGAACCTTCGTGCAGCGTCACGCCACCCTGCACGATCGCGCGAACGGCCAGGAGTGGCTGCCGCTGTCGAACCTGTCCGATGCGCAGGGCCGCTTCTTCATCTACGACTCCCTGCTGAGCGAGTACGCGGCTCTGGGCTTCGAGTACGGCTACTCCGTCGAGGCGCCTGAGGCGCTCGTGCTCTGGGAGGCGCAGTTCGGCGACTTCGTCAACGGCGCCCAGTCCGTGATCGACGAGTACATCTCCGCCGCAGAGCAGAAGTGGGGCCAGCAGTCGAGCGTGACGCTGCTGCTCCCCCACGGCTACGAAGGTCAGGGACCGGATCACTCCTCGGCACGCATCGAGCGCTTCCTGCAGCTGTGCGCCCAGGAGAACATGATCGTGTCGCGTCCGTCGACGCCGGCGTCGTACTTCCATCTGCTGCGCCGCCAGGCCTATGCACGCCCCCGGAAGCCGCTGATCGTCTTCACACCGAAGGCCATGCTGCGACTGCGCGGCGCGACGAGCCCCGTCGAGGCCTTCACGCAGGGTCGCTTCGAGCCGGTGCTCGACGACGACCGCGGCCTCGACCGCAGCGCCGTCAAGCGCGTACTCGTGCACTCGGGCAAGGTGCATTGGGACCTGCGAGCCGAGCTCGAGAAGAAGCCGAACCCCGAGATCGCGCTCGTCCGGATCGAGCAGCTGTACCCGACGCCGATCGATGAGCTCAAGGCGATCACGGACTCCTACCCGAACGCCGAGCTGGTGTGGGTGCAGGAGGAGCCGGAGAACCAGGGCGCCTGGCCGTTCCTGGCGCTGGCTTTCGCCGACGTGCCCGGCGACCGCTCCTTCCGTCCGGTCGCCCGCACGGCGTCGGCGTCGCCCGCCACCGGTTCCTCGAAGGTGCATGCCGCCGAGCAGGCGACCCTGCTGCGCGAGGCACTCACTATCGACTGATCAGCAGGACGGAACGCAGGACGGGCCCCGGCGATCGCCGGGGCCCGTCCTGCGTGTGCTATCGCCGACCGGTCAGTACCAGATGTCGAGCGAAGGAGCAGGGAACGCGACGAACGCCCGGTCGAGCTTCTCGACCGTCGCTGCGTCGGCGTCGATCAGGCCAGCGCCGCGCAGCGAGGACGCACGCACTCCGCCGGCGTAGAGCGAGGAGAGTGCGGCGACGCCCAGGCGCGCATCGACCGACGCCCCCTCTGCGCGGTCCACGGTGGCGACGCCCTCCTGGTCGACCTGCAGCCGCCACTGCCCTTCGGTGTAGCCGAGCGGGTCGTCGATACCGATCACGATGTCGAGCGGTGCGGAGAACCGTCGCGCGCTGAGTGCCGCGGGAACGTCGAGCACCCGCAGCCATCCGTGGTCGTGCACCTCCTGCTTCACTCCGCGCGGATCGGCGACGAGCCACGGCAGCGGGTCGTCCAGGGGGCGGAGATCGGCGACGACCTCATCGACGAGATCGTGCTGCAACGCGAATCGCCACAGGGCAGCGCGCGCGTCCGACGTCTCGGCGACCAGCAGGCGCACGTCCAGCCGGAATCGGAACGTGCCGCTCGCCTCAGTCACGGTGTATGCGAGGACTCCGCGGAGCACTCCGTCTTCGTCGAGATAACGCACCCCCCGCGCGTGGTCTCGATCCGTCGTCGGAGCGACGCCCGCGTAGCCTTCCCAGCGGCCACGCCAGCCCGGGATCTGCCCGGAGACGCCAGAGCGCGCACGCTCGTGCACGGCCCCGAGGTCGGCGGCGAGCGCGTCACGGTCCACATACTCCAGGCGTCCGGGAGGATTCGCACCGCCCCAACCGGCTCGTCGAGTATCGACGGTCAGTCGCGCGACCGGGATCGCGGAGCCGAAGCCGTAGCGGCCGTAGATGGTCGCCTCCGATACCGTGAGACCGGCAACGGGAACACCGGCGGATGCCGCGGCCCGTAGCTCGCCTTCCAGCAGGGCGCGAGCGATGCCCCGGCGTCGGTGTGTCGCCGCGACCGTGACGACGCTGATCGCCCACATGTCGATCTCTCCACCGCCAGGAAGCGTCAGCGGAGTCACCCACGAGTTGATGGTCGCTATCGGAAGCGTCGTGTCCGGCGCCTTCTTCTCGAACACGCCGATGTTCCGACGTGCGCCGAAGGTCTTGGCGACCTGGGTGATCATGTCGCCCGTCGGCTCAGCCCCGAGGAACCCGCGATCGACAGCACGCTGGAACCCTGCGGAGCTCGCATCGTCTGCGAAGTCGACGACGCGGTATTCGAGTCCGGTGGCGGCCAGCCGTTCAGCCGAAGTGGTATCTGCGGGCACATCCCGCGCATCGATGGAGCTCATCCGACCACACTACTCAGGGGGCCGCCCGCGCGATCAGTGCTGGCTGGCCTGAACCTCACGCAGCCGCGCGAAGACCTGGTCGCGCAGTTCCTCCGGTGCTGTCTCCTTGCACGCTCGCGCCACCACTTCGGTGAGCGTGGTGGCGACCAACGCCTCGTCCCGGCAGGACGGGCAGTTCTCCAGGTGCTCACGGATCTCGGTGTGCTCGGTTTTACAGACCTCGTTGCGGAGGTACTCCTCCAGATCCTGACGGGCTTTGTCGCAGCCGCAGTCGCTCATTTCCTGCTCCTCGTGTCGGCCGCGGCGATGCCCCGCTCCGCGGCGTAATCTGCCAGCAGCTCCCGCAACATGCGCCTGCCCCGGTGCAGACGACTCATCACGGTGCCGATGGGCGTCTTCATGATGTCCGCGATCTCCTGGTAGGCGAACCCCTCGACATCAGCGAGGTACACCGCCAGCCGGAAGTCCTCCGGCACGGCCTGCAAAGCATCCTTGACCACCGATGCCGGCATGCGGTCGATCGCCTCAGCCTCCGCGGAACGGCTGTGCGACGCCGTGGTCGACTCCGCACCGCCGAGCTGCCAGTCCTCGAGCTCGTCGATCGTTCCTTGGAACGGCTCACGCTGCTTCTTGCGATAGATGTTGATGTATGTGTTGGTCAGGATCCGGTACAACCAGGCCTTGAGGTTCGTGCCCTGAGAGAAGGTCGACCAGGAGCCGTACGCCTTCACGAAGGTCTCCTGCACGAGGTCTGCGGCGTCGGCGGGATTGCGCGTCATACGCATCGCTGCGGCGTAGAGCTGATCCATGAAAGGGATCGCCTGCTCCTCGAACTCGCGTCGAGGGTCGCCGACGATGTCTGCGGTTGCGGTGTCATCCATCACCGGCCAGTCTAGGCCGCTGATGTCCACAGATCCGCGCTCCAACGTCGCGATCATGCTCTCTCCTTCTCGGCGTGTGCGTCGCCGTTCACTAAGGTGGAAACCGATGAGCGTCAACAGGTATTCCCCTCCCCCTGTCCGGGGCGCTTACATCGCGCCCACCGTCGACGATGCGGTGCACGCCGCACTCACCATCCCGGGTTCGAAATCGCTGACGAACCGCGAGCTGATCATCGCGGCCATCGCCGATGGACCCGGACGCCTGGTGGCGCCGCTGCACTCCGACGACTCCCGCCGTATGGTCGACGCCCTGCGGGCGATCGGGGTCGGAATCGAGGAGGTGGATGCCGGCGGCGAGTTCGGTCCCGACCTCGCCGTGACCCCCGCGAAGCTCACCGGCGGAGTGACCGTCGACTGCGGTCAGGCCGGAACGGTCATGCGATTCATCGCCCCGCTGGCCGGGCTCGCCGCGCAGGACGTGCATCTGACCGCGCACGAGACCGCACTGCACCGACCGATGGGCGGGCTCATCAGCGCCCTGCGCGACCTCGGCGTCGATATCGACGACGAAGGGACCTGGTCGCTGCCGTTCACGATCCGCGGTCACGGCCGCATCCGCGGGGGCCGCGTCGAGATCGACGCCTCCGCCTCGAGCCAGTTCGTCTCCGGGCTCCTCCTGGCTGCACCCCGCTTCGACGTCGGGCTCCACCTCGTCCACACCGGTGAGCATCTGCCGAGCCTGCCGCACATCGACATGACGATCGAGTCGCTGAGCCGACGCGGCATCCGGATCGAACGTCCCGCAGTGGGCGAATGGCTCGTCGAGGCCGGCGTGCCCCGGGCCAAGGAGATCGCGATCGAGCCCGATCTCTCCAACGCCGCGCCGTTCCTCGCGGCGGCGCTCATCACGGGCGGATCCGTGTCGATCACCGGCTGGCCCTCGCACTCGACGCAGCCTGGTGCGCTGCTCCCCGAGATCCTCCAGGCGATGGGCGCCCACGCCAGCCGCCACGGCGGTGCGCTCACCGTGCGCGCCGGAAACGGCATCCGCGGACTGGACCTCGATCTATCGGCGGCGAGTGAGCTGACGCCCACGATCGTGGGACTCGCGGCCTTCGCCGAGTCGCCGACCACGATCCGCGGCATCGGTCACATCCGTCTGCACGAGACCGATCGCATCGCCGCACTCATCGGCAACATCCGGGCCCTCGGCGGCGAGGCGGAGGAACTCTCCGACGGTTTGCGCATCATCCCCCGGCCGTTGCACGGCGGCGGATGGGCAGCGCATCACGACCACCGCATGGCGACCACCGGCGCCCTGATCGGTCTGCGCGTCCCCGGCGTCGAGATCGACGACATCGGAACCACGGCCAAGACCCTCCCCGAGTTCACCCTGCTCTGGGAACGGATGCTGCGAGGCGCTGGCGCGTGAGCTGGCTCAGCGACTCCGACGACCTCGATGACGATTTCGAGGACTACGACGAGAGCACGATCCGCACGCGACCGAACCCCAAGGCCAACCGCCCACGGACCAAGCGTCGCCCCGCGCACGAAGACGCCGTCATCGGCCGCGTTCTCGGTGTCGACCGCGGGCGTTACACCGTCCTGCTGGAAGAGGGAACCGATGATGAGCACCTCATCTCGGCGACCAGGGCCAGAGAACTCCGACGCATGCCGATCGTCACCGGAGACCAGGCGCGGGTCGTCGGCGACACCTCGGGCGCTGAGGGAACGCTCAGCCGCATCGTCGGCATCGTCGAGCGCACTTCCCTCCTCCGCCGCAGCGCCGACGACACCGACCAGGTGGAACGCGTGATCGTCGCGAACGCCGACCAGATGCTGATCGTCGTCGCCGCCGCCGATCCGGAGCCCCGCGCGCGCCTGGTCGACCGTTATCTCGTGGCCGCGCTCGACGCCGGCATCCGGCCGCTGCTCGTGGTCACCAAGACCGATCTCGCCGATCCGACGACGTTCCTCTCGCACTTCGACGGACTGGACCTGCGTGTCTTCACCAGTGCCCGCGAAGAGATGCCCACCGAGGAGATCGGCACCGCTCTCGTCGGCCACTCGACCGTCTTCGTCGGCCACTCCGGAGTCGGCAAGTCGACCCTCGTCAACGAGCTCGTCCCCAGCGCGAAGCGAGCCACCGGCCACGTGAACCAGGTCACCGGTCGCGGACGCCACACCTCCTCCTCGACGGTATCACTCCGCTACGAGGGAGCCGAGGGCTCGGGTTGGGTCATCGACACCCCCGGTGTGCGCTCGTTCGGGCTCGGCCACGTAGAGCCCGCCAACATCCTGGCGGCCTTCACGGAGCTCGCCCTCATCGCCGAGAACTGCCCCCGCGGCTGCACACATCTCGCCGACGCCCCGGACTGCGCCCTGATCGAGGCCGAGGAACGCGGAGAGCTCAGCGAGGCCGAGAGCGCTCGGTTGGACTCGCTCCAGCGCCTTCTGCAGACCTTCGCCGACAAGGCCGAGCAGTCACCAGGACGATAGGCTGGGCGGGTGACTGAGCGCCTCGAAACCGGATCCCCCGCCCCCGACTTCGCCCTGCTGGACCAGGACGGCGCGACCGTGCGCCTGTCCGACCTCCACGGCCAGAAGACGGTCCTGTACTTCTACCCCGCCGCGATGACGCCGGGGTGCACCACACAGGCCTGCGACTTCCGCGACAGCATCTCCTCGCTGCAGGGGGCCGGCTACCGGGTCATCGGCATCTCTCGCGACGAGCCGGCCACGCTCGCGGAGTTCCGTGAGCGTGACGGTCTCACCTTCACGCTGCTGAGTGACCCCGACCACGCGGTGCACGACGCCTACGGCGCGTGGGGCGAGAAGATGAACTACGGCAAGGTCGTCGAGGGCGTCCTCCGCTCGACATTCGTTCTCGATGAGAACGGCGTCATCACGCTCGCGCAGTACAACGTCAAGGCGACCGGACACGTCGCACGACTCCGCAAGCTCCTCGGCATCGACGCCTGACGAGCGAGGTGCTCACTCCGCTGCGGAGCTCTCGCTCTCACGACGAGCGCTGGCGATGAGCAGCACGAAGCCGACGATGCCCGGCGCGCCGACTCCCACCGTGAACGCCCAGGGGATGGGCTGCAACGTGAAGGAGGCCAGAGCGAGGGCGACGGCCAGGACCTGGAAGACGACGCCTCCGGACCGAGCCCAGGATCGTCCCTTGCGGGCGCCGACGGCGAAGGCGAGCAGCGCCGCCGCCCCGATCAACGTCAGCACGATGAGAGCGATGGCAGTCGGCAGCGAGGCGGCATCTCCTGCCCCCAGCCCCATGAGCTCGATGATCGCGAATACGACGAGGGCCGCCCCCTCGAGGGCGAGTACGGCTGCGGCCGCGGTAGCGAGTCCTGGTGCACGCACGATGTCTCCTGAGAATCGAATGAGAAGGATGAAAACCCTTGATTTCGCAGGTTTCATGTAACAGAATAGACAGCGTCATGTGCTCCCACAGCGGCGTGGGGCGGGCGATTCGCTCGCATCACAATTCGCGGACATCCGTCCGCATCTGAACAGGGTAGCGGAACCCGAGCCGCCACCCGAATCGAGTCGTCGCGTCGCGACATCTCTTGAAATCCCACACCGAGGAGCTCCCATGGACTGGCGCGACAAGGCCGCCTGCTTGACCGTCGACCCCGAACTGTTCTTCCCCGTCGGGAACACCGGTCCGGCCGTCGATCAGATCGAGAAGGCGAAGGCTGTCTGCGCCACCTGCACGGTCACTGAGATCTGCCTCCAGTACGCCCTCGAGTCCAGCCAGGATTCGGGTGTCTGGGGAGGCCTCTCCGAAGACGAGCGCCGCGCGCTGAAGCGCCGCGCCGCTCGCGCCCGCCGCGCCTCCTGACCGAGGCACGCGCCGACGCACAACGGGCCTGCTGACCTCCACGGAGGCCATGGCGGGTTCTTTCCCCTGATGCCGCCGGACGATGTCGCATCGCGACCTCGTCCGGCTTTTGTCATTTGGTCAGCCAGCGCAGCGGGATGTCGATGATCACCTCAGTGCCATCGCCCTCGCTGCCGTGCCACTCGATCGTCCCCCCGAGCTCGCCTTGGATGAGCGTGCGGATGATCTGAGTCCCCAGTCCCTGCCCAATGCGCCCCTCGGGAAGACCGTGTCCGGTGTCTTTCACCGTCACCCGAAGGCTCTCATCGGTGCGGGCCGCGTCGATAGCGATGCTGCCCCCCTGGCCTGCGAGACCGTGCTCGACCGCGTTCGTGACGACCTCGGTGAGAGCGAGCGCGAGAGGAGTGGCGTACTCGCTCGGCAGCACGCCGAAGCGTCCGGTGAGCTGAGTCCGCGCCCGCGTGTTGGGGGCAGAGGCGACCTCGGCCACGAGTTTGAGCACGCGATGGAAGACCTCGTCGAAGTCGACCTTCTGCGTCAGCCCCTGCGCGAGCGTGTCGTGCACGACGGCGATCGAGTCCACCCGGCGCATGGCCTGCGTGAGCGCGTCGCGAGCCTCATCGGAGTGGGTCCGGCGAGCCTGGATCCGCAGCAGGGAGGCGACCGTCTGCAGGTTGTTCTTCACGCGATGATGGATCTCGCGGATCGTCGCGTCCTTGGTGATGAGCTCCTGCTCCTGATGGCGCAGCTCGGAGACGTCGCGGCAGAGCACGATCGCGCCGATTCGGGTGCCGTGATCCTTCAGCGGGATGGCACGCAACGACACGGTGACCCCGCGCGCTTCAATGTCGGTGCGCCAGGGCGCGCGGCCCGTCACCACGACGGGGAGAGACTCATCGACCTGGCGAGACGGAGGCACCAGACGTGTGGTGACCTCGGCGAGAGACTCCCCCTCCAACTCGTCGTCGAAGCCCATGCGGTTGAAGGCAGAGAGAGCGTTGGGGCTCGCGAAGGTCGTGATGCCATCAACGTCGATGCGGATGAGCCCGTCCGAGGCGCGAGGCGCGCCGCGCCGAGGCGACGTGGGAGCTGCCAGATCGGGGAAGCTGCCGTCGGCGATCATGCGGAACAGGTCGTTCGCGCACTCGTCGAACGTGATCTGCTGGCGTGACGGCGTCCGCACCTCGCCCAGGTTCGTGTGGCGCGTGACGACACCGATGGCCGTCGCGGCCGTCCCGCCTCCTCCTTGTCGGCCGACCACGATGGGCACGGCTCGGACCCTGGTCGGCGTCTCCTCGAACCAGTCGGGCGAGGAGGAGTCGACGATCTCGGCGGAGTCGAATGCACCCTGAACCTGCGTGCGCCACTGCGGCCGTACACGCTCGCCGACGATGTCGCGGTAGAAGAGCGTCGCCGCCCCGCTCGGCCGCGCGTGCGCGACAGCGATGAACGAGCCGTCATCGGTCTGGATCCACACGACGATATCGGCCGATGCGAGGTCGGCGAGCAACTGCCCGTCCCCCGCGAGGCGGTGAAGCCATTCGACGTCGTTGTCGGTCAGACGGCCCTGCGCATGGGCGAGATCACTAAGCGTTGACACTCCCCCAGCCTACGGCGACTTCGATCAGAGCACCGCCAGCGAGGTCGCCCGCCACCGACGGTCCAGTCCTTCCAGACGGATCGCGACTGCGCGAGTACGCCCCGGCCCTGCCACGACGGCCACCGCCTCGATGATGCCGTCGAGCGGCTCGGACACCCTGATCGAGCGGACCTCGAACGTCGGGCGAGCCGGCGCAACGCCCCGTGCGCTGCGCGCTCTGGCAGAAAGGTTCGCCCGGCTCACGAGATTGCGATACGCATCCTCGCTGAACCAGCGCGCGAGCTGGTCGACCTCCCTCACCCCGGCCAGTGCCTCCAGCACCCCCTGCGTGAGACTGCGCAAGAGCGGCGCGGGATCCGGCAGCTCGGCCGTCGAGGTGGGCTGGGGGGCGAAGTACTCGTGCACGCTCATCATCGGTTCTCTCCTGGGGAAGACGGACGGCCAGTCGAGCACGAGCGCGGTACCTCTGAGGGGTGCGCAGCGAAGGTATGTGGATAACTCGTATATGGAACCGGCAGCTCACCTACGCTCGAATCCGTGCATTGGGATCGCCTATTCGAAGACCTCGAAGGTCAGCTGGCTGCGGAGTGGGAGACGGAGCGCGCGGTGCTCAGCGCCGAGTCCGAACGGCTGCGCATCTCGCGCCTTGATCTCCGCGCCCGCCTACGGCATCTGTGTCAGGCACGAGCGACCGTGACGCTGGAGCTCGCGGACGGACGTCGCCTCCCCGTGACGATGCGCGCGCTCGGTGCCGACTGGGTGGCCGCGGAATCCGCGCCGGGAGACGACCTGCTCCTGGGGCGGTCGACCCGGATCATGCCGCTGGACGCGATCCGCGCGATCCGTGCGGATCACGGCAGTGTGTTGACGAGCCTGGAAGATGTCTCCGAGCCCGGAAGCCCACTCCGCGAGCGAATGAGCCTCGGATTCGTTCTCCGGGATCTCGCCCGCCGACGTGTTCCCGTGCACCTGAGCCTGGCGATCGGCGACGATGTGCACGGGACGATCGATCGTGCAGGTTCCGACCATCTCGACCTGGCGGTCCATGACGCCGGCACCGCACGGATCGCAGCCGCGGTGCAAGGGTTCCGAATCATCCCGTTCGCGGCGCTCATCGCGCTGCGCACGGGGAGCGATCAGGTCCTTTGAACCGTCGACGCCCCCCAGACCTCGGGAAAACTCGCGACCTGCGACTGTCTCCACAGCGCCATCCGCCGGGAGTGCTCCACCTGCGCCGCGAGGTACTCCTCCACGCTCACCTCCTCGACCCGCCAGCGCGCCGGTGCTCCGACCTGCACGCCTCGGAGCTCGCCCTCCTGCACGAGGTCGATGACCTCGCCGACGCCGATCTGCAGCAGCTCCGCGACTTGCGCGGGCGCGAGAAAGCGCGGGACGACGGGCAACGATTCAGGCATGAGCCCATTCTCCCCCACGGGCCTGCACAGCCCCACTCCCCTGCGCTCCTGTGGATAACTCGACCGCCAGTGCCCTGATCTCTGTGACGATGTTCGCCATGACCACTCCCTCTCGTCCGCGGCGCGCCTTCTGGGGAGACGTCCGGTTCCTCATCGGCATCGCCCTGATCGTCCTGTCCATCTCCGGTGTCTGGCTCATCGTCTCGTCCTCGGATCGCACCGCTCCCGCACTGCAGGCGACCAGGACGATCACGCAGGGTGAAGCACTCGTGTCAGGAGACTTCCAGGTGGTCGAGGTGGGGCTCGGCCCGCTCGGCGACGACTACGTGACGCCGCAGGATCTGGCGCCAGGACGTGTCGCGGCGCGGACTGTCGTCGCGGGCGAGCTGATTCCGGTCTCGGCCGTCGGCGACGCCGACGACAACCGCACCACCACCATCGTGGTGGAGAGCGCGACCGCGGTGCCCGATGAGGTGATGGCCGGAGCCGTCGTCGAGCTCTGGCATGCCCCGCCGCGCGAAGACGGGCGTACATTCGACGTGCCGCGCATCCTGGTCGCGGACGTGATCGTGCGCGATGTGCGGGAGCCGGACGGCGTGCTCGCGCAGTCGGGAGTCGCCGTGGAGGTGGTGATCGACCGCGCAGACGTCGCGGACGTGCTCGGCGCCGTCACCGGCGGCTCCGCCCTCTCGGTGGTTCCGGTGGGATCGGGCTCGTGACGAGGGTCCTGATCGCGATCGCCGAGCCACGTGCACGGGAGCTGAGCGTGGAACTGGAGTGGGAGGGTCTCACCGTGGTCGCGACCGCTGCACCGGCGATCGACGCCATCCGCCCACTCCTCGCCGACGTCGAAGCTCTCGTGGTGCCGGCGGTGCGCTCGGTCCTGACCTCCGATCTGATCGCGGCCTGCGATCGTGCGGGGGTCCGCATCCTGCCCGTGGGCGAGACCGGCAGCCGCGCGCTCGGCCGGCTCGGGATCATCGCCCCGCTTCCGGCCGATGCGAGTGGCTGGGAGGTCGCCGCCGCACTGCTCCGCGATCTGCCCGCATCACCTCACCCGAAGGAGTCGCAGCGGGCACCCCGGGTGATCGCGGTGTGGGGACCGCATGGCGCCCCAGGGCGTTCGACCGTCGCTGTGCAACTCTCCGTCGAACTCGCGCGAGCCGGGCGGCGGACCGCCCTCATCGATGCCGATACCGTCGCGCCGTCGCTCGCGCTGCTGCTCGGGATCAGCGACGACGCCCCGGGGATCGCGGCGGCCTGCCGGCGGGCAGAACTCGGCGGACTCGATGCGCGCGAGCTCACGCGGCTCGCGAGCACCATCGAGACCAGCGGCGGCGATCTCGATGTGCTCCCGGGGATCAACCGGCCGACACGGTGGCCCGAGCTGTCGGCGTCACGCCTCACGACCACGCTGCAGGCGTGCCGCCTCTGGGCGGACGAGACCATCGTCGACGTGAGCGGCGCATTCGACGCCGACGATGAGGCGACCTACGACATGGCAGGCCCTCGTCGGCATGCAGCGACGACGGCGTCGGTGCGGGAAGCCGACGCGATCATCGCCGTCGCCGCCGCGGATCCGGTCGGCATCAGCCGTCTTCTCCGCGACCATGCCGAACTGCGCCGCCTTGCCGGGACGACCCCCACCAGCGTCGTCATCAACCGCATGCGATCAGGACCTCTCGGCCTCGATGCACGCGGTCAGATCCGGCGCACGCTCGAGCGGTTCGCCGGCATCACGGACGTCGCCTTCCTCCCGTTCGATCAGCGCGCGGCGGATGCTGCGCTGCTCCACGCACGTCCGATGTCGGATGTGACTCCGCGGTCGGCGTTCGTGGCATCGATCCGCGGGGTCGTCGCGTCTCTCGGGCCGACGCCCGCGCCTGACGCTACTGGCGGTAGCTCGCGAGGAAGTTCCCGAGTCGCTCGACGGCTTCGCTCAGCACGCGCGGCTCAGGGAGCGTGACCAGGCGGAGGTGATCAGGGGTCGGCCAATTGAAACCGGTTCCCTGTACCAGCAGCATGTGCTCGGAGACCAGCAGGTCGTAGACGAGCTTCGCGTCGTCGCGGATCTCGTGCACATCGGGGTCGAGCCGCGGGAAGGCGTACAACGCCCCCTCCGGCTTGACGCAGGACACCCCCGGAATCCGCTCCAGTCCCTCCCATGCGATGTCTCGCTGCTCACGCAGACGCCCCGTGGGGGCGATGAGGGCATCGATCGACTGCACGCCCGACAGCGCAGCCTGCAGCGCGTGCTGTGAGGGCACGTTCGGGCACAGGCGTGTCGACGCCAGCAGCGTGATCCCCTCGATGAAGCCCTTGGCGTGCGATTGCGGCCCGGTGATCACGAGCCATCCGGAACGATATCCGGCGACGCGGTACGTCTTGGACAAGCCGTTGAACGTCAGGCACAGCAGATCGGGCGCCAACGTGGCCGTCGGGATGTGGACTGCGCCGTCGAAGAGGATGCGATCGTAGATCTCGTCCGAGAGCAGCAGGAGCTGGTGCTCCCGTGCGATCTGGACCAGCCCTTCGAGGATCTCCCGGGAGTAGACCACTCCCGTCGGATTGTTGGGGTTGATGATCACGAGCGCCTTGGTGCGCGGAGTGATCTTGGCGCGGATGTCCTCGAGATCGGGCTGCCAGGCATCCTGCTCGTCGCAGATGTAGTGCACCGGCGTGCCGCCGGCGAGGCTCGTCATCGCCGTCCACAGGGGGTAGTCCGGCGCGGGGATCAGGACCTCGTCCCCCTCGTCGAGGAGCGCCTGCATGGTCATCGTGATCAGCTCGGACACTCCGTTGCCGAGGTAGACGTCGTCCGGTCCGAAGCGCGGGAAGTCCTCGATCTCCTCGTAGCGGCTGACCACCGCACGACGCGCGGAGATGATCCCCTTGCTGTCGCTGTAGCCGTGCGCCGTGGGCAGCGCGGCCAGCATGTCATGGACGATCTGGTGCGGCGCATCGAATCCGAAGATCGCCGGGTTCCCGGTGTTCAGCTTGAGGATCTTATGTCCCTCTGCCTCCAGACGCGCCGCCTCGACGAGGGCGTTTCCGCGAATCTCGTACAGGACGTTCTTGAGCTTCGACGACTGGTCGAAGGTGCGCGATGGTGTCATCGAGCAAGCCTACAACCGTCCCGAGGAGCCCTCGTGCACCGCTGAGGACGAGCCTGCACTCCTCGAGGCGTGCAGGTGCGCCTCGCGCGCACGCCGGCTGCTGTCGATGTGCTCCAGCGCGAGCGCCTCCACACGATCGCCGTCACGCTCACTGATCGCCTGGAAGAGCACTCGGTGCTGTTCGGTGATGTCGGCGAGATCGTCGTGCTGCGCCAGACCCCAGCGCAACGTGCTGCGCATGCCCTGCATGAGGTCGCTGAGAAGACGGTTCTCGGCGAGGACCGTCACCTGCTCGTGGAAGTCGTTCGCTGCCCGGCGCGCCGCGACCGGATCACCCGCGGCAGCACTGATCGTCTGCTCATCGAGAGCCCGCCGCAACTTCTCCAGGCCATCGGGACGATGCCGCTCCGCCGCCAGACGGAAGGCGAGCGGCTCCAGAACCGAACGGACCTCGTCGAGATCGGTCATGTCCGAGTCGGTGAACTCGCGCACGATCGCCCAGGTCCGCGGTCGAAGCGTCACCAGTCCCTCCGCCTCGAGGATCTTGAGGGCATCGCGCACCGGAACCCGGCTGACGCCGAACTCGGCGGCCAAGTCCCGTTCGATCAGGCGGCTGCCGGGAGAACGGATCCCGTCGAGAATGGCATCGCGAAGCCGGCCAGCCACCTTCGTGGATTCGAGGACGACCGCATCGGCACTGGTCACGGCCTCATCCTCCCATCTGCGTGCACCGGTAACGAGAAGGGGCCGATCCTTCTGGACCGACCCCATCTCACAGCGTGTTCCTACTTCTTCTTCTTGCCCTGTGCGCGGCGCTGCTCGCGGTTGCCAGCGGCCGGCTGCACCGGCGCATCCGTCCGCTGACCGAACGCCCCTCGCGGTGCCTGCTCCGGCTCAGCCGCAGGCTCTGCAGCCTCTCGTGCCGCGGCTGCCTTGCGCAGGCGATCGGTCGCCGCCTGCTGCACCTGACCGCGGTCGTTGCGTACCTCGACCTCGCCCGCATCGTTGGCAGCCGAGTACTCGAGACGCTGATCGCCTCCATCGGTGGCCAGCCCCTTGGCCTCGACCTCCGTGGTCTCCGCATCACCGGCGCGACGCACCTCGACCTCGAGGTTGTAGAGGTAGCCGACCGACTCCTCCTTGATCTGGCCCATCATCGATTGGAACATCGCGTAGCCCTCGCGCTGATACTCGATCAGCGGATCGCGCTGGGCCATCGCACGAAGCCCGATGCCGTCCTTGAGGTAGTCCATCTCGTACAGGTGGTCGCGCCAGCGGCGGTCCAGCACCTGGAGCACCACGCGCCGCTCGAGCTCGCGGGTCGCCGCGTCGCCGAGCGACTCCTCACGCTTCTCGTACGCGATCTTCGCGTCTGAGAGGAGCTCACGCGTGAGCCCTTCAGCCGAGATACCGCCCTTGCGTCCGCCCGCTTCGGCGACGACCTCGTCGATGGTGACACCGACAGGGTAGAGAGTCTTCAGCTCGGTCCACAGAGCATCGAAATCCCAGCTCTCGTTGTGGCCCTCGCCCGTGTGATCGTTCACGACACCCGTGATCGCGTCCTCGATGAAGTGCTGGACGCGGTCAGCGATGTCGTCACCGTGCAGGATGTGACGACGGTCGGCGTAGATCGCCTCGCGCTGACGGTTGAGCACGTCATCGTACTTGAGCACGTTCTTGCGCATCTCGGCGTTGCGCGATTCGACCTGCGACTGCGCGCTGCGGATGGCCCGTGACACGAGCCCCGACTCGATCGGCACGTCATCGGGGAAATTGGTGCGGGACAGGATCGCCTCAGCGGCGCCGGACTGGAACAGCCGCATGAGATCGTCGGTGAGGCTCAGGTAGAAGCGGCTCTCGCCGGGGTCGCCCTGACGGCCCGAACGACCGCGCAGCTGATTGTCGATACGACGCGATTCGTGACGCTCCGTGCCGAGGACGTAGAGCCCCCCGGCCTCGATGACCTTCTCGGCCTCGCTGGCGACCGTGGCCTTCATGGCCTCGTACGTCTCGTCCCAGGCGACCTCGTACTCCTCGGGCGTCTCGACGGGGTCGAGCCCCCTCGCCTTGAGCTCCTGGACGGCTAGGAATTCCGCGTTTCCGCCGAGCATGATGTCGGTGCCTCGACCGGCCATGTTGGTCGCCACGGTGACGGCGCCGAGGCGCCCTGCCCTGGCGACGATCTCTGCTTCGCGCGCGTGGTTCTTCGCGTTGAGGACCTCGTGCTTGACGCCCTTCTTCGCCAGCAGACGCGAGAGGTACTCGCTCTTCTCGACGCTGACGGTTCCGACGAGCACCGGCTGCCCCTCGGCATGGCGCTCGGCGATATCCTCGACCACCTGGGCGAACTTGGCTGTCTCGTTCTTGTAGACGAGGTCGGACTGGTCCTTGCGGATCATCGGCTTGTTCGTCGGGATCGGGATCACGCCGAGCTTGTAGGTCGACATGAACTCGGCGGCTTCGGTTTCGGCCGTACCCGTCATACCGGCGAGCTTGTCGTAGAGGCGGAAGTAGTTCTGAAGCGTCACGGTCGCGAGAGTCTGATTCTCCGCCTTGACCGGCACGCCTTCCTTGGCTTCGATCGCCTGGTGGATGCCCTCGTTGTATCGGCGTCCGACCAGGATGCGTCCCGTGTGCTCATCGACGATCATGACCTCGTCGTTCATCACGACGTAGTCGGTGTCCTTCTTGAACAGAGCGAGTGCCTTGATCGAGTTGTTCAGGAACGAGATCAACGGGGTGTTCGCTGATTCGTACAGGTTGTCGATGCCGAGGTAGTCCTCGACCTTCTCGATGCCGGGTTCGAGCACACCGACCGTGCGCTTCTTCTCATCGACCTCGTAGTCCTCGCCGACCTCGAGAGTCCGAGCGATCTTCGCGAATTCGGCGAACCAGCGGTTGGCCTCGCCCGACGACGGGCCGGAGATGATCAGGGGCGTGCGCGCCTCGTCGATGAGGATCGAGTCGACCTCGTCGACGATCGCGAAGAAGTGTTCGCGCTGCACGAGGTCTTCCTTGCGCCACGCCATGTTGTCACGCAGGTAGTCGAAGCCGAACTCGTTGTTGGTTCCGTAAGTGATGTCGGCCGCATACTGCTCGCGGCGCACTGCCGGTGTCTGGCCGGACACGATGATGCCCGTGGTCATACCCAGCGCACGGAACACACGCCCCATGAGCTCCGCCTGGTAACTGGCGAGGAAGTCGTTGACCGTGATGATGTGGACGCCCTTGCCGGCGATCGCGTTCAGGTAGGCAGGGAAGGTCGCGACGAGCGTCTTTCCCTCACCGGTCTTCATCTCGGCGATGTTCCCGAGGTGGAGCGCAGCACCACCCATGATCTGCACGTCGTAGGCGCGCATGCCGAGCGTGCGCTTGGCGGCCTCACGCACCGCGGCGAAGGCCTCCGGCATCAACTGATCGAGGGACTCCCCCTTCTCGAACCGGGCGCGCAACTCTGCGGTCTCGTTGCGAAGCTCGTCGTCCGTGAGCTTGGAGATGTCCTCTTCCAGCGCTCCCACGGCCTTGACCACCTGGTTCAAGCGACGGATGATCCGTCCCTCACCGGCGCGCAGCAGCTTCTCAAGAGGATTGGCCACGGATGTCATCTCCCTGTTGGTGGGTCGAAAGCCGGCGGACGTGCAGACGATCGCCAGGCATATGTTGTCATGTTACCGGCCCGTGACCTGCACGTCGCCTGCACGCGACTCTCCCGATCATCGATAGGTGCATGTCGAGTATGCATATACTCGGTATCGCATTCGTCCCGACAGGAGATCACCATGTCTGTGCGCCAGAGCCTGCTCGCCATCCTGGATCAGGGCCCGTGCTACGGCTATCAGCTGAAGCACGAGTACGACAGACGGACGGGAGCGACGTCGTCGCTCAACGTGGGGCAGATCTACAACACCCTCGAACGCCTCGAACGGGACGGGCTCGTCCGGCGGGGCGAGGCCGACGAACGCGGTCATGTCTACTGGCAGATCACCGACGACGGTTCCCTCGAGGTCGCCCGCTGGCTGGCCTCGCCCGTTGTCCGCAGCACCACCACTCGGGATGAGCTCGCCGTCAAGCTCGCCATCGCGGCCACGCTCCCCGGAATCGACGTCGCGGCGGTCATCCGCGCTCAGCGCGCTGAGTCGCTCGCCCGATTGCGCACGCTGCAGCAGACCAGTTACAGCGGCGAGACGGCGGGCGGGCCGGAAGAGCTCGCCTGGTCGCTGGTGATGGACTCGATGCTCTCTGCCGCAGAGGCCGAGACCCGATGGCTCGATCATGTCGAGCAGCGCCTGTCTGAGCACTCCGGAACCGCACTCCCCCTCGCGACGGAGCGCCCGAGACGAGGCAGACCGGCCCGGGTCGGCGGGGCCTGACGCACCACTCCGGCGTTCGCCTGGAGCGGATGCTCAGCCATCGCAACGCCCGCGGAAAGTAGGATCGGCTCATGGCTGGAATTTGGGGCAGACGCAAGCGCGAGCAGGAAGCACTCGCCGCTCAGGACGCCGATCTCGCACGGCGTGCGGAACAGGCACTGGTCGCGGCGGACGAGCGCATCCGGACCACATCCGATGAGCTGTCGTTCGCCGAGGCGGAGCTGGGCGAGTCGCTGACCGCCGATCTGCGCACGGCTCTCGCCGCAGTCCGCACACACCTGCGCGAGGCGTTCCAGATGCACCAGCTGAACCACGATGAGATCCCGGATACGCCGGAGGAGCTGCGCACACGCAATGCGCGCATCGTCCAGCTCTGCGATTGGGCCCAGGATCTGCTCGACGAGAAGACGGATGTGCTCGCCGCGTCGGTCGCGAAGGTGCGCCGGGCACCCGAGATCATCGCGCAGGTACGCGCCGAAGCCGAATCGCTCAGCGCACGGATCCCCCAGACGAAAGCCGCTGTCGAACGTCTCTCCAGCCGCTACGCCGATTCCGCCATGACGCAGATCGCCGCGAGCGCAGCGGAAGCAGAACAGCTCATCGCCTTCGCCGTCCATGGCGCCTCCGTATCGGAGCGCCGCAGGGCTGCGAAGCAGAACGAAGAGGCGAACGTCGCGCTGGAGACAGCCACGGAAGCGACTCGACGGGCCTCGGCGTTGCTCGATGCGGTCGAGGACTTCGAGATCGAGGCGCTGCGCGCGGAGTCGACGCTCGCCGAGGTGGTGGCGGACTCCCGCAGCGATCTGATCGCGGCGCGCACCGCGCCGCAGGTGCCCGCCGTCACGTCGGCCATGTCCGCACTGCAGTCCGCACTGGCTGCGCTCGCCCCGTCCGGAGCGCGGAACGATCCGTTCGCCGAGCTCTCACAGCTCCGCGATGCCAACACGGCCCTCGACGAGGCGATCGCGACGGCCAAGCACCGCGCGGCCAACCCGTTGCCTTCCTTGCAGGTGGTGCAGCACGCGATCGACGATGCCGACCGGCAGCTGGGTGTCGCACGCGGCCTGATCGCCGGCCATCGCGGGTGGATCGGCGCCGACGCGCGCACGCGTCTCGCTGAGGCCGAACGGCTGCGCATCGATCTGTCCGACATGCTCCCTGCCGAGGAGACCCGTGAGGCGGCACTCGCCGCTGCCCGCCGTGTCGCTCACCTCGCCTCGGAGGCCCTCCAACTAGCCCAGCGCGACATCGACTCCTCGCGCCCCCAGGACGACGGCTGGGGCGGCGGCGGCTGGGGCGGCGGCGGACGACGCGGCGGAGGCGGCGGCGACATCGCGTCCGGCATCCTCGGCGGTCTCGTGATCGGCAGCCTGCTCGACGGCATCTTCGACTGACGCCCGGACATCACAGCGGCCCGGTTCCTCTCGGAACCGGGCCGCTCTTCGTCTCAGGTCTCAGCTCAGGACGCGAGGGCCTCCGTCGGCGGCGCCTGGGTGCTCAATGCGATCACGCCGTAATCCCACCCCTTGCGTCGATACACGACACTGGGGTGATCGCTGCGGACGTCGACGAACAGGAAGAAGTCGTGTCCCACGAGCTCCATGCGGTCGACGGCCTCCTCGACAGTCATCCACTCCGCCTCGAAGCTCTTGGTGCGGATGACGACGGGCGAGTAGACCTCGTCGTCGGTGTTCTGCACTGGAACATTGCCCGTCGCGACAGCGTGGAGAACCTCCACGGATGCCGGCTGAACATCGATCCCTTCCAGGGCACCGCTGCCCTTCTCGAAGTGCGCGCCACGCGGGTGCTGTCGGCCGTCGACTCGCTTCTCCTTCGCGCGTCGCAGCTGCTCGGACATCTTGTCGACTGCCAGATCGAGGGCGACGAACTTGTCGCCGTCGGTCGCCTCCGCTCGCACCACCGGCCCCTTGCCGATCAGCGTGAGCTCGACGGTTTCATCCGGAACTCGGCCGTTGCGATACGCGCGATGCGTGACTTTCACGTCCAGTCGTTGCGCTCGTCCGGCAAACGTCTGGATCTTGGCGATCTTCTCTTCGACAACGGTGCGGAATCGGTCAGTGATACCCACCCCGACGCCAACGATGCTCGTTTCCATTGCTGCCTCCTTGTCCCGGTCCTCCCGGCCAAGGGCGGACCGTGGTCGCCTTGTGACCCCCAACCGTAGTCTGCCTGTGGGCGGATGTCACGGGTCATTTCCTCCGTGTCGCCGATGAGTCCTCGATGAGTCTCCGGTGACGCGGAGTGGCGGCGAGCGCGACGGCGAAGAGCACGTCGAATCCTGCGTCGGTGAGGGCGTTCGCCGCTTCGTCGAGGGTGGCTCCTGTCGTGACGACGTCATCGACGAGGATGACCCGCTCCGCATGACCGCGTCTGCGGGCGTGCATGCTGCCCTGCACGTTGTCCCGGCGTGAACGGGCGTCGAGGCCGCGCTGATCGGCCCTCCGAGAGGCGACCGCGAGCAGCCGATGCGGCGAGGCGCCCGCGCAGCGTGCGAGCAGTTCGGGCACGCGGTAGCCGCGCCGACGAAATGCTGCACGACTGGTGGGCACCGGGACGATCAGCGCGTCGGGCGACGAAGCCCCATCGAGAACTGCGCTCAGGACTCGGCCCAGTGGGCGCACGAGCGACGACTCGCCGGAATCCTTGAGCCGACGGATGCAACGGGCTGGCACTCCCTCGAACGGGAGCGCTGCGCGCACGGCGAGCCCCTGCGGCGTGCGTATCTCCACCGGGCGCGGCATGAGCCCGACGCGGCACGCAGCGCAGAGCAGCTCGCCTGGCTCATCGCAGCCTGCGCACGACGCTGCGAGAAGGAGCGCCGCCATCTCCGCACCGATACCCCGCAGCACCGTCCCGAGACGCGACTGAGAATGCATGCGTCGATCATCCGCGCTCACGCACAGCGCGAGGCAACGGCGACCGCTCCTCGAGGAGAACGGCGCAGACATGACCCCGGTGCAGTCGGAGTGACAGCGTGGCCTCACTCGCCGGCGCGTGTCGCCAGGACCCGAACGTCCGAGGCGATCTCCCGCCACGCGGATCCGGCGTGCGCGAACAGCGTCGACTCGGCGTTCAGCACGCGCACTCCGCCGATCGTGCGAGATCCTGCGAGCGAGACCGCATCGGCAGGGGCAGCCTCCGCCGTCCCCGGCCCGCCGACCATCTGGGTGAGCAAGGGCGAGCCCTCCCCGGGGATCAGCACACCCAGACGCGTGGGTCCCAGCCATACCAGGTCATCCGCGGCGCCATCGATCCTGGTCAGCTGCTTGACGGGTCCGAGTTCGACGGGGACGCCGTTCTCCCTGACGATCGCTGCGACGACGACCCAGTACTGACCGCCCACGGTGACGACGGCGGCGACGCGCGAACCATCGGAGGACACACGCATCGCGGAGATCGCCGATGCGTTGGACCAGGCCGTGGCCACCGCGTTGGGGCTGGCATCGCTCCCCCATGCCTGCACCGCACCCGGGTCGTTCGAGGGCACGGTCCAGGTGTAGCCGAACGGATCGATCGACGGCGACACGGTCGTGGCCGGGGTGTCGAGCTCGTCCATCCGGCCGTTTCCAGCGAGGTAGATGCGCCCGTCGGCGAGATGCACGGCGGCGTGCGAGGAGTCGGCGGCGACGTCGATCGCGGTGATCTCCTGCGAGAGGCCGAGGATCTCGTCGCTGATCCCGGGTATCGGCGCGATCTGGTCTCCGACGATCGCGCCGAACGCGTCGTCGGTGAGGACGAGCGAACCGGGGTCGATGGTCTCCTCGCTCAGTTTCACGATGCCCGCGTTGAGCGGACGACCGTCAAGAGTGAAGCGCACCTGCGACACGTGCACCCCGGAGGCCTCGAACGTCGCCTGGAGCTGGGTACGCATACGCGCGAGGGTGGTCTGGTTCAGGCGCGTGTCAGGTCCGGTCAACGCGACCTCCGCCACCTGCTCAGGACCGATCGGAACAGCATCCTCCGCGAGCTGCACGTCGGCGGGGAACGCCGACTGCACCGACTGCTCGAGCCAGGGACTGGCGCTCCCGTTGATGAGCGCCTGCGTGACGGTCGTCGCGATGCTGGTGCGCCGCGGGAACCAACGCACGTCCGGAACGAGATGCGACCAATCGTGATCGAAATACTGCAGCGGATAGCCGTCGAACACCAAGGAGAACCGTGATTCATCGATCACGATGCCGTCCGGTGCTTTCGCGATGCGCCATTCGCCGTCGTCGAGTCGCTCGACGGTGAACGTCGCGGTGGACGCCCCCACGGATTCGGAGTACGCGCCGGACTCGTCGACGTTCGCGACGAGATCGAACTGCACCGTCACGTCGCCCGATGTCGCATCCTCGGCACCTTCATCGCCCTCGTCAGGGATCGTCGAGGTCATGGTGCGGGCCCCCACGGCGGTGTCGACCGACACTCCGACGCCCGGACGCCAGGTCGGCTGCAGCTCCGGGGTGAGGAAGGTGCGAGCAATGCTCCAGTTCTCCGCGGGGGTGATCGCTGCTTCCAGGAAACCCTCCACGATCTCCTGCGGGCTCGCGCCCGGCGCCGGCCCCGATGCGATGAAGAGGATGTCGTTGTCCTCCGGCGCCTCGCCCAGTTCGAGTCCGACGTTCACGTCGCCGCTCGTCGGCAGCCCCGCGCACGCAGGGAGCAGCAACGCGGCAGCCGCCAGGGCGAGGACCCGCAGCATCCGTCTGTCACGGCGATGGATCATGACTCATCCTCTCGATCGAGAAGCTCTCTCGCGAGATCGGCGAGCGAGATCGGCTGCGTCGCATCGCCGATCTCGGCCAACGGCTCCTGCGGCTCGAGTGGGATCGGGCTCGCCCCCTCCAGCACGGCGCCATGGCGCGGCAGCGTGAGCACGAAGTTGGTCCCGTCTCCGAGCTTCGACCACACCTCGAGCGTTCCGCCATGCAGCGTCGCGTCGCCCAGAGCGATCGAGAGCCCCAGCCCGGTGCCGCCGATCGTGCGTTGTCGCGAAGGATCTGCGCGCCAGAACCTGTCGAACACGCGCTCCGCATCGCCCGGTTCCATACCCATGCCGAAGTCGCGGACGCCGGCCGCCACCGCGTGCTGATTGCTGTCGACGGTGATGACGATCGGTCGCCCCTCGCCGTGCTCGATCGCGTTGCCGATCAGGTTGCGCAGCACCCGGCGCACACGACGCGGGTCCATGTCGACCGGCGAGTACCCGCCAGGCGCGACGAGCCTGAGCTCGGTGCCGCGGCCCTCAGCCAGTGGGCGCATCTGCTCGATCACGTCCTCCGCGACGTGAGCGAGACTCGTCGCCTCCAGCTCGAGCTGCACCGACCCTGCGTCGTAGCGGCTGATCTCGAGCAGGTCGGACAGCAGGATGTCGAACCGCTGCACCTGCGTGTACAGCAGCTCCGCTGTGCGTGCAGTGGTCGGGGCGAACTCGTCCCGCTGGTCGTTCAGCATGTCCGCCGCCAAGCGGATGGTCGTCAGCGGCGTGCGCAGCTCGTGCGAGACATCCGAGACGAACCGCTGCTGGACCATCGAGAGTTCGCCGAGTTCCTTGATCTGCGCCTCGATGCTGTCAGCCATGGCGTTGAAGGACCTGCCGAGGGTGGCCAGCTCGTCCTCGCCGTGCACCTCCAGCCGCACGCCGAGGTCGCCCGACGCCAGCCGAGCACTCGTCTCTGCTGCTTGGATGATCGGTGTCGACACCGTTCGCAGCACGATCCACGAGATGGCCGCCACGATCGCCACCAGACCGATCCCGGCGATCCATAGCGTGCGCTGCACGAAGACGAGTGTCTGATCGGCATCGTCGAGGTCGTACGCGAGGTAGATCTCGAAAGGACCGGCCTGCGGGACCTGGAGCTGCTGACCGACGACGATCCCCGGTACCTCCCTCCCCGCTTCGCTCACCAGCGCGAGCGACTGCCACGCCTGGAGATAGTCGAATTCCGTCACCCGGTTGCGCAGTCCATCGCTCAGCTGATTCGCCGTCAGACCCCTGAGGGTGAAACCGTTCACCCCAGGTGCGTTCGGCCCCTTGTCGATGCGGAACCCCGCCAGCTGCTCGGCGCTCGAGTTCCGGGCCAAGCCCTCGGTGATGCTCCGCCAGAGGTCTTGCAGCGCGGCGGGGTCATCGCCGACTTCTGCGACGTCGAGCTTGCGCTGCGCATCGTCGATGGCGCGTCTGGCGTCTTCGAGCACGACGTTCTTGCGCGATACGAACAGGTCGTTCTGGATCACGAGCGCCATGGTCACGCACGTGACGAGGATGGCCAATGACGTCGCGAGGAGGGTGATGGTCAGCGTGCGGAACCGCAGCGACCGGCGCCAGAGGGCCGAGAGCACCGTCGGCCAGCTGCGCCAGTCGCGGAGTACGGCGACCGCCGTGGTGGTCGTCGTCGTCACGGCCATGGCTGCCTAGCCGACGCTCCCGGCACGGTAGCCGACGCCCCGCACCGTCATCACGATCTTGGGGTTATCCGGGTCGAGCTCCACCTTGGCTCGCAGACGCTGCACATGCACGTTCACCAGCCGGGTGTCGGCCTTGTAGTGATACCCCCACACCTGCTCCAACAGCATCTCCCGCGAGAAGACCTGCTGGGGCTTCGACGCGAGCGCGACCAGCAGCTGGAACTCGAGCGGGGTGAGGGCGATCGGCGTGGTGCCTCTGCGCACCTCATGCGCATCGACGTCGACAGTGAGATCACCCACTCGGAGCTGTTCGATCGTGGCCTGGGGCGTCGGGCGCAACCGGGTACGGATCCGGGCGACCAGTTCCTTCGGGTTGAAGGGCTTGACCATGTAGTCGTCCGCTCCGACCTCCAGGCCGCGCACCACATCGGCCGTGTCGCTCCGGGCTGTGAGCATGAGGATGGGGACGCCGGACTCTGCGCGGATGCGGGTGCAGATCTCGATCCCGTCCATCCCCGGGAGCATGAGGTCGAGCAGGACGAGGTCAGGGCGCTGGGCGCGCCACTCGTCGACGGCCCGTGCTCCGTCGGCGCAGAACACCGGCTCGAAACCCTCCGTGCGCAGCACGATGCCGATCATCTCGGCGAGCGCGGTGTCGTCGTCGACCACAAGAATGCGTGAGGTCATAACTGTTACCTTATGGCACCCAGTCCCGGGGTCCCCAGGTCTGCGCACCAGGCGAGGGATATGACACGATGGGAGCGCACGACGGAGGGAATGCCTGTGAGCGGTCAGATGTGGACCCCTGCCCCGAAGAAGGGCATCATCCCCCTTCATCCGCTGACATTCGGGATGCTGCTGGGAAAGGCGTTCGCAGCGCTGCGACACAACCCGAAAGTGCTGTTCGGCTTCGCGGTCGTCATCCAGCTGATCGTCGTACTGGCCACAGCCGGGGTCATGGGTGTCGTCCTGTTCACCAGCTTCGCCCGGTTGGAGACGGTCCCGGTCGGCTCTCCCGACTTCGAGGCGGTGCTGGCGGGAACCATCGCGGTCAACATCGTGGCCGGCCTCGTCGTCGGTCTCGCCTCGATCGCTTTCACCGCGATCATGCAGGGCGTCGTCGCCGCGGACATCGGCTACGCGGCGATCGGGGTGAAGGCGACGCTGCGGATGCTGTGGAAGAAGATGACACCCGCCTTCTGGCGCCTCGCCGGCTTCTCGTCGTTGTCGGTGATCGCCGTGTTCGGGCTCCTCGCGGTCGTCGCGGTGATCATCGGCGCGTTCATCGCCGGCGGTCTCGGCGGGAGTGCGGAGCTCATCGGTGTGCTGGTGGTCGTCGTGATCCTGATCGCGCTCGCGTGCGTCCCGCTCGTGGTATGGCTGTCGACCAAGCTCCTCCTCGTCCCCTCGGTCCTGGTGCTCGAGGGCGCGCGTTTCCGCGAGGCGCTCGTGCGTTCGTGGCGTCTGACCCGCGGCCGCTTCTGGGTCGCCTGGGGTGTGACGTTCCTGATCAGCGCGATCATGGGACTCGCCATGCAGGTCGTGAGCGTGCCCGTCACCCTGCTCAGCTCTCTGCTCGGATCGGTCGTCGCGCCGACGGGGGCCACGGAGCCCAGCGCGATCGTCGGCTACGTGTTCACATTGATCGCACCCCAGATCCTCCTCCTCGTCCTCCAGGCGATCACGCTCGTCGTGCAGAGCACCGGCTCCGCGCTGGTCTACCTCGACTGCCGGATGAGGTACGAGGGTCTGGACCAGACGCTGATCTCCCATGTGGAGCGGCGCGATCTCGGGTGGACCGACGAGCAGCTCGGCGACCCGTACGTCGTGGATCCGAGCCGAGCCGTCTCACAGGCGCCGCCGCCGCGGCAGGTTCCGGAGCACGTCATGATGTCGACCGGATACGCATATCCGCCGCAGTACGCGGCTCCTGCCTATCCCGGCCCGCAGCAGGCGGCTCCCTCCGCGCCGCCATACGCGGGGCAGCAACACCCTTCGCAGCAGTACCCCGGTCAGCAAGACCCCTCTTATCAATACCCCGGGACGGCGACGCAGCCTCCGGCGTTCGCGCCGGCCCCACCGCCGATCTCCACTGCCGGCACCCTGCCTCCCGCGATGCCGCCAGCACCGAGCGGACGCACGTGGGCGCCTCCGGCCGACGGCGCCTGGACGGCTCCCGGCGCCGATGGTGACGGTTCGGCATGAGCCGATCGTTCGATGTCTACGTACCCGACGGCGACGAGGCGCGGCGCTGGGCCCAGGAAGAACTCGCGAACCCTCGCTACGCCGACGCGAAGCCGACCTGGTTCGACCTCTTCGCACGCGACATCGGACGCTTCCTGCGCGACCTGTTCACCTCGGAGAACGGCGCGAACGTCGGTCCGGCCGCTCTCATCATCGTCAGCGTCATCATCGTCGCGGCGCTGGTCATCGCCCTCATCATCTGGGGCAGGCCACGCCGCGCCAGGAGCGTCCGCTCCGCGCGTGGCGATCTTCTGGGTGCCGCTGACGATCGGAGCGCCGCGCAGCTGCGTTCGGATGCCGACCGCAGCGCACGCGATGGCGACTGGGACACGGCGACGATCCTGCGGTTCCGCGCGCTCGCTCGCGGGCTGCTGGAACGCGACCTGATCGACCCCGCGCCCGGAGCCACGGCGCAGGCCATCGCCCGTGAGGCGAGCACGGTGTTCGCCGACGAGAGCAGCGCCGTGCGGCGTGCGGCGGTGTCGTTCGACGATGTCCGTTACCTGCGCCATCCGGCGAACGCGGAGAGCTACCGTGAGCTGGCGGACACGGACGACCGACTCCGCGCCCGTCGCCCGGAGGCGGTGCTCGCATGACCCTCGCCGCTGACCAGACCTCGCCGCCGTCGACGGCGGAGCGTCGGCCTCTGCGCTGGCGCACGCTGATCGGATGGCTGATCATCGCCGCGCTGGTCATCGGCGTCGCCTTCATCGCCCTGCGTGTGAGCGCGAGCGCCCCCGGCAGGCACGGTGGGCTGGATCCTGAGGGGCGCAACGATGCCGGAGCACTCGCGCTGGCGGAGATCCTGCGTGATCAGGGCATCGAGGTGATCGTGACCCGATCGCGCACGGACGCCCGTGCAGCGATCGATGAGCACACGACGCTGGTGATGGCGAACCCGTACACGCTCAGCGACGACGGTCTGACCGCGCTCATGGAGCCGGCGGACCATGTGGTGTTCCTGTCGACAGGCAGCCGGCTCCTCAGTCTGTTGCGCATCGGTGAGGATGCACCGGGGACCTCGCCCGCCGTGGCGGCGGAGTGCGCCCTCCCCGAGTTCGCCCGTGTCGGCGCCATCCGCCCCGACCGGCTCTTCACTCCGGCGGATGGCGTCGCCGCCTGCTTCGGCGATGCGACCGGCGCCGCCGTGCTCGTTGATGACCGGAGGGGCGGACGGCACGTCGTCGTGGAGGGGTCGAAGCTCTTCAGCAACGCGTATCTGGCCGAGGACGGCAATGCGGCCCTGGCGCTCGCCTTGCTCGGACAGACCGATCGGGTCGTCTGGTACGTCCCGACGTTCGGGGACTCGGACATCGAAGGACAGTCGGAGGACACCCTCGGCTCGCTCACGCCCGACTGGCTCACCCCGGCGATCCTGCTGCTGCTCCTCGCCGGTGTCGCCGCGGCGGTCTGGCGGGGCCGGCGTTTCGGGCCGCTGGTCGCCGAGACCCTCCCCGTCACCGTGCGCGCCTCCGAGACGATGCACGGGCGTGCGCGCCTGACGGCGAAGGCAGCCGATTCCGCGCACGCCGCGGAGACACTCCGCGACGGGGCCCAGCGCCGGCTCGCGCGTCGCCTCGGATTGGCCGCGCACGCGGGGGTGGACGACGTCGCCGATGCCGCGTCCGATCGCCTGCGCATTCCTCGCGGAACGCTTCAGGCGCTGCTCGCCGGCCCTCTTCCCACCGACGACGCCGCGCTGATCGAACTCGCGCGACGACTCAGCGACCTCGAGACCGCCGTCGAAGCCACCACTCACACGACCAGGGACGACGGATGACATCATCCGACGCCGCATCCACCCATCCCGACGGAAGCCGAGGGCATCACGTGACCGCTGAGAACATTCCCGCCGACGACGCCGCACTGCGCCAGGCGATGCACCGTGTGCGCACCGAGGTCGACAAGGCCGTCGTGGGCCAGGCCGGCACCGTCACCGGACTGCTCGTGTCGCTTCTCGCCCGCGGCCATGTGCTCCTGGAGGGCGTGCCCGGGGTCGCGAAGACGCTGGTCGTGCGCTCGTTCGCCCGGGCGCTGGGGCTTGACACCAAGCGCGTGCAGTTCACCCCCGACCTCATGCCGGGCGATGTGACCGGATCGCTCGTGTACGACGCGCGCACCGGCGAGTTCGACTTCCGCGCCGGCCCCGTCTTCACGCAGATCCTGCTCGCGGACGAGATCAACCGCACACCTCCGAAGACTCAGGCAGCACTGCTGGAGGCGATGGAGGAGCGCCAGGTGTCGGCCGACGGCGTGAGCCGCGTGCTGCCGGAGCCGTTCCTGGTCGCAGCCACGCAGAACCCGATCGAGCACGAGGGCACCTACTCGCTCCCGGAGGCTCAGCTCGACCGCTTCTTGATGAAGCTGGTCGTGGGGATGCCGGAGCGCGATGCGGAGGTGTCCGTGCTCCGCCGCCACGCCGAGGGCTTCTCTCCCCGTGAGCTGACCGGCGTCGAAGCCGTCGTCAGCGCCGACGAGATCCGCGCGGCGCAGGTGGCCGCGGGGCGCGTGGAGGTCACCGACGACGTGCTCGGCTACGTCGTCGACCTCGCCCGCGCCACCCGCCAGTCGCCGTCGGTCGAGCTCGGCGCGAGCCCCCGCGCCTCGACCGGTCTGCTGGCGGCGGCGAAGGCCTGGGCCTGGCTCAACGCCTCCTCGGCGGTGACGCCCGACCACGTACAGACGATGCTGGTGCCCGTGTGGCGCCATCGGCTGCAGCTGCGACCGGACGCGCAGATGGAGGGTGTCTCCGCCGATGCCGTGCTGACCTCGGTCGTACAGCAGACCCGGGTGCCGATCTAAGGTGTTCGTCACCGGCCGCCTCGCCGTCGCTCTCTCCCTCGGCGTCATCCCGCTGGTCCTCGCAGGACTCGCGGGGTATCCGCCGTATGCCGTGGCGGGCGGGTGGGTCGCGCTGTGCGCCGTGCTCACCGGCCTCGACGTCGCGCTGGCGGCGAGCCCGCGGACGGTGACGGTGTCGCGTCGCGTTCCCGCCCGCGCTCGCCTGGGCGAACCGGTGCCGGTGAGCGTCGCCGTGCACAACCACGGCCCGCGGAACCTGCACGGACTCCTCCGTGACGCATGGCAGCCGACGGCAGGCGCAGAGCCCGCCAGGCAGACGCTGCTCATCCCGCCGGGCGAGCGCGCACGTGTCGCGATCCCGCTGCTCCCCCGTCGTCGTGGCGAGCTGGTGAGCGAGTTCGTGATGCTGCGCTCGCGCGGCCCCCTCGGCCTCGCGGGCCGACAGGCCCGTCATGCGGTGCGCGGCGCCATCCGCGTGCTGCCGGCGTTCACGTCGCGCAAGCATCTCCCGTCGCGACTGGCCCGGCTGCGCGAGCTCGATGGCAACACCAGCATCCAGGTGCGCGGGCAGGGCACCGAGTTCGACTCGCTCCGTGAATATGTACGCGGCGACGACGTCCGCTCGATCGACTGGCGCGCCACCGCCAGGGCCGGCACGACGATGCTGCGGACCTGGCGACCGGAGCGCGACCGGCACGTCGTGATCATCATCGACACGGGGCGCACGGCCGCCGCCCGCGTCGGTGACGGCACACGCGTGGATGCCGCCCTCGAGGCCGCCCTCCTGCTGGCTGCACTCGCCTCCCGTGCCGGCGACCATGTGCACCTGCTCATGTACGACCGCGTCGTGCGCGGCAGGGTGACCGGGGTCGACGGCGCGGCGCTGCTCCCCGCCCTGACCGATGCCATGGCGCCCGTGCATGCGCGGCTGGTCGACACCGATTGGCACGGTGCGTTCGCCGCCGTGCGCACGCTGACCACCCGTCCTTCACTGATCGTGGTCCTGACTGCTCAAGATGCCGCAGAGTCCGCGCGGGGGTTCCTGGGCGCATTCCCGAACGCGTCCCGCGCGACGACCATCCTGGTCGGCTCGGTCACGGACGACGACGTCGCCGCGCTCGCACAGCAACGCGGCTCTCGGGAAGAGGTCTACCTGGCCGCCGCCGCGGAACGGACGCTGCGCGACGCGGAGAACGTGGCCGATGCGATCCGCCGTGCCGGTGGAGAGGCGATCGCCGCGGATCCCGAAGAGCTGCCGCCGCGCATCGCCGACCGCTACCTCGAGCTGAAAGCCGCGGGACGGCTCTGACGCGGCGGCGCCGCCGGCGCACTCGCCATCAGCCCGCGACCAGTCGCGGCGTCCCCGCCTCGTACTCGATCAGGTCGCCGGTCTCGCCACGCCGATGCGCCCGACCGCCGATCACCACCATGTAGATCAGGAAGATCGCGAGCGCGGCGCCTCCGATGCCGATCTTCAGCGGCCAGGGCAGCGCCCAGCCGGTCACGAATCCTTCGACGAGCCCTGCGAGGAACAGTGCGAAGACGAGTCCGATCGCCACCGTCGCCAGGGCGCGTCCTTCCGTCGCCAATGCGTCGCCGCGCGAGCGGTGGCCCGGGGCCACCCAGGCCCAGAAGACCCTGAGTCCGGCAGCGGCGGCCACGAAGATGCAGGTCATCTCGAGCATCCCGTGCGGGAGGATGTAGAGCACCATGACATCTGCACGGTCGTGTGCCACCATCACGGCACCAGACACCCCCAGACCCATCGCATTCTGCACGAGCATGTAGATCGGCCAGATCCCGGTCACGCCGAAGAGCACGCACTGCATGGCGATCCAGGCGTTGTTGGTCCACACCATGCCCATGAACACCGCTGCCGGGTTCTCGGTGTAGTAGCCGGTGAAGCTCTCGTCGGCATACTGCTCGAGGGCGTCCGGCGGCCCGAGCGTCGCGATGAGGGCGGGGTCGCTCGCGATCCAGGCGGCCGTGCCGACCGCGACCGCGATGAAGCTCAGTGCGATGATGAGCGTGAGCCACCGCAGCCGATACAGCGCTGCCGGCAGCTGCAGGGCGAAGAATCGCCCGATCTGCGTGAGGATGTTGTCGGACGCGCCCGTGAGTCGCAGCCTCGCGCGCACGAGGATGGTCGACAGGTACGCCCCCTGCGGTGAATCGCCTACGGAGGTCTTCAGCTCGGCGAGATCCGCTGACGCCGCACGGTACCGAACGATGAGCTCGTCGACGCCCCGGCCGTCCAGCCGCGCGCGGCTGAGCTCATCCAGCCGCTGCCACTCGGCGCGGCGTGCATCCGTCAGCGCATCAGCATCCACCTGATTTACTGTACTCATGTCCACGCCGATCGATGCCTCCGACGAGGTGCTGTCCGGAGAAGCCGTCGCGATCGATGTGCAGCCCATCGGCTTCCTGCTGCGCGCGCTGGGCGCCCTCATCGATATGCTGCTCGGCTTCGCCGTCTTCCTCCTGTGGATCTTCCTGCGCATCTGGCTGACCGACGCCGGAGTGCTCGATGAGGCGACCGATCGTATCGCGACCGTCTCCGCGATCGTGGTGAGTTTCGTGGTGCTGCCGATCACGATGGAGGTCGCCTTGAAGGGGCGCAGCCTCGGCAAGCTCGCCGTGGGCGGCCGCATCGTGCGCGTCGACGGCGGGGCAGCCGGCTTCCGCCACGCCTTCATCCGCGCGCTGCTCGGGGTGCTGGAGATCTACATGACCTTCGGCGGCCTCGCTGTGCTCACCGGTGCGTTCAACGCCCGCTCGCAGCGACTCGGAGATCTGGTCGCCGGCACCTACAGCCAGCGCGTGCGCACTCCACAGCTGGTCCCGCACGTGCCGGTGCTGCCGGCAGGGCTGCAGGCATGGGCGCAGATCGCCGATGTCGCGCGCCTGCCCGATCGCCTCGCGCGCCGCATCTCCCAGTTCCTGCAGAGCGCGTCGCGCATGGTGCCGACCGCCCGTGATCGCGTGGCGACGGATCTGCTCGCCGAAGCCGCGCCCTTCGTCTCCCCTCTGCCTGCAGCCCCGCCCGAGCAGGTACTGGTGGGGATCACGGTGCTGCGTCGCGAGCGCGAGCGTCGGGCGCTCGAGAACGCCGACCGCCGCGCCGAGAAGCTCACGGGTCGTCGCGTCGGCGTCTGAACCGGGGCCCGCCTTTCGCTCGCGGGCCCGCCGGATCAGAATCTGATCGCGTCGATCACCTTCACGCGCAGGGCGACGAGTGCGGGGATGAATCCCGAGAGGGCTCCCACGATCACGGACGCGACCAGGCCGACGAGTGCCGCCCGCATCGGGAACGGCGGGACGTCCTGGATGCCGTAGAACAGCGACGTCACCACCCAGTCGGAGCGGAGGATCGCCACGACGATCGCGATCCCGACCACTCCCGCCACCGTCGTGGCGACGAGGCTCTCCAGGAAGACCGAGAAGAAGACGCGCCCTGACGTCGCACCGAAGGCGCGACGCACGCCGATCTCGCGCACGCGCTGCCGCATCGCGACCAGCTGGATGTTGATGAGGCTGAGGGCCCCGAGTGCGAGGATCAGGGCCGCGATGCCGCCGGTGATCATCTCGAACGTCGCCTGCACGTCGAGGGCACCCTGCTGCGCGGCCCAGTCCGAACGACTCACCGACACCGTCTGCCCCTCCGGCAGCCCTGCACGCAGGTCCATCGCCAGCACCGGGCCGATCTCGTCGGCCTGGTCCTCGCCGACCCAGACCTCGTACTGCGGCCACACACCCTCCGGCAGCGCATCGACTCGCGAGCGATAGGCGTCGTAGAGCAGATCGATCCGGAGCTCCTCGTCGCCGAGTCCCTGCCTCGCCACGACTCCGACCACCTGATACGTGCCTCCTGCCCCACCGGTGAGGGACAGCGTCGGGTGCTGAGCGAGTGGCACCCTTCCGATCCGGTCCCACAGCGCCTCCGTGATCACGGCTGGCGGCGCGAGCGCCTCGAGGTCCGAATCCACGAACCAGCGTCCGTCCAGCAGGACCTCACGATGGATCTGCGGGTACAGGGGATCGATCAGCCGCGCACCGACATCGGTGACGCCGTCAGGCAGCTGCACGCCCTGCGTCATGCTCCCGACGATGCGTGCCGTGTGACTGAATCCGAATCGCTCGGAGACACGGGCGAACCGCTCGTCGAAGTCATCGAAGTCGACAGGCGTGCCGTCGTCGTTGCTGACGTTGACCACGATCGTCGCTGCCCGCCCGCCGAAGCGGTCGGACTGCTCGGTTTGGAACTGCTTCTGATACTCCGAGATCGCGACGACCGCTGTCAGGGCTCCGACCGACACAGCGATCCCGATCAGGCTCAGCAGCACCCGGAGCTTGTGGACACGGATCTCCGCCCACGCATCCGACAACGCGCCGAGGAAGCCGCTCATGCGCCCACACCGTTCGCCGCGGGCAGCGGCGGCAGGGGCGCCGGTGCGGGTGGCGCGGTGGTGCCCTCGGACGGCACGGGTTCCGACAGCGTCGATGCCTCGAAGGCGCGACGCAGATCCGCTTCTTCCAGTCGTCCCGCGTCGAGCCGATAGTGCCTTCGTGCCCTGGCGGCGACGTGGAGGTCGTGCGTGATGGTCACCAATGCCGCATCCGTCTCTGTCGCGACCTCGTCGAGCAGCGACATCACCGACGCACCCGTCTCGATGTCGAGAGCTCCGGTCGGCTCGTCGGCGAGGATCAGCACAGGCTTGCGCACGAGAGCACGGGCGATGGCCACGCGTTGCTGCTCGCCGCCGGAGAGCCGGTCGGCGATCTGTTCGATCCGGTGGCCGAGTCCGACCCGCTCCAACATGTCGGCCGCGATCTGACGACGGTTCCAGAACAGACGCCCCCTGGCATGCCCGAGAGGCATCATGACGTTGTCGAGCGCCGTGCGGCCAGGCAACAGGTTGAACTGCTGGAACACGAACCCGACATTGTCTCCGCGCACCCGATCGAGGCGTCCGGAACGCATCTTGCGCACCTCTCGGCCTTCGAAGGCGACGGTGCCGGATGTGGGCGAATCCAGCATTCCGAGGATGTTCAGCAGCGTGGACTTGCCCGAACCCGAGCGCCCGACGATCGAGACGTGATCGCCGGCGGCGACGGAGAGCGTGATCCCCCGAAGGATGTCCAGGCGCGAGTCATCGGCGAGGAGGACGCTCTTCTCGACGTCCTCCAGAGCGACGAGCGTCACCAGCTCGTCCCGCTGTCGCACTGCTCGACGCCCGGGGATACCTCGTAGCAGAACTCCTCCACCGGGGCCACGAATCCAGGGACGAACTGACGGATGCTGTCGCCCTCCTCGAGCCCCTCGGTGACCTCGACCATCGTGCCGTCGTTCACTCCGAGCACGACCGCCCGCATCTCCGGCTCCGCACCGTCGCCCGCGTCGACCCAGACGTTCCCGGATTCTGCGCCGCCCTGCACGGCGGTCACAGGAATGACGAGGGCATCATCGACCTCTCCGAGCGCCAGATCCATGGTGGCGGGAAGACCGGCGAACACGGTCTGATCCGTCGGGATCGCGCAGCGCACACTCGCCGTGCCCTCGGCGGTGACCTGCACCCGCACGCCGGTGCAGGCGAACGGCGCAGGGCCGCCCGTCACGGTGACCGTGCCTTCCTTCGGGGCGTTGACCAGTCGGTAGAGCTGCACAGGCTCCACCGTCGCGAGCAGGTGGTAGCGGCTCGGAGTAAGCGTGTAGACCTCGGACCCCACGGTCGTCATCTGCCCCTTGACCAGGGCGAGTTCGGAGACCTCGCCGGCCTCGGGCGCCAGCACGTCGAAGTCCTTGCGCGGGTACTCCTGCCGGACCGTGAAGAGCTTCTGCCCCTTGGCGACAGTGGCTCCTTCACGAACCTCCACCGCGATCACCGTGCCGTCGTTCTCGCTACGCACCGTATACGCCTCGTCCCGGGCGATGTTGCCGTTCAAGGTCAGAGCGTTGACCACGGAGCCGCGCTCGACCGCGACCACGGGATCGACGATGTTCGCCTCCGGGCTCACCATGCTCTCTGCCCGGTCGGGGAAGAACGCGATCTTCACCAGAGCGGCAGCACTCGCCCCGAGGACGATGACAAGGAGCAGGGGGAAGATCCAGCGACGCCAGACGATCACGACAGCCTTTCCTGGCGCGCCGCCGTGGCACGTCCGCCGTCAGGATATCCAGACCGTCATCCGCCCCAGGCCCGCCGTGATCGCGTGTCGAGGAAACTGCTCAGGCGCGCAGCGCCTCGTGACGCACCACGAGCCACCCGGCCGGTACCGAGAGTCGATCGGCATGCGGGCCACAGAGATCGTGCGCGTGCGGGTGATCCGCGAGGCCCAGCGGCCCGAGCGCGGCCATCTGATCGCCGTAATCGTAGGTGAGGGTCGCCACGGCTTCCCGCGCGCATCCGACCTTCGAGCAGAGTCGTCCGTTCATCACGATCAGCGTACGTCCTGACCGGGCGAGCGAGACGATGCCGCGCCGCGACGCACGGCTCCAGCGCCTAGACTTTCGACATGCCTCGTCGTCGCAGTGCCTCCTCCGCCGCTCCGCGGCGCGGCGCGCGCCATGGCCGTCATGGCCGACTCGGCCGCAGTGAGGTCGTGAGGCCGCCGCTGGCACCGCTGGACGGGCGGATCGACCGTTTCGATCTGACTGTCGGGACCGCCGTGGAGTTCCTCCGCGGCACCTGGCCGGAGCTGCAGGACGTGCGCTTCGAGATCGGCGCCATGCCCGGCTTCGAGGTGACGGAGGAGGTGCCCCGGTGGTACCTCGACCGCGACCAGCGCCGCATCGTGCTCTTCCGCCTGCCGATCGAGCGGATGCTCCCTCCCGGTCACGACGACAACGCTCACCGACGGATGGCCATCGAGAGCGCCGTCTTCCGTGCCGCAGCCGAATACGTCGGACGCGAGCCGTGGGATCTCGGACACGACCACTGATCGCTCCCGAGGACGGCGGCCCCGGTCACGGATAGACCGTGATGCTCTCCGCCGCCCCGGCGCTGGGCTGCACGGGCCACCCCGCGAGCTCGCCCTCTGCGCTCATGGTGATCGCCGCATGTACGGTGCCGGTAGTGCTCAGCAGATACGCCGTCCGCTGCGCGACCGCGGTGTCGATCGATCCCTTCGCCGGAACGGTGACCTCGGTCGCCGGTCTCCCATTCGTCGGCTCGAGGGTGACGGTGGCGTCCGCATCGGTCTCGTTCACCAGATGAAGTCGGGGGCTCGGCCCTGCGGGCACCGCCAGGAGGGCATCGGAGTCGATCTCCGGCGCAGGAGTCATCCAGGAGAAATCGGAGCCGCGGACGAGAGCATCCTGCTGTCTGACCGCCGAGACGATCGGGGCGTCGGCGTCGATCTGCACACTGTACGTGCCCGGTGCCAGCCCGCTCAGCGATACTTCGGCAGGTTCCCCTGCCGACAGCGACACGGTGAACTCGTTCGCGATGCCGCTCGATCCCGAGGCACGGACGGTCACGCGCGCCTGCGCGGCATCCGCCGGCGACAGCATGCGCAGCACCGTCATGTCGGCATCGTCTCCGTCGGCGGCGAACGACTGCACGCCGGCGAACACAGGATGCAGTTGCGGACCTGCGACCGCTTCCTGCAGGTCGACCCCCGCCGGATCCAGGGTGCGCACCAGCGACGACTGCAGCACGGCGCGCACCGGCGCACCATCGGCGGCGACCTCCACCACGGGGAGCGAATTGCCCGCGGCGATCGATGTGAGCGGGAGCGCCACCTGCGTCCCCGCGGGGACGATGACGGTCCGCGTGCTGCGGCTCGTGCCGTAGACGGACAAGGTCACGGTGGACGGCACCTGTGCGGCGTTCGTCAAGACGATGAGGTCGGAAGCGCCCGTGTCGACGGTGCCCCCGACGAGCCAGGACTCCAGTCTCGGTGTGCCGCAGGGCAGCACGGCGAACCCACGCAGGTCGTCCGCCTCCACCGTGGCGGACTCCGTCGCGGCGATCAGCGGTGCGGTCCGCCCCTCGACGGCGCCGGTGACGGTGCGTACCTCGCCCGCACCCACGAGATCGGGCACCTGCAGGGTCCCGATCTGAGGCGCACCGGACGTGCCATCGACGGTGAGCGTGGGCGATGCGGCGGACCACATCCCCAGAGGGTTGGCGGTGTCCCGCCCGAGTGCCCGCAGGTCGCCGTTGCAGACCAGCACACTGTCGCCCGGCAGTGGCGTCACCCGCACCTGCGCCGGATCGTGACGCACCTCCGGCCAGGGCGCATGGATCGCGGTGACGACTCCGACAACGCAGGCCACGGCGACGGCCGCGCCGACGACCACACGGGCGCCGGTCGCGACGACGCGGACTCCTCGGTTGCTGCTCATCGGCCGTCCTCCGCCTCACGGTCGTGCACCACAGGGTCGTCAGCATCCGCACCCGGCTGCGTCGGCTGCCGGTCAGCTTCGAGCTCCCCGACAGTTGCGTCCGGCTCGCCGTCGGTCGGTACCGAAGACGCCGCAGCCTCACTCACGCCCGGCTCGGCATCGGCATCGTCCTGTGTTCGTGGCTCAGCCGCTCTCACCGTGTCCGCGTCTGCCGGTGTATCTCCATCTGCACCGCCCTCTGGGCCCACGTGAACGACCGACTCCGCCGGTGCGTCTGCGTCCGCGTCCGTGGAGAACGGTGCCTCGTCCGGGAACTCCTCCGCGTGACGCGGCAGGATCAACGGCTCCTCAGAGGCGCGGCCGACGATACGCGACTGCGCGCGCGCGGCGCGGCGTGAAGCTCTGGTCGGCACCGAGAGCAGCAGCGCGGCGAGCATGACGAGCAACTGCACCGTGATCACCAGCCGAGCGGTCCCCTGCTGCGCAGCGCTCAACGGCGCGCGCGGACCGACATCCGACTCGACACGCCAGAGCACTCCGCGTTCGGTCGTGCCGGCGTGGACGAACCCCGCGCGCTGGTCGATCGATGCGGTGGCGGAAGTGCGCAGGGCGCGGGCCTTGTCGCCTTCGCCTCCGTCCTTCTGTGCGAGCAATACGTAGGCGATGCCCTGCGCCGCCAACTCTGACGGCGCGTCGAAGTCACGCGCCGAGAGGAGATCGACCGAGAGCGTCGAGATATCGGTCCCCTGCGGTTCGGTGGCGGTGGAGATCATGGTCGTCTGCGATCCGAGCGTCTCGCTTGCCCCCCAGACCACGTCGACGGCAAGGCCGCCGTCGTTCTGGGGCGTGAGCACCAGCGTCCCGACGGGCGCGTCCGCGGCGGCCTGCGCGGCGACGTACGCGGGCAGGGTCGACTGCGGGCCGTTGGTGAGCGCCGATCGATCGGCGTGAAATGCCGTCAGCGCAGGCGTCGCGCAGAGGATCAACGCGAGCGCCGCGACCGTTGCGGCGAAGACGCGCACCCGTGACGCAGTCAGCGCCGTGTCCAGCGTGACGAGCGCCGCCCCCACGACTCCGATCCAGGCGAGACTCAATCCGGTGCCCGGCCAGATGGCGATGGGCTCGCCCTGGGCGAAGCTCACGGTGATCCCCACGACGAGGAACGCGGTGGCCAGGCCCGCAGCGGCCACCACCAACAGAGTGATGCCCGCCCGCCATCGCGGTGCGATCGCCGCGGCGAGGGAGAGCAGCGCCAGCGGCGCGCAGAGCACGGCAGCCCAGGCTCCCAGCGGCAGCAGTGAGAACTGCGCCCATCCGGCGAGATCCGCCGTAGGGAAACCCGTGGCGATCGCGAGTCGACCCGTGGCGTCCGCTGTCACGTTGCTCCCCGTGACGAACCCTGGATCAGCCAGTAGCGCGAGCGGGCTGCCGTGCGACAGCTGCCAGAACGCCAGCGGCGCAAACAGCGCGATGGTCGGGATCGGAAGCCAGAGCAGGCGAACCGCGCCGCGGAACTGCGCGGTCCCCAGCGTGATTCCGAGCGCGATCACGAAGAGCAGCGCAAGCGCGGGGGCCAGTGAAGGGGCGCAGGCGACGACGGCGGCGAACAGCAGCGATGCCGCGCCTGCCGCTCCCCATGAGCGATGAGCGACGACCGCCGTGTGGAACAGCCACGGCAACAGCAGATGGACGAGCACTGCGGCGGGACGCCCCTCCACGAGCGCGGTCAGGAACGTTGGCGCCAGAGCCCAGGCGACACCGGCGAAGATGCGCAGGCCGGCGCGGTCGGTCACCCGGGTTGCCGCGAACCACCCTCCCAGGACGGCGAGCGGCAGCGCGAGGATCCAGAGCAGGATGAGGGAGAACGTGGGAGCCGTCGGCCACAACGAGCCGAGGATCGCGATGATCGCCGCGAACGGGTCGGCGGGGCCCACGACGTCGACCCCGACACCGCGCAGACCCCAGGCCGCGTCCGTCCACAACGCCGCGACCGTCTCGCGCAGCGGGAGCAGTCCCCCGCCGCCGATCGCGGGCCAGGCGAGGACGGTGGTGAACGCCGTGATGCTGACGACCAGAGCGGCGAGGACCGCCCACGCGCCGCCGCCGGAGAAGAACCGCAGCTCGCTGACCGCTCCCCCTTCGCTGCCGTGCCCGTCGTCGAGACGTCGACGTAGTTGCGAGCCGGTGACGCGCAACGGGGCGATGCTCGCCCAGGACGACGTCCGCGACGAACGGATCCGTCCGCGGGAACGGGCGACCGCGCCGAAGCGCGCCATCGCCGTCAGCGCGGCGCCCCATTCGGGAAGGACGGACTCCGGACGCTTGCCGATCAGATGGGTCGTGGATCTCCACAGTGCGAGCGGCAGCAGGCTGAGCCAGTGCAGCGGCACGGTGATCGCGGGAGCGTACGCCAATCGGCGATGCAGCTGCGCGAGTCGAGTGACGAAGGCGCGACGCGCGGATCCCGCGGGAAGTGCAGCGGGGCCGCCGGGTGAGACGGCGACGCGTGCACTCGGCGCCAGCACGACCCGACCGCCGATGAGGCGCGCACGCACCCCGAGGTCGAGTCCCTCATCTGCCCCGGCCAGAGCCGGGTCAGGACGTAGCGCGTCGCGGACCTCGGCGCGGATCAGCATCCCACGGATGTCGGCGCCGAGCGCGTCGTCCACGCCGTCGTGCTGGCCCTGGTCGAGTTCGCCGGCGGCGAGTTCGACCGAGCGCCCCAGCGCGGTCATGCTCACACCCAGCGAGACGATCTCGCGATCGTTGTCGGTGGCCACCAGCTTGGGGGCGATGATCGCCGCGGACGGGGAACGTTCCAGCATGCCGGTCAGACGCTCCAGCGCTCGGGAGTGCGGAGCGGTGTCCTGCGCCAGCAGCCAGATCGCCGCGTCCTCCGCCACCCGAGGACGAGCGAGCTCGATCGCCTCCGCGAAAGACGTGGTGCTACGCGCCTCGATGATCCCCTCGACGGTGCGTGCGACCGCGTCGCTCTCCCGAGCCGAACCCGCATCTCCGCACACCACGAGGGTGACGGCGGCGACGGGAGTGGTCTGAGAGCGCAAGGCTTCCAGCGTGCGGAGAAGCTGCGCGCGGGACGAGGATCCGGCGCGGGCGACGATGATGGCGTGAACTCGGGCTGGCATGACGTGGTCAGCCTATGCGTGAGGCGGCTGACGCTGAGGCACCGCCTGCGGCGCGCCTGCGAAGCCGTCCCCGCGGATGCTCAGAGGGTCCGCGGCGGTCGCCCACGATCCGGTTCAGCTGGCGCGGCGCTTGAGCTTACGGCGCTCGCGCTCGGAGAGACCGCCCCAGATGCCGAAGCGCTCATCGTTGTTCAGCGCGTATTCGAGGCACTCGCCCCGGACATCGCAGGACGTGCAGATGCGCTTGGCGTCCCGCGTGGAGCCACCCTTCTCGGGGAAGAATGCCTCGGGATCGGTCTGCGAGCAGAGCGCTTCGCTCTGCCAGCCGAGAGCGGTGTCGTCGTCGGAGCCCGGCTTGCGGACGCCGGGCACTCCGAGGTTGATCGGATCGACGAACCAGTTCTCCGGTACGTCGGAACGGTATCCCGTCATCTCGATCTCCCAACCCTGTCTCCGCCCCCCGGCGGGCCGTGCATACCTAATTACACCCGTGTGATTCGCTCCGGTCAAGTCGCAGATAGTAAACCCTCAATCACCTCTTGAAGGTTCTTGACGATATGTCGGCGTGTCGCGGCAATCCGTCTTGCGACGACACGCCGACGACGAGAACGACTGTCAGCGACCGGGCGCGGCGATGAACGCCTCACCCACCCCGCTGAGGCGCAGCTCGGGTTCGTCGGCCGACACGAAGGCGGCGCTCCCCACCGGCACCGTCCGCACCTCGCCCGACACGGTCTCGATCGCAACGTCACCGGCGGTCGCGAGCACCATCGTGTCGCCAGCGACCGCTCGCGCGACGGCGCCCCCCGTCAGCGTCACTCGGTCGAGCGCGAAGTCCGCGACCGGCACCGGGTAGGACGTGACGGCACCATCGGCGGCGGGGCGCAGCACGGGCACCTCAGCGGGCGCCGAGTCCAGGATCGTGAGCAGTTCAGGAACATCGATGCGCTTGGGAGTGAGTCCGCCGCGCAGGACGTTGTCGCTCGCCGCCATGATCTCCACCCCGAGTCCCTCGAGGTATGCGTGCAGCAGTCCCGCACGGAGGAAGAGCCCCTCGCCCCGGCGGAGGACGACGTGGTTCATGAGGAGGGCGACCACGACCCCGGGGTCTCCCGGATACGTCTGAGCGACTCCGGCGATCGCCTGGATCGCGGCGTTCCACTCCCCCGCATCCGCGCCCTCGGCTGCCGCGGTCACCGCCGCGATGATCTCGTCCACCTCTGACTGCGCGTCACCGCTGAGCAGCCAGCTGATCGTGTCGCGGAGCACATCGGCATCACCGGACAGGCGCGCACGGAGTGCCGACACACCCGCCCCCTCCCCGAGCGCGTCGATCAGGACCAACGTGTCGGAGACGGGACGCAGCCCGCTCAACGACTGGAACGTCTCGCTCAACGCAACGATCAGCTCCGGCTTGTGGTTGTCGTCCCGGTAGTTGCGTGTCGGGTCATCGAGAGCCTTGCCACTCTCCGCTGCCCAGCCCTGCTGCGCCTGGGCCAACGTCGGGTGGACCTGGATGGACAGCGGCCGCGCTGCGGCGAGCAGCTTGAGCAGGTACGGGAGCCGGCCGCCGGTGATCTCATCCAGAGTGCCGTCACCGTCGACATCCGCCGGGTCACCGGGGTGATCGCCGAACCAGACCTCGGCCTCCGGAGCCCCCGATGGTGAACGCCCTTCCAGCTCGGCCAGGAACGAGGTCGAACCCCAGGCGTAATCACGGGGAGTGTTGGTCAGACTCAGCAGCATGCCCCCAGCGTAGAGCCGCTCAGCGACGTTCAGCGACGCGCCGGGTGCGGCGCGGTAGCCTGAACGCGATGGCTCAGTACACAAAGCACCCGGTCGCGGCCCGGCCCACCGCACCAGAGCGTGAGTCGACGGGGCATCTCTTGCTGCGCGGCTACGCGATCCTCGTCCTGATCGTGACGTTCGCCCACTCCGCCGTGTACAACCTCCTCGGGTTCGTGGGCGCGGCGGTCGTGCTCGCCCTCTTCACCCTCGCCACGATCGCCATCGGCGTGCCGATGATCGCCAAGAACCGCCCGCAACCCTTCCGGTGGCGGCGTCTGCCGTGGACCGCGCTCGGCTACACGACCCTCGCGCTGGTCTCCGTGGCGTGGTCGCAATGGCGCGGACCCACCCTGATCACCTGGGGGCTGCTGGCCGCGGTGACGCTGAACGCCCTCTTCCTCGTGCACGTTCTCACCTGGAACGAGATCATCCGCGCGCTCTCCTCGGCATTCAAGTGGATCCTGGGGCTCTCGCTCGCGCTCGAGCTCTGGGTGTCGCTGGTCCTGCACGGGCCGCTCCTGCCGAACTTCCTCACCCTCCCGGACGGCAAGATCGATCCGCAGTGGTACTGGGTGCGCGACAACCTGCTCGACGGCGGGCGCATCCAGGGCATCGTCGGCAACGCGAATCTGCTCGCCATCATCTCCCTCTTCGCGATCATCACCTTCGGAGTGCTGTTCGCCGCACGGGCCCGGTGGCGCACGACGCTCGCTCTCTGGATGCTGCTGGCGGCGTACTTCCTCATCCGCACGTCATCAGCGACAGCGTTCGTCTGCGCCGCGGCCGTCGCCGTCGTTCTCGTGGTGGCACTCGCCATGCGGCGCGCACGCACTCCCGGGGCGCGCACCAGGATCTACGCGATCGCGATCGGCACCGCGGCGCTCGGCGGAGCGGCGGTCTGGGTGCTCCGCGATCCCCTCTTCGCCCTGCTGGGGCGCAGTGCCGACCTCACCGGCCGTTCCGAGAAGATCTGGACCAAGGTTCTCGAGCGCGCCGGCGAGCATCCGCTCTTCGGCAACGGCTTCTCCAGCCCGTGGATCCCCACCGACCCGGCCTTCGATCACTGGATCACAGACCACGGCATCACGGTCTTCCACGCGCACAACATGTGGCTGGACGTGCTCATGCAGCTCGGCGTGGTCGGGGTGGTGCTGATGGCCGTCGCATACCTGAGCCTGCTCTGGCGTTCCTGGTTCTTCGCAGTCGACCGTCCTCGATGGGACCTCGACGCTCACCGCCCCTATTCGCCGCTCACCCTTCTGCCGAGCCTGTTCACAGTCGTCCTGCTCGTGCAGGGTTTGTCGGAGTCCACTCCGATCATGCTGTGGGGCTGGATGCTGCTGGTGCTTCTCTCCTTCAAGCTCAAGTCCGTCCCACTCGTGGGCGTCGGCGAACGCGATCTCGTGTTCGAGCGCGGCACACGACCACGGCGGGTGCCGTGACGCCGGCGCATCGCCTCGCCCGGTTGCTCGGCTCCGTGGAGATGGCACGCGCCTTCACCCTCGCGGTGCTGAGTGCGGTGTTCGGTGCCTACGCGATCGAGCAGATGACCTCGGCGGTCACCCTCTCCACGATCATCGCGGTCTTGTGCCTGTTGGGAGCGGCGATCCTCTGGGTGAGGCGCGAGGAGCTCTCTCCGCTGCGGATCGCACCGTCATCACTCCTCGCCTTCCTCGGCTGGGCGCTGGTGAGCCTGGTGTGGACCACCGACAGATCGGAGACGCTCTTCGGCTGGATGTCGCTGTTTGGATTCGCGTTCCTCGCGCTCGCCGTCGGTCACGTCAGAGACACTCTGCAGACCGTCCGCGCGATCGGCGACACGTTGCGCGTCCTGCTCGCCGTCTCGCTCGGTGTCGAGATCCTCTCGGGCATCCTCCTCGACGTGCCGTTCACCTTCCTCGGAATCCAGGGCAACCTTGCGGAGGGAGGCCCTATCCAGGGCATCTTCGGCAGCCGGAACATGCTGGGATTCATCGCGGTGATCGCCCTGATCACCTTCGTGATCGAGTGGCGCACGCAGTCTGTCAACGCACCCCGAGCGGTCGCCTCGATCGCTCTCGCCGGGTCGTTGGCCTTCCTGTCGTCCTCGCCGACGGTGCTCGTGCTCGCCGCCGCCGTCGGCGTCGTCACCGTCGCACTCACCCTCGTGCGTCATGCCTCCGCCGAGCGGCGAAACGTCGTGCAATGGACGCTCGGCATCCTGGTGGCGATCGCGCTCACCGTGGCCTTCGCACTGCGTCATCAGATCATCGCGCTTCTGGACGCCGGCTCGGACTTCTCGATCCGCGGCGACCTGTGGAACACGATCCTCGACTTCGTCGCCCTGAAGCCCATCCAGGGATGGGGGTGGTTCGGAGCATGGGCACGCGGCGAGTACCCCTTCACCTACATCAACTTCCAGCTCGATGACCATCATCAGAGCGCACTGAACGCGTTCTTCGACGTGCTGCTGCAGTTGGGAGCCGCCGGCCTCGTACTGTTCCTGTTGCTCGGCGGCGTCGCCCTGATCCGCTCCTGGCTCGTGGCGAGCGTCCGCCGATCGGTCGTCTACGCGTGGACGCCCATCACCCTGGTCACGCTCGCCGTCGATTCGATGTTCGAGAGCTTCACGCTGGTGGGGGCGGGATGGTTCCTGCTCGTGCTGTGCGCACTGCGCGCCGGTCAGTCGCGGTCGTGGCGGGAGAACATCGACGCGGCGCAGACCGGGGCGATTCCGACGCTGCGCCCGCAGGGGTGATACGGCAGGTCGAGCTCCTCCCCGCAGGAAGCGCTCAGTCGAGCGTGCGCAGCGTGGCGGCCCAGGCGAGCGCATCGCGGACGCCGTCGTCGACGGATCGCTCGGCGCGCCACCCGAGCACCGCGTTCGCCCGATGCACGATCGCGAAGGCACCGGCCTGATCGCCCGGCCGGCGCGCGGTCTCGACGACGGGCAGTACCTCACCGGTCACGCGTTCGAACGCCGCGACGAGCTCACGTACCGTCACACCCTCGCCGGTGCCGAGATTGATGACCTGGTAGGGGATGTCCTCGGATAGGACCTCGTCGAATCGCTGTACCGCGGCGACGTGCGCGAGTGCGAGGTCCCAGACGTGGATGTAGTCACGCAGTCCTGAGCCGTCTCTGGTCGCCCAGTCGGTTCCGGTGATGGAGAAGGGTTCACCGGCTGCCTTCGCTCGCATGATCATGCCGAGAGCGTGAGAGGGCGTCGGGTTCTGCAGCCCTGTGCGCAGCCGGGGGTCCGCGCCGATCGGATTGAAGTAGCGCAGTGCGATCGCGCGGAAGTCCCCCGCGGTCGCCGCGTCTTCGAGAATCTTCTCCACCATCGCCTTGGTCATGGCATATGGGCTCGACGGGGCGAGGACACCCGACTCGTCGACTCCCGCGCCGCTCTCCCCCGCGTAGACCGCGGCAGAAGAACTGAAAACGATCCGGGCGATCCCGGCGTCGCGCAGGCTCTGCAGCAGCACGATCGTCTTTCCCACGTTGGAGTCGTAGTAGCCGAGCGGATCAGCGACCGATTCCGGCACGACGATGCGTGCGGCGCAGTGGATGACCGCGGTGATGTCCGGGTGATCAGCAAGAACGCCGGCCACGAAGTCGCGGTCCGCGATATCACCGACGTACAGCCCCCGGCCTTCACCGAAGTCGCGCCGACCGGTGGAGAGATCGTCGATCAGCACGGTGTCGATGCCGGCTTCGATGCATGCCGTCGCAACGGTCGACCCGATGTAGCCGGCGCCGCCGGTGATCAATACCTTCATCGCGGCCATCCTATCGCGGCGCTCTCTCGCATCCCGGGCGCCCGGTTCCCCGCAGATCCGAAGGTGACGGGAGGTAGGCTACTCTCTGCTCGTCGAGTCCACTGCCCCCTGCGAGGGTGGCAGTCGGCGCAACAACATCGGAGAAACTCCCCCGTGGCCCACGTCCTGCAGAACGTCGTATTCCCGCTCGATCGCGATCCCGACCTCCTCCCCCTGTACGCGGATCCGGAGACCTGGTCCGTGATCGAAGATGAACCCGTCCGTGTCTCCAACCGTGCACATCTCGGAAACATCCTGGGGCGTCACCGCGCGCGGATCGTCGCCGGGCGACGCGTGTCGCTGGGAGCCTACTTCAACGCGTTCCCCGCCTCCTACTGGCAGCACTGGACCAGCGTTCGCGAGGTCCAGCTCACCGTGCGCACGACAGGACCGGCCACGATCCTGGTCTATCGGTCGAACGGCTCAGGGACCCGCCAACGCGTCGCGACCCGTGAGGTGACCGGCGAGTCCTCGACCTCGTTCGACCTCGACCTGACTCAGTACAGCGACGGCGGCTGGATCTGGTTCGACATCGTCGCCGACGAGAAGCACGCGGTGCTCGAGGGTGCGGAGTGGACGACCGAGCACGAGCCCGCACGTACCGGCAAGGCATCGCTGGGAATCACGACATACAACAAGCCGGACTACTGCGTCGAGACCCTACGGGCACTGGCCGCTTCCCCCGACGCGCTGGAGTTCGTCGACCGGATCTTCCTGATCGACCAGGGCACACAGCTCGTCGCCGAACAGGACGGCTATGACGAGGTCGCCGCACAGCTCGGCGAGACCCTGCAGGTCATCCGCCAGGCGAACCTCGGCGGCTCCGGCGGGTTCGCGCGGGCCATGCACGAGACCCTTCAACGCCCGGAGAGCGATTTCGTGCAGTTGCTCGACGATGACGTGCGCCTCGAGCCCGAGTCTCTCCGTCGCTCCATCGTCTTCGGCCAATACGCGACAACCCCGGTGCTCGTCGGCGGACACATGTTCGACCTGCTCGACCGTCCGAAGCTGCACGGCTGGGCCGAGGTCGTAGACGAAGGTCCCTTCATGTGGCGCAACCTCTACCAGGACAAGATGCCGCACGACTTCGGCGTCGCGAACCTGCGCCAGTCGAAGCTGCTGCACATGCGGATGGATTCCGACTACAACGGCTGGTGGATGTGTCTGATTCCGCTCGAAGCGATCCGCGAAGTGGGCCTCTCCCTGCCCGCATTCATCAAGTGGGATGACGCCGAATTCTGCCTGCGCGCGGGCAACGCCGGGTTCCCCACGGTGTCGATGCCGGGAGTGGCGCTCTGGCACGTGTCGTGGGTCAACAAGGACGACACGATCGACTGGCAGGCGTACTTCCACGCCCGCAACCGCATCGTGGCCGGCCTCCTGCACTCGAACGTCCCCCGCGGTGGGCGGCTCCTGACCCACAGCCGAAGGGTCGACCTCAAGCATCTGATGATGATGCAGTACTACCCCGTCGCGCTCCGCGCACAGGCTCTGCGTGACGTGCTCTCCGGACCCGACCACATGAAGAAGAACCTCGCAACGGCCATGCCGGCGGCCCGGGCCCTCGCAGCGAAGCACCCGGAGACGGTCGTCCATAAGGACCCCGCCACCGTCCTCCACTCGCGACACGGCCGCAGGGTCTACAAGCAACTGAACAAGAACAATCTGGACAGCCCGTCCGGCCTGCAGTTGCGCTGGTTCACGCTGTCAACCCTGGTGTCGCACTGGGTGCATGCTCCGCACCCCGCGAACGTCGCTCAGCCCGAGGTCGAGTTCGGCAAGGAAGACGCGCACTGGTGGCGCGTTCCCGCCTTCGACAGCGCATTGGTCAGCGCTGCAGACGGCTCCGGGAAGAACATCTACACCCGCGATCGCCGGAAGTACCGACAGCTGCTACGAGATACGATCCGACTGCACGCCGAGCTCCGTCGCCGCTGGCCTGAACTCCAGCGTCAGTATCGCGATGCGCTTCCCGAGCTCGTCTCCCCCCAGTCCTGGCAGCAGATCTTCGAGGAGAAGGCATGACCGCGGCACCCGCTGCATTCGACCCGGCCGCAGCGACCATCGTGATCGTCACCTTCAACCGGTCTCATCTCCTCACCGGGCTGCTGACGAGCATCACTGCCATGGATCCGAAGCCGGGCCACGTCGTGATCATCGACAACGCCTCGGTGGACGACACCACGGACGTCGTGGAGTCGTTCCGGGAGCGCCTGGGCACCGAGATCGTCTATCGGCGGCTCGAGACCAACACCGGCGGCTCCGGTGGCTTCAGCGAGGGTATGCGCACCGCGTACGAGCTCGGATCCGAGTGGATCTGGATGATGGACGACGACGTCGAGGTGCTCTCCGACGGCCTGGCCAGGATGGGCAAGTGGGCCCCCCGGTTCAAGAGCATCCAGGGGCGACGCTATGACTACGACGGCAGCGAGTTCTATTGGCAGTACCGCATCGCCGAACGCATGGGCATCCCGATCCCTTTCGCCCCCGCCGGTTTCGACGCGTCGGGGTACAAGGAGATGAACAGCGGTTGCTTCGAGGGCATGTTCATCCACCGTTCGATCGTGCAGCAGATCGGACTCCCCGACCCGCGTTTCTTCATCTACTGGGATGACCAGATGTACGGCTGGCTGGCGTCACGCAAGACGACAGCCGTCATCGTCGACGAATTCGTGCTCCGCCGCACCCGCGAGATCAAGCAGTGGGACATGGGTGTGCGCCACATGAACGCGTCGAGCAACGCCTACCGCTACTACATCATGCGAAACCGCGCGTTCATCAAGCAGTACTACCGCGCGCACGGCGTCTACAACCCCGTGCTCTTCGGACTCGGCACGACGGCCACTTTCTTCAAGGAGCTGATCCGCCTGGTCTTCGTCGAGCGGACGGTACGCGGCACCAGCAACCTGTTCCGCGGGCTCAAAGATGGCGGACGACTCGGCCGCGACCGGAGCTGGCAGCCGATGGCCCCTCTGGAGGACTGAACATGAGCGAGCAGCAGCCCGAACTCCGGTGGGCGCCGATCCCCCCGCCACCGAAGCGCCGCGGCCGGATCTGGCTGATCGTCGGGCTCTCTGTGCTGGCGGCCGCGATCGTCGTCACGTTGCTGGTCGTCTTCCTCCCGCGCGGCGGCTCCCCCGAGCCCACCGCGTCGCCGACGGATTCCGCATCACCGTCGCCGAGCGCTTCCGCCTCCGCGACGCCGTCCCCCGAGCCGACCCCGACACGCACACCGGAGGTGTCTCCTCCGCCTGTAGGCGACCCCGATCTGGCGACGTTCACTGGGCTCGTGCAGCCGCGCCTCGACGACGCCGTCACCGGTCTCGGCTTCCTCCCGGGCATGGCAGGCCAGGAGGCGGCGCAGATCGTGGACCAGCTGCAGCAGGACGCCGAGCGTCTGGCGGACTCCGTCGCACCGAGTTCCATCGCCTCCGAATGGTCCACCGCGGTGGCCGACTACGCATCCAAGCTCGTCGCCCTGAGAGCGGCGATCGACAACGCGAGTTCGACGAGCGCGCAACTGGACGCCGCCACGCGTTCCCTGCAGGTGGTCCGGGGCCTCGTAGGGCTCTGATCCGGTACTCCGTCGACGCCCGCGAGCCTGCGGCTAGACGTTGTAGTCCGCGTTGTACCGATCGAGGACCTCTGCGATCGGCGCATCCAACACAAGCGCGCCCTTGTCGAGGTAGAGCCCCCGCGTGCAGAAACGGCGGAGGTCACGCTCGTTGTGGCTCACGAAGAAGAGTGTGCGGCCTTCGGCGAGCAGCTCGTCGATGCGCGTGTAGCACTTCTCCCTGAAGGCCTTGTCGCCGACAGCGAGCACCTCGTCGACGAGGAGGATCGGCTCGTCGAGCTGCGACACGACCGAGAAAGCGAGCCGCACCTTCATACCATTGGAGAGGTGCTTGTACGGCGTCTCCTCGAACCCGTGGAGTTCGGCGAAGGCGATGATGCTGTCGTAGCGGCGCGACACCTCGTCGCGTGACATACCGTGCAGACCGGCCGTGAGCCGGACGTTCTCGCGCACCGTGAGGTCACCGACGAAACCACCGGTGATCTCGATCAGCGGCGCGACGCCGCCGTTGACGGCGACAGTGCCTTCGTCGGGCAGCAGCACCTTGGCAACGAGACGCAGCAGCGTGGACTTCCCCTGACCGTTGCGTCCTACGACGCCGATCGACTCCCCCTGCTGCACGGAGAACGAGACATCACGCAGGGCCCAGAATTCTCCGGGGCGCGAGCGACGGGACGCGCCGGCGAACAGGTCCTTGAAGGTCCGGTTCCCCCGCCGGTTCCGTCGGAAATGCACGCCGAGCCCCTGTACTTCGATCGCGGCCGGCATCACAGCTCCTTCAACACAGGACGCTCGAGCCGCCGGAAAGCCCACACGCCGAGTGCGAGGATCGCCAGACTCATCACCACACTGATCACCAGCGTGAACAGGTTCCACTGATCGGGGAAGAAGGCCATCCGGTAGAGCATGAAGATTCCGGCGAGCGGGTTGAACGCCCCCAGCGTCTGCGCGATACCCGGCAGGTCCGTCACGTTGTAGATGATCGGGGTCGCATAGAACATCGCCCGCAGGATCAACGCCGTGGTCCGCTCGAGATCGACGTACATCACGCACAGCGGCGCGATGAGCAGTCCCAGTCCGACGAGCAGGATCGTCTGCAAGAGCATCGCCACCGGCATCCAGAGCACGCCCCAGCCGATCTGCACGACCTTGCTCGGGTCCGTCTCCACCAGCAGGCTGATCACGATGAAGAGCACGAGCACGGGGAGCGAGAACAGATACTCGATGCCCTTGCTCAGCACGATGCGGTTGACCCAGATCGTCCGCGGGATCGCCGTCGACCGCACCAACCGCGCGTCCTTCTTGAAAGCGCGCGTGAAGTCGCTCACCGACGAGTTGAACCACACCCACGGCAGCAGGGCGCTGATGAGGAATACGATGTACGGCTCCTCGCCCACATCGCGGTGGAAGACCTGCGTGAAGACGAACCAGTAGATCAGGCTCATCACCAGCGGGTCGAGCACCGACCAGACGTAGCCCAGCATGCTGGTCGCGTAGCGAACCTTGAGGTCACGCGCGGACAGCAGCCACAACGAATGCAGGTATCTCCGGGGCGTCCCCGGTGCCCCGACCGCAGTGCGACTCACAGTGTCGAGTCTACGAGAGTGTGTTGTTCCAGAGCGACAGCGCCGAGCCGATGGCCATGTGCATGTCGAGGTACTGGTACGTGCCGAGACGCCCACCGAAGTGCACATCCTTCTCACCCTTCGCGAGCTCGCGGTAGGCCAGCAGGCCCTCGCGGTCGGTGGGGGTGTTCACGGGGTAGTACGGCTCGTCCTCGCGAGTTGCGAAGCGCGAGAACTCGCGCATGATCACGGTCTTGTCCGACTCGTAGATGTCCTTGCGCTCCGGGTGGAAGTGCTTGAACTCGTGGATGCGCGTGTACGGCACGTCCATGTCCGGGTAGTTCATGACGCTGGTGCCTTGGAAGTCGCCGACGTTCAGCACTTCCTGCTCGAAGTCCAGCGTGCGCCAGCTCAGCGCTCCCTCGGTGTAGTCGAAATACCGATCCACGGGACCGGTGTACACGACAGGCAGCTGTCCGACGGTCGCCTTCTTGTTGAGCGGCTGCGCCTCATCGAAATAGTCCACGTCGAGCTTGACGTCGATGTTCGGGTGATCGGCCATCCGCTCGATCCAGGCGGTGTACCCGTCGATCGGCAGACCTTCCCAGGTGTCGTTGAAGTAGCGGTTGTCGTACGTATAGCGCACGGGCAGACGGCTGATGATGTCGCCGGAGAGCTTGTGCGGGTCGGTCTGCCACTGCTTCGCCGTGTAATCGCGGAAGAACGCCTCGAACAACGGACGCCCGACGAGCGCGATGCCCTTCTCCTCGAAGTTCGCCGCCGTCTTCGCGTCGAACTCCCCCGCCTGCTCCTTGACGAGCGCGCGTGCCTGGTCCGGCGTGTAGGCGGACTGGAAGAACTGGTTGATCGTGCCGAGGTTCACCGGCATCGGGAAGACGGTGCCCTTGTGCGTCGTGTAGACGCGGTGGACGTAGTTCGTGAACGACGTGAAGCGGTTCACGTACTCCCACACGGTCGCGTTGGATGTGTGGAAGAGGTGGGCGCCGTATCGGTGCACCTCGATGCCCGTCTCGGGCTCCGCCTCGCTGTAGGCGTTGCCGCCGATGTGGTGGCGGCGGTCGATGACGGTGACTTTGCGGCCCGCTTCTGCAGCGCGCTCGGCAATGGTGAGGCCGAAGAAACCCGACCCGACGACGAGCAGATCCATCAGGCGGCCGTTCCCACGACGATGCGCGGCGTTCCGACCCAGAGTGCGGGGTCGGTCGTCGCCCGACCGTCGACGATGAGCTTGATGCCGGGCAGCTGCGCAGGCGTGAGCTCCTTGTAGTCGGCGTGGTCCGTCTGCAGAACCGCGAGGTCGACCTGTCCGCCGATCGCGTACGGCTCGAAGCCGAGGCCGCGAAGTTCCTCATCGGTGTACAGAGGGTCATGCACGACGACCTCGGCGCCACGCTCCTTGAGCGCCTTGACGGTCGGGAACACGCCGGAGAACGCGGTCTCTTTCACTCCACCGCGGTACGCGGCGCCGAGAACCACGGCGCGCTGGCCGCTGAGATCGCCGAGGATGCCCTCCGCCTGCGCGACGAGGCGCTCCGGCATCGAGGCGTTCAGCTGGCGTGCGACACGGACGATGTCGGCGTCGGGGTCGGTCGACAGATACAGGCGCGGGTAGACGGGGATGCAGTGACCGCCGACGGCGATACCCGGGCGGTGGATGTGGCTGTATGGCTGGGAGTTGCAGGCTTCGATCACCTTGTAGACATCGATGCCGTGCGACGCGGCGAAGAGACCGAACTGGTTGGCGAGGCCGATGTTGACATCGCGGTATGTCGTCTCTGCGAGCTTCGCCATCTCGGATGCCTCGGTCGTGCCGAGGTCCCAGACTCCGTTGGGTCGCGGCAGGTCGGTGCGCTCGTCGAACTGCAGTACGGCCTCGTAGAACTCGCGGGCGCGACGGTTGCCCTCGTCGGAGAGCGCCCCGATGAGCTTCGGGTACTTGCGGAGGTCGGCGAACACGCGACCCGTGAGCACGCGCTCGGGCGAGTAGGCGAGGAAGAAGTCCGTACCCTCCACCAGGCCGGAGCCCTCCTCGAGCATCGGCTTCCAGCGGTTGCGGGTGGTGCCGACGGGCAATGTGGTCTCGTAGGAGACGAGGGTCCCGGGGGTCAGGTGCTCGGCGAGCGACTTCGTCGCCGAGTCCATGTACTTGAAGTCGGGCTCCCACGTCTCGTCGTTGACGAAGACCGGCGCGACCAGCACGACGGCGTCGGCGCCGGGAATGGCCTCGGCGTAGTTCGTCGTCGCGCGCAGGCGACCGGCGGGGATCAGCTCCGCAAGACGCTCTTCGAGGTGCGCCTCGCCGGGGAAGGGCTCACGTCCCTGATTGATGATGTCGACAGCCTTCTGGTTGACGTCGACGCCGATCACGTCGTGACCGGAGGAGGCGAACTGGACGGCGAGAGGGAGCCCGATCTTTCCGAGGGCCACGACGGCGATACGCATGGGATCCAGTCTACGGGTCCGTTCCTGCGTCGATGCCGAGCAGCGAGGCGAGCGTCGGTTCGAGGGCGGGGGCGAGGTAGGAGACGAACGTCGAGGTCATGTGGTTGACATCGCGATACACGAACATGTCGTCGATGATCACGGGGCACGTCTCCGCGTCGCAGATGAAGTCGGTCAGGTCCGCGTAGGTCCCGCCGGCGGCTTCGACCGCGGCGCGCTCCTGGGCGGTGAAGTCCGCATCGAGAACGGATGCCCGCTCCCCCGCGCACACCGTGACATCCAGGACGTTCGCCGATGCGCATGTCGCCGGGGCAGAGGCGAATCGGGGCGTGTCGGCGATCACCAGAACTTCGCTCCCAGCCTCACGGAGGTGTGTCACCGTGCTCTCGACTCCGCGCGCCCACGCGTCCGCGATGGCCTGAGCGCCCGAGGCGTCGGCGAGCCCGTAGCCGGCGTAGCTGGAGATGACTACGAGGTCGGGCGGGTCGGCGACGAGGGATGCGAGTACCGCGTCGCGCCAGCGGTCGCACGAGGCGTACGGAACGTCCTTGTCCAGCACCGTGACATCGACGGCGGGGCACGACGACTTCGTGTAGGTGTCGATCCGGACGTTCCCTGCGGACTCCGCGAAATCGTCGACCGCGGGGAACCACTGAGCGGAGTGCGAGTCGCCGAACACCGCGACGGTGAGGTCGCCGTCGGTGTTGCCGTAATGGCAGTCCTGCACGTCTTCGCGTGTGACGTCGTAGTGGCAGCCGTCGCCGTACATGGGCGCGACGTCATCGGAGACAGCCTCGAGCGAGGGCGTCATGTTGCGCGGGACGAAAGTGGTGGCCTGCGGCGGCATGGTGGGGAAGTCGGGCGCCGCGGCCACGACGCCGCCGGTGCCGGCGTCGCGGGTCGCCGACCATTGCACGGCCCCCACCGTCGCGATGACGAGCACGGCGGTCAGTCCCAACGTGCCCCAGAGCGTGACCTGGGCGGGCCGATGTACGAGAGCGCGGGGAGCACGGAGCGGCGTCTCCACGAAACGGAACAGCAGCCAGGCGAGCGGTAGCGCGAGCACGACTCCCAGCAGCACCTTGATCGTCAGGCGGAGCGGGTTCTGCTCGCCCACCGCCGCCTGTGTGACGATCAGCAGCGGCCAATGCACGAGGTACAGCGAGTATGAGATCAGACCGATGAACTGCATCGGACGGATCGAGAGCGCGCGCGTCGGTCCCAGGGAGACGGCACGGGCGCCGAACAGGATGACCAGCGCGGTACCGAACGTCGGAAGCATCGCTGCGGTGCCGGGAAAGACGGTGCCATCGTCGTACAGCACGGCGGCCCCGAGGATCATCCCGATCCCGATCCAGCCGCCGATCGCGTCGACCCATCGGGGGACGTGCGGTGCGCCGTGCAGCAGCACGGCTCCGACGAGTGCTCCGATCAGAAGCTCCCAGGCACGCGTCGGCAGGAGGAAGAAGGCGGCAGGTTGGTTGATCGGGGTCATCAGGATGCCGCCGATCAGGCTGGCAGCGGCCAGTACCGCGATCCCTGCGATGAGCAGGCCACGGCGCCGCCTCACGAGAAGCGCGAGGGACAACAGGATCAGCGGCCACAGCAGATAGAACTGCTCTTCGACTCCCAGCGACCAGTAGTGCTGATAGGGCGACGCCGCATGATCCGCGAGATAGTCGGTGTTCTGAATCGCGAACCAGACGTTGGGCACGTAGAGGATCGTCGCGAGGGCGTCGCGCAGCACCCGCTCGAGGGCCAGAGGCGGGTAGAAGATGATCGCGGCGAGCGCCGTCAGCACCGCGACCACCAGCGAGGCCGGAAGGATGCGGCGGATACGGCGCGCATAGAACTCCGCGAAACGGATCTTCCCGTCCCGTTCCAAGGACTCCAGGAGATGACTGGAGATCAGGAACCCGGAGATCACGAAGAAGACGTCGACGCCGACATAGCCACCGGTGATGAACGGCACGCCCGCGTGGTAGAGCAGCACCAGGCCGACGGCGATCGCGCGCAGTCCTTGGACGTCAGTCCGGAAGCTGCGACGCGTCCGCGTGGCAGTCGCAGCCACGCTCACGTGCCAGACGTCTCCCCGGCTGCCCTGATCAGCTCGGCGATGACACGCTCAGCCGCATGACCGTCGCCGTAGGGTGCGTCACCCGTGTCGGCCGGGCGGGGACGTGTGACAGCTGCCGTGATCTCGGAGGCCGTATTCGCGAGCACGTTCCAACCGAGTTCGACCGTCTCCACCCACTCTGTCTCGGTACGCACGGTAGTGCAGGGGATGCCGAGGAGGAATGCCTCCTTCTGCAATCCACCTGAATCCGTCACGACACCCGCACTGGAGAGCGCCGCGGCGATCAGCTCGGGATAGGCGAGGGGTGCATGGGCGATGAGCGCCCCCTGAGTCAGGGCGATCCCGTGTGCGGCCGCCTTCGCGACGACACGGGGATGGGCGAGGAGGACGACGGGCTTGTCGAGACCCCCGAGCGCAGTTGCGACTTCGGCGAGGCGCTCCGGATCGTCGGTGTTCTCCGCGCGGTGGATGGTTGCGACGTAGTACTCGCCCGGCACGAGATCGAGCTCGTCGAGCAGCGGCGACGGGCGGGCACCGACCTCGTCGCGCACTTCGAGCAGCACATCGGTCATCACGTCCCCCACCAGCACGGTGCGCGCGGCGAGCCCCTCGTCGGAGAGATGCTCGACGGCGACCTGCGTGGGAGCGAGCAGGAGATCGGCGGCATGATCGGTCATCACGCGGTTGTGCTCCTCCGGCATCCGACGGTTGAAGCTGCGCAGTCCCGCCTCGAGATGGGCGACGGGAATGTGCATCTTCACCGCGCTCAGAGCCGCAGCGACCGTGGAGTTGGTGTCGCCGTACACGAGCACCCAATCGGGACGATGCTCGTCGAATACCGCGTCGAGAGCAGCCAGCATCGAGCCGGTCTGCACGCCATGGGAACCGCTGCCGACTCCGAGGTGCACGTCGGGCGCGCCGATGCCGAGGTCCTCGAAGAAGACATCAGACAGCATCGGGTCATAGTGCTGCCCGGTGTGCACGATCACGTGCTCCACGCCTGCGGCGAGCGCGGCCTTGTGGATGGGGGCGAGCTTGACGAACTGGGGGCGAGCGCCCACGACGCTGACGATCTTCACGGAGACAGTCTAGATCGGCGAACCTGAGCGATCAGGCATCCGCGATAACCTGGACCGGTGCGCATCCTCGTCGTGACTCCGTGGTTCCCGACCGCGGAGTCCCCGGTGTCCGGGGTCTTCGTCCGTCGCGAGGTGGAAGCACTGGCAGACCGGCACGAGGTCACCGTCCTGCATCTGGACTGGCAGCGCGGCACCCCCTCTCCCCCCGCCCCAGGCCACGGATACGGCTATCGTCACGAGAGCCTGAGAAGATCCGATCCGCGTTCCTATACGAGAGCGCGACGTGTCGTCTCCCAGGCGGCGCTCGATCATGATGTGGTGCATACGCACGCGCTCACGGGACTCCTCCCCTGGCTCACCGGTCGCCCCGGGCAGGGACGCGCATGGGTGCATTCGGAGCACTGGTCAGGTATCAGCGCTCCGGAGACGTTGGGCACCGGCGAGCGCGCCGCGTTGCGGATCCTCGGCCCCCGACTCGACCACGCCGACGCGGTCATCGCGGAGAGCACACGGCTTGCGGACGCGATCCGTCGGTTCCGCAGCGCGCCGATCGACATCGTCCCGTGCGTCGTGGATGCTCCCGCCGCTCTCGCTCCCCGTCCGACCGCGGGGGTGCCGCTCCTCTCCGTCGGAGGTCTCATCCCCCGAAAAGGACCGCTTCTCGCACTCGATGCGATGGCGACTCTCGTGGAGCGAGGTGTGGACGCCTCTCTCACGTGGGTCGGAGAAGGCCCGCTGGGCGAGGAGATGCGCGCCGAAGCCCGTCGCCGTGGCGTCTCCGATCGGCTCCGCCTGCCGGGGCGACTCGACGACGACGGCGTCTCTCGCGAGCTCGCCGCTGCCGCCATGTTCCTGCTCCCCACTCAGGGCGACAATTTCTGCGTGGTGACGGCAGAGGCGCTGGTGCACGGACGCCCGATCGTGAGCGGAGTCGCGACCGGTGCGGTCGACTACGCCGACCCCGCCGTGAGCCGATTCGTCTCCGTCCAAGACGGCCCAGCCTATGCGGATGCCGTGCAGAGTCTGGTCGAGACCTCCCGCCATCTGTCTGCTGAGGATGTCGCGGAGACGGTCTCCCGTCGATTCCTCCCCTCGACCGTGGCCGCCGCGTTGACCGGCATCTACGAACGCGCTGTCGACCGCGCGCGGAGGCCGATGTGACGACCTCGGCAGGAGAGCGTCTCGCCGACTGGATCGCCAGGCACCCTGCCAGCCCGATCGGTCGGCTCGCCGCACTGCGGATCGGACTACCCCGGCGGACCGATCTGCGGGAGATCGCGACGGCACCTCCGACGCTGACACGCGTGCTCATCGCGCCGGCGAACTACGCGGGGCAGGCCACGCAATGGGCACGCGCTCTCGAGCAGGCCGTGGCTCACCTCGGCGCGAGATCGCTCGCCGTGGAATCCGCGTTCGGCTTCCCTGCGGACGCGCGGGTCTCGCGACGTGTCTTCCAGAACTCCCCGCGGTGGCAACGCGCGCAGTCCACGGCAGCAGAGGGCTTCTCACACCTCCTCGTCGAATCACTGATCCCACCGTTCGGCCGATTGGCCCGACGCGACCTGCGTCGTCAGCTTGCCCGGCTCGGCACGGGGATATCGGTGGCCTTCGTCTGTCACGGCACAGACGTGCGATCAGCCGGACGCCCGCACGAGGAACTCACTTCTGCCGAGCGGCAGGCAGACCGCATCGCACGGCGGAACAGGTCGCTCCTCGCCCAGCTCTCGGGTCCCGTGTTCGTCACGACACCGGACCTCCTCGACGATGTCCCCGACGCCACCTGGCTCCCGGTCGTCATCGATGTGGAGCGCTGGCGCGCCCACGCACGAACCGTCGTTCCTGGGATGCGCGTGGTGCACATCCCGAGCAGCTCTGCGCTGAAGGGAACCGCGATGGTGGATCCGGTCGCACAGCTGCTGCACGCCGAGGGAGTGATCGACTATCGCACGGCCTCGGGCGTCCGCCACGATCGGATGCCCGGCGAGCTCAGCCGCGCCGACGTGGTGCTGGATCAGTTCGTCCTGGGCAGCTACGGGGTCGCCGCGTGCGAGGCGATGGCTGCCGGCTGCGTCGTCGTCGGCCATGTGACCCCCGTCGTCCGCGACCGCGTGCGCGCGGCGACCGGACGAGATCTTCCGATCGTGGAGGCGACCCCTGCCACCTTGTCCTCTGTGCTGCGCCGTCTGGCCGCCGATCCCGCGGAACGGGCGCGCATCGCGGAGGCCGGATCCGCTTTCACCGGCGCCGTGCACGACGGCCGGCTCAGCGCCGACATCCTCGCTCACACATGGATCTCCCCCGACTCACCCCGGAGTGCCGCCTGACATGACCCGACTGCTGATCATCTCCTTCTCCGACCTGAACTCCGACGCGCGCCTGCAGCGACAGATCGCGGCTCTCTCCGGCTCGTACGACATCATCACGGCCGGCTTCGGATCGCGCCCCGCCGGATCCGCTCAACACATCACGCTGCCCCTGCCGCCGAGCGGTGTCGCGCGCACCCGTCGCATGCGTCTCGAATCGGTGCTCCTGCGCTTGCGGGCCTACGGTCTCATCCATCGGACTTCACCGTTGCTGCGTGCCGCGCGGGAGGCGCTGAAGGGCACGGCTGTCGACCTGGTCCTCGCCAACGATATCGACGCGGCTCCCCTCGCCTACGATCTCGTCTCCGCGGATCGCGTTCATGTCGATCTCCACGAGTTCTTCCCCGGCCTGCACGATGACAATCCCGCCTGGGCCGCCCACCGCGGCCCGTACAACGGGTGGCAGGTTCGCACCTTCGCCGCTCCGGCGGCATCGACCACCACCGTCGCCGCCGAGATCGCCGAGCGCTATCGTGCCTTCGGCCTGACCGCCGAGGTCGTCACGAACGCGTCGGACTTCGAGGATCGTCCCGTGCGTCCCGTCGGTTCCCCGATTCGCGTGGTCCACACCGGTGCTGCCCTGGCGGGACGCCATCTGGAGACCATGATCGAAGGCGTGGCTCTGAGCCGAGCCGACATCGAGTTCACCCTCCACCTGATGCCGAACGATCGCGCGTACATCGACCGGCTGCGCGCTCGTGCGGCGGAGCTGCCGAACGTCCGTGTGCTCGATGGAGTTCCCCACGCGGATCTGATCGACACCCTCGCGCAACACGATGTCGGGATCCATATCCTGCCGGCCACGTCGACGAACCACCGTCTCGCGCTCCCCAACAAGTTCTTCGATTTCGTGCAGGCGCGCTTGGGCGTGATCGTGGGACCGACGCCCGCCATGGCGGGCATGACGGAACGCTACGGCTTCGGTGTCGTGACCTCCGGATTCGAGGCTCGCGATGTCGCCGAGGCCCTCGACGCTCTCTCTCCGGAGGCGGTCAGCGCGTGGAAGCGCGCCTCGGACCTCGCGGCCACCGAGATCTCCGCCGAGCACCAGGTCGGGACCTGGGTACGGGCGATCGCGCGACTTGCCGCGAACTAGTGCCCGACCGCGGCGGTCAGGGCGGCGATGCGGGGGTCGAGCTGGCCTGAGCGGGAGTACTGCGCCCCCCACCGCTGCGCCGTCGCGCGATCCGCTGCGGTCTGAGACGCCGCCATCCGCGCTGCGCGGCTGAACGCGTCGGCGACGCCTTCCGTCGTCAGCGCGGCCGCCGGTACCCAGGCTGGAGAATCCTTCATGACATCCGTCGCTGCGTTACCCGGATCGTGCACCGAGACGACGGGGATTCCGGTGGCCGCGTACTCGAACACCTTGCCACTGGTCACGTACCTGCCCGTCCCGAGCGCCAACACGAGCGCGTCGAACCCTCGGTAGGCGGCTGCGATGTCGGACTTGCCCACGGGGCCCTCGTAGCTCACGCCATCCGGCGCTGCGGCCTCGATGGCCTGCGAAGCCGCGGCGTCACCGGCTCCGAAATGCCCGATGTATCCGCGCAGCACGAGCCGGGCTCCGGCAAGATGCTGCTCGCGCTCACGCGCGCGTCTCCACCCGTCGATGAGCACCGCGAGGGGAACGTTGGGGGTGATCGTGCCGATGTAGCCGAACACCAGGCCGTCCGTGCGTTCCTCTCGAACCGGGATCTGCAGGGACTCTCGATACTCGTCGAAACCATTGGCGACGACGCGCATGCGATCGACCTCGCCCGCGTACTCGTTCGCATGCCACGACCTGATCGCGTCGTTGACGAACCAGATCTCTGTCGCGGACTCCATCAGACGACGTTCCCATCTGCGCACGCCACGTGTCGCGGTGATCAGCCGTCGACCCGAGAACACGTCGAGTTGCCATGCGTCGCGGTAGTCCATGACGTAGGGAACGCCGTGTCGCCGATTCAGATGCCAGCCAGGGATGAAGTCCACGTGCGGATTCGCGGTTCCGATCGCGAGGTCGACCGGATGCTCACCGTGGACGCGCTCGGCCATCGCTTCGAGCCCCGGACGCCAACGGCCGTAATTGGGCTCGGGAAAGTGGACGAAGTCCTTGCGGAGGTCCAGCAGCTTGTGCACCTCGGGGAAGCGCGCACGCCCGAACGACCACCGGGCGATGTCGTTCTGGAACGCCGGAACATGAGGGTCCTCGCGCACCACCCGAACACCCGGGGCGATCTGTCTGGCCAGTTCCTCGTCGGATCCGGTCGAGGTGCGGAACAGTGCCTCCGGTACGGTGAGCACCGTCACGTCCCATCCGGCGTTCGCGAACGCGTTCACGGTCGCGACAGCACGGTAGACACCACCTGCACGGCTCGGCGGGAAGCTCCACGCGGTGTACAGCAGATGCGGACGATTCATGAGGTCTCCTCGGAACCCGACTCCAGGATCGCCCTGGCAGCCGCAAATCCGTAGACCGCGCGGGGGCGAGAGGAGGACCGGGCGGCGCGCCACGCGGCATAGGTCGCATCCTCCTCGGCGGCGACCACGAGATCCGCGGATGCCAGCACGCGCTGCGCGGACGGGTCTGAAGCGACAGCCCTGGCGAACTGCGTCGCGTCGTCCGCTCCCAGGAACCGAAGCAGGATGCGCACCGGGATGCCCGAGCCCAGCCGACGTTGAAGACCTGCTGCCCACGGAGCGGGGCGACGCACGACGACGTCGGAACCCGATGGCGCCCAGCCGATCGTCTCGACATCACCGGTGGCCCGGATGGCGTCGACTGCTGTCGCGCCCCGAGGCGCAAGAACGACGACCTTCATCGGGGACCTCCATCGTCTGGAGCGGTTGTCTGCGGCCGGCGTGCAGCGTACGCGATCTGCGTCCGACGCATCACCGAACGTCCTGCGCTCAGACTGCGCAGCGGCGCGTGGCGATGCAAGAACAGCCACGGATCATCGGGAAGCACCTCCGTGAGACGCGAGCGCGAGCGGCGGGTGACGTCGACCGCCTCCGCAACCGACCGGTGTCTGATCGCCGCGAGGTCGCCGCGAAGGGCGCGCGGCAACAGGCGTTGCATTCCAGGCGCGAGAGCGCTCAACCGGCGCAGGATGTCGTCCGCCGCGTCCAGATCAGCGGTATCGAGACTCTTCGCTCTGGCTCGGTTGCTGACGGCGGGAACGAGATGCACCCGAACGAGCTTGGCGACCACCGCGCGACGGAGAGGGAGCGCCAGTCCGGCGACTGCCGATTCGATCCCGTCGAGGAAGGCGAAGTCCTCGATCAGCGGTCCGAATGCATGCGTGACCCGATCGTTCTGATCCGCATGTTCACGGTAGACCGGAGTCGCCGGGTCGAACACGATCCTCTTCGTGGTCCACAGACGGAGTCCGAACTCCTGGTCGACTCCGCGGGGCAGACCCGTCGCATAGCGCAGCGAGTCCGTCGTCTTCCTGCGTTGAATGCCCAACGCGGCTGTGCGTTCGAACACGCGGTCGCGATCTGCGTCCAGCACGCGGACGCGGCGGCGATCGCGTATCCGTGGAGTCGGGACCGCATGATCGCCGTCCCGGATGATCGGTGCGATCACGGCATCGGCAGCGTGTCGTTCCGCGAGCGCGACCCACGCGTCGAGCGCTCCGGCTTCGAGTGAGTCATCAGAACCGACGATGGCGACGTACGTCCCTGTCGCCGCGTCCAGACCGCGATTGAACGCGTTCGCCGGGGATCTGACGCCGTCCTGAAGAGAGAGGATGCGCACCCGCGGGTCGTCGACCAGCTCCCCCAGGCGCCGGGCGATCACATCCGTGCCGACGTTGTGTGCGACGACGCTCACCCGCACGTGAACGGTCGACGCGAGCACCGAACGCACTGCGCGCTCGATAGGCCTGTCGCCGTTGTGCACTCCGACGATGACATCGACTGCGGGAACGTCAGAGGCCATTGTCGGCATGAGGGTCTTCCGCTTCGATCAGCCCCGCCAGCGCCGCTTGCAGTGCGAACTCGGGCTCAGCCGCAACGACCTCGTTGAAGGTTCCTGCGGCGGCGACCTGTCCGTCACGCATGAAGAAGACGATGTCGGCGTTACGGATCGTCGACAGACGGTGAGCGACGGTGATCGTGGTGACCGAGCCGCGAAGCTCTTCGATCGCGCTCGTCACCGCCGCTTCGGTGGCCGTGTCCAACGCACTGGTGGCCTCATCCATCACCAGGACGAGCGGATCGGTGTAGAGCGCACGAGCGATCCCGAGACGCTGTCGCTGGCCTCCGGAGAGCGACAGTCCGCGTTCTCCGATCCTGCTGTCGATTCCGCCCTCGCGCCCCTCGATGAGCGGAAGCACCTGCGCACGGCGCAGCGCCTCCCGCACTCGATCGCGATCGAAATCTGTGCGCCAGCTCAGGGCGACGTTCTGCGCCACGGTCGCGTCGAAGAGCGAGACCTCCTGCGGCACGTAGGAGATCTGCGCCCGCCACGCGTTGAGCACCCCTCCGAGGGGCACGTCGTCGACCGTGATGGCACCGTGCGTCGGCTCGATCAATCCCAGAAGCAGATCGATCATCGTCGACTTGCCCGCTCCGGATGCACCCACGAACGCCACCTGGGATCCGAAGGGGATCTCGATGTCGACGCCCCGAACGGCTTCGGCCGAGTCGGGCGAGTAGCGGAATCCCACGTCCACGAGACGCAGTGCTCTGGGCTGAGGCGGGAGCACGGCGGTATCCCCGATGCTGGCCGCCTCCATGTAGCGATCCGAGCGGCGGACCTCTTCCAGAACCGCGCGTGCGTGCGGCGCACTGACGTTCAGCTGCTGGAGGACGCTCTGGAATCTGATGAGCGAGGGGGCGAGACGGAACCCGGCGAGGCCGAACAGCGCGATCGATCCGATTGCGCCATCCACGGTCCCGTCCGTCAGGAACCCGGTCGCACCGACGACGACGATTCCACCGATCAGCGCCACATCGAGCACGTAGCGCGGGACCTGAGCGAGGAACTGGGAGTTGGCACGCGCCTGGGTCGCATGCGCGCGGTTCTCCCGTACGACCCCGGCGACCTCGGAGGCGCTGCCACGCAGCGTGACCTCCTTCAGCGCACCGATCATCTCCGTGATCAGGCGAGAGGAGCGCAACGAATACCGCAGCGCCACCTGCCCCGCCTGCTTCGAGCGACGGGAGATCTGGAGTTGGAGCACCAGTGCGATAGCTCCGAGGTAGACGAGCGTCACCAGACCGACGAAGGGCTGCGCGATCCCCAGCACGAGGATGAGAGAGAAGAAGCTCATGAACTCGCCGATGACCGACGCACCGGGAAGAAGGAAACCGGAGATCGTCGTGCTCACACTGGAATCGCTGATCCGCACGAGGTCCGAGGAATTGCGGCGCAGACGTTCGATCCATGGAGCACGGATGTACCCGTCGAACACGCGTACGCCGAGCTGGAGCTCGTAGGCGGCGAAGCGTCGTGTGGCGTACCACTGGAGGATGAGCGCGAAGACGCCCTTGAGCACGATCAGCACGCATACCAGGCCGAGCGGGATCAGAACCTGCGCGCCCTCCAAGGTGCCCACGATGGGCAGGGTGATGGGCTGTCTGCTCACGAGAGGCGCGATCACCACGGCGAGCATTCCGAGAGCGAAGCCGTCCATCAGAGCCAACGCGCCCATGACGGCCGCATAGAACGCGAGGAAACGGGCCGCGCTCCGCGGAAGAACACCCAGCGTCTCCTTGTACAGCGCCCAGTTCGCCTTCATCGTGAACTCCCGCCCGCTGACTCACTGATGGCTGCGAGGAACGCCCGGCCCTCCGACGCGGAGTTGAGTTCGGCAGCCACCGTACTCGCTCTCTCCTTCATGTGCGCGACCTGGTCCGCGTCGAGTGCCGCGACAGTGTCACGCAAGGACTCCCACGTGAATTCCGGAACCACGACCCCATGGCCGAACTCTCGCACCAGCGGCGCCATGGTCGGCGTCTCTCCGACCACGAGCGCGAGTCGGCCCTGCGCGGCCTCGAAGAACTTGTTCGGCATCGCGTACTGGATGTTGTACGAGCCGTTGGGACGGTAGAAGACGATCTCGAGGTCGTACTCGTTGATGCGTTCCGCGATCTCTCGCATCGGTGCGGGCGGAACGATGTGGATACGGTCCTTCGCGGGATGATCCGCGATCTCCTGTCGCAGCTTCGCATGCACGGCCGGGTTGTCCGTCAGCATGAAGGTCATCGAGAAGTGATCGGGCAGATCCCGCATCGCAGCCAGGATCTCCGTGAAACCCCGCGCCCAGCTGGGCAGGCCGTGGAAGAGCATCCGGATGTTCGAGGGGTCGACGGTGCTCGGTTCCAGTCCGGGCACGAACGGCGGCGCGTTCCGCACTTCCGCGGGAACGGGAATTCCGAACTCTTCCGCGTAGAGCACGCCGATGGGCGTATTCACCACAGAACGACTCGTGAACAACCGCGACCCGATGTGCCGCCTCACCCAGCGATAGTGGGGGCCGGTGAGCCGCCCGCCGAAGTTGCGGCGGCGGACGTCCGGATCACGATACTCATGAAGGTCCAGATGACGCTTCCCGCGAAGCGCCGAGGCGGTGAAATCGCGGCGGTCCTCCACCCATGGCACGAACTCGTACTCGTTGAAGACGACAAGGTCGTACGCGCCGTTCCTGATGCGCTCCCGGAGTTCGCGCGGCACGCGGCGGGTGACCAGGAGTCGGAATCGCGTGCGAGCCGCCAGAAGATAGTGGGTGGCGAGCGTGCCCAGGCGCCCGACGGTCCACGACAAGGGCTCCTTCAGGGCGAAATGGTCGCGAACCGCTTCCGTCGGGTGCTCCCCCAGGCCGAGCGTGTCGACGGTCCACCCGTCACCGCGGAGCCAATCGATCTCCCGGCGAACACGGGGGTCCGTGGCGATGCGGGAGTAAGAGAGCACCAGCGCCGTGCGGCGCCGGTCGGAAGCGATCGAATCAGAGGTCATATCTCACAGGAAGGGAATGTGCCGGGAATCAGAGGATGATGGAGGCGCCGGTGCTCGCCGATTCCAGAGCAGCCTCCACGACAGCGAGAGTCCGAAGTCCCTGCTCCATGGTCACGACGTCGGTCTTCTGCCCGAGCACGGCATCGCGGAAGGCCTCATGCTCGACACGCAGCGGCTCGCGCTTCGCGAACGCATAGCGTGTGACGTCTCCCTCGGAGACCCCGCGGAACGACGACACGGACTCCCACTCGAGGGGGATCGTGCCGTTCGCGTAGAAGGTGAGGTCGCCGGTCGACGTATCCGCGACGAAGGCTCCCTTCTCCCCCGTGACGACGGTGACGCGCTCCTTCATCGGGCTGAGCCAGTTGACGATGTTGTTCACGATGACACCGGATGCCGTGCGCCCCGTGATCGTGATCATGTCCTCGTGCTCGCGACCGCTCTTGAAGGCGGTCTGTGCGAAGACGCGCTCATAGTCGCTCTGCACGACCCAGGCCGTGAGGTCGACATCGTGCGAAGCCAGGTCCTTCGCGACTCCCACATCGGCGATGCGCGACGGAAACGGACCCTGGCGACGGGTCGTGACCTGGTACACGGCTCCGAGCTCGTCCGCCTCGATGCGGCGCCTCAGCTCCTGCAGAGCCGGGTTGAACCGCTCGATGTGTCCGACAGCGCCGACGAGACCGGCGGCATCGAACGCCTCGACCATTCGCTGCCCTGCCGCCACATCGTGCGCGATCGGCTTCTCGACGAGCGTATGCACACCGGCGGCCGCCAGCTTGAGCGCGGCATCCTCGTGGAAACGGGTCGGGACAGCGACGACCGCGGTGTCGATACCCGCGGCGATCAGCGCGTCGATGTCCGGGAGGATGTCGAGATCCCCGGCCACCCCATGCGGGTCGCCACCCGGGTCAGCGATCGCGACGAGGTCGACACCATCGATCTCGCGGAGCACACGAGCGTGATGACGGCCCATCATCCCCACACCGAGGAGACCCGCGCGCAGCACCATCAGGCGCCCGCCTTCGCGACGGCGTTGACCGCGGCGACGATGCGCTCCAGGTCGTTCTGGCTGAGCGAAGGGTGCACCGGAAGCGAGGCGACCTCGCGCGCGGCGCGCTCTGTCACGGGAAGATCGAGACCCGGAGCGAAGTGCGTCAGCGAAGGCAGCCGGTGGTTCGGGATCGGATAGTAGACACCCGCTCCGACGTTGTGCTCGCTCTTCAGCGCGGCGACGAAACCGTCACGATCCTCGGGAACACGGATCGTGTACTGGTGGTACACATGCACGGCTCCCTCGGCGACCGGGGGGACGACGACGCCCTCGAGGTTCGCATCGAGGAACGCGGCGTTGGCCTGGCGGGTCTTCGTCCACGCGTCGACCTTGGTCAGCTGCACGCGACCGATGGCGGCGTGGATGTCGGTCATGCGGGCGTTGAACCCGATGACCTCGTTCTCGTACTGGCGCTCCATGCCCTGGTTGCGCAGGAGCTTCACCTGGCGGGCGATCTCGTCGGTCGCCGTCGTGACCATGCCGCCCTCGCCGCTGGTCATGTTCTTCGTCGGGTAGAGGCTGAACATCGCGAACTCGCCGAAGGATCCGACCGGACGACCGTCGAGCGATGCGCCGTGCGCCTGTGCGGCGTCCTCGTACAGCGCGACACCGCGCTCCGCGGCCAGCGCCTCGAGCTCGCGCATCCGCGCCGGGTGGCCGTAGAGGTGGACGGGGAGGATGCCCTTCGTCCGTGGCGTGATCGCGGCAGCGACCGCCTCGGAGTCGAGAGTGAACGTCTCCGGCTCGATATCGACGAAGACCGGCGTGCCGCCCGTGAGTGCGACGGAGTTTCCGGTCGCCGCGAAGGTGAACGACGGCACGATGACCTCGTCGCCGGCGCCGACGCCCGCGGCCAGCAGGCCCAGGTGCAGGCCGGCCGTGCCGGAGTTGACGGCCACGGACGGACGCCCGGGGACGAAGTGCTCGGAGAACTCCTTCTCGAAGGCGGCGACCTCGGGGCCCTGTGCGACGATTCCGCTGCGCATCACACGATCGACAGCCTCGCGCTCCTCCTCGCCGATGATGGGCTTTGCGGGGGGAATGAACTCGCTCACACGGTCTCCTTGATCAGTTTTCCGTCAGTCTCGATGTAGCGCTCTGCGGTAGTCGGGCACACCCAGGTGCCCGCGGCATCGCCAGGGGTCAGCGGCACGCCGGACTCCCCTACCCAGCCGATACGGCGGGCAGGAACTCCGGCGACCAATGCGTAGGCGGGGACGTCCTTGACGACGACGGCCCCGGCCGCGACGGTCGCCCAGGCGCCGATCGTCACAGGAGCGACGCACGTCGCGCGCGCCCCGATCGCAGCACCGGTCTCGATGGTCACGCCGACCGGCTCCCAGTCGTGCGCACTCTTGATCGTGCCGTCGGCGTTGATGGCACGGGGGTACGTGTCGTTGGTCAGAACGACCGCTGGACCGATGAAGACGCCGTCTGCGAGCTTCGCCGGCTCGTACACGAGCGCGTAGTTCTGCACCTTGCAGTTGTCACCCATGATCACGCCGGTGCCGATGTAGGCGCCGCGCCCGACGATGCAGTTCTCACCGAGCTGCGCATTCTCCCGTACCTGCGCGAGATGCCAGATGGAGGATCCATCGCCGATGGACGCATCTGCGGACACATCGGCGGAGTCGACGATCCGCACGTTGCCGTTGGAGGTCACGAAGCAGGCCTTTCATCGGGGCGGGGATACGCGTGTTGCGCACCCCCGATCTTAGTCGTCCGCCTTTCGCGAACCTGCGAGACCACCCCCGCCACCCGCGCAGCGACGGCGGTCAGCGAGACGTTCTCCTTAGCCCATGATGCGCGCGCCTCGCGCCTCTGCGCGGTCCGGCCTGTCTGCGCGTCCTCGAGAAGATCGCGCATCGCCAGCGCGATCGGCTCGACCTCGAACGCCACGGCCACGCCGAGCCCCGCCTCTTCCACGAGCCGCGATCCGGTCTCGGGTCCGGCGAACAGCACAGGCGTCCCGACCGCCGCCGCGGCATAGGTCTTGGTCGGGCGCGCGAAGTCGTATCCGATACCGGGCACGATGCTCACCAGCGATGCGACAGCACCGCGGATCCACCCCGCCGACTGCGCAGGACTGACCACACCGCCGAAGTCGACACGGCCAGGGACCAGCTCCTCTGCGAGGGCGCGGAGCTCGTGCTCCACGGCTCCCTGGCCGAAGAACTTGATGCGCACATCGGGCGCTTCCTCGGCGATCTGCGCGAAAGCGCGGATGAAGACATCAGGGCGCTGCCACTCCGACATCGTCCCGGTGTAGACGAAGTAGCGCGCTTCCCCGGCGGGAACGGCGACCTCCGGTGTGAAGACGGTGGTGTCGATGCCGTTGCCCACCGTCGCGATCCGATCGGGGTCCGCATCGAGCACGAGCAGCCGTTCGGTGACCTCGTCGGACACGGAGATGATGGCCGCGGCATGACGCAGCACCATGCGCTCCATCCAGCGCATCAAGCTGATGACGGGCTTCGACGCGCCCATCGAGATGACGCCATCGGTCCAGACGTCCGCTGCGTAGTAGACGACCGGTTTCCGACGGACGGCGGCGACGAGCGAAGCGATGATCCCGGTGGTCGGAGGGGACTCCGCCACGACCACGTCGAACCGCGCGAACAGCAGACGCAGCAACAGCGGCGCGTCGTAGCTCATGTACTGGACGTACCCGCGGACGTTCCCGCCGCGGTCCCGGAGCACCGGCCACCTGCGCACCTCGACGCCGGTGGCATCAGGCGTCTTCGGCGCGTGCGGAGGGGGCGTCGTCGTGAGCACCACGACATCGCCCTGCTCCCGCAGAGCGGTGGCGAGCGCACCGAGCCGGAAGGCGCCGGCGCTCACCTCCGGCGGGAACAGCCGCGAGGCGATGACGGCCCGGGCCGGGCGGCTCACCGCTCACCCTCGGCATCAGCATCCGCTGCCGCGGAACCGATCTCGGGCTCTTCGACGTCGCGCTCAACCAGTTCCGCGAGACGAGTCTCGAGGATCTCGATGCGCTGGCGGTGGAATGCCGACTGCTCGGCGAGCACCCGCATCTTCTCCTCCGTACGGGTGAGCTCGGCGCCGTACTGGAGACTCACCAGGAAGAGGAGCCCGATCGCGACGAAGAACACGAGGTTGATAGGGAGAGCGACCCCCACCACGCTCGCCGCCCAGGTCAGAGTCTGCGGGAACACGGCGATCACGAGCGCGAGGAGACCGCCGACGAACCACCACACCGCATGACGCTCGCGGAGCGTCCCCCGGCGCATCAGCTCGATGATGGCAAAGAGCGCCAGAAGCGCGGCAAGGATACCGAACGCGTACGTGATCGGGTTCATCGCACGTCCTCGATCCGCGTACGGGGGCGCATCATCGCCAGCAGGAAAGCGGCGCATGCCCGTGTCAGATAGACCGCAGCTTTCCACGGCCCGTGCGACGGTTCTCCGCCCTGTCGCTGGCGCATCGCCACCGGAACCTGCCGGATGGCGAGTCCCGCACGGGCACCGATCACGAGGGCTTCGATCGTGTCGCCGAGGTACTCGGCGGGGAAATTTTCCGCGAAGAGAGCGACGGCTCGAGGGCCCGCCGCCTTGAACCCGCTCGTCACGTCCGTCAGGCGGGTGTGCGCCACACGGCTCATGATCGTCGCGAGCGCACGCATGGCCCACCGGCGTGGCCCACGTACGCCATAGTCTCCGATCCCCGCGAAGCGGGCACCGATGACCAGGTCGGCATCGCCGAGCGCCTCGAGAAGCTGAAGGATCGCGGCCGGATCATGCTGGCCGTCTGCATCGACCTGCACGACCACTCCGTGACCGTTGTCGCGGGCGTACCGGAATCCGGCACGCATCGCGCCGCCGACGCCGAGGTTGTAGGGCAGGGAGAGCACGATCGCGCCGGCTTCGCGCGCACACGCCGCCGTGCGGTCGGACGACCCGTCGTCGACGACGAGACACCGAGCGGAGGGGACTGCCGCGACGACTGCGCGGATGACCTCTCCGACGGAATCTTCTTCGTTCAGCGCCGGGATGACGACGAGAACGGACAGATCGATCGGACGCATCGCATGCGATCTTACCGATGCCGACTCTGTGATCACCGCGCGCACGCTGTGATCCGCCAGAGTGACACGTCGCCGACCGCGGCGACCTCCTCGAAACCGGGCTGACCGTCGAAGTCGGTCATGCCCGGCATCTTGTACCGACCGGGGGCGGATTCGCCCGGTCCGAAGTCGAGGACGTATTCGGGATCGGAGTACGCGTGCAGGGCATCGCAGACCGCACTGTCGGTGCCCGCGTCTCGCAGACCGTTGGCGAGCACCTGCCACTCGTCGGTCCTCGGGGAAGACCAGGTGCGAGGGTAGACGTCCACACCGCTGAGCATGTAACCGAATCCGGCCCCCGTCGACGGATTGCTGATGACCCGCGCGCCGGGCTCGACGAGGTCGTCCAGGGACTCCAGCAGCTCGCGCTCATCCGGCGAGAGGTAGGTGTCGTCATCCGAGAGGTAGCGGGACTCGCGATCGTACGTCCCCTCGAGGAACGCCGGCATGGCGACAGGACGCACGAGCACCAGCACGATCATGAAGACCGTCAGGGCGATCATCCCGACTCCCCCGGAGGGCACGGAAGAGCGCCGGACATCGATCGAGCGGCCACGCAACCGTGCGAGCGATACGACGATGCCGTTCACGCCGATCGCGGCGAGCGGGATCACGACGATGGGTGCGAGCGCGGCGATCCGATACGGATCGGCGTACCAGGCCCCGAGGATGTTGACCCGCACGAGGGGCGCACCGATCGCGGCCACGAGCACGTACAGCGCGGAGATGCCGACCCACGCGAAGACGAACCACCGGGTTCGTCCGTTCCGCCACGCGAAGACGATGCCGGCGAGCATGAGGATGCTCACCCCGATCGCGAACGGGATACGCAGCTGACCGTTGAAGAGGACATCGAGGAACACCTCGAGCTTCCCCCGGAACGGCGGCCAGTGGGATCCACTCGTGCCGCGGGCCAGGGCGACCCAGATCACCGCGAGCAACGCCCAGGAGGCCCCGACGAGTGCCCACCGCCCGGCGCGTGAGGCGATCGGCTTCTCTCGCAGCACCTTCGCAGTGCCCCAGACGAGCACGATCGCCGCCCAGGGCAGGAGGGCGGCTGGCTGGGAGAGGGCGAGCGCACCTGCCACCATGAGGATGAGCAGGCAGGCCCGGGCGATCACGCGCCAGCGCGTACGCTCGCCGGTCCACGCCGGCAGCGAGATGACGACGGCGATGGCCGCCGGGATCATCGCGGTCGACAGGGCGTTGGGGAACAGGACCCCCCACTGGAACATCAGCAGCGGGAACGTCTGCAGCGCACCCGAGAGCACCGCCGCGTAAGCCGCGATCGTGCCGGAAGCGGTCACGACGCGAGTGAGCCAGGCGATACCGAGCGGCCAGATGAGCGCGCCGATCACCAGCGTCACCATATTCGCAGCGATCGGGATGCTGGTTCCTGTGATGGCGACGACGAGCGAGGTGAGCGCATGCCACGCGGCGGGGTAGAACGAGCTTCCGCCGATCACGGCGTTGACGTGCAGCGATGACGCGTCCGCCGTCTCCAGGATGAAGCGCACGGCGTTCATGTGGAAGACGGCATCGTTGGTCTGGGAGATACCCGCAGGATCCGTGATGTAGGCGGCGAGACGCCAGAGCCCGATCAGGATGCCGATCGCGAGCGCGGAGGGAATCAGCCATCGTGGTGCGCCGCCGTCGCGCCCCTCGATCCTGCCGCCGATCGCCCGCCCCAGCAGGGCAGCCACCACGATAACGAGGAGCATCGCGATACCCCAGCTGAGCGGCGACCACGGCACTCCGACGAGACCGAGGACCAGGGCGATCACCGCCGTCGCCAGGGTGCTGAACAAGGGCGCCGTCGCCAGCAGTGCCAGACCGCGCATGCCGACGAGATACAGAGCAGCCGCACCGGGGGCGATGATGACGATCGCGGCGACGAGCAGCACCGGCGTCTGCGTCAACCAGTCCACGATCACGCGTCCACCAGGGCGATCGCCCCCTCGACCTCGCCGTCGTAGACCACTTCACCCTTGTTGATGACGACGCCGCGCGTGCAGAGCTCTCGGACCATCTCCATGTCATGGCTGACCACGACGAGCGTCTTGCCCTCCGCGATGAGCTCCTCGAACTTCAGGCGGCACTTCTCGCGGAACGGCGCGTCACCCACGGAGAGGATCTCATCCACGAGAAGCACGTCGAGTTCGACGTGGATCGCGACCGAGAAGGCGAGCCGCATGAACATTCCGGAGGAGTAGTGCTTGACCTCCTGGTCGATGAACTCCTCGATCTCACTGAACGCGATGATCTCGTCGTAGCGCGCTTCGATCTCGTGCTTCTTCATGCCGAGGATCGCCGCATTGAGGAAGACGTTCTCGCGCCCGGACAGTTCCGGATGGAATCCGGCTCCGACCTCGATGAGACCGGCCACACGACCGCGCGTGAGCACTTGACCGTCATCCGGCTCCATGACGCCCGAGATGAGCTTGAGCAGCGTGGACTTCCCGGATCCGTTGAAGCCGAGGATCGCGACCGACTCCCCTTCCCCGATCGTGAGGTCCACGCCCTTGAGCGCTTCGAACTCGCTGGTGAGCTTGCGTCGCTTGATCCACGCCACCACGGTGTCCTTGAGCGAAAACGCGTGGTTGAGGGTGAAGCGCTTGCGGACGTCATCGATGATGATGCTGGGCTTGATGGCCATCTGTTCGCTCATAGGTCTTGTGCGAACCTTCCTTCGAGACGCCGGAAAACGGTCTGCCCGATCAACAGGGTCCCGACGGAGATCAGGAACGTCCAGAGTGTGTTCCACGCGAGGTCGGGCGGCAGCGCGAAGGCCGACTCGGTCACCGGACGCCAGAAGGCGTAATGGAACAGCTCCACCCCCTGCGTGATCGGGTTGAGCATGTAGAGCTCGACCACCCACTGCGGCCAGCCGAGCCTGTCGACCACGGCGTCCTGCACCTGCGTCCACGCATAGAGCACGGGCGAGGCCCAGGTGGCGAGCAGGAGCAAGAGCTCCACGATGTTCTCTGCATCCCGGAACCGCACGTTGAGAGCGCCGAAGAACAACCCCAGCCCGAGCGCGAACAGCATGACGATGAGCATGCCGGCGACGATCGCGAGGATCGAGAGGATCGAGATGTTCGCGATCCACCCCAGCAGAAGGCAGACGATCAGCAGAAGTCCCACCTGTGGCAGGAAGTGCACGAAGGCGACGATCACCGCCGACACCGCGAACAGCTGGCGCGGCAGGAAGACCTTCCGCACGAGGGGGGCGTTGCCGACTATCGAGGTCGTCGCGTTCTTGAAGGCCTCGGAGAAGAGATTGATGACGACGATGCCCGAGAACAGATATACGGCGTAGTTCGGGATGCCGTGGTCGAGGTTCATGAAGAGCCCGAGCACCACCCAGAACACCAGGAACTGTGCGGCAGGGCGCACGTAGGACCAGGTCCAGCCCAGAACCGAGTTGCGGTACCGCGTCGTGACGCCGGTCCTCACCAGGAGGTTCAGCAGATAGCGCCAGCGCACCACATCGATCAGCCCCCGACTCGTGCCGGGGGTGTCGAACGCGGAACGCGGGACGGCGGCGAAAAGATCTCGGGTATCAGTCACAGGCCCACTCATTCGTGATCGGCGAAACCATCGCCGCAGACTCGTCCAGTGTATTCGACGTATCTCCGTGTCCGCCGAGCGACACATACGACGCGGTGCTATGCGGCGCCGCGCCCCGGCTGGAGCCGGTCCAGGACATCGACCAAGCGGGTGAGCTCCTGCTCTCCGGAATATTCGCCTGCGGCCGCATCGGATGCTTGCTTCCACCCGTCGATCACTGCAGGGTCGAGTGCGTCGAGGGTCGAGGTCAGCGATTCCACGCTGAAATCCTCGGTTACGACACCGAGGCCCTCCTGCTCGACGATCCGTGCCATCTCGGGCGATGGCCCAGTGACGATGCCGAGCCTGGCTTGCAGGAAGTCGAAGAACTTGTTCGGCAGACACCACATGTGATTGAACGTCGTCGGAGGGATCATGCAGAGACCGACGTCGTAGCGGCTCAGCGTCGGCACAAGCTCCTCGAAAGTCACGGCATCATTGATGCGGACGCGATCGCTGCCCTTCGCGAGCTGCTCGAGTTCTCTCACATAGGCGCGATCGTGGTCAGCGACGAGGTAGAAGTCCAAGGTCACGTTCGATGTCGTGCGTACGGCGGCCTCGATCATCACTTCGAGCAGCCGTGACCGCGCGGCACCGCCGCTGTGCACGAGTCGGATGACGTCACCGACCGGTGCGGGTGAGACGTCCGCGAACATCGCGGCGCTTCGCACGATCGCCGGATCGAGCCCGTACTCGCGATACGCGGCGGCCACGCCTTCGCTGACCGTCATGGTCGCCGCCGCCATGGTCACATGACGACGCACCAACCAGTCGTAGTAAGGGGCGACGGTCTTCATCCACTCCGGGCGGTTGTCATACTGACGTGGCGCGAACTCATGCAGATCGACCACGACGCCACGACGGGGTGCGAGTCGGTTGGCGAGTGGCACGGTGTCGACATCGTTCGCGAGCACGATGTCCCAGCTCTCGATCGAGAGCTGATTCCAACTCCAACGGATGTGCGGGAACCTCCAGTAGGCGAGTTCGTAGGCTCTTACTCGGAAAGCCGCCTTCCGTACGGCATAGCGGATCCGCCGTTGCAAGACGGGAGTTCGGTCGTCGCTCGGGAGCGACAGCACGCGAACGCCCTCGATGCCCGGGTCTCCCCGTCCGACCACGGTGATGTCGTAGCTGTCACGCAGCGTGAGCAACTGCCGCTTGACGCGGGGGTCGCGACGCAGCTCGGAGAACGCGAGGATGAGCATTCTGGGGCGCTGCGAACCTGAATCGGACGGATGAGCCAACGAGGTCTCCTAACTGATGTCCCGACTGAGAAGTCTAAGGGCGAGCGGCTCAGCGCCGCGGTCCGCTCGCTCGGGATCGATCAGCCGATAACGCTCATCATCTTCCATCCAGTGCCGATCTTGACGCGTGCCTGCATCTTGCCCGTGCCCGTGCCCGCGTACAGATACATCACGCCGTCCGTGTCGACAGCGACGATGTCGCTCTTGCCGTCGCTCGTGAAGTCTCCAGGGCTGAACACGGTAGAGAACACATCCCAGCCGTGCCCGATCTGGGTAGCCGCGCCGAACGCCCCGCGCCCGGTCAGGGGATACTGACGCAATGTGCCGTCCGTCAGACGAGCGATGATGTCGCCTCGCCCGTCTCCGTCGAAGTCTCCCGCGTAGAAGACCTCATCAGCGATCGTCCAGCCGTGGCTGATCTGCGTTCCGCCGCCAGGGCTCCACCCACCACGACCGTTTCCGCGATAGAGCAGCATGCGACCGTCGTCTGTGAGCACGGCGACGTCAGTGAAGCGGTCTCCGTCGTAGTCAAGACCGCCGATGGCCCGGGTGAAGCCACCCCATCCGTGGCCGATCTGCTGCGGTGCGGCGAAGCCGCCGCCCGCTTTCCCCGCGTAGAACTGGAACGCGCCTGCAGCGTCGATGCGACCGAGGTCGGGGTATCCATCCCCATTGAAGTCGCCGAGCGAGATGACCTTGTCGTTCGCGTTCCACCCCGTCGCCAGGTTCGATCGCGCGCCGAACTTCCCGGTGCCGCTGCCGCCGTAGATGTAGGCCTCACCTGTCGTCGTTACCGCGACGACGTCGTTCCCCGGGACACCGTCGACGTTGCCCATTCCGCCGGGGAAGGTACGCGGGCCGCTGATGGCTCCGGCTGCAGAGCCCTTGCCGACCAATGTGTGCCAGCCGCTCCCGATGATGCCGGCGCTGGTGACTTTGCCGCTCGCCAGGCCTCGGTACAGCACGAGTTTGCCGTCTGCCGCGTGTGCGAGCAGATCCGGACGTCCGTCGCCGTCGAAGTCTCCCGGGCTGAAGATACTGGTCATGTTGGACCAGCCGTGCCCCATGAGCACACGCGTGCCCCAGCCACCACGGCCGTTGCCCGGGTAGAGATAGAGGTTTCCCGCAGCGTCTCGCGCGACGACATCCGGTCGACCGTCGCCGTTGATGTCGATCCCCCCGGAGACCTGGCTCATCTTGTGCCAGCCTGAACCGACCTTCATCGGAGCTCGGTAGCCGCCGAAACCAGTCCCGGAACGCAGGAAGAGATCGCCCTGAGCGTTTGTTGTGAATAGGTCCGGGTAGCCGTCACCGTCGAAATCACCCGCGGCGTAGGCAGCCACGACACCCGACCAGTCACCGGGCAGCGCCTCGGGCGCGGACAGCTTGGTCCCCCCGTCACTGCGCACCAGGCTGGCGCGCGAGTCCTTGTCGAGCGCGATGAAGTCCCGGTTCCCATCTCCGTCGAAGTCACCCACGTTGATGATGTTGGTGGTGTTCGTCAGACCCGATGCCAGCTGCACCCGCGCTCCCCAGGTGGTCTTTGTGTAGGGATAGCCCCAGACGCTCCCGGACTCATCGACACCGACGATGTAGTTGGTGGTATTCACCGACTTCAGCACGGGCGGTGTGACGGCTGGCTGCTGCGACTGCGTGGATCCGAACCAGTCCGTGAAGTAGTTGTAGAAGTTGCGGTTTCCATATGCCGAGCACGAGTTGCCCTCGCCGTATCCCGCGCGGAGTGCAGCGGCGTTGGGCTGATAGGGCGTGTAGTAGTAGAGCGCTGCCGTGGCGGCGTTCGCGACGTACACCGGCGCCGACCCGCAGGAGGCGTTCGGGTTGTAGAGAATGTTCCAGGTGTTGCCCGGGGCATACCACTGGAACCACTTCCCCTCCATGTAGATCTGCATCTGGCGGGCGGCGCCGTAGATCTGGTGGAAGAAACCCACGTAGTTCGGATCGCACGGCGCGGTGTCGGGGCAGCCCTGCCCCAGCGCGATGTTGTAACGCCAGGCGCTCGGCCAGGTGTGCGTCACAAGGCCCTGCTCCTTCTGGAGCATCACGATCAGCACGCGGGGGTTGATGTTGCACGACTGGGCGACACGGTAGATGATGCGCGCAGCGGACTCGTTCGCGGCTCCCGTGTAGCCGCTGCAGTATGCGTCGGCCGGCCGCGTCACCGACGTGATCTTGAAGTCCTTGAGACAGACGTAACCGCTCTGGCACTTGGCGACCTTGCTGTTGAAGAAGGTCTGGATCTGCGCCTCGGTCATCGTGTTCTTGTTGGTGAACACGGCGTTGCTGATGATGTTCCCCGGAGTGAATCCCGCGAGAGTCGTCTTGGCGAGCCCCGTCGAGACAGGATCGGAGGCGGCACGCGCTGCGCTGACCGCGGTCGACGAAACGGATGCTGTGGCCGCACCGGCGGGGATCACGGTGCTCAGGACAACAGCGAAGGCAGCGAGGAAACAGGTGAAGAGCTGGGGACCCTTCAGTGTGTTTCGAGAGCGTGGGGCACGTCGAGACATGTGACCAGTGTGACGGAAGTTGCAGGATGATGCCACTGTTGCGCGGATTCCCCGACACACTTACGGCGTGTCGGCCGAATGCGCAGCCCGCACTCAGCTGTCTACAGGTCTGCGTGCAGGCCCCAGACGCGCTCCGCCGAGCTTGCCCAGGAGAACGCCCGCGAGCGGTCGGCGGCGAGCACCCGCAGCCGCTCCCCCGCCGAGCCGGCAGCATCCGCGATCGCGTCGGCGAGTTCTGTCGCGCCGACGAGCCGTCCGCCATCCGCGATCACATCGTGATGCGTTCCGCTGTCGACCGCGACCACCGGGACCCCTGCGCTCAGCGCCTCCACGGCGCGCCATGGCCACGCCGCCACCGGATTCGTGGCGACGAACACGTCTGCACCGGCGAGGACGGCGGCGCGATCCGCTGCCCCCAGCGTGCCCCGGATGTGTGCGCGCCGTTCAGGGAGCCCCGCCGCCGACGCGATCTCCGCCAACTGCGGTTCCGCCCCCTCTGCCGCATCGACCACGACGGCGTCGACGTCTGCCGCCACCGCACCCCGGAATCCCTCCGCGAGCGTCGCCGCCGAACCCGTCAACACCAGGTATCGCTCCGGCAGTGAGAGGGCCGCTCTACGCTCACGCGCGTCTCCCGGCGTCGCGAACCCTCTCGGCGCAGCGCCGGCGATGACCCTGATGCGGTCTCCCAGCTTGGTGAGCTCGGACAGACGGCGTGCGATCGCGTGCGATGGCACCACCACGGCATCCGCGTGCTTCAGCGCGCGTCGGAGCATTCCCCGTTGCCAGGCCACCGACGTCTTGGAGAGTACGTCCGGCGAGTCCCAGGCACAGAGATCCCAGAGCGTCAGGGTCGTCTGATCGTTATCGTGCACCCTGTCGTGGCGGACGAGAGGCGCCATCATGCTCGGCGCATGGATGAGCCCGCCGCCGACGCCAGGGGTGAAGCCCAGCTGCCACGATGCCACGAGCTCCCGCCGCGAAAGGGGGAGGGTGCGCACGTCTCCGATACCGGGGATGTCGACCTCCGCTCCCGCCGGCACGATCGCGTCGACGGAGCACCCCGACGGCGCGGTCGCCACGAGGCCGGCTGTCAGGTCGATGGCAGCCGCCGCGTGATCCGGGTCGACGATATGCACCAGCTGATCCAGAACCACACGCAGTCGAGCACCCATGCGATCAGGTTAACCGCGCAACGTCATTCGATCGTGGAGCGCCGCCCCGCGCCGAGCGACTGTCAGCCATCCCTCAGCATCCGCCCACCGCCGTCGAACGGGTTCGTGCTTGAATGCTCAGATGAGCGACGGTCGACTTCCCGTGCGGCGCCGGTGGGTGGGATGGACCATCGGCATTCTTCTGGCGCTGCTCATCATCGCCCTCGGGTGGGTGATCGTGCGCGGGATCGGCGCGGTGAACGACCTCCAGCAGGTGGCGAAGGACTCCTCACGCCTGAAGACGGCGATCACCGCCGCCGACATCACGAGCGCCGAACCGATCGCGGAGAGGATCGCGCATCACGCGCAGTCCGCACGCGAGCTGACATCGGATCCGGTCTGGCAGGCGTTCGGCGTGATCCCCTGGATCGGTCCGAACTTCCGCGCAGTGAGTGAGGTCGCCGAGGTCGCTGACGACGTCGCGCAGAAGGCACTCACCCCGATGCTCGACGTCGCGGAGGATTTCGATCTGGCCGGTCTCGGCTTCACGGGCGGTGCGATCGATCTGGAACCCTTCGCCGCGATCGAGGCGCCCCTCGGCGAGGCGAGCGCCGCGCTCACCGCCGCTCAACTGCAGGCGCAGCACATCGACGAGGACGCGACCGTCGGGCCCCTCGCCGACGCGGTGCGCGAGATGCGCACCACGGTGACGCAGGCGGCGAACGTCGTCGGTGCGCTGCACGGCGCCGCCGTCCTGCTGCCCACGATGCTCGGCGGTGAAGGCCCCCGCAACTACGTACTGGCCATGCAGAACAACGCGGAGCTGCGTTCTTCAGGCGGCATCATCGGGTCGAGCGCACTCCTGCACGCGGAGAACGGCAAGATCACGCTGCAGAAGCAGGCGTCCACCCCTGACTTCCCCGCCCTGGACACCCCTCTCCCTGTCAGCGACGCAACCGTCGCGCTGTTCGAGGACCGACCGGGGCGCTATATGCAGAACATCACGAGCATCCCGGACTTCTCGGAAGCGGGCCCGACGATAGCGGCACGTTGGGAGGGACGTTTCGGCGGAGAGGTCGACGGGGTCATCGCCGTGGACACCGTCGTCGCGGCGAACCTCATGAAGGCGACGGGCGATCTCTCGTTCGGCTCGTTCACGGCCACTCCCGACACGATCGTCAGCATCCTGCTCTCGGAGATCTACGCGACGATCCCCGATCCCCGCGTGCAGGACAAGGTGTTCGCTCAGGCAGCGAGCGCGCTGTTCGGAGCCGCACTCTCGGGCGGCGAACCGAAGGCACTGATCGGAGCACTCTCCGAGTCCGCCGACGAGCATCGCATTCGCATCTGGAGCGCCCATGAGGACGAGCAGAAGGTCCTCGCCGCATCCACCCTGGGTGGAACGATCCCCGCGGACTCGTCGGACGCGACGTATGTCGGAGTACTGATCAACGACAGCACGGGCGGGAAGATGGACTACTACACCCGCGCATCGATCTCAACAGCGATCGGTACTTGCGAGGGCGAGCCGACGACGCAGCTTCGCGTGACCTGGAAGAACGACGCCCCGGCAGATGCGGCGACCGCCTTGCCCGCGTACGTCACGGCCAACGGGTGGTACGGCGTGCCCGCAGGATCTGTCCGCACACTCATCGCCCTGTACGGTCCGGAGGGCGCTACTGCCTCCCACATCGACCGGGACGGCACGGAGGATGGAGTGCAGACCGCGGTGCTCGAGGGACGCGCGGTCGTCCAGCACGAGGTTCTCCTCGCTCCTGGGGAGTCGACCACGATCACGATCGACTTCCAGGGAACGGGGGCGGGTGAGCGGCTGACTCAGGTGCTGCACACGCCGATGATCGACACCCCGAAGACGACTCGCGAAAAGCTCGACTGCGCGTCGTGACTTTCCCCCATTGATGGGGTAGTGTCTACTCACTGGGGAATATATGGGTTCTGCCATCCTGCCGTGGGGGCAGGAAGAACCCACGCAGTCGGACGCAGGGGTGTGTCCGGAGGCGATTCCGCGTGAAATCTGGGGAGAATCATGCTGAAGAAAATGGCTGCCATCAGCCTTACCGTCGGCGCACTCGTGCTCATCGCACCGACTGCCGCCACCGCTGCGCCGTCTGTACCGGCCGCGACGTCTGATTCCTACGCGGAGACGCCTGATGTGCGGGTCAACGACCCGATCATCGACATCTGCGAGGTCTCGACCATCGTCTTCGGCCCCGGGTACTTCCTGCCATCAGAGAACGTGGGAGTGTCCGTTTCCGGCCTGAAGGCTGCCGACTCCGCGGTGTCGGGGAACACCGCCGGCGCCGACGGCAGTCTGACCCTCACGTTCCGTCCGCCGACAGACGGAGAGGGCTCCTACGGGATCACCTTCAACGGCTCGCGTTCGTACACTGCGACGATCACCGTGTCGCACGGGCATGACGCCGCCAGCAGCTGCGACCACGATCCCGTCGTTGCTGCGGCCGGGACGGAGCTACCGCTGACGGGCGGTGCGATCGAGCTCGCTCTCACCGGTGGCAGCGTGTCGCCGTGGATCCTCGGAGGCGGGGCTGCGGCGCTCGTCGCCGGCGGCGCCCTGGTCGCTGCAGGTGCCGCTCGACGCAAGCGCGCCTAGGTCAGATCACCGCCGCGCGCGGTGGTCGGCTGGACGACGGTGATCCCTCCCCCTCCGATCACCGTCGTCTGGCGAGCCCGGTGAACAACCGGAAGCGCACGACCGTCACCGAACTCCGGTGGCTGTCGTGGGCTGCTCTGCGTGCGGATCACAGCGAGACCCGCCTCGCCCGGCGCCTCGCAAGGGCTTTTCGCCGACGATGCGCGCCGGATACGCGGGGAAGCGTCGGCTCGCCTTCGATCATCAGGCGCTGATCAAGGGGCGGGCGTCGGAGTCTCCGTCGGCGGGTGCAGCGCCTGCTGGATCATCTCGTGGATGTGTCCATAGTCCGGATGGTGCTCATCCACACCGTTCTCCGGCGTGAGCTCGATCGTCTGCACCTTCTGCTCCTTGGCCTTCAGCATGAGGTCGAAGAACTCCGGCAGCTTGTCCTGCGGCAGATCCGTATCGATCAGGGCCGTACCGGCCGCGGCGACCTCGTTGAAGCGGGTCAACACCGTCTGCGGGGTGAACTGGTCGAGGATCGCCTCCTGCAACTCGCGTTGACGCTTCATGCGATCCCAGTCGCTCGTGGTGTACCGCGACCGTGCGTACCACTGCGCGGTATCCCCGTCCATGTGCTGGGGGCCGACCTCGATCCAGCCGATCGCCCACTCGTTGGCATCCGTGCCGGTCCAGCCCTCCGGCGGTCCGCCCTTGGGCAACCGCTCTGTGACGTCGATGTCGACGCCTCCGAGAGCATCGACGAGTTCAGCGAAGCCATGCATGTCGACGAAGACGTAGTACGGGATCTCGATTCCGAGCACTCCCTCTGCGGCGTCCTTGGTCGCTTCGATCCCCGGGGTCGATCCGTGAGCAGCGGCATCCGGATACAGGCCGGTGCCCTGGTCCTCGCGGCAGATCTCCGCGGCATTGCGGACGTGATTCATCCAGCCGTTCCAGCCGCACGTGGAGGAGCCATGACCCTCGAAACCGTTCGGGTAGAGCTCGAGCATCGGGCTCCCCGCGCTGAACGGCGCGTTCGGCAGCTCACGCGGGATCCCGGTGATCGTCACCGCGCCGCTGTCAGCGTTGATCGACACCACGGAGATGCTGTCGAAGCGCATCGAATCGCGGCCGTCCCCGCTGTCCGCGCCGAGCAGCAGGATGTTGTAATAACCGTCGCTGGGGGCGAGGCTCGGTCCGCTCTGACCGAAGATCGAGCCGATGGTGTTCCGCGTCGATCCGACCACGGTCGCCGCGTATCCCGCGGCACCGCCGACGAGCCCGAGAAGCACGAGCGCGATGACCGGGATGGCGAGTCGGTGGGCCGTGGGCACCTTCACAAGACGCACCAGTCGGAGGGTGTCGAAGGTCAGCACGACCCAGAGCACCGCGTAGGCGACGAGCAGGATCTGGACGAGGGTGAGGACGGCCGCCGAGAAGAAGCCGCCGCCGATCGTCAGCCACAACAGGGCCGGGCGCGCGAAGAGAGCCAAACCGGCTGCCACGATGAGCAGGAACCAGGCGAGAAGCGTGGCACCCAACCCGAAGCGTCCGAGACGCCGATTCCCGGCGAGCACCTGGGCTGACCCGGGCACGAGAAGGTTCACGATGACGAGCCACCAGCCCCGCTTCGCCATCGTCCCGGCGTCGGCCGGATTCGGATGCCGCAACGGCCGGGGCTCGATGAGAGGCCGGGCAGCGCCGCGAGGCGGCGCCAGGGTCACAGCGACTCCTTCAGCCGTTCGTTCTTCGCCTCTACCTGCGCCTCGAGGTCACGGGAAAATGCCTCCATCCGATCTGCCAGCGCCGGGTCCGCGACACCCAGCATGCGCGCGGCGAGCAGGCCCGCGTTGCGTGCTCCGCCGATGGAAACGGTGGCGACCGGGATGCCCGCGGGCATCTGGACGATCGAGAGCAGCGAGTCCATGCCGTCGAGATATGCGAGCGGCACAGGAACACCGACGACGGGCAGCGGCGTCATCGAGGCGAGCATTCCAGGCAGATGCGCGGCTCCCCCGGCGCCGGCGATGATGACGCGGATGCCGCGGGCACGGGCCTCGCGGGCATAGCTCATCAGCTTGTCGGGAGTGCGGTGGGCGGAGACCACCTCGACCTCATGAGGGATCCCGAAGTCGGTCAGCGCTTGGGAGGCGTCGCTCATCACACGCCAGTCGGAGTCGGATCCCATGACGACGCCGACGAGCGGCGCGGCGGAGGAGTGAAGTGGCTCAGTCACTAGCTCAGGGTACGGTCTGGCGCTGGAGATTCGCCCCACGGCACGCGGCGCACCGCGCAGAACTGTGTGCTCAGAGGAAATGTGCCGCCGCAGCGCGGGCGATGTACACCGCGTCGTCGAGGTCATCGCTGACGACATTGACATGACCGACCTTGCGTCCGGGACGCGGCGCCTTGCCATAGGTGTGGATCTTGGCGGCGGGGTAGTCGGCCATCGCGCCTCCGAAGCGCTCGTCGAGCGCCCCCTCCTCCGGGCCGCCCAGGATGTTGACCATGACCGACCACGGTTGGCGCAAGGCGGTGCTGCCCAGCGGCAGATCGGCCACGGCACGAAGGTGCTGCTCGAACTGCCCGGTGACGGCGCCGTCCTGACTCCAATGCCCGCTGTTGTGCGGCCTCATCGCGAGTTCGTTGACCAGGATCCGATCGTCGTCGGTCTCGAACAGCTCGACAGCCAGCATGCCGGTGACACCGAGGCCGTCAGCGATACGGCGGCCGATGTCCTCGGCGACCTGCGAGAGGCGCTCCGATGCAGCCGGAGCCGGCGCGATGACCTCGGCGCAAACGCCGTCACGCTGCACGGTCTCGACGACCGGGTACGCCACGATCTCGCCCCCGGATCGCCGCGCGACCTGCTGGGCGAGCTCACGGACGAAAGGTACGAGCTCCTCGACCAGCAGCGCATCCTCGGCGACCAGGCCATCGAGCCAGTCCTGGGCCTCGGCGGCACTGCGGACGACGCGGACGCCCTTGCCGTCGTACCCGCCACGCGGCGTCTTGACCACGCCGGCACCGTGATGGGCGTCTAGGAACACCTGGAGCTCATCGACCGTGCGGACGGCTGCCCATTCGGGCTGCGGCACCTCGAGTTCCGCCAGCTTCGCGCGCATGACCAGCTTGTCCTGCGCGAACTGCAATGCATCGGGCCCAGGGTGCACGACGACGCCCTCGGCGACGAGCGCGCGCAGGACCTCCTGCGGCACGTGCTCGTGATCGAACGTGATGACGTCGACGTCGGCGGCGAACGCGCGAACCGCGTCGAGGTCGCGGTAGTCCCCCACCGCCGAGGCGGCGAGCTGTGCTGACATGCCTTCGGCCTCCGCCAGCACCTGCAGATCGAGTCCGAGCTCGACCGCCGGAGCGATCATCATCCGGGCCAGCTGTCCTCCGCCGATCACGCCCACACGCAGCGCCATGTGCCGCCTCCATTCGTCGTCACCATTCTGGCGCATCCCCGGTCGATCCGAGCACACGCTCCAGGAAGCGAAAGGCGATCAGAACGTGGTGCTGGGCTCGGAACCGGCCTGCGCATCACGATGCGCCAGGATCTGGCTGACTTCGATCTGGTCGGCCAGCGTCTCGTGCACCAACGTGACGGTGGGAACGTTCTGGAGCCTCAGCGGAGCGTCCACTCCGTTGGACAGCGTGATGGTTCCCGACCCCCACATCCGCTGGAGCGGACCGCGTCGCACGGAGATCGTGTATCCGCGCGCATGCGACATCTCGCGCCGCTGCCGTGCGCCGACGCCGCGATGAGCGATCACGCGCCGAGTGGTGACGGTGGTGCTCCGCGAATACCAGATGAGGAACGGAAGCACGACCAGAAGCAGCACGACGAGTCCTGCGGCGGACAACAGCATCCAGTTCTCGAAGGGAGCGGGGAGGTTCCCGTAGAAGTACGCGGTGGCCCCGAAGGTCGCGATCAGCACGAGCGCCGACCAGAAGAGCCGTCGTGCGTGACTGCGGAACCGAGCGATCAGCAGTTCCTCGGTGGGCACACCGGGCGGCGGCATCATCGGCCGACCGCCGAGCGTCACGGGGTGAGTCACCCCACCATTGTGCCTGCGATCTCCGACAACTCCGTGCGCGCTGCGGCGTGTCAGAGTCAGGTGGAGCGCACGTGCACCACGTCGCCGGCCGAGATCGCGTGCTCCGTGCCGGCGGCATCCACGAGAAGACGACCATCGGCGTCGAGTCCCGTGGCGACGCCGTCGAGCGTCTGATCCCCCGGCAACGACACCCGCACATGACGACCGATGGTCGAGCACCGCGCTGTCGCCGTCGAGTGCAGCCCGCTCGCGATCGCGTCGCCCGTGTCGATGAGCGCCGTGAGCTGGGAGTCCAGCGCCCTCAGATAGTCGGCGACAAGGCGGTCCTCGTCGACCCGGACGCCTGCGAGCGCGAACGATGTCGCCGTCGGAACCGGCAACTGCTCCGCCGTCATGGCGGTGTTGACGCCCGCTCCGACGACGACGGCATCGCCGCCGGCCTCGGCAAGGATGCCGCAGATCTTGCGATCCTCGACGAGAACGTCGTTGGGCCACTTGACCGCGACGTGCCGTGCCGGGAGCTGGGAGGCGATCGCATCTGCCATCGCCACGCCAGCGAGCAGCGGGATCCAGCCGTGTGCTGTCAGGTTCGTCGGAAGCACGCGCAGCAGCACCGAGATCGCCAGGGCCGAACCGGCCGGCGCGAGCCAGGTGCGATCGAGACGCCCGCGGCCTGCCGTCTGGTTGTCGGTCAGCAGCACCGACAGATGAGGCCACCCGTCGGTGTCAGCGCCGTGCGACCGGAGCTCGGCATTGGTGGAACCCGACTCGGTGACGACTTCGAGGCGCGTTGCGAGCTCTCGCGCCTGGCGAAGGTCCTTCATCACATCTCCTCCTCGTCGCCCTCGTCATCGTCGTCGTTCTCGTCTACGACGATCGCGCCCATCTCATGCGCGTGCCAGCGGTCCCATTCCGCGAACAACCGTTCGATGGCGTCGTGGAACTTGGCGGTCGCGACGCCGGGACTCGTGTCGCCGAAGTAGTGCTGCACCCACATGGTGAGGCGCGCGACGGCGGCTTCGTCCGCCCGCACGCGCTCCACCTCCGCGACGATCTCGCGGGCACCCTCCACGGTCAACCATTCGCAGTCCGCCAGGTAGCCCTTCGTGTCGATCGAGGCGCGCTCGTCGCTCGGGCGCGTGATCATCAGGGGACGGCCGGCAGCGAGGCGGTCGTAGACCATCGCCGAGATGTCGACGACGGCGACGTCGGCTGCCGAGAGCTGCCATCCGAGATCGGCGCCATGGTCGTATACGTGCTGTGCGGTGGAATCGGCCGCGTTCGCCGCCGCGATCGCCGCCACGATGCGCTTGTGGGCCGCGCCGTAGCCGGCGTCGACGACGCCGCTGCGCGGATGCGGACGGTAGATGACGCGGTGCCGCCCCGTCGCGAGCAGCGCGTTCACCAGGGTCTCCCCGTGCGAGGCGATCGAACCGTAGTGCGCGCTGGGGCGGTCACCCTCCCAGGTCGGTGCGTAGAGCACGACGATACGGTCATCCGGAGTGTACGGAAGCGTGCCCGAGTAGTGATCCGCCTGAGGACGCCCGATCTCGATGGTCCGCTCGTCGACGTCGTAGTCCCACAGGGTGCGCGAGAGGCGATCCCTGGCGGCCTGGCCGGCAACCAGCGCATAGTCGTAGGCCTTGTACTGATTGGTGGTCATGTACATCTTGTCGGACTCGCCGTGATTGATGAACACGTGCCAGCGGCGGCCGTAGCGGAACATCTGGAAGTTGCGGGTGTTCTGATTCACATAGAGCACGACACGGATGTCCTGCTTCGCGATGAACCTCTCGAGGTCGCGCACGGTCGGCACGAAAGCCACCGGCGGAGCATCCTCTTCGAGCAGCCGCTCCGCCCCTGCCGCGTGCCGTGCGAGGATCACGACGGGGCGATGCTGCGCCAGCGCGGCCAGCGGCCGATACCACTGGCGCATCTGGTACATGTTCACGGCCCCGTCGGCGAAGTAGACCGCGACCTGATAATGCCCCTCGGGGTGCGGAGGCTCCTCGGCGAGCCGACGCCGCACCCTCTGGACTGCCGCGCGCGAGGCCAGAGCGCGCCTCAGCAGCCGGTACGCCTTCTTCGCGTCTGACATTGCACCCATCCCTCCAGGATACGTCGGCCCATGGAAGTGCCAGGCAGCGGTACCCCCTCCGTGACATGATCGAGAGGTGCAGGACAGTGAACCCAGAGGGACGGTGACGGGAGTGTCCTTCGTCATGCCTGTCCTCAACGAACGCGCCTACCTGCAGCATGCCGTGGAGTCCGTGCTCGCGCAGGATCTCGACGGTCCCGCGGAGCTGGTTCTCGCGCTCGGGCCCTCGACAGACGGCACCACCGAGCTCGCCCGGTCCCTCGCCGCCGTCGACGACCGCATCCGGCTCGTGGACAACCCGGCCGCCCACATCCCTGTCGGCTTGAATGCAGCCATCCGCGCCAGCCGGTACCCGACGATCATCCGGGTGGACGCCCACTCCGAGCTATCGCCGGGGTACGCCGCCCGTGCGCTGCGCACCCTCGACCGCACCGGCGCCGCCAACGTGGGCGGAGTCATGCACGCGGAAGGACGGACGCCGTTCCAGAAGGCCGTCGCCCGTCTCTACAACTCCCCCGTCGGCCTGGGTGGAGGGGCGTACCACGGTGGCGCGCGCGAGAGCGAGGCCGAATCGGCATACCTCGGCGTGATGCGTCGCGACGTGCTCGACGAGGTCGGACTGTTCGACGAGACCATCCGCCGCGGGGAGGATTGGGAGCTGAATCTCCGCATCCGCCAGGCCGGCCACCTGGTCTGGTTCGATCCCGCTCTCTCCGTCACCTATTGGCCCCGCGAGAGTTGGCTGCGGCTGGCGCGCCAGTTCCGAGCGACCGGCGCGTGGCGCGGCGAACTGGTGCGCCGCTTCGGCCGGCGCAACGGCCTGCGCTTCTTCGCGCCGCCTGCGCTCGTGCTCATCGTCGCGGTCGCGATCGTGATCGGCGTGTTGCAGCTGACGGGCGTGCTCTCCGGGACGGCCGCGCTGGTCGCTGCCGCGATCTACCTCCCGCTCGTCGCCTATGCGCTGCTCGTGTTCGCGGTCGCCCTCGCCCCCGGCGGTGGCGGGGTACGCCAGCGCCTCTGGACGCTGCTCGTGCTCCCGACCATGCATCTGGCGTGGGGTTTCGGGTTCCTTGGCGGCGTGCTGCGCGGCGCGCGCGACACGGTGGATGCCTCGCGGCTCGGCTCGCGGAACACGCCTCTTCCCTGATCCCGGAACCGCCTCAGCTGAGGACGGCATCGCCGTTTGCGCCGTCAGCGCGTCAGGAATCCCTGATCCAGGATGCGGTCGACGACGCGCCGTGCCGCGTGACCGTCGTCGCGTGCATTGAACTTCGCCGTCCAGGCTCCGTACTGCGCCTGATAGGTGCTCTCGTGCTCCGGATCTGAGAGCGCGGCGGCGAGTTCGTCCTGAGTGCTGACGAGCGGTCCCGGTGCTCGTTCTGCGAGGTCGAAGTAGAAACCCCGAAGCTCGCCGCGGTAGTGCGCGAGGTCGGGCACCAGGAAGTACATGGGCTTACCGGTGACGCTGAAGTCGAACATCACCGAGGAGTAGTCGGTGATCAGGGCATCAGCCGCCAGGAGCAACTGCGCGGTCTCGGGGTACCCCGTGACATCGATCACCCGTGCGCCGTCATGATCGTGCCCCTGCGAGAGCGTACGGGAATGTCCGCGCACGAGCACGACGGCGTCGGCCTGCACCGCCAGGAGCTCCGGGTCGATGAAATCGACCATCTCGCGGCGATCGTCTCGCCATGTGGGGGCGTAGAGGAGAACTCGTTCGCCCTCTGCGATGCCCAGCGCCGCGCGGATCGCGGCGCCATCTCCCGTCACGAGCGCGTCGTTGCGCGGATAGCCCTCGACCCAGATCGGGCGTCCGAAGAACGCGTAGGCCTTCTTCAGGATGCGAGCCGAGTACGGGTTCTGCGCGAGCAGCACATCCCAGCGGCGGGACTCCTTGATCACTGCTGCCATCCGCCGCAGGTCGAACCCCGGCCGATGCAGTGCGAGGCGCTTGAGCGGCGTTCCGTGCCAGGTCTGCACCACCTTCTGCCCCGGCTTGCGCGAGAAGCGACGGCGTAGCCAGTCGTTGACGACGAGCAGTCGAGCCGCACCGCGTGCGCGCCACCACTCCGGACTACCTTCGACCACGGCGATCGCGCCATCGGGGACGGCTACGGACAGGTCCACAACACTCCAGTAACGGCGTACACCGGGGGCGCGCGCGGCGATCTCACGATCGATCGCCTGCGGATTGCACCCGACACTGCGTCCGTAGAAGCTCTCGAAGAACACCGCGTTCTCTGTGCCGCCGGCTTGGGCGACGTAGCGCTCCTCGAGCGTCGACTGTCCTTCGGGCGTCTCATAGACAGGGTCGATCGGAGCGGCGATGCTCACCCGCGGGCCGTCGACCGTGACACGAACACCGGGGAGCAATGTCGGGGGCACCGCGACCTCGTCCAAGGAGAGATCGTCGATGCGCAGTTCGTACTCTCCCGCGGGCAACGGGAGCGCCGGCCCGCCCCAGCGCGCAGCCTCGAGCGGGAACGAGGCCTTCCAGGTCTTGCCGCCCCCGGTGACGCGCGCCTCCACACGGGCGCGGGGACCGACCAGAAGTGCGCCGGACGGACGCTGCCCGATGCCTGCGATGACCAGCGACTCCGCCGCCTCATCGATTCGGGCCGTTGTCATGCTGCTCCCTTCGGCGCCGGGATGCCCCGCGCACGGATTGCCTGATACACCCGGCGGGTGTTGCGTCCGTCGCGGTACGCGTGCATCTCCGCGCTGAGCGTAGCGGAACGGGCGGATCGCGACGCGAACGCGTCCGTGCTGGTGAGGAGTTCCTCCAGCTGTGAGAGCAGTCCGCCCCAGGTCTCGGCCGCATCGTCACCGGCGACGTCCTCGAACCTGCCGTAGAAGCCTCTGGTGCGCGCATACTCCACGGCGTCGGGCGCCAGGAACAGCACGGGCATCGCCAGGAGCCCGACGTCGAAGGCGAGCGACGAGTAGTCGGTGATCAGAATGTCGACGGCCGGCAGCACCGGGGTGACGTCAGAGAGCACGGATGCGCCCAGCATCCGCACTCGGCGGCTCGGCAGCGCGGGCGCATAGCCCCCCTCTCCCAGCGGGTGCGATCTGACGAGGAGCAGAGCGTCGTACTGCTCGAGCACGCGGATGATCTGGACCCACTCCTCGGCGGTGGGCACCGCAGGGTCAGCCGCACCATCGCGCCAGGTGGGTGCGTAGAGGATCGTGCGCGATGCGCCGGCGGTTCCCTCCAGACGGTCGCGGAGGATCTCGTCGGCACGTTCGCGCCGCGCTTCGGCCGACCCTGCGGAGAGGACGTCGACACGCGGCTCTCCCGTCACGATCACGCGATCATCGTGCAGGTCGAAGGCCGACTCCAGGCGGCCCCGAGAGCGGTGCGAGGCAGCGGGGAGCACACGAATGCGCCGCGCCGCGTTGCGATACAGGAAGGCGACCAGTCGTCGCAGCAACGGTGCGCCGGGCACGGGCGGCACCTGCGTCGTGGCAGGCGAGTCCAGCCCGATGCGCTTGAGAGGGATGCCGTGCCACAGCTGCACCACGAACGCTCCCGAATCGGCGTACCGGTTGACGTCGCCGAGCCCGTGCGTCACCACGATCACGCCGGCGCGTGCCGTCGCCCACCAGCCCCGCAGTCCGCTCTTGCGCACAGTACGGATCCCGAGGGCGGCGGCATCGAGATCCTCGCGTTCCGACGATGTGAGCCAGAGCGTGTCATGCCCAGCCGCCGCCGCATGTCGCTGCAGTGCCAGAGCCCCATCGCCGACACCCGCGCCGCAGCCGAAGACCCAGCGCTGGCCTCGGGGAACGAGGATCGTGCCCATGCGTCCGACGGCATACAACGGGATCCGGAGCAGCTTGGCCGCATTGCCGGTGCCGAAAGAGAAGGACGCCACCCCGCGAGCCTATCGCGGGGTGGCGTCCATCTCTGTTCTCCGAGGCGTCAGCCGGCGAGTTCGCCGAGCGTGACCTCCGCCTCGAACTCCTTGCCCCCGCGGTTGTACGTGACAGTGGCCTGGCTGCCGGCCGCCGCGGCCCGCACCTGCGCGGTGAGGTCGGTGGCGCTCGTGATCGGCACTCCGTTGAAGGCGGTCACGACGTCATCCGCCTTCAATCCACCCTGCTTCGCCGCACCGCCGTCCGTGACCTCGGCGATGTAGGCGCCGGAGACGACGGCACCTTCGACCGAGGACGCATCACGCACCGAGGCTCCGAGCAGGCCGTGCGTCGCGGCGCCGTCGGCGATGATCTCGTCCGAGACGCGCTTGGCGATGTTCGACGGGATCGAGAATCCGACACCGATCGAGCCGGACTCCTCGGAGTTGCCGGAGCTGGCGATCGCGACGTTGATGCCGATCAATTCGCCCTTGCTGTTGACGAGCGCTCCACCCGAGTTGCCGTGGTTGATCGCGGCATCTGTCTGTATCACGGCGATCGAGATCGAGTCGCTGCTCTGCTGCTGGCCGGAGCCGGGGAGATCGAACTGGAACGGGCCCTGCTCGCCCTCTCCGGGAGCCTGCTCCTGCGGGGCGTCCTGGGAACTGGAGTCGGGCAGAGCCGAGGAGGCGATCTGGATGCTGCGGTTCAGCGCACTGACGATTCCGGTCGTCACGGAATTCGCGAGTCCGAGAGGCGCGCCGAGAGCGACGGCGGTGTCACCGACGTTGAGCTTCGACGAGTCCGCGAAATCGATCGGCGTGAGGCCCTTGGCGTCCTTGAGCTTGATGACGGCGAGGTCGTAGATCGGGTCCGTGCCGACGACCGTCGCCTCGTAGATGTGTCCGTCCGAGGTGGTGACGCGGATCGTGGGATCAGCCACCGCACCGCCGAGGGTCACGACGTGCGTGTTCGTGAGCACGTAGCCGTCATCGCTGATGATGACGCCCGAGCCGCTACCCGCCTCGTTGGAGCCCGCCACCTCGATCGTGACGACCGACGGCAGCGCCTTGCTGGCGACCGCCGTGGTCTCGTTGACGGATCCGGGGTTGTTGACGGTGACCGTCTCCGGGCCGGCGGCGACTCCCGTCGACGGCGAGTTCCCGACGGCGTTCCAGATCGCGCCTCCGCCGAATCCGGCGACACCGCCGACCAGAGCGGCGGCCACGACGAGTGCCGCGATCTTCACACCGCCACGGGGCTTCGCGTCTTTGACCTTCGAGGCACCGGGTGCCGCATCTCCGGCCGTAAAGGAGGCACCGAGCGGGAGCGTGCCCGCGAACGGCTGGGTGGGGTGAGTCGCCGATGCATCGTTGTGGATGCCGAAGGCAGCGCCGGACGACGTCGCGGTGGATGCCGGCGCCGTGAACGGCTGGGGCGTCGACGGGACCGGGGGCAGCGGCACGGGGGCTGCTGCCGGGGACGTGAACGTCGACGGGACCTCATGCCCGGCGGCGGCCGGAGCGGATGTCGGCTCCTGGACCGATGCGACCGGATCGACGGTGATGTCAGCGGACGCATCGGACGCCGGTGTGCCGGCGACCCCTGCGACCTCGGTGGGCGGCACGTCGGGTGCCGAGTGGTCGTGGGTGTTGTCTTCGTTCATGGTGTGTGCTCCTTCAACAACGCTCCCTCAGACTGCTCCCCATGTCTGTGCGTTTCTTATGGCGAAGGTGAGTTTCCCCTATGGCCTTAGCCTGTTGTTCATGAGTGTCGTCCCGGGCGCATGGCGCCGCACCGCAGCGGGCGCCGGCCTGCTCTCGAGCGACGGAGCAGTCGCACCCACCATCTTCGCAGAGATGTCTGCGGCAGCGGCCAGAACCGGGGCCATCAACCTCGGTCAGGGGTTCCCCGATGAGGATGGCCCCGCCGAAGTGCTCGAAGCGGCGCGGGCGGCGATCGCGAACGGTGCGAATCAGTACCCGCCGGGGCGCGGCATCCCCGATCTTCTTGCGGCGATCAGCGAGCACCAGCAGCGTTTCTACGGGCTGCAGGTCGACCCGGAGCGCGAGATCATCGTCACCGCCGGAGCGACGGAGGCTCTGACCGCGACGCTCCTCGCCCTCATCGACGGCCCGGATGACGAAGTGGTCGTCTTCGAGCCCTACTACGACTCCTATGCTGCTGCGGCGGCCCTCGCGGGCGCGACGCTGCGGACCGTGCCGCTGCGCGCACCGGATTTCCAGCCCGACCTGGATCAGCTCGCCGCAACGGTGACGGATCGCACCCGGATCATCCTGATCAACGACCCGCACAACCCCACGGGCGCGGTGTTCCGAACAGAGGTGCTCGCGGAGATCGTGCGGCTGGCGAATCAGCACGACGCGATCATCGTGACCGATGAGGTCTATGAGCATCTGGCGTTCCGCGCCCCGCACACGCCGATCGCCACTCTCCCCGGAGCGGCCGCCCGCACGCTGACGATCTCGTCGGCCGGCAAGACGTTCTCGGCGACCGGCTGGAAGATCGGGTGGGTGCACGGCCCGGCCGACCTGATCACGGCGGTGCTGACGATCAAGCAGTACCTGACGTACGTCAACGGCTCGCCGTTCCAGCCCGCGATCACGGTGGGACTGCGCCTGGACGATTCGTTCTTCGATGGCGCCTCCGCCGCGCTGGCCCGCAAGCACGAGCTCCTCGGCGCGGGGCTCCGTGCCGCAGGATTCGGCGTGATCGCCCCGGAAGGCGGCTACTTCACCGTCGCCGACGCGACGCCAGTCGGTGGCGCGGACGCCGCAGCCTTCTGCAGGGCTCTGCCGGACCGGGTGGGCGTCGTCGCGATCCCGCTGACGGCCTTCGTCTCGGAAGCACGCCGCGACGAGTACTCCGGGCTCATCCGATTCGCCGCGTGCAAGCGCGTCGAGGTGCTCGAAGAGGCCGTATCCCGCCTCGCGGTACTGGGACGCTGAGGGCGGCCCTCAGCGCGGCACGACGGCGTATCTGCGGACCCGCAGCGATGGGTTCGTCGCACGCACACGTGTGATCGCCTCGCGGTCGACGACCCCGATCGCGATGCCCTCCGCCACGCCGACACCGGCGAGCACGACACCCTGCGGATCGATGATCTGCGAGTGCCCCACGCCGATCGGTGCCGGGTGGTCGGCTGCGACGACATATGCGGTGTTCTCGATCGCCCGCGCGGCGAGCAGCGTGGTCCAGTGGTGCTCCTTGAGCGGACCCCTGACCCACTCCGCCGGAACCACGAGCACATCGGCCCCCGCATCCATCAGCGTGCGGGCGACCTCGGGGAATCGCAGGTCGTAGCACGTCATCAGTCCGAACCGCACGCCGCCCAGCTCGAACGTCACCGCGGTGCCGACGTCGCCGGGTTCGACCCACTCCGACTCGGCCTGGCCGAACGCGTCGTACAGGTGCTGCTTGCGGTACACCGCGAGCATCCCGTCTCCGCGCACGGCGACGACGGCGTTGCGGACGCGGTGATCGTCGGATGCCCGCTCCACGAGTCCCGCGACGATCACGACCCCGTACTCCCCCGCCACGGCGGTGAGCGTCGCCACGAAGTCGCCGTCGAGTGTCTCGGCGTTCGCCGCGAGACTGTCATCCATCGGATCGACGAAATAGCTCGCGTACTCGGGGAAGACGATCAGTCGTGCACCGCGCCCCGCTGCCTCCGCGGCGAGGACGGTGATGCGCTCCAGATTGTCGGCTCGCGAGGCGGACGGCGCGAACTGGCAGACGGCTACGGGGACGGCGGAGCGCTCGGACATGCTCCTCATCCTCCCCCATCCCCGCGCCGACCTCTCGATTCGCGCACTCCCGAAATCCGTGTTAGGTTATCTCTTGTGCCGCGGGGTGGAGCAGTTCGGTAGCTCGCCGGGCTCATAACCCGGAGGTCGCAGGTTCAAATCCTGTCCCCGCAACGAGAATGCGACACAAGAAGGCCCGGATCCGCAAGGATCCGGGCCTTCTGCTTTGCCCGCTGGGGTCCCGGCCGGCACGAGCAGCCCATCGGCGAGGGGTCACGACACGCCCTGTGCCAGCCCGTCGGCACGGCGCGTCCTGACTCCTCACGACCTGGAGACCCGCGACGTGCGACGTGCGACGTGCGACGTGCGTGTACACGAATGGGCGCCCCCGAAGGGGCGCCCATTCGTCATGGCCGTAGAAGGGTCACTTACTGGCGGCGGCTTCCAGCTCCAGGAGCTTCTGGACGGCTGCGGTGAGACGCTTGTCCGCCTCGCCGAACTTCTCCAGGTCGCCGGCCTTGAGGGCCGCGTCACGATCGAGGAGGGCCTGCTGCGCGGCGGAGAGGGCGGCTGCCTGCTCGTCCGTCGGCTGCGAAGGCGTCTGACCCGCGTTCGGATCGGTTCCGGGATCCGTGCCGGGATCCGTGGCGGGATCGGACGGATCGATCTCCTCATCGCCGCCCGTCGCTCCGGAATCGCCGCCGAACAGGGTGTCGAGGGCATCCGTGAGCGTGCTCTCGAAGGCGACCCGGTCGCCGAAGGCGACGAGCACCTTCTGCAGACGAGGCAACTGCGTTCCCTCGGAGGACTGCACATACACCGGCTGCACGTAGAGCAGACCGCCACCGACGGGGAGGGTCAGGAGGTTTCCGTAGATCACTTCCGACTCACCCTGCTGGAGCAGGTTGAGCTGTGGCACGACCGACGTGTCCGAGTTGTAGGTGTTCTGCACCTGCCCCGGTCCTGGCACCGTGGTGTCGTCGTTGATCTCGAGCAGGCGCAGTTGACCGTAGCCCTCGCCCTTCACGCCCTTCTCCGACCCCGCATCGGAGTCGACCGCGAGGTAACCCATGAGCACGTCACGTGTGCTGCCCGCGCCCTGAGAGGCCGGGATGAAGGTCGAGAACATCGAGAACCGCGCGGAGTCCTGGCCCGGCATCTTCATGGTCAGGTAGTACGGCGGCTGCAGCATCGCGTCGCTGCGCGGGTCGTTCGGGGTCTGCCACCGGTTGTCCTGCTGTGCGAAGGAGTTCGCGTTGTCGATGTGGTAGATCCCGAGCACGTCGCGCTGCACCTTGAACAGGTCGGTGGGGTAACGGACGTGACTCATCAGCTCGCCGGACATCTCGCTGATCGGCTTCAGCGTCGACGGGTAGACGTTCTGCCAGGTCTTGAGCACCGGGTCCTTGTCGTCCCACGCGTACAGCGTCACCGATCCGTCGTACGCATCCACGGTCGCCTTGACCGAGTTGCGGATGTAGTTGATGTCGTCGATCGCGAGAGTCGGAGACGGCACGTTCGAGTCGGCGATCGCCTCGGAGAGGCTGACGCTGGTCGAGTACGGGTAGGTCGAGCTGGTCGTGTAGCCGTCGACGATCCAGACGATGCGACCATCCACGACGCTCGGGTACGGGTCGCTGTCGAGCTCGAGGTACGGCGCGACCTTCTGCACACGGGTCTTCGGATCGCGGTCGTACAGGATCTGCGAGTCCTCGTTCACGAGGTTCGAGAACAGGATCTGCTCCGACTGGAACTTCAACGCGTACAGCAGCTTCGTGAACGTGTCTCCGATCTTCGGACCGCCGTCGCCGTTGAAGGTCGTCTTGGTCTCGTTGGAGCCGTCCTTGCCGCGCGGGTAGTCGATCTCGGCCGGGGCGGATGATTCCGGCGCGCCGACGATCGAGTACTCCGGGGAGTTCTCTCCGAAGTAGACGCGCGGCTCGAAGTTCTCCCGGTCGGTCAGGAAGCCTGCAGAGGGGATGCCGCGCTCGAGGAAGACCGGCTCGCCATCTGTCGTGCGCTGGTTGCCCGCTGCCGCAACGAGGCCGTAGCCGTGCGTGTAGACCGCGACGCGGTTGTTCCAGTTGTCGCCGTCGCCGAGCTTGGTAATGTCGAGGTCGCGAACGGCCACGACGGTGTCCTGCATCTCGCCGTTGATCTCGTAGCGGTCGACGTCGAGCGTCTCCTCGAACTGGTAGTACGCGCGGTACTGCTCGAGCTGACGCACGGTCGGACTGATGACCTTCGGGTCCATGATGCGGATCGAGGCAGTGGTGTCGGCATCCTCGCGCAGCTGACCGGCCTCGGCATCCGTCTCGGCCTGGAACGACGTGGTCTCGAGGTTCGCGACGTCGTATGCCTCTTTGGTGCCGTCGATGTTCCGCTGGTAGTACTCGGCCTGGTAGGCGTTCTGGTTCGGCTTCACCTGGAAGGTCGTGACGACCCACGGATAGCCGACGCCGACGACGAGCGATGCCACAATCAGCAGCGCGGTCGCTGCGAGCGGGAACCGCCAGCGACCGATGATCGCGGTGACGAAGAACAGCACGGCCACGAGCGCGGCGATGATGGCGATGATCGCGAGACCGGGAATGGTCGCGTTCACTCCGGTGTACGCGGCACCCGTGATGCGGTCATCCGGGGCGACGAGCGTCTTATACCGGTCGAGCCAGAGGCTGACGGCCTGCACGAGCAGGTAGAGACCGGCGATGACGGCGAGCTGGATGCGCGCGGACTTCGAGATGCGAAGTTCTCCCTGTCCGATCTGCACGGCGCCGTAGAGGTAGGAGACCAGTGCGGTGACCAGCAGGCTCAGCAGCAGGACAGCGGAGACAAACGCGAGGAGCATCGAGTAGAACGGCATCGCGAACATGTAGAAACCGGTGTCGATGCCGAACTGCGGGTCGACCGTGGAGGTCGCGACGCCATTGGCCCACAGCCAGACGGTCTTCCAGTTCCCCGCCGCGGCGAAGCCTGCGAAGAGACCGAAGAAGATGGGCATGCCCCACATGGCCAGGCGCCGCAAGGGCTCGATGACCTCCTGATAACGGTCGAGCTGAGAGCTCAGCCGCACATAGACCGGACGCATACGGTAGGCGAGCTGGATCACCACGAACAGCGGAACAGCCATCCCGAGGAATCCGACGACGAACATCACAGCCGTCGCGAACCACTGCGTCGTCAGAACGCCGGTGAACCCGACCTGGTCGAACCAGAGGTATTCCGTGTACAGCGAAGCGAAGACGAAGAACACCGCGATCAACGCGGCGATGATCACCAGTGAGATGCCGAGAATACGTCGGGACGTTCGAGGCGTGGCCGGGGTCTGAGCTGAGGTCGAGGTCACCTCTCCATCCTAGGCATGCCTCACTGGACGGGGGCTGTCATCCCGGTCACGGGGAGATCACGACACGTCGCACGTCGGCAGTGCGGCGATGTCGCCATCGTCCGCGATCACCTCGAGCGCGTCGAGGGACTCCTCGAGCGTGGAGGTACGGATCACCTGCAACCCATCGGGGACGTGCCCGACGACCTCATCGCAGTTCGACGCCGGCGCCAGGAAGTACTGCGCTCCGGCATCCCGCGCCCCGTAGAGCTTCTGTCGGATTCCGCCGATCGGCCCGACGGTGCCGTCCGCCTCGATCGTGCCCGTCCCCGCGATGTTCTGACCGCCGTTGAGCTCACCCTCGGTGAGGGTGTCGATGATCCCGAGCGCGAACATCATCCCCGCGCTCGGCCCGCCGACGTTGTCGAGCTGGATGGTCACGTCTATCGGGAAGTCGTAGTCGGTGCGCAGCGTGATGCCGATCAGCCATGTCGTGACGTCACCCTGGGTGTGCTTCTCCGGGGTGAGGGAGACACTCTTCTCCTCGCCGTCACGGAGCACTGTGAGGGCGATCGTGTCTCCCCCGGCATCCTGGATCGTCTGCCGGAGCTGCTTGGCCGAGGTGACCTCGGTGCCATCGATGCCCGTGATGACGTCGTCCGGCTCGAGCAGGCCGGCGGCCGGGGTGTCGTCGACCGCCTCGACGACCACGACTTTCGCCCCTGTGTCGTAGCCGAGCTCGTTCAGCGCCGCAGCCGTCGCCTCGTGCTGCGAGTCCACCATCAGCGAGGCGTTGCGCTCATCGCGCTGCTCGCTGGTGACGCCCTCGGGGAACACCGAGTCGAGCGGCACGACCGCGCGGGAGGAATCCGTCCACGCCAGCGCGAGCTCGAACCAGCTGGGCGTGCGCTCGCGGTTGCCGACCACCTGGACCGTGGTGAGGTCGAGCGTGCCGGCGGTGTCGAACGTCTCCGCGCCGTCGATGCGGATCAGCGGCACCTTCTCACCGTCGGCTCCCGGCGCGGTCCCGAGCGTGTCGTACACCGGGCCCGGACGCTGGATCACATACGGCGTCGGCAGGAACGTGAGAACCACCAGCGCGATGAGCGCGACGATCAGCGCCCAGACTCCCAGCCCGAGCTTCACAGACCGCGTTCGATCCACAGCATTCCTCCGTCGTTCGCGAGCGGCGTACAGCGATTCGCCCATGTCGGGGTCACCTGCAGAAACCTGTGACTAGCGTAGATCCCGCAGGCTTATGACGTACTGAGAGGGCGATCGACATGGCGGACAACGACCCCACACCCGAGGACTTCCAGGAGTTCCTGCGGAAGATGCTCTCCGGCCAGGGCGGCGGCGACATCGACCCGGAGGCTCTGCGCGGCGCCTTCGACGGCATGGAGGGCATGCAGTTCGACCCCGCGATGATGCAGACGATCATGTCGCAACTGCAGGGCGCGTTCGGCGGCGACCCCTGGGACAACGCGCTGCGTCAGGCGCTCCACATCGCCAACCGCGACGGCCAGGGCATCACCGACGGATCCCGCACCTCGCTGGTGGACTCCTTCGCGCTCGCGAACCTCTGGCTCGGCGAGGCGACCACGATCTCCGAGCTGGCAGAGAGCCCGACCGCGATGACCCGTGGCGAATGGGTCGAGAAGACGCTTCCGGTGTGGAAGGAGATCGCAGGCCCGGTATCGACCAGCATCGCCGATGCGCTCACCAGTGCACTGGACACGCAGGTCCCCGAGGAGATGCGCGGCGTCGTGCAGGGAGCCGGAAAGCTCATGCGCGGCGTGGGCGGATCGGTGTTCGCAGCCCAGTTCGGCCAGGTGCTCGGCAACCTGGCGCTCGAGGTGGTCTCGGGCGGCGACGTCGGCATCCCGGTGCTGCCCGCCGGTGTCGCCGCGGTCATCCCGCAGAACCTCACGGCCTTCGGCGAGGGACTCGAGATCCCGGAAGACCAGATCGCTCTGTACCTGGCGACCCGCGAGCTCGCCTACGCGCGTCTCTACCGCCACGCGAAGTGGCTCCACCTGCACGTGATGGCCCAGATCACCGACTTCGCCCGGGGTGTCACGGTCGATATGGATGCGCTGGAGGACGTCGCGAGCCGACTCGACCCCTCCGATCCGGAGGAGCTGCGTGCGGCGATCGAGGGCGGTGCCCTACTGCCGGCGCAGACCGAGTCACAACGCGAATCGCTCACGCGACTCGAGAACCTGATCGCCACGATCGACGGCTGGGTGGACGTGGTCACCGCCGAGGCGACCTCGCGCCTCCCCGAGAGCACACGCATCGCAGAGGCGGCACGGCGTCGTCGGGCAGTGGGCGGTCCGGCGGAGGACGCGCTCGGCGCGCTGGTCGGACTCAAGCTGCGCCCCCGCCGTATCCGCGAGGCGTCCGCGATGTGGAAGGCCGTCACCGACGCCGTCGGCATCGCCGGACGCGATTCGCTGTGGGATTACCCCGATCTGATGCCCACGGCGGAGGACATCGACGACCCGAGCGCACTCGTGGCCCGGTTGCAGGCCACGGCCCGCGGCGAGCAGCCCGCGGCCGATGAGTTCGATGAGGCCCTGGCTCGCCTCCTCGACGGCGACGACTTCTCCGGCTCGGGTTCCGCCGACACGGCATCCGAGGGCGGCGATGACCGAGGCGAGACCGATCAGGAGCGCCCCGAGGGCGACCGGCCGGTCTGAGCGCCGCGGAGAGCGCGACGATGAGCCCTCCTCCCCCGAGCGGGAGGAGGGCTCATTTGTCCACCGATGCATGATCGACGCCCCATGCCCCGAAGCGCGTCCTCAGAATCGAAGGATGTCACCGCTCTCCCCCACGACCCTGACGCGTCTGGCCCCTGACGTCCCTCTGCTGTGGAGGGATGACAGCACCCTCCAGTTCGGCGTGGCCGGCGATGTGCGCATCCCGGTCTCTGCGCCGTGGGTCGAGCTTCTCCTCGGGCGGATGCGCGCCGGTTTCCGCCGTGCCGCATTCGACGTCGTCGCGCACGGGGTCGGCGCGCCCCGAGACCAAGCCAGGAGGCTGCTCGCGCAGGTGGACGCGTACCTCGTCGACGATGCTCCACCACCCCAGGCGGCGTGGGTCGAGACCTTGAACATCACCGACGGGCGCGCGGCCCATCGGATGCGGGAGGCCCTCACCGATGAGCACGTCGCGTCAGGGGGCCGCGCGTGTCCGGACGATGTCGCCGTCGTGCTGGTGCAGGGCGTCGCGGCAGCCATGCAGTTCGCCCGCTACCTCCGAGACGACACCCCGCACCTCCCGGTCGCGTTCGAGCGGGGCTCGGTGACGGTCGGCCCGCTCGTCCGGCCGGGCACATCGCCTTGCCTCGCCTGCCGCGACGGACAGGAGCGCGACCGCGACACCGCCTGGCCGCGGCTGCACGCGCAACTGATCGATCGCGACGCCGGACCGCTGCGAGCTGCCCTGGTGTGCCAAGCCGCCGCGCTGGCCGCGCGGCTGCTACGGGCCGATGCACGGGCGGGCGAGCTCGTCCGCCTCAGCGCTGACGGGTCCCGCGAGTGGCGTGTGGTGACGTTTCACGCAGAATGCCGGTGCCGCGCGCTGTCGTCCCCATCTCTGCCAGGAAACGAGACGGAGCCCGTTCCCCTCGTCCCGCGGATCGAGACCAGCTCAGAGACAGGGTTCGCGCTGCGCGCGTGACCCCGACGTAGGCCAGGCGACGCTCTTCATCGATCGACTCGAAGGTCGTCGCGTAAGAAATCGGCAGCGCGCCTTCGGCCCACCCGGCCAGGTGCACGTGAGGCCATTCCAGACCCTTCGCGGCATGCAACGTCGAGAGGGTGACGGTGCGCATGGTCGGTTCGTGCTGGTCCTTCGCGCGCGCCATCAGAGCGTCGCTGAAGGAGCGCAGATCCGCGTCGGGCCCCGCTTCTTCGGCCAACCGCAGGATCGCCCTGCGCGCTTCCCAACCGTCCCGCTGCGCGCCTCCTGCCTGTGGGGGCTCATCCGTGAGACCGAGCTCCCGCAGCACCCGCTGCACGCCGAGAAGGAATCCCTGCTCGGTGGGGGCGATCGCGGCAGCACGCAACGCCAGGATGGCTTGTCGGACCTCCGGCATCGCGAAGAACCGCGTGCCGCCGAGCACCGTCGTCGCGATCCCCTCGGCGGCGAGCGCCTGCTGCAGCACTCCGGACTGCGCGTGGGCTCGGTACAGCACCGCGATCTCCGAAGGAGACGCGCCCGCCGATATCTGCGCCGAGATGGCCGCGGCGATGCCCTGAGCCTCTTCGGTCTCTGTGTCGTAGGCGGTGACCGTGGGAGCGTCCGCAGCGAACTGTTCGCGCGCAGGGGCCAGCTCGAGCGCACCGGGTCGTCCGCGCATCAAGGCGTTCGCCGCCGCGAGGATGGGCGCCTGCGAGCGATAGTTCGTCTCGAGTCGGACAACTGTCGCGTCGGGATGGGCACGTTCGAACTCGAGCAGATAGCGCTGGTCGGCTCCCGCGAACGAGTAGATGGTCTGGCTGGCGTCGCCGACCACGCAGATGTCGTGCCGATCGCCGAGCCAGAGCTCCAGGAGACGGTTCTGCAACGGGGACACGTCCTGGAACTCGTCGACGGTGAAGTGACGGTACTGCTCGTGGACGGACGCGGCGACACGGGGCTCCGCTTCCAGCATACCGGCGCACGCCAGGAGCACGTCCTCGAAGTCGAGCTGGCGGCGCTCGTCCTTGAGCGCCTCGTATCCGCGCTGCAGCTCGACCAGCTGCGTGGCGTCGACACCCGTCACGGTGCGACCGAGTTCGGCATGCTTCTCGATCGAGAGCATCGAGACCTTTCGCCATTCGATCTCCGACGCGATGTCACGGAGCGTCGCGGTGGAGCGCCGCAGGCGGAGCCCATCGGCGACCTGGCCGAGCATCCGCACCTTGTTGTCGATGATCGACGGGGCGGGAGAGCCGGCCAGAGTCGGCCAGAAGAAGTTGAGCTGGGCGAGCGCTGTCGCATGGAAGGTTCGCGCAGCGACGCCCTCGACACCGAGCGCTCGCAGGCGCCCGCGTAGTTCGCCCGCCGCCTTGGCCGTGAAGGTGACGGCCATGACGCGCCCCGGGGAGTAGGCGCCGGTGTCGACTCCGTGTGCGATGCGATGCGTGATCACCCGGGTCTTTCCGGTTCCGGCGCCGGCGAGCACGGCGACAGGACCGCGGAGCACCGATGCTGCCTGCCGTTGCCGTTCATCGAGTGCGTCGAGCGCGCTCACGCCCGATCCTCGAGCCAGTCCACGATCAGCGCTCGGGCGATGGAGGCGGGTCCGGGAAGTCCGACGGGGCCATCGCCGAGGAGTGCCGTGCGGATCTCCTCCCTGGTGAACCACCGGACGTCGATGATCTCCTCGCCGTCGGCACGGGCGGCGGACTCGTCGTCGACGACGGCCCGGAACCCGATCATGAGAGAGCGCGGGAACGGCCAGGGCTGAGAGGAGACGTAACGGAGCTCGGCCAGACGGACGCCGGATTCCTCTTCGATCTCCCTGTGCACCGTCGATTCGAGAGACTCCCCCGCCTCCGCGAATCCGGCGAAGCACGAGTACATGCGCCCACGCCAATTGGCGTTCGCGCCGAGCAGCAGCCGTTCACCATCGGCGCTCTCGACCGCCACGATCACCGCGGGATCGGTACGAGGGAAGTGCTCGCGCCCGCACGAGAGGCAGCGTCGCGACCACCCGGCCTGGCGCAGTTCGGTGCCTCCGCCGCAGGTGGGGCAGAACTGCGCATCACGGAGCCAGCCCGCCACGGCGATGGCCTCGACGAGAAGTTCGGTCTCTCCCGCGTCGATGCGGCCTCCGAGGTCGCGCAGACCGAGCCAGATCTCGTCCGGCGCCGTGTCGACACTCTCGGTCTCCGGCGGGACGGCAGCGAGCAGCAGCGGAGCACCGTCGTCGTCGCGCCCGAGCAGCGCCCACGTCGCCTCGCCGACGTCGTTCGGCGAGACCCTCAGCAGAGCGGAATCGACGACGCGCACGCGCCCGTCGCGCACGACGATCGTGCGGGTCTCGGTGTCGCTGCGCAGTCGATCCAGCACCCCGGACTCCTCACGGAGCTCGGCGGCGCGGTCGAGAGATGAACGGCGAATGGTCATCGACTCCCTCTCTCACGGGCGTGGCGGAGGCGGGACCGCCCCTGAGCCGACCTACCCTAAGGGGATGGGACGCTCTCCTTTCACTCTAGCCGCGGCAGTGACGGCTGCACTGCCCGGGGCGGAGGTCACGGGCGCTCGCGCACTGACGGCCGACGCCGACGGACGTTTCGACTCCGCTGTGGCCACGCTGGCCGACGGCCGAGAGCTCGCGATCCGCATCGCCGACGACGACGAGACCGCGCGGGAGCTGGCGGCGGAAGCACTGGCTCTCCGCGCGCTCACCACAGGAGCGCGCGCCATGCTGCCGTTCAGCGCGCCGGAGTACATCGGCGAGACCCGCGTCGGCGAAGGGCGGGCACTCGTGACCGGCCTTCTCCCTGGCTTCCAGATCGAGCCGGCGATGGTGCCGGCCGGCCGAGGGGCTGCCGAATCCATGGGCGCAGCGATCGCGGCGGTGCACGGGCTGCCCACCTCCGTCGTGCGCAGCGCCGGCCTCGTCTCGAAGTCGGCGGAAGAGAGCAGGGAAGAGCTGGCCCGTCTGATCGACCAGGCCGCGGCGACAGGGCGGGTGCCCGCACGCCTCACGGTGCGCTGGCGACAGGCGGTCGGCGATGACGACCTCTGGCGCTTCGAGTCCACCGTGGTGCTCGGCGGGGTCCAAGCGACGTCCTTCCTCTTCGACGATCATCCCGAGCGCGGCCCCCACGTCACCGGACTGGTCGGCTGGCACGGACTCGCCGTGGGAGACCCCGCTCTCGACCTTGCCTGGCTGTCAGCTGCCCCGGATGCCGCGGCGGACGTGCACGCCGCCTACTCGAGCGGCCTGGACCGGGTTCCCGACGCCGCTCTCGAGGTACGCGCGCGCCTGCTCGCGGAACTGGAGTTCGCACGCTGGCTCGTCCACGGCGACTCGATGCGCCGCAGCGACATCGTCGACGACGCGGCCGCGCTCCTGGAGTCCCTTGCCGACGGACTGCGCGACGACGACCTCAGTGTCATCGCCGCGCGCAGGACGGGGGTGGACTCGGCGATGGACGCGCTGGATCGCGTGCCCGTCGAGGCCGGCCCGGCGATCGACACCTCGATGCAGACGGACGCCTACAATCCCGACGAGCTGTGGCTCGATACGAATGCAGACGCGGACCCCGACAAGACCGGCCCTGTGGAGCCGCTGTCGTCGACCGCGCGCGACATCGGCAGCGACGACCACACCAACGCGGCCCGCCGTGCGGAGATGCTCACAATCGAGACCGAGGACCTCTCGGGGGTGAGCGGGCTGTTCGCCGGCACCACGGGCGCCGCGGGGGTGCGTGAGGATTCGCATCCGCTGCGCTCTCCCGCCGCCGACGCCTCCGACGCAGGCGACACGCCGACGGACGACGAGGAGGCTCAGCGCGCAGCGCGGGCCGCGCTCCAGCGCTGGAAGAGCTCCTCTTCGGAGTAGATCCGATCATCACGGATGACGAGGTCGTCGCCGACGTAGTAGAGCGCGACGTCGATCTCATCGAGTGGAACGCCGAAGCGACGGTGATACGCGAGCCGGTACAACGCGAGCTGCAGCATGCGCTCCTCGTGCTCCTGTGGGGTCTTCGGCGCCTTCCCCGTCTTCCAGTCCACGATCTCGATGCGGCCGCCGCGATCCTCGCGGCGATATACGGCGTCGAGCTTGCAGATCACGATATGGGCGCGACGCTCCGGGTCGGCCTCGAGGTGAGGGATCCCCGCCCCCAGCGCGAAGTCGATCTCGATCTCGACGGCGATCGGCAGCAGCGGACCCCATTCGCTGCGCTCGAACGTCGCTTGCAGCGCCGCGAGGTCTGCCTCATCCGATGCCGTGACCGAGGGTTCGTTCGAGAACGCATCGAGTGCGGATGCGGACGACTCGTCCTCATCGATCTCCCACAGCGCCTCATCGACACGATTGCCGACGCCGACCAATTCGGAGCGACGCTCCACCCACGCGTGGAACAGGGTGCCCAGACGCGTCTGCCGATACGGACGCTCGGGCATCGGTCGCACGATCGACGACAGCGTGCCGGAGAAGTCCGTCACATAGTCCTTGAAGCGGGAGGCAGGGACCCGGGTGGGGGCGACGGCGTCCGCCCCCCGCAGACGCGCTTCCCGCTCGGCGAGCAGCCGTGCCAGTTCGGGTGAGGGTCGCAGATCCTCCCCCCGCGTCGCAGCGCGTCGGACGGCTTCGGCCGCTGTCGTGACCACGGCCCGTCTGCTGCCCAGGGGGTCGAGAGGCCAGCTGAGCGTCGATCCCGGCCCGTCATAGGGGTTCTCCTCCGGGTCGACCGGCTCGATGGCCTCGAGGCCGAGGACCTCCATCGCCTCCACCAGGTACGGGCTGGGCATGCGCGGGGACTTCTGACCGGCCCAGTGCGAACCGCTGAGAAGCAGGTCCGTGCGCGCTCGGGTCACGGCCACGTACGCCAGCCGGCGCTCCTCCTGCTGCTGGTACTGCCGGTAGGCATCCTTGAAGCGCTTGAGCGCGCCACCGTGCGGGTTCGCCTTGGTCACGCCGCCGGACAGCGACGCCTGCGCCAGCGCCTGCCTCTTCTTGGGGTCGCTCTCCCCCTCCATCGCCGACTCCGGATCCCAGGTGAAGGTGGGAAGCGCATCGCGATCGCCACGCAGCGCGAACGGCACCACGCCGAAACCGAACCACCCGGAGGTGTCGGAGACGCGGCCGGGCAGCTCATCGACGACCAGCCGGACGACCGCCACGGCATCCCACTCGAGTCCCTTGGAGCCGTGGATCGTGAGCAACTGCACCACACCGGGTTCCGGCGGCTCGGGGCGGGGCATGAGCTCATCGGTGCTCTCGGCCTTGGCGAGCCAGGCGAGCAGACTGCCGATCGTCCCTCGATCGTCGGCGGCGAGGAAGGCCCGCACCTCGTCGGAGAACGCGCGCAGCTGCGTCGCCGCGATACGCGCCGGTCCGCGCGTCTCATTCGCCGCCAGCTCGATGTCGAGACGCAGCTCGAGCTCGATCAGACGGATCAGCTCCGGGATCGGCTGCGACGACGCGCGCCGCAGCCGTTCGAGCATCTCTCCGGCCGCGCGGATGCGCTGACGCCCGTCCGGGGTGATCCCCTCGAGCATGCGGTAGTCGTCGCGCACCGCGCGGACGACATCGACCGCGTCGACGATCGACACCGCTTCATCAGCGCCACGCGAAGAGCGGAGCCGTGCGCGCACCTCGTCCGGAAGCGGCATCATCGCCGTATCGCGCTCGGCCAGCGTGCGGCCTAGATCGTACAGCGCCGCCATGTCGGCCACGCCCACGCCGAAGCGAGGTCCGGTGAGCAGTCGGATCAGCGCAGAGCCCGCGGTCGGGTCATGCACCACCCGCAGCACCGAGACCACGTCGACCACTTCGGGTGTGGCCAGCAGACCGCCCAGCCCGAGGATGCGGTGCGGGATACCGCGCGCGGCGAGCGCTGCGGCGAAGGTCTGCATGTGCCGTTTGGAACGGAACAGGATCGCCCCGGTGTGCGGGCGCGTGCGCGCCGGGTCCGCTTCGTGTGCGGCGCGGCGTTCGGCGAACCACTCGGCGACGTCGGAGGCCTCCTCGTCGACCGTGAAGGGATACCGCACGGTCACGGCGCCCACGTCGGCCCCCGGCCGGGGATCGAGGGGCGGCACGTCGAGCTCCGGCCGTTGCAGGGGTGCCAGCACGCCGTTCGCGATGTCGAGGATGCTGCGGTCGTTGCGCCAGCTGGTCATCAGGCTGTAAGTCTGGGCCTCACCGCGGCTCGAGAACGACCGGGAGAAGGCGTAGAGGTTGTCGGCGCTCGCCCCCCGCCAGCCGTAGATGGACTGGTGCGGGTCGCCCACGGCCATCACTGCGGCATCACGGAAGAGCTCGGCGAGGAACTTGGTCTGGATCACCGACGTGTCCTGATACTCGTCGAGGAGGACGACGCGGTGCAGTTCCCGTAGCTCCGCCCGCACATCGGTCGCGGACTCGACGATGTCGTAGGCGCCGCCGACCTGGTCGGCGAAGTCGAGCACGCCACGGCGCTGCTTCTCGGCGATGTAGTCGCGCACGAGATGGGTGATCACGGGGAGGCTGAGCAGGTTGGTCGCCGCCTTGTCGACGTCGTTGTTCCCCCGATACGGCTCGAACGCCTGCGCCTGTTCGCGCGCGATCCGCTCGGCATGATCCAGATCCACCCGGTGGTCGAGCGCATCACCGGCCAGGCGCTGCACCGCGTCGATCACGGTGCCGAGCGCATAGTCGATGCCTTCGAGCTCTGGCAGGTCGGAGCGCAGCACCACGTCGCGCGCCAGGATCCAGGAGGCAGCCTGGCTGAGCATCGCCACGTCGGGATCGCGCCCGATCCGTGCGGCATGCTCGCGCACGATGCCGTCGGCGAAGGCGTTGTACGTCGAGACCCGGGGTCGAATCATCAGGTCCTCTGCGGAGCGCGCCGCTGCAGGGTTCCAGTTGGTGCCGTGCACGGCCGCCAGCTCGTCGAGCACCTGCGCCCGCACCACGTCACGCTGCCGCCCCGGCGCGGCGTCGTCGACACGCCGCAATGCTCCGGAGCGCACGATCTCCGACAGATGCGGGAGCAGACCTCGACGGCCGTACTCGTCGATCAGTGCGAGGCGTGCCCCGATCCGCTCCGCGAGTTCCCCCGCCGCCTTGCGCGTGAAGGTGAGCCCCAGGATCTCGTCGCGACGCACATGGCCATTCGCCACGAGCCAGACCACGCGACCCGACATGGTCTCGGTCTTGCCGCTGCCGGCTCCCGCCACGACGAGCGCGGGCTCCGGCGGCGCCTCGATCACGCGCTGCTGCGCCTCTGTCGGCGAGGGCTGCCCGAGCGCGGCGGCGACGTCGGTCGCGGAGATGCCGTAGGTCCCCTCCCAGCCCGTCACGCGCTCACCGCCGGGACCGTATGGATGCGGCACGGATGCACACGCCGCTGCGTGTCGGCGCAGTGCGATTCGACCTGCGCCGTGAAGCTCGACGCCGACATTCCGCGCGCCGCGTCCGCCACGCGGCGGAGGAAAGCAGCCCGCGCCTCCTCATCGAGCCGATGCTGGTGCGCGATGCGGTAGTCGCTCTTGGCCAGGGTCTTGGAGACGATGACGAGCCGCGCACCCGCGAGGGCGGCAGGCGCCGCACCGTCGATCAGTCCCTGCTGCACCGCGACCTGGTAGGCCGCGAGCTGCGCGTGCTCGAGCACCCCGGAGTCGGACTCCGGATCGGTCTTGCCTGTCTTGAGGTCGACGACGACCGTCCGTTCGCCGTCGACGCCAGCAGACATCTCGACCCACCCCCGTCCGCGCGCGTGCGCATGCTCACCCCGCCCGTCGGGGTAGGCCTCGACACGATCGATGTATCCGCTCACGATGGCACGCGGTCCGATGTCCTCCGCATCGACCGGGTGCACCTGCGGGACCATGGTGTCATCGCCGAGCATGACGGCGAAGTCGAAGCGGGACTCGCTGCCGATCACCCGCCCCCCGTCCGCGCGGACCTCGCCGAGGTAGGTGTGCAGGCGGTCCACGAACAGATCGGCGCGTCGACGCTCCTTGCGTCCGATCCATTCGGTCTCGAAATCCAGCTCGGGCCAGTGCTCCGCCACGATCGCGCGCATGAGTTCGAGGTCGCCGTCCGGAACCTTCTCCATCGCCTCATGGACGATCGTGCCGATGCCGGCGGTCGGCGGCATCACGGTGTCGCCGCCCAGAGCCGACACCACCCAGTTCAGACCGCACTCCTCGTAGGACTCCATCTTCGACGGGGACACCCGCGCGCCGTCGACCTCGAGATCCCGCAACGGAGCCTGCGTCGAGAGCGGCACGACCCCGTACCAGTCCGCAGGGTCGGCGCCGGCGACGCCCTCGCGCGCCAGGACCGCGAGCTGCTCGGCGGCCTCCTGACGCACCGGCTCGGCGTGGGACGTCGTGAGCAGACGCCGGTTGCGAGCCACGAAACCGCGCAGCGTGAGCGGGTGCTCCGCCGAGGCGTGTCGCTCGGGCGGATCCGGCGGCGGGAGGAAGCCGAAGAAGGCGCTCGGAGTCATATCGTCGTCATCCACCGCCGTGACGAGCAGACGCTCGCGCGCCCGGGAGACGGCGCGGACGAACAACCTCAACTCATCGTGCAGCGCACTGCGGCGGCGGTCGAGCGGCGTCGGCGCCTCGATGGGCACCCCGGTACGGCTCGCCGTGAGGGCATCGGCGAGCCGCCAGGTCTGGAGCAGTCCCCCGCGCAGACGCACGTTCGGCCAGACGCCGTCCTGCACCCCCGCCACCACGACCGCGTCGAACTCGGTGCCGAGCGCGGTCGCCGGCGTGAGCAACGTGACCCTGCCCGGTCGGTCGGGCGTCGAGAGCGAGTCCTCTGGCACTTCGCTGTCGAGGATGTCGCGCACGAACACCTCCGGGTGCTCGTTCGGCGTGCGCTCGACCGATCGTTTCGCCGCATCGAACAGGGAGACGAGAGCGTCCAAGGCCCTGGCCGTCTCTGCCCCGGTCGGCTGCAGCGAGATCTCGCGCCAGGCGACGTGGAGCCGACGACCGTCGACAGCGCGCGCCTGGTCCCACACCCTCCAGAGCAGGTCGTGCACGGTCTCTCCGGAGGTGGCGGCCTCCGCGAGGGCGGCGATCGTCTCGGCGAACCGCGCGGCGGTGCGCGACTCCGGCGCATCGATGAGAGCGAAGTGCGCCGGTTTCGCCATGGCCTGCCGCAGGAGTTCGCGCGCAGGGGTGGAACCGCCCTGCTCCAGCTCGATGTGTCGCAGGCGCGCGCGCAATCGACGCAGACCGATCGCGTCCATCCCCCCGAACGGCGTCCGCAGTGCTTCTTCCAGCGCCAACGGCGTGCGCTCCTCGACCGGGGTCAGCGAGAGTCGCACGATCCCGACGATGTCGCGCACGATGCCCTCGCTGCCGAGCGGACGCTGCACGCCCGCGGCCTTGGTCGGGATCTCCCGCGCCGCGAGCTCGGTCTCCAGCTGCGTCACCTGCCGCGTGTCGTGCGCGATGACCGCCATCCGGTCCCAGCGGATCCCGTCGGCGAGGTGCCACTCGCGCATCACACCGGCGATCCTGTCGAGCTCCTCATGCGGCGACGGGGCGACGAACGTCGACACGACCGATGCCGCGTCCGCGTCAGCCCCCTCGACGGGGCAGGGAGCGCGGCGGTGCTCGACACGGCCGGAGACGCCGATCGCCTGGGTGATCGTGCGAGTGAGGGTGGTGAGCGCAGGCTTCTGCCGATGGGGCTCATCGAGCACATGGACCTCGCCGAGCGCCCCTGCGAGCTGCGCGAACAGCTCAGGACTCGCGCCGCGGAAAGCACCCGATGAGATGTCGGGGTCTCCGAACGCATGCACGGCCACGCCGCGCGCGCGAAGGGCGCGGACCACGGCGATCCCGCCGCGCGTCAACTCCTGGGCATCGTCGATCAGCACGACGCGCAGCGGGGCGAGAGGTCCGAGGGTGGCGGGATCGGCCACCTCCAGGATCGCGCTGGCCTCGCTGAGCAGGTCGGCGGCGTCACGATGCGCCGACCGGAGGGCGTCGAGCACCGAGCGGTACTCCTCGAGGAACTCCGCGGCGGCAGCCCAGACCGGGTCGCCGGCGTCGCGGAGTTCGCCGGGCCGGGCGCCGAGTTCCGTGCACTCGGCGAGGAACGCCCGCAGCTCCGATCGGAAGCCCTTCGACGCCCGCACCGAGGGGCTGAGCGCCTCCGGCCAGTCGATCACGCCGTCTTCCGCGTCGCCCGCGAGCAGTTCCGCGATGATCCGGTCCTGGTCGGCGCCGGTGAGCAGCGCCGGGGGCTCTGCACCGGCACGGACCATCGCACCGCGCACCACTTGGAACGCGAAAGACCCCAGCGACCGTGCGAGTGGACCGGGCGTGGCCTGCCCGATGCGCACGCCGATCCGGTCGCGCAGAGCCGTCGCCGCCTGCCGGCTGGGCGTGAGCACGAGCACCTCTTCCGGGCGGAGCCGCTCGACGTGGAGCAGCTGCACCACACGGTCGACGAGCGCACGGGTCTTGCCTGTGCCCGGCGCTCCGATGATGACCCCCGATGCGTGTGTCTCGGCCGTCACGACGGCTCGTTGCGCAGCATCCCCTGTCATGCCCTCCACGCTAGCCGGACGCGCCGACATCGCCGCCCGACCGCCCCGGCCCGGATGTGCGCTCACGGCGAAACCGAGCGCCGGCGCCGATCCCGCCCCGAGCGCCCGGGGTAGAGTTGGGCGAGTCCTCGAACGGCGGCGTCTGGCGACGCCCGGCCGTTCCGTAACGCAAGGAGCACGCGTGGAAATCCGCATCGGAATCATCAACACCGGCCGCGAGCTGAGCTTCGACACCGGCGCGAGCGCCGACGAGATCCGCAGCCAGGTCGCCGCAGCGCTCGAGCAGAGCGCGTCGCACCTGAACTTCTCCGACGTCAAGGGCAACTCCTACATCGTCCCGACCGCCAACCTCGGCTACATCGAACTGGGCACCGAGGAACTGCGTCGCGTCGGCTTCGTCGCCTGATCCGTCGTGTACATCCTCCTCGCACTCATCGGAGCGTGCGTCCTCGGCATCGCCGCGCACTTCCTGATCGGCGGCCGTGAGCTGCGCGGCGTCGCGCTCACGCCGGCGATCGCGACCGCGACCTCCGCGCTCGTGTACACCGGGCTGCAATGGGCCGGCGTCGGCGAGGACAGCGTCTGGCTGTGGCTGGCGAGCGTGGTCGGAGCGGTCGCCGTGGCAGCACTCGCGACGCTGGCGCTCGTGGCTGCTCGCCGCCGCTCGGATGCCACGGCGAAGGCTGCGCTCGGGATCTGACGCCCGGTGACCGCCCGACGCACGCTGCTGTCGATCCGCATCTGCATCGGGGTCCTCATCTTCGGGCTGTTCGTCAGCGGCGTGACCGCGTTCCCGCTCCGCGAGGAGCTCGCTCTCGGGTCGAACCTCCTGCATGCCACCCCGGCGTCCACCTGGTTCCCCGACGCGGTGGCCTGGGTGGACCGGTTATCTCACGCGCTGACGGACGTCGGCGCACGCTATCCGTTCATCGCCTACGGCACGGACTGGCTCGCCTACGCGCACCTCGTGCTGGCGGTGCTCTTCCTCGGGCCGCTCGTCAACCCGGTGCGCAACATCTGGGTGATCCAGTTCGGCGTCATCGCCTGCGCCGGCATCATCCCGCTCGCCCTGATCGCAGGGAGCATCCGGGGCATCCCGCTCGGCTGGCAGCTGATCGACATGTCGTTCGGCGTGATCGGCGTGATCCCACTCGCCATCGCCTGGCGTCTGACCCGCCGGCTCGAACTCCACCCGGATCGCTAGGAGGCGAGCCCCATCGCGTCCATCCGGCGCGCGTGCGCGCCCATGAGCTCGGTGTACACGGGTTCGATGCGCTCGTCATCCGCCGCGAGGAACTCCGGGCGCAGCGCGGAACGGCAGACCAGGATCGTGTCGCCGACCAGACGCCGCGCCCACATCGACAGCAGCGAACGCCACTCCTCATCGCTCTCGATCGTCTCCTGGATGATCGCGACGATCTCGTGCCGCGCATCGTCCTCCCGCAGGATGTCGGCGACCCGACGGCCCGCATCGCCGTAGCTGGACGCAAGGGCGAGATAGAAGTCGTCGAGCATGCCGGCGGTGATGTAGACGGCGAGGAGGGTCTCGCGGGGACGCGCACCGATCGTCTTGCGTCGGAAGGCGTCGAGGTTCTCCCGGAACGGGAGCATCAACTGCGTCGGGTCGTCTCCGCTTTCGACGATCAGCTCGACGATCGCGCGGTGCTTGGTGAGCGTGGCCCCGGCCGCCCGCGAGAGCGACTCCTTCTCGGAGAGCTCCGGTGTGGCGCGGATGAGGCGCGTGAGCGTCTCGAAGTAGCCGAGCTGCAGATAGGCCGCCTGCCCGAGGAAGCGCGGGAGCTCGGGGGCGAGTTCCGCGAAGTCGACGCGGGTCGCGTCGCCCTGATCACCTCGGCTGCGCAGTGTCAGCGCACGCCGCGGGGCGGCATCGCGCTGCCAGAACCACTTAACCACGGGGACTCCCTACCCAGTTCGCCACGACGTTCACAATACCCGCGTGGCCGACCTCTACCAGCTGTTCGCACCTGCTCGGGTAGGCTGGGCGTGTCCCGCCGTTGGAGCGGGCCCCCGCGCCTGTGGCACAAGAGACGGCGTGGATCCGTTTACGTGGTGATCTGCGAACGATCGCCGGACAGGCAATTGAACAAGTGACAACTTTCTCTGATCTCGGTATCGATCAGGACATCGTCGACGCACTCGCCGCCAAGGGCATCGTCGACGCGTTCCCCATCCAGGAGCAGACCATTCCGCTCGGCCTGCCCGGCCAGGACATCATCGGACAGGCCAAGACCGGAACCGGGAAGACCTTCGGTTTCGGCATCCCGGTCGTGCAGCGCCTCGGTGTGAACCCCGAGCACGGCGTCAAGGCGCTCATCGTGGTGCCGACCCGCGAGCTCGCGGTGCAGGTGTACGAGGACATCGACCTGCTCACGAGCAACCGTTCCACCAGCGTCGTCGCGATCTACGGTGGCAAGGCGTACGAGGGCCAGATCGACCAGCTCAAGGCCGGCGCGCAGATCGTGGTCGGTACGCCGGGTCGTCTGATCGACCTCGCAGGGCAGCGTCTGCTCGACCTGTCGAACGCGACCGAGGTCGTGCTCGACGAGGCCGACAAGATGCTCGACCTCGGCTTCCTCGCCGACATCGAGAAGATCTTCCAGAAGGTGCCCGCCGTGCGCCACACGCAGCTCTTCTCGGCGACCATGCCCGGGCCGATCGTGGCGCTCGCGCGCCGCTTCATGAACAATCCGATCCACATCCGCGCAAGCGACCCGGACGAGGGCCTCACGCAGGCGAACATCAAGCACCTGGTGTACCGCGCGCACTCCCTGGACAAGGACGAGGTCATCGCGCGCATCCTCCAGGCCGAGGGCCGCGGCAAGACCGTGATCTTCACCCGCACCAAGCGGGCTGCACAGCGCCTGGTCGATGAGTTGAGCGACCGCGGCTTCAACGTCGGCGGTGTGCATGGCGACATGGGCCAGGATCAGCGCGAACGCTCGATGGCCGCCTTCAAGGCGGGCAAGCGCGATGTCCTCGTCGCGACCGATGTCGCGGCGCGTGGCATCGACGTCGACGATGTCACCCACGTCATCAACCACACGATCCCGGACGAGGACAAGACCTACCTGCACCGCGCCGGACGCACCGGTCGCGCGGGCAAGACCGGCATCGCCGTCACCTTCGTCGACTGGGAGGACCTGCACAAGTGGGCCCTCATCAACCGCGCGCTCGAGTTCGGCCAGCCGGAGCCCGTCGAGACCTACTCGTCGAGCCCGCACCTGTACTCCGACCTCGACATCCCCCAGGGCACCAAGGGCCGTCTCACGACCGCACCGAAGACCCAGTCGGTGAAGACGGAGCGCACACGTCGCCCCGAGCGTGCCGCGGATGCCGCCGCCGAAGGCACGGAAGAGGGCGGCACCCGCCGCCGCCGTCGCCGTCGGGGCTCAGCCCCGGTCGGCTCGACCTTCGCCGAAGGTGCGGAGCAGCCGTCGGGAGCCGACGCGCAGACCGCGCCTGTCGACCGCAGCGCCGAGGGTGCCGGCACGCACGACGGCGCGGGCAAGGAGCATCACGACGGCAAGCCGGCTCCGGCCCGTCGTCGTCGTCGCCGCCGCGGCGGCTCGGGCGGAGGAACGGCTCCGGCCGGCGCCTGATCGATCTCGGCGGGGGCGGATGCTGCGACAGCGGCATCCGCCCCCGCCGTCATCCCGGGTGGACGCGGCGGGTAGACCCAGGTGACCAGCACCACCGAGATGATCATCAGCAGGAACCATGACACGAGCTTGCTGGCCGACACCGGCTGCCAGCCGTCCGCCTGATCCGGGTACATCCACGCACCCGCCCAGGTGCCGATGTTCTCCGCCAGGTAGATGAACACAGACACTCCCGCGAAGACCGCCAGCAGCGGCAGCCGGAGCGTCCGGCGCCAGACCCGCGCATGCATCACGGTGGGCATCCACAGCAGCACGACGGCCGCGAGCAGCACCCAGCGGGCATCCCACCAGTAGTGATGCGTGAAGAAGTTCGCATAGATCGCCAGCGCGACCACCGAGGTCAGCAGCCGACGGGGGTAGCGCGTGAAGCCCAGATCGAAGAGTCGATGGACGCGCACCATGTACGAGCCGACCGCGGCGTACATGAACCCGCTGAACAGGGGTACCCCTCCGATGCGGAGGATGCCGTCCGCCGCATACATCCACGAGCCGACGTCGGTCTTGAACAGCTCCATCGCCGTGCCTGTGAGGTGGAACAGCACGATCACCCAGAGTTCGCGGCCGCTCTCCAGCCGGAACACGAGCATGCCGATCTGAATGGTCACGGCCGCGATCGTCAGAGCGTCGTTGCGCGCGATCACCGCGTCGTCGGGATACCAGAGCCGCGCCGCCACGATCACGACGAGGAGGGCGGCCCCGAAGATGCAGGCCCACGCCTGCTTGAGGAGGAACACCGCGACCTCGACGAGAGCGGCACGGATGCCGTCGGCGGGAGCCTCCTGCAGCAGACGATGAGCGAACGCATCGACGCGGCGCTCCACAGAAGTCGCTTGACGCATGCGGAGGAAGGTATCAACACCGCTGGCGAATGTGCCGGGAGTATCCCGACAGAATGCCCGGCACGCGTCAGGGGTATCGCGGTTCCGCGCCGCTCGCGCGTGCGATGAGACGGGCGACCATCTCCTCGGAGGTGGTGTTCTCACCGGGGCGATTGGGCTTGCCACTGCCGTGGTAGTCGCTCGAGCCCGTCACGATGAGATCGTGCGCCGTCGCGATCTCGTGCAACAGCTTCTTGCCCGCAGCGGTGTTCTCGCGATGATCGATCTCGAATCCGCCGAGACCCGCGGCGATCAGCTGCTCGATGAAGGACACCGGCATCATGCGATCACGGCCCGACGTCGCCGGGTGGGCGATCACGGCCACTCCCCCGGCGTCAGTGATCAGTCGTACGGCTGTGAGCGGATCCGGCGCATAGTGGGGCTCGTAGTAGCCCGCACGCGGGTGCAGGATGCCGTCGAAAGCCTCGGTCCGATCGCGAACGATGCCGCGCGCGACCAGCGCGTCGGCGATGTGCGGGCGGCCGACCGTGGCATCCGCGACGGTCTGGGCGACCACATCGCTCCAGTGCAGGTCGTAGTCGCGTCCGATGTGGCGCACGATCCGCTCAGCGCGTCCGATCCGGTCGTCGCGGATCCGGGCGGTCTCCGCGTTCAGCGCGACATCGTCGGGATCGAACAGGTAGCCGAGCACATGCACGCTGCGCCACTCGTGCTTGGCCGAGAGCTCCATGCCGGGGATGAAGGTCATGCCCAGAGCGACGGCGGCACGGCCCGCCTCATCCCACCCGGAGGTGCGATCGTGGTCGGTGAGAGCGGCGGTGCGCACCCCGTGCGCGTGCGCCTGACGCATCACCTCGGCCGGCGTCTCCGTGCCATCGGAATGGTGGGAGTGCAGGTGCAGGTCTGCGGGACTCGCGAACCTGAGGGGGTCATGATCGGCCATCCTTCGAGCGTACCGAGCAGAGCGGGTCGCGGTCGCGCACGCACCACCGGGGCAGGGACTTCACAGCCTGCTCTTCTACGCTTGTCGGGATGCTTCGACTACTGGGGATTCTGTTCACCGTGCTGCTCGCGATCGCCGCGGCGATCGTCGTGTGGCCGCAGTTCTTCCGGCTGGAGCAGACCTATCCGTTCACGCAGCTGGTGTCGGCCAGAGGCCTGGTGCTGGGCGCCTTCCTCGTCGTCGCCGTGCTCGCACTGCTGCTGCTGTTCATCCGTCCCCTTCGGGGGTTCGCCGCCTCCGTGCTGATCGTCGCCCTCCTCGGCGCCGGTGCCACCGGGATCATCGGCGCCATGCGCGGCTTCGGCACCACGGCGCTCCCGGAGAAGACCGACAGCAGCGTGCGCGTGCTCACCTGGAACACGGCGGGCGAGGCGGTCTCCGCCGAGACCATCGCGCAGCGAATCCTGGATCAGGGCGCTGACATCGTCGCCCTCCCCGAGACGACCGAGGCGGTCGGCGAGCGCATCGCGATCATGTTGCGCGAGCAGGGACACCCCATGTGGGTGCACCATGTGCAGTTCCGGCCGGACGTTCCCAATGGTCCGCAGTCCTGGCAGACCACGGTGCTGGTCTCCCCCGAACTCGGTGAGTACTCGGTCATCCAGTCGTCCGAAGACGGCTCCAGCAACACCGGTTCCGTGCCGAGCGTCGTGCTGATGCCGATCGACGGCAGCGGCCCCACGATCGTCGCCGTGCATGCCGTCGCCCCCCGCATGGAGGAGATGCAGCAGTGGCGCTCCGACCTGCAGTGGATCGCCGATCAGTGCCCCGCCGGTGACGTCATCCTCGCGGGCGACTTCAATGCGACGATCGACCACATGGCATCGCTCGGCGTCGACGGCGGCGACATGGGCTACTGCCGCGATGTCGCGTCCCGCACCGGCAACGGCCTCACCGGCACCTGGCCGAGCTCGCTCCCCGCGCTCGCAGGAGCACCCATCGACCATGTCATGGCCTCCGCCAACTGGACCCCCTCCGGATCGGTCGTCCTCGACGACGCCGGTGGCAGCGACCACCGCGCGCTCGTGGTCCAGCTCGAGCCCGCCGGCTGAGCTCCCGGGCTCGAGCCGCAGGTGACAGACTGGAGGGATGAGCACCGCAGAACGCGACACGATCGCAGAGCCCGCCGTCGAGAACAGCACCACGAACCGCAAGCAGCCCTTCCCCCGCGGCTTCCTGGACACGATCTCCACCGGGTGGGCGGAACGCCCCGAGACCCTTCCCGCGCCGCGCCCCCAGGCCTCGTTCGCCGCTGCTCGCCGCGCCGCTCTCTCCGACGCCTTCCCCGGCAAACGCCTCGTGATCCCCGCCGGCTCGCTCAAGCAGCGCAGCAACGACACCGACTACGTCTTCCGCGCCCATTCCGCGTTCGCCCACCTCACCGGCTGGGGATCGGATGCGGAGCCCGACTCGATCCTGGTCTTCGAACCGGTCGACGGCGCACACGAGGTGACCCTGTACTTCCGCGAACGTGCCGACCGCACGACGACCGAGTTCTATGCGGACGCAACCGTCGGAGAGTTCTGGATCGGCCCGCGCCCGTCCCTGGCGGGGGTCGCCGCCGACCTCGACATCGCCACCGACCATCTCTCCGCCTTCCTGCCCGTCGACGGCGAGCTGATCCTCGACGATGACGAGGAGCTGACCCGCGCCGTCTCCGAGCTGCGTCTGATCAAGGACGACTTCGAGATCGCCGAGATGCGCAAGGCTGTGGAGATCACGGCCGCCGGATTCGACGACATCATCCGCGAGCTCCCCTCCGCCGTCGCGCATGCCCGCGGCGAACGCGTCGTGGAGGGCGTGTTCCACCGTCGCGCGCGCGAAGACGGCAACGGTGAGGGCTACGACACCATCGCCGCCTCCGGACCGCACGCCTGCTACCTGCACTGGACGCGCAACGACGGCACCGTCGTCCCGGGTGATCTGATCCTGGTGGACGCGGGTGCCGAGGCCGACAGCCTGTACACGGCCGACATCACCCGGACGCTCCCGGTCTCCGGTACCTTCACCGAGGTGCAGCGCCGGGTCTACGAGACCGTTCGCGAGGCGGCCGATGCCGCTTTCGCCGCTGCTCAGGTCGGTGTGCGGTTCCGCGATGTGCACGGCGCCGCGATGAAGGTCATCGCCGAGCGCGTCGCCGAGTGGGGTCTGTTGCCCGTGACGGCGGAAGAGGCTCTCGACGCGGACGCCGGCGGCCAGCACCGCCGCTACATGGTCCACGGCACCTCGCACCACCTCGGCATCGACGTGCACGACTGCGCTCAGGCCCGCCGCGAGATGTACTACGACGGCATCCTCGCCCCGGGCATGGTGTTCACGATCGAGCCCGGCCTGTACTTCCAGATCGACGATCTCACGGTGCCGGTCGACCTGCGCGGCATCGGCGTGCGCATCGAGGACGACATCCTGATGACCGCAGACGGCCCCGTGAACCTGTCCGCGGGCATCCCCCGCACGGCCGACGAGGTCGAGGCCTGGATCGCGCGCGTCCAGGGCTGACGCCCGCCCGACCGCTGCGCCCGTTGAGCCTCAGCCGCCGATGAACTCGGCCATCGCCGGGGCCAACGATGCCCCGACCTCGGCGGCGGGTCGCTTGTGTCCCTTCACCTCGAAGGAGTGCCCGCCGCCGTCTGTCCAGACCACTCTCGCGTTCTGACAGGCGTCGACGACCGCCTCGAACTGCTCCAGCGGCTGGATGAACGGATCGTTCGTGCCCTCGAGGAACAGCTGAGGGATCGCGATCGCCGGCAGATGCTCGGCGCGCGGCTTCTCGGGCTTGCCCGGTGCGTGCAGCGGATAGCCGAGGTACGCGAGCCCGTCGACGACGAGTCCTTCGGCGACCGCCATCGACGCCATGCGGCCGCCGTAGGACTTGCCCGTCGCCCAGACGCGCGCCGAGGGGTCCTGTGCGCGCACCCAGCCGACGACGGCGCGCCAGGTGGCGGTGGCGTGGGCGGCCGGCCCCGGCATCCGTCGTCCCTGCTCGACGTAGGGGAAGTTGAATCGCAGGGTCGAGAAGCCCTGTGCGCCGAGCGCATCGGCGAGACCGACCAGGAAGGGATGATCCTTGCCCGCTCCGGCGCCGTGGGCGATGATCACGACGTCACCGCCACGCGCGTCCGTCCAGTCACCCGTCACCGTCACCGCACCGGCGGGCAGCTCGACGGGGATCCGAATCGTCACGCGCGAACGAACGGGATCGCGAACGGCACGCGCATGACCGTGCCCGACGAGGACCGGATCGTGCCGACGATGACGAGGACCAGGTGAAGGAGCGAGATCGCGGCATAGATCGTCAACGGGATGCCGATCGGGTAGAACCCGGTGGCGGGGCTGTCGGCGGTGAGGGCGAACAGGATGACGAAGTGCAGCACGATGAGCGACGTGGAGATCAACAGGTACGTGAGCCCCCAGTTGAGCGCCGCGCGGGCGTTCTCGCGAGCGACGCCGCCGGCGCGGCGAGACGCTCCGCCGCTGACGGCCATCGCGATGCCCGAGGCGATCCCACCCACGAACGGGAACGGCATGACGATCAGGAATCCGAGGACCCACGGCAGCAGACCGCGCGGCGGCGCGGCGGGCGCGACGGCCGGATAGCCGGGGCCGGGAACCGGGAAGCCGGCAGCCGGAGGCGCCGCCTGGTACCCGGGCGTCGGGTACGGGGGTGCCGGATGCACCGCCGGCGGGTACGGAGGGGCTGCTGCGGCGGGCGCCTGCGGAAGAGGCGGGTGCGCGGGCGGAGCGGGCGGGATGGCTCCGGGCTGCTGCGGCTCGGAAGGCGACGTCATCGTGTTTCGCTCGATGCCGCGTCCGGATCGGCCGACGGCGCGTCGTCCGACGACTGCGCGGAGGGCTCGGCGGGTGCATCGACCGGATCCGCCGGGCGGGGCGGGATGACCGGCTCGCCTGCGGTCGCGGAAACGGGCTGGGCCGGAGCGGCACCGACGGGCACGATCCGCTCGCCGTACCGCGGCGGCTCGTCGAGGTTGACCGGAGGGCGCGTCGGTTCCGGCCGTGCCGCACCGATCGCCTGCCGCGCCTTGGCCAGCGACGCGGGCATCACGGTGACCTCGTAGTGGTCGGCGGCGAACTGCGTGATGCTCGCGAAGTCGCGACGTCGACGCACGATCGCGTAGGTGATCAGGCTCAACAGCATGCCGACGGCGACACCGATGAAGACGAAGCCCACGAAGAGCTGGATCGGCACCTCAGGGTTGCCGAGCACCAGGATGGCGGAGAGGAAGAGTCCGATCAGCACGCCGTTGACGGCGCCCGAGCGTGCAGCGGCGGCGTAGCCGAGCTTTCCGGTGACGCGCTCCACGGTGCGCACGCTCTGCCCGACGATCGCGATGTCCCTGGCAGGAACCTCCGCGGCGATCAGCTTCGACACCGTCTTCTGTGCGCTCTCGTAGTCGCGCATCGACGCGACGATCTCGCCGCTGTCGGCGCTGTTCGCTGGTCGGTTCAACATACTCATCCGACCATTCTTCCACGCGCTGCTATGGCGGCGCGGGGAATGCAGGAGGGGAGCTGTCGTCGACCCTCGCGCACTACGCTGGTGAGAGTGAGCACACAACGGGTTTTCGCCGCGCGCCTGGCCGGGTGCGCCGTCTTCGACCCCGTCGGCGACCGGCTCGGCAAAGTCCGTGATGTCGTCATCGTGTACCGAAGTACGGCGGCGCCGCGCGTGATCGGCCTCGTCGTCGAGATCCCCGGCCGACGCCAGGTCTTCCTCTCGATCGGTCGCGTCACCTCGATCCGTTCCGGTCAGGTCATCAGCACCGGTCTGATCAACGTCCGGCGATTCTCGCCTCGTGCCGGTGAGGTGCGCGTGCTGGCGGAGATGCTCGGACGTCGCATGAGCTTCGTGGATGGCAGCGGCACCGCCGTCATCGAAGACGTCGCCATCGAGCCGAACCGGCTGGGCGAGTGGGCGATCAGCCAGCTGTTCCTCCGGCGTCCGAAGACCAGCGCCTCGCCCTTCGCCAAGGGCCCGACGACGTTCGCCGCGTGGAGCGAGGTCACCGAGCAGCACACGCCAGGTGAGTCGCAGTCCGCGGAGCAGCTCGTCGCCTCATACTCCGAGCTGCACGCAGCCGACCTCGCGAACACCCTGCTCGACCTTCCGCAGCAGCGCATGATCGAGGTCGCGGAGGAGCTCTCGGACGACCGGCTGGCCGATGCGCTGGAGGAGATGCCCGAGGACGAGCAGGTGCACATCCTGGATCGGCTCGGCGATGAACGTGCCGCCGACATCTTGGATCAGATGGAGCCGGATGACGCCGCCGACCTCCTCGCACAGCTGCCGCCTGGCCGCCTTGAGCAGCTGCTGGAGCTCATGGAGCCCGAGGAGGCCGAGGACGTCAGGATGCTGCTGCGGTACGGTCCTGACACCGCCGGCGGCCTGATGACCCCTGAGCCGATCATCCTCTCGGCCGATGCCACGGTCGCCGAGGCCCTGGCGCTGATCCGCCGCCACGAGCTGCACCCGGCACTCGCGGCCGCGGTCTTCGTGACCCTGCCGCCGTTCGAGACCCCGACCGGGCGGCTCCTCGGCGTCGTGCACTTCCAGCGGATGCTGCGCTACCCGCCGCACGAGCGCCTCGGCGCGATCGTGGACGACAGCATGGAGCCCGTATCGGTGACGGCGTCGGCGGCCGAGGTCGCGAGGATGCTCGCCAGCTATGACCTCGTCTCGCTCCCCGTGATCGATGCCGCGCACCGGCTGGTCGGCGCGATCAGCATCGATGACGTGCTCGACTACCTGCTTCCCGACGATTGGCGCTCGCACGACAGCGACGACGCCGCCGAACCGTCGAAGGGAGTGCGCTGATGGCCCGGTCCGCTCGCCTCGACGCACCTCTGGGAAGAGGCACCACCCGCACGCGCCCGACCTCGCGCGACCGGTTCGGTCGTTTCACGGAGTGGGTCGCCCGCGCCATGGGCACCCCGGCGTTCCTCGTCATCCTGACGCTGTTCTGCGTGCTGTGGATCGTCTGGAACACCCTCATGCCCGTCCCGCTGCGCTTCGACGACGCCGCGCTCGGCTTCACCGCCCTCACCCTGATGCTCTCGCTGCAGGCGTCCTACGCCGCTCCCCTGATCCTGCTCGCGCAGAACCGCCAGGACGACCGCGACCGCGTGCAGATCGAGCAGGATCGCCAGCGCGCTGAGCGCAATCTCGCCGACACCGAGTACCTCGCGAGAGAGATCGTGGCGCTGCGCATGGCACTCGAGGAACGCAACGCACAGGCGGTGACCCGCGACGTGCTGCGACAGGAGCTCAAGGCACTGCTCGCGGAGCTCGGCGAGCACGATGAGAAGCCGGACGCCGCCGGCGCCACGTCATGACCGCGGCCGAGAACGTCAGATCGGCGGTCGCGGCGGTCACCGACCCGGAGCTGCGCCGCCCCATCGGCGACCTCGACATGGTCCGCGAGGTGACGGTCGATGGCGACAGCGCGCATGTCGGCATCGTCCTCACGATCGTCGGCTGCCCTGCCGCAGCGCGCATCGAGTCCGATGTGCGCGCCGCTGCCGCCTCCGTCGCCGGGATCTCTCACGTCGATGTCGAGGTCGGAGTGATGACCCCGGCCGAGCGCAAGGCGCTCACCGAGAAGCTCCGTGATGGCAGGCCTGCCAGGCAGATGCCGTTCGGACCCGACTCCCTCACGCGCGTCATCCTGGTCTCCAGCGGCAAGGGCGGAGTGGGCAAGTCCACGGTCACCGCGAACCTCGCCGTCGCTCTCGCCGAGCAGGGGCTCGCTGTCGGACTCGTGGATGCCGACGTGCACGGATTCTCCATCCCCGGTCTGCTCGGGATCCCCGCAGGCACCCAGCCGACCCGTATCGACGACCTGATGCTGCCGCCGGTGGCTCACGGGGTGAAGACCATCTCGATCGGCATGTTCCTGCGTGACGGCGAGGCCGTGGTCGCCTGGCGTGGACCGATGCTGCATCGCACCGTCTCGCAATTCCTGACCGACGTCTTCTTCGGAGACCTCGACGTGCTCCTGATCGACATGCCACCAGGCACGGGTGACATCGCGATCTCGATCGGACAGCTCCTTCCGCACGCGGAGGTGCTCGTCGTCACGACACCGCAGACCGCCGCCTCGGAGGTGGCCATCCGCAGCGGCCTCGTCGCCCGGCAGACCGGACAGCGCGTGATCGGCGTCGTCGAGAACATGGGTGCCTTCTCGTTGCCGGACGGCACCGTGGTGGATCTGTTCGGCAACGGAGGCGGGACAGCGGTCGCCGAGGCGCTCTCGGAGGCGGGAGACCCGGTGTCGCTGCTCGCCGCGATCCCGTTGAGCCCGAGCCTCCGGGCAGGGGGAGACGCCGGACATCCCGTCGTGCTGAGCGAACCCGAGGACCCGGCGGCACGGGCGATCCACGACCTCGCGGCGAGCCTCGTGCGCCAGGGCAGAGGCCTCTCCGGACGTCCTCTGCCGATGTCCTTGCGCTGAGGCGTGAGGCGACGTGGCTCGCGATCGCGGGCTAGCGGGAGCCGCTGCTCGCCCGTCGCCTCGAGATCGCCAGACGGATACCGATGACGATCGGAAGCAGAACCGCGAAGAGCGGGCAGAAGACAGCGCCGAACGCGAGCACGGACCCGACCGCGAAGTCACTGCCGCCGTGACGACCGAGACCGACGCTGCCGCCGCCGAAGGAATCCCCCGCGACGAGGAACTCACCGTCATAGGTGTCGAGGGAGTCCGCACAGCTCACCCGATACATCCCGGCCTCGAGAGCGGTGAACTGCACGCTCTGCTCGAACCCCCATTTCGGCGTCATCCACCACAGGGTGTCGCTCCAGACGAGTGCAGGGCCACCGCGCGTGGCCACGTCTTCCCCCTCGGCCGTGTTCACGGTGCAGGCCATGGTGCCGAGGTTCGCCGAGATCCCGCTCCCCCAGATGCCGACCCGCTGCCCGGCATCGAGTTCCACGATGGCAGGCTCTCCCAGCGGATGCGCAGCGGCCCTGTCGACGGAGGTGGCGACAGGGAGCACCCAGAGCAGCCAGATCAGCGCACCGGCGACGACGGACGTGAGCGCTGCCCCGAGGGCGAGCCGGTCGCGATCGTTCAGCCGGCCCCAGCGGGCGGCAGAGGTCACGTGGCTTCGGCGTCGAACGGCGGCTTGTTCGTGGCGCTGAACTCGTGCGGGACGCGCGGCGCTGCGGGCTCTGCGATGACCGTCTTGGTCGCGGCGGCAGCAGCGGCCGGTGCAGAGTCTTCCAGAAGAGCTTCGCGGATGATGCGACGCGGGTCGTACTGACGAGGGTCGAGCTTGCGCCAGTCGACGTCATCGAGCTCCGGACCCATCTCGTCGCGCATCCTGGACTTGGTGTCGCGCACGTACTCGCCCGCTTTGCGAACCCACTTCGCGAAGCCCTCGGCCACGGCAGGAAGCCGGTCGGGGCCCACGATGAGCACCACGATGAGACCGATCAGCAGCAGCTTCTCGAAGGTGAGCCCGAATTCCATCTGTCCAGGCTACCGTCGCGCCTACGCTGCGGGTGTACGCGGAGCGAATATCCTAGGAGCACTCATATGCAGGCAGGGAGAACAAGGGCATGAGCGAGCACGACGCGAACGCACGCTTCATCCGGGAGTCCATCGTGGAACCGGATGCGATCGCCCGCGCGCGTGCCCACGCGGTGGAACTGGGCGCCACACCGATCAGCGCTGCAGTCGGCTCGCAGATCGCCGTGCTCGCAGCCGCCACCAACGCGAGGTCGATCGTCGAGATCGGCACCGGCGCCGGGGTCTCCGGACTCTGGCTGCTGCGCGGTGCCCCGCAGGCCGTGCTCACGACGATCGACAACGAGCCCGAGCACCTGGCCGCCGCACGGCAGGCGTTCTCCGACGCGAAGGTCCCCTCCACCAAGGCGCGCTTCATCACCGGCCGCGCATCCGATGTGCTTCCCCGCATGAACGAGGCGTCGTACGACATCGTGCTGGTCGATGCCGACCCCGAGAACGTCATCGCCTACGTCGCCCATGGACTGCGGCTCGTGCGCGACGGAGGCATCGTGCTGGTCCCGCGTGTGCTCGTGGGCGGGCGCGCTGCCGATCCGGTGCAGCGAGACGAGGTCACGTCGGCCTATCGCTCGCTCGTCCAGGAGACGCAGGAATCCTCGGCGGTGCTGGCCACCGTCTCCCCCGCCGCAGAGGGCCTGCTGCAGCTGGTCAACATCTCCGAGCGGGCCTGACTCCAGCGACCCGATAGACCAAGAAGGCGACGGATCGATGATCCGTCGCCTTCTTCTTCGTCCGTGTGGAAACGGATCTGCTCGTTCAGGCAGGTGCCACGACGCCGGCAAGCACGTCGTGAAGCTCCTTCGCTTCGGCGTCGTTCACAGAGACGACCAGGCGGCCGCCGCCTTCGAGCGGAACGCGCACGATGATGAGTCGCCCTTCTTTCACGGCTTCCATGGGTCCGTCTCCGGTCCTCGGCTTCATCGCTGCCATCGTGGCCCCTTTCCTCGGTGGTATGGAATGAGTTTATCGGGTGGGATCGGGCCTGGACGTCACCTGTGAAGAAATGCACCGATCCTTTACATTCACGGCACCTGCCAGAAGGTGTTGCCGAGGGCGTACACGTGATAGATCCACAGCCACTGCCCCAGCAGCCCGACGACGAGCACGGCGAGCCGCCAGACGCGGGAGCGAGGCACCGCAAGCGCTCCCCCCAACGGGGTGAGTGGGATCAGCAGACGGAAGGTGCTCGACTGCGGAAAGAACACGGCGAGGAGATAGAGCAGATAGCTCGCGCTCCACAGCCGCAGGTCGTCGCCGACGGCCCTGACCTGCGGCGAGCGCAGCAGCGCCAGCCCTGCCGCTGACACGAGCAGGATCAGGGCGACCGGTCCGCCCCACGTCGGCAGCCCCCACTGGGCGAACCAGAACTGCGACGCCTGAATCCATCCCTCGAAAGGCACGAAGCCGTCGACGCCGCCGACGACCCAGTGCCGCCGCCAGGCGAGCTCGGTCGCCAGATACGCGCCGGGATCGCCGGTGACGAACCCGGCGATCCACTGCCAGGAGAAGCCGGCGACGGTCGCGAGCGCCCCCAGCACGAGGATGTGCACGATCTCTCGCGTCGTCAGTGGATCCTCGCGTCGCCGCACCCAGCGCACAATCCCGTGCAGCGCGAGGAACAGGGCGAAGGCGAGGATGCCCGGCCGTGTGAACGCCATCACGGGGATCAGCAGATAGAGCCAGGCATAGCGATGCCGCACCACGGCGTCGAGCGCGAGGAACAGCAGGAGCAGGAACAGCGTCTCGGCGTACCCGACCTGGAACAGCGCCGCCAGCGGGCCTGCAGCGAAGAAGATCACAGCCCAGATCGCAGCAGATGCGCCGATCCGGTCGCGCAGGAGCCGATGCAGGGCCAGGCACGCGAAGTAGCCGGCGACCAGCGAGACCAGGAAGGCGCCCGCTCCCCACGAGCCGAACGGAAGACCCACGACCTTGGCGACGACAGCGAAGACCGGCATGAAGGCCCAGGCGTTCTCGGCGACATCACCGGAATCGGTCAGAGGCAGCTCGCTCGGGTAGCCGTTCTCGGCGATGAGCCAGTACCACTGGGCATCCCATCCGAGCACGAAGTCCGCCACGCCGGCGCCAGCCCCGAAGCGCGAGAGCGAGGTCGACATCGATGCCGCCAGCACGAAGAAGAGCGTGGTGACCACACGCGCCGTCAGATAGATCACGGCGATGCGGAGCGCGACGGGAGTCAGCGCCCACCGACGGGTCAGGGTCAGCGCGACGTGAGCCATGCGCGAAGGCCCCGCTCCACCGCGTCGATCTGCGCGACCGGCACTCGCTCCTCGTCATGGTGGGCGAGGTGCGGGTCACCGGGGCCGTAGTTGACAGCGGGGATGCCGAGCGCCGAGAAGCGCGCCACATCGGTCCACCCGTACTTGGGCCGCGCCTGCGCACCGACCGCCTCGACGAACTGCTGTGCGATCGGCGCATCCAGACCGGGGCGCGCGCCCTCTGCGGCGTCGGTGACCTCGAGGTCGAAGCCGGCGAGCACGCCGCGTAGATGAGCCTCGGCATCGGCCGCAGTCTTGCTCGGAGCGAACCGGTAGTTGATCTCGACCTCGCAGGCATCGGGGATGACGTTTCCCGCGACACCGCCCGTGATGCGCACGGCGCTCAGGCTCTCGCGGTACAGCAGCCCCTCGACGAGTACCTCGCGTGCACGGTACTCGGAGAGCCGGGTGAGGATCGGAGCAGCCCGATGGATCGCGTTCTCCCCGATCCAGGCCCGTGCGGCATGGGCACGCACGCCTGCGGTGCGCACGATCGCGCGCAGCGTGCCGTTGCATCCGCCCTCGACCTCGCCGTTGGAAGGTTCGCCCAGGATCGCGAAATCGGCTTCGAAGAGATCGGGGCGCACGGCGGCGAGCAGTCCGAGGCCGTTCTTGGACGCCTCGACTTCCTCGTTGTCGTACCACATCCAGGTGATGTCGACGGAAGGATCGGTGATCTCGGCTGCGAGCTTCAGCTGAACCGCCGTGCCGGCTTTCATGTCGACGGTGCCGCGCCCCCACAGATAGGCCTCGCCATCGATCTCGACATCGCGGGTGGGGAGGTTGTCGTTGATCGGCACGGTGTCGATGTGCCCCGCGATCGCCACGCGCTGGCTGCGGCCGAGAGCAGTGCGCGCGACGATCGTGTTGCCGTGGCGGATCACCTCGAGGTGCGCCAGCGGGGTGATGGCCGCCTCGATCGCGTCGGCGAGCGTCTGCTCCTCGCCCGAGACACTCGGGATGTCGCAGATCACACGCGTGAGGTCGAGGGAGGACGCAGTCAGATCGAGCACCATGACCCCAGCCTATGACCTACCACCCTTGCGTCCCGTGTGTCCGCAGCGATGTCATCAGGACGGGAGGGGGCCCCTGTTCCCGGTACCGTGGAGTCATGACTGAAACGCGCAGCGTCTGGGGTGTCGGACTCACCACGATCGCCGGTGACGGCACCGTGCTCGACGCGTGGTACTCCGCACTCGGCATGGGGGGCGCCGCTCCCGCCGAGGAGTCCGCAGCGGCCGTCGCCGCGCTGAACGACAGCGCACGCCCCGACGAGCGCCGCAACGTCACCGTCGAGGTCGTCCAGCTCGAGATCGACCTCGATGCTGCTCCGGCCTCCACCGCGGATGCGTATCTGCGGCTGCACGCGCTCTCCCACCTCCTGGTACGCCCGAACGAGCTGAACCTCGACGGCATCTTCGGTCACCTCCCGAACGTCGCCTGGACCAACGCCGGGCCGGTCCACCCTGCTGATGCCGCCCGCCTGCGTCCGACGCTCCAGCGCGCCGGCATCCAGGTGCAGGGGCTCGACAAGTTCCCCCGCCTGACCGACTACCTGCAGCCGGCCGGCGTGCGCATCGCCGATGCCTCGCGCGTGCGCCTGGGCGCCTACCTCTCCCCCGGCACCACCGTGATGCACGAGGGGTTCGTCAACTTCAACGCCGGCACACTCGGAGCGTCGATGGTGGAGGGCCGCATCTCGCAGGGTGTCGTCGTGGGCGACGGCAGCGACATCGGCGGCGGCTCCTCGATCATGGGCACGCTCTCCGGGGGCGGCACGCACCGCGTCTCGATCGGGGCGCGCACTCTCCTGGGCGCGAACGCCGGCATCGGCATCTCTCTCGGAGACGACTGCGTCGTCGAGGCGGGGCTGTATGTCACGGCGGGCACCAAGATCGTCCTGGCGGACGGTCCGACGACCGCGGATGGCGGCAGGAAGACCGTCAAGGGCGCCGAGCTCTCCGGGCAGGACGGACTCCTGTTCCGGCGGAACTCCCTCAGCGGCGCGGTCGAGGCCGTCCGCCGCGCCGGTGTCGGCGTCACCCTGAACGAGGCGCTGCACGCCTGACGGCGCCTTCGGCGCCACACCTGCAAGAGCTCGCCGGGGCGTCACACAGGCTCTCCCCTGCTGTGCGTGATACTGTCGGCGTGACGCTCCTCGCTCTGCGAAGCGTCTGCGTCGTCGACACGCTCCCGCGCCACTAGCCTGGTTCTGGCCATTTCGAACGGCGAAACGATGCGCGATCCCGCGCCGTCGCCCACCTTCCCGCACCCGGCCAACTGTTCGCGCGTGCATTCTCGGAGATACTTCATGACTTCCTTCCTCGATCTCGGCGTGCCCGCCGATCTCGCCGCCGTCCTCGCACAGGACGGCAAGACCGAGGCGTTCGCGATTCAGCGCGACACGCTTCCCGACTCGCTCGCAGGTCGCGACCTCCTCGGTCGCGGTCGCACCGGCAGCGGAAAGACGATCGCCTTCGCGCTTCCCCTCGTCTCGCGCATCGCCGCGTCGACGCGCAAGAGCCGCGCCGGCCACCCCCGCGGTCTCGTGCTCGCTCCGACCCGCGAGCTCGCCACCCAGATCGCCGCGACCATCGCCCCGCTCGCCGAGGCCAAGGGCCTGCGCGTCACCACCGTGTTCGGCGGCGTCAGCCAGCGCCCCCAGGAGCAGGCCATGCGCAGCGGCGTCGACATCGTCGTCGCGTGCCCCGGTCGCCTCGAAGACCTCATGAAGCAGAAGATCGTGCAGCTCGACGCCGTCGAGGTCACCGTTCTCGATGAGGCCGATCACATGGCAGACCTCGGCTTCCTGCCCGGTGTGACCCGCATCCTCACCGCAACCCCGGCCGGCGGCCAGCGTCTGCTGTTCAGCGCCACGCTGGACCGTGGAATCGACACGCTCGCGCGCCGCTTCCTCTCCAACGCCGTCAGCCACGAGGTCGACGAGGAGAGCGTGCCGGTCGGCGAGATGACGCACCGCGTGCTGGTCGTGGAATCGACCGATGACAAGACGACCCTGGTGCGCGACCTCGCGTCCGGCACCGGTCGCCGCATCCTGTTCACCCGCACGAAGCACCAGGCCAAGAAGCTCGCCAAGCAGCTCACCGCCGCGGGCATCCCCGCGGTCGACCTGCACGGCAACCTGTCGCAGAACGCGCGCGAGCGCAACCTGAACGCCTTCTCGTCCGATCCGACCGACGGCGGCGTGCGCGTGCTCGTCGCGACCGATGTCGCCGCCCGCGGCGTGCACGTCGACAACGTCGACCTGGTCGTCCACGTCGACCCGCCCATGGAGCACAAGGCGTACCTGCACCGCTCCGGCCGCACCGCTCGTGCCGGTGCTGCCGGCACGGTTGTCACGGTCGTGCTCCCTGAGCAGCGTCGCGATGTGAAGGACCTCCTGCGCAAGGCGGCCATCACGGCTCCGCTGGAGAGCGCCACGGCAGCCGCGGTGACGGGTCTGGTGCCCGAGCGCGCCCCGCACGTGCGTCCTGCTCCGGTGCAGCCGCAGCAGCCGCAGCGCCAGGCGAAGCAGCGCCCCGCCGGTGGCGAGCGCGCAGGCGCCTCCACTCCCCCCGCACGCCGTCGTCGCCCCCGCTCTGGCGGACAGGGTGGCGGCCAGGGGCAGGCCGGGTTCTCCGCGCGCCAGGGCGGCCAGCGCCAGGGTGGCCGGAGCACTCAGGGGCGCTGACCCGCATTCCTCGACACGGCCTGTCCTCCTTCGGGAGGGCAGGCCGTTCTCGTGCCCCGGCTTCGCAGGCCGCGCCGACGCGAAGAACCCCCGCCTGTCACCCTTGCGGGCAGTCGACGGGGGTTCTCTCGGGTCAGTGCGGCCATGAAGCCGACGCAGGTCAGCGCGAGGTCGGGAACGCGCGCTCCGGCGAGCCGACATACAACTGCTGCGGGCGACCGATCTTCGTCTGCGGGTCGTTCTGCAGCTCGCGCCACTGCGCGAGCCATCCCGGCAGGCGGCCGATCGCGAAGAGCACGGTGAACATCCGCGTCGGGAAGCCCATGGCCTTGTAGATGACGCCGGTGTAGAAGTCCACATTCGGGTACAGGCGCCGCTCGCGGAAGTAGTCGTCAGCGAGGGCGAGTTCCTCGAGCTCCTTGGCGAGGTCAAGGAGCGGGTCGGTCACGCCGAGCGAGGCCAGCACCTCGTCTGCGGCGTCCTTGACGAGCTTGGCGCGGGGGTCGTAGTTCTTGTACACGCGGTGCCCGAAGCCCATGAGCTTCACGCCCTCTTCCTTGTTCTTCACCCGCTCCACGAAGCGCGCGACGCTCTGACCCGAGTCACGGATCTGGCCGAGCATGGTGAGAACGGCCTCGTTCGCGCCACCGTGCAGCGGGCCGGAGAGGGCCTGGATGCCGGCGGACACCGAGGCGAACTGGTTCGCGCCCGTGGAGCCGACCAGACGCACGGTCGATGTGGAGGCGTTCTGCTCGTGGTCCTCGTGCAGGATGAGCAGGAGCTCGAGCGCCTTCGACATGACGGGGTTGACCTCGTACGGTTCGCTGTGCACGCCGAAGTTCAGCTTGAGGAAGTTGTCGACGAAGCTGAGCGAGTTGTCGGGGTACAGGAAGGCCTGGCCGACGCTCTTCTTGTGCGCGTAGGCGGCGATGACCGGCAGCTTGGCCAGCATGCGGATCATGTTGAGCTCGACGTGCTCGGGGTTGTGCGGGTCGGTCTGACCTTCGTAGTAGGTCGACAGCGCGGCCACGGCCGAGGAGAGCACCGACATCGGGTGCGCGGTGTGCGGCAGCGCCGAGAAGAACCGCTTGAGGTCTTCGTGCAGCAGGGTGTGCCGGCGGATCTTCTCGTCGAACTCAGCCAGCTCCGACGCCGAGGGGAGCTCGCCGTAGATGAGCAGCCATGCCACCTCGAGGTAGCTGGTGCTGCCGGCGAGCTGCTCGATCGGGTATCCGCGGTAGCGCAGGATGCCCTTGTCGCCGTCGATGAAGGTGATCTCCGACTTCGTCGACGCCGTGTTCACGAACCCGTAGTCGAGTCCTGTGTAGCCGGTCTGGCGAGTCAGGGTGGAGAAGTCGATGCTGTCGTGCCCGGCCGTGCCATGCACGAGGGGGAATTCTGCGGTGGTGTCACCGATGGTCAGCTTCGCTGTCGCCTGCTGGTCTGCCGCTGCGCTCACGCGGGCCTCCTCGTTGTGTCTGCCCGTACGCCTGTCGCGTCGGAATCAGCCAAGATCTTGATCAAGCCGGAACTGGCGATCTCGCGGCGCAAAGACGCCTGGTCGGATCACGACCGAATCGCCTTTACAGCCTAGTAGGGACTCCGGCCTACTGTGACATCCGCCAAACAGACTGCACAGAGATGAAGGGAACCTACAGACCTTCGTGCAGACGACGGGCACCCTCGGCGATGCGCTCGGTCGGCGCCGTCAGCGCCAGCCGTACGTGCTGCGGGGAATGCGCGCCGTAGAACGGCCCAGGGCCGGCGAGGATGCCGAGGTCGGCGAGGCGCGCCATCGACTCCCAGGCATCGCGACCCTCGGTCGCCCAGAGGTAGAGCCCGGCTTCGGAGCCGTCGATGCGGAATCCCGCAGCTTCGAGGGCCGGACGCAACGTATCGCGCCGACCGCGGTACAGCTCCTTCTGCGCGGCGACGTGCTCGTCATCGCCGAGTGCGACCGCCATCGCGTGCTGGATCGGCGCCGGCGGCATCAGTCCGAGGTGCTTGCGCGCGGTGAGCAGCTCTGCCACGATCCGCGCGCAGCCCGCGACGAACGCCGCACGGTAGCCCGCGAGATTCGACTGCTTGCTCAACGAGTAGACGCTCAGGAGGTTCGACCGCGTGCCGCCGGTGACCCGCGGGTCGAGGATCGACGGGATCGCCTCGGTCGCCCACGGCCCATCCCAGCCCAGCTCCGCATAGCACTCATCGCTCGCAAGGACGGCGCCGAGCTCGCGGGCGCGCACGACAGCCGCGGCGAGCTCGTCGGTCGTCCAGGTGCGACCGTCTGGGTTGCCCGGGGTGTTGATCCAGATGAGCTTGGTGCCCTCTGGCCAGTTCGCCGGATCATCTGCGGCGAGCGGGGTGGCACCGGCGATGCGCGCACCCACCTCGTAGGTCGGGTATGCGACGAGCGGGTGCACGACGATGTCGCCGTCGCCGAGGCCGAGAAGCGTGGGCAACAACGCCACGAGCTCCTTGGAACCGATCGTCGGAAGCACGTTGTCGACCGTGAGGTCCGATACTCCCCTGCGCCGCGCGTACCAGTCGACGATCGCCTCGCGCACCGCGGGCGTGCCGACGGTCTGCGGGTACGCGTGGGCGTCCGTCGCCTCGGCGAGGGCTCGTCGGACGATGTCGGGAGTCGGATCGACGGGAGAGCCGATGGACAGATCCACCAGGCCCCTCGGGTGCTGGGCCGCACGCTCTCGGTAGGGGATCACGGCGTCCCAGGGGTAGTCGGCGAGGTCGCGGACGCTCACGGGCGCGACTTACTCGCCCTGAGGCGGCAGCGCCGCGACGATGGGATGGTCGAACGAGTACACGCCGACCTTCGCCGCACCGCCGGGAGAACCGATCTCCTCGAAGAACTCCACGTTCGCCTTGTAGTAGTCCTGCCACTCATCAGGCAGGTCATCCTCGTAGTAGATGGCCTCGACGGGGCACACCGGCTCGCAGGCGCCGCAGTCCACGCACTCATCCGGATGGATGTACAACGACCGTTCGCCCTCGTAGATGCAGTCCACGGGACATTCGTCGATGCAGGCGCGGTCCTTCACATCAACACACGGCAGGGCGATCACATACGTCACCCCTCCAGTCTACGACTCGCGGGGGCCGGTCTCCTGCGTGGCGGCCGCGTGGTGCGGGACCGAGGTGATCAGCGCGGCATCGGTGACCGGAGCATCCGCTGTCGCGGTCGTGGTCCGCACCGGCAGTCGCGAGAGCGAAGGCCACGCGACGACGAGCAGCACGAGACCAGCCACGAGATACGTCCAGATGCGGCCGGCCAGAGAGTCCTGCACGACCACGGATCCCCCAGGACCGACCCCGGAGATCAGGATCAGCATCCCGATCATCCCGAGCCCGGCGGCGAGTGCGGCGCCCCGATCATGCGTGAGGGCGCGGATGGCGACCAGGATCGCGGCGCAGGCGATGCCACCGACGATGAGGCCGACCGGGATGACGCCCCAGGTCAGGCTGTGGCCGATCGTGCCGGCGATGCCGTACACGCCGCCGACCAGGGCCGCTGCGACCCACGACAACACTCTCGACACCCACTTGACGCGCACCAGTCGATCCTACCCGCGCGCGTTGTGAGCATCCGATGACATCACACCGTCAGACCGCCAGCCCGAGCAGCCGCAGGACGGCGGCGACCGCGGCGGCAGCGAACACCACGACGAGGAAGGACTGGCGCAGCCACAGCAGTCCTGCAGCGACCAGAAGAGCCGGCACCCGCGCATCGACGACGACCGCCTGCCCCGCGCCGAGCGTCTGCACCGCGACGAGCGCCGCCAGCAGAGCCACGGTCAGCAGATCGGAGATGCGCGCCGGTCGCGGAGCCTCGAGCACCTTCGGCGGGACCAGGTACCCCACGGCCTTCAGCGCGACACAGATGAGCGCGGCGAGCAGGATCGCGCTCCACACGCTCACGACGCACCCCCCGACGATGCGGGTGCCGCGCCAGTGGACGGACGGTTAGCGAACAGGTTGAACCACCCGACGATGATCGCGACCACGGCGGCGATCAGCACGGGGATGCCCGGCATCAGCAACGGAGTGAGCGCGGCGGCCACGACTGCGGCGGCGATGCCGACCGCGATCGCCTGCCGCTGCTGCAGCCGCGGCCACAGCAGCGCCAGGAACGCGGCCGCAGCGGCGGCATCCAGTCCCCACGTGCGCGGATCGCCGAGCACATCGCCCACGAGCGCCCCGATCAGCGTGGTGATGTTCCACCCCACGAAGATCCCGATTCCCGTGACCCAGAACCCCACCCGGCGCAGACGCGGATCGCCCTGAGAGATCGCAACAGCCGTGGACTCGTCGATCGTGAAGTGCGCGGCTACCGCGCGGCGGACCGGTCCTCCCCCGACGATCGGCGACATCCGCATGCCATACGCCACGTTGCGCACGCCCAGCAGCACCGCGGAGGCGATGGCCGAGGGCAGGGCAGCGACTCCCCCGGCCGTGAACACACCGACGAACGCGAACTGCGAGCCGCCGGTGAACATCAGCAGGCTCAGCACGCAGGTCTGCCAGACATCGAGTCCAGAGGCGACCGCGAGCGCACCGAACGAGACGCCGTAGGCGCTGGTCGCCACCACGACGCCGAGCGCCTCTCGCCACACTTCCCGCTCGGGCGTCACGGGAGGACCTCACCGATCGTTCGATCCACTGAACACATGCTGATCATTCTGAACAAGCACGATCGGATAGTCAAGCGAACGATCGTTTGGCATGATGAACACATGGAGGAACTCCGCACTCGCATCGCCCGCACGCTCCGCCGCGAACGCGAAGCCGCATCCCTCTCGGTGTCGGAACTGGCGCGGAGAGCCGGCATCTCCAAGGCCACCGTCTCCCAGCTCGAGGGCGGCTCGGGCAATCCCAGCGTCGAGACGCTGTGGGCACTGGGGGTCGCGCTCGGAGTGCCGTTCGCCGTGCTCGTCGACCAGCAGGCGAACGCGCCGACGCTGATCCGCGCCGATGACCTGGCCGGAGTGCCGTCATCCGCTGCCGCCTACAGCGCCTCGCTGCTGTCGGCCAGCCCCCCGGGCGCCCGCCGTGACCTGTACCTGATCCAGGCGGAACCCGGGGATCCCCGGCGCTCCGATCCTCACCATCCCGGCACCACCGAGCACGTGATCCTGATCGCCGGCGAAGCGCGTATCGGGCCGGTCGAGCAACCTGTCCTCCTGCACCCCGGCGACTACCTCTCCTACGCCGGCGACGTGCCGCACATCTTCGAGGCGACCGTCGCGGGCACCAGCGCCGTCCTCATCTCCGAACTGCGCTGACGACGCAGCGAAGGTCCGACCCCGCAGGAGGGTCGGGCCTTCTCCGTCGTAATACGGTGGTCAGTACCAGTTCATTGCCTGCGAGTGCGACCACGCGCTGCAGGGCGAACCGTAGGAGCCGGCGATGTACTCGAGCCCCCAGGCGATCTGGGTGGCGGCGTTCGTCTGCCAGTCGCTGCCGGCGGAGGCCATCTTGCTGCCGGGGAGCGCTTGCGGAATGCCGGTCGCCCCGCCGTCTGCGTTGTACGCCTGGTAGTTCCAGCCGGACTCCTTGGTCCACAGAGAGCTCAAGCAGGAGAACTGGTCATCCCCCCACCCGTATCGGCTGGACGCCATCTCGCGTGCGGTCGCCTTCGCACCGTCGACCGTGTTCGCCGCGGCGAGTGCGGCCTTCTCCGCCGCCGCCTTCTCCGCCGCCGCCTTCTCCGCCGCCACCGCAGCTTCCGCTGCTGCCTTCTTCTCCTGCGCGGCCGTGTAGGTCTCGCGCAGGTCGGTGGTGAGCGCGACGACCGCCTGCGTGTCGGCCACGGCATCGGCGGTCAGATCCTCGAGGAGGAGTGCGGGGACGAGCGCACGGCCGGCCAGCGCCTGCGCATCCGCCTGCAGCTCCGCAGTGTCGATCGAGACGACCGTGTCGCCCAGATCGAGACCGGAGGCCGCGACCTCGGCGGTGAGCGCTTCGGCCGCTGCGACAGCGTCGGTGGCTTCGGCGTATGCCTCGCTCGCGTCATCCGCGATCTCTCGCAGAGGCTGAGGGCCACTGGCGACAGCCGCGGCGGCAAGGTCTGCGGTGGCGGGGTTCTCGGCGCCGGCGGCGGGAGCCGAGACGACCCCGACCGTGAGGGTGATGCCGAGCAGGGCACCGGTGAGTGTGCCGAGGACCAGCAGGGGGCGACGGGCGCGGACAGCGGAATGGGCCTGGAGCGCCGCAGCGGCGCGCCGGGACGCACGGGTGTTGTGAAGGTGAAGCAAGGATTCGACTTTCGGGTCGTCGTCCACCCGGACCTGCAGGGGCAGGGCGACTCATGGGAGCCGACTCGCCGGGCGCAAGTCACCGAGTCTGCACGGCCAACCTGAATGAAAACAATCCCTCACCTGGACATTTCATGAGAAGAGGGCCCCCTCCGCATCGAATCGATGGGAGGAGGCCCTCTTCAGGACAGCGCAGATCAGGCGCCGGCGTCCTGACGCTTCATGCGGGCCGTCTCACGCGCACGCGTGTTCGCGTCGAGGTTCACCTTGCGGATGCGGACGACCTCGGGGGTCACTTCGACGCATTCGTCGTCACGCGCGAACTCGAGGCTCTCCTCGAGCGTCAGCTGACGCGGCGGCGTCATCGACTCGAACGTGTCGGAGCTGGCTGCACGCATGTTGGTGAGCTTCTTCTCCTTGGTGATGTTCACGTCCATGTCGTCGGCGCGCGAGTTCTCGCCGATGACCATGCCCTCGTAGACCTCCTGCGTGGGCTGCACGAAGAACGACATGCGCTCCTGCAGAGCGATCATCGCGAACGGGGTGACGACACCCTGGCGGTCGGCGACGATCGAGCCGTTCTGACGCGTCGTGATGGAGCCGGCCCACGGCTCGTAGCCGTGCGAGATCGCGTTGGCGATGCCGGTGCCGCGGGTCGTGGTCAGGAACTCGCTGCGGAAGCCGATGAGGCCGCGCGACGGCACGATGAACTCCATGCGCACCCAACCGGTGCCGTGGTTGGTCATGTTCTCCATACGGCCCTTGCGGTTCGCCAGGAGCTGTGTGATCGCGCCGAGGTGCTCTTCGGGAGTGTCGATCGTGAGGTGCTCGAACGGCTCGTAGGTCTTGCCGTCGATCTTCTTCGTGACAACCTGGGGCTTGCCGACGGTGAGCTCGAAGCCCTCGCGGCGCATGTTCTCGACGAGGATGGCCAGAGCCAGCTCGCCACGACCCTGCACCTCCCAGGCATCCGGACGTCCGATGTCGACGACCTTGAGCGACACGTTGCCGATGAGCTCCTTGTCGAGACGGTCCTTGACCATGCGAGCGGTGAGCTTGTGCCCCTTGACCTTGCCCATGAGCGGCGAGGTGTTGGTGCCGATCGTCATCGAGATGGCGGGGTCGTCGACCGTGATGGCCGGCAGCGGACGCACATCCTCGGGGTCGGCGATGGTCTCGCCGATCGTGATGTTCTCGAAGCCGGCGATGGCGACGATGTCTCCGGGGCCGGCGGACTCTGCCGGGTAGCGCTCGAGGGCGCGGGTCTTCAGGAGCTCGGTGATGCGAGCGTTCTGGTGGGTGCCGTCGGCGCGGACCCAGGCCACCGTCTGGCCTTTCTTCAGCGTGCCGTTGAAGACGCGCAGCAGCGCGAGACGGCCGAGGAACGGGCTGGAGTCGAGGTTCGTGACCCAGGCCTGCAGCGGCGCCTCGTCGTCGTACGAGGGGGCCGGAACATGCTGGAGGATCGCCTCGAACAGCGGCTCGAGGTCGTCGTTGTCGGGCAGCGAGCCGTCGGCGGGACGGTTCTGCGATGCGGCGCCGGCGCGACCGGAGGCGTAGACCACCGGCACGTCGAGGAGCGCGTCGACGTCGAGGTCGGGCACATCGTCGACCAGGTCGGACGCGAGACCCAGAAGCAGGTCGTGCGCCTCTTCCTCGACCTCCGCGATGCGGGCGTCGGGGCGGTCGGTCTTGTTGACGAGAAGGATGACGGGGAGCTTCGACTCGAGCGCCTTGCGCAGCACGAAGCGGGTCTGGGGCAGCGGGCCCTCGCTGGCGTCGACGAGCAGCACCACACCGTCGACCATGGACAGGCCGCGCTCGACCTCGCCACCGAAGTCGGCGTGACCGGGGGTGTCGATCACGTTGATCGTGATCTCCTTGCCATCGGCGTGCTTGCCCTTGTAGGTGATCGCCGTGTTCTTGGCGAGGATCGTGATGCCCTTCTCACGCTCGAGGTCGTTCGAGTCCATCGCGCGTTCGTCGATGTGGGCGTGCTCGCCGAACGAGCCGGTCTGGCGGAGCATCGCGTCGACGAGCGTGGTCTTGCCGTGGTCGACGTGCGCGACGATAGCGACGTTGCGGAGGTCAGAGCGGAGGGCGTGCGCCATGCAGGAGTCCTAAAAGATGGTGGGAAGCGCCGGGAAACCGACGTTCCAGGATAGCGCACGCACGGAGACTGTTCCTGAACACAGGCCGTAGCATCGAGATCGTGACCTCCCTCCCGGCTGACAACGCCCTGCTCACCGCACCGCCCTCGCGCGCGCGGTTGTGGTGGGAGATCGCGATCGTGCTGGCGCTCGGCCTCGGTCAGTCGGCCGTGTACGCGATCGTCCAGCTGGCATACCGGCTGACCGATGAGACGCCGCTCGCCGATCAGACCGCGACACTGAATCCCTCGCGCAGCGACCGCGAGATCTTCGACCTGATCTACCAGATCCTCTCGATCGGGTTCTCGCTGGTGCCGGTCGTGCTCGTCTGCTTCCTGCTGTGGCAGACGTCGCGTCCGCACCTGGGCCGTCTGGGGCTGGACGGGACACGCATGGGTCGCGATGCCGGCCGCGGAGTACTGCTGGTGCTCGCCATCGGTATCCCCGGCCTCGCGCTCTACCTGGTCGGGCGCGCACTCGGCCTGTTCGTGGCGGTGAACCCCACGGGGCTCGATACGCACTGGTGGACCGTGCCGATCCTGCTGCTCGCGGCCGCCCGCGCCGCGTTGCAGGAAGAGTTCGTCGTGCTCGGGTACCTGTTCGCGCGGCTGAAACAGCTGGGCTGGAGCCCCTGGACGATCATCGTGGCGACCTCCGTGCTGCGTGCGAGCTACCACCTCTATCAAGGCCCCGGTGCGTTCATCGGCAACCTCGCGATGGGACTGCTGTTCGGCTGGCTGTTCCACCGCAGCGGCCGACTCCTGCCGTTCCTGGTGGCGCACTTCCTGATCGACGCGACCGTGTTCGTCGGCTACCCGTGGGCCGCGGCTACCTGGCCCGCGCTGTTCGGGCTGCCCGGCTGATCAGCCGCTCGGCGCGCTCGTCGTCCTGGTCGCTACGGTCAACCGTTGGCGACGAGAAGGACGGAGATCGTCGCCCAGACGATGATGACCGTGAGCGCCACGAGCGCCCGACCATCCCAAGAGCGACTGATCTGACCGTTCGCTGTGGGGCCGGACGCCTGCCAGCGGTCGCGGATGTCCGTGAGCTCGCGCAGGCCGGCGGGCGCCTTCTGCTCGTGTTCCTCCCGCATCCGACTACGACGCTGGCGCGCATGTGCGGGACCGCCGAAGCACGTGACATCCGTACTGTCCTCGAGTGAGAACACCAGCTGCCAGCGCATGTCGATGTCGCGTACGCGCCTCCATCCGAACGACGTGCGGCGAAGCATGTTCTGGACGACGACTCCGTCGTCATCCATTCGCACGTACGAGACGAAGCTCAGTTCGTAGATGACCCAGAGGCCGAGCAGCACCCATGGCGCCAGAAGCAGCATCGGCCCCCAGCCGCCTCGGGCCACGGCGTCTCCGAGGAGGAACAGCGCCAGCAGCCCGGTCAGGACCATGGTGATGACCCCTGAGGGCGCACGGAGTGTCCGTGCGCCCTCAGGGGTGGGAACAGCTGTCACGATCCGGCGCCGCCCAGAGCGATCGAGACCCCCGGAATCGCCTTGAGCAGCCGGTCCGTGTACTCCTGCTGCGGGTTGGCGAAGATCTCATCCACCGTGCCCTGTTCGACGAGCTTGCCGCGCTCCATCACGCAGACGAAGTCGCTGGACACTCGCACGACCGCGAGGTCGTGTGTGATGAACAGGTAGGTGAGGTCCAGCTCCGATTGCAGCTCGGCGAGCAGCTTCAGGATCTGATCCTGCACCAGCACGTCGAGCGCCGAAACCGCCTCGTCGAGGATCACGATGTCGGGTTTCAGCGCCAGAGCGCGCGCGATCGCGACGCGCTGCCGCTGCCCTCCGGAGAGTTCGTTCGGGTACCTTGTCGACAGCTCCCGCGGCAACGACACCTGATCGAGCAGCTCATGAACTCGGTCGCGCCGCGACGACTGGTCGCCGATGCCGTGGATGTTCAGCGGCTCCGCGATCGTGTTGCCGATGTTGCGCATGGGATCCATCGACCCATAGGGGTCCTGGAACACCGGTTGCATCCGCCGTCGCAGCCCGAACGCCTGGGCACCGGAGAGGTGCGAGACGTCCTGGCCGTCGATCTCGATGAGTCCGGACGTGGGCTCCTCGAGTTTGAGCAGCATCTTCGCAACGGTCGATTTGCCGGACCCCGACTCGCCGACCAGCGCCAGCGTCTTGCCCTTCGGGATCTCGAACGACACGTCGTCGACCGCCCGGAAGGCCTCGCTGCGGAAGCCGCCCTGCCGGATTCGATAGTCCTTCGTCAGCCCTGCGACCCGCACCGTGGGCGCCGCGTCGCTGAGGTCGTCGACCGTCTTGACGCCCCGATCCTCCACGACGGCCTGGATCCGCTGCGAGGCGATGCTCGGCGCAGCGCCGACCAGCCGCTTCGTGTACGGGTGCTGCGGGTTCTCGAGGATCGCACGGCTGGGCCCGGCCTCGACGATGTCGCCGCCGTTCATCACGATGATCTTCTCCGCACGCTCGGCCGCGAGGCCGAGGTCGTGGGTGATGAGCAGCACCGCAGTGCCACGGTCGCGGGTGAGCGAGGCCATGTGATCGAGGATCACGCGTTGCACTGTGACGTCCAGCGCACTTGTGGGCTCGTCTGCGATCAGCAGCTTCGGATCGGCCGCGAGACCGATGCCGATGAGCGCGCGCTGGCGCATACCGCCCGAGAACTGATGCGGGTACTGGTGCAGACGCCTTTCGGCGTCGGCGAGCCCGGCCTGCTTCAGCACTTCGACGGCGCGATCGCGCACCTGGCCCCGGCCCGAAGCCAGTCCGTTCGCACGGACCGCCTCCTTGACCTGGAATCCGATCGACCAGACCGGGTTGAGGCTGGCCATCGGATCCTGCGGAACGAAGCCGATGTCCTTTCCACGGACGTCCTCGATCTCATGGCGGGTGAGCTTCGTCAGCTCGCGCCCCTCGAGGGTGATGCTGCCGCCGGTGATCCTGCCGGTACCGGGAAGCAGATTGATGATCGCCGCCGCGGACGTGGACTTGCCGGAGCCCGACTCCCCCACGATCGCGACGGTCTCACCGGCGTGAACATCGAACGAGATGCCGTGAAGCACCTCGCGCTCACCGTCCTGCCCGCGGAAGGAGACCTTCAGGTCCTTCACGCTCAGGATCGGCTCCGTGGGACGCTGTGAGGTGATGCTCATCGCTGTGCCCTCGCCTTCGGGTCGAGAGCGTCTCGGATGAGCTCGCCCAGCATGATGAACGCGAGCACGGTGACCGTGAGCGCGATGGACGGGTAGATCAGCGACATGGGTGCGATGCGCAGAGTTCTCTGCGCATCGCTGATGTCCCTGCCCCACGACATGACGTCGCCGGCGGCGCCGCCGCCCAGCCCGACACCGAGGAAGGTCAACGTCGCCTCCGCCACGATCGCGCCCGCGAGCGCCAGCGTCGCAAGCACCAGCAAGGGCGCGAGCGCGTTCGGAATCACATGCGCGAGCAGCGTGCGGAACCGCGACAGGCCCAGCGCGCTGGATGCCGTCACGAAGTCCGCCTGCCGCACGCGGAGGATCTCGGCACGCACCACGCGGGCAGTCGATGCCCACGCGAATCCACCGATCGCGATCGAAAGGGTGAGGACGTTCCGGAAGTCCGAGTACACCGTCATGACGACCACAGCCGCCAACACGTAGGGAATCGAGAAGAAGATGTCACCGATGCGCGACAGCACCGCATCGACCCATCCGCCGTAGTATCCGGCGAACGCCCCCATGATCAGTCCGAGACCGGAGCTGATCAGGGTGGAGATCAGACCGACGCTCACTGACGTGCGCGCGCCCCAGACGATGCGCGAGAAGATGTCGCATCCCTGGAACGTGAACCCGAGCGGGTGACCCGGCGCCGGCGCACCGTTCGAGTTCTCGAGGTAACAACCGTCGTTGGGAGCCGTCTGCGTGAACAGCGTCGGCCAGACAGCCATCAGGAGGATGACCGCGATGATCGCGAGCGAGATCCAGAACATGGGGCGACGACGCAGGTCGTACCATCCATCGCGCCAGAGGCTGGCAGGTTTTCCGGATACGACGACCGCATCGGTCTTGACCGCGGTCTTGGTGACCGGGGCGACGTAGTGATCTTTGTTTTCAGCGGACATAGCGAATCCTCGGGTCGAGCAGGCCGTAGAGCAGATCCACGGCCAGGTTGACGAGAACGTAGATGATCACGAACACGGTCACGAACGACACGATGGTCGGGCCCTCGTGCTTCAACGTGGCGTGGAACAGGGTGTTTCCCACGCCGGGGATGTTGAAGATGAACTCCGTCACCGTCGCACCGACCAGCAGCACACCGAAGTTCGTCGCCGAGTTCGTGATGACGGGGATGAGCGAATTGCGCAGCACGTGGACGGGGATCACACGACCGCGGGAGAGCCCTTTGCTGTAGGCGGTGCGCACCCAATCCTGGTTCAAAGTGTCGAGGACCGACCCACGCATCAGGCGCATACTCGTCGCGAACAGACTCAGCCCGAGCACGATCGCAGGCAACCAGAGGTCGCCCCAGTCGTTCTCCCCACCCACCGTCGCCCGGAACCACCCGAGTTTGATGGCGAGGAAGTACTGCGCCAGGAACGCGACGACGAAGATCGGCATCGACAGGAAGATCAGCGAGACCACGAGCGCCCCGTTGTCGAACAGCTTGCCCTTGCGCAGAGCGGAGAAGGTCCCGATCACGATGGCGAGCAGGAACTCGATCCCGATGGCCATGATCGCAAGACGTCCCGTGACGGGAAGAGTGCGAGAGAGCACTTCATTCACGGACTGTCCCGAGAATGTGGTGCCCATGTCGCCCTGGAAGACGCCGAGGATGTAGTAGTAGTACTGCACCAGGAACGGCTCATCGAGGTGGTACTGCGCACGGATCGCCTCGAGCAGCGCCGGCGCAGGTGGCTTGTCTCCGAACAACGCCGCGATGGGGTCGCCCGGCATGAGGAAGACGAGCGCGTAGATCAGCAGAGTGGCCCCGAAGAACACGGGGATCAGCTGCAGCAGTCGTCGGATGATGTACGAGAACATCCCTCTCCTTTCATGGAGGTGACATCCCCACGAGACACAGCTACGAGGCGACGACGTCTGTGCGTCGCCGCCTCGTAGCTCAGTGTCCCACGAGAGGGATTACTTCGTCTTGGTGATCTCGTAGTAGAGCGGGACGGAGTTCCAGCCGAAGGTGACGTTGTCCACCGACTCGCCGAATCCACCGGACACGTTCTGGTACCACAGCGGCACGGCCGGAAGGTCCTTGAGCAGGATCTCCTGAGCCTGCTGGTAGTCCTTGATCGCGTCTGCCTGGTCGCTCGCCGAGGCGCCCTTGGCGAGCAGGTCGTCGAACTCGGGGTTCGCGTAGTCGCCGTCGTTGGACGACGCGCCGGTCGAGTACAGCGGGAACAGGAAGTTGTACAGACCCGGGTAGTCGGCCTGCCATCCCGAACGGTTCGCCGTCTGGATCGTGCGCTTGCCGTCAGCACCGCGCTCGTTCACCTGTGCGCGAAGGGTCGCGAAGTCGACGACCGGAGCACCGGACGCTTCGATGCCGAGCGTGTTCTTGATGGAGTTCGACACCGCATCGACCCAGGCCTGGTGGGCGCTGTCCGCGTTGTACGCGATCTGGAAGGTGCCGGACCACGGCGAGATCGCGTCGGCCTCGGCCCACAGCTTCTTCGCCTCATCCGGGTTGTACGAGAGCACATCGGCGCCCTTGAGCGAGTCGCTCCAGCCGTCGATCACCGGAGAGGTGAAGTCGCTGGCCGGGGTGCGGGTGCCGTTGAAGATCTTGTCGGTGATCTCATCGCGGTTGATCGCCATGGAGATCGCCGCGCGACGGAGCTTTCCCTCTTCACCGGCGAAGTGAGCAACCTGCTCACCGATCGTGAACGACTGGAAGATCGCAGCGGGCTGGTTGACCGCACGGTCGCCGAGCTCGTCCTGGAACGTGGCGATCGACGTGTCCGGGATCGCGTCGAGGACGTCGAGCTCGCCCGAGAGGAGGTCGGCGTACGCCGCGTCGAGCGAGCTGTAGAACGTGATGGTCAGACCGCCGTTGGCGACCTCGCGGCCACCCTGGTAGTCGTCGTTCTTGACGAGAGCGATGCTGACGCTGTGCTTCCACGCGCCGTCGCCGTCGAGCTTGTAGGGTCCGTTGCCGATCGGGTTCTCGCCGAACGCGGCCATGTCGTCGAAAGCGACGTCAGGCAGCGGGTAGTACGCCGAGTAGCCGAGGCGGGTCGCGAAGTCGGTGGCCACCGGAGAGGTCAGCTCGATCGTGAAGGTGAGGTCGTCGACCTTCTTCAGACCCGTGAGCTCCGCGTCGGCCGTGTCGCTGAAGCCGACGATGTCACTGAACCAGGACTGGTTGAGCTGCTTGTTCGAGAGGAGCGCGCCGTAGTTCCACGCCTTGATGAAGTTGTCCGCCAGCACATCGGTGCCATCGGTGAACTTCTGGTCCTTCTTGAGCTTGACCGTGAGCTGCGTGGGGCTGTCGACCGTGATCTCCTCGGCCATGTCGTTGACGAGCGCACCCTTGCCGTCGTAGTAGGCGAGTCCAGCGAAGATCGAGTCGAGGATCTTGCCGCCACCGACCTCGTTGGTGTTGGTCGGGATCAGCGGGTTCTCCGGCTCCGACCCGTTCGCGGTGATGACTGCGGTGGCGTCGCCGCTGGGCTTCTCGGAACCGTTGTCGCCGGAACCACTTGCGCAGCCCGCGAGCGCCATGGCGCCGATCGCGAACAGCGCGACGCCCGCAAGGGCGATCTTGTTGCGCTTCACTTTTGTCCTCCTGTGGACTCGAACATGTTTCTGCCCGCGCTCCATCGCACAGGCAGGGATAGTCGAGCGTAACCCGAGCCTCGCCGAGACCCGTACTCGGCTAATCATTCGTTACTGAGTGGTGACCAACATGTGACATGCACGAAACACCTCCGGCGATGCAGAACGGCGCCGGTCACCCTCGGGTGGCCGGCGCCGTCATGGCTCGAATCGTGCGCGTCAGGCGAAGGCCTCGATCGGCGGACACGCGCACACCAGATTGCGGTCGCCGTAGGCCTGGTCGATGCGACGCACGGGTGGCCAGTACTTGCCGGCGACGAGAGCGTGCACCGGGTAGGCGGCCTCTTCGCGGGTGTAGGCGTGGTCCCACTCCCCCGCGATCAGCGAGACAGCCGTGTGCGGCGCGTGTACGAGCGGGTTGTCGTCGGCGGGCCAACGGCCGGCCGCGACGGCATCCGCCTCGGCCTTGATCATGATCATCGCCTCGATGAACCGCTCGATCTCGGCCAGGTCCTCGGACTCGGTCGGCTCGACCATCAGCGTGCCCGCGACCGGGAACGACATGGTCGGAGCGTGGAAGCCGTAGTCGATCAGGCGCTTCGCGACGTCGTCGACCGTGATGCCTGTGGCCTCCTTGAGCGGACGCAGATCGAGGATGCACTCGTGCGCGACGCGTCCGTCCTCGCCGGCGTACAGCACCGGGTAGTGCTCGCCGAGCCGCACCGCGATGTAGTTGGCCGAGAGCACCGCTGCGGCTGTGGCCCGACGCAGACCGTCGGCGCCCATCATCCGCACGTAGGCCCAGGAGATCGGCAGGATGCCGGCGGAGCCGTAGGGAGCGGCCGATACGGCGCCGCCCTCGAACACGAAACCACCGGCGTGCTCCGCGCGCTGAGCGAGCGGATGCGCCGGCAGGAACGGCGCCAAGTGGGCCTTGGCGGCCACCGGGCCCACACCGGGGCCACCGCCGCCGTGCGGGATGGCGAACGTCTTGTGCAGGTTCAGATGCGACACGTCGCCCCCGAGGTCGCCGAACCGCGCGTAGCCGAGCAGCGCGTTGAGGTTCGCACCGTCGACATAGACCTGTCCCCCGGCGTCGTGCACGGCCGAGGTGATCTCCACCACGTCCTGCTCGTACACGCCGTGGGTGGACGGGTAGGTGATCATCAGCGCGGAGAGGGACTCGGCGTGCGCGGCGATCTTCGCACGGAGGTCGGCGAGGTCCACGTTGCCGAGCTCGTCACACGCGACCACGACGACCTTCATGCCCGCGAGCACGGCCGAGGCGGCGTTCGTGCCGTGGGCGGACGACGGGATGAGGCACACGGTGCGCTGCGCGTCGCCGTTCGCGAGGTGGTAGCCGCGGATCGCGAGGAGTCCGGCGAGCTCACCCTGGGAGCCGGCGTTCGGCTGCAGCGAGACCGCGTCGTACCCGGTGACCTCGGCGAGCCAGCTCTCGAGCTGATCGATCAGTTCGAGATAGCCCGCCACATCGGATGCCGGAGCGAACGGGTGGATGCCCGCGAACTCGGGCCACGTGATCGCCGCCATCTCGGTCGCGGCGTTGAGCTTCATGGTGCACGACCCCAGCGGGATCATGCCCCGGTCGAGGGCATAGTCGCGGTCGGCGAGGCTCTTGAGATAGCGCATCATGGCGGTCTCGCTGCGGTGCGCGTGGAAGACCGGGTGGGTCAGGTACTCGTCCTGACGCAGCAGGGCCTCGGGCAGCGCCCCGTGCGAACCGCTTTCGAACCAACCGAAGGCCCGCTGCTGCTGGCCTCCGAACACCATGGCGACCTGGTGCAGCTCGCTGAACGTGGTGGTCTCGTCGACCGCGATGCTGATCGTGTCGGCATCCGCGACGTGGAGCAGGATGCCGTAGCCGTCGTGCGCCTGCGCGGCGTACTCCGCCGCGCGTCCGGGCACGCGCACCTGCACGGTGTCGAAGAACGCGTCATGCGCGACCTCGACACCGGCCTCGACGAGCCAGTCGCGGAGCCGGAGTGCCTTGTCGGCCACCTGTCGCGCGATCTCGCGCAGGCCGTCGGGCCCGTGGTAGACCGCGTACATCGATGCCATCACGGCAAGCAGCACCTGGGCGGTGCAGATGTTCGACGTGGCCTTCTCGCGGCGGATGTGCTGTTCGCGCGTCTGCAGCGAGAGGCGGTAGGCCGGCTTGCCGTCGGCATCGACCGACACCCCGACCAGGCGACCGGGGAGCTGACGCTCGAGTCCTGAGCGCACCGCCATGTAGCCGGCGTGGGGGCCACCGAAGCCCATCGGCACGCCGAAGCGCTGCGTCGTACCGACCGCGACGTCGGCCCCGAGCGAGCCCGGCGAGGCGATCAGCGTCAGCGCGAGCAGGTCGGCGGCGACGACGGCCAGACCGCCCGCGAGATGCGCGGCGTCGATCACGGCCGACGGGTTCCACACGTTGCCGGATGCGCCGGGGTACTGCACGAAGACGCCGAACAGCTCCGCAGGGAGCTCCTCGCCTGCCGCGATGTCGACCGCCACGAGCTCGATGCCCACGGCGTCGGCGCGAGTGGCCAGCAGTGCCTTGGTCTGCGGGAGGGCGTCGGTGTCGACCGCGAACACGTTCGACGTCGACTTCGAGGCCCGGCGGGCGAGCAGCATCCCCTCGACCACCGCGGTCGACTCGTCGAGCATCGAGGCGTTCGCCGTCGAGAGCCCGGTGAGCTCGGACACCATGGTCTGGAAGTTGATGAGTGCTTCCAGGCGTCCCTGCGAGATCTCCGGCTGGTACGGCGTGTAGGCCGTGTACCAGGACGGGTTCTCGAGCACGTTGCGCTGGATCACCTGCGGGGTGATCGTGCCGTAGTACCCGAGGCCGATCATCGGCCGGTTCACCGCGTTGCGCGAGGCGAGCGCGCGGAGCTCGGCGAGCGCCTCGGTCTCACTGGCGGCGCGGGGGATCACGGAGTCCCCTGCGTCGGTGTAGATCGAGGACGGCACGGCTTGGCGCATCAGCGCGTCGACCGGGCTCCAGTCCTCGAGCGAGGAGGCGACCCCGAGCGCGTCCAGCATCGTGCGCTGGGCGGCATCGGTGGGTCCGATGTGACGATCGGCGAAGGAGACCACTGGCGGATCAGCCCTCCGTGAGTGCGACGTACGCGTCGCGGTCGAGCAGCCCGTCGAGCGCACCCGCGGCGACGGAGACCTTGATCAGCCATCCGCCTGCGAAGGGCTCTGCGTTGACGAGTGAGGGGTCGTCGACGACCGCGTCGTTGATCTCGACGACGGTCCCCGCGACGGGCGCGTACAGCTCGCCCACCGACTTGGTCGACTCGATCTCCCCGACCACAGAACCGGCGGTGAGCTCGGTGCCGACGGCGGGCAGCTCGACGAACACGACGTCGCCCAGCTTCTCGGCGGCGTAGTCGGTGATCCCGATGGACACGATCTGGGTTCCTGAGCCCGCCGAAGCGTCGGCGGCGATCCACTCGTGCTCTTCGGTGTAGCGCAGTGCGGTGAGGTCGGTCATTTGGTCCTCCGATAGAAAGGCAGGGCGGTCACGGTCGCGGGGATCTTCGTCCCCCGCACATCCAGGAATACTGCGGTTCCCTCTTCTGCGGAAGAAGGGGTCACGTAGGCCATCGCGATCGGGTGGCCGAGAGTGGGGCTGAGGGCGCCGCTGGTGATCTCCCCCAGCACGGTGCCGTCTTCGTCGACGACGGCGTAGCCGGCGCGGCCGGCGCGCTTGCCCTCGGCGACGAGTCCGATGAGGACCGGGGCATCGGCAGCCGCCGGTGCGGCGTCCTTGCCGACGAACCGTTCCTTGTCCGCGACCACGACGCGGCCCAGACCGGCCTGCGAAGGCTTCGTCTCGCGACTGAGCTCGTGGCCGTACAGCGGCATGCCCGCCTCCAGACGCAGCGTGTCACGGGCCGCGAGCCCGGCGGGCACGAGGCCGTGCCCCTCCCCCGCTGCCGACACGGCATCCCACAGGGCGCCGGCGTCCTCCGCGCGGACGAGGAGCTCGAATCCATCTTCTCCGGTGTATCCGGTGCGGGCGATCAGCAACGGCTCGCCGAGGAAAGTGGCGTCCGCCCAGGCGTAGTACTTCTGCTCCGCCCACGGCGTGCTGACGTCGGTGATGCCCTCCGTCGCGGCGACGATGGCAGCGGCGGCTGGCCCCTGCACGGCGAGCAGCGCGTACGAGTCTGAGACGTCCTCGACGTCGACGCCGCGATCGCCGAGGAACCCGGCGAAGCTGCGCTCCTCGCCTTCCGCGCGGGCGGGCAGCTCGCGCTCGGGGATCGAGGGGAAGTCCCGGACCCGCGCGGCGAACGCGGAGTCCACGAATCCGCGGTTGCCGGCATTGGCGATCACCAGGAAACGATCCTCGGCGAGCCGGTACGCGATCACGTCGTCGATGATCCCGCCGTCGTCGGCCAGCACCAGCGAGTACTTCGCCTTCCCGACCGGCATCGCGGAGATGCGCCCGGCGAGGGCGAAGTCGAGGAAGTCGGCAGCGTGCTCACCGGTGACCAGGAACTCGGCCATGTGCGAGATGTCGAAGAGCCCGGCGGCCTGTCGCACGGCGTGGTGCTCGGCGAGGTCGGACGTGTAGCGCACCGGCATCTGCCAGCCGCCGAAGTCGGTGAACGACGCGCCGAGAGCCTCATGGCGCTCGCGGAGCGGGGTATAGCGGGGATCGGACATGGAGTTCTCCCGGATGTGGGCGGGCGGAGCGGCGGCATCGCCGATCCGAGGAACTCCCCCTCTGTCATGGGCCTGAGAGCTTCACCTGTGCACGGAGCACGAGCTTTCACCGTCGGCGGATCCCGTGGTTCCTGAGCGAGGACGCGCGGAGCGCGCCCGAGACGAAGGGCGGAATCGCTTTTCAGAGTGGCCGGAACCGCGCGGTACGCGTTACCTGAGAGATTGGCGGGGAGGCTTGCTCCTTCGGTGCCCGGCTGCGTTCGCCAGGGCTCTCCCGCGTGGGTCATTCGGCCTGTCTTCAGTTGTGCGATCAGTCTAGCCGGATGCCTCGCCCGGATGAGAGCACACTCCCGACACTGCTGCTCAGCGCCCTGCGAGCTCCGCACGGACTTCGTCGCGCAGGCGTCCGAGGTTGTCGGGCTCCGGCGCGGCACCGAGGAGGGTCCTGGTGTACTCGTGCTGCGGATTCAGGATGACTTCGTCGGCGGGGCCGCGTTCGACGACATCCCCGTGGAACAGCACCATGATCTCATCGGAGAAGTGCCGCGCGGTCGCCAGATCGTGAGTGATGTACAGCACGCCCAGGTTCTCCTCGCGCTGCAGCTCCGCGAGCAGATTCAGCACGCCGAGGCGGATCGACACGTCGAGCATCGACACCGGTTCGTCGGCGACGATGAACCGGGCGCCGGGGGCCAGCGCCCGTGCGATCGCGACGCGTTGCCGTTGCCCACCCGACAGCTCGTGCGGACGCCGATCGGCGAAGCTCGCGGCCGGGGAGAGCTTCACCCGATCGAGCAGCTCGAGCGCACGCGCGCGCACCTGCGCCCCCGACCACTTCGGGTGATGCAGACGCAGCGGACGCTCCAGGTGATGCGCGATCGTGTGGAACGGATTCAATGACGCGAACGGGTCCTGGAACACCATCTGCACCTCCGACCGATACCGTGCCAGCGCGTTGCCCCGCGTGCCCGAGGGCCTGCCGTCGAGCAGGATCTCCCCGCTCGTCGGCGTCTCGAGCTTCATCAGCATCCGCGCGATCGTCGACTTCCCCGACCCGGACTCCCCCACCAGGGCAACCGTCTTCCCCGGCTCCAACGTGAAGGACACATCCTTCACCGCATGCAGCGTGGCGGTCTTGAGCCCCGAGCGCAGCGTGAAGTCCTTCACCAGGTTGCGCGCCTCGAGCGTGGTCGTGGCGACCGCGGCATGCGTCTTCGGGCTCATCGGACCTGCTCCTGACTCTGCTGTTCACCGGTGCGGACGAAGTCGCCCCGCTCGCCTTTCAACGAAGGGAAGCTCGACAGCAGCTTTTTCGTGTACTCGTGCCGAGGCGTGCGGTAGATCTCCTCCGCCGTGCCCTCTTCCACGATCTGTCCCTGCAGCATCACCGCGATCCGGTCGCTGATCTCGATCAACATCGGCAGATCGTGCGTGATGAAGATCACCGCGAACCCGAGTCGCTCCCGCAGCCGCATGATCTCCCGGATGATTCCCCGCTGCACGACGACGTCGAGCGCCGTCGTGGGCTCGTCCATGATCATGACCTGCGGATCGAGCGCCAGTGCCATCGCGATCATCATGCGCTGCCGCATACCGCCCGACAGCTCGTGCGGGAAACTCGTCAGACGGGACGGGTCGACGCCGACGAGCGTGAGGAGCTCCTCCGCTCTGGCTGTCTTGTCCTTCTTGCTCATGCCGGGGCGATGGGTGTCGAAGATGTCGAAGATCTGGGCTTTCACGCTGATCACCGGGTTCAGCGAGTTCATCGCGCCCTGGAACACCATCGAGATCTTGTCCCAGCGGAAAGCGCGGAGCCCTTCACCATCGAGACCGACGATGTCGATGTCGTGACCGTCGCGATCGTGGAACACGATCTCACCGCCTGTCATCAGCGCGGGCGCCTTCAACAGCCGGTTCATCCCGTACGCGAGTGTGGTCTTCCCGCAGCCCGATTCGCCGGCAAGGCCGAGGATCTCCCCACGGTGCAGGGTGAGCGACACATCGCGGACGGCCTTCACCGGCGGGTCGACCTCGTACTCGATCGAGACGTTCCGTGCAGTGAGAACGGGGTCGCTCATGCCGTCACTCCCTTCGTCTTGGCGGCCTTGCGCAGGCGGCGTGCGGCATCGGGTGCGTTGCGGAGCTTCGGGTTGATGATCTCGTCGATCGCGAAGTTGATCAGGGCCAGTCCGGCGCCGAGGATCGCGATCATGACGCCCGGCGGCACGAACCACCACCAGGCTCCGCGTCCGAGCGCCTGTCCCGACTGCGCGTCGTTGAGGATGGTCCCCCAGGTGATGGAGGAGTTCGGGCCGAGGCCGAGATACGACAGTCCCGCTTCGCCGAGGATCGCGAAGATGATCGCGAACAGGAACTGCGCGGTCAGCAGCGGCAGCAGGTTCGGCATGATCTCGACCAGGATGACCCGGAACGACCGCTCGCCCGCCACCTTCGCGGCATACACGTAGTCGCGGGTGCGCAGCGAGCGGGTCTGCAGGCGCAATACGTAGGCGGCACCGGCCCACGAGGTGATGCCGAGCACGAAAGCGACCAGTTGCCAGCTGCGCTGCGGCACGAACGAGGCGATGACCATGACCAGAGGGAGACCCGGGATCACGATCATCACGTTGGTGATGAGTGCGAGGCCGTCTTCCCGCCATCCGCCGAGGTAGCCGGCGAGGACGCCGAAGATCAGTGACAGCACGATCGCGATGCCGCCGGCGACCAGGCCCACCAGGAGCGAGCCCTGAGCGCCGATCGCGAGCTGCGCGAACATGTCATTGCCGAGCTTGGTGGTGCCCAGCCAGTGCTCGGCGGATGGAGGCTGCAGCGCCGGGTTGTCCGTGCTGCGCGGGTCCTGCGAGAAGATCGGCGCGATGATCGCGAACAGCACGATGGCGAGCACCAGGATCGCGCCGACGATGAACTTGGGCGAGCGGCTCGGAAGCAACCCGCGCCCCTTGCGCGGTTTGCGCGTCGCCAGCGTGATGGTGCTGGCGGGAGACGTGGTCGGCTGATCCTTCACGATCAGGGTCGAGGTCGTGTTCTCGGTGTCAGACATTCTGGCGAGCCCTCGGGTCGATGAATCCGTAGACGAGATCCATGATGAAGTTGGCGGCGAGCACCGTGATCGTGATGACGAGGAACAGCCCCTGCATGAGGGCGTAGTCGTTGTTGGTGACCGCCTGGAACATCAGCTTGCCGATGCCGGGATAGGTGAACACCTGCTCCATCACGATGGATCCGGCGACCACGAAGCCGAGTGTGATGGAGAACCCTGCGATAGAGGGGATCGCGGCGTTGCGCGCGGCATATGTGGTGAGGATGCGGCGCGGGCGCAGGCCCTTCGCCTCCGCCGTGAGCACGTAGTCCTCGGCGAGAGTCGAGACCATCATGTTGCGCATGCCGAAGAGCCAGCCTCCGACCGAGCTGATCACGATGGTGACAGCCGGGAGGATCGCGTGCGACACCGCATTGGTGAAGAAGGCCCAGGTCGGCTCGGGGCCGTCGGGGAAGTCGAACACGTCGTACCCGCCGAAGATCGGGAACCACCCCAGACCGACGGCGAAGATCGCGACCAGGAGCAGCGCCATCCAGAAATACGGGATCGACTGCAGCACCGTGGTGGCCGGGATCAGGTGGTCGACCCAGGTTCCGCGCTTCCAGCCCGCCCAGGCGCCGAGCACGACACCCAGGAGGAAGGAGATGACGGTGGCGGTGCCGACCAGGATGAGCGTCCACGGCAGCGCCTGCCCGATCAGCTCGGCGACCGGCGTCGGGAACTTCGTCACCGAGACGCCCAGGTCTCCCTGGAACATCCGCCCCCAGTAGGCCAGGTACTGCTCCCAGACAGAGGAGTCGTCGCCGCCGAGCAGGAGCTTGATGTTGCGGATCGTGGTCTCGGAGACCTCGCCGCCCGCCCGCTGCATCTTGGCGATCATGATGTCCGCCGGATTCCCCGGCATGAGCCGGGGAAGCAGGAAGTTGATGGAGATCGCGGCCCACAGCGTGAACGCGTAGAACCCGATTCTTCGTGCATAGAACTTCATGTACGTTCCTGGACTTCCTGCTTCCCCGACTGCCGTCGGACTACTTGACCGGCTGCAGCTGCGTCAGGACGTACCCTGCCGCAATCGCACCCCACGACGGCGGGAAGGCGTAGAGGTCGTCCTCGGTCGGCCACCCGGTGAAGTCCTTCGTGTTGTAGAAGGTCTGCGTCGCGTTGATCACCAGCGGGATGTAGGGAAGGTCCCGGACGATCTCGGTCTGGATCGTGCCGTAGAGCTCCTTCTTCTCCGCCTCGTCGTCCGTGCTGATGGCCGCCTGGATCGCGGCGTCCACCGTGGGGTTGCTGTAGCGGCTGAAGTTCCAGCGGCCGGCGGGGATCTCCTCGCCGACCGGGCTGGTGGACTCCACCGTGGTGCCGCCGAACCAGTCGCGGTAGATCTGGAACGGGTCGGCGACCGAGGTGCCGATGACACCGCCCACGATCAGCTGGAAGTCGCCGCCCTGACGTGCGTCGGAGAACTCCTGCCACTGCACGGTCGAGGCATTGACCTTGATGCCGGCCGCTGCCGCCTGCTCGGCGATCAGCTTCGCCGCGTCGTTGTAGTCGGTCCAGCCATCGACCGAGATCAGGTTGAGCTCGAGCGGAACACCGTCCTTCGCGTAGAAGTCGCCGTCCTTGATGTAGCCGGCAGCTTCGAGGATCTTGCCGGCCTCGGACACGTCGGCCTCCTGCGGGCTGACCTCGTTGGCCTTGTCGGCGACCCACTTCTCGTCACGCGGAAGGAGCGCGAAGGTCGGAGAGATGTCACCGGTCAGGCCGACGAACGCCTTCTCCTTGATCGTGCCGCGGTCGATCGCGGCGTTGAGCGCCTGGCGCACGGCGACGTCGGTCTGCGGGCCGGTGCAGCCCAGGTCGGCGTTCGAGCACGTGTACAGCACCGTCGGGTCCTGCGGCGTGTTGATCCAGTCGATCGCGCCGTTCGAGGTCACATCATCCGGGTTCGGAATGAACATGCCCGTCCAGTCGAGCTTGCCTGCGGCGAGCAGGTCCTGCGCGGTCTGGTTGTTGTCGACGGCGATGTACTGGACCTTCTTGACGCCGAGCTTGTCGGCGTCGCGGAAGTTCTCGTTGGCGACCAGTGTGTAGGACTCGCTCGTGGTCTTGTCGACCACGTACGGGCCGGAGCCCACCGGCTCCTCGTTCGCGAAGTTCGCGAAGTCGCTGACGTCGGCCCAGACGTGCTCCGGGAGGATGTAGGTGGAGCCGAGACGAGCGAACGTGGTCGTGAACTGCGGGCTGCTGTAGGTCAGCACGACGGTCGTGTCGTCGGTTGCCTCCGCCGAGGTCAGGCCGTTGCCTTCCGGGTTGTTGCCCTCGTAGTTGAAGGAGAACGCGACGTCCTTCGCGGTCAACGGCTCTCCGTCGCTCCACTTCAGATCGGGCTTGATCGTGACGGTGATCTGGGTGCCGTCATCGCTGTACTCGTACGAGTCGCCGATGAGGCCGACCGGCTCGGAGTCCGCCGTCTTGTTGAAGAAGAACAGCGGCTCGAGGATCGGGCCGAGCGCGCCGTGGAGCACGGTCGGCGCGAACGGGTTGTAGTTCGCGGTGATGGGAGTCTGGCTGCCCGCCCAGACGCGAAGGGCGCGATCACCGCTCGCATCCCCGTTGTCGCCGCTGCCGCCGGTGCCACAGGCGGTGAGCCCGAGCGCGAGGACGGAGGCCCCCGCGACTGCGGTGAGCGCGATCTTGCGCTTGCCGTTACGCATCATTCTTGTGTTTCCTCTCGGTGCTGCACTGCAGGAGGGATATCTCCCGAAGGAGGCCGGTCTCCAGGGTGGCGATCGGGTACCCCTCCGCTGGGCGCCTGTCGGGACGCCGTGGAGGGGTTTGTTAGGACAGTAACCTAACAAACCCGGAACGAGGGAACAAGCCCCGTCCACCCGGGGAGATAACGTTTCGGCCTCGACGTCGATCGGCGTCATGAAGGTGCACTAATGGTCACCGCGACACTAAGATCGATCTCGGAGGTTAAGGTACCAATGACCCGAACCAGTGATATCCGTGTCGCCGTCTCGACGGTCATCCTCACGCTGCGCGCCGCGGCGGATGAGGAGCCGGTGCTCGCGCTGCCCCTCGTACGGCGCACTCGCGAGCCGTTCGCGGATCGCTGGGCGTTGCCGGGAGGCTGGCTCACTCACACGGAATCTCCCGTCGACGCCGCCGCGCGCACGCTGGCCGAGACCACCGGACTCGCGCCGAGCTACCTGGAGCAGCTCTACGCGTTCGGAGCGGTCGACCGCTCCCCCACCCGGGTCGTCTCGCTCGTCTACTGGGCTCTGCTGCGACAGGACGACGTCGTCGCTCAAGGCGCTGCGCACCTCGCCTCCGGCCACGCCCCCGAGAACGTGCAGTGGTTCGACATCGACGCACTGCCGCCACTCGCCTTCGACCACGCGAAGATCATCGAGTACGCACTCTGGCGCCTCCGCAACAAAGTCGGCTACAGCCGCGTCGCGCACGGGTTCCTCCCCGCGGAGTTCACGCTCGCCGACCTCCGCGAGGCATACGAAGCCATACTCGGCAAGCATCTCGACCCGGCCAACTTCCGCCGCCAGGTCGAGTCCACCGGCAACCTCCTCCCCACCGGCCGCTTCCGCACGGGAAGCCACCGCCCTGCACGTCTGTACCGCTACAACACCGATGTCGAGTTGGCCGACCGCGGCCCGCTCGGTTCCGAAGAAACGAGCACCCGATGAGCATCACCTTCGTCCCGACTCCCGCGGTTCCTGCGATCGACGCCTCGGTCGATCACGCGATCCAGGCGATCGTCAGCGGAGCATCGACCGACGCGACCTGCAGCACCGACCTCGCTGTAGGACCCTGGGACTTCGACACGCGCCCCGGGTACGGCCCCGGATCGTCGATGGGCGACGTCATCCCGACGGGAGCCCCCCGCCAGGGCGAGCTGCCCTCGACCTACCGTGAGGCCGAGGAAGAGGAGCTCCACGAGCGCATCCGCGCGGCGAAGGCGACCCTCGGCGATCGCGTCGTCATCCTCGGCCACTTCTACCAGCGCGAAGAGGTCGTACGGCACGCGGACTACGTCGGCGACTCGTTCCAGCTCGCCACCGCGGCCAAGGGACGACCCGACGCCGAAGCCATCGTGTTCTGCGGCGTGCACTTCATGGCCGAGACCGCCGACCTGTTGTCCGGACCCGAGCAGTCCGTGATCCTGCCGAACCTCGCCGCGGGCTGTTCCATGGCCGACATGGCCGACATCGATCAGGTCGAGGAATGCTGGGAGCAGCTGGCCGAAGTCCTCGGCGATCTCGACGCGGTCGACGCGGACGGGCGCGTGCCTGTGATCCCGGTCACGTACATGAACTCCTCTGCCGCGATCAAGGGCTTCGTCGGCCGTCACGGTGGCATCGTCTGCACCTCGTCGAACGCGCAGACCGTGTTGGAGTGGGCGTTCGCCCGCGGACGCCGGGTGCTGTTCTTCCCCGATCAGCACCTCGGCCGCAACACCGCCAAGGCGATGGGCGTTCCGCTCGAGCAGATGCCGATGTGGAACCCTCGGCGCACGCTGGGCGGTTCCACGGCCGCAGAGATCCAGGACTCCCGCGTGATCCTCTGGCACGGATTCTGCTCCGTGCACCGTCGGTTCACAGTCGGCCAGATCGACCAGGCCCGGGCCGAACACCCCGGAGTGCGCGTGATCGTGCACCCGGAGTGCCCGATGGAGGTCGTGGACGCCGCCGACGAGGCCGGATCGACCGACTACATCCGCCGCGCGATCGACGGCGCCACCGAGCCGACCACCTTCGCGATCGGGACCGAGATCAACCTCGTCCGCAGGCTCGCGGCGCAGTATCCGCAGCACGAGATCTTCTGCCTCGACCCTGTCGTATGCCCGTGCTCCACGATGTACCGCATCCACCCCGGCTATCTCGCGTGGACGCTGGAGGAGCTGGTCGCCGGGCGCACCCCCAATCGGATCACGGTGTCGGCAGATGTGGCCGATCCCGCACGTGTGGCGCTGGAGCGGATGCTGGCCGCGAAGCCGCCGGTCGTCGACACCACCCGGACCGCGGCCGCGGCGAGCGCGCGATGAACGTGATCGTCGTCGGGTCGGGCATCGCCGGGCTCACCGCGGCGCTGCACGCCCACGAGTCCGGCCACGCCGTCACCCTCGTCACGAAGGGCGCGCTCGGTGACGGCAGCACCGGGTTCGCGCAGGGTGGCGTCGCCGGCGTGTACGGCGTGGGCGACTCCGCGCAACAGCATGCGCAGGACACCCTGGATGCCGGCGCCGGGCTGTCCGATCCCGCAGCGGTGTCGATGCTGGTCGCCGACGGGTCCGCACGGATCGCCGAGCTGATCGCACGGGGCGTGGCGTTCGACCGCTCCCCCGACGGACGGCTGCTGCTCGGACGCGAGGCGGCGCACAGCCACGCGCGCATCGTGCACGCCGGAGGCGACGCGACCGGGGCCGCCATCTCGCGCGCCCTCACGGCCGCTGTGCGCGAGACCGGCATCACGGTCGTCGACGGCGCGTTCCTGGTCGACCTCGTGGTCGTGGGCGGCGTCGCCTGCGGCATCCGCATGCTGGTCGACGGCACCCACAGCGAACTCCGCGCCGCCGGCATCATCCTGGCGACCGGCGGCGCCGGACACCTCTACGCCCACACGACCAACCCGGTGGGCACCACGGGCGACGGGATCACCGCGGCCGTCCGCGCCGGCGCCGCGGTCGCCGATCTGGAGTTCGTGCAGTTCCACCCCACGATCCTCGACGCCCCTCCCGCGTTCTTGATCTCGGAAGCCGTGCGTGGCGAGGGGGCGACCCTGATCGACGCCGACGGACATCGATTCATGTTCGACGTGCACCCAGACGGTGAGCTCGCTCCGCGGGATGTGGTGTCGCGCGCGATCGCCCGGCAGGCGGCGGCGCAGGGCTCGCCGGTGCGACTGGATGCCACGATGCTGGGGGCGGCCACGCTGGCGAGCAGGTTCCCGACCATCGACCGCGTGACCCGCGAACGGGGGTTCGACTGGGCTCATGACCCGATTCCCGTGACGCCCGCCGCGCACTACCTAATGGGCGGGATCGTCACCGATCTCGACGGCCGCACCAGCATCCCCGGCCTCTTCGCGGTGGGAGAGGTCGCCAGGACCGGCGTGCACGGTGCCAACCGTCTCGCATCGAACTCGCTCCTCGAAGGCGCCGTGTTCGGTGCCAGGGCGGCGGCTGCCCTGAGCATGCCCGCGTCTGCCCCGCTGCCGGCGCCGACGAGTCGCGAGGACGACCCGTTGCCCGGCCGCGCCACCACCTCCCCCTTCTCCCGCCCCGCGCTGCAGCAGCTGATGTGGGACCACGTCGGTCTGCTCCGCACCGACGACGGGCTGACGCATGCTCTCGACGTCATCCGTTCGTGGCGCGCGAACGGACCCGCCCCGCGCGATGTGGCTGACCACGAAGACGCCAACCTGCTGCTGCTCGCCGAAGAGACGGTGTCGGCGGCTCTCCGCCGCACCGAGTCCGTCGGCGCCCACTTCCGCGAACCCGCTCTGATCGGAGTCTGATGCTCACCGTCGCCACCCTCACCCGCGTCGTCGGCGCTGCGCTGGAGGAGGACGCCCCTTGGGGCGATCTCACCAGCACGACGCTGCTCCCCGCGGACGCCACGGCCGCGGCCGACCTGGTCGCCCGCGAAACCGGGGTGTTCAGCGGCGGCGAGGTCTTCGCCGCCGCATTCGCCCTGACCGATGCATCGGTCACCGTCGACCAGCACGTCGGGGATGGAGACCACTTCGCTCCCGGCGACGTGCTCGCCTCGGTCTCGGGGTCGGCCCGCGGCATCCTCACCGCAGAACGCGTCGCACTCAACTTCGTGCAGCGGATGAGCGGCATCGCGACCGTCACCTCCGCGTACGTCGCGGCGGTCGATGGCACGCGGGCGCGCATCGTCGACACACGCAAGACGACGCCCGGCCTGCGCGCCTTCGAGCGTCATGCCGTGGTCTCGGGCGGTGGTCACAACCACCGCTACTCCCTGTCGGATGCCGTGATGGCGAAGGACAACCACCTCGCCGTGATCGCCCGATCCGGTGCCGATCTGGCCACGGCGCTGCGCGACGCCCTCTCCCGCCTCCCGCACACCGTGCACGTGGTGGTCGAGGTCGACCGCCTCGACCAGATCCCCGCGGTGCTCGACGGCGGAGCGCACACCGTGCTTCTCGACAACTTCTCGCTCGAGGATCTGCGCGCAGGAGTCGCCCTGATCGACGGACGCGCGACCACGGAGGCCTCGGGTGGCGTGACCCTCGACACTGTGGGCGACATCGCCCGCACCGGCGTCGACGTCATCTCGGTCGGCGCCCTGACGCACTCCGCACGGGCTCTGGACCTCGGGCTGGACGTGCGGATCTCCTAGTGCTCTACCTCGACCACGCTGCGACGTCTCCGGTGCGTCCGGAGGTGCTGGAGGCGATGCGCCCCTACCTCACCGAGGTGTTCGGCAATCCGTCCAGTCACCACACCACGGGCGAGGCCGCGGCGAACGCGCTCGACGACGCCCGCGCGCGCGTCGCCGCAGTGCTGGGTATGCGTACCGGCGATGTGGTCTTCACGGCGGGGGGCACCGAGGCGAACAACCTGGCGGTCAAGGGGATCACCCTGGCGGCGCTCGTCCGTGACAGGCGCCACCTCGTCGTGTCGCCCGTCGAGCACGAGTCGATCCTGGAGTCGGCGGAGTATCTTCGGCGGTTCCATGCGGTGTCCGTCACGCAGGTCGCCGTCGACGCCCGCGGACGCATCTCCCCCGACGCCCTCGGTGCCGCGCTCCGCGACGACACGGCGCTGGTGTCGCTCGGGCATGCGAACAACGAGATCGGGACCGTTCAGGACGTCGCGGCACTCGGCGCCGTGGCCCGTGCCACCGGCGTGCCGCTGCATGTCGATGCCGTGCAGTCGGCGGGATGGCTGGATCTGCGCGATCTCGGAGCGGACGCGATCTCGATCGCCGGACACAAACTCGGTGCCCCCAAGGGCATCGGCGCTCTGGCGGTGCGGGGCAGGGTGCCGCTGGAGCCGTTGCTGCACGGCGGCGGCCAGGAGCGGGGACGGCGCTCGGGAACCGAGAACGTGGCGGGCGCGGTCGGACTCGCCACCGCCCTGCAACTCGCCGAGGCGGAGCGCGCCGCCGTCGCCGCACGCGTCGGCGCCGCGACCGAGCGCTTCATCGCTGCCGTGCAGACCCGGATACCCTCTGCGACGCTCACGGGCGACCCGCGCCATCGGCTCCCCGCGACGGCGAGCTTCACGTTCGCCGGGACGAGCGGTGAAGCGGTGCTCCTGGAGCTCGAGCGACGCGGCATCGTGTCATCCAGCGGATCCGCCTGCGCTGCGGGCAGCGACGAGCCGTCGCACGTGCTGCTGGCCTGCGGCATCGCGCCGGAGGTCGCCCAGACCTCGGTGCGGTTCACGTTCGGCCGCGCCGCACTGCCGACGGATGCGCCCGAGCATCTCGCTGCACTCGTCGCCGACGCCGTGCGGGCGGTCTCGGGCTGACGATACGGCCATAGAATCGGCTGGTGACTGCATCCGATCCGCTCGTGACGATGATCGTTCCCGGACGCGACATCGCCCCGTTCGCCCCCGCCGCGATCGCGTCGCTGCGGGCGCAGACCGAGCCGCGGTGGCGCGCGGTCCTGGTCGACGACGGCTCGACGGATGCGACCGGATCGGTCTTCGCTGAGGCCGCCGACGCCGATGCGCGGTTCACGGTGATCCGGCACCCGGCCTCGCGAGGTCTGGGAGCAGCCCGCAACGCTGCGCTCGAGCTGGTCGACACCCCCTATCTGGGCTTCCTCGACGGCGACGATGAGCTCACCCCGACGGCACTCGCGCGGCTCACCGACACCCTGGCGGAGACCGGCAGCGATTTCGTCGCAGGTGCGTACGTGCGCTCGCGCCCGCACCACGACACGTACGTCGCCGGACGCGTGCAGCCCTGGGTGGCCGCGGCGACCGATCCGGAGCGACGCCGCACGACGATCCTGCAGCACCCGAACGCCTCGGCGAACATCGTCGCCTGGTCGAAGCTGAGCCGCACCGGCTTCTGGGACGACCTGCGCTTCCCGGAGGGCGTCGCGTACGAGGACCAGATCGTGGCCCAGCTGATGTACACCCGGGCACGCACCTTCGACGTCATCCCCGACATCGTCGTGCACTGGCGCATCCGCGCCGATGGCACCTCGATCACGCAGGGCAAGGCGCAGCTGCCGGTGCTGCGCGACTATCTCGCCGCGCTGCGCGGCGGCATCCACGTGCTGCGCGACGCCGGCGCGAGCGCGGCCGTCACCGCGCGGCTCGACCTCATCATCGCGATGGACGTCCCCCCGCTGCTCGAGATCGCCGTGACGCACGACGACCCCGCGTACGCGGCAGAGGTCGACGCCTTCCTCGATGAGCTCCGCGACCTCCCGGAGTACGCCGACTCCTCGCCGGATCCGACACTTGCCGCTGCCCTCTCCTGGTGACCGACCCGCCACCTCCCATCCGCTCCCCCCTTCGAGGAGATCGATGAACGACTACCTGACCGACCTCTTCTCGCTCGAGGGCCGCATCGCGGTCGTCACCGGCGGCAGCTCCGGGATCGGCCGCGGCATCGCCACAGCCCTCGCCCGCGCCGGCGCCGCGACCGTCGTGGTCGCCCGCGGCGAGGACCGCATCACGGACACCGTACGCGAGCTGCGGGAGCACGGCTGCCGCGCGGCCGGCGTGGTCGGCGATCTGAGCACGCGCGCCGGCATCCACGCCGTGGCGGAGGCCGCGGCCGAACCGTTCGGCGAGCCCGACATCCTGGTCAACTCGGCAGGCATCAACATCCGCCCCGTCTACACCGAGATCACCGAGGAGGATTGGGACGCGACGATGACCGTGAACGCGCTCGCCCCCTTCCTGCTCGGGCAGCGGTATGCGCGGGGCATGGCGGAGCGCGGCTTCGGCCGGCTCATCCACATCAGCTCGCAGCAGGCGCACCGCGCGTTCGTCTCCAGCGGCATCTACGGTGCGTCGAAAGGGGCCGTCGAGTCCCTCATGCGCTCTGAGGCCGAGGCCTGGGGCGGCACAGGCGTGACCAGCAACACGTTGGTTCCCGGCTTCGTGCTCACTCCGTTGAACGCACGTCTGCAGGAGGATCCGGAGAAGATCGCGGCACTGGCCGCACGCACCATGATCGGTCGCAACGGGCTGCCGAGCGACTTCGCCGGCGCGGCGGTGTTCCTCGCCGGAGCCGGATCGAGCTACGTCACCGGTCATTCGCTGTTCGTCGACGGCGGCCTGTCGGTGCACTGAGCCGCACGGTCGCCGGCGTCAGCTCTCGTCGGGGTACACGCGGGCATCCGTACGGGGCGTGTTCAGCAGCGGCAGCGGAGCCGTGAGTGCGGCCACCGCGTCGGCGCCGGCCGAGTCCACGGGAGCCCGGTCTGCCCGACGCTCCGCGAGCGCCGTGGCCTCACCTCCCGTCGCCGCCTGTTGCGCAGCGGTCTCGGTGGCGAGCACCTGCGACGCCGCCACCTGCTCGGCCGCCAGTTCGGCGTACAGCCCGCCGTGCGCGAGGAGCTCGGCGTGCGTGCCGGATTCGACGATCCGTCCGGCCTCCAGCACGTGGATCACATCGGCGCCCATCACGGTCGACAATCGATGCGCGATCGACAGGGTGGTACGCCCGCGCGCCGCCTCGTCGAGGGCGACCTGCACCACGCGCTCCGAGACCGTGTCCAGCGCCGAGGTCGCCTCGTCGAGAAGGAGCACGGGCGGGTCCTTCAACAACACCCGCGCGATCGCGATGCGCTGCTTCTCACCGCCGGACAGACGGTATCCGCGTTCACCGACGATCGTGTCGTAGCCATCCTGGAAACCCGCGATGATGTGGTGGATGTTCGCGGCGGTGCAGGCGGCGATCAGCTCCTCCTCCGTCGCCGCCGGCTTCGCGTACAGCAGGTTCTCGCGGATGGTGGCGTGGAACAGATAGGTCTCCTGCGACACGATGCCCACGTCGTCGATGATCGACTCCTGCGTGAGGGTGCGCACATCTGCTCCGGCGAACATCACCGCTCCCCCGTGCGCCTCGTACAGCCGCGGCGCCAGGTAGAGCACGGTGGTCTTCCCCGCGCCGGAGGGACCGACGAACGCGACGTGCTGCCCCGGCTCCGCGACGAAGGTCACTCCCTGCAGGGTCGGGCGCGCGTCGGGCGATGCGTCGGGATACCGGAACACGACGTCGGCGAACTCGATGCGCCCGCGAGGCCCCGGCGCATCGCGCACGCTGATCGCATCCGGCGCATCCTCGATCTCCGGCACCAGGTCGAGGTACTCGAAGATGCGGGCGAACAGCGCCGACGAGGTCTGCAGGTCGAGCGAGACGCGCATCAGCCCCATCAGCGGCTGCAGCAGTCGCGCCTGCACCGTGGTGAACGCGACCACGGTGCCGGCGGTGATCGCTCCGGCCCCGCCGGCGATCAGGTACCCCGACACCAGGTAGATCACAGCGGGGACGCTCGCCATCAGCACCTGGACGACCGCGAAGAACCCCTGGCCGCTCATCGCCCTTCGCACCTGCAGCTTCACCTGGTTGCGGTTCTCAGCCTGATAGCGCTCGGATTCGGTGCGCTGCCGGTTGAACGACTTCGACAGCAGCATGCCAGAGACACTGAGCGTCTCCTGCGTGATCGAGGTGAGCTCGGAGAGCGACTCCTGCGTCTCGCCGGCGATGCGTGCGCGCACCTGCCCGACACGACGCTGCACGATGACGAGGAACGGCATCAGGATGACGGCGATGAGAGTCAGACGCCAATCGATCAGGATCATCGCGACGAGAGAGGCGATGACGGTGACCACATTGCCGAGGATGCTGGTCACGGTGTTCGTGAGCACACCGGATACACCGCCCACATCGTTCTGCAGACGCGACTGGATGACGCCGGTCTTGGTCCGCGTGAAGAACCCGAGTTCCATCGCCTGAAGGTGCTCGAACAGTCGCACCCGCAGGTCACCCGTGACGCTGTTGCCCACCGTGGAGGTGAGCCAGGTCTGGGCGACGCCGAGTGCCGCTGAGAAGAGGAAGAGCGCGACCATTCCCACGACCAGCACGATCAGCAGGTCGATATGCGGGCCGCCGCCCGCGATGGGGAACAGGGCGTCGTCGAAGATCCGCTGCACGATGAGCGGCGGGACGACTGCGATTGCCGCACCGACGATGACCAGCACGCCCGTGAACAGGATCCGGGTGCGATACGGCTGGAACAGCGCCATCACACGCCCGCCGAGACCGCTGATGCGTGGCGCCTCGGCATTCAGCCTGCGCTGCGCACTCTCGTCGACTCCGCGGAACCCGCCGCGGCCGCCGCCCATTCCGCCACCCATGCTCATGTCGCCAGCGTAGTCACGCCCCCCGACCCGGGGGTTCTCGTCCCAACCGGCAGCGGAATCATGGAGATCTGGAATGAAATGTCGGACCCTATGGTTACGCTGAAAGACTCCCGCGAACCCTCGCGCACCTTCCTCCCTCTCTTCTGTGCCTAGGAGGCCGCATGTCCGCTGTCGACACCGGTTCGATAACGACCCCCACCCCGGCGGGAGGAACGATCTCGCGCTCCGACATGCGCGTGATCTGGCTCCTCCTGGTCGCCGCCTTCGTGGCCATCCTCAACGAGACCACGATGGGGATCGCGATTCCGCACCTCAACGCGGATCTCGGTATCCCGCCCGAGCTGGGACAGTGGCTGACCAGCGCGTTCATGCTGACGATGGCCGTGGTCATCCCGACCACCGGCTTCATACTCCAGCGCTTCACCACCCGTCAGGTGTTCATCGCCGCGATGGTCGCCTTCTCGCTGGGCACACTCGTGGCGCTGATCGCGCCCGGGTTCGCGGTGCTCTTGGTCGGTCGCGTGATCCAGGCGGCCGGGACCGGCATCATGATGCCACTGCTCATGACGACGATCATGAACGTCGTCCCCCCTCAGTCGCGCGGACGCATGATGGGCCGTGTCGGCCTCGTGATCTCGCTCGCTCCTGCGCTCGGTCCGACTCTCGCGGGTGCGGTGCTCGAGACGCTGAACTGGCGCGCCCTGTTCGCGATCATCCTGCCCATCGCGCTGGTCTCCCTCTTCATGGGTGTGAAGTGGATGACGAACCTCGGCGAGACGCGCCAGGTCCCGCTCGACATCCTGTCGATCCCGCTCGCGGCCCTCGGCTTCGGAGGCATCGTGTTCGGTCTCAGCCAGTTCGGCGGCGAAGGCGGGTCGGGAGAGACCACCGGCATCATCGCCCTGGCCGTCGGCGCGGTATCGCTCTCCCTGTTCGTGTGGCGGCAGCTGCTGCTGCAGCGCGTGGACGACGCTCTGCTCGACCTGCGCGTGTTCCGCTCGGGGAACTTCACGTTCTCGGTCATCATCATGACGATTCTCGCGCTGTCGATGTTCGGCACTCTGACGCTGCTCCCGCAGTACCTGCAGAACGTCGCCGGCCTCAACCCGCTTCAGTCGGGTCTGATCCTGCTTCCGGGTTCCGTGCTGATGGGTCTGCTCGGCCCCGTGATGGGTCGCGTCTACGACGCGCGCGGCACGCGCCCGCTGCTGATCCCCGGCACGATCCTGGTGTCTGCGGCGCTGTTCTACTACTCGACGGTCGGCGAGCACACCGTGTGGTGGGTGCTGATCATCGTGCAGGCCGCGATGTCGGTGGGACTCGCGATGTCGTTCACCCCGTTGTTCTCCGCGTCGCTCGGATCCCTGCAGCGCTCGCTCTACTCGCACGGTTCCGCCGTGCTGAACACGCTGCAGCAGGTCGGCGGGGCCGCGGGTGTCGCACTGCTCACGGTCACCTACGCGGCGATCCTGCATGCAGGCGAGAACGAAGGACTCACGACGGCGACGGCCGGAGCGCCGGGCGCACGTATGGCGTTCCTCATCGCGGCGATCATCTCGCTCGCGGCCGTCGCGCTGAGCCCGTTCGTCCGCAAGCCCGCAGACAACGCCGGCGACTTCCACGGCGGCCACTGACCGCCCGTCCGGCGGCCCGCGGTGGCGGCTGCTGCTTACTGCGTCTTCGGCGCAGGGAAGTGGCAGACGCCACCGCTGCAGTAGCCGACGGCATCGGCGTCGAGAAGGTTCAGAGCGTCCGGGAGCGGCTGCAACCCGAGGGGTGCTTCCTGCTCCGTCACAGGCTGCTGCGTCTTCTTCATCCCTCGATCGTACGCCTGTCCCAGAGGTCCGGCTCTGAACAGCGGATCTCCGCAAAGCTGATCGCCTACGGTTGAGGGATGCTCCGACGATCCCTCGCCCGCCTCTACTGGGCACTCAGCCGCTGGACTCTGGTCGGCCACGATGCGGTGCCGACCAGACCCACGATCCTCATCGGGGCCCCGCACACGTCCAACTGGGACTTCGTACTCATGCTCGCGATCTCCTGGCGACTCGGGATCGACGTGCACTGGCTCGGCAAGAAGAGCCTGTTCCGGGGGTGGCGCGGCCCGATCATGCGCGCACTCGGCGGCGTCGCGGTGGACCGCGCCGACCCGGGCCGGGTCGTGGCAGAGGTTGTGAGCCAGGTCCATGCCGGAGACGTCTTCGGTCTGGTGATCACCCCGGACGGGACCCGCGGCGGAAACGCGTACTGGAAGTCCGGCTTCTACCGGATCGCCCGGGAGACCGGGATGCCCGTGACGCTGGGCTTCGTCGACCGCACCACCATGACGACCGGGCTCGGCCCGACGCTCGCGCTGACCGGTGACGTCGGCAGCGACATGGACAGGATCCGCGCCTTCTACGCCGACAAAGCCGGCCTGCGCCCCGAGCGCCGCACGGTCCCGCGACTGCGTGAGGAGACCGCGAAACCGAGTGCTCCGGATCAGGCCTGACCGCCCCCGAACCTCTCTCCCGTCAGTCGACGGCCTCGCTCTGGGTGCGTGCGAAGTCAAGGTCCTCGTCGGACAGCGTCTCCTGCATGCCGACCACCGCTCCGGTGATCTCGCGGATCTCTGCGCGCACCTTCTCGGTCAGGTGCGCGGACCCGCTGTCCACCACCTCGTGTCGCGCGTCGATCGACAGGTGCGGCCACCATTCGTGGATGGGGGGAAGGGTCATGTCATCTCCTCTGTTCTGGTAAAGCAGGCGGCTGGACAGCACGGAAGCACGCGCACGAGACTGGGCTCATGACAGTCGAAGGCCGAGAGCCGGAACCGCCCCTCCGCGACGATCGTGTCGACGGGCGCGACGAGACCCCGAATGAACGGGCCGATCGCAACTGGGACGAACTGATGCAGGAGCTCCGCGTCATGCAGACGGGCACGCAGATCCTCACCGGATTCCTGCTCGCCGTCGCCTTCCAGCCCCGCTTCACCGATATGGACGAGTTGCAACGCGACCTGTACGTCGTCCTCGTCGCCCTCGCCGCCATCGCCACGATCCTGGCGCTCGCCCCGGTCGGGCTGCACCGCGCGCTGTTCGGCCGCCGCCGCAAGCCCGACCTCGTGCGCGTCGCGGCGCGCATCGTCAAGATCGACCTGGTCGTGATCGCCGCCCTGACCGTGGGCGTGACCACGCTCATCGTGGACTTCACGGTGAACCGCACCGCGGGCATCGTGGCGTTGATCACAGCCGTCGTGGTCATCGCAGCACTGTGGTTGGCGCTGCCGCGAGCAGTGCGCCGTTCCCTGCGGCGGGACGTGCCGCCGCAGTGAACGGATCTCCGACGCGGCCGGACATGGTCGCCGCCGTCAGCGTCCTGCCGGTGTGCGGTTCTCGGCGCTGACCATCCACGCGAACTGCTCGAGGCGTTCGATCACCGCGTGCAGGATGTCGGCGGAGGTCGGGTCTTCCTCGTCGACGGCATCGTGGACGTCGCGCATCGTCGCGATGGCGGCCTCGAGCCGCTCGGTGATGAGGTCGACGGTGTCAGACGTCGACACCTCCCCTGCGGGGAACTCGGGAAGTGATGTCGTCTGGGCGATGGTGTCGCTGCGGCCGTCCGGCACCGCATGCAGCGCGCGCATCCGCTCTGCGACCGTGTCGCTGAAGGCGCGGGCATCGTCGATGATCTCGTCGAGCTGGCGGTGGGTGTCGCGGAAGTTCCGCCCGACCACGTTCCAGTGCGCCTGCTTGCCCTGCAGTGCGAGCTCCAGTAGATCGACGAGCACGGACTGCAGGTTGGCCGCCAACGAGGCAGACGCCGTGAAGCCCTTCTCGGCGTTCTGACGCCGGGTGGTCTTCGCTCCGCGCTTCGCAGCAGTCGTCTTCGTGGTCTTGCTGGTATCAGCCATGATGTTGCCTCCTGGGGGCACTCTAGGCCGACGTCTCTGCCACGCAGAGGGGGTTGACACGCTCCGCCCGTGGGGCCGAAGGTTGCGCAGGTGAACACATCTGACTTCCGACCGCACATCACCATCGAGAAGCTCGACGACGCCGACGCGGGCGAGGTCCTCACCCTGCAGCGCGCCGCGTTCGTCTCGGAGGCCCAGATCTATGGCAGCGCCGACATGCCGCCGCTGACCCAGACCCTGGAGCAGGTGGCCGCTGAGCTCCGCGACGGCGATGCGCTGGGTGCGCGACGCGACGGCCGGCTCGTCGGAGCGATCCGCTTCCGCGTCGACGGCGACACCCTCCTCATCGGCCGCATCGCGGTCGCCCCGGACCAGCAGGGCGAGGGCGTGGGACGGCTGCTGCTCGAATCGGCGGAACAGCGCAGCGGTGCCGCCCAGTCCGAGCTGTTCACCGGAAGCCTGAGCGAAGCGAACATCCGTCTCTATGAGAGTTGCGGCTATGCGGTGAGCGAGCGCGTTCCGGATGGCGACGGTACAGAGCAGGTGTTCATGCGCAAGCGTCTTCGACCGTGACCGGCGCCACAGGCCGCCCGCATCCACTCGCGGTGGGAGAACCATAGGAATCGACTGGATTCGGTTGAATCCGGGCGCACTCTCGGGAATCGTGGCCCGGACATGTCGCGACCGTGGCATGCCCCAACCGGAAGGAGAGTCTCGTGCTCACCCTCACCGACAACGCCACCGCCATCGTCACCACGCTCGTCACCCGACAGAGCGAGGCACCGGATGCCGGACTCCGTATTCACTCGACCGCCGCGCAGGAGCCGGATGGCGGCGCCCGGCTCGCGGTGCTCGTGACGACCACCCCGGAGCCCGAGGATCAGATCGTCGAGGTCTCCGGAACCCGCCTCTTCCTCGACGAGGCCGCATCTGCCGCGCTGGAGGACAAGATCCTCGATGCCGGCGTCGATGACGAGGGCTCCGTGTCCTTCGCCGTGCTTCCGAAGGTGGCCTGACACAGGATTCCGGATGCCGCGGCCCTCTGGGGTCGCGGCATCCGTGCTGTGTCGCGATGTCGGCCCCGATGCCCTAGCCTCGGAGCATGCGACGACTCCCTCTCGCCCTGACGACCGCCCTCGCCGCCGCTGTGATCCTCGCCGGCTGCACCACGGCGACTCCGCCTTCCGCCACACCGTCGGCGACGCCCCCGCTCTCCGCCGCACCCACTCCGGAGGTCGTCGCGAACCTCGTCGTCGCGCTGGACGGGATCTCGTTCACCGACGCCTCGGGCACGGTCACCGCGTCCTTCGATGACGGCACCGCTCTCCTCGCACTGCTGCAGCAGGCCACGGGGGAACTCCCTGAGCCCGAGCCCATCGACGCCCCCGACGGGTACGGCTTCACCCTCGTGAACTACGACTGGGACGGACTGCGCGTCACCGCAGACGAATCGGGCGACGGACCCGCCAGCATCGCCGTGCTCGCCGCCGAGGTAGACGGCATCCCCGTCGCCACCACGGAGGGTCTCGCTGTCGGAGCGACGCGCAGCGAACTCGTCGATGCCGGCGCCTGGGCACTGGTCGACGAAGAGGACACCGCGACCGCGGAGTATCTCGGCCTCGACGGTCGCGAGGTACCGGACACGATCTCGCTCACGCACCCCGGATCCGTCGGGATCGAGTATCTCCTCTTTGCCCTGGACGGCGACGTGGTGACGCAGATCCAGGTTCCGGCGAACGACTTCAGCGACATCTGACCCCGATCACACCAGCGGTGCGCTCGGCTCCGCGAGCGGGATGCTCGCCGACGCGTCGGTGCGGGTTCGTGGCGTGCTCGCCGTCCACCCGTCGCCGCCGCGCCCTGGTCGGCGTGCGAGGGCGCGTCCGCGTACCCTGGAGACTGCCTCGTACCGCGCGAGGCGCTGAAGGGTCCCCGTGAAGATCGCTCTCCTGCGCCGCTATGTCGTCCTTGCGGACACCTTGCACTTCCCTCGCGCCGCCGAGCAGCTCGGCATCCCGCTCGCGTCGCTCTACACGTCGCTCGACAAGCTCGAGGAGGAACTCGGGCATGCGCTGATCCATCGTGAGGGGACCCCGCGGCTGACCCCCGTCGGCGAGCTGTTCCTCGAAGAGGCGCGCACCACCGTGGCAGCTGCACCGCCGCCCGCGCCCAAGACCGTCGCCCCGGCCGGCGGCAAGGCCAAGGCCTCGAAGGGCCGTGGGCGTGCGCCGATCGTCAAAGGCCAGCCCAAGCCCTACAAGAAGCGTCAGGGTCGCTGACCGTCTAGCGCTCCGTGACCCGGCCCTGCTCGACCTGCCAGCGGCGATCGATCCGGACCGTGTCGAGCATGCGGCGATCGTGCGTGACGAGCAGCAGCGTCCCCTCATACGACTCGAGAGCCTGTTCCAGCTGTTCGATCGCCGGGAGGTCGAGGTGGTTGGTCGGTTCGTCCAGGACCAGCAGGTTGACGCCGCGGGCCTGCAGCAGTGCCAGGGCCGCGCGGGTCCGCTCCCCCGGAGACAGTTCGCCGACCGGACGCGTGACGTGGTCGGCGCGCAGACCGAACTTCGCCAGCAGCGTGCGCACCTCCCCGGACGCCATCTCCGGCACCAGCGCCTCGAAGGCGTCGGCGAGCGGCGCGCTCCCCACCAGCAGCGAGCGCGCCTGATCGATCTCGCCGATCTCGACGCTGGCCCCCAGGCTCGCGCTGCCCTCGTCCGGCGTCTGACGCCCGAGCAGAGCGCGCAGGAGCGTGGACTTGCCGGCACCGTTCGGCCCGGTGATCCCGATCCGGTCCCCCGCGTTGACCTGCAGCGACACGGGGCCGAGCGTGAACGACCCCTGGTTCAGCACGGCGGAGCTCAACGTCGACACGACGGAGCTCGAACGGGGCGCACTGCCGATCGTGAACTCCAGCTGCCACTCCTTGCGCGGCTCCTCGACCTCGTCCAGCCGAGCGATCCTGCTCTCCATCTGGCGCACCTTCTGCGCCTGCTTCTCGCTCGACTCCGCTGACGCCTTGCGCTTGATCTTGTCGTTGTCCGGCGACTTCTTCATGGCGTTGCGCACGCCCTGGCTCGACCACTCCCGCTGCGTACGGGCGCGCGCCACGAGGTCGGCCTTCTTGTCGGCGAACTCGTCGTACTTCTCGCGCAGGTGGCGGCGCAGGGTCGCGCGCTCCTCCAGGTAGGCCTCGTAGCCTCCGCCGTACACCCGATTCGACCCCTGGGCGAGATCCAGCTCCAGCACGCGCGTCACGGCTCGCGCCAGGAACTCGCGGTCGTGGCTGACCAGCACTGCGCCGCCGCGCAGTCCGCGCACGAAGGCTTCGAGGCGTTCGAGGCCGTCCAGATCAAGGTCGTTCGTCGGTTCGTCGAGGAGCACGATGTCGAAGCGCGACAGCAGCAGCGCGGCGAGTCCGACCCGGGCGGCCTGTCCCCCGGAGAGATCCGTCATCTGAGCGCTCTCGGCATCGAGCTCGAGTCCGAGCTCCGCCAGCACGACCGGGATCCGCTCCTCGAGATCGGCTGCGCCGCTGGCCAGCCAGCGGTCCAGCGCCGTCGAATAGACGTCTGCGGGATCCGTGCCTTCGGCAGCCAGCGATGGGTCGGCGAGTGCTGCCGCCGCGGCATCCATGTCGTTCGTCGCCTGCGCGCATCCGGTGCGACGGCCGATGTATGCGGCGACCGTCTCGCCGGCGACGCGTTCATGCTCTTGCGGCAGCCATCCGACGAACGCATCCGACGGAGCCAGTGAGACCGATCCGGCCGCGGGGGCATCCACACCGGCCAGCAACCGCAGCAGCGTCGACTTGCCCGCACCGTTCGCTCCCACCACGCCGACGACATCGCCCGGTGCGACCGTAAGATCGACGGAGTCGAAGAGGATGCGATGACCGTAGCCACCGGCCAGGTTCTGAGCGACGAGCGTTGCGGTCATCAGACCATCTTCTCAGGCGCCGTGACCGCCCGAACGCCCGGGGTACGTCAGAGGCGCACGCGGTCGTGGGTCGCGATCGCGAACTCCTGGCCCGGATAGCGGAGTCCGGAGAAGTACATGTTCGTGTGGGCGACGATCTGCTCGCCGGAGATCACGACGCCGTCCCACTCCGTGTCCACCGTGGTGTGCGCATCGCTCACCAGCGTCACGTCGTACCCCTCCGCCGCCGCGCGCTGCGTCGTGGTGCGCACGCAGAAGTCCGACTGCGCACCGGTGATCACGAGGCGCGTCGCGCCCAGCGCATCCAGCGTCTCGCCCAGCGTCGTGTCGGCGAAGGAGTCGCGATAGCTCTTGCGGACGAGAGGTTCACCCTCGGTGCGCTGGAGCGGTGCCGCGAGCTCCCACGCCGGCGTGCCCACGCCCACGGGGTCGTGGTGCACCCAGACGACGGGGACGTCGGATGCGCGGGCGCGCTCGACCAGCGCCGCTGCGCGCGCCAGCACGCCGTGCTCGTCGAAGCATCCCGGCGTCACTCCGGCCTGCAGGTCGATGGCGAGGACGACGGTGCGCTCCGGTGCCGCCACCGTCGTCAGTCCCAGTCCAGGTACTCCTCGATGATCACTCCGGTCTCGATCGGGTGATGCATCGGGAAGAGGTGGTCTCCGGCGATCGTCTTGATGCTCGACCGGTCAGGCACCGTGGCCTGCAGACGCTCGGCGTTGGCGGCGGGGGTGTCGACGTCTTCAGTTCCCTGCACGATCAGCACGGGGATGGCCGGAGCCACCGCGATGTCCACGTCTTCGACGCCGAGCAGCAGCAGGCCATTGGCCCGGTCGACGTGCGCGGCGACCAGCGCACGCGCGATCGTGCCGCCGAAGCCGTGGCCCCCGACCCAGGTGTCTTCGATGCCGACGTGGTCGATCACGGCGAGGACATCCGCGACGCGCTCGTCGAGCGTCGCCTCACCGTCGGCGCGGTGGCCGACACGGAGCACGTGGAAACCCGCCTCTTCGGCGAGGTAGTGGGCGGCGACGCTCAGCACGTCGGCGGCGAGCCCCTGCTCCTGGATCAGCACCAGCTTGACGGGGCCGTCGCCCTCGTCCACGAAGGGGATCGCGCGTCCATCGGGTTCGAAGATCTGGGTGTCGACCATTCTCAGCAGTCTCCTCGCGGTGTCGTTGTCAGGTGCGCTCGGTCTGCGCCCCCGAAGTCTCAGGTGCCCCGCACGGAACGGCCGCTCTCGAATCGCGAAGGACCCGATCTGGCCCTTTCCAGCGGTTCGGCGGGCGTCTGCGCGGTTACCCGCAGGCCAGACGCACCTTGTCCAGCGTATCCCGCCCCTGTTGCGAACCGCATCCGGAAGTTCTCGGTCGGGCAGCGTCGAGAGCGTTTCGGGAGGAGCCCTGCCACACGAGCCGAGGCCCACGCGAACTCCTCCGCCCCACGCGACGCTGCCGATGCCGCGTGCGCCTAGACTCGTGGCCTCAGCATGGCGTTCAGATCGGCGAAGGGATGGCGGATGACCGACACCGCACTCTCGACGATCGCGGCGACGCTCTACGCCGAGCTGCCGTGCAACTTCATCTCCGCGCGCGACGCACGGGTGAAGGCCGCGGATGGCGGCGAACTGGCCGCGCAGATCAAGGCGCTGCGCAAGCCGTCGGTCGCGGCGTGGGTGGTCAACCTGTTCGCGCAGGAGCGCACGGCCCAGCTCGCGGAGGCCCTCCGGCTGGCCGAGGAGTTGCGGAAGGCCCAGGCTGACCTCGATGCCGCCACGCTCGCGAAGCTCGGGCGTGAGCGGCGCACGCTCACCCGCCGTCTCGCGCAGAACGCCGTCGAGCTCGCGACGTCACGCGGCGAGCGCATCAGCGCCTCCACGCTGGACGCGGTCGAACGGACGATCTCCGCGGCCTTCTTCGACCCGGACGCCGCGGCGGCGGTCGCGTCGGGGCGGCTGGTCCGCGAGCTCGATCCGTCTGAGTCCGTGGATCTGGGCGCCGCCGTCGGGGGCGGCACGCCTGAAGCCCCCGCCCCGCCGGCCGTTCCTGCCGACGAGGTCAGCGCCCGCCGGGAGCGCCGGGCCGCCCAACGTGCGCTCCGCGATGCCGAGCAGGCACGGGAGCGTGCCGAGCACACGCAGATGCAGGCCGAGAAGGCGCACCGGGACGCGGCGGCCCGTATGCAGTCGTTGGAAGCGCGAGTGGTAGAGCTCGAAGCGGAGCTCGCGCAGACGAGGACGGAGGCCGAGCGCGCACGCACGGCTGCAGCCGCGACGGCCGAGAGCGAAGCCTCAGCCGTCGGTCACCTCGCCGAAGCCGAGCGCGTCGAATCGGCAGCCAAGGATGCGCTGGACGCGCTCATTCGGGCGCAGTCCTCGTAGGTTCGCGGGCAACCGGACATCTACAAGGCTTCGGACGCCACGCCTGATCCTGCTCCGAAACTCGGCAGAAATCCGAGTTCTGCGTTGACCATTTGCACAAAATATATAGACCGGTCTATTCTTTAACCATGACATCCAAGGGAGAGCGGACCAGGGCGCAGCTCACAGAATCCATGCTCGTGCTGATCCAGACCGGCGGCTACAGCGGAACCGGGCTGAACGCCGTGCTCGAGCACTCCGCTGCCCCGAAAGGATCCATGTACTTCCACTTCCCCGATGGGAAGGAAGGGCTAGGGGTCGCCGCGGTCGACCTCGCCGCAAAACAGTTCGCGACGTTGATCGCCGACGCTGCCGCATCCGCCGGGGGCGCGGCTCACGCGGCCCGTCTCGCGATCGAGGCGCTGACACGCATCGTCAGCGAGAGCGACTATCGGCTGGGCTGCCCGGTCTCGGTTGTGACTCTGGAGATGGGTGCCGAGAGCGAATCGTTGCGACAGGCGTGCGCCACCGCCTTCGAGTCGTGGATCGCCCCGACCACGGCCCTCCTCGAAGGCAGCGGCATCGACGCCCAGAGCGCCCGCACTCTCGCGACCGTCGTCGTATCCACCATCGAGGGGGCGGTGATCCTCTCACGCGCCATGCGCAGCACCCAACCCTTGGTCGCTGCCGCCGATGTCGTGGCGGAGCTCATCGACCTGCGGTGCCAGCTGGCGGAGTCGACGCGATGAGCTCGCCCGCTGACGCCCGTCATGCCCTGGTCGTCGGAGCCTCGGGGCTGGTCGGCCGGCACCTGCTCCTCGCCCTCGCCGACGCCGGCGCGAACGTCACGGCAGCAGTCCGGTCCGCCGAGTCGGGAGCGCGCGTCCACCGATGGCTCAGCGAGCACGGCCTGGCCCGCAGCATCAGCATCGCGGTCGTCGACTTCGAGACATCCGAGCTCCTTGTGGGCGATCCGTCGGCATTCCTGACCATCACGGAGATCCACAACTGCGCCGGTTCCTACCGATTCGGGATGACCGCCCTCGAGGCGCGAAAAGCGAACGTCGGCATCGTCGAGAAGCTGATCGACTTCGCCCAGCACCTCCCCCGCCTGGAGCGCGTCGTCCATGTCTCGGGCTACCGCGTCGGAGGGCAAGACCCCGCCACCATCCCTTGGCCCGACAGCCACCGCGCCGCAATGTACGAGGAACTGGGCGCCTACGAAGCCTCGAAAGTCGAGTCGGACGCCATCTTCCAGGCGCTCGCGACGGACCGGGGCATCCCGTGGACCATCGTCAATCCGTCCAGCGTGATCGGCGACAGCGTGACCGGGGAGTCCGATCAGCACATCGGGCTGTCCACCAGCATCGAACAGCTCTGGGACGGCAGCCTCGGCGCATTGCCCGGAGACGAGACGACGTTCCTCCCGGTCGTGACGGTGGACTATCTGGCGGCATTCATGGCGGCGGCAGCAGCCGACCCGGCCGCTGCCGGTCAGGCCTACTGGATTCTCGACGACGCCACTCCCCCCCTGGCGGACCTGCTCACTCACGTCGGCCGCCATATCGGTGTGAAGGTTCCCCGGGTACGGCTGCCCGTCAACGTCATCGCGCGCCTCCCAAGGCGAATCACCAAGGCGGACCCCGAGACCCTCACCTTCATGTCAGCCGACCGCTATCCGACGGACTCCGCGATCGAGTTCGCGGAGAGACACGGACTCGAGATGCCCGACGTGCGCGCGTCCCTCGAACGGTGGGCCGACCATCTAGTGGCGCGTCGGTTCGGCGCGGTCGCGACGGGAGACCGTCGAATCCTCGATCTCGGCGGAGTGCGGACGTTCGAGCTCGGCGCACACCGATCCGACCGCGTGATCCTTCCCGGCCTGCCGGTCAACGCAGACACCTGGGCAGACCTCGCGTCCCGCATCGGCGCACGTGTCGTCGACCTGCCCGGGCTCGGCCTGAGCAGCGGCGCTGGCGTGCAGGACTGGCACCGCTGGCTGCCGGCGGCAGTGGGCGACGAAGCGGTCGACATCATCGGCCATTCCATCGGCGCGGCAGCCGCGACGGTCGCGGCCGACCGGCTCCCGGCGCAGGTCAGGTCCCTGACGCTGATCGCGCCGTTCTTCCTCCAAGCCCCCGCGCGGACGGCGACCAGGCTGCGTCCGCTCACCCGCAGCTACCTGCGGCACACGACCCCGACGCGATTGTCCCGCCATCTGACCGGCTCGGAGGCGAGCGCTGCAGCTCTCGAGTCCAGCGTGAACGACCTCACCCGCAGAACCGCCACGCGGGTGGCGGAGCATCTCGCCCTCGCGGGTTCACGACGCTGGCGCGCCGACCTCCAGGGAGCGCTCAAGCGGTTCCGCGGCCCGATCCGCATCATCACGGGCAGCGACGATCCTCTCGACCCGATCATCGCTGACGAGTTCGGCGTGATTCCGCACGTCGAGCTGGTCACCGTGCCTGGGGCCGGACATCATCCGCAGTTGACGCATGGTGACGCGCTCGTCGAGCTGCTCGCGGGAGTGGAAGCTCGAGGCTGAACCGATCAGACGCCGAAGCGGAACTCCGCCGGACTACATCAGTGTTGGCGGTGCAGTCAACGAGTTAGGCATGTCGGACCATGGAGCGCGCAGGATGCGACAATCGCTACACGTTCGCGAACAGAGAGTGAATGTTCCCTTCCGGATCCGCGAAGAAGCCGGCGAACTGGCCCCACTCCCGCAACGCGGGTCGACCCGTCGGCGTCGCCCCCGCAGCGACCAGCTGATCGTAGCGCCGCTCCACCTCATCAGCGCTCTCACACTGAAGGTTCAGCTCGAATGCCTGGCCTGTGAACGGCACGGCATATGCCGGATGCCCGGTGATCCCGCTCATCGATTGACGTGAGAAGATCGCGACGCGCACCCCGTGTCCGCCGAACGCGACGTACGCTTCTTCGCGAACCTCCGCTACCCAGCCGAGCGCGTGCTCGTAGAAATCGGCAAGAGTCGCGACATCATCGGCGAGAACGGTGATGCCTTCGAGATGAACGGTCATGCGTCGACCGTAGCCGGGGCGTCCGACATACTGACCGCCCCGCCGCTCGACGCGTGCGTCAGTTGTTGAAGCGGAACTCCACCACGTCGCCGTCCTGCATGACGTAGTCCTTGCCCTCGAGGCGGGCCTTGCCCTTCGCGCGGGCTTCGATCACAGAGCCGGTCTCGACGAGGTCGTCGAACGAGACGACCTCCGCCTTGATGAAGCCCTTCTCGAAGTCGGTGTGGATGACCCCCGCCGCCTGCGGAGCCTTCGCTCCCTTCGGGATCGTCCAGGCGCGCGCCTCCTTGGGTCCGGCCGTCAGGTACGTCTGCAGTCCGAGGGTGTCGAAACCGATGCGGGCGAGCTGGTCCAGCCCGGACTCGTCCTGACCGGTCGAGGCGAGCAGCTCAGCCGCGTCCTCGGGGTCGAGGTCGATCAGCTCGGACTCGATCTTGGCGTCGAGGAAGATCGCCTTGGCCGGGGCGACGAGAGCGGCGAGCTCTTCCTTGCGCGCGTCATCCGTGAGCACGCCCTCGTCGACGTTGAACACGAAGATGACGGGCTTCGAGGTCAGCAGGCCGAGCTCACGAATCGGGGCGAGATCGAGGCCCGAGACAGACAGCAGCACGCCGCGCTCCAGCGCATCCTTGGCGGCGATCGCGGTCTCGAGCACGACCGGCTCGATCTTCTTGCCGCGTACTTCCTTCTCGTATCGGGCGATCGCCTTGTCGACCGTCTCGAGGTCGGCGAGCATGAGCTCCGCGTTGATGGTCTCCATGTCGGAAGCGGGGTTCACCGCGCCATCGACATGCACGACGTCGTCATCGGCGAAACCGCGGACGACCTGCGCGATGGCGTCGGCCTCGCGGATGTTGGCGAGGAACTTGTTGCCGAGACCCTCCCCCTCGCTGGCGCCGCGAACGATGCCGGCGATGTCGACGAACGACACCGCAGCGGGCAGGATGCGCTCGCTGCCGAAGATCTGGGCGAGCTTCTCGAGACGGGGGTCAGGCAGGTTCACCACGCCGACATTGGGCTCGATCGTCGCGAACGGGTAGTTCGCTGCGAGCACGTCGTTCTTGGTGAGTGCGTTGAAGAGGGTGGACTTGCCGACATTGGGCAGGCCGACGATTCCGATAGTAAGAGCCACGGGTCACGAGTCTACCGGTCGAGGCTTCCGGTAACGCCGGGGCAGTGTTCAGGAGCGGACGGCGCGGAATGCCCTGGTGACGTATGGCAGCTCGATCACGCCGGCGTCATCGAGTCCGAGTTCGTCGAACAGCGCATCCATGTCGCGTCGGATCCGGTCCTTCTCGTCTGCCGACGCCGTGATGACGTAGCTCCGCGATGTCGCCATGCTGTGCAGCTGAGCGCGCGTCATGGGTCGCGTCCACTCCCACAGCTCCTGCTGGAGGGGTCCGAACGGAGCGTCGATGACGGGGTCGCCGGCGGCCAGCATCTCCTCGGCTGCACTACCGTGCATGATCTCGGTCATCCGCCGCACCCACCCCTCCCGCTCGTCACGGATGTTCCAGATGAGCCCCAGCACCCCGCCGGAGCGGACGACGCGACCGATCTCGACCGACCCCGCGGCAGGTTCGACCCAGTGCCAGGCCTGGCCGAGCACGACGGCGTCGAGACTCGCATCCGCCAACGGCAGCCGCTCCGCGGATCCGACGAACGTCGGGACGCCGGGGATCGCCTCGCGCAGCGCGGCGAGCATGGCCGGATCGGGGTCCAGAGCGACGACCTCGGCCTCCGGTGCCGCGACGAGCGCGCGCGTGAGCTTGCCGGTCCCCGCGCCGACGTCGGCGATCCGCCGAGACCCCTCGGGCATCCGCTCGAGCATCCATGCGACGGCGTCGAACGGATACTCGGGCCGTCCGACCTCGTAGCTGCCCGCCTGTGCACCGAAGGATGTCGCGCGCTCATCAGTCATGTCGCCAGCCTACGGCGAGTCCTCCGGGCGCCGCCGAGTCATCGGGAGAGAGTGGATGACGTGCCCCTGGACTTCACCGCTATCGACTTCGAGACGGCGAATTCCAGCCCCGCCTCGGCCTGCTCCGTCGGACTCGTCCGCGTTCGCGACGGCGAGGTCGTCGCCACCGCCGGCTGGCTGATCCAGCCCCCGGCCGGTCACGACGAGTTCCAGGAATGGAACGTGCGGATCCACGGCATCCGACCGGAGGACGTGTGCTCCGCGGCCACGTGGTCGGAGCAGTTCGACCGCCTGTGCGCCTTCGCCGGTGCCGACGTGCTGGTCGCGCACAATGCCGGATTCGACCTCAACGTGTTGCGCCGCGCTTCGGAGGCGACCGGAGAGGTGTGCCCGCCGTATCGCTCGCTGTGCAGCCTCCAGGTCGCGCGCAAGACGTATCAGCTCGACTCCTACCGGCTACCGGTGGCGGCGGCCGCGGCGGGCTTCGCGGAGTTCTCGCACCATGATGCCCTGGCGGATGCCCGCGCGTGTGCGCAGATCGTGATCGATTCCGCGTGGCGTGCGGGTGCTGCGGATGTGGACGCTCTGGCCGACGCACTCGGCTTGCGCGTCACCACGCCGGCCGCGGTCCCCGAGCGCGCTGTCGCCTGACCTCGTCCTCTGGCGCGCTACGCCGGAATGTCCGACCCCTGCGGCACCATGAGGATATGGATGCCCCGCTGATCGTTCTTCTCGTCCTCGCGGCGCTCGTGACCGGCGGTGCGCTGGGATGGGCGCTCCACACCGGCCGTGGCGCCGCCGCCCTCGCCCGCGCCGAAGCGGAGCTCGCGGCGGCGCGCGACGACCGCGACCGCCAGTACGACCTCTATCGCGACGCGGTCGAGCACGCCCGCGCCGAACAGCGCGCCGAGGCCCAGCGCGTGCAGCAGCAGAACGCGGTGCTCACGGCGCTCGCACCGGTTCGCGAGAGCCTGCAGCAGATGCAGAGCAAGGTCACCGCGATCGAGCAGGAGCGGCAGGCGCAGTTCGGCACGCTCGCCGAGCAGCTGCGACGCGCCCAGGAGTCCGATGAGGCGCTGCGCGCGACGACCGAGTCCCTGGCCGGGGCGCTTCGTTCCACTGCCACGCGCGGCGTGTGGGGCGAGACGCAGCTGCGCCGTGTCGTGGAAGCCGCGGGTCTCACGCGGCACGTGGACTTCGATTTGCAGACGACCGTCTCCTCCGACCATGGCCAAGGACGCCCCGACATGGTCATCCGCCTCGCGGGAGGCACCTCGGTGCCCGTCGACGCGAAGGTCCCTCTCGACGCCTATCTCGAGGCCTCTGCCTTGCCCGGCGGCGACGCCCACGAGCCGCAGCGTCGCGCATACATGCAGAAGCACGTCAAGGCGGTGCGCGCGCACATCGACGCCCTTGCGAAGAAGGCCTACTGGTCGGGACTCGACGCGAGTCCTGAGTTCGTAATCTGCTTCCTCCCCAGCGAGTCGCTGCTCGCCGCGGCGATCGACGAAGACCCGACGCTGCTCGACTATGCCTTCAGCAAGCGGGTCGCCCTCGCGTCTCCCGTGAACCTCTGGGCCGTGCTGAAGACCGTTGCCTACACCTGGACGCAGCAGGAGGTATCCACCGAGGCCCGCAGCCTGCTCAATCTCGGCACGCAGCTGTACGACCGACTCGGCGTCCTCGCCGGTCACGCCGATGACCTGCGCCGAGCCCTTGAGCGCACGGTCGACAGTTACAACAAGTTCGCCGGTTCGCTCGAGAACCGTGTACTGGTCACGGCGCGACACTTCCCGGGGATCGATGCCTCGACGCTCGACGCCACCCCGCAGGTCGTCACCGCATCGGCGCGACGATTCACCGCGCCCGAACTGGTCGGAACCGCAGACGAGCCGGATGCGGATGCGCTGCGCGCCGATGTCGGCGAAGTGCGTGCACGGCTGCAGCAAGACAGCCGCTGAACCGACCAGGAGCTGATCCGGAAGTTACCCGGGGCTGGCTATCAGGCAGCGCCTGGAACACCACTCAGCAGAAGGATGACGAGCCCGCTCGTGGCGAGAAAGGCCCCGATCATCCACCAGGAGCTGAGCTCGTGCCCCTCGTCACGGCGCTTGCGGAAGAGCACATCCGCGCGGCGCGCCGGGTCGATGACAGCAGGGGCAGCAGCGGCAGGCGCGACCGGAGCCGCGGCACCGCCCGGATCGACATCCGCGCTCACCCGGAGAATACGGCCGGTGTTCGTGGTGACGATCTTCGTCGCTGCGGCCCCGGGACCGTTGTGCTGATGAATTGCCATGTGCTCGCCCTCCTGTGCCTGCGGTGCCTGGCGGCTCCGTCGACGGCGACAAACCCAGTGACAATTGTGACACGGCGCCCCTGCAAACCAGGGACGAGCAGCACGGCGTGCGGTACCGGGTCGGTAACGATGACAGAGACGGCACCGCCCGCGCACGCACGGGGCAAGCACTTCGGGAGCGCCTCGTCCGCGCGGCGACGGCAGGAAGAGGCGTCTTACTCCACTACAGCCATTTGGAGACGAGGTGCTCCGACGCGATGCGACGCAGCGTGCCCGAGGCACCGCGCAACACGACACTCTCCGTGTAGACGTAGCCGCGCTCGCGACGGACTCCCGCGACCAGCTGGCCGTCGGTGACGCCCGTCGCAACGAAGATCGTGTTGTTGCCCTGCACCAGGTCATCGGCCTCGTACACGTGGTCCATCTGGAGACCGGCGTCGATCCCGCGCTGACGCTCCTCGTCATCGCGCGGCCACAGCTGCCCCTGGATGTGTCCGCCGAGAGCCTTGATGGCGCAGGCGGTGACGATTCCCTCGGGGCTGCCGCCGACGCCGACGCACATGTCGGTGCGCGCATCGTGCCGTGCGGCGTTGATGCCGCCTGCCACGTCACCGTCGCTCATCAGACGGGTGCCGGCGCCGGCGTCACGGATGTCCTGGATCAGCTTCTCGTGACGCGGACGGTTCAGCACCGAGACGACGATCTCGTCGACAGGCTTGCCCAGCGCGCCGGCGAGCTTGCGGATGTTCTCACCGATCGGGAGGCGGATGTCGACCACCCCCACCCCGGCAGGCCCGGTGACGAGCTTGTCCATGTAGAAGACGGTCGACGCGTCGAGCATCGTGCCTCGGTCGGAGACCGCGATCACCGAGAGAGCGTTCTGGCGCCCGGCCGCGGTCAGCGAGGTCCCATCGATCGGGTCCACCGCGATGTCGCACAGCGGCCCCTGGCCGGTGCCGACGACCTCCCCGTTGAAGAGCATCGGGGCATTGTCCTTCTCCCCCTCACCGATCACCACGCGGCCCTGGAAGTCGACCGTGCCGAGGAACGCGCGCATCGCGTCGACAGCCGCGCCGTCGGCAGCCTCCTTCGCTCCGCGACCGATGAACGGCACGGCCCGGATCGCTGCCGCCTCCGTGGCGCGCACCAACTCCATCGCGAGGTTGCGGTCGGGACGAAGCGGGCTCAGATCAGCAGTCAGACTCACCATGCGGTCAGCCTAGCCAGCGACGTGCGCAGAATGGCCTCCTTTCGCCGCCGTTACGACGAAGGAATCTCGATTCTTAACAGAACAGTAGATGCTCGGGTGCCGCGAGCCGTTCCCGCCTTCGGCATCCGCCCGCGCGCCCCGATAGAGTGACTGCTGTCCCGGCTCACCAATCGCAGGAGTTCTCATGCCCGTCGCCACCCCGGATCAGTACGCTGACATGCTCGACCGCGCGAAGGCCGGCGGCTTCGCGTACCCCGCCTTCAACGTCTCCAGCTCGCAGACGATCAACTCGGTCCTGCAGGGCCTCACCGAAGCCGGCTCCGACGGCATCATCCAGGTCACCACGGGCGGCGCCGACTACTTCGCCGGTCACACCGTCAAGGCTCGTGCCACGGGCGCCCTCGCCTTCGCGCGCTACGCAACCGAGGTCGCGAAGAACTACCCGATCACCGTGGCTCTGCACACCGACCACTGCCCGAAGGACGCCCTCGCCGGTTTCGTCGAGCCGCTGATCGCCGCTTCGGAAGAAGAGGTCAAGGCCGGTCGCAACCCGATCTTCCAGTCGCACATGTGGGACGGCTCGGCCGTGCCGCTCGCGGAGAACATCGAGATCGCCAAGGACCTCCTCCCCCGCATGAAGGCCATCAACGCCATCCTCGAGGTCGAGATCGGCGTCGTCGGCGGCGAAGAGGACGGCGTCGCGCACGAGGGCTCGAACGAGGCGCTCTACACGACCTTCGCCGATGTCGACCAGGCCGTCCAGGCTCTGGGTCTCGGCGAGCAGGGCCGCTACATCGCCGCTCTGACCTTCGGCAACGTACACGGTGTCTACAAGCCCGGTGGCGTGAAGCTGCGTCCGGAGCTCCTCGGCGAGATCCAGGCGCAGGTCGCCGCCAAGTACAACACGGGTGCGAAGCCCCTCGACCTCGTCTTCCACGGCGGTTCGGGCTCGACGGACGAGGAGATCGCCCTCGCCGTCGCCAACGGCGTCATCAAGATGAACATCGACACCGACACGCAGTACGCATACACGCGTGCGATCGCCGACTACATGTTCAAGAACTACGACGGCGTCCTGAAGGTCGACGGCGAGGTCGGCAACAAGAAGCTCTACGACCCCCGCGCGTGGGGCAAGGTCGCCGAGACGGCGATGGCCGCCCGCGTGGTCGAGTCGACCCGCCAGCTGGGCTCGCACGGCAAGTCGCAGAGCTGACACCGCGCACACCTACGACAGATGCCCCGGCCGGATGGTCGGGGCATCTGTCGTCGGTGGGGAGTGTCGGCCACGGGTGACTATCCGCGGCGACTCCTGCGGATGCGGGTGACCCAGATCGCGGTGTCGACCAGCGCGTCGATCACCAGAAGCACCCCCAGGCCCTTGGCCGCTCCGCGCGTGCGTGACATCGCCCATATGCCGGCCCCGAGTTCGCCGAGCGTCAGCGCGAGCCCCCACGCGGGGCGGCGGCGCACGCCCTCGACGAGGCGCGCGAGCGGTCGGCGGCGACGGGTCAGCGAGATGACCTCTCCCATCCCGGCGATGGCCGTCTCCCGCGCTGCGGTCCACCAGCCGACCGGCACGAAGCGTCGCCCCACAGGTGCACCTGAGTCCTCGAAGGCGGCGTCGATCAGGTCGGACGGCACGCCGAAGGCCGCGATGAAGGCCCGCTGTCGTTCTCGCTCCCCGACCACGCCTCCCATCGACTCGGGCATCAGCGCACGGTGCGCGGCGTCGACGTCCAGCGCGACCCGCGCCGCGACCTGCCAGAGCTCGTCCTTGCTGCCGTCGCCCTCTGTGAGCAGCCGGCGGTAGATCTCCGCTGTCTCGGGAACCGTGATGGCGTCGATGTCGAGCACCGCGCGCGTGTCTCTTTCCGCGTCGGTCCAGAACGGTACGGTGCCTCCCGCCCCATCGATGGAGACGATGAACCAGCTGGCGGATCCGGCACGGTTCAACTCGACCAGCGGGAGGTCGCCGCGGGAGGTCACCCAGTACCCGGTCGGGTCCGACGTCTCCAGCTGCTGTAAGGACCAGTCGCCGGATTCGTGGTGGTCGACGGGCACCCCGAGCGCCGTCGCAAGGATCCGCGCGACGGCTGGTCCGCGATGCGAGAACGTCGATACGCGCACGGCCGGCACGTCGAACATTCCGGCCTCGAGCGCGGCGTCCGGCGCGGCCTCCGTCGGCAGAGTCGACTCGTCGACCGCCTGCGCATCGTCATCCCTGTCGACATCGTCGTCGGACACCATCGCGAGATCGCCGTCCGCATCGAGCCAGAGTGTGAGGTGCTGCTCACGGAAGGCGGCCCGCAGCTCGGTGGCCGTCAACGTCTGCTCGACCCGGTCGTCCGCGCTGAGGGTGAGCACACGACCGTCGTCGGTCACCGGAATCGCGAGAACGGCCTCCTGCTGGCCGCCCCACTCACCGGTCGCTTCGCGCAGACCGGCAGGCACCCTCAGCCGTTCGAGAATGCCGATCGCCGCGGGCCTCGGGTCGGACCCGTCGCCTCGATCGACCGATGCGTAGGAGAGGTGGACGCCGAAACTGTTCTGAAGCACGCTTCGACAGTACCGACCCCAGCGGACGGCTACTGACCGATGGAGTTCACGTAGGCCATGAATGCGGGGTCGCCCATCATCGGCACGGCGATGCAGACGGACGTGATGAGGAGGGTCACCGTCGCACCCACGATCGGCACCCACCAGGACAGCTTCGAGCGACGCAGCCGTCGAATCGACAGAGCGGCCGTGACACACCAGCCGATCACGAGCACGATCGCCGCGATGGTCCCCCAGAGACGCCCCTGCGCGAAGTTGGTGAACTCACCATCGATCCCGAGCATCTTCATGGTCTGGTTCATCGACGCCGGGAGGTCGAGATACGACATCGCAGTCAGGACCACATTGATGAGCCCATAGGCCAGCAACGCGACGGTCACGAAACGATCCACGGGACGGCGACGGGCAGGCTCCACCGCCACAGGCTCCGGAGCCGCCTCAGGCACGGCGGCGGCAGGCTGCACCGCGCTCAGCGGGGGGAGACCGGCGGCATGTCGCTGCTCTTCCGGGGTCGCGAGTTCGCCGTACTGGGGCCGTAGGTCGCTCATCCCGCCATGCTAATCGCCGCGCGTGTGAGCGGGCTGCCAGTCGAGCGGGACGAAAACGATGGCGGCCCCGAAGAATTGGGGACTCTCGGGGCCGCGGACGGGGAACGCTGGGGACGCTCCACGTCCAACTGGGTCTCGGAGAGCTGGGGACAATCCGCAGACCCGTAGTGCCGTTTGCACAGACGACTACTCTCCCGATCATAGGAAAGCAATTCAAAGAACACCAGGGCGGTTTCTTCAGATAGTGAACTCGCTCGGAGAGCTCGCTCCGTCCAGAGAATCGGCGCCGAGCTGCAGCGACAGACGACGCGCCGTGCTCTGCAGCGTGGTCACCAGGGTGCGATCGACGATCGCCCGATCGGACGGCAGCGAGATGGCCAGTGAGGCCGTGACATTCGGAGCGATGACCGGGACCGCGACACAGGTGGCGCCGATCACATACTCCTCCTGGTCGACCGTCCACCCTGGAGAATGCTCGAGCTGGGTCAGCAGCGTGCGCCGATCCTTGATCGTGCGCGGGGTCAGCTGCTCCAGGCGGTGGCGCGAGAGGTAGTCGAGGCGATCCTCGTCCGAGAGATCCGCCAGGATCTGCTTGCCCAGCGCCGTCGCGTGCGCGCTGGCCTGCAGCCCGACCCACAGCTCGACGCGAGGATTGTGCACCGCGTCGACGATGTCGACCAGATGCATCTCGCCGTCGGCGAAGCGGGACAGATATGCGGTCGCCCCCAGCTCGTCCGTGACGTCACGCAGCGCCGCGCGCACCCGGGCGAGGAAGACACCGCGCGCATCGGTGTCGTGCTGAAATGCCGGGAATCGAGTACCCAGTACCAGACCGTCCGGCTCGGACGTCAGGTACCCCTCGTGGATCAGCGTCCGAACGAGGTTGTAGGTCGTGCCCGGCGTGAGACCCGTGATGGCCGCGAGCATCTTGACGGGAAGCGGACGAGGAGAATTCGCGACGATGTCCACGAGGCGAAGTGCGCGTTGCACGGACCCGATGAGGGTCGGCTCCGCCTCCGCGGCGCTCACCGCTATGCGCCTCCTCCGGTCGCGCGTCCCCCGAGCGCACGATCGTCACGCTGTCCGGAGGCGTCATGACGCAGCTCCTTCGGCAGAGAGAACATGAGGTCCTCCTCCGCGGTCTTGACCTCTTCGACGTCACGATACCCGGCGTCGCCGAGCGCGTCGAGAACCTCGCGCACCAGCACCTCCGGCACAGAAGCGCCACTGGTCACGCCGACCGTCTCGACGCCGTCGAGCCACTCCTGCTGAACCTCTTCGGCGTAGTCGACGCGGTAGGCCGCCTTCGCGCCGTACTCCAGCGCGACCTCGACGAGCCGCACACTGTTCGACGAGTTCGACGAACCGACGACGATCACGAGATCGGCCGCAGCGGCGACCTTCTTGATCGCGACCTGACGGTTCTGGGTGGCGTAGCAGATGTCGTCGGACGGTGGATTGTGCAGCTCGGGGAAACGCGTGCGCAGCCGGTTCACCGTCTCCATGGTCTCGTCGACCGAGAGCGTGGTCTGCGACAGCCAGACGACCTTGGACGGGTCCTTCACCTGGACGGTATCGGCCTCATCGGGAGAGTTCACGATCGTGACGTGATCCGGGGCCTCTCCCGCCGTCCCCTCGACCTCTTCGTGTCCTTCGTGGCCGATCAACAGGATCTCGAAGTCGTCGCGGGCGAAGCGCACGGCCTCGCGGTGCACCTTGGTGACCAGCGGGCAGGTCGCGTCGATCGCATGCAGACCGCGATCGGATGCCGCGGTGACGACAGCCGGCGAGACGCCGTGCGCGCTGAAGACGACGTGAGCCCCCTCGGGCACTTCGTCGACCTCCTCGACGAAGATCGCGCCCTTCGCCTCGAGCTCGGTCACGACGTGGATGTTGTGCACGATCTGCTTGCGCACATACACCGGAGCGCCGTAGCGCTCGAGAGCCTTCTCGACGGCGACCACGGCGCGGTCGACACCGGCGCAGTATCCGCGAGGGGCGGCGAGCAGCACCCGCTTCTGTCCGACGACCGGGTTATCCTGAAGCCGCCCGGACGATGCCCGCACTCGTGGGATGCGCGGGGCAGGGAGATGAACGACAGTCGAGGTCACGCTTCGATTCTACCGGCGCTTCGCCTGGAAAGGCCTGGGCGCCATCCCGCTCCCCCGGACGCACAGACACCACGACCAACGGCAGGAGAACAGGCAGCACATGACAGTGTTCGAAGCCGCGCAGGGTGCGGGCGAAGCTCCCCCCGCGGATGCGGTCGCTCCGCGCGATTCCACAGCGGAGGCGCCGACCTCGGTCGCCCGTCTCAACGGGACGATCCGTGACTTCATCGCACGCTGGAACACCGTCTGGGTCGAAGGCGAGATCACCTCATGGAATGTGCGCGGCGGCAACGTCTTCGCACGCCTGAAGGACACGCAGTCCGACGCGCAGATCTCGATCCGCGTGTGGTCGAGCGTGCGTGGGCGCATCCCCTCCGACCTCGGCATCGGCGATCACGTCGTCGCCGCCGTCAAGGCGGACTACTTCATCAAGGCCGGAGACTTCAGCTTCACGGTGTCGGCCATGAAGCACGTCGGGTTGGGCGACCAGCTCGAGCGGCTCGAGAAGCTGCGCGCCCAGCTCCGTAAGGAAGGCCTGTTCGACCCCTCACGCAAGAAGCGGCTGCCGTTCCTCCCGCACGTCATCGGACTCATCACCGGCGAACGGTCGGACGCTGAGAAAGACGTGCACCGCAACGCCGAGCTGCGCTGGCCCCAGGTGCGCTTCCGCACCGAGTACGCGGCGGTGCAGGGCGACCGCTGCGTTCCGGACACCCTCGCCGCTCTCGCCCGCCTGGATGCCGACCCCGAGGTCGACGTGATCGTCATCGCCCGCGGCGGCGGCGACCCGCAGACGCTGCTCGGATTCAGCGATGAACGCCTGGTGCGTGCGGTCGCTGCGGCATCCACTCCCGTCGTCAGCGCGATCGGGCACGAGAACGATCACCCCCTGCTCGACGATGTCGCCGACCTGCGTGCGTCCACCCCGACAGACGCGGCGAAGCGGGTCGTGCCGGATGTGGGCGAGCAACGCGCGCTGATCGCCCAGCTGCGCTCGCGGTCGACCACGCGCATCACGCAGCGCCTGTCACATGACATCGCCCAGCTGGAGCAGCTGCGCTCGCGCCCGGTGCTGCGCTCCCCCGCCCCGATCATCGACGCGCGGGCCCAGGAGCTGTGGCTGCTGCTCTCCCGCGGACGCGAGACCATGACCAGGCACCTCGACGCCGCGGGCCGTCGCACGAGCGAGCTCCGCGCATCTCTGCGCGCGCTCTCGCCCGCGGCCACACTGGCCCGTGGCTACGCGATCGCGCACCTCGACGGCGGTGTGATCCTGCGCGATGCTGCAGATGCGCCGTCCGGCACCGCCCTGACGATCACGCTCGACAGAGGATCCGTGGCCGCGCGCTCCGAGGGCGAGATCGCCGAGGACTCCTGAGCCGGCGGCACCCCGCCCTCCGACCGGCGTGACTGTCAGCCGCACGCCGTAGGATGGAGGAGTGAGCGCTCTGAACGACACCCCTGTGGAGACGCTGTCGTTCGAGGCAGCCCGTGACGAGTTGGTCAAGGTCGTCGCCGAACTCGAGCAGGGTGCTCCCACACTCGAGCAGTCCCTCGCTCTCTGGGAGCGCGGAGAGGCCCTCGCGGCCCGGTGCGAGGAGTGGCTCCTGGGTGCGAAGCGCCGCCTCGACGCCGCTCGCGCCGCCGCATCCGATGAGGACGAGTCATGAACAAGCCGGCCCCTATCGTCGCCGAGCTGGGCCGCCCCGAGACGCCCGAGGAGACCGCAGCTCGCAAGGCCGCGTCCAGCAAGGCGTATCGCTCGAGCCAGACGATGCGAAACCTGATCGCTGCGCTTCTGGTCACGGTGGCCGTCGTCGCCGTGATCATCTTCGCGGTTCCCCGCGGCGAGCCCACCGAAGCCAAGGCGATCGACCTCGCAGGCATCGCCGCCGACGTCGAATCGACCATGGGAAGCCCGGTGATCGTCCCGGAGCTCGGGGATTTCTGGCGCGTCAACGCGGCGAATCTCACGAGCGGGGCGACGGTCGTGTGGGATGTGACTCTGGCACCGGCAGACCAAGACGAGCGTGGGTACATCCGCCTCGCTCAGGCGTTCGACGCCGACTCGAGCTGGGCTCCGCAGCGGCTGAACGGCATCGCTCCGACGGACACCGTCCGCATCGACGGCCTGGACTGGGATGTCTATCAGCCAGGCGGGGCCGGAGCGGAGCAGAACATCACCTACGCCATCGGCACGCAGGCCGGCGACGACTACGTCCTTCTCTACGGCGCACGATCGGCGGCATCCACCGCCGATCTCGCCGAGTCCCTCGTTCCGCAGATCCGCGCACTCTCGGAGGCACAATGACGCACGCCCTCACCCCGGCAGCAGCCTGGCAGCAGATGCAAGACGGCAACCGTCGGTTCGTCGCAGACGAACCTCGACACCCGAACCAGGATGTCGCCCGCCGCAAAGACCTGGCCGCCGCGCAGAACCCGGTGGCGACGCTCTTCGGCTGCTCGGACTCGCGTCTGGCCGCCGAGATCATCTTCGATCTCGGCCTCGGCGACCTCTTCGTCGTGCGCAACGCCGGTCAGGTGATCGGCGAGTCGATCGTCGCGAGCCTCGAGTACGCGGTCGCGGTGCTCGACGTCCCCCTGATCGTCGTACTCGCCCATGACTCCTGCGGCGCGGTGCGCGCAGCGATCGACGGCACCGCCATCGACGCCGCTCCGCTCCCGCCGCACATCTGGAAGCTCATCTCCCCGATCGTTCCCGCCGCCCGCAAGGTGCTGGTCGAGAACGGCGGCACCACGGTCGACGAGATCGATGCCGAGCTCGTCGGCCAGGAGCACCTGCGCAACACCGTGGCCGACCTGCTCCAGTCATCCGAGCTGATCAGCAACGCCGTCGCCGAAGGCCGTCTCGGCATCGTCGGCGCCAACTACCGTCTGGCCGAGGGCACGGCCGTGCCCGTCATCACTGTGGGGATCGACCCCGAATCTCAGGAGGCATCGGAATGACCGACAGCGAATACCGCATCGAGCACGACACCATGGGTGAGGTGCGCGTGCCCGTGAACGCGCTCTACGGAGCGCAGACGCAGCGCGCCGTGGAGAACTTCCCGATCTCGGGCAAGGGGCTGGAGTCAACGCAGATCGCCGCCCTCGCCCGCATCAAGAAGGCAGCGGCGCTCGCGAACAAGGAGCTCGGCACCCTCGACGGCGCCATCGCGGATGCGATCGCACAGGCCGCGGACCAGGTCGCCTCCGGTGCCCACGACGGCGAGTTCCCGGTCGACACGTACCAGACCGGCTCCGGCACCTCGTCGAATATGAACATGAACGAGGTGCTGGCGACGCTCGCCACCCGCATCCTCGGCGCCAACGTGCACCCCAACGACCACGTGAACGCATCGCAGTCCTCGAACGACGTGTTCCCGACCTCTGTGCACATCGCGGTGACGCAGGCCCTCATCGATACGCTCATCCCCGCTCTGGACCACCTCGCGGTGGCGATGGAGGCGAAGGCGGAGCTGTGGAAGGACGCCGTCAAGTCCGGGCGCACGCACCTGATGGACGCCACCCCCGTCACGCTCGGCCAGGAGTTCGGCGGCTACGCCCGCCAGCTCCGTCTCGGCATCGAGCGCGTGCAGTCCGCTCTCCCCCGCGTCGCCGAGGTTCCGCTGGGCGGCACCGCGGTCGGCACCGGGATCAACACTCCCCTCGGCTTCCCGCAGAAGGTCATCGCGCTGCTCGCCGCCGAGACCGAGCTGCCGATCACCGAGGCGAAGGACCACTTCGAGGCGCAGGCGAACCGCGACGCCCTCGTCGAGGCGTCCGGAGCACTCCGCACGATCGCGGTGTCGCTGACGAAGATCAACAACGATCTGCGCTGGATGGGCTCCGGCCCCAACACGGGCCTGGGTGAGCTCCACATCCCCGACCTGCAGCCCGGCTCGTCGATCATGCCCGGCAAGGTCAACCCGGTCGTCCCGGAGGCCGTGCTCATGGTGTGCGCCCGGGTCATCGGCAATGACGCAACCGTAGCCTGGGCCGGCGCGTCCGGCTCCTTCGAGCTGAACGTCGCGATCCCGGTGATGGGCACCGCCCTCCTGGAGTCGATCCGTCTGCTCTCGAACGCCTCGCGCGTGCTCGCCGACAAGACGATCGACGGCCTGCAGGCCAACCTCGAGCGCGCCGCGGCATTCGCCGGCATGAGCCCCTCGATCGTGACCCCGCTGAACAAGCTCATCGGGTACGAGGCGGCGGCCAAGATCGCCAAGCACTCCGTCGCCAAGGGCATCACGGTGCGCGATGCCGTGATCGACCTCGGCTATGTCGAGCGCGGCGACCTCACGCTCGAGCAGCTCGACGAGAAGCTCGACCTGCTGTCGATGACCCACCCCGGTTGATCCTCGACGCATGACACACGGCGGATGCCGCGCGGACTCGTTCCTCGCGGCATCCGCCGTTTCCGTCTGCGTCGGCCTGCCTGTATCGCCGCGAATGCAGAACAGCGGATGCCGAGTGCACGGCATCCGCTGTCCCCTTCCCGGCGTCAGCTGAGCTCTCCGCCCTCCAGCAGCTCGGTGACGAGGGCTGCGATCGCCGAGCGCTCCGAGCGCATCAGCGTCACATGTCCGAACAGGTCGTGTCCTTTGAGGGTCTCGATCACGCTGGCGATGCCGTCGTGGCGTCCGACGCGCAGGTTGTCGCGCTGGCCGACATCGTGTGTGAGGATCACCCGGGAGTTCTGCCCCATCCGGCTCAAGACCGTGAGGAGCACGTTGCGCTCCAGCGACTGCGCCTCATCCACGATCACGAAGGCGTCGTGGAGCGAGCGTCCGCGGATGTGCGTCAGCGGCAGCACCTCGAGCAGGCCCCGTTCGATGACTTCCTCGACGACGTTGCCGGACACCACGGAACCGAGCGTGTCGAAGACCGCCTGCCCCCAGGGCCCCATCTTCTCGCCCTGGTCGCCGGGGAGGTAGCCGAGCTCCTGGCCGCCGACCGCGAAGAGCGGGCGGAAGACGATGATCTTCTTCTGCTGCTGCCGCTCCAGCACCGCCTCGAGGCCGGCGCACAGGGCGAGCGCCGACTTGCCGGTGCCGGCGCGCCCGCCAAGCGACACGATGCCGACCTCCTGATCGAGCAGCAGGTCGATGGCGATGCGCTGCTCTGCGGAGCGCCCGTGCATCCCGAAGATGTCGCGGTCGCCGCGCACCAGGCGGTACTCGCCGTCCCCTGTCACGCGTCCGAGCGCCGAGCCCCGCTCCGAGTGGATGATGAGGCCGGTGTTGATCGGGAGTCCCCGCGCATCTTCACTGATCCCGACCTCGCTCTCGTAGAGGTCGCTGATGTCGTCTCCGGAGAGATCGAGCGTGGTGATGCCCGTCCAGCCCGAGTCAACCGCCTGCTCGGCGAGGTACTCCTCCGCGCGCAGACCGAGCGAGGCCGCTTTCACGCGCATCGGCAGGTCCTTGGAGACGATCGTGACGTCCTGTCCGTCCTGGGCGAGGTGCATCGCGACCGAGAGGATGCGGGTGTCGTTGTCGCTGAGCCGGATGCCGGCGGGGAGGACGGAGGAGTCGGTGTTGGCGAGCTCGACGCGCAGCGTGCCGCCTTCGCCGACCTCCACCGGGAAGTCCAGTCGGCCGTGCTCGATACGCAGGTCGTCGAGGTGCCGCAGCGCCTGCCGGGCGAAGTAGCCGATCTCCGGATCGTGGCGCTTGCCCTCGAGCTCCGAGATGACGACGACCGGGAGCACGACCGAATGCTCTGCGAAGCGGAAGAACGCCTGCGGATCGCTCAACAGGACGGACGTGTCGAGCACGTAGGTCCGCAGGTCCTGATCAGGCTCTGCGGAGGCTGCTCGCCTTGCCGTCGTCTTACGGGTGGACTGCTGCGCGGTGCTGGTGGACTGCTGCGCTGTACGTGAGGTCACGACCCACTCCCGACCCGGGAGAATTCCCGGCTATTCGAAACGAGTCGACCAGGGGCCACGAGTCGCTAACCTGAAGGCCGACTCGACCGGGCTCCTTGCCCGATGCCTAGAAGGTACGACCAGTCACCGACATATCAGTGCGTAGACACGCCAGCGATTCGTTACGACCTGATGAACGTCTCGTTGCCGGACACCGTCAACGTCTCACCGAGGAACGCGACCGTGACCTGATCCATACCGGCGCACGGACGCTCCCCGTGCCGTCACCACGACACCGCCGCGCGTGTGGCGACTCAGCGTCCGAAGCGCCGATCACGATCCGCGTAGTCTCGGATCGCGCGCAGGAAGTCGACCTGGCGAAGGTCCGGGCCCAGGGCCTCGACGAAGTAGAACTCGCTGTGAGCGCTCTGCCAGAGCAGGAAGTCGCTGAGCCGCTGCTCACCACTCGTGCGGATGACGAGATCGGGGTCGGGCTGTCCGCCTGTATACAGGTGCTCACCGATCATCTCCGGCGTGAGATGCGCCGCCAGGTCTTCCAGCGTGCCGCCGGACGCCTCGTGCGCGACGATGATGCTGCGCACCGCATCGACGATCTCGTTGCGGCCTCCGTAGCCGACGGCCAGGTTCACGTGGAGTCCGGTGTGTCCTTTGGTGCGCTCCTCCGCGGCAGCGAGGACCCGGGCCAGCTCGGGCGGAAGGATGTCGGCGCGGCCCACATGCTGGACGCGCCAGTTGCCCTCTCGCGAAAGCGCCTCGGCGAGCTCCGCGATGATCTCGATCAGATCGGCCAGCTCCGCAGAGTCGCGTTTGCGCAGGTTGTCGCTCGAGAGCAGGTACAGCGAGACGACGCGCACCCCGAGCTCGTCGCACCATCCGAGGAACTCATGCATCTTGGCCGCACCGGCCCGATGTCCCTCCGCCGGCGTGGCGTAGCCGAGCTGCCGAGCCCATCGACGATTGCCGTCGATCATCATGGCGACGTGGTGCGGCACCGAGGCGGAATCCAGCTGGCGGCGTAGCCGATTGCTGTAGAGCCGGTATAGCGGCCCTCGCCCTTGGCTGTCGCGTGAAATCACCTCCCTACGCTACCGTGCCGACCCCCGGGAAGCTGAGGATATGTACGGCTCCGGGCATGCGCACCCACCTAGAGTGAGGCTGTGAGCACACCCGAATCCGCCGGCGCGGACCTCCCTCAGCTGCCGCTCCTCGATGCCGCCGCCGTCGACGACGCAACAGCGGAGATCCGTCCGACCTGGCGCGGCTGGATCCACGCGGGCACCTTCCCTGTTGCCATCGTGGCGGGCATCGTGCTGATCATCGTCGCCCAAGGCGGCGCGGCGAAGTGGTCGGCCGCGGTGTTCATGGCGAGCTCGCTGCTGCTTTTCGGTAACTCCGCCCTGTACCACCGCTTCGACTGGAAGCCCCGCGTCAAGCTGATCCTGAAACGGATCGATCACGCCAACATCTTCCTGCTGATCGCCGGGACCTACACGCCGCTCGCCACGCTCGCCCTCCCTCCGGGGAAGGGCACGCTGCTGCTGAGCCTCGTGTGGGGCGGCACCGTGGTCGGCATCCTGTTCCGCGTCTTCTGGATCCATGCCCCGCGTTGGCTGTACGTCGCCCTCTACCTGCTCATGGGCTGGGCGGCTGTGATGTTCATGGCCGACCTGTTCGCGGCCAACGTCGCCATGATGATCCTGGTGATCGTCGGAGGGCTGCTCTACACCGGCGGCGCCGTCGTCTACGCGCTCAAGAAGCCCAACCCGTGGCCCGGGCACTTCGGCTTCCACGAGATCTTCCACGTCTGCACGGTGCTGGCCTTCCTCTGTCACTGGACCGCCTGCCTGCTCATCGCACTCGCCCCGCTGTCTCCCTCTTTGGGCGTGCCTCTCTAGCGGTCCTTCGACGCCGGGGCCGGCCGGTCGGATCGCGTCGACACGGTTCGTAACAGGATGTCGTCGCCGGTCATCTCGGCCGTTAGGTTCGAGAGGCCCGCCCATCCTCTCTCCCCGGAGTCTCCCATGCGTCGCACCAGCCGCGTCATCGCCCTGTCCGCAACCACTGCCCTCGTCGCCGTCCTCGCAGCCGGCTGCTCCTCGACGCCGTCGACGTCGGCCGACAGCGGCTCGACCGCCGCGGACAAGAAGACGATCACGATCGGCTTCAACCCCGGGCCGTACCTCGAGATGTTCACCGAGGGCATCGAGCCGATCCTCGAAGAGGAGGGCTACACGGTGGAGACGAAGGACTTCACCGACGGCGTCATCGTGAACGTCGCGCTCAGCGATGGAGAGATCGACGCGAACATCATGCAGCACCCTGTCTATCTCGAGGCGATCAACCAGCAGGAGGGCCTCTCCAACGCCGCGCTGGTGCAGGTGCCGGGACCGCCGATGGCACTGTTCGGCGGTAAGAAGGCCACCCTGGACGAAGTCGGCAAGGGAGCCACCGTCGCCGTGCCGAACCAGCCCGCGAATCAGTACCGTGCGCTCAAGGTGCTCGAGGCCGTCGGCTGGGTGACCCTCTCCGACGACATCGATCCGGCCACGACCTCGTTGGCCGACGTCGTGAAGAACCCCCACGATCTCTCCTTCGTCGAGATGGAGAACGCGCAGCAGGTTCCTGCGCTGGAAGACGTCGACTACAGCGTGATCCAGGGCAACTTCGTCGTCTCCGGAGGCCTGAAGCTCACCGATGCGCTGCAGCTCGAGGATCTGACCGACGAGTTCTCCGTCGTCGTCGCGGTCGATGAGAAGAACCTCGACAGCGACTGGGCGAAGGCGATCGAGGCGGCATACGAGTCAGATGCCTTCGCCGACTACATCACATCGAACTCTCAGTACGACGGCTACCACCTCCCGACCGCCCTGGAGCGCTGATGACCGCGTCGGGTCATGAGCTCGGCACCACGGGGTCCGTCCTGACGACCGCCGTCAGGCTGGAAGGCGTGACGCGTCGGTACGGTCGCGGCGGTGAACAGCTCACCGCCCTCGACGATGTGACCGTCGAGATTCGTCGAGGAGACATCTTCGGTGTGATCGGGCACAGCGGCGCCGGCAAGAGCACCCTGATCAGGATGGTCAACGCGCTGGAGGCACCGACGTCCGGGATCGTCCAGGTGGACGGGGTCGATCTCGCCTCGCTGTCGACCGCGGAGCTGCGTGCGGCCCGTAAGCACACCGCCATGATCTTCCAGCAGTTCCAGCTGCTGGACACGGTCACGGTCCTGGACAACGTGGCCCTGCCGCTGCGACTCGACGGCATCGGACGACGCGAGGCCCGCGATCGCGCCACCGAGGCGCTGGAGTTCGTCGGGCTCGGTGCGCGGCTCGGCGCCTACCCCGGTCAGCTCTCCGGCGGACAGAAGCAGCGCGTCGGCATCGCACGTGCGATCATCCGCAATCCGGCCGTGCTGCTGTGCGACGAGGCAACGAGCGCCCTGGACCCTTCGACGACCCTGCAGATCATCGACCTCCTCAAGAGAGTGAACCGAGAGTACGGAACGACGATCCTCGTGGTCACGCACGAGATGGACGTGATCACGAATCTCTGCCACTCCGTCGCAGTGATGGAGGGCGGACGCATCATCGAGCAGGGCGCGGTGATGGACGTCTTCGTACGCCCACAGACGGCCACCGCACAGGCCTTCGTCGGAACCGTCATCCCGCAGGAGCTGCCGGACCGGGTGCGTCGTGCCGTCGGCGGCCACCCGCTGTGGCGGCTGAGATTCCTCGACGAGGAGGTGACGAGTCCGATCGTCGGCGCTCTCATCTCCGACTTCGGCCTGCGGGTGAACATCCTGCACGCCGATATGACCGACATCCAAGACCGCACGGTCGGCCATATGGTCATCCAGGTCGAGGGCGACGAAAGTCAGTGCGCGGCGGCCTTCCGCTATTTGGTCGACAGGATCGTCAGCGTCGAGGAGGTCGTCCTGTGATCGACACGCTGCTCACTCCCGAGCTCTTCCTCGAAGCGCTCGGCGAGACGCTCTACATGCTGGGGATCTCGCTCTTCTTCGGGTCGATCCTCGGCATCCTCCTCGGTATCGCGGTTGTGGTGACCCGCCCGGCAGGAGTGCTCCCCAACGCGGTGGTCTCCTTCGTGCTCAACGCGTTCATCAACGTCGTACGGTCGCTCCCGTTCATCATCCTGCTCGTCGCGATCCTGCCGTTCACCCGGATGATCGTCGGAACCTCCATCGGGGTGAACGGCGCGCTGGTACCCCTCATCCTCATGGTCGCGCCCTACATCGGACGACTCGTCGAGAACTCCCTCCTCGAGGTCCCGGAGGGGATCGTGGAAGCCGCCAAGTCGATGGGTGCGACGCCCGTGCAGATCTTCGTTCGGTTCCTCCTGCCGGAGGCACGGGGCTCTCTCGTGCTCGCCCTGACGACCGCGACGATCGGTCTGCTGGATGCGACCGCCATGGCGGGAACAGTGGGCGCCGGCGGGATCGGAGATCTCGCGATCTCGTATGGTTATCAGCGATTCGATGGGATCACGATGCTCGTGACCGTGGTGACGCTCGTCGTCATCGTGCAGCTCATCCAGCTGTTCGGCACCCGCCTCGCCCGGAAGCTGCGACGTCGATGACGGCGCTGCGCGCGGCGGCACGGGTCGAGAACCTGCCTCCGAACTTCTTCGGCGCGCTCGACGGCGCCGTCGCGCAGGCGCGCGCCGCGGGCGGGGACGTCATCGACGTGTCCAAGGGCAACCCCGATCTTCCGACCCCGGCACACATCGTCGCGGCGATGCAGGCCGCGGTGGCCGATCCCGCCAACCACGGATATCCCGCGTATCGCGTGCGCCCCGCGCTCGCGCAGGCGATCGCCGCACGGTACCGGGAGGACCACGGCGTGCTGCTCGATCCGGATACGCAGATCGCCGCGTTCCACGGCTCGCATGAGGCTCTGATGGCCGCGATCCTCGGACTCGTCGACACGGGGCGCACGCTCGTGGTGCCCGATCCCGGGTACCCCGCCTATGCGACAGCGGCAGAGCTCGCGGGCGCCGACCTTCGTACCGTTCCGCTGAACCGAGCGTGTGGGTATCAGCCGGACTTCGCCGCGCTGCGCGATCTCGACGACGCGGCGGCGATCCTGCTCAACTACCCTCACAACCCCACCGGAGCGGTCGCCACCGCATCCACGTTCGACGACGCGATCGCGGAGAGCACCCGACTCGGGGCGGCCCTCATCAACGACTTCGCCTATTCGTCGCTCGGATACGACGCACGCCCCCTCTCCGCCCTGACCGTCGACACCAACAGGACGGTCGAGGTCTCGACGCTCTCCAAGACCTACAACATGGCCGGATGGCGGATCGGCTTCGCTGCCGGCGCCGCCCCTCTCATCGCGGCGATGCGGCGATACCAGGCACACGCGTTCAGCACCATCTTCGGGGCGACGCAGGAGGCGGCGGCCGCGGCTCTCGCCGGGGACCAGGAGGGCGCACACGAGCTCGTGGCGACCTACCTCGCCCGCCGCGACCTCGTCGTGGATGGGCTCCGCGCCCAGGGATGGGACCTGGTCGCCCCCGCAGGGACCTTCTTCGTCTGGGTGGGGATCGGCGGAGACGACGATGTCGCCTTCACGCAGCGTCTGCTCGCCGAACACGGCGTCGCCGTCGCCCCGGGCAGCGGCTTCGGCGCGGGTGGCGCGGGGTTCATCCGCATCAGCCTCGTGCATCCACGGGAGCGCCTCCACGAGCTCGTCGAGCGACTCGCCGCGGCGAAGGAGGGCTGGCGATGACGCGTGCACGTGTGCGACCGGGGCCTGCGATCGTGCACTCCGGCATCGGCGCGATCGACGAGCTGCCCGAGCTGCTGCACCGAGACGGCATCACCCGCGTGCTGCGGGTGCATGGCGCCCGCGCTCATCGCGCCGCCGCACCCTTTCTCCCGCACCTGAACGCCATCGAGATCATCGACGCCGGATTCACGAGCGAGTGCAGCCCCGCGGAGATCACCCGCCTTCGGGAGGTCGCCACGAGCAGAGGCGCAGAGGCAGTGCTCGGGGTCGGCGGCGGAAAGGTGCTCGATACCGCGAAGGCGGTAGGGCATCCGCTCGCCCTGCCCGTATACCTCGCGCCGACGCTCGTCAGCACCTGCTCCGGATGGTCCGCGGTCAGCGTCTACTACGACGAGGAGCACCGTCACCTCGGCCACGAGATCTGGGAGACCCCGACCCGCGGGCTCCTGCTGGACCCGCGGATCGTGTTCGACTCACCCGTCGCACTCTTCGTCTCCGGCATCGCCGACACCATCGCCAAGCACGTGGAGACCCGCGCGGCGTTCGATCGGGCCGATGCCGCCGACACGCTGACGGCATTCGGCGGGCTGGCCGCCGCGCGCTGCGGAGAACTGGTCTCCCGCCACGGAATCGTGGCCGTCGACGATATGCGCCGAGGGGTCCGCAGCGATGCGTGGACCATGCTCGCGGAAGCGTGTGTGATCACGGCGGGCCTCGTCGGCGCGCTCGGCGCCGAAGCCGGCAGCGCCACCGCCGCGCACCCGATCGGTGACGCACTCAGTGCCTTCGCGCAGACGCGCGACCTCCTGCACGGAGTGAAGGTCGCGTATGGCATCCTCGTACAGCTCGCCTACGAACGCCGATGGGAGGAGATCGACCGTATGAACGAGCTGTACGCGGCTCTGGGCCTCCCCCGTTCACTGGCGGACCTCGGCCTCTCGGCAGAGGACCCCGTAACGCTCGGCACGATCGCCGAGATCGCGACGGGAGCGCACTCGAGCGTGCATCTCCTCGATCCGTCGCCGTCGGCCGCCGAGCTCATCGCCACCCTGCACGCCCTCGAAGACCGTCAGTCCCGGCTCGACAGCGTCGTGCTCGCGCACCATCCCTCGCCCCCGTTGAAAGGAACATCCCCATGGCCGAAGTCGAAAGCTTCACCCTCGACCACACCGCGGTCCTCGCGCCCTACATCCGCCTGATCGCGGTCGAGAAGGGTCCGCGCGGGGATGCGATCTCGAACTTCGACGTCCGTTTCGTGCAGCCCAACGAGGGCGAGATCTCGACGGCGGGTCTGCACACCATCGAGCACCTGTTGGCGAGCCTGCTGCGTGACCACCTGGACGGTGTGATCGACATCTCCCCGTTCGGCTGCCGAACGGGATTCCATCTCATCACCTGGGGGGAGCCGGCTGTCGCCGACGTCGCGCATGCCGTGCGCGAGAGCCTCACGGCGATCGCCACCGACATCACGTGGGAGCAGGTCCCCGGCGTCGATGAGATCAGCTGCGGGAACTACCGCGACCACAGCCTGCACAGCGCGCGCGAATGGTCGAAGCGGATCCTCTCCCAGGGCATCAGCCTGGACGCCTTCTCCCGCGTGGGCGTCTGACGTGTTCGAGGAGCTGCGCGGACGCGTGGTCCTGGTCACCGGCGGGGCGAGCGGCATCGGGGCCGGCATCGTCGATGCGTTCCTCGCGGCCGGGTCGACCGTCATCGGAGCGGACCTCAGCGCTGCGGAGGGTGGACTGCACGAGGGCCGGGAGCGGGAATGGACGGTGCGTCTCGACGTGTCGGACGAGAACGCCGTCGTCGCCGCATTGGACTCGATCGAGGAGCACGTGGGCCCCGTCGACGTCGTCGTGACGGCCGCGGGGACCTCGACTCTGGCTTTCGCGACGGAGACCACCGAGCAGGAGTGGGATCGCAACCTCGACGTCAACGCGAAGGGTTCGTTCCTCGTGGCCAAGCACGTGGCCACGCGCCTCGTCGCCGCCGATCGGAAGGGACGGATCATCTTCATCGCCTCTCAGGCCGGCAAGAACGGCTATCGCGGGATGACCGCGTACGTGGCGTCGAAGCACGCCGTGCTCGGGGTGACGAAGAGCATGGCGGTGGAGCTGGCTCCGCGCGGCATCCTCGTGAACGCGATATGCCCGGGGATCATCGAAACGCCCATGAAGCACCGCGAGCGCATCGAAGGCGGTGCCATCCGTGGGATGTCCGCCGAGGAGGTCGCCGCAGAGGATCGTTCCCAAGTCCCGCTCGGACGGACGGGGACCCCGCAGGACGTGGCCGGAGTCGCCCTGTTCCTGGCTAGCGATCTCGCCGGCTACATGACGGGGCAGGGACTCAACGTCACCGGCGGCATGACGATGCACTGAACAGCATCGTCACTCCTGTCGCGTCACGCGCGCTCGTCGCCGTCGTCACCCTCACGGACGATCGGAAGGTCGGCATCCGTCTCAGTGGCCTCGTCGGCGGCGCGCGCGGCCTCCTCCGCATCGAGCTCGTCGCGCACCTCTTCGCGGTAGCGCACCCGGCGGATACGGCGGTTCATGTCCCAGATCAGCAGGATGACCGCGATCACGATGAAGACGATCACCGCGAAACCGACGAACCCCGGGGTGACCGCCTCGGGTGCCACCGTCATGGTGGGCGTCGGCATCGGGGTCTCGGTCAGAGCGAGCATGTGTCGGCCTTTCGTGCGCAGGTCGCATAACCTGGAACTACCAGACTAACGACCGGAAGACCCCTCCCGTGACGACAGCAGCACAGCTCGACGACCGATACGGCCGTACCCGCCGGCGGCGGGGACCCTGGATCGTGGGGATCGCCATCGCTGCACTCGCGGTCGGGGCGTTCGGGTGGATGACCGTGAACCAGTCGATGTCGTCGGTGGACGCCGACGATCTGGGCTTCGATCTGGTCGACGAGCACTCCGTGGAGGTCCGTTTCCAGGTCACGGGGGTGCAGGGCAAAGATGTGGTGTGCATCGTCGAGGCCCTCGACGAGGAGTTCGGTGTCGTGGGCTGGAAGCTGGTCGACATCGCCGCGGGAGACAGCCATTCGACGGCCGTCTCCGCCACCGTGCCGACCGTTGCCGCAGCCACCACAGGTTTGGTGAACACCTGCTGGGTCGCTTAGACTCATCGCAGACAGACGACGCCCTGGCACCGTGCCGGGGCGTCTTGGCATATCCCCCGCAGTCCGTGGCCGGGATACCGAAAGAAGGAGCTTCGTCATGTCAACCGACGCTCAGGTTCCCTTCCTCACGCAGGAAGCGTACGACCGTCTCGTCGCCGAGCTGGAGCACCTGTCGACCTTCGGTCGCGAGGAGATCGCCAAGCGCATCGAGGCCGCCCGCGAAGAAGGCGACCTCAAGGAGAACGGCGGCTACCACGCTGCGAAGGATGAGCAGGGCAAGCAGGAGGCCCGCATCCGCACCCTCGAGGGTCTGCTGAAGACCGCGAAGGTGGGCGAGGCTCCGGCCAGCCGCGGCATCGTCGAGCCCGGTACCGTCGTCACGGCCGTCGTCGCGGGCGGCGAAGAGGTCTTCCTGCTCGGCAGCCGCGAGATCGCCGCCGGCAGCGACCTCGACGTCTACAGCGAGGCCAGCCCGCTCGGACAGGCGATCCTCGGCCTCAAGGTCGGCGAGAAGTCGTCGTACGAGGCTCCGAACGGGCGCTCGATCGCCGTCGAGATCGTGAACGTCGAGACCTACACCGGCTGATCTGCCCCTGAACGCACGAACGCCCCTCCGACCGTGGTCCGAGGGGCGTTCTGCATGCTGCCGCCGTGCGACTCAATCCGGGACGAGGATGGGCTCGAACCCGGCAGCGCGGAGCGTGTCGAGAGTGTGCTCGGAGTGCTCCGGCCCGCGCGTCTCGACGCTGAGCTCGAGGATGACGTCGCTGATCTGCAGCCCGTGGCCGTGGCGCGTGTGCATCGCCTCGATGACGTTGGCTCCGGCCTCCGCGATCAGCTCCGACACGCGTGCCAGCTGTCCAGGACGGTCGGGAAGCGGGATTCGGATCGTCAGGTAGCGACCGGAAGCGGCGAGCCCGTGCGAGACGACGCGCTGCAGCAGGAGGGGATCGATGTTGCCGCCGGACAACACCGCCAGGGTCTTGCCCGTCCTCGGTACCTTGCCGGCGAGGATCGCCGCGACGCCGGCCGCACCGGCGGGCTCGACGACGACCTTGGCCTGCTCCAGCAGCACCAGGATGGCGCGGGCCAGATCGTCGTCCGAGACCGTGACGACCTCATCGACGTACTCCTTGATGATGTCGAACGGGATCGCTCCGGGACGGGCGACGAGGATGCCGTCGGCGATCGTGGGGCGCGTGACGATGTCGACGGGGTGCCCGGCCTGGAGCGACGGCGGCACGGCAGCGGCGTTCTCCGCCTGCACGCCGATGATGCGGACCGTGCGGCCCAGCTCCGCGGCGCGGGCCTTGACCGCGGCGGCGACGCCGGCGATGAGCCCTCCACCGCCGATACCCAGCACGATCGTCTCGACGTCGGGTGCGTCCTGCAGCAGTTCGAGCCCGAGCGTACCCTGGCCGATCACCACATCGCGGTGGTCGAACGGCGGGATCAGCACCGCGCCGGTTCGTTCGGCGAACTCGGCGGCGAGTCGGAGGGAGGTCGCGACCGTCTCGCCCTCGAGCACGACGTCGGCGCCGTAGCCACGGGTGGCGAGCAGCTTGGGAACAGGAACACCCAGCGGCATGAAGATCGTGGCCGAGATGCCGAGCTCCTGCGCCGCGAGGGCGACGCCCTGTGCGTGGTTGCCGGCCGACGCCGCCACGACACCGCGCGCGCGCTCCTCGGCGCTCAGGCGGGACAGTCGGTACGCCGCGCCGCGGATCTTGAAGGACCCGGTGCGCTGCAGATTCTCCATCTTCAGCACGACCGGCGCGCCGAGGATGTCGGAGAGGGCTCGCGACGGCAGCGTCGGCGTGTGCGAGATCACCTCAGCCAGACTTTGAGCTGCGTACTCGAACTCGGCCAGGCTGGGGACTTCGCTCATTGATTCCTCCGTCTCCGCTCACGCGGTACTGTGCTCCAGATCAGATCTCCGCTGGGGTCCACGCCTGTTCGCCACGACCCGGTGCTCAACGTCACCGCGGCGACGTTGATGAACGCCGCCAACGGCACGGCGAAGAGAGCGCCGGGGATGCCGGCGATCATGGCGCCACCCGCGACGACGAGGACGACGGCCAGAGGGTGGACCTTCACGGCAGAGCCCATCAGGATCGGCTGCAGGATGTGTCCTTCGAGCTGCTGCACTGCGAGCACGACGAGGAGCATCCACAATGCGATCCAGGGACCGTTGTAGACGAGGGCGAGGAACACGGCGACAGCGCCGGTGACGACGGCGCCGACGATCGGGATGAACGATCCGAGGAACACCAGCACCGCCACGGGCAACGCGAGCGGCACCTGCAGCAGGAAGGCGCCGAGGCCGATGCCGACGGCGTCGATCGTGGCGACGAAGAGCTGCGTCCGCGCGTAGTTGACGACGGTCTTCCAGCCGTTGCGCGCCGCACCGTCGACTGCCTGACGCCCGTTGCGCGGGAAGAGCTTGAGCGTCCAGCGCCAGATGCCTGCGCCGTCGGCCAGCAGGCAGATGAGGATGAAGAGGGCGAGCACGGCGCCCGTCGCCACATGACCGACGGTGGTGCCGATCGCGAGCGCGCCGGACCAGAGCACCTGCGCCTGCTCGTTGAGCATGTCCAAGCCCTGCTGAAGGTAGTTCGCGATCTGTGTGTCCGACAGGTTGAGGGGTCCGTCATGGAGCCACACCTGGAACTGCTCGAAGGCCTCCGTCGAGCTCTTCTGCACATCCGGCAGCTCGACCCGCACTTGCCAGATCACGAGCCAGAGCAGTCCGCCGACGATCGCGGCGGTTCCCAGCAACGACACGAGGATCGCCACCCACCTCGGGAACCGATGGCGCAGCATCCACTCGAATGCCGGCCACAGCAGCGCCGTGATGAGGATGCCCACCATGAGCGGGATCACGAGCAGCTTGAGCAGCATGACCAGCCAGATGAAGACGCCGATCGCCGCGGCTATCAGCAGGAGCCTCCACGCGTAGCCCGCTGCGACGCGCAGAGTGATCGGCACCGCCTCGTCGGCTTCGGTCGTCACCGTGCGGTCGGTCGTGACCGGGCGCGGACGGAAGAGATCCCTCAGCCTGGGCCGCTGCTCGTCGCTCATCGCCCAAGTCTACGGCGATCGCAGACGCACACGTTGCCGCACGGCGGATGTCGGCGGCCGGCGATACGCTGACGGCGTGACAGACACTCTCGCTCCCGCCCACGCGCGACGAATGGCACTGGCGGCTCAGGGCTTCACACGGGCGCGTCCCGCGTCGGTCACCGCGGCGCACATCCATCGCGTGATGGATCGGATCGGGGTGCTCCAGATCGACTCCGTGAACGTCTTCGCCCGCTCGCACTACCTCCCGCTGCTGTCGCGGCTCGGCGCCTACGATCCCGCGCTGCTCGACAAGGTCTTCCTGTCCCGGACGACGCACTATGTGGAGTATCTGGCGCATGAGGCCACCTTCATCCCGATCGAGGACTGGCCGCTCTGGCAGTTCCGGATGGACGACTTCCGCCGTCGATGGTCCGTAGAGGGCTCCTGGATGAGCAGCAATGCCCGCACGCTGCAATGGGTGCAGGACGAACTGCGCACACGAGGACCTCTCCGCCCCGCGGATCTCCGCGCTGACGCCCCGCGCGAACGGGGCACCTGGTGGGATTGGGATGACGTCAAGCTCGCCCTGGAGCATCTGTGGCGCACCGGCGACGTCGCGATCAGCGGACGCAAGGGCTTCGAGCGCACGTACGCCCTCGCCGAGCAGGTGATCCCGGAGCACATCCGTCGGCAGCAGATCCCGCGCCAGGAGGCCATCCGCACATTGATCGCCCGCGCCGCACGCTCCTCCGGCGTCGCCACGCAGTCCGATCTCGCCGACTACTACCGGATCCGCGATCGGGCCGGAGTCACGCAGGCGATCGCGGATCTCGCCGCGTCCGGAGAGCTGCTCCCCGTGCAGGTGCGCGGGTGGGAGCGCGGGGGGCGTCCGTTGCCCGCCTGGCGTCATCGCGACGCGGTGCTCCCCCGCCGTGTCGACGCGGCCGCCGTGCTGACCCCGTTCGATCCGGTGGTCTGGTTCCGCGACCGCGCTCTGCGTGCCTTCGACCTCGACTACCGCATCGAGATCTACGTGCCGGCCGAGAAGCGCCGCTACGGCTACTACTCGCTCCCCGTGCTCGTCGGCGACCGGATCGTCGCCCGTGTCGATCTCAAGGCGGACCGCGCCGCCGCGACCCTCCAGGTGCAGTCGGCCTGGTGGGAGCCGCAGTCACGGCCGGAGGATGCGGAGCGGATCGCGCGCGAGATCGCCCTCGCGGCGACCTGGCAGGGCCTGGAGCACGTGTCGGTGTCGGGATGGGGCGACGCCGCGGATGCTCTTCACTCCGCGCTCGTCGGCGACGCTCTGGCATCCGTGCGGCGCCATACGCACTCGAGGGAGCAGACCGGATGACGCGCCGCCGCGTGTGGATCCTCGCGAGCGCAGCCGGGCTGGTGCTGCTCATCGGGGCCGGACTGTGGATCTGGCAGGTGTCGAGTCGTCCTGCGTCGGCAGAGGACACCGCGCTCTCCTACCTGCGCGCGCTCGAGTCCGGCGACGCCGCTGCCCTCGCATCTGTGAGCACGAAGGCGTCCGAGACATCCCTGACGGCATTCGCCGCGGCAGACGAGCGCATCGAGGACCCGGCGACGACCGCTGTGGATCAGAGCGGCGACACGGCGACAGCGGAGGTCTCATTCGTCCTCGCCGGCGAGACGCGCACGGCATCGCTGCCGCTGTCGCGGACCGAGGGCCGTTGGCGGGTCGACGCCGCCGGCCGCGGGTCCGTGCAGGCCGACGCGTCAACGGGGGCCTTCTTCATGATCGGCGACGCGACCTTCGCGATCGGCGAGGACGCTGCTCTGTTCCCCGCGGTCTACACGGTCGCGCCGGCGCCCCGGGAGCTGCTCTCGGGAGAGGCGGAGGTGATCGTGCTTCCCGGGGAGACGGCTGAGGTGTCACTCGACGCGGCTCTGCTCCCCGAGGCGACGGAGGCGGCGCAGTCCGCGTTGGAGGAACGCCTCGCCGAGTGCACGACCGGCGGGGCCGAGATTCCCGCCGGGTGCGGCATCCGCATCCCCTGGGGTACGGAATTCCGCGCCGTCAGCGACATCCGGTATCGCATCGAGGCCCCGCCGTCACTGACGCTCACCACGACGCACTTCGACGCGACGGACGGGGTCCTGGTCGCGACGGTCACCGGCACCGGTCAGGACGGCAGCCCGCGCACGACGACGTACCGCACCGAGTCCTGGCTCGTGCGCGGAGACGTCTCCTTCACCGCGACGAACATCGTCCTCGCGCCGTGGTGACGCAGACGGTCGGCGTCAGAACTGGACGCGCGGCGGCTCAGAGATCGCCCCGCTGTCTGCGACCTCGAAGAACTCGCGCTCGGTGAAGCCGAGGCTCTTGGCGAACAGGTTGTTGGGGAACACCTTGATCTTGGTGTTCAGCTCCCGCACCCCGCCGTTGTAGAAGCGACGGGCCGCCTGGATCTTGTCCTCGGTGTCGACCAGCGCCTGCTGCACCTGGAGGAAGTTCTGGCTGGCCTGCAGCTGCGGGTACGCCTCAGCGACCGCGAACAGGCTGCGCAGCGCCTGCTGCAGGTGCCCTTCGGCGATGCCGGCGGCGCCCGGGCTGCCGGCGTTCAGAGTCTCGGCACGCGCACGGGTGACGTTCTCGAAGACCGCCTTCTCGTGGGAGGCATAACCCTTGACCGTCTCGATGAGGTTCGGGATGAGATCGGCTCGTCGCTTCAGCTGCACCGTGATGCCGCTCCATGCTTCGTCGACTCTGACGTTCAGCTGCACCAGCGAGTTGTACGTCGCCCACAGGTAGATCCCGACCAGCAGGATCACGCCGACGACGATCAGTACTGGCACAAGCCATTCCATCAGAGGCCCACCCTTCCTCGTTTTGTCTCATCCTATCGGCGCTCTCTGCACGTGTACTGGGCGCGCTGCACGCCGCGGCTGTGAATCTGCCTCAGGCTCCGAGCACCCGCTCGAGGTAGCGGTTGCCGAAGCGGCGCTCCGGATCGAGCCGGTCCCGGAGTGCGAGGAAGTCGTCGAACCGCGGATAGCGTTCCCGCAGCTGCCCGGCGTCCAGCGTGTGGAGCTTGCCCCAGTGCGGACGACCGCCGTGCGCGAGCATGATCTCCTCCACGGCTTCGAAGTACACCGTGGGGTCGGCACGCCAGTAGCGGTGCACGGCGATGTACCCCGATGCGCGGCCGTGCGCGGTCGAGAGCCACCGGTCGTCCTCGGCGGCGAACCGTACCTCGATCGGGAACTCGATTCGCCAGCCGCGCTGCGCGATCAGCGCCTGCACCGCGCGGAACGCCGACACGACGTTCTCCGCAGGCAGCGCGTACTCCATCTCCCGGAAGCGCACGGTGCGGCTCTGCGTCAGCACCCGGTTCGACAGGTCGGTGTACTCGCGGTTCCCCGTGAGCTTCACCGCCAGTCGGCTGAACGGCGGCGTCACGGCGGGCACCACCTGCCCCGCCGCGCAGACCACCCGGTATACGCCGTTGGACAGCAGGGTCTCGTCGACCCACTTTCCGACGATCGGGAGCGGCTGCCGCACCGTGGACTCCGGGAGTCGCGTCTGCCGCTTGGTGAGAGCGACGTCGGTGTGTGGGAACCAGTAGAACTCGAAGTGATCGGACGCCGCCACCCGCTCGTCGAGCGTCGCGAGCACGTCGTCCAGGGGTGCGGGCTCGTCGATCGCGTGCATGACGAACGAGGGCACGCACTGCAGCGTCACCTCCACGATGATCCCGAGCGCGCCGAGGCCGAGGGCGACAGCCGGCAGCAGCTCGCTGTTCTGCTCCTCATCGATGCGCAGGAACTCGCCCGCCGCGGTGACCAGGGTGATGCCGACGACCTGGGTCGCCAGACCACCGTAGCCGGCGCCGGTCCCATGAGTGCCCGTGGAGATCGCACCCGAGATCGACTGTCGATCGATGTCGCCGAGGTTCTGCATCGCGAGACCGTAGGGCGCCAGCAGTCCGGGAATGCGGTGCAGCCGCGTGCCGGCGAGAAGCCTGACCCGACCGGTGGCAGCATCCGCGGAGACCAGGCCGTGCAGGTCGTCGAGCTCAAGCAGTACCCCGGGGGCGACTGCGATCCCGGTGAAGCTGTGCCCGGAACCGACCGCCTTGATGGCGAGGCCCTGAGACGCCGCGGCCTGGACGGCGCGCTGCACCCCCTCCGGGCTTCTCGGGCGTTCCACGCGTACCGGTCGGACCGATGCCGAGCGTGCCCAGTTCTGCCACGTCCCACCGATCCTCGTCACAGGAACGCCTTTCCCTCGCCGCGGTACGTGGGCAGTTCGTCGATGACCTCGTCCCCCGACACCAGGTGATACTGCTCGATACGCTCGGCGGGCTCACCGCTCTTGGAGTGCCGGAACCAGACCCGGTCCCCCACGCCCAGGCTCGATGCTGCTCTGCCCTGGAGTGGAGTCTGCACCTCGCCGGCTGCCTCGCGCGGCAGGGTGTGCAATCCCTGCGGCCACGCCGGCAGGGGTTGACGCGACGCCACGGGAGGTCCGGAGGCGATCCATCCGCCGCCGAGCACCGTCGCGATGTCGGCAGCAGGACGCCGGACGACGTCGAACGCGAACGCCGAGGCAGGTGCCGGCTGGAACGAGCGATAGCCGTCGAACAGGTGGCCGCCGAGCAGACCGCTTCCGGCGCTGGCTTCGGTCAGGGACTCGTCGCTGCCGGTGAACTCGAGCGAACCCGTGCCGCCGCCGTTGATGATCTCCAACGCCGCGACGCCGCTCACCGCGTCGACGATGGCCGCCCGTCGCTCCCGCAGCTCCGCACGGGAGCGCGCCTGCACGAGGCGGATCAGGGGTGCATCCGGTCCGGCATCATCCCCCTGGCCGGCGATCTGCGCGTCGTACATCTGGAGGCCCACGAGGCGGAAGCCCGGTCGCGCGACCACCTTGCGGGCGAAGGCGACGACTTCGCCCGCGCTGAAGAGCGCAGAGCGACGCACGCCGATGTGGCCGAGCACGGCCGACCGCCAGGAGGCGTCCACATCGATCGCGACCCGGATCTCCGGTCGCTCCGCCGGACCGGCCACGCTGTCGATGACATCGAGGTGCACGGGGTCGTCGATCATGAGAGTGACGCGCTGCGCAGCGCGCTCGTCCGCGAAGAGCTGCCCGAGACCCGCACGGTCGACGGTGGGATACCCCAGCATGATGTCGTCATGGTCCTCGGCGAGCCAGAGCGCTTCGGCGAGGGTGAACGCGAGGATGCCGCGGTATCCCGGCAGTCGCAGCACCGCATCCAGCACCGCCCGCACGCGGACCGACTTCGAGGCCACACGGATGGGGAGCCCACCCGAACGGACGAGCAGATCCATCGCGTTGTAGCGCAGCGCCTCCCGATCGATCACCGCCACCGGGGCAGGAAGATGGCCGGTCGCGGCGGACAGTCGCGGCCAGTAGCGGGCGGGATCCTGCCACTCCGGAGCGACAGCGAGGGCGCCCTCGACGGGGCTCAGTTCATCGGTGAGATCGAGCACTCCCCCACCCTACGGCCTGACCGTACGCCGGATCACGTCTCACGACACCCCGTAGCAGCACCTCCTCCCCCGATAGGCTGGCGAGGACGACGCCCCCGTAGCCCAATGGCAGAGGCAGGCGACTTAAAATCGCTTCAGTGTCGGTTCGAGTCCGACCGGGGGTACGCTCACTCTCCCGCGGCGTCGATCGTGGCTGCGTCGGCCCGCGCTGTGCGCGAGCGTAGTGTGCTCGCCTCGCGGATACGACGGATGACGAGCACGATCAGCGCCCCCGCGATCGCGGTGTACACGACGTAGTCGAGATAGCCGAGGTAGCTCTCGAGCTTCTCGTGCTGAGTGCCGAGCGCGGCGCCGGCACCGATGAGCATCGCGTTCCAGAGACCGCTGCCGATGATCGTGTACATGCTGAAGCGCACCAGGCCCATGCGCGAGGCACCGGCCGGTATCGAGATCAAGCTCCGGACTCCTGGCACCATCCGGCCGACCAGCACCGTCCATCCGCCGCTGCGCGCGAACCAGTGCGCCCCTCGATCCAGATCCGACCTGCTGACCAGGCGGGTGGCCGCGAGCAGCCGCACGGCCCGTTCCATTCCGATGGCGCGCCCCAGTGCGTAGAGCAGCAACGCACCGATCCACGAGGCGAGCGTGCTCCAGAAGATGAGCCAGCCGAGGTGCAGATCGCCGCTCTGGCTCAGGTAGCCCGCGAACGGCAGGATCACCTCGCTGGGGATGGGCGGGATCAGCACCTCGATGAACACCAGCACCCCGACGCCGATGTCTCCGAGAGCGGTGAGGATATCGGCGGCAAAACCGGTCAGTCCGGTGAAACCGTGGTCGGCGGCTGTCGCGACGGCAGCGGCGGGGCTCATGAAGGGCTCGTCTCTGTCAGGGGCTGTGGGAACAGGGTAGAAGACGCGGCTGAGTGGGGCGTTCAGGTGTTCGGGCGTTCATCTGCCGAACAGCGCCGCGCGACGCCCGAGATCGCCCCAGGCAGTCGACCTTCGTGGGGCGAAGCGGACCGGCGGGAGCCACCCCGTCAGGACGACGGCAGGGGCACCGCGAGCGCGCGGAAACGCGAAAGGCCCTCCCCGCGCGGGGAGGGCCTTTCGATGTGAGACGCTGCGGACTACTTGGCGGCAGCCTTCTCGGCGACGGGCTTCTTGGCAGGAGCCTTCTTCGCCGGAGCCTTCTTGGCCGGTGCCTTCTCCGCGACCTCGGCCGTGTCGGCGGCAGCCTTGTCGGCAGCAGACGCCTTGGCCGCAGGAGCCTTCTTCGCAGCCGGAGCCTTCGCGGCGGCCGGAGCAGCATCGGCAGCCGGACGCGGACGGGCGGCGAACTCCTCGAACACGTAGCGCGGGTTCTGCACGGTCTCGAGGTTCACGAGGTCGCGGCCGAGCCACAGGTTGTTCCACCAGCCCCAGATCACGCGGAACTTGCGCTCCCACGTGGGCATCGCGAGGCCGTGGTAGCCACGGTGCGCGACCCAGGCGACGAAGCCCTTGAGGGCGATCTTGCCGGACTGGAAGACACCGTTGTAGAGGCCGAGACCGGCGACGGCACCCAGGTTCTTGTGGACGTACTCCTTGGGGTCCTCTCCACGGAGCACGGCGACGAGGTTCTTCGCGAGCAGCTTCGCCTGACGCACGGCGTGCTGGGCGTTCGGCACGCAGAAGCCGCCGACGCCGCCACCGGACAGGTCGGGAACGGCCGACACGTCACCGGCGGCCCAGGCGCCCTCGACGAAAGCCTCCGGGGTTCCGACGCGCAGGTCGGCGCGGGTCTGGATGCGACCGCGCTCCTCGACCGGAAGGTCTCCGCCGCGGACGACGGTCGGGTTGGCCATGACACCAGCGGTCCAGACGATGACGTCGGTCGGGATGACCTCGCCCGTGGAGAGCTCGACGTTGCCGTCGACCGCACTGGTGAGCTGCGTGTCAAGGTGCACGTTGGCACCGCGCTTGGCGAGGTCCTTGAGCACCCACTCGCTCGTCTGCAGCGAGACCTCGGGCATGATGCGGCCCATCGCCTCGATGAGGTGGAAGTGCGTGTCCTCGAAGCGCAGCTGCGGGTACTTGCCCACCAGCGAGGAGGCCAGCGAGCGGAGCTCGGCGAACACCTCGATGCCGGCGAAGCCACCACCGACGACGACGACCGTGAGCAGGCGGTCGCGCTCCGGACCGGCGGGCAGCGAGGCGGCCTTGTCGAAGTTCGACATGACGCGGTCGCGGATCGCGACGGCTTCTTCGATCGTCTTCAGACCGATCGCGTTGTCGGCGATGCCCGGGATCGGGAACGTGCGCGAGACGGCACCGGCGGTCACGACGATCTGGTCGTACGCGAACTCGTACGGATCGCCCACAGGCGGCGTGATCGTCGCCGTCTTCTCGGCGTGGTTGATGTTGGTCACCTTCGCCGTGAGCACGTTGGTGCGCGTGAGGTGACGACGGTGGGCGACCACGGAGTGGCGAGCCTCGATCGAGCCGGCGGCGACCTCGGGAAGGAAGGGCTGGTACGTCATGTACGGCAGCGGGTCCACCATGGTGACCTCGGCCTCACCCTTGCGGAGGTGCTTCTCGAGCTTCCATGCGGTGTAGAAACCGGCGTAGCCGCCACCGACAATCAGAATCTTGGGCACAGGGGGACAACTCCTTGGAGTCAGGGTTTTGGCGCACGAAGAGAGCGCGCCGATCGGATGCGCCGGGCAGCAGCGGTGACGCCAAGCGCTATCAGGATACCAGGGACTGTGAGCGCGACGAGCGGCAGGGTACCGTAGCGCAGTGAATCAGCACTGGGAAGCAGCGGTGAACCGGGTTCGGTCGGCGCGTCGGCGTCCGGCAGCGGCGGGATCTCCACCGGCGTGATGGGCGCTTCGGTCTGCGGTTCGGCCTCTGCGCGACGGAACAGGCGCACCCATTCGGCGAGGTCGCCCATCGGGTTCTTGTCGACGGCGGGAAGGTCCGCATCGATCGCGGCGGCGGCATCGACCAGCCCGTAACCGTAGAGCGGATCGCTGGGCTTCTCGGCGCCGTCCACCGGGATGGCCGTCTTGATGATGCGGTTGATGACGTCGATGGCCTTGATGTCGGGGTGCGCGGAGCGGATGAGGGCCGCGATACCCGCGACGATCGGTGCCGCACCGCTGGTGCCGCTCCACGAGGCCAGCTTGCCGTCTGCCGACACTCCCAGCAGTCCTTCGCTGGGCGCGGAGATCCCGATCGTGATGCCCTGGGTCGACGCCTCCACGCTCGCGGTTCCGGTCTGGTCGACGCCGCCGACGGTGAGAACGCCGGGAATCGTCGCGGGGGCTCCGATGATACTCGTGCCGCTCCCCCGGTTGCCGGCCGCGACGACCACCACGACGTCGTGCTCGAAGGCGTAGAGGAACGCGTCGTCCCAGCTCTCATCCCAGTCGAGCGTGTTGGTGGTGAAGGAGAGGTTGATGATGTCGGCGCCGTTGTCGACGGCCCACCTCATACCCTTCGCGACCTGCTCCGTGAACGGAACGGCGGCGGCCGCTCCGAAGCCGACGGAGATCGAGAGGAGGTTCGCCTCCGGAGCGACTCCGATCATGCCGGTGCCGTCGGGAGCGCCGCGTCCGGCAGCGAGCGAGGCCACCCAGGAGCCGTGGTTGCCGTCGATCGCGCCGAGAGGGGTGCGACCGTCCGGGGTTCCGGTGCCGGAGACGTCGGTCCCACCGATGACCGCGTCGCCGAAGGTCGCCGGCACGATGCCGATACCGGTGTCGATCACGGCGATCGTGACGCCGTCGCCGCGGGTCGTCTGCCACGCCTCACGGATGCGGGCACCGTCGAGCCAGTACTCCGAGGCGCGCACCGGGTCGCTCGGGTCATCCGGGACCGGCCCCGGCGTCGCCGTCGCCCCGAGCAGCATCACGGATGCCGTCACCGCCGCGATGGCGACGACGCTGCGCAGCATCCGCCGCCGGATCATGCGTCCGGCTCGTCGCGCGTAGCGGCACCGGGGTCGTCGCAACGGCACCGTTCCGGCGACCAGGACGAGCGCGCGAGCGCCTCATCGCCGATCGGGTTCACACCGGGGCCCGCAGCGAGCGCGTGGCCGGCGAGTGCATGCAGGCACTTCACGCGGGTCGGCATGCCGCCGGCGGAGATGCCGTCGATCTCGGGGACCTCGCCGAACTGCGCACGATCGGCGAGGTAGGCCTGGTGCGCCGCGAGGTATGCCGCCGCGACCGACTCGTCATCGGCCAGCAGCGCGGAGAGCTCCGGCATGACCTGGGTGGCCTCGAGCGTCGACATCGCGGCGGTCGCCGCCGGGTGGGTCAGGTAATAGAACGTGGGGAACGGCGTGCCGTCCGGCAGGCGCGGGGTCGTCGCGACCACGGTCGGGTTGCCGCACACACACCGCGCGGCGATGCCGACGACACCCCGGGCCAAGCGTCCGAGCTGAGCGGATACGACGGCGAGCTCGGCGGAGGTCGGGGCAGGGAAAGGCGGCGTGGTCACCCCTCCAGCGTAGGGGAGGCTGCCGGGAGGATGCTCCGAGGCCGCGGTCAGCGCGCGACCGCGGCGGTGTCGCTGAGCCCCGCAGAGGTGAGGGTTCGCAACAGCTGCGGCATCCAGTCGGAGGGCTTCTCCTCGAGGGTGTCGCTCACCGGGTCCTGTTCACGGGGCAATGCCGCGGGGTCGAGGTCATTGTCGATGAGATACACGACCTCGCCGGGCTTGACGTAGTACAGGCGTTCACGCGCCTGGGTGGTGATGTACGCGGGGTCTTGCCACCGCTCGCGCTCGTGCACGAGAGCGGCGATCTGTTGCTCGCTCACGTGGACGGACGCCTCGAGGGCCGCGATCTTCTGCCGCTGGTCGATGAACGTGCCCAGCGTCGGCACGAGCACCCAGGCGCCCAGAACGACCAGCGAGAGCATGATGACCGAGAACGCCGAGAGGCGGATACCGGACGCCCACTCGCGCACGTCGACACGAGGGGGCTCTGCTGTTGCGGTCCGTGTCCGGGGCTTCCGGGCTGACGAGGATGCCGTCGGAGCCTTCGCCGGAGACGCCGAAGGAGGAGCCGGTCGTCGTGCCACGGCCCCTCCTTCGTCATGCCGCTACGATGGCGGCTTCATCTTGCCGCTACGCGGCTGCTCCAGTGTCAGCTGCGCTCAGGCCTTGGCGCGCGGGAACGCCGAACGACCGGCGAAGACCGCGGCGTCGCCGAGTTCTTCCTCGATGCGCAGGAGCTGGTTGTACTTCGCGACACGCTCGCTGCGCGCAGGAGCACCCGCCTTGATCTGACCCGCGTTGGTCGCGACGGCCAGGTCGGCGATGGTGGTGTCCTCGGTCTCGCCCGAACGGTGCGAGAGCATCGCCGTGTAGCCCGAACGCTGAGCAAGGCTGACCGCGTCGAACGTCTCGGTCAGGGTGCCGATCTGGTTGACCTTCACCAGGAGCGAGTTGGCCACGCCGCGCTTGATGCCGTCGGCGAGACGCTGCGGGTTGGTGACGAACAGGTCGTCACCCACCAGCTGCACCTTGGAGCCCAGCGCGTCGGTGAGCATCTTCCAGCTGTCCCAGTCGTCCTCGGCCAGGGCGTCCTCGATCGTGACGATCGGGAAGTCGTTCACCAGGCCGACGTAGTACTCGGTGAGCGCCGCCGCGTCCCAATCCTTGTTGTCGAGGCGGTAGACGCCGTCCTTGAAGAACTCGGTGGCGGCGACGTCGAGGCCGAGCGCGATGTCGGTGCCGGGCGTGAAGCCGGCCTTCTCGATCGCCTTGACGAGGAAGTCGAGGCCCTCGCGGTTGCTGGGCAGGTCGGGGGCGAAACCGCCCTCGTCGCCGAGGCCGGTCGCGTAGCCGGCGGCCTTGAGCTCGGCGCGCAGCACGTGGTACGTCTCGACGCCCCAGCGCAGTGCCTCGGAGTAGGTGTCCGCGCCGATCGGGGCGAGGAAGAACTCCTGCATGTCGATACCGTTGTCGGCGTGCTCTCCGCCGTTGATGACGTTGAACAGCGGAACGGGCAGCACGTGCGCGTTCGGTCCACCGAGGTAACGGAACAGGGGCAGATCGGCCGAGTCGGCGGCGGCCTTGGCGACCGCCAGGCTCACCCCGAGGATCGCGTTGGCGCCGACGCGCTTCTTGTTCTCGGTGCCGTCGACCTCGTTGAGGATCTCGTCGACGATGCGCTGCTCGCTCGCCTCCACGCCCTCGAGTGCCGGGCCGAGCTCGTCGATGACGGCCTCGACGGCCTTGAGCACGCCCTTGCCGCCATAACGGCCCTTGTCGCCGTCACGCAGCTCGTACGCCTCGAACGCGCCCGTGGACGCGCCGGACGGGACGGCCGCCCGCTGGACGATGCCGTCGTCGAGGAGCACCTCCACCTCAACGGTCGGGTTACCGCGCGAGTCCAGAATCTCGCGTGCGCCTACAGCCTCGATCAGTGCCACTGATGTGCTCCTTGCTCAGGGAAAACGTTGTGTGGAGCGTCGTCGATCCGCGCCCAGTCTAGCCCGACCCTTCGACGGGCTCAGGGACCTTCCCTGGGAGACAGGGCCCCACCGCGGCGCGGGGATCGAGTAGCCGCCGCGAGACGGGATCGATGCTCAGAGGACGACGGCGAGCGCGACGCCATCCCACCCTTTGATGCCCACGGTCTGCAGGGCGGTCGCGTCGAAGCGCGGGTCCTCCCCCAGCATTCGCAGTCCGTCCCTCGTGCCGATCACCTTCGCGTCATCGGAGTCGTCGCGCACGATCTCGCCTTCCCTGCCGATGTTGTCGAGCACGACCACGGTGCCGGGGTGTCCGAGCTTCGCGGCCCAGTCGAGGTAGATCGTGTTGGACTCCTTGTCGGCGTCGATGAAGACCAGGTCGAACCCGCCGACCAGGGTGGGCAGCACGTCGACTGCCCGTCCGATGCGGATGTCGACGTGGTCGCCGACCCCTGCCGCATCGATGCTGGCCCGCGCGACGGCGGCGTTGGCCGCTTCCGCCTCGACCGTGACGACGCTCCCCTCCGGGCCCACGGCGCGGGCGAGCCAAATCGTGGAGTAGCCGCCGAGCGTGCCGATCTCGAGCACGCGGCGCGCGCCACTGATGCGCGCGAGCAGGTTCAGCAGCTTTCCCGCGACGGGTGCGACCTCGATGGCGGGCATCCCGGCGTTGCGCTGCGCGGCGAGCGCGGCCTCCAGGGCAGGATCGTGGCCGACCAGGACTTCGGCGAGGTAGGCGTCGGTAAGGGACCAGGCATCAGCGGTGGGTTCCATCAGCCCAGCAAACCCCGCGACGAGAGGAGCGTCAAGGCCCGTCCCGTCGACGCCGTCAGGAGCGCGGAGGTGAGAGCAGGCGACCCCGGGTACCAGCCAATTCGGGCTGCGGGCGGAACTGCCCGGTCACCACCAGCACCAGCACCACGACGGCGATCACGATCCACGCGGCGACTCCGAGCGGCCCCGCCAGCGCCATGTCGGGCTGCGACGCGGCGAAGACCAGAACGAGCCCGCCTGCCGCGTTGAGCGAGCCGTGGGCGATGACTGCGGGCCAGACCGAGGCCGAGCGCAGACGCAGCCAGCCGAACAGGATGCCCCACGCCACGCAGCCGCCGATCATGAAGAGCACGCCGGTGATGTCGGTGCGGCCGAAGTTGTACCCCAGGAGGATCACCGGGCTGTGCCAGACGCCCCAGATCACCCCGCTGAGGAGCAGCGCGGGCCAGGTGCCGAGCGGACGCAATGCCGGAACGAGCCACCCCCGCCAGCCGAGTTCCTCACCGAAGGCGAAGATGCCGTTGAAGAGCGCCCCGACAGGGATGATCGCGAGCTGGGCGACCACGACGACCGCGATGGGCGGCATCGTCGTCCCCTCGGGCAGCGCCTTCGCGAGCTGCGCGGACAGGCCCGCGAATGTGGGATCGAGCGTCACGAAGCCGAGTGCGGCAGCCACGAGGATGCTCACGCCGACCAGCAGCGGTGGCACGAGCCAGGCGAGCAGGAGCATCCAGATCACGCGCTTCGCGGGACGCAGAGGCCAGACTCCGAGGAACCGTGCACGCGCGCCCCGTGCGGGAACCCGCAGCGCGAAGGTGACGATGAGCGCGGCGACCGCCGGAGTCCACATCATGACCGGAAGCAGCACAGGCGTGAGAGGCTCGGACAGGCCGTGTCCGAGCCAGAACGGAAGGGCGACGAGCCAGGCCAATCCGCATGCGAGCACGACGAACGCGACCACCGCGAACCAGGGCACACGGCGAACGGTGTTCTCGAGGGAATCGGTCATGGGTCAGCCGTCCTTCCGAGACGCGGTCGCGAGGACCGCCGCCCCTGTCCGTGCATCGTCGACCGTCACGACGAAGCGGCGTCCGTCTGCGCGGGTCACCTCGAGTCCTGGGCCCTTTCTCAACACGACACCGCGGCGACCGTCGGTGCCGATGCGGTATCCCCAGCCGCCGAACTCGGCGAAGGGATCGACCTCGATTGCGCGAACGCTCACGATCCGGTCCGCGGGAATGACGATCCTCGGCCAGCCCACGGTCGAGCGAACCTGGAGCCCGGCGGCGCTCGCCTGCACCCGGAACGACAGCGAGGTCGCGACCGCGCCGACCAGGAACAGGGCGACAGCTGCGGTGATCCACCAGGCGGCGACACCCTGCGCAAGCAGCAGCACGGCCATGGCGATGCTGATGAAGACGCCGACGCCCAGGACGATCTGACCGGAACGCGCGATCGTCACCGTCTCGATCCACACCGCGCGCTCATGATCCGCCAACGGGATGGGCGTCGCCGGAGCATCGGACGGACCCGCGGACGGAGCGAACGGCGGCTGGAGGAACCATCCCAGGACCCCCAGGCAGAGCATGACGGCGAAGCCGGCGAAGACCCAGGGGGTGATGTCGGGAGCGTCGGCAGCATCCGCGAGCCCCCGCTGCACGCCGACCGAGAAGAGTGCCACGAGTGACATCAAGCCGGCGGAGGCGAGGTTCGCCGCTCCGAGGAAGCGCGCTGTCGCCGACCACTGCGGACCGTCCGGCGTCGGCTCTCCGCCGCCCCTCGGCATCTTGTGCGCGAGCAGGGCGATGAGAGCGAACAGGGCGAGCATTCCGCCACCGATGCCGATGAGGATGACCAGGTGGATCCAGCGGGGACCGTAGCCGTCCACGCCGTCGCTGCCCCAGTGGATGGCCGATGGATCAGGGATCTCCGGCAACCAGACCAGAACGACGATGGCCGACAGCGTGATCATGGCGGAAGGGATCATCACCCCCACCCACCAGAAGGCGCGACGGGCACGGCGGATGTCGGCGTTCATGCGGATGTCTCCTTGATCAAGGCGGCGAGAGTGGCGGGGGAAAGTCCGAGGGCGGCGGCGCGTGCGACCAGCGCGGAGATGTCCTGCGACAGCTCCGCCAGGGGGGCGGCCGATCCGGAGATCACGGCACCGCGACCGCGGCGCAGGTCGATCAGGCCCTCGTCGCGGAGCTGCTGGTAGGCGCGGAGCACCGTGTGCAGGTTGATCTCCAGGGCGTCGGCGAGTTCACGTGCGGACGGCAGACGATCGCCGGGCGACACGCGGCCGGCGACGATGTCGGCCCGCACGGATGCCGCGACCTGCTCGTAGAGCGGGGCCCCGCTGCTCATGTCGACCTTGATCAGCATCGGTCCTCCACTAATTGGCTTAATTCTAGTGAAACTAGAACAATTGTGGCAACCCTCCACTCGACTGCACCGCGACGACCTGTTGGGCCACACTGACGCCATGCGCATCACACCCCGCCGTCTCGCCGTCGGCATGAGCCTGTGGATCCCGAACCTGTTCAGCGGAATCCGCATCCGCCGTTTCAGCGAGGACTGGACGCACGCGACAGTGGAGCTGCACGTGAACGTGTTCACGCGCAACTACGTCAAGACCGCATTCGGCGGGTCGATGTCGGCCATGACCGACCCGTACTTCTTCATGCTGGTGATGCACCAGCTCGGGCGCGACTACATGGTGTGGGACACGCGCGGGGAGATCGAGTTCCTCAAGCCGGGACGTGGAGTGCTCACGGCGGAGTTCGCCGTCTCGAAGGAGAGAGCCGAGGAGATCCGCGAACGGGCTCACGGCGGCGCCAAGGTGCTCGAATGGTTCGAGACCGTGATCACCGACCGCGACGGCGACATCGTCGCGAGGGTGCGCCGCGAGGTCTACATCCGCGAGAAGAAGCGCGTCACGGCTTCTCGACGCTGACCGCTCGACACCGAGGAACCGCCGAGACGGTCGTCAGAACTTGCCACCGGGGTAGACATCGTCGGGAAGCACGAAGCACGCGGAACCCCCATCGATCTGGATCGTCTCTTCGCCCAGTTCGCCGACGAGATATCCCTCTGCCGACTCAGACGAGGTGAGGTGCAGTTCGTAGGCTCCGCCGCCGTCAGTCCTGGAGCTCATCTCGAATCGCGAGTCGTCATTGAAGGCCTGTTCGATCTCCCGGACCACCGCATCGATATCCGTGCCCGGCTGAATAGTGACAGTCGCGACCCCCTTCCAACGGTGTCCGACAGGATCGCAGGAGAACAGGCGTCCTGACTCCTGGTGCTCAACCCCGACGACCACGTCGGCAGGCACGAGATCCGCGATCTCCTTCATCACATCTTGCGTCGTCGCCTTGGCGTCTTCCCACGTAAGCGATTCATCCACCTTCTCGCCTCTTTCCGCTGAGTCACAGCCAACGCACACAGCCACCACCAATCCGGCCAGAACTCCGAAGTACGCGACTCTTCGAATCATTCCAAGACCTTCCTCTCGATGTCTCTCAAGGCTTCATCATTGTCGTCGCTGTTGGTGGTGATCAGGTTGTGATTGTCCATCAGCACCCCGATGCCATCAAGCGGGACATACACCGCCGGTTGCCCGCTCGATGGGACGACGGCCGTGTCTGCCAGTTCATCGTCATGCGGTCCTTCGTAGTAGTCGCCGTGGTCGAAAGCCGGATGCTCCCGCGGGTTGTTCCCGTCCCACACCACTCCGAGGTTCTGCCCGGACTGCAGGATGTCGTTGTAGGAGAAGTCGATGTACGTCGTGTCTCGTCCAGGCTTCCACGCCTCGGGCATCCCCGCCCCGGACAGCGAGATCACCTTGTCGTAGTAGTACGGCCTGTGGGGAATCGGCGGCCATGAGTGCGTCGAGGAAGTCCCGCGCCTCGAGTGTCACCGGCACGCTCTCGGACGGGACCAGAGCCCGCACTGCGGAATCGTACGCCTCATCCCATGCCTCGAAGTGCCGCTCGTACTCGACCCACAGGTCGTTCAGTGCCTGCTCGGATCGATCTCGCGCACCAATCCATTCCGCCGCCTCGTCTTCTGCCTTCTCAAGTGCGTCACGGTCATCGAGACGCGACGCCGCCAACGCACCACGGCCGGCGCTGTCGGCGGCCCGCCCCAGCTTCTCCCACTGAGCGTGCGCTGCCTCGACGAGCTCGAACTGGTCCACCCAACGTGACATCGTCCCCACATCGCCCGCGATCCTCTCCAGCGGGTATCCGCGGTTCGGAGAAGTGAGACTCACGGCTACTCCTCGCCCGTCAGCTCGACATCGAGGTCGGAATACCGATCCGTGATGTTCGGAAGAGTGGCCTTCAGCGCAGCGCTCGCCTCCTGAGGCGCGAGTATGGCCTCACGCAGCGCCTCGACCTGCCGATCCACCGCAGCCTTCAACACGTATCGGCCGATGGGCGCATCCACTCCGGCATCACCGCCGACAAGATCACCTCCCGTTCACCGGCGCATGCCACGATGGCGGGATGCCCCTCGCGCGACGACTGAAGACCGGCGATGCCGTGGCCATCGGTCTCGGATCGATGATCGGCGCCGGAGTCTTCTCGGTGTGGGCACCGGCGATCGGCGTCGCGGGCGGCGGTGTGCTGATCGCCCTCGCCATCGCCGCCGTGGTCGCCTACTGCAACGCCACCGCATCGGCGCAGCTGGCGGCGGCGCATCCGGTCGCCGGCGGCACCTACGCCTATGCCAGAGCGGAGATCGGACCGTGGTGGGGGTTCATCGCGGGCTGGAGCTTCGTGGTCGGCAAGATCGCGAGCTGCGCGGCCATGGCGATGACCTTCGCCGCCTATGCCGCGCCGTCCGGATGGCAGCCCGCCGTGGCCGGGCTGGCCGTCGCCGCCCTCGCCGCCGTCAACTGCTTCGGGGTGACCCGCACGGCGCTGCTCACCCGCATCCTCGTGGCGTGCTCACTGCTCGGACTCGCGGTCGTCGTCGCGTTCGGCCTCGCGGGATCCCCGTCCGCGGCACCGATCAGCCCGCAGAGCGCCACGGCGTACGGCGTGCTGCAGGGCGCCGGTCTGCTGTTCTTCGCCTTCGCCGGATACGCCCGCATCGCCACCATGGGCGAGGAGGTGGTCGATCCGGCGCGGACCATCCCCCGGGCGATCACCCTCGCCCTCGCCGGCGCCGTGATCGTCTACACGCTGGTCGGGATCACCGTACTGACCGTGCTCGGCGAGAGCGCAACCACGAGCACGGCTCCGCTGGCCGACGTCGTCGCGGCGGTGGGATGGGCGCCACTGGAGCCGCTCGTGCGGATCGCGGCGGCTGCCGCCTCGCTCGGGGCGTTGCTCGCTCTGCTCACCGGCATCGGACGGACGACCCTCGCCATGTCACGCGAGCGTGACGTGCCGACCTTCTTCGCGAAGGTCGACGAACGCTGGCAGGTGCCGCGTCGAGCCGAGATCGCGATCGCCCTCCTCGTGATCGCCATCGTGCTGGTGGCCGATCTGCGGGGAGCGATCGGCTTCTCCTCGTTCGGCGTGCTCACGTACTACCTGATCGCGAACGCGGCGGCGTTCCGGCAAGAGGGTGCGGCCCGCCGGTACCCGCGCGCACTGCAGGTCCTCGGCGCGCTCGGCTGCCTGCTGCTGGTGAACACGCTGCCCGTCGTCGCCTCGCTCGCGGGCACCGGGGTCATCGTGGCCGGAGTCGTGTATCGCCTGGTGCGGATGCGTGTGCAGCGCCCGCGCACCTGACCTACTCGCTCAGTCCGGCTCGGTAGCTGCGAGGCGCGAGACCCAGCACGGACTGGAAGTCACGGGTGAGGTGTGCATGATCGGCGTAACCGAGCTCGGCGGCGATCGCCGCCAGATCCGCCCGCGGATCCTCGCGCACCAGCTGCGCCGCTTCCTGAAGACGACGGCGACGGATCATCGCGGCCGGCGAGACCCCCACATAACGATGAGCCATGCGCTGCAGCGTGCGCACCGACACGGCGAGCCGTGTCGCCGCCTCGACGGGGGTGAGTGCGGCCTCCGCTCCCCCGAGGACGTCGACGAGTGCATTCGCCTGGCGGGCGGACTCGTCCAGACGGCCGACGCGCTCGACGAGCCATCGCGAGAACGTCTCGACGGCGCGCTCCCGATGCCCCGCACCGGATGCCATCGCTGCAACGATCTCGGCGTGAAGTGACGGCTCCGTCAGGGCGCGCGCGGTGTCGACGAGCGCGGCGGGGTCGTCGGTCAGGGCCGCCACCGCCGCAGGCCGCAAGAGTGCACCCACCGCCCAGCCGCGGCCGCGCAGATCGCGATGCGACGCCCTGGTCGTCGGCCCCGACAGCGCGACTCCCTCGTGCTCGACCACCAGATTGAGCGCGGGATACCCGACGATCTCCTGCCGCGAGAAGCCACCCTGCTCGATATCCCACTCCGGGATCCAGAACCACGCCACGAGCTCCGCGGCAGCACCGGTCGCCGGAAGGCGGTGGAACTCCGGCAGGCGCTTCGGATACAGCACGCCGCCGGATGAGTTCACCATGCGCTCAGCGTAGGGTCCTCCGAGGACATCCGCGCTCCCCTCACCAGCGGGTGAGGCCTGTCGCGGATCTTCAAGCCCGCGGCATCCTCCCGGTCCTACCGTGGGCTCATGAGCACTGAGATCCCCACCACCGGCGTCACCGGCACCCACACGACCGCGGGGCGTCCGCACAGCGCGACGTCGCTGACGCCCTTCCTCGCGATCCCCGATGCGGCGCGCGCCATCGAGTTCTATCGCGACGTGTTCGGCGCCCGCGTCGTGGATGTCACCGAGTTCGGCGGTGTCGTCGCCCATGCCGATCTCGACTTCGGCACCGGCATGCTGCAGCTCGGCGATCCGAATCCGGAGTACCACCTCGTCCCCTCCCCTGCGGGCGACGACGACTGCTATTCGATGGGACTGTACGTGCCGGACGTCGATGCGGTCGTGGAACGCGCCGTCGAGGCCGGGGCCACGGTGCGTGAGGCCCCCTCGCATTTCGTGTCGGGCGACCGCTACGCGAGCATCCGCGACCCGTTCGGGGTGCGCTGGTCGATCATGACCCGAGTGGAGGACCTGTCCGACGAGGAGAGCGCGAGGCGCGTCGCGGAGTGGGCGGCAGCGTTCAGCGCGGCTCCGACGGACGCGGCTCCGGCGGAAACGACGAGCTGAGCGCCGCCTCCGCGGCACGGTGCACCGCCGGGAGCAGTGCCTCGGCGGTGCGCCGGTAGCCGAGCGGACTCGGGTGGAACCGGTCCATGCTGAACATCTCCTCCGGTTCGTCGAAGAAGAGCGGGCCGACGGCGCGGCGCAGGTCTACGAGCGCGGCTCCGGCCTGCCGGGCCGTCTCTGCCTGGGATGCTGCCAGACGACGCGACATGCTCGATGCGAGCCGCCGCAGCGGCTGCGGCACCGCCCGCAACGCCCCCAGATCGGGGCACGTGCCGACCACGACCTGCGCACCGCGCTCCCGCAGCCGAGCGATCGCCGCGTGCAGATGGCTCGTCGAGACCGCGACGGGCAGTCGGTGCGTCACGTCGTTGCCGCCGACGACGATCACTGCGACGTGCACCTTCGTCTCCGCGGCGAGCGCATCGATCTGGTTGTCGAGGTCAGGCGACTCCGAGCCGACGACCGCGAGAGTGCGCAGCCGCACCGGCCGGTGCATCCGCCGGCCGAGCCCCTTGGCGAGGCGGCCTCCGAGCGTCTCCTTGCGCCGCGCAGCGCCGAGCCCCGCGACCAGTGAATCGCCCAGCAGCACCAGCTCGATCGGCTCCCCCTCGAACGAGGGGCGCCAGACCCGGTCGGCGTCGAGCGAGTCCTCGCCGAGCGGCTTCCCGATCCTGCGGCGCGCGATCGCCGCCTGACGCGCAAGCAGCGTCCGCCCACCGAGCAGCAGCCCGGAGACCGCGACCACCGCTCCCGTGACCACGAGGCGCGTTCGACCCATGCCCCGATTCGACCGCGCCCGCGTGAACGCACCGTGAACGGCATCCGTCGTTCGGCATCCGGCATCCGGCATCCGGCGCGCGAAATCCGGCGCGACCTGCAAGAGAAAGCGCCGAATGCAGGAGGAAACGCCGTCAGATGATCCTGCAGGTCGCACGATCTCCTGCATTCGGCACGGGGCACGGGGCGCGAAGCACCACGCACCGACACAGCGCCAGGGCGCGCCGACGACCGGGCGCCGGCACCGAGCAGAGACCCGGTCAACTCAAGGGCTTGACCTCGAGGTCGGCCGCGCCGGCGCTGACCGTCGCGAAACCGGTGTAGCCCTCGGCGGATGCCCGCTCGAGCAGCGCCTTGAGGTTCTTGGTGCGACGCTCCAGTCGCACCCGGGCGCCGGTGCCGATCAGCGCAGTCTTGTGAGCCAGCAGCTCAGCGACCGGCACATCGGCATCGTGGATCAGGACGATCGCCTGCGCCTCGGCATCCGCCCCCGCGGTGACCAGGTCGACCAGACGCTCGAAACCGAGCGAGAACCCGACCGCGGGCACCTGCTGGCCGAGGAAGCGACCGATCATGCCGTCGTAGCGCCCGCCGCCACCGAGCGAGTAGTCGACGGAGGGGTGTGCGAGCTCGAAGATCGTGCCGGTGTAGTACCCCATGCCGCGCACGAGGAACGGGTCGAAGACGAGCGGGATGTCGGACTGCCCGCGCCCCGCTGCGACGGCCTCGCCGATGCCGACCAGGTGCGAGACGATCTCGTCCGGCGCGTTCTCTGGCAGTGCCGTGCGGATCTGGCGTTCCCCGAACGGGTGGTACTCCATGGTCTGGGGGCGGCGGAGGAAGCCCTCGAACGCGTCGACCGGCCGGAGATCCGGTTCCTGAGCCTGACGAAGGGCACGCTCGCGCAGTTCTGCCGCCACACCGTCCGGCCCGATCTTGTCGAGCTTGTCGATCGTGATGAGCACGCCGGGTCGCTCCTCTGCGGCGAAGCCGAAGCTGTCGAGCATCCAGTCCAGCACACGCCGGTCGTTGATCCGCACGGTCGCACCGTCGAGCCCGAGCGCATCGACCGCGTCGAGGGACGCGACCATGAGTTCGGCCTCGGCGCGCGAGGAGTCGTCGCCCATGATGTCGATGTCGCACTGCACGAACTGGCGGTAGCGGCCCTTCTGCGGACGCTCGGCACGCCACACGGGCCCGATCTGGATCGAGCGGAAGACGGCGGGCAGCTGACCGCGGTTGCTGGCGTAGAAGCGGGCCAGCGGGACGGTCAGGTCGTAACGCAGCCCGAGGTCGGAGAGCGCCGCGGGATCATCGGCGGCGTTGCGGATCGCCTCGGCGTCGAGGCCTCGGCGCAGCACGTTGTAGGCGAGCTTCTCGTTGTCTCCGCCGATCCCCGCGTGCAGGCGGCTGTACTCCTCGACGACCGGGGTCTCGATCTCATCGAATCCATGAGCGAGGTAGCGCTCGCGGATGATGGAGAGCACACGCTCACGGCGGGCCTTGTCGGCGGGGAGGATGTCGCGCATGCCGCGCGGCGGGTTCACAGTAGCCACAGAACCATCTTCCCAGGTCTGCCGACGCCACCGTGTCGTGCGGTCAGATGCTCGACTCCACCGCTCGCACGTCGGCCTCCACGGTGCGCAGCCGCTCGCGCAGGGCGCGCTCGGCGTCCCAGCCGTTCGTGCGGGCGCGATCGACCAGGGCGAGCAAGGCATCGCCGAGCTCGGCCTCGGTGGCGGGCCCGGCCACCGTCGTCGACGCCGGCATCGCCACGCCCACACCGGCGGCGCGCCCGACGAGCTTCTGCGCGAGGGCAAGAGCCGGCATCCCCCGCGGCACCCCGTCGAGGACGCTGCTCCTGGTGCGCTTCTCCGCCGCTTTCGCGGCGTTCCAGTGCACCAGCACCTCTTCCGGTGTGCGCGCCACGGCATCCGCGAAGACGTGCGGATGCCGGCGCACCATCTTCTCGGTCAGCGTGCGGGCCACGTCGTCGATGTCGAAAGGATCGTCCGGGTCCTGTGCGGCGATCGCCGCGTGGAACAGCACCTGCCAGAGCAGATCGCCGAGCTCCTCCCGCAGATCGGCGCGCGTTCCGCTCTCGACCGCATCGATCACCTCGTGCGATTCCTCGATCAGATACGGCACCAGGTCTCGGTGCGTGATGCGCTGCGACCACACGCACCTCTCGCGCACGGCGTGCATGGTCTCGGCCGCCGCACGGAGCGGATCATGCTCGTGTTCGTTCTCCGCCTGCGTCGACACGGATCCTCCTTGCTCGAGAGACGGCTCTGACGCCGCAGTCATGAGACCGCTCCCGCCAGACGTCGATAGGAACGGGCCCGCAGCGACACCAGCACCGCGGAGATGACCAGCGCGACGAGCGAACCCACCAGCACACCCAGGATCGCCTGGTCGCGGATCGATGCGTCCGATGCGAACGCCAGGTTGGCCAGGAGCAGCGACACCGTGAACCCGATGCCGCCCAGCGCTCCCGCCGCGAGCAGGTCGCCGAAGGGCAGCGCGGGCGCTGAACCCTTCGGCCGGAGTCGCATCCCCACCCAGCCGAAGATCGTGATCCCGATGATCTTGCCCACCGGGAGCGCGACCACGATGGCCCAGAACGCCGGAGACAGCTCAGCCGGAGACAGCGCCGGGATCACGACGAATGCAGCCACGAGCGCGAACACCGGCAGAATCGCCCCGTTCACCAGGGGCTCCAGCACGTGCCGCGTGCGCTCCGCCGGGGCCGGCGTCATCACCAACCCCAGCAGCACACCCGCGATCGTGGCGTGGATGCCGGATGCGGCGACGAGCCCCCAGGCGACGATGCCGATGATGATCATGGCGACCACGAGGACCGGACGGCCCCGCGCAGCGATGATCCGGCTCAGCACGGCGAACGCGGCCACCGCCACCACGGCGATCGCCAGCAGCAGCCACTGCACGTCGTGCGCGAAGAGCACCGCGATGAAGATGATGCCGATGATGTCGTCGAGGATCGCGAGCGCCAGCAGGAACACCCGGACCGAAGACGGGAGTCCTCGTCCGAACATCGCCAGCACGCCGAGCGCGAACGCGATGTCGGTCGCGGTGGGGATCGGCCAGCCGAGCACGGTCGCGTCGCCACCGGCGATCAGCAGATAGACCGCGATCGGCACCAGCACGCCCCCGGTCGCGGCGATGGCGGGCTGCAGCGCCTTGCGAGGCGAGTCCAGCTCGCCATGCGTCAGCTCGTGGCGCAGTTCGATCGCCACCACGAAGAAGAACACCGCGAGCAGTCCGTCGGAGACCCAGTGCGCGATCGAGAGGTCGAGCCCGGTACCCGGCACCGCGATGTGGAAGTCGAGGACGGCGGCGACCGCATCGTGCGTGGGCAGATTGGCGAGCACCAGGCCGACCCCCGCTGCCAGGAGCAGCAGGACGGCGGGGAACTGCTGCCCGCGGAGGGGGTTCGCTGAGATGCGCATCGTCTCCATGCTAGGTCGGCCGGCGTCGGCGCGCGGGAGAGCATCGCGACGTCACGGCGATTCGCGCACTGCACCCTTCGGGGTCGACGAGACGCTGTCACGTCGTGTCATGCGTGTCATGCGCGCTTCCGAGCCGGGATACGCTCGAAGCGTGACCCCCGAACACACCTTCCCCGAGCCCACGAACACCGAGGCCATCCGCGTGATCGGCCGCTTCGAGGCCGGCCGCGGCATTCCCGATGCGATGCGCAACGACGTCAGGATGCTCGGCGTCCTGCTCGGACAGGTGCTGCGCGAAGCCGGCGGCGACGACCTGTTCGAAGACGTCGAGCGCCTGCGACTCGCGACGATCCAGGCCTACGACGAGGAGACTCCGGACGCCTTCGACCGCGCTGCCGCGATCGCGGAGTCGTTCACGGTCGCGCGGGCCGACCAGGTCGCCCGTGCCTTCACCTGCTACTTCCACCTGGTGAACCTCGCTGAGGAGCACCAGAGGGTGCGCGTGCTGCGCGAGCGGGCGGGCCAGCCCGGCCGGGAGGATGCGGCAGACACGGTCGCCACCGCGTACGCGCGGCTGAAGAGCGAGGTCGGAGAGGACGAGGCCCTCCGTCGGCTGGAGGGTCTCCGCTTCCACCCGGTCTTCACCGCGCACCCCACCGAGGCGCGGCGTCGCGCAGTCTCGTCGAGCATCCGCCGCCTGTCCGACCTGCTGACCCAGCACGACGCGGCGAGCGCCGGCGGAGCCGAAGCGCATCGCGCCCAGCGCCGCATGCTCGAGGAGATCGACACGCTGTGGCGTACCGCCCCGCTGCGCTCCCAGAAGCCCTCTCCGACGGATGAGGTGCGCACCGTCATGGGTGTCTTCGACGAGACGCTCTTCACCACCGTCCCGCATGTGTACCGCCGCATCGACGACGCACTCCGCGGCGAGGACTCCGGATCCAGCGCACCCATCGTCCCGGCATTCGTCCGCGTCGGGTCCTGGGTCGGCGGCGACCGTGACGGCAACCCGTTCGTGACCGCGTCGGTCACGCGTGAGGCGTCGGACATCGCGGCCGATCACGTGCTCCGCGGACTCGAGCGCGCGCACGAGCGCATCGGCCGCACACTGACCCTGGACGCCGAGGGCACTCCTCCCAGCACCGAGGTGATCGCCCTGTGGGAGCGCTTCGCCGCCGCGGAGCCCGGCATCGCCGGAGAGCTCGCCACCCGTTCCCCTGACGAGCCGCACCGCCGTGCACTCCTGGTGCTCGCCCGCCGCATCGCCGCGACCAGGATCGGAGAGGGCGAGCTGCGCTACTCCGGCCCCGAGGAGCTTCTGGCCGACCTGCGCAGCGTGCAGTCGTCGCTCGTCGCCGCGGGTGCGAAGCGCCATGCCTTCGGCGGCGTGCAGCATCTGATCTGGCAGGTCGAGACGTACGGCTTCCATCTGACCGAGCTCGAAGTGCGCCAGCACTCCCAGGTGCACGCGAAGGCTCTCGCCGAGCTCGAGGCCGGAGCGGCGATCAGTGCGCAGACCGAGGAGGTGCTGGAGGTCTTCCGCGTGATCGCCGACATCCAGCGCGACCGCGGTCTGCGTGCGGCCGGACGCTACGTGGTCTCGTTCACGCAGGCGGCCTCCGACCTCGCGAATGTGCACCGGCTCGCGAAGCACGCGCTCGGTGACGATGCCCCTGTGCTCGACGTGGTCCCCCTGTTCGAGACCTTCGCCGACCTTCAGGCCGCGCCCGCGATCCTCGCCGAAGCCGTGACCTTCCCCGAGTTCCGGGCGCGCATGGCCGAGACCGGCAACAAGCTGGAGGTCATGCTCGGATACTCCGACTCGTCGAAGGACGTCGGCCCCGTCGCCGCGAACCTCGCGCTCTACGAAGCGCAGGAGAAGATCGCGCAGTGGGCGCAGGAGTCCGACATCGAGCTCACTCTGTTCCACGGCCGCGGTGGCGCACTGGGCCGCGGCGGCGGACCGGCCAACTCCGCGATCCTCGCGCAGCCCCCGCACTCGGTGGACGGCCGCTTCAAGCTCACCGAGCAGGGCGAGGTCATCTTCGCGCGCTATGGCGAGCCCGCCATCGCGATGCGCCACATCGACCAGGTCGCCGCCGCCACGCTGCTGGCCTCCTCGCCGACGGTCGAGGCGCGCACCAGCGGCGCAGCGGCCCGGTACGCCGAGGTCGCGGCCACCATGGATGCGGCATCGCGTGAGCGCTTCTTCTCACTCGTGAAGGCAGAGGGCTTCGCTCCGTGGTTCGCCACTGTCACCCCGCTCGAGGAGATCGGGCTGCTGGCTCTCGGCTCCCGTCCCGCACGCCGTGGGCTCTCGGTGGAATCGCTCGAGGATCTGCGGGCGATCCCATGGGTGTTCGCGTGGACTCAGGCACGCATCAACCTCGCCGGCTGGTTCGGGCTGGGCACTGCGCTCCAGGCCGTCGGCGACGAAGCGCTGCTCGTCGAGGCGTACCGCGAGTGGCCGCTGCTGCGCACCATGATCGACAACGTGGCGATGAGCCTCGCCAAGACCGATGAGCGCATCGCCCGGCAGTACCTCGCGCTCGGCGACCGCGACGACCTCGCCGCGCTGGTGCTCGACGAACTCGCTCTGACGCGCGAGTGGGTCATCAGGCTCACCGGTGGTGACGGACTGCTGGTCAACAAGCCCGTGCTCCAGCGGGCCGTGCAGTTGCGCAGCCCCTACGTCGACGCCCTGTCGCTTCTGCAGCTGCGCGCTCTTCGCGCCCTGCGCTCGGCCGGCGACACCGAAGCGACCGGCTCCGGCGCGGACGCCGAACAACAGCGGCTTCTGTTGCTCTCGGTCAGCGGAGTCGCTGCCGGCCTGCAGAACACCGGGTGACAACCGGCCGTCCGAGCAGACCTCCCTCAGGCTCCCGCTAGAGTGAAAAGTCGCGCCCGATCCGGCGCCCGCTCACGCGACACGATCGCCTGCACCATCATCCCCCTCCAGAAAGCACCATCCGCGTGACCGCAACGACTTCCGCCTTCCATCCGCTCGCCACCGCCGTACAACCCGTGTTCGACACCGTGCTGACGCGCAGCCCGCACGAACCGGAGTTCCACCAGGCCGTGCACGAGGTGCTGCACTCCATCGCACCGGTGCTCGATCGACACCCGGAGTACGTCGACGGCGGCATCCTCGATCGTCTGGTCGAGCCGGAGCGCCAGATCCTCTTCCGCGTGCCGTGGATCGACGACAGCGGCAAGCTGCAGGTCAACCGCGGCTACCGCATCCAGTTCTCCTCGGTGCTCGGCCCGTACAAGGGCGGACTCCGTTTCCACCCCTCGGTGAACCTCTCGATCATCAAGTTCCTGGGCTTCGAGCAGATCTTCAAGAACGCGCTCACGGGTCAGGGCATCGGCGGCGGCAAGGGCGGGTCGGATTTCGACCCCCACGGCAAGTCCGACGCCGAGGTCATGCGCTTCTGCCAGTCGTTCATGAACGAGCTCTACCGTCACCTCGGCGAGCACACCGACGTCCCCGCGGGCGACATCGGTGTCGGTGGCCGTGAGATCGGCTACCTCTTCGGCCAGTACCGCAAGGTCACCAACCGTCACGAGTCCGGCATGTTCACGGGCAAGGGCACCGGATGGGGCGGCGCAGAGGTGCGCACCGAGGCCACCGGCTACGGCGCGGTGTTCTTCGCGCAGGAGATGCTCGCGGTTCACAGCGACTCGCTCGCGGGCAAGCGCGTCGGCATCTCGGGATCCGGCAACGTCGCGATCTACGCGATCCAGAAGGCGACCCAGCTCGGGGCGACCGCCGTCACGGCATCCGACTCCTCCGGCTACGTCGTCGACGACGCCGGCATCGACCTCGACCTGCTCCGTCAGCTCAAGGAGGTCGAGCGCGCTCGCATCGTCGAGTACGCGAACCGCCGCCCCAGCGCCCGCTTCGTCGAGGGCGGCAGCGTCTGGGAGGTTCCGGTTGACATCGCCGTGCCGTCCGCAACGCAGAACGAGGTGAGCCTGGCCGACGCCGAGACGCTCATCGCCAACGGCGTTCGCGCCGTCTCCGAGGGCGCCAATATGCCCTGCGTTCCCGAGGCCGTCGAGGCGTTCCAGAAGGCCGGAGTGCTCTTCGCTCCCGGCAAGGCGGCCAACGCCGGTGGCGTCGCGACCTCTGCCTTGGAGATGAGCCAGAACGCGTCCCGTCAGCGCTGGACCTTCGGCGACAGCGAGAACAAGCTGCGCGAGATCATGGCCGACATCCACAGCGCCGCCTTCGACGCGGCCGAGCGTCACGATGTCGCGGGTGACTACGTGGCAGGGGCGAACATCGCCGGCTTCGAGCGCGTGGCCGCCGCGATGCTCGCCCAGGGCGTCATCTGATCAGCGACCGATTCACGCGGAAGAGCCGCCTCCCTTCTCGGGAGGCGGCTCTTCTCGTTTCGAGATGTCGCGTCAGCTCTCGTCGACGGGCACCTTGACGACCTTGTTGAAACCGGTCACGGCCTGGTTCTCGTCGAAGGCGACCACCTTCTTGCGGAAACCCCTCGTGATGATAGCGAGGTAGACGATGCCGATCGCCGTCCAGACCAGGCCGCCGCGCAAGGCGTCCTCGTGCAGGTTCGCCCACAGGAGTCCGGTGAGGACCATGCCGATGCCGGGCATCACGATGAAGTTGAAGATGTCGGCAGGAGTCTTGCGCCGTCCCTTGCGGACCGCGAACCAGGCGATCACCGAGATGTTGACGAACGTGAAGGCGATCAGGGCGCCGAAGTTGATCCACGCGGCGATCAGCTCGAGCGTGAACGGGATCGCGAGTAACGAGATCGCTCCCACCAGCACGATGTTGAACGTCGGGGTGTGCGTGCGCGGGTTGATGTAGCCGAACGCCTTCTGCGGCAGCACGTTGTTGCGACCCATCACCAGCAGCATGCGCGACACCGAGGCGTGCGACGCCAGACCCGAGGCGAGTGTGGCGCAGAAGCCGGCGGCCGTCAACACGGCCATCAGCACCGGACCTCCGACCAGGTTGCCGATGATGGGGAGCGTGGAGTCCTCGACGAACTGCATGTCGCCGTCCGGAGCGAACTCGTTCCAGTCGGGGAACCGCAGCTGCGAGAGGTAGCCGGCGATCAGGAAGATCGCGCCGCCGAGGAGCACCGTCAGCAGGATCGCCTTGGGCATGATCTTGGGGTCCTTCGCCTCTTCCGCGTACATCGTGACCGCGTCGAAGCCGATGAATGAGAAGCACACGATGGTCGCGCCCATGAGCACGGCGCCCATGGTGGCGCCGTCATGGAAGAACGGCGTCATCGAGGCGACGGTCGCCGCCCCCTCGCCGCGCATCAGCTGCGCGATCACCAGGACGACGAACACGATCATGACGACGATCGAGAAGACCAGCAGGATCATGTTGAGGTTCGATGTGCCGCGCATCGTCAGGTAGATGATGCTGGTGACGAGGACGCAGTACAGCACCACCCAGATCCAACCCGGGATATCGGGGAACAGCGCTTCGAGGTAGCTGCGGATGATGAGGCAGTTGACCATCGGGAGCAGCACGTAGTCGATCAGCGAGGTCCAACCGACCATGAACCCGAGGTTGGGGTGGATCGACTCGCGCACGTAGGTGTAGGCGGATCCGGCACTCGGGATGGCGCTGGAGATCTTGCCGTAGCTGATCGCTGTGAACACCATCACCACCAGGGCCACGAGGTAGGCCGCCGGCACCACGTTGTCGGTATCGCGGGCGACCATGCCGAAGGTGTCGAAGACGACGGTCGGTGTCATATACCCCAGACCGAGGCCGACGATGGCCCACAGTCCGAGATTACGCTTGAGCGTCCCGCCTCCTTGGGCGAGCGGTTTGGTCTTCGTGGCCATGTGTACTCCTCGGGGAACAGCGCATGGGTCGGACATCGGGTCGTCTGACGCTGAGCATCACTATGTACCCGGTCCATTCCTCAGCGCAATCCCCAAAATGGGTACGAAATACGCTTTTAACATTGTGAAAGGGTGCGGAATTCGAAGTCGACCCCTCGGACTACCACCCTTCCGAGAGCACCCGATCGAGCATCGCGACCACGTGATCCGCGCTCTGCGCTGTCAGGCACAGCGGCGGTTTGATCTTCAGCACGTTGGATCGCTCCGACGTCGTGAGCACGATCACGCCGAGCTCACGCAGCCGCTCGCAGATCGCCGCCGCCTCGGTCGCCGCCGGCTCCATGGACTCCCGATCGCGCACGAGCTCGACGCCGAGATACAGCCCCTCGCCGTGCACGACGCCGATCAGCGGATGCCGCGCCGCCAGGCCGCGAAGCCCGTCGGCGAGCCGGGCGCCGATGTCGCGCGCGTTGCGCTGCAGGTCGTCCTCGACCATGGCGTCGAGCACGGCCAGCCCGACCGCACAGCTGAGGGTGCTCCCGCCGGCAGAGGAGAAGAACTGCCCCTGCGTCGCGAGGGCGTCGGCGATGCGCTTCGAGGTGATGACGCCGCCGATCGGGAACCCGTTGCCCATCGGCTTCGCGATCGTCACGATGTCGGGGATGACGCCGGACTGCTCGAAGCCCCAGAACGACGACCCCATGCGTCCGAAACCGACCTGCACCTCGTCGGCAATGCACAGGCCGCCGGCGGCTCTGACCTGCGCGTAGGCGCCCGCGAGGTACCCCTCGGGCAACAGGACTCCCCCGGCGTTGCCGAGGATCGACTCGCACAGGAATGCGGCGACCTCGCGGTCGTCCCGCTGCAGGTCCTCGATGTCGTCCGCGAGGTCGGCGAGGTACGGCGCGGTCGTGCCCTCGCCGCGATAGGTGCCACGGAAGCGGTTCGGTACGTCGGCGACGTGCACCCAGTCGGGACGTGTGGCCAGCGCGAACGGGTTGTCGTACGCACTCGTGGTGACCGCGTCGCTCGCCATCGTCCAGCCGTGATAGGCCTCGCGCAGCGCGATGACCGTGCGCCGACCGGTGGCTGCCTGCGCGAGACGGATCGCGAGGTCGACCGCCTCCGAGCCGCTGTTCACCAGCAGCACGGTGTCGAGGTCGCTGTCCTCCGGCATCAGCGCGAGCAGCGCCTCGCTGTACTCGGCGAGCTCGCGGAACAGGAAGCGCGAGTTCGTGGCGAGGGTTCGCAATTGACGGTTCGCCACCGCGGCGATCTTCGGGTGTCCGTGCCCGAGGCCCGCGACGTTGTTCACCATGTCGATGTAGGCCCGGCCCGTCGTGTCGACGAGGTGATGACGCCATCCGCGCTGGATCTGCGGAGGGTGCTCGTAATAACGCTCCTGCGCAGCGGCGAAGATGCGGTTCCGGCGCTCGACCTCCTCTGCCGCCTCGTCCTGCTGCGTGAACGAGGGCAGCCCGAGCAGCGGGGCGGGGTCGGCGGTGAAACGGCTCCACGCCGGAACTCGTTCCGGCGTCACGAGCGCAGCGCCCGAGTCGGTGCGGGCCACGGTCGGGGCATCGGAGCGGCGCAGGCCGATCGTCAGCGTGCGCGGTTCGTCCGAGGCGGCGAGGAAGCCGATCGTGTCGCCCGGCTGCACGGCGGCAACGATGCGCTTCTTCCCCCTGGCACCGCCGATCTCGAGCATCCATCCGCTCGACACGTGCACCTGGAGGGTTGCATCGTGTGAGCGCAGCTCGCCCCCGATCGGAGCGGTGACGCGCAGCTCGGGCCCAGGAGCGACGTGGACCTCGGTGTCGATCGGCCAGGTCGCCGCCGCGTCGGCGGTGTCGACCCGCGTGCGCGTCAGACGGAAGAGCCCGTAGGGCACCACGACAGTGGCGCCGTAGTCGAGGTGTGCAGCGATCAGCGCGGCCTCGGCGTCGGAAGCCAGCCAACGCCCCTCATCGAGTGCCTCCGACTCCACATCGAGATCCACGGCGACCACATCGCCGGCGAGCCCCGGGAGCAGCGGAGCGAGGGACACGGGCTCACCCTGCGCAGATGCGATGTCGACGGCGAACGCGGGCGCACCGATCCCGAGTCGGGCGAGCACATGCTCGGTCATCTCGACCAGCGGCAGCCGTGTGGCCGCGTCGAAGATGGCCTGCTCCCCCGCGATCCGCTCCCTGGCGTAATCGTTCGCCCCGTCGATCTCCAGCTGCCGCCACCCGCTGGCGACCAGCAGCGACGCCCGCAGCACGACCAGCGGCCACACCGCGCGCGCCTCGGCGTCGTTCAACGGCGCGTCCGCATGGAAAGCGGCCACCGTCTCGAGCACGCGGAGCGGACGCTCCGGCTCGTGGTGCAGCATCGACGAGGCGCAGACGGCGAGCTCGGCGACGCGCCATCCGAGGCCGAGGTCCCCCAGATCCAGCACGGAATGCGGGTGCAGCCGCGAGTCCGCGCCACGGCGTCCCATCACGTTGTCATCGGTGAGGTCGCCGTGGATCGGCTGCACGGGAAGCTCCGCCGCGACCTCCGCCAGCGCGACTCGGGCCTCCTCCGCCGCGGCGAGCACGCGCGTGCGCAGCGAATCGTCGGCGATCGCCCGAGCCAGTGAGAGCGTCTGCTCGTGCGCGACCCGCATGTCCCACATCTGGGCACGGTCCAGCCCGGGATGCGTGAGTCCCGCCAAGGCGTTGACGGATGCCGCTGCGAGCGCACCGAACTCCGCCAGCACCACGGGAGCGAGGTAGCCGGCGTCCACCAGCGGCTCTCCCTCTGCGAACTCGCTCCGCCGAGCCGCGAACCCGCCCCAGCGCTGGGTCAGCGCTCCGTCGAGGCCGGGGAGCACGGCGGGCACCGCCACACCGACACTGCGGTAGGCGTCGAGTGCGGCATGCTGCGCGTCGCGGGCGTCGTCTCCGAACACCGGGTTGTCGATCCTGAGCACGCTGCGCGTGCCATCGGAAGCCGTCAGCAGGAAATTCCGATCCTGGTTGCTGCCGAGCTCGCTCGCCGTCACGACCAGGCCGTAGCACTCGCGCGCGATCGTCTCCGCGCCGGCCTCGTCCACATCAGGGCGCACCAGGCCCATACCTTCCGTCATGCGACCCTCACCGACCTTCGCGGGTGTCGGGGATGAGCACGTCACCGGCGTGCCGCGCGAGGGAGCTGCCGTACCGCTCCGTGAGCTGCACCATCAGGTCCGGCGTGTCACGGTCCACTCCGAACACGTGCCCGGGGAAATCGAGGTCGGGCTGTGCGGCCGCGATCTCGGCTTCACGGTCCGGAGACAGCAGCTGCACGGGGTCGCCGACCGCGACCCAGCCGATCGGCACGACCGTGCCCTCCGGCAGCACGGCGCGTCGGTGCACGATGGCGTTCACGCGCACCTCGCAACGCGACCCCACCAGCGCACCGTTGAAGACGCGGGCACCCGAGGCGAAGAACACCTCTTCGCCGACCGTCGCGCCGGCGATGCTCGTGAGGGTGCCGATCAGGGTGTGCGCTCCGACGTGCACCGCGTTCACGGTGGTCGCACGGATCAGGGCGTTCTCCATCACGATCACATGCTCACCGAGGGTGATCGGGCCACCCTCGGCGGTGATCACGGCGCCGTGCAGGATCTGGCAGCCCGCGCCGATCTCGACGTCGCCGGAGATCACGGCGGTGGGAGCGACGACGGCAGTGTCATGGATCCGGGGCCGAGCCCCGAGGTGCTCGTACAACATGACGCCAGGATAGTGGTGTCGTCCGGTCTCAGCACCGTGTCGTCGCACGGTCGACTCCGGAACCCCCACTACTCGGGCTTGGCCGGCTCCGGGAAGATCGCAGTGAAGAGCTGGGCGACCCACTGCAGCAGCTCCGCATCCGGGAGCGGGTCCAGTCCCACGCCCACCGCGGCGGGGACCGTCGGCATCGGCACGACCAGAGCGTCGCCCCCGGCCACGAGCTTGGCCTTCGGGTACAGGCGCTGGAGGCGTACCTTGATCGAGTCCTCCAGATGCGCGGGCGCGATGCGCAGGTTCGAGCCCATCACCACGACATCCGTGAGGCCGACGCGCGCCGCCCGACGACGCAGCCTCGCGATCGCGAGGAGCCCCTCCACCTCGGACGGCGGGGTGCCGTAGCGGTCGGTGAGCTCCTCGATCACGAGGTCGATCGCGTCGTCCTTCGCGGTCGCGGCCGACGCCGCCGACAACTTCTGGTATGCCTCGAGGCGCAGACGCTCGCTGTCGATGTAATCCTCGGGGATGCGCGCGTCGAGCGGCAGCTCCAGCCGCAGCTCCTGCCCGGTCTCGACTTCCTCACCCCGGAAGGTGGCGACAGCCTCACCGATCATGCGCAGGTACAGGTCGAACCCGACACCCGCGATGTGGCCCGCCTGCTCGGCGCCGAGCAGATTGCCCGCGCCGCGCAGCTCCAAGTCCTTCAGGGCGACCTGCATACCCGAGCCGAGCTCGTTGTTCACCGCGATCGTCTGCAACCGGTCGGCCGCCGTCTCGCTCAGCGGCTTCGTCTCGTCGTACAGGAAGTACGCGTAGGCACGCTCGCGCCCTCGGCCCACTCGTCCGCGCAGCTGGTGCAGCTGCGACAGACCATAGCGGTCGGCCCGGTCGATGATGATCGTGTTGGCGTTCGAGATGTCGAGACCGGTCTCGATGATCGTGGTCGACACCAGCACGTCGAACTTGCGCTCCCAGAAGTCGTCGACGACCTGCTCGAGCTGATGCTCGCCCATCTGCCCGTGCGCCACGGCGATGCGCGCCTCCGGCACGAGTTCGGCGAGCTCGCTCGCGACGCGCTGAATGGACTGCACGCGGTTGTGCACGAAGAAGATCTGCCCCTCGCGGAGGATCTCGCGACGGATCGCTGCGGCCATCTGCTTGTCGCTGCGGGGGCCCACGAACGAGAGGATCGGATGCCGGTCCTCCGGAGGGGTGGCCAGCGTCGACATCTCTCGGATGCCGGTGACCGCCATCTCCAGCGTGCGCGGGATCGGCGTGGCGCTCATGGCGAGGATGTCGACGTTCGTCTTCATCTTCTTCAGCGCGTCTTTGTGCTCGACGCCGAACCGCTGTTCCTCGTCGATGATCATGAGGCCGAGGTCTTTGAACATCACCTGATCGGTGAGGATGCGGTGCGTTCCGATGACCATGTCGACCGAGCCTTCGAGCAGGCCCTGAAGGGTGAGTCTGGCTTCTTTGTCGGTCTGGAACCGCGACAGCGGCCGCACCTTGACCGGGAACCCGGCGAAGCGCTCCGTGAACGTCTCGAGGTGCTGCTTGACCAGCAGTGTGGTCGGCACGAGCATGGCGACCTGCTTGCCGTCCTGGATCGCCTTGAACGCGGCACGCACCGCGACCTCGGTCTTGCCGAATCCGACGTCGCCGCTCAGCAGCCGGTCCATCGGGATCGGCCGCTCCATGTCGGCCTTGATCTCGTCGATCGTCTGCAGTTGATCGGGGGTCTCGGCGAACGGGAACGCCTCCTCCAGCTCGCGCTGCCAGGGGGTGTCGGGGCCGAACGCATGGCCCTTCGCGCTCATCCGGGCGGAGTACAGCTTCACCAGCTCGACCGCGATGTCGCGGACGGCCTTGCGCGCCTTGCCCTTCGCCTGCGACCAATCGCTCCCGCCCATCTTCGACAGGGTCGGCGCCTCACCGCCGACGTACTTCGAGAGCAGATCCAGCTGATCCGTCGGCACATAGAGCTTGTCGCCCGGGTAGCCGCGCTTGGAGGGCGCGTACTCCAGCACCAGGTAGTCGCGCACCGACTTGGTGGCGTTGCGTCCGCCGGTCGACACCTCGCGCTGGGTCATCTCGACGAAGCGCCCGATCCCGTGGGTCGAATGCACCACGAAGTCGCCGTTCTTGAGCTGGAGCGGGTCGACGACGTTCTTGCGCCGCGAGGCCAGCTTCTTGACGACGCGCTGGTCGCCGCCGATCGTGCGGCCGTAGAACTCGTTGTCGGTGAGGACGGCGAGCTTGGCCTGGGCGAGCTGGAAGCCCGCTTCGACCCCACCGGCGATCAGCGTCGCGACCCCGCCCTCCGGTGCCTCGACGAGGGACTCGACGACGCGCGCGGCGATGCCGCGGTCTGCGAGCACGTCACGAGCACGATCCACGAGGCCGTTGCCGGTGGCGATCACGACGACTCTCCAGCCGTCCGCGACCTTGGCCTCGACGAAGGAGATCGCACCGTCGACGTTGCCGTGGAACGAGGGGATCACTGCGGCGTCGAGATTGGTCGCCTCGACGTCGCCCTCGCCCAGCCCCGCGCCGAACGGGCTGAGCCGCCACCACACGCCGCCGCGATCGCGCACGGCTTCACGCAGCTCGGCGACCGTGAGGAAGTCCCCGGCACCGAGGTCGATCGGGGCGGAGGCGCCGGAGGTAGCCGCACTCCAGGCCGCGTCGAGGAACTCGCGGTTCGTCTCGCCGAGCGTGATGGCGCGGGCCGTCGAGCGCTCGGGGTCGACCACCGCGGTGGCGCTGCCGGCCGGCATGTAGTCGGCGAGTGATTTGAGGGGTCCTGACACCGCAGGCAGGAGCGACTCCATGCCCTCGACCGGGATTCCCTCGGCCATCTTCTCGAGCATGCCCGAGATCGCGGGGAAGCCGCCGATCAGCGCACGCGCCCGGTCGCGGACGTCGGCGGTGAGCAGGAGCTCGCGGCTCGGTGGCAGATCGACTCCCGCGACATCGCCGGGGAGCGAGCGCTGATCGGCGACCGAGAATGCGCGGATCTGATCGATCTCGTCTCCGAAGAACTCCACGCGGTACGGGTGCTCGGAGGTGGGAGGGAAGACATCGAGGATGCCTCCGCGCACCGCGAACTCACCGCGGCGCGACACCATGTCGACCCGGGAGTAGGCGCGCTCCACGAGCTGCTCGACGACCTCGTCGAGGTCGTTGCCGCGGCTTCCGATGCCCAGTTCGAGAGGGGCGATCTCGCCGAGATTGCCGGCGATCGGCTGCAGCGCCGCGCGCACCGAGGCGACGACGACCAGCGGATGGTCGCCGGACCAGTCCGCGATGCGGCGCAGCGTCTGCAGGCGCTGACCCACCGTGTCGGGGCTCGGGCTGAGCCGCTCGTGCGGAAGCGTCTCCCACGCGGGGAACGTGTGCACGTCGGCGCTCGGCAGGTACGAGCCGATCGCCTGGGCGACGCTCTCTGCCCGGCGCCCCGTGGGCACCACGATGAGCAGCGACGCCGGATGTCCCGATGTCGCGCGCTTCTCGAGCAGGCCGGCGAGCACGGGTGCGTCGAGGCCGTCGACGAGGCCGAGGTCCGCATCGGTCTGCGCCCAGCTGAGGGCATCGCGGTACAGAGTCGCCTCGTCCAAGGCGCGCAGAATCCCCGGAACAGTCACCGGACAAGCCTAGTCGCGGCATCCGACATCCCGGCGCGCGGGACGTCGCCCGATGCCATCCGTCCCAGGGTCAGGCGAGTGACGCGATCGCCTGGGCGACCTCCGCCTTGCGATAGCTCGCGCCGGGGTTCGTCGCGATGTGGGTGTGACGCACGACTCCCTGGCGGTCGAGGAGAACGCTGCCCGACTGCTGGATGGCGCCGAACACCTTGCGCAACAGACCGGCCTCGGCGTGAGCCGTGCCGTCGCGCCCGACCACGACGGTGAACGGCACCTTGTGCTTGTCGCGCCATACGCGGGCTTCGGCCGCATCGGTGGGGACGACGATCACGATCTCGACGTCATCCGCCGCGAAGGACGCGCGGTCGGCAGCCATGCTCCGCACGGCGGCGTTGCATTGCGCGCACGACGGCGCCCGCAGGAAGTACAGGAGCACGCGGGAGCCGCGGTGATCCTGAAGGGCGAACGGGCCGCCGTCGATGTCCTGCAGCGCGAGTGCGGGGACGGATCCGATCTGGATCATGTGACGCTCCTTCGGTCGATGTGACTTTATTCAGGCTACCTGTCATACAGGTAACCTGTCTATATCTCGTCAGCTAACCTGAGGGCATGACGGACAGGGAGCAGGCGATTCCGATCGGGATGCTGGCGACGCGACTGCACCGTGCGACTGAAGCGGACCTCTTCCGCCGCCTGGCCGACGCCGGATACACCGACCTCCGCATGCGCCACTCCATGTTGTTCGAGGCACTCCCCGCCGAGGGCGCCCGCGTCACGACGCTGGCCGCCCAGCTCGGCATGACCCCGCAGGCGATGGGTGAGCTGGTGGATGAGCTGGAATCGAGCGGCTACGTCCAGCGCAGCGGAGACCCGAAAGACCGCCGGGCACGGCTCGTCATGTTCACAGCCAAGGGCCGCACCGCGTTCGACCAGGCCTTCGTCATCCTCTCCGACATGGAATCCGCCTACGCCGCGAAGGTCGGCGCCGCCGCCTACGCAACCGCGAGAAGCGTGCTCGCCGAGCTCGCCCAGGCGCTCGAGGACGACGCACGCTGACCTGATCGAAAGGGTCTCCCGATGGAGAAGGTGACACTCGAAACCGACCGCCTGACGCTCTCCGCGCCCACAGCGGATGACGTCGACGCGATCACGACGGCGTGCCAGGATCCCGAGATCGCGAAGTGGACGACGGTTCCCAGCCCCTACAGCCGGGCGGACGGCGAGGACTACGTGAGGCGCGTCGACCAGTGGTGGGCCGATCGAGCCGAGACCGTCTGGGCGATGCGAGTCGGTGATGACCTGGTCGGGATGATCGGCCTGCACGACATCACCAGCCACCACAGCGGCGACCATGCGGAGATCGGGTTCTGGGTGACCGCGGAGGGGCGAGGCCACGGCTACGTCGTCGAGGCTGCGCAGGCCGTGATCGACTGGGGCTTCCGCCAGCTCGGCCTTGTCCGCATCAGCTGGCGGGCGGTCGCCGGCAACGTGCCGTCCGCCCGCGCAGCGCGAGCACTCGGCTTCCGGTACGAGGGGTTGCAGCGTCAGGCGCTGACCAGCCCGCACGGTCGAGACGACGGATGGTTCGGCGGGCTGCTGCGCGACGATGAGCGGACGCCCGTGGAGTGGCCGGTGCTCTGACCCCCGGTCGGAGGGTGACGATGTCGCCTGCCGGTGGCAGGATGACCTCATGCCGGAGATGCCAGAGGTTCAGGGGCTCGTTGTGTTCCTCGGCGAGCGTGCCGTGGGGCGAACCATCACGCGCACGAGCGTGGCCGCGATCGCCGCGTTGAAGACGTACGACCCCCAGATCACTGCGCTGCACGGTGCCGAGATCACGGCGGCGTCGCGACTCGGCAAGTTCATCGTGCTCTCGTGCGGAGAAGACCTCCATCTCGTGTTCCACCTCGCGAAAGCAGGCTGGCTGCGCTGGTACGAGGCGCTGCCCGCCACGCTCATCAAGCCGGGCAAGACGCCGATCGCCCTGCGGGTGGCACTCGACGACGGCAGCGGATTCGATCTGACTGAAGCCGGCACGAAGAAGTCGCTCGCGGTGTACGTCGTGCGCGACCCTCAGGACGTGCCGGGCATCGCCCGTCTCGGTCCGGATCCGCTCGCCGAGGGGTTCGACCGCGACGCCTTCGCCGCTCTGCTCGATGGGCGGCGCACGCAGATCAAGGGCCTGCTGCGCGACCAGTCCGTCATCGCCGGCATCGGCAACGCCTACTCCGACGAGATCCTGCATGCCGCGCGCATGTCGCCGTATGCCATCGCCGCCACGCTCTCCCCTGATGACGTCGACCGCCTGTTCGCGGCGATGCAGCAGACGTTGACGGAAGCCGTCGCCGAGGCGTCGGGCAAACCCCCTGCCGATCTGAAGGATGCCAAGCGCCGCGGCATGCAGGTGCACGCCCGGCGCGGCGAGATCTGTCCGGTCTGCGGCGATACGGTGCGCAGCGTGTTCTTCGCCGACCGTTCGCTCGAGTACTGCCCCACGTGCCAGACCGGCGGCAAGCCGCTCGCCGACCGCCGTCTCTCCCGCCTGTTGAAGTGAGCGCGTTGCTGGACGGCGCGCTCGCTGAAGTGACGGGTATATGACGCGGAATGAATCCCCCACAGATGTGTTGAGTACACTCAGAGCATCAACGTGCTCCGGGGTCGGTGAGAATCCGAACCGGCGGTGACAGTCCGCGAGCGCCGAGGGAGACCTCGGTGCCGATCCGGTGGAATTCCGGGACCGACGGTGGTGCGAGGGAGACCTCGCTAGTCCGGAAGGGAGGCAGCACGAGGCGCCGCCGTGCGCGCGTTCTGCATCCCCCGGAGCCTCACAGGAGGACGACGGATGGCAGTGACCGAGACCGAGCGCCAGGCCATGACTCGCGCCCTGGAGCTCGCCGCTCGCGGGCCCCGCGGAGTGAACCCGCAGGTCGGAGCCGTCATCCTCTCGCCCGCCGGCGAGGTGCTCGCCGAGGGCTGGCACCACGGCGCAGGCACTCCGCACGCGGAGGTCGACGCGCTGTCGAAACTCGCCCCCGGCGCGGCGCGCGGCGCGACAGCCGTCGTGACCCTGGAGCCCTGCAACCACACCGGCCGCACCGGCCCGTGCGCCGTCGCGCTGCAGGAAGCCGGTATCGCCCGTGTGGTCTACGCGCTCGATGACCCAGGGGTCGCCTCCGGCGGAGGAGCCGAGCGCCTGCGTGGCGCAGGCGTGAGCGTCGAGGCGGGCGAACAGGCCGATGCCGCGCACCTGCTGATCGACGGCTGGCTCACCGCGCAGCGCCTGGGGCGACCGCACGTGACGGTGAAGTGGGCGCAGAGCCTCGACGGCCGCGCCGCAGCCGACGACGGCACGAGCCAGTGGATCACCGGCGCTGAGGCGCGGGCGGACGTACATCGCCGACGCTCTGCATCCGACGCCATCGTGGTCGGCACGGGCACCGTACTGGCCGATGATCCCGCGCTGACCGCTCGCGACGGCGACACGCTGCTTCCGCACCAACCCGTCCCCGTCGTGGTCGGCACGCGCCAGACGCCCGAGCATGCCGCGCTGCGCCGCCACCCGCATGAGCCGCTCTTCTACGAGACGGCCGATCTGCACGCGGTGCTGGCCGACCTGTACGCCCGCGGCTTCCAGAGCGTCTTCGTCGAGGGCGGGCCGACGCTGGCCAGCGCCTTCATCGCAGCCGGGCTGTTCGACCGCGTGCTCGCGTACGTCGCCCCGGTACTGCTGGGCGGAGGCCGGGTCGCGTTGACCGACGTCGGAGTCTCGTCGATCGGAGAAGCGCACCGTCTCACCGTCGACGAATGGGTGCCGCTGGGCGCCGATCTGCTGGCGATCGCCCACCCGGCGGTCGAGAACGAAGGAGCCGTCTGATGTTCACCGGAATCATCGAGGAGATCGGCGAGATCACCGCCATCGCGCCCGCCGGCGACGGCTGGCGCCTCACCGTGCGCGCACCCCGCGCCGCCGCGGATGCCGTGCACGGCGAATCCATCGCGGTCTCGGGCGTCTGCCTGACCGTGGTGGGCTCCACGCCCGACACCTTCGACGCCGACGTGATGAAGCAGACTCTCGACGTGGCGGCCCTCGGCGGCGCCACGGTCGGCACGCGCGTGAACATCGAGAAGGCCATGCCCGTCGGCGCCCGCCTGGGCGGACACATCGTGCAGGGCCATGTCGACGGCACCGGCGAGGTGCTCGAAGTGCGCCCAGGAGCGCAGTGGAGCGTGCTGCGGATCAGCCTCCCCACCGATCTCGCCCCCCTCGTCGTCGACAAGGGATCGATCTCGGTCGACGGCACCTCGCTCACCGTCAGCGCGGTCAGCCCTTCGACAGGCTCAGGGACCCAGGCCGAAGGCTCAGGGACCCAGAACGAGCACTGGTTCGAGGTGTCGCTGATCCCGGAGACGCTCGTCGCCACCACTCTCGGGTCGCGCGCTGTCGGCGACCGCGTCAACCTCGAGACCGACATCCTCGCCCGGCACGTCGAGCGCCTGCTCGCGTTCCGCGCCGCACCGGAAGGAGGCTCGCGATGAGCCTTTCCACCATCCCCGAGGCGCTGGACGCGCTGCGCGCCGGCCGCCCCGTGCTGGTCGCCGACGACGAGAACCGCGAGAACGAGGGCGACGTCATCCTGTCAGCCGAGCTCGCGACACCCGAATGGGTCGCCTGGACCGTGCGCTGGTCGTCCGGGTTCATCTGCGCCCCGATGCCGACCGACCTCGCCGACAACCTGAACCTGCCGCCCATGGTCGCCGCCAGCGAGGATGCCCGCTCCACCGCGTACACCGTGAGCGTCGACGCCGCCGAGGGCGTCACGACCGGCATCAGCGCCCACGACCGGGCACACACGCTCAACGTCTTGGCGAATCCGCAGTCCACGGCGGCCAGCATCATCCGGCCCGGGCATGTGCTGCCGCTGCGTGCCGTCGACGGCGGCGTGCGAGAGCGCAGCGGTCACACCGAAGCCGCCGTCGATCTGATGCGTCTCGCCGGTCTGCAGCCGGTCGGAGCGATCGCCGAGGTCGTCGCCGAGGACGGCAGCATGATGCGCCTGCCGGGACTGATCGAGCTCGGCGCGCGCGACGGTGTTCCGGTCATCACGATCGAGCAGCTCATCGCGCACCTCAACGAGATCGATCCCCAGGACGTTTCCGGCCCGCGGGTGAACCGCCGGGTCAGCCTGCGTGCCGATGCGACCGTGCCGACGACGCACGGGACGTTCCGCTTCCTCGCCTACAAGGACCGCGTGACGGGCACCGACCACATCGCGGTCGTCTCGGGCGAGCTCAGCGAGACAGCCCTCGTGCGCGTGCACTCGGAATGCCTGACCGGTGAGGCGTTCGGATCGCTCAAGTGCGAGTGCGGACCTCAGCTCGACGCCGCGCTCGACGCGATCGAGAAGGACGGCGGGGTCGTCATCTACATGCGCGGCCACGAGGGACGCGGCATCGGTCTGATCAACAAGCTGCGCGCCTACAGCCTGCAGGAGGAGGGGCTCGACACGGTCGACGCCAACCTCGCGCTCGGGCTGCCTGCGGATGCCCGCGAGTACGCGGCGGCAGCCGGGATCCTCACCGACCTCGGCGTCTCGAAGGTCCGACTGCTCACGAACAACACCGACAAGGTGAAGCAGCTGCGCGAACTCGGCCTCGACGTCGTCGAGCAGGTCCCGCTGATCGTCGGCGTCGGCCCCAACAACCATCAGTACCTCGAGACCAAGCGTGACCGCATGGGTCACATCATCGGCGCGGAGGAGCTCGCAGAGGCTCTCGCAGAAGGAAAGGACCACGCATGAGCGGCGCAGGAGCACCGGCCACCGGCAACATCGACGGACGGGGTCTGCATGTCGTCATCGTCGCCGGCACCTGGCACGACGTCATCACCGACGGACTCATCGCGGGCGCCGAGCGCGTGCTGACCGAGGCGCAGGCCACGCACCGGTTGGTGCGCGTCCCCGGGTCGTTCGAGCTCGCTCTCGCCGCGCAGGCGGCGTTCGCTGGAGGAGCGGACGCAGTGGTCGCGCTGGGCGTGATCATCCGCGGAGGGACTCCGCACTTCGAGTACGTCTCGGCCGCCACCACCGACGGCCTCACCCGCGTCGCCCTGGATGCCGGAAAGCCGGTCGGCTTCGGCGTGCTCACCCTCGACGATGAGAAGCAGGGTCTCGACCGTGCCGGACTCGAGGGGTCCAAGGAGGACAAGGGTGCGGAGGCAGCGGACGCGGCCCTCCGCACGGCACTGGTCGTGCGGGAACTGCGCGGCTGAGTCCACGCTGAATGGCTGAGGTCAGCCTGTCCTTGCTGGCGCAAATTCGGCGGGAATCATAGCGTGAGGGCATGGAGACCCTGCGCCACATCGTGCTGTTCGTCCACCTGATCGGCTTCGCCGTGCTCTTCGGCGCCTGGGCCGTGCAGGCCTTCGGCGGCAAGCGGGAGTTCACCCGGCTGATGAGCGTCGGCATGGCCATCGCAGCGGTCGCCGGCCTCGCGCTCGCGGCGCCGTGGGGCCTCTCCTACGAACTCAACTACGTCAAGATCGGCGTGAAGCTCGTGCTGCTGCTGGTCATCGGCGCGCTGCTCGGCATCGGCACGGCGCGGCAGAAGCGTGGAGCAGCCATCCCGCCCGTCATGTTCTGGCTCGTCGGCATCCTGACAGCGGCCAACGCCGCGATCGCCGCGATCTGGCGCTGAGCGCGCTCAGTCCGTCTCGCTGAACAGCCGACGGAGGCGCGGGATCACCGTCGCGTACGTCTTCGCCACCTCCCGGTAGGCATGCACTGCCTCCGGGTCCACCTCGATGCGGTCGCCGACGTGCACCATCGCATCGACCGCACCGTCCCATGTCGGATGCATCCCGACGCCGACCGCGGCACAGATCGCCGCCCCCATGCCTGCGGCATCTCGCACCAGCGGTGTGCGCACCGGCACGCGGTACACGGCCGCGAGGATCCGCAGCATCAGCGATGAGCTGCTTCCTCCCCCGGTGACCACGAGCTCACGACGGCCTCTCCCGAGAACCTCGCGTGCGCGGTCATCGCTCCCGGCGGTCTCGATCGCGAGTGCCTCCAGGATCGCCCGATAGATGTGGAAGCGACCCTGCGTGCCATCGAAGCCCACCAGCGCGCCCCGACGCCACGGCTCATCGGGTGGCGCGAGCCAGTCCAGCGCCGCGACGATCCCGCCGGCGCCGATCGGCACCTCCGCGGCGCCGAGATTCAGCTCTTCCTCGGTCGCGCCGTGCCCGGCCGACGAGATCAGGTCACGGAACCAGCTGACCGTCCACATCCCCCGACGCACCCCGTTGCTCTCGTAGAGGTACGCACCCGGCTCCGCTCCGAAGTTGGTCCAGACGTCCGCATTCGCGGCCAGCGGGCGGTCCCCCACCGTCATCGTGGCCACGTAGGTGCCCAACGACAGCAGTGCGTCGCCCTCATCCCGGAGCCCGGCGCCGAGCGCCTCCACGGCTTTGTCGTTCGAGGTGGCGATCACGGGGATGCCCGCGGGGAGGCCGGTCAGCCGCGCCGCCTTCACGGTCACCTCCCCCAGCGGCTCCCCCGGTGCGACGAGCTCGAACAGCATCCGCGGATCCATGCCGCTGCGGGCATACTCGGCGGCATCTCCGCTCCATGCCCACCGTTCGGTGTCGATGGGCCACATGCCCTGGTAGTTGCCCGCCGCATCACGACGTTCTCCGGTGAGCCGATGCCCGATGTGTCCGGAGGATGTCGTGACGTACGCGGCGTCGTCGACTTCTCGCTCGTACGCGCGCGGCAGCCTCTCGTCCATCCAGCTCATCACCGGCTGCGCGAGAGAGCCGTCCGCACGCAGCACCGCGCGACAGAAGCGGATCGTGCACAGCCCGACCCCGCGGATCTCCGACGGATCGCCGTCGAAGCGCCCGAGCGCCTCACGGACTGCGGCGACGACCGAGTCCCACAGGTCGTCATCCGGGTGCTCCCAGCGGCCGGGTGACGGAGTCGCATACGGACGGAGCGGGACGCGCGAGCCGGCGTGCACGACCCCGTCGCCGTCGACGATCAGCACCTTCGTGCTCTGCGAGCCGTTGTCGATGGCGATGACGTAGCCGCCGGCCGACGCAGTCACGCGGGTGACGCCGTCTCCGCCGCATCCAGCGGATAGATCGTGCCGCGGTTCATCACGCCGTGGGGGTCGATGCCGTCCTTCAGCACCCGCAGCAGCTCGAAAGCGCTGCCGTGCTCCTCATGCGTCCAGCGGGTGCGGTACTTCCCGATGCCGTGGTGGTGCACCATCGACCCGCCGAGCCGCAGCGCCTCCTCGACGACGATCGCGTTGAGCGGCTCGTGGTACTCCGTGATCTCCTGCCGCGGCTCGCACGAGATGTCGTAGTCGTACACGAAGTACAGGTTGGTCCCCGTCTGGTAGCTGTGCGACGAGTGCGCACCGAGCATCGTGAGGTCGGCCGCGTGCGGGAACTCGGTCCTCGCCCTGTGCATCACGGAGTCGAAGAGCTCTGCGACGCCGGACCAATCGATCGAGACCTCGGTGGTGTACCCCAGATGCGACTTCTCGAGCATCTCCCGCTTCTCGGCGTCGATCTTCTCCTGACCCCAGTTGAGGTTGTCGAACCAGTGCTCGATCAGCGCGGGGTCGACCTTCTCGTGCGGGATCCCGGCGAAGATCGCCTCGACGCCCTCGGCGGTCGCGTCGGCGATCCCTCGTGGCCCCTCCGCCACGACCACGACCACGGCTCTGCCGTCGGCGAAGTGCGAGAAGTGCTGCGCGGCGTCCTCCTCGGAGTACGCCCTGGCGACCGAGGGACGATACCCGGCCACGATGACCTCGCGCAGTCCCGCGACGCCCGCGGGCAGCGAGTCGACGAGATACCCGAGGAAGCGGTTGTTCTCCGGCTGGTACCGGAACACCTTGACCGTCACTTCGGTGATCACGCAGAGAGCGCCCTCGTTGCCGATCACGATGTGCCGGATGTCGGGGCCGGCGGCACGACGGGGCACGTTCTTGATGCGCGTGACCGCTCCACCGGGGAGCACCGCCTCGAGACCGACGACCATGTCCTCGATGCCGCCGTAGAGCGTGGAGAACTGGCCGATGGAGCGTGTCGCGACCAATCCCCCCATCTGCGCCAGCGGCTTGGACTGCGGGGAGTGGCCGGTCGTCAGCCCCTGCGCCCGCAGCGTGTCCTCGAGCACCTGGAGCGGGACCCCGCACTGCGCGGTGACCATCATGTCGATCGGGTCGATCTCGAGGATCGCGTCCATGCGCGAGCCATCGAGCACGATCGTGTCCTCGACGATCGTCTCCAGGCCTCCCTCGGTCGCGGTCCTTCCCGTGCGGGGCACCACGTTGATCAGGTTCTCCTCGGCGAAGGACAGGATCGCCGAGACGTCGTCCGTGGAGCGGGCGTAGGCGATCGCCGCGGGGATCGGTCCGTCGAAGATCCCGTGCACCGACGTGTACTTCTTGAAGCGGTCGACGCTCGCCTCGCGGAGTTCGCGGGCGTCGGTCTCGACCTGATCGTCGCCGATCAGATCGCGGAGTCGGTCGACGATCTCCGCGCGGGTGAGGGCGGATCGTGAAGCAACCATGGGAGAGATGTCCTGTTCGTTCGTGGATGGGCAGCGCTGCGGGTCAGCGCACGAGATAGCCGCCGTCGACGGTCAGCACGTGACCGTTGACGAAGTCGGATGCGGGGCTGGCGAGGAACACGGTGGCACCCATGAGGTCGGCGACATCGCCCCACCTCCCCGCGGGGGTGTGCTCGATGATGCGGCCGTTGACCGCAGGGTCGGAGCGGGATCCCTCGGTGATGCGCGTCTTGAAGTAGCCCGGCGCGATCGCGTTGACCTGGATGCCGGCCCCCCCGAGCTCGTCGGCGTAGGCGCGGGTCAGCCCGACGATGCCGTGCTTGGTCGCGGCATAGGCGGGTGAGCCGAGGCCGCCGAGGAAGGAGAACAGCGAGGCGATGTTGATGATCTTGCCCGCGCCCTGCGGGATCATCCGCTTCGCCACCTCGTGGGCCATGTCGAATGCCGCGGTGAGGTTGACGGCGACCATGGGGTCCCACTCCTCCCGGCCGAACTCCGTGACGTCCGCGATGCGGCTGATGCCTGCGGAGTTGACGAGGATGTCCACTCCACCCAGGGCCGCCACGCACGCGTCGACCGCCAGGGCGGGCGCTCCGGGCGCCGTGATGTCGATCGTCTGCTCCTGGTAGCGGCCGCCTTCCGCGCGCACCAGGTCGGCGGTCTCGCCGCCGTCGTCGAAGAGCGTCGGCACGAAGACATCCGCTCCTGCCTTGGCCAGGGCGAGCGTGAACGCCTGCCCCAGTCCGGTGTTCCCGCCCGTGACGATCGCGCTCCGCCCCCGCAGGGAGAAGTGGTCGAGGGAGAAATCAGTGATGTGCAATGCAGCTCCTTCAGAACGTGCGGAGTGATCAGGCGAAAGGATCGGAGATGCCGATGTAGGTCGTCTCGAGGTACTCGTCGATCCCCTCGAATCCGCCCTCCCGACCGATCCCGGACTGCTTCACGCCACCGAACGGTGCTGCCGGGTTGGACACGAGTCCGGTGTTCAGCCCGAGCATCCCCGTCTCCAGGCGTTCCGCGAGACGCAGCGCGCGGTTGAGATCACGGGTGTAGACGAAGCAGACGAGGCCGTATTCGCTGGCATTCGCCAGCAGCACCGCCTCTTCCTCATCGCGGAACGTCGTGATCGGGGCGACCGGGCCGAAGATCTCCTCGCGGAGGATGCGCGCGTCCTGCGGCACATCCACCAGCACCGTGGCCGGATAGAAGTAACCGCGGCCGGAGGGTACGACACCTCCCAGAGCAACACGGGCTCCGTCTTCGACGGCACCGGCGACGAGTTCGGCGACCTTCTCGCGCGTGGACTCGTCGACGAGCGGTCCCAGCGTGGTGGCGGGCTCGGTCCCGCGGTCGGTGACGTAGCCCGCCATGCGCCCGATCAGACGCGCGGTGAACTCCTCGGCGACGCTCTCGTGCACGTGGAAGCGGTTCGCCGCGACACACGCCTCCCCGCCGTTGCGGAGCTTGGCGAGCAGCGCGCCCTCCACGGCCGCGTCCAGATCGGCGTCTTCGAAGACCAGGAACGGGGCATTCCCACCCAGCTCCATGGACACGCGGAGCACCTGGTGCGCGGCATCGGCGATGAGGCGGCGTCCCACCTCGGTGGACCCGGTGAAGGAGAGCTTGCGCAGCCGCGGGTCCGTGATGAGCGGCCCGGTCACGGCACCGGCACGGGTGGTCGGGATGACGTTGACCACGCCATCAGGGACGCCTGCCTCGCGCAGCACCTCGGCGAACAGGAGGGCGGTGAGCGGGGTGAGGGCTGCGGGCTTCAGCACCGAGGTGCAGCCCGCGGCGAGCGCCGGTGCGATCTTGCGCGTCGCCATCGCCAGCGGGAAGTTCCACGGCGTGATGAGCAGGCTCGGACCGACAGGGCGCTTGGCGACGAGCAGGCGGTTGCGGCCGTCGGGCGCGGTGGCATAGCGCCCCGAGATGCGCGGCGCCTCTTCCGAGAACCAGCGGAGGAACTCGGCGCCGTAAGCCACCTCCGCGCGGGACTCGGCCAGCGGCTTGCCCATCTCCAGCGTCATCACGAGCGCGAAGTCCTCGGCGCGCGCCGTCACCAGCTCGAACGCCCGGCGCAGGATCTCGCCGCGCTCACGCGGAGCGGTCGCCGCCCATGCCGACTGCGCGGCCGCGGCGGCGTCGAGGGCGGCGACACCGTCCTCCGGCGATGCGTCGGCGACGTGCGTCAGCACCTCGCCCGTGGCGGGGTCGAGCACCGGGAAGGTGGCCCCGGAGTGCGCGTCGCGCCACTGCCCCGCGATGAACAGGCCGGTGGGGAGGGAGGCGAGCAGTTCGGCCTCACGGGCGGCGCTCATGCGGCCACCTCCCGACGAAGGTCGCGTCCGAGGAGCTCCTCGTACAGCCGCACCGGAGTCATCTCCCCCGCACGATCGCCGTACTGCGCCCGTGCTCGACGGAAGATCTGCTCGACGAGCGAGGAGAGCTCGACCGGCATCCCGACCGAGCGCGCCAGGTCGACGGAGAGGCCCAGGTCCTTGCAGGCCAGCGCGATCGCGAACCCCTCGTCGTAGTCCCCGTTGTCGAGGATCGAGAGCACGTCGCGCGAGACGAACGTGCTGTTGGCCGGGCTGGCGATGAGCGCGTCGCGCAGCACCCCCAGGTCCACCCCGGCGGCGACGCCGACCGACAGCACCTCGGCGGTGGCCACCAGGTGCGAGAACCAGAGCTGGTTGATCATGAGCTTCACGGCGTATCCCGCGCCGTGTCCCCCGACGTGGAGGATGCGCTCCGGGTCTCCCATCGCTTCGAAGACCGGGCGGAGGCGGGCCACATCGGCGGCGTCTCCCCCGATGAAGATCTGCAGCATGCCGGCGGCTGCGCCGACCGACATCCCGCTCACTGGCGCGTCGAGCAAGTGCAGTCCGCGCCCCGCCTGCTCGATGCGCACGACCTCGAGCACGTCGGGAACCGATGTCGACATGTCGACCCAGGTGCCGCCGTCCGGCAGCCCGGCGACGAGGCCGTCTGCCCCTGCCGCGACAGCGGCGACGTGCTTCGGCGTCGGCAGCATGGTGATGACCAGGTCACTCGTGGCGGCGACCTCGCGCGGTGTCTCGGCCCACCGGGCGCCACCGGCGATGAGCTCTGCTGCCGACTCGCGGCGGAGATCGGTGACGACGAGGGGGAAGCCTGCGGCCTGCAGGTTCCTCGTCATGCCGGATCCCATGTTGCCGAGTCCGATGAACCCGACGGTGGGCAGTGCCTCGGCGAGCGGAGGCGTGGGGGAACTCATGGGTCTTACGTGTCCTTCGTGGTGGAGAGCGGGGTGAAGAAGGGATTGGTGGGGCGTTCGCGGGCAGCGAGCACCTCGTCGACGGCGGGGAGGGATTCCGCCCCGTTCGCGAGCGCCGTGCGCGTCGCCTCGCGGTTGTTGCGGTAGACCGTCTCGGCATCGTCGGCTGCCGGGTTGACCCACACCGCGGCGATCACCGCGTGGGTGTCTGCGGCCTCGCGCGGGATGACGCCGTCGGCGACGGCATCCGCGACGCCGGCGGCGACCCCGGCCTGCGCGGGGCCCCAGATGAGGAGCCCGTGCTCGTCGCCGGCGGGCGCGGCCTTGGTGACGAACAGCGTCATCGGCTTGACCGGCAGCGAGGGGCGCAGCACGGCGACGAACGGCACGTGGCCCTGGCTGGGGGTGGCGAGGGCGGTGGCCCACGCCGTCCCCGCCGGCCCGTCACGGTGGCCGAGGACGGTGTTGATGTGCGCGGCGTTCACGCCGTCGCCGACGAAGCTCTCGCCGAGCTGCACCGCGGCGGTCATCAGATGAGCCCCTGGTCCTCGAGCCACTCGATCGCGACGTCTTCGGGGTCTTCACCGTCGACGTCGACCTTCGCGTTGAGGGTCTGCATGACCTCGGTCGTGAGCAGCGGGCTGAGCTCGGCCAGCACATCGGCGATCGCGGGGTGCTCGTCGAGCGTGCTCTGCTTGAGGGTGAAGCCGCCCTGGTAGCTCGGGAAGAACTCCTTGTCGTCCTCCATCACCACCAGGTCGAGCGCGGGGATGCGGCCGTCGGTCTGGAACACCTCACCGAAGTTGCAGTCGTCGCCCTTCTGGGTCGCGGTGTAGATCACCCCTGTGTCGAGCATGGTGACGTTGGCCGCGGGGGCATCGAACCCGTAGGCCGCGGACAGTCCCGGCCATCCGTCGTCACGCGTCGAGAACTCGCTCTCGATGCAGAACGTCTGGTCGGCGCTGGGGAGCTTCGCGACATCGCTGAGCGTCGTCACGCCGAGCTCGTCGGCTTCGCTCTGGCGGATGGCGAACGCGTAGGTGTTGTTGAAGGGGGCGGGATCGAGCCACGCGATGCCGTTCTCGGCGTCGGCCTGCTTCACCGCCTCGAACTGCGCCTCGGCGCCCTGCACCGGAGCGGTGTTGCCGTTGTAGGTGATCCAGGACGTGCCGGTGTACTCCCAGTAGCCCAGGAACTGATCGTTCTCGAGTGCCTGGCGCACGTTCGCCGAGCCGACGAGCTTGGTGTTCGCCTCGACGTCGGCGCCGTGGGCGTTGAGCAGCTCGGCGGTCATGTAGGCGAGGATGTACTGCTCGGAGAAGTCCTTGGAGCCGATCTCGCCGGTGAGACCTTCGAGCTCGTCGCCCTTCGCCCCGGAGCCGCCGGCACCGCCTGCGGTGCAGCCGGTGAGGAGGAGGGCTCCGGCGGCGAGTGCCGCGAGTGTTGCTGTTGCGATGGTGCGCGATGTCATTGCAGATTCCTTTCGGGAGGGAGTGCGAGGGTCGTTGATTCAGAGGCCTTTGGGGCGGACGATGTCTTCCACGACGCTGGCCGCCCAGTCGATGAGCACCGCGATCGCGGCGACGAGGACCGCTCCGACGATGAGGACCGGGTAGCGCTGCAGCTTCAGACCGTTGATGATCATGTCGCCGAGGCCGCCGGCGTTGATGAAGGTCGCCACGGTCGCCACACCGACGGCGAAGACGAGTGCGGTGCGGAGTCCGGCGAGGATCACGGGCGAGGCGAGCGGCAGCTCGACCCGGCGCAGCACCTGGCCGGAGGTCATCCCCATGCCCCGCGCGGATTCCCGGATGTTCGGGTCGACCTGGGCGAGGCCCGCGATCGTGTTCTGGAGCACCGGGAGGAAGGAATAGATGACGAGCGCGACGAGTGCCGTCGTGAAGCCGGTCTGCCACACGATGGCGAGGAGGATCACGACGCCGATGGCGGGTGTCGCCTGCCCGATGTTCGCGACGCCGATCACGATCCCGCGGAAGACGCGTGACGAGGATCGGCTGACCGCGATGCCGGCGGGGATCGCCAGCACCGCGACCAGGATCGATGCCGTGATCGACAGGATCAGATGCTCGCCGATGCGTGCCGTGATGTAGTCGGCGTTGAGCGTGCGCTGCTCGATCGAGTCGAGCTCGAGTGTCGAGATCCAGAGGAAGGTGATCAGCAGCACCACCGCTACGACGATCAGCGGCATCATGCGCCGCAGCAGCACGGGCATGCCGCGTCGCTCCGCCGGCTGCGTCTGCAGGACCGTCGTCGCGGAGGGCACAAGGTCGGGCGCCTGCATGGTCACTCGCCCTCCGTGCGGCGCGCGGTTGCGGCTGCTCCGAGCGCGGCGGAGATCGCCGCCTGATCGATCGAACCGACCACGGCTCCCCCACGCGTCACGTTGATGCGCGGGGCCCCGGTCAGAATCAGGAGGTCGAGCGCTTCGCGCAACGAGGTCTCCTCGTCGATCGTGGCCGAAGGAGCGCTGGAGTCGGGTGAGCCGACAGTCGCGCCGCTGACGGGGATGAGAGCGAGCCGCTTCAGCGCCGCCCCCTCGCCGATGAACGATCGCACATACTCGTTGGCCGGGTTCGCGAGGATGCGTGCCGGGGTGTCGAACTGCTCGATCCGGCTGCGCTCGCTCAGCACGGCGATGCGATCGCCCATCCGGATGGCCTCTTCGAAGTCGTGCGTGACGAAGATGATCGTCTTGCCGATGTCGGCCTGCAGCCGCAGGAACTCCGCCTGCAGCTTCTCGCGAGTGATCGGGTCGGTCGCGCCGAACGGCTCGTCCATGAGCATCACGGGCGGGTCGGCCGCGAGCGCTCTGGCGACGCCGACCCGCTGCTGCTGTCCGCCGGAGAGCTGACGAGGGTAGCGGTCGGCGAAGACACCGGGATCGAGCTGCACGGTGTTCAGCAGTTCCTCGACACGGGCCGCGGTGCGTGCCTTCGACCAGCCGAGCAGCTTGGGGACGACCGCGATGTTCTCGGCGATCGTGAAGTGCGGGAACAGCCCGATCTGCTGGATCACGTAACCGATGTGGCGGCGCAGCTCGTTGCCGTCGAGCGACAGGACGTCGTCGCCGTTGATGCGGATGGATCCCGACGAGGGCTCGATGATGCGGTTGATCATCTTCATCGTGGTGGTCTTGCCGCAGCCGCTGGGGCCGACGAACATGACCAGCTCGCCCGGCTCGATGCGCATCGAGAAGTCCTCGACGGCGGGGGTCGACTGCCCGGGGTACTGCTTGGTGATGTGATCGAGGACGATGTCGACGCCGCCCTGCTGCGAGGCGAGAGAGGTGAGAACGCCGGTGTTCGTGGTGATGTCAGGCACGGAGACCCCTTGAGGTGGTGAGGCGGGCGATGAGCACGAGGATGCCGTCGAGGACGAGCGCGAGGATGATCACGGCGACGGTGCCGGTGAGCGCGTAGTTGAGGGCGTTCTTCGACCCGAGGGAGGACAGGCCCTTGAAGATGTACTCGCCGAGACCGGGCCCTGCGACGTAGGCGGCGATGGCCGCGATGCCGACCGTGAGCTGCGCGGCCACGCGGATGCCGGTCATGATCACGGGCCAGGCGATCGGCAGCTGCACGGTGAACAGCACCCGCGCCGGGCTGAGCCCCATCCCCCGTGCGGACTCCAGCACCGAGACCGGCACCTCGCGGAGACCGACGACCGTGTTGCGCACGACCGGGAGCAGGGAGTAGAAGACGAGCGCGACCACGGTCGGCAGCCAGCCGAGGCCGAGGACGGGGCTGAGCAGGGCGAGGAGTGCGAGCGACGGGATGGTGATCGCCACGGCGGCGGCGGTCAGCACCGTCGTCCGGGCGACGCGTCGGTTGCGGACGAGGATGCCCAGTCCGATCCCGATGGCGGCGGCCAGCGCGACGGAGATGAGCACGACGACGAGGTGATCGCGGGTGAGCTCAAGGATGTCGTCTGCGCGACGTGTGAGGAAGACCATGAGGTCTTCCCAGTTGAATCCGGTCAAGAGGGCTCCTGTCTCGTCGTTGAGGCCGGCACCGGGATGTCATTCACCGTAGCCTCTGTATCCATTTCGTCAAAGGGTGTTGTGAATATGGCAACCAGTCGAGATAGACTCGCCCCGTGAACACCCCGACGACTCCCCCCACGCCCCGACGGAACTCCTCCGGTCTGGGGCGCGACATCGAGATCCTCGAGCTGCTCGGCACCGACGAGGCGCTGCGATCGGGAGGGCTCGGCGTCTCCCAGGTCGCGCAGTCGACCGGGCGCGATAAGGCGGTGGTGTCACGCACGTTGGCGACGCTGGCCGAGAGCGGCCTGGTCGAACGCGACGACGACACCCTGCGCTATCTGCTGGGACCGCGGCTGTACGCACTCGCCGCCCACACCGCCAGCACCACGCTGGTGCACGCCTCGCGCAGCATCCTGCGCCGATTGGTGCAGTCGACAAGGGAGACCAGCCACCTCTGCGTGCTGCGCGGCGGCAATGTGCTCACGCTGCTGAGCGAGCTCAGCCCCCACGATGTGCGGACGACCGGATGGGCCGGCACCACCACCGCCGCGTGGCGTACCCCCTCCGGCCGCGCCCTGCTGAGCGACTGGGACGAGGAGTCGCTCGCCCGCTGGTATGAGGACCACGGCCAGGACCAGCCACTGGTCGGCCGATTCGACCAGGCCGACCCCTCGGTGTTCCCGGTACTCGACGCCCCACCCCCCGGCAACGCCCCCGTCACCGATCTCGACAGCCTCCTCACCGAGCTCGCCCGCATCCGCGAGCAGGGCTACGCGCTCTCCGACGAGGAGCTGGAGTTCGGCGTGGTGGCCGCGTCGGCGCCGATCACGGACTTCACGGGGCGCATCGTCGCGGCGGTGAACGTCAGCGCACCCAAGGCGCGCATCGGGCACCGCCTCGACGCCCTCGGCGTGTTCGTGTCGCGCGCCGCGCGAGAGCTCTCGTCACGCCTCGGCGCCGCCGGGGCGTAGTTCGGGCGGAGGTCACCGTCTCGGGAGGAGGAATCCGTTCAGCCCCTCCTCCGCACGAGGAGTTCTCCTCCGCGTCCGAGGGCGAGCGCGCCGGATCAGCGCTGCCGCGGCGGTGCCGTGCTCGCGCGCACGATGAGCTCGGTGCCCACGAGCGGGGTCTGCAGCCGCTCCCCCTGATCCAACTCGGCCACGAGCGCGTCCACGGCGAAGGCGCCGACGCGCTCGGGGTGCTGCTGCACGGTGGTCAGCGGCGGCCAGAGCTGCGCCGCATCGGGCAGACCGTCGAAGCCGACGATGCTCACGTCATCCGGGACCGCCCGTCCGACCTCACGGAACGCCCGCAGCACGCCGATCGCCATCTGATCGTTGGCCGCGAAGACCGCCGTCACCCCGTCGATCTCGCGAAGAGCCACACCCGCCTCGTACCCGGAGGCGGCGCTCCAGTCGCCGGGAATCGGCTCGGGAACGCGGCGTCCCGCAGCCTCGAGCGTCGACTGCCACGCCTCGCGGCGGCGCTCGGCCGAGTAAGACTGCGCCGGGCCCGTCACATGCCACACCGTCTCATGCCCGAGCTCGAGCAGATGCTCAGTCGCCAGTCGTGCGCCCTGTGCCTGATCGGTGTCGACGAAGGGATGCTCGGCGGTGCGGTTCGAGTCGACGAACACGACCGGGAGGCCGCTGGGGATCTCGATGTCGGCCTCGTCGAGCTGATGCGCCTCGATCACGATGATGATGCCGTCGACCGCGTGCTCTTCGAGCCGGCGGAACGCGCCCACCACGGTGTCCTTGGCGCTGGATTCGACGGGGATGAGGGTGAGCGCGTAGCCGAGCTGCGCCGCGCGCACGGCGATCGCGTCGAGCGTGCGCTGGTTGCCGTACGAGCTGAAGGAGAACATCACGACGCCGAACGTGCGGAATCGGCCCGACCGCAGTGCCCGGGCCGCACTGTTGGGGCGGTAGCCGAGGCGCTGCATAGCCTCTTCGACGCGTTCCCTGGTGGCGGCGCCGACATAGCCGCGGGCGTTGACGACACGCGACACGGTCTGGCCGGACACCCCGGCCTCGCGGGCGACATCCTCCATCGAGGGCTCTCTGCGGCGCTGCGACTGCTCTGTCGAAGGTTCCAAGGTCACGGGTCATCATCCATTCATGTGTTGACGTTGACACACTAGCAGCGCATCGAATATGTTGACGTAGACACACGGCGCAGTGAGCGCCTGGACTTGGAGAAGGTCTCGTCGATGACGACTGAAATCATTGCGGCCCCCGGCACCGCCGGCATCCGCCGCCGCGAGAAGCGCGACTGGAGAGGATGGGCCTTCGTGGGCCCGTTCATGATCGTGTTCGCCCTGGTGTTCCTGACACCGCTCGCCTACGCGCTGTATCTGAGCTTCTTCCAGGAGAAGCTCATCGGCGGCACGTCGTTCGTCGGCTTCGACAACTACATCCGCGCGCTCGGCGACTCGCAGTTCTGGGAGGCGTTCGGCCGCGTGATCCTGTTCCTGGTCGTCCAGGTCCCGATCATGCTCGCCCTCGCTCTGGGCGCCGCACTCGCTCTCGACAGCGCGCGCCTGCGCGGTGCCTCATTCTTCCGCATCCTGATCTTCCTGCCCTACGCCGTGCCTGCGGTCGTGGCGGTGCTGATGTGGGGGTACATCTACGGCGACCAGTTCGGGCTGACCTCGAACATCAACGACTTCCTCGGCAGCGACTTCTTCACGCCGTTCGCCCGAGACTGGATCCTGGTCTCGATCGGAAACATCGTGACCTGGCAGTTCGTCGGCTACAACATGCTGATCTTCTACTCCTCGCTCAAGACGATCCCCACCGACATGTACGAGGCCGCCTCCCTCGACGGGGCCGGGGCGTGGCGCACGATCTTCTCGATCAAGATCCCGTCGGTGCGCGGTGCCCTCGTGATCGCGACGATCTTCTCGATCATCGGCAGCTTCCAACTCTTCAACGAGCCCAACATCCTGCGCCCGCTCGCCCCCAACGTGATCACCACGTACTTCACGCCCAACATGTACGCCTACAACCTCTCGTTCGCGGGACAACAGTTCAACTACGCCGCGACGATCGCCATCATCATGGGTGTCATCACGGCCGTGATCGCCTATGTCGTGCAACTGCGCGGCTCGAAGTCGGAGGTGCGCTGAGATGGCACTCCCCCTTGCCCGCACCTCGCACCGCCGCAACGACCCGATGAACCCGCGGTCGTCCAAGACACTGCTGATCGTCATGGTCGTGTACGCGCTGTACACGCTGGTGCCTCTCGTCTGGCTGCTGTTCAGCTCGACCAAGACGCAGTCCGGACTGTTCAGCTCGTTCGGGCTGTGGTTCGCCGACGACTTCGCGTTCTTCGACAACCTCGCAGCGACCTTCGCCTACCGCGACGGCATCTTCCTGCGCTGGCTGGGCAACACCCTGCTCTACGTGGTGGTCGGCGCCGGCGGCGCGACGCTGCTGGCGACCATGGCCGGCTACGGCCTGGCCAAGTACCGCTTCCCCGGTCGCCCTGCGGTGTTCGCGATCGTGCTCGGCGCGGTCGCCGTGCCCGGAACGGCCCTCGCCGTCCCCACGTTCCTGCTGTTCAGCGAGCTCGGACTCACGAACACTCCCTGGGCGGTCATCATCCCGTCGCTGATCAGCCCGTTCGGCCTCTACCTGATATGGGTGTTCGCCACCGAGTCTGTGCCCACCGAGCTGCTCGAAGCCGCACGCATCGACGGCGCCGGAGAGTTCCGCACGTTCTTCACGATCTCGATGCGCCTGCTCGCACCCGGCATCGTGACGGTCGCACTGTTCACCGTGGTCGCGACCTGGAACAACTACTTCCTGCCGCTGATCATGCTCTCGGATCCGGACTGGTATCCGCTGACCGTCGGTCTGAACCAGTGGAGCTCGCAGGCGATCGGCGCAGGTTCCCAGCCGATCTACAACCTCGTGATCATGGGCTCGCTGCTCACGATCATCCCGATCGTCATCGCCTTCCTGCTGCTCCAGCGGTTCTGGCAGTCAGGTCTCACCGCGGGAAGCGTCAAGCAGTAGTCGCCCCCGTTCCACCCCCGTCGGTCCGATGCTGGACCGCACCCCCGAAAGGACACAGCAATGAAGCACCTCCCTCACCCCGCTGCGCGCCGCACCCTGACGGTGCTCGCAGCCGGAACCGTCGCCGCGCTCGCGCTGGCCGGCTGCAGCACCGGAACCACCGATGACGGCGGCAGCACCGGCGCCGGCAACGGGTCGTTCGACTCGGTCGAGGCCGCGCTCGAGAAGGGCGGCGAGATCACGTACTGGTCGTGGACCCCCTCGGCCGAGGCCCAGGCCGAGGCGTTCATGAAGGAGTACCCGAACGTCAAGGTCAACGTCGTCAACGCCGGAACCAACAACGACGAGTACACCAAGCTGCAGAACGCGATCAAGGCGGGCTCGGGCGCTCCCGACGTCGTGCAGATCGAGTACTACGCCTTCCCGCAGTTCTCCCTGACCGACGCGTTCGTCGACCTGTCGCAGTACGGCTTCGCAGACTTCGAGGACGACTACACCGCCTCGACCTGGAACTCCGTCACCGACGGCGACGCGATCTACGGCCTCCCCCAGGATTCGGGCCCCATGGCTCTGTTCTACAACAAGGCCGTCTTCGATGCCGCGGGCCTCGACGTGCCGACCACGTGGGACGAGTACTACGAGGCCGCCAAGGCCATCCACGCCGCGAACCCCTCCGCCTACATCACCAACGACACCGGTGACGCCGGATTCGCCACGTCGATGATCTGGCAGGCCGGCGGCAAGCCGTTCAGCACCTCGGGCACCGATGTCACCATCGACCTGCAGGACGAGGGCTCGAAGAAGTGGACCGAGAACTGGAACCGCCTCGTCGAGGAGGACCTGGTCGCACCGGTCAGCAGCTGGAGCGACGAGTGGTTCCGCGCCCTCGGCGACGGCAGCATCGCGACCCTCGTGATCGGCGCCTGGATGCCCGGCAACCTGATCTCCGGTGCCCCTGACGGCGCCGGCGACTGGCGCGTCGCGCCGATGCCGACCTACGACGGCTCCCCCGCCAGCGCCGAGAACGGCGGCGGCGGCCAGGCCGTGACCACGCAGAGCAAGAACCCGGAGCTGTCGGCTGGATTCCTGTGGTGGCTGAACAACTCCGAGGACAGCATCTCGCTGTTCCTGGAGAGCGGCGGATTCCCGTCGACCACCGCCGAGCTCGCGAGCGACGAGTTCCTCGCCGACGCCCCCGAGTACTTCGGCGGCCAGAAGATCAACGAGGTCCTCGCGGCCGCTGCCGGCGACGTCGTCGAAGGCTGGAGCTACCTGCCCTACCAGGTCTACGGCAACAGCATCTTCGGAGACACCGTGGGCCAGGCCTACCAGAACGGCACCGACCTGAACGACGGCCTCACCGCCTGGCAGGACGCGCTGGTCGAGTACGGCAACGCCCAGGGCTTCGCCGTCAACAAGTAACACCGATGGCCGGGTCGGGCCCTTCGAGAAGCTCAGGGACCCACTTCCAGAGCTCAGGACCCGACTCGGCCACTCCCTATCGAAAGCACCCCACAGACGTGACCTCCTTCTCCATCGGCGCCACCGATTTCCTCCGCGACGGACAGCCGCATCAGGTGATCTCCGGTGCCCTCCACTACTTCCGCGTGCACCCGGACCAGTGGCAGGACCGCATCCGCAAGGCGCGCCTGATGGGGCTCAACACGATCGAGACCTATGTCGCCTGGAACGCGCACGAGCCGCGCCGCGGCGAGTGGGACGCGACCGGATGGAACGACCTGGGACGCTTCCTCGACCTGGTACACGCCGAAGGCCTCGACGCGATCGTGCGCCCCGGCCCCTACATCTGCGCCGAGTGGCACAACGGCGGTCTGCCGAACTGGCTCACCGCCGGCGAGCGCTCGCTGCGCTCGTCCGACCCGGAGTTCCTGGTCGACATCAGCGCCTACCTGCGCCGCGTGTACGAGATCGTCGTGCCACGGCAGATCGACCGCGGCGGCCCGGTGGTGCTCGTGCAGATCGAGAACGAGTACGGCGCCTACGGTTCCGACAAGGCGTACCTCGAAGCGCTGGTCGCGCTCACCAAGGACGCCGGGATCACGGTACCGCTCACCACGGTCGACCAGCCCGTCGACCAGATGCTCGCCGACGGCAGCCTCCCCGAGCTCCACAAGACCGGCTCCTTCGGCTCCCGTACCCCCGAACGGCTTGCGACGCTGCGCATCCATCAGCCCACCGGCCCGCTCATGTGCTCGGAGTTCTGGGACGGCTGGTTCGACTGGTGGGGCGGTGTGCACCACACCACCGAGGTCGATGCCGCTGCCGCCGACCTCGATGCGCTGCTGTCAGCGGGTGCCTCGGTGAACATCTACATGTTCCACGGCGGCACGAACTTCGGGCTCACGAACGGTGCCAACCACAAGGGCCGCTACCTCCCGATCGTCACCTCCTACGACTACGACGCCCCGCTGGACGAAGCCGGAAACCCTACGGCGAAGTTCTTCGCGTTCCGCGAGGTGATCGCCAAGTACGCGACGGTTCCCGAGGAGCTGCCGAGCGCGGCTCGCCCGGCGCCGACCCTCACCGTGCCGCTGACCCCGGTGGGTGCGTGGACGGATGCCCCCGCATCCTCCGTCGCGGTCGACGCCCCTGCGACTTTCGACGCGCTCGGCCACCTCAGCGCGCTCGTGCGCTACGACGTCGAACTACCGCCGACTGCCGGCCCCGGGCTGCTGTCGCTCGAGGAGGTGCGCGACCTCGCCTGGGTGCAGGTCGACGGACAGCCGATCGGCACGCTCTCGCGCACGCGCCACGACCGCACACTGCGCATTCCGGCCGGACGCACCCTCAGCATCCTGGTCGAAGAGCAGGGACGTGTGAACTACGACCATCGTCTGGGCGAGGAGAAGGGGCTGATCGGCACTCCCACGCTCGACGGCGCCCCGCTCCTGGGCTGGCGCTCGACTCCGCTGGACGTCGCCGAGATCGCTGCGGCTGTCGCGGCGCGCACGGGTGCCGCGGAGGCGGGCCCCGCACCGAGTGCCTGGGTCGCCGACATCCCGCTCGACGCCCCCGGCGATCTGTTCCTCGACACCGCAGCCTGGAGCAAGGGCTATGCGTTCATGAACGGCTTCTTCCTGGGACGCTACTGGCGCAACGGCCCGCAGCGCACGCTGTTCGTTCCGTCTCCGGCGACACGAGCCGGCGACAACTGCCTCGTGGTGCTCGAGCTCGAGAACCTGATCGCCCCGCACGCGGAGCTCGTGCCCGGACTGCTGCTCGGCGACACCGAGGAGTAGACCGAACCCGACTGTTCCGGTCGCGGATCAGTAGTCGGCGGTGATCGTGCGCGTGCCGCCGTCGAGGACCAGCCCCCCGCCGTAGGGCAGGATCCACTGCGGCCGTGTGTGACCGAACGGGACGCCGACGCAGACCACCGCATCCGGGTTGTACCGGGCGAGGACGTCGATCACGGCGTCGCGCTGGGCGGCACACAGCGACGCTGCCTCGACTGCGGAGGGCAGGAACTCGAAGTCGCTGACCGGCGGCCGCGCCATCACCACGCCTTCGACGGCACCTAGCACGCCTCGCTCCCCGAGCCCGCACAACCAGCGCCGCACCCAGCTCGCCGACGGGCGCTCCTCGCTGGTCTCGAGCAGCAGGATGCCGCCTTCCAGCTCCGCGACGGCGGGGAGCCGGTCGGCGAGCGCGAGGCTGTCGACCACTTCCAGGCAGCCACCCCAGGTACGACCGGCGACCCGTCGCGCCGGGCCCGCCCAGGTCCATGGTTCGGGGGCGTGCGGTCGCCGTTCTCGGTCAGGGCGCGCGGATCGGTCCACCGCCGCCCGACTTCCTCCGACTCCCCCGGCTCGGTGATCTCGTGCGTGCCGCTATCGAGCAGTGCGGCACGCAGCGACCGCAGATGGATGTCGTCGACCCCCGGTCCAGGACCCAGGTGCACGGCTGTCGAGCCGCCGTAGAAGCCCGTGATCCCGAAGCTCCAGAGCCAGTTGAGCATGTGGGTGTTGTCGCTGTACCCGAGGAAGGGCTTAGGGTCGGCCATCGCGAGCGCAGGATCGAGATGCGGCACCACGAGGATCTGGTCGTCGCCGCCGATCGTGGCGAGGATGGCACGGATGCTCGGGTCCGCGAATGTCGCGTTGACGTCGGCCGCCCGCGCCTCGGGGCTCGCATCGATCAGGCGCGTGGTCGGGTACTCCACCGGCACGAGTCCGGTGAGCTCGGCGAGTCTGCGCAGCGCCTGCTCGTGGATCTCTGGGGCGACAGCAGGCGCGGCGAACGCGGGCGACAGTACGGCGACACGATCGCCGGCACGGAGTTTCGGTGCGGACAGCATCCATCCAGTCTGGCGCAAGCCGCACGCGCCACCTTGCGAGGCCAGAAGCGCACCGGCCGCAGCCTCGGCGGATGCCTTTGTGACCCCGCGCCTGCGCGAGAAGCACATTCGACCCCACATGGATCCGCGCATTGTCAATGGATGTTGACAACGCGAGAGGTGTCAATATATGTTGACGCACGGAGGTCTTCATGAACATGCGCACCGCATCAGCCGTCGATCCGGAGGGCGAGCCGATCGCCGAACTGAGCCGGCTCGCCGGAGTCCGGATCGACATCGCCCGCGCCGAAGAGGTGCAGGTCAGGCGCGCCCGCAACGCCGGATACTCCTGGCAGGCGATCGCCAGCGCACTCGGCGTGTCTAAGCAAGCCGCGCACCGCCGGTTCGGCCGCCACTGATCAGTTCTCCTGGCGGATATGGGCTTGTTCGATTATTATTGGACGCGAACCAGATCACACATGCGGCGCCCGCCTCGAGTCATCTCGGCGAACGCCTGCAATCGTTAAGTTCTTCTTAAACTTCCCGTGCAGAACTGCTCGATGGACGCCGTCGCAGCCGCGCCGACAGACTGCATTCCTGAGAGACCACTCTCGCCCCCGACCCGATGGGGGACACGCCTCACAGGAAGCGCGATCAATGGTGAATCGATCACGGAAAGTGTTGTTCGGAGGGCTCGCTCTCGTCATCGCCCTCGTGGTGTCCGGTTGCAACGCGAACGCCGGCCCCACGGAATCCACGTCCGAAGGTACGGCGACGGCGATGGAGTCCGTCCCCACCGGTGGCACGCTGCACTACCTCTCCCGCCGCGCGAACGAGTCGTGGGAGACCGCGAACGCGCAGATGGTCCCCACGAGCCGACTGCGCTGGGTGCACCGGGGGCTGACTTCGTGGCAGACATTCCCCGACAAGGAGACGATCCTCACCCCCGACCTCGCCACCGACACCGGCACCACGGACGACGGCGGACAGACCTGGACCTTCACCCTGAAGGACGACCTGCTATTCTCCGACGGCACCCCGATCACGGCGGAGGACGTCAAGTACGGCGTCGAGCGCTCGTTCGCCCCGATGTTCCAGGGCGGCCTGGGGTACCACAAGACCCTGCTCATCGGCGCGGAGGACTACGAAGGCCCCTACGACGGCGAGGAGCTGGACTCGATCGAAGTGGTCGACGACCACACCATCGTCTTCCACCTCAACCGTCCGTTCGGCAACTGGCCCTGGATCGTCAGCATGCCCGCGTTCGCTCCCGTGCCCGCGGCGGCCGACACGGAGCCGGAGACCTACGGCGAGCACCCGGTCGCGAGCGGTCCGTACATGATCACTAAGTACACCAAGGGCTCGCAGGCCGTGCTGGAACGCAACCCGCACTGGGACCAGAAGACCGACGACGTACGCCTCGCCGGCCCCGACAAGATCGTCGTCGACATGGGCCTGAACAACGACACGATCGTGCAGCGCCTGATCGACGATAAGGGCGATGACAAGGACGCGATCAGCAATGCGCTCATCTCGCCGTCGCAGTTCCAGCGCATCGAGTCGGACACATCGATCTCCGACCGCCTCGCCAACGGTCCCTCCGGGTATTTCCGCTACATCGCGCTGAACATGAGGAGCCCTGAGCTCGCGGATGTGCGCGTTCGACAGGCCCTCAACTTCGCCCTCAACAAGTCGGAGTTGCAGAGCGTCTACGGCGGCCCGAAGTTCGGCGGCGAGATCAGCTCCACGATCATGACGCCCGGCATGCCCGGGTACCAGGAGTTCAACCTCTACGACGGCGGCGACAAGGGCGACGTCGACACGGCCAAGAAGCTCCTCGCCGAAGCCGGGGTCACGGACCTCACGCTGAGCCTGACCTACCCGGCCGATGCCAGTGCGATCGAGGAGAAGGAGGCGCTGAGCATCAAGAACTCGCTCGCCAAGGCCGGCATCACCGTCGAGCTCAACGGTCTCGACTCCGACACCTGGTACGAGCTGATCTCGTCCGGCGGCGACGGCTACGACCTCACCACGAGCGGGTGGGGCGCGGACTTCCCCAGCGGCATGAGCACGATCCAGCCGCTGTTCGCATCCAGCGAGATCGGCAACGGCGGCGGCAACGCCTCGAACTACTCGAACCCCGAGGTCGACGCGGCGATCGACGCCGCCATCTCCGAGCCCGACCTCGACAAGGCTGGCGAGATGTGGGCTGCGATCGACAAGCAGATCATGGAGGATGCTCCGATCGTCCCGATCTTGGTGCAGCGCACTCAGGCTCTCGCCGGATCGAATATCGTGAACTACTTCATCCCCGCCTACCCGCCGTTCGCGAACGAGCTGGTCGTCGGCATCGATGAGTGAGTCCTGTGTCGACCATTGAGAAGACGCGCGCGGAGGGCCGACGCCCGTCGGTCCTCCGCCGCTTCACCCGCAGGCGCTCGGCCGTCATCGGTCTGGTGATGCTCGCGATCCCGCTCCTGGCCGGCCTGTTCGCCCCCGCTCTGGTCGCCCTCGAGGGGCAAGATCCGTATTCCTTCCACACCGAGCTGCTCGACCCGAACGGCGGTCGGCCGCTCGGCCCCCTCGGCGGCATAAGCGCCGAGCACTGGCTCGGCGTCGCCCCGGTGACCGGCATCGACCTGTTCGCGCAGATCGTCTACGGCATCCGCTCCTCGCTGTTCATCGCCTTCGCGGCCAGCATCATCTCGATCGTCTTCGCGGCCGCACTCGGCACCGCGATGGGCTACTTCGGCGGCTGGCTCAACGCGGTCGCCGGACGGGTGATCGACTTCATGTTCGGCTTCCCCGGGCTGATGTTCGTGATCGCCGTGATGGTGATCGTCCCCCCGGAGTTCCCCCGGGAGCTGGTGCTCGTGTTCGTGCTCGCGTTCTTCGGCTGGACGGTGCCGGCCCGGATCATCGGGGCCCAGGCCGGAGCCGTGAACGCCCGCGCGTTCGTCGAGGCCGCACGCTCCACCGGTGCGCCGCCCTGGCAGATCATCCGCCGGGAGATGCTCCCCCACCTCCTCGGACTCGTCGTCGTGCTGTTCGCGATGTCCCTCCCGGCGAACGTCAGCATGGTCGCCGGTCTCTCCTTCCTCGGCGTCGGCCTGCGCGGCGACGTCCCCGACCTCGGCAAGCTGCTGTCCGACTCCCTCCCCTGGATCTACAGCGGCGCCGACGTCTGGTACATGGTCTTCCCCGGCGCTGTGGTGTTCTGCATCGTATTCGGGGCCACTCTCGCCGGAGACGCGCTCCGCGACGTCCTCGATGTGCGCACGGAGGACGCATCATGATCGGCTACATCTCCCGCCGCCTGTTCACCGCGGTGTTCATGCTCCTCGCGATCGCCTTCGTGACGATCGCCCTCTTCTTCGGCGCATCGCGCGACCCCGCTCGCGCCATGTGCGGCAAGCCCTGCCCCGCCGACACCCTCGCCAAGGTCAGCGCCTACATGCAGACCGACAAGGGCGTGCTCTGGCAGTACGTCGAGTTCGTGAAGGGGCTGTTCGTCGGCCGCACCTACGGCTCCGGTTCGCAGCAGGTGCACTGCGCCGCCCCCTGCTTCGGGTACTCGTTCCCCAACCAGAGCGACGTGACGACGCTCATCGTCGAGCGCCTTCCCGTGACGCTGTCGCTGACGTTCGGCGCCGCGGTGCTCTGCCTCCTCGTCGGCGTCGGCCTCGGCGCGGCATCCGCCATCCGCAAGGGCGGCCTCATCGACAGGTTCTCCGCCGGCTTCGCGATGTTCGGCCTCGCCGTGCCGACGTTCCTCGTGGGCCTGCTGGTGGTGCAGGTGTTCGGGTTCATGCTGAACGCGCTCCCCTACTCAGGGTTCGTCCCGATCTCGGAGTCGCCGTGGGAGTGGGCCTGGCATCTGATCGGCCCGTGGATGGTGCTGTCGATCATCCTGGCGGCCGGCTACATCAGGGTGACGCGCACCCAGCTGCTCGGCGAGCTGTCCTCCGACCACCTGGTCGCGATGACCGCGCGGGGCGCATCGCCCCGCCGTGTGAACGCGCACGCCGTCCGCGGCGTGATGATCCCGATCGTGGCGATGTTCGCCCTCGACGTCGCCGCGCTGCTGGGCGGCTCGGTGATCGCCGAGAAGGTGTTCAGCTTGCACGGCCTCGGCGACCTCCTGCTCGCGGGGGTGAACGAGTCGGATCTCAGCCTGGTGGTCGGGGTCACCCTGTTCTCCGCCTTCCTCATCATCATCGGCAACCTCCTCGCCGACATGCTCATGCCGCTTCTCGACCCGAGGATCCGCCGTGCCTGAACCCGTGCTCCAGATCGACGACCTCTCCATCTCCTTCGCCCTGGGCGGCGCCGACGTCGACGTCGTCCGCGGCGTCTCTGTCTCGGTCGAGAAGGGCCGCACGCTCGCCGTGGTGGGCGAATCCGGCTCGGGCAAGACGATCACCGGCCGCTCCATCATGCGCCTGCTGCCCCCAGCGGCGGGCGCCCGCGGCAGCATCCGCGTCGCCGGGCGCGAGATGCTCACCGCCGACGAGAAGGCGCTGCGACGCATCCGCGGCGCCGACGTCGCGATGGTCTTCCAAGACTCGCTCTCGGCGCTGAGCCCGTACCTCAGCATCGGTGCGCAGATCGTGCAGGCCGTGCGGCTGCACGATCCCTCGGTCTCGCGGCGCGCCGCGCTCGTACGGGCCGTGGAGATGCTGGATCGCGTGGGCATCCCGAACCCCGCCGACAGCGCACGCCGCTACCCACACGAATTCTCCGGCGGCATGCGTCAGCGTGCCGTGATCGCGATGGCGCTCGTAAACCGACCGGCACTGTTGATCGCGGACGAGCCGACCACCGCGCTCGACGTCACCGTGCAGGCGCAGATCCTGGCCCTGTTGCGCAGCCTGCAGGACGAGTACGGCATGGCGATGCTGCTGATCAGTCATGACTTCGGCGTGGTCGCGAGCGCGGCGGATGACGTCCTGGTGCTCTACGCCGGTCGCGAGGCCGAATACGGGAGCCTGCGCGACATCTTCGAACACCCCGCCCATCCGTACACGGCGGGTCTCCGCGCCGCGACACCGCGACTGGATGCAGAGGGCGAGCGGGCCCGACTGCGCGCGATCCCCGGGGTGCCCACCTCGCTCCGGGATGCCGGCCCCGGATGCGCCTTCGCCCCGCGCTGCGCCTTCGCCGCGCAGCTCGACGGGCGCTGCGAGACCGAACTCCCGCTGCCGACCCTGCGCGGGGCGGACGACGGCGGAGCGATCCACCGGGCCGCCTGCCACCTCGACCGCCTTCCCGAACTGCAGGAGGCCGCGCGATGAGCGATCCGATCCTCGTGATGACCGACGTCACCAAGCGCTACCGCACGGGCGGTGTGTTCGGTCGGGACAAGAAGACCGTGCTCGCGGTCGACGATGTCACCCTGCACGTCGGTCGCGGCGAAGCGCTGGGGCTGGTCGGCGAGTCCGGCTCGGGCAAGTCGACCCTGGCGCGGATGGCCAACGGCCTGATCACTCCGACCTCGGGGTCCGTGGTCACCGACGGCCACGATGTGGCACGCCTCAGCGCGAAAGGGCTCCGTGGGCTGCGGCGCAACGTCGCGATGGTGTTCCAGGACCCGCTGGCGTCGTTGAACCCGCGCCAGACGGTGCGGCAGACACTCGAGAACGTCTTCCGCGCGCACGGCGAGACGACGTCGAAGGCGGAGCTGATCGACCTGCTCGCGTCGGTGGGGCTGGGGGCCGACTACCTCGAGCGCTATCCGCATGAGGCCTCCGGCGGTCAGCTGCAGCGCGTCGCCGTCGCACGGGCTCTGGCACTCAGACCCGACCTGATCATCGCTGACGAGCCCACCTCGGCGCTCGATGTCTCGGTGCGGGCGCAGATCCTCAATCTGCTCGCCGACCTGCAACGCGATCAGGGCATCTCATTCCTGCACGTCAGCCACGATCTCGCCGTGATCCGCCTCTACAGCGATCGCGTCGCCGTGATGAACCGCGGGCGGATCGTGGAGACAGGTCCGTCGGATGAGATCTTCCGCTCCCCGCAGCACCCGTACACGCAGTCGCTCGTCGATGCGACGCCGGAGGCTGAGCTCCCGACTGATGATGGCGTCCCCGTGCGCGCAGGTGCGCCCTCGTGCGACGATCTTGACCATGACTCACCGATTGACCACGACGCCGTGGTTCGGCCGGAAGCCGGCCCGGCACGAGACAGAAAGAGGACACGTGGGTACTGACCTGTTCGTCCGAGAGTTCGGGCGGGATGCCGCCGAGGCACCCGTCGTGCTGATCCTGCATGGCGCCGTCGAGTCCGGCGCCTGCTACGGAGACGCGATCCGTCGCTGGGGGGACGATTTCCACATCGTCGCGCCAGACGCGCGGGGGCACGGCCGCTCCCCCGGACGCCTCCCCGAGCACGAAGGCGTGCCGTCGACCGACGTGATGGTTCAGGACGCGATCGACATCCTGGAGGACCTGCTCGAGGAGACGGGCCGTCGGACGTTGATCGTCGGGCATTCGATGGGCGCCCGCATCGCGGCGTTCGTCGCCGCGGATGCACCGCACCTGGTCGCCGGTGTCGTGCTGGAGGACCCGCCCTGGTGGGTGCCGGAGGCGGGTCCCAACCCCTGGCTCAGCGTGGAGCAGACGGAGAAGGATCCCTTCGACTTCGCCGACACCGCCTCGGTCGACGAGCTCATCGAGATGCAGCGCGCGCAGAAGCCGCACTGGCCGGAGGAGGAGCTCCGCCCGCTCGCCGAGGCCATGAAGGCGGTCGATATCGCCTACATGGAGCAGCGGGTGCACGAGAAGCGTCGCATCTGGACCCCGACGGCACGACAGATCACGGTCGGTCCGACCGGGGTGCCCGCGCTGCTGGTCACCGGCACGGGCGACGTCATCGTCGACAAGCACTCCCGCGAGCGCCTGACCGCGGTCGCTCCGGGCTTCGACATCATCGTGATCGAGGGCGCACACCACTGCGTGCGCCGAGACCGGCCGGTCGAATACCACCGGCACGTCGATGCCTTCCTGCGCGAGAACGCTCCCTCGGTGGGGGCCGTCACTCCACGCTGAACGTGTCGGAACGCGCGAGCGGACCGTGGATCTCCGAGTCGGGCTCGGCGAGCACGGTCCGCATCGCGTCGAGGCCCGCGCGGACGACGGGGTGGCCCTGGTTGTCGCGCCGCGTGGTCATGATGACCTTGCGCAGCGGCGCGATCCCCCGCGTCGGGAGGATCGTCACCCACTCCGTATCCCGTGCGGACAGCGCCGACTCCGGCACCAGGCACACGCCGGCCTCGGCCGCCACCAGCGAGACCGCGGCACGGTAGTCGTCGGACACGTGCGAGATCGTCGGGTGGAACCCCAGTTCGGCGCACGCCTGGAGCACCATGGTGCGTGAGGGGTTACCGGGAGAGGGCATGATCCAGCCGTCCTCGATGAGCTGGGTCAGCTCCACGCCGTCTGACCCCGCGAGCGGATGGCTGTGCGGCACGGCCGCTTTGAACCGCTCGATGTAGAGCGGGAACTTCACGACGTCGGGCGAATCGCGTTCGGGGTCGGACTCGTACTCCAGGCTGACGGTCGCGTCGATATCGCCACGCATCAGCATGCGGTGGCTCATGTGCGCCTCCGCATCGACGACCTTCACGTCGATGCCCGGCGCGTTGCGACGCAGCTCGACGATCGCCGGAGCCACCACCCAGCTGATCGCGGTGGGGAAGGCGCCGATGCGCAACTGCCCCAGCAGTCCGCCCGAATGAGCGGCGAGCTCGGCCTCGGCGATCTTCAACCGGGTGTTGATCTCCTCGGCGTGCTCGGCCAGAATGCGTCCTGCCGGGGTGAGCGCGAGCTTGCGGCCGGTGCGCACCACGAGCGCCTGTCCGACCTCGCGTTCGAGAGCCGAGAGCTGCTGCGATACGGCCGATGCGGTGAGATGCAGAGCCGCAGCGGTGGCGGTGACCGAATCCGAGAGCACGAAGGCGCGCAGGACCAGCAGACGTCGGGGGTCGATCGTGACCACGGAGGCTCCATCGGCGAAGGCGGCCGGTCACCGATCGTGCGGGTTCACGCGGTGTCCCAGTGCGGTCATTCTATCGACCACGGCCCCTGATCCGCGGGCTCGGCGCACCTGCCATCCGCCCCTCCGCAGCTCGCACGGATGGGAACCGGGGCGCGGAGAGGAAGTACGGTCGTAGTACCCCCTGTTTCCAGAACGAGGTCACCCATGTCCCGCACGGCGACTCCCCGCCGACGCGGACGCGGCGCGCAGCACGAAGGTCCGCGCGCCACGTTCCGCCAGCTCCTCCCGTTCCTCTTCGAGCACAAGCGCACGCTCGTCGTCGTGGCTGTGCTCAGCGTCATCGGAGCGGCGACCTCTCTCGTGCAGCCGCTGCTGGTCGGGCAGGTCATCGAGGCCGTGCAATCGGAGAAGACCATCGGCATCCTGGTCTGGCTCCTCGTCGCTTTCGTGATCGCATCGTCGATCATCTCCGGCTTCCAGCACTACCTGCTGCAGCGCACCGGCACCGCGGTGGTGTACTCCAGCCGCCGCAAGCTCATCGCCCGCATCCTGCATCTGCCCACGTCCGAGTTCGACGCCCGTCGCACCGGCGACCTCGTCTCGCGGGTCGGCACCGACACCACACTCCTGTACGCCGTGCTCACGCAGGGCCTGGCGGATGCCGTGGGCAACGTCGTACTGTTCCTCGGCGCGCTCATCGCGATGCTGGTGATCGACCCGATCCTGCTGCTGCTGATCGTGGTCGTGATCGGCGTCTCGGTCGTGGTGGTCGTGGCGCTGAGCGGACGCATCCGCACGGCGTCGACCGCGCAACAGGAGAAGGTCGGCGAGCTGGCCTCGGGCGTCGAGCGCGCGGTCGGATCCATCCGTACGATCCGCGCCTCGGGTGCGACCGAACGCGAGACCGTCGCGGTCTCGCAGCTCGCGTCCGACGCGTATGGCATCGGGGTGCGCATCGCGAAGATCTCGTCGCTGGTCGTGCCGATCGCCGGCATCGCCCTGCAGCTCTCGCTGCTGGTGGTGCTGGGCGTCGGCGGCTTCCGCGTCGCGGCCGGCACCATCACGATCGCGTCGCTGATCGCATTCATCATGTTCCTGTTCCTGCTCGTGATGCCGCTGGCCTCCACCTTCGGCGCCATCACCTCGGTGAACCAGGCGCTCGGCGCACTGGGCCGCATCCAAGAAGTGCTGGATCTTCCCACCGAGACGCAGGACGACGAGAGGATCGCCGCGACCGTGACCCGCGACGAGCCGGACCCGCAATCGCCCGCGCTCGAGTTCCGCGACGTGCACTTCCGCTACCCGGAGAACGTCGTGGTCGCCCGACGTGCGGCCGCGAAGGAGGCGCAGGAAGTGCTCGCCGACGCGCACCTGGATCGCGCGGAGACCGATGTCGCCACACCCGTCACCTCGCATGAGGTGCTGCGCGGAGTGTCGTTCGCCGTGCCGCGCGGCGCCCGCGTGGCGCTGGTCGGGCCGAGCGGGGCGGGCAAGAGCACGATCCTCTCGCTCGTGGAGCGCTTCTACGACCCCACGGGCGGCTCGATCCGCCTGTACGGTCACGATTCCCGCACCTACTCGCGCGAGGAGCTGCGGGCCCAGTTCGGCTACGTCGAGCAGGATGCGCCGACCCTCGCCGGCACGCTGGCCGACAACCTGCGCCTCGCCGCCCCCGATGCCTCCGACGCCGCCTGCGAGCAGGTGCTGCGCGCCGTGAACCTGGGTGACGTGCTCGAGCGCAGCCCGCTCGGACTCGACGCCCCAGTCGGCGAGGACGGCGTGATGCTCTCGGGCGGCGAGCGCCAGCGCCTGGCGATCGCCCGTGCGCTGCTCACGGACGCGCCGATCCTGCTGCTGGACGAGTCGACCTCATCGCTCGACGGCGTGAACGAGCAGCGTATGCGCGAGGCGATCGATGCGGTCTCCACCGACCGCACGCTCGTGGTGATCGCGCACCGCCTCTCGACCGTCGTCGACAGCGACCTGATCGTCGTGCTGCAGGACGGCGTGGTGGTCGGGCAGGGCACCCACGCGGAGCTCGTGGAGTCGACGCCGCTGTACCGCGACCTCGCCCGCCATCAGCTGCTGGCCTGAGGCTCACCCTTCGACAGGCTCAGGGCCCCATCCGTACGCTCAGGGCCCCATCCGTACGCGCAGAGACCCAGCGACAGGAGTCAGGGGCCAGAAGGAACGCGAAGGCGGGATGCCGGAGACCACTCAGCCATGGGTTCGTCTCTGACATCCCACCTTCGCGGGTGTGAAGGCACCGGCTCCCCCGAGCCGGTGCCAGTCTGGGGGCTACGCCTTGTCGAGGCGGTAGCGCAGCGACGCGAGCTCGGCGCGCAGAGCGGCCGGCACCTTGTCGCCGAAGGTGTCGTAGAACTCCTCGGTCAGATCGGCCTCGGTCTTCCACGCCTCGGCATCGACGGAGAAGAGCTCCTCGAGGTCGGCGGCGGGGATGTCGAGTCCGTCGAGGTTGAGGTCCTCGGGACGGGGCAGGCGACCGATCGGGCTGTCGACCGCGGGCACGTCGCCGGCGATGCGGCGGATGATCCAGTCGACGACGCGCGAGTTGTCGCCGAACCCGGGCCACAGGAACCGGCCGTCGGCACCACGGCGGAACCAGTTCACCTGGAAGATGCGCGGCGCGCGGTCGAAGCGCAGCCCCCGCCCGACCTTGAGCCAGTGACCGAAGTAGTCCGCCATGTTGTAGCCGCAGAACGGAAGCATCGCGAAGGGATCGCGGCGCAGCTCGCCGAGCGTCCCTTCAGCCGCCGCCGTGCGCTCGGACGAGATGTTCGAGCCCAGGAAGACGCCGTGGGTCCAATCCGTCGCCTCGACCACGAGCGGCACGTTGCTGGCGCGGCGTCCGCCGAACAGGATGACGTCGAGCGGCACCGCCTGCTCCCAATCCTCGGAGATCTGCGGGCACTGTGCCGCCGCCACCGTGAAGCGAGAGTTGGGGTGCGCGGCCGGGCGTCCGGAGTCGGGCGTCCAGTCGTTGCCCTCCCAGTCGATCAGGTGCGCGGGAGCCTGCTCGGTGAGGCCCTCCCACCACACGTCGCCGTCCGGGCGGAGCGCGACGTTCGTGAAGATCGTGTTGCCCCACAGCGTCTCGACCGCGGTGACGTTGGTGGACTCTCCCGTGCCGGGGGCGACGCCGAAGAAGCCGGCTTCGGGGTTGATCGCCCACATGCGACCGTCCTCGCCTGGACGGATCCAGGCGATGTCATCGCCGAGGGTCTCGACCTTCCAGCCGGGGATCGTGGGACGCAGCATCGCGAGGTTGGTCTTGCCACACGCCGACGGGAACGCCGCCGCCACGTGGTACGCCTTGCCCTGCGGGTCGATCACCCGGATGAGCAGCATGTGCTCGGCGAGCCAGCCCTCGTCGCGGGCGATCACCGAGGCGATGCGCAACGCGAAGCACTTCTTGGCCAGGATCGCGTTGCCGCCGTATCCGGAGCCGAAGGAGTAGACCTCGAGCGTCTCGGGGAAGTGCACGATGTACTTCTCGTCGTTGCAGGGCCATTCGACGTCCTGCTCGCCCTCCGCGAGCGGCGCGCCGACCGAGTGGACCGTCTTGACCCACGGGGCGCCGTCGGCGATACGGCGCGTGACGGCATCGCCGACGCGGGTCATGATGCCGATCGAGGCGACGGCGTACGCGCTGTCGGTGACCTGGACACCGATGTGCGACAGCGGACCGCCGACCGGGCCCATCGAGAACGGGACGACGTACATCGTACGTCCGCGCATCGAGCCCTCGAAGATCTCGGTCATCTTGGCACGCATCTCGGTCGGGGCCGCCCAGTTGTTGGTGGGACCGGCGTCTTCCTCGCGCTCAGAGGCGATGTACGTGCGGCCCTCTGTGCGGGCGACGTCGCTCGGGTGCGAGCGGGCGAGGTAGGAACCGGGCCGCCACTCGGGGTTGAGCTTGATGAGCTTTCCCTCATCGACCATGTCGCGCAGCAGAGCGTCGTTCTCGGCGCGCGATCCGTCGACCCAGTGCACGGCGTCCGGCTGGGTGAGCGCTCGGATCTCCTCGACCCAGGCAGCCAGCTCGGCCATCGCGGGGGTGTCGTAGCTCGGCGCAGCACCGAACGTACGCGCAGCGGCGACGGGGGATGTGCGAGGGGCGAAGACTTCAGCGATGGCCATGACAGCTCCTTAGACGAGTGAGGCGTTGCATCCATCTTCTTCCGGGTTATGCGACTCTTTCGGCCATTCTCTGCGTTAAGAAGTGTGATTCTTTCGCTATGATCAAGGAATGGCGACCTCCGGCATCCACCTCACGACCCTCGGCCATCGCATCAGGCACCACAGACTCGCAAACGGCTACACGCTCGACGAGCTCGGCGCGCTGGTGGGGGTCGCCGGCTCGCAGCTGAGCCTGATCGAGAACGGCAAGCGCGAGCCGAAGCTCTCGCTGCTGCAGGCGATCGCGCAGGCCACGAGCACCGAGGTCACCGATCTCATCTCGGGAGAGCCGCCGAACCGCCGCGCCGCACTCGAGATCGAGCTCGAACGTGCGCAGGAGAGCCCGGTGTTCCGTCAGCTCGGCATCGCCCCCGTGCGCGTCACGAAGGGCATGAGCGACGAGACCATCGAGTCACTGCTCGGCCTGCACAACGAACTGCAGCGACGCGAGCGCGAGGCGATCGCCACGCCGGAGGAGGCGCGACGCGCGAACACCGAGCTGCGCCTGCGCATGCGCGCGCAGCACAACTACCTGGCCGATATCGAGAAGCTGGCAGAGAAGCACCTGCGCGCCGCGGGCCATGTGCAGGGAGCGCTCACGCATCGCACGGTCAGCATCATGGCCGAGAAGATCGGCTTCGAGCTCATCTATGTCAACGACCTTCCGCACTCGACGCGATCGGTCACCGATCTGGAGAACGGACGCATCTACCTGCCTCCGGCCTCCATCCCCGGCGGACACGGCCTGCGATCGATGGCGCTGCAGGCGATGGCGCACCGACTGCTCGGACACACGCCGCCGACCGACTACGCGGACTTCCTGCAGCAGCGTCTGGAGATCAACTACTTCGCTGCCGCGTGCCTGATGCCGGAGGCGGCGTCGGTCGCGTTCCTGCAGCAGGCCAAGAAGGACCGCAACCTCGCGGTCGAGGACTTCCGGGACGCGTTCGGGGTGACCCACGAGGCAGCGGGCATGCGCATGACCAACCTGCTCACCGAGCACCTGGGTATGTCGCTGCACTTCCTGCGCGTCGATGCCACCGGGGCGATCACCCGGGTCTACGAGAACGACGACCTACCGCTGCCGATGGACGTCACCGGCGCCGTGGAGGGGCAGCGGGTGTGCCGCAAGTTCCAGGCGCGCAGCGCCTTCACGCAGCAGAACCGCACGACCGAGCATCACCAGTACACCGACACCCCCTCCGGCACGTTCTGGTGCTCGACGCAGACCGGATCCTCCAGCGACGGCGAGTTCTCGGTCACGGTCGGCGTGCCGTTCGACGACGCACGTTGGTGGCGCGGCCGCGAGACCGGCGACCGCGCCGTGTCGACCTGCCCCGACGAGTCGTGCTGCCGTCGCCCATCGACCGAGCTCGCGGACCGCTGGAGCGGCAAGGCCTGGCCCAGCGCCCGCGTGCACACGCACATGTTCTCGCCGCTCCCCCGCGGCGCCTTCCCCGGCGTCGACGACAACGAGGTCTACAACTTCCTCGGACGTCACGCCAGCGAGTAGCCGGAAGCTCAGCTCTGAAGGAACCGGGTGAAGCGTCCCATCGCCGCGGAGACGGCGTCGATGTCGTCCGTCTCCTCGAACAACTCCGGTGGAGCGCCGAGCGAGGCCCCGGCGTGGCTCCAGCATCCGATCACGCGTCCTCGCGCGAGCAGGATCGGTCGCACCATGCCGTTCTTGCCGGGGCCGATGGTCGCGAGGTGCTCCGGCGCGCAGACGGCCGTGCGGTCGGCATAGGAGATGTAGTACTCGTCGAAGGCACCGAGGGCATGGACCGCCGGGGCATCCGCTGATCGACGCGGGCGCGTGGTCGCCGCGAACAGTCCGGTCTCGACCTCGACCACGCGATGCGCGGCGTGGGCGGCCGCCTCGCGCGAGACGCCGAGCGTGAGCCCCGACCACCAGGCGAAATCCGCGACCCCGGCCGGCCCATGACCGGTGATGTAGCGCACGAAGAGCTCAGCCAGCGGATCGTCGGGGCGCGCATGCTCGCGGATGTGCTCGTCGACCAGCACGAAGCGCTGCTCGCGGGTCACACCGTCGCGCACCATCACCGGCCCCTGGCAGATCAGCCCGTCGATCGTGAGCGTCAACAGCAGGTGGATGCCGCGCTGCCCGCTGGGGTCGATGCCGATGTCCTCCAGCAGGGAGAAGATCTCGGCGCGCGTCAGGCCGCCGCCGCGGAGCGCCGGCGTCAGCGCGCGCACGGTCGCCGCGACCATCTCGTCGTCGATCCCGAGGGCGCGGTGACGCGATGCCGCCTGCTGGCGCTGCCGACCGGCTGTGACGTCGAGGATCCAGCCCAGGTCGCGTGCCGCGACCGTGTGCAGCGTGCCGCGCATGGTCCAGCCCCGCACCAGCTCGCCGTGGTCGAAGGCGCGGTCGACCGCGCGCAGCCCCGGTTCCCCGCGCGTGCGCACGGCCAGCGCCCACCGGCCGGCGATGAAGTCTTGGCTCTGCACGGCGAGCAGGTGCCCGGCCGCATCGGTCACGGTGCGCGCCGGCGCCGTGAGGCGGTGCGACCGGAGTCGCTCGGACAGCAGCGTCGCGCTCTTCATGCCCCCATCATGCACGGAGCATCCGATGGAGAGAGAAAACGGAGACCGATCAGCCCATCGCCGGGGCGGCACGGCACGGCACGCCGCGCCGACGACATCCGCTCTGCGTTTTCCGGCGCACAGCGGAACTCAGCTGTGCAGCGTGACCTCACGGCGGGCGGGGAGCACGACCGGGTGTGAGCCGGCCATGACCTCGAGCACGCGGATGACCTGGCAGGAGTATCCGTACTCGTTGTCGTACCAGACATAGAGCACGACATCGCGGTCGTTCGCGATGGTCGCGAGGCCGTCGACGATGCCCGCCCGGTGCGAGCCGACGAAGTCGGTGGAGACGACCTCCGGGCTCTCGACATAGTCGATCTGCTGGCGCAGCTTCGAGTGCAGCGACACGCGGCGCAGGTAGTCGTTGAGCTGCTCCTTCTGGGCCGGCCGCTCCAAGCTCAGGTGCAGCACTGCGAGCGAGACATCCGGCGTGGGAACCCGGATCGCAGAGCCGGTGAGCTTGCCCGCGAGCTCGGGCAGCGCCCGGGCGACGGCCTTCGCCGCGCCGGTCTCGGCGATGACCATGTTGAGCACGGCCGAGCGTCCGCGGCGATCTCCGCTGTGGAAGTTGTCGATCAGGTTCTGGTCGTTCGTGAAGGAGTGCACGGTCTCGACGTGGCCGCGCACGATGCCATAGGCCTCATCGATCGCCTTGAGCACAGGGGTGATCGCGTTCGTGGTGCACGAGGCCGCGGTGATGATGCGGTCGTCGGGCTCGATCGTGTCGTCGTTGATGCCGTGCACGATGTTCTTGAGCGCCCCCTTGCCGGGAGCCGTGAGCAGCACGCGGGCGACGCCCTTCGCCTCGAGGTGACGGCTGAGCCCCTCTTCGTCGCGCCAACGTCCGGTGTTGTCGACGACGATCGCGTCGTGGATGCCGTAGGCGGTGTAGTCGACGGTCGCGGGATCGGCCGAGTAGATCACCTGGATGCGGGTGCCGTTCGCGATGATCTGCTCGGCCTCCTCATCGACCGTGACCGAGCCGGCGAAGCGGCCATGCACCGAGTCGCGCAGCAGGAGGGATGCGCGCTTGACGAGATCGTTCTCGGAGCCGCGGCGTACGACGATCGCGCGCAGTCGCAGTCCGCTGCCGCCGCCTGTGTGGGCGATCAGGATGCGGGCGAGCAGGCGGCCGATGCGCCCGAAGCCGTAGAGCACGACATCGGTGGGCGCGGCCACGACAGCGCCGATCGCCGGGGCGAGCGCCTCCGCGAGATAGGCGTCGAGCGGGAGATCGCTCGACGCGTGGCCCTCCGCCAGGCGCGCGACATCGAGCGACGACGCCCCGGGGGCAAGCGCGTGGATCGCTTCGAGCACGGCGAGCGTGTCGTCGAGCGGGAGCGTCTCGTGCCCGAGCTGGGCGACCCGCTCGTGCACCTCGACCAGGCCGGTAGCCGACAGTCCCAGCAGCCGATGCCCGTGCAGCGACGTGACCACGTCGTGCTCGCGCTTGAGTGAGCCGATGAGCGGGATCATCCGCTCCGCCAGTTCTTCTCGCGTCGTCCAGTCGTCGCCGTGTGCGGCGGAATCGTTCATCTGCGTCCTTGCATGTGTGAGCGCGCACCGAGATCGCCGGCGCGCAGGTTGCCGGGTGAGCTTCGGGGGATGCCTCCAGCGTACGCGGGCAGGCCCCGGTGATCCGAATCGTCGACATTTGCCGACCCACGCCCGGTCGATGCCCACCCGGACGTTCAGCCGGCGAAGCCGCGCGCCGCGCAGGCAGCGATATCGATCCACACAGGCTCAGGCGGCGATGTCGAAGCGGCCTCGGCCACCGAGTCGCGGGGTGCGGGCGGGGTCGACGTACCGGGGCGGGATGAACCAGACGCGGGCGGTGACCCCTGTACCGTCGACGCGGATCTCCCAGTCGTTGTCGTGGATGCGGTGATGACACGTCTCACACAGCAGCACCCCGTTGGACAGGTCCGTCGGCCCCGCATCCCTCTGCCACCATCGGATGTGATGCACTCTCGTCATCTCCGGCGGCAACCCGCACATCGCACACCCGCCATCGCGTTCCACCAACGCCAACCGTTGCGCTCGGGTGAACAGGCGTTTCTCCCGCCCCCAGTCGAGGATCTCGCTGTCCGAGCCCATCACCCAGGGGATCACCCCACCCCCGGCGGCCATCCGCCGCGCCGCCCCGACACTGACCGGGGTCTCGATCCCGTCGACCGTCGCCGACCCGGTACCGGATTCCAGGTCGTCCAGGGTCATCCGCACGATCACCGTCGCCCCGCCACCGGCACCCGCGCCTCACAGCCGAGCACGTGCGCGCAGAACGCGACCAGCGCGTCGGCCTGGACCATCGCCACCGTGCGCTGATCCGCATCGGGGGCGTCGGGGTCCGGGGCGTCCGTGCGGGCCGCGAACGCCGCCGACACGAACCCCCGCACCGCCGTGACCACCGGCGCCGCACTCTCCGCATCCAGGCGGGCATTCAGGTGCACCATCCCGTCCCGCTCGAACATCGTCACCGACCGCCGCGCCCGCGCCTCTTCCTCGCGCGGTGCGACACCATCGGGGTCCAACCAGGCCTCCGCCCGCACGACCAGCTTGCGCACCGCATCCACCGCCAGCCCGGCCGCCGCATCCACCAGCACCCGCTCCCCCTCAACGATCCGCACCGGCCCCGCGGCCACCCGGCACCGCTCCAACACCCCCGATGATCAACGCAGCCGCCTGCGCGCTCAACACCCCTGAGACCAGCGCCTCCCGCACCCGCGGGTACTTCGCCGGCAACCGCGCCCCCAGAAGATCCGTCCGAGGCGCGGTCGCCTCCCCCACCGCCACCAACCGGGACGCCTCCCCCGCCGAGACCCCCGCCGCCGCCGCGATCAGCGCCGCCGGATTCCGAAAACCCTGCTGCTTCGCCAGACCCGCCGCGCCGAGCTCCGGCCGCGACTCCCGGGCGATGCCCGCCGCGACCTCCGCCAGCACCGCATCCGTGTGCCGACGCAGCACGCCCAGCGCGTCAGCGACCGCGACCAACTGCTCCCGCGACAGATCCTGCGCGTCATCCGCCCCCGCCCAGGCCGCCTCGAGGCGACCCAGCGCCTCGTGCATCCCGACCAGTTTCGACATACCTCATTTTATCCCGGACCACCCCCGAGTGTCGTAGCTATGTTCGAACAAATGTCGGCATACTGGCATGCCGAGAGATGCCCCAGGCGCCTGCGCGACACGGTCTGCGAACGCCAGTCGACAGCCACCGCGGCCTGTTCACCCATCGGACAGGGAATCCTGCGAGCATCCGACACGTTCTCTTCACGGACGCATCCCGAAAGGCCCCCGATGAAAGACCACCCCCGCCGCTCGGCGTGGCCGCCACTCCTGGTCGCGATCGCGCTGGAGGTCATGGCGACCCTCTCGCTGCGCGCCGCCGAGGGGTTCACGCATCCGCTGTGGCTGATCCTCGTGGTGATCGGCTACAGCGGCTCGCTGTGGTTGCTGTCAGTGGTCCTCGACCGCGGCATGCCGGTGGGCGTCGCGTACGGCATCTGGTCTGCGATCGGCGTCGTGGCGACGGCGGTGCTCGGCACCGTGCTCTTCGGCGAGCTGCTGGGGCCGGTGCAGATCATCGGCGTGGGCGTGATCGTGGTCGGCGTGCTGCTGGTCGAGCTGGGCTCGCGCACGCGGGAGATCGCGCAGCCCTCCACCCCGGAGGTCGCCTCATGACCTGGCTGCTGCTCGCCTTCGCGATCGCGAGCGAGGTCACCGCGACCCTGAGCCTGCGCGCCTCGGAAGGGCTCCGTCGCAAGCGCTGGATCCCGGTGATCGTCATCGGCTACCTCGCCGCGTTCACCCTGCTGGGCACGATCCTGGCGATGGGGATGCCCGTGGGCGTCGCCTACGGCATCTGGGCGGCCGCGGGCGTCGCGGTGACGGCGGTGCTGGGACGCGTGATCTTCAAAGACCACTTCTCGGCACTGATGGCCGTCGGCGTCGCCCTCATCGCGGCCGGCGTCGCGATGATCGAGTTCGGCGGCGGGCACTGAGACCCACCTACGCAAATATTCGCGGCGTGCGCACCAGCGTCGGCTCCGAGAAGCTTCGTTACCTCCATACGGCCACGCTGGTCGCCACTGCGGGCTTACTCCTGCGGAATCACTGAGCTTCCCGCTCTGCAGCTGGTCCGCTGGCCGGGTGGGCAGACCGGTCAGCGTCGATTCCACTCGTCCACGCATTCAAGATGAGCGCCTGAGCACGAGCGGTCCGACGCAGCGTAACGGTCCCTGCGAACTGCAACCTCCGGCCATCCGTTAGCCCGACAACCAGTGCTCCCGGCTCCAGGGAGCCTCCCACTACCGGCCACCCTAGAACCTAGAGTGCCCCACCGAGGCGTTCCTCAGCCGAGCATCACTCTCGACGAATCCGATCAGTACTGCGCTGAGAACGCGCCGTCGCTCTTGAGCAGCTGCCCCGAGATCCACCGGCCCTCGTCGGAGACCAGGAACTCCACGACCGCAGCCACGTCGGCGGGGCGGCCGAGACGCCCGAGCGGGGTCATGTCGCCGAGGCCGGTGCGCGTCTCGTCGTCCATCCAGCCGGTGTCGATCGGACCGGGATTGAGCACGTTCGCCGAGATCCCCCGCGGGCCGAGCTCGCGCGCCGCCGAGATCACGAGCCGGTCGAGCGCGCCCTTGGAGGCCCCGTACGGCAGGTTGCCCGTGACGTGGTCGCTGGTGAGCGCCAGGATCACGCCGCCGTCGTCGCCCGCCTGCCGCGCGAACGCCGCGATGAGCAGCAGGCTCGCGCGGGCGTTCACCGCGACGTGCAGGTCGAAGCTCTCGGCCGTGGTGTCGAGGATGCCGGACTCCACGTCGTGCGCGTGACTCAGGATCAGCGCCGAGATGGTCCCGTGCTCCCGGTTCACCGCGGCGATCAGCTCTTCCGGGCCGTCGGGAGTGGAGAGGTCGGCCGGGTGGTCGGCGTCGCGCAGGTCGCTGGTGACGACGGTCCAGCCGGCCGCCCGCAGACGAGGAACGATGCCGGCGGCGATGCTGTCGGCGCGCCCGGCACCGGTGATCAGAGCGAGGGGCATGCGGCCACGGTACCGGAGACGGCGGTCCCGGGTCTCGGATCAGTGCCCCGCCCACATCACGACCACGCCCGCGGTCATCGCCCACGACTCGACGGCGAGCAGGCGAGCGGCAGCGCGCTGCGGGTGCGGGCGGAGCCGGTCGGCGACGGTCCAGGCCAGCAGCAGCGCCACCCCGACGGTCGCGGCGACGGCCACGGCGTCGGTGCCCAGATGCGCGCCGTGTGCGGACATGACCTCGACCGGCTCCGCCCCGTGAGCAACCCCTGCGAACGCGCACACCGCCATCACGAGCGATCCCAGCGCACGGTGGCAGCACGCGCGCACGGCGGTCGCGCCGCGCAGCCCGGCCGTGCCGAGCATCGCTGAGACGAGCAGTGCGACTCCTGCGAGCAGAGAGATGCGCGGATCGCCGTCCGCGACGACCATGCCGATCATCGCGAGCGCCATGACGATCACCGACTGGCGCCCCTGCCACGGCACAGAGCGTCCGGCCGCGAGGCAGCATGCGACCGTGATGATCGCACTCGCGACCATCAGCGTCATCGCTGCGGGATCACCCATGGATCGGATTATATTGATCAATCGCTCAAAATAGGTAGACATTCCTCAGAAGCACCGGCCACACCGAGCGGATGCGACAAGATGGGCAGATGCCCCGCATCGTGGACCATGATGAGCGGCGCCGGCAGATCGCCGAGGCGCTGCTCGCCGTCGCGGCCCGTGACGGGCACGAGAGCGTGTCTTCGCGTGCGGTCGCGAAGGAGCTCGGCGTCGCCACCGGCTCACTGTGGCACTACTTCGACGGGTTCGACGACGTGGTGCGCGCCGCCGCCGCCGAGGTCACCCGTCGCACCGACGCCCGCATCGCCGAGGCCACCGTCGGACTGCGCGGCCTCCCCCGCCTGCACGCGCTCATGCGCGAAGTCCTCCCCATCGATGAGCGCACCCGCTCCGAAGCCCGCGTCGTCGTCGGATTCTGGGGCCGCGTCGCCACCCTCGCCGCGACACCGGATGCCGGCGCACCCACCGTCGCCACCTGGCAGGACAGCATCCGCGAGGCACTCGAAGAGGCCGTGACCGACGGCGAGCTCCGCCCCGATACTCCACAGGATGCCGTGATGGCGCTGCTGCGCGCGATCACCTACGGACAGCAGGTGGTCGAGGTCACGGAGCCGCAGCCCGCAGTCGCGCACCTCGCCGTCCTCGACGGCATCCTCGCCCCCTGGCGCGTCTGACAGCACACCTTCTCGCGCCACCGCGCGTCGTCGCGGGGGCGCGATCCGGCTCTTGTGACCCCGGTCGTTCCGTCGTACCATCGTGCCAACCAATTTTATTGAGCGCCCGCTCGAAAACAGTGAGGTCGATGATGTCCCACCACTCACCGCAGCCCGTGTCGATCGATAAGATCGCGGTCCCGCATCCGCTCGACCCGTTGACCGGCGCCGAGATCGCGACAGCCCGCGCGGTGCTCGATGCCGCCGGCCTGCTCACCGAGACGGTGCGCGTACCGATGCTGCTCCCCGATGAGCCGACCAAAGACGAGCTCGCCGCGTGGCAGCCGGGCTCCCCGATCGACCGCCGCATCGATGCGACCCTGCTCGACACCGCCACCGGTGTTGCCACCGAGGTCATCGTCTCGATCTCCCGCGGTGAAGTCGTCCGCACCGAGCGCGTGCCCAACGACGCCCCTCCGTACGGACAGCCGCAGTACCTGTTCGAGGAGTACGAGCGCGCCGAGACCATCGCGAAGGCCTCGCCCGAATGGCAGGCCGCGATGCGACGGCGCGGACTCGAGGAGCACATGGCGCTCGCGTTCTGCGGCCCCCTCGCCCCCGGCTACACGGGTCGTGCCGATGAGGTCGGGAGGCGCGTCATCCGCTCACTCACGTTCCTGAAGTACGACGAGAACGACTCCCCGTGGGCACACCCGGTCGAGGGTCTGATCGTGCACATCGACCTCACCGCGAACGCCGTGATCCGCGTCGAGGATCACGGCGACGTGCCGGTTCCCGCCGGCCACGGCAACTACTACCCCGAAGTCCAGGGTGCGGCGCGCACCACCCTCAAGCCCATCGAGATCACGCAGCCCGAGGGTCCGAGCTTCGCCGTCACCGGCTCGCTCGTGGAATGGGAGGGCTGGTCGATGCGCGTCGACTTCAACGCTCGCGAAGGCCTGGTGCTGCACGACGTCTCGTTCGGCGGACGCTCGGTGCTGAGCCGCGCGAGCGTGCCCGAGATGGTCGTTCCCTACGGCGACACCGCCCCCGGCCGCTTCTGGATCAGCTACTTCGACGCCGGCGAATACCTGCTGGGCAAGAACGCCAACCACCTGGAGCTCGGCTGCGACTGCCTGGGCGTCATCCGCTACCTCGACGGCTACGTCGCCGACGACCACGGCCACCCGGTGCGCATCCCCAACGTGATCTGCATGCACGAGGAGGACTACGGCATCCTCTGGAAGCACACCGATCTGGCCGGACGCGCCGATGTGCGCCGCTCGCGCCGCTTCGTGGTGTCGTACTTCTCCACGATCGGCAACTACGACTACGGCTTCTACTGGCACTTCTACCTGGACGGATCGATCGAGGTCGTCGCGAAGGCCACCGGCATCGTGTTCGCCGCCGCCGGAGAACCGGGTGTCCGCCAGAAGCACGCGACCGAACTCGCCCCCGGCGTCTTCGCCCCCGTGCACCAGCACCTCTTCTGCGCACGTCTCGACGTCGCGATCGACGGCGAGGACAACCGCCTGGTCGAGGTCGACGCCCAGCGCGTGCCGATGGGCCCGGACAACCCGTTCGGCAACGCGTTCACCTGGTCGGAGACCACCCTCGCCACGGAGTCGGAGGCGCAGCGCGAAGCCGACAGCGCGGTGGCGCGTGTCTGGGAGGTGCAGAGCGCCTCGCGCACCAACCGCGTCGGCCGCCCGACCGCCTACCACCTGGTACCGGAGCCGACCGCACTGCTCATGGCCGACCCGGCCTCCTCTGTCGCTGCACGCGCGGCGTTCGCCACCAAGCACCTCTGGGCGACGAAGCACGAACAGGGACAGATCTGGCCGGCCGGACGCTACCCCAACGCCCATCAAGGCGGCGCAGGCCTGCCCGAGTACACCGCGGGCGACCGGTCGATCGACGGCGAGGACATCGTGCTGTGGCACACCTTCGGCCTCACGCATTTCCCTCGCCCGGAGGACTGGCCGATCATGCCCGTCGACTACGCCGGCTTCTGGTTCAAGCCCTACGGCTTCCTCGACCAGAACCCCGCGATGGACGTCCCCGAGTCCTCACAGGCGCATGCATCCGCGACGTCAGACGGATGCTGCGGCGGAGGGAGCACCTGCGCCTGCGGCCACTGACCGCAGGTGCAAGCGCTCAGGACAGCGCGGTGATCGCGTCGCGCAGGATGCCGTCGGCGTCGGCGAGAGCGGATGCCGACGCGTCCGCCGTCGCGCCGGTCGCCAGCATCAGCACGGCGAGCTTGACCGATCCCCGGGCGGATGCCAGTGCATCAGCGGCCTCGTCGACCCCGACGCCCGCGAGCTGCGCGACCGTGCGGATCGACCGCGCGTGCAGCTTCTCGTTCGTCGCCTGCAGGTCGACCATCACTCCGCGATAGGTCTTGCCGAGCTTGATCATCGAGAGCGTGGTCAGCATGTTGACCACGAGCTTCTGCGCGGTGCCGGACTTCAGGCGGGTCGACCCGGAGATGAACTCGGGACCCGTGACGACCTCGATCGCGATCTCGGCCGCCGCACCGATCGCGGAGTCCGCGTTCGAGGCGATCGCGACCGTCAGGGCGCCGACGCTGCGCGCGTAGTCGAGTCCGCCGACGACGTAGGGCGTGCGGCCTGATGCCGAGATCCCCACGACCGTGTCGCACTCGGCGAGCGCGAGTTCGCGCAGCGAGGCCTCGGCCGCGTCTGCGTCGTCCTCGGCGTTCTCGACGGCAGAGCGGATGGCGGTCTCACCGCCCGCGATCAGCCCGATCACCATCGAGGGATCGGTGCCGAAGGTCGGAGGGCACTCGCTCGCATCGAGCACGCCGATACGGCCGGCGGTACCTGCGCCGATGTAGATCAGCCGCCCGCCCCGACGGAAGCGCGCGGTGATGCCGTCGACTGCGGCCGCGATCTCAGCGGTGCGCTCGGCGACGGCCAGCGGGACGCGCGCGTCTTCCGCGTTCATCCGCTGCACCAGCTCGACGGTGCCGAACAGATCGAGGTCGCCGCGCTCGGTGGTCGATGCCTCCGTACCGAGTCCTTCGAGCACGGAGAGGAGAGCGGTCAGGCGGGTGTCATCATTCAGCGCATCATCATTCAGCACGGTGCACGTACCTTTCGTGGGGGAGGTCGGTGCGGCGCGCGAGGAGCGATGCACCCTCCAGCGCGTCGCCGGCGGCAGGTACGCTACGGCGCGGCGCCGAATCGGATGGTGCCGCCTGAAGTGCGGCGACGAGGACGGAACGGAACCAGTCGTGGTCGGTGAGTCCGCCGTGCAGCACCACCTCGAGTGTGCGCGACGAGGCGGCGACGGCGGAGGCGGCGAGCAGACGCGCGGCTTCCGTGGCGATCTCGCCGGCGACCGGGTCACCGTCTGCCGCGGCATCCAGTACGAGCGGCGCAAGCGTCGCCAGGCGACGGGCAAGAGGTTCGGGCTGCGCGAGCCAGGCGGGAACCTCGGAGGCGACGCCGACGCGGTCCGCGATCGCCGCGGTGAGCACTGTATCGGAAGACAGGCCGGCGGAGTGGCGCAGCACAGCGCGCAACGCCTCGCGTCCGAGCCACGACCCGCTGCCGAAGTCTCCGAGCTCCGGGCCCCACCCGTCGACCAGTCGCACGCCGTCCGCGTCGACGCCGAGGGCAGCGGCTCCCGTACCGGCGATGAGCAGCACGCCTTCGCCACCGTCGAGCGCACCGGCGTGCGCGGTCACGACATCGGAGGCGACGGCGACCCTGGCGCCGGTCGATGCGGCGAGCGCGGCGGCGAGCTCCTGCGCCGCAGACGGTGCCGCCCAGGCACCCGCGGCGCCGATGCCGAGCAGCGGGATGTCACCGTCGATGCGGTCGAGCAGGGGGCGGATCGCCGCGAGCGCCGCGGCGATTCCCCCGGTCGCCGCCAGGCCGGGCGCACCGACGCCGTCATGACGCGTACCATCGACGGCGACGCGGCAACGGGATTTGCCGAGGTCGATCGCGACGACCCGGTGCGGAGAACTCATGTAAATAGTCTACGCATCGCCGCGCATCCATGAAACAATTGTCCATCCAGCCGGTGTCTTGGCCGCTGCCATCAGAAGTGCGCACGGATGCGGAACGCAAGACGCCCTGCGCGAGATCACAAGGAGAGGTATGAGCGTCCAGACGACCATAGCGAACGCAGCCGAGACTCTCCCCCCTTCGCTCGCGCGGATCGCCCGGGTGATCCGCGACAACCCGACGACCGCGGTCGAGAGCACCATCTCCGAGTTGGCCGCGCTGTGCGACACCTCGGTCGCGTCGGTCGTGCGCTTCTGCCGGGCGATCGGCCTACGCGGGTACGCGGCGCTGCGCATGGCCCTCGCCACCGAGCTCGGTCGCGAATCCGTGCAGTTCAGTGCGCCGTCCGGGTTCGGTTCGGAGATCGCGGTGGGCGACTCACTCAGGGAAGCGGTCGGAAAGGTCGCGGCTCTCGAACTGCTCGCGATCGAGGAGACCGTCGCCAACCTCGACTACGGGGTACTTGCCACCGCGGTGGAGGCCATCGACCACGCGAACCGGATCCTGCTGTTCGGTGTCGGTGCAAGCCGGCTGGTCGCCGACGATCTGGGTCACAAGCTGCTCCGGATCGGACGCACAGCGATCGTGCTCTCCGACGCCCATGAGGCCAGTGCAGCCGCCGCACTGGGCGCCAAGAAGACGGTCGCGATCGGCTTCTCGAACTCGGGGACGACCAGTGAGACCGTGCAGTTCCTGCAGACAGCGCGTTCAGCAGGCACGACCACGATCGGTGTCACGAGTGCGGCGGACTCCGCACTCGCAGCGGTCGCCGACCACGTGCTGTTCACCCACGCGCGCGAATCGCGCTTCCGCGCCGGCGCCATGGTCAGCCGGATCGCGCAGCTCGCCCTGGTCGACTGCCTCTTCGTCGGGGTTGCGCAGCAGCGTCACGCGCACACCGTGCATGCCCTGCAGCGCACGGCCGATGCCGCTCAGGCGCTCCGCCGCGACTGAGCCGTCGCCCGGTGCCGTCGCCTCCCGATCAGGCGATGGCCTTCTGCTCGCGCTCCCCCACCGGCCGTGATGCGACCGAACCTGCAGTGCGGAGGAACACGATGATCCAGCTGAAGATCAGGATCGCCGCGATCAGCTCGACCGCCGTGAGGTTGTAGTAGCCGACGGCGAAGAAGGCGGCGAGCAGGATGATGACCAGCACGTACGCCCAGCCGAACACCACGAACACCCGTGGGATCGTGCGCACGAACCACGGCAGTCCGATCACGACCACGGCGAACACCACGGTCATCCCGGTGGCGACCGTGTTGTGCACCAGGAAGAACTCGTCCACGGGGAAGATGCCGACGCAGGCCAGGAAGATCCCCATCAGGATCAGACCTCCGCGCACGATGAAGCGACCGCGGCGGTCGTCGGGTGCGGTGGCCGGGAGCCCCGCCGTGGCATAGCGCGCGATCGTCGTGACCATCACTCCGGCGATGACGAGGGTGGCGTTGAAGGCGAGCGAGGCGCTGTTCGAGCTCATCCCGAGCGCCGACAGGTTGTCGCGCCACCAGTGCGGATCGTTCGAGGCGAGCATGCTCGCGAAGGCACCGACCACGAGGAACACGGCGAGCACGAGTGAGAGCACCATCGGCGTGAGCGCGACGCTGCTGAGGAATGACACGTAGGCCGTGAGCGCAAAGGCCACCCCGACCAGCACCGCACCGGGGAACGGGTAGACCGGCGCATCCGTGAAGCTGCTCTCGAGGAGCTTGGCGACGCCGAGCCAGCCGAGGTACGCGATCGCGGCATGCGCGAATGCGATCGCCGCGAGGTCGTACCAGCGCAGGCGGTCGCCCGGCACGCTGAAGCCATCGCGCACGGCATCCGGAGCGCGCTCCTCGGGACGCACGGCCCAACGTCCGAGCACGAACGCGACCGCGGCAGTGACTGCTCCCCCGTAGGCCGCGAAGGCGCCGATGGATCCGCTGCCGCTGATCGCCATCTCATGACCCCAGAACACCGGCCAGCCGATCGCCACGCCGATCACCAGGAATGCAGCGCCCACGATCAGCGCGGTCGCCTCGAACACGGCATCCGCCGTCTCCGGTCCCCGCAGCTGCCGCAGCACCTGCCTGGCCCACTCCCCGAAAGCTCTCATGGCCCACCCTTCCGATCCACATCCTAGAAGTCGCCCCGCTCGGACGCCCCCGGTGATACCATCGCGGAACGGATCGTATACAACGTCGTCGTTCCACCATCCCGAGGTGATCAGTCATGAACGGTGCACCCGCTGCCCCCGCCGAATCGGTATCCACTCTTGTCGCCCGCAACATCAGTGAGTTCCGTGCCGCTGTCTCCGAGTCCTTCGTGCCGCTGCAGGTGTCCAGCGGCGGGCCCGACCATTTCCGCGGAGTGATCCGCGGCGCATCGGTCGACGAGGTCCACGTGACAGAGGTGCGGGCGACCTCCCACGTCGTCGAGCGCACCCCCGAGCTCATCGCCCGCGGCGACCGCTCGTACTTCAAGGTGAGCCTGATGCTCGCCGGCACCGGGCTGCTGATCCAGGACGACCGCGAGGCCGTGCTGCAGGCCGGCGATCTCGCCGTCTACGACACCGACCGCCCCTATTCCCTCGTGTTCGACGAGGACTTCCGCACCATGGTCGTGATGTTCCCGAAGCACCTGATCAGCCTGCCCTCCGACATGATCGGCCAGCTCACCGCGGTGCGCATCTCGGGCCACGAAGGCCTCGGCGGCATGGTCGTGCCGTATCTCACGCAGCTGGCCGGCAATCTCGATCAGCTCGCCGGCACCACTGGCGCACGACTCGCCCACAGCGCGCTCGATCTGGTGACGACCGTGTTCACCCGCGAACTCGGACTCGACGAGGTCTCGGGCGATCCGCACCGCGCCCTCGTGCAGCGCATCCGCGCCTACATCGATCGCAATCTCGCGTCGACCGACCTCGGCCCCGCGTCGATCGCCTCCGCGCACTTCATCTCGACGAGGCACCTGCACGGCCTCTTCCAGGAGCAGGGTGTGACGGTGTCGACCTGGATCCGCACGCGGCGACTGGAGCGGTGCCGCCGCGATCTGCTCGACCCCATGCTCGCCGATCGGCCCGTCGCGGCGATCGCCGCACGCTGGGGCTTCGTCGATGCCGCACACTTCAGCCGCGCCTTCAAGTCGGCGTTCGGGGTCTCCCCCAGCGAGTACCGCGCCGCCCGCTGACATCACCATCGCGCTGAGATCGCCGTCCCACGGGGGCATCACCGGCTGTCGTGACGCGGCTCGACCACGCGCGCCAGATGCAGGAGAACGCGCGGCCTGCGGGACCAATCTCCCGAGGATGGTCCTGCATGCCGCGACTTCTCCTGCATGTCGTGCGACGTGACGCCGCATCCATGCGGGTTAGCCTGAGGAGGTGACCCAGACCATCAATGCCCGCGCCGTCCTGCTCGACATGGACGGCACACTCGTCGACTCGACTGCCGTGGTCGAGCGGCTCTGGCTGGCGTGGGCCGAGCCGCACGGGATCGACCCGGCGACCGTGCTGAGCGTGGTCCACGGACGCCAGGGGCACCAGAGCATGGCGATCATGCTCCCTGAACGCGATCACGCCATCAATCTGCGCGAAAACGACCTCATGCTGGCCACCGAGGCGAGCGACGTCGACGGTGTCGTGACGATCCCGGGGGCCGGCGCGGTGCTCGACGCACTGCAGCCCTTCCCGCACGCGATCGTCACCTCGGCGAACGTGGCGCTGATGACCGCACGTATGCAGGCGGCCGGTCTCGCCGTGCCCGGCATCACCGTCACGGCCGAGAACGTGTCGGCGTCGAAGCCAGACCCGGAGGGGTTCCTGCTCGGGGCGCAGCTGCTCGGCGTCGACCCCGCCGACTGCGTGGTGTTCGAGGACTCGGGCGCCGGCATCCAGGCGGGCCTCGCTGCGGGCATGCGGGTGCTCGGGGTCGGACCGCACGCCGGTGCGCACAACCCGACCTACCGCGTGGACGACCTCACGCAGGTCGCCGTGGTTCCCCGCAGCGACGGGTTCGCACTCGCGATCGGCTGAGCCACGCCACTACATCCCGGCGTGGTCGAAGGCGATGGTCGGCACATCCACGACGTGCGATCCGCCATCTGCCACGATCACTGCCCCGGTGACGTACGACGACTCCCCCGACCCCAGGAAGCGCACCACCGAGGCGATCTCGGCCGGACGTGCCGGACGCCGCAGCGGCACATCTGCGGTGACCGTCGCGTAGGCCTCCTCGCGCGAGTCGAGCCCGGCGTGCGAGGCGAACTCGTCCATCTCCTCATCGGCCATCGGCGTCTGCACCCAGCCGGGGCAGACCGCGTTCACGCGGACCCCGTGGCGGCCGTAGTCCCGCGCGAGCGTGCGGGTGAGTCCGATCAGGGCGTGCTTGCCGACCGTATAGCCCGCGACCGAGGGGCCGGCGAACAGCCCGGCGAGCGACGACACGATCACGATCTGCCCCTTGGACTCGAGCAGCGCGGGCAGCGACTCCCTGGCCATGACGAAGGCTGTCGTGAGGTTCGCACGGATCGCGGCGTCCCATCCCGCATCGTCGGTGTCGGCGACCGGCGAGAAGCCGTGCCCTCCGGCGTTGGCGACGAGCACGTCGATGCGCCCGAAAGTCGCCAGCACCTCGGCGACGGCGGCTTTCGCGGATGCCGAGTCAGCCGCATCCGCGACGACAGGGTGCGCGCCCACGGCGCGCTCGACGGCCTGCAACGGCTCCGGTCGCCGACCGACCACCACGACGTGCGCGCCCTCTGACGCGTAGCGCTCGGCGATAGCGGCGCCGATGCCCGTGCCTCCTCCGGTGATGACGATGACGCGTCCGGAGACCGTCGATCCGACCGCAAGTCCCATGTCTGCTCCTTGTATTGTTCTTCCGCGTCTGCGCGGGGGTCGAGGGGGTCGTTGTCGGCTAGGCCGGGAATCCGGATCGCGCGCTGAATCCGAAGTCGCTGAGGAGCGTGGTGCCGGAGATCGCCCGGCTGCGTGGGGACACCAGGTAGACCACGTGCGCGGCGACCTCGTCCGCCGACTGCACGGGGAACGCGGGTGCGTCGAATGCCTCGGCGCCGAGGTCTCCGCGGCTCATCGGGGTGTCGACGATCGATGGGGCCACGGTGTTCACCCTGATGCCGGTACCGCCGAGGTCGACCGACAGTGCGCGGGCGAACTGCACCAGCGCGGCCTTCGATGCGGCATAAGGTGCCATGCCCGGTGAGGCGACGAACGCCGAGTCGCTGGAGAGCAGCACCACGGATGCCGAGGCTGCCGCACGCAGGGCCGGAAGCGCCTGCCGGAGCACGAGGAACGCGGCGGTGACGTTCACCGCGAACACGGCGTTCCACTCGGCGAGCGCGGTCTGCTCGATCCCCCGGCCGACCGGCCCGGAGATCCCCGCGCAGCACACCACGGCGTCCAGGTGCCCGAGCTCGGCGATCGCGGCATCGACGGCGCCCTGCACATCCTCTTCGGCGGTGAGGTCGACGACGAACGGCAGCACGTCAGCACCGCCCTGTGCGCGCACGGCCGCAGCCGTCTGCTCCAGCGCCGGCGCATCCCGATCCAGCAGTGCGACACGTACCCCCTCTGCGGCGAGCGCGAGCGCGGTCGCCCGGCCGATGCCGCTGGCGGCGCCCGTGAGGAGGGCGGTCGTACCGGTGAGGTGGAGGTCCATCGTGTCCTTCGACCGCCACGCCCGCGCCGGAATGACGCGTGGGGAGGACGGCGGTGTCTTCTCCGTCATCCTGCTCCTCGGTCCGGCCGCGGCGAGCGGGCACATGCGGGCTGTGCGCGCTGACACCATCGTCTTTCGCTCAGGGTCAAGCGCGGTCACCCCGGCACGAGCAGACTCGCTCTATCGACGATCCCCCTCGTCGTCGATGCCGTGCACGCACGGCCGTCACCGAGCAAAGGAGCCGCCGTGGCAGACCCGACAGCTGCGTCCGCGACGCAGAACCACACTTCCCTCCGGCCGGGCGCCCTCGGCGTCGCCGGCATCGTCTTCCTCGTGCTGGCGGCGGTCGCACCGCTGACGGGCATCGTCGTCGTGGCGTCGCTCGCGATCGCGCTGGGCAACGGCGGCGGCACTCCGATGTCGTTCTTCCTGGTCGCGGCGATCCTGCTGCTGTTCGCGGTCGGCTACGCGCAGATGTCGAAGCAGCTGGTGAATGCCGGAGGGTTCTACGCCTTCGTCGTGAAGGGACTCGGCCGCACCGGCGGACTGATCGCCGGGCTCATCGCCACGCTCGGCTACAACTTCTTCGTGGTCGGCACGATCGGTACCAGCGGCTTCTTCATGCAGACGATCATCCGCGACCTCACCGGCCTCGACGTGCACTGGCTCGTCTGGGGTCTGCTCTCGATCATCGTGTGCTTCGTGCTGGCCCGCGTCGGCGTCGACTTCAGCTCGAAGGTGCTGGGGGTCTGCCTCGTGCTCGAAGTGCTCATGCTGGTCGTGTTCGACGTCTCGGTGCTCGTACAGACCGGCTACGACCTGGGCGCGTTCAGTCCTGAGGCCGTGTTCTCGGGCTCCCTCCCCATCGGACTGCTCCTCGCGGCGACCGGATTCCTCGGATTCGAGGCGACCGCGCTGTTCAGCGAAGAGGCCAAGCAGCCGCTGCGCACGATCCCACGGGCGACCTACACCTCGATCATCGCGATCGGCATCATCCTCGGCGTCACGACCTGGGCGGTGGTGAGCGCGACCGGGGTGGCGCAGGCGCAGGCGACCGCGCTCGAACACCTGCCCACGGGCGATCTGATCTTCACGCTCTCTCAGCAGTACCTGGGCGGACCGCTCACGACCGTGATGATGGTGCTGCTCCTGGTGAGCCTGTTCGCCGCGATGCTGGCGTTCCACAACTCGGCCACCCGCTACCTCTACTCGCTCGGACGGGCACGGATCCTGCCCCAGTCACTCGCCCGCACCCGGTCCAACGGCGCCCCGCAGCTCGCCGGGATCGTACAGGCGTCGTTCGCCGGCATCGTCGCGATCATCTTCGCGATCGCCGGTGCCGACCCGATCGTGACGCTTGTGCCCGCCATGCTCGGCTTCGGCACCTTGAGCGTGCTGATCCTGCAGGGGCTGGCCGCTATCTCGATCGTCGTCCACTTCCGCCGTGCCCATGACCCGCGCTGGTGGAGCACATTCATCGCGCCGGGCATCGGCTTCCTCGGCATCGCCGCGATCTCGGTACTCGCGATCGTGAACTTCAACATCGTCGCCGGGTCCGAAGAGCTCGCGATCCGGTTGATGCCGCTGCTGCTCGTGCTGGCCGTGATCGGCGGCATCGTCTACGGCGTCTACCTGCAGCGCGCGAAGCCGGCCGTGTACGAAGGTCTCTCCTCCGACCTGGAGCAGTTCAGCAACCGCTGACGCTCCCCGCATCCCACCCCGCCGACCTCTCCGTCTTCTCCGACCTCTCCGTCTTCTCCGACCGAAGGAACCACGCATGACCACGCTGAACCCCGCCGACACGTCCACCTGGCTCCCACTCGAGGGCCTCGCGCCCGGCTTCGACGCCAACAAGGCACCGCACAGCACCGCGCTCAGCGGTCGCGAGATCGCGGTCGTCGACGCCAGAGGCACACGGATCGTGCACCGCTTCTCCGACACGACGGTCGCCTGGGAGTATCAGCCCGGCGCCGAGGATCCGACGGGGGCCGCCGCCGACACCGACGACTACGAGGCCTTCGAGGTCGACGAGGACCTGTACTTCGTGCAGTTCCACCACCGCTACCTGCCGAACGAAGCCGTCTCGCTCGTGGTCGACCTGCGCCACGGACGCGCACTGGCGATCCTCTCGATCATCCTGCCCGCCCCGGAGAAGGGCCGTACCCGCGTGCAGCACGTCTTCGCGCCGAGCGTGATCGAGGGCGCCGAGGTGTCCGGCAGGGAGGCAGCGCCTGCCACCACGCTCATCGGGCGGCGCGTCGAGTGGGTCTACAGCGCCGAGCACGCCTACGAGCACGTGTACCTGTCTCCACGCTGGTATTCGTGGCAGTGCCTGGCAGGGCCGGAGCGAGGCCTGGCCGACACCGATGAGAACAGCGTGTGGGAGGTGCGCCCCGGAATCTACATCTTCGCGTGGCGCGAGAAGGTCATCCCCTGCGCCTCGGTGACGATCGCCGACCACCGCGACGTGAACGCGATCCGCTCGCACGGTGTGCTGTTCGGGCTCGACGAAACCGGCGAGGTGCCCACGCACTTCACATTCGGTGCGCACGGGCGGCTGCTCTCGACGACACTGCACACGCCGGAGCTCGAGCCCGCCACGTTCGGGGACGCCTGACGCGCCGACGCCGTTCCACCCGGAGCTGTCTCACGAAAGAACCCCGCCTGCACTCGCAGGCGGGGTTTCTGTCGGAGGTTCGTGATGCGGTGTCAGGCCTTCCGGCCAGGACCGGAGATGACCTGGGTGACCGCGACCGACTTGAGCCCCTCGACGCCGAACTCCAAACCGTACCCGGAGCTCTTCACTCCGCCGAACGGCACCATCGGGTGCAGGCCGCCGTGCGAGTTGATCCACACCGTTCCGGACTGCATGCGCGATGCCGCATCCCGCGCTGCCTCGGGGTCGCTCGACCACACCGAGGCGCCGAGGCCCACGTCGACTGCGTTCGCGAGCGCGAACGCCTCATCGACATCGCTGTAGCGGATCACGGGCAGCGCGGGACCGAACTGCTCCTCCTGCACCAGGGCCGCGTCGTTCTCGATATCGGCGACGATCGTCGGACGGTAGAACAGCTCACCCAATTCGGGAGCGGCTTCGCCACCGGTCGCGATGCGCGCGCCGCGGCTCTTGGCGTCGTCGACCAGGCGACTGACGATGTCGAACTGCGCGCGGTTCTGCAGCGGCCCGAGCACATTGTCCTCGTCGAGGCCATTGCCGATCGGAACGGATGCCGCGATCTCCGCGAGCGCGTCGACGACCTCGTCGTACACGGAGTCGTGCACGTAGAGACGCTTGAGCGCGGCGCAGGTCTGCCCGGTGTTGATGAAAGCTCCCCAGAACAGGTCCTGGGCGATGGCGGCGACGTCGGTGCCGGGAAGCACGATGCCCGCGTCGTTACCGCCCAGCTCCAGCGTGAGGCGGGCGAGGTTGCCGGCGGAGCTCTCGACGATGCGACGCCCGGTGGCGGTCGATCCGGTGAACATGATCTTGTCGATGTCGGGGTGCGCCGCCAGACGAGCGCCGACTTCGCGGTCCCCCGAGATGCCGATCAGCACGTCGGCGGGCAGATGCTCGTTCATCACCGCGAGCAGGGCCAGCACGCTCAACGGCGTGTACTCGCTGGGCTTCGCGACGACCGTGTTGCCCATCCGCAGCGAGGGACCGATCTGCCAGATGGTGATCATGAGCGGCCAGTTCCACGGACCGATCGCACCGACGACACCGGCGGCCTTGTAGACGAGCTCGGCGTGCAGGGTCTCATCATCGACAAGCACCTGCGACTCCAGCACGGTGGCGGCGTTCGTGCGCAGCCAGGCGGAGCAGGCGCCGAGCTCGAACCGCGCATTCGGACCGTTCAGGGGCTTGCCCTGTTCGCGCGAGAGGAGGTAGGCGAGCCCCTCGGCATTCGCATCGATCGCATCGGCGACGGCGAGCAGCAGCTCGATCCGCTTCGCATGGCCCAGCGCCTCCCACGCGGGCTGCGCGGCCTTCGCGCGAGCGATGGCGTCGTCGAGCTCGGCGACGGAGTGCACCGGCGCGCGACCGATGACCTCTCGCGTCGCGGCATCCGGGATTTCACGTCCGGCGCCCTGCGGCGCCTGGATGCGGTCGAGCAGCGCAGCAGCTGCGGAGGCGGCGGATTCGGACATCGGGACTCTCCTTCGAGCGGGGTGCGGCCAGCGGGAAGAGACTGGTCTTCTTCTCATTCTCGATCGCACCCTTCCCCCGCACTTGTCGAGGAGCGCGCCGCAGATGTCCCAGTGCGAAGGGATGCTCCAGCACGCAGCAACTCACGGCCCGCGGTTGTCCGGACGCCGCGCTCGCCCAGGGTCTGAGGCGTGCCCACTCGCTGCACCCCTACCGTCTGAGTACGGTGGGCTGCCGGGTCCTACGCGTGAAGGTCGACGATGGTCGTGGTGTGCGCCATCGTCGGTGGGGGTCCCACCAGGTGGGTCCGCGGACGACGGGGAGACCGTTGTCCATGCGGATCTCCCACCCGGACGAGTCCAGGGTGCGGTGGTGGTGCCAGCACAACGTGACACCGTTATCGGTGTGCGTCGGTCCGCCGCGGGAGTGTTCCTGCACGTGATGGATCTCGCACCACGACGCCGGAACATGGCACCCGGGGATCAGGCATTCCGTGTCGCGGAGGGCGATCGCCCGCCGTTGGTGGGTGGTGAAGATGCGGTCCGTGTTCCCGATGCCGATGATGCGACCTTCGGGGTCGAACAGCACCCGTTGGATCGTGCCTCCGCACGCGGTGTGCCGGGCGGCGCCGATCGTGGTCGGCGTGTCGACCCCGTCGATGTGTGCCCACCCGTGCCCGGTGGCGTAGTCCTCCGCGGTCACGGACACGACCAGTGTCGGCGCGGCCCCACCGAGTTTCGGTGTCTCGTCATGACGGGCGGCGATGCCGAGCATCGCCGCCAACGCGTCGTGCTGCCTCTGCGCCCGCGAGCGGGTGTCGACCTGCCCACCCGGATCCCCGGACGGCAACACACCACCATCCCGATCCGCCCTGTCCCGCGCACCCTGCATGTCCCCGGCATCCTCGTCGTCAGACGGCACGAACCGGACCCCCGGCAAGGGAGGCCCGTCGACTTTCGGGTTCAGATACGCGTCCCAGATCCGCTGCAACTGCCCCGCCGTCACCGGCAACAGGTCTCCGCGGATCGGAATCAGCCCGTTCTTCGCCCGACCCAGGATCACCCCACGCCCCCGCATCGCGATCTCCTCCACCGGCTCCGCCCCGTCCGGATCGAGGAACATCACGATCCGTTGCGCGAGGATCCGCAGATCCTCCGGCGTCGCCACCGGCCCGGCGTCCGGACCGTCTGCATGCGCATCCGACACGGCATCGGCGTCGGCGTCGGCGTCGGCGTCGGCGTCGGCGCCGGGCTCAGTGTGGGCGAGCCCGCGCGCCCATGCCGCGAGCTCCGCATCCGCCCGCAGTCGGTCCGCCGCCGGGACATGCCCGCGCGCCTGCTCGATCGGCCCTGTCGCCGCCAACAGCCCGGTGATCCCGACCGCCCCGTCCACCAACGCCGCCCGCAACTGCGGCCACAACGCCGGCAACCAGCCCCCGGAACTGATATCGACCTCGCGGCGCACCAGCCGGGCGGCCTTGACCACCCGCCCCGCACCCGCCGCATCCGTGCGCAGCACCCGCTGCAACAGCTCGCTCATGCTGCGGCACCCGAACTGTCCGCAGAACGCCGGATCACCCGACCCCGCCGGTCGTGCCGGCACCGACGCCACCGTCTCCACCACCAGCGCCTCCACCCGCCGCACCACGTCACCCGCCGCGCGCAACAACTCCAGCTTCTCCGCATCCGACAACCCCGCCACCGTGTCCGGACGCAGCACCCCGTCCAGGTCGCTCACGACCTGATCGAGCACATCCACGGGGTGGTTCATACCCCCATTCAACCGACAGCCACCGACATTCCGCCCTCGCGAATAAGCAGAACACCCCAGATCAGAGGAGTATTCCGGAATATGATCCTGGCTCACTCCCTCTCCACAGGGCCGCCCGGAACCTGACTCTCCACAGGACCCGGACAGACACCTGCAAGCCACCCACCCGACACGCGAACCTGTCACACGAGAGCCCCGAATGCACGGCATCCGTCCGAGTGCACGGCTTATCCGCGGCCACAACCCGTGCACTCGGCAACAACCCGCGCACTCGGCACCAACGCAACAGCGCAACACCCTCACGCCCGGGTGAAGTCCTCGAAGATCAGGATCGTGCGGGTCGAACGGATCGACGGGATGGCCTGGATGTCTTCCAGCACGATGCGGCGCAGGTCGCGGGCGTCGCTGGCGCGCACCAGCAGGATCACGTCGTAGTCCCCTCCGACCAATGCCATGTGCTCGATCTCGGGGATGGCGCGTAGCCGGGCGCTCACGTCCTGCCATGTCGCCTGTTCGATCGCGAGGGTCACGTAGGCGCTGGCGTGGTGACCGAGCAGCACGGGATCCGTACGCACCGAGTACCCGGTGATGACCCCGGCATCCGTGAGCCTCTTGATGCGCGCGTGCGCGCCGGCGCGCGAGATGTGCACAGCATCCGCGATCGCGGTCATCGAGGCGCGCGCATCGCGGCGCAACTCCTCGAGGATCGCGTGGTCGACCTCGTCCAGCACCGCCATGGCAACCCCCTCGTTCTGTCACTGAAGTCTGACACTTCGGCCGCAAAAACAGCAATTCCCGACTGTTCATCCAGTATTCCGTGCTTCCTCTTGGACGACTGTCGCGCGAGAGGCAAGCTTGCCCCATCGAGTTCGGCAAGGAGGGCGAACGGATGCTGCACACAGATCTGCTCCCACGAGACACCCCGGTGCGTCTGATCGACGAGCACGGCACCGCTGTCGCGGATGAGCACTACGCCGTGCCCGACCCCGAGACCCTGATGCGCGCCTACCGCGGCCTGATCGAGGGCCGCCGCATCAACGATCAGGCCGGCGCTCTCGTGCGTCAGGGCCGCCTGGCGGTCTACCCCTCCTCGCACGGACAGGAGGCATGCCAGGTGGGAGCCTCGATGGCGATCGCCGACACCGACTGGATGTTCCCGACCTACCGCGACTCGGTCGCCGTGATCGGCCGGGGTGTCGACCCCGCCGACGCGCTGGTGCTCCTCAAGGGCGATTGGCACTCCGGCTATGACACGCGTGCGCACCGCGTCTCCCCGCAGACCACCCCGCTCGCGACCCAGCTGCTGCACGCGGTCGGGTTCGCGCAGGCCGCGAAGCATCGTGGCGAGGACACGGTCGTGCTCGCGCTCTGCGGCGACGGCGCGACGAGCGAGGGCGACTTCCACGAGGCCATGAACTTCGCCGCCGTGTTCCACGTGCCGGTCGTCTTCTTCGTGCAGAACAATGAGTTCGCGATCTCGGTGCCCCTGTCCCGGCAGACAGCGGCGCCGTCGCTGGCGCACAAGGCGATCGGCTACGGGATGCCAGGCCAGCGGGTCGACGGCAACGACGTCGCCGCCGTGCTGGCCGTGCTCGGCGAGGCCGTCGATCGTGCGCGTGCCGGCGGCGGGCCGTCGCTCGTCGAAGCGCACACCTACCGGATGCAGGCCCACACCAACGCCGATGACGACACCCGCTACCGCGAGCGTGACGAGGTGCAGGCCTGGATGGCACGGGATCCGCTGGTGCGCCTGCGCGCCTACCTCGACGGCATCGGCGCACTCGATGACGAGACCGAGAGGCAGTTCGCCGCCGGCGCCGAGACGATCGCCGCCGCGATGCGCGCCGCCCTCAACACGGATACGGATCTCGACCCGGAAGACCTGTTCCGCTTCGTCACCGAGACGCGCTCCCCCCAGCTGGAGGAGCAATGGACCCTGCTGCGCGGAGAGATCGAGCGCGGACGGCTCGAGACCGCGGAGACCGCATCGACAGCGACCGGAGGACCCCGATGACCATCGCACACGACGACATCCGCATCTCCGGCCGAGCAGAGCGAGAAGTGAGCACGCTCAGCATGGCCGCAGCGCTGAACCTGGCTCTGGCCGATGCGATCGCTGACGACCCCGACGTGGTGGTGTTCGGAGAAGACGTCGGCGCACTCGGCGGGGTGTTCCGCATCACCGACGGACTCACCGCGCGCTTCGGCGAGGACCGCTGCTTCGACACTCCCCTCGCGGAGTCCGGCATCGTCGGCACCGCCGTCGGGATGGCCATGAACGGCATGCGCCCCGTGGTCGAGCTGCAGTTCGATGCGTTCGCGCTCCCCGCCTTCGAGCAGGTGGTCAGTCATGTCGCCAAGCTCGGCAACCGCACGCGGGGCGGGATGCGGGTGCCGATGGTGATCCGCATCCCGTTCGGCGGAGGCATCGGCGGGGTCGAGCATCACTGCGACTCCTCCGAGGCCTACTACGCTCACACGCCGGGGCTCACGGTGATCAGCCCGTCCACTCCGCAGGATGCGTACTCGCTGCTCCGAGCGGCGATCGCCTCGCCCGACCCCGTGATCTTCCTGGAGCCGAAGAAGCTCTATTGGACCAAGGGCGAGGTCGACACCTCGATCCCGGCCACGCTCGGCTCCGCGCGCATCGCCCGCGACGGCACCGATGTCACGCTGCTCGCCTACGGGTCGTCGGTACCGCTGGCGCTGGAGGTCGCCGAGGTCGCCGCCGCCGAAGGGCGCAGCGTGCAGGTCGTCGACGTGCGTTCACTCTCCCCGTTCGACGACGCGACCGTGACTGCGGCGGTGCGCTCCACGGGCCGCGCTGTCGTGATCGCCGAAGCTCCGGGGTACGTGAGCGTCGCGTCGGAGATCCAGGCGCGAGTGTTCGAGCGCTGCTTCGAGTACCTGGAGGCCCCGGTGCGGAAGGTCGCGGGTTTCGATGTGCCCTACGCGCCGCCGAAACTCGAGCACTGGTATCTGCCCGACGTCGACCGTGTCCTCGACGCGATCGACACCCTGCACTGGGATGAGGACGCATGAGCGCGCCGAGCACCACCACGCACGTCTTCCGCCTGCCCGATCTCGGAGAGGGACTGACCGAGGCCGGACTCGTGCAGTGGCTCGTGGCGGTCGGCGACACGATCACGACCGATCAGCCCATCGCCGAGGTCGAGACCGCCAAGAGCGTCGTCGAGCTGCCCTCGCCCTTCGCCGGCACCGTGACGGCGCTGCACGGTGAGGCTGGCGACACGATCGACGTCGGCGCGCCGGTACTCGAGGTGGCGGATGGCGCACCGATGCCTGTCCCTGCGACCGAGGTGGAGCACGAGGCGTACCGCGAAGAGGAACGCGCCGGCTCCGGCAACGTCCTGATCGGCTACGGCACCACGGAGAGCAGGTCGAAGGGACGACGTCGTCGACCTGCAGCCACAGGGATCGGCTCCGGCGCGACCACGACGGTGCAGGGTGCCGCCACTCCCACCGGACCCGCAGCGGATCGACGCCCCGCGGCCGTGCGCTCTCCTCTCGTCCGGCGCCTGGCGCGCGATCTCGGCCTCGACGTGCACCTGATCGCCGCCACCGGTGCCGACGGCGCCATCACTCGCGCCGACGTACTGCGGGCCGCGGTCGACAATGCGGTGGACGGCGCCGCCGCACATCGACGCGACACCGACGCCGCACGCCTGCTCCCGCCCACCGGCGACATCCTCGACGGGCTCACCGTGCGCACGAGAGAGCGGATGTCGCCGCTGCGGCGAGCCGTGAGCGCGAAGCTCGGCCGCAGCCGGAGCGAGATCCCCGAGGCCACGGTCTGGGTCGATGTGGATGCCACCGAGCTGTGGGATCTGCGAGCGCAGATGGCACCGGTCGACGGCAAGGCTCCGTCGGTGACGGCGCTGATCGCCCGCTTCGTGCTGCTCGCCCTCGAGGAGTACCCGGTTCTCGCCTCGCGTCTCAGCGACGACGGCGCCGAGCTCATCTCCTTCGACGGCATCAATCTCGGGGTCGCCGCCGACACCGAGCGCGGCCTCATGGTGCCGGTCATCCCGCGCGCGCATGCCCTCTCGATCGAACAGCTCGACGCGAGTCTGCGCGAGCTCGCCGCGACAGCGCGCTCGGGGTCGATGCCACCCGAACGGCTGCGCGGATCCACGTTCACGCTCAACAACTACGGCGGACTCGGCGTCGACGGCTCCGCCGCGATCATCAATCATCCCGATGTCGCGATCCTCGGGATCGGCCGCATCATCGAACGCCCCTGGGTGGTCGACGGTTCGATCGTCGCCCGACGCATCACCCAGCTCTCCCTGGTGTTCGACCACCGGGTGTGCGACGGCGGCTACGCGGCGGGGTTCCTCCGCCGCGTGACCGAACTCATCGAGCATCCGCTTCGCGCGTTCGGGAGGGTGTGAGCAGCAGTCGCCCGGCGGCGCTCAGCCGACGTCGAGTCGCGCGACGCGTCTGGCTCAGCCGAAGTCGGGCGCCCGCCGCACGGTCGCGTCCTCGACGGTGATCCCCACGATCATGGCGTCGGCCTCGGCGACGTCGCGGTCGGTGCGGAACCGGAACAGACGCCCGTCGCGCGTGGCGGTCTCGTACGAATGGTCACCGGAAGACGCGATCCTGATCGACGTGCCACCCGGGAACGCTGCGACAGCCTGGGAGACAGGGTCTCCGACGCGCACGTCGCCTCGCGAGGGGAGAGCAACGCCGTCCTGCGGGGCGCCGTCGAGCGAGCGATCGTTCCCGACCGTGATGGCGGAGACCGTCGTGCCGCCCTCCTCCTGGGCCGTGATCGACAGCGAGGCTGATCCGTCAGCGCTCATGACCTTCCACGGGCCCCCGTCGTACTCCGGATCGACGACCTGCGCACCTGGAGTCGCGGCGAGCGCGACATCGATGGAGACTCCGAGGAGGATCGGACCGACGCCTTCGCCGGTGATGGCCCACTCGCTCCACGATGCCGCTGCGTCGACCTCAGGCACATCCTCAGACGTGGGCGGGTTCGTCGTGAGCTCGTCGATCAGGCTCGTGCGCGCCTGCTCCGCGCGATCCTGGAGGAGGATTGCGACAGCGTCGGCATCAGGGGCAGTTCCGTCTCCGACCGGACTCCAGAGGTTCACAATGACGTTGCCGACCGACGCGAACGCGTGGAACGTGTTCCCCCCGCCCTCGAGATCATTGACGCTCACCGTCCCCGAGAACGCGCGAACGTCATCCCGGGGATCCCGAACGACGCCGTCGAATGTGGCGGGACCGTTGTAATCGAATGTCGCGCACTGCTCCGCTGCCCCGAGGAGCTGGTCCATCCGGGCCTGTGCCTGCGCTTCGTCCGCGAAAGCGAGCGCATGCAGGAAGCCCGTCCGCGCGTCCGCGGCGTCCGTGACCTTCCAGGAGGTAGTACGTGCGCCGACGCTCCACAGCGACTGCCCGGCTTCTCTGTCCGCGCCCCATCGACGCGTGTTATTCACAGCCTAGGGCGGGCCCGACGTTCAGAGCGGCTGCGCCGAATCGCCCGGCTCTCCTTCATGTTCGATCACCGCATCTGCGGTGACGGGTGCGCCGCGGAAGTCCTTCATCGTGGGACCGAGCGGGACGAGAATCCACGTCGCGCGCTCGGAAGGGGCTGACCATGATCTCGATTCGGTGTTCGTCATGCGGTACGCTCGGCAATTACTGACCGAACAGTCGGTTATGAAGACCCGGGACGCTTCGCCGTCCACTTCCGCAGAACCAGAACAATGGAGTTCGCATGACGTCAGCAGTCTCTGGCCACACCCCGACCCGGCGGATGCCCGCCGAGGAGCGACGCGTGCTCGCCGGTACACTCGTCGGCACCTCGATCGAGTGGTACGACTTCTTCATCTACGCCCAGGCAGCGGGACTCGTGCTCGCCCCGCTCTTCCTGGCGCCGATCGCCGAGGAGGCCCCCGGCCTCGCGCAGGTGCTCTCCTTCGCCACGATCGGCATCTCCTTCCTCTTCCGCCCACTGGGCGCCATTGTCGCCGGGCACCTCGGCGACAAGCTCGGGCGCAAGAAGATGCTCGTCTTCACGCTCATCATGATGGGATTGTCGACGTCGCTGATCGGCGTCCTGCCGACCTACGCGGCGATCGGCGTCGCTGCGCCCGTGCTGCTCATCCTGCTCCGCATCCTGCAGGGCTTCTCGGCCGGCGGAGAATGGGGCGGCGCGGCACTGATGGCCGTCGAGCATGCGCCGCGCGCACGGCGCGGTCTCTTCGGTGCGTTCCCGCAGATCGGCGTCCCGATCGGCATGATCCTCGCGACGTTCACCCTGTGGGCACTCACCAGTTCGATGTCTCCCGAGGCTTTCCTCGAGTGGGGCTGGCGTGTCCCGTTCCTGCTGTCGATCGTACTGATCGGCGTCGGATACCTCATCCGTCGCGCCGTCGACGAGAGCCCGATCTTCGAAGATCTGGTGCGTCGACGCAAGGAGGCCTCAGCGCCCCTGCGTCAGCTGTTCCACACGAACACCAAGCAGGTCGTCCTGACCGCGGTCATCTTCATCGCGAACAACGCAGCGGGGTACCTGCTCATCGCCTTCTTCGCGACCTACGCCGTGACGGCGCTCGGCATGGATCGCCCTCCTGTGCTGTTGGCGACGACGCTCGCCTCGTTCGGCTGGCTCGTCTTCACGCTGTGGGGTGGGCACCTGTCTGACCGGCTCGGTCGCATCCGCACCTTCCAGATCGGTTACGTCGCGCTGGCGTTGTGGGCGATTCCCATGTGGATCCTGATCGACACCGCACACGTCCTGTGGTACTTCGTCGCGCTGTTCGTGATGACGTTCGCGCTCGGACTCTCGTACGGCCCGCAGGCTGCACTGTACGCGGAGATGTTCCCCGCACACGTACGCTACTCGGGCGTCTCGATCGGCTACGCCCTCGGCGCCATCCTCGGCGGAGCGTTCGCGCCGATGATCGCCGAGGCGCTGATGAACCAGTTCCAGGCGTCGTGGACTATCGGCGTGTACATCGCCGTGGCGGCCGTGATCTCGCTCATCGGAGTCTCGCTGGTGAAGGAGACGAAGGGCGTCGATCTGTCCGTCTGACGCCCGCAGCCGGCCGCCGCAGGTTCGCGCTGCGGTCCTGGCCATGACAAGAGCACCGGACGACCGGTCAGCAGCCAAAGGCCGGTCGTCCGGTGAACGCGCACCGCCAGGATGAGCAGGGCGCGATGCGGAGAGCGGATTCTCGACGACGGCCTCGGCTCGGACGACCTCAGCCCGCGACCGGACGAAGGCAAGCAGCCGCTTCAGGCGTTGCGGAGTGCGGCGGATGCCGCCGCACGCGTCTCTTCTCCCGTTCTCGCTGCCAGGACCGCTGCGGCCGCCCGCCGGCAGTCATCCTCCGTCACCTCCGCCAGCGCCGTGGCCACGCGCCCCAGCGACCGTGCGGTCATCGACAGCGACGTGACGCCGAGCCCGACCAGCACGGCAGCCAGCGCGGGGTCTCCCCCCGCCTCGCCGCAGACGCCGACCGGCTTCCCGGCCGCACGACCCGCCTCACCGACCATGCCGATCAGGCGCAGAACGGCAGGCTGCCAGGGATCGTTGAGATCGCCGAGCTCGCTGAGCAGTCGATCCGCCGCGAGCGTGTACTGCGCCAGATCGTTGGTACCCAGGCTGACGAAGTCGACGACGTCGAACAACTCGGCCGCCAACAGCGCAGCGGACGGCGTCTCGATCATGATGCCGACGCGCGTGAGCCCTGCCGCACGCGCACGCTCGGCGAACTCCCCCGCTTCCTCGACGGTCGCGACCATGGGGGCCATCACCTCGACCACCGCGGATTCCGCCTCAGCCGCCCGCGCGAGCGCACGGAGCTGATCGTCGAGCAACGCGGGCATACGTCGCGCGATGCGCAGACCGCGCACGCCGAGCGCGGGGTTGTCCTCATGATCTGCGTTCGCGAATGGGAGAGGCTTGTCGCTGCCGGCGTCGAGCGTGCGGACCACGACCTTGCGACCGGGGAACGCCGCGAGCACGCCGCGGTAGGCCGCGACCTGCTCCTCGACGGTCAGGGCCTCCACACGGTCGAGGAAGCAGAACTCGGTGCGGAACAGGCCGACGCCCTCGGCGTGCGCGGCCGCCGCGCTCACCGCATCCGCGGCTCCGCCGACGTTCGCGAGCAGCGCCACCGGGTGTCCATCGGCGAGCTGTCCCTCGCCGTCGAACGGCACGACGGTCGCCGCGGCGAGTGCGGCAGCGACACTCGATTCCGCCGGGTCGACCTCGACCCTGCCCCGAGCTCCGTCGACGAGCACCACGGTCGCGTCGGGGATTGCGGTCGCACCGGAGACGCCGACGATCGCCGGCAGCCCGAGGGATCGCGCGATGATCGCGGTGTGGGAGGTCGGGCCGCCCTGCTCGGTGACGAGGGCGACGCACCGGCCGCCTTCCAGAGCAGCCGTGTCGGCAGGAGCGAGGTCCGGAGCCACCAGCACGAACGGTTCCTCGCTCTCGGGCACGCCCGGCATGTCGATCTCAAGGATCTCGGCGATGATGCGGTCGCGCACATCGCGGATGTCCGCGACGCGCTCCGCCATCCGCCCACCCAGCGCGGCAAGGCTCTTCGCGTGTGCGCCGGCCGTCTCCCAGACGGCCCTGGCCGCGCTCCGGCCTTTCGAGCGGACCAGTGCGGTCGCCTCCGACACCAGCTCCGGGTCCGAGGCCAGCAGCCGTGAGGCGTCGAGGATCGCCCGCGCCTCCCCCGTCGCCTGTGCGGTGCGGGATCGCAAATGGTCGGCGACGGTCACGGCGGCCCATTCGATCGCTGAGGCCTCGGTCTCGCGCTCTTCCACCGGGATGGTCACGGCCGCGTCCGGCTCCGGCAACGCAGGGGCGAGGTGCCGCACCGGCGCGGCGACGCTCCCCGGGCTCACCCCGCGCCCGCGGAGGACTGTTCCCGCGGCGAGCGGTTCCTGCGGCACAGCGGCCGCGTGTGACACCGGCTCCGATACCGACACCGACTCGGCGGGAGCAGAAGCGGCCACGGTCCCCTCACCGAACCCGTCGTCGAAGAGGGCAGCGAGCCGATCGAGCGCCGCGTCCGCATCGGGACCGTGCGCTGAGAGTTCCAGCTCGTCCCCCTGCCGCGCGCCGAGCACGAGCAGACGGGAGAGACTCGCCGCCGATGCCTCCGGACCGTCGGGCAGACGCCGCAGGCGCACGTCGGTTCCCGCGGACGCCTTCGCGATCAAGGCGGCCGGACGCGCGTGGATGCCGAGCGGATTTCTCACCCGCACGCGCCGCACGCGCGCACCCGGCGCGATCGTCGGGACCTCTGCGGCCGGAGCGGGCGCGTCCGGGTCGAGCTGACCGGTCTTCGCACCGAGTGCCGCCGACGCCTCAGCGGCGACCGTGTCAAGGGAACCACCAGCCGCGGCCGACACCACGGCGGCGAGCAGCCCCTCGACGAACGGCGCGGGCGCCAGACGCACGGGCACATCGCTGGAGCGCAGCTCCACTGCCAGCTCTGCGCTGAGCACCGCGGACCCGAGGTCCATCAGCACCAGCACCCCGTCGCAGTCTGCCGCCAGCTCATCGATCGCTGCAGCGACAGCGACGGCGTCCGTTCCCAGGACGGGGGTGCCGTCGGCATCCGTCCCTGCCCCGGCAGCGACCTGCACCCGCACACCGCCGCCCTGCACCATCTGGAGGGCGAGCTCGAGGGCCGCCTCACCCAGCCGTGCACTGTGGGAGACGGCGACGATGCCGATCATCAGGAGCTGCCGGCGATCGCGGCGGCGAGCGTGTCGAACAGGATCGCGGTCGAGGCCGCGCCCGGGTCGATATGACCGGCGCTCCGCTCACCCAGATAGCTCGCGCGCCCCTTCCGGGCGACGAGCGGGAGGGTCGCATCGCGCCCAGCCGCCGCCGCTTCGGCCGCGCGGCGAGAGGCCGACGCCAGATCCGCTCCCCCGCCGATGGCAGCGTCGAAGGCGTCGACCGCAGGAGACATCGCATCGAACATCGTCTTGTCCCCGGCTTCCGCCTTGCCACGCGCGACGATGCCCTCGAGCCCTGCCCGCAGCGCGGCGGCCAGAGCGGCCGCATCGAGCTCGGTGACCGCGCCCGCCGTCATCCCCATGCGAAGGAAGAGCGTGCCGTAGAGCGGACCGCTCGCGCCCCCGACTGAGCTGACCAGGGTCATGCCGACGCCCTTGAGCAGCTCGTCGGCGGTGGCGGGCACGCCGCCACCCAGCTTGTCGACGACCGCAGTCATACCGCGCGCCATGTTCGCCCCGTGGTCCGCATCGCCGATCGCGGAGTCGAGCTCGGTGAGCCAGTCGCGCTTCTCGACCACGGCGTCACGGAAGCGCGTGATCCAGTCGAGCAGGGTGGTGGTTCCGATGGTGTCAGTCATGCAGGTTCAGTCCTTCTGTCGGTTCCGGGCGCGGAGAGTGACGCTCGTGACGCCGCACGAGTGCTCTCTCGCAACCGGAACGGGTCCGTGTGTTCTCTTCAGGCACCCCAGCGCATGCCAGGGGTGTTCACCGGTGCGTCCCACAGCCGCAGCAGCTCGTCATCCGCCTTCAGCACGGTGACCGAGCATCCGGCCATGTCGAGCGAGGTGATGTAGTTGCCGACCAGGTTGCGCACGATCTGCACTCCGGCCTTCTCGAGAAGGGCCGCGACCTCGCCGTACATCAGGTACAGCTCGATCTGCGGGGTCGCCCCCATGCCGTTGACCATCACGATCGCGGGACCGGCGAAGTCCAGGTCGCCCAGAATGGGTTCGACCAGCTGGCGAGCGATCTCGGATGCCGGTGCGAGCGGCTCGCGGTGACGCCCCGGCTCGCCGTGGATGCCGATGCCGATCTCCATCTGATCCTCCGGCAGGTCGAACGTGGGCTTGCCCGCCGCCGGCACCGTGCAGCTGGTGAGCGCCATGCCCATCGACCGCCCCTGACCGTTGATCCGCTGTGCGAGCGCGACGACGGAGGCGAGATCCTGGCCCTCTTCCGCTGCAGCGCCGACGAGCTTCTCCAGCAGCACCGTGAGGCCCACGCCGCGGCGACCGGCCGTGTAGAGCGAGTCCTGCACCGCGACGTCGTCGTCGACCACGACCGTGCCGACCTCGATGCCCTCCATCTGCGCGAGCTCCGCCGCCATCTCGAAGTTGAGCACGTCTCCGGTGTAGTTCTTGACGATGTGCAGCACCCCGGCCCCGCGATCGACGGCCTTGGTGGCGGCCTGCACGCGGTCGGGTGTGGGCGAGGTGAACACCTCGCCGGCGACGGCGGCGTCGAGCATGCCGGGGCCGACGAACCCGCCGTGCAGCGGCTCGTGGCCTGATCCTCCGCCGGAGACCACGGCGACCTTGCCCTGTGCCTTGGGCACGGCGCGGGTGATCACATGGGTCTCGAGATCCACCGAGAGTTCGGGATGGGCGAGCGCTGTGCCTTTCAGCGACTCGACCAGCACGTCCTCCGGGGCGTTGATGAGCTTCTTCATCGTGCGATCTCCTTTGATCTCTTTCGCGAAAATCCGAAAGCAATTCGTTAATGTCGAATATGCTCGGAGCTCGTCGGCTTGTCAAGATCTATCCGGAAGCCCGACGCAGACGCCGGCTCGACGACGAACCGGAAGAGAGGACGGCCCCGTGATCCAGGCCATCGACCGCGCCGCGAAGGTGCTCGAACTGCTACAGGGCGCCCGCCACCTCGGCATCACCGACCTCGCGGCAGCACTGAGCCTTCCCCCGTCGACCGTGCATGGCATCGTCAAATCGCTCCGCGCGCACGGACTGGTCGCCAAGGAACGCGGCGGGCAGCGTTACATGCTCGGGCCCACGCTGCTGCGCCTCAGCAACGTCTACCTGGACACGCTCGATGTGCGCGCCAGAGCGATGCGGTGGACGCAGGAGCTCGCGCGGCGGACCAGTCTGCCGGTGCGCCTGGGCGCGCCGCATTTCCACGAGGTGCTCGTGATCCATCACGACCTGCGCCCTGACGACAGCCAGCAGATGCTGGAGACCGGCGTCGCGATCCCCGCGCACGCATCGGCGATGGGCAAGGTGCTGCTCGCCTACGACCAGGACTTCCAGCGGAGCGTCTTCGACCAGCCGCTGCGCAGCCTCACCGGCGACACCATCACCGATGTCGCCCGACTCATCCTGGAACTGCCGGCGATCGCCGAACGCGGCAGCGCGAGCGAGATGGACGAGGCCGTGCTGGGCGAGTCCTCGGTCGCCGCCCCCGTCGCCGATGCCTCGAACGACATCGTCGCCGCGGTGGCGGTGGTGCTGCCGACGTCACAGGCACCCGCGTCCGACGCCGTGCTCAACGCGCTGCGCGAGACAGCGCGCAACATCTCCCGCGAGCTCGGGGCGACGTCTTGGCCGCCACGCGTGGCGCCCGCCGAGGACTGAATCGTCCCCGGCGGGCGGGTCGCATCTCGGGACGGCAGGCCCGGGTCACGCGGCAGGTTCAGCCGGCGCGAGCAGGAAGTCCGCCGCCCGTTCGCCGATCATGATCGACGGTGCGTTCGTGTTGGCACTCGGCACGAACGGCATCACCGATGCATCCGCCACACGGAGTCCCCGCACCTCGCGCACGCGCAGCTGCGGATCGACCACGGCCAGCTCGTCGACGCCCATCCGGCACGTGCCGACCTGATGGTGGTAGGTGCCGACCGTGCGTCGGGCGAAGTCGCGCAGCTGCTCACGCGTCGTCACCTCCGGGCCCGGGGCGAACTCCGCCTTACGGAACGGCGCGAACGCCGCATGCGCGCCGACTCCACGCACCAACTCGATCGCGTCGACCATGGCCTCGAGGTCGCGCTCGTCGGCGAACACGTTCGGATCGGTCAGCGGAGGGACGGCGGCGTCGGGCGAGGCGAGACGGATGGTGCCGCGCGAGTAGGGACGCACGATGCCGGCCGCGATCGTATACCCCTGCTCGGGAGCAGCGCCGCCGTCGGTCGGGTACGGCACATGGATGAACAGGGGTTGCAGGTCGGGCGCCGTGCCCTCCACCTGCGAGGACCGCGCGTAGAGCTGGCTCTCCAGCAGATTCCAGCGCCCGGCCGGCACCGGATCGTTCGACTCGTACATCACGCTGACGAGCAGATGATCGTGCAGGTTCTCCCCCACACCGTGGAGGTCGGCGACCACGTCGATGCCGTGCTCGTCGAGGTGCGCCCGCGGTCCGATGCCAGAGCGCAGCAGCACGGCCGGCGAGCCGATCGCCCCCGCGCTCAGCACGATCTCGGCGTTCGCCCTGGCCACGTGCACGATGCCGTCCACCGAATACTCCACCCCGACCGCGGCGCCACCCTCGACGAGCACGCGATGCACGAGGGCGCCGGTGGTCACGGCGAGCGCGGTGCTGCCGAGGATCGGAGCGACGAACGCCTGCCACGCCGATGCCCGCCTGCCGTCCTTCGTGGTGGTGTGGTTGAACCCGGCACCGTCGAGGGTGTCGCGGTTGAAGTCGTCGGTGGAGGGGATGCCGCTGGCGATGGCGGCGTCCACGAACGCCGCAGCGACCGGGTTGCGGTGGTCCTCGGGGATGCGTTCGACGTGCAGCGGTCCGCCCGCACCGTGGTACTCATCGGCGCCGTCCGCGTGATCTTCGGACTTGCGGAAGTACGGCAGCACCTCGTCCTACGACCAGCCCTCCGCACCGGCCTCGGCCCAGCCGTCGTAGTCGGTGCGGTCGCCGCGCATGTAGATCATGCCGTTGAGCGAACTCGAGCCGCCCAGCGTCTTGCCGCGTGGCCAGTACAGTGCCCGCCCTCCCAGATGCTGCTGCGGGGTGGTCATCACCGCCCAGTCGTCGTCGGACATCAGCAGCGCGGGCCACCCTTGCGGCGAGTGGATGTTCGGGTCGGCATCCGGCGATCCCGCCTCGATCACGTGCACCGTGCGGCCGGCATCCACCAGGCGTCGCGCGATCGCACTGCCGGCCGAACCAGCGCCGACGATCACGTAGTCGGCGACCTCTGTGAGCTCAGTCATCTCGTTCCTCCTCGAACGGCAGGCGTCGGATTCGCCCGCTGACGAGGCCAGCATCCCGTGCGGCGACGCCGTCCGGGTCGCCCCGGTGCGCACGGCGATGTGCCGCACGTGCACGGATGTGTCCGGCCCCGCTGCGATCGATCGGCTCAGACCCGCGGTCAGCGCTCCGGAGTCGAGTGCGCGCGGAACTCGCTCGGCGAGACACCGAACTGCTGGCGGAACGCGCGGGCGAACGAGGCCGCATCCGTGAACCCCCAGCGCGCTCCGATCGCGGAGATCTGCCGCTCGTTCTGCGCCACGTTGCCGAGGTCCCGGCGTGCGGCGTCCAGTCGACGCGCGCGGATCCAGCCGCTGACGGTGTCGTGGTTCTCCTCGAACAGCTTCTGCAGGTAGCGCACCGACACGTGGTGTGCGGCGGCGATCCGCGACACGCTGAGCTCGGCATCTCCGAGGTGGTCCGCGATATACAGCTCGACGCGCGTCAGCAGCGAGCGTCGCCGCGCCTCCTCACCGACACCGCCCTCGCTGTCGAGGCGCTCGCCGAGCGCGGCGGCGACCATGTCGAACACGGCGTCCGAAAGCGGCAGCCGGTTCTGCAGGGTGCCCTCCTCCAGCGTGCCGTCGAAGGCGCGGAGCAGGGCGGAGGCGATCGCCCCCGAGCCGCTCTGCCCGGAGAACCGCGAGGCGGTCAGGCCGCGGAGCCTACCGCGGTCGACGCGCAGCGCCTCGATCGGGAACATCACCACCAGCATGCGGAACGAGGAGTCGAAGTCGAGCGAGTACGGACGCGTGGTGTCGTACAGTGCGAAGTCCCCCGGCGCGAGCACCGCGTCGCGCCCGTCCTGGATGATCGTGCTGTGCCCGCGCAGCTGCACACCGAGCTTGATGTGCCCGGGGTCATCGCGGGCGATCTCCGACCGGGTCCTGCTCACGCGTACGGCGGACCCTGCGACGCTGCTGACCGACATCGGTCCGAGGGTCTGGGCGATCAGACGACCGTCGAACACGGCCCTGGTCTCGGGGTCGGCCGACCAGGCGCGCAGCGGAACGAAACTACGGTTGACGGCATCCGTCCACATCTCGAACCGCTCGCTCGAGGCCACGGCACCGGTGTCGATGACGACGCGATCGGCCAGGGCTGAACTCGTCCTGTCGCGCATGCATCCTCCTCGCCTCATCGCGTGACGGACAGCATACGCTCCGATTCCGCCGGCCAGGACCCCCGCGTCGGTCAGCGCGACTGCAGCCCGTCGAGCGTGACGCGCAGGACGTCCTCGCCGAGCTCTGCGGGATCCACGGCACCACCGGGGCGGTACCACTCGACCACGGAGTTGATCATCCCGAACAGCAGGCGGGTGGCGACCGCCGCCGAGATGTCGTCGCGGATCAGCCCCTCGCGCTGCGCCTCACGCACGATCGCTGTCACGCGCTGATCGAAGACCCGGCGGCGGTCCAGTGCGGCCAGCTCCACCTCGCTGTTGCCGCGCACCCGCAGCAGCAGCGTCACCGAGGGGAGCTTGGCGGTGAGCACCCGCACCGCTCCACGCACGATCGACCGCAGCCGCTCCGACGCCTCGGTGTGCGCGGCCTCGGCCTCGTCGACCACAGCCTCGAGGGCATCCAGGGCGTCGTCGAGAGCGAGGGCGAGAATCGCCGACTTGGACTCGAAGTGGTGGTAGAGCGCGGACTTCGTCAGCCCGAGCTTCGCGGCGAGATCCGAGATCGATGTCGCGTCGTACCCCTGCTCGTTGAACACCGTGACGGCGACCCTCAGCACCTGCTCGCGGTCGTACCCCGGTCGTCCGCGTCGTGCGGGCGCGGGCGAGTCGTCGTGTGCAGCCATGCCCCCAGTCTGGCACCGGCTGCCCTCGCGGGGCCGGGTTGCCAAGCGCGGCGCGATCTGCGATCATTCCTGAACGATCGGTCTGCAAAGACCCGCCGATGTGGGCGGACGAGAGGATGACGATGTCCGAGGCTTACCTCGTCGCCGGAACGCGCACCCCGGTGGGGCGCTACGGCGGCGCTCTGGCCGGAGTCCGGCCCGATGATCTCGCCGCCCTCGTGGTGGCCGATGCCGTCTCCCGAGCGGGCATCCCCGGCGAGGCCGTGGATGAGGTGATCCTCGGCGCGGCCAACCAGGCCGGCGAGGACAACCGTAACGTTGCCCGCATGGCCGTGCTGCTCGCCGGCCTCCCCGACACCGTGCCGGGGCTCACCGTCAACCGCCTGTGCGCCTCCGGGATGACGGCGATCGCCCTCGCCGCCACAGCCGTGCGCGCGGGCGACGGCGACGTGCTCGTGGCCGGCGGCGTCGAATCGATGACCAGGGCACCCTGGGTGCAGGCGAAACCGGAACGGGCGTGGGCAAAGCCCGGCGCCGCGTTCGACACGTCGATCGGATGGCGCTTCGTGAACCCGCGCCTGGCGGCCCGCGACAAGGCCACCTTCTCGATGCCGGAGACCGCGGAAGAGGTCGCCCGCCTCGACGGGATCACCCGTGCGGATGCCGACGCCTTCGCCCTGCGCAGTCACCATCGGGCGCTCGCGGCGATCGACGCGGGGCGCTTCCGCAACGAGATCGTGGCGGTCGACACCCCGCGCGGTCAGGTCGACACCGACGAGGGACCCCGGCGCGAGACCTCGCTCGAGGCGCTCGCCGGTCTGCGCCCCGTGGTCGCCGGTGGTCAGGTGGTGACCGCCGGCAACTCCAGCTCCCTCAACGACGGCGCCTCGGCGGTGATCGTCGCCAGCGCTGCGGCCGTCGAGCGCTACGGGCTGCGCCCCCTGGCCCGAGTCGTGTCGGCCGCGACGGCCGCGCTCGCCCCCGAGATCATGGGACTCGGTCCGGTACCCGCGTCTGAGAAGGCTCTCGCCAAGAGCGGGCTCACGATCGGCGACATCGGCGCCGTCGAGTTGAATGAGGCGTTCGCCTCGCAGTCGCTCGCCAGCATCCGACGCCTGGGGCTGAACCCTGAGATCGTGAACGCCGACGGCGGGGCGATCGCGCTCGGGCATCCGCTCGGATCGAGCGGGTCGCGCCTGATCGTGACGCTGCTCGGACGCCTGGCTCGCGAGAACGCCCGCTACGGTCTCGCGACCATGTGCGTCGGCGTCGGCCAGGGCTCGGCCATGATCGTGGAGCGCCTCGATGCCTGACACCGCCGGACCCGAGAAGCGGGCCGTGCGCATCGAGGAGGGGAACGATCGCGTGGTCGCGACGCTCGATCGCCCCGAGGTCCGCAACGCGATCGACCAGGCGATGGTCGATGAACTGCATGCGCTGTGCGAGACGCTCCAACGCTCCCCGCGCATCCTGATCCTCACCGGCGCCGGAGGTGTCTTCGCCTCCGGCGCCGACATCGCGCAGCTGCGCGACCGCACATCGGCCGATGCGCGCAGGAGCATCAATGCGACCGTGTTCGACCGCATCCGCCGTCTGCCGATGCCGGTGATCGCCGCGGTCGACGGCTACGCCCTGGGCGGTGGCGCGGAGCTTGCCTACGCGGCCGACATCCGCATCGGCACCGACCGGGTACGTCTCGGCAACCCCGAGACCGGGTTGGGCATCATCGCTGCTGCGGGGGCGACCTGGCGGCTGCCCGAGATCGTGGGCCACGCCCGCGCGAGCGAGCTGCTGCTGACCGGTCGGGTGATCGACGCCGCGGAGGCGCGGGACTGGGGACTGCTGTCCTCCGTGCACGCCCCCGACGCCCTGCTCGACGCCGCGCACGCCCTGGCCGACCGCATCGCGGCGAACAGCGCCCGCGCCACCGCGCTCACCAAGCGCCTGCTTCTCACCCCGCCCGACGAGCATCTCGGGATCGTGGGAGAGGTGCAGGCGGAGCTGTTCGACAGTGCGGACAAACACGAGCGGATGACCGCGTTCCTGGAGAGGAAAAGGAGCCGATGAGCCTTCCACAGAACATCGGGGTACTGGGCGGAGGCCGCATGGGCGCAGGGATCGCGCATGCGTTCCTGCTCGCCGGCGCCCGCGTGCACGTCGTGGAGCGCGATCAGGATGCGGCGGATGCAGCACGCACCCGGGTGCACGAGAGCCTGGAGCGGTCGGTCGCGCGCAGCGGAGACGCGCTGTCTCTCGACGATCTCACCTCCGCGCTCACGGTCGGCACAGCGGTGGACGACTTCGCTCAGGCGGGTCTGGTCATCGAAGCCGTTCCCGAGGATCGCGCGCTGAAAGCCGAGGCGCTGTCGCGCATCGAGGCGGTCGTCGCGGGTGACGCGGTGCTCGCCACGAACACCTCGTCGATCTCGATCACCGATCTCGCCGGCGGGCTCTCCTTCCCCGAGCGCTTCCTCGGCATGCACTTCTTCAACCCGGTGCCATCCTCCGCGCTGATCGAGGTCGTGATCGGCACGCAGACGCTGACATCGCTCGTCGACACGCTGCGTGGCTGGGTGGCGGAGCTCGGCAAGACCGCGGTGATCGTGCGCGATTCCCCCGGATTCGCGTCCAGCCGTCTCGGCGTGATGCTCGCGCTCGAGGCCATCCGCATGCTCGAGGAAGGCGTTGCGTCGGCCGCCGATATCGACGCCGCCATGGAGCTCGGGTACCGGCATCCGACCGGACCATTGCGCACCACCGACATCGTCGGGCTCGACGTACGGCTCGGCATCGCGGAGGAGCTGGAGCGCGCGTTCGGCGAGCGCTTCGCTCCGCCCGCGCTGCTGCGCCGGATGGTGGACGACGGACAGCTGGGCCGCAAGAGCGGCCGAGGATTCTACGACTGGAGTGACGAGAGATGACCACTGCGATCCTGCCCAGCTATGTCGGCGACGCCTGGTGGGCGCCCGAGACCGACCCCGACGCCACCGTCGTGCGCGATGCGTCCACCGGCGAGGCCGTGGCCGCCATCAGCACCCGCGGTCTCGACGTCGAGGCGGTACTGCGCCACGCGCGCACGGTCGGACAGCAGAGCCTCGGCGCCCTGACCTTCCACCAGCGGGCCGTGCTGCTCAAGCAGTTCGCGATCGAGCTGACGGCGCACAAGGAGGAGCTGTACGAGCTGTCGACGCGCTCCGGATCGACCAGGCGCGACTCGCTCAACGACATCGACGGCGGTATCGGCGTGCTGTTCACGTACTCCTCCAAGGGGCGCCGGGAGATGCCGAACTCCCAGGTCTACCTCGACGGCGCGATCGAGCCGCTGTCGAAGGACGGCTCGTTCCTCGGTCGCCACATCTACACGCGTCTGCCCGGTGTCGCGCTGCAGATCAACGCGTTCAACTTCCCGATGTGGGGGGCGCTGGAGAAGTTCGCCCCGGCCTTCCTCGCCGGAGTGCCGTCGATCGTGAAGCCCGCGACGCCCACCGCGTACGTGGCCGAGGCCTGGGTACGCATCCTGGTCGACTCCGGACTGCTGCCTGCCGGCTCGCTGCAGCTGATCAGTGGCGGCGTGCACGATCTGCTCGGCCGGCTCACGCTCGGCGACACGGTCGGCTTCACCGGCAGCGCGACCACCGCCGCGCGCCTGCGTGGCCAGGTCGACCCGGCGGTGCGGTTCACGAGCGAGACGGACTCGATCAACGCCTCGGTGCTCGCGCCGGATGCCACCGCCGGCACCCCCGAGTTCGACGCCTACGTGCGTCAGCTGATGGTCGAGCTCACGACCAAGGCCGGACAGAAGTGCACCGCGATCCGCCGGGCGATCGTGCCGGTGGGATCCCGCGACGACCTGGTCGCAGCGCTGCAGGCGAGCATGGACGCGCGCGTCGTGATCGGCGATCCCCGCGCGGAGGGCGTCACCCTCGGCCCCCTGGTATCGGTCGCACAGCGCGATGAGGTGCTGCACCAGGTCGGCGTGCTGCAGGATGCCGGTGGCACCCTGCTGATCGGTTCGACCGATCGCCCCGATGTGACGCGCGCCGACGGCACCGTGGGTGCGGCCGAGGACGGCGCCTTCCTCTCCCCCCTCGTGATCGGCTTCGACGGCCCGGCCCCCGATGCCGCCCACGAGGTGGAGGCGTTCGGTCCGGTCACGAGCGTGCTCACCTACTCCTCGCTCGCCGAGGCCGCTGAGCTGGTCGGACGCGGCGGAGGGTCGCTCGTGACCAGTGTCGCGACGCACGATCCGCAGACCGCCGCGGAGCTGATTTCGCGCATCGGCGCGTTCAACGGCCGCGTACTGTTCCTCGACCGCGACGACGCCCGCAGTTCCACCGGGCATGGGGCCCCCGTGCCGCACCTGGTGCACGGCGGCCCCGGCCGCGCGGGCGGCGGCGAGGAGCTGGGCGGAATCCGGGCTGTGCTGCACTACATGCAGCGCACTGCGGTGCAGGGCTCCCCGCGCATGCTGACCGCGATCACCGGGGTGTGGCACGCCGGCGCCGATGCCGACGCGACCGGCACCCATCCGTTCCGCAAGTCGCTCGCCGAGCTGCGGATCGGCGACCGCGTCGACTCCGCCGAGCGCGAGGTCACCCTCGCCGACATCGAGACCTTCGCGCACTTCACCGGCGACACGTTCTACGCCCATATGGACGAGGCCGCGGCGGCCGCGAATCCGTTCTTCCCCGGTCGGGTCGCGCACGGCTACCTGCTGGTGTCGTGGGCGGCAGGACTCTTCGTCGATCCGGCTCCCGGCCCCGTGCTCGCCAACTCCGGGCTCGAGAACCTGCGCTTCATCACGCCGGTCTCGCCGGGCGACCGCATCCGGGTGGCGCTGACCGCGAAGCAGATCACGCCGCGGGAGACCGACGAATACGGCGAGGTGCGCTGGGACGCCGTGATCCGCAACGAACGCGATGAGGTGGTGGCCGAGTACGACGTGCTCACCCTGGTCGCCAAGGAGCTCGCCCCCGCTGGCGCCCAGCCCTCGACCGGAGCGGCAGCGTGACCCTGCGTCCGATGATGCAGCGGGACCGCGCGTCGGCACTGCTGGGCATGACCGTCGAGAAGGACGAGCCGGGCGAGGCCGTCGTCTCGATGCTCGTGCGCGAAGACATGCTCAACGGCCACGCCATCACGCACGGCGGCTTCGTGTTCACGCTCGCCGACACGGCCTTCGCGATCGCCTGCAACGAAGACGAGCGGGTCACGGTCGCCGCCGGCGCCGACATCGTGTTCGTGAAATCGACGACCGCGGGGCAGCGTCTGACCGCACACGCGCGTCGCCGCACCGTCACCGGCCGTGCCGGGGTCTACGACATCACGGTCACGGATGACACGGGCGACGTGGTCGCCGAGGTACGCGGCCGCTCGCTGACGACCGACCGTCGCCCCGCGGAGTGACCCGGTGTGGATCGCGCGGGTGCAGCGAGAGGGCGGAGGGAGCGATCCCTCCGCCCTCACGCGCCTGCGCCTCTCAGCGCTGGATGACCTTCGGCGCCGAGACGGCCTTCAGCCCGGCGACTCCGAACTCCTGCCCGTAACCCGACGCCTTGATGCCGCCGAAGGGCACGTGCGGGTTGATCGCACCGTGCTGGTTGATCCACACCGTGCCCGCTTGCACACGTCGGGCGACCTCGGTCGCGGCATCGACGTCCTGCGACCAGACCGATCCGCCGAGCCCCTGTGCAGAGGCGTTGGCCCGGCGCACGGCGTCGTCGACGTCCGAGTAGCGGATGACCGGGATGACCGGTCCGAACTGCTCCTCGTCGACCAGGCGCGCGCCGTCGGCGATGTCCGCGACGACCGTGGTCTGGTAGAAGAGCGGACCGTGCTCGGGGGCCGCGGCGCCGCCGGCGACGATGCGCGCGCCGTTCGCCCTGGCATCGTCGACGAGTGCGGCGACGATGTCGAACTGCTTCTCGTTCTGCAGCGGCCCCAGCACGTTGGCCTCGTCGAGACCGTTGCCCAGTGGCATGGTGCGCGCCAGCTGGGCGAGCGTGTCGACGACCTGCTCGTACTGCGAGTCGTGCACGTAGAGGCGCTTGAGTGCGGCGCAGGTCTGCCCGGTGTTGATGAAGATGCCCCAGAACAGATTCTCGGCGATCGCCTCGATGTCGGTGCCCGGCAGGATGATCCCCGCGTCGTTGCCGCCGAGCTCGAGCGTGAGCCGCGCGAGACTTCCCGCGGAGGCCTCGACGATGCGACGACCGGTGGCCGTCGACCCGGTGAACATGATCTTGTCGAGATCGGGGTGCGCCGCGATGGCCGCGCCGACCTCGCGGTCTCCGGAGATGACCGTGAGCACGCCGGCCGGCAGGTGCCGGTTGTAGATCTCGGCGAGCGCGAGCACCGACAGCGGCGTGTACTCGCTGGGCTTCACCACCACGGTGTTGCCCATCCGCAGCGAGGGGGCGATCTGCCAGACCGTGATCATCATGGGCCAGTTCCACGGGCCGATCGCGCCGACCACACCCAGAGGGTCGTAGTGCACCTCGGCGCGGGACTCCCCCGCCTCGAACACGACCTCCGGCTCGATCGCGGTGTCGGCGGCCGTACGGGTCCAGAGTGCACAGGCACCCACCTCGAAACGGGCGTTGGGTCCGTTCAGCGGCTTGCCCTGCTCCCGCGACAGCAGCACCGCGAGTTCCTCGCTGTGCGCCTCGAGGTCATCCGCGATCGCGTGCAGGATGCGGCTGCGCTCCGCGTGGCCGATCGCGGCCCAGGCCGGCTGCGCCGCGCGTGCGGCCGCGACCGCATCGTTCAGGTCGGCGACCGTGTAGACCGGCGCATAGCCGATGGTCTCTCTCGTGGCGGCATCCGGGATCGCGCGGCCCACGCTCTCGGGCACGCTGACGGCTTCCAGGATCGTCGTCGTCGTGGTCACAGCATCCTCCTCATTCCGCGGACTGCTCTGTCCGGTTGCCCCGAGCCTAGAAACGCTCGCCGCGGCCTGTACAGGCCACGAGTGCCGAAACGCGGGCATCGTGCGCATGGGGCACAGGCCTGTACGCACACCGCGGACCGAACCCCCTGACCGATTGATGAGATGACGATGAACCGTCCTGCGTCCGCACCGCTGCGGACCGGGGAAAGTGATGAAGGAGTCACGATGACGACGATCGAACTGCTGACCGGTGCCGGCGAATCCGTGCTGCACTCGCACGCCGAGCTCGCAGAGCTCCAGCTGCGGCGCCTGCAGTGGACCGTGCGCCACGCGTACGAGAACGTGCCGCACTACCATCGCCGGTTCACGGAGCACGGCGTCACGCCCGACGACATCCGGACGCTCGCCGACATCCGCCGACTGCCGTTCACGACCAAGGCCGATCTGCGCGAGACGTATCCGTTCGGCATGGTCGCGGTGCCGATGGCGGAGGTACGGCGGGTGCATGCCTCGTCGGGCACCACCGGACGCCCGACCGTGGTCGCCTACACGCAGGGTGACCTGGACCGCTGGGCCGATCTCATCGCCCGCTCGCTGCACGCCGCCGGCATCCGACCCGGTATGCGCGTGCACAACGCCTACGGCTACGGTCTGTTCACGGGTGGACTCGGGGCGCATGCAGGGATCGAACGGCTCGGCGCGACCGTGATCCCGATGTCGGGTGGTCAGACCGCCCGCCAGGTGCAGATGATCCACGACTTCGAGCCGGACGCGATCCTGTGCACACCGAGCTACCTGCTGACCATCGCCGACGCGATGGAGGAGGCGGGTATCGATCCGCGCTCGACGTCGCTGCGCATCGCCGTGCTCGGGGCTGAGCCCTGGACGAACGAGATGCGCCGCGAGATCGAGCGACGCATGAACCTCGACGCGGTCGACATCTACGGGCTCAGCGAGGTGATGGGGCCGGGTGTCGCGAGTGAGAGCGTGCTCACCAAGGACGGCCCGCACATCTGGGAGGACCACTTCCTCCCGGAGACGATCGACGCGGAATCGGGCGAACCGGTGGTGGATGGCGAACTCGGAGAGCTCGTCTTCACCTCGCTCACGAAGGAGGCGTTCCCGGTCATCCGCTACCGCACCCGCGATCTCACCCGACTCCTGCCCGGCACGACCTTCCCGGCCGCACGGCGGATCGAGAAGATCACGGGACGCAACGACGACATGATCATCCTTCGCGGCGTGAACCTCTTCCCCACGCAGATCGAGGAGCTCGTGATGGGCATCGAGACCCTGACGCCGCACTTCGTGCTGGAGCTGCGCCGCGAGAGCCGGATGGACTCGATGACCGTGCGGATCGAACGGCATCCGCAGCTCGATCGAGAGGTGTGCGAGGCGGCGGCCGCCGTGCTGCAGCAGCGCATCAAGGTGCACGTGGGCACGACCGTCGACGTGCACCTGGAAGAACCGGGGGCCCTACCGCGCAGCGAAGGCAAGTACAAGCGCGTCTACGACCTGCGCTGAGGCCGCGACGGCCGGGGTCACCCGCGCAGCGCGAGAGTGAAGGGCAGCACCGCCGTCGCGCCCGCCCGACGGAGTGTGCGCGCCGCGACCGTCACGGTCCACCGGCTGTCGACCAGATCGTCGACGATCAGCATGGGCCCTGCCGGAACCTCGAGATGCTCGGCACTCAGTCGATCCCAGAGGCCCGCAAGTCGGAACACGCTGTTGCCGCCGGGCTGTCCGCTCGGTCCGCCGCCCGCGGGTGCGAGCGCGCCGAGGAACGGCAGACGCCCGACCTCGGCGAGACCGCGGGCGAGCGAGTCGACGAGCTGCGGATGCGACCGCGACGGCATCGCGACCACCGCCACCGGGCGCTGTTCCCACGTCCACCCGGCGAGCACGCGGACGCAGGCGGCGAGCAGTTGCGGCGACACCGGGGCATCCGGAGCGCCTGCCGCGAAGATCTCGCGCAGCGCGCCTCCCCAACCGAGGTCGGTGAGGCGGGCGAGCGCCCTCCCCTCGCCCGCCTGCTCGTCCGCGGGGATGCGACCCCGCACCGGCACATCCAGGCGATCGGCGCCGGTCGGCCAGGCGCGACGCGGCTCGATCGGCACACCGACCCGGTCGAGCGACTCCGACGCCTGGGTGGTGGCCGCCGCACCGATCTCGCGGGGGAACCATCCGCCGGCGCAGTTGTCGCAGCGACCGCACGGCGCCGCGGTCTCGTCGTCGAGCGAGCGCTGCAGGAACTCCATCCGGCAGCCCTCGGTCTTCTCGTAGTCGAGCATGTGCTGCTGCTCGGCGACGCGTTCGGCCGCGATGCGCTCGTACCTCTCGGCGTCGTAGGCCCAGGGCTCGCCCGTGGCGACCCACCCGCCCTGCACGCGTCGCACGGCGCCGTCGACATCGAGCACCTTCAGCAGCAACTCGAGCGGTGTGCGGCGGATGTCGACCATGGCTTCGAGCGCCGGCGTCGAGATCGGGGTGTCGCCGAGCGCCGTGATCACTCGCTCCGCGCGCTCCCGGTCGGGCATCGACGCGGTCGCGAAGTAGTGCCAGATGTCGCGGTCCTCCACCCCCGGCAGCAGGAGCACGTCGGCGCTCTCGCTGGCACGGCCCGCACGACCGACCTGCTGGTAGTAGGCCACGGGCGACGACGGTGCGCCCAGGTGCAGCACGAACCCGAGATCGGGCTTGTCGAAGCCCATGCCGAGGGCGCTGGTCGCGACGAGCGCCTTGACCTCGTTGCGCTTCAGCATCCCCTCGGACTCGGCGCGCTCGTCGGTGTCGGTCTGGCCGGTGTAGGCACGCACATCGTGACCGTGCTCGCGCAGCAGTCGGGCGGTGTCGACCGCGGCGGCGACGGTCAGGGTGTAGATGATGCCGGAGCCCGGAAGGTCGTCGAGGTGGCTGAGCAGCCAGGCGAGTCGGCTTGCCGAGTCGCGCAGCCGCAGCACACCGAGGCGCAGCGAGGTGCGGGCGAGCGGGCCACGGATCGTGAGCACCTCGGCCGTTCCTGCCTCACCGCCACCGTGCAGACTGTCCAGCTGCTCTGCGACATCGGCCACGACGCGGCCGTTCGCGGTCGCCGTGGTCGCGAGCACCGGCACATCGGCGGGCATCTGCGCGATCAGGTCGCGCAGCCGCCGATAGTCGGGACGGAAGTCGTGTCCCCAATCGCTGATGCAGTGCGCCTCGTCGACGACCAGCATGCCGATGCGGCCGACGAGCGCCGGCAGCTGCTCCTCACGGAAGGACGGGTTGTTCAAGCGCTCGGGCGAGACCAGCAGCACGTCGACCTCATCGCGATCGAGCCGCGTCAGCACATCGCTCCACTCGTGGGCGTTGGTGGAGTTGATCGCGACCGCACGCACACCGGCACGCTCGGCCGCGGAGATCTGGTCGCGCATGAGCGCCAGCAGCGGCGAGACCAGCACCGTGGGCCCGGCCCCCTGTCGCCGCAGCAACAGGGTGGCCACGAAGTACACCGCCGACTTGCCCCATCCGGTGCGCTGCACGACCAGCGCGCGACGCCTGCCGGCGACCAGAGCCTCGATCGCCTCGTACTGCCCGTCGTGGAAGTCGGCATCGGCGCGACCGACGAGTTCCCGCAGCGCGGCGAGCGCGGCTCCTCGGGTGTCGCCCTCGCGGGTGTCGGACGGAGCAGTGGAGACCATGACCCCACTCTGCCCCACTCCACCGACATGCCCCGCGCGGCCCCCGCGCGCACGCGGTCGTCTAGCGTGGAGCTGTGATCACCCGAGAACTCGCCGTCGCCCTGCGTGATGCGGGTCTGGTGTGGCATCCGGCCGATGGGGACCGGTTCCAGCTCGACCTGCCGGAGGAGATCGAGCTCGAAGCCGAGGCCGACGTCTTCACCGTCAGTGCCATGACCATCGAGGCCCGTCAGACACCGAGCGGCACCGATCTGGCGTTCAACGGCACCACCGAGTGGGCGCTCGACGCGGTCACGCTCGCCGACGCCGTCTGGCTGCCCAGGGAGGATCAGCTTCGCGATCTCCTGCGCGGGACCTTCCGCCGCCTGTCCCGGTTGACCGACACGTTCCTGGTCGAGATCGAGCTCGCCGGCGAGACGCTCCGGTTCGAACATCCCGATCCCGCCGAGGCCTACGGCAGGGCTCTTCTCGAGCTGGTCTCCCGCTCTCGCTGAGCGTCGCGTCTTGCGTGTCGCGCATCGTCATGTCAGAATTACTCAACGACCGGTCAGTAAAGATCGGAGGATGAGGAGTCGATGATGACCAGCCCTGCAGACCTCAGCCTCGTATCGGGCGAGATCTCCGACGAGGAGCGCCTGTTCGATGAGCTCATCGCGAATGAACAGCGCATCGAGCCCCGCGACTGGATGCCCGAGGCGTACCGCAAGACGCTGATCCGTCAGATCTCGCAGCACGCGCACTCCGAGATCATCGGGATGCAGCCCGAAGGCAACTGGATCACGCGCGCCCCGAGCCTCAAGCGCAAGGCGATCCTGATGGCGAAGGTGCAGGACGAGGCCGGGCACGGGCTCTACCTCTACTCCGCCGCGCAGACCCTCGGCATCACCCGCGACGAGATGATGGACCAGCTCATCAGCGGCAAGGCCAAGTATTCCTCGATCTTCAACTACCCCACCCCGACCTGGGCCGACATGGGCGCGATCGGCTGGCTCGTCGACGGCGCCGCGATCGTCAACCAGGTGCCGCTGTGCCGGGCGTCGTACGGTCCGTACGGCCGCGCGATGGTGCGCGTCTGCAAGGAGGAGTCGTTCCACCAGCGCCAGGGGTTCGAGATCCTGCTCAGCCTCATGCAGGGCTCCGAAGAGCAGCGGCAGATGGCGCAGGATGCCGTGAACCGCTGGTACTGGCCGAGCCTGGCGATGTTCGGTCCGCCGGATGAGCAGTCGCCGAACTCCGCGCAGTCGATGAAGTGGAAGATCAAGCGGTTCTCGAACGACGATCTGCGCCAGCGCTTCGTCGGGATGCTGGTGCCGCAGGCCGAGATCCTCGGCGTCACGCTGCCCGATCCCGACCTGCGGTTCGACGAGGAGACCGGTCAGTACGTGATCGGCGAGATCGATTGGGACGAGTTCTTCGAGGTGCTGCGCGGCAACGGGCCCTGCAACGCCGAGCGCCTGGAGCGCCGCCGCACCGCACATGAAGAAGGTGCGTGGGTGCGGGAGGCCGCAGCCGAGTACGCCCGCAAGCAGGCCGTCACCTCGACGGCGGTGGCGTGATGGCGACCCCGGGCGCCGACCCTTCGACAGGCTCAGGACAGGCCCCAGGGACCCAGGGTCGGGAATTGTGGCCGCTGTGGGAGGTGTTCGTGCGCGCGAACCGCGGTCTGAGCCACGTGCACGTCGGGTCGCTGCACGCGCCGGATGCCGAGATGGCGATCCGCAATGCGCGCGACCTCTACACGCGTCGCGGAGAGGGCGTCTCGATCTGGGTCGCGCCCGCGGATGCCATCACCACGAGCGACCCCGATGCCAAGGGCGCGTACTTCGAGAGCCCCGCCGGAAAGAACTACCGTCACGCCGTGTACTACACGGCGTCCGAGGGGGTGCCGCACCTGTGACCCTTCGACAAGCTCAGGGACCCATCCCGGAGGCCGACGCGCACGGCGACGTCTCGGTCGATGAGCTCCAGCTCTCCCAGGAGCTCTCCGGCGTCGGCGCCGTGGCCGCATCCGCCGACATCGCCGAGTACGCCCTGCGTCTCGGGGACGATGCGCTGATCCTCTCGCAGCAGCTGGGTGCGTGGATCTCCCGGGCTCCCGAGCTGGAGGAGGACGTCGCGCTGGGCAACATCGCCCTGGACCTTCTCGGCCATGCCCGGTCGTTCCTGCACTACGCCGGTTCGTTCGACGGCCGCAGCGAAGATGATCTGGCGTTCTTCCGCGATGAGCCGGCGTTCCGCTGCGCGTGGATCGTGCAGCAGCCGAACGGCGACTTCGCCCAGACCATCGCGCGGCAGTTCGTGGCCGCCACCTACATGTTCGAGCTGTACTCCGCGCTGCGGGCGAGCAGCGATGCGACCTTCGCGGCGATCGCGGAGAAGTCACTCAAAGAGGTCGACTATCACCGCGACCACGCGGTGCAGTGGATGCTGCGCCTGGCCGGAGGCACCGAGGAGTCGCGGGCGCGGATCATCCGCGCGAACGCCGATGTCTGGCCGTACGTCGATGAGCTGTTCCGCGACGACGAGCTGATCGAACGCCTCGGCGACGCCGCGGTGCGACCGTCGAGTCTGCGCCCGGGCTTCGACGCCGTCGTCGACACGGTCTTCGCCGAGGCGGAGCTGTCGGTGCCCGCGGTCGCCGCTTCGTCCGCCGGTGGCCGTCATGGCGCACACGCCACCCCGCTCGGTCACATCCTCGCCGAGATGCAGGTGCTCGCGCGACGGCATCCCGGGGCCACGTGGTGATTCCGGTGCACAGCGACGACACGACTCCGACGCAGGAGGCCTGGCGCATCGCGGCGGCCGTCGCCGACCCCGAGGTGCCCGTGCTCACGATCGAGGATCTCGGCGTGCTGCGGGCAGTCGTGGTCGACGGATCGCGCGTGTCAGTCGACATCACCCCGACTTACAGCGGCTGCCCGGCGATGGACACGATCCGTGACGACGTCATCCTCGCGCTCACCGCGGCGGGGTATCGGGAGGTGGAGGTGCGCCTCGTGCTCTCCCCCGCCTGGACGACGGACTGGATGACCGATGCCGGCAAGACCAAGCTCGCCGAGTACGGCATCGCACCGCCCTCGGGGCGCGCAGCTGTGTCTACGGGCCCCATCCGCCTGGCGCTGAGCGTGCGCTGCCCGCGCTGCGGATCCCTCGACACCCGCGAGGTCTCGCGGTTCGGCTCGACCTCATGCAAGGCCCTGTTCGAGTGCCGCGCGTGCCTCGAGCCGTTCGATCACTTCAAGGTGCACTGACATGTCGCTCTTCACTTCATCCCCTGCTGCCGTCTCGCGCGAGGTTCCCCGCACCGATGCGGCGCCACGAAAGCGCGCCCGCTTCCACACCCTCACGGTCGAGGACGTGCGACCTCTGACCGACGACGCGGTCGAGGTCACGTTCACGGTGCCCGCTGCGCTCGCCGACGACTACGACCACCTTCCCGGTCAGTACGTGGCCTTGCGCACCACACTCGACGGCGTCGAGGTGCGGCGCTCCTATTCCCTGTGCCGCGCACCCGAGCACCGCGACGACGGCGGTGCCACCCGCCTGAGCGTGGCGGTGAAGCGCGACGAGGGAGGGCTGTTCTCCACCTGGGCGCAGACCGGACTGCATCCCGGATTCGCGATCGACGTGATGAGCCCGCAGGGCACGTTCACCTCGGCACTCGACGATCTCGACCACCGGCACATCGTCGGCATCGCCGCCGGCTCCGGCATCACTCCGCTCATGGCGCTGGCACACACCGTGCTGACGCGGTCGGAAACCTCGCGCTTCACCCTGCTGTACACGAACAGGGCCACCCTCGACGTCATGTTCCTGGAAGACCTCGCCGACCTCAAGGACCGCTACCCCACCCGTCTGGTGCTGCATCACGTGCTCTCGCGCGAGCAGCGCACCGCCCCTGTGCTCTCGGGGCGGATCGACGAGGAGAAGCTGCGGACGATCCTCGGCACCCTGATCCTGCCGTCGACCGTCGACGAGTGGTTCCTGTGCGGCCCCTTGGCCCTGGTGGACCTGTGCCGCGAGGTGCTCGCCGACGTCGGCGTCGATCGCTCGCACATCCGCTTCGAGCTGTTCACGACCGGTGACGAGCCGGCGCGCGCCGCACGACCCGTTGAGGTGCGCGCCGGGCAGAAGACCGTGCGCATCGAGGTCACGCTCGACGGCGTCTCGTCGACGGTGGAGAGCCCGGTCGACGCGCACGAGTCGGTGTTGAACGCCGCACTGCGCGTGCGGCCGGACGCCCCGTTCGCGTGCGCGGGCGGAGTCTGCGGCACCTGCCGGGCGCGCGTCGTGGAGGGCAGCGTGACCATGACCGAGAACTACGCCCTGGAGCCGGACGAGCTCGAGCGCGGCTTCGTGCTCACCTGCCAGTCCCACCCCACCAGCGACCGTGTGGTCGTGGACTACGACGTCTGAGCAGACCGCCGGAAGGACAGCACACATGATCGACCTGACCATCGCCGACGACGTCGCGCACATCACGCTCAACGCCCCGGCGAAGCTGAACTCCCTCGACGAACAGGCGCTGCGCGATCTCGGCGCCGCCTATGACGAGGCGGAGCGGGCCGGCGTCCGCGCCCTGGTGCTCCGCGGCGAAGGGCGTGCGTTCTGCGCCGGACGCGACATCTCGGGCGTCGACCCGCGCGACGACGACGTGATCGGCTACCTCGGCGGCCTGGTGACGCCACTGCTGCAGCGGATGGCGCGATTCCCCGCCCCCACCTTCGCCGCGGCGCATGGCGCCTGTCTGGGTGTCGGACTCGGCCTGCTGGTCGCGACCGATGTCGTGTACGTCGCGGAGTCCGCGAAGATCGGCTCTCCGTTCGCCGCGCTCGGCGCGACCCTCGACTCGGGCGGGCACGCGCTGTTCCTCGACCGGCTCGGCGCGCACAAGACGCTCGACCTGATCTATACCGGACGGCTGATGACCGGCGCAGAGGCGGTGACCTCCGGACTCTTCTCGCGCGTGTTCCCCGACGACCAGGTCATCGAGGCGGCGACGGACGCCGCAGCTGTGGCCGCCCGCGGAGCCACGGCGGCGTTCCTCGCGAGCAAGCACCTCATCGCCCGCATCCGCGATGAGCGGCTCACGCTGTGGGATGCGGTCGGCATCGAGAACGCTGCTCAGGCTGCACTGTGCGACACGGACGACTACCGCGAGGGCTTCGCCGCGTTCCAGGAGAAGCGGAAGCCGGTGTTCCGCGGGGTCTGACATCCCCGGCCTCGTCGGTGTCAGACCCCGGTGGCAGAATGCGGGGATGATGCTCTCCGAGCTCGTCACCACGACAGAAGAGGTCGCAGCGACCCGATCGCGCCTCGCGAAGATCGACGCCCTGGCCGGTTTGCTCGCGCGCGCTGAACCCGCAGAGATCGCGCCGCTCGTCGGGCTGCTGCTGGCGGCGCCGCGACAGGGGCGCCTCGGAGTGGGCTGGCGAGGGATCGCGGCCCTCGACGTGCATCATGCGGATGCATCGACACTGCGCGTCGCCGACGTCGATCAGGCTCTCGATGCTCTGGCCGCGGCATCCGGCACGGGGTCGAACACGTCTCGCAGCGTCATCCTCGGCGACCTCGCCGCCCGCACCACGGCTGGCGAATGGGACTTCCTGACCAGGTCGATCCTGGGCGAACTGCGCACGGGAGCGCTCGGCGGCGTGCTGCTCGACGCGATCGCTCGTGCCTCCGGTCGCGCGCCCGCCCTCGTCCGTCGCGCGGCCATGCTCTCGGGAGATCTCGGCACGAGCGCGCACCTCGCGCTCACCGGCACCGCCGCGGAACTCGAGGCCGTCGGCCTGCAGGTCGGCCGCCCGGTACTGCCGATGCTCGCCGGTACCGCCGCGAGTCCTACCGCCGCACTCGAGATCACCGGCAGGGCCTCAGTCGAGTACAAACTCGACGGCGCCCGCATCCAGGTGCACCGCCATGGCGAGGAGGTCGGCGTGTACACGCGGAGCCTGGCCGACATCACGCACCGGGTGCCGGAGCTCGTCGAGATCGTGCGATCGCTTCCCGCCCGCGATCTGATCCTGGACGGAGAGACGCTCTCACTCGATGAGGACGGGGGCCCACGCCCGTTCCAGGAGACGATGTCGCGGTTCGGCGCCGATGTCTCCCGAGAGCTCCTGCTGCGCCCCTGGTTCTTCGACCTGCTGCACGTCGACGGCCGCGACCTCATCGACGAGCCGCTCTCCACCCGCCTCGCGGAGCTCGAGCGCGTCGCCTCCGACTGGCGCATCCCCGGCATCGTCACGGCCGACGCCGCTGCGGCTGAGGAGCTCTCCCGAGACGCCCTCGCCGCCGGCCATGAGGGCGTCGTCATCAAGGCGATCGACTCGCCGTACGCCGCAGGAAGGCGCGGCACCTCCTGGGTGAAGGTCAAGCCCGTGCTGACCTACGACCTCGTGGTGCTCGGCGCGGAATGGGGATCCGGTCGACGTCAGGGCTGGTTGTCGAACCTGCATCTGGGTGCGCTCGACCCGGACGGCGAGTTCGGGGAGCCCGGCGCCTTCGTGATGGTCGGCAAGACGTTCAAGGGGCTCACCGATGCCCTGCTGCAGTGGCAGACGCAGACGTTCCCCGAGTTCGAGACGCACCGCTCGGCCGCCGCCGTGTTCCTCCGGCCGGAGATCGTGGTCGAGATCGCGATCGACGGCGTGCAGCGCTCGCCCCGCTATCCCGGGGGGATCGCGCTGCGCTTCGCCCGGGTCAAGGGCTACCGCGCCGACAAGACCGCCGCCGAAGCCGACACGATCCAGACGCTGCGCGCACTGCTGCCGAGCTGACCCTCGGAAGTCCGCAGTCTGCCGCGCTCAGGCGGAGGGAGCGAGTCCCTGGTCTTCTTCGACCACGGTGCCCTGGAACGACCACGGGAAGTTGATCCACAGATCGGTGTCCTTCCAGGCGTAGTCGGGCTGGATGATCGTCGTGGGCTTCGTGTAGATGGTGACCGAGCGCACATCGGCCCCCTTGTCCTTCAGCAGCTGCACGGCGAGGGCGAGGGTGCGACCGGAGTCCGCGACATCGTCGACCAGCAGCACGCGGCGGCCGTCGAGGTAGGCCATGTCGAGCTCCGGCGGCAGCACCTCCGGGGCGTCGAGCACGGTGCCGATGCCGGTGTAGAACTCGACGTTGATCGCGCCGCAGTTCTTCGCCCCCAGACCGTAGGCGATGGCACCGGCCGGCAGCAAGCCCCCGCGCGCGATCGCCACGACGACCTCGGGCACGAACCCGCTGTCGACGATGGTGCGTGCGAGCTCGCGGGTCGCCGCGCCGAATCCGTCCCAGGTGAGCGTCTCGCGCTCGATCGTTGCATCAGTCACCGGTTCATTCTCCTGCATCCGATCGGCGCTTGTTTCCACGTGAGGGGTCAAGACACGCCGCACGGACCGCCCCGGGCGCGGCGTGTCGTGACCCCTCGCCGCGGACCATCACTCCAGCCGCGTGACCTCGACCGACACGAAGAGCTCCGAGGCACTCGGCCCGGCGTACACGCCCCGCAGCGGCGCCACATCGGCGTAGTCGCGACCATGGCCGACGTACACGTGCGACTCCCCGATCTCGGCGAGATTGGTCGGGTCGTACCCTCGCCACTCCCCCGAGTACCACTCGACCCAGGCGTGGGATTCGCCGATGACGGGCTGCCCGATCGGCGCCGTCGGATCAGGATGCAGATATCCGGACACGTAGCGCGCCGGGATGCCGACCGCGCGCAGCACGCCGAGCGCGACGTGGGCGATGTCCTGGCAGACACCCGAGCGCGCGGGCCACGCGTCTCGTGCAGTGGAGTTCACCCCGGTGACGCCGCTCTGGTACTCCATGGCCTCGCCGACCGTGCGACAGATCTCGAACGCGGTGGCGTCGACGTCTCGCCCTTCGGCCCTGATCCGCTGCGCGAGCGCGATCATCTCGGCATCGGGCGCCGTGGCGGGGGTCTGTGTGACCCCCTCGGAGAGCGAGAGCGACAGCGGGATGCGGGCGGCGAGCTCGTCCCAGTCGATCGCGGCAGTCGACGGGGACGTCGTCCGCACGTCCACGATGCTCGTCGCGGTGACCGACAGCAGCTGATGCGGAGTCAGCACTTCGAAGGTCGACACCCGGGTGTCCCAGTAGTCCGCATACGAGTGCTGGGTCGCGGTCGGCGAGATGTCGAGCGTCGCCTGCAGCACGAACTGGCCCTCGCGCGAGTGCGGAAGCATCCGCGCCTCGTTGTACGACGCGGTCGCCGGCTTCTCGTAGCGGAACCCGGTCCGATGCACGATCCGCAGACGGCTCACAGCGCTTCTCCGATCCACACCGGCATCGCGATCGAGGGGAAGTACCGTTCCCTGATCGCGTCGCTCGCCTCCGACATCCCCACCTGCACCTCTTCCATGCTCTCCGAGAGCCTGTGCACGATGTCACCGACCGGTCGGTACTCCAGCTCCGAGCGCATCCGTCCGAGCACCCGGTGAGCGCGGTCCGGGGCACCGAACGCGCCCGCCGGGTCGATGCCGCGCAGGCACTCCTCCGCCTGCAGGATGCTGGAGAGCACGGACCGCGGGAACAGCCGGTCCACGAGCAGGAACTCCACCGCCGACGCGGCCGTGGGTACCGCGCGATGGCTGCGCAGATGGGCCTCGTACGCGCCGCAGCTGCGCAACAGCGTGGTCCAGCTCGGGCCGCCGGCGTCCGTCAGCGACCGCGTCGCGAGCAGCCGCGCGGTCATGTCTGCCCGTTCGATCGACCGGCCGAGCACGAAGAACTGCCACGCCTCGTCGCGACTCGTCGAGGAGTCGACGACGCCGAATGCCAGGGCGGAACGGTCACGGACCCAGCGGAAGAAGGGGTGCGTCTTGTCCGAGGCGATCCACCGCGGCATCCGCGCGTTGGACTCGTTGAGCGTCTCCCACAGGTCGGTCGAGATGATCTCGCGCGCACGGCGGGCGTTCTCGCGGGCGGCGGCGATCGAGTGCGCGATCGACGCCGAATGCTCCCGATCCAGTGCGAGCAGCCGCACCACGTCGTCACGTCCGAGCGGCGCATCGCCCTCGACCGTCGTGCCCATGACCGAGAGCAGCGCACGGCACGCGGTGTCCTCCTCCACCCAGGGGTCCTCCAGGAGCAGCTGCAGGTGCACGTCGAGGATGCGCGCAGTGCCGTCGGCGCGCTCGACATAGCGACCGATCCAGAACAGCGCCTCGGCGATGCGACTCAGCATGAGAGACCCTCCTCCGCCTGCTGCACGTGTTGTTGCTGCTGCTGTTGCTGCTGGTGGTGGCGCGCCTCGAGGTCCTCGTCCTGCGGCGAGGAGAGGAAGGGCGGATGCGGTTCCTCGCGCACCGGGGAGGTGACGACCGCGATCGCCCCGGTGGCGATCGAGACCTCGTCGGAGGCCGGGTCCGAGAGACCGGCGACCGTGGTGTTCGGCCCGGTGAAGAGGGAGGGATCCAGAACCCAGGTGTCCTTCGACCCTCCGCCCTGACTGGAGTTGACGACCAGCTGTCCCTCGGGCAGCGCGACCCGGGTGAGTCCGCCGGGCAGCACCCAGATGTCGTCTCCGTCGTTCACGGCGAAGGGGCGCAGATCGACGTGCCGCGGCCGGAATCCGTCCTCGACCAGCGTCGGGATCGTCGACAGCTGCACCACGGGCTGCGCGATCCATCCGCGCGGATCGGCCAGCAGGGTCGCCCGCAACGCGTCGAGCGTCGTCCGCGAGGCGTCGGGTCCGACCACGAGCCCCTTCCCTCCGGACCCGTCGACCGGCTTCACGACCAGTTCGTCCAGCCGGTCCAGCACCTCCTCCAACGCCTCCGGCTCCTCCAGACGCCAGGTGTCGACGTTGGGGATGATCGGGTCCTCGCCGAGGTAGTAGCGGATGAGCTCCGGCACATACGTGTAGACGAGCTTGTCGTCAGCGACGCCGTTGCCGATCGCGTTCGCCAGGGTGACGTTGCCCAGTCGTGCCGCGAGCATCAGGCCTGGTGCCCCCAGCACCGAATCCGGCCGGAAGTGCTGCGGGTCCAGGAACTCGTCGTCGACACGGCGGTAGATGACGTCCACACGCGTCGGCCCCGCGGTCGTGTGCATCCACACCCGCCCGCCCGAGCAGAACAGATCGCGACCCTCGACGAGCTCGATGCCCATCATGCGCGCCAGCAGGGTGTGCTCGTAGTACGCGGAGTTGTAGACGCCGGGGGTCAGCACGACCACCGTCGGATCCTCGACCCCCGCCGGAGCCGCCGCGCGCAGGGCCTGCAGCAGCCGTCCCGGGTAGTCGACGACGGGTCGGACGCGCAGGCTGGTGAACAGCTCGGGGAGCGTCTGCGCCATGACCCGCCTGTTGGCGAGCACGTAGCTGACGCCGCTGGGCACCCGGACGTTGTCCTCCAGAACCCGCCAGGCGCCTTTCTCATCACGGATGACGTCGATGCCGGCGACGTGGATGCGCACGCCGTTCGCCCCGACGATCCCGGCCGCCTGGCGGTGGAAGTGCGAGGACGAGCTGATCAGCGATGCGGGGATCACGCCGTCGTGCACCGCGAGCTGCGGACCGTACACGTCCGCGAGGAAGGCCTCCAGCGCGCGCACGCGCTGCTTCACCCCGGACTCGACGTAGGTCCAGTCATCCGCGGCGATCACGCGCGGGACCACGTCGAGCGGGAACGGCCGTTCTTCTCCGGCGAAGTCGAAGGTCACCCCCTGCGCAAGGTACGAGCTGGCGAGCGCATCCGTCCGCGCCCGCAGCTCCGCGTCGTCCATCCCGGCCAGCGCGGGGTACATGTCGCGGTACGGCACGCGCACCTCTCCGCCGCCCGGGAGCGCCTCGGAGGGGAACATCTCATCCCAGGGCTGCGGCCCATTCCGCACCGGCGACCGACGAGAGGTGTATCCGTTGAACAGCGACTCCATGTCGGAATACTTCCGCGGCGTGGTTTCGATGATGTTTCCGAGGGAAGTCGGAGCGGCGACAGAGCCAGGCCGGAGCGGTAGAGTTCATCTGTCCGGCCGTTCGGCGGCCGGTGCCCGAAAAAGGGGCACGAAGCACCCCGCACTGCAGCGGAGGCGAGACACATACGGATACCCCGTTCTCCGTCCCTGTCTCGAAAGGCTTCCGCATGCCCACCGTCTCTGCGCACGTCGCGCTCACCCTCGCCCAGCACATCGATGCCGTCTTCGGCGTGATGGGCAACGGCAACGCCTACTTCCTCGACGCGATCGAGACCCAGACCTCCGCGGTCTTCACAGCCGTCCGGCACGAGCAGGGCGCCGTGGTGGCCGCGGATGCGCACTTCCGGGCGTCCGGACGCATCGCCGCCGGCACGTCGACCTACGGCGCCGGCTTCACGAACACCCTCACGGCGCTCGCCGAGGCCGTGCAGGCGCACGTGCCACTCGTGCTGGTGGTGGGCGACGAGCCGACCTCGGGCCCTCGTCCGTGGGACGTCGACCAGATCGCGCTCGCCTCGGCTGTGGGCGCACGCACCTATACGGTCGGGCGCGCGGATGCCGCTGCCACCACCGTGATCGCGATCGAGCACGCGCTCACGTACCGCGTGCCCGTGGTGCTCGCGATCCCCTATGACGTCGCCGCGCTCGAAGCCGGGCCCGTGGCGGATGCTCCCTCGCCGCGTGTGCCCGCACCTCTCGCGCCGAAGGGCGAGTTCGCCGACGGGATGCTCGACGAGATCGCCGCCGCGCTGCAGAGCGCTGAGCGTCCGTTCCTCCTCGCCGGGCGCGGAGCCTGGCTCGCCGGAGCGAGCGCCGCGCTGGGCGAGCTCGCCGAGGCGACGGGTGCTCTCACGGCCTCTTCGGCGCTCGGTCGCGGTGTCTTCCCGGATGGCCGCTATGACCTCGGCGTCACCGGCGGATTCGGCGCGGACGGGGCGATGGAGCTCATCCGCTCCGCGGACGTCGCGGTGGTCTTCGGCGCCTCCCTGAACCAGTTCACGATGCGCTTCGGCGAGCTCTTCGCCCCGGGAACCCGCGTGTTCCAGATCGACATCACCCCGGCGGCGACCCACGCGCACATCGGCGGCTTCGTGCGTGCCGACGCACGCCTGGCCGCCGAGGCCCTGGTGTCGCGCCTCTCGTCCACCACCCCCACAGCCCCGTGGCGCGAGAGCGTCGACGTCGCCGCCGCCCGCACCTACGACGCCGGTGACGACCTCGCCCCGGACGGACGCCTCGACCCCCGTTCTGCTGCTCGCCGCATCGCCGAGCTGCTGCCGGAGGACCGCGTCGTCGTCTCCGACGGCGGACACTTCATCGGCTGGGCCAACATGTACTGGCCGGTCGCGGCTCCGGATCGCATGATGATGATCGGCACCGCGTTTCAGTCCATCGGTCAGGGCTGGCCCAGCGTCGTCGGTGCCGCACGGGCGCGACGCGATGCGACGGTCGTGCTGACCTCGGGAGACGGCGGCGGGCTGATGGCCATCGCCGACCTGGAGTCCGCGGTTCGCGCCGCCGGCGGGCGCGGCATCGCCGTCATCTGGAACGACGCGGCCTACGGCGCCGAAGTGAACCTGTACGGCCTGAAGGGACTCGCCGAGGGACCGATGCGCATCCCCGAAGTCGACTTCGCCGCCTTCGGTGCAGCCGTCGGCGCCGAAGGCGTGGTGGTGCGCACGCTCGCCGACCTCGATCGCCTGGCCGCGTGGACCGCGGAGGATGCCGTCACCCGTCGGTTCCTGCTGCTGGACCTGCGCATCTCCGGCGACGTGATCGCGCCCTACCAGCAGGAGATCATCCGCGTGAACTCCTGACGCGACGGCGACTAGGCTCCTCGTCATGACGGATGTTCCCGAAGTCCTGCGGTACAACGCCTTCGCGGCCGATCCGACCGGCGGCAACCCCGCCGGTGTCGTGCTCGACGCTGCCGATCTGAGCGACGAGCGGATGCTGCAGATCGCCGCCGAGGTCGGCTACTCCGAGACGGCGTTCGTCACCTCCCGCCGCGACGACGCCGGCACGCCCCGCTACCACGTGCGGTTCTGGTCGCCCGCTGCGGAAGTGCCGTTCTGCGGACACGCGACAGTCGCGACGGCCGTGGCGCTGGCCGAGCGCGGTGGGGTGGGCGAGATGCTCTTCGAGACCGGCGGCGGCGAGGTGGCGCTCCGATCCGCGTCGGACGACGAGGGCACGGTGACGGTGTCGTTCACGAGCGTCGAACCGGAGGTGCGGGATCTCGACGAGGGCGTGCTCGCGCGCCTGCTCGGCCTGCTCGGGCTCGAGCCGTCGGATCTCGATCCGCGCTTCCCGCCCAAGGAAGCCTTCGCCGGGAACTGGCATCCGATCCTCGTCATCCGTGATCGCGAGCTGTTCGACCAGTTCCGCTTCTCCCCCGCCCCCGTCGCGGCGCTGATGCGCGAGCAGGGGTGGCACGGCACCGTCACGGTGCTGCACGCGGCGGACGAGTCCGACGTCGACGCGCGGAACCTCTTCCCGGTCGGCCGCATCACCGAGGACCCGGCGACGGGCTCCGCGGCGGCATCCACGGGCGCCTTCCTGCGCGAGCACGGGGTGGTGGATCGGACCATCCGCATCCATCAGGGCGCTCACGTGCGACGCCCGAGCCTGCTCACCGTGACGATCCCGCCCCGCGGCGGGATCGTGGTGTCCGGCAGGGCGGTCCGCCTCTCCTGAGGCACCCCGATCGCTCGCGGATCCGCGCGTGCGTTAGCCTTCCGGGATGCCTGCCATCCGCAACATCGCCGTCGGCCTGCCCGTGAAGGAGGGCCACGTGCTCGCCCTGTTCGGCACGGATTCGTCCCGCGGGCTCGACTTCCTCCGGGCGATCGGCGGCGGCATCGAGTTCGGGGAGCGTGCCGACGAAGCCCTGCATCGAGAATTCATGGAGGAACTCGGCGTCACCCTCGAAACCGCGACGCTCCTCGGTGTGCGCGACAACATCTTCACGTACGAGGGCGTACCCGGCCACGAGATCGCCCACATCTACGCGCTGACCTCGTCGGCGCTGGACGCAGTGCCCCTGGACGCCGAGCTTCACGTGCTCGACGAGGGCAGTCCCGTGCGGTGGGTGCCGATCGCCGAGGTGCGCGAGGGCACGCGGCTGCTCTTCCCGGACGGGGCGACAGAACTGTTGCTCGCCCTCGACGCAGGCTGACGCTGCGGCGCTCGGAGGACGAGTGCGCGGGGTGGGTGCCGAGCGTATGGGGTGTTCGCGCGGGTAGGTCGTGCGCTCGATGGGAGCTCGCGCACTCGGTAGATGCTCGCGCACTCGGTAGGTGCCGCGGGCGCGCCGATGCGGGGGCTCGCCGTCTCGACGACAGCTGTGGAGAGGTCGCTTCGCGGGCGGTTCTGTGGAGTGCGGGTGGGCGTGGATCGTGTTCTGGAATATTGCTCTGACCTGGGATGTTTTCGGGTGATTCTGGGGTGGGAACGTCGGTGGTCCTCGGTTGAATGGGGGTATGAACCACCCTGTGGATGTGCTCGATCAGGTCGTGAGCGACCTGGACGGGGTGCTGCGTCCGGACACGGTGGCGGGGTTGTCGGATGCGGAGAAGCTGGAGTTGTTGCGCGCGGCGGGTGACGTGCTGCGGCGGGCGGAGGCGCTGGTCGTGGAGGCGGTGGCGTCGGTGCCGGCACGACCGGCCGGGGCGGGTGATGCGGCGTTCTGCGGACAGTTCGGGTGCCGCAGCATGAGCGAGCTGTTGCAGCGGGTGCTGCGCACGGATGCGGCGGGTGCGGGGCGGGTGGTCAAGGCGGCCCGGTTGGTTCGGCGGGAGGTGGACATCCGTTCCGGGGGCTGGTTGCCGGCGTTGTGGCCGCAGTTGCGGGCGGCGTTGGTGGACGGGGTGATCGGGATCACCGGGTTGTTGGCGGCGACAGGGCCGATCGAGCAGGCGCGGGGGCGTGTCGCGGCGGCGGACCGACTACGGGCCGACGCGGAGCTCGCGGCGTGGGCGCGCGGATGGGACATCGCCGAGGACGTCGACGCCGACGCCGATGCCGATGCCGATGCCGATGCCGATGTCGATCATGAACCTGCCGCGCCGGCGGCGACGCCGGAGGATCTGCGGATCCTCGCGCAACGGATCGTGATGTTCCTCGATCCGGATGGAGCGGAGCCGGCGGAGGAGATCGCGATGCGGGGGCGTGGGGTGATCCTGGGCCGGGCGAAGAACGGGCTGATCCCGATCCGCGGGGACCTGTTGCCGGAAACAGCGGGGCAGCTGCAACGGATCTGGGACGCGTATCTGAACCCGAAAGCCGACGGACCACCCTTGCCAGGCGTACGGTTCGTGCCGTCCGACGACGATGACGGGCAGGGTGCGCAGGACCGCGCCGATCGGGACGGTGACGTGTTGCCGTCCGGGGATCCGGGTGGGCAAATCGACACCCGCTCGCGGGCGCAGAGGCAGCACGACGCGTTGGCGGCGATGCTCGGCATCGCCGCCCGACACGAGGACACGCCCAGACTGGGTGGGGCGGCGCCGACGCTGATCGTGTCGGTGACCGCGGAGGCCTATGCGACCGGCCGAGGGTGGGCGCACATCGACGGGATCGACACGCCGACCACGATCGGCACGGCCCGGCACACCGCCTGCGGAGGCACCATCCAACGGGTGTTGTTCGACCCCGAAGGCCGCATCATCGGCATCGGGAACACGGACCGCATCTTCACCACCCACCAACGGCGGGCGATCGCCCTCCGCGACACGGAATGCCTGATCCCCGGGTGCCATGTTCCGGCGTCGTGGTGTGAGATCCACCATGTGCAGGAGCATGCCCGCGGTGGGCCGACGCATACCGACAACGGTGTCGCACTGTGCTGGCACCACCATCACACCCTTGATACGTCCGGGTGGGAGATCCGCATGGACAACGGCACCCCCACCGTCCGCGGACCCGCCTGGTGGGACCCCGCACGACGATGGCGGCGACCACGACCCCGGTCCGAGAGCACAAGCACACGCACACGCACAAGGGCAAGCACCAGCGCGGCCACCGGGCGACGATCTGCCAGAATCAACGGGTGACTACGTGGCGCGTGAGTGGATACGGAAAGACGGCGATCGCTGCGGCGGTCTTCGTCGTCATGATGGCCCTGGCATCGTGCTCGCCGGGCACGGACGCGTCAGGCTCGGCGACGGCGACACCGACCGCAGCATCCCCCACCCCAGTGGCAGTAGAGACTCTCGAGCCGGCAGAGACCGAATCGCCCCAGAGCGCCACCGACGGATTCCGCGAATGGCTGGAGGCGTCTCGACTGCCCGACGTCGACACCGCCTGCGCCCGTCTCACGCCGGAGCTCGTGACCCGCATGATCGCCGAGCTCGAGGCGAACGGAGTCACCGGGATCGACAGCTGCGAGCAGATGATCACGACCACCGCCGAGCTCTATCGCTCACTCGATCAGAGCACCGACGTCGACATCGCCGTGCAGCACGAGACCGACACGGATGCCACCCTCTTCGTGACCTACCTCGGCTCCGGCGACTGCGGCACCGTGGTGATGACGCGTCCGGCCACCGAGTGGATCATCACCGACCAGTCGACGGAGTGCGCGGGCTGACGCGAGTCGACGCCGCGCGCACTCCCCCGATCTCAAGCCGCGTAGTCCGGAAGCTCCTGCAGCGTCCAGGTGTTGCCGTCCGGGTCGTCGAACCAGACGAACCGCCCCCATCCGAGGTCCTCGACGCCCTTGGTCGCGACGCCGACCGCCTCGAGCTGCGCCTTCGCCTCGTCGGCGTTCGGCACGACCACCTGGATCGTCTTCTGCTGTCCGGGCTCGAGCGGGATGTCGAGCCCGGTACCGAACGCGATCGAGCAGGCCGAGCCCGGCGGCGTCATCTGCACGAACCGCAAGCCCTCGGTCGGCGTCTGATCGTGGTCGGGGTTGAACCCGATCTTCGTGTAGAACTCCTTCGAACGGTCGACATCGCTCACCGGCATGAAGATGAGCTCGATCTTCCAGGTCATCACACACTCCTCCTGTCGGGCGTCGTCGCCCGTCGGCGTCCACGGTACGCCGCAGCACCGACATCCTCCAGGGATCGTCCGCCTCGGATGACCGGCAGGCGGGCAGCGGGCGCTCAGCGCGCAGGCAGCAGCGCGCCCTCCAGGAATTCCGCCAGCTCCGCCGTGTCTTCCAGGGGCAGGATCGCGGCGATGTACTGGTCCGGTCGCACGACGATCACGACGCCATCGCGCGAGAGCTCACGAGCGGCGAAGATGTCGGTCTCCGTCCATTTGCTCGGCCCTGACGCGTACACCTTCTCCCAATCCGTCAGCCCGAGCGGACCGGTCTTCGGCTGGAACAAGGCCGGCGCCGATGTCACCTCGATCTCTTCGAACGGCTGCTGGTAGACGGCCTTGACGTCGAACACGGCATCCATGTCGGCATCCGTCGGGGTGAAGCGCGCGAACAGCGGTTCGGCCTGCTCCGCCCATGTGGCGAGGGTCTCGCCCGTGCGGTCGCCGAACGCGTACACGCGCCAGCGTCCATCCGCCTTCGCGTGGTGCCCGAGGTGCACGACGTTCCCGTCGCCGACCCGGATCACTTCGGCGGACTTGAACCTCTTGCCCAGCGGGTATCCTCCGGCGAGCGCCTGATGCGCATCGGAACCCGTGATCATCGACGCGGTGTACTGCGTCATGAACCCGGAGGGGAACTCCGCCGTGGCGAGGTAGTAGGTCGCCAGCTCGTTCGGGTCGGAGATCTCCTCCGGCTTGCGCGCCATCAGGCTCGACCACTCGCGATCGAAGTCGATGAGCTGCTGGGCGACGGGGCGCCGCTCGGCACCGTAGGTCGACAGCAGCGCCTCACTCGCACGACCGGTGAGCACCGATCCGAGCTTCCAGCCGAGGTTGAACCCGTCCTGCATCGAGACGTTCATGCCCTGCCCGGCCTTCGCACTGTGCGTGTGGCACGCGTCGCCGGTGAGGAACACGCGCGGTGTGCGTCCCGACTCGTCGATCACGTCGTCGAAACCGTCCGTCACGCGGTGCCCGACCTCGTAGACGCTGTGCCACGCGACCTGCCGCACGTCGATCGTGTACGGATGCAGGATGTCGTTCGCCCTGCGGATGATCTCCTCGACCGGCGTCTTGCGCACTCGGTGGTCGTCGTCCGCCGCGACCTCGCCGAGATCGATGTACATGCGCGAGAGGTAGCCGCCCTCGCGGGGGATGTGCAGGATGTTGCCTGCCTCGGAGTTGATCGCGCACTTGGTGCGCCAGTCGGGGAAGTCCGTGTTCACGAGCACGTCCATGACGCCCCACGCGTGCGCGGCACTGCCACCCACGTGCGTGCGCCCGATCGCCTCGCGCACGCCGCTGCGCGCACCGTCGCATCCGGCGACGTACTTCGCGTGGATGACGCGCTCCACGCCCGCCTGCTCCCCCGCCACGTGCCGCACGCGCACCTCCACCGGGTACTCGCCGTCGTCGTGCACGGTGAGGCCGAGGAACTCCACGCCGTAGTCCGGCGCGATGCGCCCCGGACCGTTGAGGGCGGCTTCGGCGAAGTAGTCGAGCACCCGCGCCTGGTTCACGATCAGATGCGGGAACTCGCAGATGTCGTAGGCGTAGTCCGCGGTGCGCGAGGTGCGGACGATCTCTCGGGGGTTCTGCGGATTCGGGCCCCAGAAGTTCATCCAGCCGATGTTGTACGCCTCGGCGACGATGCGCTCCGCGAAGCCGAACGCCTGGAACGTCTCGACGCTGCGCGGCTGGATGCCGTCGGCCTGACCGAGCACCAGCCGCCCCTCGCGCTTCTCGATGATGCGAGTGGTCACACCGGGGTACTGCGACATCTGCGCGGCGAGCAGCATACCCGCGGGGCCGGATCCGACGATGAGCACATCGACCTGCTCCGGCAGCTCGGCGGGGCGGTCGACACCGACGCCTGCCGCGTCCTGCACGCGGGGATTGCCGGAGACGTAACCGTGGTGGTGGAACTGCATCGTCGTCGATTCCTTCCGGACTGCACTGTCTGGGTGTTGCGTTACGCGTGTCAGTGTTCTATATTGGAACACTGAGTTCTACTATTGAACACAGCATATTCGCACCCCCCTCCAAACGCAAGGAAGGGACGCGCGAGCGACGCCGAGGAGCGCTCTCATGGCAGTGACCACCACCTCTCCCGCCTCGCAGACCCTGAGCCGCGGCATCCGCATCCTCGAAGTGCTCGCCGACGCACGCACCCCGCTCACGATCGACGACATCGCCCTGCGCCTCGGCGTGCACCGCTCGATCGCCTATCGCCTGCTGCGCACCCTGGAAGACCACGGTCTCGTGGTGCGCGACGCGGCGGGCGCGGTCGGGCTCGGCGCCCGCATGGCGGCCCTGGCGGCAGGCGTGGCGCACGACCTGCAGGCCGAGGCCCTCCCCGAGCTCACGGCGATCGCGAACGAGCTGGGCATGACCTGCTTCCTCGCCGTGCTCGACGGGGTGGAGTGCATCACGCTGGCCAGCGTCGAGCCTCGACACGCGGTCGCGAGCGTGGCCCAGCGCCCCGGCGCCCGGCATCCGGTCACCGTCGGCGCACCGGGCAAGGCGATCCTGGCGCAGCTGAGGTCGGCCGACTGGCCGGCTGACGTCTCCCCCGCCCTTCGCGAGGCGATCGCTCTGACGGAACGCCGGGGCTACAGCACCAGCCATGACGAGGTGATCCCGACGGTGCAGTCCGTCGCCGTCCCGCTCGTGCTGCGCGGCCAGCGCCCCGCGGCGATCGCCGTGGTGCACGTCGCGACCGACCTGGATGATGCGGCGATCGCGGCACGGCTGCAGCACTCGGCATCCGTGATCCGCGAAGCGCTCGACGGCTGAGGTCGGCGGCTGTCCACAACTCAGGCGAAATCGGAGTCGATCCGCGGACCACGGCCGATCCGCCGGGTCATCGCCCGATCGCGCCTGAGTTGTGGACGTCAGTGTGCGGTCAGACCTTCGCGAGTCCGCGGATCGGGCTCACGGACTGCTCCTCCTCGTGATCCGGTCCGAGCGGGATGCCGGAGCGGTCGCGCAGCAGCAGCGTCGCGATCAGGCCGAGCACTGTCATCCCGGCGAGGTACCAGGTGACCGCCTGTGTGGAACCGGTCGCCTGCACGATCGCCGTGGCGATGGTCGGAGCGAACGCCCCACCGGCGATGGCACCGATCGCATACGAGATCGAGACGCCCGAGAAGCGGATGCTGGCGGGGAACAGCTCGGTGTACAGCGCCGCCTGCGGACCGTAGGTGAAGCCGAGGCCGATCGTGAGGATCGCGAGTCCGGCGAACAGCAGACCGATGTCTCCGGTGTTCACGAGCGGGAACAGCGTGAAGACGCCCACCAGCTGCAGCACCCAGCCGATCATGTAGGTCGAGCGGCGACCGATGCGGTCGGACACCCATCCGGCCAGGAGCGTCGTGAGCAGCCAGGTGACGGCGGAGCCGGCGACGGCCCACAGCACCGGTCCGCGATCGAGGCCGATCGGCCCCTCGGGGTTCGTGGCGTAGCCCTGGATGTATCCACCGGTGGTCATGTAGCCGACCGCGTTGTTGCCCGCGAAGACGAGCGCGGCGATGACCACGAGCAGGGCGTGCTTGCGGAACAGCTGCACGATCGGCATGCGCGCCTTCTCCTTGCGGGCGGCGAGCTCGGTGAACACCGGGCTCTCCTCCACCTTGCGGCGCACGTAGTAGCCGACCAGGATCAGCGCGACGCTCAGCAGGAACGGGATCCGCCAGCCCCAGATCGCGAACTGCTCCCCGGGAGCGATCGCCGTCATCAGCGCCATGACGCCCGAGGCGAGCAGCAGACCCAGCGGCACACCGATCTGCGGCGAGGCGCCGAAGATGCCGCGCTTCGTGCGGGGAGCGTGCTCGACCGCCATCAGCACGGCGCCGCCCCACTCGCCTCCGGCCGAGATGCCCTGCACGATGCGCAGCAGCACCAGCAGGATCGGCGCGGTGATGCCGATGGCCTCGTAGGTCGGCAGGATGCCGATCAGCGCGGTCGCGGCACCCATCAGGATGAGCGTCCACATCAGCACGGTCTTGCGCCCGAGCTTGTCGCCGTAGTGACCGGCGAGGAACGCCCCGAGCGGACGGAAGAGGAAGCTGACCCCGACGGTCGCGAACGCGATCAGGGCACTGTTCGCGCCCAGCGGCTCGAAGAAGAGCTGCCCGAAGACGAGGCCGACCGCGGTCGCGTAGATGAAGAAGTCGTACCACTCCACGGTGGTCCCGACGACGGTGGCGAACACGACGCGACGCCGATCCGCCGCTGTCGCGATGGTTCCGGTGGGCGTGAACCCATCCTGTGACTGCCCGCTCATGGGTGTCTCCTTTGGTTGTGACTGCACTGTCACGGCGTGCGGCGGACGGGAATCCGAATGCTTGCCGAGGGGTGAACCGATGATATATGATTTCAAATACGACGCACAAGGCGTTGCAGACGAGCGCGAGGAGGCGCCCCGTGACGGATCCCATCGACCGCCCCGGCAAGATCATCGCGATCCACCTGAGCTACGCGTCTCGGGCGGATCAGCGCGGCCGACGCCCCGCGGCCCCCTCCTACTTCTTCAAGCCGGCGAGCTCGGTCGCCTCCTCCGGCGGCACGGTCGAACGCCCGGCGGGCACCGAGCTGCTCGCGTTCGAGGGCGAGATCGCGCTGATCATCGGCACCGCCGCCCGCCGCGTCCCGCTCGACGAGGCCTGGGCGCACGTGGGTGCCGTCACCGCGTCGAACGACCTCGGGCTGTACGACCTGCGGGCGAACGACAAGGGCTCGAACGTCCGCTCCAAGGGCGGAGACGGTTACACCCCGCTCGGTCCGCACCTCATCGATGCGCGCCAGGTCGACCCCACTGCGCTGCGCGTGCGCACCTGGGTGAACGGCGACCTCCGCCAGGACGACACCACGGCCGGCCTGATCTTCCCGCTCGCGCAGCTGGTCGCCGACCTCTCGCAGCACTTCACTCTCGAACCGGGCGACGTGATCCTCACCGGCACCCCGGCCGGATCATCCGTCATCGTCCCCGGCGACGTCGTCGAGGTCGAGGTCGACGCGCCCGATGCCGACGGAGCGCCCTCCTCCGGCCGACTCGTCACGACCGTCACGCAGGGGGACATTCCCTTCGACGGCGAGCTCGGCTCGCTCCCCGCCGTCGACGACCTGCAGCGCACCGAGGCATGGGGCTCTCGCGAAGCAGCAGGACTCCCTCCCCTCCCTTCGACAGGCTCAGGGCCCCAGACCGACGCAGGCCTCTCCCCCGAGCTCCGCGCCAAGCTCCTCGAAGCCCCGACCGCTGGGCTCTCGGCCCAGCTGCGCAAGCGCGGACACCACGCCTGCTTCATCGACGGCGTGCACGCCAACATCCCCGGCAGCAAGATCGTCGGCACGGCCAAGACGCTGCGGTTCGTGCCGTTCCGCGAAGACCTGTTCGCCTCGCACGGCGGTGGATACAACGCGCAGAAGCGCGCCTTCGATGCCGTGGACGAGGGCGAGGTCATCGTGATCGAGGCCCGCGGCGACGCGACCACCGGCACCCTGGGCGACATCCTCGCCCTCCGCGCCCGCACCCGCGGCGCGGCCGGGGTCGTCACCGACGGCGGCATCCGCGATTTCGATGCGGTCGCCGAGATCGGTCTGCCGGTGTTCTCGAAGGGCGCGCACCCCTCGGTCCTCGGCCGCAAGCACGTGCCGTGGGACGTCGACATCACGATCTCCTGCGGCGGCGCGACCGTGCAGCCGGGCGACATCATCGTGGGCGACGGTGACGGCGTGATCGTCATCCCGCCGTCCTTGGCAGAGCAGATCGCCGACGACGCCCTCGCGCAGGAGATCGAAGATGCCTGGATCGCCGAGCAGGTCGCCGCCGGTCACCCCGTCGACGGACTGTTCCCGTTGAACCCCGAGTGGCGCGCGCGCTACATCGCGGCCACCGGCCCTTCGACAGGCGCAGGGGCCGGACGATGACCTCCGTCAGCGGCGCGAGCAAGTCGGAGCAGGCGTACGCCTGGATCCGCTCGCGCATCTCGGCCCATGTGTTCGGACCCGGCTACCGTCTGGTGCTCGGGTCGATCGCCGAAGAGCTCGACATGAGCGTGGTGCCCGTGCGCGAGGCGATCCGCCGCCTCGAGGCCGAAGGACTCGTCACGTTCGAGCGCAACGTCGGCGCCCGCGTCACGCTCGTCGACGAGAGCGAGTACGCCCACACGATGCAGACGCTCGGCATCGTCGAGGGTGCAGCGACCGCGCTGTCCGCTCCCCTGCTCGACGCGGCGGCGCTCGATGCCGCCGCCGAGGTCAACGAGCAGATGTCGCGTATGCTCGGCCACCTCGATGCGCACACGTTCACCGAGCTGAACCGGCAGTTCCACTCGCTGTTGTTCGAGCCCTGCCCGAACCCGCACCTGCTCGACCTCGTGCACCGAGGATGGGCCCGCCTGTCCGGCATCCGCGACTCCACGTTCGCCTATGTGCCCGGCCGCGCCCAGCACTCGGTCGAGGAGCACACCCAGATCCTCGAGCTCATCCGCTCCGGCGCAGAGCCTCTCGAGATCGAGCTCGCCGCCCGCAACCATCGCTGGCGCACGAGGGACGCGTTCCTCGACGCCCTGCACACCCGTTCCCACCAGACACTTGGAGAAGTCTCATGACCGACTCGCGCATCCCCGCCGACCTTCCTGACCACATCCAGCACTACATCGACGGCGCCTTCGTCGACTCGGTCGACGGCGACACCTTCGACGTGCTCGACCCGGTGACCAACCAGACCTACACCACCGCCGCCGCAGGCAAGAAGGCCGACATCGAGCTCGCGGTCGCCGCGGCGAAGCGCGCGTTCGACGAAGGACCCTGGCCGCGGATGCTGCCGCGTGAGCGCTCCCGGGTGCTGCACCGCATCGCCGATCTGGTGGAGTCCCGCGACGCGCGTCTCGCCGAACTCGAGTCCTACGACTCCGGTCTGCCGATCACGCAGGCACTGGGCCAGGCCCGCCGCGCCGCCGAGAACTTCCGCTTCTTCGCCGACCTGATCGTCGCCCAGTCCGATGACGCCTTCAAGGTGCCCGGCAAGCAGATGAACTACGTCAACCGCAAGCCGATCGGCGTCGCCGGGCTCATCACTCCGTGGAACACGCCGTTCATGCTCGAGTCGTGGAAGCTCGGCCCCGCACTCGCGACCGGCAACACGGTCGTGCTCAAGCCCGCCGAGTTCACGCCGCTGTCGGCATCCCTCTGGGCCGGCATCTTCGAGGAGGCCGGGCTGCCCGCGGGCGTCTTCAACCTCGTGAACGGCCTCGGCGAGGACGCCGGCGATGCGCTCGTGAAGCACCCCGACGTGCCGCTCATCTCGTTCACGGGCGAGAGCTCGACCGGACAGCTGATCTTCGGCAACGCGGCTCCCTTCCTCAAGGGCCTGTCGATGGAGCTCGGCGGCAAGTCGCCCGCCGTCGTGTTCGCCGACGCCGACCTCGAAGCCGCCGTCGACGCCACGATCTTCGGCGTCTTCTCCCTCAACGGCGAGCGCTGCACCGCCGGCTCCCGCATCCTGGTCGAGCGCTCGATCTACGAGGAGTTCGTCGAGCGCTATGCCGCACAGGCGAAGCGGGTCAAGGTCGGCTACCCGCACGACCCCGCCACCGAGGTGGGCGCGCTCGTGCACCCCGAGCACTACGACAAGGTCATGAGCTACGTCGAGATCGGCAAGACCGAGGGCCGCCTGGTCGCCGGCGGCGGTCGTCCCGAGGGCTTCGACGAGGGCAACTTCGTCGCACCGACCGTGTTCGCCGACGTCTCCCCCGACGCCCGCATCTTCCAGGAGGAGATCTTCGGACCCGTGGTCGCGATCACGCCGTTCGACTCCGACGAGGAGGCGCTGTCTCTCGCGAACAACACCAAGTACGGCCTCGCCGCGTACATCTGGACGAACGACCTCAAGCGCGCTCACAACTTCGCTCAGTCGGTCGAGGCCGGCATGGTGTGGCTCAACAGCAACAACGTGCGGGACCTGCGCACCCCGTTCGGCGGCGTGAAGGCCTCCGGCCTCGGCCACGAGGGCGGCTACCGCTCGATCGACTTCTACACCGACCAGCAGAGCGTGCACATCACGCTCGCGGAGAAGTCCCACAACCCCACCTTCGGCAAGAACTGACCCCGCTCTGCCTGATCACGCAAGGACGCTGACATGACACACCGCGAAGACATGACCCTGACCTCCTCGGGCTTCTACGTATCCCAGGAGGCTCCGATCCGCTCCGACAACCCGGTCGCGACTCCGCAGAGCACGCCTCCGGACATCCTGCGCTGCGCCTACATGGAGCTCATCGTCACCGACCTGGCGGCATCCCGTCAGTTCTACGTCGACATCCTCGGTCTCTATGTGACGGAGGAGGATGACGAGGCGATCTACCTGCGATCGACCGAGGAGTTCATCCACCACAATCTGGTGCTGCGCAAGGGCCCGATCGCCGCGGTCGCCGCGTTCTCGTACCGTGTGCGCACCCCCGAAGACCTCGACCGCGCCGTGGCGTTCTACACCGAGCTCGGCTGCGACGTGCGGCGCAACCCCGAGGGCTTCGTGAAGGGAGTCGGAGACTCGGTGCGCGTGATCGACCCGCTCGGGTTCCCGTACGAGTACTTCCACCAGTCCGATCACGTCGAGCGCATGTCCTGGCGCTACGACCTGCACATCCCCGGCGAGCTGGTGCGCCTGGACCACTTCAACCAGGTCACCCCCGATGTCCCCCGCGCCGTGGGGTTCATGCAGGACCTCGGCTTCCGCGTCACCGAGGACATCCAGGACGACGAGGGAACCGTCTACGCCGCGTGGATGCGCCGCAAGCCCACCGTGCACGACACCGCCATGACCGGCGGCGACGGTCCGCGCATGCACCACGTGTGCTTCGCGACGCACGAGAAGCACAACATCCTCGCGATCTGCGACAAGCTCGGCGCGCTGCGCCGGTCGGACGCCATCGAGCGCGGACCCGGCCGCCACGGCGTGAGCAACGCGTTCTACCTGTACCTGCGCGACCCCGACGGGCACCGCGTCGAGGTGTACACGCAGGACTACTACACCGGCGACCCGGACAACCCGGTGGTCACCTGGGACGTGCACGACAACCAGCGCCGTGACTGGTGGGGCAACCCCGTCGTCCCCTCCTGGTACACCGATGCCTCGCTCGTGCTCGACCTCGACGGCAACCCGCAGCCCGTCGTCGCGCGCACCGACAGCTCCGAGATGGCCGTCACGATCGGCGCCGACGGGTTCAGCTACACCCGGGCCGACGAGCGCGAAGGCAAGCTCGGCAACCAGTTGTGACGCCCTTCGTCTCGCTGCGCTCGCTCAGGGACCGGTCCCTGAAGACAGCCGGTTCCTGAGCGAGGAGCCCAGCGACGAGACGAAGGACGCTCCCGGCACCACGACCCCTAGGAGGAAGACGGATGCTGTCAGACGAAACCATCGCGCAGATCGCGGCCGAGCTCGCAGAGGCGGATCGCACCCACGCCGTGATCCCGCGGATCACCGCCCGCTACCCGGAGGCGACGGTCGAGGACTCGTACGCCATCCAGGGCGTCTGGCGCGACCAGAATCTCGCGGCCGGTCGACGGCTGGTCGGGCGCAAGATCGGCCTGACCTCGAAGGCGATGCAGCAGGCGACCGGTATCACGGAGCCGGATTACGGCGTGATGTTCGACGACACCGTGTATCCGAGCGGTGCCGAGATCCCCGTCGACCACTTCTCGAACGTGCGCATCGAGGTGGAGCTCGCGTTCGTGCTGAAGCAGCCGCTGGCAGGCCCCGACTGCACGCTCGAGGACGCGCTGGCGGCGATCGACTACGCCGTGCCCGCCCTGGAGGTGCTGAACTCGCACATCGAGCTCGAGGGTCGCACGATCGTCGACACCATCAGCGACAACGCCGCGTACGGCGCGATGGTGCTGGGCGATGTGCACAAGCGTCCGGATGAGATCGACCTGCGCTGGGTCCCCGGGGTGCTCTCCCGCAATGGGGAGATCGAGGAGACCGGCGTCGCGGCCGGCGTGCTCGGCCACCCGGCGACCGGCGTCGCCTGGCTCGCGAACAAGTTCCACCAGCACGGCGCGCGTCTCGAGGCCGGGGAGATCATCCTGGCAGGATCGTTCACACGCCCGATGTGGGTGTCTCGCGGCGACGAGGTGCTGTGCGACTACGGACCGATGGGAACGATCACATGCCGTTTCATCTAGCGCCCTCCTTCCGCGCACGTCTCGCGGCGTCGGAGCGCGCCCTGATCGGCATGTGGGCCTGTTCGGGGAGCCCGCTCGTCACGGAGGTCGCCGCAGGGTCCGGTCTCGACTGGCTGCTCATCGACATGGAGCACTCGGCGAACACGCTGGAATCGGTGCTGCTGCAGCTGCAGGTCGCCGCCGCCTATCCGATCGCCCCCCTCGTGCGGGTGGCGTCGAACGACACGGTCGCCATCAAGCAGGTGCTCGACCTGGGAGCGCAGAACATCATCGTGCCGATGGTGTCGTCGGCCGCCGAGGCCCAGGCCGCGGTCGCCGCCACCCGCTACCCGCCGGAGGGTGTACGCGGCGTCGGCAGCGCGCTCGCACGCAGCGCCCGCTGGAACCGCGTCGACCGCTACCTCCAGGAGTCGGCGGAGCACACCTCCCTCACGGTGCAGATCGAGACCACGGCGGGGGTCGACGCGGCAGCCGAGATCGCCGCGATCGACGGCATCGATGCGGTGTTCGTCGGTCCGTCCGACCTCTCCGCCTCGATGGGCCTGCTGGGGCAGCAGACCCACCCGAGCGTCGTGACCGCGGTGGAACACGTCTTCACCGCCGTGCAGGCCGCGGGCAAGCCGGTCGGAGTCAACGCCTTCGACCCGGTCGCCGCCGACGCCTACATCGCGGCGGGTGCCGACTTCGTGGCGGTCGGGGCGGATGTCGCGCTGCTCGCGCGGGCATCGGAGGCCCTCGCCGCGCGCTTCATCACCGCAGAGGCGACCGAGCGCGACAGTTACTGAGCGGAGTCCGTGCCGCCCCTGATCTCGGACCTGATCCTGGCGTATTCATAGCCGGACGGGCGAGACTGTCCTCATGACCTTCGCCGCGCTCCAGCCCCTCGCCGACCGTGCCGCCCTGTTCACCGCGCTCCGTCAGGACGCGCTCTCCGCCGCCGCCGATGCGCTCGGCGAGCACCGCTGGGACGCCGACATGGCTGCAGGCACCCTCACCTTCACGGCGAACGCCGACCCGTCGCGCCAGCTCGTGACGCGCGCTCACCTGATCGCGACGATCGCGCCGGGCCCCCGTTCCCTGCTGTGGGCCTGGGCCCACCCCCAGGGCGACCCGCAGGGCATCGCGGCACAGCTGCAGGCCTACGGCGCCGAGCACGGCATCGTCGAGCTCACCAGCCCCGAGGTGCCGTTCCCGGCCGACGCCGCAGCCGACGAGGAGTGGATCGCACAGGCCGCCCACGTGGTCGGCGGCGTCGCGGTCGAACTCACCGGCCGCGCGCCCTACTACTCCGCGCCGGTCGGCGGCGGCACCCGTGCCGTCTTCCTGCTCGATGCGCCGATCGCGCCGCTCACCGTAGCCGACGCGGTCATCGCCCTCCCCCGTATCCTGTCGGGCACGGCGCTCACCGACGCCCGCACGGCGGTGTGGGACCTCGCTCGTCTCGCGAACTGGACGCTCACGTGGACGGATGAGTCGTTCGGCGGCGCCACCGTCGTGGATGGTTCGGGCTCCGCCACCTTCCGCTTCGACGAGCAGGCACGCATCACCGGGATCGAGAGCACGCTCGCCGATTCCTGACCCGCAGCACCGGCTCCGTCACCGTCGCCGCGGCACCACCATCGGCGTGCCGGTCTCGGGGTCGGCGATCACGGTGCAGTCGAGGTCGAACACGCGCGACATCACCTCGGGCGTGAGCACCTCCTCCGGGGCTCCGGTGCGCACGATGGCCCCGTCGCGCATCGCGACGATCCGATCCGCATACCGCGCGGCCTGATTCAGGTCGTGCAGCACGGCGACGACGGTCGTGCCGTGCTCGTGGTTGATCGCGCGGAACAGATCCAGCATGTCGAGCTGATGCGTGATGTCGAGGAAGGTCGTCGGCTCGTCCAGCAGCAGCACGTCGGTCTCCTGGGCGAGAGCCATCGCGAGCCACACGCGCTGCCGCTGCCCACCCGAGAGCTCGTCGACCGGGCGATCAGTCAGCTCGAGCACCGAGGTCCTCTCCATCGCCCGCCGCACCGCCTGCTCGTCGGCGTCGCTCCACGCCGAGAATGCGCGTCGGTGCGGATACCGGCCGCGGGCGATCAGGTCGGCCACCCGCATCCCGTCCGGCGCCTCCGCCGACTGGCTGAGCAGACCCAGCTCCCTGGCGAGCTCCTTCGCCCCGCGCTCGCGGATGTCGCGCCCGTCGAGCAGAACGGATCCGGCGAGTGCGGGCAGCAGTCGCGCGATCGTGCGCAGCAACGTCGACTTGCCGCAGGCGTTCGGGCCGATGATCGCGACGAAGGAGCCGCGGGTGATCGTGAGGTCGAGTCCCGTGGAGACAGCCCGCCCGTGCGGATAGCCGGCCGACAGGCCGCGGATGTCGAATGTCGTGTCGGTCACAGTCCGTACCTCGTCAGCAGCGCGTCGGCGAGGTCCCGCTGTGTCTCATCGTCGTCGCCGTTCTCCCAGATCGCGGCCAGCTGTGCGGGCAGCTCGGTCTGCTGCTCGAACCTCCGTCCCCAGCGCTCGGCGTCACGGCGCCAGTAGCCCATCGTCATGTACTGCGTCGTCGGCCACCGGAGCTCGTGCCGCACGTGACGGCGGATCTCGCGCATCGTCGTCGCCTCCCCCGAGAACCAGAGGTAGGTCGCATCCGGTCCCTCGGCGGTGGCGGCGAGAGTCTCGGCCACGATGTCCTCCGCCGCGACCCAGGTGAGGCTGTCGCGGCCGCGGAGACGGAGTTGCTGTCGGTCACGGGGGTCGTCGACGGACAGGATCGCCCGCACGGGCGGATCGGACGCCGCACGCTCGTCGAGGATGCGCCCGATCGCGGGCAGCGCGGTGGCATCGCCGATGAGGAGCGTGCGCGCCGTCCCCTCCGGCGCGTGGAAGTGCCCGCGGGGAAGGTCGAACGCCACCGTGTCGCCGAGGCGCGCGTCACGGGCCCACTGCGTCGCCGGGCCTTGGGCATGCACGACGAAGTCGATGTCGAGCTCATCGCTCTCGGGGCGCCACGCGCGCACCGTGTAGTACCGCTTCACCTCCTGCCCGTCGGCCGTCGTCAGCCACAGACCGAAGAACTCGTCGGGTCTGCCGCACGAGGCGAAGCGCTCACCTGCCCCGGTGCGCGCGCCGCGCAGGGTGATGCGCATCATGTGCGGTGTCACGGTGCGACGCGCCGCCACCTCGGCGGTGTACACAGGGATGTCGGTGCGCATCAGCGCCTCCTTCGATTCGCCCCGGACAGCATCCAGGCGAGGTAGAGTCCGCCGATCCCGATCGTCACGAGACCGGTGGGCAGCATGGTCGGCGCGAACAGCCGCGCCGCGAGCAGGTCGCTGAACAGGAGCAGCACCGCGCCGGTCATGGCGGATGCGGCGAAGGGCATCGGCCCGCTCCGCCAGACGCGGCGGGCGATCTGCGGGGCGGCCAGCGCGACGAACGCGATCGGACCTGCTGCGGCGATCGTGACGGCCAGCAGCACCACGCCGATCAACATCGCCGAGATGCGCAGCCGGACCGGGCGCACCCCGAGCGACGTCGCCCGGTCCTCCCCGAGCTCGTAGAGCGCGAGCGCTGGCGCCATCACCGCGATCGCGAGCCCTCCCAGCGCGAGCGCACCGAGGATGAGCGGGATCCAGCGACCGTCGATGCCGTTGAGGGAGCCGGCGCCCCAGATCGCGGCGGTGTGCGCCACCACATCGTCGGCGGCGAGCTCGATCATGGTGTTCACGGCGCCGAGCATCGCGGTCAGGGCGATGCCCACGATGATGAGCCTGGTGCCCCCGGCCCCACGCCGCGCGACGAGGACGAACACGAGCGCCGCGGCGGCGATGCCTCCGCCGACCGCCCCCGCGGTGAGGGCAGCCGTGCTCACCGAGCCGCCGACGATGACCAGGAGGGCACCGGTGTACGCGCCGGCCGAGAAGCCGAGGATGTCGGGGCTGCCGAGCGGGTTGCGAGTGATGACCTGGAAGAGCGCTCCGGACAGCGCGAGCATCGCGCCGATCGCGGCGCCGAGCACCACACGCGGCAGCCTCCAGCCGACCACGACCAGCCGCGTGCCGGATTCACCCCGACCGAACAGGGCGGCGAACACGTCGGGAACCGGGATGGCGGCGTCGCCGAGGCTCAGACCGGCGATCGCCAACCCCACGAGCACGAGGGCGGAGGAGATCCAGATGATCCGGCGACGACGTCCGGTCGCGAAGGGGACCGCGACGACGGAGGCAGTACTCACGATGGCGCCCCCTCCGCCTGCACCCGCCGCGAGAGCACCAGCGCGACCAGCACGGGCGCTCCGAGGAACGCGGTCATCACCCCGACCGGTATCGAACGCGGGGCGATCAGCATGCCACAGAGAACATCCGCGAGCAGCAGCAGGATCGGACCGACCAGAGCACTGTAGATCAGCAGTCGCCGGGTGTCGGGCCCGAACACCGCCCGCAGCGCGTGCGGCACCAGAAGTCCCACGAACGCGATCGGCCCTGCCGCCGCCGTCGCCGCGCCGCACAACACGACGATGGCGAGGAATCCGCCCAGGCGCGCGATGCCGATCCGGCCTCCCAGAGCACGGGCCGTGTCCTCTCCGAGTGCGAGCAGCCCCAGTCCCGGCGCGATCAGCACCACGAGGACGAGCCCGACGGCGACGACCAGGAGCGTGAGCACGGCAGCGTCGAGCGAACGCCCGCCGAGAGCGCCGGCGCCCCAGAGCCGCAGGGACTGATAGGCGTGCGGGTCGATCAGGCTGAGAGCAGCGGTCGCCGCCGACAGCACCGCGCCGATGGCCACGCCGGTGAGGGTGAGCCGCCCGATGGACGCACCGCGTCCCACTCCGCCGATCACGGCGACGAGAGCGCTCGCGACCGCCGCACCGAGGAATGCGAACCACATCGTCGCGCCGAACTCCCCGATGCGCAGCACGACGATCGCGATCGCCACGGCGAAAGAGGCACCGGCGTTGACCCCCAGCAGGCCCGGCTCCGCGAGCGGATTGCGGGTGAGGGTCTGCATGATCACACCGGCGACCGCGAGGGCGCTTCCCGCGGCGATGCCGACGAACGTGCGCGGCAGCCGCACATCCCGCACGATCAGATCCGCCTCCGTGCCGGTGGGGGCGGTCAGCGCGGCGAGCAGGTCGTCGAAGGTCAAGGTCCTGGGACCGACGGCGATGCTCACCGCGACGGCGGCGAGCAGGAGGAGCACCACGATCGGCAGGACGACCGCGTCGGGTGGGCGGCGGAGCGTCCGGCGCCCACCCGTGGCGAGAGTCGTCACTGCGAGAGCGGCTCGAGCACCTTGGCGACGAGCTCGTCGATCCACTCCTCGGCGGTGCGGTAGTCGGTGACGTTCGAGACGAGTCCGTACACCCGATCCGTCTTCGCGATCTCGAGCTGCTGGAACAGGCTGCTGTCGATCACGTCCTGGATCCCCGGCATCTTCGAGCCGTCGGGGTTCTCGTAGGTGAGCCCGACCGTGACGCCGTCGAGGACCGTGCCGATCTGCTCGAGGGGCAGCGACACGTAGCCGGCGCCGTCATCCGTGTCCTGGGGGATGCCGTCGCCGTAGGTGAGGCCCATCTCGTTCACGACCAGGTTGCCGGTCGACCCGCTGGGAAGCTGGATCGAGAATTGTCCCACCTCGTTGCCGAGCGAGAAGTTCGCCCAGGTGTTCGCGGCGATGACGTCGGCGTACTGCTCCTTGACCTCGTCGCGACGTGCCTCGTACGAGGCCTTCGCCTCTTCCCAGGTATCGTGCGCGCCGAGCGCGGTGGCCAGATCCTCGGTGATGGACTGCCAGTCGCCGCGTTCGTCACCGCCGACGATGACGGTCGGGGCGATCTCGCTGAGACGCGTGAACGTCGCCTCGTCGACCTCGTACGCGTCGCCGACGATGACGTCGGGGGCGGCGCCGGCGAGTGCCTCGAAGTTGACCTCGCCGTAGCTGCCGACCTTCGCCGCATCGGCGATGTACGCCTGCTGGTCCTCGGTGTAGCCGTCGATCCACTGGGTGTAGTCGATCGCGGCCACGACGGGCAGGTCGAGCGACATGACCTGCCACGGGGTGTCATACGAGATCGCCGCGACCCGCTCCGGGGCGGCGGGAACGGTCACCTCGCCGTACACGGAGTCGACGACGACTGTGTCGCCACTTGCCGCGCCGTCGTCGGAGGACGAGTCGGCATCGGGCGCACATGCGGTGGCCGTGAGGACGAGAGGGACGATGACGGCTGCGGCGAGCGCGGCTCGCAGGCGCGGGGAAGGGCGCAAGAGAATCTCCAATTAGGCAAGGGTTACCTAATTATGTCGCGCCTCTTCTGCCGGTTCGATGGCCGAAGTTGCGTTGATCGGTCGATTATGCGCGCGAATCGGTCACCGAACCGTGGTTGCGGGCAAAGGCGCGCGGCGACACCCCGGTGCGCCGCCGGAACGCCGCAGAGAACGCGGCGAGCGATTCGAAGCCCACGGCGCGGGCGGTTCGGCCGACCTCGGTCCCGTTCGCGAGCATCGACATCGCCATGCGCAGGCGCAGCTCCGCCCTCCAGCGCGAGAACGCCATCCCCGTCTCCGTCGCGAACTGCCGGGTGAAGGTGCGCACGCTCACGGACGACTGCGCAGCCCACACCTCCACCGTGCGTCGGTCGGCCGGCGCGGCGACCAGCGCATCGGTGACCGCCCGCAACCACGGGCTGGACGGCGTCGGCAGTCCGACCTCCGCGTCGCCGGAGTCGCCGAGCAGATCCAGGGCGAAGGCCTCGGCCCGCGCACGGCGCACGGGATCGGTGTAGCGCGAGAGCTGCGCGAGCACGTCGTCCAGCAACGGCGGCACCGTGGTCACGACGACGCGAGAGCTCAGCTCTGCAGCAGCATCGGGCTCGAACCAGGTGCATCGCATGCTGTTGCCCGGCGCTGCGGTGACCTCGTGCACGACGCCCGCCGGGATCCAGATGCTCGTTCCGCGAGGCGCGATGTAGACGGCGTCCGGGGTGACCACGGTCACGGTACGCGTGATCGCCGACAGCAGCTCATGGTCGTCGTGGACGTGGGCGGGCCAGTGCGCCCCTTCGGAGGTGGTGAGGATGTCGACGGAATCCAGGAGCGGATCGGGATCGATCGTCATGGGAGGGCTCCCGGGGGCGGAGGCGGATCGTCGGAGGCCGAACATGCGTGGACGCGGATGCGGATGCGGCGCCCCCAGTGTATGACCGGGCCGCGGGCGTGGGCTCCGTCGACGACGACTCCCCCGCCGTCGCGATGCTGCCGACCGACGGAAGGGTGTGGGATTCTGGTCGCATGAAGAACGGAATCATCCGGTTCGCCGCGCTGTACGTGTTCAACGTGGCCGTCCTGCTGCTCATCGGCCTGCTGTTCCCCGGTGTCTCCGTGGGCCTGCACGCCCTGTGGGCGGCCGTGATCCTGACGCTGGTGGCGCTGTTCGTGAAGCCGACGCTCGCGGCCGCGTTCCGTCGGTCCGCCGCGAAGTCGGCGGCCGAGCGCACCAAGGCGGGCGAGAAGGTCGTGCAGTACGTGCTGGTGTACCTCGTCGAGCTCATCGTGTGGGTGCTCACGGTCTGGCTCAGCGGCGTGCGCGCATCCGGCTTCTGGGGCTTCGCGCTGCCTCCCCTCTTCCTGCTCTTCGGCTGGATGATCTACGACCAGGTCGATGACAAGCTGCGCGCGAAGGCCGCCCAGGTCTACGACGCCGTGCAGGGCAAGGTGCAGGCGCGCCGCACGTCGGACGCCGCTTCGTCGTCCGCCTCTCCTGCTCCTGCGGCGGAGGCTCCGGAGACGGCCGCGGCCCGCGCAGAGCTGAAGGATGGCCTGACGCCGGAGCAGCGCCGCATGCTCGACGAGCTGGGCTGACGCCGCCGCATCCGCTCAGGTCGCAGAAAGGCACCCCTCCGCGATGGAAGGGGTGCCTCGCTGCGAACGGAGTGGTCAGGCGACGCGCTCGGCGGCCTCCACGACGTTCGTCATGAGCAGGGCGACCGTCATCGGCCCCACCCCACCGGGGTTCGGGGAGAGGAAGCCGGCGACCTCGGCCACATCCGGGTGCACGTCGCCGAACACGAGGCTCTTGCCGGTCTCGGGGTCGGTCTCGCGGGTCACGCCGACGTCGAGGACGGCCGCGCCGGGCTTCACATCCTCTGCACGGATCAGATGCTTCACCCCCGCTGCCGCGACGATGACGTCGGCCTCGCGCAGGTAGCGCGGCATGTCGACCGTGCCGGTGTGCGTGAGCGTGACCGTGGCGTTCAGGTCGCGGCGCGTGAGCAGCAGACCGATCGAGCGTCCGATCGTGACGCCGCGGCCCACCACGACCACATGCGTGCCCTTCAGGTCGTAGTCATTGCGCAGCAGCAGCTCGATCACTCCGCGCGGCGTGCACGGCAGCGGGGTGTGGATCGGGCTGTTGACGTTGAGCACGAGCCGACCGAGGTTGGTCGGGTGCAGGCCGTCGGCATCCTTCGCCGGGTCGATGCGCTCCAGGATCGCGTCGGTGTCGATGTGCTTCGGCAGCGGCAGCTGCACGATGTAGCCGTGGCACGCCGGGTCGGCGTTGAGCTCGTCGATCAGCGCCTCGACATCGGACTGGGTGGCATCCGCGGGGAGCTCCCGCTGGATCGAGTTCATCCCGATCGCCTCTGACTGCCGGTGCTTCATGCCGACGTAGAGCTGCGAGGCCGGGTCGGCGCCCACGAGCACCGTCGCGATGCCGGGGGTGACCCCTCTCGCCTTCAGCGCCGCGACGCGCTCGGTCAGCTCGGCGCGGATCGCGGCCGCCGCCGCCTTCCCGTCAAGGATCTTCGCGGTCATGTGTGACTTCCTTCGGTCTTCTTCGCCGAGTGCACGACTTCTGCGCGAGTGCACGGCTTCGTCACGTCGACAAGCCGTGCACTCGGCGAGAACTCGTGCACTCGCGGGAGTGGGGGGAGGGAGTGCTACTGCTGCAGCGTGGGGTACAGCGGGAAGGCGGATGCCAGGGCGTCGACCCGGGCGCGCAGAGCCTCGACATCGGCACCGGGGAGCAGCGCAAGCGCGATGATGTCGGCGACCTCGGCGAACTCGGCATCACCGAATCCGCGCGTGGCGAGCGCGGGCGTGCCGATGCGCAGACCCGAGGTGACCATCGGCGGGCGCGGGTCGTTCGGCACCGCGTTACGGTTCACCGTGATGTGGATGTCGTGCAGCAGGTCCTCGGCCTGCTTGCCGTCGACCTCGGCGTCACGCAGGTCGACCAGCACGAGGTGCACGTCGGTGCCACCGGAGCGCACGGCGATGCCGGCATCCTTCACGTCCTGCTGCGAGAGCCGCTCGGCGAGCAGAGCAGCGCCGCGGAGCACGCGCTCCTGACGCTCCTTGAACTCCGGCGTTCCGGCGAGCTTGAACGCGGTCGCCTTCGCGGCGATCACGTGCATGAGCGGTCCGCCCTGCTGTCCGGGGAACACGGCCGTGTTGATCTTCTTGGCGATGTCGGCGTCGTTGGTGAGGATGAAGCCGGAGCGCGGGCCGCCGATGGTCTTGTGCACGGTCGAGGAGACGACGTCGGCGAAGGGTACCGGGTTCGGGTGCAGACCCGCGGCGACCAGACCGGCGAAGTGCGCCATGTCGACCCAGAGCAGCGCGCCGACCTCGTCGGCGATCTCACGGAAGGCGGCGAAGTCGAGCGTGCGCGGGTAGGCCGACCAGCCCGCGATGATGACCTTGGGCTTGTGCTCGATTGCGAGGCGACGCACCTCGTCCATGTCGATCGTCGAGGTCTCGGGGTTCACGCCGTACGCGACGATGTTGTAGAGACGGCCGGAGAAGTTGATCTTCATGCCGTGCGTGAGGTGGCCGCCCTGGTCGAGCGACAGGCCGAGCAGAGTATCGCCGGGGCGGGCGATGGCGTGCAGCACGGCCGCGTTGGCCGATGCACCGGAGTGGGGCTGCACGTTCGCGAACTCCGCACCGAACAGGCTCTTGGCGCGCGAGATCGCGAGCTCCTCGGCGACGTCGACCTCTTCGCAGCCACCGTAGTAGCGGCGACCGGGGTAGCCCTCGGCGTACTTGTTGGTGAGCACGGATCCCTGCGACTGCAGCACGGAGACCGGCACGAAGTTCTCCGAGGCGATCATCTCGAGGAACGTCTGCTGACGCTTCAGCTCGCGATCCAGGACCTCGGCGATCTCCGGGTCGACCTCGGAGAGGGGGGCGTTGAAATAACGGTCGGTCATGATGACTTGCTCCTCTGACAACGGATTCGAAGGGTGTACCAATCGGCCCAGGCGCGCGGTCGAATTCCGTGGTCAGTCGCTCCCCGGTGGTAGTCCACCCAGACGCCAGTCGCGACGGTTACGAGCATAGCCGATGAGGGAGGCTGCGCAGGCTGCCGCATACCGGGAGTCCATCGCAGAATCGATTCGACATCCGCCGTTCCGCTCGGCGACGCCGACGGGTAGGTTTTGTTCATGGTCCTTACTCACCCCCTTCCGCTCGTCCCCGCGCCCGTGTCAGCGATCGCACGGGAGGGACGGATGCCGATCACCCCGACGACGCGCGTGCTCGGCTCCTCCCCCGCCGTCGCCCAGCTCATCGACGCGGTCGAGCGGCGCACCGGGATCCGAATCGCGACCGTCGACGAGGCTCCCGCCGAGATCGAGCTCCTCGTCGACGCCCGCTCCTCAGGACGGGAGGGATACACGCTCGAGGTCGGCGACCGTGCGATCCTCGTCGGCGCCGACGAAGCCGGGCTCTTCTACGGCGTGCAGACGCTCCTGCAGCTGCTGCGACAGGACGACTCCGGATGGGCGCTGCTCGGCGCCGACGTCGCTGACTCCCCGCGCTTCCCGCGGCGCGGGGTCATGCTCGACGTAGCGCGCCACTTCTTCGGCGTCGACGATGTGAAGAAGTTCATCGACAGCACCAGTGCCCTCAAGTTCAACCACCTGCACCTGCACCTGAGCGACGACCAGGGGTGGCGCGTGCACATCGACTCCTGGCCGCTGCTGACCGAAAGGGCGTCCCGAACCTCGGCGAACGGTGACCCCGGCGGCTTCTACACGAAGGCCGACTACCGGGAGATCGTGGCGTACGCGGCGTCACGCCACATGCTCGTGATCCCCGAGATCGACCTCCCCGGCCACACGCACGCGATCGGCGTCGCGTACCCCGAGCTCGTCGAGGCACCGGTGCTGAACGACAACCTCATCGCGGATTCGGCGCGGCTCGATCAGCCGTTGCCCGTCGCTGGAGAGACGTATCTCGGCTGGGGCGTCGGGCACTCCAGCGTCCGCATCCATGAGGAGCACACCTACGACTTCGTGCGCGATGTCGTACGCGAACTGGCCGAGATGACGCCCGGTCCGTACATCCACATCGGCGGTGACGAGTCCCTGGGCACCCCCCAGGCCGACTTCGACCTGTTCGCCGCGCGCGCGACCGCGATCGTCGTCGACGCGGGCAAGATCCCCGTGGCGTGGCACGAGATGGGCTCCGCGGCGGACATCGCCGAGGGAACCGTCGGGCAGTACTGGGGCAAGACCACACCAGAGGGCACGCACGCCGAGGAGGCCGCGCACTTCGTCGAGCGCGGAGGCGCTCTCCTCATGTCGGCGGCCGACGTGACCTATCTCGACATGAAGTACGACCCCGACTTCCCACTCGGGCTGACCTGGGCGGGGATCACCGATGTGCGAACCGCGTACGAGTGGGAGCCCACGGCGGTGCTCGATGTGCCCGACACCGCGATCCTCGGCATCGAGGCGCCGCTGTGGTCCGAGACCACTCGCACGCTCGGCGAGGTCGAGCAACTGGTCTTCCCCCGCGCCGCAGCGCAGGCCGAGGTCGCGTGGTCGCCGCAGGCGGGACCCGAGCGCACGTGGGAATCGTTCCGCACGCGGCTCGGGACGCTCGCGCCGCTGTGGAAGGCTGAAGGGGTCGAATTCCACGCCGCAGCCGAGATCCCCTGGAGCGAACGATGAGTGTGCAGTCCTCGACGAGCGGTTCGCTGCTCATCCACTCCGCCCGGCTCGTCGACCGCGGCGAGGTCGTGGAGGACGCCTGGGTCCGGATCGAGCAGGGACGCGTCGCCGCGCACGGCACCGGTGCGGACTGGGCAGCGGCCGACGAGGTCGTGGATGCCGTCGCGACGGCGGGAGAGGGCGCACTGCTCACCCCCGGCCTGATCGACATCCACGGCCACGGAGGAGCCGGCGCCTCGTTCGACGACGGCGTCGACGCGATCCGCGCCGCGCGGGCGCTGCACCGCGCGCACGGCACCACGCGCGCGGTCGTCTCGCTCGTCACCGCACCGCTCGACGAACTCGCCCGCAACGTGGCGCTGGTCGCCGACCTCATGCGCACCGACGCCGACATCCTCGGCTCTCATCTCGAAGGTCCCTTCCTGGATCCGGCGCACCACGGCGCGCATGAGCCGACGCTGCTGCGCGCGCCAGCGGCGCATGACGTCGCCCGACTGCTCGAGGCGGGGCGCGGCACCGTGCGCCAGGTCACGATCGCGCCGGAACTGCCGGGCGGATACGACGCGATCCGCCAGATCGTGGCGGCGGGAGCTGCGGCCGCTGTCGGGCACACGAGCGCCGATGCGGGAGTCGCGGCGGCCGCATTCGAGGCGGGGGCTTCGATCCTCACGCACGCCTTCAATGCCATGCCGGGCATCCACCACCGAGCGCCGGGCCCGGTGCTCACCGCCGCGGCCGATCACCGGGTGGTGCTCGAGGCCATCGCCGATGACGTGCACCTGGACCCGCACGTGATCAAGCTGCTGTTCGACACGGCCCCGGGGCGGGTCGCACTGATCACGGATGCCATGGCCGCCGCCGGCAGCGCCGACGGGCACTACGACCTCGGAGCCGTCAGCGTCACGGTGGCCGATGGCATCGCCCGCGCCGACGACACGGGCTCGATCGCCGGCTCGACCCTCACGCAGGACATCGCGCTGCAGAGGGCGGTGAGCGCCGGTGCGTCTCTGGCTGCGGCAGTGCAAGCCCTGACCGAGACACCGGCACGAGCGATCGGCCGAGACGCCGAGATCGGCGATCTGCGCCCCGGCCGCGTCGGAGATGCCGTGCTGTGGGATGCCGCGCTGCGCGTCGTCCGCGTGTGGGTGGGAGAACGCCTCAACGAGTAAGAGGTCCGCACGACGCGCGACGACGCGCAACTCTGCGTGCTCCGGTTCATCTTCGCGGGAGGGAGGCCACCGGTCCCCAGATCGGTGGCCTCGTTCCCGCTTCATAGAGAGGGGGGCCGGGAACTCCTCCCCCGAGGCTCCCGACCCGCCCTGCTGGTGCAGTTGCCCCTCGCACCAGCGCCCGAACTCCGCCCCCCGGAGGAGCTCGTATGGCTGTCTCTATGGGATGAGACGAAGGCGCGGCCGGTTCATTACGCGGCTTCGCGATCTTTTTTCGAGATTCTTCGTCGGCCCGCACCGAACAGCCCTCCGAACTGGGGTTCTCTGTGTCAGAAGATTTGCAGGGAATTCCGTGAAGGGGTGGCCTTGCTGGGAAATTCGGGTGAGAATGAAGAAGACGCGTGATGAGGGCCGCCCTCCCGCGTCTCTCTTGTGAGGGCACACGAGTGCTCCGAGACAGATGGATGAAAGTGCACGAAGAAGAGAACGTTCCGCACGACGAACCGATCGCCGACGCCGATCTGATCCTCCGCACCCGTTCGGGCGACACGGAGGCGTTCGGAGAACTCTGGCGACGCCACTACCCGTCCGGCCTCGCGGTCGCCCGCTCCGTCACGTCTTCCATCGACCCCGACGACCTCGTGCAGGAGTCGTACACACGCATCTACCAGGCGATCGTGAAGGGCGGCGGACCCAACGGCTCCTTCCGCGCCTACCTGTTCACGAGCATCCGCAACACTGCGGCCGCCTGGGGGCGCTCCCGCCGCGAGTCGACGATCGATGAACTCGACTCCGTCGCCGACCCGGACAGCACCGATCAAGCAGCGAACGAGGCGCTCGACCGCAGCCTCACCGCACAGGCGTTCCGGAGTCTGCCCTCGCGGTGGCAGGAAGTGCTCTGGTACACCGAGATCGAGCAGATGAAGCCGCAGGATGTCGCGCCGCTGCTCGGCATGAAGTCCGGCGCCGTCTCCCAGCTCGCCTTCCGCGCCAGGGAGGGGCTGCGTGAGGCGTGGATCCAGGCTCACCTGCGCAGCGCCGCCCCCGGTTCCGACTGCCAGTGGACCATCGAGCACCTGGGTGCCTACTCCCGCGGCAATCTCAGTGCCCGTGACTACAGGCGCCTCGAACTGCACCTCGACGAGTGCGCACGCTGCATGATCGTCGCCGCCGAGGCGAAGGATGTCTCGAAGCGACTCGCTCTGGTCCTGCTTCCCCTCGTCCTCGGCATCACCGGCTCGGCCGGCTACCTGGCGACGCTGCAGGGTGGGGGCGCTCCGATCGTCGCCCTCGCCGCAGCGCCCTCGGCCATCCCCGGCGTCGTCGTCGCCGGAGACCCCGGCACGGCCGTGTCCGGTGGGACCGCCGCGAGCGGTTCCGCAGCGGGGAGCGGTTCGGGCGGCGGGGCCGGTGGAACCACCGCTGCCGGCGGCGCCGCCGGCTCGGCAGGCGGCGGGGCCGCAAGCGGCGGCATCCTCACCGGCATGGGGGCTCTCGTCGGCGCGGGTTCCGCGGCGCTCGTCGTCGCGGGGGTCGTCGCGGCCGCGACGATCATCCCCGGTCTCACCGGCGCGCAGCCGGTCGCATCGCAACCCAGCGCAGGCGACAGCGACCCCTCCTCGATCTCGGCAGACGTCGGGCCCGACGCCTCGATGGCGCTCGACGAGCCCGTCGTCATCGAAGCACCGGCACCCGAGCCGAAGGAAGACGCCGCTCCGCCTGCCGACGAGGCGAGATCCGATGCCGTGGAGCCTTCCGGTCCGGTCATCGCTCCTCCCGTTCCCGTCGTCCCCGGGAAGCCGGTCGACCCGGTCACCCCCGTGGACCCGGTGGATCCCGTCGACCCGGTCGATCCCGTCGACCCTGCGGTTCCGGAGGGATCGCCCACGGTCGGCCAGGGTGAGGCCTGGATCGAGTGGATCGGCGAGGCGGAGGAGTTCTTCGTCGCGCACTACATCGTGCAGGTGTCCGGCGCCGCCTCAGCCACCGTCCGTGCCCGGATCGATGGCAGCGGCGGCGCGACCACGACTCTCGCTCCCGACGTCGAGGGCGCTGCGGTGGGTCACGGCACGATCGCGCTCACCGCGAGCCGGGCCCAGCTGTGCGGCAACGCCACGGTCGACCTCGCCTATGTGAACGGCGACACGGTCGGCACGGTGACCACGACCACGCTCTGGGAACTTGCGCCCCTCCCCGAGTGGTGGCTGCTGGTGTGCGTCCTCACGGATGACGGTGCGGATCCGTCGACGATCGACGTCTCGACCGTCGACGCGCCGGTCGCGGAGGAACCCGTTCCCGGCACCGACGACGCCACCGCGCCCCTGGAGCCGGCCGCCCCTGTCGATGAGACGCCGGTTGTCGAGGCTCCGGTCGAGGAGGTGCCGGCAACGCCTGCCGCTCCCGTCGGAGAGGCTCCGGTCGAAGAAGCAGCCCCGGTTGAAGAAGCAGCTCCGGTCGAAGAGGTGGCAGCAGCCTCCGCACCCGCCGCGGACACCAGCACGGCAGAGGCGCCTGCAGACAGCGCATCTGTCGCGGCGGAGGAGCCGTCGAGCGCCGAATAGACTGGGAGCATGCCCCAGGATTCTGCACCCGTACCTGGCGTCGAGCGTCCGGTCATCACCGCCATCGACGTCGTCCGCGCGATCGTCCTGGTCCTGGCCATCGCCTCGCTCGCCCTGTGGGGGTTGGCGACGTGGCCGCTCCCCTGGAACATCGTCCTCGGCATCGGCACCCCGGTCGTGGTCCTGCTCGTCTGGGCGCTGTTCCTCTCCCCGCGTCCGGTGCTGCGCGTGCATCCGTTCCTCCGCGCGGCCGTCGAGCTGCTCATCTACGTCGGCGTCACGATCGCGTGGTGGTCGATGGACCAGGCGCTGATCGGGACGGCCTTCGGTCTGGTCGCGATCGCCGCCGGCGTGATCAGCGGACGCCGCGCGCTGTCATGACCGCCTTGGCATGAGCGCCGGGTCATGAACGTCGTCGCACAGCTGCAGGAGGCACTCGGAGATCTCGTCGAACTCGACGAGGCGGCCCTGGAGCAGGCACGCGCAGATCGCTCGGGCCATGCCGCCGCCGGCCGCCCGCTCGCCATCGTGCATGCCGAGACCGTTGCGCAGGTGCAGCAGACCCTGCGCATCGCCACCGCGACGCGCACTCCTGTGGTCGTCCGCGGCGCTGGGACAGGCCTCGCCGGGGCGGCCAATGCCGGGGCCGGCGAGATCGTGCTGTCGACCCGTCGCATGGATGCCGTGGTCGAGATCCGTCCCGACGATCTCCTCGCCGTGGTCGAGCCCGGCATCCTGAACGCCGACCTCAACCGCCTGCTCTCCGCGCACGGGGTCTGGTGGGCGCCGGATCCTGCCAGCCGCGAGATCTCCACGGTCGGCGGCAATATCGCGACAGGCGCGGGTGGGCTGCTGTGCGCAAAGTACGGCGTCGTGCGCGATGCCGTGCTCGGTGTCGACCTCGTCCTCGCCGACGGGCGACTGCTGCACCTCGGACACCGCAGCGTCAAGGGCGTCACCGGGCTCGACCTGACCTCGCTCGTGATCGGCTCGGAGGGCACCCTCGGGGTGATCGTGGGGGCAACCCTCAAGCTGCGGCGCCTGGTCGTGGGCCCCACGTGCACGGTCACCGCGACCTTCCCCGATGTGCGCAGCGCGGCGGCGGCATCCGCGGCCGTGACCGCATCGGGCGTGCAGCCGGCGATCATGGAGCTGATGGACGCCGCGAGTCTCGCCGCCGTCCACGCCCTGCTCGGACTCCCCACCCCTCCCCCGGGCGCAGCCCAGCTCACGATCCAGACCGACGGCCCTGCCGCGATCGCCGAGGCCGACATGATCGCCACGGTGCTGCGCGCGCATGACGGCGAGCCCCTGGTGTCGCATGACCGTGACGAGGGCGAGCGGCTGTTGGCCATCCGCCGCTCCATGCACGCGGCGATGACCACGCTCGGGACCACGCTGATCGAAGACGTATCGGTGCCGCGCAGCGCCATGCCGGAGATGTTCGACGAGATCGCTCGCATCGAACGCGAGTTCGGCCTGACGATCCCCACCGTGGCGCACGCGGGCGATGGCAACCTGCACCCCAACTTCATCTTCGAGGGGCCCGAGACCCCGCCGCACATCTGGGCCGCCGCGGACGAGCTGTTCCGTGCCGCCATCCGTCTGGGCGGCACGCTGACCGGCGAGCACGGCATCGGCGTGCTCAAGCGACGCTGGCTGGTCGATGAGCTCGGCTCCGATCAGTGGGAGCTGCAGCGGCAGATCGTGCAGGTGTTCGACCCGCACGGCATCCTCAACCCCGGGAAGGTGTTCTCCGCCGATGCCTGACATCCATGTGAGCGCAGCCGTGATCGTCGACGAGGCCGATCGGGTGCTCGTCGTCCGCAAACACGGCACGACCCGGTTCATGCAGCCGGGCGGCAAGCCGGAGGCCGGGGAGTCGGCCGCTGAGACCCTGATCCGCGAACTGCACGAGGAGCTGGGGGTGCTGCTCGTCGAGAGCGACCTGCGCCCCCTGGGCAGATTCGTCGCTGCCGCCGCCAACGAGCCGGGTCACCGTGTGGTCGCCGACGCCTTCGCCGTCTCGATCGACCCTGACGCTGTCGCCGTGCAGGCCGAACTCGCCGAGCTGCGCTGGATCACCCCGGATGACGTGACGATGCTCCCGCTCGCGCCTCTCAGCTTGGAGTACCTGCTGCCACTCGCCTGGCCGGGGCTCGCCCGCTGAGCTCGCTCAGATGCCCTGCCAGGACGGCTTGTTGGCGAAGGTGTAGCGGTAGTAGTCGGCGAGCTTCAGGCGCGATGCGGCCGCCTCATCCACGACCACGGTCGCGTGGGGGTGCAGCTGGATCGCCGAACCGGGCAGGAACGCCGTGAGCGGCCCCTCGACGGCATCCGCCACCGCCTGGGCCTTGCCCTCGCCGAAGGCGAGCAGCACGAGGTGACGGGCCTTCAGGATGGTGCCCAGGCCCTGCGTGATGCAGTGCTTGGGCACGTCGTCGATCGAGTCGAAGAAGCGGGCGTTGTCCTCGCGGGTCTGCTCGGTGAGAGTCTTCACGCGGGTGCGCGACGCGAACGACGACCCGGGCTCGTTGAACCCGATGTGCCCGTCGGTGCCGATGCCGAGGATCTGCAGATCCACCCCACCCGCGGACTCGATCGCGGTCTCGTAGTCGTCGCCCGCGTGCTGGATGGTCGCGTGGGCGCCGTTGGGCACGTGGATGCGCTGCGGGTCGAGGCCCAGCGGCTCGATCACCTCGCGCGTGATGACGGATCGGTAGCTCTCCGGGTGCGCGGGATCCAGCCCCACGTACTCGTCGAGAGCGAAGCCGCGTACGCGTGACAGGTCGCGTCCGGCGAGCTGGGTGCGCAGAGCCTGGTAGACGGGCAGCGGCGTCGACCCGGTGGCGAGCCCCAGCACGGCATCGGCGCGCCGCGCGATGAGCTCCACGATTTCGGTCGCGACCAGCGTTCCCGCGGCCTCTGCGTTCTCGACGATGACGACCTCAGCCATGGGAAACGGGCTCCTTCTCAGATAGGGATGCGCCGACGAGGGCGGCGCCGAAGGCTGCCGCGGGAGAGCCCGCCGGCAGCATCTCGATTCTCTCATCGAGGTGCAGGGAACGCATGAAGGGCGAGGCCTCGGCCCCGGCCAGGAGGGCGCGCCGGATGCCGTCCTCCAACCGCCGGCCGAGCGAGGTGAGGCCACCGCCGACGATGACGGTCTCGACATCGGCCGAGAGCACCAGCACGCGCACGGCGGCCGCGGCACCCCGGTAGAGATCGGCGCGCAGAGCGATGGCGTCGTGGTCACCCGCGTCTGCGGCATCGAGGACGTCGCGCACCGGCAGAGCCCCGGGCCGGCCCCAGGCCTTGGCGAGCGCCCCTCCCCCGCAGAACGTCTCGATGCAGCCTCGCTGACCGCAGCCGCAGAGTCGTCCGTTCGGGTCGACCGAGATGTGTCCGACCTCGCCGGCCGTGCCGCGCGCACCGCGCCAGATGCGGCCGTCCATCACGATGCCGGCCGCGACGCCCGTGCCGAGGTTCAGATAGGCCATGGACCCGCTGACCCCGCGGAGCGCGGCGGCGCCGAGGGCAGCCGCCTTCACGTCGTTCTCGACGCAGAAGGGCACACCGAGCGCCCGCTCTGCGCGCACGGCGAGGTCCAACGAGTCGACGCCGAGGTTCACGGCGTGCAGTACGCGCCCGGTGCCGGCGTCGACGAGGCCGGGGATGCCCACGCCGACCGAGCGGATGCCGGAGACCGTGAACCCGACCTGATCGGCGAGGGCACCGACGGCGAGCGCGATGTTCTCGAGCACCGCGTCCTCGCCCCAGCCGGTGGGACGACGGAGCCGGCCGAGGATCTCTCCCTCGGGGTCGACGGCGACCGCGTCGATCTTGGTCCCGCCGACGTCCAGGCCCACACGAATCTGCCGACCGGAGCGGTCGGCGAGGTCGACACCCTTCATCGGATGTCGCTCCCGAGCGCCTGCGTGGCGGAGATCATGAGACACCCAGCTGTCCGGACAGGACCATGACAGCCGCGCCCCGCAGCACGATGTCGTCCTGGTGGGTGAGACGGATGAGCGCGTCCTCGAAGACGCCTTCGAGGGTCCGGGCGTGCAGCGTCTCGATCGCGGCATCGATCAGGATGCCGTCGAGCAGGTCGGCGGGGCCGGAGAGCACGACCTCGGAGAGGTCGAGGGCGGCGACGATCGGTGCGATCGCGATCGCCATGCGTGTTCCGGCGTCACGCAGGATCTCGTCCCGGGCTCCCGGGTCGGCGGCGAGAGCCTCACGCAGGCGCGTGACGCTGAGCCAGGCCTCCAGACAGCCGTCCTTGCCGCAGGCGCAGCGGGGGCCGCCGTCGGTGCCGACGACGACGTGACCGATCTCTCCCGCGGCGAAGCGGCTCCCCAGCAGCGGCTGGCTGCCGGTGATGAGCCCGGCACCGACCCCTCGCCCGATCTTGATCAGCATGAAGTCGGCCTTGGCGTCGCCGAAGGTGTACTCCGCGAGCACGGCGGCGTTCGCGTCGTTGCGCGCGAGCACGGGGAGGTCGAGGTCGGCGCCGAGCTTCGCCTCGAGCCGGAAGTTCGTCCAGCCGAGGTTCGGAGAGCTCAGCACGACACCGTCGGGGCGCACCACACCGGGGGTGCCGATGCCGACGCCGAGCAGCGGCTGCGTGGACGCGGCGACCAGAAGCCGCGCGAGCTCGAGAAGTGCCGCGTAGGCGGCGGCGCCGTCGGCGGACTCCGGGCGTTCGACCTCGCGGCGCTCCAGCACGTCGCCATCGAGGCTGAGCACGGCACCGACGAACGCATTCGGACCGGACAGGTCCAGTCCGATGATCTGGTGCCCCACCCGATCGATGTCGATCAGGATCGGAGGCTTGCCGGGGCCGACCGTCTCACGGACGCCCATCTCGATCACGATGCCGTCGGCGATGAACTCGGCGACGAGGTCGGAGATGGTGACTCTCGTCAGCCCGGTCTCGCGCGAGAGATCGGCGCGTGACATCGCGCCCGCGTGGTAGAGCGTCTGCAGCACGAGAGCGCGGTTGTGCCCGCGCGCGTGCTCGGGGAGCACCTTCGAACGGGAGCGCAGGTGCCGCCCTGGCCCGAAGGCATGCGTGTTCCCACCGGCGTACTCTGACGACGGTGGCACACGCGGTTCATCCGACACGGACATGTTTGTTAGTAGACCTTACGAACATAAATTACGCAACCTTTGCCCCGCGGTGCGCGGCGAGGGTTACCGAAACGTTACATTGATGCGGGTGCCTCAGCAGCAGCCGCGTTCGCCCTCTCCACGAGGCGCTCGACCAGACCGGCGACGATCCCCTCACGCGCCTGAATCGTCAACGGCTTGCCGGGCACTCCAGGACGGCGTTGTTCAGGCGTCGGGCCGTCGAGTGGACGATACCGCACCCCCGCCGCCCTGAGGCGGAGCAGATGCGTGGGGAGTCGCTGCGCGAAGTCGGAGTACGCCCTCGGCTCACCGCCGTCCCACAGCCGCTCGGCGACCGCCACCAGCCGAGGGAACATCGCGAAGTCGACGCGATCGCGGGTCGCCAGGTGCTCGCTCCAGACGTTCGCCTGACCGCCGGCGGCCCCCTCCTCGACCCGGAGCGTGTAGACCCGCTCGATCGGCAGCGGCGGACCGACGCGGATCGGCTCCTCCGCGGACTCCGACTGGGGGTAGTCGAGGTACACCTCGAGATCGGGGCAGGCGATGGCCGGGATGCCACGCCGCAGCGCCTCGCGCATCGCGACAGGTCCGCGCCAGGCGAGGATGCTCACCCCCTCGGGGACGTCGCCTTCGAGCACCTCATCCCAGGCGAGTGCTGTGCGTCCGCGGCTGCGCACGTGCGCGACGAAATGCGCGGTGAACCACGGCTGCACATCGTGCGCGGTCGCCAGACCGAGCTCCTGCATCCGCTCGCGTGCGGCCGCGCTCTCCGCCCATTCGGTGACCGGCACCTCGTCTCCACCGATCCCGATCCACTCGGAATCGAAGACATCGCACAGCGCGTCGATCGCGGCTCGCCCGAACACCAGCGCAGCTTCGGTGGGCGCGAGCGTGCGCGGATTCACGCCGAAGCGCTCCCACGGACCGGTCGCCGGCTCGCCGACGTCGAGGTTACCGAGCTCGGGATACGCGGCGAGCGCCGCCTGGATATGACCGGGCAGCTCGACCTCCGGCACGAGCGTGACGAACCGCTCCGCCGCATAGGCCACCAGCGCGCGCAGCTCCTCCGCCGTGTAGTGCCCCTCGTGAACTCCCGGCTCGACGGTGGCGAGCGGACCGTGTCCGCGCTGCGTCGCCGTGCGACGGGACCCGACCTCGGTCAGACGTGGATACCCGGGCACCTCGAAGCGCCACCCCTGGTCGTCGGACAGGTGCAGGTGCAGGATGTTCAGTTGATGGTCCGCGAGCAGATCGATGAGCCGCCGGACGTCTTCGACCGGCCGGAAGTGCCGCGCGACGTCGAGCATCACACCCCGCCAGCCGTAGGCCGGGGAACCCCACCATTCGCCCGCGGGCAGGACAGCGACGTCGGCATCCGCGCCTCGGAGCTGTCGCAGAGTCGTCGCGCCACGGAAGACGCCCGCGGCCGTCGCACCCCTGATCTCGATGCGGTCGGCCGTGACGGAGATCGTGAAGGCCTCGGCACCGATCCGACCGGCGGACGAGGGGGCGTCACCGACCTCGGCATCCACCAGCAGATGGATGGCGGGCGCTGCCTCCGCACCTCCCCCGCCGCCGAGCCGGGCGACGGACGCCGCGAGTGCGGCCGGGGCGACGATAGGGGTGTCGGCGCTCCACATGAATGTCGGCGCTGCAGGATCGATCCGGGATTCGACGAGTGGCACCGTGGCACGGTGGGCCGGCGGCGGCATGCGCAACGCCCGCCCTGGCGTCGCTCCCGTGACCTCGCCCTGCGCGAGCACCGGCACCCCGGCGATCAGCACCTCGACGATGCCGGTCGGCGGCTCCAGCGGCTCGTCGAAGCTCGCCCCCGCGGCGATCGTCCGCGGGTCGAACAGCACCAGGTCGGCCGCCGCGCCGACGCGGACAACACCGCGGGGCAGATCCGCGCGATCCAGCCCGAGGCGGATCGCCGGAGTTCCGGAGAGGTGCCGGACGGCTTCTTCGAGCGTGAGGACCCCGAGCTCGCGCACATAGTGGCCGAGGTACCGCGGGAACGTGCCGCGTCCACGCGGATGCGGGCGGGCGCCGATCAGGATGCCGTCGCTGCCGCCGGTGTGACGGGGATGCCGCATGATCGCGCGCACATTCTCCTCGTCGCCGATATGCATGAGTATGCCGGTCGCGCCCGCGTCTGCGACGACGGTGTCGAGCACCACGTCGACCGCGCGGCGACCGGAGGCCGCGGCGATCTCGGCGACGGTCCGGCCGACGAGGTCGGCGAGAGCGGGGTTCGCGGTGCCGGAGATCTGGATCTGCGCCCAGTCGGCTCGCTCGCCGTGGAACCCGTCGCACCCCTCGTCCTCGAGTTCGACGCGCACCCGTTCGCGGGCGGCGGCATCGAGTCCGGCGACCGTCTGCACCAGGTCCCCGCTCTCGGCGAGCCTGCTCGGAAGCAGCGCCGCCAGCGTCGTGGCGCCGGGGAGATAGGGGTAGGTATCGAGGGTGACGTCGACCCCATCGGCGATGGCCTGGTCGATCAGTGCGAGCAGCGCGCCCGCCCGCCCGCGGTTGGGGCTGAAGTTCATCGTCGCGTGGGTCAGGTGGATGGCGCATCCGGTGCGGCGACCGATGTCGAGCACCTCCCGATATGCGTCCAGCGCCCCGCCGCCGTAGCTGCGCGTGTGCGGCGCCCAGTAACCACCGCGTTCGGTGACGACGCGGCACAGCGCCTCCAGCTCGGCGGTGTCGGCGTACATGCCCGGGGTGTAGGTGAGCCCACTCGACATCCCGAACGCGCCGGCATCGAGGGCCGCTCCCAGCAGCTCGGACATCTCGTCGATCTCGTCCGGCGTCGCCGGACGGTTCTCGTGCCCCACGACCATCATCCGCAGATTGCCCTGGGGCACCAGCACAGCCGCGTTGCCGACGGATGCCGCATCGATGTCGCGCAACAGGTCGTCCATGTCCCGCCACGGCGCGGAGGCGGGAAGACCGTTCCACCCGGCGATCTGCGCCGGGATCACGGCCGCGGCGCCGTCGTCGAGAGGCGCGTACCCCAGCCCGTCCTGTCCGAGCACCTCAGTCGTGACACCCTGGCGGATCTTGGCATCGTGCGCGCTCCCTGTGAGCACCGCGAGGTCGCTGTGCGCGTGCATGTCGATGAACCCGGGAGCCAGGACCAGCCCGCGCGCATCCACCTCGACCGCACCGTCCGGCATCTCCACCGACGCCCGCTCACCCGCGGCGGCATCGGCGGGGATGATCGCGACGATGCGCACGCCCTCCACCGCGACATCGGCGACGTAGCGCGGGGCGCCGGTGCCGTCGACGACCGTCGCGGATCGGTACACCCTCACCTGACCCGCGGCAGCCTTCTCGGCGCTCAGAAGCACGTCGCCACCGCCCCGATCACGCGGGGGTCGACGGCATCCGGGTCATCGATCACGGCGACGACCCGCCACTTGTCGAAAGCCGTGCACGGATGCGAGAGTCCGAGCCGGACGACGTCGCCGACCCCGGCGGTCTCACCGTCGGCGAGGCGCAGGAAGGCGTGCTGGTCGTTCAGCGCGGTGATCTCGCCAGCGACGGACTGCGGCACCGGCAGGTCGAGGTCGAACGGCACGTCGCGCCGCCCGGCGTCGAGCAGGGCGAGCCCCTCCTCCGGCTGCGAGACCACCCGGGACCAGGCGTGCATCGCGGACTGCAGCGGCGCGGTGCCGGTGACAGGTCCGAACGGCGACATGCGCGCGTAGAAGCCGTCGTCGTGGATCTGGAACGCGCCGGAGCGCAGGACCACGTCGGCACTCTCGCGATGCGGGGCCAGCACGGCGGCCGCCCGATCCGGGAAGGAGCTGCCGCCGGCGCTGAGCACCGGACGGATGCCGGAGGGGTAGTCGAGACGCCCGTGCAGCTCGACGAGGGTCTGCAGGTAGGCGTCCACCGCGGCGACCGACGCGGCGCTGCGGTCCGGGCCGAACGGTCCTTCGTACCCGGCGACTCCCGCGAGTCGGAGCCCGGGGGCTGCGGCGACGGCCGCGGCGATCCGCTCCCCCTCTGCGACGGTCCGTGCGCCCGTGCGCCCGTCCGCACCTCCGAGCTCGACCAGCACGTCCAGCGGCCGAGGGGCATCGATCGTGGCCGCGGCGAGGATGTCGACCGTGGCGACGGAGTCCGCCCAGCAGAGGATCCGCAGTTCCGGGTCCGCAGCCAGGAGCTCAGCGAACCTCCGTGCCGCGGCGGGGTCGGTCACGGCGTTGGCGATCAGCACGGTGGGAACGCCGGCATCGACGGCGACCTCGGCCTGCCAGGGCGTCGCCACCGAGATCGCCCAGGCACCGGCATCCAGCAGCCGCTGCCACAATGCAGGGGCCATGGTGGTCTTGCCGTGCGGGGCGAGCAGGACGCCCTGCTCGCGCGCCCAGGCGAACACGGTCGACTCGTTGTGGGAGAGAGCGGCCTCGTGCACCGTGAGCACCGGAGTGCTCAGGTCCGAGAGGCGCAGACCCGCTGCCGCGACCTCCGACAGACGCAGGCCGGCGGCACGTGCCGGGAATCCCTTCGCCCAGGCACCGAGTACGGGATCCGGAATTTGTAGAGGCATCTAACAAGGCTACTAGGCTGGCCACATGACTGCGAAGACCCGCGTTTCCACCGACGCCGCCCCCGCTCCCGCCCACACGTTCTCGCAGGGCATCCGCAAGGGGCCGATCGTTCAGGTGTCCGGTCAGGGCCCCGTCGACCCGGCGACCAACGAGTACCTGTACCCCGGCGATGTCGCCGCCCAGACCACCCGCACGCTCGAGAACGTGAAGGCGATCGTCGAGGCCGCAGGTGCCACGTTCGACGACGTCGTGATGCTGCGCGTGTACCTCACGAAGCGCGAGGACTTCCCGATCATGAACGAGGCGTACGGCGCCTTCGTCACCGCTCACACCACGAACGGCGTGCTGCCCGCGCGCACGACCGTCTTCACCGGTCTCCCGCGCGAGGAGATGCTGGTGGAGATCGACGGTCTCGCCGTGGTCGACTGAGGCGGTCGCGACGCGACTTCGGGGAGGCGATGACCGTTGCCTCCCCGTTACCTTGCATCCCGTACCATTGTCAAACAGGAAACGTGTGATTACCGGGGGGTGTGTGCGTGACCGATCTGATCTCAGCGCCGGGCGCTGCAACCGACGAGGTCGGCGACGACAAGACGCCGACCTCCGTTCTGGCGCCCGCTGACGTGCCCACCGACACGGTTCCGCCGATCACCGGCGAGACACCCGTGGAGTGGGCGCCGATCGAGCCGCGCCCCAAGAAGCGCCGCCTCGGCCTGTGGATCAGCCTCGGCCTCGGTGTCGTCGCACTCGGAGCGGGTGCCGCCTCGATGATCCTGATCGCGCCGGGCACCACGGTCGCCGGCATCCCCGTGGGATTCATGACGCCCGGCGCGGCCTCCGAGGCGATCTCCTCGCACCTGGCGCAGACCGAAGTCACCCTGACCGGTGCCGGCGACGGAGCCGTCGTCAGCGGCGCCGATCTGGGCATCAGCATCGCGGCCACCGATCTCGCCGAGCAGGCGTTCGCCGAGCATCCGCTCTGGAACCTCGGCGCATGGATGGGCGACCCCATCCCCGCAGACATCACGCTCGACCCCGCGACCGCCACCAGCGCGCTGCGCGCCGCGGTGCCCTCGAGCTTCGTCGACGCCGTCGACGCCGGAGTGGTGTTCGACAGCGCAGCAGACGACTACGTCGTCACCCCGTCCGCTCCGGGCACGGGAATCGATGTCGACGATCTCACCGATGCGATCACGGCGGCGGTAGCGGGCGGCGCGAAGACTCTGGAGTACTCCGGCGACCCCGCTGAGGCTCTTCCCGCCGTGTCAGACGACGATGCTGCTGCCACGGCGGCCTCCCTCAACACGATGCTCGGAACCGTGGGCTTCTACGTCGGCGAGCAACGCGCGGTCCCCGTCTCCCGCGCCGGGGCAGCCAGCTGGCTGACGGTCATCGATGATGACGGCACTCTGCGCGTCCAGGCTGATGCGCAGCTCATCCAGGCGACGGTCGACAACCTCGCGCCGCGCATCAACCGCGACCCGGTGGACGCGACGAACATCGTCGACTCCTCCGGCACCGTGCTCCGTGAGGAGCAGGCGGGAGTGAACGGTCGGGCTCTGGGCGACACGTCCGGCGTGTCCGAGGAGTTCGCACGGCAGCTCGAAGCGGGAGACGGCGTCTTCGCGCTCGATGTCACCGAGACCCCGTTCAAGACGGTGAGCCTGTTCCGTCGCATCGAGATCAACCTCAGCACCCAGCATGCCTACCTGTTCGAGAACGACAAGGTCGTGCGGTCCTGGGCGGTCTCGACCGGTCTGCCGGGCACCCCGACCCCGACCGGCAACTTCAAGGTCTTCGCGCACACCGCGATGCAGGACATGGGCTGCTACGAAGGCGCCCCGTACTGCACCGAGAACGTGCCGTGGATCACGTGGTTCACCACCAACATCGGCTTCCACGGAACGTACTGGCACAACAACTACGGCAACCGGATGAGCCACGGCTGCGTGAACCTTCCGATCGACCTCGCCAAGTTCGTCTACGACTGGTCGCCCGTCGGCCTCGAGGTCTCGGTCCACAACTGACGCGGCGCACTCGCCGACGCCTCTGCGCGCGCTGTGCGAGCGTAGGCGATTGCGCGAGCGTAGGCGGATGCGGGCGATACCGTCCTACGCCGGTGCCATCGCCTCCCTTCGGGCGACCTCAGGATGCCGGGCGACATGACAGCAGGGGGCGGATGCCGCAGCATCCGCCCCCTGCTGTCTGCTCCGCCGGTCAGCGCAGCGCGTCGACGATGCCGTTCAGCGTCGCGGACGGACGCATGACAGCCTCGACCAGCGCGTCATCCGGACGGTAGTAGCCGCCGATGTCTACCGGCTTGCCCTGCACCGCGTTGAGCTCCGAGACGATCTTCTCCTCGTTCTCGGTGAGGGCGGCGGCGACCGGGGCGAAGGCGGCGGCGAGTTCCGCGTCCTTCGACTGCGCTGCCAGCTCCTGGGCCCAGTACAGGCCCAGGTAGAAGTGGCTGCCGCGGTTGTCGATCGTGCCGAGGGCGCGCCCCGGCGAACGGTCGTGCTCCAGGAAGGTGCCCGTCGCTGCGTCCAGCGTCTGCGCGAGGACACGGGCCTTCTCGTTGCCCGTGCGGTCGGCGAAGTGCTCGAGCGACGCGGCCAGCGCGAAGAACTCGCCGAGCGAATCCCAACGCAGGTAGTTCTCCTGGACCAGCTGCTGCACGTGCTTCGGGGCCGAGCCGCCCGCACCGGTCTCGAACAGTCCGCCACCCGCGAGGAGCGGGACGATCGAGAGCATCTTGGCGCTTGTGCCGACCTCGAGGATCGGGAACAGGTCCGTCAGGTAGTCGCGGAGCACGTTGCCGGTGACCGAGATCGTGTCGAGGCCGTGTCGCATGCGCGCGAGCGTGTAGCGGGTGGCCTCCTCTGGCGCGAGGATCGTGAGGGTCAGGCCCTGCGTGTCGAGCAGCGCCAGCCCCTGGTGCACCTTCGCGATGATCTGCGCGTCGTGCGAACGGTTCGCGTCGAGCCAGAACACGGCGGGGTCGCCGGTGGCACGGGCACGCGTGACGGCGAGCTTCACCCAGTCCATGACCGCGATGTGCTTGGTCTGCGTCGCGCGCCAGATGTCGCCGGCGCCGACCTCGTGCTCGATGAGTGCATTGCCGTCGCTGTCGAGCACCTGCACGACACCCGCCGAGGCGATCTCGAACGTCTTGTCGTGGCTGCCGTACTCCTCGGCCGCCTGCGCCATGAGGCCGACGTTGGGGACGGTGCCGATGGTCGCGGGGTCCAGCGGACCGTTCGCGATCACGTCGTCCAGCACCGCCTGGTAGACACCCGCGTAGGAGGAGTCGGGGATGACCGCGATCGTGTCGTCCTCACCGCCGTCCTTGCCCCAGAGCTTGCCGCCGTTGCGGATGAGCGCGGGCATGGACGCGTCGACGATCACATCGCTCGGCACGTGCAGGTTCGTGATGCCCTTGTCGGAGTTCACATACGACAGGCGCGGACCCTCGGCGAGCGCCTTGTCGAACGCCGCAGCGATCTCCGTGCCGGCGGCGAGGTCGCCGAGGCCGGCCAGGATCGACCCGAGGCCGTCGTTCGGCTTGAGTCCCGCCGCGGCGAGCTGGTCGCCGTACTGCGCGAAGACATCCGCGAAGAACGCCTTCACCACGTGACCGAAGATGATCGGGTCGCTGACCTTCATCATCGTGGCCTTGAGGTGCACCGAGTACAGCACGTCCTCGGACTTCGCCTGCTCCAGGGTCTCGGCGAGGAACGCGTCGAGAGCGGATGCCGACAGGAAGGTCGCGTCGATGATCTCGCGCGGCAGGACCTTGAGTCCCTCCTTGAGCACGGTCACGGTGCCGTCTGTGGCCGTGTGGCGGATCGTCAGCACGTCGTCGTGGGCGGCGACCCAGGACTTCTCGTTCGACTTGAAGTCGTCGTGTCCGAGCGTCGCGACCCGGGTCTTCGATCCTTCGGCGAACGGCTTGTTGCGGTGCGGGTGCTTCTTCGCGTAGTTCTTCACGGCGAGCGGTGCACGACGGTCGCTGTTCCCCTCGCGCAGCACCGGGTTCACGGCGGAGCCCTTGATGCGGTCGTAGCGCGCACGGATGTCCTTCTCCTCCAGCGACGAGGGGTCGTCGGGGAAGGACGGGATGTCGTAGCCCTGCTGCTGGAGCTCGGCGATGGCGCCCTTCAGCTGGGGGATGGATGCCGAGATGTTGGGCAGCTTGATGATGTTCGCCTCGGGGAGCGTGGCGAGACCGCCCAGCTCGGCGAGGGCGTCTCCGACCTGCTGCTCCGGCGTGAGCTTCTGCGGGAAGGCTGCGAGGATGCGGCCGGCCAGCGAGATGTCACGGGTCTCGAACTCGATGCCCGCCTGGCCGCTATAAGCCTGGATGATCGGCAGGAACGAGGCGGTGGCGAGGGCTGGCGCCTCGTCTGTGTGGGTGTAGATGATGGCGTCGTCGGTCACCGGGAGGTTCTCCGCTCTTGAGGTCGATTTGTCTCGATACCAAGATACCTGAGCGGCTCTCGCCCTGCGTTCCGAGCGGCCGCGCGAGCGTCCTGGCGCGGGCACACGGCGAGTCGGAACAGGAATGTTCGCAACGAAGCGTGTGCGCTCGCGTGCAAGGGGTTAGCCTGGGGTCATGTCCGAACTGCGCATGGTCGAACTTTCCGCTGCGACGATCGTCGCCGTGAACAACCTGTCGCTCAAGCCCGGACAGGAGCAGTTCCTCGCTCCGGTGTCCTACGGGATCGCGGCCACCGTCATCAATCCGCAGACCTCCTGGCAGCGCGTCGTGCTCGACGGCGACAAGGTCGTGGGATTCGTCAGCGCGAACTTCGACGAAGAGGCGCCGGAGGAGCACTTCCGCTCCGTGCTCTGGCGTATCAACGTCGATGCAGAGGGGCAGGGCCGCGGCGTCGGCCGCTTCGCCGTCGAGAGCCTCCTGGAGGAGGCGCGCAAGCGCGGCATGGATCATGTCAACGTCATCTACGAGGCGGGGGACGACGGCCCTGAGGCCTTCTTCCTGCGCGTCGGCTTCACGCCGGTCGGCGAGACCGAGTACTCCGAAGTGATCGCGCAGATCCGAGTCGCTTCCTAGACCGGCGGCGGGGTCTCGAATCCCCTCCCCCATCGAGGCTCCGTCGCCCTCTTCGCGCGGCTCTCACGGGAGCGCTCCCATCCTGGACGGGGGCGATTTGTTGCGCGACACCACAAAAGGCTTGCGCCGATCCGCCGCGGGTGTCTATCATCGCTGAAGAGGCGCAGGCGAAGCGCTTCGATGATTCAGCGAAACGACGATGGAGTCACGATGACGACGATCCACGAGGTGGCCGCAGCCGCCGGCGTGTCGATCAGCACCGTCTCCTACGCGCTCAGCGGCAAACGCCCCGTCTCCGAGAAGACCCGACGCCGCATCGAGGACGCCGCGCTGAGACTGGGCTACCAGCCCGACGCCGGGGCGCGGATGCTCGCCGGCCGACGAACCAACATCTTCGCCCTCACCGAGCCGCTGCGCGCCGACACCCACGCACCGACCCACATGGCCTTCGTGCTCGCCACGGCCGTGGCTGCGCGACGACGCGGCTACGACATCCTGCTCCTGACCGACGAGCAGACCTCCGAGGGCATGAACAGGGTCGCCGCGAGCAATCTGGTCGACGCGATCCTGGTGCTCGACGTGGCTCCCGATGATGAGCGCGTCGCGATCGCCCGCACGGTGCGCACCCCCACGATCTTCATCGGCCTTCCCGACGACCAGCGCGATCTCACCTGCGTCGACCTCGACTTCGAAGCGGCAGGGCACCTGGCCGTCGACCGCCTGGCCGACGCGGGATACGATCGCGTGCTGCTGCTCGGACAGACCGAGGTCTCGTACCGCAAGTCGAACTTCCCGCGCCGCCTGCTCCGCGGCGTGCAAGAGCGCAGCACCTCCCGTGACATCGACCTCTCCTGGACGGCGACCGGATCCGTCATCACCGACACCGCAGCCGTCCGCGCGTCGGCGGAGGCAGCGCTCGATGACGGGGTCCGCGCCTTCATCGTGCACGCCGTGAACGATGTGCACGAGATCCTCCTCGACGTCCTCGCCGAACGCGGGCTCCACGTCGGCGCCGACGTCGCGATCGTCTCGGCCGCCGCGTCCTTCGACACCGCGTCGCTTCCCGTCGCCGTCGACACGATCCCTCTCGTCCCGCAGGACTCCTGCGAGCTCGCCGTCGAGATCGCCGTTCAGCGACTCGAGGATCCGCGGCTCCCCGCGCGCATCCACCTCATCCCGCCCACCTACCGCGCCGCCGGCTCCGTCCCGCCTCCGCGGGAGTGACCACCCACGCGTACCGCGCTTTTCCGTATCGCCACAGTCGAAGCGCTTCGATGAATGCGATCACCACAATTGAACATCCCGACCCAGTGAAGTGTCCGGCCCCCTGGGGCCACCGAGAAAGGAGTGCCGACGATGGCACGGAACATCCGCAGGACGAAGACCTTGGCCATGCTGGCCGCTCTCACCGCGACAGGCGTGGCGCTGAGCGGCTGCACCGCTGCTGGCGACGGAGACGACGGCGGCGGCGACACCCTCAAACTCTGGCACTACGAGGGTGCGGACAGCGCGATGGGCAAGGCCTGGGCAGAAGCCATCAAGATCTTCGAAGAAGAGACCGGAGCCACGGTCGAGTTCGAGGAGAAGTCCTTCGAGCAGATCCAGAAGACCGCCAGCCAGGTGCTCGACACCGACGCGGCGCCCGACCTGATGGAGTTCAACAAGGGCAACGCCACGGCCGGCTTCCTGGCCTCCACCGGGCTCATCAGCGACATCTCCGACGCGGTCGACGAGTACGGCTGGGACGACAAGCTCGCGCCCTCGCTGCAGACGACCGCGAAGTACACCGAAGACGGGGTCATGGGCGGCGACACCTGGTTCGGCATCCCGAACTACGGCGAGTTCGTCGGCGTCTACTACAACAAGGATGCGTTCGCCGCGGCCGGGCTGGAGATCCCGACCACGTATGACGAGTTCGTCGACGTGCTCGACGCCTTCGTCGCGCAGGGCATCACCCCTCTCGCCGAGGCCGGTGCCGAGTACCCGCTCGGACAGCTCTGGTACCAGCTCGCACTGCTCGAAGGCGATCGCGGCTTCGTCGACGACTACCAGCTCTACAAGAACCCGGTCGACTGGCAGGGCCCGGAGATCACCTCCGCGACCGAGACCCTGAAGGAGTACGTCGACAAGGGCTACATCGCCTCCGACGTGTCGTCGGTCAAGGCCGAGGACGCCGGCGTCTCGTTCATCAACGGCACCTCGCCGATCTTCGTCTCGGGCTCCTGGTGGTTCGGTCGCTTCGTCTCCGAGGCGACCGGCTTCGACTGGACGATGACCGCCTTCCCCGGCGCTGATCTCTCGCTCGGCTCCTCGGGCAACCTCTGGGTCGTTCCCGAGAACGCCGCGAACAAGGATCTCGCCTACCAGTTCATCGACATCACGATGCGCCCGGAGATCCAGGCGATCATCGGCAACAACGGCGGGCTTCCCGTCGCCGCGGACTCGGCCGACATCACGGATGAGAAGAGCGCGGAACTCATCGCGACGTTCAACGGCGTCCTCGACGCCGACGGCCTCTCGTTCTACCCCGACTGGCCCGCCCCCGGCTTCTACGACGTGATCGTGCAGGAGCTGCAGGGACTGGTCACCGGTGTGCAGGACGTGAAGACCACCAACGCCAACCTCGGCGAACAGTACGACGAAGGCACCGCGGAATTCCGCTGATCCATATCCGCGGGGGCGGCCCTGACGGCGCCGCCCCCGCATCCTCCTGGAGTTGAACATGTCTCTCGCCACCCGTGAGCGCCGTACGGCGCTCCCCCCGGAAGAACCGTCGATCCCGCAGCGCAGCGGAGGGACAGGCGGCTACTGGCTCTACCTGCTCCCCGGCTTCGTGCTGCTGCTGGTCATCGTCATCGTGCCGCTCCTCTGGAACGTGTACCTCACCTTCACGAAGTGGAAGGGCGTGCGCACCCCCGAGTTCATCGGCCTCGGGAACTGGCAGAAGATCCTGACCGACAGCGACTTCTGGACATCGTTCACGAACTCCGTATGGATGATCCTCGCGATGGTGGTCGTGCCGACGATCGTCGGGCTGATCGTCGCCGCGCTCCTGTTCGACGTCGTCGGACGCAAGTTCGGCGGCAAGGTCGGCGCCTTCCTGCGGGCGACCTACTACCTCCCGCAGATCCTGCCGATCGCCGTCGCCGGCATCGTGATCGGCTGGATCGTACGCCCGGGCGGCGATGGCGCCCTCAACCAGATCCTCGGCGCGTTCGGCGTCCCGGCCTTTGACTGGCTGGGGCAGATGCCGTCGGCCCTGATCGTGCTGATGCTCGTCATGGTCTGGGTGCAGCTGGGCTATCCGGTCGTCGTGTTCATGGCGGCGCTCCAGCGCGTCGACCCCGAGCTCTACGAGGCGGCCGAGCTCGACGGCGCCAACTGGCTGCAGCGCTTCACCGCCATCACGATGAGCATCATCCGTCCGGAGATCTTCGTGGTCACCCTGACCTGCACGATCGCGGCGCTCAAGGTCTTCGGACCGGTCTACATCATCACCCGCGGCGGACCCGCCGGCGCAACCCTGGTGCCCGCCTACTACGCCTACCAGGAGTTCTTCACCAAGCGGAACGTCGGCTACGGCGCCACCATCGCCACCGTGCTCACGATCGTCGTGGTCATCGTGTCGATCATCTTCATCCGCGTGCAGAACTCCCTCGAACGCAAGGAAAGGGCGGGCCTGTGATGCACGCCACGACTGCCATCGTGACCGGAAAGCCGGGCAAGAGCCGCCCCCGTGGGGGCATGACCAAGAAACGCCCGGTGGACTGGCTGCTCCTGGCGCTCGTCATCGTGGGCGCCCTGCTGGTGATCGCGCCGTTCTACCTCGTGCTGGTGAACTCGTTCAAGTCGCCCGTCGACTACGCGACCTCCGGGCCGCTCGCCTTCCCCGAGACGCTCGACTTCGGCGGCATCACCAAGTTCTGGGAGCGCGTCAACTTCCCCGAGAAGGTCTGGAACTCGATCTTCATCTCCGGCATCGTCGCGGTGCTCGCCGTCGTGATCTCGATGCTCAACGCCTTCGCGATCGGCATCGGTCGTGTCCGCGGCCGCTCGTGGATCGTGCTGCTCTTCCTGCTCGCGAACCTGCTCCCGCAGGAAGCGCTGCTCTACCCGCTGTACTACATGTTCAAATCCGTCGGGCTCTACGACAACGTGTGGGCGGTGATCATCGTGTTCACGGTGATCCAGGCGGCCTTCGGCACATACCTGCTCTCCTCGGTCTACGGCACCTTCCCCAAGGAGATCCTCGAAGCGGCATCGCTCGACGGGGCGACGCGCTGGCAGATCCTGTGGCGCGTGGTCTTCCCGATCAGTCGTCCGACCCTGTCGGTGCTGCTCATCTTCTTCTTCATCTGGACGTGGAACGAGTTCCTGATCCCGCTGACCTTCCTCGCCTCGAACGCCAACCAGACGGTTCCGGTCGCGATCAGCGTGCTGCAGGGCGACCGGCTCATGGACGTCACCACGACGAGCGCCTCGGCACTGCTGGGCATCATTCCCACGCTCATCTTCTTCCTCATCTTCCAGCGCACGCTGACGCGTGGCATCACGGCAGGAGCAGTCAAGTAATGAAGTTCACCGACGGGTTCTGGCAGCTGCGCCCCGGCGTCACGGCGCTGTACGCGCAAGAGGCCTACGACATCGCCGAGACCGCAGACACCCCCGACGGCCCGGGCATCGTCATCACCGCCCCCACCATGGCGATCGGCAAGCGCGGAGACGTGCTCAACCGGCCGGTGCTGACGACCACGCTGTCGTCGCCCGCCGAGGGCGTCATCCGTGTACGCATCGCGCATCACACCGGTGGGCGCTGGCACGGCGGGTTCACGCTTCCCGGCGCCCGTGCCGGTGCGGCAGGCGTCTCCGTCTCGGCAGCCGGCGGAGTGCTCGATGCCGGAAGCCTCGTGGCCAAGGTCTCCCCCGGCGCTCCGTGGGACCTCTCCTACGAGGTCGACGGGCGACGGGTCACCGGCAGCGGCAGCAAGGCCCAGGGCTACGTGCAGCTGACCGCGGATGCGCAGGTCGACCCCGGCATCGTCAGCAATGCCCGACAGGGCGGGGGAACGCCCGTGGCCACCACCTTCGTGCACGAGCAGCTCGACCTGGGCGTCGGCGAGCTGATCTACGGACTCGGCGAGCGCTTCGGCCCCCTCGTCAAGAACGGACAGTCGGTGGAGGTATGGAACGCCGACGGCGGTACCTCCTCCGAGCAGGCGTACAAGAACGTGCCTTTCCACCTGTCCAACCGCGGTTACGGCGTGCTGGTCAATGACCCGGGGCATGTCTCCTACGAGATCGGTTCCGAGGCGGTCGAGCGCGTGCAGTTCTCGGTGTCGGGCGAACAGCTGGAGTACTTCGTGATCGCGGGCCCCACGCCCAAGGACGTGCTCGGGCGCTACACCGCGCTCACCGGTCGACCGCCGATCGTGCCCGCCTGGTCCTACGGCCTGTGGCTGTCGACGAGCTTCACCACCGACTACGACGAGCAGACCGTGAACTCCTTCATCGACGAGATGGCGGCACGTGAGCTGCCGGTGTCGGTGTTCCACTTCGACTGCTTCTGGATGCGCGAGTTCAACTGGTGCGACTTCGAGTGGGATCCGCGGGTCTTCCCCGATCCCGACGGGATGCTGTCGCGCCTGCATGAGAAGGACCTGCGCGTCTGCGTCTGGATCAACCCGTACATCGCACAGCGCTCCCCGCTGTTCCGGGAGGCCGCGGATCAAGGCTTCCTGGTGCGGCGCGCCGACGGCTCGGTGTGGCAGTGGGACCTGTGGCAGGCCGGCATGGGCCTGGTCGACTTCACGAACCCCGACGCGACCGCGTGGTACCAGGGGCACCTGCGGCGCCTGGTCGCCCAGGGCGTCGACTGCTTCAAGACCGACTTCGGCGAGCGCATCCCCACCGATGTCGTCTGGACGGATGGCGCGGACCCCGAGCGCATGCACAACCGCTATACCGACCTCTACAACCGCGCGGTGTTCGAGGTGCTCACGGATGCGCGGGGTGAAGGCGACGCCGTGCTGTTCGCGCGGTCGGCGACGGCCGGAGGACAGAGCATGCCGGTGCACTGGGGCGGCGACTCCACCTCGACCTACACGTCGATGGCGGAGACCCTGCGCGGCGGGCTCTCGCTCGCCCTGAGCGGCTTCGCGTTCTGGAGCCACGACATCGGCGGCTTCGAGGGGACCCCTGATGCCGGCGTCTTCAAGCGCTGGACCGCGTTCGGTCTGCTCGGCTCGCATTCCCGGTTCCACGGCTCGAGCTCCTACCGGGTGCCGTGGGCGTTCGACGATGAGGCCGTGGAGGTCACCCGCCGCTTCACGCACCTGAAGATGCGGCTGATGCCGTACCTGTACCAGCACGGGCTGGATGCCGCACGCACGGGTGTGCCGTTGATGCGGCCGATGGCGCTCGAGTTCCCCGACGACCCTGCCGCCGGCTATCTGGATCGGCAGTACATGCTGGGCTCGAGCCTGCTCGTCGCTCCGGTGTTCTCGGCCGACGGCGAGGTCGAGTTCTACCTGCCGGCCGGGGAGTGGACGACGCTGTTGACCGGCGAGCGCGTGACCGGCGGCACGTGGCGACGGGAGAGGCACGGCTTCGACTCCCTGCCGCTGTACGTGCGCCCCGGCACCGTGCTGCCCTGGGGTTCCCGTGTGGACGGCCCGGAGTACGACTACCATGACGGACTGCAGCTGCGTGTCTTCGCGGGCGGCACCGGCACCGCCTCGGTGACCGTGACCGATCCCTCTGGCCGCGCCGAGACCTACACCGTCGACCTCGAGGAGATCACCGAATGACCACGCCGCTCACACCGCGCGACGACTACCGCGGATCCGGACTCGTGTTCCCCGAGGGCTTCACGTTCGGTTCCGCGACCGCCTCGTACCAGATCGAGGGCGCCGCGGCCGAGGACGGCCGTACGCCCTCGATCTGGGACACGTTCAGCAGGACCCCGGGCAAGGTCTGGAACGGCGACACGGGCGACGTGGCGTGCGACCACTACCACCGCGTCGACGAGGACCTCGACCTGATGGCGGACCTCGGTCTGCAGGCGTACCGCTTCTCGATCGCGTGGCCGCGCATCGTCCCCACCGCCGCAGGCGACGTCAACCAGGCGGGGATCGACTTCTACTCGCGCCTGGTCGACGGACTGCTCGCACGCGGCATCCGCCCTGTGGCGACGCTGTATCACTGGGACCTCCCCCAGTACCTGGAGGATGCCGGCGGCTGGACGGCTCGTGCCACCACCGACGCCTTCGAGCGCTACGCCGAGATCATGGGCACCGCGCTGGGCGATCGCGTGCATACCTGGACCACGCTCAACGAGCCCTGGTGCTCCGCCTACCTCGGCTACGGTCAGGGCGGTCACGCCCCCGGGCGGCACGAGCCGGCAGCCGCGCTCTCCGCCGTGCACCATCTGAACCTCGCCCACGGGCGCGCGGTGCAGGCGCTGCGGGCGACCTCGACCGGCGACCCCGACTACTCGGTGACCTTGAACTTCCACGTGCTCCGAGGGCAGGGGGAGGGCTCGTCCGAGGCCGTTCGCCGCATCGACGCTCTTGCCAACCGCGCGTTCACCGGTCCGATGCTGCGCGGGGAATACCCGGCCGATCTCCTTGCTGATACTGCGGAGGTCACCGACTGGAGCTTCGTGGCAGACGGCGATCTCGCCACGATCAACCAGCCGATCGACGTGCTGGGCGTGAACTACTACTCCACCGCGACCGTGCGGCTGTGGGACGGCGTCTCTGAGCAGCAGCAGAACGACGGGCACAAGGGCACCACCGGCGGCACCGCCTGGCCGGGCAGCGACCGGATCGTGGAGTTCGTCGAACAGCCGGGGCCGTACACGGCGATGGGTTGGAACATCGCGCCGGAGGGCCTGGAGGAGCTGTTGGTGTCACTGTCGGAGCAGTTCCCCGCGCAGCCGCTCATGGTCACCGAGAACGGCGCCGCGTTCGATGACGAGGTCGCCGACGACGGCTCCGTGCCCGACCCCCTGCGCACGGACTACCTGCGGCGTCACTTCACGGCCGCGCACCGTGCACTCGAGCGCGGCGTCGACCTGCGCGGCTACTTCGTGTGGTCGCTGCTGGACAACTTCGAGTGGGGCTACGGCTACGCCAAGCGCTTCGGCATCGTGCGCGTCGACTTCGACTCGCTCGAGCGCACGATCAAGGACTCGGGTCACTGGTACCGGGAGCTGGTGCGCACCCGGACAGTGGGCGCATAGCGCAGCTCAGGTGTCGTCGCGCGGGGGGCGCGGGGGCTTGCGTCCCCGCGCCGTCCACGCGGTGAAGGCTGTCGCTGCGGCTTCGGCGGCCCGGTCGATGGCCTCGGCGGAACGGCTGATCGCGTCCTGCGCCGCGTCGTGCCATGCGGGCGCTGCGGGCCGCTCCCCCGCCGCGACGCGGGCGGCGTGCTCGGCGATCTCGAACGCCCGCGCGAGCTGCGCCACACCGTCGCGGTAAGCCGCGAACTCCGCCGGCGTCGGCCGATCGCCCGCCTCGCGACGCAGATCGGTCGCACGCCCTGCCGCGCGCAGGTACGCGGCCGTCGTGGGCTGCTTCACATCGGTCATGGCGGGGTAGGCGATCTGGCGCGACGGGTCGGTCTCGTACTGCATCCACTGCACCACGATCGCGTCGTGCTCGGATCGCAGCCGGTCGAGCGGTCGAGGGGCGGACGCCGCCGGGATGGCCGCCCGCGCCGCCTGCAGTCGCGCCTGGCGGGCTCTGATGTCTGCTGCTGCCGCCTTCACATCGCGCTCGGCGTCGCGCAGCATCCGCTTGGCGCTGGCGACCTGCTCCGGCGTCGCCCGGCGGGCCGCGCGCTCGGCGGACACCTGCGCCACGTCGGCCCTGGCGACCTTGACGGCGGCCTTCTTCTCGACGATCGCCGTCTGCGCGATCTTCAGATCATGACGAGCTGCGTCGACCGCGAGACGTCGGCCGCTTGAGCGGGAGCGGTGACGGACGCCGATCACCCCCGCCGTGACCCCGCCGGCCGCGACCGGCGCGATCCACCACCACTCGGCGACGAGCATCAACGGGTCCATGCTTCGATGCTACCCAGTGCCCCCCGGTCGCAGACTGCCCCGAAGGGCCCCGCGCAGGTTCTGCGGCCTCATGCAGGTTCTGCGGCCTCATGCAGGTTCTGCGGCCTCATGCAGGTTCTGCGGCCTCATGCAGGTTCTGCGGCCTCTGGCCGCAGAACCTGCATCCCTCCGTCATTCCGGCCGCCGCGAGCTCGGCCCCACCGGCGCCCAGTGGCTCTGCACATCGGCATCCCGCGCACACCTGTGCACAGACACCGCGCAGACCGTCATCGGAGCGAGCCGCAGGACTCGATCCTGTCGGGATGGACCTGAAGACCTGGATGACGACTCGAGGCGGCATCGCGCACCGTGAGGATGCGCGCGAGCATGGGTATCCGCCGTCCCGGATCAGAGCGGCGATACGCGAGAGTGAGGTGGAGCGCATCCGTGCGAAATGGATCGTCACAGCGGCTGCGCCACAGGATCTCCGCGCGGCCGCCGCCGCATCCGCCAGGGTCACGTGCGTCTCGCTCGCCCGGCGAAGGGAATGGTGGATTCCCGAGGATGCGCCCGCCGGAACCCATCTGCACGTCGGGACGAACGCGCATCGCCACGCCGGCGACGCGGTGCTGCACTGGTCCGAGCCTCTGGTCGATGCCGGGCCCAGAGCCCTGGTGGCATCCATCGAGGATGCGCTGGCTCACGTCGCGCGATGCTTCGTTTTCGAGGACGCGATGACGATCTGGGAATCGGCGATGAGGCGGGAGTCCCTCGACGTCGCATCACTGCGGGCGGTGCGCTGGCGCGATCGCGCGTCACGCGAACTCGCCCATGCCGTCCGCGGAAGGTCGGATTCGGGCCTGGAGACCGTCTTCGTCGTACGTCTGAGCGGCTGGGGCATCCCGATCCGCCAGCAGGTGCGCCTCGCCGGACATGATGTGGATGTCGTGCTCGGGAGCCACCTGGTGATCCAGCTCGACGGCTTCGCCCATCACTCTCGCTCTGCCGACCGCGGCCGGGATGTCGCGCACGACGCCGAACTCCGGTTGCGCGGATACACCGTGATCCGATTCACCTACGCGCAGATCCTGCACGACTGGGCAGGCGTCGAGCGCACGGTCGCTGCGGCCATCGCACGCGGGCTGCACCTCCCTCCGGCGACGCGCACGCGGTGACCGGCGTCGACACTTCTGCGGCCGGATGCACGTTCGGCGGCCACATCCGCACGATGTGGCCGCCGAACTTCACAAAGGCCGCGGAACCTGCGCGGCGAACCTAGACCAGGGTCTCCTGCCAGGCCGCGTGCAGCTGCGCGAACTTGCCGGTGCCGCCGATCAGCGCGGCGGGGGTGTCGTCCTCGATGATCTCGCCGTGCTCCATCACCAGCACCCGGTCGGCGATCGCGACCGTCGACAGACGGTGCGCGATGATGATCGCGGTGCGGTCCTTCAGCAGCGTCTGCAGGGCATCCTGGATCAGCCGCTCGGACGGGATGTCGAGCGAGGCCGTGGCCTCGTCGAGGATCAGCACCGCCGGGTCGGCGAGGAATGCCCTGGCGAAGGAGATCAACTGACGCTGACCCGCCGACACCCGGCCACCGCGCTTGTTCACGTCGGTGCCGTAGCCGTCGGGCAGCGACGAGATGAACTCGTCGGCGCCGACCGCGCGGGCCGCCGCCCTGATCTCATCCAGCGTCGCATCGGGCTTGCCGAGCGCGATGTTGTCGGCCACCGTGCCGCTGAACAGATAGGCCTCCTGCGTCACCATGACGATGGCGCGGCGTAGATCCTTCGGGTGCAGCGAACGCAGGTCGATGCCGTCGAGCGTCACACGCCCCTGCGAGGGGTCGTAGAAGCGGGAGATGAGCTTGGCCAGAGTGGACTTGCCCGCACCCGTCGTGCCCACCAGCGCGATCGTCTGTCCCGCCGGGATGTCGAGCGAGAAGTTCGGGAGGATCGTCTTCTCGCCGTTGTAGCCGAAGGTCACCTCATCGAACTCGATGTGTCCGCGCGACTCCCACAGGTCGACCGGCTTCTCGGGGTCCGGAACCGTCGGCACCTCCTCGAGCACGCCCGACACCTTCTCCAGCGCCGCCGTGGCGGACTGGTAGGAGTTCAGGAACATCGCGATCTCCTGCATGGGAGCGAAGAAGTTGCGCACGTACAGCACGGCCGACAGCAGCACACCGACCGTGAGCGCCCCCTCGGAGACGCGGATGCCGCCCCACAGCACGACGATGCCGAGCACGAGTGCGGCCACTCCCATGAGTCCGGGCTCGAACGTGCCGAACAGGAGCATCGAGCGACGGTTGACGTCGCGGTAGTCTCCCGCGACCTCCTGGAACGCCACGTCGTTGCGCGGCTCCTTGCGGAAGGCCTTCACCGCGCGGATACCGGTCATGGTCTCCACGAACTGCACGATCACCTTGGCGCTGATCACACGGGACTCGCGGTACACGAGCTGCGAGCGCGAGTAGAACCAACGCATGAGGTAGAACAGCGGCACCCCGCCGATCGCGAGGATCAGGCCGGACTGCCAGTCCCAGAAGCACAGTGCGATGAAGGTGAAGAGTCCGAAGAGCACGCCGGAGACGAGTTCGTTCAGACCGCCGTCGAGGAGCTCCTTGATCGAGTCCAGGTCGCTGGTCTGCCGCGAGATGATGCGGCCGGACGTGTACGACTCGTGGAACTCCAGGCTCAGGCGCTGGGTGTGCAGGAAGATCCGCTTGCGCAGATCGAGCAGCACCGCCTGGGTGAGCTTGGCGGCGATGATGACGTACCAGGCGATCAACACGGCGGCCAGAGCGCCGGCCAGCAGGTAGATGCCGCCGATCATGAACGTCGGCATCCAGTCGGCCCGGTCGATCGCCGCAGGCAGCGCACGGTCGAGGCCGATGCTGATGAGGATCGGACCGGCGACCTGCAGTGCGGTCGAGACGACGAGCACGGCGGCGGCGAGGACGATCCGCAGCTTCAGCGGGCCGACCAGGGATCCGAGCAGCCGGAGCGACCGACGACGGATCGCCGCGCTCTCCTCGCGGGTGTACCGCGAGCGGTCCTCGTCCTGGGTTCCTGTGATGGCGGAGCTCATCGCTGCACCTCCTTCTCGTCGTCGATCTCGACCTGTTCATCGCGGATCACCGGGATCGCCCCGGTGCGTGCGGCTTCCTCGGCCTCCAGGCTGGAGATGACGTGCCGGTAGTGGCGACTCGTCTTCAGCAGCTCGGAGTGGGTGCCGACCGCGGTGACGCGTCCTGCCTCGAGCAGGGCCACGCGGTCGGCGAGCGCGACGGTCGACGGCCGGTGCGCCACGATCAGGGCCGTGGTCTCGGCGAGCACGTGGCGCAGCGCCTCCTCCACGAGCGCCTCGGTGTCGACGTCGAGCGCCGACAGCGGGTCGTCCAGCACCAGGACCTTCGGGTTCGCCGCCACCGCGCGGGCGAGGGCGAGTCGCTGACGCTGACCACCCGAGAGGCTGAGTCCCTCCTCACCGATCACGGTCTCCACACCGTCGGGCAGCGAGTCCACGAATCCGGCCTGCGCGACCTGCAGCGCTTCACGCAGCACCCGCTCGCCCTCTTCGCTGTGCACGTCGAGCTCCGCGCGTCCGAGCAGCACGTTCTCTCGGACGGTCGCCGAGAACAGCGTGGCGTCCTCGAAGGCCATGGCGATGTGCTGTCGGAGCTCCGACAGCGGGAGGTCGCGCACGTCGACGCCGTCGAGCGTGACCCTGCCGCCGGTCACGTCGTACAGACGCGTGGGGAGGGTCGTGAGCGTCGTCTTGCCGCTGCCGGTGAGTCCCACCAGCGCCATGGTCTCGCCGGGGCGCAGCACCAGGTCGATGCCGTCGAGCAGATCGCGCTCGTGCGCACCGGCGTCCTGGTAGCGGAAGTGCGCGTTCTCGAAAGCGAGCTCTCCGCGCGGGCTGGGGATGTGCACGGGGTTCTCCGGGTCGGTGATGGTGTTGGTCTCGGAGAAGATGTCGAACACACGGTCGGTGGCCGTGCGGGCGTCGAGCATGAATGAGAACAGGAAGCCGATCGACTCGATGGGCCAGCGCAGCACCACGGCCATCGCGAAGAACGCGAACAGCTGGGCCTCGCCGATCTGCCCCTGCGAGATCAGCCAGATGCCCGACATCAGGCTGAGACCGAACGCGATCTGCGGCATGAGGTCGAGCCAGAACCAGATCGACGCGATCGCGCGGGCCTTGCTCATCTCCGTCTCGCGCAGGGTCTCCGCCTGGCGGCTGAAGCGGCTGAGCGCGTGCGTACCGCGCCCGAACGCCTTCAGCACGCGGATGCCGTGCACGCTCTCCTCCACGCTGGTGGCGAGGTCACCGGCCTGGTCCTGGCTGCGCCGGGTGAGCGCGCCGTAGCGCTTCTCGAACAGGTAACCCCGGATCCACAGCGGGATCGCCGTGACGAGGAAGATCGTGCCGAGCAGCCAGTGCCAGCGGAACAGCAGCACAGAGCCGATGATGATCGTGAGGATGTTGACCACGAGCAGCACGAGCCCGAACGCGAGCCAGCGGCGGATCAGACCGATGTCCTGCATCATGCGGCTGAGCAGCTGGCCGGAGCCCCAGCGGTCGTGGAACGACACCGGCAGGGTCTGCAGACGCGAGTAGAGCTCGGTGCGCATTTTGTACTCGACCTCGGTGGCCGGGTTCAGCACGAACTGGCGTCGCAGCCAGACCATGAGCGCCTCGCCGAGAGCGAGCGCGAAGACCGCGAGAGCTCCCCAGACGATCGCGCTGATCTCGCCGTCGCGGACGGGTCCGCTGATGATCTGCTCGAGCACGATCGGGATCATGAGGGCGATGACGGCCGCGATGAGGGCGCTGGCGGCACCACCGGCGAGCCGCCAGATGACGGGCTTGACGAAGGGTTTCAACCGCCACAGCGCAGCGGGAGTGGACAGGGAAGACGCGGTGGTCTGCGAAGAAGGCGAGGAAGACATGTCTCTCAGAGAGTTTGGAGCGAAGAGCGGTTCAGGAAGGAGCGGCGGATGCGAGAGCGGACTCTGGAAGCCCGGCATCCGAGACGACTGGCCCTGTTCGGGCGCGATGCGGCTCTAACGGAGCGGACGCACCGGGGTCGAGCCGAGAGCTGCGATCTGCGTGACGAAGATCGTGGTCATGGTGTCCTCCTCAGGGGCTCGGCGATGTCGTCCGGTCGGCGCGACAGCCCACCAGCCTATTGCTGTGAACCAGCTGAGCGCAAGAGTCATTCCCGCGTCGAAGCGACTCCTCGGTTCAGCGCCCGATCGACTCGCGCGCCAGCAGGCTCTCCTTGACGTCGATGCCCCAGGCGAAGCCACCGAGCGTGCCGTCCGTGCGCAGCACCCGGTGGCAGGGGACGAACAGTGCCGGTGCATTGCGGGCGCAGATGGATGCCGCCGCGCGCACCGCCCGCGGGTTGTCCAGCCGTGCCGCGAAGTCCGTGTAGGTCAGCGGCTCCCCCGGCGCGATGGCGCGGAGCTGCGACCAGCCGGTGAGCTGCAGCACCGTGCCGGACTGCTTCACGGCCACGGCATCGATCGCGGAGAGGTCGCCGGCGTAGTAGGCCAGTGCGGCGTGAGCGGCATCCGTCTCGCCTTCGCGGACCTGCGCGGGCCTGGCGGCGGCGGACAGGCGACCGAGGATGGCCTCGACCTCGGTGGTCCACCCGGACGAGAGCACACGCTGGCGGTCGTCGGCGAGGATCGTGAAGGCACCGTCGGGGGTGTCGATGGTCTGGATGATCGCGGTCATGATGTCTCCTTGGAGGTCGTGTCTTCGACGCGGATCGACGGGCGGGCGGATGCGGTCCGCCGGGCCGCCGGTTGCCGTACGGGGGCCGCGCGCCAGAGGTGCGCGCTGAGGTAGCTGCGCCAGGGAGCCGTGCGCTCGGCCCACGCCGTGAGCGGGCGCGGCTCGCCGGGAAGCCCCGAGGCCGCGGCACCGGAACGCAGCGCCACGTCGCCGGGGAGCAGCACGTCGGGGTCGCCGAGCACGCGCATGCGCACGTAGTCGGCCGTCCACGGCCCGATTCCCGGCATCGCGAGCAGTGCCGCGCGCTGCGTGGGGCCGTCGTCTCCCACGGTGAGTGCGAGCGACCCGTCGGCGAGCGCGGCGGCGGCGCCGGTGATGGCGCGGATGCGGGCGGCAGGGCCGCGCAGCACCTCGGCGCCGTGCTCGGCGATCGCCGTCATGGTGGGGAACAGCAGTCCGTTCTCGGTGCGCTCTCCCAGCGCCTCGGTGAGCGCCGTGAGCGCGGTGCGTGCGGCGACCACCGTGATCTGCTGCCCGATCATCGCGCGGATGAGCATCTCGTGCGGGTCGGCCGAACCGGGCACCCGGATGCCCGGGGTGCGGGCCACCAGCGGCGCCAGCTCGGCGTGCGCGGAGAGCGCCTCGTCGATCGCGAGCGGATCGGCGTCGAGGTCGAAGATCCGCCGCACGGTCGAGACGAGGGGCGCGAGATCACCCAGACGAGCGACACGAGCGCGCAGCCGCAGTCGCCCCGACTCATCCTGACGCACCTCGAACCACGCTGGACCTCCGTCCATGCGCAGGTGTCGGGAGAACGAGCTCTCTCCCGCCTCCTCCACCCCCGCGACCGCGCGCGCCGCCATCCAGGCGAAGATCCCGCTCGCGTCGAGCGGGCCGCGGTAGGGCAGCACGAGGTCGATGGCGCCAGGTGCGGCGGACGCCGGCAGGCGCCGTCGCGAGCGCAGCTCCCCAGGGGTGAGGCCGAACACCTCGCGGATCGTGTCATTGCACTGGCGGATGCTGGAGAAGCCCGCCGAGAAGGCGACGTCGGAGACGGGCATGTCGGTGCCGACCAGCAGCATCCGCGCGGTGTGCGCCCGATGTGCACGCGCGAGCGCCAGCGGCCCGGCGCCGAGCTCGGTCGTGAGGAGCCGGGTGAGGTGCCTGCTCGAGTATCCGAGACGCGCGGCCAGGCCGGGCACCCCCTCGCGCTCCACGACCCCGGAGGCGATCAGGCGCATGGCGCGCGCCGCCGTATCGCCGCGGACATCCCATGCCGGAGACCCGGGCGCCGCCTCGGGAAGGCAGCGCTTGCACGCGCGGTAGCCCGCTTCGTGGGCGGCCGCGCTGGTCGGATAGAACGTCACGTTCTGCGGCTTCGGGGTGCGGGCGGGGCAGCTCGGACGGCAGTAGATGCCGGTCGAGCTCACGGCCGTCACGAACTGCCCGTCGAAGCGGGTGTCGCGCGCGCTGATGGCACGGTACCGCTCGTCGAAGTCGGTCAGGGGAAGGCTCATGCCCCCACTCTGTCACGCACCCCCGACACGCACTGGCGGAAATCGGACACGACGGTGGGGGTGCTCCGGCCCGATGTCTCAGCCGCGCAGATAGACCGTCGCCGTCTCCGTGAAGAACTCCCTGGCCGCCGCCCCCTGCTCCTTCGGGCCGAGCGCGCTCGCCCCGCTGCCGCCGAACGGCACGTGCAGATCGGCCCCGGCCGAGGCGGAGTTGATGTGCACGACACCGACCCTGATGTCCTCGATCGCGCTGAGCGCCTCGGCCAGGCCGGTGGTGAACACCGCGGTGGAGAGCCCGTACTCACTGTCGTTCACCAGTGCGATGCCCGCCTCCGTGCTGGCGACCCTGCGCACACCGACGACGGGGCCGAAGAGCTCCTCGGTCCACAGCTCGCCGGGGGCGTCCTCGTGCAACTCGAACACGGACGGCGGGACGAAGTAGCCCTCGGCCAGGGCGCCGGACGAGTACGGCTCCGGCCCGACGACCGGTGTCGCCGTGGTCCTGGCCCGCACCAGGGCAGCGGCGACGCGGTCGCGAGCGGCGACGTCGACGACGGGTCCGACCTCGACGCCCTCGTCCTGCGCATCGCCCACGACCATCCGCTCGGTGCGGATCGCGAGGCGGCGGAGGAACTCATCGGCCACGGCCTCGTGCACGATCACGCGCGACGTCGCCGTGCACTTCTGCCCTGCCGCGCGGAACGCGCCGATCGCCACCTGCTCCACCGCGACATCGAGGTCGGCATCCGCGAGCACCAGCGCGGCGTTCTTGCCGCCCATCTCGCCCTGGAACGGGATGCCGCGCGCGGCCAGCTGCGCGGCGATGAGCCGTCCGACCTTCGTGGAGCCGGTGAAGGTCACGGCGTCCGCATCGGGATGGGCCACGATCGCCTCGCCGACAGCTGCGGTGCCGTTGACCAGGTTCAGCACCCCGCGCGGCAGCCCCGCCTGCTCGAGCGCCTCGGCGAAGCGCATCGCGAGCACGGGGACGAACGTGGCCGGCTTCCAGACCACCGTGTTGCCCCACACCAGGGCCGGCGCGAGCTTCCACGCCGGGATCGAGATCGGGAAGTTGAAGGGGGTGATCGCCCCGATCACGCCGACGGCGCGGCGGATCACGAGGATCCGCTCCCCCGGGCTCGGCGACTCGAAGACGCCGCCGCTCTGCCGCTCGACCTCCTGCGCATGGAAGCGGAGGATGTTCGCGGAGTGACCGGTCTCGGCGATCGCCTCGGCGACCGTCTTCCCTTCTTCGCGGGCCAGCTCGCGCCCCCAGTCGTCCCGGTGCGCGTCGATGATGTCGGCCGCACGCAGCAGGATCGCCGCCCGCGCCCGAGCAGGCGTCCGCCGCCAGCCCTCGAACGCTGCCCTGGCGGCGCAGTAGGCCCGGTCGACGTCGGTCTCGGAGGCCCCCGGTCCTTCCGCGACGATGTCGCTCGGACGGCTCGGGTTCACATCGACGAGAGCCTCGCCGGTCCCCTCGATCCAGGCGCCGTCGATGAAGTGGCGCAGGGCGATGACGGTCATGATGCTCCCTCGTTGGTGGTGGTGCGGAACGCCGGGATGCCGGTGATGTGCGCGCCGAGCACGAGCGTGTGGATCTCGTCCGTCCCCTCGTAGGTGCGCACGGATTCCAGGTTCGCGGCATGGCGCAGCGGCGAATACTCGCCCGAGACGCCGTTGCCGCCGAGGATCGTCCTCGCCTCTCTGGCGATCGCGATCGCGGCTCGCGTGTTGCTGAGCTTCGCGACCGAGATCTGGTGCGGGGCGAGAGAGCCGGCATCCTTGAGACGACCGAGTCGCAGCGCGAGCAGTTGCGCCTTCTCGATCTCGACGGCCATGTCGACGAGCTTCTGCTGCGTGAGCTGGAACGAGGCGATGGGCTGGTTGAACTGCATGCGGGTGAGCGAGTACGACAACGCCGTGGCATAGCTGTCGCGGGCGGCGCCGATGACGCCCCATCCGATGCCGTAGCGGGCTTCGTTCAGGCAGGAGAACGGGGCACGTAGTCCCCGCGCCTCGGGAAGCTGCGCCTCGGCGGGTAGCCGCACATCGGTGAGCGTGATGTCGCACTGGATCGATGCGCGCATCGACAGCTTCGGGGCGATGGGCCTCGCGACGAACCCCTCGGAGTCCGTGGGGACGATGAATCCCCGGATGCCATCGTCGGTCTGCGCCCAGATGATCGCGATCTGGGCGATCGAGGCGAGGCCGATCCAGCGCTTGGCCCCGTTGATCACCCATCCGTCGCCGTCGCGGCGCGCGAAGGTCGTCATGCTCGACGGATCCGATCCGGAGTTCGGCTCGGTGAGCCCGAAGCAGCCGATGACCTCGCCCCGTGCCATCCGCGGGAGCCACTCCTGCTTCTGCTCCTCGCTGCCGTGCTTGTGGATGGCGCTCATCGCCAGCGACCCCTGCACCGACACGAAGGTGCGCAGCCCGGAGTCACCCGCCTCGAGCTCCATCGCCGCCAGGCCGTATTCCACGGCACTGCGACCGGCGCAGCCGTAGCCGCTCAGATGCATGCCGAGCACTCCGAGCTCGGCGAGCTCCGGCACGAGCTCGGTGGGGAAGATCGCCTCGTCGTACCAGCCGGCGATGTGCGGGCGCACGCGCGCCTCGACGAACGCCCGTACGCGATCGCGCGTCGCGCGCTCCTCGGCGGAGAGCATCTCGTCGAAGTCGAGAAGGTCGGGAACGGTGGTCATGCGGCTGCCTCCTCGGCGGCGATGGAGCGGATGGATGCGACGAGGATCTCGAGCCCCGCCTCGAGCACGGCGTCGTCGATGACCAGCGGGGGAAGCAGGCGGATGACGTTGCCGAAGGTGCCGCAGGTCAGCGTGATGACGCCGGCCGCGTGGCACGCCGCCGAGATGCGCTGGGCGAGGTCGGGGCGCGGAGCGAGCGTTCCGGGGTCGGCGAACTCGATCGCCATCATCGCCCCGCGACCCCGGACCTCTGCGACCTGGTCGAGCTCGATCAGGAGCGGTTCGAGGTGGCGGCGGATGCGCTGTTCGATGCCGGCGACGCGTGGGAGCAGGTCCGGTTCCTCGAGCACCTCGAACACGGCCAGTGCGGCCGCGCAGGCCAGCGGGTTGCCCGCGTAGGTACCGCCGAGGCCGCCCGTGTGTACGGCATCCATGATGTCGGCGCGGCCGGTGACGGCGCTCAGGGGCAGCCCGCCGCCGAGCGCCTTCGCGGTCAGCGTGATGTCGCCGGCGATCGCGTCGTGCTCGCTCGCGAACAGACGTCCCGTGCGTCCGAGGCCGGTCTGGATCTCGTCGATGACCAGGATGATGCCGTAGGCGTCTGCGAGGCGACGGAGACCTGCGAGGAAGCCCTCGGCGGGGACGATGAACCCGCCCTCGCCCTGGATCGGTTCGACGACGAGGGCCGCGAAGTGCTCGGCGCCGTGCGCGAGGATAAGGCGCTCGATCTCGGCGAGGGCCTCGTCTGCTCCGGCGCCGCGGAGGGGATTCGCGTTGGGCCCGCGCACGACGTCGCCGGGGAACGGGCCGAACGAGGTCTTGTACGGGTGCTCCTTCGCCGTCATGGCCATGGTCAGCAGCGACCGGCCGTGGTACGCCTCGTCGATCACCAGGATCCCCGGTCGACCGGAGTGGGCGCGAGCGATCTTCACCGCGTTCTCGACGGCCTCCGCCCCGGTGCTGAACAGGCCGGTCTTCTTCTCGAAATCGCCGGGCACATGATCGTTGAGCCATTCGGCGACGCGGACGAAGCCCTCGTACTCGGTCACCATGAAGCAGGTGTGGGTGAAGCGGTCGAGCTGTGCCGTGACGTTTCGCCGCACGCGGGGGTTGGCCGCGCCGACGCTGGTGACGGCGATGCCGGATGCGAGGTCGATGAGCGTATTGCCGTCGACGTCTTCGAGGGTCGAGTCGCCGGCGCCGGCGATGAACACGGGCAGGGTGACGCCGAATCCGGAGGCGACGGCGGCACCGCGCTGCGCGTGGAGCGCACGCGATCGCGGCCCGGGGATCTCGGTGAGCAGGTGGGGAACGGAGGTCATGAGGTCGACGCTAGGGTGAAGCGCATTCGTCCATGGGCACACTTCGCCCAGTCTTTACGAGACGACTGTGCATCACGCACAATGAGGGCATGGTGTCCCTCGGAGAGCTCGTCAGTGTGGCCGGCAGTTCCCTGCGCCCGTTGGCCCCCTTCGACGCCGCACGCGTCATCACCGGCGTCCATGTCTCGGAGCTCGAAGATCCCGGACGCTATCTCGACGGCGGCGAGCTCCTGCTCACGACCGGCATCCCGCTGCGCGCCGCGACGGCGGACGCGTACGTCGACCGCCTCGCCGCGCAGAGCATCGGCGCGATCGGGATCGGACTCGGCGAGGGCTGGGAGCACGCACCGCCTGCTCTGGTCGAACGCTGCCGATCTGCGGGGGTCCCGATCTTCGAGGTTCCGGACGGGGCGCCCTTCCTCGACGTCTCGCGGGCGTTCTGGTCGGTCGCCGGACGCGGCGGGCAGGAGGAGGCGGTCCGCACCGCTCACGCCCATACCCGACTCGTGCAGGCCGCAGCCGGACCCGACCCTGTTGCGGCCGTGGTGCGGGTGATGGCGCAGGCGATCGGCGGATGGGTGGCCTGGCTGCCACTCGGTCGCACCACCGCTCCGGCGTTGCTGCACCCGCGCTCGCTGGAGGGCATGCTGCCCTCCGTGCGTGCCGATGTCGAGCGGTCGCTGCTGCGCTCGGGAGTCGAAGCGGCATCCTTCGTGTCGCACGGCTCGACCGTTGTCGCCCACGCGGTCACGGACGGCGAGCGCACCCGCGGCGCCCTGGCCCTGGGGGCGGGGAGGCCGTTCGGCGGCTCCGACCGTCAGCTCGCGCTCACCGCCACGGCACTCCTGCGCCTGCTGACCGCCCGAGAGGCGGGCGGGCCGACGCCTCCCGAGGACTGGATCACCGCGCTCGCCCTCCGCGGGGAGGCCGCCGCCGCCCGGGCGCTGGCCGCCGCATCGGGCGTGGAGCTGCCGATGCTGCTCCGCGTGCTGGCGAGCGCGGAGCCCGCCGTCGGCTCTCTCGGGCGTGCCGTCGACGTCGAGGGAGCGCACGTCACGCTGTGGCCCGCCGGCTCAGCGCCGACCGCGGGCTCCGGCATCCTCAGCGGCGAGGTCGCCCTGGAGGACGTCGCCGCGACCGCCGCACGCATCGTCGCGCAGCACCGCTCCTCCGCCGCCGACGGCCTCCGGATCGACCCGCACGCGCGGGCCCGCCGCTGGGTGACCGCACTCGCGGAGACAGACCCGGATCTGCGTATGACCGTGGCCGCCTATCTGCGCCATCGGCAGCAGGCCGAACGCACCGCCCGCGAGCTGGGCGTGCATCGCAACACCATCCGTCCGCGCATCCTGGCGGCGGAGAAGCTGCTGGGTGTCTCGCTCGATGATCCGGACGTGGCCGCCGAGCTCTGGATCGCGCTCCGCGACCTCCCGCTCTAGCCGTCCGCGTCCAGCCAGGCGCGCACCTGGGCGTCGTGCTCTCCGAGCAGGGGCGGCGCGGCTGCGGACACCGGGATCTCCGGGGTCCAGGTCAGCGGCGACCGGATCTGCCGCGAACGGCGCCCGTCGACGCCCACGGCCTCCCACACGGGCTCGAGTCCGAGCCGGTCGGCCAGAGCGATGCCGTCGCCGATCGAGTTGACCACACCCGCCGCCACTCCGATCCGGTTCAGCCGGTCCGCCCAGGCCGCGGCGGTGTCGTGCGCGAGAGCGGACTCGAGCTCGGCGACCAGGGCATCCCGATGCGCGACCCGATCCGGGTTCCGCAGAAAGCGATCGTCGTCCGCGAGTTCCGGTCGCCCGAGCTCGCGGGTCATCCGGGCGAACTGGGCATCGTTGCCGCACGCCACCGCGATGGGCGCATCAGCACAGCGCAGCGACTCGTAGGGCGCGATGGACGGGTGGCGATTACCGAGACGCCCCGGCTCTGCGCCTGCTCCCAGATGCGCAGACACCTGATTCACCAGGGCCGCCTGAAGACTCGACAGCAGGTTGACCTCGATCCGGGAACCACGCCCGGTGCGCTCGCGTCGCCGCAGGGCGGCGAGGATGCCGATCACCGCGTCCTTGCCGGTGAGCACGTCGACCAGCGCGACGCCGGCCTTCATCGCATCGCCGTCGGCGTCACCGGTGATGTGCATCAGACCGCCCACGGCCTGCGCCACGAAGTCGTACCCCGGCAGTTCGGCGCCGGCCCCGAGGCCGAATCCGCTGACCGACACGGACACGAGCCTTGGGTGGACGGCGGAGAGCGCCTCCCACTCGAATCCGAGCTTGGCGAACAAGCCGGGACGGAAGTTCTCGATCACCACATCGCTGCGGGCGATGAGCTCGTGCGCCCGCGCCACATCGGCAGGGTCGGTGAGGTCCAGCGTCACCGACTCCTTCCCCCGGTTGGCGGACTCGAAGTACGTCGTGATGCCGGACGCGGCGTACGGCGGACCCCAGGCACGGGTGTCGTCGCCGGTTCCCGGCCGCTCGACCTTGATCACCCTGGCGCCGAGGTCGGCGAGCGTCATCGTGGCGAGGGGCCCGGCGAGCACACGGGAGAAATCCGCGACGACGATGCCGTCGAGCGGCGCGCTCACCGGCGCACCCGCAGCGGCTGCGCGGTGGACTCCCTCGCCACCACGTCGATCGGGAACTCCACGTCCGTGCCCGATGCCACGCGTCCGTCGAGCAGGTCGATGAGCAGCTCCGCACAGGCGACGCCCGAGTCGCGAGGACGCAGATCGATCGAGGTGATCGACGGTGTCAGGAACGGGAGCGACGGATGGTCGACGCACGAGACCACCGTGATGTCGTCGCCGACCGTGCGGCCCATCCGCCCCAGCACGGCCACGACCTCGATCGCGCTCGAGTCAGGGCCGCAGATGATCACGTCCGTCCCCGGATGCGTCTGCAGCAGCTTCTCGGTCGCCTCGCGCACCTCGTGCCACGGCGCCTCGAACGAGATCGGGGCGATCACCGGGTCGAGGTCGCGCGCCGCGCAGCCCTGGCGATAGCCGGAGACGAGCTGGCGGGACCAGTCGGTGGCATCAGGCGCCACCAGGAGGGCGGGGTGGCGGGCTCCGGTGACGTCGATCTCGTCGAAGAGCCGCAGCATGGCCGTCTCGTGCGACGACCAGAGCACGCCGTCCGGCGTGCCGGCGATGTCATCCGGCAGATGCTCCTGCGTGACGATCGGGATCCCCGACGACATCAGCGCGGGCAGCGCCGCGTCGCCGGAGAGCGGGTCGCCGATGATGAGTCCGTCCGCGCGGATCGGTCGCGAGCGGCCGGACGAGACCGAGGGGCTGACGATCGTGACGTCGATGTCGTGCGCGGCGGCGCTGGTGACGATGCCGAACGTGAACGCCATGTAGTACGACGAGCGGGAGACGACCTCGGGCAGGACGATCCCGATGGTCCCGATGGCCCCGCCACGGAGGTGCCGCGCCGCCGTGTTCACGGAGTACCCGAGATCTGCGGCGGCCGCCAGCACGGCTTCCCGGGTGGCGGGAGAGACGCGTCCGCCCCCGCTGAGCGCGTCGGACGCGGTGGTCTTGCCGACACCTGCGCGCCGAGCGACATCGATCAATCGGGCGCGCCGTGGCTCTTGCATGCGGCCGAGTCTAGCCACACCGCCGCAGTCGTAATCCACTCGAAACACATCGGGTCTTGCGCTGCAACACGCTTTTCGCATACTTTTGCCGGAACGTTCCGGCACGCAGACGTTCCGGCACCGACTTCCGACGGAGACTCCATGAACTGCAGCTGTTCCACGTCCGACCACGTCCAGCGCTCGCGCCGCCTCGGCGATGAATCCGGTGCGCCGTACGCGACGCTCTCCGCGGACGAGCTGCAGCGCGTCTCCGAGATCCTCCGGGCGAACGGCGCCCTCGACGATGCACACCGCATCGCCTACATCGGACTCGACGAGCCCGATCGCCGGGAGGTCGCCGCCGGTCGCAGCGTCCCCCGCCGGGCGCGCGTGCAGCTCCTCGACGTCGACAGCGGACGCGCACGGGCGCTCTCCGTGGATCTCGGCAGCGGAACGCTCGCGAGAGACGTCGACATCGACCCCGATCGCGACGGACAGGTGCCGCTGCTGCAGGAGGAGCACGGGATCATCCGTGAGCTGATCGGCGCTGACGAGCGGTGGGCGACCGCCCTGGCCGCGCGAGGCATCGACGACCCGAGCACCGTCGCCCTGGCCGGCCTCTCCGCGGGCCGCTACCCGATCGAAGGCGAGCAGGGACGCCGACTTGCCCGTGTGCTCGGCCACCACCAGCCGACGCCGCAGACCATGCCGTGGGCGCACCCGATCGACGGCCTCGTCGCCTATGTCGACCTGGCGAGCCGCACCGTCGTCGACGTGATCGACACCGGCGTGATGCCGATCCCGCAGGAGACCGGCGACTACCATGTGCCCGGCACGTTCGGCCCCGAGCGCACGACGCAGAAGCCGATCGTGATCCAGCAGCCCGAAGGCCCGAGCTTCTCGTTCGACGGTGACGTGATCTCTTGGGAGAAGTGGTCGCTGCGCATCGGCTACGACATGCGCGAGGGGCTCATCCTGCACGGCATCGGCTTCGAGGACGAGGGGCGCGTGCGCCCCATCGTGCACCGTGCCTCCGTCGCCGAGATGCTGGTGCCCTACGGCGACCCCGGGCCCGTGCGCTTCTGGCAGAACTACTTCGACACGGGCGAGTACCTGCTCGGCCGACTCGTGAACTCCCTCGAACTCGGCTGTGACTGCGTCGGCGACATCACGTATCTCGACGTCCCGATCGCCGATGCCCGTGGCGATGTCAAGGTGCTCCCGAACGCGATCTGCATCCACGAGGAGGATGCAGGCGTGCTGTGGAAGCACACCGAGCAGTTCACCGGCACGAGCGACGTCCGGCGCCAACGGCGTCTCGTGATCTCGTTCTTCGTCACGGTCGGCAACTACGACTACGGGTTCTACTGGTACCTGTACCTCGACGGCAAGATCGAGTTCGAGGCGAAGGCGACGGGGCTCGTGTTCACCGCGGCCTATGACGAGCGCACCAGCAGGTTCGCCAGCGAGCTCGCGCCAGGGCTCGCTGCCCCGTACCACCAGCACCTGTTCTGCGCCCGCCTGGACATGGCGGTCGACGACGGGCCCGCGGTGATCGACGAGGTGGACGTGGGGGCACTCCCGATCGACGACGACAACCTGCACGGTAGCGCGATCGGCTTCACGAAGACCCGTCTGCGCAGCGAGCAGGAGGGGCGGCGCCGGGCCAACGCGACCGTCGATCGGACGTGGCGCATCAGCAGTGCGACCGCGAAGAACCGCCTCGGCCGTCCGACCTCCTACGTGCTGACGCCGGAGGGCAAGCCGGTGCTCCTCGCGCAGCCCGAATCGGTGATCGCGTCCCGAGCCCGCTTCGCGACCTCCGACCTCTGGGTCACCGCATACGACCCCGACGAGCGCTACCCCGCGGGCGACGTGGTCAACCAGAGCGCCCCGGAGCAGGGGCTGCCCGCCTTCGTGGCCGATGACGCCTCACTCGACGGCGCCGACCTGGTGCTCTGGCACACGTTCGGCCTCACGCACTTCCCCCGCACGGAGGACTGGCCGATCATGCCCGTCGACACCTGCGGCTTCACTCTGAAACCCCACGACTTCTTCGACCGGAACCCGACCCTCGACGTCCCGGCCTCCCCCACCGCATGCGCCTGTGCTCACGAGGACGCCGGCGCTGCACGCACCGAGCACCACCTGCATCACCTCTCTGTCCGCCCGTCGTCGCACCACGGCTGATCCGCCGTCGTCCGACATCCCGAAGGGAAACACCGACATGCACTCTGCAGCTCGCGCGGGGGTGGCGTTCACCGCCGTCGCCGTCCTCGCCCTCACCGGATGCGCCGCCGGCGCCTCACCCGATACCGAACCCACCCAGAACGAGGTCGCACCCGGCTTCCTCGCCGTGTCCGACGACGCCTTCGACGGCGGCGGCGAGCTCGTCGTCCAGGTGGACTACGACACCGCCGAGGCCAGCGGCCTGGATCCGCAGGGAGCGGCGACCGCGCGCTCCTGGATGCTGGAGGGGCTCTCCTACGAGACGCTCACCACCATCGACGAGAACCTCGACGTCGCCCCTTCGCTCGCCACCTCGTGGGAGACGCCGAGCGACACCGAGTACGTCTTCACGCTCGCCGACGACGCCGTGTTCTCGAACGGACGCGCGATGACGGCGGCCGACGTGGTCGGCAGCCTCCAGCGCCTCCTCGACACCCCGACGACCTGGACCGGCCAGCTCGGCCCCATCACGTCGATCGAGGCGACCGGTGACCTCGAGGTCACCGTCACGCTCTCCGAGCCCTACGCCCCCTTCCTCGCCGCGCTCGCCAACACACCGGCCGCCGTGCTGCCGATGGCCGAGATCGAATCGGGTGAGGTCGACATCACGACCGAGATGGTCGGCACCGGCCCGCTCGTGGCGACCGCGCACCGTCAGGACGAGGAGTGGACCTTCGAGCCGAACGAGCACCACCCCGACGCCGCATCCCTCGGGTTCTCGACGCTGACGATCGACATCGTCGGTGATGAGGCCACCAGGGCCGCTGCACTCCGGGACGGCTCCGCGGACTTCGCGGTGCTGAACTCGATCGACTCCGCCGAACTCCTCGCGAATGCGAAGGACGTGACGGTCGTCGGCCAGCGCAATACCGACTTCCACTATCTGATGATCAACTCGCTCACCGGCGATGAGGCGCTGCAGGATCAGGACGTGCGGTTCGCGATCAACAGCGCGATCGATCGGGATGCGATCAACGAACTGGCGTTCGGCGGCTCGACGGCCGCGACCGGCGTCACCCCGGCCGGACTCCCCGACGCCTGCGTCGCCGCGGACCTTCCCTCCGCCGCACGCGACGTGGCGGCGGCGAAGGCCGTGATCGATGAGATCGGCGGTCTCGAACTGGACCTGGTCGTGTACACCGACGAGCCGGTGCTCGCCCAGATCGCGCAGGTCATGCAGCAGAACCTCGCCGAGATCGGCGTGACCGTCGAGATCCAGCAGGTCGACTACGCCACCTACTCCGCAGCCGTCTACGGCAGCCCTGCCGACTTCGACCTGGCGCTGAGCTGGTTCGCCGGCTATGCGGACCCGGCTATGGTCACGACGTGGTGGAACCCCGAGGTCGCCGGCTTCTCGGCCGTCTTCATGAAGGGCTCCGACAAGCTCGACGGACTCATCGCCGACGGATACTCGACCGCACCGGGCGCCGACCGCGCCGCGGTGTTCGAGAACCTGTGCACCCTCGCCGACGAGCAGAGCGAGATGGTCCCGCTGGTGCTGCGCCCCTCCACCCTCGGATGGAACACCGCCTCACTGTCCCCGACGCTGAGCAGCGACGAGGGCTACGGCAACTTCCTCCGGTACATCACCCAGTTCCGCGCCAGCTGACATGGCCGTCGCTCTGTGGTCGCTCCGGCGCATCGGCGCCGCACTGCTGACGCTGCTCGTCGTCTCGGTGCTGATCTTCACGTCCGTGCGTCTCATGCCGGGCGACTACATCGACCTCGTCCTGGGTCCGCTCGCCACCGAGGCGCAGCGGGCCCAGGCGGTGGCCGAGTCCGGACTCGACGACCCGGTGGTCGCCCAGTACTTCCACTGGCTCTTCGGCGTCCTCACCGGTGACCTCGGCTACTCGTTCGTCTCGAACGTGTCGGTGTCGGAGGAGTTCGCCGCCCGTCTCCCCGTCACGGCGACGATCGCCCTGCTCACCATCGTGGTGACTCTGCTCGTGGGGATCCCGCTCGGCTTCCTCGCCGCGCTCCGCTCCGAGGGCTCGGCCGGAGCCGTCGGACGCATCATCAGCGCCCTCGGCATCAGCATCCCCGAGTTCCTGCTCGCCGGGGTCGTGGTCTTCACGGTCTCCACGCTCGGTCTCGGGGTCTCGGTCGGGCGGTTCGCGCCGTTCGCCGTCGATCCGGGGCGGTTCTTCGGCGCCCTCGTGCTCCCCGTCGCAGTCCTGACCGTCGGCTGCATCGCCGTCGTCGCCCGCAACACGAGGGATGCGGTGATGAACGTGCTCGTGGAACCGCACGTGCAGGCGGCGGTGGCGCGTGGCGAGACGCCCTGGTTCATCGTGCGGCATCACGTGCTGCGCAACGCCGCCGCACCGATCCTCACGATCGTCGGCGCACTGGTCGCCGTGCTGCTGGGCGGCACCGTGATCGTGGAGTTCGTGTTCGACATCCCCGGCATGGGGTCATACCTGCAGACGGCGCTCGGGCGCCGCGACTACGCGATCGTGCAGAGCGCCGTGCTGCTCGCCGCGATCGTCTTCATCGTCGCGAGCCTGCTGGTCGACCTCCTCGCCAACGCGCTGGATCCGCGCCTGCGCCTGACCGGAGGGAGCCGCCGATGAGCGTCGCACCCACAGCCACCTACCGCGTCCGTGCGGCGAGCCAGGCCACGCGCGGCGCCTGGCGTCGCAGCGACGCCGTGCTGCGCACCGCGATCATCGTGCTCGGCGTGATCGTGATCGTGACGGTGATCGCGGTGCTCACCGGCATCACCGGATCGACGAGCGCCACCGTCGGCGGGCGCCTGGAGGGCCCGTCCGCGCTCGCGCCGATCGGCACCGACAACCTCGGCCGCTCGCTGCTGCCCCGACTGTTCCAGGGGACGGCGACGACCCTGGTGGTCTCGATCGTCGCCGTCGTGTGCTCGGCCGTCGTCAGCACCCTGCTCGGCATGCTGGCCGGTTATTACGGCGGCGCGGCGAACGAGGTGGTCATGCGCGTCGCCGATGTGCTCTACGCGTTCCCCGCTCTGGTGCTGGCGATCCTCGTCTCCGCACTGCTGGGACCGGGACGCCCTGCGGCGATCATCAGCATCGTCGTGATCACGATCCCCCTCATGACCAGAGTCGTGCGCATCGCCACCCGCGGCGTGGCCGAGCGCGACTTCATCATCTCCGCCCGCATCAGCGGCGTGCGCACCCCGGTGATCTTCGCGCGCCGCCTGCTGCCGAACATCTCGGGCACCATCGCCGTGCAGGCGAGCTACGCGCTCTCCGTCGCGATCCTGGTCGAAGGCGGGCTGAGCTTCCTCGGCTTCGGAGTGCAGGTGCCGGAGGCCTCCCTCGGACTCCTGATCCAGCAGGGGATGCTCTACATGACCCAGGCCCCGCAGCTCGTGATCATCCCCGGCGTCGTGCTGGTGATCTCGATCCTGTGCATCAACATCATCGGCGACGGCCTCCGCGACCGATTCGAACCGCGAGAGACGAGGTCCCTCCGATGACCGCCGTGCACATCAGCGACCTGGCCCTCGATTTCACGGGCGCCACCACGGTCCGCGCCCTCGACGGGGTGGATCTCGACGTCGCCGACGGCAGCTCCGTCGCGATCGTCGGGGAGTCCGGTTCCGGGAAGTCCACGCTCGCCGCGGTCATCGGCCGCCTGCAGCCGCGTGCGGCGCGAATCGTCCGCGGCGCGCTCGACGTCGACGGCATCGACGTGCTCGGCCTCGACGACGACGCGCTCCGCGCCTACCGCCGCGACACCCTCGCCTACATCGCGCAGGACCCGATCGGCTCGCTCGACCCGACGATGCGCATCGGCGCCCAGCTGAAGCTCGTGCTCCGCGCCGTCGGCGACGACGGGTCGCCCCGCCGCCAGGTGGAGCTGCTCGAGTCGATGCTGATCACCGACCCCGCCCGTGTCGTGCGGCTGTTCCCGCATCAGATCTCGGGAGGCATGGCGCAGCGCGTCGCGATCGCCATGGCGATGTGCCGGCGCCCGAAGCTCCTCATCGCCGACGAGCCCACGGCGGCGCTCGACAGCCAGGTGCGCGAGGAGGTCATGCGGCTGCTGTTCGCGCAGGCCCGCGAACAGGGCACCACGATCCTCTGGCTCAGCCACGACCTCCCCGCCGTCGCGCGCTGGTGCGACGAGGTCGCGGTCATGTATGCCGGGCGCGTCGTGGAGCGCGGCCCTGCGTCCGCCGTGCTCGGCAGCCCCGTGCACCCGTACGCACGGGCACTCGCGGCGACCGATCCGTCGCGGGCGAAGCGTGGCGAGCGGCTGTCGAGCATCCCGGGATCGCCGCCGGTGCTGCACGGCGAATCGCAGGGATGCGCCTTCGCCGCGCGCTGCGCCCACCGCATCGACACGTGCGAGCTCGTGCGGCCCGAACCCCTCGGCGCGCGCCACAGCCTCTGCATCCGTGCGGTGGAGCTCGTCGAGGCCGATCACCGCGCGGGGCCGCGCCCCGGAGAGGAGGTGTCGGCATGAGCGCCGTTCCCTCCGCGTCGACCGCGGCACCCACCGTCGAGCTCGACGACGTCAGCGTCGCCTTCACGTCCGGCATCGGCACGAACCGGCGCGAGGTCAGGGCCATGTCGCATGTGTCGTTCGCGGTCGCCCCCGGCGAGACCCTCGGCCTGGTCGGCGAGTCCGGATCGGGCAAGACCACGACGGGTTCCGTCGTGCTCGGGCTGCAGCGTCCCGATTCCGGCGCCGTGCGGTTCCAGGGCGCTCCGCTCGCGCGCAGCCTGCGGTCTCGCGCCGGCCGGATGCAGGCGGTGCTGCAGCATCCCCGGTGGGCGCTCGATCCCCGCTCGACCGTGCTGTCGTCGGTGTTGGAGCCGCTGCTCGTGCACGAGCGGCGCAGCTCGGCCGCAGACGAGCGCGCGGTGGCGATGCTCGAACGGGTCGGACTGCCATCGTCGTTCGCCGCCCGTCGCCCGCACCAGCTCTCCGGAGGGCAGCTCCAGCGCGTGAGCGTCGCCCGCGCCCTCGTCACGCATCCGGCGTTCATCGTGTTCGACGAGGCCGTCAGCGCGCTCGACGTCTCGGTGCAGGCGCAGATCCTCAACCTCATCCAGGATCTGCAGGCCGAGCACGGCTTCGCGGCCCTGTTCATCTCCCACGATCTCGCCGCCGTGCGCTACATCTCCCATCACCTGGCGGTGATGCGCGCCGGCGAGATCGTCGAGCACGCACCCGCCGAGGTGTTCTACGACCTGCCCAGCCATCCCTATTCGCGTCAACTGTTCCAGGAGCTCTCATCGTGACCGACATCCACCGTCTCGCCCCCGTCCTCCCCGCGGGTCCCCGTCGCTCCAACGGCGACTACGCCCTGACCCCCGTGCACGGCACGGACCGCGGACAGGTCGAATACGACTTCCCCGGCGTGCTCCTGGGCACCGCCGAGTATGCCGAGGGGCCGACCGGGGCGACGGTGCTGTCGATCCCCGCCGGGGCCAGGACCTTCACCGACCGCCGCGGCGGCGCGGTGGGGGCGAGCGGACTCTACGGCTACAACCACGCGATCTGCCTCGCCGGCGGCTCCGTGTACGGGCTCTCCGCCGTCGCGGGGGTCTCCGAGGCGCTGTTCGCACGCGCTGAGCACCGCTCCGGGTTCGACCAGCTCCAGCTCGTGTCCGGGGCGATCATCTACGACTATTCGGTGCGCGACAACTCGGTCTTCCCCGACACCACGCTCGGCAAGGCGGCACTCCACGCCGCGCGCGAAGGCGTCATCGAGGTCGGACGCGTGGGCGGCGGGGCTTCGGCGTCGTCCGGCAAGGTGGACCCGGCACGCATCGAATTCACGGGACAGGGCGCCGCGTTCCGGCAGGTCGGCGACGTGAAGGTGCTCGTGGTCACGGTGCTCAACCCCTACGGCGTGATCCTGGACCGCGCGGGCAGGATCATCCGCGGCAACTTCGATGCGACCACCGGCGAGCGCCGGCATCCCGCGCTCGACTACGAAGAGGCGATCGGGGAGTCGCGACTGGTCGACTCGATGTCGGGCAACACCACGATCACCGCCGTGATCACCAACGTGCAGCTGTCCGATGTCGAGCTGAAGCAGTTCGGTCTGCAGGTGCACAGCTCGATGCACCGCGGCATCCAGCCGTTCCATACCCCGCTCGACGGCGACACCCTGTTCGCGCTCACGACCGATGAGGTCGCGCTGCCCGAGGATCCCGGCACCTCGCGCGGCCGACTGTCGCTGAACTCCACCGCGGTGGCCACCCTCGCCGGTGAGACCGCGTGGGACGCCATCCTCTGCGCGGCGGGCTGACCATGTACGAATTCGAGAAGTACCTCGCCCCCTCGCAGCACGAGGTGAACGAACTCGTGCGGCGCCATCCGTTCGCCCTGGTCGTCTCGAACGGCGGCGGAGCGGAGGGCGCGCCCACCGTCACGCACACGCCCGTCATCATCGAACGGATGGCCCCGGACGGCGGCTTCGTCGGCGGCGAGCTCCTGGGACACATCGCGCGCAAGAACCCGCAGTGGCAGCAGCTCTCGGACGGCGACGTCGTGCTCCTGGTGTTCTCGGGTCCTCATGACTACGTCTCCCCCACCACGTACGCCGACGACCCGAACGTGCCCACCTGGGACTACGCGGCCGTGCATCTCACGGCCAGGGTCACGGTGCTCGAGGATGCCGTCGACGGGATGCACGTCGTGACGCGCACGGTCGAGGAGCTCGAAGCGCTCGAACCGACGGCCTGGGACATGACGAGCTCGCTGCCCACCTTCGAGCGGATCGTCGGAGGCATCGTGTCGTTCCGGTTCGAGATCCTCGAGCAGCGCGCGGTGTTCAAGGTCAGCCAGGACAAGCCGCACGAGGTGCGGCAGCGGGTGGCCGCCGCCTCGCGCGCCCGCGGATGCCCCTACGGCGACGTCGCTGAGCTGGTCGAGCGCATCGGAGGTCGGGAATGATCGTGCACGAGTGGTTCTCTGATGCGGATGCTCCGCACGACGAGGGCGTCCGGTTCGGCGCACAGTGGTCGCCCCAGCTGCGCGGTGCACGGGACTCGTACCTGCGGCTGTTCGCGCAGTCCGGCGTGAGCGCCGACAGCGCCAGGGCGGTCGCGGAGGACTGCCGCGCGGCCACCGAGTCCGCCGCCCCCGAGATCGCCGCGGAGTTCGCCGGCATCGCCGAAGGGAGCGGGTTGCCGCTCATCGATGTGCATCTGCTCACGGCACGCACCGAGATCCTCGCGCGGATGACCCCGTCGATGGAGTGCTCGACCGTCGTGCACGTGCCCGACGATGCGACGCCGCCCCGCACGCTGCAGACCTGGGACTGGCACGAGACGCTCTCGAACGAGACCGTGGTGCGGCGACTGCGGTCGGCCTCCGGGGCGCGCGTCGTGACGTTCTGCGAGTTCGGCCAACCGGCCAAGATCGGTGTGAACGACCGCGGCGTCGGTGTGCACTTCAACATCCTCCATCACCGGTCGGACGGGTCGCAGCCCGGGGTGCCGGTACATGTGCTCGCCCGGATGATCCTCGACCGCGCGAGCACGCTCGCCGAGGCCGTCGAGCTGGCCCGCTCCGTCCCCCTCGCCGCGTCGAGCGTGCTCACGGTCGTCGCGTTCGACGGACGGACGCCCTCGGCGGCGGCCGTGGAGGTCTCCCCGGCCGGCGTCGCGGTGCTCCCCGCCCCGCGCGGACAGACCCTGGCGCACACGAACCACTTCCTCGATGCCGAGCTCGCCGCGGGCGAGTACTCGCCGTACGAGACCACGAGCGTGCCCCGCTACCAGTGCCTGACCGATGCGGCTGATCTCGCGGCCATCGTCGACGATCGGGAGCGAGCGCTCGCCTTCGGGGCGATCCCCGATGCGCCGATCTCGGTGCGCGCGCGGGCCGACCAGCCGGAGCACCTGCGCTGGGAGACGAAGCTCACGATCGCACTGGATGTCGCAGAGGGGGCGATCGCGTTCGCGGCGGCGGCGCCGGCCGATGTGTCCGCCGCCGCCTGGCGTCGGGTGTCGGTCCGCGACGACGCACCGACCGCGTCGTCACGGTGAGCGACCTCCTGCACGTCTTCGCGCTGGCGGCGGCGCTGGTCGGTGTGGGATCGCTCGCGCTCATGCGACGCGGTGTCGGTCATGCCGAGATCGCCGCCGCCGCGCTCATGGTCATCGGCATGGCCGATGCGATGACGCTCGCACTGCTGCCACCGATCGTGTGGTTCGCCGTGATGCTCCCCGCCGCCCTCGCTCTCGCCGCACGCTGCCGCTCCCCACGCGCGAGCCGGGCTCCCGCGGGTGCCGAATCGGCGGCGCTGACCGGTCACCTCGCCCTCGGGCTCGTCTCCACGGCTGCGCTGATCCTCCTCATGACGACGATGACCCCGGACGCGGTGACCGCGCCGGACGCCGTTCCCCCGCCGGACGCGCACGTGCACGGCGGGGGCGCGATGATGCCGCAGCTGATGGCCGGCGCATTCGGCCTGGGCGCCATCCTCCTGGGTGCGATCGCGCTACGCACGGAACGCTCCTGGGTGCACCGGCTGCACCACGCCACCATGGCGGCGTCCACGGTCGCGATGTCGGCGATCGTGATCCTCTGAGCGGGGCTCGGCACCGGAGATTGCCGAGACCCACCGTCGACGCCGAAACCCCCTCGTGCAGACGTCTGCACGAGGGGGTTTCGATGACGGTGAGGGGTCTCGGTGGGGCGAGGAAGCAGCCGCCCCCGAAGTACCGACTCAGTGGAAGAAGTGACGCTCTCCGGTGAAGAACATCGTGACGCCGGCCTTGCGGGCGGCATCGACGACCTCCTCGTCGCGCACCGAACCACCCGGCTGCACGATCGCCGTGACGCCGGCGTCGATCAGCACCTGGGCGCCGTCGGCGAACGGGAAGAACGCGTCGGACGCCGCGACCGAACCGGCCGCCCGATCCCCTGCGCGCTCGACCGCGAGGCGGCACGAGTCGACGCGGTTGACCTGGCCCATGCCGACACCGACCGTGGCGTTGTCCTTGGCGAGCACGATCGCGTTCGACTTCACCGCGCGGCACGCCTTCCACGCGAAGATGAGGTTCTCCATCTCCTCGTCACTCGGGCGCTCGCCCGAGACGAGCTCCCAGTTCTTCGCGACCGAGACGATGTCGTCGGGGAAGCGGTCGGCGTCCTGCAGCAGGAGTCCGCCGGAGACGAGACGCACGTCCATGCGCTCCTGCTGCCAGTCCTCCGGCAGCTGCAGCAGACGCAGGTTCTTCTTCGCCTTGAACACCTCGAGCGCGGCCGGCTCGAACGACGGGGCCACGATGACCTCGGTGAAGATGTCCTTGAGGTTCTCCGCCATCTTGAGCGTGACGGTGCCGTTCGCCGCGATCACTCCGCCGTACGCCGAGACCGGGTCGCACTCGTGTGCGCGCAGGTGCGCGCTGGCGATCGGGTCGAGCGCGTTCGGAGCCGTGGTCGCGATGCCGCAGGGGTTGGCGTGCTTGATGATCGCCACAGCGGGCTTGATCATGTCGTAGGCGGCGCGGAGGGCGGCATCGGCGTCGACGTAGTTGTTGTACGACATCTCCTTGCCCTGCAGCTGCGTGGCCTGGGCGATGCCGTGGCCACCGGAGCGGGTGTAGATCGCGCCACGCTGGTGCGAGTTCTCGCCGTAGCGGAGGGTGGCGAGGCGCTCGGCCTGGATCGTCAGGTGAGCGGGCAGGTCGCCCTCGGCGTTCAGCGTGCCCTCGGCGAACCAGGAGGCGACGGCCGTGTCATAGGCCGCGGTGTGCGCGAAGGCGCGGGCGGCGAGTTCCCGGCGCTGCGACAGCGACGTGCCGCCCTCTGCGATGGCCGCGACGACGGCGGGGTACGACTGCGGCGAGACGACGATCGCGACGTTCGCGTGGTTCTTCGCCGCGGCGCGCACCATCGCGGGGCCGCCGATATCGATCTGCTCGACCACGTCGTCGCCGACCGCGCCGGAGGCGACGGTCTCGACGAAGGGATACAGGTTGACCACGACGAGGTCGAACGGGGTGATGTCCAGCTCGTCGAGCTGGCGCTCATGGTCCTCGAGACGCAGGTCGGCCAGCAGACCGCCGTGGATCTTCGGGTGCAGGGTCTTCACCCGTCCGTCCAGCATCTCGGCCACGCCGGTCACGGCGGCGACGTCGGTGACCTCGAATCCGGCCTCGCGGATCGTGGCGGCCGTGGAGCCGGTGGAGACGATCTCGGCGCCAGCCTCGGCGAGAGCGGCGGCGAGCGTCAGCAGCCCGCTCTTGTCACTGACCGAGATGAGAGCGCGACGGATCGGCACCGTGTCGCGATCGCGGTAGAGCGAGGGGTCGTGGCGGGGGCCGGCCATGAAGGGCTCCTTCGTGCGTGAGGGACGTGCGTCGGTGGGAGGAGGGAAGATCAGGAGGAGGAGGTCAGCGCGATCTCGCCGGTGGCGATACCGCGGACCACATCGATCAGGAGCCGTCGTTCGACCGGCTTGATGCGCTCGTGCAGGGTGTGCTCGGTGTCACCGGAGAGGATCGGCACGCGCTCCTGCGCCAGGATCGGACCGGTGTCGACGCCGTCATCGACGACGATCACGCTCGCCCCCGTCTGCGCGACGCCGGCCGCGAGCGCATCGCGCACACCGTGGGCGCCGGGGAACTCCGGGAGGAAAGCCGGATGCGTGTTGATCAGGGCCGGTGAGAACTCCGCCACCACCGCCGGCGGCAGCAGCCGCATGAGACCGGAGAGCACGACCAGGTCGGGCGTCCAGACCCGCAGCTGGCGGGCCAGCTCCTCGCCCCAGGCCTCACGGCTGTCGTGCTCGTGCCAGGGGACGGTGAAGCTGGGGATGCCGAACTCCTCGGCATGGGCCAGACCGTCGGCCTCGCGGTCGGCGCCGACGACGACCACCCGAGCGGGGAAGTCGGGATGGCGAGCGGCCTCGAGGAGGGCGCGAAGATTCGAGCCGGTGCCCGAGATGAGAACGGCGACCGTGAGCACGCGCCCAGTCTACCGGGGCGCGCGGCCCGCTCCTGCCGTGCGTCGGCTCTGCGGCAGCGGTCAGTCGCGCCGGTCGGTCGCGTCCGGGGCCGTGAACCTGCCGAGGTCGTCGAGCGGTGCCGTGTCATCGGCCGAGCGCGCAGCATCCGTCTGCGCGATCTCGGGCGCCCGGTCGATCGTGGCCCAGTCCACCGTCGGGATGCCCGCCATCTCGGCGTTCCAGCGGTCGGTGCGTTCCTCGGCCAGCTCGTCGCGATGGCGCGGCGAGAGCAGCAGGATCGCGGCGCCGAGCAGCACCTCTCCCCCGAGAGCCAGTGCGAACGGAACGGGTGCGGGCCCGACCTCCACCAGCCGCCCCGGCCCCATCGAACCGTGGGCGAGGGCAGCAGCGACCGCAGCGATGCCCGCGACGACCGCACCGATGCCGACGGCGATGACCGCGCGCGGCAGCAGGGCCAGCGGCGTGCCCTCCCAGACCAGTCGCGAGCGGACGGCCCATCCGGCGACGGCTCCGGCGGCGATCGGGACCAGCACGACGATGAGCATCCAGATCGAGCTGTTCTCGGGGAGCAGCCCCAGGATCGGGATGCCGGGCACGACGCCGAGCTGCGTACCGGCCGGAGAGACGGCCGTGCCGACGCCGACCGCGAATCCGGGCCCGGCAATCCACGAGGCGGCCCACACGATGAGTGTCGGGAGATATGCGAACTGGCCGAGGGCCATCACGGTGGCACCGAGCGCATCCACTCGCGACGCCTGGAACAGCGCGACCACCTCACCGCCGCGCAGCAGCGTCATGAGCGCCACAGCGGTGGCAGCAGCGGCGGTCACCCCCATCACCGCGAAGGCCGCACCGCGCACGATCGAGGCGGGTACGGGAGTCCAGTCACCCCAGGTGTCGACGAGGTCGTGCAGACGATCGAGCGGGCCCCCGTCGCCGTCTTCCCAGGCGATCCTGACCGCGCCGCACACCGCGCCGGTCAGGTAGGCGGTGCTCGGCAGGATGATCGCGAGGGGCAACGAGGTCTGCGCCCCCTCCAGCCGGGAGGAGAGGGCGACGCCGGCAGCGATGATCGCGAACACCGCGGCACCCGAGAGGGCACCGATGAGCCAGGCACCCGCCTTGGCGGCGCGTGCACCGGAACGCGCGGCGAAGAGCACCGTGAACAGAAGGAAGGCCAGCGGCGTCACCGACACGATGAAGTTCGCGGCTGCCGCGGGGATCGTGAGCGCGACCAGCAGTTCCGAGGGAATGGTCACGTCGAGCGGCACGCCGTGCCCGAATCCCCAGAGCGTTCCGGTGAGCGGCCAGAGCGCGCCCCAGTCCGCGGTCGCCCCGAAGGCGAGGGTCCACAGCAGGGTCAGCGGCGCGAGCAGCACGGCGAGGCCGACCGCGGCGGCGATGACGGCGTCGAAGGCGGCGAGGAGCGCGACGAGGAGGCGTTGCATAGCGATTCGAGACTACGACGAGAACCCCGCAGGCTCCTGGGGGCGCGCGCGGGTGCGGACGACACGATATCGTCTCCTGCGGAGGTTCCCCCGATGACAACTGCCCCGTCCCCTGCCCCTGCGACTGCCGAACCGAAGAACGCGCTCGACCGGTTCTTCGAGATCAGCAAGCGCGGTTCCACCGTCGGCACCGAGATCCGAGGTGGCCTGGTGACGTTCGTCACGATGGCGTACATCGTGATCCTCAACCCGATCATCCTCACCGGCGCCGCCGATGTCGACGGCACGACGCTGAACTTCAGCGCTGTCGGCGCCGCCACCGCGCTCACCGCCGGCATCATGACGATCCTGTTCGGCCTCGTCACGCGGCTGCCCTTCGGCTTCGCCGCCGGCCTCGGCATCAACGCGTTCGTCGCGTTCTCCGTGGTCGGCCAGGTCACCTGGGCCGAGGCCATGGCGCTCGTGATGATCAACGGCATCGTGATCGTGCTGCTGGCCGCGACCGGTCTGCGCAAGCTGATCTTCGACGCCGTGCCCTTCCAGCTCAAGATCGCCATCACGGTCGGTATCGGCTTCTTCATCGCGTTCATCGGCTTCGTCAACTCGGGCTTCGTCACGGCGACCGGCGCCGCGTCCCCGCCCGTCGGCCTCGGCATCGGCGGCTCGATCGCGACCGTGCCGACCGTGCTGTTCGTCGCGACCCTGATCCTCACCGGCATCCTCGTCGCCCGCAAGGTCAAGGGCGGGCTGCTGATCGGACTCGTCTCCGGCACCGTGCTCGCCGTGATCGTCGAGGCGATCTGGCACCTCGGCCCGCAGATCGGCGCTGATGGCGCGGTCAACCCTGGCGGCTGGAGCCTCACGGTCCCCGCGCTCACCGGCTCGCCCGTCAGCCTGCCCGACCTGAGCCTGATCGGAGCCGTGGACTTCGGATTCGACTTTAACAAGGTCAGCCTCGTCGCCCTCGTCATGATCGTGTTCACCCTGGTGTTCTCGAACTTCTTCGACGCCATGGGCACCATGACCGGCCTCGCGAAGGAAGCCGGCCTGGCCGATGAGAAGGGCGACTTCCCCCGCATCAAGTCGGCACTGATCGTCGAGGGCGTCGGCGCCATCGCCGGTGGTGCCACCTCCTCGTCGTCGAGCACCGTGTTCATCGAGTCCGGCGCCGGCATCGGCGAGGGCGCGCGCACGGGCCTGGCGAACGTGGTCACGGGTGGGATCTTCCTCCTGGCGATGTTCCTGACCCCGCTCACCTCGATCGTCCCGACGGAGATCGCCGCGGCCGCGCTGATCATCGTCGGTGCCATGATGATGGCGCAGATCAAGTACATCGATCTGAGCGACTTCAGCGTGCTGCTGCCGGTGTTCCTCACCGTGACCGTGATGCCGCTGACCTACTCGATCGCCAACGGTATCGGCGCCGGCTTCGTGAGCTGGGTGCTCGTGCAGTCGCTGTCGGGCAAGGCCAAGAAGATCAGCCCGCTGCTCTGGGCCGTCGCCGCCGGGTTCGTGCTGTTCTTCGCGCGCGGTCCCATCGAGTCGCTCTTCGGCGTCGGTATCTGACGCACCGATTCACGAGAGGGGCGGATGCTGCGGCATCCGCCCCTCTTCGCATCCTCGACTTCGCATCCTCGACACGTGTCTGATGCCCGAGGCCGCCTACTTCTGCGGCCAATCCGAACTTCGGCGGCCGATCATGCGCGCACAGGCCGCAGAAGTTCGGACCGGCCGCAATACCGGGGCTGCTCCCGGGCATGAAAGAAGGCCCCAGAGTGGAGTCCGGGGCCTTCAGATCAAGCGTAGCTCAGATCAGAGCGCTTCGATAATCGCGCGCATCAGGTCTGCCGTCTCGGACGGCGTCTTGCCGACCTTGACTCCGGCGGCCTCGAGAGCCTCCTTCTTGGCCTGAGCGGTGCCTGCCGAGCCCGAGACGATCGCGCCGGCGTGGCCCATCGTCTTGCCCTCGGGGGCGGTGAAGCCCGCGACGTAGCCGACGACCGGCTTCGTGACGTGCGCCTTGATGTAGTCGGCCGCGCGCTCTTCCGCGTCGCCGCCGATCTCACCGATCATGACGATCGCCTTGGTCTCGGGGTCCGCCTCGAACGCGGCCAGCGCGTCGATGTGCGTGGTGCCGATGACCGGGTCGCCGCCGATGCCGATGGCGGTCGAGAAGCCCAGGTCGCGCAGCTCGAACATCATCTGGTAGGTCAGGGTGCCCGACTTCGACACGAGGCCGATCGGGCCCTTGCCGGTGATGTTCGCCGGGGTGATGCCGACGAGCGCCTCACCGGGGGTGATGATGCCGGGGCAGTTCGGGCCGATGATGCGGGTCTTGTTGCCCTTGCTCTGCGCGTAGGCCCAGGCCTCGGCCGAGTCGCCGACGGGGACGCCCTCGGTGATGACGACGAGAAGCGGGATCTCGGCATCGATGGCCTCGATCATCGCGTCCTTCGTGAAGGCGCCGGGGACGAAGGCGATCGACACGTCGGCGCCGGTCTCCTTCATCGCCTCGGCGACCGAGGCGAAGACGGGGAGCTCGACGGCGTTGCCGTCCTTGTCGGTGTGCGCGACCGTGGTGCCGGCCTTGCGGGCGTTGACGCCGCCGACGACCTGGGTGCCGGCCTTGAGCATGAGCGCCGTGTGCTTGGTGCCCTCGCCGCCGGTGATGCCCTGGACGATGACCTTGGAGTCCTTGTTGAGGTAGATCGACATTTCTTCAGTCCTTGTGTCTCTCTGCGATCAGGCGTTGGCGAGCTCGGCGGCCTTGTCGGCGCCCTCGTCCATCGTGGCGGCCAGGGTGACGAGCGGGTGCGCGTACTCGGCGAGGATCGCGCGACCCTCGTCGACGCGGTTGCCGTCGAGACGAACGACCAGCGGCTTGGATGCCGTGGCGCCGAGCGTCTCGAGCGCGCCCTTGATGCCGTTGGCGACGGCGTCGCACGCCGTGATGCCGCCGAAGACGTTCACGAACACGCTCTTGACCTGCGGGTCGCCGAGGATGACGTCGAGGCCGGCGGCCATGACCTCGGCCGAGGCGCCGCCGCCGATGTCGAGGAAGTTGGCCGGCTTGACGCCGTTGTGGTTCTCACCGGCGTAGGCGACCACGTCGAGCGTCGACATGACCAGGCCCGCGCCGTTGCCGATGATGCCGACCTCGCCGTCGAGCTTCACGTAGTTCAGGCCGCTCTTCTTGGCCTTGGCCTCGAGCGGGTCGGCTGCGTCCTTGTCCTCGAGTGCCTCGTGCTCGGGGTGGCGGATCTCGGAGGCGTTGTCGTCCAGGGTGACCTTGCCGTCGAGCGCGATGATGTCGCCCTCTTCGGTGCGTACCAGCGGGTTGACCTCGACGAGCGTCGCATCCTCGCCCTTGTAGACGTCGAAGAGCTTCACGAAGACGTCGGAGACCTTCTCGATGAGGTCCTCGGGGAAGTTCGCCGCGCGGGCGATCTCGACCGCCTTCGCCTTGTCGATACCCGTGAGCGGGTTGACCTCGACACGGGCGAGCGCCTCGGGGCGCTCGACGGCGAGCTCCTCGATCTCCATGCCGCCCTCGACCGAGCAGAGGCTCAGGTAGGAGCGGTTGGCCCGGTCGAGCAGCACAGAGAAGTAGAACTCCTCGGCGATGCGGGCACCCTGGGCGACCATGACGCGCTTGACGATGTGGCCCTTGATGTCGAGTCCGAGAATGGCCTTGGCCGCCTCGTACGCCTCGTCGGGGGTCTTGGCGACCTTGACGCCGCCTGCCTTTCCACGGCCGCCGGTCTTGACCTGAGCCTTGACGACGACGACTCCGCCGATCTTCTCTGCAGCCGCCCTCACCTCTTCAGGGGTGTCCGCGACGATGCCGGCGAGAACCGGCACTCCGTACTTTTCGAAAACGTCTCGTGCCTGGTACTCGTACAGATCCACTGTGGTTCCTTCACTGGGCTGCTGTCTGGTAATTCTCTCGATGTCGAGACATCGACCAGTCCCCCAGCCTACTACCTCGCCCTGAGCGCCCCCTGCCCGCGCCGGCGCTTCCGCACGCATCGGAGGACGGTGACCTAGCATCAGAGGATGAGCGAAACCTCTTCCGCCGCCGCGAACGCGACGCGCGTCGTCGCCGCCGCACTCGACCTGTTCGCCGAACACGGTTTCGAACAGACCTCGGTCGAGCAGATCGCCCGGGCCGCAGGAGTATCGCGCTCGACCTTCTTCCGACAGTTCGGCGGCAAGGATGACGTCGTCTTCGCCGACCATGAGCTGCTGCTCGATGTGCTGCGCGAGCACTTCTCCGTCTCCGAAGGCGACCCCTGGTCGACCGTCGCCGACGGCGCGATGCTCGTCTTCCGGCACTTCGCCGCCGAGCCCGATGTGGCCAGACGACGCTACGAGCTCGTGCGGCAGATCCCCGCGCTGCGCGAACGGGAGATCGTGGCGGTGTTCCGCTACGAACGCCTGTTCGACGAGTACCTGCGCGAGTCGCTTCCCGACCTCGACCCGCTCGACGCCGTCAGCTACGCCGCCGTCATCACGGCCGTGCACAACCATGTGCTGCGCCAGATGCTGCGCGGCAAGCGCGTGCCGGCGTCGACGCTGCGTCAGGCGCTCGACGTCGCGATGCGGCGCTTCGGCGTGCAGCAGGATGCCGTCGCCGAGCCCTCGGCCGACGACCTTGTGGTGGCTGTCTTCCCCCGGTCGATGCCGATCGCCGAGGTCACCCGGCGCGTGCGCGCCGAGCTGGGCTGACCCGGCAGCGCGCTCCCCACGACATCCTGTCGTGAAACCGAGTTTCGGCGAGTACGATACTTGGTGCCACGAAGGAGTCATCATGCGCACCGAAGCTTCCCCGTTCCCCGGCGAGCGCGTCTCGTCGTACGACGTCACCGGACGCCAGGACGGCGACTACTACGCCGTGTTCTCCGACATCCCCGCGGCGGACCGTGCCGCGTGGGACCGCGCCAAGGCGTACATCGACGAGGTCGCCCCGCAGATGGCGGACGCCTGGGACCGCGCGGAGTATCCGCTCGAGGCCGCCCGGCGGATGGGCGAGATGGACCTCGTGGTCGACGGCATCGAGCATCCTGCTCTCACTCGGCTCTCGCCCCTCGCCGCAGGGCTCGTGAACATGGAGATCTCGCGCGGCGACGGCTCGCTCGGCACGATCCTCGCGGTGCAGGGCGGACTCGCCCTGCGCACCCTGGCACTGTTCGGCTCCGAAGCGCAGCAGGAGAAGTGGCTCACCGCGCTGGCAGACGGCTCCGTGCTCGGATCCTTCGCCCTGACCGAACCCGACCACGGCTCCGACTCCGTCTCGCTCGAGACCATGGCGCGGCGCGACGGTGACACCTGGGTGCTCCGGGGCACGAAGAAGTGGATCGGCAACGGCGCCTCCGGCGGCATCAGCTTCGTGTGGGCTCGCGTCGATGACGAGACCGCACCGGAGCACGGCGCCGTGCGCTGCTTCCTGGTCGAGCAGGACACCCCCGGCTATACCGGATCCGTCATCCGCGGCAAAGCATCACTGCGTGCCATCCACCAGGCGCACATCGAGCTCGACGACGTGCGCTTACCGCTCGACGCCGTGCTGCCCGGCACGAAGAGCTTCAAGGACGCCTCCGTCGTGCTCTACGCCACCCGCTCCGGCGTCGCCTGGTCGGCGCTCGGTCATGCCACTGCCTGCTACGAGGCTGCGCTCGCATACGCCACGCAGCGGGTGCAGTTCGGCAAGCCGCTGGCGAAGTTTCAGATGGTGCAGGAGCGGCTGACCCACATGCTCGAGGACGTCACGGCGATGCAGCTGTACTGCCGTCGCCTCGCCGACCTCGAGACCGCGGGCGAGCTGCGCCCGACCCAGGCCTCGCTCGCGAAGTTCCACAACACCCGGGCCGCCCGCCGCGTCGCCGCTATCGCCCGCGATCTGCTCGGCGGCAACGGCATCCTGCTCGAGAACGGCGTGATGCAGCACATGGCCGACATCGAGGCGATCCACACCTACGAGGGAACCGAGAGCGTGCAGGCGCTGCTGCTCGGTCGCGACATCACCGGGATGAGCGCGTTCGTCTGAGCAGCAGCCCGCGTCGACGGCTCGACCGCTCAGGAGCGCACGTGGCGCTCTCGGCTCGCCGCAGCGCCCATCACGGCCTGGACCCCGAGCAGCACGACGAGCGCCGCCACAGGAGCGGTCCATCCGCCGACGACGGCGTGCAGCAGGCCGAGTCCGATCGGCCCGAGTCCGGCCAGCAGATATCCGATTCCCTGCGCCATGGTCGACAGGTGCGCGGTGCGCCTCGCGTCGGGCGCGCGGAGCACGATGTAGGTCAACGACAGCGCGATCGCGGCGCCCTGACCGAAGCCGAGCAGCGTCATCCACACCCACGCCGCGGCGCCGGCCGGCGCCACGAGCAGACCGGTGAGTCCTGCCGCGCACAGCAACGCTGAGGCCACGACCGGGAACCACGTCTGCCGGATATGACGCAGCATCGTCGGCACCAGCAGCGCCGCCGCGATCCCCGGCAGACTCGAATACGACAGCAGCAGTCCGGCCTCGGACGCCGGAACCCCGGCGTCGTGCAGCAGGGTGGGGATCCAGGTCAGGGCCGCGTAATAGCTCAAGCTCTGCAAACCCATGAATCCGGTGACCGCCCACGCGACCGGATCGCGCAGCAGCATCCCGAGGCGCGGCTCGTCTGGAGACTCCGTGATCGCATCGCCGGGCGCTCCCGCCACCATCGGCGAGTCGGCGACGCTGCGGATCGCCCGCGGAGTCCAGATCAACAGGGCGAGCACCGCCGGGATCGCCCAGAGCCCCAGGGCACCCCGCCAGGATCCGTCGAGCGCGACCATGAACGGCACGGTGAGGGCGGCAGCCGCGGCAGCGCCGAGGAACAGCACCGTGGAGTACAGACCCATCATCAGCCCGAGGCGGTGCGCGAAGTCCTGCTTGATCACTGCAGGCATGCACACGTTCGCCACCGCGATCCCCGCGCCCACCAGCACCGTGCCGCCGAAGAGCGCCAGCGGAGACGGAAGGAGGCGGATGCCGATGCCGACCGCCACGACGACCATCGTGAGCGCGAGCAGCCGGTGCAGCCCGATCCAGCGCGTCAACGCCGGAGTGAGGAACGCGAAGGCCCCGAAGGCGAACACCGGGATCGTGGTCAGCAGTCCGGCCGCTGCTGCGGGGATGCCGAGCTCCTGCTCGATCGCAGGGAGCACCGGCCCGACCGACGCGACACCCATGCGGAGGTTCAGGGCGATCATGAGGAGCCCCACCCCCACGTATATCCCGGTGAGCACCGCGCCGCGTCGGACGGATGGCGCGGTCGCCGGGATCGGAGCGGTGTCGAACGGTTCCTGCATCGTGGTCATGCCTCGAGTCCAGCATTCGCTCCCCCTGTCAGGAAACACGTAAACTGCATTGTGATGTCGAATACCCGCCAATCTCCTCGACTCGTCGATCTGCACCTCGTCGACTTTGATTCCCCCGCGGCGCTGCCGATGGAGGGCGCCTACCGGTTCGCGCACGCCGAGACCTCACCCCGTCACGCCCATCCTCTGGGGCACCTCGTGCATGCCGCATCCGGCGTGCTGTCGCTGCTCACCGACGACGGCGCCTGGATCGCGCCATCGACCCGAATGGCGTGGGTGCCCGCCGGCGCCGAGCACCGTCATCGCGCGCACGGGCGCACGGACATGCGCATCGTCCACCTCGGCGATGAGCTCGCGGCCCTGCTTCCGGCCGCGCCAGCGGTTCTCGTCGCGACACCGCTCGCCCGCGAGGCGGTGCTGGCGATGACATCCGACCGCTCCCGCAGCGCCGACGCGCTCGACCACCTGCGTCGCGTCATCGTGGATGAGGCGGTCACCGCGCCCGAGCAGCCGCTGCATCTGCCGGAACCGCATGATCCGCGCCTGCGCGAGGCGGCGCGCATCGTCGAGGAGGACCTCGCGGTGCCGGTGTCGCTCGGCGGGATCAGCGCACGCACGGGCACAGCCGAGCGCACGTTGAGCCGCCTGTTCCAGCAGGAGACGGGCATGGGGTACCGGCAGTGGCGACTTCAGCTGCGTGTGCATCGCGCACTCGTCCTGCTCGCCGACGGCACCTCGGTGACCGACACGGCCGCGGCGTGCGGATGGGCGACGACCAGTCAGTGCATCGAGCAGTTCACGCCGCTCGTCGGGATGACCCCCGGTCGGTATCGCCTGTCGCAGCTCGCGGGCTGAGCCGACGGCCGTGCGGAGCACGTCCGTCGGCTCGAGCGATCAGTTGCAGCCGCAGCCGCCAGCCGGGGTCTTCACCATGAAGCAGACATCGCACACGCCGTAGTCGCGCTCCTCGACCGGCTTCGACGCACGCTCGCGGGGAGCGGCGGCAACGCGCGGGGTCGTCGTGCGCTTGGCCGCGCGGGGCGGCGTCAGCGGGATGAACTCGCTCGGGTGGCTCACGTAGAACAACGGCGCGCGGCCCTCGCTCGGCTGCAGCCGCAGAGCGGTCGAGCCGACGACGATGTGCTCGTCCTCCGTGAAGCCGTTCGTGTAGGTCTTGCCGATGTGAAGGGCAGCGCCCTCTCCGCGGCGGATGGCCTCGATGTAGCGGCCGCGGTCGATGTACGAGCTGATGCCGACGGCATCCATGATGCCGGTGATGAACTCATGGTTCGACGGGTCGATGCGGTGCGCACGCAATGCTTCGGGCAGCGAGCGATATGGACGGGAGGTGCCTGCGGGGGTCGGCCCCTGAACTTCTTTCATCACTCTCCAGGATCGCACGTCTGAGCGCGTCCGCCGACCGATTCTCGAACCGATCTCCCCGCACCGGGGACGCACGGCGCGCGCACCCGCATGCGAGACTGGCGTGATGTCACGGGCAACGATCGTCGGGTCAGGGCCGAACGGTCTCGCCGCCGCGGTCGCGCTCGCCCGCGCCGGCTACCGGGTGCGGGTGCTCGAAGCCGCGGAGACGATCGGCGGCGGCGTGCGCACGCTCGAATCCACACTCCCCGGGTTCCGGCATGATGTCTGCTCCGCCGTGCACCCCGCCGCCCTCGCCTCGCCGTTCTTCCGCGCGTTCGGACTGGCCGAGCGGATCGACTGGATCCGCCCCGAGATCTCCTACGCGCACCCCCTCGACGACGCGCGAGCGGCAATCGCCTGGCGCGACATCGACCGCACAGCACGCGGGCTGGGCGTCGACGGCGCCGCCTGGACCAGAAGACTGAGGCCGCTCGCCCGCCACATCGACGGCCTCGGAGACTTCACCGGGAACGCCCTGTTGCGCGTCCCCCACGACCCCGTCACGGCAGCACGGTACGTCGCGCGGATGATCGACCAGAGTGCCCTGTTCTCACGGCGCGCGTTGCGCACCGAGGAGGCCGCGGCGCTCATGGCCGGCGTGGTCGCTCATGCCAACACGCGGTTGCCATCGCTCTCCGGTGCCGCGGCCGGCCTGCTGCTGGCCGCCCACGCACACGCCGGAGGGTGGATGTATCCGCGCGGCGGAGCCCAGCGCATCGCCGACGCCCTGGTGTCCGACCTTGTGGCGCACGGCGGCACCGTCGAGACCGGGACGCACGTCACCGACCTGCGCACTCTCGACTGGGGCGACCCGGCGCGCGGCGACCTGCTGCTGCTGAACAGCTCGCCGCGCCTGGCGCTGACCCACCCCGACATCCCCTCGCGCTACGCGAAAGCGCTGACCGCGTACCGCTACGGGCCAGGGGCGGCGAAGGTCGACTTCGCGCTGGACGGGCCGGTCCCGTGGGCCCACGCCGATGTCGCGCGGGCGCCCACCGTGCATATCGGTGGCACGCGCGACGAGATCTGGGCGAGCGAGAATGCCGTGGCGCAGGGACGCGTGAGCGACCGGCCGTACGTGCTCGCCGTGCAGCCCTCGGTGTTCGATCCGTCACGGGCTCCCGACGGGCGGGCGGTGTTCTGGGCGTACATCCACGTGCCTGCCGGGTCCGATCTCGATCCGACCTCCCTCATAACAGCGCAGGTCGAGCGGTTCGCCCCCGGGTTCCGCGATCGCATCGTCGCCCACCACGCCGTGCCGGCCTCCTCACGCGAGGCCGTCAACCCGGCCGAGATCGGCGGCGATATCTCCGGCGGCGTCTTCAGCCTCGTGCAGGCCGTGCGGCGACCCACGCTGTCTCCCACTCCCTGGCGCACTCCGATGCGCGGCGTCTACCTCGCCTCGTCCGCGACCCCTCCGGGTCCGGGGGTGAACGGCATGGCCGGCTGGCATGCCGCCCGTACGGCCCTCGCCGATGCCGGACTCCCCCACGCGCTGGCCGATCTCTTCGGCTGACGCGTCCACAACTCAGGACGCTCCGTGCCCAGCACCTGGGCGAGCCGCCGGAATCTGCGACTCACCCTCCACCCCCGGCGAGGTTCATCCTGAGTTGAGAAGCCGCCTCGCGTGCTCTTCCGCCACGGCGATGGCGACGCCAGGATGGAGCCATGCGCTACGAGATCCCTGCGCCGATGCTGGCCAAAGCCGCAGCGACGGTGCCCGACCCTGCGAAGACCCCGGGCGGGCTGCTGTATGAGCCCAAGTGGGACGGCTTCCGCGGCCTCATCTCGTGGGACGGCACGACCGTCGAGATCGGCTCCCGCGGTGCGAAGCCGCTGACGCGGTACTTCCCCGAACTGGTCGAGGCCATCCCGACGCTGCTGCCCGGTCCGTGCCTGCTCGACGGCGAGATCGTGGTCGCCACCGGGCCCGAGGGCGCCCAGCGCCTCGATTGGGAGGCGTTGAGTCAGCGCATCCATCCCGCGGCATCCCGCGTCGCCCGTTTGTCCGCCGAGACCCCGGCGATGTTCATCGCCTTCGACCTGCTCGCCGAGGGCGATGACGATCTGCGCGCGACGCCGTTCGAAGACCGCCGGCAGCGCCTCGAACGGCTGCTGGCCGATGTGCCGCACCCGCTGCACCTCACGCGCACCACCCGTGACCGCGAGGCCGCCGTCCGCTGGTTGGCGGAGTTCGAGGGGGCAGGACTCGACGGCGTGGTCGCCAAGCCGCTCGCCGAGCCCTACGCCCCCGGCAAGCGCACGCTGATCAAGATCAAGCACGCACGCACCGCCGATGTGGTCGCGCTCGGGTATCGCATCCACAAGTCGGGTTCGGGGGTCGGCTCCCTGCTGGTCGGGCTGTACGGTGACGACGGCAGCCTGCGCCAGGTCGGCGGGGTGGCTGCGTGGAGTGACGTACGCCGCCAGGAGCTGGTGACGGAGCTGGCACCGCTGGTGGAGCGCGACGAGGCCGGCGACGCGGTCACGGGAGTGGGCGAGCGCTCGCGCTTCAGCGGGGCGAAGGACGTGTCGTTCGTGAGGCTGCGCCCCGAGCGTGTGCTCGAGGTGCGCTATGACCAGCTCGAAGGAGCGCGCTTCCGGCACACCGTGCAGTTCGAGCGCTGGCGCCCCGACCGCGATGCCCGATCGTGCACTTACGATCAGCTCGACACGGTCGCCGGCTACGACCTCGCCGACGTGCTGGCCTGAGCGCGGTCAGCTCTTCTCGGCCGGTGTGGCGTCGTCGTCCCAGTTCGCGGCGACCTTCTTGCTCGGCTGCACCCGGGGCGGCTCCCCCGGCATCTTGGGGAACTCCGGAGGGAACGACAACTCCCCCAGCCCGTTCTCGACGTCACGCGCCCACCACTCCAGCAGGGTGTCGATGCGTCCGGGCGCATCCTGCATCGGCGCCCACGGGTCCCCCACGTCATCGAGCCGCTGCGGGATGCTGCGCACCGTGAAGCGCGTGGGGTCGAGGCCGTCCAACTCCTCCCAATGCACCGGGGTCGACACCGTCGCCGCGGGGAGGGCACGCGGGCTGTAGGCGCCCGCCATGGTGCGGTCGCGGTTGGCCTGGTTGAAGTCGACGAAGATCCGCTCTCCGCGTTCCTCCTTCCACCAGTTCATGGTCACCTGCTCGGGCATCCGCCGCTCCAGCTCACGCCCCGCAGCGATCACCGCATGACGCACGTCGAGGAACTCATGGGCCGGCTCGATGGGCGCGAAGACGTGCAGTCCGCGGTTGCCGCTGGTCTTCGCGAACGCCTCCAGCCCCGCCTCCTGCAGCACCTCCCGCAGCACATGCGCGGCGCGCACGGCGTCGGCGAAGTCCGTGCCGGGTTGGGGGTCCAGGTCGATCCGCAGCTCGATCGGGTTGTCGGCGTCGGCCGCGAGCGACGCCCACGGATGGAACACGATCGTGTTCATCTGCACGGCCCACACGACCGCGCTCGCACGGTTGAGCACGAGCTGCGGATGCTGGCGCCCGCTGTTGTAGGTCACCGTGACGGCGTCGACGTAGTCGGGCGTGCCCTTCGGAGGGTTCTTGGAGAAGAAGCCGTCACTGCCGACCCCGTCGCGAAACCGTTCGAGCGAGACCGGACGCCCGCCGTTCGCTGAGAGGAACGGCACGGAGACACGCTGCACGTACTCCGCCAGCTCCGCCTTGGTGATGCCGACATCAGGCCACACCACCCGGTTCGGACTGGAGAGCACGACGTCGCGCTCTCCGTCGGTGTCGGCGACGGTCACGGTCACGCGCTCGGAGGCCATGCTCCGACACTAGGGCGCGGGCGTTCCCGGCGGAACCCCCGGAGGAGACGGTCCTTCCGCGACGTCAGTCGTCGAGATCGACGGCGAGCGCGAGCACCGGTGCCAGGGCGTCGCGCTCGACGATCATCGACGGTCCTGCCGAATCGACGATGACGCCGGCCATCGCGGTGTGGCTGGAGAGCACCTTCGCGAGCTGATCGGGTGTGAAGGGCAACGGGCGATCACCTCGACCGAGCGCGATCACCTCGAGCGGATGCGTGAACAGCTGCAGGAACCGCTTGCCGTCCGTGGTCTGCGCCTCGGCGATGCCGACCTGTCCCGTGTCGGTGCCGTCGTTCACGGCCACCCACATGCGCGTGGTGGCGAGGGCCTCCCCGACCTTGGTCGCCGAATCCTGGGCCCGCGGCGTCGCGAGGATCGTCTTGACGGTCATGTCGACATCGGCCTGCTCGAGGGTCTTCTGCAGCAGCTCCGTGGGAAACACGACCCGGTGCGGGGCCGAGGCGTTGTCGACGATCAGGCCGGCGAAGTCGCCGGCGACGACCTGCTGCAGTACGGCGGTGACCGGCTGTGCGACCGCGGAGGTCGCTGCGGGATCCTGCTCGAGCTGCACGGAGTCGCGCACGGCGGCGGCCGAGCTGAACGCGAGCATGAACTGACGCTCCTCATCGCGCACGACGGCCACCGCCAGCGGCTTGCCCTCGGCGATCTGCGCACGGGCGTCGCCGTTGACGCGGATGTAGAGGTGCCCCTGCAGCGCCTGGCGCATGACGCCGAGCAATTGCTCGTTGGTGGCGCCCGCTTCGATCTCCTTCAGCGCCTCGCGCAGCAGGACGTTGTCCTTCATGCCCGCGACCGTCTCGGTCTGCTCCGGCGGCAGCGCCGGAGCGAGCGGCAGACGGCGCTCGACGGGTTCTGCAGGGCGGGGCGGGTTCGCCGTCGCGGTGGTCTGGGCAGCGCGGGCCGTGGAGTCGTCGGAGCCGCCCGGCTGCTCGTTCTGGTCAGGCAGCGCGACCGCGGGGCCAGCTGCTTCTCCGACACCGCGGAACGCCTGCACCGAGATGCCGATGCGGGGGGCTTCGACCTCCGGCTCTGCGGTCGGGGCAGTCACGTCCGCATCGGCGGGGGCATCGCCCTCGACCTCGGAGACGTCGGATGCGGGGGCGACGACATCGTCACCGGACTTCTTGCGGCGGGAGAACAGGGCCATATCTGTCAGCCTAACCCGCCGTGAGCGGCCCGCGATGCGGACTAGATCTTCTCGATCGGCGCGACCTTGATGAGCAGCTTCTTCTGCCCGGACGTGTCGAACCGCACATGCGCGATGCGCTTCGCCCCCTCTCCGGTGACCGCGTCCACCCGCCCCTCACCGAAGTCCGTGTGCCGGATGCGGTCGCCCGCCGTGAGCTCCAGGTCGCCGTTGTCGCGCACCTTGGCGGTGACGCGGTTCGGGAACCGATCCATCGCGGTCGACAGCGGCTTGAGCGAGTCCCTGCCGGGGAGGGCTTTCACGCCGAAGCGATCGCCGGACCCCGAGCTCGACGACCCGAAGCCCCCGGGGCGGCGGGCGTTGAGGGCGCGCGACTGCATGCCGCCGCGCGAGTTCACGTCACCGGGCGACTGGCGCCAGTCGATCAGCGCCGCGGGGATCTCCTGCAGGAAGCGGCTCGGCATCGCGACCGTGACCTCGCCGAACTGCGCGCGGGTCATGGCGAGCGAGAGGTGCAGACGCTTGCGCGCACGCGTGATGCCGACGTAGAACAGCCGGCGCTCCTCCTGCGGGCCACCCGGCTCACCCGCCGAGATGCGGTGCGGGATGAGGTCCTCCTCGACACCCGTGACGAAGACCGCGTCGTACTCCAGCCCCTTGGCGGTGTGCATCGTCATGAGCGACACCGTGCCGGATTCGTCTTCGAGGTCGTCGGCGTCGGAGACCAGCGCCACCTCCGTCAGGAAGTCGACGATCGTGCCCTCCGGGTTGTTGCGGGCGAAGTCCCGTGTGACGGCGACGAACTCGTCGAGGTTCTCGACCCGCGCCTCGTCCTGCGGGTCACGGCTGGCGCGGAGGGCATCGAGGTAGCCGCTCTTCGAGAGCAGCAGGCTGAGTCCCTCGGCCACGGTGGTGGGTGGCGGGAGCTCCCCCGACGCGGGGAGCATGATCGCGGTCGCCTCGGCGAGCACGGCATCGAGCTGGGCGATCGCGGCCTGGATCTTGGGGCCGAAACCGAGCTGCGTCGGGTGCGCCAGCGCATCGCGGAAGCTCATGTCGTGTTCTTCGGCGAATCGGGCGATCGCCGTCTCCGTGACGTCGCCGATGCCGCGGCGCGGTTTGTTCAGGATGCGGCGGACCGACATGTCGTCGGCCGGGTTCGCGACCGCGATCAGGTAGGCCAACGCATCCTTGATCTCGGCGCGATCGTAGAACTTCGTACCGCCCATGACCTTATAGGGCACGGCCGAGCGGATGAAGATCTCCTCCAGCGCACGCGACTGCGAGTTCGTGCGGTAGAAGACCGCCATCTCGGAGTACGGCATGCCGGCACGATGCAGCGCCTCGATCTCGTCGGCGACGAACTGGGCCTCGTCGTGCTGCGAGTACCCGGTGAAGCCGATGATCGCGTCGCCGTCGCCCTTGTCGCTCCAGAGCTTCTTGTCCTTGCGGTCGAAGTTGTTGCCGATGACTGCGTTGGCCGCCGAGAGGATGTTCTGCGTCGACCGGTAGTTCTGCTCGAGCAGCACCACCTGTGCGCCGGGGAAATCGCGCTCGAACTCGCTGATGTTGCGGATGTCGGCGCCCCGGAAGGCGTAGATCGACTGGTCGGAGTCACCGACCACCGTGAGCGAGGCTCCGCCTTCGGGGGCGTCAGGGTTCGCCGCCGGCTCGGGCTCGAAGATCATCATGCCGTTCGAGGCGTACGGGTCGGGGGCGGCCGCGGCGGAGACCGGCCGGGTGAGCTCGTGGATCAGCGCGTACTGCGCGTGGTTGGTGTCCTGGTACTCGTCGACCAGGATGTGCCGGAAGCGTCGACGATAGGTGTCGGCGACCTGGGGGAAGGCGCGGAAGAGATACACCGTCTGGCCGATGAGATCGTCGAAGTCGAAGGCGTTCGCCTTGCGCAGCTGGCGCTGGTAGTCCGCGAACAGCTCGACGAAGATGCGCTCCGCCGGATCCGACATGTTCGCGTCGCGGGCGTAGGACTCGGCATCAGACAACTCGTTCTTGAGCTTGGAGATGCGCGACTGCACGGCGGCGGGGGTCAGACCGTACGCGTCTGCCTCGTGCTCCTTGACCAGGCGCTTGAGGAGCGCACGGGAATCGCCGGAGTCGTAGATCGTGAAGGTCTTGGTGAAGCCGAACTGCTCGGCCTCGCGTCGCAGGATGCGCACGCAGGCGGAGTGGAACGTGGAGATCCACATGCCGCGGGCCACATCGCCGACCAGCCCTGCGACGCGCTCGCGCATCTCTCCCGCGGCCTTGTTGGTGAAGGTGATCGCGAGGATCTGACTCGGCCACGCCTCACGACTGCGCAACAGCGACGCGATGCGCCGCGTGAGCACGCTGGTCTTTCCGGAACCGGCACCGGCCACGATGAGCAGCGCGGGGCCGCGGTAGGTCACCGCTTCGAGCTGCTGCGGGTTGAGGCCGGCGAGGAGGTCGTCCTGACCCTGCGGGCCGGCGGTTCCGGGAACGATGAGAGGAGCTTCGGTCATGGCCTTATGAGTCTAGGCCGCGGCACCGACACGGCGGCACGGGAGCGGAGACGCCGAAGGGGTGACGGATGCGTTCCCGTCACCCCTCCGATCTTCAGACCGTGCGGCGGCGCCGCGCCACCATGACGCCGCCCGCCGACAGCAGCAGCAGCGCGAGTGCCGTTGCCGCCACCGGGAGGGCGCCGCCGGTGTTCGCGAGGCCGCCTTCGCCTGCGCCTGTGCCGCCGCCGTCCGTGGCACCACCCGATGCCGCGGTGACGCGCAGGTCGCCCCAGCCGATCAGGTCGCCGTCGGCGTCGTACACCGCGATCCGATGCGCACCGGCTGCCGCGTCCGCGGGGATGGTGACGGTGATGCGGCCGGAGGCGTCCAGCGCCCCCGAGACCAATTGCTGCGGGTCGGAGTACATCCAGACCGAGACCTCGGTTCCGGCCTGTGCGTCGCCGACCGTCACGATGACCTGCTGCCCTGCCGCGGCGACCGAGGGGTTGATCGTGACGCCGTTGCGGTTGTCGTCGTTCAGTGCGGAACCGGGGAGCGGCGGGTTCGTGCCCGGCGTCTCGTCGTCGCTGCCCGGCAGGGTGCCGGTGCGCAGCGACTGCGAGGCGAAGCCGTCCGCGAACCACCAGACCGGTCGCTGACCGTCGACCGACAGCGAGGCCGGAGCCGTCGCGAATCCCTCGTTGTTGATGTCGGGCATCCCGGCCGGACGCGCATGGTGCGCGAGGCCCGGCTTCGCGGTGCCGTTCAGCGTGATCTCGGCCGAGCGCCCCTGGCATCCGTCGTCGCACACGGCCCAGAGCACGTCGCGGACGCTGTCGTAGTCCAGCGCCATGACCCCGGTCAGGCCGGGAGCGATCTCCGAGACGAGGGTCGCGCCCCCGTCCGCGGCGAGCGCGAAGCCGTACACGTGCCCGTTGTCCTCGACCGCGACGAAGAAGAGCCCCGAGCCGTGTCCCGCGTAGTCGGCGGGGTCATAGGCTGCGCCGGTGTTGTCGTCGAACAGCTTCCCGGCGAGTGCGGCATCCGGAACCCACTGCACCGCCTCCATGCCGAGGTTCGCGCCGACCGTGGGGAGCAGGGCAGTGAGGTCCCACTGCTGCTGGGCCACCAGGTCACCGGCTGCCGCATCGGGATCGACCCTCAGCACGATGTTCTGATTGACGCCCTTCGCGCTGTTGTCGCGCTCCGAGGCCACGTACACGAAGCCATCGCCGTCGACCGTGATGCCCTCCGTATCGGGGCCCGCAGCACCGGGGTTCGAGGCATCCTTCTGGAAGCGCACGCGCTTGCCGTCCGTCCAGCCGTCGACCTTCTCCACCGAACCGTCGGCGTGCGCCTCGAGCTTCCAGATGCGGCCTTCGCCGTTGTCCACCGCCCACAGGAACGCGCCGTCGGCGGTCTCCTGCACGTCCAGACCCGAGGAGTCCTCCAGGAAGGTCGGCACGTCGTCGAGCACCCGCACGTCGGCGGAACCGGGCCACGGCGTCACCGCGATCTCGCCCGCGCACACATTGGCCATGCCCTTGGTCGGCTTCTCCGTCACGCCGAACGCGCCCGTGGTGTCGGGGCAGCGTCCCCACGTGGTGGCGGCGTGTCCCGCTCCCCACGTCGTGCTGTCCACGAGCAGGTCTCCGTCGAACAGGCGCACGGCGTCACCGCGGCCGAGTCCGAAGCCGAGGGACTCGCGCTCGATCACCAGGTAGCCGCCCGCGGCGATCGTGGTGCCGGCCGGCACCGTGAAGGCGTGCGCGTCGTCGTCGTCCTTCACGACCACGCCCGACACATCGACCGCGCTGTCGGTCGGGTTGACCAGCTCGATCCAGTCGTCCGGAGATCCTCCGTCGGACTCGACCTCGTTGATGCGCACGGGGTTGCCGCACGCGTTGCGCAGCCCCTTGGTCGACACCGCGATGTCGACGAACTCGCCGGTCCCATCGGCGCAGCGCGCCAGCACACCCGCGGCGTGCGCGGTGTAGACATGCTCGTCGACCGTGTTGCCGGTGGCGTCGCGAAGGGTGACCGTGTCGCCGTTGCCGAGGCCGAAGACGAAGTTCGTCGGCTGGTCGAACACGAAGTACGCGCCGGGAGCGAGCAGCGTGCCCGCCGGGAGCGGAGTCGCCTGGTCGGCGTGGCCGTTCGGGTCGTTGTCCATCACGGTCCACCCCGACAGGTCGACCGCGGTCGTGCCGGTGTTGAGCACCTCGACCCAGTCGGTGGCGTCGCCGTTCGACTCGATCTCGTTGATCACCACATCCGGCGTGACGCAGGCGTTCGTGGCTCCGGGCGTCGGGTGGGCGAGCACGAAGGCGCCCGCGCCGTCGGGGCAGCGGGCGAGCGTGGCCGCCGCGGCGTCGCCGCCGATCGCAGCGTGACCACTCCAGGGCAGCGTGTCGTCGATCAGCGCACCGGTGGCGTCGAAGAGGCGGATGCGGTCGGCGCTGCCGATGCCGATCGGATCGCGGAAGGCGGTCTCGATACCGGACACCAGGCCGATCGTGCCCTCCTCGACCACCAGGTAGGCGCCGGCGCCGATCGTGGTTCCCGGCCGGAACTGCCAGCGGTGGTCATCGGAGTTGTCGCGGATCTCGTAGCCCGAGATGTCGAGGGCCGCCGTGCCGGGGTTGTAGAACTCCACCCAGTCCGCCGGCTGCGAGTCGACCTCGTTGATCACGATCGAACCGTCCACCGGGGCGACCGAGCAGTCGTTCGCGCCACCGGGCGTCGCCGCAGTCGCGTGCGCCCACTCGCCGGTTCCATCGGGGCAGCGGGCCCAGACCGCGATCGGCGCGGTGTTGGCGTAGGCGTAGGCGTCGACCTCGGCGCCGCTCGGATCGTAGAGCACGACCTCATCACCCTTGCCGAGGCCGAAAGGGAAGTCGATGTCCTTCACGAGCACCAGGAACTCCCCCGGCGCCAGGGTGGTGCCCTCCGGCGCCTGACCGAAGGCGTCACGCTTCTCGTCCGAGATCTTCCAGCCGTCGAGGGAGACGGTCGTCTCACCGGCGTTGTAGATCTCGACCTGATCGGCGAGACCCGTCTGGGCCGCGTCGTAGACGATCTCGTTCAGCACCAGGCCGGGTGCTGCCTCCGCCTCCTGGATCGCGGTGGGTGTGTTGTCGGACGTGGCGCCGATGGCGGCGGCGGGGGCGGCGAGCAGGGCGGCAGCGCTGAGAGCGCCGACCACCGAGACTGCGACCCCGCGGAGCAGGCGGGACATGGGACTCCTGTGTCGGGTGCGCGAACGGGTACCCGACCACCCCACCGATGTCGCGTGGCCACCGCACGACCCGCGGATGTACGCCGCGTGAACACGGGGTTGCGGTTCGCCGCCGACCGCCGCCGACCGTCAAGCGATACGCGTGCCCGGGGGCAGGCGGCGCGCGGGGGTTCGCGTGCGCGCCCAGGCGCCGGCGAACAGCGAACCGGCGAGCACGACCTGCACGCCGAGTCCCACGAACCAGCTCGGCACGGTCGAGTCGATCGTCTCCCGTGCCGTCGGGTAGTTCCCCTCGATGTCGCAGTCGTCCCAGCGCTGTTCGAGCGGCGACAGCTGCGCCGTCCGCACGCCGAGCTTGATCTGGCCGAACAGATCGACCGGATAGCCGTCCTTGGAGAACTCGGTCGGCGTCGCGTCGGCGAGCACCACGAACGGGTTCGCGGCGAGCGCCCACCAGACGAGATCGAACCGCGGCACCTCGTAGGTGTAGGTCTCCCAGTTCTCGCAGTCGACGTTGCCCGCGGAATCGTAGGGCCGCGAGTACGTCGTCGCCTCGCTGCGCACCGCAAGCCCGCCGAGCGCGAAGGCGATGAGGGTGCCGATCACGAGGCCCGCCACGACCAGATAGGTCGTCGCGACCGAGAACAGCGGACGCGCGATGAGTCCGCTCAGCCCCACCCCGATCGCCGCGACGATGACGATCTCGACGATCAGCACGAGCAGCGACACCAGCAGCACGCTCAGATCGGCGCCCCCACCGATCAGCGAGACCGCCAGGAAAGGCACGGCCACCACGAGGAACGCACCGCCGGTCGCGACAGCGGCGAGCAGCTTGCCGATCATGATGTCGCCGGTGGACGCCGCCGTCACCTGCACCGCCGCGAGCGTGGCGGCATCGCGGTCGCCGTTGATCGTGTTGCCGCTGAGAGTGGGCGAGACCAGCACGACCAGCAGCAGCACCATGTTCACGACGATCGAGTAGACGCCGGCACCGCCGAAATCGTTCCAGGAGTACACCGCGTAGGCCAGGATCGTGACGCCGAGCAGCACGACGGCGAACACGCCGAGCAGGATGTACCAACCGACGCTGCGCAGCCGCTGGGTCAGTTCGAGCCGGGCGATCGTGGTGATGTGCGAGATGCTCATGCGTCGGCCTCCGTCGAAGTGGGGTGGGTGGGAGGGGCCGGTGCGGGAGGAGGCGGCGGCGATGCCGGGGCCTGATGCGCCTCCTGCTCCCTGAGCGCCAGGAAGGTGTGCTCGAGCGCGCTCTGGGCCGGCGCGAACTCCGATACCGGTAGTCCCGCCTCGACCAGGCGCCGCAGGGCGTCGGCGGCCGCTTCCTCGCTCGGCAGACCGAGAAGCACCGCGCCACGATCGGCACCGAGCGACTCGGGCGCCACGCCCAGTGTCGAGGCGACCTGCCAGGAGTCCGCATTCAGCCGTTCGGCCGAGGCGCCGGCGAGTCGGATCCGCCACGCCCGAGCGCTCGCCTGGGCCGGTGCAGCGTCGACGACCGCGCCCGCGACCAGGAACACGGCGTCGTCCACGACCTCTTCGAGTTCGGAGAGGACGTGGCTGGAGATCAGCACCGTGCGGCCTTCGGCGGCGAGACGCCGCAGCAGCACCCGCAGCTGCACACGGGCCTCGGGGTCCAGTCCCGACGCCGGTTCGTCGAGCAGCAGCACCTGCGGATCGTGCACGAGGGCCCTCGCCAGTCCAAGCTTCTGCTTCTGCCCGCGGGAGAGCACCTTGGCAGGCGAATCGGCGAGCTCGGCGAGTCCGACGAGGTCGAGCAGCTGCGCGGCGCGGGGAGCCGCATCGGTCCGGGAGATGCCGTACAGCCGCGCTGTGGTGACGATCGTCTCGCGTGCGGTGAGCGAGGGCCACGCCCCCAGTGCGTCGGGCATCCACCCCAGCAGACGCCGGGCGGCCAGCGGGTCCGATGCCGGATCCACGCCCCCGATCCTGATGCTGCCGGAGTCGGGGGCGAGCAGCGATGCGAGCATCAGCAGCAGCGTGGTCTTGCCTGCGCCGTTGGGCCCGACGAGCCCGGTCACCCGCCCTTCCTCGGCGCGGAGGGTCGCGCCGCGCACGGCCTGGACCGATCCGAATGATCTGCTGACGGCGTCGACGACGATTCCACTCATGCGGCCAGTCTGGCATCAGAGCCGCTGGTACCTCGGGACCTCGGGGCGGATGCTCAGGAGGAGACGATCACAGGTGACATGATCGGAGGATGCGCACGATCCTCAACATCATCTGGGTCATCCTGGCCGGCTGGGCCCTGTTCCTCGGGTACCTGTTGGCCGGCGTGCTGCTGTGCATCCCGATCGTCACGATCCCGTGGGCGATCGCCTCGTTCCGTATCGCCCGCTATGCGATCTGGCCGTTCGGCCGCGAGGTCGTGAGCAGGCCCACCGCGGGGGTCGGGTCGTTCCTCGGCAACGTGCTCTGGGTCATCCTGGCCGGCTGGTGGCTGGCGATCGGCCACATCATCTCGGGCCTCGCGCTGTGCATCACGATCATCGGCATCCCGATGGGCATCGCCGATTTCAAGATGGTGCCGATCTCACTCATGCCACTCGGCAAGGAGATCGTCTCCAGCCGCAAGGGCGCGTTCGATCGAACACTGTGACGCCGGCACCTCGGTGCGCGCACTGACGGCGCCTCAGCTGCGGAAGAACCCCACGCCCAGATCGGGATGGTCGACGAAGACGCCGTCGACGCCGGTGCGCGCGATCACGCCCCACTCGGCCTCGTAGTCGCCGTAAGCACCGCCTCCACCGGAACCGCGGAACTCCGGAGAGAGGAATCCGTTCTCGGGCCGACAGGTCCAGGTGAAGACCTGGAGCCCTCTGGCGTGCGCATCCGGCACGATCGTGTTGCCGCGGGCGAGCAGCATCTTCTTGTCGACGCTGATGCCGTCCACGCGGCCGACGAGGTCGCCGAGACCCTGCGGGGTCACGGTGGCCTTGTAGGTGGGCGCCCGCGTGCCCTGGGCGACCAGGAGGTCGTAGGGCCGACCGGAGGCCTCGATCAGGTAGATGTAGGAGGCGGGGATGCCCCGATCCCGCAGCTGTGCGAGCACCGTCGACTCGAAGCTCTCGATGATCAGCGGGAGCTCGCCGTCGGCCCATCCGGCCGCCTTCAGGTCGCGTTCGATGAGCGGCGCGAGCTCCATGCCGATGCTCGCGAAGTACGTCGCGTGCTTGACCTCCAGGACCACGCCGATCTCGCGGCCATGCTCCACGGAACCTTCGCGCACGATGTCGAGCACGTCCACCAGCCGCAGGATCGCCTGCGAGCCGTCGAAGCTCGCGCTCGAGAGCCTCACCTCGGGCAGTCGCTCGCGCACCCGTAGGGTCGACAGCTCCGCCCACGTGAAGTCCTCCGTGAACCAGCCGGTCAGCGCCTGCCCGTCGACGCGCTTCGTGGTCTTCCGATCCGCGAACTGCGGATGGTCGGCGATGTCGGTGGTGCCGGAGATCTCGTTCTCGTGCCGCACCACCAGCACGCCGTCCTTGGTGGCGACGACATCCGGTTCCACGGCATCGACGCCCATCGCGAGCGCGAGCTCGTACGACGAGCGGCTGTGTTCCGGACGGTAGCCGGGCGCACCGCGATGCCCGATGACGAGGGGAGATTTCCTGGGCACGCTCTCAGCGTAGAACACCCCACCCGTGGCACCTCCCGGGTATCTTAGAAGGAAGCGACCTACGACACCCTTTTGGAGTGAGGCCCACCAATGAGCAACTTCGCATTCAACAACCCTGCGTTCAAGCAGCAGGATCCGCGCAACGTCGCGACCTACCCGGGCGGACCGCAGGCTGCTCAGGGTGCGCAGAACGCCTCCTTCCAGCACGCCGGAATCGACGCGGCGACCAACGCCCAGCTCGAGGGCATGTACGCCGCTCCTCCGGCCGGCGCCATCGAGACCGACCGCATGTCGGTCGAGGACACGGTGTGGAAGACCGCCGGCCTGTTCGGCATCCTGCTGGTCACCGCCGCGATCGGCTGGGTCTGGACGCTCGGCGGCGTCTCGGCCCCCGCGTACAACCCCTACAGCGACTTCCAGCCGAACATGCTGCCGTGGATCGTCGGCGCGCTCGCCGGCTTCGTCCTCGCGATGGTCATCACCTTCACCTCGCGCAAGAAGGTGCGTCCGGCACTGATCTTCGCCTACGCGGCTTTCGAGGGTCTCTTCATCGGTGGCATCTCGGCCTTCTTCGAGGTCCTGTACCCGGGAATCGTCGTCCAGGCCACGCTCGCGACCGTCTCCGTCGTCGGTGTGACCCTGGCACTCTTCGCCAGCGGCAAGATCCGCGCATCGAAGAAGGCCACCAAGATCTTCATGATCGCGATGATGGGCTACCTGGTCTTCTCGCTCCTGAACGTCGTGCTCATGTGGACCGGCATCAACGACAACGCCTTCGGACTCCTCAGCGCTAAGCCGTTCCTCGGCATCCCGCTGGGTCTGATCATCGGCGTCCTCGTCGTGATCATGGCCGCCTACTCGCTGGTGCTCGACTTCGACCAGATCCAGCAGGGCGTGCGCAACGGCGCTCCGCGCCAGTACGGCTGGCTCGGCGCCTTCGGCATCATGGTCACCGTGGTCTGGCTCTACATCGAGATCCTGCGGATCATCGCGATCGCCCGCAGCAACTGACATCCACATACGAAAGAGGCCCGTCTCCGCGAGGAGGCGGGCCTCTTCGCATATCCGAGTGGTGCCGCGCAAGGGGATGGCTCCGCGCTCGACGTGCGGCCAGAGTGGGCGGCACGAGCCCTGGTACCCCGGGGCTCACGAAACATTGGAGCTGACCATGAGCTTTCTCGGATTCCTTCTTCTCGGCCTCATCGCTGGAGCCATCGCGAAGCTGATCCTTCCCGGCAAGCAGGGCGGCGGATGGTTCATCACCCTGCTGCTCGGTGTCGTCGGCGCCATCCTCGGCGGGTGGCTCGGCAGCCTGATCCTGAACCGCCCGCTGACCGAGTTCTGGGACCTGGGCACCTGGCTCCTCGCCATCGGCGGCTCGATCATCGTGCTGCTGATCTACGGTCTGATCGCCGGACGCGGCCAGAAGGTGCGCGACTGACCGCACTGCGGTCACCAGAACCGCCCCGATCGTCGGCCCTGCTGACGATCGGGGCGGTTCGTCGTGTGCGCGACCTCAGCGCCCCGCGGCCTTGGCCTCGAGCAGCCCCCGCTCCCGGTCGTTGCCGGCGAGCGCGGCCGCGGCGGCGAACTCTCCTCTGGCCTCCTGCTCGCGACCGAGGCGCAGCAGCAGTTCCGCTCTGGTCGCAGGGAGCAGGTGATAGCCGGCGAGGGCACCCGAGGCGGCAAGCTGGTCGACGATGCGCAGAGCGGATGCCGGCCCCGTCGCCATGGCCACGGCGGCCGCGCGGTTGAGCTCGACCACGGGCGACGGCGCGATGCGGCCGAGCGCCTCGTACAGCAAGACGATGCGGTCCCAGTCGGTCTCCTCCACGGACGGCGCGATCGCGTGGCACTCGGCGATCGCCGCCTGCAGGCCGTACGGACCACGGCCTGCACCGAGTGCATCCGCCGTGGCCAGTGCGGCACGACCGCGAGCGATGCGACCCCGGTCCCAGCGTGCACGATCCTGATCCGCCAGCAGCACCGGGTCGCCATGCGCGTCGACCCGGGCGGGAAACCGCGCAGCCGTCAGCTCCATGAGGGCGACGAGACTGTGCACGTCGCGCTCGCGCGGCATCAGCGCCGCCAGCACGCGCGCGAGCCGGATGGCCTCGTCGCTCAACTCGGGGCGCATCCAGTCGGAGCCGCTGCTCGCGGAATGGCCTTCGTTGAAGATCAGATACAACACCCCGAGGATCGCTCCAAGCCGTGCCGGGTGCTCGTCGCGGGGCGGCGTCTCGAAGGGCACGTGCGCCGCAGCGAGGGTCTTCTTCGCCCGCACGATCCGCTGCTGCACCGTGGCCGTCGGCACCAGAAACGCCCGCGCGATCTGATCGCTCGACAGACCGGCCACGACACGCAGAGTGAGCGCCACCTGCGCCTCGCGCGACAGCACGGGGTGGCACGAGATGAAGATCAGCCGCAGCACGTCGTCGTCGACCGCATCCGGGTCCCACGGCGCATCCGGCGCCTCGGCCTGCTCCCGCTCCAGATCGTGGGCGATCACGGCGATGCGGTCGTCGAGCCGCTCCTGACGACGCCAGCTGTCGATCGCCTTGCGCTTCGCGACCGCGGTGAGCCACGCGGCAGCATTGCGGGGCACTCCCTCGAGAGGCCACTGCCGGAGGGCATCGAGAAGCGCCTCCTGCGCCAGGTCCTCGGCGAGCCCGAAGTCGCCGACCAGTCTCGTGAGCGTTCCGACGATGCGGGCGGATTCGATGCGCCACACCGCGGCGACGGCGCGCTCCGTCGCCCCGGAGCCGGGTGCGGAGCGCGCCGTCGCGCTGTCAGGAGGGGCGTCGCTCATCTCACTGCTGAGCGCGACGCGCTTCTTCTTCTTCGCGCCAGCCCGCTTCCTTCTGGATCCACTCGTTGTCCGCCGGGAAGTCCGACATGTCGGTCACGCGGCGTACCTCGAGGAACGAACCCGGTCCGAGCGGGGCACGACTCGCCCACTCCGCCGCCTCCTCGCGGCTGGAGACCTCGAGGATCCAGAAGCCGTTGAACAGCTCCTTGGTCTCGCCGTAGGGGCCGTCGGTGATCAGAGGTGTCTCGGCGCTGAAGTCGACGACGAAGCCCTCGGCCGCATCGGTCAGCCCTTCACCAGCGGCGAGGACGCCGGCCTTGATCATGGACTCGTTGTACTTTCCCATGGCCTCGATGACCTGCTCGAACGGCATCTCCTTGTACGCAGCGACGGCTTCGTCGGTCGAGCGCATGATCAGCATGTACTTCATGAGGTTTCTCCTTGGTCTCTGGGCCGTCTGTCGACCCTCTCACTAAAGACGTCGAACGGAAACGACCGGGATCGACATCCCTCATAAGTTTTTCCGGAGATTCTCTTCCGAGTGGTCCTCCGGTCGCGAAGAGTGCGCTCGACGGGCCCAGGAGCGACCGGGTCCAGGAGCGACCGGAGCCGGGAGCGACCGATCAGGCGCGACGCGAGGGGCGCTGAACGACGTCGGCGATCACGGCGGTGAGGGCGGCGAGCGAGCGCTCGGGACTCCACGCTGCAGCGACGGCGGGACCCTCCGCGCTCAACCGGGCGCGGAGCTCGTCGTCCGTGAGCACACGCCGCAGGGCTTCCCCGAGCGCATCCACGTCGCCACCGGGCACCAGCACGCCGCCCCCCTGCTGCAGCACGTCGCGGATGCCGTAACGCGCGTCGTACGAGACGACCGGCGCCCCGTGCAGCAGCGCCTCGACGATCGACAGCGGCTGTCCTTCGAAGGCCGTCGCCGTCACCACCAGCGCGGCACGATCGAGCACGCGACCGGGGTCATCGGTGTACCCCGAGAGCACGACGCGGTCGGAGGCGCCGAGCTCGTCGATCAGGCCGGCGAGGCGGTCCTGCTCCGCCCCCCCGCCCCAGATCTCCATGCGCGTCCCCGGCACATCCGCGGCCAGGAAAGCACGGATCGCCTGGTCCACCCTCTTGCCCGGTGCCAGCCGACCGAGCACGACGACGAGGCCGTCCTCACGCAGGTCATCGCGCCGCGTGACGGCGGGGATCGGATTCGGGACGACCGCGTGGTGGGCGCTCGCGCCGAAACGGGCCACGACGTCGTCGCGCTGGGTCGCCGTCGGCCAGACGACCGCGTCGAAGCGATCGGCAAGACCCAGCCAGCGGGTCCAGAGCGTGTTCATCGGGGCGTCTGCCGTGTACGGCGCCTCGAGGTGGATCGTGTGGATCGTGTGGACGATGCGCACGCGCGGGTCCGCCCACGAGGCGATGAGCTCGCCGAGCTGACGCGACTCGCAGATCACCACGATCGGTCGCTCGCCCAGGCCGGCCGCGATGTGCCGCAGCCACGCCAGGTACAGACCGCCGAAACCTGCTACTCCCCCGACCGCAGTGCCGTCGGCGTCGAAGATCTGCACGGCCTCGCGACTCAGGTGCCAGTCGGGGTCGCCGGAGATGACAGGGAGCGCGACGAACGGCCGCCCTGCCGTGTCCGTGATGGTGCGGTACTCGACGCCGTCGCGCGCGGTGAGAGCGGGGTCCGCGGTCGCGCGCAGCCAGGCAGCCGCGCCGCCGTCGTGATCCCGTGCCTCATCGAACAGGTTGCGCATGCGCGAGGTGTCGGTGAGCGCGCCGCTCTGGTGGAACGTCGCGCGGTGCTCGGCATGAGCCTCGCGCGTTCCCGGGTCGAACGTCAGCAGCTGCGGTCCGGCACCGTCTGCGACACCGGCGCCGGCGAGTTGCCGGGCGCGCGCGAGCGTGGCGATCGTGTACCCGCCGTCGAGCCCCGGGATCAGGCGGCTCGACAGCACGAGGTACTCGGCGTCGGGGAGAACCGGCGCCGCATCGGGGAGCATCGCGCTCCCTACTCCCACTCGATCGTCCCCGGCGGCTTCGACGTGACGTCGAGCACCACGCGGTTGACGTCACGCACCCCGTTGGTGATGCGGTTGGAGATCTTCGACAGCACGTCGTACGGCAGACGCGTCCAGTCGGCGGTCATGGCGTCTTCGCTCGACACCGGGCGCAGCACGATCGGGTGGCCGTAGGTACGGCCGTCGCCCTGCACACCCACCGAGCGCACGTCGGCGAGCAGCACGACCGGGCACTGCCAGATCTCCTGGTCGAGACCGGCCTTCGTCAGCTCTTCGCGGGCAATGGCGTCGGCCTCACGCAGGATCTCGAGACGGTCAGCGGTGACCTCACCGATGATCCGGATGCCGAGGCCGGGCCCCGGAAACGGCTGCCGGCCGACGATGGCCTCGGGGATGCCGAGCTCGCGGCCGATCGCGCGCACCTCATCCTTGAACAGCGCGCGCAGCGGCTCGATCAGCTCGAAGTCGAGGTCATCCGGCAACCCGCCCACGTTGTGGTGCGACTTGATGTTCGCCGTGCCCGCACCGCCGCCGGACTCGACGACATCGGGGTACAGCGTGCCCTGCACGAGGAACTTGACCGGGGCGCCACCCGAAGCCTTCGCCTCGGCGACGAGGTCGAGCTGCACCTTCTCGAACGCGCGGATGAACTCGCGGCCGATGATCTTGCGCTTCTCCTCCGGGTCGGTCACCCCCTGGAGGTGACCGAGGAACGTATCGGCTGCATCGACCGTGATCAGACGCACCCCGGTGGACTCGACGTAGTCCTGCTCGACCTGCTCGCGCTCGCCCTTGCGCAGCAGGCCGTGGTCGACGAACACCGCGGTGAGCTGATCGCCGATCGCCTTGTGCACGAGGGCCGTGGAGACCGCGGAGTCGACGCCTCCGGAGAGCGCCGAGATCACGCGGGCATCTCCGACCTGCTCGCGGATGCGCTCGATCTGCTCGGCGATCACGTTGCCGCTGTTCCAGTCGGAGGCGAGTCCCGCACCCTTGTGCAGGAAGTTCTCGATCACGCGCTGGCCGTGGTCGGAGTGCTTGACCTCGGGGTGCCACTGCACACCGTAGAAGCCGCGCTCCTCGTTCGCGAAGGCCGCGACCTTGGTGGCATCCGTCGTCGCGAGCACGTCGAAGCCCTCGGGGGCCGTGGCGACCTGGTCGCCGTGGCTCATCCAGACGTTCTGCTCGACGGGCTGACCGCCCAGCAGGGTTCCGCCGTCACCCGTGATGACAGCGTCCGTCGCGCCGTACTCGCGCAGACCGGTGTTGGCGACCTCGCCGCCGAGGGTCTGCGCCATGTACTGGAATCCGTAGCAGATGCCGAGCGTGGGCACGCCGAGGTCGAAGACCGCCGGGTCCAGGCGCGGGGCGCCCTCCTCGTACACCGACGAAGGTCCGCCGGAGAGGATGATGGCCACCGGGTTCTTCGCCGCGATCTCCTCCGCCGTGGCGGTGTGCGGGACGATCTCGCTGTAGACGCCCGCCTCGCGGACACGACGGGCGATCAGCTGCGCGTACTGCGCGCCGAAGTCGACGACGAGCGCGGGGCGCTGCTGGGTCTCGGACTGCTCGGTCAACGGACACCTTCCGGGGCGGTTCTCGGGTCGGTCGCCGCGCCTGTCGATGCGGCGGCGGCCTCCCTGGTGGCGAGGTAGGACTTGACGTCGCGAGCGACGATCGCCTCCATGATGAAGGACAGCAGCGGGATGACGCCACCGAGCGCGAGCAGGATGAAGCGAAGGAACGGCCAACGCATGAGGCTCCACATCCGGAAGCACGCGAAGAGGTACACGACGTAGAACCAACCGTGGGCCACGAGGATGAACAGCGACAGGTTGAGACCGTCGCCCGTCGACTCGAGTCCCTCGGGGCCTTCGACGACCGGCGCGAACCAGAGCGGCCCACCCGATCCTCCGGCGAAGAGCTCGAGGTGGATCGGCGTGTACTTCAGCACCATCTCGGCGACCAGCAGGAGCAGCATCACTCCGGTGATGATCGACGCGATCTGGTAGAACTTCAGCGCACCGCGGATCGCCGGAAAGCTGGCGACTTTCGGTTCGGGCATGGGTCCAGTCTAGCCGCCGCCGATCGACGCTCGATCCTTCGCCCGGCCCCGGCCGCCGCTCAGGGCGCGGGAGGACGGGCGATCAGCAGTTCGGCTTCGCCGCTCACCTGCACGCGCCCCGCTGCGGCGGGGACGAGCACTGTCGCTCCCGCGGCGAGCGCGAGACCACCGAGGTCGGCGACGCCTCGGACGACCACCACGACCGAGAAGCCGGGCGCGATCGCGGCGGCACCGTGAACGGGCAGCCGCTCCAGGCGGAAGTACTCGTCGGCGGCTCGGGGGAGCACCGAGCCGGACGGGGGCGCAGCGTGCACGAGCGCTCCCATCTCGACGGCACTGCGCGCGGTGGTCGTCACAGCGGTGAGCGCGAGGTCGAAGCCCAATCCGAGGTGGCCCTCCCCCGGTCCGTCGATCGCGAAGCCGTCCCACTCGAGCAGGATCGACAGGTCCTCCGGCTGCTGCAGCTCGAGCAGCAGCACGCCGGCACCGATCGCGTGCAGCTCACCGGCGGGCACCCACACCACATCGCCGGGCCGCACCGGGATCTCGTGCAAGAGACCGAGGAGAGCGTCGACGTCCTGGCGGGAGACGAGGTCGGCGAGGACCTCCTGCGAGACCTCCTCGCGCAGACCGATGTGCACGGGGCCGCCCTCGAGGATGTACCAGGCCTCGGCCTTGCCGTGCGCGCGTCCGAGGTGACGCGCGGCGAAGTCGTCATGCGGGTGCGCGTGCACCGGCAGTCGTTGCCCCGCGTCCAGGAGCTTCACGAGCAGCCGGGCGTCCGCACCCCAGCGCCGGGCGTGGGCGTCGCCGAGCCAGCCGGTCGGGTCCTCCTCGATCGCATCGCGCAGCACGCGACCGCCGGGGAGCGTGGTCAGGCCGAGCGATTCCTCACCGCGGACGGTCGTGGTCGATGCGACCCAGTCCTCGGGCTCGTGCGCCGGGCTGCCGTACTCGCCACGGAAGGCGCACAGCGCCGCTCCTCCCCGGTAGAAGCGCTCCGGTGGCCGGTTCGATGCGAGGACGATCGGCTTCACCGCTGTCCTCCATCCCGAGCGTGCGCGGCGAGGAATCCGCCGACGAAGGTGTCTCCGAGGCCGATCGTCGTGGGCGTCTCGACATCGAGCGAGAACGCCGGTACGCCGACGGCGTCCGCCACCGCGTCCTCGACCGCAGCGACCAGCGCCGCTCCTCCACGATGCCGATCCATGCCGTCGGTCTTCGCGGCGTCCGCGGCGGTGAACCCGTCTCCGAGGCGGTACCGTGTCGCGGACACGCGTACCGCGCTCTCCAATGCCGCGCGGTGCGCGGCGGCGTGCGGGCCCACCGCGAGCGCCCAGTATCGGGTATGCACGACGAGGGCGGGGACGGCGATGATGGCGCGGATCTCCGCGAGCGCGCGGGTCACGTCGACGGGGTCGAGCAGGTCGACCGTGCGGCCGAGGTACTCCTGCAGCTCGTCCTCATTCATGCCGTACACATCGATGCGCGGCAGCAGTTGCGCCCGGACGGTCTCCGAGAAGGCGCGGGTGTAGAAGCCGGCATCCTCGTAGTAGACCAGCGCGTCGGCAGGCAGTGCGCGCATGGCCTGCTGCAGCTCATCCAGCCGCTGCACGAGCAGTGCGTGGTCCTGCATGGTGTTGAAGCCCGACACCAGGAACACCCCGGCCGTCCCGAGCACCTCGCCCAGCGCGGGTGCCAGACGCATCTCGCGATTCGGGGGGTCGTTCGCGAAGATCAGCCGGTTCGCGCTGGGCGAGATGATGTCACCGTCCAGCAGCCGCACACGGGCGCCGACGGGGTACTGCACGATCAGGTGCGGGTCGAGGGTGTCCTTCGTGGCAGAGGACACGAAGGACACCCTCGGCGGTAGCAGCCGGCGCACGTTGTCGTCGATGCTCACCAGATGCTGCACGCTGGGGATGCCGAGGCTGTCGAGCACGAGACCGGCCCGCACTCCGGTCCCGCCCAGGGTCGTCGCGTAGTCGAAGTGGGAGGTGAACGCCTCGACAACCTCTGACGACGCGACGAACCTCTCCGCCCCGATCCCCGCCGCGACGAGAGCGAGGACGGCGACCAGGAGCGAACGCTCATCGACGATCGGCGCCGACGCGGTCAGCTCGTGCCGGCGCACACGGTGCTCGAACGCCAGCCGATCGAACACCGCGGAGTCCCACCGCAGTTCGTAGTCGACTGTGCCGCCAAGCCCGAGCACGAGCTGCCTGTCCACGACTTCGATCATCCGTCGATCGCCCTCACCCTCGAAACGCGCTACCGGTCAGTACAGGTCGGCCTTGCCGTCTGCGCCGAACAGTCTGATCTTCTCAGCCGCGGTGACCTTCATGGCGGCGATCGGCTCGGGCTGGATCGCGTTCGGCTCACGCAGACGCTCGTCGGTGCCGAGGATCTCACGCATGCGGTTGTGGTACGAGACCTTGATGTCGCTCGAGATGTTGATCTTGTTCACACCGAGTTCCACTGCACGACGCAGCTCGGAGTCGGGGTTCGAGGATCCGCCGTGCAGCACGAGCGGGATGCCGACTGCGGCCTTGATCTGCTCGAGCAGGTCGTGGCGCAGCTCCGGGTTCTTCTCCGCGGGGTACAGGCCGTGCGAGGTGCCGATCGCGATGGCGAGGCTGTCGACGCCGGTCTCCTGCACGAAGCGCACCGCGTCATCCGGGTTCGTGTAGATGATCTCGGCGGCGCCGGACTCCCCGTAGCTGTCGTTCGCGCCGATGGTTCCGAGCTCGCCCTCGACCTGGATGCCGACGGCGTGCGCGGCTTCGACGACCTTGCGCGTGAGGGCGACGTTCTCATCGAAGGGGAGCAGCGATGCGTCGATCATCACGGAGGTGAATCCGGCCTTGATCGCCATGATCATCTGCTCGTAGGTACCGCCGTGATCCCAGTGGATCGCCACGGGGACGCTGGCGCGGTGCGCACGGGAGTGCATGGCGGCGATCAGGTCGGTCGTGATGTGCGAGACCTCGTCCGGGTGGATCGCGATGATGACCGGTGCGGACAGCTCCTCGCTGATGTCGATGATGCCGTTGAACATCGCCCAGTCGCTGATGTTGAACGCCGGGATGGCGAAGTTGTTCTCATTCGCGACGTCGAGGATGGATTTGCCGGTGTAGAGCACTTGATTTCTCCTGTTTCGTGGTGGTCGGAGCCCGGGACGGGACGTTGTCAGCTCTTCACGGATCCGGCGGTGAGGCCGCTGATGAAGTACCGCTGGAAGAAGAGGAAGAGGATGAGCACGGGGATCGAGCCGAGCACGCTCATGGCCATGATCTGGTTCCACTCGTAGGAGTGCTGCCCCATGAGGAGCTGGATGCCGATCGGCACCGTGCGCATGTCGATCGTGCGCGTCAGCGTCAGCGCGAACAGGTACTCGTTCCACGCGATCATGAACGTGTAGATGCCGACCGAGACGATGCCGGGTACCGAGATCGGAACGAGGATCCGCCAGAGCGCTGTCATGGATCCTGCGCCGTCCACCCGGACGGCCTCGTCGAGCTCCTTCGGAAGGGTGTTGAAGTAGCCGGTCATCATGATGATCGCGTAGGGCAGCGTGAACACCATGTAGGTGAGGATCAGCCCCGCGTAGGAGTTGTAGAGCCCCAGCGCGACCATGAGTCCGAAGTACGGGATCAGCAGCGTGATGGGCGGGACGGCCTGCACGCTGACGATCACCACGTTCAGGATGCGCTTGCCCCGGAACTCGAAGCGGCTGAAGGCGTAGGCCGCCTGGATCGCCACGATCAGGGTGAGGATGGTGACCGAGCCGGCGACGATATAGCTGTTCAGGAAGAACCGCATCGTCTCGGGGTTGGTGAAGATCGCCACATACGCGTCGAACGAGAAGGTGTCGGTCACCAGCCGCGGCGGGAGCTCGAAGATCTGCGTGTTCGACTTGAAGGAGCTCGAGAGCATCCACAGCACGGGGCCGGCGGCGAAGACGGCGCCGATGATGAGCCCGATCGTGAGGGCGGCCTTGGACGCCCGCTGTTGGTTCCTGACGGTGAGAGCCATGATCAGTCCCTCGCTTTCTGGTGACGGACGTAGAACACGGCGAGCACCATCGACATCAGCAGCACGAGGACGGCCGAGGTCGCGGCGAGCGAGAAGTCGTATTTGGCGAAGGCCAACTTGTAGGTGAAGGTGCTGAGCACCTCGGTGACGTCGATCGGGCCACCGCCCGTCGTCATCCAGATCAGGGCGAACTGCTGGGAGGTCCAGATCAGGTCCAGCAGCACCAGGCTCACGATGATCGGACGCAGCTGCGGGATGGTGACGTTCCAGAAGCGCTGCACGCTGCCGGCGCCGTCGACCGTGGCCGCCTCATGCAGTTCTGCGGGGACACCCTGCAGGCCGGCGAGCAGGCTCACCATGAAGAACGGGTATCCCGCCCAGATGTTGATGAAGATGATGGTGCCCAGCGCGAGCTGCGGGGACGCCAGCCATTCGATGTCGGTGTTGAGCAGGAAGTTGACGACGCCGTTCGGCGCGAGCAGCATGCGCCACAGGACCGCGATGACCGCGACCGTGAACAGCCACGGAAGGATGTAGAGGGCCCGGAAGATCGACCGCGAGAAGCGCCCGAGCAGCGGGCTGTTGAGCATCATCGCGAAGCCGAGACCGAGGATGAGGTGCGCGACCACGCTCGCCACCGTGAAGAGGATCGTGTTGCCGGTCGCCTTCCAGAAGCGCGGGTCGGAGAGGATCTCGACGTAGTTGGCGATCCCGACGAACTCGGGCGACTTGTTCAGGATGACGTTGTCCTGGAACGAGTACCCGATCACCATGACGATCGGCACGATCATCAACACGAAGAGCAGGATCATCGTGGGCGAGAGGAAGGCGTAGGACTCTGCGGTCTTGCGCAGCTGCCGGCGTCGGCGCGACGGTGCCACTCCGGTGACGATCACCTCGGTGTCGTCGGTCGTTCTCATGGTCATGGGAACTCGGGCTCCTTGGTTGGTGGGTGCCGCACCACGCTGGCGATGCGGCACCCGGTTCATGCGGGGAGGAGGAGGCTCAGAACTCCGCTTCCCACGACGCTTGCGCCTTCTTGAGGGCGTCGGGGATCGTCTGCTGTCCGTCGAATGCGGACTGCAGCTGCTCGCCGAGCTGACGCATGAGCTCCTCGGCCACGGGAAGACCGGTGAACTCGTTCGCCGGGTATCCCGCCTGGTAGATGTCGAACGCCGTCTTGAACAGTTCGTCGTCGTTCACGAAGTCCGGCACCGACTTCGAGTTCCCCGGGAAGGCCTTCGCCATCGTCGAGAGCTCGGAGTTCGTCTTCTCGCTCATCAGGAACGACACCAGCTTGAAGGCCGCTTCCTTGTGCTCGGAGTTCTCGGCGACGCCGATGCCCCATGAGGCGTAGGGGATGCCGCGTTCGCCGTCGTAGCCGTCCTCGGCGGGGATCGCCGAGATCGAGAACTTCAGGTCGGGGTTCGTCTCACGGATCAGGTTGATGTGCGCGAGCGAGTCGATCATCATGCCGGCACGGCCGTTGGTGAACTCCTCGACCTTGTCCTGCTCCTTCATCGTGAACGAACCGGAGGCGATGACGCCGTCGTCCCACAGACCGCCGATGTACTCCACCGCGGAGGTGACGTCGTCGTTGGTGAGGTCGGGCTGGCCATCCTTGAGCATCGATCCGCCGGAGGCCCAGACCCACGACATGACGTCGTTCTGCACCCCGTTCGGCGCCTCGAGCGACAGCGGGAGCACCCAGCCGGAGACGTCGCCGCCGAGGGCGGTGACCTTCGCCGCGGCATCCGCGAACTCGCTGCGGGTGGCCGGAGGTGCATCGACGCCCGCCTGAGCGAGCAGGTCGTCATTCGTGAACATCGGGTACACGAAGTTGACGACCGGGATCATGTATGTGCTGCCGTCGACCTGGATCTGGCTGGCCAGCTCGCTGTCGTCGTAGTCGTACTCCTTCATGAGCGCGCTGAGGTCGGCGATCGTCCCCTGCGACGCGAAGTCGTTCACCCAGGCGCCGTCGAGGCCGACGACATCGGGCATGGTGCCGGACGCTGCGCCGGCGAAGAGCTGTTCCTTGGTCGATGCGTACGGACCGCTGACCAGTTTGACGGTGATGCCCGGGTTGGCATCCTCGAATTCGTCGATGAGCGCACGGAACTCGCCGTCCGGCAGCTCGGGCTCCCACCACTGTGCGAACTCGATGGTGACGTCTCCGCCATCGGATCCATCGGTTCCGCTGCCGCCTGCCGAGCACCCCGCCACTGCCAGGACCGTCACGGCTGCTGTTGCTGCGCCGGCGAGCTTCAGAATGCGTCGCCCTCGCCCCACTGTGATCATCACTTCTCCTCTTCGAGATCGTGCCGCATCACGCGCTTCAATGCTTGTTCATGCGGTTTTGAGCCATGTTATGCCGACATCTGCGGAAACGTCAAGGGGTTCTCCTGCTGTCATGCGTCGCCATAGGCCCGTAAACACGCGGATTTCATGTGGTCGTGGCCGAACCGTGACCAAGTTGCGGTTTTCTGCGCATGTATGCCGCGTTTGTCCCGATGATGTGCTAAATATGTCTGCATGGATGCTCCAGGACCGGCACAACGACGTCGCCTCCCTGCGGGAAGGAAGGCAGATCTCGCCACCTACGTCGAACAGACGGGACAGGTGACGGTCAGCGACCTCGCCGAGCACTTCGGGGTCTCGATCGACACGATCCGCAGGGACCTCGACCAGCTCGATCGCGAAGGGGTGCTCGTGCGCACGCACGGCGGCGCGGTCAGCGCGGCGAGCGGCCCCCTCAAAGACCGCGGCCTCGACGTGCGCATGCGCGTGCAGACCGAGGAGAAGGAGAGGATCGCCCGCATCGCGGCTGGTCTCGTGGAGGACGGCTCCGTCATCATGATGAACGCCGGCACCACGACTCTCGCCGTGACCCGCGCTCTGCGCAACCACCAGGACCTGACGATCGCGACCAACAACCTCCGCATCCCGGCGGAGATCGCCCCCTCGGCATTCCGCGACCTCTACGTGTTCGGTGGCGCGGTGCGCTCGATCACCCAGGCCACGACGGGACCCGTGACGTTCACCATGACGCCCGGGGGCCCCGAGGTCGACATCCGCTGCGACCTCGCGCTGATCGCAGTCGGCGCGGTCGACGAGGCCGGGTACTCGGCGTCGAACCTCGGCGATGCCGCCATGATGTCGGAGATGATGCAGCGCGCCGAGCGCACCGCGATCCTCGCCGACTCCTCGAAGCTCGGGCGGCGCTTCTTCGCCCAGATCGCGCACCTCGACCGCGCGGACTACCTCATCACCGACGCTCCCCCGCCTCCGCGCATCGCCGCGGCGCTCGCGCAGGCGGACGTGCAGGTGCTCACGCCGTAGCGGGGTCTGCCGAATCTCGGAGATCCGCCGCATCCAGGACCGGATGCTCGGATCCGGTCCGAGATCTCGCCGATCTCCGCACTCTCGAGACCATCGGACACGGCAGAGGCCGCCGGGGTCATCCCCCCGGCGGCCTCTTGTGGTGTCCGACTACGGCATCAGAACCATCGGGTCAGCAGATCCCAGAGCCAGTCGAGGATCGCACCGATGATGCCGCCGGCGCGGTTCACGGTGACCGTGGCGGTCGCCGCGTCGCCATCGGCCTGAGCCGCCGAGACGGTGTACTTGCCAGAGGGAGCGCTCTTCGGCACGGTCACCGACGTCGAGAACTTCCCGTCTGCACCCACCTGCACGGTGCCGACCTCGACCGGCTTGCCCTTCTTGGCCTGCAGCTCGATCGTCACGGTCTCTCCCGGCACGTAGCCCTCGCCGGTGATCTGCAGCTTCTTGCCCGCGGTCACCTTGGTGGAGCCGAGCGCGATCGTGCCTGCGAACGCTTCTTCGCCGGCGATCGTGAACGGCACCTGCACCGTGGTCCCGGTACCGGCGACCGCGACGGTGAGCTGCTGCTCGCCGAAGACGCCCGAGGGCACCGTGAACGTCAGGCTCGCACGCCCACCTTCATCCGTGGTGTCGACCACGGCAGGGTCGACCGTTCCGGTGGCGAGCTGCGTGTCGCCCAGCGAGAGCGTCACGGCTCCCGGAGCCGGCTCCCCTGCGCTGAACGCCAGCGAGGAGAGGGCGACCGTCACCTGGTCACCGGCGCTGTAGCCGTCGGCATCCGCCGGGCTGACCGTCACACCGACCGCGCGCTGGGCGTAGTCGGGAGCAGCGGTCTTGTTCGCGTCGAACCAGTCGACCATCGACTGCAGGTCGATCTTCCCGGTGTCGCGCTTGCCCGTGCCCTCCTTGAAGGTGAAGAAGTTGTCTCCACCGGCGGCGAGGAAGGAGTTGGCGGCGACCGTGTAGTTCGCCGCCGGATCGATCGCCGTGCCGTTCAGAGTGATCGAGGTGACGCGCGAGCCCTGCGCTGCCGTGGGGTCGTAGGTGTACACCAGACCTTTCGAGACGCCGAGCTTGAGGAACGGACGCGCGGAGCCCGCCGGCTGCCACTGCTCCTCCAGCACACTCTTCAGCTGCGCACCCGTGAGCGTCAGCGTCACCAGCGTGTTGGCGAACGGCTGCACCGTGGCGGCCTCGCGGTAGGTCACGTTGCCGTCGGGGTCGGATGCTCCGGTCGAGGCGTACGTGAGGTTGGCGCGGATGCCGCCGGGGTTCATCAGGGCGATGTCCGCCCCGGTGGACCACTGCTGCACGTCCGCCACGAAGTTGCCGATCGTGGATTCGCCACCCCGGTTCTCCGTCTTGCCGTCACTCTGACGTGCGCGATTGAAGTCGGCCGAGATGTCGCCGACCTTGATCGCGCCGAGCACGTCGGCCTCGGCCTTCGCCTTCGCGACGATGTCCGCGACCTCCGGCACTGCGGGATACAGCGGCTTGCCCGCGGAGGTGAGGGGCTTGATCTCGTTGGTGATCGAGATCAGATCCTTCGTCTTCGGGTCGACCTGGAGGTTCATCAGACCCAGGTTCTCGCCGTACTGGCCCGCCGAGACGACCGGGCGGCCGTCGATGACGTGGTTGTACGCGAGGTGTGTGTGCGCCGACACGATCGCGTCGACGTCCTGGTCGACGCCGTAGACGATCTCACCCAGCGGAGAGTCCTCCGTGATGCTCGACAGCTCCACGCTCGACGCCCCCTCGTGCACGAGCAGGATGATGACATCCGCCTCGCCGTTGGACTCGTCGCCGTCGCGCAGGTCATCGGCCACCGCGTTCACGGAGTCGACGATGCTGCGCACCTCGAGGTCGGCGATGCCTTCCGGGGACACCAGCGAGTCGAGGTCCTCCGTCACGGCCCCGATGAAGCCGACCTTCACGCCGTCGAGCTCCTTGACCCAGGCAGGCGCGAGCGCAGGCTCCCCGGTCTCGGTGAGGAACACGTTCGAGGAGATGTACTCCCAGTCCGCGCGATCCTGCACGCGGTCGCGCAGGTCCTCCCAGCCCTGGTCGAACTCGTGGTTGCCCGCGGCGCTCACATCGAGCCCGGCCGCGTTCAGCGCGTCGATCGTGGGGTTGTCGTCGTTGATGAACGAGGTGAACGTCGAGGCGCCGATCAGGTCGCCGGCTCCGGCGAAGATCGTGTTCGGGTTCTCCTCACGGAACTGCTTGACTGCTCCAGCCACGACGGCTGCTCCCGCAGCGGCGCCATCCGCCTCGATCCGACCGTGGAAGTCGTTGATCGTGACGACGTCGATGCTCACCGGCGGGATCTCCGAGGAGACGCCGACGATGATCGGGTCGTGGTCGCTGGAGCGGAACGGCGTACCGGCCTCCGCGGCGCCGAACGCGTAGCCGCGGTCGCTCCACTCGGGCGAGTTGATGGTCCACACGCCAGCTCCGGTGATCGACGACGCCAGCGAGGGCGAGGCGATCACGTGGTCGAGCGATCCGAGCTCACCGTCGAACGAGTAGGTGTACTGGCCGTCGGTCTTGTCGGCGACGAGGTCGCTCCAGCCGTTCGAGGTGAAGACGTCGATGGGGTCTTCCTCGCTGTACGCGTTGAAGTCACCGATGAGCAGGGTGTCGCTGGAACCCGAGGTCTCTTCCAGCTCCTCGGTGAACGCGAGGATGGCCTCGGCCTGCGCGACGCGGTCGGCGTTGAAGAAGCCCTGTCCGTCGGCCGGCTCGGCGCCGGCACCGGTGGGCGGCGACTTGGACTTCAGGTGGTTCGCGACCACGTTCACGACGCGACCGTCGATGTCGAACGCCTGTGCGATCGGCTCGCGGGCGTTGCCCCAGACCGTCTCATCCGTGACCGTCGCGCTCTCGCCGACCGGCGAGACCGCGTCCTTCTTGTAGATGATCGCGTTGGTGATGTAGTCGGTCGTCGCCGCGTCGTTCAGCGCATCCGGAGTGGGCACGTAGGCCCAGACCTCGCTGCCGGCCGCGTCGTTCAGCCCGTCGACCAGGTCCGCGAGTGCGGTGTCGATGGGCTTTCCGAGCTTGACCGAGTTCTCGATCTCCATGAGCGAGACGATCTCGGCGTCGAGTCCGTTGATCGCCGCGACGATCTTCGACTTCTGGATCGCGAACTGCGCTGCGTTCGCCGCACCACGAGCGTTCGAGTTCTCGGACTTCAGGGTCGTGAAGTAGTTGTAGACGTTGAACGACGCGACCTGCGCGTCGCCGCCGACCTCCGGCGCGGACTCGGTGCGCGGGTTGCTCGCCTCGAATCCGGCCTTCAGATCTGCCGAGGCCGAGTCGTCGATCGGGACGATCGGCTGCAGCCGCCAGTCGTCGAAGCCCCACTGCAGGATGTAGCCGCTGTCGCTGAAGTCGACGACGTCGCCGTTACGGACCACCGCGTCCTTCGTGAAGTACGGCTGCTCGCCGGTGTGGGCGTTGTTGTTGATCTGCACGGACCACCCGTCATCGAGGAAGATGCGGTTCGCGCGGTTGGCCGCAGCGATGGCCGCCGCATCGTCGCCGGGGCGCGTGGTCTCTGTGCTCTTGACGTTCAGGTCGTCACCGGCGTTCAGCCAGAGCGTTCCGAAGTTGTAGAGCTGGTGACTCGACGCGAGCCGGTAGGTGCCGGTGGGAGCGACGAGCATGTTCTCGTACTGCTCACGGTCGGCGCCGACCACGGTGTCGGGCAGCGGGGTCGCCTCGGGAACGCCCACGCCTGCGGTCACCACCGAGATGCCGCTGAGCGCGGAGGGGGCGATCTGGGTCTGACCGAAGTACTCGCTCACGGTGCCGGTGACGGAGACGAGATCGCCGATCTCCAGCGCCGGAGCGAGTGCGTTCAGGAAGACGAAGATGCCGTCGGAGGCACCGGGAGTAGCATCGGTGGCACCACCGGAGCCCTGCGTCTGGATCGAGATGCCCTTGTAGCCGCCGGTGCGGTAGTCGCCGGTGACGACGCCCTGCACGGTGACGGTCTTGCCGTCGAACGGCGAGACGTCGGTCGTCCCCTGCACCTCGGCGATCGTCGCCGTCGCCGGCTCGGTACCGGGATCGGTGCCGGGGTCGGTACCGGGGTCGGTGCCGCCGGAGTTCTGCGGAGTGATCGTGGCCGACAGCGAGAAGTCCGCCTTGTTGTCATCGGTGTCGGCGCCGTTCGTGCGGTTCAGCGACTTGACGTCGGCGTTCCCGGCCGGAGCGGTGGCCGCAGCGCCCTCGAAGGTGTTCGAGGTGCCGTAGCCGAGCAGGTCGATGACGCCGTCGGCGCCGGCCGCCGAACCCGGCGTGAGAGCGACCGCCGTCGTGCCCTCGACCAGCGCGAGCGTTCCGTTCGTACCACTGGGTGTGAGGGTGGTGACCGCATCCGGCGTGGGCAGAGCAGCCCCGTTCGTGCCGTTGCTGTTGCCCTGCACCAGGTAATAGCCGCCGGCGGGGACGACACCCGTAAGAGGCGCGACGCCGTTGAAGTTACCCGTGCCGGTGGCCGATCGGTACTGCAACGACATGCCGTCGAGCGTGATCGGGGCGCTCGTCGGGTTGTACAGTTCGACGAACTTGTTCGTGAACGCGGCGCCGGCGCTCCCGCCGGACAGGTAGGCCTCGTTGATCACGAGGCCGGAGCCCGAGGGATCGGCGAAGGCGGGGACGGCGGTCAGCGAGCCGAAGCTCAGCGCGGCGACGCAGGTCACGGCGAGAGCGCCGATGCGCCCCCTGTGCGTGCGATGCAGGACGGGAACCGTGCGGTTCTCATCGAGTGGGGCGGACATCATCGGTGCTGTCTCCTCGATCGGTTGTGTGACTTCTCTGGGGAATCCGTCACGACTCTGGGGAATCTGTCACGACACGCAAGGAACTCTCCCAGCGTGCGCACATGTTGCGAGCATACGGAGGGGATCCGACATCCTCAATGGTGTTTGCCGATTGGTCACCGAGTGCTCACCGAGGTGGTGCGCGCGCAGAGCGTGAGAAATCCGCCGCAGATCAGCGCGGAAATCCGTCAGGCGGACGCGGCCTGGGCGTCCTCGAACTCCTCGACCTCGCGCTCCCAGGCGTCCTTGGCCAGGCGATACCAGAGGTAGAACGCGAAGCCGGCGAAGATCGCCCACTCGACCGCGTAGAAGACGTTCAACCAGTTGACCGGCGACAGCTCTTCGGGGGCGGGAGAGTCGATGTCGTCGAGACCCGCGAGCGCGGTCGTCGACGCCAGATACGGCCGGTAGACGTCGAGCTGATCGATGTCATGCCAGCGACTGAGCAGCGCCGCCGTCGACATCCGGTCCATCCGCTCCGGCTCCGCCTGCGGGGGGACCCCCGGCCCCTCATCGGAGATGATACGGCCGCTGATCTTCACCTCCGCGTCGTCCGCCTCTTCGTTCAGCGTTGCGGCTGCCGCATCGGCGGCGGCGCGATCGGCCGTCCACCCGATGGCGACGGCGATCGACGTGCGCTCCGCGACGCGCAGCTGACCGGTGACCCAGTAGCCCTCGACGCCGTCGTTGAACCGGTGCGAGACCACGAGGAAGTCATCGGCGACCCACGAGCCTGCCGTCTCCACCCGCTGACCGACCAGCGGCTCGGGCAGGTACTCCCCCGGCCCGAGCACGTCCGTAAGCGGCTGGACCTGCTCCGTCACGCCGGCGGGCGGCGGATCGGTCTCGATCGCCCGTTCGAGCTGCCACTGTCCGAGCCACGCGAAGACGCCTGCCACCACGAGGCACAGCAACAGCATCCCGATCCAGCGTCTGCGCAGCATGACCTCACGCAGCGTGGGCGGGAACAGCGAAGGGGATGTCACGGCGTCTGGTGCGGCCTTCAGGCCTCGTACGGAGCCAGCACGACCTCGACCCGCTGGAACTCCTTGAGGTCCGAGTAGCCGGTGGTCGCCATGGACTTGCGCAGCGCGCCGATCAGGTTCGCCGTGCCGTCCGCGACGGGCGCGGGGCCGTACAGGATCTCTTCGAGCGTGCCGATGCCGCCGACATGCACGCGGTGTCCACGGGGCAGCTTGGGGTGATGCGCCTCGGGTCCCCAGTGGAATCCGCGACCGGGAGCATCGGTGGCGCGGGCCAGCGCGACGCCGAGCATGACGGCGTCCGCGCCCATGGCGAGCGCCTTGACGATGTCGCCGGACGTGCCGACGCCGCCGTCGGCGATCACGTGCACGTAACGTCCGCCGGACTCGTCGAGGTAGTCACGACGCGCCGCCGCGACGTCGGAGACCGCCGTGGCCATCGGGGCGTGGATGCCGAGGGTCGCGCGCGTCGTGGACGCCGCTCCCCCACCGAAGCCGACGAGCACCCCGGCCGCTCCCGTACGCATCAGGTGCAGAGCGGCGGTGTAGGTCGCCGCGCCTCCCACGATGACGGGCACGTCGAGGTCGTAGATGAACTTCTTCAGGTTGAGGGGCTCGGCCACGCTGGACACGTGCTCGGCCGACACCGTGGTGCCGCGGATGACGAACAGGTCGACCCCGGCAGCCGCGACGGTGTCGTAGTACTCCTGCGTGCGCTGCGGCGTCAGAGAGCCGGCGACCGTGACACCGGCGTCGCGGATCTCGGCGAGACGGCGTGTGATGAGCTCGGGCTTGATCGGCTCCGCATACAGCTCCTGCATGCGCACGGTCGCCTGCGCGTCGTCGAGCCCCGCGATCTGCGCGAGCAGCGGCTCCGGGCTCTCGTAGCGCGTCCACAGCCCCTCGAGATCGAGGACCCCCAACCCGCCGAGCTGCCCGAGCATGATCGCCGTCTGCGGACTCACGACGGAGTCCATCGGGGCTCCCAGCACGGGGATCTCGAAGCCGAAGGCGTCGATCGTCCATGCGGTCGACACGTCCTCCGGGTTGCGCGTGCGCCTCGATGGCACCACCGCGATGTCGTCGAACGTGTACGCGCGACGCGCGCGCTTTCCTCGGCCGAGCTCGATCTCCATGGTCACCCGTCCAGCCTACCCGGGAGCCGAGCCGTGCGATGGCTGGGAGACTGGATCCGACATCGGGAGGCAGGCATGACGACGGATGCGGTGGACGTCGCGGTGGTCGGCGGCGGCGTGATGGGGTTGGCGACGGCCTGGGAGCTGACGCGGCGCGGGCGCCGGCCCGTGGTGCTGGAGCGTTTCGCCCGCGGCCACCACGAGGGTGCGTCGCACGGCGCGACCCGCAACTTCAACAACGCCTACTCCCAGGACCACTACCTCGACCTGCTGGTGCGCGCACGGGCCGGATGGGAGGCGCTCGGCGATGTCGACGGGGCACCGCTGCTGCGGCTGCACGGTCTCGTGACACACGGGGATGTCGACGTCGCAGCCGTGCGCGACGCTCTCTCCGCCCGCGGCATCCCGGCCGAGCTGATCTCCGCTGCCGAGGCCACCCGTCGCTGGCCCGGGATGCGCTTCGACGACGACGTGCTCTGGTCATCCGACGCCGGGGTGGTGCGGGCGGCGGATGCCCTGCGCGAGTTGGAGCGGCGGATCCTCGCCGCCGGAGGCGAGGTGCGCTGGAGCACTCCCGTGGCGCACGTCGGCGAGACACCGGACGGCGGAGTGGTGGAGCTCGCGGACGGCAGCGGCCTGCACGCCGACACGGTGGTCGTGACCGCCGGCGCCTGGACGCAGAAGCTCCTGTCGCGGATCGACCTGCCCACGCTCACGGTGACCGAGGAGACGCCGGCGCACTTCGCGCCGCGCACCGATGCGGCGTGGCCGTCGTTCAACCACTACACCGATCCGTCCGCTTACCCGGCGACCGTGTACGGCATGCCGACGCCCGGCGAGGGTGTCAAGGTCGGCTTCCACCTGGCCGGCGACGAGGTCGACCCCGATGCGCGTCCGCACATCCCGACGCAGCAGGCGGCCCTCGCCGACTACGTGCGGGAGTGGATGCCGGGGCTCGACCCCGACAGCGCAGTGCCGATCAGCTGCACCTACACCTCGACCGCCGACGGGACGTTCGTGCTCGATCGCCGCGGACACGTCGTGGTCGGCGCCGGGTTCTCGGGACACGGCTTCAAGTTCGCCACCGGCATCGGGGCCGTGCTGGCCGACCTCGCACTCGACCCGTCCGCCCGCGCCGCCTCGCCGTTCCGCCTCGCTCTCTGAGGTGAGGGGTCAGGACACGCCGCGTCGCACGATCGTCGCGCGGCGCGTCGTGACCCCTCACGCCGCAGAGAGCGAGAGCGTCAGCGTGCCCGCGCCACCCGGCGCTCGTCCCACACCGGCTCGCCGGACTCGTAGACCGCTCCATCGGAGCCGAACACCAGGAACCGATCGAAGGAGCGCGCGAACCAGCGGTCGTGCGTGACGGCGAGCACAGTGCCCTCGAAGCGCTCGAGCGCCTGCTCCAACGCCTCGGCCGACTCGATGTCGAGGTTGTCGGTCGGCTCGTCGAGCAGCAGCAGCGTCGCACCGGACAGCTCGAGCAGCAGCACCTGGAACCGCGCCTGCTGTCCACCCGACAACGACTCGAAGGTCTGCTGCGCCTGGCGCACGAGACCGTACCGGTCGAGGGCCGAGCTGGCGGCGTCACGCGGCATCCCCGCACGACGGTCGTCGCCGCGGTGCAGGATCTCCAGCAGCGTGCGACCGACGAACTCCGGGTGCGTATGCGTCTGGGCGAACAGCCCCGGCACCACGCGCGCGCCCAGTACCGCCCGCCCGGAGTGCGCGACCTCGCTCAATTGTTCTCCCGTCGATGTCACGTGACCGAGCGACGGGTCGGGGTCAGTGCCGCCGCGGGCGAGCAGCCGCAGGAAGTGCGACTTGCCCGAGCCGTTCGAGCCGAGCACCGCCACGCGATCTCCGTACCAGACCTCGGCATCGAACGGCTTCATGAGGCCGCTGAGCTCCAGCTGATGCGCCACCACCGCACGCTTGCCCGTGCGCGCTCCGCGCAGGCGCATGTCGAAGTCCTGCGCCGGTGGACGCTCCTCCGGCGGGCCCGCCTCCTCGAACTTGCGAAGTCTGGTCTGGGCCGCCTGGTAGCGCGAGGCGAAGCCGTCGTTCGCCGAAGCCTTGACCTTGAGATTCGCCACCAGGATCCGCAGCTTCTCGTGCTGCTCGTCCCAGCGCCGACGCAGTTCATCGAGCCGGTCCATCCGGTCGCTGCGCGCCTGGTGGTATGTGCCGAAGCCGCCACCGTGCACCCAGGCGGTGGCCCCCGCGCCGCCGGGTTCGAGTGTGATCAGCCGATCCGCCGCACGGGCCAGCAGCTCGCGATCGTGCGAGACCAGGAGCACGGTCTTGGCGGTCTGCCGCAACTGCTCCTCGAGCCAGCGCTTCGCCGGCACGTCGAGGTAGTTGTCGGGCTCGTCGAGCAGCAGCACCTGATCCGGGCCGCGCAGCAGAGCCTCGAGTGCCAGCCGCTTCTGCTCTCCGCCCGAGAGCGTGGTCAGCTCACGGTAGCGGGCGCGCTCGAACGGCACACCCAGGGCCGCCACCGTGCACTGATCCCACACGGTCTCGTGCTCGTAGCCGCCGGCATCTGCATACTCGGCGATGGCCGAGGCGTAGGCCATCTGCGTGTCATGCTCGTCACGCTCGATCAGGGCGTTCTCCGCCGCCTCGAGAGCCCGAGCCGCCGCACGGATGCGCCGAGGCGCGACGCGGACGAGGAGCTCGTGCACGGTCTGCCCCGGCTCCCCGTGGCCGACGAACTGATCCATGACGCCGAGTCCGCCGTCGATCGTCACGACGCCGTCATCGGCGGCCTGATCCCCGCGGATGATCCGCAGCAGCGTGGTCTTGCCCGCACCGTTCGGTCCGATCAGCGCGCTGGTCGATCCCTGCCCGACCCGGAAGGTCGCGTCGTCGAGAAGCGGTCTGCCGTCCGGCAGCGTGAGTGAAATACCTGAGACATCGATGTAGCCCACCGTGCGAGGCCGTCCTTCCGCCCGCAACTGTCGAGCCGACCAGGCTATCAGCTCGCTGACGACATGGCGGGCGAGGGTCGAGACGCCGCCAACCGGCCGCTGCTCACTCGGGGATGCTGAGCGTGGTCAGCACCTCGGTGCGTGGCACCAACGGGAGAGTGAATCGGAACTCGGTCCCGACGCCCTCCTCGCTCTCGACATCCATCACTCCTCCGTGGGCGATCACGATCGCTCGGGTGATGGTGAGACCCAACCCGACTCCGGGCACGGCGTTCTGCGTGGCGGTCGATGCGCGGAAGAAGCGGGTGAACAGCATTCCCTGCTCGCCCTCGGGGATGCCGACGCCGGTGTCGCGCACCGAGATCTGCACGCCGCCGTCCACCAGGATCAGGCGCGCCGTCACGCTGCCGCCCGCCGAGGTGAATTTGATCGCATTGGAGAGCAGGTTGTCGATCGCCTGACCGATCCGCCCTGGATCGACGAGTGCCCGCACTGGCGTATCCGGCACGTCGGCCGTGAGCGTGATCCCCTCGCGCTGGGCGTGCGGCCCCGCCGAGAGCACGGCCGAGCGCACGAGCTCCGCGAGGTCGGCATCGGTGCGGTCGAGCGGGAACCGGCCCGACTCGACCTGGGCGCTGAACAGCAGATCGCCGACGAGATTGAGCAGGCGCTGCGCGTTGCGCTCGATGATGCCGACGAATTCCTGCTGATCGTCGGTGAGAGGCTGACCCGGGTCGTTCTGCAGCAGGTCGAGGAAGCCGATGATCGCGCTCAGCGGCGTGCGCAGCTCGTGGGAGATCATCCCGACGAACTCGTCCTTCATGCGCGCGACCTCGACGGCTCGGCTCTCGTCGGTCACGACGAACAGGTAGCCCTGCTGTGCCCCGTCGGCGTCCTTGTGCGGCGTGATAGTCACACGAGCGGGAACCGTGGTCCCGCCCGACGTGGTCACCGAGAAGTCGCCATCGACGATCTGCTCCTCGTCGACACGGGCGAACAGCGCCTGAACACCCTGCGCGAGTTCGGGGATCTGCGGGGGATCCCCTTCGCCGGGGCAGTCCTGCGCCAGCATGGTGAGGACGGAATCCGGGAAGAAGCGATCGACGCGCACATCCTGCATCGCCTCGGCGTAGGTGATGCCGAGGAGGCGCTCCGCGCCGGGGTTCCAGGCCGTGATGCGTCCTGCGTCATCGGTTCCGATGACGGCCTGCGCGGTGATCGAGGCCCACAGCCCCTCATAGGAGTCGACCAGGACCTGGTTCTGCAGCTCCTTCTCGCGCAGTTGCACGAGCATCGCGACGTTGTCGGTCAATGCCGCCGTGCGCTCGGCCACCAGTCGCTCCGCCTGCTCGACGCGCACCCGTTGCTGGCGGGACAGCTCGTTCACGACCGCGGCCATCGCCGAGAAGACCAGCGGTCCGATCACACCGCGCAGCCACTCGACGGAGGTGCTCGGCGGACTGGCGAAGTACGGCATGAGGAGGGCGAGGGAGGTGAGCCCTCCGACGACGAATACGTAGCGGATGCCGGGTGCTGCCGCGATCCACACCACCGGCAGCAGCACGAGCGATCCGAAGATCGACGAGGCGCCGCCCGTGCCGGCGCGGAAAAGTCCGAGTCCGAGGATGTCGATCATCGGGATGATCAGCACCACCCAGCCCTCGTACACGCGCAGGCCGCTGAGGACGGCGGCGTGCACGGTGGCGAGCAGCACGATGGCGATGCCGGCGAGAGCGGCAAGCCCCTGTTCGAAGGCGAGATCGGGGTTGAGCCACGCCACCAGAGCGGCGACGATGATCGCGATCGTCGTCGGCGCCTGCTTCAGCAGCGGACTCGGGTTGTCGAACAGCCGGTACCAGCGGTTCTCGGCGCGGTTCAGAGGCGTCGCGGCGTTCACCGCGGCACCCGCTGCAGGATCTCGTGCATGTGCGCTCCGATGATCGGTTTGGGCAGCGCCGCATCCGCCGGCGGATAGTCCGCGGCGTCGAGGACGGAACTGATCACGAGGAAGCACGCGGGGAAGCGATCACGCACCAGCGCTGCACACTCCTGGCCGGATATGCCCGGCAGGAGGAGATCGAGCACGGCGACGACAGGGACGATGTCGTCGAACGCGGCGATCGCCGCCTCTGCATCGGCAGCGGCGAAGACATCGAAGCCCTCACGATCGAGGTAGCGGCGCAGCAGCGCGGTCTGATCTGCGCTGTCCTCGACGACCAGGGCGAGAGGTCGCCCGTTCACCGGAGGAACAGCTCTCGCACGATCACGACCACCACGACGATCGCCAGGGCGAGCAGAGCCTGCGGAATAAGGCGGAGCTCGCGTCGCCGGTCCTCCTCGATCTCCTCAGCTTCCGAGTTCTGCGGGGGTGTCTCGGTCATGAGTCGACCCTTCCGACCTTCTCGGTCTTGATCCACGCGGCGTCGGCGTGACGCCACTCCTTGATGTACGAGTCCACGGTGATGGCGCACAGCAGTGAGCCGTACCCGCAGATGTAGAGCAGCAGTCCGGCGAAGAAGCGGCCGCCGGGGAAGCGCTCGACGGCACGTGCGAGCCAGATCCCGAGCATCGAGATCGGTCCCCAGAGGTAGAAGATCACCGCCCAGGTGAAGCGGGTCTGATCGGTCAGCGCCATGCCGAGCTCCGACAGCACCCGCTCGAACAGCCACGGGAACAGCGCGATCGCCATGAGGATCAGCGCGCCGAGTCCGGGGAACATCAGCGCCTCCCGCCAGGACTGCCGGCCGATCCGTGGATCGAGCTGCACCGAGTACAGCATCGAGAAGAGGTAGATGCAGGCCGCTGAGATCCACATGAAGCGGAAGACGAAATCGGCGATCTCGCTGTGCAGGATGAGCAGCGTGAGCATCGCAGCCGCCGCCAGGATCATGAACGCCGGCAGCAGCAGGATCGTGAACCACGCGAGCCCGAACGGGATGCTCCCCAGGTTGTGCTCACGACTGGGCCGGAACCATAGCTTGCGGTAGATCGAGGTGAGCTGCACGTTGCCGCGCGCCCAGCGCAGACGTTGCTTCCACAGGCTGTCGACTGTGCGCGGCTCCTCCGCGTAGACGACGGCATGCGGCTCGAAGACCATCCGGCGGCCCTTGATCTGGCTCTCGAAGGTCGTCATCGTGTCTTCCGCGAGCGTTCCGGTGGGGATCCGCCCGCCGATCGCCTCGAGGTTGGCGCGCGAATGCAGTTGCGCCCCTCCGGCAAGGCACGCGATCGCACCCCCGACGTTCTGGGTGCGGCGGGCGGAGAGCTGCCCGATGACGTACTCGATCGCGATGAAGCGGGTGAGGTAGTTGCGGTCCCTGCTGCCTTCGGCGATGTAGGCGGTGACGGCGCCGACCTTCTCGTCGGCGAGATGTCTGGTCAGCTTGCGTAGGGAGTCCCTGGCGAAGATGACGTCGGCGTCCATGATGAGCACGGCCTCGGTCCAGTCATCCGCGAGCACGATGTCGAGTCCGTGGTTCAGGGTGTGCGCCTTGCCCTCCCCGCCGACCTCGCGCCGCAGGTGCACGACGCGGCCAGGGTAGGCAGCCGCCTTGGTGTTGACGATGTCCGGAGTGTCATCCGTCGAGGCATCGTCGACGACGAAGACGCGCAGACGGTCGGCCGGGTACTCCAACTGGAGCAGCCGTTCGATCGCGGGACCGATGACCAGCCCCTCGTTCCATGCCGGGATGACCACCGCGACGCGCGGATGGTACGGGGCAGCCTTCGCATAGTGGTTGCGGAAGGCGTGCAGCGGCAGCGACAGGAACTGCAGACCCGTGTTGATCACGGGCAGAGTGCCCACCAGCACGCAGATCAGCAGGAGGATCACGAAGACCGTCTCGAGCCAGGTGAGTTCCGCCATCAGGAACCGTCTTCCTCGGCCAACAGCGCGGTGACACGCTCATAGCGTCCGACGTCCGAGGCGATATGGCTGTCTGTGGAGGCCACGATCTCGACCCCGGCGGCGCGCAGCGCCGCGAGTGTCGGCGCCTCGGGGCATCCCCACTTCTCGTTGACCTCGACCAGCGTTCCGGTCTCGGCCGCGGCGCGCGCCCATGCCTCCACCCGCTCGACCCCGAGGTCGCTCTCGGCGAGCCCGATCTTGGGGAGCAGCGAGAAGCAGTGCGCGAGCTGGTTGCCCGGATGCCGACGCATGGAAGAGATGAGCGCCGAGACGAGCTGGTCGAGCACATCGGCCGCCGCCCACCCGTCCGCGATACGCTCGCGCACGGCGGAGGGGCCGAGCGGGCCGTCGACGCCGGGGAACTGATGATCGGCGATCAGGATGCGATCGATCCCCGGAGGCAGGGTGGGGATGTCGAGGTCACCGGCGACGCTGAGGATCTTGGCCTCCACGCCCGTGAGCACGGTGAGCCCCTCCGGGACCTCGAGGGCGCGCACGGCCGCGAGGTACTCGGGCACCCAGGTCGTGCTCTGACGCACGTGGTCCACCAGCCGGATCGTGGTCAGCCCGATCTCGGCGGCCGCCACGACATTCTCGGCGAGCGTGGAGACCGCATCGTCGGAGAACGTGGAGTGCACGTGGTGGTCACCACGCAGCGCCTCGTGGCTCACGATTCCTCCTGATGCCCGGCATGCGCCGACACCAGCACGTCCTCCACCTCGACGATGATGTCCTCGAGGAAGCGCACCGAGGCGACCTCGCGGAACGGCACGCGCGCGGGCAGCTCGCGGCCGAGGAACAGGTCGACCACGAGCGACGGGATGTCGACGCCCGCCGCGATGGTCAACGGCAGCGCGCCGGGGAAGCGCGGGTTGATCTCCAGCAGCACCGCACGGCCCGACCGATCGCGTCGCAGTTGCACGTTGGCGACGCCGACGAGGCCGATCGCCTGCGCGAGAGCCGCGGCCGTGTCTTCGAGCTCGGGGTCGCGCACGGTGCACCCGGCGATCGCGACGCCCGAGTCCACCCGGGCCCTGGTGCGCGGGACTGCCGCGACGACGTTGCCCTGCGCGTCGGCGATCACGTCGACCGAGTACTCCTCACCAGGCAGGAAGTCCTGCACGATGAGGCCCTCGTCCGCCGGCAGCGCCTCGAGTGCGGCGCGATCCGGTACCAGGCGCACGCCACGACTCCCCGCGCCCTGACGCGGCTTCGCGAAGACCGGGAACTCCCAGTCGATGCGCTCCGCCTCCGGGCCGGCGAGGACGGTCCGCGGCGCGAACCCCGTCGGCGCGCACCGTTCGGCGAGAGCGAGCTTGTCGAGCGCGGTGTTCAGCGTCTCAGCCGACGGCGCCGCCAGCACCGCAGGAGCCAGCTCCTCACGGCGTGCGGCGACGGCCACGAGCTCGACGTCGACGGTGGAGATCACGAGATCGAGGGCGTCCTCCGCGACGAACCGTGCGAGTGCGGGCACGAAGTCCTCATCGCGCCCAGGGGGCAGCAGGCGCCGCTGCTCTGACGGCACGAGGTACAGCCCGCTCGCCCAGCCGTCCATGTCGGCGGCGAACACCGTCAGATCGGAGCGGCGCAGCAGAGACCTGATCACAGCGACTCCGGCCGGTCCTCCGGCTCCGGTCACCAGCACTCGTGTGGTCATCAGCTCTCCCGTCGTGAGAGTTCGTGTGCTCCGACGAACTCGGCTGTCTCGCGGACCACCTCGAGCGGCTCGACCGCGACCCCTCCGCCGAAGCGGGACCAATAGCGCGCGGTGGCGCTGACGAAGTCGGGGTCGAGGTAGTCGCGGCTCGCAGTCTGCGACTGGAAGCACTCCAGCAGTCGCAGCTTCTGCGGAAGGTACTGGTCGATCCGCACGAACCGCGTCGGCCGGAAGTCGATCGTCGACGATGGGCTCTGGTAGCACGCGACGGTACCCACGCGACGGGTCGCGACGATCGTGGCCTCGCTCACCGCCCGGTGGTCCTGATGACGATCGTTCTGCGAGTGGGTATAGACGATCGTCGGCTGGATCTCGCGCACGACCTCCTCGATCAGGCGGACGGTCGCGCCACCGCCGGAGATCTCGGTGTCGACCAGATCCTTGAGGAAGAGTCGTGCTCCGAGGATCTCCGCAGAGGCGAGGGACTCGTTCTGTCTGCTGTCCGCGTCACCCCCACGCGCGCCGCGTGAGAGAGTGAGGATCGTGAGGTCGTCTCCGGCCTGCGCATGCGCGGCAAGGAGACCACCGACACCGATCTCGACGTCGTCGGGGTGCGCGCCGATCGCGAGCACCACATCCTTCGGCCGACTCGCCTCTCTTCGGCGCCGGCCCTCTTCGATCAGGCGTCCGACGGTCTCCACGAGGCGCACGTTGTCGAGCGGCTTGGTGAGGAACTCGTCGGCCTGGGCGCGCAGCGCGGACACCGCATAGTCGACGGAGACGTGCGCGGTCATCACCACGACGGGGACGGTCGGGATCAGGCGTCGCAGCTCGGCGAGCAGATCGAGCCCGTTCAGACCGGGCATCTCGATGTCGGTGATGACGAGGTCAGGACGCACGGCGCCGACGCGTTCGATCGCGGCTCGCCCGTCGGCGGCGAGGTCGACGACGCAGCCGGCGCGCCTCTCCAGCACGGTCTTCACGAGCAGGGCGACGTCCGGGTCGTCATCGACGACGAGAACTCGTGGTGCTTCCTCGAGCATGTATGCGGCTCTCCTTGGGGAGGTTCCCGGCCGGAGATGAAGCCGACGCGAGCTCTCGATGCCCTTCAACACCGGGAGCTCAGCGGGAAAGTCGAGCGGGGTTTTGAGTCGATTCTGGCACAGGCCTGATCACGCGGGGCGCAGGGCTCGCCCTCAGGACGCCGTGCGCGCGGCGCGCTTCTCCTGCTGATAGACCCGGATGGCCTCGTACCGCTCCGCGGAACGGGCGCGCCGCTTCGCCGCCTCGTCTTCGCGCTTCTTCGGCGGAGCCGTGGTCACGAGACTGTCCACGAGCAAGCGAGTGGCGCGCGCGATCTGCTCGACCGCCTCGTTGAACGCGGCCTGGTTGGCTCTGGACGGCTTGCTGGTGCCCGAGATCTTGCGCACGAACTGCAGCGCGGCGTCGTGACACTCGTCGTCGGTCGCAGCGGGCTCGAAGTTGTTCAACGGAACGATGTTGCGGCACATGCCTGCCAGGGTAGGCCGATCACGACTCGAGCCCAAGAGCGATTCGCTCCCGAGCCGTGATCCGACGGTGTGCTGCTACTTCTTGTAGTTGGGAGCTTCGACGACGATCTGCACGTCGTGCGGGTGGGACTCCTTGAGCCCGGCCGAGGTGATGCGCACGAACTTGCCGCGCTGCTTGAGCTCCTCGATCGTGCGGGCCCCGACGTAGAACATCGACTGACGCAGCCCGCCGACGAGCTGGTAGGCGACGGCAGCGAGCGGACCGCGATAGGGCACCTGACCCTCGATGCCCTCGGGGATGAGCTTGTCGTCGCTGGGGACGTCGGCCTGGAAGTAGCGGTCCTTCGAGTACGAGGTCTGCTTGCCGCGGGTCTGCATCGCGCCGAGCGACCCCATGCCCCGGTACTGCTTGAACTGCTTGCCCGACTGGAAGACGATCTCACCCGGCGACTCATCGGTACCGGCGAGGAGGGAGCCCAGCATGACCGCGTCGGCGCCGGCCACGAGGGCCTTGGCGATGTCACCGGAGTACTGCAGGCCGCCGTCCGCGATGACCGGAACGCCCGCGGGGCCTGCGGCGAGCGAGGCCTCGTAGACCGCGGTGACCTGGGGGACTCCGACGCCGGCGACCACGCGGGTGGTGCAGATGGATCCGGGCCCGACGCCGACCTTCACGGCGTCGACTCCCGCGTCGACGAGCGCCTGGGCGCCCTCGCGGGTGGCGACGTTGCCGCCGATGACGTCGATGTGCGCGAACGACTCGTCTGCCTTCAGACGCCGGACGAGGTCGATGACCCCCTGGGACTGACCGTTGGCGGTGTCGACCACGAGCACGTCGACCCCGGCGTCGCGCAGCGCCTCGGCGCGCTCCCACGCGTCACCGAAGAATCCGATAGCCGCGCCGACGCGCAGGCGCCCCTGGTCGTCCTTGGTGGCGAGAGGGTACTTCTCGCTCTTGTCGAAGTCCTTGATGGTGATCAGTCCGGCGAGCTTGCCCTCGTCGTCGATCAGTGGCAGCTTCTCGACACGGTGCTTCGCGAACAGCGCGATGACCTCGCCGGCGGCGACGCCGACGGGAGCGGTGACGAGTCCCTCAGACGTCATGACGTCCTTGACGAACGTGGTCTGGCGCTCGAAGCCCGAGACGAAGCGCATGTCGCGGTTCGTGATGATGCCGACCAGCGTGCCATCGGCGTTGACGACGGGGAGGCCCGAGATGCGGTACTTGGCGCACAGGGCATCGACCTCTTCGACGGTCGCGTCCTCGGTCGTCGTGATCGGGTCGGTGATCATGCCGGACTCGCTCCGCTTGACGCGGTCGACGTGCGCGGCCTGGTCGGCGATGGAGAGGTTGCGGTGCAGGATGCCGATGCCGCCCTCGCGCGCCATCGCGATCGCCATGCGCGACTCGGTGACCGTGTCCATCGCGCTCGAGAGCAGGGGCGTCGCGACCGAGATGCGGCGCGTGATCCGCGACGAGGTGTCCGCCTCGCTGGGGATCACGTCGGTGTGCCCGGGCAGCAGCAGCACGTCATCGTACGTCAGTCCGACGAAACCGAAGGGATCGTGCTGTTCCATGGGGGCTCCTCCTGCGCTGGTCGCGCGAATCCGAGTGCGTGCGGGTCGTTCGACGTCGTCCGATACGGGTACGAACCCGTATGAAGATTCTAAGCGAGACGCGCCCGAGAACATTCCCGGCGTCAGGCGCCGTGGGCACGTCACCGGAATACCTGTACTCGGTCCAGAGGTAGGTGTAGGTGAATCGGGCATCGCCCACTACGCTCAAATGCACCGTCCAGGTCCGCGGTGCACACCCGATGCCGCAGACACAGCACTCACAGTGGAGGTTGCGTGGGACCCACAACACTCGCCGTGCAGAGAAGGCGCCCCTGGGTCGTCGCTTTCCTCGGCATACTGATCGCCCTATCCGCTCTCGTGCTGCAACCCGCGGCGTCCGCATCCGCGGAGACGACCGACGACGGCCAAGAGGTCACGGACTTCTACTTCGCCGGCGTCATCACCTTCGACGACCAACCCGTCGACGGCGTCGTCATGACGATCGAAGGCAAGGGCTTCAAAGGCGAGACCGAGACGGACGCCGAGGGCAAATGGCGCCTGTACGTCCCCGAGAAGGAGAAGTACACCCTCACCGTCGACGAGTCCACGCTCCCCGACGGGGTCATCGTCGATGCGAGCCTGCTGCCCCCCGGTACGCAGCCGATCGCCGGAACGACGGCATCGTTCGAGGTCGAGTTCGGTCTCACCGGTACCAAGATCATGAACCTGTTCCTCGGCGAGGGCGAGCGGATCACGGTCTCCTTCATCGACCAGCTGCTGTCCCGCCTGGTGGGCGGTCTGAACTTCGGCCTGCTGCTGGCGCTGGCGTCGATGGGCGCCGCGCTCATCTACGGCACCACCCGGTTGTCGAACTTCGCCCACGCCGAGATGGTCACCTGGGGCGGCCTGGTGGCCCTGGTCACCACGACGTTCTGGCACCTTCCGCTGTGGCTCGGCATCGCCGCGGCCGTGATCGGCGGAGGCCTGTTCGGCTGGGCGTTGGACGCCGGAATCTGGCGACCGCTGCGACGACGGGGCCTCGGTGTCGTCCAGCTGATGATCGTCAGCATCGGACTCTCGCTCGCGCTGCGGTACGCGTTCCAATACCTGATCGGCGGCGGCACGCGGCAGCTCCCCGGAGCCAGCCCCACTCCGATCCAGTTCGGGCCGGTCTCCCTTTCCTATATCGACATGATCGCGATGGGCGTGAGCATCATCGTGATCCTCGGGGTGGCCTTCTTCCTCACCCGCACCCGCATCGGCAAGGCCACACGCGCCATCTCCGACAACCCGCAGCTCGCCGCCGCATCCGGCATCGACGTCGACAAGGTCGTCCGGTACGTCTGGATCCTCTCCGGCACGCTGGCCGCGATCTCCGGCATCCTGTGGGCGTACTTCCGCCCCGGCGTGAAGTGGGACATGGGTATGCAGATGCTGCTGCTCATCTTCGCGGCGATCACCCTGGGCGGTCTCGGCACGGCGTTCGGTGCACTCGTCGGGTCCCTCATCGTCGGCATCGCGGTCGAGGTCTCGACGTTGTGGATCCCGTCCGATCTGAAGTACGCGAGCGCACTGGTCGTCCTGATCGTGATCCTGCTCGTCAGACCACAAGGGCTCTTGGGACGCAGGGAAAGGTTGGGCTGATCACCATGGACTTCGGAAGCATCTTCTCCAACACCGCCGTCTACCTCTTCAGCCCGGTCACGCTGGCCTACGCTCTGGCGGCCACCGGACTCGCCGTGCACTTCGGATACGCCGGACTGCTCAACTTCGGCATGGCGGCCTTCATGGCCATCGGCGGTTACGGCTACGCCATCTCCGTGCTGAGTTTCGGTCTGCCCTGGTGGATCGGCATGCTGATCGGCCTGCTCGGGGGCGCCCTGTTCGCGGTGCTGCTCGGCATCCCGACGCTGCGACTGCGCGCCGACTATCTGGCCATCGCCACCATCGCCGCCGGTGAGATCGTGCGTCTGCTGTTCACGACGCAGGTCTTCGACGAGTTCACCAACTCGGCCGACGGACTCGCGCAGTACAACGGCGGCTTCCGCGACGCGAACCCGTTCCCGCCTGGCACCTACGGCTTCGGCCCGTGGACCTACAGCGCGAACGACCTGTGGAACCGTGTGTTCGGCCTGATCGTGCTGCTCGTGGCGATTCTGCTGGTGTGGTCGCTCATGCGCAGCCCCTGGGGCCGCGTGCTCAAGGGCATCCGCGAGGATGAGGACGCCGTCCGCTCGCTCGGCAAGAACGTCTTCGCCTACAAGATGCAAGCTCTCGTCGTCGGTGGCGTGATCGGAGCGGCCGGGGGGATCGTGTTCGTCCTCCCCTCTGCGGTGGTCCCCGGCAGCTACTCGACCTCGCTGACCTTCTTCCTGTGGACGGTCCTGCTCCTCGGCGGTGCCGCCACCGTGTTCGGTCCGACGCTGGGCGCGATCCTCTTCTGGGTCGTGTTCGCGTTCATGGCGAACCTGCTTCCGTCGATGGCCAAGGCCGGCATCCTGCCGATGTCCGACAGCCAGGCGTCGACACTGGTGTTCATCTTCGTCGGCATCGCGCTCATGCTGCTCGTGATCTTCCGCCCCCAGGGCATCCTCGGAGACAAGAGGGAGATGACCTTTGTCAAATGAACTGAATCCCGAATCCGCCCCCGCCTCCGCAGAGGGGGCGCCGGCCGTCGCACCCACGACGGGGAGCATCCGGCGTCCGAAGACCACCGGCCTGACCAAAGGAGAAGTGAAGCCCGGCGTCGCCAAGGTCGATCCGATCCTGATCGTCGACGCCGTGCAGCGGCGCTTCGGAGGTCTGACCGCCGTCGACGTCGATCACCTCGAGATCCCGCGCGGAGCGATCACGGCGCTGATCGGCCCGAACGGCGCCGGCAAGACCACCCTGTTCAACCTGCTCTGCGGATTCGACAAGCCCAACAGCGGCACGTGGTCGTTCGACGGCACGAATCTCTCGGGTGTCCCGTCGTTCAAGGTCGCCCGCATGGGTCAGGTGCGCACGTTCCAGCTCACCAAGTCGTTGTCGCTGCTCACCGTGCTCGAGAACATGAAGCTCGGAGCTCCCCACCAGCGCGGTGAGAAGTTCTGGTCGAGCCTGTTCCCCTTCCTGTGGCGCACGCAGGACACCGAGATCGAGGAGAAGGCGCGCGAACTGCTCGCCCGGTTCAAGCTCGACGCCAAGGAGAAGGACTTCGCCGCCTCGCTCTCCGGCGGTCAGCGCAAGCTGCTCGAGATGGCACGCGCGCTCATGAGCGATCCGACCCTGGTGATGCTCGACGAGCCGATGGCCGGCGTCAACCCCGCGCTCACCCAGTCGCTGCTCGACCACATCCTCGACCTCAAGGGTCTGGGCATGACGGTGCTGTTCGTCGAGCACGACATGCACATGGTCCGCCACATCGCGGACTGGGTCGTGGTGATGGCGGAGGGCCGCGTCGTCGCGGAGGGACCGCCCGACGAGGTCATGGAGGACCCTGCGGTCATCGACGCCTATCTCGGCGCCCATCAGGACGTCGACCTCGGTGCCGTGACCGGTCGCATCCCCGTGATCGAGAACGACGCCGCCCGCCGACTCCGCGAGAAGATCGAAGCAGAGGCCGAGGCGGAGCTCGAAGCGACGAGCACCGTCGACCCCGACGAGAAGGGCAACGCATGAATGCGGACACACCGGCCCCCGCAGCCGACGACATCGTCGTCGAGCTGAAAGACGTCCATGCCGGGTACCTCCCCGGCGTGAACATCCTCAACGGTGCGAACCTGGTCGCCCGTCAGGGCGAGCTGATCGGCATCATCGGCCCCAACGGCGCCGGCAAGTCGACGCTCCTGAAATCCATCTTCGGACTCGTGAACGTGCGCAGCGGCGACATCACGGTGAACGGCGAGAGCATCGTCGGACTCAAGGCCGACAAGCTCGTCAAGCGCGGGGTCGCCTTCGTCCCGCAGACGAACAACGTCTTCCCGTCGCTCTCCATCGAGGAGAACCTGCAGATGGGGCTCTACCAGAACCCCAAGATCTACACGGAGCGCTTGGAGTTCGTGACCGGGATCTTCGCCGAACTCGGCAAGCGTCTGAAGCAGCGCGCGGGCTCGTTGTCCGGTGGCGAGCGGCAGATGGTGGCGATGTCACGAGCGCTCATGATGGATCCGTCCGTGCTGCTCCTGGACGAGCCGTCAGCCGGCCTCTCCCCCGTGCGGCAGGACGACGCCTTCATCCGCGTCTCCGATATCAACAAGGCCGGGGTGACGACCATCATGGTCGAGCAGAACGCGCGGCGCTGCCTGCAGATCTGCGACCGCGGTTACGTGCTCGATCAGGGCAAGGACGCCTACGAGGGCAGCGGACGCGACCTGCTGAACGATCCCAAGGTCATCGGCCTGTACCTCGGCACCCTGGGCACGGACGCCGCCTGAGCGGTTCTCGAAGAGGGGCGGGTGCTGCGGCATCCGCCCCTCTTCTGTACCGGGCGCTTCGACACGCTCAGCGCCCCATCGGGGTGGAGCACCCACGGCGCTCAGCCCAGTCCCGACCCACCCCGGGTCCCTGAGCCCGTCGAAGGGCCCGCACACGACGAAGGCCCCGGATGCTGCATCCGGGGCCTTCGCTTGTGATCTGATCAGATGATCGGATCGTGTGATCAGTTGGTGCGGGAGATCATGTTGTCCGCGCCGTACTTGTAGATGCCGATCGTGGCACCCTGCGGGTCGCCGTTCTCGTCGAACGTGACCTCGCCGGAGTAGCCGTCGTAATCGGCCGTGCCGCCATCGTTGATGATCTTGGCGCAGTCGGCGAAGCTGGTGCACTTCTCACCGTCTCCGGAACCACCCGAGATCTCCTGCATCTTGGCGGCGATGTCGGCACCCTCGGTCGAACCGGCAGCGAGAGATGCCAGAGCGACGAGCACGACGGCGTCGTATGCCTCAGCCGCGTACGTGAAGTCCTTGACCTCGGCGTTGCCCTCACCCGTCCAGTACGCCTGGAGGCGGTCGGTGAAGTCGTCCTCGAGAACGGGGCCCGCCTTCGTGCCCTGCGCGCCTTCGAGCGAGACCGGGATCTCGTCGCCGTAGTCGGACAGGTTGCCGTCGACCATGTAGAACTTGTCGGCCGAGATGCCGGCGTTGACCAGCAGCGGCGCGATGGTCTTGAACTGGTCGAACGACACGATCGCGACCGCGTCGGGGTTCTGCGCCTTGATGGTCTCGACCTGTGCGTCGAACTGCGCGTCACCGACGTTGAACGATGCGTCTGCGACGACCTCGCCGCCGGTGCCCTCGAACGTCGTCTTGATGGCGTCGAACAGGCCGGTGCCGTAGGCGTCGTTCTGGTAGATGATGCCGAGCGTCTTGGCGCCGTCCTCGGCGATCAGGTTGCCGAGCACCTCACCCTGCAGCAGGTCGCTGGGGGCGGTGCGGAAGTACAGTCCGTCGTCATCCCACGTGGTGAAGTCGGGAGACGTGTTCGAAGCCGAGATCTGGAGGATGCCCGCGCTCACGTTGCCGTCGAGGATCAGCTTGGAGACACCGGATGCGGCAGCGCCGACGATCGCGGAGACACCAGCGCCCTGCAGCTTGGTGATCGACGTCTCGTACGCCTTCGTGTCGGTGTCGCCTTCATCCTCCGCGGTCAGGTCGATCGTGATGCCGGCTTTCGCCTCGTTGACCTCCTGTACGGCCAGCCCGACGCCGGACTCCATGGGCGGGCCGAGGAATGCCAGCGACCCCGTCTGGGGCAGCAGCGAGCCGAGCTTGAGAGTGAGGTCGGCAGCCGGCTTGCCGCTATCCGTACCTCCGTCGGATGGCGTGCTGCTACAGCCGGCGACGACGACGGCGGACGCGCTGAGCAGCGCGATTCCTGCGAAGACCTTCGCGGTACGCGAACCCTTCAATGCGTTCATTGGTGCTCCCTTGCGTAACTGAACGTGGATCGAGACCACGGTCGGGTGCTCTAACCCTAGGGTGTGAGACACGCGCACAGGGGTCGCAAGTATCTCGGTGCGTTAACGATCCGACACCGCGTTCCCCGCACTCTGCGACCTGGGATCAGACGGGTGCTGCCTGCGCTATCCGGCGACCGCGACGGGCGGCGAGCAGCAGGTCGACGACGAAGACCGTGATGGCGATCCAGACGATGATGAACCCCGCCCAGCGCTCCGCCGGCATCGGCTCGTGCAGCACGGCGACCCCGATGATGAACTGCATCACCGGGGTGAGGAACTGGATCATCCCGATCACGGTGAGGTTCACGCGCCTGGTGCCCGCGGCGAAGAGCAGCAGCGGCACCGCCGTGGCCACGCCCGCCAGCGCGAGCAGGGTCGCATGCCAGACGCCCTGGGTGCCCATCGTGAGGCCCCCTGGGGTCTGCGCCACGATGATCAACTGCACGATCGCGATCGGGATCAGCCAGAACGACTCGAGGGTCAGCCCGCTGACCGCGTCGACCGCTGGCCCGATCTTCTTCTTGATGAGGCCGTAGAGGCCGAAGGAGGCCGTCAGCGAGAGCGCGATCCACGGGATCGAGCCGTGCGCGACCACGATCACGGCGACAGCGACAGCAGAGATCGCGATGGCGGCCCATTGGAGTCGGCGGATGCGCTCTCCCAGCACGAACACTCCGAGGAGCACGGTGGTGATCGGATTGATGAAGTAGCCGAGGCTGGTCTCGACCACGTTGTCGGTCAGGGTGCCGATGAGGAACGCCTGCCAGTTGACGTAGATCAGCAGGCCCGCCAACGCTGTCCACCCCAGCAGCTTCGGCTGACGGATGATCGCGCGGAAGGCGCCCCAGCCCCGCATCACCGTGAGCAGCACGAGGCAGAACACGAACGAGAGCAGCACCCGCCACGCCACGACCTCCCACGGCCCGGTGGGCTTGAGGAGGACGAAGTAGAGAGGAAGGACGCCCCAGAGCAGGTAGGCGGCTCCGGCGAATCCGACCCCGGCCATCTGTGTCGCGCGCGTGGTCGTGTCGGGAGTCACCGCACAACCCTATGCCCGCGGCGAACCCCTCCGATGCGCGGGAGGGAGAGCGCCGAGAGTTTGGCAGGAAACGGATGGTGCGTGTCCGAGCGCGCTCTGCCGTCGCCATCCGGACATGCAGAAGGGGCCCGGGCGCCGTAGCACCCGAGCCCCTTCGAGGAACGCTGATTCAGCGAACGACGACCGCGAGGACGTCGCGGGCCGACAGGACGAGGAACTCGTCTGCGCCGAACTTCACCTCGGTGCCGCCGTACTTGCTGTAGAGCACGCGGTCGCCCACGGCGACGTCGAGCGGAACACGGTTGCCGTTGTCGTCGATGCGACCGGGGCCGACCGCCACGACCTCGCCCTCCTGGGGCTTCTCCTTGGCGGTGTCGGGGATGACCAGGCCACTCGCGGTGGTCTGCTCGGCCTCGACCTGCTTGATGACGATGCGGTCCTCGAGCGGCTTGATGGAAACCGACACGGTCTACCTCTTCTTTCTTGACGCTGACACGAAAGACTTGTTCGCACTCTCAACCCGAGAGTGCTAATCCAGTCTATGCGCTCCGCTGGCACTCATGCAATGCGAGTGCCAATCCGCATCGTGCGCAGCACCTCCACCGCGGCGCCCGCGGCCTAGGCTGGGCATGTGGAGATGTCCGAACTGCAGGCCCTGCTGACCCCCGACGGTCTGGAGCTGCTCGACGGGCTCGGCCCGATCGACTCCACCGCCGAGGTGGCACGCGCCGTGTCTCGGCTGCGCGCCGCCGGCCACTCCCCCGCCCTGGTGTCGGCGGTGGTCGGCCAGGCGCATCTGCGTGCGAAGGCGACCGCGAAGTTCGGTGCGTTCGCCGCGCGGATGCTGTTCACCCGCGCCGGGCTCGAGCAGGCCACCCGTCTGCCGGTCGCGGTGCGTCACGCGCAGCGCATCCGGCGCGCCGGCATCACGAGCGTCGCCGATCTCGGCTGCGGCATCGGCGGTGACGCGCTCGCCTTCGCCGGGGCGGGCCTCGACGTGCTCGCCGTCGACGCTGACGAGGTCACCGCCGCGATCGCCGCGTACAACCTTGCGCCGTTCGGTCCTGTCGATGGCGCGGACTCCGGAACCGTCGTGCGGCACAGCACGGCAGAGGACGCCGACCTCTCGAGCAGCGGCGCGGTGTGGATGGATCCCGCACGCCGCACCTCGGGGCACAGCGAGACCCGCCGCGTCTCGGCCGACGACTACTCCCCCTCGCTGGACTGGGCGTTCGACCTCGCCGCCCGCGTGCCGACCGGCATCAAGCTGGGACCGGCGCACGATCGCGACGCCCTGCCGGCCGACGCGGAAGCGCAATGGGTGAGCGCCGACGGCAGCGTCGTCGAGCTCGTGGTCTGGACAGGAGTACTGGCGCGCCCCGGTATCCGGCGCGCGGCGCTGGTCATGCGCGGTGACCAGTCGTACGAGCTGACGGCGGGCGCCGACGCCGAGGACGCACCGGCGCGCGAACTCGGCTCCTTCCTCCACGAGCCGGACGGCGCCGTGATCCGTGCGCGCCTGATCGGTGACGTCGCGCGGAGTCTGGACGCCGGGATGCTCGACCCGCGGATCGCCTACCTCACGTCGGACGCCGCGGTCACCAGCCCGTTCGTGCAGACGTTCCGCGTGCGCGAGACCATGTCGGCGAACCCGAAGGCGATCAGCGCGGTGCTGAAGTCCGAGGGCATCGGCAGCCTGGAGATCAAGAAGCGCGGAGTCGATGTCGACCCGGCGGCGTTCCGCAAGAAGCTCACGCTGCGCGGCGATCGCAGCGCCACGCTGATCCTCACCAGGATCGGCGACCAGCGCCGCGCCATCCTCGCCGACCGGGTGCCGCCGGCCGCATAGGGAGGCTGCTCAACCTTTCGCGTCGCTGGACGGCGGGACCACGTCGATCGAGTCGCCGTCGTCGCCGCCGAGGCCGGACGCCGAGCCGTCGAACCACATCTCACCGTCCGTGGACACCGAGATCGATTCCGGATCGCGGATGATCGTGAGGTACGGCGTCTGGTTCGGCGTGTAGCCGACCTCCAGACTCCAGATCGTGGAGGCGTCGATCTCCCGACCGGGCACGACCTCGTCATCCGACACGTACACGGCGATGCCGTCGGACAGGGCATCCTCGCTCGGGCGGCAGGTCGATTGGCCCGCCGCCCCGTCGACGATGAGGCAGGTCTCCGAGCCGTTGCCGCTCCAGCGGTCGATGAGCCAGACCGGTGCGTCGCGGAAGTAGCCGACGATGGTGAGGTTCATGGCCTGCTCTCCGTCGACCAGCTCCTTCGCGCGCTCCCGCTCCTCGCCGGCGAACTGCGCGAGGAAGAGACCGGATTCGTCCCAGCGCTGGATGCTCACGAGCGGCACACCCGAGGTGGAGTACATCAGGTACGCCATGACGGTGTTCGACGACGAATCTCCCTCGCCTGGGATCGTCGTCACGGCCGATAATCCGAAGACACCCGTGCTCAGGTCGCCACTGTGCTGACAGGACTGGCCGGTCTCCGCGCCGACGTCGAGCACGAGGCACACGTTCTCGCCGTCGTTCCTGGTGCCATACCAGACCAGTGCGTCATCGTCCTGACCGATGGCACGCACCGAGCCCTCGTCGTACCCACCCTTCTCGGAGAGCTCCGCCCTGCGCTGCTGCTGCTCGTCGGTGAGGGGGATGTCGTCGCTCCGGGTTCCGAACAGCGCCCACCCCGCACCGACGCCGATCGCGAGCAGCACGACAGCGGCCACGGTGACGACGCGCCACTGCCCCCGCAGGAGCGCGCGTGCGCCGACGGAGTGACCACGCCCGGCGACAGCGCGCTCGGGTGGCACCGCAGCGCGGTCATCGGACCGTTCCGCGAACCCCGCGGCGATGTCCTGACCGGAACGCTCGGCCTGCTCCTGGATGACCGTGGTGTCGGCGAGCGTTTCGCCGACGGCGACAGGCTCGCCGTCGTGCGCCGCCGTGGCCGGAGCCTGCGGCGTCGCAGTGGTCTCCGCGCCCGACTGTTGGGGCCGGCGCCGCGTCAGCCGATCCAGGCGCTCGGCCTCCGCCGCGGTCAGTCCACCGCCGCGCCCATAGGCACGCGCCTGCAGGGCCCGCAGCTCGATGACCTCGTCGTCATCAGGCATCCGCCTATCCCAGCCTCTCGAACTGCATGGCCGCCCACACCAGCCAGCCCAGGCTGTACACCGTGGCGCAGAGACTCAGCACGAGCGCCCATCGCGCGATCGCGCGGCTCTCGACCGGGCGACGCAGAGACATGATCGACGCGATCACGGCGACGATCGCGAGCGGCACTCCCCAGCCGACGAAGAACGACGCCACGAGGGCGACGATCGCGGCGAGCAAGGCCCAGGGCGCCAACCGGGCGTCATCGACGCCGGTCGCCCCGGTCGACGGCTCCCACCCGGTCTCCGAGTCGTTGTCGATCGCCGGACCGGTGGCCACGACAGGTTCGATCCCGACCGGTCCCGTCGGAAGCTTGGTATAGCCGTCACGCCGCGCGCCGGGCAGCCGTGCATCGCCTACGGGGCGCTCCACCTCATCGCTCGGTCGATCGATGCTCGTGGGCGTGGAGGCGGCATCCGCGGCGGGTTCGCGCACGGGGTCTGCGTGCGGATCGGTCATGCCCGCACCGCCTCGCCGACCTGGATCTCGGTCACCGGGAGCGTCGAGTCCGCGCCGAACGCGAGCGTGGACGGCTGCCGACCCGCCGAGATCAACTCCGCCGCGAGCGCCGCGATCATCGCACCGTTGTCCGTGCAGAGCGAGAGCGGCGGAATGCGTACGGTCACTCCCGCGGCTGCGGCGCGCTCCAGGGCGACATCGCGCAAGCGACGGTTGGCGATGACTCCCCCGCCGAGGAGCAGGCGAGGAACGCCGAGGTCGGCGCATGCCGCGAGCGCCTTGGCCACGAGCACGTCGACCACCGCTTCGCGGAAGCTGGCGGCGACATCGGCGACGGGCACCTCGACGCCGTCGGCCTCGCACCGCTCCACCCATCGCGCGACGGCCGTCTTGAGCCCGGAGAACGAGAAGTCGTAGCGGTGCTTCGCCAGATCGGACGCCCGCGAGAGTCCGCGCGGGAACCGGATGGCGTCCGGGTCTCCATCGAGCGCCGCCCGGTCGATCTCGGGGCCCCCGGGGTACGGCAGAGAGAGCAGACGCGCGACCTTGTCGAACGCCTCCCCGGCGGCGTCGTCCATGGTCTCGCCGAGCAGTTCGACATCGGTGGTCAGGTCGCGCACGTGCAGCAACGACGTGTGACCGCCCGATACCAGGAGGGCGATCGTCGGGTATTCGAGGGGCTCGGAGTCGGCCGTGAGGATGTCGGCTGCGATGTGGCCGACCAGATGGTTCACGGCATACAGCGGCTTGCCGAGCGAGACGGCGAGGCCCTTCGCTGCCCCGACCCCGACCATGAGCGCTCCCGCGAGACCGGGGCCACTGGTCACAGCCACGGCATCGAGATCGTCGAGTCCCACGCCCGCCTCGGCGAGCGCGGCCTCGATCGACGGCTGCAGCGCCTCCAGGTGCGCGCGAGCCGCCACCTCCGGCACGACGCCCCCGTAGCGGGCGTGCTCGTCCATGCTCGAGGCGATCGTGTTGGACAGCAGCGTCCGACCGCGCACGACGCCGATCCCGGTCTCGTCGCAGCTGGTCTCGATCCCCAGCACCAGCGGCTCGCTCATGCGTTCGCCTCCTCGGTCGGCGCGGTCGATGCCGTCGTGCGGCGTCGGAGGTCGAGGCGCATGATGATCGCGTCGACGTCGTCCGGCTGATAGTAGTGCGGGCGGCGACCGATCTCCTGGAATCCCTCCGAGAGGTAGAGTCCCTCCGCCGTCGGATTGTCGGCGCGCACCTCGAGGAACACCTCGCGTGCGCCGCGCTCCGCCGCTGCGTCCAGGAGCGCGCGCAGCAGCGCACGACCCCGACCGCTGCCACGGTGCTCCGCGTCGAGTGCGATGGTCTGGATGTCGGCGTCAGCGCTCCCCCGCAGGGCGCGCACCCCGCCGTAGCCGATGACGACCCCGTCGTGCTCGTCCACCAGGTAGCGGCCGTGCGGGCTGGCGAGCTCGGCCGCCATGCTGTCGGCGCTCCACGCATCGCTCGGGAACGAGCGGTTCTCGATGAGCATGATCGCGTCGAGGTCGGCCGGTGTCGCCACCCGGAGCGTCATGAGCCCACCCGCTTGGGCACGCCGGGGACGCGCACGTCGGGCTGGCGCAGGTAGAGGGGCTCGGAATCGCCGAGCTCGCGCCCCGCGGCCAGAGCCTTGGCGCCGACCCGAGCGAGGTCGGCTGCCGAGAGCGTCGCGACATCGACCCGACGGATGCCGGCGAGAAACTCATCGGCCTCGGCCTGCGGCACGAGCGACGTGGCGGCGATGAGGTGCGGGATGCCGTCTGCATCCATCCCGTCGAAGACCGAGATCGCGACCTCGCGGCGGCGCGCATCTGTCACGACCGCGAACGGGCCCTCGACGCCGTCTGTCTCGATCGCAGTGAGCGCGGCCGCGTAGTGGCTGGGGACAGGGACGACCGGGATGCCACGTCCCAGAGCGAACGCGCGGGCAGCGGCGATGCCGATGCGAAGGCCGGTGAACGGTCCTGGCCCCATGCCGGCGACGATGTGACTGATCTCCGCGGAGCCCGCGCCGTCCAGCGCGCGCACGAGCAGGTCGCCGATGACCTCGGCATGTCCGAGCGGGTCGACCGCCGCGGCTTCGGAGCGTGAAGAGCCGTCGGGGTCGACGACAGCGACGGCTGTTCCCAGAGAAGTGTCGACGGCGAGGATCACCCTTCCAGGGTAGTCGGCGTTCACAACTCCTCAGAGTCGGTACGTGTGATCGTCGCCACGACCCGATTCGACCGACCGAGGCGCCGTTCTCGAGGAGTTGTGAACCTCCGGGCGCTCGGGGATGACGTGGTCGCAGCCGTGTGCGGTGCTCAGCGCGCGCCGCGCGTGATGGTCACGATGCGCGGGGCATCGGAATCCAGCTCGGAGGGCTCAATGTCGTGACCGGACGCGCCGACCGGACGCTCCAGCTCGATATCCCACCAGGAGTCCGCGAGGTCCTCGGCCATGCCACGGCCCCACTCGATCACCACGACAGAGCGCACGAGGTCGAGGTCGAGGTCGTCGAGCTCTGCGCCGGTGCCCAGCCGATACGCGTCGACGTGCACCAGCGGCGCCCTGCCGACCAGTGACGGATGCGTTCGGGCGATCACGAAGGTCGGGCTCTGCACCGGCCCCCGCACGCCGAGTCCCTCCGCCAGGCCGCGGGTGAAGGTCGTCTTGCCGGCACCGAGCGGCCCGGTCAGGATCAGCAGGTCCCCGGCCTCCAGCTGCTCGCCGATGCGCCGACCGAGCTGTTCCATGGCGTCGGAGGTCGCGATCTCCGAGCGGCCCAGAAACGAGGGGTCCAGGCTCATGACGACTTCCGGGGCACTCGTGCGCCGATGCGCGTGACGATCTCGTAGTTGATCGTGCTCGCCGCCTCGGCCCAGTCCGCCGCCGAGGGCACGCCCAGCGTGGGGTCGCCGAACAGCACGACTTCATCGCCGATCGACACCGGGGTGTCGCCGACGTCGACCAGGAACTGATCCATCGCGATGCGTCCGACATTGGTGAAGCGGCGTCCGGCGATGCTGACCGGCAGCTTTCCCGAGGCATGCCGCGGGACCCCGTCGGCGTATCCGAGGGGCACGAGCACGAGCGTCGTGTCGCGATCGGTGCGGTGGTCGTAGCCGTACGAGACCCCGGTACCGGCAGGAACTCGGCGCACAGCGGCGACCGCCGCACGCAGTGTCATCGCCGGACGCAGTCCGAGTTCGGCGGAGGTGCGGTCGTCGAAGGGCGAGAGGCCGTAGATCCCGACGCCGACACGGACGGCATCCAGCCGCATCTCGGGCCTGTCGATGGCGGCCGCGGTGGCGGAGATGTGGCGGATCTCGGGCCGGATGCCGAACGAGGCCGCGGCGGCAACGCCCTCCTCGAACTTCGCCAGCGCCGCGCGGTCGTCATCGAGCGAGGTGTTCGAGAGGTGGCTGAAGAGTCCGACGACGCGCAGCCGTCCGATCCGTTCCAGGCGCGCCGCCTCCGCCAGCACCCGACGCCAGTCCGCCGGAGCGATGCCGTTGCGCGAGAGGCCGGTCTCGAACTTCAGATGCACTCCGACCGGACGATCGACGCTGGCCACACGTGCGGCGGCCTCCAACTGGTCGAACGAGGAGATACCGAGCTCGATGTTCTCCGCGGCCGCCTGCGCGAACGTCTCCCCCGGCGCGTGCAGCCAGGCCATGATCGGTGCGGTGATCCCCTGTCGACGCAGCTCGAGCGCCTCGGGGATCTCGGCCACGCCGAGCCTTGTCGCTCCCCCGGAGAGAGCCGCGACGGCCGATGCCGCCGCCCCGTGGCCATAGGCGTTGGCCTTGACGACGGCGATCACCTCGACGCCGGTGAGGCGGCGGAAATGGCGCACGTTGTCGGCGATCGCATCGAGATCGATGGTCGCCTCACGGAACGGGACGGTCACAGCGGTGCTCCTTCAGCGACGACGAACGCGGTGGCGAGCCCCGCATCGTGGGACATGGTCAGGTGCAGCCGGGTGATGCCGCGCTCCTCGATCACCTGCGCGGTCGATCCGGAGAGCACGAAGTGCGGACGCCCTGACGGTTCGGAGGCGATCTCGATCTCGGTCCAGTGCACGCCGTCCGAGCCGCCGAGAGTCTTGATCAGCGCCTCTTTCGCGGCATACCGGGCAGCGAGCGACGGGAGGCGCAGACCACGCTCCGACGGTGCGAAGAGCCGCTCCAGGAGGCGCGGCGTCCGCTCGAGCGTCCGCTCGAACCGCGGGATGTCCACGAGGTCGATGCCGGTCCCGATGATCACCCGTTCAGCCTACCCGCGCGCTGAGACCCGACTGCGGCAGACGCCCGCACCGAGTGCAATGGAAACCGCCGAGTGCACGGCATCCTCACGCCAGGATGCCGTGCACTCGGCACGTCGTCGTGCGCTCGGCGATCGAGCGGGAGAGCCTACTCGACCGTGACGGACTTCGCGAGGTTGCGCGGCTGATCGACGTCGAGCCCCTTGGCGGTGGCGAGCGCCATCGCGAAGATCTGCAGCGGGACGACCGCCAACAGCGGCTCGAACATCGCACCGGCGAGCGGGATGCGGATGACCTCGTCGGCGAACGGCAGCACCGCGGCGTCGCCCTCTTCGGCGATCACGATCACCCGAGCGCCGCGGGCGCGGATCTCCTGGATGTTCGAGACGACCTTGGAGTGCACCAGCGCCGAGTGACGCGGCGAGGGCACGAGGACGAAGACCGGCTGTCCGGGCTCGATGAGCGCGATCGGGCCATGCTTGAGCTCGCCGGCGGCGAAGCCCTCGGCGTGGATGTAGGAGATCTCCTTGAGCTTGAGCGCACCCTCGAGCGCGATCGGGTAGCCCACGTGGCGGCCGAGGAACAGCACGGAGCGGGTGTCGGCCATCCAGCCGGCGAGCTCTGTGACGTGCTCCTGCTCGCTCTCGAGCACCTTGGCGATCTTCTCCGGGAGCGCCGCGAGCTCGGCGACGTCGACGGATGCATCGGCGATCGCTCCGCGCACACGACCCATGTGCAGGCCGAGGAGCAGGAGTGCCGTGATCTGCGCCGAGAACGCCTTGGTGGATGCCACGGCGACCTCAGGACCGGCGTGCGTGTAGACGACCGCATCCGACTCGCGCGGGATGGTGGCCCCCTGCGTATTGCACACCGAAAGGGTGCGCGCACCGCGCTCGCGGGCGTACTTGACGGCCATGAGCGTGTCCATGGTCTCGCCGGACTGGCTGATCGAGACGACGAGCGTGTCGGCCCCGATCACCGGATCGCGGTAGCGGAACTCGTGCGCCAGCTCGACGTCGACTGCGACGCGGGCCCACTGCTCGATCGCGTACTTGCCGACCAGCGCAGCATACGACGCCGTCCCGCAGGCAGTGATGATGACGCGGTTGATGCCCACGAACAGCTCGTCGAGACCGTCGAGCTCGGGGATGACGACCTGGCCGCCCTGGATACGACCGCGGACGGTGTTCGCGACGGCCTCAGGCTGCTCGGCGACCTCCTTGGCCATGAAACTCGACCATCCACCCTTCTCGGCGGCAGCGGCGTTCCAGGAGACGTCGAAAGGCTCTGGCTGGACCGGTGTACCGGCGAAGTCGGTGACCGTGACCGCGTCCGGGGTGATCGACACGATCTGGTCCTGGCCGATCGCGAGCGCCTTGCGCGTGTGCTCGACGAACGCGGCGACATCGGAACCGAGGAAGTTCTCGCCGTCGCCCAGACCGATCACGAGCGGGGAGTTGCGGCGAGCGCCCACGACGAGGCCCGGGTGGTCCTGGTGCATCGCGAGCAGCGTGAATGCGCCCTCGAGCCGGTTCACGATGCTGCGGAACGCGAGCTGCAGATCTCCACCGTTGTCGGCGTAGGCACGGCCGAGCAGTGCCGCTGCGACCTCGGTGTCGGTCTCGCTGCGGAACACGACCCCGTCAGCGAGGAGCTCTGCGCGCAAGGCCGAGAAGTTCTCGATGATGCCGTTGTGGATCACGGCCAGCTTGTCGTCGTCGGCGAGGTGCGGATGCGCGTTGACATCGGTGGGACCGCCGTGGGTGGCCCACCGGGTGTGGCCGATGCCGGTCGAGCCGTCGGCGAGGGGAGCGTCGGAGAGCGAGTCGCGCAGCACGGCGAGCTTCCCCGCCTTCTTACGCATCCCCAGCGCACCGTCGCCGTCGATGACAGCGACGCCGGCGGAGTCATATCCGCGGTACTCGAGGCGGGCGAGCCCGGCGAGAAGGATGTCCTGGCTGGGGCGCGGGCCCACGTATCCGACGATTCCACACATGAGATCAAGAGTACGGCGCATTTTTTGCGAGCCGTCCGAACAATAGGGCGCGTGCCGGGGACCTCAGAGCTTGCGCAGCAGCACGCTCTCCACGTCGTGATCGCTGCCCTTGCGGAGAACCAACCGTGCGCGGTGCTTGGTCGGCATCACGTTCTCGACGAGGTTGGGCATGTTGATCTCGTTCCAGTAACCGAGGGCCGTGGTGATCGCCTCCTCATCCGTCAGGTGCGCGAACACGTTGAAGTACGAGGAGGGGTTGCTGAACGCTCCCTGTCGTAGCGCGAGGAAGCGGTCCACGTACCACTTCTCGATGTGCGTGGTGTCGGCGTCGACGAAGATCGAGAAGTCGAACAGATCGCTCACCGCCACGTCGTTCGGCGCGGGCGGCGGCTGCAGCACGTTCAGCCCCTCGACGATCACGACGTCGGGACGACGGACCACGACGTGGGCGTCGGGAACGATGTCGTACCGCATGTGGGAGTAGAAGGGAGCGCGCACCTCTGCGGCACCGCTCTTCACCTCCGTGAGGAACTCGAGCAGCGCGCGGCGGTCATAGGACTCCGGGAACCCCTTGCGCTCCATGAGCCCTCGGCGCTCGAGCTCCGCGTTGGAGTACAGGAATCCGTCCGTGGTGACGAGCTCGACCCGGGGCGTGCCGGGCCAGCGGCTCATCAGCTCGCGCAGCAGACGCGCGATCGTCGACTTGCCCACGGCGACGGATCCGGCGACGCCGACGACGAACGGCGTCGTCGTGTCGTCCTCCTGAAGGAAGGCGCTCGTGGCCGCGCCCAGCCGCTTGGTCGAGGTCGCGTAGAGGCTCAGCAGCCGGCTCAGCGGGAGGTAGACCTCGCGGACCTCGGTCATGCTCAACCGGTCGCCGATACCGCGGACCTCGACGACCTCGGTCTCGCTCAGGGGCTGGTCGAGGTCGGCTGCCAGGCGCGCCCACTCCGCTCGTCCGATCTCCCGGTACGGAGACAACGGGAGTGTGGGGTCGGCGGCGGTCACGAATACATCGTATCGGGGACGAGTAGTGTCGTTCCGTGCGCTTGGGAGTCCTCGACATCGGATCGAACACCGTCCATATGCTCGCGGCCGACGTCCGTCCTGGTGGCCGACCGCTGGCGACGACGAGTGATCGGACGGTGCTGCGTCTGATGCGCTACCTGACACCCGACGGGGCGATCTCCGAAGAGGGCGTCGTCGCACTCGAGGCCGCCGTCGCCCAGGCCCGCCGCGTGGCGGACGAGGAGCGCGTCGATGCTCTCCTCGCCACCGCCACGAGCGCCGTCCGCGACGCCAGAAACGGTACAGAGGTGATCGCCCGTATCGAGGCCGCGCTGGGGCAGCCGTTGCAGGTGCTCGACGGCGAGACCGAGGCGGAGCTGACGTTCCTCGCCGTACGGCGCTGGTTCGGCTGGTCGGCAGGTCGCCTGCTGCTGCTGGACATCGGAGGCGGCTCGCTGGAGATCGCCGCCGGCGGCGAGGAGCTGCCGGATGCCGCAGCGTCGGTGCCGCTCGGCGCTGGTCGGATGACCGTGCAGTTCCTCCCGCATGACCCGCCGGGAGAAGATGACGTCGAGCGACTGCGCGTGCACGCCGCCGCGACCCTCGCCGCGGTACTGCCGCAGTTCACCGCTCTCCCCCGCCCCGACCACGTGGTGGGCTCGTCGAAGGCGATCCGTTCCCTCGCCCGGCTCGTCGGCTATCCGGCTCCCGGATGGTCGGGCTCCGAGCGGATGCTCCTCCCCCGGGCATCGCTCGGGTCGTGGATCCCCCGGCTGGCGAGGCTCCCGGCGTCAGCCCGCCAGGAGCTCCCCGGCATCACTCCCGACCGCACGTTCCAGATCGTCGCCGCCGCGGTGTCGTTGCACGCGGCGATGACCGCGTTGCAGGTGGAGGAGCTCGAGGTGTCGCCGTGGGCTCTGCGCGAAGGTGTGCTGCTGCGTTACATCGAGCAGCTGAACTGGAGCGGCTCGCAGGGAAGCTGACCGCGACGAGGGCGTCGGGCCTTGATCGGATGCTCAGGCTCGCGCCCTAGGCTCGGATCATGCCCGCGCCTCGCACCCCGACCGTCGCGATGCTCGCTCGTACACTCCTCGTTCCGTACGTGCTCGGTGTCGCCCTGATCGTGTGGCTGCCCGCGTCCGTCGCCGGGCGGGTGACCGGACTCGCCTTCCGCATCGCCCGCTTCGTGTCGGAGAACTTCGGGATCGCACTGTCGACCAGCTACACGGTGTTCGAGTTCCTCGCCAACATCGCCCTGTTCGTCCCCTTCGGGTTGCTGCTCGCCGCAGCATGGCCCCGCACGAGCCCGTGGCTCATCATCCTCATCGGCTATGCGACCAGCGCCACGATCGAGCTCGTCCAGACGCTGCTCCCCAGTCGCGTGCCCGCGATCTCGGATGTCGTGGCGAACACGCTGGGGACCGTCATCGGCTGCCTTGCCCTGCATGCCGTGCTGCAGATGAGTCACGCCGGCCGACGACTCCGAGCCTCTACGGTGGAGGCATGAGCAGCCCCTTCGGCGACGGCCCACCTCCCGGCGTGAGCCGCCGTGAATGGCGGGCGCGAACCAACGCCGCGTCGTCTCCGGCATCGCGCACCGCCGCGCCCGAGTCGCTCGCCGACCTTCTCGGCGGCGCGGCGTCCGCCGCTGTCGCGAGCACGCCCACGATCCTCACGGTGTGCACGGGGAACATCTGCCGCTCCCCGCTCGCCGAGGTGCTGCTGCGCGCGCGCCTCGAGCAGCTGGGGGTGCGGGTGCACAGCGCCGGCACGCACGCGATGGTCGGCCAGGGAATGACGCCGCAGGCCCAGGAGATCGCGGTGCGGTCCGGGGCAGCCCCGTCGACTGCCGCCGGTCACGCGGCACGGTACCTGGTCGAGCCGATGCTCGCGGAGTCCGATCTGGTGCTCACGATGGCACGAGAGCACCGTTCGCACGCGGTGCAGATGATGCCGAGCCGGCTGCGCCAGACCTTCACCGCCCGTGAGTTCGCACGCCTGGCTACGACTCTGACCGACGACGTGGTGCGCACGGTGGCCGATGCCGCCGGTTCCGACCCGCGCGCACGGCTCGGGGCCGCGTTGCGGGTGCTCGGCGACCAGCGCGGCCTCACACTCGCGGCAGCCGAGGACGACGATGTGGTCGACCCCTATCGCCGGTCACAGGCGACGTACGAAGCCTCCGCGGAACAGCTGCTCCCGGCTATCGATGAGGTGGAACGCGTCGTCAGAGCCGCTCTCGTCTGACGACGCACGGCACTTCGCGCACTCGGCTGCGAGCCCAGCCCCGTATGCTCTTTCTCAATGCCTTCCCGTGAGTGAGTCCTCGGGAGATGTGAGGGGAATCACAGGTGGAACTGAGCGACTACTTCCGGATACTTCGTGCGCACTGGGTCGTGATCCTGGTAGCGACCGTGCTCGGCGCGGGCGTCGCGTTCGGATGGAGCGCGCTGCAGCCACGCGTCTATGCGGCCGATACGACGGGTATCGTGACGGCGGTCGGCGGTGACGGCACGTCCGGCAGCGCACTCGTCGGTAACCAGCTCGCGCAGAGCCGGGTGAAGTCGTACCTCAATCTCGGCTCTTGGCGCGCCGTTGCCGAGCACGCGATCGATGACCTCGACCTCGACGCCACCCCCGAGTCCCTGGTGGCTCGGGTCACCGTGACCAACCCCGCTGACACGACAGCACTGAAAGTCACAGCGACCGGCGCGACGCCGCAGTCCGCCCAGGATCTCGCCGAAGCGTGGATGCGCGGAATGGCCGTCGAGATCGAGAAGCTCGAGGGCGGTACCGAGTCGACACCGGCGGCCGTAAGCCTGATCGTGGGCGATTCGGCCCGGCTGCCCACGAGTCCGTCCTCCCCCAACACGCGACTGAACCTGATCATCGGTGCTCTCGCCGGTCTGGCCCTGGGACTGATCTACGCGTTCGTGCGGCACACGGTGGACCGTCGCATCCGACACCCGCGAGACATCGAACGTGAGACCGGAATCTCCGTCATCGGAACTCTCCCGTTGGAGAAGTCGATGAACGGCGAGCGTCAGATCATCGACTTCTCGCTGGACACGCAGCACGGTGTCTCGCATCACACGATCGAGTCGATGCGCGAACTGCGCACGAACCTGCAGTTCATCGATGTCGACAACCCTCCGCGCATCATCGTCGTCACCAGCTCCGTTCCCGGCGACGGAAAATCGACGGTGGCCGTCAACCTGGCCTCCAGCCTCGCCGCTGCCGGCCAGTGGGCGATCCTGATCGACTGCGACCTCCGCCGCCCGGTGATCGCCGACATCTTCGGCATCTCCCGCGACGTCGGTCTGACCGACATCCTCGCCGGACGGGCCGAGCTTCAGGATGTCGCGCACCGTCCCAGCGGCGACGTGCCGCTGGCCGTGCTCGGAGCGGGGCGCATTCCACCGAACCCGAGCGAACTGCTCGGCTCGCACCGCATGCGCGACTTCCTGGCCGACATCAGCAAGTCGGCGATCGTGATCCTCGACTCTCCGCCCGTGCTTCCGGTCACGGATGCGGCCGTGCTGGCTGCCGGAGCGGATGGTGTGCTGGTGGTCGTGTCCTCCGGCAAGACGACCTTCGACATGCTGCAGCGGGCGATCGGCGCCATCGAGCGAACCACTGGGCGCGTGCTGGGCGTGGTGCTGAACAAGGTTCCTCGCAAGGGTGCCGAGTCGGCCTACTACGGCCGCGAATACTACGGGGCCTACGAGCGTTACGGCCGGGAGCCCGACACGGAGAGCGGGGCGACCACGTCCGCAGAACCCGGCGTGCGCCGCCGAGGCGCTCAGGCCTGAGCCGGGAACCGCTGCAGCAGTCCCTCGTCGACGAGGTGCTGAGCGGCGGAGGCGACGGCCTGCGCCGCGTCGACCCTGTCCGGCGTGCCGTGCGCGGCGACCACGGCACGCACGATCTCGTCGAGGCCGGTGGCGTTCGCCGCGCCCCAGATCGCGGGACCGATGCCATCGAGGATGCTCACGAGCCCTCCCTCCCGCGAGCGCCGGAGCACCGCGAGTCGACCGTCCCTCAGATCCAGCGCGTCGACCGCATCCGCCCGCGCGAACCCTCCTTCGCGCGGGGCGATCGCAGGCGCAGTGTTCGCCGCGCCCACAGGCGAGATCCGTGAGACCGCCGCGGGTTCCGTCGCGATCAGGGTGCCGATGGCCGCGTCCACAGTGGAGATCTCACGGTAGCGCAGCCGCACCGCGCCCCCCGTCGCCGTCAGCAGCGCGTCGATGAGCTGCAGCGGCTCCGGTATGTGGGCGAGATAGCTGGTCTGCGGCGCCAGCAGCTCGAGCGCAGTCGCCGTGTCCAGCTCCTCCAGCACCGGCTCGAGCGGACCGTCGGGACTCCGGTCGAGCACGACGATCTTCGCGACTCTGAGGCTGGCGGGCAACGCGCGGCCGCCATCGATGCTCGACAGCGCGGTCTGCACCTTGTGCGCGGCCTGGGGATCGATGATCGACAGCGGCTTGCGATAGGGAAGCACAGCACCGGTGCCGTCGATCGCGATCGTCTCGTCGCTCACATACGCATAGTCGCGGGAGAGATGTCGCGCGGCCGTCGTCTTTCCGGTGCCTGACGCCGCACTCAGCACGACCACCCGGCCGGACTCCTCGGCGAGGCCCGCAGCGTGGAGCATCCAGAGCTGATCACCCTGCCGATGCGAGAGCGCCGCGAGGGTGATATCCGTCGACAGCAGCGACAGCGCCTCATCGTCGCTGACGGTGTCGCGCACGGTGACCACCGCGTCCTCGTCGGCTTCTCCGTCGATCAGCGCATCGCTCCAGGCGTCTCGCGCACGCCGCTGGAAGGAGCCGCCGCGCGAGGCGGAGTCGACGGCGATCACCGCGCCGACCGCGCTGACGAGGAAGCGATCAGACATGCCCCTCAGCCTAGCCAGCAACCGTCTCACTCCTCACCCACGCACGCGCTCCGCCGCCGCGCACGGCAACGAGCACAATTCGCGCAGATTTCACGCACACTGCGCGCTGTTCTCGAGTTCGGCGCACTCTGCGGCGGGGTCCGCCCTAACGTGAGCCGCAGGTGAAGCTCCTGGGGGATGCAGACGGAATCGTGTCGTTTCACCACGACATCTCGAACCTGCGACACAGACTCACTCGGAGAACGCGACATGAACGACACCGCCTCCACGAAACGCCCGGTGACGAAGTCGTTGACAGCATCTACCGCCCGCCTCAGAATCAGAACTGAATCGACGTTCAGTCCAGCAAGAGAGCCGTGGGAGCGCTCACAGTCAGGAGCTGGGTATCGGCACTCCGGAGTCCTCTGTCACCGCCTGACGGCGAGCGCGCACGTCGATACCTGGAGGGAGAGGGCTACGTGGATCACTCAGATTCCCGCCTGATCGACGACAGGGAACTGTCTCGACACGGCATCCGTCGGATCGGCGACCGCCCGGGTCTTCGCTCGCGGGAGCGCACCGCGGGCGGGGTTCTGCTGCTCGGCCTCAACGGTTCGACAGCTGAGCTCCACGTCGATACCGTGTCCGCGTACCCCGAGCACTCGGTGTTCGCGTTCGTGGAGTCACAGGCCCTCTGGTCGAAACTCGGCGACGAGCCCTGGGTCGAGACCGAGGGCGGTCTCGTCATCGCCCCACAGGGGCTCACACGCCGACTGCGCTGGTCAGGCGCATGGCGGTTCGTCGCCGCACTCGTCCCCCGCAGCGCCATCGCGTCATTCGTCCCCGCGCTCCCGCCCGAGGTGGTCACCTACTCGGATCGACGACTTCTCGACTCCTCCATGCAGCGGTTCATGGGCAGCCTGCTGGACGGGGAGAGCCGCGCATCCGCGATCGAGCAGTATGCCATCGAGCAACTCGTGATGGAGATGAGCGGTGCCGTACTGCTCGATCGGATCGGTGCAACGACGGGACAGGGCTCACCGCACACCGTGCTGCGGGAGCGTGCCATCGCCGTGATCGCCCAGCAATGCGGCGACCCCACCCTCAACCCTGCGCGCGTCGCGCACGAGGTGCAGTCCTCTCTGCGGCAGCTGCAGCTGGTGTTCTCCGAGTCGGGCAACAGCGTCGCCGGGGAGATCCGTCGTCAGCGGGCGCGTCTCGCCCATTCGCTCCTCGTGGACAGCCGCTTCGACGTGCTCAGCATCGAGCAGATCGCGCAACGCGCCGGATTCAACTCTCCGATGAGTCTGCGTCGGGCCCTCGACGAGGCCTACGAGACGACCCCGCGCGCCCTTCGGGCAGCGCGTCGCGCGTAACCCGACCCCGCGAAAGAGCACAGTGCGCGCAGGTTGAGCGCACACTGCGCCGAGTTCTTCAGAACGATGCTCCCGCCCCCGTCCTCAGACCTAGCTTGAGGTCACGAAGAGGCTCCTGGGGGATGCAGACGAACGTGTCGCCTCTTCATGACACAGCGGGGAACCGCATCTGCATAAGAGGGAGAGCACTCGAATGACCGAAGAGATCCAGAAGGAAAAGGGCTTCTCGCGCCGCACCGTCGTGAAGGGCGCGGCCTGGTCCGTCCCCGTCATCGCCGCCGCCGTCGCGACGCCGCTCGCAGCCGCATCGGTGGCCGACGTCGGAGCCTTCACAACCGCCGGCACATGTGGCGTTCTCGGCGTCCTCGGCCCCGGTTTCACGCTCACCGCGAGCGCCACCGCCCCGCTGCCTATCGGAACCACGATCACCATCACCGGTAGCGGGGTCGCCAACATCGGCGTGTTCAGCGTCACCGGCGGCACCGCCAGCGTCACGGCTCTCTCGAACACGAGCCGTCTGATCACGCTGACGTCCGCGCTTCCCGCGGGAGCGACGATCGCCTTCCGCACCACGCTGTCGATCTCCGTGGCGTTCACGCTCAACGAAGTGGTCACCCTTCCTGCCGACTACATCGGCACCGGAGCGAAGACCACGGGCTCCGTCAACTCGACGCTGGTGCTCTGCTCCGCATCCTGATCCACCTCGCACGACCCGCGCCTGCGGGCCAGCGAGAGCGGTCGGGCTCCACGGAGCTCGACCGCTCTCGCTATCCAGGATGATGATGACATGAGCGCGTTCCTCCTCCCTGCGGCGGTGTTCCTCGCCGTGATCTTCGCCATGAGCGCGGTCGGCAAGCTCCGCGCTCCCGATCGCGGCCGCGCGGCCTTAGACGCGCTGCGGATCCCCATCGCCCGCACAGAGGCCGCGTCCACGGCGCTCATCCTTCTCGAAGCCCTCGTCGCCGTCGCGCTGGTCGTGACGACGGGCTGGCTCTTCGTCGCCGCCGCCGGTGCGGCACTCCTCCTCGCCGGAGGACTCCTGATCGCGGTGATCCGCGCGTATCGCTTGGGGGCAACGGAGGACTGCGGCTGCTTCGGCGCATGGCTCCCTGCCGCGATCGGCCCCCGGCTGATCTTCCGCAACGCAGTGCTGGCGTCCGTGGCATTCCTGCTGTTCGCCCCGGCTCTGCTCCTGCTCGCCGTCACCGGTCGATCCACAGGTGTGCCCCTCCTACTGGGCTCAGGATCGGCGGGGAACGGCTCGATCGGCGCGCTCGCGGCGGCGACCCTCATCGCGCTCGGCGTCTGGTCGATCGCTCGGACCTCCTCATCCGCTCCGTCGTCGCCCTCCGCGATCGCGCGCAGCGATGGCGCCGTGCTCGTCCCCGCCGGCCCAGAGGTCGTCGACGTTCTCGCGCCAGGGGTCCGGGGGCGCCTGCTGCTGTTCGTCTCACCGGGGTGCCATGCCTGTGCGACGGCCCTCGACACGGTCATCCACGCCCAGGACGCCCTCGCGTCGCTGGTCGAGATCTACGTCATCCAGCGCGCTTCCAGCGGCCCCATGGCAGCACTGCCGACGCACCCGCTGCCCGCCGCGGCTCACTTCGCGCTCGATATCGGCGGTTCGCTGGGCGGAGCGCTCGAGATCGGCGCCGCGCGCCCGGTCGCCGCACTGATCGGCACGGACGGAGCCCAGGCCGGTCCTCTCGCACGGGGTTCCGAGGAGATCGGTCAGTTGGTCGGCAGCATCGTCGCCGTCGCAGACGAGGCGACGGCCTGAAGCGCTGTCCACTAGGCGGAGCGACGCACCGGTTTCGGACGCCCGGTGAGCCATCCCATGACCCATTCCACCGGACCGGTGCCGACGAAGCGCCACCACATCCACCCCACCACGATCATCCCTGGCACGATCACGAGCCAGCCCAGGTAGAGGTTCTCCGCAGGGCGGCCGTAGGCATTGTTCCAGAGCGCGATGAGTGCGACATGCAGCAAATAGAGCGACAGTGCCATCTGGCCGCACGCGCGTAGCGGCAGGAAGACGGCGTCCCAGAAGCGCCGGGCACCGCCCGGCTTCGTGGTCGCGGCGAGGACGACCAGGACGTACGCGGCGAACACCAACCCGATGTCGCGCGCCGTATCGGTGTAGTTGCCCGACTGGGTGGGCACCAGGTCTGTGAAGGCCATGAGGCCCCAGGTGAGGTAGGCGACCGGTGCGATGCCCGCCATCGTCCACAGCACCGCATCCCTGCGGAATCCGTGTCGGACGAGCAGAGCGCCGAGCAGGAAGAACGGCAGCAGATTGACCACACGGTACTGCGGCCCGAGGAAGATCCAGGTCATCAGCTCCCGGATCGGCTCGGGGGCGGTGTAGACCCAGATCCAACCACGAGCGGCCGCCACCAGCGGCTGGCTGGCGACGAGCAGGACCGCCGAGATCACGATCACCACGGGGGTCCGCGCGAGCAGGATCGGGGCACCGATGATGATCAGCACACCGAGGTACGCGAGGATGACCGCCACCCAGGAACCCCAGGTGGCCATCCACACACCGAGAGCGATCAGGAACAAGCCCCGCAGAACTTGCTGCAGGAGCGTGATCCCCACCTGAGGATGCCGACTCCAGACCAGCTGCGCCGACAGGCCCATCACCAGCGCGAACAAGGGGGAAGCCATCTCGCTGAACATGGAGATGACGAACGAGACCGCTCCCGGACGCGAGGGCACGAATGGGGCGGCATGGGCGATGACCATCGCCACGATCGCGATACCGCGGAGCACGTCGGGGATCAGGAGCCTGGCCCCCGACCGAGAGACAGGGGCCGAGGCGGAGCGCTGCATCTCGACGTCGGCTTCTCGACCCATTCTTTGACACTATTGGGTGTGCCCCCGACTGCGCGACCGGAGAACGTCATGATGATGACCACCACCGAGGAACCTCGACGGCGCCGCACTCCGTTCCGCAGCGTATGGTTCCATGTCGGACTCGCTCTCGCGCTCACGCTCGTGGTGGTCGCCTTCATCGGCCAGCCGTCATCGAGCTCCATGGCACCGACGCTGCAGCCGGGAGACCGGTTGATCGTGAACCGCCTCGCCTACGTCGCGGCCGATCCCGCCCCTGGTGACATCGTGGTCTTCCGCCCGGACGCGAACTGGGGCGACGAGCCCGCCGTGAGCAGCAACCCCGTCTCCGCAGCCCTGCACTGGCTCGGCGAGACCACGGGGATCCGCCCGTACGTTCTCGTCAAGCGTGTGATCGCGAGGCCCGGACAGACCGTCGAGTGCTGTGACGCGAACGGATCGGTGCTCGTCGACGGCGAACCGCTCGACGAGCCCTACGTCGCAGAGAACCTGCCGTACGTCGCCGGGGAGCTGGACTGCGACACCACGCCCGTGTCGACACGGTGCTTCCCCGACGTCACCGTGCCGGAAGACTCCTACCTCGTGCTCGGCGACAACCGCGCGAACTCCGCGGACTCCGCCTATCCCTGCCGGGGCAACCCCACAGCGGACGACAGCTGCTTCCGCTGGATGACGCGTGACGACGTGTTCGGCGAGGCCGGGGCGATCCTGTGGCCGGTCAGTCGGTGGGGTGGGCCGTAGCGAGCGATCACTTGCAGCCAGGCGACTCGATGGTCACGGGCGTCTCCCGGACCATGGGAGTGGTCCAGACGTCGTAATCACCGTAGTCGGCGCCTGTGGTGCCGTCGGCCCCCTTCATCGAGACGGTGATGGTCGCCGCGGTCTGCGGCGTGGTCACTACGCTGATCCGCACGACGGATCGCCCGAGATGCGTTCCCTCCGACATGAGCTTCGAGCTCTGCGCTCCTTCGACGTTCCACGACTCGATCGTCGCGCCCACGGGTGTGTAGACGACGACGTCGGTGGCGATATCGCCCGGTCGGTAGTGCCGACCGGTGATGAAGTAAGGAAGAGCAGCGGCCTGGTCAGGGGTGATGTTGTTCTCGAAGATGATCGTCTGCTGGAAGGTCGGCGCTCCGGACGCCGTGCACTGATCCGTACTGCTGGTCACTGTGGCATCAGCGTAGTAGTCGGTCTTGGCGCCGGTCGTGTCGTTGAAGTACACGCCGGAGATCGTCTGTGGGTCGTTGCTCTGCGGGAGCGTGCCCGCCAGTTTCGTACCGGACAGCATCGCCTCGATCTGCTCGTTCGACGACCAGATCTTCATCCGTCCCTCGTCGGAGGCCCGACGCAGTCCGTCGAGGAACGCCATGGGGTTGCTCACGCCTTTGGTCAGCGTGTCGAAGATCTGCGCGGCGGCTGCGGCGAAGAACATATCCTGGGCGGCTCCGTCCGCAGGTTCACCGGGGACTATCTCTCCGTAGTTGAAGTAGACCTCGTTGAGAAGCAATGACACCGCGTTCTCGCTCGTCAGAGTCTCACCCGTCGACAACGGGATAGGTCCGGTGGCCTTGAGGAGATAGCTGAGGGCAACCGGATCGGTCGAGATGACGTCGTCGAAGGGAGGGAGACCTTCGTCTGCCCACCAGGCTCGGATGATGTCGACCGAGGTGGGAAAGTCAGGTGTTGCGGTGAGGTTGGGAATCCACCTGCCGATGATGTCGGAGTAGATGTTCTCGGTCTCATCGTCGAGCGGCGAGATACTCTCCGGGCGGGCGTTGGCGAACTGCACACTCGTCGCCTGGGTGGTGAGTTCTATCCGCCCGTCGGTCGCGGTGACAAGAGCAAGAGCCGCGGGGTTACCTCCGGATGCACGCAGCTCCGAGTTGCCCTGGAACATGAGGAGGTAGGTCCGGGTGCCCCCTTCGCCAAGGGCTGCAGGCAGCACGTCGAGTATCGGGGCGAGGGTGCCCAGCGTGTCGTCGACACCGCTCACGGCGTCGTCCAGGCTGCCGAGCGCGCTGTCGACCTGCGGCAGCAGCGCCCCGCGATCGGTCGCGTCGATACGGTCGTTGATCGACGCGAAAATCGCCGCACCATCCGAAGCGATCTCTTCGAGACGGCGGACGGCCGCGAGGTCCACGGCTCCGTCGACGGGGCGGAACGCCGCGAGGTCGAGATTCGGCACAGCGGCGACGGCGAAGTCCGAGATCTCGTCGATGCTCTCGGCCGCCGTACGAATAGCCGAGAGATTCGGCCCGAGAAAGGGGATCCACTCCGCCACGCGCCAATCGGCACCGCTCGTCTGGTCCGCCGCCTTCTCAGAGAGCTCTTTCAACGAGGCGGCATCAGCAGTCGCGCCGGCCGCATCACCAGACACGACCTTGGATGGGAGACCACTGGCGATGGGGACAGCCGGGGTAAGGGCATCCCGCACCGTGAGCGCTTTCGACACAGCGATGCCGGCGACGACGAGCACCGCGGCGACCAGGGCGATCAGCACGCTCACGACGATCCAGACGATGCTGCGACGACGCGACCGGCGCCTGTCGCGTCGGTCCGCGGCTTCCCGCAGGCTGGCTCGGGTCTGGTTCGAAGTCGACATCGCCTCTATTCAAGCGCAGTTCGCTGGGCGTTTCGTACGCCTTCCTCGGGTCCGCTTGCAGCTCAGAACCGGACGGCGACTCGCGCTGTAGCTGCCCCAGAACTGAGCATCCCAACGCTCAGTTCTGCCGGGCTGCTCGCCCCGGATCAGATCATCGCGAGAGCAGCTGCGTGAGCCCACGACTCCATCGGCGAATCAGTGACTCGCGCCGGTTGTCCGCTGTCGGGCGTCGGCTGACCAGGATCTTCCAAAGCACGGATGCCTTGTCTCTGAGAGGAACCGACCTCAGCATGTGCAGATAGGTCAGGGCAGGGTTCGGCTGAGACAACCAGATCCACTCGTCCGGAGGGCGGGCGGAGGACACGTCGCTCTCGGGAAAAGCGGATGCAAATTCCCGTTGGAGCGCACCGACCGCGTCGAGCTGATCGGCGAGTCGCAGCACCTCGACGCCTCCCTTCTTCAACACCGAAGCGGACTCGCCGTGCCTTCCTGTCCGCTCCAGGCCCGCAGAGGGACGCGCAAGGGTGAGTGCCTGGATGAGAGCATGCGCATGAGTGGCGGGCGTGTACCCGTCGATCCCGGCGAACGAACGCTGCTCTGCAGCTTCCCAGAGCTTCGCAAACGATTCGTGCGGGTCGACACCTATTCCGGGATATCGAAAGTGCACATCGATCTCGCATCCCCACGACTGCGGCGTGAGAGTGACAGAGTGCGGCAGCGGTGTGCCACTCATCGGGTTGGGGCGTGCGCTCCACCCCCACTGCTCGATCGCTCGGACCAAATCCGATGCTCGCGCTGGGTCGACCAGGACATCCACATCGCCGGAATGGCGACGACTCCGAAGGCCCTGCGCATGAAGTGTGGGGCCTTTGATGAGCAAGCATCGTATGTCGTGACTCTGAGCGATTCGGCAGACCAGGGCACTGACCAACTCATGGAGAAGTGATTCGAACCAGAGAGGCCCGATGCTCTCGATGCCCCGTTCGTCTCCCTCCGCGGCGTCCGCGATTCCAGCGCTCACGAACTCGCGCACCAACTCGCGATCTTGATCCGAGAGATGCTCGTCGGTCACGCCCTGTCCGAACAGAGATCGCCAGAGCTCCGCCACGTCACCGGCGATAACGAGAGGCTGTCCTGGCAGAACAGGTGTGATGGCGATCTCGGCTTCAGCCCCCTCGACGTCGTACTCAAGCCCACGCACGTCGACCGCGCCATTGCTGACCGCGATCCACCTACGCACCGGAACGTTATCCTCACCTGTTCTTGCGGCAATCCGCCGCTGATCGTCCGACAGACCATCTCCATGAAAGACTATGTCGTGACGATGCGAAGCATATGTCACCCTCCCATCCGAATGGAGACTCGATGTCCGGCCGTTCACGCACCGTCGTCGTCATCGGTCAGGGCTACGTGGGTCTCCCACTCGCCATGCGCGCCGTGGAAGTGGGCTACGAGGTCGTAGGCCTCGATCTCGACAGAGTGAGGGTCGACGCTCTCAACGCAGGCCGATCTTTCGTGGAGGACATCGACGGGGCGACCGTGCAGGCAGCACTGGACTCGGGCAAGTACCGCGCCAGCACCGACTACGGTCTCGCCCTCGACTTCGGAGTCGCGGTCATCACTGTTCCCACGCCGCTGAAAGAGACTCTCCCCGACCTCTCCTTCATCGAGTCGGCTGCTCGCTCGCTCGCTTCCCTTCTGACGGCGGGAGCAACCGTGATCCTGGAGTCGACAACCTACCCGGGAACGACCGAAGAACTACTCGTGCCTCTGCTGGAAGAAGGATCCGGCCTCCGAGCTGGGAAGGATTTCTTCGTCGGCTACAGCCCGGAGCGCATCGATCCAGGAAACCCTCGATGGAACTTCGTCAACACTCCGAAAGTCGTCTCCGGGATTGACCCTGATTCGCTTGAGCGAGTCGATGACTTCTATTCCTCCTTGGTTGAGCGAACGGTGCCGGTGTCCAGCCCGAAAGAGGCGGAACTGACAAAACTGCTCGAGAACACGTTCCGGCACGTCAACATCGCCCTCGTAAACGAACTCGCGGTGTTCGCCGATGAGTTGGACGTCAACGTGTGGGAGTCGATCGACGCCGCCGCGACCAAACCGTTCGGATTCATGAAATTCACTCCGGGCCCAGGCGTGGGCGGTCACTGCCTTCCGGTAGACCCGAGTTACCTCTCCTGGCAAGTTCGACGCACGCTCGGGAAGAGCTTCCGGTTTGTCGAACTCGCGAACGACATCAACGAGAACATGCCTGCGTATGTTGTTCAGAGGGTCATCGAGTTGCTGAACAACAAGCGCAAATCACTCAACGGTTCCACTGTTCTCCTGGCGGGAATCGCTTACAAGAAGAACTCCGGCGATAGCCGCGAATCTCCAGCGCTGCGAATCATCGAACTGCTCAATGGATACGGCGCCGTCGTGCATGCCGCAGACCCATTCGTCGTCGAGGCCCGCTGGCCCAAGGACGTCGAACGCCGCGAGCTCACGGAATCAGCAGTCTCAGAAGCAGACCTTGTGATCGTGGTCACCGACCATGATCAGTTTGACTTTGGCATGCTCGAGCAACAGGCGGCTCAGGGCGGCGTCGTCGTGTTCGACACTCGCAACAGGATTCCGCACGAGAGCGTCCACCGTCTCTGAGTCCCGCGATCACTCCGACGCTTCGATGCGTTCGAATGCTGAGGTCCAGAGGTGGGGTGGGCGCGAGCGCCCGCGCCACCGGTCGTAAGCCGCTCCGGCTGCTATGCGATGCGACATCCGTGCGGCGGGTGGCTCTGCGGCGAACTGATCGATGAACGTTGTCCACGACGCGACGTCTCTGTCCAACACGAACCCACCGCCCGTGGACAGATCTTCCGTCCACGGGGTGAATGGCGTGACAGCGACGGCGCAGGAAGCCGACAGGGCTTCCGCGATGACGTGCCCGAAGTTCTCGCCAGCCGTGGGCATCAGAAGAAGCTCGTGCTCTTTCAGTACGTCGACCACGAGGTCCGGTCGAATCGGACCATGGAACTCGACGGACACGTGAGGAGGTAGTTGGGAGACGAGCTCATCGCATCGAACACCGTACGTCGAGTCCTCTCGCGAACCGTACACGTCAAGACGGACAGAACCGGCGACATGAGCGAGAGCTTCTAGAGCGATGTGCAGTCCCTTGTGCTCGACGATTCGACCGAGGAAGACTGCTCGGAGCGGCCCGTCGACGCTTCGCGGACGGGACGACACTTCGGCGAGCAGTGTGTCATTCTCGCGTTCGAGGACGACGGAGGAATCTCCCCAGATCCGTCGGAGATCGCTCGTCTCGTGCGCAGCGGTCGAGTGCCAGATAACCGCCTTAGGCATCCGGAGCACCCGAAAGAACCGCATGTAGATTCGCTTCTTCGCCGAACGTCGCTGAAGAGCACCCTCCCCGAACTCGCCTCGGGGTGACAGGAGGACTCGTGCCCGTCCCCAGAATCCGAGGCGCCAGAGGATGAGCGGGAAGATCGTCAGCTGTGGGTTGAGAAAGCTGTTGAAATGCAGCAGAGCGGGTTTCGTCCGTCTCAGAGCGATGAGGGCGCGCCAGTAGTCGAACGGCGATCGCATACTGGCGTAGTACACGTCAGCCCCGTCACTACGGCTCCAGCTGTTGCGGACGACCTCCATCGGTACCTTTGCTCCCAAGTCGGTGTCCTTGGTGAGGACAACCGCGTGGACTTCCTCGGGCGCGCCCGCAACGAGCGCGGCAATGGACCGGATCGGACCGCCGCCCATAAACGCCGGCGGGTAAAGCGGGGCAAAAACGGCAACGGTTCTCTCCGTACCTTCCGCACGCATCATCATCGCGCCGCCCGCCCGGACGCAGCACGACGACGATGCAAAGCACGTTCCACCGCGAGGAAGAGCAAGATCGGCAGAGACGAAACGAAGAACTGAATCACGCTGATGGTTCGGTCGGGGAAAGTGGAAAACCATCCCAGTGGCCCGGTCAGCACCAGCGCGACCAACACGATGCGCGTGACCGTAAGGCCCTTGCCACCGCGCAGCGTGAGCGCCAAGAAGAACGCCCAGAACGCGTACCAGAGGCCGACACTCAGCGGCCCTCCGAGAACGTATGCGGTCGTGACGGGCAGGAAGGAGTATCCGGACGTGGAGCTACCTCCGAGATAGACGTTGATCTTGATACCCGTGGAGATCGTGGGCCTGTCGGGATCCAGGAATCGAGGTATGAGACCAAATCGAAGCATCTCGACCGGACCCGGTTGTCCAAGGTCGAGAGGCACTTGCTCAATCTCGGCCGCCCGGGCCACCTGCTGGTCGAGGCGAAGTCGGTCGAAGGCGCCGACGTCTGAGCTGACCGAGACACCACTTGCCTGCCGAGCGTCGTTTCGCACGTCGTAGACGAGAGGCCATACGAGGAGCACGGCGACGACCGCGGCGACCGCGGACCGCACCCTGATCATGCCGAAGAGCAAGAAGATCATCATCAGGCTGGTCGCAAAGGCCATCAGAGTGGCGGTGATCGCCGTGAGATACGACTCGACGAGCTGGCCAAGAGTGATCGCGGCGACCCACAGCCAGAATCTCCGCCCGGTGATCTGCCCAGCGAGGCGTGCCGCGAGGAGAAGCGCGACGCCGATGACGGGCCAGCCGCCCACCAAGGCGGACGCCATCGATAGCGGAGCCGATACGACGAGCAGGCCGACCTGGGACTGAATCGACCCGATGCCGGCGGCCGCTGACAAGACCCCGACGATCGCCCCGACTGTCGAGACGAAATAGGCCGAGCGCCGAAGACCAGGCCCGTACTCATTGAGTCGTGACAACGCGCTGGCGGCTCGGGCTGGGCGGGTGCGTCCCTCGCTCGATGCGCGCACGAGGCCGATGAAGATCTCGCTAAGGAGGCCAGCGATGAAGGCGATCGCGAAGACGCCGACGATGAAGTCGATGTGCTCGTTGCCGTTCCACAGAGCTTGCGGCAGGATCACGATGAGGTACGGCATGGCGAGAGCCACTGATACCGGGTACCGCAGGAAGAGCCGCTGGAATCGACTCGATGATCGAGCCTCCGGACCGGAGGCGGGCGACGTCGAACGATCCGAGCCTCGCAGACCCGGTCCGCGCAGCCCAGAAGTTGTCTTCATCAACGAAACCTGTCCGTTTGTAGTCGTGCAGCGGATTCCGCCTGCCGCATGGATCTGTCATGCACCTGCACTCGACTGCGATGATGCGCAACCGGGGGTCCCGGCCAATCGAGCGACCCGCCCCGCTCTAGGATAGTCAAGATCCGCGCTCTCCCCTCCGCGGACACCACCGCGACTATCGATCGAGGACTGGAATGAAGAAGGCGCTCGTCACAGGCACCACCGGGCAGGACGGAAGCTACCTGGTTGAGCTCCTCCTCCAGAAGGGTTACGAGGTCCATGGCACGAAGCGTCGCTCGTCGTCTTTCAACACGTCGCGACTTGAGGACGTCGCTCGGGCCGACGGACATCGCCCTTCAGATCTCGTTCTGCATTACGCCGATCTCTCAGACTCCGGCTCGCTGACGAACCTCATTCGGGATGTGCAACCCGACGAGATCTACAACCTCGGCGCGCAGAGCCACGTTGCGGTCTCTTTCGAGATCCCTGAATACACGGCCGACGTGACCGGTGTTTCGACCATCCGCTTGCTTGAGGCGATTCGCGCAAGCGGTGTTGACACGCGCTTCTATCAGGCATCCTCGTCGGAGATGTTCGGCTCCACCCCGCCGCCGCAGAACGAGGACACTCCGTTCCACCCCCGCAGCCCCTACGGGTGCGCGAAGGTCTTCAGTTACTGGGCCACCGTGAACTATCGCGAGGCCTACGGTATTCACGCGTCGAACGGCATCCTGTTCAACCACGAAAGCCCCCGCCGCGGTGAGACGTTCGTCACTCGAAAGATCACTCGAGCAGTCGCTCGCATCGTCGAGGGGGTCCAGGATCGTCTCGTACTCGGCAACCTCGATGCCGTGCGCGACTGGGGGTTCGCGCCGGAGTACGTGGAGGCGATGTGGCGCATGCTCCAGCAGGACACAGCCGACGACTACGTGATCGCGACCGGCGAAGCGCACACCGTTCGCGAGTTCGTCGAGGCCGCGTTCGAACGTGTGAATCTGAACTGGGAAGACTACGTCAGTACCGACCCGCGCTACGAACGTCCGTCTGAGGTGGATGCGTTGATCGGCGACTACTCGAAGGCGAAGCGACAGCTTGGCTGGACGCCGAGCACCACCTTTTCGGGGCTTGTTCACCGGATGGTCGACGCGGATGTGCAGCAAGTCCGTGACGAGAAGGCGGGCAAACACGTGCGGGTGGACATCTGAGCGTGTCTTCACCGCAGTTGATCCCCCCGGCGGAGGCTGTCACGCTCGACTTCACTTCGGTAAGTCCGACATCAGGCGGCGTCGGAGTGGTGGCTGCCGGCGTCGCCGAGGGGCTCGCGGCCACGGGGGTGAAGATTCGTTGTCTCGTCAATAGCGACACGCACGCGGCTTGGGCGTCGAGACTTCCCGATCTGGCAGAGTATCTCGTCCCCGTCAGCGTAAGACTGAGCGCAATGAGTCCGTGGCAGCAGGCCATCCGCCGGTTTGTTCCCCGCTCATCACGATTGATGCAGCTACTGATCGGCCGGGTGCGAGCGGTGCGGGCGCGGTCGACGTCCGGCATCGCCGGAGATGGCGTCGTTTGGCAGCCTTTCCACCGAGCGCCGGTCGCCGGCGCCAACGCTGTCGTAACCGTGCATGATCTCCGCGTGTTCGAACCCGACCTCTCCTCACCGATGGATCAGGAGATCATCACCGAAAATGTGCGCAGGGCTCGTGCAGTGATCTGCAGCTGGGCTCATCCGCACGACAGCCTGCTGCGCCGCTTCCCAGAGGCGGCGAGCAAGACATTCCTCATCCCACTCCCTGTGCTCAATCCTGGCGACTGGATCGAACGGGCTGCGCCGGGCGATCGTGAACTCCGCCTGCTGCTCCCCGGCTTCGTCACCCCGCACAAGAACCATGAGGTCCTCATCCGAGCCCTTCCGCGACTGCACGGCGCTCGCGCCGTCTTCACAGGTTCGGAAGACGGGAAGCACGGCGCTCACCTCCGCGCTCTCGCCGACGAACTCGGAGTCGGAGATCGTATCGAGTGGCTTGGTTTCGTCGACTCCGCCCGATTGGAAAGCGAATACGCGGCAGCGGATCTGCTCGTGATGCCGACACGGTGGGAAGCGGCGAGCGGGCCCATCTTCGAGGCGATCGTCCGGGGGCTACCGTTCGTCGCCAGCAGGATCCCTCCCATCACCGCTCAGCTCGATAGCCTTGGCCTCAGCCTTCCGACCTTCGACTGTGACTCTCCCGAAGAGCTCATCGCAGCGATTCGGGCGACGGTCGACGACTACGGCACTTTCGTAGACTTGCTTCGCCCCTTGAGTGCAGAGATCCGGGAGCGAACCTGGAAGCAGATGGCCGAGGACTACAACCATGTGTTCGCCTGGGCCGCGGGACGCGGCGACAAGCCTGAGCAACTCATGAGAGGCAACCACGTATGATCCCCGTATCAGAGCCCGACCTCGGGCCGCTCGAGCGCGAGTACCTTCTCGATGCCTTCGACAGCGGATGGATCTCCTCGCGCGGACACTACGTGGTACGCGCCGAAAAGCAGCTGGAGTTCCTGACCGGCGCTTCCTATGCCTCCGTCTGCAGCAACGGGACGACAGCTTTACATCTCGCGCTCCTCGCCGGCGGCATATCCCGCGGCGACGAAGTCATCATTCCGAGCCTGACCTACGTCGCGACCATCAACGCGGTCTACTACGTGGATGCGGTACCTGTGATCGTCGATGTCCTCGACAGCACGTGGTGCATCGACCCGGCCGCGGTCGAAGCGGCAATCACCCCCCGAACGACCGCGATCCTCGCGGTCGACCTCTATGGACAGACCGCGAACTACATCGCGCTCCGGCAGATCGCAGATCGACATGGGCTTCTCCTCATCGCCGACGCTGCCGAGTCACTCGGCGCCAGCCTGAACGGAACACCAGCCGGAGCACTTGCTGACATCAGCACCTTCTCCTTCTTCGGGAACAAAGTGGTCACGAGCGGCGAAGGTGGCGCAGTCACCACGGAGCGGGCGGACTTCCACGCGCGTATTCAGCAGCTACGCAATCAGGGCAATCATGCGACGCAGCGCTACTTTCACGAAGTAGTCGGTTTCAACTACCGAATGACCAACGTCGCTGCGGCGATCCTCACTGCTCAGCTTGAGCGTGCGGAAGAACTGATCGCTCATCGTCGACGGGTCGTCGACGATTACGTGCGGCTTCTCGGACCAGACACCAGGCTACGAGCCCAGCAGGTCTCGATGGGCGCTGTCCCTACGCCGTGGATGTTCTCCGTGCGCATCGCTGGCGCATCGAGCATCGAGCGCGATGGGATCATCGACGCACTGGCGACCCAAGGGATCGAGTCCCGACCTGTCTTCCCCCTCATCCAAGACATGCCCTTCGTGCCCGTGAATCAACGCACGTCCACCCCGGTAGCGGAGCAGATCTCGAGAGAGGGAATCAGCCTGCCGACGTACCCGCGGCTCACCTCGGACGACATCGCGACGGTGTGCACAGCTGTCAGAGGTGCGTTGCCTCCGACCTCGCCCGTCGGATAGGTCTGCTCATCGTGCGCAAAGGAGTGCTCTCCACGTTCGCTCGCAGTAAGCGGCTCTCCTTCGCGGTCGTCGGCAATGGGCTCGCGAGCCTGGCGAGCCTTGCGCTCTCGGTCGCCATCGCACGATCATCGTCCGTGGCGGTGTTCGCCGCGTTCTCGATCGCGATGGTGGCCTACCTATTCGGGTCGGGCCTGATTCGTTCTGCGCTGACTGACTCGGCCCTCTCGCGACCGTCCGATCGCTCCACGTACGTTCGAAGCTTCCAGCGCGCCTCGCTCGTCGCCCTCCTCAGCGGAGCAGCTCTTGTCGCCTGGGGTGCTCTGGCTGGAAACGCGTATCTTGTGATTCTCGGCATCACCTTTCACGGCCTGCTCAGCTTCGACTTCATCCGCACGTTCGATTCGGCCGCCGGAGCAGCGAGCCGTGCAATGGCGTCCACCGCCATCTGGTCGATGCTGACCATGAGCGCATCCGTTCTTTCGATCTTGGGCGTTCTCGACGCCACCGCGGTCTTCGTCGCCTGGGCAGCGAGCGGAGCGCTCAGCGGCTACGTGCTGATGTGGGCTGCGCGGACTCCCCTGGTCCCGAAATGGTCTCGCCACCGCGAGGACACACGAGTGGCAGGCCTCTTCGCGCTCGATTTTGCAGTGGGCTCCGGAGGATCGCTCCTCACGACCGGCCTGCTCGGGCTGCTCGACAGCGCGCGCATCCTCGGCGCGGTGCGCGGCGCCGGCACGCTGCTCGGCCCCCTCAACTTGGTATCGACGACCGTTCGATCACTCTTGCTGCCCTTCCTCTCCCGGCGGAGCAACTCCTCGGGCGGACAGATCCGCGCCGCCGCGCGTGTGGCCGCATTGCAGGTCGTGTTCTTGCTGCCGTTCTTGGTCGCACTTCAGCTCCTCCCTGCGACCTGGGGCCGTCAGATCCTCGGAGACACGTGGGACCTGGCCAGCCTGGCCTTGTTGCCTCTCAGCATCGAAGCCGTGTTCGCCCTCATTAGCGCCGTGGCGAATTCCGGGCATCGAGTAGCCTTCGCCGGCACGCGAAGCCTGGCTCTGAGGCTGTCAGTCGGCCTCCCCCGACCGTTCGTGGTGCTGCTCTGCGCACAGTTCTGGGGCGTTCAGGGCGCCGCATGGTCGATGGCCGCAATCGCAGCGGTGAACGCCCTTATCTGGTGGGGGAGTTACTACGATCTCGCCCGGCGAACGCGCGGAGCGGCCCCGGTCGTTTAGGGGCCTCCACGGAGGCTCGCGCGAATCCCGTCTCAGGCGTCCGGACCGAGCAGCCCGAGTCGCCGACGATGCGAAGGCACCGTACCGTGTATGAAGTTCACGACTCTCTGCGCGGCGTCATCAATCTGATAGTCCTCCGGCGTGTGCGCATTGCGCTTCTGCGCGAGCACGACCCTGACGGCCGCGAGCACGCGCGCTGGCTCGATACCGGCGGTGATGATCGCGCCCGTATCGACTGACTCAGGGCGTTCGATGAAATCGCGTAGCGTCACGGCCGGAAAACCGAGAAGACTCGACTCCTCGCTGATGGTGCCGCTGTCCGACAACACGAGCTTCGACTCCTGCTGCAACTTGATGTAGTCATGAAACCCGAAGGGCGGATGGAAAGTAATGCCCTCGAGTGCTGAAACGTCATCGAGCGCTTCGATGCGCTTGCGCGTGCGCGGGTGCGTCGACACCAGGACCGGCAGTCCGTATTCGGCGCGGAGCTCCTGGAGCGCAGTGATCGCCGAACGCAGCCTCTCCGGATTGTCGACGTTCTCCTCGCGATGCAGGCTCACGAGGAAGTACTCCCCTGCCGTCAGACCGGCCTTCGCGATAGCGTCACTGGCATCAATCTGCTCGCGATTCTGCTCGAGCACCTCGCGCATCGGCGACCCTGTGAGCAGGATCTTGGACGGGTGAAGCCCCTCAGCGAGGAGGTTCCGGCGGGCATGCTCTGTGTAGACGAGGTTGTAGTCCGCGACATGATCGACCAGACGACGGTTCGTCTCCTCCGGCACGTTCTCATCGAACGAACGGTTTCCGGCCTCCATATGGAAGACCGGAACCTTCATGCGTTTCGCGATGACCGCTGAGATGCAGCTATTGGTGTCACCCAGTACGAGGAACGCGTCGGGCCGCTCGGCGCGGAGTACTTCTTCGGTCTTGGCAAGAATGGACCCCAACGCAGCGCCCAGCGACGAGACATCGGCATTGAGGAAGTGATCGGGACGGCGCAGTCCGAGATCTTCGAAGAACACCTCGTTGAGCTCGTAATCGTAGTTCTGCCCCGTATGCACCAGCACCTGTTCGGTGTGCTCGTCGAGGAGCTTGATCGTCGCGGACAGACGAATGATCTCCGGCCGTGTTCCGACGACCGTCATCACCTTGAGCTTGTCGGCCATGGTCACACTGCCTCGGCAATCGTGTCGGGGTTTGCGGGGTCGAAGATGTCATTGGTCCAGAACGACGTGTAGAGCACGTCATCGCCGATGTTGGTGATGTTGTGCGCCCACATCGTCGGCATGTCGACAGCACCGGGCTCATCGCCCGACACCTCGAAGGAGACGACATCATCAGAGTACAGGCGGCGCAACGAGATGCGGCCTCGGCCCTGCAGCACCGTGAAGCGCTCGATCTTGCGACGATGGTAATGATCGCCACGAGTCACACCGGGAACGGTCGTGGAGAACGACGACTGCCCTGGCCCACCGTGCGTTCGGATGATCTCGAAGAATGATCCGCGCGCATCCGCGTTCCTTGTGAGGTCGATCGGCGACTGCGCCGGGAACGTGTACGAGCGGTAGGTGTTGAACAGGTCCCGATCGAAGTCGTCGGCCACGTCGGGGATCTCGCCCCGGCCGTAGAGTTCCGCATAGCCCTGCAGCCGCGCGAGCAGGCCCGTCACGGTCTCGTTTCGCGCGAGTTCGCCGAGCCGGTGCGACGGCGCAGCTCCGGTGAGCAGGTCGACGGCGTTCTGCGCATGAAGGAGGGTGAGCTCCTTGTCGTTCTCGACGACGGGAACCTCGCCGGACGCGAGCAGGTGGCTGAAGGTCGCGGTGACCGCGTTGTAGAACGGACGCCCGTGCTCCCCGAACAGGTTCGGCAGCAGCACATCGATGAACTCGGCTCCGACATCGGATGCAGCGGACGCCAGGATCTCGGCGGCGCGTGCCTTCGCCTCGCCGTAGACCGAGCCGTTGGTCGACTGCGTCGAGTTCGCGTACACCACGGCGGGCGGTGGAGTCTTCGCAGCGCGAAGCGCTGACGCGAGCTGCTCGGCGAAGCCGATGTTGCCCGCGGTGACGTCCTCATCGGCGGCGCGGTTCACCCCGGCGAGGTGAATCGCACGGTCGCTGCCGTCGACTGCAGCCGTGGCCGCATGCAGATCGAAGCCGTCACCGACCGAGACGGCGGAGACTGCAGTTTCGTCTTGCTGCACCGCGGAGCGCAGGTGCCAGCCGAGGAAGCCGCCGGCACCGGTGACCGCGATACGAGTCATGAGTTCGTCGCCGAAGTCTCGGGGATTCCGGCCTGACGCAGTTCGGCACGCACCTCGGGGAGTGTGAGCAGCAGCTCCTCGACTTCGCCCACCGACATCTGCTGCACGGTGTGGGAGTCGTAGTCCTCGAAGCGGCTCTGCGCGACGTCGCCCTCCTCGAAATAGACGCTGTAGTTCAAGTCGCGATTGTCGGCCTGCACGCGGAAGTAGTCGCCCATGTCACGAGCACGCGAGAGCTCCTCACGGGTGGCGAGCGCCTCTGAGAGCTTCTCGGCATGACGCGTTCCGATCACCTCGACGGTTGCCTCGGAGCGGAAGAGGTTGAGCACGGCCTGAGCGAGGATGCCGATCGAGGTCGCCTTCGCCTTGCGCACGAAGAGATCTCCCTGCTGAGCGTTGCGGAACGCGAACTCGACGAGATCGACCGAGTGAGCCAACGACATCATGAACCTCGTCATCTCGGGGTTCGTGACCGTGATGTTGTTCCCCGCCTTGATCTGACGGATGAACAGCGGGATGACGGAGCCCCGCGAGTACATGACGTTTCCGTAGCGGACACACGAGACGGTGGTGTCGGTGTTCGGGTTGTTGAGCCCGTGCGACTGCGCGACCTTCTCCATCAGGGCCTTCGACATGCCCATGGCGTTGACGGGATACACAGCCTTGTCCGTGCTGAGCGCGACAACGGACCTGACGCCGTTGCGATCGGCCGCCCGCACCACGTTCTCGCTGCCGTGTACGTTGGTGCGCACGGCTTCCATCGGGAAGAACTCGCATGAAGGCACCTGCTTGAGCGCCGCAGCGTGGAAGACGAAGTCGACGTCGCGGGTCGCGCGGTCCACGCTGTCGTAGTCGCGGACGTCGCCGACGTAGAACCGCAGCCGCGAGTCGTTGATCTCGTGGCGCATGAGATCCTGCTTCGCCTCGTCGCGACTGAAGATCCGGATCTCGGAGACATCGCGTGCCAGCAGCTTCCGGGCAACCGTGTGGCCGAACGATCCGGTTCCGCCGGTCACCAGCACGCGCGCGCCGTCGTATGACTCGCTCATCGTGAACTACTCGCTTCCTCTGCGGCTGCTGCCAACAGCTCTTGGATAGTGAAGAACCCTGCGCTTCGTGACGAAGGGACACGAGGGGACGGTCTCATGTTGTCTCCGCTCGGGCGATCTCCCGCGCAGGGACTCCCACCACGACCTGGTGGGGTGAGACATCCTTCGTGACACAGGCCGACGCCCCTACTGTCGCCCCCTCACCGACTGCCAGCCCCTGCAACACTACGGAACCCGCCCCGAGGAGAACTCCGGCCTCAACCCTGACATGTCCCGACACGATCGCTCCGGGGTTCACCGACACGAAGTCCGACAGCACTGCATCGTGTCCGATGACGCTCGCAGGATTCAAATGCACATGCGCCCCCAGCGTGACGTTCGTCGAGACCTGCACTCCGGCTGCGACGACGACGCCTCGTCCGATCCGCGCCTGCGATCCGATGGTGGCTTTGGGGTGGATCAGGGTCGCCGCCCTCAATCCAGCGTCGGCGAACTTCTCCGCGACTCTCCGTCTGATGGCCGGATCGCCGATGGCAACGACGAAGCGCACATCCTTTGCCGCCCCGGAAAGCCATTCCGCGTCGGTGCCGAGGTAGGCAACTCCTCGCGCCGCGAGCTGAGCGAGATCATCGCCTCTGGGAGAGGCATCGAGCACCCCCAGTGTCTCCAGCGGCTCGCCTGCAGCGATGAGCGCGTCGAGCACATCGAGCGTCTCACGCCCGAACCCTCCTCCTCCGACGACGACCACGCGTTCCGTCAAAGCGACTCACCGAGCTTCCTCATCGTGGCATGCCCTCGGGGGCGTGCGCTGCTGTAGTTATGTGACACGGGCGGCACCTCAGTCCTGAATGGGCGGCTCCGGAGCCCCCAGAGAGTCGAGGATGATTCTCGTCGTCGAGGCGACCGAAAGATGCGAGGAATAGTACCGTCGACCGCTCTCTCCAAAAGCATGCCACTGCTCCCGCCCGCTCTCGGCCATCCTCACCATCGCGCCGGCCAGTGCGGCAGCGTCTCCCGGGTCTACGACCAGCCCCGCGCCCGCCGCCCGGATCAGATCCGCACCATCTCCGCCGATGTGCCCGATGATCGGCACTCCCGACGCCAACAGACTCGGGATCTTGCTCGGAGTCGTGAACCGGAGGAACGGGCTCGAAGCAAGGCTCACGAGCTGGATGTGGGACCGGGCGATCAAGTGCGGGATCTCATCCTGATCGACTCGCCCCATGAATCGCACGTTGTCCAGGTGCTCGTCCGCCGCACGCCGCTCCAGGCGCTCTCGACTGATCCCATCCCCGTATACGGTCAGCCTGATGGCCGGAACGTCACGCAGCAGCGCGGCTGCATCCAGAACCGTGTCGAGTCCCTGCACGTCCCCGATGGCTCCGGCATACATGAAGTCGATCGTCTGATCGGAGGATATGTCGATTCCGAGCTCGTGCCGGATCTCGTCGACCGGTCGAAAATGCTGCTCATTCGTCGGGTTCGGGGCGTAGACGATCTTCGCAGGATCCAACTGCGGGTGCCGCTCCAGAATGAGGGCTCTCACACCGGGAGAAATCACTCCCACCGTCGTCGCCTTCCGCTCGGTGAGCTTGACGAGACGACTGATCATCGCTGCCGCGCGGTCACCGACCCAACCGTTCGGGACCATGCCGCTGGCGATCAGAGAATCCGGCCAGAGGTCCTGCACATGCAGGAAGTAGGGGACTCCTCCACCCCGGGTGTGCATGAGCAGCGGCAAACTGACCGTCACCGGAGAGTTGTACACCCACACCGCATCGGCGTTCCTCAGCGCAGCTCCCCCGGAGATCGCTGCTGACGCGGCGAAGGACGCGTAGTTGAGCACACGACCCAACGAAGACCTGCTGTGTTGCGGATACAGAGCAACGCGATGAACATCCACTCCGTCGCGGCTCTCGACCATCTTGCGACGGATGCGATAGCCCTCGTGAAGTTTGCCATCGGGGTAGTTAGGGAAACCCGTGAGGGCTCGAACCGAGTGCCCCAATCGGATCATCTCTCGACCGTAGATCGCGGGAAGTGCCGCGGGGCCGGGTTCTGGGTCGTACCACTGGGAAAGGAGACCGATCTTCATCCTTGCCCCTGACTGTCGCCCTGGAGGATCGCGATGAGGTGCGATTTCGGAACGGGACGATACGCGTCCGGCACATGAATCTGCGCTTGTCCGAGCCACATCAATTCCAGTCTGCGTCCAGCCCCGGCGATCTCGGGGACGACGCGCCCCACCCCACGTGCGAGGGCGAGCGCGGTCCCGCACACCCACCTGGGCAACTTCACCGGCGCCTTGCCACCGGCCGCTCGGAGTACTTCCTCGGCGGAGCATCCTTCCCAGGGCTGGAGCATGATGGGCCTGATGCCCGCCACGGTGGAGCCCACGTGCACAACGTAGTCGGAAAGCCCTTCGATACTGCTCACGACCGTCGGCTGTGTTCCATCTCCTGCCACACTTGCGAGCGAAGACGCGGCGATCTGTCGGAAGCTGCGAGTCGTTCCGCGTCCTGCCCCTTGCACGCTCGTCGCTCTGACTATGACGGCTTGAACATCATCCGCTGACGCCAGGAACGCACGTTCACCGAGCGCCTTGGACCGTGAGTACGGAGAGAACGGTGCCGCGTCAGTAGTCTCGTCGAGCACAGCTCGACGCCCCTGCACAGCAGCTGAACTGATGTGCACCACACGCTGCACGCCTGCGTGGGAAGAGGCGCGTCTGATCACGGCCGGAAGCAGAGTATTCGCGCCGTAGAGCGCATCGCTGGCGGGGGCGTCCGGGCTCGCCATTCCCGCTGCGTTGATCACGACGTCGATGCCGTTCAACTGGTCGGCAAGGACGGACACCGCATCGTTCTCGCCCGCCAGTGCCGCGATCGCATGGGGCGATGCCAGATCTGACGACAGCGCCACCCGCGGGCTGGAAACACGCAGGACGTCGCATCCCTCAGCTTCAAGCCGGTCGGCGACAGCACTTCCGACGAAGCCGGTGGCACCGAGAACAGCCCACCGCCTCGGTGAGAAGTCGGCGGGTGTCGTCGATACCACCGGCGCGGGAAACGGATCCAGCACCAACGAGGGCACTGGCGCGAGCGTGCTGCCGCGCAACCGCGGCAGCACGAGGTAGACGGCGCAGAGCATGGCCATACCCAGCAAGGACGCCCACGGAGCGATTCCAAACAGCTGTGGGAGAAGAGCAATCACGAAGGCGCCGACGGTGAAAAGCGAGACGAGGGCGGCCGACGCGACGTGTCCCATGCCTGTATCCAGCAAGCGTTGATAGACGTGCGTCCGATGCGGGCGCAACACCGGCTCACCACGGACGGCCCGGCGCACCAGGGTGGCTCCGGTGTCCGCCAAGTAGATCGCGACCGGCGCGAGCGTCAGCAACGGAGAGACTCCGTAGAGAGTCAGGCACACTCCGAGCGCGGCGACACCCGCTCCGAGGAGGTAGCTTCCCACGTCGCCGAGGAAGAGACCCGGGCTGCGGAGGTTCCATGGGAGGAAGGCGAGATACGCCCCGGCCATCAGCAACGCGATCGCAGCTGCCCAGTCGAGTCCGCTGAGTATCGCCGCGACCGCATACATGACACCGGCGAGCACTCCGTGCATGCCAGAGATGCCGTTGACGCCGTCCATGAAGTTCGCCACGTTGATGTAGCCCATGACAAAGAAAGCGGCGACGCCAGCCCACGCCCAGCTGTTCCCCGTCACGATGACGAGTGGCAGGGCGACGCCGAGTCCGATCACGAATTGCAGGACTGCGCGGACGGGGACTGAGACGCCTCGCACGTCCTCCACCAACCCCAGTACCCCTGCAACCACCGCTGCACCGACGATCACGGCAACCGGAACAATCGCCTCGCGGAAGACGAAGACGAAGACGACACCCCCGATGACGAAGGCAGGCAGAATCGCGACCCCGCCACCTCTCAACGTGGTTCGCACGTGAGCGGATCGCTGATTCGGCTCATCGACCACGCCGTAACGTGACAGCATCGGCCTCACCACGGGCACAGCTGCAGTCGTGAGGGCCACCCCGAGGAGGAGAGCCAGCCACAGGGCTACCGTCACTCGGAGACCTTTCCGGCTGCGGCGCGGAGTTCCTCCGCGCCAATGATGGCCGTGTCGTTGTTGCGCGGAACGGATAGCATCCGCGCGTCCCACCCCTCCTTGTCGAGACGCTCTGGCGAGATGGATTCGGCACGGGTGTGCGAGACCTTCGGGTGGAACGGGCGCTCGAGGTTCTCCTGAGAACCCACCAGCACCTCGTGGAGCTTCTCTCCATGGCGGAGTCCGGTGAAGACGATCTCGATGCTCTTGCCCGACATCGCGATCATGCGCTTGGCGACTTCGAGGATCGAGACGGGCTCACCCATGTCGAGGATCAGGACTTCTCCTGCGCGTCCGATGCCACCGGCCTGGATGACCAGCTGGCATGCTTCGGGGATGGTCATGAAATAGCGGGTCACGTCGGGATGCGTCACGGTGATCGGCCCGCCCGCCTCGATCAGCGTCTGGAACGTGGGCAGCATCGAACCGCGGCTGCCGATCACGTTGCCGAAGCGCACCGAGAGGTACCGCATGCCGGTCTCTTCCCCGGCCCAGGCGGTGAGCTTCTCCGCCACGCGCTTGGAGTGCCCGAGCACGCTCGTCGGATTGGCCGCCTTGTCGGTCGAGATGTTGACGAAGGTGTCCACGCCCACCTCGCGCGCGGCGTTGAGCACGTTCAAGGTGCCGAGGACGTTCGTTTTCCATGCCTCATCCGGATACTGCTCGAGCATCGGCAGGTGCTTCAGCGCTGCCGCGTGGAACACGACCTCTGGACGTCGTTCGGCGAAGATGTCACGCAGCGTGTCATCGTCCCGGATATCGGAGAGCACGACATCTCTCGAGTCGAGCAGACCGTGACCGGAGGTTGCGAGCTGCGCCATCTGCAACCCGGTCTCATCGCGATCGAGCATGATGAGCTCGCTCGGACCGTACTTCGCGAGTTGCCGACAGAGCTCGGAGCCGATCGAGCCACCGGCACCGGTCACCAGCACACGGCGTCCGGTGATGTAGCCGGCGATGAGTTCCACGTTGGTGTCGACGGGATGACGGCCGATCAGGTCTTCGATGCTGATGTCGCGCAGATCGGTCGGGGACTGCTCTCCCGACATCATCCTCGCCAGCGTCGGAGTGATCGTGACACGCAGGCCCGCAACCTCCGCGTCATCGGTGAGGCGACGCAACAGAGTACTGTCCGCCTGCCCGATTGCGATGACGATCGTGGTCGCACCGGTGTCTTGCGCGGCAGCGACGATCTCGGTTGTGCGACCGATGACGGGAACGCCACGTAGTCGCAGATTCTTCTTCGACGGGTCATCATCGAGGATTCCGACCGGGCGCAGTGGCGACGCGGGATCGGTGGTCATGTTGTGAAGAAGGATGTCGCCGACGTGGCCTGCACCGATGATCAACGCGGGTTCCGCCTCCTCGCGCGGCTTGCGACTGCGCTCGATGACGAGACGAGCGCTGTACCGCACGCCGAACATCAAGAGCAGGACGAATGGGAACGCGACGATCACCGTGCCACGAGGGAGGCCGATCGTGGGGCCGAGAATGATGACTATCACGGCGAGGACGGCCGCCTGCGCTGTCACTGCGACTCCGAGTGCACGCACCTCATCGAATGATCCGTAGGTGAAACGCCCACGATAGAAGGCGAGGAAGTAGCCGATCACGATCTGACAGGCGGCCGCGACGACAGCCAACACGATCATCGACATCCACCCGCTGACCCGTGCATCGAACTCGAATCGCACCACGACGGCGATCACGATCCCGACGACCCATGCGGCGCTGTCGACGATCGCCGCGGCGAGCCGCCGCCGCTTCTGTTCGACGGAGACCGCCACGTTCAGTTCGGAACCTGATGGCACTGATTTTCCCCCCGAGCGCATGAAAGCGCCGATCCTGTCTCCTGGGTCTGGGGCCCGGAGAGAGGGCTGATTCGTATCGATTCCATCGTGGCACACGAGCGACCTCGCAGATTGCGGGAGGACCGCGATCATGCGAGATCAGCGTCGAATCTGTCGAGCAAAGAATCAATCCACGAAAGAAGCCGACACAATCCGCGCCGTCTGCTCGGATCGTCCGGCCGACAGGCAGCGAATCAGCGGGGAGTCGGCGAGCGGAAGACGATCGAGTGGTAGAGCACGAATCGCAGCGCCACCACGATGACGATGCTCACGAGGTTGACCGCGTTGACCGCGATCGCGCCGGGCGTGCGTCCGAGGATTCCGGTCGCCATCTCGACGCCGAGCCAGACGAGACCTGCGCCGATCGCGGTGCACGCCACGTTGGTCAGGATGAAGAGCACCAGCTCGTTCATGCGACCCCGCCGGTCACGATGACGGAAGGTCCACTCGCGGTTGCCGAAGTAGGCGTTGACGAGCGCGACGAGCGAGGCCACGATCTTCGCGGAGACGACATCCCACCCCCACACGAAGACGAGAAGGTTGAAGACACCGATCTCGACCAGCGTGCTCACCCCGCCGACGATGAGGAAGCGACTGCCCAGGCCGGCAAGACGCCGCAATCGGGAGGTTGGTTTCATGACTCGACTAGGCTACTTGCTGCGCGCGCCCTGACCGAACGCGGCAGTTCGGAGGACACCGTGACCATCGCCCACCTCGCCATCGTGATGCCCGCCTACAACGAAGCCGAGGGCATCGGCGGGTTCATCGACGAGATCAGAGATGCTGTCGTCCCGCTCGCGGATCGGGTCTCATTCCACATCGCCGACGATCGCTCCACCGACGCCACCGCGACCGTGTTCGACGGCATCGACGATGTGACCGTCGAGGTCCAGCCCACGAACCGAGGGCACGGCCCCACGGCACTCGCCGCGTACCGCGCCGGTCTGGCCGCCGAGCCGGATGTGCTGGTGCACGTCGACGGCGACGGGCAGTTCTACGGGAGGGACTTCCCCCGACTCATCTCGGCGCTGCTCCACGCGAACGCGGACGTGGTGCATGGTGTGCGCGACGGACGGACCGACCCGTGGTACCGCAAGGTGCTCACGGGCGCCGTCGGGGTACTGGTGGCAGCCGCAGCCGGACGTCGCGTCCCCGACGTCAACACCCCGTTGCGCGCGTACCGGCCCGAGGCGCTGCAGGCGCTCATCGATGCGATCCCTGCCGATGCGTCGGTGCCGCACGTGCACTTCTCCCTCGCTGAGGCCAGGGGCGGGTTCATCGTGCGCTACCTCCGCGTCGCCAGCATCCCTCGGCGCGGCTCCTCGACGACCGGCACGATGTGGGGCCGCGGTGCCGGAGTCACGCTGCCGCCGAAGCGGCTCCGTCAGTTCGTCCGCGCTGCATGGGGCGAGGCGTGGTCGCTCTCGCTGCGTCCGAGTGCCCCCCTCCGCGACATCCGCCGACCGGAGGCCGTCGTCCGATGACCCGGGCGCGCACCGCACTCTTCTGGGGGCTCGCTGCCGCACTCGTGATCGGCCATGTCATCGTCGCCTGGCACAGCCTGTTCGTCTGGCGACTCTGGGAGGATGAGGCCTTCAACCTCACCGTCCCCCGTAACCTGCTGGCCGGGCTCGGCTACTCCAGTGACGGCGCGCTCTCGGGCTCGACGATCACTCCGTTCGACCCGCGGATCTCGACCGGGCCGGTGGTGCTGCTGCCGGTCGCCGCCGTCCTCGCCACCGGTGCCGACCTCGTGATCGGTGCACGCCTGGTCCCGTTGACCTACTGGGTGTTGCTCCTCGTGGGGCTCGCCCTGATCGGTCGGCGCATCGGCGGACGGTGGGCCGCGCTGCTCGCCGTCACCGTGCCGCTGGCATTCATCACCTCCGCCGGCGTCTCGCCGATCCAAGGGCCCGCCGACCTCCTCGGCGAGATCCCCGCGGCCGCGCTCCTGGTCTGGGCGCTCCTCGCCCTGCCACGTCGCGCCTGGGTCGCCGGGCTCCTGGTCGGGTTGGCGGTGCAGGCGAAACTCATCGCCCTGCTCGCACTGCCGGCCTTCGCCGTGGCGCTCCTGCTGCTCGCCGACGGCCGAGGCTGGGCCCGCGTGCGCAACACGCTTCGGCGTTCCTGGCTCCCTCTCCTGCTGGTCGCCGCGCCGACGATGCTCTTCGAACTCGCGGCGCTGCTCTCACTGGGCCTCGGTGGATATGTGGATCACCTGCGTGCGCTCGTCGCCTTCGTGCGCAGCGGTGGCCAAGGCGCATCCACGACTGTGCTCCAGAAGCTGCAGACGTTCGCCGACTCCTGGTCGGGCCCTGCAGCGATCACCGTGATCGGACTTGTGCTCCTTGCCGTGATCATCGTGACCGGTGTCGTTTTCGCGCGACGCTCATCGACCGCTGGCGACCGCCTGGTGATCGCTTACGCGTCCGCCGCCGCAGTAGGAGTGCTCACGTTCATCGGGTGGTGGGCGACGGCATCGCAGCTCCCGCTCTGGGTGCGCCATCCGGCCGTCGGCATCTACGCATTCCTCCCGGTCCTCGCCGCTGTCGCGGTCTGGTCAGCACGTCGGATTCCGCGTGGCGCCACGGCACGGATCACCGTTGCCGCCACGAGCGTGCTCGCTCTCCTCATCGGAATCGGTGCGGCGATGCACGTCGCTTCGAGCTATGAGTCGCGCGGGCAGACACTGGAACGTCAGCGCGCGGCAGTCGCCCCTCTCACCGAGTGGGTCGCCGAGACCGGCACCGAATGGCTCGCCGCACAACCGTGGGGCGCCGCCGTGCCGGCCGTCGTCCTCACCGGCGCGCACGTCGGTCTCTTCGATGCCCCGGCCATGCTCGAAACGCCGCGGTTGACGGGCGCCGAATGCGCCACGCAGACCCTGGCCGAAGGCGGCTACCGCATCTGCGCTGCCCCCTGACCGCTTCCCCACGCAGAAACCGGCCGACCGCTGTGGAAGCGGCCGGCCGGTTCGTGGAACGAAGCGGATGTCAGAGCGCGAGGCGCTCACGCACGACGTCCGCGAGACGTTCTGCGTAGGTTCGCACCGACTCTGCGTCGGCGGCCTCGACCATGACCCGAACGAGCGGCTCCGTGCCGGACTTGCGCAACAGCACGCGTCCGCTGTCGCCGAGCTCGGCCTCGACCGCGCGCACCGCCTGCTGCACGCCCTCGTCGTCGATGACACGATCCTTGTCGACATCGCGCACGTTGATGAGCACTTGGGGGTAGACGGTCATGACCGCGGCCAGCTCGGCGATCGACTTCTTCTGGCGAGCCATCTCCGCGACCAGGTGGAGGCCGGTGAGAAGGCCGTCACCAGTCGTGGCGAACTCGCTCATGATGACGTGGCCGGACTGCTCGCCGCCGAGGGCGTACCCTCCGCGGTTCATGTCCTCGAGCACGTAACGGTCGCCCACGGCCGTCTGGCGGACCGTGATGCCGTGTTCGCGCATGGCGACGTGCAGACCGAGGTTGCTCATCACGGTCGCCACGAGGGTGTCATCCGTGAGGTGTCCGCGCTGCTTCATCGCGACCGCGAGGATCGCCATGATCTGGTCGCCGTCGATGTGAGCGCCCTGAGCGTCGACCGCGAGGCAGCGATCGGCGTCGCCGTCGTGGGCGATTCCGATGTCGGCGCCCAGACGCACGACGGCCTCTGCGAGGTTGTCGAGGTGGGTCGAGCCCACGCCGTCGTTGATGTTGAGACCGTCGGGATCTGCACCGATCACGGTCACCTCGGCGCCGGCGTCACGGAACGTCTCCGGCGAGACCCCGGAGGCGGCGCCGTGCGCGCAGTCCAGCACGACGTGGATGCCGTCGAGACGGTTCGGAAGCGAGCCGAGCAGGTGCACGACGTAGCGATCCTCGGCATCCGCGAAGCGGTCGATCCGTCCGACGCCGGCGCCGGTGGGGCGCAGCATCTCTCCGGACATCGCCTGTTCGATGCGCAACTCGACCTCGTCCGGGAGCTTCACGCCCCCGCGGGCGAAGATCTTGATGCCGTTGTCAGGCGCAGCGTTGTGCGACGCAGAGATCATGACGCCGAAGTCGGCATCGCGATCGGCGACGAGGAACGCGAGTGCGGGCGTGGGGATGACCCCGGCCTCGAGCACATCGACACCCGACGAGGCGAGTCCCGCGGCGACCGCGGCGGTCAGGAAGTGTCCGGAGACCCTGGGGTCCCGGGCGACCACTGCGGTGAGTCGCTTGCCTTCGGCCTTGCGGGCCTCCGCAGTACGGCCCTGGCCCAGGACGACAGCAGTCGCCTGGGCCAGGGTGAGCGCCAGGTCGGCGGTGAGGATGCCGTTGGCAAGTCCTCGCACGCCGTCCGTGCCAAAGATCGGCATCGGAGCAGTGGACCTTAACGCTTCGAGTACTGAGGCGCCTTGCGGGCCTTCTTGAGTCCAGCCTTCTTGCGCTCCTTGACGCGAGCGTCACGCGAGAGGAAGCCGGCCTTCTTCAGGGTCGGACGGTTGTTCTCCTCGTCGATGCCGTTCAGCGAACGGGCGATGCCGAGGCGAAGCGCGCCGGCCTGGCCCGAGGGGCCACCACCGGAGATGCGCGCGATGACGTCGTATGCACCGGCGAGGTTCAGCACGGTGAACGGGTCGTTGATCAGCTGCTGGTGCAGCTTGTTCGGGAAGTAGTCCTCGATCGTACGGCCGTTGACCGTGATCGTGCCGGAGCCGGGGACGATGCGCACGCGGGCGATGGCCTGCTTGCGACGTCCGACTGCGGCGCCCGGGACGCTGAGCACGGGGCGGGGAGCCGCCTCGACAGCTTCGGTCTCGGGAGTCGAGGTCGAGTAGTTCTGAGCTTCGGTGGTGTCCTGGATGTCAGCCACGAGTATGTCCTTAAGTCTTTACGGCGCTTACTGGGCGACCTGGTCGAGGGTGTACGGCGTCGGCTGCTGCGCGGCGTGCGGGTGCTCGGCACCGACGTACACCTTGAGCTTCGACAGCTGCTGGCGGCCGATGCTGTTCTTGGGGAGCATGCCACGGATGGCCTTCTCCACAGCACGGACCGGGTTCTTCTCGAGGAGCTCGGCGTAGGTGACCGACTTCAGGCCGCCCGGGTAACCGGAGTGGCGGTAGGCCAGCTTCTTCTGGAGCTTCTGACCGGTGAGCGCCACCTTCTCGGCATTCACGATGATGACGAAGTCACCCGAGTCGATGTGGTTGGCGAAGGTGGGCTTGTGCTTGCCACGCAGGAGCGTAGCGGCGTGCGAAGCCAGGCGGCCGAGAACGACGTCGGTGGCGTCGATGACGACCCAGTCACGCTGGACCTCGCCGGCCTTCGGGGTGTAAGTGCGCGTCACGATGGTGCTGCTTTCTTGTGTCGAACGGAGAAGTTCGTGAATCCCACTCCGGGGTGGTTCTTCCTCGCGATCTCATCGGGAGGGGAACACGCCAGTGGAGGGCTCACGTTCGGATGGTCGCCGTCCTCCGAGGACGGAGAACGGCACCAAAGAGACAGCATACGCCACCCGGGCGTGTTACCTCAAACCGGGAGGGTGCTCAGTCCGGGTGCACCGTCACCAGGATCGGACGGTGATCACTCGACCCCTGCGGAAGCGTGGTGATCGCGTCGACCTCGAACCCGACCGATGTCGCGAAGTCGTAGTGGCCGCGGAACACGCGGTAGCGCGTGTAGGTGTGGTCATCGCTGAGCGTGAGGGCGTAGCCCTGGTTGCGCACGGCCTGACCGAGGTTCTCCTTGAAGACCGGGTAGTTGTAGTCCCCGACCATCAGCTGCGGCAGCCCCTCCCCGAGCTCGGCGAGAGCGGAGAGGGCCGCGCGGATCTGATGACGACGCAGCGAGTTGAGGGCGGTGAGAGGCGCCGCGTGGAACGACGCGACGATCAGCTCGCGTCCGTCGTCGATGTCGAGCAGCCGAGCACCCAGCACACGCTCGTGCGCCGGCTTCAGCATCCTGTCGTGCAGCGACTTCTTCAGCTCGATCGCACGGATCTTCTGCAGGCGGAACGTGCTCGTCCGGTAATAGAGCGCGAGGCCGAGGCGGTTCCCCTGGGTCGCGTCCGCGAGCACCAAGTCGCCGATCCGGTCGGGTAGGCCCTGCACATCGCACTCCTGCAGGCAGAGGATGTCGGGGTCGTGCTGGCCGACGAGCGCCACGAGCTCCGTGGCGGCTCGGTGCTTGCGCAGGTTGTAGGAGATGACCTTCATCACTTCTCACGCTAGCCCGTCCTGCTTGGAGTCGGGTGGCAAACACGTAGCCGTTCGGTGATTGCCTCAGTGGGCCATGTCGCGCATCGCGACAACGTGTTCATCGAGCCGGTCCCGGGTCGCGGCAGCGTGGTGGCGCGCACCGCCGACGGATGTCGTGAGCGGCATGGGGAGTTGTCCCCATCGACGGCTTTGCCGGTTCGTCCGTAGGGTGGAGCTATTCGGGCCGGAGGGGTCCGTTCCAAACGATTTGCGGAGGTGTGGACGATGGCCGATTTCGGTGCGTCTTATGCGGAGATGGAGCAGGTGGCGTCGTCGCTGTCGCAGGCTCGTGATGACATTCAGGGTCAGTTGGACACGCTGAAGGGTCAGGTCGACACCCTGCTGGGTGAGGACTTCAAGACGCAGCACGCGTCGGGCAAGTTCGGTGAGGGCTACACCGAGCTGACGACGGGTCTGAAGACGGCGGTCGATGGCATCAACGACATGTCCGAGTCGCTGCTGGGCATGATGCGCGCGATCCAGGACCTGGACCAGCAGCTCGCCGGCAGCTGAACCACAGCAGCGTTTTCGGGCGGGCGGGTCGGTGACGTGCACCGATCCGCCCGCCCTTCTCTGCCCCAGCCCGGGCCGAGCATCTTGACCCTCACAGCGCAAGGACTCTGACCGTGGACGTACTGCTCGACCGTGAGCACCTCCGCGACGCTCACGACACGCTGAAGACGGCGAAGCATGGCTTCGAGGACGCCGGCTCGATCAACGACACCCTTGAGAGCGCCAGCTGGCGCGCGGCTCCGAGTGGGCGTCGCTGAACAGATGGGGCATCGCCCTCGCCGACTGCGCGGCGAAGTCCGGGCCGCGCAGCGCGACCATCGCGGATGCGAGGGCGGATGCCGTGCTGGGCACGGTTCCGAAGATCGGTGGAGCCGGCGTGACGTCGGTCGACAGCCGGGTCGCGGGAGCCGCCGGAGGGGTCTACAGCAGCCCGATCAAGCCGTTCTACTGCTCTTTCGGCCGACCGTAGACTGACACCGTGCCGTTCTCGACACAGCCCATCTTCGGACTCAATCGCGGCTGGCTGCCCCTGCGACTCGGCGTCCTACGATTGATCGCCATCCTCGCCACGATCGCGACATTGGCGCAGTGGATCGTGCCTGTTGGTGCCCGCCTCATCCTCAACTGCGGTCGGGTCTACTACTCCAACGAGTGCTTGAGTTTCGGAGATTCGGTACTGCCGTGGCCCGTGCTGAGCGTGCCCGCCTGGCTCACGATCACGACCGGGCTGATCGCGATCGGCTGTGCCTCCGCCTACCTCCTGCTCGGCGGGCTCGAGATCGCCGACGACATCGCCTACATGACGTTCGTGCCCCTGCTGGCCGGCTATATGACGATCTTCATCGCCGCGTTCGAGAAGGACCCGACGGGGACGATCTGGACACCGGGCGCTGACGGCTACCCGATCAGCTGGCATTGGCTCGTCGCCCCGTTCACTCTCGTGCTCATCGCATCGGGGATCATCGCTGCCGTGCGCATGAAGCGCCTGCGCGCAGAGCGTCGGAGACGGAGAGCACTGCGTGTCACTGAAAGATGACCTCCTCGGCCGCGTCGAACCGACGCCGCAGGGCTAGACGCTGCTCGTCCCGCCGGATTGGGGGCGGTTCGCATACACGGTCTCGCAGCGCGCCGTCACCTTCTCGAAAGGTCGGGCGGTGATGTCGTTCGTCGCACCTGCAGAGCATGTGCCCGTGTCGATGATGCTGCGCGCGCAGCGCCGCGACGGAGAACGCACGCTGGTCGCCGATGTGATCGATGCAGCCCCGGTGCTCGGGCTCGTTCTCGATGACGTGATCTCGCTCGTCGGCGGCACGCCTCCCGCAGCCGATCGTCCTTCGCTCCGGACTCAGGCCCCGGCCTGAGACGACCGCTATTCGCTGTCGCGGCGAGCGCGCGTCTGCTCGGCTCGCGCAGCGAGCAGGCCGTCAGCCGGGTAGCCGACCTCCATCAGGGTGAGTCCCCGTGCGGCCAGCACCTTGAACTCACTCGTTCGGGTCACCGCGTCGCGCAACACGACCAGGTCGGAGACATCGAGGCGCCCCTCCCCCACGGCCACGCAACCGCCGACGAGTGCGCGCACCATGCTGTGGCAGAAGGCGTCCGCCTTGACCTCGGCGATCAGCACGCCATCGGCGTCGCGGGTCCAGCGGTAGTCGAGAAGCGTGCGGATCGTGGTCGCCTCGTCACGTGGCTTGCAGTACGACGCGAAGTCGTGGAGTCCGATCAGGCTCTGCGCCGCGGCATCCATCGCCTGCTCGTCCAGCCGGCCGCGCACCGCGGTGGTGTCGTGGCGGCGCAGCGGATCGAAGCCGGCGACCTGATCTGCCAGGCGGTACCGGTACCGCCGCCATACCGCAGAGAACCGGGCATCGAACCCCTCGGGTGCCCGTGAGGACCGCGTCACCGTGACGTCGGAATACGCGCCCAGCACGCCGCGCATACGCCCGGCGATCGACCCGGCGGGGTCCTGTGGAGCGCGCCCCTGACGGGCCTCGATGCGCGCCCACTGCGTGTCGTCCAGGTCGACGTGGGCGACCTGCCCCCGCGCGTGCACGCCGGCATCCGTGCGTCCGGCAACGACGAATCGGACGTCCGAGCCGACGATACGCGCCAGCGCCGCCTCGAGCGTGCCCTGCACGGTGCGGAGCGTCGGCTGTCGCGCCCACCCGCGGAAGTGGGTGCCGTCGTAAGCGATGTCGAGCCGGATGCGCACGAAAACAAGCTTAGGTCGACGGCACCCCGATCAGATTCCGCCGTCGATCGAGCGGATGAAGTCGCCGGGCTCGTCGGGCACCATCACCTCGGTGTCGCGGTTGAGGCTCTCGCCGCGGAAGAACCGCTTCGACCGCGGGAAGAGGTACCAGACGAACATCAGCACGAGGCCGAATGCCAGCGAACCGATGCCGATCACGAAGGTGCCGCCGATACCGAACAGCACTGTGTAGCCGTAGTCCACGTCCCACATGTCGATCGCGGACTGCACGAATGCCGCGGTGAGCATGAGTCCGCCCAGCAGCGGGAACAGCCCTTTGAAGAAGAACTCGCGCGGCGAGCGGAAGACATCGGCGCGGAAGTACCAGACGCACGCGAAGCCCGTGATGGCGTAGTAGAAGGCGATCGCGAGACCGAGCGAGAGGATCGAGTCCTGCAGGATGTTGTCGCTGATCAGCGTCATCCCGACGTAGTAGACCGAGGCCACGACCCCCATCACGATGGTCGAGAACGAAGGTGTCTTGTAGGTCGGATGCACTTCCTTGAACTTCGCAGGCAGCGCGCGATACACACCCATCGCGAGCGTGCCCCGGGCCGTCGGCAGGATCGTGGTCTGCGTCGATGAGATCGCCGAGATGATCACGGCGACCACGAGCACCCAGCCGAACGGCCCGAGCAGGCCGTCCTTGATCGCGAGGAAGAAGTCGTCGGCGTTGGCCTCGTTGCCCAGGCCCGTGCCGGTATCGCCGAGACCCGCGTACATCATCGCCGCGATCGTGACCGTGACGTAGGTGAAGAGCAGGATGACGGTGGTCAGCAGCGCCGCGCGGCCAGGGATGCGCTGGGGGTCCTTGGTCTCCTCGTTCAGCGCCAGGCAGGTGTCCCAGCCCCAGTAGATGAAGAGCGCGAGCAGGATGGCCTCGGTGAACCCCGACCAATCGGTGAAGGCGAACGGGTTCATCCATTCCCAGTCGAATGCGGTCGCGCCGGGCGCGTTGCCGGAGAAGAACTGCCACAGCGCGGTCACCACGAAGATCGCGAGGGCGAGATACTGGATGCCGAGCAGGATGTTCTGGATGCGCTCGCCGATCTCCACCCCGCGCCAGCTCACCCAGGTCATCGCGGCGATGAAGCCGACGGCGAGCACGACGACACGCCAGTCGTTGTTCTCCAGGTCCTGACCGATCAACGACCAGAAATAGACGGAAGCGATCTGCGCCAGGTTCGCGAGCACGACCATTCCCGCGACGGCGACGCCCCATCCGCCCATCCAGCCCACCCACGGCCCGAAGGCCTTGGCGCCCCAGGTGAAGGTGGTGCCGCAATCGGGAACGGCATTGTTGAGCTCTCGGTAGGCGAAGGCGATGAGCAACATCGGCACGAAGGCGATGACGAAGGCGATCGGCGCCTGCGCGCCGACAGCGATGACCACGAACCCGAGGGAGGCGACCAGCGAGTACACGGGAGCCGTGGAAGCCAATCCGATGACGGTGGATCCCCAGAGCCCCAGTGTGCCGGCCGCCAGTCCTTTTCCGTCGGGTCGTTCCAGATGGATTGGCGTTGTCGACATGGTGTGAACATAGGGCCGCGGGAGAGGCCCGGTCAAGGGCCAGGGCGTGCGCTCTGCGTGGTTCCCGGACCTACTCGCACGAGATGGTGGGATTGGACAGAGCGATGTCGTCGTTGGCTCCGAGCGCATCGCCGCGTGGCCGAGGCGGAATGAGGAAACGGTAGGTCAACGTGATCGTCGTCGTCCCCGCGGGTACCAGATAGCTGAAACCGATCGTCTGCGGCCCGAGGCTCGGAAGCAGATTGGTACGGGTATCGCCCTGCCACTGCACGACACCGTCGATGTTGATCTGCACCTGCTGGAACCGCGTGTTCGCGTTGTTCACCCCATTCCCCCACCGCCCCACCCCCTGCACGGCGAAGGTATAGGTTGCTCCGGGCGTGACGGGGATGACGACATCGGTGATGACGTAGGCGAGGGGCGTGTTCGACGCGGGCGCGACAGCGATGCTGTCTTGTGTGGACACGAAGCCGGACACCCCCGACATCGAACGGAACCACCCGTTCGTTCCGTTCGCACCGCCGGAGTCGACCAGTCCCTGGCCCTGATTCACCCAACCACCCCAGTCCCCTTCCGCGATGACCGGGCACACGGGGATCACGCTTGCGGCCTGGAGGGGTGACGCGATCACTGTCGCGATGAGAGGAAGCGCCCAGGCCGCTCCCACGATCACCTGTCGACGATCAGGCGATCTCGGCTCGTCGGATGAACGGTCCATCGGGCTCCTTGCCAGTGGTGGAGCGGCCACCCGCGAGAAGAGGCGTTCACCGGTCGACGGCCGCAGGAACTCTCAGCAAAACACCTCGCCCGCACGGCTACCACCCCTACAACTGGTGGTTTCCTCGCCCGATCACTCCGAGCGGCGGAGCATCTCGCCGGCGTTGTCGGCCACCCACTCGACGAGCGGGAGCATCCGCTCCATCAGATCCCGACCGAGCGGGGTGAGGCTGTACTCCACGTGCGGGGGCACCGCGGGGAACGACTCCCGATGCACGAGGCCGTCTTCGGTGAGCGTGCGCAGCGTCGACGCGAGCATCTTCTCGCTGATGCCGTCGACCTCGCGCCGCAGCTCCCCCCAGCGCTGGGTCCCTTCGGAGAGGGACGACAGCACCAGCACCCCCCACTTGCTCATGACGTGGTCAAGCACGACACGCGTGCCGCAGCCCTGCCGGAACACCATGGGAGTCGTTTCCTTTATCTGCGCAAAACTCACCATCATGTAGGTACCTTACTTCAAAGTGGGTACCCGTAAATCGGAAGGTTTACCTCGAGACAACGGTTGTCGGAGATGTCACCTACGAAAGGACTCCCATGACCATCCTTGTCACCGGCGCGACTGGCAACCTCGGCCGCCTCATCGTCGAAAGCCTCCTGGAGCGCGGCGCCGCACCGCAGTCGATCATCGCCGGTGTGCGCGACGTCGCCAAGGCCGCGGACCTGAAGGCCCTCGGTGTTTCCGTGGCGGTCGTCGACTACGACCAGCCGGCAACCATCGCCGCCGCGCTCGATGGCGTGGATGCCGTCGTGCTCGTCTCCAGCTCCGAGGTCGGACGCCGCGTGCCCCAGCATCAGGCGGTCATCGATGCGGCGAAGGCCGCCGGTGTGACGAAGTTCGTCTACACGAGCGCCTCCCAGGCTCCCACCAGCGACCTGGTGCTCGCGCCTGAGCACAAGGCGACCGAGGAGCTCATCGCGGCCGCTGGTCTGCCCGCCGTGATCCTGCGCAACAACTGGTACACCGAGAACTACGCCGCCGACCTCGCACGCGCCGCCGAGACGGGTGTGCTCGCGGCGGGAGCCGGCGAGGGACGAGTCGCATCCGCCAGCCGCAAGGACTACGCGGAGGCCGTCGCGGTCGTGCTGCTCGAAGACGGCCACATCGGCCAGGCTTACGAGCTCGGCGGCGACGTCGCCTGGAACTACGCGGACCTCGCCGCCGCGATCGCCGAGGTCACCGGACGCCCGGTCGAGTACCGCGCGCTCACGCCGGAGGAGCAGTCCGCGGCTCTCGCGGCGGCGGGGCTCGACGCCGGCACCGTCGGCTTCGTCGTCGCCCTCGACGGCGGGATCCGCGATGGAGCCCTCGCCGACACCGACGGCACGCTCGCACGCCTGATCGGTCGTCCGACCACGCCCCTCGTCGAGGGGCTGCGCGCGATCGCCTGATCCGTCGCAGGTGGATGTCGAGAAGCGCCGCTCGCGGAGGGGGGAGCGGCGCTTCTCCTACGGCCGGGGCCGGCCGTAGCTCAGGACGCCTCGCGCGAATGCACGTAGACGACCGTGAGTGTGATGGCTGTGGCGCGCAGCCCTCGTTCATCGAGCAGAGCGGCGATCGCGTTCCGGACTGCCGCCAACGTCGCCGGGGCACCGACGGCGGAGTCCACACCGACAGACGCCTCCACCCGCACGCCGTCGTCACCCTGGGTAACGGCCACGAGCGGTTCGTCCTGATTACGCACGCCGAGCGCGGACGCGCCCGCGCCCACCAGATTGGAGATCAACGAGCCGGAGCGGTAGATGTCATCCACGCCCGGGGTCGCCCGTACCGCCGTATCGATCGCGGCGGCCAGTTCCTCATACTCGGTCATCATCGGCTCCTCTCGGCCCAGGCCGACACATCGTAGACGTCGCGGATCCTCACATCGATGGCGACGATATTGAGTTCGGTGTGCGCTCTCAGACGCTGCTCCGCCTCCGCGCGCAGGCGTTCCGCCAAACGGGGGATCGACTCGCCGAATCGTGCGCTGGCCTCGATGTCGATACGGATCGGCGCACCTGCGATCGTCACGTCACCATCCAGTCGGCACCGACCGACGAGCACGCCGGGTACCGCATTCTCGGCCGAGCGGATCAGGCCGCGCACGGCACCTTCGGTGATCCCGAGATCGACGGAGGGCTCCGGCGCATCGAAGGGGATCCGTCGGCCCGCCCGCGCATCCAACGCGATGCCGCTGAGGATGCGGTCGACCCAGCTTTCATCGACGTCCGGCGCCGCGGCGGCATCGGCGTCGATCAGCTGCCCGCCGAGCCCCTGCAGGCGTTCGAGCGCGTCCAGAGCCAGCCGGCATCCCGGAGAACCGTCGATCGTCGGATCGGACGGATGCCGGCCCGCGTCGAGGTAGTCCGAGAGCTCTTCGAGCGTATGGCCGTCGAGGTCGTCCGGCTCCAGGCCGAGGTGACGCAGCTCGGGGATCTCGTGGTCGTCAGTCATCGCCACTCCTCCATCCGTACGATCATGTATTTCCTGGCTCGCGCCAGCAGGCCGCGCGCGGTGCTCGTGGAGATGCCGAGCTCGTCGGAGATCTCGTCATACGAGTACCCGCCGATCTCGCGCAGGACCCAGCACTCCCGTTGCGCAGCGGGAAGTTCGCGCAGTGCTTCCGCGAGTGCTGCGACCCCCGCTCGCGCCTCCGCCACTCGCGGCGGCGACGCATGCGATGGAGCCTCCTGTTCGACATCGTCGACGTCGACGATGGGACGCAGACTGCGGATGCGGTCCACCGCCTTTCGGCTCACGATCCGCATCAGCCAGGTCTTGACCTTCGCAGGATCCTCGAGCTCCGAGAACCGCTGCCAGGCGGTCACGAACGCCTCCTGCACGATGTCGTCCACATCGGACGAGGAGTTCAGCATCCGCTGCGTGTAGGCCCTCATCATCGGCGTGTATCGGCGGACGAGTACCGCGAAGGCTGCGACGTCACCGTCGATGGCGCGACCGGCGACGATGGCGTCGTCCGCTGCTTCCCATGCGCTGTGAAAGCGTTCCCCCACCATCTATTCACTCCCTCGTTCGGATCCCTGAGGAGATTCGGAGCGGCGGCGAGATTGGATCGGGTTCTCGACCCGACGCCACCTGGATGCCGCTTCATCGCGTGCCCTTTCTCACGCCCGCGAGCGACGGCCGGTGATCGCGCCGTAGATGAGCAGTACCCCGAGAGAACCGCCGACGGCCAGCGCCCCGGTGGACGGAGAGGAGGCGAAGAAGCCCATGACGTGTCCTTTCGAGGAACGGTGGGGAGGGGTGCGCGCCCCCTCCCCGACGATCCGCTTACTTCTTGAACGCGTCCTTCACGTTCTCGGCAGCATCACGGACGTTGCCCTTCGTCTGCTCGGCCTTGCCCTCAGCGACGAGCTTGTCGTCGTTGGTGACGTTGCCGACGACCTCCTTGGCCTTGCCGGAGATCTTCTCTGCAGCGGCCTTGATCTTGTCTTCAGCGCTCATGTCTCTTCCTTCCTCCGTTCGGCCCCGGATCTCGGTTCCGAATACTCTCCCCCGTCGATGCCGCGGGAAGTCCGTTGTCGTGAATGCGTGTCGCGGGTGCGTCAGATGCGCGATGACGCTGCATCATCGGCGTCATCCGCGGGGATGTGCACGTCGTTGATGGTCACGTTGATCTCGACGACCTCCATGCCGACGAGTTCGACCATCACACCGTGGATGGCCGTCCGCACATCGTCAGCCACCTTCTGCAGGGCCACCGGGTACTCGGCGACGATCGTCACATCGACCGCGACCTGGGTCTCGCCGACCTCGACGGTGATGCCCTGTGAGAGATCCGTGGTGTTGAGGGCGTCTCGGATGGCGCCGACGACACGCGCCGCTCCCCCGCCGAGGGCGTACACGCCAGGTACCTCGCGGGCGGCGATACCGGCGATCTTGGCGACGACGCCGTCTTCGATCGTGGTCTTCCCGGTCGCAGGACCCTGCGTCGCCTGGACCTGAATGCCGCCTGCCGCGTTCGCCATGCTGCTCTCCTTCATCTGTGCGCCGCCTCCGGTGGGGAGTGCGGGTCGTTTTCGATCGACACCCCTAAGACGTGTCGACCACGGAATTCGTCACAGATTCGTTCGAACTTTTTCTCGGACGGCTCATCGCGACCGTTCACAGTGCACTCTTAGATTGAGAGTGCAGAATTGCACTCTATGGATGACAGTGCAGGATCATTGCGCGAGCAGCGCAAGCGCGAGACATCACGCGCGCTCACGACGACCGCCCGTGCGCTGACGTCGGAACACGGTTTCGCCGGCTTCACGATCGAGGAGCTCTGCTCCTCGGTCGGAGTCTCCCGCCGCACGTTCTTCAACTACTTCGAGAGCAAGGAGAACGCGGTCTTCGGATTCGCCGTGATCGACTCCCGGCAGGAGCAGCTCGAAGCAGCATTCCTCTCGCGGGATGGCGACCTGCTCGACGACTTCATCGAGCTCACGGCCCGTCGCTTCGACCTCTTCAATCCGCTGGACGACGCCCCCGCGCTCTTCGCCGTGATCGAGCAGGAACCGCGCCTGCTCAAGGCGGCCTTCGAGCAGCTCGCGAAGAACGAGCGACGCGACATGGGCCTGATCGTCCAGCGGCCGGACAGTGGACCCGACGCGGATCTCCGCGCCGAGGTCATCGTCCACACCGTCGGCGCCCTCGTGCGCCTCTGCATGGATCAGCTCCTTCACCATCAATCCACCGAGCCCTTCGCGGACCTGCTGGCTCGACGCCTCGACATCGCCCGCTCCGCCTACACACTGTCACAGAGAGACTGCTGAATGTCCGCCACCGCCACCGCCACCAAGGATGCGCCCTTCCTGCTCACCAAGCGCCGCATCTGGATCATCTTCAGCGCCCTCATCGCGGGCATGCTGCTCTCCAGCCTCGACCAGACCATCGTCTCGACGGCCATGCCCACGATCGTCGGCCAGCTCGGCGGCGTCGATCACCAGGTGTGGATCACCACCGCCTATCTGCTCGCCACCACGATCGTGATGCCCATCTACGGCAAGTTCGGCGACGTGCTGGGGCGACGCAACCTCTTCCTGATCGCGATCGCCCTGTTCACGCTCGCGTCCATCGGCTGCGCGTTCGCGACCGACTTCTGGATGTTCGTGGTGTTCCGCGCCCTGCAGGGTCTGGGCGGCGGCGGGCTCATGATCCTGTCGCAGGCGATCATCGCCGACATCGTGCCGGCCAACGAGCGCGGCAAGTACATGGGCCCGCTCGGCGCCGTCTTCGGGCTCTCGGCCGTCGCAGGTCCTCTACTGGGCGGCTTCTTCGTCGACCATCTGACGTGGCAGTGGGCCTTCTACATCAACATCCCGGTCGGCATCGCGGCGTTCATCATCGCGCTGGTCGCCCTGAGGCTGCCGAGCAGGAAGGCCCAGAAGCCGATCGACATCTTCGGCGTGATCTTCCTCTCGATCGCAACGACCTGTCTCATCTTCTTCACCGACTTCGGCGGCGACAAGGAGTTCGGCTGGGGTTCGCTCGCCACCTGGGCCTGGGGCGCCGGCCTCGTCGTCGCAGCCACGGCCTTCGTGATCACGGAGTCGCGGGTGCAGGACCCGATCATCCCGCTCAGCCTGTTCCGCAACCCGATCTTCATCAACGCCACGGCGATCGGCCTCGTGCTCGGCATCGGCATGTTCGCGGCGATCGGCTTCGTGCCGACGTTCCTGCAGATGTCGTCAGGCACCTCGGCCGCGGCATCCGGCTTGCTGATGATCCCGATGATGGTCGGTCTGATCGGCACGTCGATCTTCTCGGGCATCGCGATCTCGAAGACCGGGAAGTACAAGATCTACCCGATCGTCGGCACGATCCTCACGGGTATCGCGATGGTCTCGATGACCACCCTGTCGGCGGCGACACCGATCTGGCTGATCTGTGTGTTCCTGTTCGTGTTCGGCGCCGGTCTCGGCCTGATCATGCAGGTCGTGGTCCTGGTCGTGCAGAACGCCGTGCCCTCGAACGAGATCGGTACCGCGACCAGCACGAACAACTACTTCCGCGAGGTGGGTGCCTCTCTCGGCACTGCGGTGTTCGGCACGATCTTCACCACGCGCCTGACCGAGAACCTGCTCGGCGTGTTCGCGGATGCCGGTGCTTCTCCGGATGCCGCATCGCAGGCCGCCTCCACGATCGACCCGTCGACGCTCAGCTCGCTGCCCGACGAAGTGCGCGAGGGCATCGTCACCGCCTACGCCGACGCGCTGGCACCCGTGTTCTGGTACCTCGTGCCGTTCATCGTGCTCGCACTCGTGCTGTCGCTGTTCCTCAAGCAGATCCCGCTGTCGGATCAGGCGGGACTCGTGGCCCGCGGAGAGGCGATCAGCGGCGAGGAGGCGGAGCGCATGGAAGCCGAGATGCGCGGCCAGGGAGCGAGCGCGCCGGTCGGCGCTGCCGCCCCAGACGGTGAGAAGCGCGACACCGGGAGCATCCCGACGTCACGCTGAACGCACGAAGCCCCGGCCGATGCGGCCGGGGCTTTCTGCGTCCGCCGAAGGCGGTATCCGGCTCAGGACAGGCGGCGCTGATCGTGCGCGAGCCGCGCCCGCAGCCCCGTGTGGATCGAGATGTAGGTCTCGGTCTCACGACCGGTCAGGGTGGCGAGGTTGGCGAGCAGGCGATCCACGTGGTCGGCGAGCATCCGCGGGTCCGTGTTCTGGCGCGGGGTGACCGCGACGTGCAGCACCGGCTCCCGGCGGATGTCGTTCGCCGTCACGTGCGTCGAGAGGATCTCGTCTCGCGTGTCGAGCGAGTTCTTCACGGCATCCGACACGAACGACTCGGTGACGGTGACCCGGCCGAGGGGGTTCTGCGTGCCAGATGAGCGGAAGATCGTCTTCGACCGATGCCCTGCCACGCTGGTGAGCGCGAGGATCAGCAGGATGATGACCACGACGATCGCCGCCACACCGCCCACGGCGATCCAGGTGATCTGGCTGCCGGCGATCTGCGTCGACGCGAACGCCTGGTCGAGCCAGGATTGCGCCCCCTTGGCACCGGCCTTCCACACGTCTGCGGCGGTGGGCCACGTCATGATCGCGATCCCGATCGCGCCCAGACCGAGGAACAGCAGTCCGATGATCAGCAACAGGGTGCGGTTCAGCGCACGGTTCGTGTTGTTCACAGCTCGTCTTCCTTCTCGGTCGGGCGCTCGATGCGCACGCGGGTGCGAACGGGGCGTGTCAGTCGATAGGTGCCGAGTTCGGCCTCTGCCGCCGTCTGCACGTCGCTCTTGTCGAGCGCGATGCCCGCGCCGGGCCGCACCGTGACATCGACGCTGCGGTGACCGACGCCGACGGTGATGTTCTCGCGCGCGATGCCGATCTCCTCGGAGAGGTGCTGGGCGAGCGCACTCGCGATCACACCGTTGTCGACGACGACAGCGCGACCTCCGGCCTCGAGGGTGTGCTTCGACAGCCTTCCAGGCATGACCGCCAGCCAGATGAAGATCAGACCGATCACGGCCAGCACGACACTGCCGGCGATGACGAGCCCTGCGGGCTGCGCCGTCGGCAGGCCGACCAGCCATCCCCAGCCGGCGACGGGACCCGCCAGGAGTGCCGGCTGTGCGGCGATGTACAGCACGATCTCCAGCCCGATGTACGCGAGGGCCAGGATGAGGACGATGACGGCGACGAACACCGCAACGGTCCGGGGCGAATGCGTCTCGCGTCGCACGACGCGGCGCAGCACGGGCGTACTCATAGCACTCGTCTCCTTACCGGCGTCGTGGCGCCGGTGATGGTGAGGTTGATCCGATGGACGTCTCTGCCGAGCAGAGTCGTCAGGCGCTGCTGCAACTGCTCCTGCAGCTCACGAGCCTGATCGAGCACCGGCACGGTCTGCGCGATCGCGGCGGTGTCGTCCAGGTCGGGTATGGGAAGAGGGGTGGCGATGCGGACGGCGATGCCGGCCGGATGCTCGGTGACATCGACCTTCACGTCACCACGAGGCACACCGATCAACGTCGCTGACGCCTGTTCGGTGACCGTACGGTACACGCGCTCTTTCACGTCGATGCGGCCGGGAACGGTGACCCCGCCGGTGGTGACCCCGGAAGGGCCACCACCGGGGATGATGTGCTGGTCGGCGCGCATCAGGAGGTACGCCGCCCGGTGAAGGCATCAGCGAGACCGCGCACGTCGATCTTGCCCGAGGCGATGCGGCCGACGAGCGCTCCGATGCCTGCGAACAGGGCCATGAGGAGGAATCCCCAGAACCCGAACAGCAGCGCCGCCAGAGCGAGGAGGGCGCCGATCAGGGCGCCGGTCGTGGTGGGGCTCATGAGACTCGCGACTCCTCTTCGGTGTCGCTGTCGTCGCCGGGGACGTGCACGTCGTTGACCTCGACGTTGACCTCGACGACCTCGAGTCCGACCAGACGGCTGATGGCACCGGCGACCGCGGCGCGCACGTTGCCGGCGACTTCCTGCACGGGAGCCGGGTACTCGACCACGATGGTCAGGTCAGCCGCGGCCTGGGTCTCGCCGACCTCGACCTTGACACCCTGCGCGAGGTCGGTCGCGTTGATGACGTCGCGGATCGCACCAAAGGCGCGTGCTCCGCCACCGCCGAGCGCGTACACGCCCGGAACCTCACGGGCGGCGATACCGGCGATCTTGGCGACCACGCCGTCGGCGATGACCGTCTTCCCGGCGGCGTTCTCATCTGCGGGGACCCGCGACGTGGAGAACGTGCTCGAGCGGTCGACGCGCGATGCCGCAGTGGACTTCGGCGCGGCCGTCTTCGGCGTGGCCTGAGCGAGCTCCGACTCCGCGGGAGTGGTGGGGGTGTTCTGGTCCTGGTTTGCCATGACGAGTCCTGTCTCGATGTGTGTCCGACCGCATCCCTGTGGGCTTCGGTCAGGAGCGAGGTGGTCGCTCATCAGTAAGACGGTCGAAGCGGCGGATTCGTCACAAATCAGTTGTCGCTGACGTGGCTGCGCATGCTCGGCCCCGCGCACGAGATCACGAGGGAGGCCGAGCGTGCAGGCGATCCGATGAGACTCGTGCCCAGCCTCCAGGAGCTTCTGTCGCTCTACAAGACGCCACCGCAAGACGACATCGCCGTCCGAAATGGGCTGACGCGCCCCGATGCACACTGCCGTGCGTTCATCGCGCACAGCCCCATCGTCTTCATCGGTTCGACGGCGGACAGTACGGATGTCTCGCCCCGAGGCGATCGAGCGGGTTTCGTCGAAGTCCTCGACCATCCGACGCTCGCAATCCCCGACCGGCCCGGCAACAATCGCCTCGACACTCTCGAGAACATCGAGCGCGACCCTAGTTGTACTGCAGGCATTCGTCGTAGCCGCGCGGTGCGAGTTCCGAGCCCTCCCGCACAAGTTCCCAGCAGCGCGGATCGCCGGAGCCGCTGTCTATCCCGAAGGCGATCGTCATCTCGCCCGATCGACCAGTAGCGAAGCCACCACCCCCGCAGCCCGTATCGGCGCTGACCAGCCAGAAGTTCTGGGTCTCGACCGAGAGCTCCCACGTACCGGAGCAAGCCACTGTCGCATCGGATTCGGAGAGACTCGAGTCACCGGTCGTGACCCACTCCGGCATGTCTGTCATCTCGAAGGTGCCGTCTTCGTGCAGGGCCAATCGCCCGTCACCGTGCTCCCAGGTGCCGACGAGATCTGCCGGCTCCTCGGCGTTGGGGTACACATCGAAGAAGCCCGCGCAGCCGGTGAGCGTGCTCGCGACGAGAAGTCCGATGAGCGCTGCCAGTGCGGATGACCGGGGCGAGCTTCTGCGCATGGGAGCGACGCTAGCACCGCGACCGCGAACCTGACACGGCGGCAGCCGAGAGAAGAGCTCCGCGCGTGGATGGAGGCAAACACACGTGCCGACGTCGGCAGCGGCCTGGATGCCTCGCAGGTGCAACTCATGGCGTGGCCGGACGAGCGACCGGCGGCACGGCGGGCTGCACGCTCCTCCGGGGACTTCGCACGGGCACCCTGGCGCGCGCCTCGTGGAACCACTCCGTCTATTGGAAGAGGAAGATCGCCAGCACCCCTAGAGGAACCCCGATGACGAAGAACATCAAGCCGATGATGGCGTACCGGCGCTCGACCCTGCTCGCATTCGCCTTCATACAGCCAACAATCCCATCAACTCCACACGAAGTCGAGGGCAAGGGGCGTTTGCGCCCTGCGACAACACGCAGATGCGCCCCTCCAGCCCCGCGACTGCGACGCGGTCGCCTTGATCTGGTGAGCGACGCTGTCGCTCGCAGCTACTCGAACGGTTTGGACTGGATCCGCCGCGTCGAGAGGATCGTCGCGTCCCGGGTCACCCGGCTGTAGACACACGTGAGCCTGGCTCGTCATACCGTCCGGAAGACTGCCAGGCTCCGAGGGCTACTGCCCGCCGTACCTCAAGCGTAACGCGCAGGCACCGACAACGGCCAGCGGTCAGCTGCCTCGAGCCGCGTCCAGCACAAGGCCTGCACACCACTCCCCCGGCCGCTCCGCCCATCGCCCTGGATACGACAAAACCCCCGGAAAACCGGGGGTCTGAGTCTGTAGCAGGAGCGGGGCTTGAACCCGCGACCTCACGATTATGAGTCGTGCGCTCTAACCAGCTGAGCTACCCTGCCGCGAGGCATCCGTCCGCGTGAGAAGAATGCTGCGAGCCCCGAGTCAGGATTGAACTGACGACCCCTTCCTTACCATGGAAGTGCTCTGCCACTGAGCTATCGGGGCGTGCTGCCCCTCGCGGGGCAACCGTACGAGAATACCATCACTGTGGCGTCCTCATGAAATCGAGCCGTCAGTACGAGTACCGACCCGCATTCTCGCGCAACCACGGCAGCGGATCGATGGTCGTTCCGTTGACGATGAGCTCGAAGTGCATGTGGGCGCCGTAGGAGCGTCCGGTGTTTCCGGTCTTGCCGACGACGGTACCGACCGTGACCTTGTCTCCGGCCTTGACCCGCAGCGAGCCGTACTGCATGTGCGAGTAGTGGCTCGTGATGACAGATCCGTCGATCACGTGATCGATGTAGACCGTCACCCCGTAGGCGCCGCCCTGCTCGGTCGCGATGCGCACGGTTCCGTCGGCGATGGCCTGGACGGGCGCGCCGTCGCCGGGCACGAAGTCGATGCCCTCGTGCAGGCGTCCGCTGCGCATGCCGTAGCCGTAACTCATCCCCACACCGACCATGAAGGGCCACTGGATCGCGGCGTCGGGGTCGTTGGTGAAGATCTCGCTGGAGTAGTTGATGCCCTGTTCTGCAGCGACATCGACGAGGGAGATCGTGCTGAAGTCGTCGTCACGGGCGAGCGACTCGCTCTGCACGTCGGAGGAGGCGATGAACGCCTGGATCTCATCGTCGCCTGCTGCGCCCTTCGCCGCGGCGGAGCCGGCGACCAGTGAGGTGGAGGCGACCGAGGTGCCTTGCGCCGCGGCGACAGCCTCCGCGGGGAGCGTCATCGAGACGGCGAGGAGACCGGCGAGGCTCATGACACCGACCGTGGCACCAAGGGCGAGGAACTTGCGGGCGTTGCGCGGACGGCGCGGTGCGACGTGCGCGTCGGGAGCGGCGACGCTCTCCGTGCCCTCGTCGTCGGATCCGTTCGGCGCGGAGGTCTGCTGCAGGGCGACCGGACCGGTCACGGCGCGGAACGCGCGGGAGGCGAGCTCGAACGCGTCGGCGTGCGCATCGGCCTCCGCCGCGGCAGCGGGGGCTGCGACGAAAGGAATCGACGGCGTCTCGACACTCTCGTCCAGCAGCTCGGCCGGAGTCGGGATGCTGACGGCCTCATCGGCTGTGTCTGCGACGGGAGTCTCGGCGGTCATCCGCGCGCGGACAGCGCGGCGCGACAGCGGGGTCGCGGTGGCGCGGGCCACGGCGGAGTCAATGGAGGCAGAGTCCGTCGTACCCGCCGCGGGGGCCTCGAAGGCCGCTGTGCGGAGTCGGCTGGAGCGACGCGTGGGCGCGGCATCAGCCGGGGAGTTCTCGAAGGGCAAAAGCGATTCTCTCGGGTCGTGCGGGAAGCTCGGGGGCGCTTGCTCAGCTCTCATCATTCGGGGATGAAAGTAACGATCGCATAAACCCTACCCTGCCGAGGCTGGGAAAGCCATGTGCCGTTCACTGTTCGTTCTCCACGATCGCCGTCAGCTGCTGGTGCACAGCGGCTCCGCCGGCGATCAGCATCGGGCGGGGAGAATCGACGTCTCTGCGTGAGACCACTCCCCCCGCCTCTGTGACCAGCAGGGCGCCGGCCGCGAAGTCCCACGGCTTGAGGCCGCGTTCGAAGTACCCGTCCAAGCGACCGGCCGCGACATAGGCGAGGTCGAGCGCGGCTGAGCCCATCCGGCGCAGATCCCGGGCCATGGGCATCACGCGCCGCACCAGGGCGAGGTCACCGTCGTGCGTCGACGGGTCGTATCCGAATCCAGTGGCGAGCAATGCGCCGGCGGGAGTCTTGGAGGTCACGCGGAGCCGCTGGCCGTCGAGCCACGCCCCTTCGCCCCGCACCGCGGTGAAGAGTTCGCCGAACACCGGCGCGAACACCGCACCAGCCAACGCCTCCCACGACTCCGGAAGCGGAGCCCCCCGCACCGCGGCGATGCTCACGTTGTACGCGGGGATGCCGTACGCATAGTTCACGGTGCCGTCGATCGGGTCGACCACCCAGGTGATGCCACTCGCGCCCACTTCGGCATCGGACTCCTCACCGAGAAAGCCATCATCCGGACGCACGGAGCGCAGCCGCTCTCGGATCAGGTTCTCGACCTCGCGATCCGCGTCGGTGACGATGTCGGCGAGCGTCGACTTGGTGGCCGCGAGCTGTACGCCCTCCGTCCGGCGCTGTGTGGCGAGTGCTCCGGCCTCCCGTGCGATCTCCGCGGCGAGTTCTCCGAGCTCGATTTCGAGACTCACAGCGGAGGAAGCGGAGGGGCGGGCGGGGCGGGCGGGAAGGCTGTCTGCGGAGGCTGCGGAGCCGCGGGGGAATCCGGTGCGGGCGGGATCGGCGGTGCCGGAATGCCGAGGTGGCCGCCGTCGGAGGCCGGGGCGACCGGCTCCTGCGCGACCGGGAATCCGGTAGTGGGGGTGCTCGCGATCGCCTGAGGCGCCTGCGGGACGACCGTGGGATATCCGGTGTAGTACGCGTTCCAGTCGGGGGATCCGTCGGGAAGCGCCGGCAGGGGCGTGATGCCGTCGGCATATGTCGGCCACGACGGTGCTGCCGCGGCGGGTGCCGCGACGCTCGGCTTCTTCGGAGCGAACAGCGCGTTGAGCAGTGGGATCAGCGTCGTGCCGACGGCCGCGAGGATCGTCAGCGCGACCACGATGCGCCAGTACAGCTCGCTGTAGTCGAAGGTCTGCGGGAAGGTGAGGAAGAAGACGAGCAGCGCGACGAGCGCGCCGAGGAACACCACGGTCACGATGAAGATGATCTTCGTGAACGTCGTGACGTGACGCTGGGCCGCCGGGGTGAACAGCCGCACATGCAGGAGCGCGAGCTGCAGGATTCCCACCACCAGGAGCAGCTGGAAGAAACGCTCAGCTCCTCCGAAGTAGTAGCCCTCCTCCGGGAGCCAGATCTTCACCGCACCGACGAGCAGAGCGACGATCCACGTCACCATGCTGGTCAGCGCCAGCCAATCCGGACGGTTCGGCGCGAGCCCGGCCTCCAGGATCGCGATGCCGGCGAACCCCGCCAGCAGCAGGATCGTGAGGAAGGCACGGCCGATCAGGCCGTCCTGGTCCCCGATCAGCACCCACACGACGCACACGAGCGCTGCCGCGATCAAGGCGCCGATGGCGATCCAGATGGCACCCCTGATGAGCAGAGATGTGTTCGTCTTCCCCGTGTGCGCGGTCTCCGGCTTCGACATGGCGATCCTCTCGTAGAGCGGCGGTGCCTTCATCCTGCCACGCTGCCGGTCCGATGCCGGGGAGATCGTCCCCGGCGGTGGACTTCTCCCGATGCGGAACGACCGGTGCAGGAAGAGTCAGCCGGACTTCTTGGCCGAGGCCGCCGCGAACGCCGTGATGCGGGCCTGCGCGTCGGCGGTCTGCATCGCGGCGCCGATCGAGCGGGCCTCCTCGCTGAGCTGTTCCGCGAAGGTGCGCTCGGGCTGCGAGCGCACGAGGCGCTTGGCCTGCCCGTACGCGTCGGCTGCTCCCGCGAGCCAGAAGCGGGCGATCTCCTCACCTCTGGCGCGGACGAGAGCCGCTTCGGACGCGGCATCCTCCCCGGCCACCGCTTCTGCGACCAGGCCCCAGTCCTGCGCCTCCTGCGCGCTGAGCAGCCGATCCTGCAGCACCAGCTGCAGTGCCCGTCGCTGCCCGATCGCGCGCGACAACTGCGCCGAGACCGAGAGATCGGGTGTCAGACCGATGTTCGCGTACAGGCTGCCGAGGCGGGAACGAGATCCGACGACGGCGTAGTCGCTGGAGAGCAGGATGCCGAGCCCCCCGCCCGCGGTCGTGCCGTGCGCGGCGGCGACGACGGGCACGGACGACTCCGTGAGCGAGCGGATCCCGGTGTTGATCACCTCGGCGAGAGCGGTGATCTCCGCGCCGGACCCCATCGTGGTCGCCATGTCGATCACGTCGCCACCGGCGCAGAACGCCGGACCTGACGCATCGATCAGGATCGCCTTCACCTCAGCCCGCGAGGTCGCCTCTGCGGTCGCGTCCCGCCAGGCGTGAGCCAGGTCGGCATTGAACGCGTTGAGTCGCGCGGGCCGGTTCAGCGTGAGCCGAGCCAGCCCTTCGTCGACCGACAGCAGAATCGCATCGCTCATGGCATCTCCTTCGAGCACGGACGTTGCCTCCAGCGTAATCGCGATCAGTCCTGCGCCTCCCAGACCCGGGAGACGAAGGCCTCCATGCGTCGGCGGGTGCCGTCGAGGCGGAAGTCGATCTGCCCGGGTGCCCTGACCTCGTTGGGGGCGAGCGGATGTGCCAGCCGCACGCTCTCGTGGCAGGACAGGTCGGCGCAGAGGTAGGTGCCGACCGAGTCGCCGCGTCGCCCCGCCTCGCCCGCTCGACGTGCGGAGAACAGCGCGACCTGATTGCCCGGCTGCATCGTGTGGCAGATGTTGCACATGCCCGATCGTGCACGCCCTGGACCCGAGGCATGCAGCACGACGCCTGCGATGCGGTCCTGCTGCTGGATCAGCACGTAGCCCCGAGCACCTGCGCCGGGATCGCGCCAGGCGAAGAAGTCGAGGTAGTCCCAGTCGACGAGGAGGAAGTCGTGCGGCATCTCCATGACACGCAGCTCATCAGGGTCCGCGTTGACGAACGAAGCCCGCACTTCGGTCTCGGTGAGCGCTCGCATCCGACCAGTCTATGAAGCCAGGGCACCACACGCGCCAGCCGCGCTTGCGGGCGCATCGGCCGGTTACCGGTAAGAATGGGTCGAGGCCCTTCGCGGCCGGAGGAGGCAATGGTGGCAGAGAGCGGATCCCGCACGCCCGTCGCAGACCAGATGTACGAAGTACTGCTCAGCCAGTTCATGGACGGCATCCGCGGCGCAGGAGAGCCCCTGAACATCGGCGCCCTGTCGCGCGAGCTCAACGTCAGCCCCACTCCCCTGCGCGAGGCCCTGGCCCGCCTGGAGCACACCGGGCTCGTGCACCGCGAGGCGCTGCGCGGTTACCGCGTCGCTCCGATGATGAGCCTCACAGAGGTGCGCCAGCTGCGCGATGCACGCCTCCTGCTCGAGCCTCACCTCGCCGCCGCCGCCACTGCTCGGGCCACCGACGCGTTCGTGGATGCGCTGGAAGAGACCGTCCGCGACTTCGAGTCCACGATCGATCACGCCGACCGCGAGACCGAGGGCTTCCGCATCTACTGGCGCTCGGACGACAAGTTCCACCGTCTGATCGCCGCGCACGCGGGCAACCCGTTCCTCGAGAACGCGTACACGACGCTCGCCGGTCAGATCCAGCGCTTCCGCCTGTTCTCGAAGCTCGGACGCACGGGCGCCAAGTGGGCCGCTCCGGAGCATCGCGCGATCCTCGACGCGATCCGCGCACGGGATGCCGAGTCGGCGACCGAGCGGATGCGCGAGCACATCGAGGCCTCGGCGGGACGCCTGCTCGACCCGTGATCCCCGCGCGGTCCCGGCCCCGGGATCTTGCGATCGGATCGTCCATCCCGCTACAGTCGCAATACTATTGTCGATAGTATTTCTTTCCGAAAGGTCAACGATGACTGAACAACTCGCCTCAGCCACGCGCACAGCCGTGGGAGGCCGCCGATACATCATCGGCATCGGCCTCATGCTCCTGGTGACGCTCGGCTACATGGACCGCATCAACTGGTCCATCGCCGGCAGCCACATCATCGAGGAGTTCGACCTCACGACGGGGCAGTACGGCATCCTCACCTCCGTCTTCAGCTGGGCCTACCTCGCGCTGATGATCCCGGTGGGGCTCATGGCGGATCGCTGGGGCGCTCGCCTCCTGCTGCCGATCAGCATCATCGTCTGGTCGATCGGGGCGGGCATGACCGGAGCCGCCACCGGACTCGCCGTGCTCGTCGTGGCCCGCCTGCTGCTCGGTGCCGGTGAGGCGCCCATGTACCCGGTCGGCAACTCCGTCATCTCCGAGTGGGCTCCGCGCCAGGAGCGCGCCCGGTTCACCGGCCTGCTCAACGCGGGGGCACTGTTCGGCCCGGCGATCGGCGCCGTGGTCGCCGCGTATCTGATCGCCTCGCTGAGCTGGCACGCCTCGTTCTTCATCCTCGGTGGCGTCGGCATCGTCTTCGGTCTCATCTGGCTGCTCGTGTACAACACCCCTGAGAAGACCAAGTGGCTGAAGCCGTCCGAGCGGGAGTACATCCTGCGTGAGCGGGTCGACCCGCAGGTCGCTGCGCAGGGATACTCCACCACGCCCCTCACCCTCCCGGTCCTGCTGCGCACACGCACGATGTGGAGCCTGCTGATCGCCCACGGCTGTGCGGCGTACACGAACTATCTCTTCCTCTCGTTCATGCCTCTCTACCTCGAGAAGGAGCGCGGGCTGGAAGGCCTCGGCTCCGGCTGGGTCACCGGCATCACGTATGCCGTGGCCGCCGTCGGCAGCATCTTCCTGGCGTACCTCGCGGACCGCCTGGTCCCCGCCGACAAGCTGCACTCGGGAGGCCGCCGCAAGCTCGTGACCACGGCCATGGTGGCTGCACTCCCTCTGCTGGTGCTCCCGTTCGTCGACGACGTGGTGGCGATCGTCATCCTGATCGCGTGGGTCCTCATCATGATCACCTCGGCGATGACCTTGAACTTCGCCCTCGCCGGCGACCTGATCCAGGGCAACCCCTCGAAGGGACGCGTGTTCGCGCTGGTCCAGGTGGGCGGCAACACCTTCGGGCTGCTCGCGCCGATCGTCACCGGCTTCCTCGTCGACGGAACGGGCTCCTACACGATCCCGTTCATCCTCGCCGGTCTCTTGCTCGCCGTCGGCGCGACGCTGACCGCGAAGTTCTCGCGGGGATCCCTGGCCTCGAAGGCGCAGGATTGACGCATGTACGAACTCCACTCGCTCGTCGACGGCTTCCCCGGGAAGTCCTCCTCGCACGGCGCCTTCGGGTGGAGCAGTCTCTGGCTGCTCCACCAGGGGGACCGTCGCGTGCTCATCGACGCCGGCCCTCCGGCCTACATCCCGCTGATCCACGAGGGTCTGGCCGACCTCGGCCTCGACACCGGTGACATCACCGACGTCGTGGTGACGCACCTGCACTGGGATCACGTGGGCAACTTCACGATGTACCCGAACGCCACGACCTGGGTCGGTGAGGAAGAGCTCGCCTGGGCGTCGACGCAGCCTGCCGGGACCAAGTTCATCCCCGATCTGCACATCCAGGAGCTGCTGCGTCGTCACGAGGGCGTCGAACGGATGCGCGACGGACAGGAGATCCTGCCGGGCATCACGGCGATCGCCAGTCCGGGGCACACCCCCGGTCACCTCGCCTTCCATGTGGAGGCCGCGGAGCGTTCGCACGTGTTCGCGGGAGACGCAGTGAAGAACGTGTTCGAGCTCAACACCCTCGTCGTCGATTCCACGATGGATGCCGACGCCAGCCGCGCGAGCGTCGACCGCCTCCGGTCGCTGCTGCGCGACACATCCGGCGTGCTCGTGCCCGGACACGATGTGGCACTGGCCCTCGACGGAGCCGACGCCGTGCGCCTGGCGGAGCAGTCCTCTCGGATCGGGTTCTTCGCGGACGGCGTCCGCGGCGAGGTCGATCGGAGCATCCGCTGACCCGCGCCTGACCGCGCACGACATCCGCCCCTCAGGAGATGACATGACCACCCCGCTGCGCTTCGATGCCAACCTCAAATGGCTGTTCACCGAGCACCCCTTCGAGGAGCGGTTCGACGCCGCTGCCCGCGCCGGCTTCCGCGCCGTCGAGTTCCCGGCGCCATACGAGTACGCGCCGGGCCGTCTCAGGGAGCTGCTGGCGCAGGCGGGTCTCGCGCAGGTGCTGATCAACACGCCGATGGGTCCCGCCGGTTCCCCCACCCGCCAAGGACTCGCGTGTGTTCCCGGCGCTGAGCAGGCCTTCCGCGACGGGGTGCTGCGGGGTCTCGAGTACGCCACGGCCCTCGAGGCCCCGTTCCTGCACGTCGTCGGGGGCATCGTCCCCGACGACGTGCAGCGGGACCGGGCCTTCGCGCTCTACGCCGCGAACATCGCCTGGGCGGCCGAGCAGGCGCGCGGCACCGGCATCCGCCTGCTGCTCGAACCGCAGAACAAGCGCGACGCCCCCGGCTTCATCCTCGAGACGCAAGCACAGGCCGCTGCCGTCGTCGACGCCGTGGGCCGCGAGCAGACCGGCCTGCTGATGGACTTCTACCACGCGCAGATCGACGAGGGCGACCTGATCCCCACGTTCCTCGCGCACCGCGAGCAGATCGCACACCTCCAGATCGCCGACCCGCCGAGCCGCCATGAGCCGGGCACGGGAGAGATCGCGTTCGATCGTGTCTTCACAGCGATCCGCGACTCGGGCTACGACGGCTGGATCGGCTGCGAGTATCAGCCGCTGACCGACACCGTGACCGGCCTCGGCTGGATGAAGGAGCTCTCCGCATGACCACTCCCCCGAGAATCGCCCTGATCAGCGCCGTCACCGCGGCGATCGCGCCGGCTCGATCGGCGCTCGACGAGCTGTACCCCGAGGCCGAGGTCTGGAACATCCTCGACGATCGTCTGCTCAGCGACGCCGACGACCGCGGTGGTCTCGACGACGCACTCCGCGCGCGGATGGTGCGCCTGATCGACCACGCCCTGGCGGAAGGCGCCGACGGCGTTCTCCTCACCTGCTCCCTCTACGGACCCGTCGCCTCCGACGTCCGGCGCGATGCGCCGGTGCTGGCCCCCGACGAGGCCGCGTTCCGTGAGATCGCGATGGCCGGATACGGCACCGTGCTGGTGGTCGCCTCCTTCGACGGCGCCAGAGACGATTCCGTCGAACGCTTGGAGACGACCCTGCACGAGGCAGGAAGCGCCACGGCCGTGACCGGCATCACGGTGCCCGCCGCCATGGCTGCCACGAAGGCCCAGGACTCCCGAGCGCTGGTCGCCGCGCTGTCGGACGCCTGCGCTCCGCACGCCGCGCAGATGGACGCCGTCTTCCTGGCCCAGTACTCGCTGGCTCCCGCAGCGCGCGAGCTGGCAGATGTACTCGGCATCCCGGTGCTGTCGGGTCCGGCCAGCTCCGCCGTCGCCCTGCGCCACCTCCTCGCCGCGGGGTCCGCCCGATGATCGGGATCATCGCCGACGACGTGACCGGCGGAACCGACGTCGCGGTGGCCTGCCGCCGTCAGGGATTGCGCACCGGCATCGTGTTCGGAGAGCCGCGCGACCACTCGATCGACCCGACGTGGGACGTGGGCGTCGTGGCCCTCAAGACCCGCACGATCCCCGCAGCGGATGCCGTCGCCCAGTCGCTCACGGCGGCGAGGGCTCTGCAGGCGCAGGGCGCGGATCAGCTGTACCTCAAGTACTGCTCGACGTTCGATTCGACCGCCGACGGGAACATCGGCCCGGTGCTTGAGGCGCTCGCGTCTCTCGTCGACGCGCGACGTGTGGTCACGACGCCGAGCTCTCCCGAACACGGCCGCACGGTCTCCGGCGGACAGCTCCTGGTGAACGGCGTCCCTCTCGCCGAGTCGCCCATGCGCGACCATCCGCTCACGCCGATGCGCGACTCCGACCTGGTGCGGCTGCTCGATCGTCAGCTGACCGCTCCGTCGAGCCGGGTGCTCCCCCTCGAGCTGGTGCATGCCGGCGCGGATGCGCTGCGCTCGGCGATCGCAGACTCCGCCCACGACGCCCGCTACCTCTTCCCCGACGCGGTCACCGACGACGACCTGCTGGCGATCGCCCGGGCCGCTGTGCACGAGCCCCTGCTCGCGGGAGCGGCAGGGCTCGCCGGAGCCCTCGCCCGCGCCGTCGTCGAGAGCCGGCCATCCACGGAGCATCCGACTCCGCCCGCCGATGACACCGGCCGCACGATCGTGCTCGCCGGCAGCTGCTCGCGGCGCACGCTGGAGCAGATCGATGCGATGCGGAACGCCGGACGTCCGATGCACCGCCTCGACGCCCTCGCCGATCAGGATCCGACCGCGCTCGCGGCCCGGGCGCTCGCCTGGTACGACGCGCTCGACCGGGACGCGCCTGCGCCTCTCATCTACGCCTCGCTGCCGCCCGAGGAGCTGCAGGAGGTGCAGGAGCAGCTCGGCGTCGAGCGATCGGCCGCCATCCTGGAAGACGCGATCTCGCAGGTCGCCCAGGGCGTCCGCGAGCGCGGTGTCTCCTGCTTCATCACGGCCGGCGGCGAGACCTCCGGTGCGGTGATCGCCGCACTCGCGGTGCGCGGCGGCGAGATCGGCGCGGAAGCAGCCCGCGGAGTGCCGTGGATCCACGGCCATGACGGCGCGCGATTCCTGCTGAAATCGGGCAACTTCGGCGACCCCGAGCTTCTGGTGCGCGCCTCCGAAGGGAGCGGGTCGTGAACGCTCAGCGCGACGACGTCATCCGGGCCGCCCGGTCTCTGTTCGACCGGGGCCTCACCCACGGCAGCACGGGCAACCTCTCGGTGCGCGCAGAGGGCGGCATCCTGGTCACCCCGACCGGATCGAGCCTGGGCACCGTGACCGCCGACGAGCTCTCGCTGATCGATGACCGGGGCCGGCACCTGTCGGGCCCCGCACCGTCGAAGGAAGCTTTCCTGCACGCGGCCGTGCTGCGTGCCCGACCCGGCGCACAGGCGGTCGTGCACACCCACTCCACGCATGCCGCTGCCGTATCGTGCCTGGCGGACCTCGACCCGAACGATGCGCTCCCCCCGCTCACGGCCTACTTCGCGATGCGCATCGGCCGTCTCCCGTTGCTGCCGTACCACGCACCGGGGGACGACGCACTGGAGACGCTCGCCGAGCGCACCGCGCGCGACCACGTGGCGCTGCTGCTCAGCAATCACGGTCCCGTGGTCGCCGGTCGGACTCTCTCCGCGGCCATGGATGCACTCGAGGAGCTCGAGGAGACGGCGAAGCTCTTCCTGCTGCTCCGCGGCCTGGCCACCCGCCCGCTGACTCCCGCTCAGGCCGACGCGCTGCGTCCAGCGAACTAATCGCCTCGCACACGACGAAGGGCGTGTGGGCTCCGGAATCGGAACCCGCACGCCCTTCGTCGTATGGTCGGGGTCAGGAACCCACGAACACTCCGTTGCGCTTCTTCGCCAGCACGTAGAGCACGACGCTGATCGCGCAGAGGGTCGCGATGTAGATCGGGAACATCCAGCCCGCGCCGATGCTCTGCAGCCACACGAACAGGTACGAGGCGGTGCCGCCGAAGAGCGCGACGCCGACGCCGTAGCCGAGTCCCATCGCCGTGCCGCGGATGTGCTGCGGGAACAGCGAGTTGGCGACGGCGTTGTAGATCGTCAGGTTCAGCAGCAGCACGAGAGATCCGCCCAGCATGACACCGGCGAGCGGACCGATACCGCCGTCGTTGTAGAGCAGCACCAGGAAGATCGTCGGGATCGCCAGGATGCGTCCGACCAGGAACCAGCGCGAGAGCGCCCACTTGTCGAGGATGCGACTCAGCACGAGCGCTCCGAGGGTGAGCACGATGCTCATCGTCGTCGATACCGCGAACACAGCGGTGGGGTCCTCGCCGAACGCTCCCGTCGCCAGGGAGGGCAGACCGGAGAGCCACGTGTAGTTGTAGGCCATGATCGCGCCGATCACGAAGACGACGGCGATCACGCTCAGCCAGTAGTGCCGCACGCCGCGCCAGACCTCGATCGTCTCGGTGCGGGTCGCGACCTCGCCGTTCTTGCCCACGACGCCGACGGGCAGCGTCTCCGGCAACGAGCGTCGCAGCCACAGCACGAGGACGCCGAGCACGCCGCCGAGGATGAACGGGATACGCCATCCGTACTCGCCCATCGCGGTGGCGCCCAGGAGCGCGCTGGCGCCGAAAGCCGTCAGCGGGGCGAGCAGGTTGCCGAGGTTGTTGAAGAACGCCATGAAGCCGGCGACATAGCCAGGGCGCTCCGGCACCAGTTCCAGACCGTAGGCCTGGCTCAGCGGCGCCTCGATGCCGGTCGAGATGCCCTGCACGATGCGCATGAGCAGCACGATGATGCCGGCCCAGACGCCGAGGGTCTCGTGCGTCGGCAGCACGCCGATCACGAGGCTCGCGGCGGCCGTGACGCCGACCGACCCGATCATGACGATCTTGCGACCGACGCGGTCGGCGACGAGGCCGAAGACCACTCCACCGATCGGGCGGAAGATGAAGCCGACCGCGAAGACGGCGAGCGAGTTGAGCGTCGCCGAGGCGGGGCTGTCGCCCGGGAAGAAGGCATTGCCGATATAGACCGAGAGCAGTCCGAACATCGCCCAGTCGAACCACTCGAGAGCGTGGCCCGCGCTGAGCGCGAAGAGATTGCGGGTGTCGTGGCGACGCGAACGTGCGTCGTCGACGGGTCGGGTGGTGGTTTCCTGCGTCACGGGAGAGCTCCTTCGCTCAGGGGGGGTGATGCCTGTTTCGGGGGGGGTGGGTCAGCGCCAGGGAAGCGGGCGGCGGAGGGTGTCGCCGATGAGGTGGAGCACGCCGTCGAAGTCCATGTCGAAGATGACACGGTGCAGCGGACGGGTCTCCTCACGCGACGGATGCACGCCGGCGAGGTAGCGGTCGCCGGTCGCCGGGTCCTGGAAGGTCTGCAACGGGCGACGGACAGCCCCTGCGACGAGCTCCGGTCGCAACAGGGTGGCGACGGCGAGGCTGTCGTTGATGCCCATGACCCGATGCTCATCCGGCTGCGGATACGACCGCGTGTAGAAGCCCGCGTAATCCGCGCTGATCGCGGTGATCAGCTGCGCGGGAGGAGAGGCGGTCTCCGCGGCGATCTCGAGGAAGAAGTCCTCGGGGACGAGCGCTTGCCGCGTCACATACGGACCGCACCAGGTCACGTCGCCCTCATGGCCCGCGACCTCCTGCGCGGCGTCGATGTCGAACGACACGTTCGGGTCACGCGAGACGCGGAAGCGTCGATCCGCCCACGGCTCGGTGTCGTTGTAGAGGGCAGGGCCGAGGGTACCGACGATGGTCGTGCTGCGCAGCCGTTCCAGCAGCCGCGGCTCCCGCTGCAGGGCGAGCGCGAGGTTCGTCTGCGGACCGAGCGCGAGGTAGTCGATCTCGCCGTCATGTGCGTCGACCAGGTCGAGCAGCACCTGCACGCCGTCGGGTTCGGCCGGCACGGGAGTCGCGGGCCGGAGTCCGGTGTTCCCGAATCCGTCCTCGCCGTGTATTCCCGGGTTCAACCGCAGCTCTTGCCGCAGCGGCACCGAGGCGCCACGGTACACGGGCACGTCGGTGCGGCCGCAGGTGTCGAGCACATACCGGGCGTTGTCGGCGGCACGCTCGCTCTCGCAGTTGCCGAAGACACTGATCGCCGCGAGGATCTCGACCTCGGGGTCGGCTGCCAGCAGCATCAGTGCGAGCGCGTCGTCGACTCCCGTGTCGGTGTCCACGATGACTTTTCTCATGTTCTCTCTTCTCGTCAGTGCGACCTGGGTCCGGCCGCAGCTTCCGTGATGACGCCCTGCGGCGTCGGTTGTCAGGGGGCGCTCAGCCCGACGGATGCGAAGGCGCGGCGCGCGTCATCCGCGCCGAGTGACGCGGCGAAGGCGGCTGCCGCCCCCGGAGCTCCGTGGCGCACGCCGATCGCGAACGAGGCGTACGACTGGAGCGCGTGCGGGATCGGCGCCACGACGTGCGGTCCCGCCACCGCGCGCAGTTCGCTGACCTGCTGGATCGCGACGCTCGCGCGACCGTCGACGACAGCCTCGGCCGTGAGCCCGGCAGCGAAGCGGACGGCGCGCTCGTCGATGGCGTCGAGCAGATCGTGCGCGCGCAGCACCTCCATGAAATGCAGCCCGCTCGCGCCGCTCAGTGTGTAGGCGACGGCCGCGGCCGCACGCAGATACTCGAGGAAGCTCTCCGCCGATTCGTCGGCGGGCGCTGGGCTGTCCGGCAAGCGGGCAAATCCGACCGCCGAGACCGCGATGTCGGCGAGACCTTCGTGGCCGAGCACTCCCTGGTCGGCCAGCTCCCGTACCGATGACGAGACGCCCAGCACGAGGTCGGGGCGCGCGCCCTCTGCAATGCGGCTCAGCAGCACCGTGGTCGGCTCGAACGTCGCCTCGACGCGTTCTCCCGTCTCCTTCTCGAAGATCGGGATCACGGTCTCCTCGAGCGCCTGACGGACGACGAGTCCGCTGTAGAGCGTGATCACGCCGGCACCCCCTGGTAGTCGGGGTTCACGACGAACCGGGGCTCTCCCCCGCCGAGCACGTCGATCACGGTCGTCGCGGCGATGCGGCCGGACTCCCCTCGCGCCTCTCGGGTGGCTCCGGCGACGTGGGTCGTCGCGAGGATGCCCGGTGTGTGCAGCAGTGGGCTCGTGGGCGACAGCGGCTCCTCGGCGAAGACATCGAGCGCTGCGCCGCCGATCACACCAGCCTCGACGGCCTCGACCAGCGCCTGCTCGTCGATGATGCCACCGCGGGCGGTGTTGATCACGATCGCATCGGACTTCATCAACGCCAGTCGCTGCGCATCGATGAGGTTGCGGGTCGAGTCGTCGAGGAAGAGATGCAGCGTGACGAAGTCGGACTGCGCCAGCACGTCTTCGAGGTCGGCGCGTCGCACCCCGTTCGCCGCAGCGAACTCCTGGTCGAAGTAGGGGTCGTACGCGACGATGTCCATGCCGAACGCCCGCCCGATCGCGGCGACCGCCTTGCCGATGGATCCGAGTCCGAGGATGCCGAGCGTCGCGCCTCTGAGCTCGCGTCCGGTGAGTTGCTCCCAGCGTCCGTCCGAGAGGTTGCGGATGTTCTCCGGGATCCGCCGTGCCGACGCCAGCAGCAGCGCGAACACGTGCTCCGCGACCGCCTGACGGTTGGCGCCGGCGGTGATGCAGACCGGGATGCCGCGACGGGTGGCGGTAGCGACGTCGACGCTGTCGTAGCCGACGCCGGTGCGCACGACGACCTTGAGGTTCTCGGCCTGGGTCAGCTCTTCGGCACCCAGGGGGCGGGTGCCGGCGATGATCGCGCGGACTCCGCCGAGCAGCTCTGCGCGGTCGTCCGCGGAGAGCGCCGCGAGGTCGGCCTCGTGGCGGGTCGTCAGCCCGGCAGCGGTCAGCATCCGATCGACCTCGTCGCCGGGGGCGAGGAACGCGGTCGTGATGAGTACATCGACACTCTGCGGCGTGGTCACCAGATGCCTCCTTCGTAGTCGGATGCCGTGAACGCACCGCCGTGATAGCGGGGCGCGGGGGCGTCGCGGTCGACTCCTTCGGCGTGATCGGCGGCGTCGTCCTTCGGGACGAAGCCGATCGCATCCCACCCGGCCTGCCCGTTCCACCAGGAACCGGTGTTGTTCGAGCAGCCGTAGACGACCTGGCAGCCGACCGGTGCGCTCTCGATCGCGCACCGGGTGAGCTCGATGCCATCGCGCCAGCTCAGCCACAGCGCGAGCTGGCGCTGGTCCTCCGGTGCGGGGCGGAAGGTGCCGATGCGCAGCAGCACCGACTCCACTCCCCACTTGTCGTGGTACAGGCTCGCGAGCGCCTCGCCGAAGGCCTTCGAGACGCCGTAGAAGGTGTCGGGGCGCAGCGGGGCACTCTCATCGAGGGTCTCGGTCGCGGCGTGGAAACCGACGACATGGTTCGAGCTCGCGTAGACGACGCGGCGCACACCGGCCCGGCGGGCGGCTTCATACACGTGGTACGTGCCGTCGATGTTGGAGGTGCGGATGCTCTCGTAGGTCGACTCATCGGCGATGCCGCCGAGGTGCACGATGACATCCACCCCCGCCGCTGCCTTCGTAAGACCGTCGAGGTCGGCGAGGTCGCCGATGACGACCTCCTCCCCCGGGTGCAACGGCTCCTCGGGAGCGCGACGCGTGAACAGCACGACGCGGTCGTAGCGACCGGCGAGACCCTCCCGGATCACCCTGCCCATGCGGCCGGCGCCTCCGGTGTAGAGAACTGTCGTCATCGTCGTCCTTCCCTGCTGTGGGGCATCTCCGCCCCGCCGATCTTCACCATAGTATTGGCAATACTATTTTATTTCAACGGGAAAGCGAGCACGCACACCGATCAAGGCTACGTCCTTCGCCCGCGAACGAGAGAGCCTTGGTGGCTCAGGCGTCGACGTCGTTCTTCGCCGGAAGCAGTGACGGAGCATCGCCCAGGATGGCTTCGACTCGCAAGTCGCCGAGGAGAGCGGACACAGAGGCGTCTACGACCTCATCCCATTCGGGGACTGCTGTCGGTTTGCGCACGCCGACGAGCCGCCCGGGGACTTGCCGGGGACGCGTCGACCGCCTCGTGGAAACGAGAAAGGCCCGGATGCTGAGAGATCTCAGTGCGTCCGGGCCATATCTGGTCTGGTGGCGAGTGAGGGATTCGAACCCCCGAATGCTGAGCAGTCTGATTTACAGTCAGATCCCTTTGGCCGCTTGGGTAACTCGCCAGAGCGCACCCGTCCGACTTGGACAGCCAACCGGGGGCACGAAAGATAATCATACCCGCCAGACGCGGGTGCAAGAAATCGAGCCGTCAGCTGCCGTTCACGCCTCGGCCGGAGTCCGCGAGCGACTCCGGAGTGCGCAGCAATCCGCCCTCCGCGCGGCACGTCGCAGCAGCTACATCCATGGCCCGCGACAGCAGCGCACGCCACTCTCCCAGCTCTGTCGGCGACTGTGCGACCAGGCCCTCGGACACTGCCGCGAGCGTCGCATCCCCCGCGCCGACCGTGTCGATCACGGCTCCGGGGAGCTGCGCGATCGGGGCCGAGGCGACGCCGGCATCCGTATCGATCGTGGCGCCGTCGGCTCCGGCCGTGGCCAGCACCGCGGCGGCGCCGAGGTCGCGGAGGCGCACCCGCAGCGCATCCAGGTCGCCGTCGTAGAGGATGGCCGCGTCATCCGCTCCGACCTTCACGATCGCCGCATCGGCGGCGAGACGCTCGAACCCGCGCACGAACTCCGCGCGATCGCTCAGCATGCCGGTGCGGGGGTTGGGGTCCACCGCGACCCGGGCATCGCCGAGGGCGTCGACCAGTGCGTCCACCTCGGCGGATACGTCGAAGGGGAAGCAGCTGATCGCGACGAGACCGGCATCCGCGATCGCAGCGCGCGCCTCGTCGGAGTAGCGGATGCTGCGCTGCCGCGCCGCGTCGTTGAAGACGTACTGCGGCTCGCCGTTCGCGGCGCGCTGCACGATCGCCCGTGACGACCCGTGCGGCGCCTCGCTCGAGATCAGTCGCACACCGTGGTCGGACAGGTACTCGCGGATGTGCGCGCCCGCTTCGTCGTCACCGACCATCGCGATCAGAGTCGTCGCGACCCCCAGCCGCCGCAGCCCGACGGCCACGTTGAGCGCGGCACCCCCGACCAGCTCGCGCACACCGGAATCGTCACGGAGCTCGTCGATCAGGGCATCGCCGATCACGACCACGGAACCGGCGGAAGAAGTCACGTTGCTCACCCGCCGACACTACCGCGCCGCGGGTCACGCGGGGGTATCCCGCGATCCTTCCCCTCCCCCGTCGTTCCGGGCAGTACGGTGTGGCCATGAACCTCCGACTCGCCGGTGCCGCCGCCGCTCTCGCCGTGATCGCCCTGCTTGCCGCGTGCGCACCACGGACGGCCGATGACAGCACCGAGCCGTCGTCGAGCCCCACCACATCAGAGACAGACGACCCGGACGCGACAGAGTCTCCTTCCCCGAGCCCGACGCCGACCATCGCTCCGATCGCGCTTCCGACCGACTGCCGCGCGATCCTGTCATCCGATGTGCTGGCGCAGCTCGAGGGAGTTCCGCTCAACGACGCCGCATTCGGCCCCTCGGGCGTCGGCAGCGACGGCACGCTCACCTGCATTTGGGGTGACCCCGGGGCCGACACGACAGGCCTCACCACCACGATCTCGAAGATGAACCGTGGCCCCGCGCTCGACATGCTGAACGCGCTGGCCGACGACGAGGGCTTCTCGTGCTTCACGCCCGACGGCGGCACCCGCTGCGAGAAGACCTGGCAGAACGAGCAGTACCCCGTCACCGACGGCCGCACCCTGTTCTGGCGCCAGGACGTGCTGATCGACACCCGCTACTCGAACCTCGCCCCCGCGGGCTACACCTCCGCGATCGTGGCGAGTCTGTTCGACTGATCGCATCGCCCGTTCCGACGGCTTTCTCCCGAAGAGAAGGAGTCTTTCGCCGATTCTGTCCGTCAAAGCGCGCGACCTCCGTCAAAGCGCGCGACCTCCGTCAAAGCGCTCGACCTCCTCCGAAGGCGAGACCCCCCCCGGACACGAAGAAGGCCCCAGGCGAATCGCCTGGGGCCTTCTCAGTCACTCAGTACTCAGTTGTAAGTACCGGGGGTGATGTCGTCCGTCGAGAACGCGTCGAAGTCGACGTAGCCGAAGTCGCCGTCCGCGTACGCGCCGTCGGATGCGAAGATCCGGTTCGGGTAGCGCTCGCTCTTGGCTTCCTCGGTGGCCTCGACCGTGACGTCGCGGTACTTCGAGAGACCGGTTCCGGCGGGGATGAGCTTTCCGATGATGACGTTCTCCTTGAGACCGACCAGCGGGTCGCGCTTGCCCTCCATGGCGGCCTGCGTGAGCACGCGGGTCGTCTCCTGGAAGGACGCAGCGGACAGCCACGACTCGGTCGCGAGCGACGCCTTCGTGATACCCATCAGCTCCGGACGGCCGGACGCAGGGCGCTTGCCCTCTGCCACAGCCTCGCGGTTGATCGTCTGGTAGCGCTTGAGGTCGACCATCTCACCCGGCAGCAGGGTCGTGTCGGCGTGATCGACGACGGTGACCTTGCGGAGCATCTGGCGGACGATGACCTCGATGTGCTTGTCGTGGATCGGCACACCCTGCGAGCGGTACACGCCCTGGACGCCGCCGACGAGGTAACGCTGCACCTCGCGAGCACCCATGACGCGCATGATCTCCTTGGGGTCGAGCGTTCCCACCAGGATCGGCTGACCGACAGTGACGTGCTGGCCGTCCTCGACGAGAAGCGTCGCACGCTTCAGCACCGGGTAGATGACGGGCTCGTCGCCGCTGTCGGGCGTCAGGATGACCTTCTTGCCCTTGTCGGTCTCGTCGATCGTGATGCGACCATCGGCCTCGGAGATCGGGGACGCGCCCTTGGGGGTACGCGCCTCGAAGAGCTCCTGCACACGGGGAAGACCCTGCGTGATGTCATCCGCCGATGCCGAACCACCGGTGTGGAACGTACGCATCGTCAGCTGGGTACCGGGCTCACCGATCGACTGGGCCGCGATGATGCCGACGGCCTCGCCGATGTCGACGGTCTTACCCGTCGCCAGCGAACGGCCGTAGCACTGCGCGCACACACCGACAGCGGAGTCGCAGGTCAGGACCGAGCGCACCTTGATGGTCTCGACACCCGCCGCGACCAGCTTGTCGATCAGCACGTCGCCGACGTCTTCACCGGCATCGGCGAGCACGTCGCCGTTGCTGTCGATGACGGCCGAGGAGAGCGTACGAGCGAACACCGAGTTCTCGACGTTGGCGTCGCGGACCAGCGTGCCGGTCGAGTCCACCGCGGCGATCGGGAGCTCGAGGCCCTTCGACGTGCCGCAGTTGTCCTCGCGGATGATGACGTCCTGCGAGACATCCACCAGACGACGGGTCAGGTAACCCGAGTCGGCGGTACGCAGAGCGGTGTCGGCCAGACCCTTACGGGTACCGTGCGTCGCGATGAAGTACTCCGCCACCGACAGACCCTCGCGGTACGAGGAGATGATCGGACGCGGGATGATCTCACCCTTGGGGTTGTTCACCAGACCACGCATACCGGCGATGTTCCGGATCTGCAGCCAGTTACCACGAGCACCCGACGACACCATGCGGTTGATGGTGTTGTCCTCGGGGAAGTTGGCCTTCATGGCCGCCTGCACCTCGTCGGTCGCCTCGGTCCAGATCTTGATGAGCTCCTGGCGACGCTCCGAGTCGGTCGTCAGACCCTTTTCGTACTGCGACTGGACCTTCGCGGCCTGCTTCTCGTAGCCGGCGACGATCTCCGCCTTGTTCGGCGGGGTCAGGATGTCGCTCAGGGCGACGGTCACACCGGAGCGCGTGGCCCAGTAGAAGCCGGCGTCCTTGATGCGGTCCAGCGATGCAGCGGTCTCGACCTTGGGGTACTCCTCGGCCAGCTTGTTGACGATCTGCGACAGCTTGTTCTTGTCTGCCTGCTCGCGAACGAACGGGTAGCCCTTCGGCAGCGTGTCGTTGAAGATCGCCTGACCCAGCGAGGCGTCCACGAGACCGTGGCGCTCGTAGCCCTCGGGAGCTTCGCCCTCGAGGAACGTCAGACCGGGGATGCGGATGCGGATCTTCGCCTGCAGGTCGAGGGTTCCCTCGTCCTTGGCCAGGATCGCCTCACCGACCGAACCGAATGCACGGCCCTCACCGGCTGCGCCCTCCTTGACTGTGGTCAGGTGGTGCAGACCGATGATCATGTCCTGCGAAGGCAGGGTGACCGGACGTCCGTCGGACGGCTTCAGGATGTTGTTCGAGGCGAGCATCAGCACGCGAGCCTCGGCCTGCGCCTCGACCGACAGCGGCAGGTGCACAGCCATCTGGTCACCATCGAAGTCGGCGTTGAACGCGGCGCAGACGAGCGGGTGCAGCTGGATCGCCTTGCCCTCGACGAGCTGCGGCTCGAACGCCTGGATGCCGAGGCGGTGCAGCGTGGGTGCACGGTTCAGCAGAACCGGACGCTCACGGATGATCTCCTCGAGCACGTCCCAGACCTCGGGACGGGTGCGCTCGACGGCACGCTTGGCCGCCTTGATGTTCTGCGAGTGACCGAGGTCGATCAGACGCTTGATGACGAACGGCTTGAAGAGCTCCAGAGCCATCTGCTTGGGCAGACCGCACTGGTGCAGCTTCAGCTGCGGGCCGACGATGATGACCGAACGACCCGAGTAGTCGACGCGCTTGCCGAGCAGGTTCTGACGGAAACGACCCTGCTTGCCCTTGAGCATGTCGCTGAGCGACTTCAGGGCACGGTTACCGGTACCGGTGACGGGGCGACCACGGCGGCCGTTGTCGAACAGCGCGTCGACGGCCTCCTGCAGCATGCGCTTCTCGTTGTTGACGATGATCTCGGGGGCACCGAGGTCGATCAGACGACGAAGACGGTTGTTGCGGTTGATCACACGACGGTAGAGGTCGTTGAGGTCGGACGTCGCGAAGCGGCCACCGTCGAGCTGCACCATCGGGCGCAGCTCCGGCGGGATCACCGGAACGACGTCGAGGACCATGGCGGCCGGGCTCATGCCGGTCTCCAGGAACGAGCTGACGACCTTCAGACGCTTGATCGCACGGATCTTGCGCTGGCCCTTGCCCTCGGAGATCTGCAGGCGCAGGTTCTCCGCCTCGGCGACGAGGTCGAAGGCCGCGAGGCGACGCTGGATCGACTCGGCGCCCATGTAGGCCTCGAAGTACTGACCGAAACGGTCCTGCAGCTCGTGGAAGACGTCATCCTCGGGGCGGAGTGCGCCGACCTCGAGCGTGCGGAAGTCCTCCCACACGCGCTCGAGCTTGGCGATCGCCTCGTCGGCACCCTTGCGGATGAGCGACATCTCCTTCTCGGCGGCGTCCTTGACCTTCTTCTTGACGTCGGCCTTGGCACCCTCGGCCTCGAGGGCAGCGAGCTCCTCCTCCAGGCGGGCGAGGCGCTCGGCGATCTTCGAGTCGCGGCGGTCACCGAGCGTCTTGAGCTCGAGACGGATGTTGTTCTCCTGCGTGCCGAGGTCGCGGTGACGAGCTTCCTCATCGACCGAGATCACCATGTACGCGGCGAAGTAGATGACCTTCTCGAGGTCCTTCGGCGCCATGTCGAGCAGGTAGCCCAGACGCGAGGGCACGCCCTTGAAGTACCAGATGTGGGTGACGGGAGCGGCGAGCTCGATGTGACCCATGCGCTCACGACGGACGGAGCTCTTGGTGACCTCCACGCCGCAGCGCTCGCAGACGATGCCCTTGAAGCGGACACGCTTGTACTTGCCGCAGGCGCACTCCCAGTCGCGGGACGGGCCGAAGATCTGCTCTCCGAAGAGACCATCCTTCTCCGGCTTCAGCGTGCGGTAGTTGATGGTTTCGGGCTTCTTGACCTCACCGTACGACCACGCGCGGATGTGGTCCGCAGTGGCCAGGCCGATGCGAAGCTCGTCGAAAGTGTTTGACTCGAGCACTAATTCTCCTGTGTCGGAATTCTTCTGAAGAAATCGGGGGCTTCGACAGGCTCAGCAACCCACTGGGTCCCTGAGCCCGTCGAAGGGTTAGATCTCGTCGATCGAGGCGGCCTCGAAGCGGCTGGAGATGTTGATTCCGAGCTCTTCCGCTGCACGGAAGGCCTCGTCGTCGGTGTCACGCAGGTTGACCAGCGTGCCGTCGGCCGAGAGCACCTCGACGTTCAGGCAGAGCGACTGCATCTCCTTCATGAGCACCTTGAAGGACTCGGGGATGCCGGGCTCCTGGATGTTCTCGCCCTTGACGATCGCCTCGTACACCTTGACGCGGCCGAGGATGTCGTCGGACTTGATCGTGAGGAGCTCCTGCAGTGCGTAGGCGGCGCCGTAGGCCTCGAGAGCCCACACCTCCATCTCACCGAAGCGCTGTCCACCGAACTGCGCCTTACCACCGAGCGGCTGCTGGGTGATCATCGAGTACGGACCCGTGGAACGTGCGTGGATCTTGTCGTCGACCAGGTGGTGCAGCTTCAGGATGTACATGTAGCCCACGGAGATCGGAGCCGGGAACGGCTCACCGGAGCGGCCGTCGAACAGCTGCGTCTTTCCGGTGGAGTCGATCAGGCGCACGCCGTCGCGGGTCGGGGTGGTCGCGTTGAGGAGACCGGCGATCTCCTCCTCGCTCGCACCGTCGAACACCGGGGTGGCGACCTTCGTGTTGGGAGCTGCTTCGAACGCCTCTTCCGGCAGACGGGCGGCCCACTCGGGCTTGCCTTCGACCTTCCAGCCCTGCTTGGCGATCCATCCGAGGTGCGTCTCCAGCACCTGGCCGAAGTTCATTCGACCCGGGATGCCGAGCGGGTTCAGCACGATGTCGACCGGGGTTCCGTCCGCGAGGAAAGGCATGTCCTCGATCGGGAGGATCTTCGCGATGACACCCTTGTTGCCGTGACGGCCGGCGAGCTTGTCACCCTCGGTGATCTTGCGCTTCTGGGCGATGTAGACCACGACGCGGCGGTTGACGCCGGAGCCGAGCTCGTCGTCGCCGTCCTCGGCGTTGAACTCCTTGACAGCGATGATCGTGCCCTGCTCACCGTGGGGCACCTTCAGCGAGGTGTCACGGACTTCGCGGCTCTTCTCGTTGAAGATCGCGCGGAGCAGGCGCTCCTCGGCCGACAGCTCGGTCTCACCCTTCGGCGTGACCTTGCCGACGAGGATGTCGCCGGGGCGGACCTCGGCACCGATGCGGATGATGCCGCGCTCGTCGAGGTCCTTCAGCAGCTCAGGGCTGACGTTGGGGAGGTCACGGGTGATCTCCTCCTTGCCGAGCTTGGTGTCGCGGGCGTCGACCTCGTACTCCTCGATGTGGATCGAGGAGAGGGTGTCGTCCTTCACCAGGTCCTGGCTGAGGATGATCGCGTCCTCGAAGTTGTAACCCTCCCACGTCATGAATGCGACGAGGAGGTTCTTTCCGAGTGCCAGCTCACCGTTCTCGGTGGCGGGGCCATCGGCGATGACCTCTCCGACCTCGACGCGCTCACCGGCGTTGACGACGACCTTCTGGTTGTAGGAGGTGCCCTGGTTGGAGCGGTCGAACTTGCGGAGGTGGTATTCCTGCGTGCCACCCTCGTCGAGCATGACGACGACGCGGTCCGCGGAGACCTCGGAGACGACACCGGCCTTCTCGGCGGTGATCACGTCACCGGCGTCGATGGCCGTGTAGCCCTCCATACCGGTTCCCACGAGCGGCGAGTCGCTGCGCAGCAGCGGCACAGCCTGACGCTGCATGTTGGCACCCATGAGGGCGCGCTGTGCATCGTCGTGCTCGAGGAACGGCACGAGCGAGGTGGCGACCGACACCATCTGGCGCGGGGAGACATCGATGTAGCCGATGTCTTCGGGGAGGAACATGTCGACCTCGCCGCTGCCGCCCTTGGGGCGGGCCAGGACGTGGCTCTCGATGAAGCGACCCTTGGCATCGAGCGGGGCGTTCGCCTGCGCGATGTTGAAGTCGACCTCTTCCGACGCCGTGAGGTAGTCGATGTGATCGGTGACGACGCCGTTCTCGACCTTGCGGTACGGGGTCTCGATGAAACCGAACGAGTTGATGCGCGCGAACGTCGCGAGAGCACCGATCAGACCGATGTTCGGGCCTTCAGGGGTCTCGATCGGGCACATGCGGCCGTAGTGCGACGGGTGCACGTCACGGACCTCGACGCCGGCGCGGTCACGCGAGAGACCGCCGGGGCCGAGCGCGGACAGACGACGCTTGTTCGTCAGACCGGCGAGCGGGTTGTTCTGGTCCATGAACTGCGACAGCTGCGACGTCCCGAAGAACTCCTTGATCGCGGCGACGACGGGGCGCACGTTGATCAGGGTCTGCGGCGTGATCGCCTCGATGTCCTGCGTGGTCATGCGCTCGCGGACGACGCGCTCCATGCGGGACAGACCGGTGCGGACCTGGTTCTGGATCAGCTCGCCCACCGCGCGGATGCGACGGTTGCCGAAGTTGTCGATGTCGTCGGTCGCGAGGCGGATCTCGGCCTTCTTGCCCGAGCGGATGCCCGTGAAGGTCTCCTCGGTGCCGGCGTGCAGACGCACGAGGTACTTGATCGTCGCGACGATGTCCTCGACGGTCAGGACCGACGAGGTCAGCGGCTGGTCGAGACCGAGCTTCTGGTTGATCTTGTAGCGACCCACCTTGGCCAGGTCGTAGCGCTTCGGGTTGAAGTAGAAGTTGTCCAGCAGCGCACGGGCAGCTTCTGCGGCGACCTGCTCGCCCGGACGCAGCTTGCGGTAGATGTCGCGGAGCGCATCTTCCTTCGTGACGATGGTGTCCTTCGCGAGCGTCTCCTCGATGGAGGTGTAGCCGGCGAACTCCGCGAGGATCTCCTCGCTGGTCATGCCCAGCGCCTTGAGGAAGACCGTGACGGACTGCTTGCGCTTGCGGTCGACGCGCACGCCGACCTGGTCGCGCTTGTCGATCTCGAACTCGAGCCAGGCTCCGCGGCTCGGGATGACACGTGCCGACACGATGTCCTTGTCGGACGTCTTGTCGGGGGTCTTGTCGAAGTAGACACCCGGCGAGCGCACGAGCTGCGAGACGACGACGCGCTCGGAGCCGTTGATGATGAACGTGCCCTTGCCCGTCTGGAGCGGGAAGTCGCCCATGAAGACCGTCTGAGTCTTGATCTCACCCGTGAGGTGGTTCATGAACTCGGCCTCGACGTACAGCGGAGCGGCGTAGGTCTTGCCACGCTCCTTGCACTCCTCGATCGAGTACTTCTCCGGCTCGAGGTAGGGGTTCGTGAACGAGAGCTGCATCGTCTCGCCGAGGTCCTCGATCGGAGAGATCTCCTCGAAGATCTCGCCGAGACCGCTGATCTCGTTGACGTCGGTGCGCCCGGCCTTCTTGGCTTCGGCGACGCGAGCCTTCCAGTCGTCGTTACCGACGAGCCAACCGAAGGATTCGGTCTGCAGGGCGAGAAGGTCAGGGACCGTCAGCGTGTCGGAGATCTTGGCGAACGAAAGACGGGAAGCTCCGCGTCCGTTCTTGGTGGTGGTGGATGTGGATGCGTTGCGAGCAGCAGCCAAGGGAATAACCTCCGTGAGCCCCGCAGGGCTTCTCGATTCCTTTGTCGTCAGGTGGAGTGTGCGCTCAAAGACTCAACAGATGCCGACCACCATATGAGGGCAGGGAGAAGCGAGCGCAACTACCAACTATACGCACGATTCGGCGACATGGCAAGCTCAGTCCTTGACCAATCTCGGATGCTGCGGTATTGACGCCGCCCGGATACCTCGACACCCACCGTCCGCGTCGAGACCCACCCGTCCAGACGTCTGGATAGGTGGGTCTCGGCGGGCGCGATGGGGCTCGACGACCGGGCCTCAGGACGCGATGTTCAGCTCGTTCCCGGGGATCGAGGCGAGCAGACGGCGCGTGTACGGGTCGCGCGCATTGGTGAAGATCTCCTCCGATGAGGCCGCTTCGACCAGCTCACCGTCCTTCATGACGCACACGTAGTCGCTGATCAGGCGCACCACCGCGAGGTCGTGCGAGATGAACAGGTAGCTCAGCCCGTACTCGCGCTGCAGGTCGCCGAGCAGCGTCAGGATCTGGTCCTGCACCAGTACGTCGAGCGCCGAGACGGGCTCGTCGCACACGATGAGGTCCGGCGACAGCGCGAGCGCCCTGGCGATCGCGACGCGCTGACGCTGCCCGCCGGAGAGCTCAGACGGATAGCGCCGCAGCATCGACGAGGGCAGTGCCACGTCGTCGAGCAGCTGCCGTACCCGCGCACGTCGCTCGGCCCCGCTCCCCCGCCGGTAGAAGTCGAGCGGTTCGGAGATCAGCCTCTCGATCGTGAACATCGGGTTCAGGCTCGAGTACGGATCCTGGAAGATCGGCTGCACGCGCTGGCGGAAATCTCGCGTCTCTGCCTTGCTCAGCGAGGAGATGTCCTTGCCCTCGAAGCGGATGAGACCGCTGGTCGGCTCGACCACCTTGAGCAGCATCCGTGCGGTGGTGGTCTTGCCTGACCCGGACTCGCCCACGATCGCGACCGTCTCGCCGCGCGGGATCGCCAACGAGACGTCCTTCACGGCGACGAAGTCCTCGCCGCGACCGCGCACCGGGTACACCTTGGTCAGGTTCTCGATCTCGACGATGTTGTCGGCGGAGGCCGCTGCCTGCGGCTCCGACTCGGCATCACGCTCCTCGACGTGGAAGGCCTCCGGTCGCAGTCGCGCGGCGGCGACCGACGGCGCGGCCTTCACGAGCGACTGCGTGTACGGATGCTGTGGCGCCTCGAGGATCTGCCGCGCAGACCCCTGCTCGACCACCTTCCCTCGATGCATCACGATGACCCGCTCCGCGCGCTCGGCCGCGAGACCGAGGTCGTGCGTGATGAGCAGCACCGCGGTGCCGAGCTCCCGTGTCATCGCCCCGATCTGGTCGAGGATCGTCTGCTGCACCGTGACGTCGAGCGCACTGGTCGGCTCATCCGCGATCAGCAGCCGCGGGTTGCAGGCGAGGCCGATCGCGATCAGCGCCCGCTGTCGCATGCCGCCGGAGAACTCGTGCGGGTACTGCTTCGCGCGCCTCTCCGGATCGGGCAGGCCTGCCGCGGTGAGCGCCTGCACGACCTTCTCGTGCACGTTCTGCCTGGTCGCGAGACCGTGGGCGAGCAGGGTCTCGGCGACCTGGGTGCCGATCTTGGCCACCGGGTTCAGGTTCGACATCGGATCCTGCGGCACCAGCCCGATGTCGCGTCCGCGGATCGCCCGCAGCTCGTGCTCCGAGGCGTGCGTGATCTCGTGTCCGTCGAGCCGGATGCTGCCGGAGGCGATGCGACCGCCGCCGGACAGCAGCCCGATGATCGCCATCGCGGTGGTCGACTTGCCCGAGCCGGACTCGCCGACGATCGCGACGGTCTCCCCCGCGGTGATGTCGAGGTCCACCCCCTCGACTGCGTGCACGACGCCGTCCATGGTGGCGAAGTCGACCGCCAGTCCCTGCACCGACAGCAGCGGTGCGCCGGATGTGTGATTCTCGTTCTTGGCGTTCATCGTGCCCTCGTTCTCGGGTCCATGGCCTCGCGCAGCGCTTCACCGAACAGCGTGAAGCCCAGCGCAGTGACCGCGATGCAGATACCGGGGAGGAACGCCAACCACGGCGCGATCGCCAGTTCCGCCTGGGCGTAAGTGAGCATCCGCCCCCACTCCGCCGTCTCCGGCCGTCCTCCACCGAGACCGAGGAACGACAGCGCGGCGGCATCGATCACGGCGGTCGCGAGCGTCAGGGTCCCCTGCACGATCACCGGACCGATGGCGTTCGGCAGCACGTGCGACATGGTGATCGACCCGCGACCGAGACCGAGGGTCTGAGCCGACAGCACGTAGTCGCTGGAGCGCTGCTGCAGCATCGATGCCCGCAGCAGGCGGGCGAAGATCGGCACCTGGGAGGCCCCGATCGCGATCATGACGGCGTACGGGGTCTGCCCGAGGATCGCGGCGATCGACACCGCGAGCAGCAGGTTCGGCACCGACAGGATGATGTCGACGATGCGCATGATGAGCGTGTCGACCCATCCCCCGAAGGTTCCGGCGAGGAGGCCGAGGATCATGCCGCCCACCAGACCCATGGCGGTCGAGATCACGCCGATGAGCAGCGATGCCTGCGCGCCCCAGATGAGCTTCGACAGCACATCGCCGCCGAAGCGGTCGAGTCCGAGCGGGAACTCCGGCAGCTCACCCGGTCCGGGGATGTGCGTCGGGGTGATGAACTTCGCCCCGGGGAGCGCGGTCTCCGGATAGGGCGCGATCAGGGGTGCGAGCGCCGCGACCAGCACGAACAGCAGCACGATGCCGGCGCCGATCCAGGCGGTCGGGTTGCGACGCAGTCTGCGGAACACGTCGCGCCAGAAGCCGCCGGGGCCGTCCTTCAGATCGGCTTGGGCGATGGCGACGGTGTCGATGAGACCGCCGCCCTGGGCGGGAGGAAGGGCGACGCTCATGACGCGACCTCCTGTGGAGCAATGGTGCGAGTCATCATTGGACCCTCACTCTCGGATCGATGAAGCTGTACGACACGTCGACGGCGAGGTTGATCAGGGCGTAGGCGATCGCGATGAAGATGATGAAGCCCTGCAGCACCGGGAAGTCGCGGGTGAAGATCGCCCGTGCGAGGAACGAGCCGATCCCCGGGAACGCGAACACCGTCTCGGTGAGCACCGCCCCCGAGATGAGGAGCCCGGTCTGCAGCCCGATGGTGGTGATCACCGGGAGCATGGCGTTGCGCAGGATGAAGCGGTTGCGCAGCGTCGAGGATCCGACGCCCTTGGCACGGCCCGTGCGCACATAGTCCGCATTCTGCACCTCGAGCACGCTGGCCCTGGTGATACGGACGATGATGGCGAGCGGGATGGTGCCGAGCGCCAGTGCCGGCAGCACGAGATGCAGGATCGCGTCCCACGCCGCGTCGAACTCCCCGGTGATGATGCCGTCCCACACGTAGAACCCGGTGGGATGCGTGGCGTCTATCCGCGGATTCTGTCGTCCGTCCGACGGCAGCCATCCCAGTTGCACCGCGAAGATGTACTTGAGGATGAACGCCAGGAAGAACACCGGGATGGTGATGCCGACCAGGCTCAGCACGACCGAGGCGTGGTCGCTGAACTTGCCGTGACGGCGTGCGGCCCAGTAGCCGAGCGGGATGCCGACGCCGATCGCGAAGATCAGCGCCATCACGCTCAGCTCGAGAGTCGCGGGGAACCGTCGCAGGAACTCGTCCACGACAGGTCGGTTGGTCTGGATCGAGGTGCCGAAGTCCCCCTGCAGGAGACGTCCGACCCAGATGAAGTACTGCTCGATGAGCGGCTTGTTGAAGCCATAGAGCTCGTTGACTCTCGCGACGGCCTCGGGAGTCGCCTTCTCACCGAGAAGGGCGACCGCGGGGCCACCGGGGAGGGCCCTGACCCAGGCGAACAGCAGGATGCTGAGCCCGAACAGGGTGGGGATGAGGAATAGCAGTCGCCTGCCGATGGTGCGCAGCAAGAAGATCTCCGTTGATCAGAAGGTACGCCGTGCCCCGGTCCCGCCGTGCGCGGGACCGGGGCCGACATGTCAATCGGTCAGACCTACTTGGTGAGGACGATGTCCGTGAAGACCTCGTCGTTCACCGGGCTGGCGGGGTAGCTCTTGACACGCGGATCGAACGCCAGCGTCGGTGCCGGGTGTGCGAGCGGGATTCCGGGGATGAACTGGGCGACCATCTCGTTGATGTCCTCGTACAGCGCGGTCTGCTCCTCGAGGTTCGAGACGCCGCGCGCCTCGGCCAGCTTCTGGAACAGCTCCGGGTTGTCGAAGCCCCACTCGGAGCTCTTCTGTCCGAAGAAGACGCCGACGAAGTTGTCGGTGTCGTTGTAGTCGCCGGTCCAACCCAGCAGGTGGATGCCGTGGTCGGACGTGCCGGTGGTGCGGTCGAGGTACTCGACCCACTCCTCCGAGACCGGGGTGGTCTCGACGCCGACTTCGGACAGCTGCGACGACAGCACGGTGAAGATCTGCTCGGGGTCCGGCATGTACGGACGCGAGACGTTGACCGGATAGTTGAAGGTCAGCTTCAGCGGTTTGGCCTCGTCGTAGCCGGCCTCGGCGAGCAGCTCCTTCGCCTTCTCCGGGTCGTAGTCGTAGGTCGTCACGTCAGGGTTGTAGCCGTTGACGACCTCGGGCACGAACTCGATCGCCTTCTGCGTGCCCTCCGGCAGCACCTGGCTGATGAGCGCGTCCTTGTCGACCGCGTACGAGAGCGCCTCACGGACCTTGGGGTCCTGCAGCTCCGGCACCGCCTGGTTGAAGGCGAGGTAAAGGATCGTGAATGGCGGGCGCGACACCATGGTGAAGCCGTCGTCCTCGAGCGCCTTGGTGTCGGCCGGACCGACCAGGTCGTAGCCGTCGATCGAGCCCGACTCGAGCGCCTGGCGGCGGGCGGTCGGGTCGTCGATCGTGCGGAAGATGATCTTGTCGACCTGACCCTTGTCGCCCCAGTAGTCGGGGTAGGACGTGAGCGTGACCTGCTCGCCCGGCGCCCATTCGTCGAACTGGTAGGGGCCGGTGCCGACCGGGTGCGCTGTCGCGTACTCGGAGAGCACCGGAGCCTCGGCAGAGCCGCTCACGTCGTCCGCGCCGAACTCCTTCATCGCCGACGGGCTCTGCATCGAGAAGGACGGCAGAGAGAGCGACGCCACGAAGCCGGCGAACGGCTTGTTCAGCTCGATCGTGACCGAGTAGTCGCCGTCGGGCGTGCAGGACTTGTACACCGCGTCGGCGGCGTTGGACGCGTACCCCTTGAAGAGCTTGTTGTAGTAGTAGCCGAAGGCCTCGGATGCCGCGAGGCCGGTCCAGTTGTACCAGCGGTCGAAGTTGACGCAGACCGCTTCGGCGTTGAACGGAGTGCCGTCCTGGAACGTCACCCCTTCCTTCAGCGCGAAGGTGTGCGACATGCCGTCGTCCGACGACTCCCAGCTCTCGGCGAGCAGCGGCGCGGGGTCTGCGGTTCCGGGCTTCGTGCCGACGAGTCCTTCGAAGATCTGACGCGAGACGCGGAAGCTCTCGCCGTCCTGAGCGAAGGCCGGGTCGAGGCTGGCGGGGTCGGATGATGCGGCGAACACGAAGGTGCCGTCGACATCCCCTGATCCCTCGGAGCCCCCGTCTCCTCGATCGCTGGCGACGCATCCTGCCAGGACGAGAGCCGCGAGCGTGGCTCCGGTTGTGGCGATGAGTCCTCGCCGTCGCGTGACTGATTGGTGCATTGTGTGTACCTTCCCTGTCGGGCGCTTCGTTGCGCGTTCCCGAGGCGTCGTCGCCTCTGGACACGGTGATGCCTCGACGCTACCCAGCGGATCCACAGATGCCAAACGCATCCAGGTTGCAATCCGGTATCGACGGCGGCAGACGCCTCAGGCAGCCGTCCGGCTGCGGGCGCGTCAGTCCTGAGCGTTCTGCCGAGGCCGCTGCCGGGACACGGCGGCGTCGTGCGTACGCTGCAGCGGGATCACGACGGGTTCCCCTCGCAGCTGCACGACGCGCACGAACAGCACATCGACCAGGGCGAGCTGCGCGATGCGACTCGACATCGCTGCCATGCGGAACGGCGATTCGTGCGCGTGTGTGAGCAGCACCACGTCGGCGACCCCCGCGAGCGTGGACTCCTCCGCACTCGTCACAGCCACCACGAGCGCGCCGGCGTCGCGCGCGACCTCGAGCGCCCGCACGGTCTCCTGTGTCTCGCCGCCGTGCGAGAACGCGATGGCCACGTCTTCCGCGGTGCGCAGCGATGCCGTGGTGACGGCGAGATGAGGGTCGGCGGAGTGCGAGACCGAACAGCCGATGCGCGAGAGCTTGAGCTGCAGATCCTGCGCCGTCAGAGAGGAGGCGGCCTGGCCGAAGAGGTCGATGTGCCGGGCGTCGACCAGCGCGTGCGCGACACGATCGAGGGCTGTGGCATCGATGCCGAGCGCGGTCTTCTCGATCGCGTCGATCTCCTGGGCGGCGAGCTTCGCCGCGATCGCTGCCGGTTCATCGCCTGGGTCGATCGCGGTCGTGTCGAGGCTGAAGCGCGCCTGCTGCGCCTGTTCGAGCGTGACGGTGCGGGCGACGGCGACGCGCAGCTCTCGATAGCCGCTGAATCCCAGCGACTGGGCGAACCGGGCCACGGTGGACAGCGATGTCTGGCAGAGCTTGGCCAGATCCGTGATCGCGAGATCGATCACGAGGGTCGGATCGGCCAGGATGGTCTCGGCCACGCGCGCTTCAGCGGCGCTCAGCCGTGAGACCGAGCGCCGCACCAGCGCGAGAACATCTGCGTCCACCGAAGGTCCTCGACTCAGCCGGCCCTGCCGAGCAGGCGCTCGCGGGCGATCTGCGCTCCGACCCGGCTCGCCGCGGCAACCTCCACGGTCGGCAACGGCAGGGGCGTGCGCGCGGGGAGACCGACATTCACGACCACGGCGTGCGGATCGCGGACGGCGGCGCGCTCCACGAGCGCACGCTGCGCGGTGTCGGCATCCGGTCGATCGATCAGGATCACGGTGGTGCCGGCATGCGCCGTCATCTCGTCGAGCACGCGGTCCTGCTCCTCGACCTCGGTGCTCGCGACGTCCAGCCGGATGCGTCGGTCGTCACCGGCCAGGGAGCCGGCGACGTACGCGGCCGCGCTGTCGACCGCGAGCGTGGACCGACGACGCGCATCGACCACGGCCAGGGCTGTAGCCGACGCCGGCCGTTCCCCCGTCACCGTGATCACCCGACGAAGGATCTCCGCCGCATCGAAATCGTCGGTGGGTGCGACCGACGTGGCGGCAGCGGCGCGGAGCTTGGTCGCCAGAGCCGCGACGCGAAGCGACGCCTCCTCGACCCGCTCTCGCGAGAGCGAACCGTCTTGCAATGCCGCGACGATGCCGTCGCGCGCGGCCAGGAAGTCACGCAGGTCCTGATCCGGGAGCGCCGCTTGTCCGGGGTTGGTGGGGTTTCCGATGCAGAGCAGATCGGCTCCGGCCGCCAGAGCCAGCGCGGCGCCTCCGCCGATGCCGACGGTCTCGCGGATCGCGGCCATGTCGAGCGCATCCGTGATGATGACGCCGTCGAATCCCCAGCCGCGGAGGATGCCGAGGATGCGCGGGTTCAGCGTCGCCGGGGCCTCACCCCACGCAGGAACCACGATGTGCGCGGTCATGATCGAATCGACGCCCGCCTCGACGGCCGCGCGGAACGGCTCGAGGTGCACCCGCTCGAACTCCTCGATGTCGAGCGAGATCTCCGGCAGCGCATGGTGCGAGTCGAGATGGGTGTCGCCATGACCGGGGAAGTGCTTGACGCACGCCGCGACCCCGCCGTCCTGGATGCCGTCGATCTGTGCGACCGCGTGGCGTGCCACCAGGTGTTCGTCGGAGCCGAACGAGCGCACGCCGATCACCGGGTTGCGCGGGTCGGTGTTCACGTCGGCGACCGGGCCGAGCACGACGTTCGCGCCCACGGCTGCGACGCGGCGTGCGAGCTCGGCGCCTGTGCGCTCGGTGGCGACCAGGTCGTCGAGCAGACCGAGCTGAGCGGCACCGGGGATCGTGGATCCCTCGGCCGATTCGAGGCGGGTGACGCTGCCGCCCTCTTCGTCGACACCGATCAGCGCATCCGGGTTCGCCGCCAGGATCGAGGCGCTCAGCGCCGGGAGGCCCGCACCGATGTTCTGCCCGAAGTACACGACCCCGGCGAGACCGCCGCGTAGCTCGTCGAGCAGCCAGGCCGGAGCCTCGGTGCCGAAGAAGCCCGGCCAGAGCACGCCGTTCGCGAGCCGCCTGAGATCCTCGCTCATCCCTTGACCGCCCCCGCCACCATGCCGGCCGACAGACGCCGCTGCACGATCACGAAGAAGATCATCACCGGGATCGTGATGATGGTCGACGCCGCCATGATGCTTCCCCAGTCGTTCGAATGCAGACCGAAGAACGACTTCAGGCCGATCGAGACAGTGTACTGATCGGTCTGCGCACCCAGGATCGTCATGGCGAAGATGAACTCGTTCCACGCCGTGATGAAGCTGAAGATGCTGGTCGCGACCAGGCCGGGCATGACCAGCGGCAGCAGGATGGAGCGGAACATGCGCCACCAGCTGGCGCCGTCGATGTACGCGGCCTCCTCCAGCTCGACCGGCACGGCCGCGACGAAGCCGCGCAGCATCCAGATCCCGAACGCGAGGGACAGGGCGACATAGACGACCATCAGACCGATGATGCTGTTGAGCAGCCCGAGGGTCTTGACCTGCAGGAACAGCGGGATCACAAGCGCCTCGAGCGGCACCATCTGCACCACGAGGATCATCATGAGCACCGTGGTGCGGAACTTGAACCGGAAGCGGGCCACCGCGACCGCGGCGAGCAGACACACCACCGCGCTGACGAGCACCGTGACCAGCGCCACGATCGCCGAGTTGCGCAGGTAGGTGCCGAATCCGCCATCGGTCAGCACGAACGTGAAGTTGTCGAGCGTGAACTCCTGCGGCAGCAGAGACTGCCCACCGCTGGAGGCCTTCGCGTCGAACGCACTGGAGATCATCCAGTACACCGGGAACAGGGTGAAGATCAGGACGGCGGCGACGGCGATGCCGACACCGATCCGTGAGGCGAGCGACGGGCGCGGGTTCACAGCTCGTCCTCCTTCATGAGCGATCGGATGTACACGATCGTGATGCCGATCAGCACGAGCGTCAGGAGCACGGCGAGCGCGGCACCGAAGCCGTAGCGGTTCTGGCCGAACGACTCGACGTACGACCAGACACCGAGGTTGAGCACCGAGCGGTTGCCGCCGTTGCCGCCGGGCATCAGATACACCTGGGCGAAGACCTTGAAGTCCCAGATCGTCGACAGGATGATCACCACCGAGAAGACGGGCTTGAGTGTCGGGAAGATGATCTTCCAGAAGCGGGTCCACGCACCGGCGCCGTCGAGCGCCGCCGCCTCGAGCATCTCCTTCGAGACGCCGAGCAGGCCGGCGAGCACCGTGATGGCGACGAACGGGAAGCCGTGGTGCACGACGTTCAGCAGCACGATGGCGTAGAACGACCACTGGTTCGTGAACCAGTTGACCGATGCGTCCAGGAGCCCGATGTCCTTGAGCACCGCGTTGAAGATGCCGCGGTCGGCATCGAAGATGAAGGTCCAGACGTAGGTGCCGGTCACCGCGGGCATCGCCCAGGCGACCATGATGCAGCTCGACACGATGACCCGCCAGACGCTCCCCAGACGGGCGAGCAGCAGGGCGACGAGCGTGCCGACGGCCACGGTCGCGAACACGGCGACGACCGCGAAGCCGACCGTGTTCGGCAGGACCACGGTCCACAGCGTCGGGTTGGTGAGCGCCTCGGCGTAGTTCTGGAGACCGATCCAGTTGTTCTCGCCGGTGTTGATCTCGCGCAGACCGTAGTCCTGCAGCGAGAAGATGAACACCTGGACGAGGGGCCAGAGCATGAGCACCGCGAGGATGATCAGCCCGGGGGCGAGGAGGAGCCAGGGGCGGGCCGTGATGAGGGAGAAGCCTCGCCGCGGTCGGCCGCCGGCCACGGAGGCGGGGGTGTTCCCCGCCTCCGTGGCCGGCAGTGGCGCGTGCACCATCGACATGAAGGGAATGTGCCTTACTTGTTGAGGAGGTCGGTCATCTCAGCCGCGGCATCCTTCGTCGCGGTCTTGACGTCCTTCTGACCACCGAGGATGGCCTGGATCATGGAGTTGGTCGTCTTCTTGGCCTGCACGGCGCCGAAGTTCGGGGTGACCGGCACGGATGCGCCGCCGTTGACCATCTGGTCCGCGAACGGTGCGACGAGCGGGTCGGTCGAGGCCAGGGCCTCCTCCATCGCGGACTGGACGCCCGGGAAGTAGCCGGTCTCATCAGCCCACTGCTCGGCGAACTCGCCGGTGGTCATCAGCTTGACGAACTCCCACGCGAGGTCGGCGTTCTTGGTGGTGTTGAAGACCGAGAGGTGCGATCCGCCGAGCACGGACGGGGCGATACCGCCGTCCTGACCGGGGATCACGGCCGCGCCGATCTTGCCCTCGAGCTCGGGGTTCGCCTCGATGAGCGCCTTCGGCGTCCAGGAGCCGGACAGCATCATCGCGACGTTGCCCTGCGTGAACGCGTCACGCAGATCGGTCTCCTTCCACGTGGTCGCGCCGGCCGAGGAGAAGCCGTGCTCCGTGGCGAGGCCGGTGTAGAACTCGATGCCCGCCTGCGACTCGGCGCTGTCCAGCTCGCTCGTCCAGGTGTCGCCGTCCTTCGTGGCGATCTCTCCGCCCGCACCCCACACCCAGGGGTAGACCTGGAACTCGGCGTCACCGGGGACCGGGAAGGGGAGCATGTCGGGGTGCGCTGCCTTGATGGCCTCGCCCGCAGTGACGATGTCATCCCAGGTCTTGGGGGCCTCGAGCCCCAGCTCTTCGAACACGTCGGCACGGTAGACCAGCGAACGCACGCCGGCGTACCAGGGCATGCCGTAGAGCTTCTCGTCGTAGGTGCCGGCGACGGCAAGACCCTCGACGAGATCGTCACGGAGACCCTTCTCGGCGTCGACGTACTCGTCGAGGTCCAGCAGTGCGCCCGCGTCGGCGAACTCGGCGGTCCAGGTGGTGCCGGTCTCGGCGATGTCGGGGGTCGTGCCCCCGGCGATAGAGGTGACGAAGCGGTCGTGCGCGTCGGCCCACTGCACCTCTTCGATGTTGACCGTGGCACCGGTCTTCTCCTCGAAGGCGGTCGAGACGGCATCGTAGAACGCCGACGAGTCGGGGTTGGTGCCCTTCATGATCCAGACGGTGAGCTCCTGGCCCTCTCCGTCGGTACTGCCACCCGTGCTGCCGCCTGCGCAGGCCGCGAGACCGAGCGTGGCCGCGGCGCCCAGCGCCACGACCGGAAGAATGCGCTTGTGCATCAGAAAGATCTCCTCGTTGAAATGACTCGGCGGCAATCGAGTGCGCGCCCGTAGGAAAAGTATTTACGACTAACTAATTATCTGCAAGTTGTTTCCGAGATTGTCATCCCGCCGTAACAATTTCTTCCAAAGGTAGGCTCGCGTCATGGCTCGCAGTAACGCGCGCGGTGATCGCACTCCGGTCGCCCGCCACGCACCACTCCCCACCCGCAGCGCTCTCTCGTCTCTTCTGCGCTTCCTCGGCATCGGACTCGGTGTCGTGCTGGTCTCCGCGATCGCGGTCGGGGCGTTCATCGTGGCGGACCTGCTCAACCGCGCAGGGCAGGACGCGGTCACACTCGAAGTGGCTCCCGAAGTCGATCCGCCGACCATCGGCGCCTACCCGGGGGACAAGGCGTTCAGCATCCTCGTCATCGGAACAGACGAGTGCAGCGAACAGACGACCGCGCTCCTCAAGGAGCGCTGCACCGAGGCCGAGGGCGGCATCCTCAACGACGTGAACCTGCTCGTGCACGTCTCCGCTGAGCCGCGCAACGTCACGGTCGTCTCGCTTCCCCGCGACCTGATGATCCCCGTGCCGGAGTGCACCCGCGCAGACGGCTCTGTCGCCTCGCCGATGCAGAAGCAGTCGATCAACTCCCTCTTCCAGCACGCCGGCCTCTCGTGCGTGGTCAAGACCGTGAGCACCCTCGCCGACATCCCCATCGAGTTCGCCGCGAAGATGAGCTTCGATGGCGTGATGGCCATCACCGATGCGATCGGCGGCGTGGAGGTCTGCATCGCCGGCGACGGCATCCGCGATCCGTACACGAACATCGACTGGCCCGCCGGGCTGAAGACCATCTCGGGATACGAAGCCCTGCAGTTCATCCGCACCCGCCACGGCGTTGGCGATGAAAGCGACCTGGCCCGCATCTCGAACCAGCAGCAGTACATGTCGCGGCTCGCGAAGAAGGTGCTCAGCTCCGAGACGCTGACCGACATCCCCACGGTGCTGCGTCTGGCCGGTGCCGTCGCCGACAACATCGTGCCGAGCGAGGAGCTGAAGGACCCGCTGCGCCTCGCGCAGATCGCGCTGACCCTCAAAGACGTGCGCTTCAGCGACTTCGTGTTCGTCCAGTACCCGAACCTCACCGACCCGGATGACAAGAACAAGGTCGTGCCGAACTGGGATGCGGCCGAGGCCCTGTGGTCCGCGGTCAAGTCAGGGCAGCCACTGGAACTCACCGGTGACGTCGCGACGCACGGCGGCGTCACGCTCACGACGCCGGCTCCCGAGCAGACGACGGAGACCCCCGATCCGACCTCCACCGAGACACCCGAGGTCAGGACCACGTTGCCTCCCGACATCTCCGGCCAGACCCTCGAGCAGGAGACCTGCGCCGTCGGCAACCAGCGGTAGGCGATTCCGGCCGGATGCCCACGGCGTAGGCTCGTGCCATGGGCCGGACGCGATCACGAGACACCGACCACCCCGAAGCCCGCCTCGATCATGGAGGTATGGCCCGGATCGTGCCGTCGGAGTTCGCCGGCGGCTTCGAGCTCGTCGTCGACGACACGCCGCAGTCGCATGTCGACCTCGACGACCCCACCCACCTGCACTTCGAGTACATCGTGCGCATGGGTGCCGTGATCGACCAGCTGACCTCGCCGGGAGAGGCGCTCACGGCGGTGCACCTCGGCGCCGGAGCACTGACCCTCCCCCGCTACGTCGACGCCACGCGACCCGGCTCGCGCCAGCAGGTGATCGAGCTCGAGGCCCCACTGGCACAGCTCGTGCGCGAACACCTGCCGCTGCCGAAGGGCGCGGCGATCCGCATCCGCATCGGCGATGCACGCGAGGGGGTCAAGCGGCTGCCTCCGGCTCTCGTCGGACAGTGCGACCTGGTCGTCTCCGACGTGTACTCGGGCGCGCAGACCCCCGCGCATCTGACCAGCGTCGAGTTCTACCGCGAGCTGTCTCAGCTGCTCGGCCCGCGCGGGGTGCTGCTGGTGAACGTCGCTGACGGCCCTGGTCTCGCCTTCGCCCGCCGACAGGTCGCGACGATCGCAGAAGTGCTGCCGGAGATCGGCGTACTCGCCGACACCCAGGTGCTCAAGGGGCGCCGATTCGGCAACCTGGTGATCGCTGCCTCGGCCTCGCCACTGCCGACGGAATGGCTCCCCCGGCTGCTCGCCGCAGGCCCCCATCCTGCCAAGATCGCCCAGGGCCCAGAGCTCACGACCTTCGTGCAGGGGGCCCGGATCGTGACCGACGCGGACGCCGTGGCGTCACCCCGACCCGACGCCTCGCTCTTCCTGCGCTGACCATTCCCGGGTCGGGATGCCCGGTCACGGGCGCGCCGAGTCGGCGAGCGCGAACGAGCCAGGCAGACTGGAACAAGGACGCTGCGGAAGGAGAGCAATGAGTTTCATCCGGGGATACGACCAGGAGAACCTCCGTGAGCTGGTCGACCTCAGCGAATGCGCGGTGCGTCTCGAGGAGATCGACGGGCAGCGCAGTCTTCCTGCGCTGCTGGAGCGCGTGTGGCTGCTCAAAGTGCTCGACCGGCTCGATGAGGCTCTGACTCTCGCCGACGAAGCGGTGCGGCAGGCACGCATGGCCGGCACGCGCAAGGACGTTCTGCGGGCGCGCGTGCTGCACGCGACGATCCAGCAGTACCGCGGACAGCATGCCGCCGCGGATCAGGAGCTGGCGATGTGCGCAGAAGAGGCGGAGGGCCAGGGATGGATCTCCATCGCCGCCTTCGCTCATCAGCACCGCGGCAAGAACGCCTTCGATGCCGAGGACTACGACACGGCGCGCGAGAGCTTCAAGCGCTCGCTTTTCCTGCGGCGAGAGGCCGGCGCGGCCGATCGCGACCTCGAGACCGTGCTGCTCGCGATCGACGCGACCGAACGCCGCCGCACATCACAGCTCGTCGTCAGCTGACACTCCTCCCCGACTGCTGCCGCCCACTGTCGGTGGTATGGCTTAGCCTGGGCGCATGGCGGATCTTGACCGTGTGCGCATCTGGGGCGAGGCGCTCATCCGGATGCATCTCGATGACACCTGGTCCTTCGGCTTCGACAACGCCAAGCGGCGTGCCGGGCAATGCGACTACACCAAGAAGCGCATCACGGTGTCGCGGTACCTCGCCGCTCGATTCGACGATGACGAGATCCATCAAGTGCTGCTCCATGAGGTCGCGCACGCCCTCGCCGGGCATGCCGCCGCACACGGCTCCACCTGGAAGCACGTCGCGCGCGACCTCGGCTATGTCGGGGGCACGACACACCGCGGCGAGACCGCGGTCGAGCTCGCTCCCTGGGTCGGTCGGTGCCCTGCCGGGCACGTGACCTATCGGCACCGCCGGCCGACCAGGCCCACGTCGTGTGCGCGGTGCTCACGCACGTACGATGCGCGTCACCTCTTCGATTGGACCCGTCGCGAGATCACGTCGGATGCACGCCTCGCCGCACAGCTGCCGCGCTGAACCAGGCGGCCGGCGTCAGGCGACAGGGTCGTCGTCTCTCCGGGTGGGCGCGGATTCTTCGGCGTCGACATCTTCGTTGTCGACGTCTACAGGGTGGACGTCTTCAGGGTGGACGTCTTCGGGATCGGCGTCTTCGGGATCGGCCGTCGACGTGTGACCCGCGGTCGCCGCGCGTGAGCGATTCCTCCGCACGAAGGCGGCGATGGCGCGCCACCCCACCAGGAAGACCCCGAGCGTCAGCGTGGCGACGATGATGAACGGCACCTGAGCCGTGTCACCGCTGAGCACCCGCAGCAGCATCCCGCCGACGACGGTCACGCCCCAGACGACGGCCCCCCACAGGAGCGTCCACGGGCGACGTGGCCGTGCGGGCAGCAGCGCGGCCAGCAGATGTCCGAGCAGCAGTGCGACCAGGAACGGCCACGCGGTGAGCAGGAAGCCGGCAGGGCTCTCGTCGTGCGATGCACGGCCGATCGCCGCGAAGACGAGCACCAGCAGGGCATCGACGATGACGGCGGGAAGGTACCTCATGCCACGACCCTACGCGTGCCCCTCGCACCCCGGGCGTTATACGTGGGCGTGGCGTCCGAGCCTCCGTCCGATCGCCACGACTGCATCATGAGGGGAGTCTCGGAGCGAAGTCAGGCGAAGCAGACGAAGACGCGGTCCCGGAGTACGGGGACCGTCGAGACGGCGTCCAGGCGGGATGCCGCGGCGACCGTCTCGGCATCCGCACCGTCACGCGCCGAACCGCTCGCCGAGACGAGGTGCCCGAGAGCGCGACGCAGTGCGCGGAAGCCTTCGGCTGCGACGGCGGCGTCCGGGGCCGTGTGGTCGATGCCGAGATCGGTCAGCGCGGCGATGATCGCCCCGGCGCCGAGGTGATCCTCGACCGCGAAGCGCAGGTCGTTGGAGCCGTCGCGCTCCCCCGCCGCGATCACCGCGACCGAGGTGCGTGCCTGCCGCTGCTCCTGCAGGGCCTGCACGCTGCGCGCGACGGCCGAGGCGTTGCGGAGGCCACCGACCAGCACCGTCGCTCCGCCCGCGGCAGCCGTCACCGCGAGAGCAGGGGCGACGGCGTCGACCGACCAGTTCGCCGCATCCGCGAGATCGACCTCGGCGCCGCCGAGCACGGCATCCGCCAGTCGTGAGGAGAAGTGCAGCACGTCGACGATCACGACGACATCCGCATCCGCGAGGCGCTCGAGCCCCGCGAGGCCCCAGTCGAGGCGGACCTGATACGTGGACTGATCGAACGGCGGCATCCGTCCAGCCTATGCGCGTCCGAGGGGTCATGACACGCCGCGAGCGGGGTCGCGCTCGCGGCGTGTCGTGACCCCTCACGCAGGCGGCAACCGGGTCAGTCGGCGGCGAGCGCCTCGACAGGGGCCACGCGGGTCGCGAGCCGGGTGGGCGTGGCCGCAGCCACCAGGGTGAGCACGGCCGTGGCCGCCACGATGATCGCCACCGGCAGCCACGGGATCTGCGGGGCGACCAGACCTGCGGGTGTGAAGTCGGGCAGCGTGGGCACCGAGCCCAGCAGCGACTGCGCCGCGATCCAGCCGTAGGCGACGCCGAGGACAAGCCCGGTGAGTGTCGCGGCCACCGTGATGTGCGTCGCCTCGAGCAGCACCATCCGTCGCACCTGGCGGTTCGACAGACCGATCGAGCGGAGCAGACCGAGCTCCCGGCGACGCTGCACCACACCGATCGTGAGGAGGTTCACGAGTCCGACCGCGGCGATCACGGCCGAGACCGCGACGAGCACCATCATGATCGCGGCGAACGCGTCGAACGGAGCGAAGAACTCGTCTGGCACGTCACCGGACTGGTTCATCATCAGCCGCTTCGCCGACTCCAGCGCGACGGCGAACATCGTCACCAGTGTCACGCCCATCACGACACCGATCGCCATGCGCGAGGAACGCTCCGGGTAGCGCAGCGCGTTCTCAGCGGCCAGACGTGCGGTCGCGCTCGACCCGAACATCTTGCCCACGAGCCGCAGCACCGGCGGCATGAACAGCACCGACCCCAGAGCCAGCCCGGTGAACGACAGCAGTCCGCCCAGGAAGGCGACGACGACTCCGAGCGGAGTGATCAGGCCGATCACCACACCGGCGGCGAGAAGCGCCGCCCCGGCGATCAACAGCACCCACGCGCCGATGTGACGCCCCTGACGTCCGGACACCTCATCGTGGGCGCGCTCGACGGATCCACCGAGGGCCTGCAGCGGAGTCACGGTGAGCACCCGCCGAGATCCGGCCCAGGCGGCCGCCCAGGTGGTGAGGGCGACACCGATCACGGGAAGAGCGATGAACGGCTGCGCGAGCGAGAAGCCCGAGGGGTCGTTGTCGAGCAGCATCGCCCCGATCTGCACGCCGGCCACGGTGACCAGGAGTCCGGCCAGCAGACCGAGGCCGGCACCGATGATGCCGACGATGAGCCCCTGACGCCCGACCTCGGCGCGCTGCGACCGCGCGGTGGCGCCGATCAGTCGCATGAGCGCGATCTGGCGAGTGCGGCCGGCGATGATCGTCGAGAAGGTGTTGGCGGTGACGATCGCGGCCACGTACATCGCCACCGCGGTGAGCAGCACCGACAGCAGTGCCACGACGAAGGCGAGCGTCTCACTGTCGCCGATGAAGGGATCGGCCTGCAGCACGGCGCCGATGTAGGCCGTGACCTCCACCAGCAGCACCCCGAACGCAGCCGAGAGGGCGGCGACAAGGATGCTCGCGCCCATGCCGCGGTCGCGCAACCAGGCCAGTCGCGGCGCGGTCGCCCGCGTCTCGGGGACGACCGTGGCGACGGCGGTCATGCCGCCACCTCGGCGGCGAGCATGTAGGCCGAGATCTCTTCGGCGGTCTGACGCGGGTGGTCGGCCACGATGCGGCCATCGCCGAGGTACAGCACCCGATCCGCGTGGCTCGCGGCGATCGCGTCGTGCGTGACCATCGCGATGGACTGCCCGTGCTCGCGGCTCGCACGAGCGAGCAGCTGCAGCACCTCGCGGCCCGTCTGCGAGTCGAGGTTGCCGGTGGGCTCGTCGGCGAAGACGAGGTCGGGTGCGGTGGCGAGCGCCCTGGCGATCGCGACGCGCTGCTGCTGGCCACCGGAGAGCTGGTGCGGGCGGTGGCTCAGTCGCGCGCCGAGGCCGAGGGTGTCGATGAGCCCGTCGATGCGCGCACGTTCGATCGCACTCGGACGACGACCATCGAGCTCGAACGGCAGCAGGATGTTCCCGAGTGCATCGAGCGTGGGGACCAGGTTGAACGCCTGGAAGATGAAGCCGACGCGGCGTCGGCGCAGGATCGTGAGGTCGAGGTCAGCGAGGCCGGTGATCTCGGTGTCCCCGATCCAAGCGCGCCCCTCGGTCGGGGTGTCGAGCCCGGCCATGATGTGCATGAGCGTGGACTTGCCGGAGCCGGACGGCCCCATGATGGCGGTGAACTGTCCGCGGCGGATGCCGACGCTCACATCGTCGAGCGCACGCACGGTGCCCTCGCCGCTGCCGTAGTTCTTCTTGAGGTGCTGGACGCGGGCGGCGAGCCCGAGGTCGGTGGTCGTGATCTCCATACCTTCGACGCTACGGAGCGACCGTACCGGTGCGCGTCGCCCGCCCGACGCATCCCGCTACATCGCAAGGATGATTCGGCGAGGTCGGGTCAGGCCAGACCGTGCTCGAACGCGAACACCACGAGCTGCACGCGGTCGCGCAGCCCGAGCTTTGTCAGGATGCGGCTGATGTGCGTCTTGACGGTCGCCTCGCTGAGGAACTCGCGGGCGGCGATCTCGGCGTTCGACAGTCCGCGTGCGGCGAGGGCGAAGATCTCGCGCTCCCGGTCGGTGAGCGTGGTGTACTGCTCCGGAACCGGCTTCGGCGCCTCGGCGAAGTGGGCGAACAGGTCGCGAGTCGCGGAGGCGGCGATCACGCTCGAGCCGGCATGCACGGTGCGGATCGCCGCCAGCAGGAACTCCGGGTCGGCGTCCTTGAGCAGGAACCCGCTCGCTCCCTGCCGGATGGCCCTGGCTGCTGCTTCGTCCAGGTCGAAGGTGGTGAGCATCACGATGCGCGGGGCATCCGGCTGCGTGAGGATCTCGGCCGTGGCGGTCAGCCCGTCCATCACCGGCATCCGGATGTCCATCAGCACGACGTCGGGCCTGGTCGTGCGCACGACGTCGAGGGCCTCACGTCCGTCGCCGGCCTCGCCGACCACTTCGAGGTCGGGTTGAGAGGCGACGAGCATACGGATGCCGGCGCGGAAGAGGGACTGGTCATCGACGAGGACGACACGGATCATGCGGCACAGCCTCCTGCGGGTGAAGACGTCATCCGGCGACGGGCCCGCCGATCGGAAGGGAGGCTGCCACGACGAACTGGTCCCCGTGACGCTCCGCCTGCAGGCTACCGCCCACGAGCTGCGCCCGCTCGCGCATGCCGATCACACCGTGACCGCCCACGGTAGGCACGGCATCACCCCCGATCATGTTGCGCACCTGGACATCGACGCGATCAGGCAGCCAGGCCAGGTGCACCTCGACAGCGCCGTCGCCGTGTCGGATGGCATTCGTGAGCGCCTCCTGGAGGATGCGGTAGACCGCGAGCTGAATGGCTCCCGGCGGCTCCCCCGGCGGCATCGGATCGACCGTGATGCGCGGCTCGACGCCCGCCTGGCGCACCTGGGCGAACAGCGTCTCGAGGTCGGCGAGCGTCGGCTGCGGTCCGTCCCCCTGCCGATGACGCAGCTGTGTGAGCAGCAGCCGCACGTCGGAGAGCGCACCCCGCGCCGTCTGGGCGATGGTTCCGAGGGCTTCCGACGCGATCTCCGGTTGTGCGGCGGCGGCATAGCGCGCGCCGTCCGCCTGTGCGATCACGACCGCGAGCGAGTGGGCGACGACGTCGTGCATGTCGCGGGCGATCCGCACCCGCTCCTGTTCCTCCGCAGCGAGCATCTCGGCCTGCGCCCTGGCGACCTGGGTCTCGCGCCCCCTCAGGATCACCCGCCACAGCAGACCCGCACCCCACGACATGACCATCGCGAGCACGAACACCGAGGCCAGCAGCGTCGCGATCAGCGCCGCTCTCAGGGCGCTCGCGGCATCCGTCAGCAGCTCTCCCGACCAGACCACGCCGAAATACAGACCGCCGAGCACACCGCCGCCGAGCGCGGAGATGCCGCCGATCCAGAGCAGTCGCCTGCTGCCCCAGGCCGCCGTCGCGAAGAGCACGACCATGATCCCCAGGTCGTAGACTGCGGGCGCCAACCCCATGCCCATCTGGATCACAGCGCCGAACCACGCTACCCCGAGCGCGAGCGCGGGCGAGAGCCGCGCGATCGCGGCAGCACCCCACACGACGGCGCTCGCCACCACCGACGCGGTCACCGCCAACGCCGACGCGCCGCTCCACGCGCTCAGCTGAGTGGCCGAGAAGAAGAGGGTCAGCGGCGTGGTGACGGCGAAACCGAGTACAGCGCCGACGATGTCGACGATGAGCCAGGTGCGGGAGATCGGGCGGAACACCCTCTCACGCTACGCGAGCGGTGGGCGGGGCGCGTCCGTCTGCGGATGTATCCGCCCGCTCAAGCGCGGCAGACTCAGGCGCGGCAGAGGATCTCGCCGTGCGGCACCAGGTACCAGCCGTCGCCGTCATCCGCCCAGCGCTTCCAGGCGTCACTGATCTCGTGCAGATCCGCCGTGGTCGCCATGTCGCTGTCGACGAGCTGTCGGGCCAGCGCGGACTCGAGGATGCGGTCGGCCCACATCCCGCCCCACCACGCACGGTCCTCCGGAGTCGCGTAGCACCAGGTGGAGGCGGACGCAGTGATGTCGTCGAAGCCTGCGGCCCGTGCCCACGACAGCAGCCGCCGCCCCGCGTCCGGCTCTCCGCCGTTCGCCCGTGCGGCCTCGCGGTACAGCGCCAGCCAGCGGTCGAGCTCCGGCAGGATCGGGAACCAGTGGAAGCCCGCGTAGTCCGCATCGCGGGCGGCCACGACGCCGCCGGGCACCGTCACGCGGCGCATCTCGCGGAGCGCCTGCACCGGGTCGCCGACGTGCTGCAGCACCTGGTGAGCGTGCACGACGTCGAAGCTGTCATCCGCGAAGCTCAGCGCGTGCACGTCCTCGATCGAGAAGGCGATGTTCTCGACTCCCCTGCTCTCGGCCAGGCCGCGAGACAGCGACAGGGCGGCATCATCGATCTCGGTCGCGGTGACGTGGGAGACGATGCCCGCGAAGTCCATCGTGATCGATCCGGGGCCCGCGCCGACGTCGAGCAGCCGAGTGGCGGGCTGGAGGTACGGGCGCAGGTACTCCGCCGAGTTCGCGATGGTGCGGATGCTGTGCGAGCGGAGGACGGACTCATGATGTCCGTGCGTGTACGAGGCCATGATTCATCCTGGCAGGTCGACGCCGTCCGCAGATCCTCAGCGCAACTCGGCGACCGCGCGGCGGATCGCCTCGCGGTCGGGCTTGCCCGATGCCAGCACCGCGAGTTCGTCGACCAGGATCAGCCGTGCGGGCCTGGCGTGCTTTCCCAGCTCCTCCGCCACGGCGTCACGCGCCTGCACGAGCTGCTCCGATTCGCTGCGCCGCAGTACCTCACCTCGGGCGGCGACGATGACGGAGGCCTCGCCCCAGCGCTCGTCGTCGACTCCCACCACGACCGCCTGGTGGAGCCCCGGCACCTGTCGTACCACGCGTTCGACACGGTCGAGCGAGATGTTGATGCCGCCCGACACGATCACATTGTCGGCGCGGCCCTGCACCCGCACGACGCCGTCCTCGACCATGCCGAGGTCGCCCGTGCGGTACCAGCGGATGCCGTGCTCATCGCGCACGAATGTCCGCGCGGTCAGTGCAGGGTCATCGAGGTAGCCGTCTGCGAGCATGGGCCCGGCGAGGCGTATCTCGCCCTCCACGACCCGCACCGCCACGGTGTCGAGCGCTACCCCGTCGTACACGCACCCGCCGCTGGTCTCGGTCGATCCGTAGGTGCGCACGAGTCGTACCCCGAGTTCCTCCGCCCGCTCGCGCACGGGCTGCGGCAGCGCCTGACCGCCCACGAGGATCGCCTGATAGGCCTGCAGCGCGGCTCGCACCGCCGTGTCATCCGCAGCGTCGAGCAGCGTCGCCACCTGCGCGGGTACGAGGGATGTGTACAGGGCGGGCACTCCGACGCCGGGCGCCGGGCGCAGCATCGACAGCGACGCCTCCGCGAAGGCGAGCGGCGAGAACCGGCCCTCCAACGCCACCGGCTGCGTACCAGCGAGCACCGAGCGCACCAACACCTGGAGTCCCGCCACGTAGCCCGCAGGAAGTGCGAGCAGCCAGCGACCGCTCCCGATGCGCTCGGCCGTGGCCTCGGCGCTGGCGCGCAGGGCCTCGCCGCTGAGCACCACCCGCTTCGGGATCCCGCTCGATCCGGAGGTCGCGATGACGGCCGCGGTCCCCTCCTCGACCTCGTCGGGGCTGCCGGCGACCATCCCGAACCCCAGGGCGGGTCCGCCGTCGAGCGCACGCCGCAGGTCATCCCGCAACTGCGCCGGGTTCTCGGCATCCGTGGGGATCAGGGGGATCATGATGCGACCTCAGTAGTGCCAGGGGAACGAAGACCAGTCGGGGTCGCGCTTCTCGAGGAACGAGTCGCGTCCCTCGACGGCTTCGTCTGTGCCGTAGGCGAGCCGCGTGGCCTCCCCCGCGAACACCTGCTGTCCGACCAGCCCGTCATCGACCGCGTTGAAGGCGAACTTGAGCATGCGGATCGCCGTCGGCGACTTGGTGAGCACCGTGCGCGCCACCTTCAGCGCTTCGCGCTCGAGCTCCGCATGGGGCACGACACGGTTCACGGCACCCATCTCGTACGCGCGCTGCGCCGAGTACTCCTCGGCGAGGAAGAACACCTCGCGGGCGATCTTCTGCCCGGTCTGGCGGGCCATGTACGCAGACCCGTAGCCGGCGTCGAAGCTGCCCACGTCGGCATCCGTCTGCTTGAAGCGCCCGTGCTCCTCGCTCGCGATCGTGAGGTCGCAGACGACGTGGAGCGAGTGACCTCCACCGGCCGCCCACCCGGGGACCACGGCGATGACGACCTTGGGCATGAAGCGGATCAGCCGCTGCACCTCGAGGATGTGCAGACGGCCTCCGCGCGCCGAATCGTGCACGGTCGTCTCGGAGTCGGAGTACTTGTAGCCGTCGCGGCCGCGGATGCGCTGGTCGCCGCCTGAGCAGAACGCCCACCCGCCGTCCTTCGCGCTGGGACCGTTGCCCGTGAGCAGCACTGCCCCGATCCGCGGATCCTGGCGCGCGATGTCGAGCGCGCGATACAGCTCGTCGACCGTGTGCGGTCGGAAGGCGTTGCGCACCTCCGGACGGTGGAAGGCGATGCGCGCGACCCCGCCGTCGTGCGAGACGTGCGCCGTGATGTCGGTGTAGTCCTCGGCACCGGGCGCGAGAGTCCACTCGCTCGGGTCGAACAGGTCGGAGACGAATGCGGTGGTCACGGCATCCAGCCTATTCCTCGGCCCGCCCCGCCGACGGCGGACCTGCGGCGAGCGCGCACCGCTTTGATCCAGCCGTCGACGATGTCCCATCCCACCCCGATCGCGATGCCGAATGCCAGCAGGACCGCGAGGATGCGGAAGGTGCCGCCTTCGCCCGCCGCCTTCGCGTCGCCGGTCGCGAATTCCTCGCCCCCGACCGCCGCGACGTGCGACAGGAAGTCCGGGTTGATCAGCTCGCCACGCAGGAGCAGTGCCAGGGCCCACGCGAGGAAGGCCAGTGCGAGGACAGTGTTCGCCACCGCGAGACCCCTGCTCCATCGCCCCTTCATGAAGACGACGATCGCGAAGACCGCTTCCAGCACGATCAGGACGAACAGGGCCGAGATCCCCCACGGCCACAGCCGCGGATCGAGGATCGGAAGCGCCTCGCCGTAGACGATCACGAAGCCGCGGAATCGGTCCCAGAGCAGGGCGCCGACGGCGATCCCGAGGAAGACCAGCGCGGCGATCAGCTCGCTCCGCCCGCCGCTGTTCTCCATCGGCTCGGGGAGCTTGTCGACGTTCCAGGTCTCGCCGGTATCGGTGCCGGCACGCTCCAGCACGACGAACACGAGCGTCGTCCAGAAGCACAGCTGGATGACCACCCCGCCGGCCGCCAGGATCGCCGAGGAGATGATCTCGCCGACCGCCGCACCGGAGATGGTCTGGCCCAGCGCGACGGCACCGAGCACGCTCACCGGCACGGCGAGCAGGAGCACCTTCAGCAGACGCCACCAGGTCAGGTAGTACCGCGGACCGATGAGGTGCAGCGGACGATCGGCGAAGCCGGCTGCCAGGATGCCCGGGTCGCCCAGCTCGGTGAGGACGGCGCGCTCCGCGTCGGCCCGGGTCTCGCCCTGTTCGAGGCGCGCCTCGACGGCATCCGCGATGGACGCCTCCAGCTCGGCTCTGACGTCGGCCTGCGCGTCGGGCTTCAGGCTGCGGATCGTCGCGCTGATGTATCGCTCGGTGAGCGTCGCACTGGTCATGTCAATTCTCCTCTGCAGTGAGGCTCGCGATCGCGGTGGTGAGCGATCGCCATTCTTCGGTGAGAGTGTCGGCGAGACGGATGCCGGCATCGGAGGTGCGGTAGAACTTGCGCGGTCTGGCCTCGTCGGTGTTCCACTCGCTGGTGAGGTACTCCTGCTTCTCGAGTCTCCGCAGCAGCGGGTACAGGGTGTTCGCGTCTGTCGCGAATCCTCGCCGCTCGAGCTCTTCGAGCAGCCCGTAGCCGTAGCCCGGGGTGCGCAGCAGCTGCAGGCAGGCGAGCACGATCGTGCCGCGTCGCAGCTCCTGCAGGTGCGTGTCGAGGACTTCGTTCATGCCACAGACGATAGTGTGCGTCACACACCATTGTCAATCGCACATTTATGTGGAGGAGGCGTCTGTGCAGCTGCCTCGACCGAACGCGCCGGCGCGACTCGCCCCGGCGCGGGACGACGCGCGCAGGCGCATAGAGAGCAGAATGGGCACATGATCCCGCCGCTCGCAGAACTGATCGACTCGGCCAGGGTCGTCGCCCTCCCGATGCACAGCCGCTTCCGCGGCGTGGACACCAGAGAGGCACTGCTCTTCGAAGGACCGCAGGGGTGGGCGGAGTTCTCCCCGTTCACGGAGTATGAGGATGCGGAGGCCGCGACGTGGCTCGCCGCCGCGATCGACTTCGCCTGGAACGTCCAGCCCGAGCCACTGCGTGAACGCATCGGCGTGAATGCGACGGTGCCAGCGATCGACGCCGCCCGCGTGCCCGAACTGCTGGCGCGCTTCACCGGATGCCGAACGGCGAAGGTCAAGGTCGCCGAACCCGGCCAGGCGCTCGCCGACGATGTGGCACGGGTGCGGGCGGTGCGTGAGGCCATGGGGCCGGAGGGGCGCATCCGTGTCGACGCAAACGCAGCCTGGAACGTCGATGAGGCCGAACGGGCGGTGCACGCGCTCAACGAGTTCGACCTGGAGTACGTCGAGCAACCGTGCGCGACGGTACCAGAGCTCGCCGAGCTGCGTCAGCGCGTGAAGTACCTCGGCATCCCGGTCGCCGCAGACGAGAGCGTGCGCAAGTCATCCGATCCCCTGGCCGTGGCGCGCGCCGGCGCCGCCGACCTGCTCGTGATCAAGGCGCAGCCGCTGGGGGGCGTCACGCACGCACTGCAGATCGTGACAGCCGCCGGACTCCCCGTCGTCGTCTCCAGCGCCCTCGACACCGCGATCGGCCTCTCGCAGGGCGCGGCACTCGCCGCCGCGCTGCCCCGGCTGGACTACGACTGCGGACTGGGCACGTCATCACTCTTTCTCGACGACGTCGCCGAGCTCCGCCCGGTCGACGGCTCCATCCCGGTCGGGCGACTCACCCCCGATCCCGCTGCTCTCACCCGGCTCGCCGCCTCAGACGAACGCCGGGAATGGTGGATGGCGCGACTCGCCCGCTGTCACTACGAGCTCGCAACCGCCGCGCACTGAGTCGACGTGCTCGCCGCACCTCTCCCGCGCACCCGCCGCGACTGACGTCTACGGCTCGATCAGCAGCTCCACCAGACGCGCGAGTTCCTCACTGCCGGAGTGGCGAAGCCTCTCGTCATCCTGACCCGCCATCGCTCCGCGCACGGTCATACCCTCCCAGAGGATCATGAGCATGCGGGCGGCCGCATCGGCCGGGATGCGCAGCCGCAGGGAACCGGCGACCACGATGTCCTCGACGATCTGAGCGACGCTCGCGACCATCTCGCTCTCCTGCGCGAGATAGGCCGCACCGAACTCCGCGTCGCGGAGAGCACGGATGCGGATCTCGCTCATCAGCATGACACCCAGGCGGTCATCGCCGCCGAGCTCCATGACGCGCTGCACGAGTTCGATGGGATCACAGCCCTCCGCCAAGGCACCCTCGGCGGTCATCTGCTCGACGCGGGTGCGCACCGCGCTCACGCGCACATCGGCGACACTCGCGGTCAGCGTCAGGAACAGCTCGTCTTTGGACTCGAAGTTCGAGTAGAACGCGCCGCGCGTGAAGCCGGCTCGCTCGCACACCGCTTCGACGGAGGCGCCGTCGAGGCCGACCTCGGCGAAGACCTGCGCGGCCGCCTCGAGCAGCCGTGCGCGCGTGTTCTCCCGGCTGCGGGTTGCGGGTGTCGACATCGAAACCTCCTGACCCTTCACTCTCGCATGATTCACACCCCGCACACAGACTCCACCGCGCGGGTCACCTTACGATACATCTATGTATTGGATACACCTGTGTATCCACATGGCATCCCTCGGAGGAACGCGTGTCCACATTCCTGTCCTCGCTCGGCCGCTGGTCCTTCCGGCACCCGTGGCGGGTCCTCGTCTCCTGGCTCCTGGCGCTCGGCATCGCTGGCGCGGGAGCACTCGTGCTCGGCGCGGGAACAGACAACTCGTTCACCATCCCCGGAACCGAATCGCAGGCGGGGCTCGAGCAGCTCTCCCGCTCGTTCCCGCAGGTGAGCGGCACGAACGCGCAGTTCATCGTGGTCGCCGCCGAGGGAGACAAGATCACAGATGACGACTACCGCGAGCACATCGAGGATGCCGTCTCGGAGCTCGGCGACCTCGACCAGGTGCTCGCCGCCACATCGCCGTACGACGAGATGGTCAGCGGCATGATCAACGACGACGACACCGCCGCGATCGTACGGGTGCAGTTCGACGGTGAGTCGACCGATGTCTCCGAGGCCACCAAGGACTCCTTGCGGGCAGTCGTCAACGACCTCTCCTCCGAACTGCCGAAGGGATCGCAGACCTCCCTCGGCGGCGACCTGTTCGCGATCTCGATCCCCGGCGTGACGCTCACCGAGGCCGTCGGCCTGCTGATCGCCCTGCTCGTGCTCATCGTGACCTTCCGTTCCTTCGTGGTCGCCGGGCTCCCCCTGCTCACCGCGATCCTCGGCGTCGGCATCTCGATGGCCGGCATCTTCGCGGCCACCGCATTCGCGACGGTGTCGTCGACCACACCGCTGCTGGCACTCATGCTGGGTCTCGCCGTCGGCATCGACTATGCGCTGTTCATCATGGCGCGACATCAGGACCAGGTCCGAGAGGGCGTCGATCCCGAGGAATCCGCCTCGCGCGCGGTCGGCACCGCCGGCTCCGCGGTCGTGTTCGCCGGCGTCACCGTGCTGATCGCGCTGATCGGCCTCGGCTTCGCGGGCATCCCGTTCCTCACCACCATGGGCATCGCGGCGTCCGCCGCGGTCGCGGTCGCCGTGGCCATCGCCGTCACCCTCACCCCTGCCCTGCTGGGGTTCATGAAGGGCCGGGTCGTCGGCCGTCCCCCGAAGGCACCGAAGGCGAAGACGTCCGGCCGCGGCCAGCAGTCCGATGACGCCGAGGCGTCGCCGAGCCCGTCGAAGGGCAGCGAACGCTGGGTGCGCGGCGTCACGAAGCGTCCCGTGCTCGTCTCCCTCGCCGTCATCATCGGCCTGGGGATCGTGGCCGTGCCCGCCCTGAGTCTGAATCTCGCGCTGCCGAACGCCGGAGTGCTGCCGAAGGACTCGGAAGCCCGGCAGAGCTACGACCTCGTCGGCGAGCACTTCGGACCGGGGTTCAACGGGCCGATGATCCTGACCGGCACGATCGTCACGTCGACCGATCCCGTCACCCTGATGGACGACCTCGGCGCGGCCGTGGCCAAGGTCCCCGGCGTCAAAGAGGTCGCTCTCTCGACCCCGAACGAGACCGCCGACACCGGCATCGTGCAGATCATCCCCGAGACCGCGCCGGATGATCCGGCGACCGCCGACCTCGTGCGCGAGCTGCGCTCTCACCACGACGAGTGGCTCGAGGAGTTCGGGATCGATCTGAAGGTCACCGGCTTCACCGCCGTCGGCATCGACATCTCCGACCAGCTCGGAGACGCCCTGCTGCCCTTCGGCATCTTCGTGATCGGGCTCTCGCTGATCCTGCTCACCATCGTGTTCCGGTCGATCTGGGTGCCGATCACCGCGGCAGCCGGCTATCTGCTCTCGATCGTCGCTGCCTTCGGCGTCGTGGGGGCCGTGTTCGAGTGGGGCTGGTTCGCCGATCTGCTGCACGTGGCCAAGGTCGGACCCATCATCAGCTTCATGCCGATCATCCTGATGGGCGTCCTGTTCGGGCTCGCGATGGACTACCAGGTGTTCCTGGTCTCCCGCATGCGCGAGGACTTCGTGCACGATCCCGACTCGAAGAGTCCCGACCGCGCGGTCCGTCGCGCGGCAGCTCTCCGCACGGTGCGCAGCGGCTTCACCGGATCGGCGAAGGTCGTGACTGCGGCCGGGCTCATCATGTTCGCAGTGTTCGTGGCCTTCGTTCCCGAGGGGGACTCCTCGCTCAAACCCATCGCGCTCGGCCTCGCGGCCGGTATCGCGATCGACGCCTTCCTGGTGCGCATGACGCTGATCCCCGCGCTCATGGCGATCCTGGGCGAGCGCGCCTGGGAGATCCCGTCCTGGCTGGAGAAGATCCTGCCGAGCGTCGACATCGAGGGCGAGGCGGTGGAGCGCGAGCGGCACCTGGCCGCGTGGCCGGGAGACCAGTCCGTGGTCGCCGCCGATGACCTGACCCTGAGCGCCGACGCTCCCCTGCTCGACGGCGTCTCGTTGCGAGTCCAGCCCGCCGGCGCTCTCATCGCCACCGGAGGCGACCACCGCGTGCGACGGGCGCTGGCGCTCGCGATCGCCGGCCGCGTTTCCGCCGAGTCGGGCCGGCTCCGCGTCGTCGGCCACCTGCTCCCCGGCCGCGCGGCCTGGGTCAGGGCCCACGTCGGCTGCGTGCTCGTCGACGATGCGGATGCCGCGCTGCTCGACCTCGCCGAAGCACTCCGCGGCCGATCGGAACTGGTCGTCGTGGACGGTCTCGACCGTCTCGCCGGAGGCCAGCGGGATCAGGCCACCGCAATGCTCCGGGATGCCGCAGCCGCTCGTCCGCTCGCCGTGTTCGCCACGGCGTCCGACGGCGGAGTCGCACGCACCATCCTCGCGGAGGCCGGCTGGCCGACCGCCGACATCATCGATACACGGATGCCCCGCCGGGCAGCTGAAGAATCCACCGAGGTGACCGCATGACCCTCTCCATCGAGCGCGCCCGCTCCCGCAAGCCGATCACGTGGCTCACCATCCTCGGTGTGCTGCTGCTGCCGGCAGCGGTCGGCGGCATCCTCGTCGCCGCTCTGCAGAACCCGACCGAGCGTCTGGACTCGATGACCGCCGCGATCGTCAACCTCGACGACCCGGTGACCATCGACGGACAGATCACCCCGCTCGGGCGCCAGCTCGCGTCCGGGCTCGTCGAAGGCTCGGACGACCTCGACTCGAACCTCACCTGGGTGATCTCGAACGAAGAGGATGCGGCAGACGGACTGGCCGACGGCTCGTACCAGGCCGTGATCACGATCCCCGAAGACTTCTCGGCCGCGGCCACTTCGGCCGGTCAGGCCATCGCGGACGGCGGCGGGAAGGCCGAGCAGGCCACCATCAAGGTCACCACGCCTGAGGACGGCCTCGTCGCCGACGACCTCATCACCGGCCAGATCGCGACCGTCGCCGCCTCCACTCTCGGCACGAAGCTCACCGAGGCGACCACAGAGAACATCCTGGTCGGCTTCACGACGATCGGCGATCAGATCGGCGAGGCCGCCGACGGAGCCGTGAAGCTCGCCAGCGGTGCACGGGATGCCGCCGACGGCGCGGCCGCCATCCCCGACGGCGCCACGAAGCTGGCGTCCGGCGCGAGCGACCTCGGCTCCGGTGCCTCGTCGCTGGCCACCGGACTCGACACGATCGCCTCGAAGACGCGTGAGGTGGCGAACGGAGCCGGCGCGCTCGGTGCGGGGCTCAGCCAGGGAGCGGCAGCGCTCCAGCAGAGCGGGCTGGTCCCGGATGACCTGTACACAGGCGTGAACGGGACGAAGGCGGCGACGGACGGAGTGGCGACGGGCACCACGGCAGTGTCGACGCAGCTCAACGCGCTGGTCGCGAAGTGCGACGCTGCTGCGACCCCCGAGTTCTGCGCCGAGCTTCGCACAGCCGCCGGCACCGCGACCGGCGTCGTCAGTGGTGCGAAGCGGGCCGCCGGTGCCGCCGCGGGTGTTGCCGCAGGTGTGCAGCAGTTCGATGCGGCAGCCACCAGCGAGCTGTCTTCGCAGCTCAGCGAGGCCGGTGCCGGAGCCACCCAGATCGCGGGCGGCCTGAACCAGCTCGCCAGCCAGGGCATCGACCAGTCCGCGGCCGGCGCGCGCGCACTCTCCAGCGGCGCGACGCAGCTCAGCGACGGAGCCACACAGCTCGCCGACGGTGCGACCGAGCTCGCCACCGGACTCGACACCCTCGCCACCGGCACCGGCGACCTCGCGGGCGGTCTGCGCACGGCATCCGAGTCGCTCCCCTCGTTCAGCGAATCCGAGTCGACGTCGCTCGCCTCGGTGATGGCCGACCCGGTGACGACGAACTCCTCGATGAACACGATCTTCGGGCCGACCGCGATTCCGCTGCTCGCCGCGGTCGTGCTGTGGTTCGGGGGTCTGGCGTCCTTCATCGTGATGCGCGCCCACACCGCGCGCACTCTCACATCACGCCGTTCCTCGGCCTCGCTCGCCCTGCGCGCGTTCGCTCCCGCCGCCCTGATCGGCGCCGGTCAGGGGCTCCTGGTCGCGCTCATCGTGCAGTTCGTCGCCGCGTACGATGCGGCTGCGTGGTGGTCGTTCGCCGGCACCGCTGTCGTCGCCGGAATCGCCTTCGCCGCGGTGAACCAGGCGCTGGTCGCCCTGTTCGGCGGAGTCGGCCGCTGGATCAGCGCTCTCGTGGGGGTGCTGGCGGTCGCGACCGGGTTGATCTCGACCGTGCCCGGGTGGCTCGCCGGACTCGGCGCCGCACTGCCCACGGCTCCCGCGTTCGCCGGCCTCATCGCAGGAAGCGGCAGCGCGATCGCCGCGCTGGTCGTCTGGGGCGTGCTCTCGCTGGTCGCCACGACGCTCGTGGTCGCCGTGCGTCGCACCACCTCCACCCGGGCGGTGCTGGCGACGACCTGATCTGACCGCCCCCGCGCACAGCTTCGGAGATCACCGCCGACACGCCGCCCGCCAGCCCCGGCGGGCGGCGTGTCACGTCTCGGGTCCGATGTTACGCGCGCCGATGGGGCCGTACCGTACGCTCGGCCCATGCGTCGACCGTTCATGGCCTCACCCGCTCAACTCGCCTCGCTGGAAGGACAGCAGTACCTCGTGCTGCGTCCGACCGAAGCGGTCGCCGCGGAGTACCAGGCACTCCAGCGCGATACCCTCGCGGCACTGGACACCTCGGTCACCTTCCCACACACCGGGCACATCACGCTTCGCGGATTCGCGGAGTCGGAACGTCGGGAGGAGCTGCTCGCGGCCATCCGGACCTGGGCGGCGCGACAGCATCCGATCACCGTGACCGCCGACGCGGTGGACACCTTCCCTGCTCCCTGGCAGATCGTGATCCTGCGCCTCGCTCGCACCGACTCACTCGTCTCCGCCTATGCCGCGCTGACCGATCTCCTCGTCGAGACGGACTTCCGGAGACTCGGCGAACTCGACCTGGGGGACTGGACCTTCCACCTCTCCGTCGTCTACGGCAAGACCCTCGATGCGAGAGCCTGGGACGAACTCGACCGCGCCGCGCGTCGCCCCCTGCCTGCACTGCCGACCGAGATCATCACCGAAGCCGAACTCGTCTGGTACCAGGACGGCATCGAGCATGCGGAGGTCATCCCTCTCGGCCGCCCCTAGACGTCAGCTGCCCCTCACTCCTGGAACGGCTGAATCGGTGCGTAGCTCTCGATCTCGGTACGGATAGCGGCGACCGCCTCCTCGTCCAGCCCGGCATCCCCGGTGACCTCGCGCCATCCCGACGTGACGACGTCGCCGAAGTTGTGTCCGTGACGCGCGGGCACCGCCTCTCCCCCGAGCATGTCGATTCCGACCTGCACCGCCGTCACCACCGGGATCCACCGCATCGACGGGCTGACGTCATCGCCGCGCTGCCCCTGGTCCAACCACTCGGGGGCACGCCACAGCAGCTCCGGCGTCAGCCACGTCACCGGGTCCGTCGCATGCTGCAGGTACAGCACCCGCGGATGCTCCCAGTGCCCGTCGAGCAGGCCCTGATCACCGTCGCGCGACATCCACCGCACCTCACGCCCCTCATCGAGCACGGGCCTCCACACCGGACTACCGGGGTCCCGGGCATCCTGCAGCGACTGCCAGAGCGTCGACCCCGCCGGACTCCCCACGAACATCGCGCCGTCCGTGCGCGCGCGAACCGCGTCGAGATCGTCGAACACCGCCTGGCTGCCGTGCGCTCCGAGGCTGAGTCCGTAACTGATGAGCTGGGGCCGGTCGGCCACCGGAAGCTGCAGCCACCGCTCCTCCACCGCGTCGAACAGCACGCGGGCCGCCTCGACCGGCGCGTCGGGGTCGAACAGGAACGACACCCAGCTCGGGGTGTAGGCGTACTGGAGCGCCGCGATGGCCGTGTCGCCCGCGTGCAGATACTCGATCGAGTCGACCGTCTGCGCCTCGAGCCATCCCGACCCGGTGGTCGTGGCGATCACCAGGACCTCACGATCGAAGGCGCCGGTGCGCTCGAGCTCCGACACGACCAGCTGGGCGCGTTCCTCGACGGTGTCGGCGGAGGCCAGTCCGGCGTATACGCGGATCGGCTGCATCGCGGGCGCATCGATGAGCGCGGCGATCTCGTCGGCGGTCGGTCCCCCGCCGACGAACGCGCTCCCGTGCCTGCCGAGGTCTTCCCAGTCGATCGCCGAGTCCGGGCCCGCCGAACGATACGTCGAATCCGGCTCCGCCAGCCCCGCTTCGGGTCCGGCGTTGAGTCCGGCGTAGATCGTGTCGACCGCGACCACTGCGGCGAGCGCGACGCCTGCCGTGCCCGCGACCACGACGGTCGCGGTGCCGAGGATCGCCATCGACGATCCGCTCGTGCGTCGCAGTGCGAGGAACAACCGTCGATTCGCCTTCCCGATCGCGAGCAAGAGGAGGGCGACCGGCACGAAACCTGCCAGGAAGGGGGCGAGGTCCGCGCCACCCAGCGGCGGCATCTCGACCAGGGCGCGCACCTCGTTCTGCCACGACAGCGCCAGCACCGACAGGACGGCGACCGCGGCGAGCCAGATCGCCGCGTATGTGATCCACAACACTCTGCGCAGCGCCGGGGCGGGACGTCGGCGCACCAGCGAACGCGCCGCACGCCACACTGCGACGCCGAGCAGATATCCGAGGGCGAACGCGACAGCGGTGACCACGCCCTGGAACAACGCGGGGCGCGGCAACAGCGACGGTGTGACCGAGAGCACCGCGAGGCCGAGTCCGCCGAGCGCCCCACCGGGGTCGAGGTGCCACCAGCGGCGAGAGAGATGCGGGACGTCGTTCAGCTGATCGGCAGCGGAGGGAGTGTCGATGGTCGTATTCCGGTCAGTGGTGGAGAGGGCGGTCAGTGCTGGAGAGGTCAATGGTGGATGAGAGCTTTGAGCGCGATCAGGATACCGCCGAAGGATGCCGTGACCAGAGCTCCGCCCAGCCGTGCCCACATGCTCGTGGTGCGGGTCCCGGCGATGACCCAGCCCACGATCGCCAACAGCAGGACATCGGCGCTCAGCGCCATCCACACGGCGAATCCGTCGTGCAGCAGCCCGACGAAACCGAGGAACAGGATCAGGACGGGCACTGCGGCGAGCCCCAGCAGGCCGATCGAGTCGTTGAGCCCGTGACGGATGGCGGCGCCGATGCCACCGTCGCGCTCGCGGTGCTCCGCCATCCACGACACGGCGGCGGCGTAGGCGTGCGCTGCGAAGAAGACGAGCAGCGTCGCGATCACCGACAGCAGCGCCTCGCCGGAGCTGGCCGTGAGGTTGCGGCTGACCACGATCATGCCGGCGACGATGATGAGGCCGTAGATGCCCTCGGCCGACGTGGCGAGCGAGCCGAACCGCGCGGCACCCGATCCGAGGGAGCCCTCGCCCGGAGGCAGGGGCTCCGGGCCGCCCGGCGCCGCGCGGGGAGGATCCTGGTTCATGGACGCACTCACGCGCGATGCATCATCAGGTCCCGAGCAGACGCTGCTTCTGGGCCGTGAACTCGGCCTCGGTGAGCACTCCGGCATCGCGCAGCTGACCCAGCTGCTGCAGCTGGCCGATCAGCTGCTGCGTGTCGACCGCCGATGGAGCGGCCGCAGGCGCGGGAACGGGAGCCGCCGCTGCCGCCTGCGCGGCATCCTGCGCCGCCCACTGCTGACGCTGGCGGCGTTGCACGTTACCCACCACTCGCGTGGCCACGGATGCGCGTGCAGCTGTTCTCAAGAGGCTCATTCCCCTGCTCCTTCCTGCGGTGCGGACTCTTCGTCGAGGTCGGCGGCGTCGATCCCGCCCGACCAGATGTTGCGGCCGCCGAGCCCACCCACCAGCCCGGCGACTCCGGCGAGGCTGCGGTCCTCATAGACCACCACGAGCGCGCGCTCTCCGGCGGCGAGCTCCCGGCCGATCTCGGCCAGGTCCTCGTCGTCGAGCAGATCCGTCTCCGCCGCGTCGGCTGAGGCGTTCTCGAAGGGCTCCCGGCGCACACCGCCATCCGCCGTGGCGGCGATCAACTCGATGTCGAGCACCTCGATCGCATGCGCGTGCTGGAGCGTCTCCAGCTCTTTGATGACGACCGTGAGGTCGACTCCGAAGGGAACGGCGAACACCGCGAAGTTGAGCGGTCCGACATACGTCCATGAAGCCATGGCACTCCTCGTTCTGTGATGGGTTTCAGGATGCGGGGGCGAAACCGCGCGCGACCTCGAGCAGGATGCGGGCGCCGAACCCGGTCGCTCCAGCAGTGCGCCAGGCGTCGTCCTTCTCGGTCTGCATGGTGCCGGCGATGTCGAGGTGCGCCCAGGGCGTCTTGCCGACGAAGTGCTCGAGGAACAGTGCCGCCGTCGTCGCACCGGCGAACGGACCGCCGAGATTCGCGATGTCGGCGATCTGCGAATCGAGCTGCGGGCGGTACTTCCTCTCCAGTGGCAGCTGCCAGACCTGCTCGTCGACCGCCGCGGCCGCCGCGGTGACCAGGTCGACCGTGCGCTGATCGTTGCCGAAGACCGGAGCTCGCGCGGGGCCGAGCGACACGAGCGCAGCACCGGTCAGGGTGGCGATGTCGATGATCGCGTCGACGCCGTCCTCAGTCGCCAGCACAAGCGCATCGCTCATCACGAGGCGTCCTTCGGCGTCGGTGTTCTTCACCTCGATGGTCGTCCCGCCGCGGGCGGTGAGCACATCACCGAGTTTGTACGACGTGCCGGAGGGCATGTTGTCCGTGCACATCAGCCACCCGGAGACGGTCGCCGTCGTGCCGGCATCGCGCAGTGCGGTGAACGCGCCGAGCACCGCCGCCGCACCACCCATGTCCATCTTCATCAGCAGATGCATCGGATCGCTCGGCTTGAGGCTGATGCCGCCCGAGTCGTACATGATGCCCTTGCCGACCAGGCCCAGGTGACCGCTGCTCTCACCCGACGGGGTGTAGGTCAGCTTGATCATGCGCGGCTCTTCGGTCGACCCCTGGTTCACGCCGAGGAGTCCGCCGCAGCCGAGCTCGATCAGTGCCTCCTTGTCGAACAGCTCCACGGAGAAGCCGAAGCGCTGCCCCAGCGACTCGGCGATCTCGCCCATGTTGACGGCCGTGAGATGACCGGGAGGAGTGTTCGCGAGGTCGCGTGCCACCACCGCAGCACGGGCTCCGACGAACGCCTCGGCGACGGGCTGCTCGAGCTCGCCGTACCCCGGCAGATCGAGGGCGAGTGCCTCCAGGGCGACGTGCGTCGTCGTGCTCTCCAGCACGGTGTAGCGGTAGCGGGCGAGCAGCGCCCCCTCGGCGAGCGCCCGGATGGCGACCGCGAGATCGACGCCGGCGAGGTCGTCGATCCGGAGCCCCAGGTGTGCGCGACGGGAAGCACCGCGCATGAGCGCCGCCGCCGCATCGCGCAGCACGTCGGCGGTGAGATCGTCATGGTCGCCGAGACCGAGCACGACGAGATCGGGTCGCCCGACCCGCGGCACCGTCAGCACACTGCCGGGCTTCGCCGTGAAACCGGCGTCTGTGAGCGCTGCGCGGTCGAAGCCGACCTCGGCGGGCACCTCGCCGTCGGCGTAGACGCCGATCCCGATAGCCTGCGCGTCAGCGGGAACCGGGGCGACCTCGATGCTGGTGGCGTCGAGGTCATCGAGTCCTGGGACGGTCGGCAGATCGGCGGGGATGATCTTGTTCGGTCTGCGGTCCATGGTCTGTTCCTTCGGTGCGGGGATGTCGGGATGCGTCGGGCGTCGTCGGCGACTGCGTGGCGTCGGTCAGCCGACCATGTCGACCGGAGAACCGGGCCCCCACGGGATGCCGAGCAAGAACCACACGACGTAGAGGGCGACCCACGAGATCAGCATCCACATCGCGTACGGGATCATCAAGGCGATGATCGTGCCGATGCCCGCATCCTTCTTGTAGCGCTGGGCGACGGTGACCATGAAGGGCAGGTAGACCATCAGCGGCGTCAGCACGTTCACGGGCGAATCGCCGACCCGGTAGGCGGCGAGCAGCGTCTGCGGTGCCACATCGAGCGAGGCGAAGATCGGGATGAACACCGGCGCGAAGATCACCCATTTGGGCACCAGCCCGGGGAGGATGAAGTCGAGGATCACGATCACGACGATGAACGCGAGCAGCAGCACGATCGCCGGCACGTTGGCCTGCTGCAGCAGCTCCGCAGCCGACACGGCCGCCACCGTCGGCAGGTTGGTCCAGTTGAAGAGGGCGATGAACTGGGCGATCATCAGGAACATCACGAGCAGGCCACCCAGGCTCGCGAACGTCTTCGCGATCGCGCCGACCGCGGCGGAACCGCCACGGAGGGTGCGCGCGCCGGCACCATAGGCGAGACCGCACACCAGGAAAGCCAGCGAGATGATGAACACCAGGCTCGCCATGAACGGTGTGGTGCCGATGATCGCTCCGGTCTCCGGATCGCGCAGCGGCGCCCCGGGCGGAGCCGTGAGCAGCGCGATCAGCGCGACGTAGCCGAGCAGCGCCCAGAACGAGAATTGCAGGCCGCGCGCCTCGGCGTCATGGTCGACGTCCTCCGTCTCGTCCGCGATGGTGAGCTCGCTGCGGTCGTAGGCCCCCAGCCGCTTCTCCGTGATGAACACGGTCACCAGCAGGGCGACGACGGCCAGGAGGATCGACGACACGATCCCGAAGTAGAAGTTCTGCGTGACCTCGATCGGCTCCATCCCCGCGGAGGTGAGCACTTCGTTCGTGATCTCGGTGAGCATGCTGTCGCTCGGAGTGATCAGCAGGTTCGCGCCGAAGGCCGCTCCGACACCGGCGAAGGCGGCGGCGAGGCCCGCCAGGGGATTCCTGCCGACCGTGAGGAACGCCGCCGCGGCGAGCGGGACGAGGATCAGGTAGCCGGCATCCGTCGCGACCGACGAGAGCACTCCGACGAAGATCAGGATGAAGGCCAGCCAGCGCCGCGGCGCGACCTTGACCACGCGGCGGATGAGCGCCCCCATGAGGCCGGCGTGCTCGGCGACGCCGACGCCCGCCATCGCGATCAGCACGACGGCGACCACCCCGAACCCGGCGAAGTTGTCGACGAACGACGTGACGAAGTACCGGACGCCCTCGACCGAGAGCAGGTTGCGCACATCGAACGTGCGCTCCTCCACGATGTAATCGGGGACCTCTGCGGGTTCACCCGTGACCGAGTCGTAGATGCTCCACGTGCCGCCGAGATGCTCGTTGATCTGCGAGAACTCGTCTCGCGGCACCGGGGTGACCACCTCGTCGGTCACCGACACCCCGACCCAGGAGAGGATCGCGGAGAGCACGGCGATCAGTCCGATCAGGTAGACGAACATGATCGTGGGGTCCGGCACCTTGTTGCCGACCTTCTCGATCCAGTTCAGGAACCCCTTGCTCTCGGCACCCGGGGTGCTCAGTTCCTTCGCGGCAGGCATGATCCCATCCTGGCGTGAGTGACCCGAGCATGACCCCCCCCATTATTGGGGGATGCCGGGTCGCGCACCGCCGTTTATGGTCAGCCCTATGGACCCGATCGTGACGACGCTCATCATTCTGCTGTGCGCGGTGATCGCGTTCGTCTCGAATCGCATTCCCCTCGGTGTCGTCGCCGTCGGTGTATCCGTCGCCCTCTACCTCTTCGGCGTGCTGGATCTGCACACCGCGCTGGCGGGCTTCGGCGACCCGACGGTGCTCTTCATCGCCGCTCTGTTCGTGGTGAGCGAAGCTCTCGAATCCACCGGCATCGTCGCCTGGGCGGGGCAAGAGGTGATCGCCCGCACGGGCACGGACCGCAGCCGCCTGCTGGTCACCATCGGTCTGCTCACCGCCGTCCTCACCGCGGTCATCAGTGTGAACGGAGCTGTCGCCGCGCTGCTGCCGCTGGTCGTTGTCGTCGCCGCCCGCGCCGGTATCGCCCCGTCGCAGATGCTGATGCCGCTCGCGTTCTCGGCGCACGCAGGATCGATGCTCGCGCTCACCGGCACACCGGTGAACATCATCGTCTCGGAGGTCTCCGCCGACAACGGCGGCCGCGCCTTCGGCTTCTTCGAGTTCGCGCTGGTCGGCCTCCCGCTCGTCGTCGGCACACTCGCGATCATCCTGCTCTTCGGATCCCGGCTGCTCCCCTCGAGAAGCGCGGCCGCAGCACCGGTCGATCTGGAGAGACTCGCCGGCACGCTACGCGCGGACTACGCGATCACCAGCGACCGCCCGCTGATGTCAGCGGCCAGAGGTGTGGCGGAGGTCGTCGTGCCCCCGCGCTCCTCCTTGATCGGGCTGCATGTCTTCGCCGGCATGTGCACACCCAGCGGCGACCTCGTCGTGCTCGGCGTGCGGCGTGGCGGCGAGACGCTCGACAGCACGGGCGACAAGCTCCGCGCGGGCGACGCACTGCTGCTCGACGGTTCGTGGGATGACCTCCAGCGCCACACCGCCCAGCGCGACGAGGTGCTGGTGGTCGATGCGCCGCTCACGCTGCGCCGGTCCGTCCCGCTCGGAGCGGGCGCCAAGCGCACGTCCGTCATCGTCATCGTCATGATCGTCCTGCTCGCCACCGGGGTCGTGCCCGCCGCGATCGCCGGGCTTCTCGCCGCCGGAGCCCTGATCCTGACCGGGGTGGTGCCGATCGCGCGCGCCTACCGCTCCATCTCGTGGACCACGGTGATCCTGGTGGCCGGCATGATCCCGCTGTCGACCGCCTTCCAGGAGACCGGTGCGGCGACGCTGATCGCCGAGACCCTGCGCACCTGGCTGGGAGACACCGGGCCGCAGGCCGCGGTGGCCGTCATCGTCGTGATCACCCTCCTGCTGGGCCAGCTCATCAGCAACACCGCCACTGTGCTGATCGTGGCCCCGGTCGCCGTCGCACTCGCGAGCGCGATGGATGCCTCGGTGCTCCCGTTCCTGATGGCGCTGACGGTCGCCGGTGCCGCCGCCTTTCTCACGCCGGTGGCGACGCCTGCCAACCTCCTGGTCATGGAGCCGGGCGGCTACCGGTTCGGCGACTACGCACGGCTCGGCCTGCCGCTGATGCTGCTGTTCTTCGCCGTCGCGGTGTTCTACGTGCCGCTGATCTGGCCGTTCAGCGGCTGACCTCGGCGGTGAACGGACTCAGCGCTCGGGAGAGACGAGGCCGTCCTCCACGGCGCGGCGGAAGAGATCGACCTTGGTGGGGGCGGCACGATCGACCGCGGCGTACTTCGCGCGGATGCGGCGCACGTGATCGATGATCGTCTCCGGTGACAGGTACAGCAGCTGGGCGACCTGTTTGGCGGTCTCCCCCGAGGCGTACAGCGACAGCACCTCCGACTCACGGGGACTCAGCTGCGCCGACACGAACTCGCGATCCGATTCGAGGGCGGCCGCCCAATCCGCGCTCGCGACGATCTCGCCACGGGCGGCCCGGCGCACCGCATCCGCGATCAGCTCGATTCGATCCGACTTGCGGATCATCCCGGATGCTCCCGCTCGGGCAGCCTCACGGATCAGGTGCGGTCGCTCGCCGGACGTGTACGCGATGATGGGCGCACCCAGCGGCGCCAGCGCCTGGATGTTCTCGGCCGGGCCCGTGCCGTCGGCCAGCGACAGATCGAGCAGCACCACGTGCAGCGGTCCGCCGTAGCGCACCACCGCCGCCGCCGTCGTCCCATGGGCGACGACGCGGATGTCATCGCTCTTGTGGAGGATCGCGACGGTGCCGAGCAGCATCGCAGGATGGTCTTCGATGATTCCGATCTCGATGGTCACGGATCAGTCCTCCCGTTCACAGTGCCTCCCCCGCGATGAGCATACCGCTGCGCTTCGGAGGGCAGTACCTCTGCTGCGGTGGGATCAGGACAGCCCGGAGTAGGCGTGCAATCCCTTGAAGAAGACGTTCACGATCGTGAAGTTGAACATGACGGCCGCGAAGCCGACGATCGCCAACCATGCCGAGGGGTTTCCCCGCCAGCCGCGGGTCGCCCTGGCGTGGATGTATCCGGCATAGAGAACCCAGATCACGAACGTCCAGGTCTCCTTGACATCGAAGCCCCAGAAGCGGCTCCATGCGTAGTACGCCCAGATCGATCCGGCGATCAGCGTGAACGTCCAGAGGATGAATCCGATGATCGTGAACCGGTACGCCATGCTCTCGAGTCGCTCCGACCCGGGGAAGGTGCGCAGGAAGCCGGGACCCGTCTTCTCCGCGCCCTCGGACACGAGGCGTTCCCGACGCGACTGCATCAGCTGGATGACCGATAGTGCGAACGCGAGGGCGAAGAACGCCGTGCCGAGCGATGCCACGAACACGTGGATGACCAGCCACACGCTCTTCAGCGGGTCCATGAGCGGCGACACGTCGATGTAGAAGTTCGTGGCTGCGAGTCCGAGCAGCACCACGACGAGGCCCGTGATGAACGTGCCGAGGAACCGCAGATCGACGCGGAGCAGCACGATCAGGTAGACGGCGATGATCAGCAGCGTGCCGATCATCGCGAACTCGTAGAGGTTCGCCCACGGAACGCGTCCGGCCGCGATGCCGCGGGTGAGAGTCGCGGCGAAGTGGAACAGGAACGCGAGCACCGTCAGCGAGGTGCCGATGCGGGCCATCACGAAGCGCTGCGATGCGGCATCCGTGGCGCCAGGTGCGACCGTCGTGACGGTACCGCGGGCGCCGACGGCGGCACCGACGAGCTCGGCCTGAGCGACCGTCTGCGAGTCGGCGCTCAGCTGCGAACGACGCGCGAGGTCGAAGGCGTAGGCCACGAACGCAGCGGCATAGATCGCGATCGCCGTCCACAGCAGGATCGGCGAGATCACGTTGAGGTCGAACATGGTGTCAGTCTACTTTCGGGGTGTCGGATGCGGGAGCGACGTCGGGAGCCGCCGAGCCCTCTGCCTGGGTCGCTGAGCTCGTCGAAGCGTCCTGCGCGGCGACCGCTGTCGATCCGCCCTCGGCGTCGAGCAGGCGCCCGTGACCGGCGACCAGGTCGTCGAGAGCGATCGCGATGGTCGGGTCTTCTCCGCGCGCGAGTCCGGCGTACTCGAGGGCGATGCCGTCGGCGGTCGCCGTGGCCTTGACCCACACGCGGCGACGCGGGACGAAGAGCGCGAGCATGAGGCCGCCGAGAGCAAGCAGCGCGAAGCCCAGCACCCAGGGACCGGAGTCGTCACGGTGGATCTGCAGCGAGGCGAACCGCTTGACCGACTGAGAGGCATCGGTCGCACCCGCGGGCGAGTCGTCCTCGAAGGTCACGGTGCCCATTCCGTTCGGCAGATCGGCCGTGTCGCCGGGGGCCAGCTGGATGGAGTCCTTGCCGACTGCGCGCCCGGTGAGCTGGGTCAGGTCCGACGTATCGAGCACATAGACGGATTTGGGACTTCCGCCGTCGATGCCGAGGTCACCCGCGAACACATCAAGCGTCAGGGTCGGATTCGTGAGTGCAGGATAGGCCGAGAAGAACGCGCCCGAATCCAGGACACCCGTCGTCGGATAGAACAAGCCGCGGATACCGAGCTGCTCGGGCATGCCGTCCGTGATCTTGATGATCCCCAGGGAGAACATCTGCGCGTCCTGCGGCAGGAACGGCGTGCTTCCGGTGAACACGACATCGCCGGCGGCGTTGCGCACCGTGATCCTCGGCGCGTAGCCGTTGCCGAGCAGGAAGACGTCGTCATCGGCGACCGCGAGAGGTTCGTTGACCTTGACGGAGCCGGTGCGCTCCTCGCCGTTCTCCTTCACCGTGACGTTGGCCGAGAAGTCACCGGCCTGCCCCGAACCCGGCTCACCGAAGGGCTGGTAGCTCACATCGAAGGAGTCGAGCCGCATCGTGTACGGCGCCAGAGCGTCGTCGCCGACGAAGCGGCCGCGGTTCATCGAGTCGTAGTCGACGAGAGTGTTCGCGAAGGTCTCACCCTCGACCAGCACGCGCTGCCCGGTGTACGAGAAGCCGCCGCCGATGCCGACCGTGATCAGCACGCCGACCAGTGCCAGGTGGAAGAGCAGGTTGCCGGTCTCGCGCCAGTAGCCGCGCTCCGCCGACACCGAGAACGTGCGGCCGCGGTCGTACCGCTCCACGCGGTAGCCAAGCGCCTTCAGCTGCGCGGTCGCGATGTCGACCGATGCGGCGGCGGCGGACTCGGGCTCGGCAGCGGTGCGCTGCACGGCGCGGAAGTCCTCGAGCCGTTGCAGCCGAGCAGGGGTGCGCGGCGGCCGCGCCCGCAGCGCCTTGGCGTGGTGCTTGATGCGCGGGATGACGCAGCCGACGAGCGAGGCGAACAGCAGCAGGTAGATCGCGGAGAACCACGGAGACAGGTAGACATCGAACAGCTTGAGCGCATCGAGGACCGGGAAGAGGTCGGGGTTGTCACGCTGCCACTGGGTGACGCCGTTGGGGTCGGCCATGCGCTGCGGGAAGATCGAGCCGGGAATCGCGGCGATCGCGAGCACGAGCAGCAGCACCAGCGCCGTGCGCATCGAGGTCAGCTGACGCCAACCCCAGCGCAGCCATCCGACCAGTCCGAGTCGCGGCTGGGCGATCGACTCGTCTCCGTCGATGTGGTCCGAGGGGCGCAGCGGATCGGACGTGTCGCTGTTCTTCTTTTGCACGGCGGCCTTGGTCATCTCTTCTGCGTTCTTCTCATCAGATGGGGAGCGGGACACTGCTGATCACCGCCGTCAGTCGCGACATGATGTCGGTCCAGAGGCCGGTGACCATGAGCACACCCAGCACGATCAGCAGCACTCCTCCGATGATGTTCACGATGCGGATGTGGCGGCGCAGGAACCCGATGGTCTTGGTCGCCCAGCCGAAGCCCAGTGCCACGAGCAGGAACGGGATGCCGAGACCGAGCGAGTAGGCGAGCCCGAGGAACCCGGCGCGCACCGGATCGCCGGCGTTGAAGGAGAGGGCGACGATCGCGGCGAGCGTCGGGCCCATGCACGGCGCCCAGCCGATGCCGAGCGCGATGCCGAGCAGGGGCGCGCCGATCACGCCGAACTTGGAGTCGACGTGGAAGCGGAACTCGCGCTGCGCGAACCCGAAGAGTCCGAGGAACACCAGTCCCATCAGGATGATGACGACGCCGAGGATGCGGGTGATCAGGTCACCCCAGCGCAGGAAGAACACGCCCGCGGTGCCGCCGAGGACCGTCAGCGCGATGAACACCACGCTGAAGCCGAGGATGAACAGCAGCACGCCGAGCACGAGTCGCCCGCGACCGCTGCTGACGGCATCCGTCGCACCTGCGGTGCGTCCCGACGGGCGCGGCGCGACCGCACCACCGAGGAACCCGAGGTAGCCGGGGACCAGCGGCAGCACGCACGGCGAGAGGAAAGAGACGAGGCCGGCGAGCATCGCCACGGGGATGGCGAGCCAGAGGGCACCGGATCCGATGATCGCTTCGGCGTTCACAACGCTCCCACGCGGATCACGAGGTCTCCGCGAGCGCGTCCTTGACGAGCGTGGAGAGGATCGAGGTCCCCTCGATCGGCCCGATGATGCGCGCGGCCACTCGGCCCTGCTTGTCGAGCACGAGGGTGGTCGGCGTCGCCGCGATCGGGACGGCCTCCGCGAACGCGACCTTCGCCTCGGCCGTGTCGACGTCGATGAGGCTCGGGTAGGTGACACCGAACTCGTCCGAGAAGGCCTTCGCCGTGTCGGCCTGGTCGCGCGTGTTGATGCCGACGAACGACACGCCCTGGTCGGCGAAGTCCTGCCAGACGCTCTCGAGGTCGGCGGCCTCCACCCGGCACGGGGCGCAGCCGGCGTACCAGAAGTTGACGACCGTGACCTGGCCGGCGAGGTCGGCGCTGTCGAAGGGTTCACCGTCTTCTGTGACGCCGCCGAAATCGACGGCCTCGCCGCGTTCGGCGACGGGGATCTCGACGATCGCGCCGTCGGCGGCCACGTAGCCGGTGTTCTCGCCGCTCAGGAACGATTCGCTCACCGGATCGGGAGCGCAGGCGCTCAGACCGATCGCCAAAACCGCGGCGAGCGCGGCTCCGATCGCACGGCGTGAGCGCACGGTGCGGGAGGAGCGGCCGCTGCGGGGCGGAATGACCGTCGGGGCAAGTGGCACGATTCTCAGTTTACGCGCGGGTTCCTATGCGTGGGCCGGACGCAGTGCCCCCCTCAGAAGCCCGCCAGCACGTCGGCGACGCCCGCGCGGAACCGGGGACAGGTGGCGATGTCGTGCGACCGGCAGCGCATCGCGTGCTCGGTCATCTCGCGCGAGCGGCGCATCTCCTCCATCCGCCTGTCGAGGTCGTCGAGGTGCTCCTGCAGCACGTGGTGGCGGCCCGCACTGCCGTCGTCGAGCAGCACGCCGATCTGCTCCAGAGTCATCCCCGCCGCCTTGCTGCGCTGGATCACCGCGATGCGCACGACCTCGTCCTCGCCGTAGCGACGGCGGCCGGCGGAGTCTCGCGCCGGCCGCAGCAGACCGACGGTCTCCCAGTGCCGGAGCACGTTGGTGGGCAGGTCGAAGCGGGCCGCGACCTCGCCGACGGACCACGGACTCTCGGGACTTGACTTCATGTTGACATGAAGTCACAGACTGTCCGAGAACGCAACACCGAACGGCGGAAGGACCCTCCCATGTATGACGCGATCGTGATCGGCGCCGGCCCCGCAGGCCTCCAGGCCGCACTCACCCTGGGGCGGATGCATCGCTCGACCCTGCTCCTCGACTCGGGTGAGTACCGCAACGGCACGGTGCTGCACATGCACAACGTGATCGGCAACGACGGCACCCCGCCCGCCGAGTTCCGCGCGACCGCCCGCGCGCAGCTCGGCGCCTACGACGACGTCGAGATCCGGGACATCCGCGCGGAGAGCGTGTCCGGCGCCGAGGGCGACTTCACCGTGACGCTCAGCGACGGCTCGACGGCATCGGGACGCCACATCATCCTCGCGACCGGAGTGATCGACGACCTCCCCGACGTCGAGGGACTGTCAGCCCTGTGGGGGACGCGTGCCTTCGCCTGCCCGTTCTGCGATGGTCACGAGCACGCAGGGAGACCGATCGCGATCCTCGGCGGCGCTGACCGTGCCGCCCACCTGGTCGGCCTGCTCGGCCGCATCGTGGGTGAGATCACGGTGGTGCCCGTCGCCGAGACCTTCACGGCTGAAGAGGCCGCCTCCCTCGAGGCACAGGGCGCCCGAGTGAGTGGCTCCGCGGTCGTGGCGGTCTCGGCCGATGGTGGCGGTGTCGTGGTGCGCACCTCCGACGCAGCGCACACCGTCGCCGGCGTCTTCGTCGCCTCGGGAACGATGCGTCAACGCGCCCCCTTCGCGGCACAGCTGGACCTGCGCCTGCTGGCGTCCGGCGCGATCGAGATCGACGACTTCGGCCGCACCTCGGCGGCCGGCGTCTTCGCGGCCGGAGATCTCGCGCATCGCGCGGCCCTGCCCGGGCCCATGGCTGCCGTGATGGTGGCGGCCACGGCCGGACAGCTCGCCGCCGTCGGCATCATCCAGTCATTGCTGGCCGCGGAGCACTGACCCGGCGTCCTCTTCTGCGGCCTCCCGCACCTTCTGCGGCCTCTGTGTGGGTATCGGGCCGCGAAAGAGGCGCGAGGCCGCAGAACTGGCGGCCACTCGCGGCCACAACGGTCACGCGTCAGACGGCTCCGACGTCCACGGCGCCCTCGGTCGTCGCCGGTTCCGCATAGGCGACCTCGCGCCACACGTCGCCGACGAGTTCGAACGAGGTGACGCTCGACAGCGCGCAGCGCCGCGTGCGCGGGTCGTGCCGCAACGGCAGACCCGCGACGCGGAGGTGCGTGATCCAGATCGGCGCCTGGTGCGACACCATCACGACGTCGCCGCCGTCGGCTGTCCGCCAGGCCTCGCCCATGGCGCCTAGCATCCGCTCCGCGATCGAGGTGTACGGCTCACCCCAGCTCGGCAGCGAGGGCTGCCTCAGGTGCCACCAGTTCAACGGGTTCAGGAGCGAGCGACGCATCTGCGTCCCCTCGAACACGTTGGTCGGCTCGATGATGCGGATGTCGATCTCGGGTACCAGGTCGAACCGCTCCGCGAAGGGCTCAGCCGACTCCTGCGCGCGCTCCAGGGGCGAGGAGTAGAGGGCGACGACCGACCGATCCAGCGATGCCACATGATCGGCGGCCGCCTGCGCCATGCGACGTCCCGCGGTGCTCAGGTGGTAATCGGGCAGCCTCCCGTAGAGCACACGTGCGGGATTGTGCACCTCGCCGTGGCGGACGAGGTGCAGTCGCGTCGCCGGCACGTCAGGCCTTGCTGTAGCGGGAGTCTCCGAACCCGAGGATCAAGTAGCCGATGTAGGGGAAGACGAAGAGCAGGAAGAAGGAGAACAGTCCGCCCTTGCCGAAGCGCTCACCGAGCTTGATGGCCACGATGATGCCGAACACGACGTTGACGATCGGGATGATGTAGAGCAGAGCGAGCCATCCGGACATGCCGGCGATGCGCACCAGGATGACGATGTTCACGATCGGGATGATCGCGAGGATGCCCGGATAACCCGCCTTGGAGAACACCTTCCACAGGCCGATGGCGACCAGGACGTAGAAGGCGAGTGCGATCAGACCGGTGGTTCCCGAGAAGATCGTCGCATAGAGATCGTTGATGCCGTTGGTGTCCACGGTGCACCCTTTCTGTGTGATAGCTGTGTCGTGGCCGATCATACTGACGATCGGTGGCGACGCGGGGAACCCGCCGGAGAGGACCCGACCGCCCACGTAGACTGGGCGGGTTCACCCTTTCGCAGATCAGAAGGAATTCTCCGTGCTTCGCACCCACTCGGCAGGCTCACTGCGAGCCGAGCACATCGGTCAGACCGTCACCCTCGCGGGTTGGGTCGATCGCCGTCGTGACCACGGAGGAGTCGCCTTCATCGATCTGCGGGACGCCTCGGGCATCGCCCAGGTCGTCATCCGCGACGAGGAGATCGCCCACCCGCTGCGCAACGAGTTCGTGCTCCAGGTCACCGGCGTCGTCTCGCAGCGCCCTGAGGGCAACGCGAACCCGAACCTGCCGACGGGCGAGATCGAGCTGATCGCCGCCGACGTCGAGGTGCTCAACGAGTCCGCCCCGCTCCCCTTCCAGGTCTCGACGGCACTGGCCGACAGCGAGACCGTCGGCGAGGAGGCCCGTCTCAAGTACCGCTACCTCGACCTGCGCCGTCCGGCACCGGCATCCGCTCTGCGTCTGCGCTCGAACGTCTACAAGGCGATCCGCGACGTGCTGCACGCCGAGGACTTCACCGAGGTCGAGACGCCGACGCTCACGCGCTCCACTCCGGAGGGCGCCCGCGACTTCCTGGTGCCCGCTCGTCTGAGCCCCGGCAGCTGGTACGCCCTGCCGCAGTCGCCGCAGCTGTTCAAGCAGCTGCTCATGGTCGGCGGCGTCGAGAAGTACTTCCAGATCGCACGCTGCTACCGCGACGAGGACTTCCGCGCCGACCGGCAGCCGGAGTTCACGCAGCTCGACATCGAGATGAGCTTCGTCGACCAGGAAGACGTCATCACGCTGATGGAGTCGCTCATCCAGGCGATGTGGGCGACCATCGGCGTCGAGGTCGCGCTGCCGCTGCCGCGCATGACCTACGCCGACGCGATGGCCAAGTACGGCTCCGACAAGCCCGACCTGCGCTTCGGACTCGAGCTCGTCGAGGCGACCGAGTACTTCCAGGACACGCCGTTCCGCGTCTTCCAGGCCGAGTACGTCGGTGCCGTCGTGATGCCCGGCGGCGCGAGCCAGCCGCGCAAGCAGCTCGACGCCTGGCAGGACTGGGCGAAGCAGCGTGGTGCCCGCGGTCTCGCCTACGTCCTGTTCAACGAGGACGGCTCGCTCGGCGGCCCGGCCGCGAAGAACCTGTCCGAGGCCGAACAGGCCGGACTCGCGGAGTTCGTCGGAGCGAGCGCGGGCGACTGCGTGTTCTTCGCCGCCGGCGCCACCAAGGAGAGCCGTGCGCTCCTCGGCGCCGCACGCGTCGAGATCGGTCGCCGCCTCGGGTACCTGAACCCGGACGAGTTCGCGTTCACCTGGGTCGTCGACGCCCCCATGTTCGAGCCGGCTGCTGACGCCGTGGCATCCGGAGACGTCGCGGTCGGCGCCGGTGCCTGGACGGCCGTGCACCACGCGTTCACCGGGCCGAAGCCCGAGTTCCAGGACACGTTCGACACCGACCCCGGCTCGGCCCTCGCCTACGCGTACGACATCGTGTGCAACGGCTCGGAGCTGGGCGGCGGGTCGATCCGCATCCACCGCGAAGACGTGCAGAAGCGCGTCTTCGAGGTCATGGGCATCAGCGACGAGCAGGCCGACGAGCAGTTCGGCTTCCTGCTGGATGCGTTCAAGTTCGGCGCCCCGCCGCACGGCGGGATCGCGCTCGGCATGGACCGCGTGCTGCAGCACCTGACCAAGACCGAGTCGATCCGCGAGGTCATCGCGTTCCCGAAGTCCGGCAACGGCTTCGACCCGCTGACCTCGGCTCCGGCGCCGATCACCGACGCGCAGCGCGCCGAAGCCGGCGTCGATCACGAGCCCGAGGACGACGGCGCCTGACCCGCGCCCCTCGCTCTGGTGAAGAGGCCCCGCGCTGCCATGCAGCGCGGGGCCTCTTCACGTTCCGAGCGATGCGAGGGCGGGCTGGATGTTCTCGTTCCACACGTCGACACCGAGCTTCGCGATCAGCCCCATCACCACGATGAGGAACACCACTCGGATGAAGGTGGTGCCGCGCGCGATCGCCATTCGTGAGCCGAGGTAGCTCCCGGCGACGTTCGCCACCGCGAGGATGCCGCCGAGCAGCCACAGCACCGACCCGTGCGGGATGAACAGCAGCAGCGCCCCGAGGTTAGTGGCGAAGTTCACGATCTTCGCCTTGGCGCTCGCCTGCAGGAAGTCGTAGCCCATCAGCGCGACGAGCGTGATGACGAGGAACGTCCCGGTGCCGGGGCCGATCATGCCGTCGTAGAAGCCGATCCCGAGCCCGGCGGCTCCGGCCATGATGTGGTGCTTGTGCCCGCTGAAGCGCAGCTTCGTCGCCGCACCCAGCTGCGGACGGAAGGCCGTGAACAGCGCGACGGCCAGCAGCGCCACGACGATGATCGGCTTGAATGCCGACGGGGGAAGGATGGTTGCCACTGCGGCTCCGCCGAACGAGCCGACCAGGGCGACCGCCGCCATCGGCAGGGCCGTGCGGATATCGGGTTTCGCGCGCCGATAGTAGGTGACGCTGCTCGTGGCCGTGCCGAAGACGGAGGCGAACTTGTTCGTCGCGAGCGCCTGCACCGGCGCGATGCCCGGAATGAGGAGCAGCACGGGCAGCTGCAGCAGCCCGCCGCCGCCGACGACGGCATCGATCCAGCCGGCACCGAACGCGGCGAGGACCACCAGAAGCAGCATGCCCCAGGTGAGCTGCTCGAGCCCGAGCACTGCGCCGATGTCCATCCCGCCAGGATGCCAGACGACAGGCGCCTCGAACGACGGCGCCCTCTCCGCACCCCAGGACGGCCGCGTCCGCCGCTCGGCGCGATGCCCGGCTTTCCGGCACCGGCGCCCCGGCCCGATCCGATCCGCCGCCGATGTCCTGAGTTGCGACGCTGGCAGACTGGTGCCATGCTCGACGCGCTTCCCCTCCCCCACGCCTTCGACGCCCGCGCCGGCCGCGCGCTGCTGCGCAGGGCCACGCCCGCCGATGCCGATGCCGTGATCGCCCTGCTCGCCGACGACCCGATCAGCGCGGCCCGCGGTGACGTCGCCTCCGAGGCCGACCGGCCGGCCTATGCCGCCGCGCTCGTGGATATCCTCGCCGAACCGTCGAACGACCTGCTGGTGGTCGAGCTCGAGGGCGAGATCGTCGGCACCCTGCAGCTCACCTCGATCCCCGGCATGGCACGACGGGGCGCACGGCGTCTGCTCGTCGAAGCCGTGCGGGTGCGCAGCGACCTGCGCTCCTCCGGCATCGGGTCGGCCGTGATGCGCTGGGTCGGCGAGGCGGCGGCTCTGGCGCTCGGTGCGGCGATGGTGCAGCTCACGTCCGATGCCGCCCGCACCGAGGCTCACCGCTTCTACGAGCGCCTCGGCTACGTCGGGTCGCACCTCGGCTTCAAGTACACGGTCGGTGGCTGATCGCGCCGGCCGCGCTCCCTCCCGCCACCAGCCGGACACCGCACGTTCACCCGATCCGCGACGACCGGTAACCCCCGCCCCGTAGCGTCCTCTCGCAACCCCGAACCGGCGATCGCCGGTCACCCGAGAGGACACTCATGGCACGCTTCACCCGCCGCGCACGCATCGGCGCCGGTATCGCCCTGGCCACCACGGCCGCACTCGCACTCACCTCCTGCGCCGGTGCAACCGACGCGCCCGCCTCCGGTGGCGACACCGACGTGGACGCCACGACGGCCACCTCGGTCGCCGACTTCGGCACCTTCGCCGACCTCGAGGCCGCCGCCAAGGCCGAGGGAGCCCTCAACGTCATCGCCCTCCCCCGCGACTGGGCCAACTACGGCGAGGTCCTCGATCTGTTCGCCGAGAAGTATCCCGAGATCGCGATCAACGAGGCCTCGCCCGATGTCTCCAGCGCTGAGGAGATCCAGGCGGCGGAGACCAACAAGGGGCTCGACACCGCCCCCGACGTGTTCGACCTCGGTCTGACGGTCGCGCTGCAGAACACCGACACGTTCGCCCCCTACAAGGTGCAGACGTGGGATGACATCCCCGACGCGCTCAAGGAGCCCACCGGCCTCTTCGTCGGTGACTACGGCGGATACATGTCGATCGGCTACGACTCCTCGAAGTTCGACGCCCCTGCCGAGCTCTCCGATCTGCTCTCGGCCGACTACAAGGGTGCTGTCGCCATCAACGGCGACCCGACCCAGGCCGGCGCCGCGTTCGCCGCGGTCGGCCTCGCCACCGTCCAGTCCGACGGATCGCTCGACGACTTCCAACCGGGCATCGACTTCTTCTCCAAGCTGCAGAAGGCCGGCAACCTGCTCAAGGTCGACGTCACCACCGCGACGATCGCCAGCGGTGAGACCCCGGTCGTCTTCGACTGGGACTACCTGAACGCCTCGCACACGACTGACAACGAGAACTGGAAGGTCGTCGTGTTCGACGGCACCGGTTACGCGGGCTACTACAACCAGGCCATCAACGTCGACGCTCCGCACCCGGCGGCTGCCCGCCTGTGGCAGGAGTTCCTCTACAGCGACGAGGTGCAGAACCTGTGGCTGAAGGGCGGCGCGCGCCCGGCCCGCATGGAGGCGATGACCGAGGCCGGAACGATCGACGCCGACCTCGCCGCCGCCCTTCCCCAGGCACCGGAGGAGACCGTCGTCCCGACCGAGGAGCAGTCCACCAACGCCGGAACCCTGCTCGGCGAGAAGTGGGCAGCGGCGGTCCAGTGACCACCCTCTCCGCACCGGGGACGGATGCCGCGGCGTCCGTCCCCGCCACGACCGCCGGGTCCTCGCGCAGCGCGCGGGCCCGGCGGTCCATGCCGTCTCCGGCCTGGCTGGGCCTGGTCCCGTTCGCGGCCTACGTCGTGCTGTTCCTGGCGGTTCCGACCGTGCTCGCGATCGGCTCCGGCTTCTTCACGAAAGACGGTGCCTTCACCTGGACGAACATCTCGGCACTCGGCGACCCCGTGGTGCTGAACACCTTCGCCAACTCGGCCGGTCTCTCGCTGGGCACCGCGGTCGTCGGCGCCCTCGTGGGCGCTCTGGTCTGCTACGCCCTGCTGGGCATGAACCCCGATGGCGCCATCCGCGCGAGCGTCGATGCTGCAGCCGGCGTGTTCGCCCAGTTCGGCGGCGTCATGCTCGCCTTCGCCTTCATCGCGACGATCGGCATCCAGGGCATCATCACGGTCTTCCTGAAAGACACCTTCGGCGTCAACATCTTCGAGAACGGCACGTGGCTGTACGAGCTGCCCGGCCTGATCCTGCCGTACATCTACTTCCAGATCCCCCTGATGGTGATCACGTTCATGCCCGCCCTCGCCGCGCTCAAGCCGCAGTGGGCCGAAGCCAATCTCACGCTCGGCGGCACACGCGCCGGCTTCTGGCTCCACATCGGCATCCCCGTGCTCGCCCCCTCGTTCCTCGCCAGCCTGCTGCTGCTGTTCGCGAACGCGTTCTCGTCATATGCCACGGCCGCCGCCCTCGCCAGCCAGGGTTCGCAGATCGTCCCGCTGCAGATCCGCACCGCGCTCACGAGCGAGACGGTGCTCGGCAGGGAGAACCTCGCCGGTGCACTCGCGCTCGGCATGATCGTCATCGTGGGAGTGGTCATGGCCCTGTACTCACTCGTCCAACGTCGGGCTGCGAGGTGGCAGTCATGAACCGACTCGCTCCCTCACTCGCGACGCGCTGGATCATCGGCATCCTCGTCGGCGCGTTCTTCGCGATCCCGCTGGTGTCGACCTTCCTCTTCACCCTCCGCGGCAAGGAGGGTCTATCGCTCGAGCACTGGATCGCGCTGTTCGATCCCGCCGCATCCGCAGCGATCAAGCCGATCTGGACAGGCCTGGGCAATTCCCTGATCCTGGCCGTCGTCACGGTGGCGATCGTGCTGCTCCTGCTCGCGCCGACCATGATCCTGGTGAACCTCCGCTTCGGCAGGCTCACACCGATGTTCGAGTTCGCGGTGCTTCTACCGATCTCGATCCCCGCGATCGTGCTGGTGGTGGGTCTCGCGCCGATCTATCTGCAGATCGGCCGCACACTCGGCACCGGCACCTGGACCCTGGCCTTCGCGTACGGCATCACCGTGCTGCCGTTCGCCTACCGTTCGATCCAGGCCTCCATCGACGCCGCCGATCTGCGCACGCTGTCGGAGGCCGCGCGCTCACTCGGCGCCAGCTGGCCGACGGTGGTGCTGAAGGTGCTCGCGCCCAACCTGCGCCAGGGGCTCCTCTCGGCCTCGCTCATCTCGATCGCGGTCGTGCTGGGCGAGTTCACGATCGCCTCGCTGCTCAACCGCCAGGTGTTCCAGACGGCCATGGTGGTCGTCCAGAAGCAGGACCCCTACGCCCCGGCGATCTTCACATTGCTGGCGCTGGCCTTCGTCTTCATCCTGCTCCTCCTCATCGGCCGCGTCGCGCGTGGCAAAGGAAAGGCTCGCTCATGACCCTCGACCACCCGCTCCCCCGCACGGCGGACAACCTGCTGCTCGCCGAGGCCGGCGAGGGCACCCGCGTCGAGCTGCAGGGCATCGTCAAGAGCTACTCCGGCACCCGCGTGCTGCATGGTGTCGACCTCGACATCGCCCCCGGCGAGTTCGTCTCGCTGCTCGGCCCGTCCGGCTGCGGCAAGACGACCCTGCTGCGCGTGCTGGCCGGGCTCGAGGTGTCGGATGAGGGCGCGGTGCTGCTGGGCGGCCATGACGTCTCGCGCGTGCCGACCAACAAGCGCGACATCGGCATGGTCTTCCAGTCGTACTCGCTGTTCCCGCACCTCCGGGTCGCCGAGAACACCGCGTTCGGCCTGCGTCGTCGCGGCGTCTCCGCCTCCGAGTCCACGAAGCGCGCCCTCGATGCCCTGGCGCTGGTGGGCCTCGCCGACTTCTCCGACCGCTACCCGCACCAGCTCTCCGGTGGTCAGCAGCAGCGCGTCGCCCTGGCCCGCGCCCTGGTCACCGAGCCCAAGGTGCTGCTGCTGGACGAGCCGCTCTCGGCACTCGACGCGAAGGTGCGCGTGCAGTTGCGCGATGAGATCCGCCGCATCCAGCTGCGCCTCGGCATCACGACCGTCTTCGTGACGCACGACCAGGAGGAGGCGCTGGCCGTCTCCGACCGCATCGCGGTGATGAACTCCGGTCGGATCGAGCAGATCGGCTCGCCCGAGCAGCTGTACACGGCGCCGTCGACGGCGGGTGTGGCCGCCTTCGTCGGACTATCCAGCGTCGTCTCCGGTGTCGGCGAGGGCGACCATGTCGTGGTGTGGGGGCAGCGGCTGCCGCTGCAGTCCCCGGCGATCGGGCCGGTCGACGTGTATCTGCGACCTGAGAACGTCTTCTTCGCCAGCGAAGCGGATGCCGCCACCGACGCCCTGGTCCAGGAGAGCACCTTCCTCGGCAGCATGCGACGCACCCTCGTGCGCACCGAGTCCGGAGAACTCGTCCGGGTACAGCACGCGCCCGGCATCCGCCCCTCCTTCGGCGACCGCGTCCGCATCGCCGTCGCCCCCGAACCCGTAGCCGTGCACCCGCGCGGTTGAGTTCACTCTTCCCCCACATGCAGGGGTCGGATAACGTGAGCGCGGAGGAGCACTGCTCCCTCGACCGACAGAGAAAGGACGCCTCATGGCAGGCAAGTTCGAGCTGTACTCCGACAGTTCCGGCGGGTACCGGTTCCGTCTGAAGGCTGGCAACGGCGAGATCATCGCGACCAGCGAGAGCTACACCACCAAGTCCGCAGCGAAGAACGGCATCGACTCCGTGAAGAGCAATGCGCCGGGTGCCGAGGTCGTCGAGGTCTGACTCCGATACCCCCACTCCGCGAAGAGACCCCCTGATGCAGTCGCCTGCGCCAGGGGGTCTCTTCGGTATCCGGCGGCCTCAGAGCACGCGCGCGAGGAAGTCCTTCGTCCGGGGGTGCTGCGGGTTGCCCAGCACCTCGCGGGGATCTCCCTCTTCGACGATGTGGCCGCCGTCCATGAAGATCAGGCGCGATCCGACCTCACGGGCGAAGCCCATCTCGTGCGTCACGACGAGCATCGTCATCCCCTCGTCGGCGAGCTTGCGCATCACCTGCAGCACCTCACCCACGAGCTCGGGGTCGAGTGCCGAGGTCGGCTCGTCGAACAGCATCATGTCGGGGTTCATGCAGAGCGCACGGGCGATCGCCACGCGCTGCTGCTGTCCGCCCGAGAGATGACCGGGGAACGCATCCGCCTTCTCCGACAGCCCGACACGGGAGAGCATCTCCTTCGCGACCTGCTCGGCCTCGGCTTTGGAGCGCTTCTTCACACGCTGCTGCGCGATCATGAGGTTGCCCATGACGTCGAGGTGCGGGAACAGGTTGAAGCTCTGGAACACCATCCCGATACGCGTGCGCACCCGGTCGATGTCGACGTCGGGGTCGGTGATGTCGATCCCCTCGATCAGCACTTTGCCGCCGGTGGGCTCCTCGAGCAGGTTGACCGAACGCAGGAGCGTCGACTTACCCGAACCCGAGGGCCCGATGACGCAGACGACCTCCCCCTTGGTGACGGTGAGGTCGATGCCCTTGAGCACCTCGTTGTCGCCGAACGACTTGACGAGACCCTGCACGTCGATCGCCGGGGCGTGGACATCAATCAGGTCGGTGATCATCGCTGCCTCGACATCCGTCGTTCCAGGTACGCGCTGAAGCGCGTGAGGGGGATCGTCACGATCAGGTACAGGATCGCCGCCATGATCAGCGGCGTCGCGTTGGTGTTCTGCGTCGACGCGTCACGGGCGAAGTTCGTCAGCTCCTTCGACCAGATGAACGTGCCGGCCACGAAGAGCAGCGAGGTGTCCTTCAGCAGCAGCACGAACTCGTTCGTGAGCGGAGGGATGATGATGCGGAAACCCTGCGGCACGATGATCCAGAACGTCGTCTTCATCGGCGACATGCCCAGCGATCGGGCGGCCTCGGTCTGCCCCTTCGGAACCGCCTGGATGCCGGCGCGGATCGTCTCGGCCATATAGGCCGAGGCGACGAGCACGAGGCCGACGAGTCCCAGCACGACCGGACCACCGAGGTCCTTGCCCGGGATGCCCGAGGCGATCGGCAGGATGAACGCCACGGCGAAGATCGTGAGGATCGCGGGCAGTCCGCGGAACAACTCGATCCAGGCCGTGGCGATCCAGCGGAACGGTCCGATGCTCGACAGCTTCAGCAGCGCCAGCACGATCCCGAGCAGCAGCCCCGCGATGAACGCCACCGCGGTGAACCACAGGGTGTTCACGAGCGCTGTCGTGATGATCCCCGGGAACATCTTGATCGCGATCTCGGGGTTGAAGAACAGCGGTCCGATCTTCGCCCAGTCGGTGCCGACGATCGCCCAGACGAGGATCGCGATCAGCACCGCATAGACGATGTACCGGTACAGCTTGCTCTTGGTGGTGCGCCTCAACGCCATTGTCAAGGTCCTCCCGACCTACCGTGCCTGCCGATTACTTCGCGGTGAAGTAGTTGTCGTAGATCGTCTGGTAGTCGCCGCTGTCACGCAGCTCCTGCAGCGCGCCGTTGACGGCCTCGAGGAGAGCATCCTTCTCGCCCTTCGCGAAGGCGAAGCCGTAGGACTCGTCGGTGTTGTACGTCTCGACGATCTTGTAGGCGGAGTCGGCCTTCTCGTGCTCGAGGTTCACCGGCTGGTCCTGCAGGATCGCGTCGATCTGACCGGCCTGCATCGCCGGCCACAGCTCGCCGTCGGAGGGGTACTGCACGAGCTCGGCGCCCTTGGCGTTCTCACCGGCGTAGGTCTCGCCCGTGGTGCCCTGCTGCACGCCGACGTTCTTGCCGGAGAGGTCGTCGATCGACTCGATGCCCGAGTCGGTGCGGACCAGCAGCGACTGCAGCGAGTCGTAGTACGGGTCGGAGAAGTCGATGTTCGCCTTGCGCTCATCGGTGATCGTCATCGCCGAGGCTCCGACGTCGCAGGTGCCTGCGGCGAGAGTCGTGCCGGACTGCAGCGCGTCGAATCCGACGTCCTGCACGGCGAGCTTGAGGTCGAGCTTCTTGGCGATCGCGTCGAGCAGGTCGATGTCGAAGCCGGTGTAGCCGGTGCCGTTGTCTCCACCCTCGAACTCGAACGGTGCGTAGGGGATGTCGGAGCAGACCGTGAGCGTGCCGGCCTCGACCAGGCCGTAGTCCGCGCCCGCTGCCGGCTCTTCGGAGCCCGTGCCCGAGCCGGAGCCGGCATTGGTCGCGCAACCGGCGAGAGCGAGAGTGGCGGTCGCCGCGAGCGCGAGCCCGGCGAAGATGGTGCGACGCTGCATGACAGCTCCTATGAGACGAGGGCTGAGACGCCCACGGACGGGTTAGGAGTTCATCTAAACACGCTGTTCGACGCGGCCACCAACGAGATCGGCCCCTGGCGGATCACGTTTGTGTTGCAAGTGTGACGAAAAGTGACGTTCGACGGAGTCAGAGATCGAAGTCGACGGCGACGCGCGAGGCGACCACCGTGCGGATGTACGCGGCGGCCTCTTCGTGGGCCGGGTGCACCTGGTACTCCTCGAGCGCGGCGATGCTCTCGAAGTCGGCGACGAGCGTGACATCGGCATTCGTCTCGGGGTAGGCGCTGTTCGCGCCGGCGGAGATCGACAGCAGCTGGGGCACCACACCGTCGAGGGCGTTGAGCCGGCGGGCGACCTCCTCGGCCTGCGCGCGGCGCTCTGCGGCATCCTCCGCGGCGAGCTTCCAGATCACGACATGGCGAACGGTCATCGCGACTCCTCCTGCGGGGTCAGTGCCCCGCCTCGGACGGCTTCTTCTAGGGCATGGCGCAAGCGGTCGGGCGAGACCCGCCAGTGCGCGTGCAGTTCTCCGTCGATCAGGACGACCGGGATCTTCTCCCACCACAGCTCGTAGAGAGCGGGGTCGTCCTGGATCGACGCCTCGACGATCTCGATGCTTTCGGCGGCGGCATCCGGAAGTTCGGCGACGACGGCGTCGATCACTTCGGAGGCGACATCGCAGAGATGGCAGTCGGGCTTGCCGATGAGCGTGAGGGTGGTCACGCCGACGGCACCTCCAGCGCGCGTCCCTGAGCGATCCACTCGCCCGTGCCGCCCTCGACGTTCGTGGCGTCGTAACCGCGCGCCTCGAGCGCCTCGACCACACGCGCGGAGCGCCCGCCGGCCTGGCAGATCACATCGAAGGCCTCGCTGGGGAGCTCGTCCAGACGGTTGCCGATCACCGACATGGGGATGTTGACGGCGCCGGGCACATGGCCGGCGGCGAACTCGTCGGTCTCGCGCACGTCGATGAGCGGCGTGCCGGAGCGCTCGGCGAGTTCGGTGACGGTGATCGACTTCATGACGTCCTCACGATGTTGCGGATGCTCACGCGGCGCAGAGACACAAAGCGCCCGTCCGAAGACAGGCGCTCGTGTCTGGCCGCTTACTTCTTGTTGCGGCGCTGGTGGCGAGTCTTGCGAAGCAGCTTGCGGTGCTTCTTCTTCGCCATGCGCTTGCGGCGCTTCTTGATGACAGAACCCACGGAAACCTCACTAAGTCAGTGGCTGGGTGTCGCACGGTGACGGACACCCGGGTACGGGCACGGAAAAATGCCTCGGGTCAGTCTAGCAAACCGCAGAGCCCCGACTGTCACGACGGGGATATCGGCCGGCCGGACCTCAGCCGACGTCGGCGATCGGACGCTGCAGGGCGTCCGCGACGGCCGATTCGGGCACGCGGTAGCTGCGGCCGAATCGGATGGCGGGCAGTTCACCGGCATGGACGAGTCGATAGACGGTCATCTTCGACACGCGCATGAGCTCGGCGACCTCCGCCACCGTCAGGAACCGGACGTCAGGTACTTCGGGCATCCCACGTACCCCTTTCTCGATGTGCACACTCTATGGGGTAGCTGGGACGCATGTAAACCCGTGTGGCCCGTGTGATCAGTGGGAACCGGGGACCGTCGCGAACGCCCGCACCGGGAAGGTCCCGAAGCCGCGCACCGCCGGAGGCGCCGCCGTGAACAGGGCTCCACGCGCAGGCACCGCGGCGAGGTTGGTCAGGTGCTCCACGACATGGATGCCGGCGGCGAGCAGGAGCGTGTGCGCAGGGCGGGCGCCACCGCCCTCGGTGTCGTCGATGTTGAGCGAGTCGATCCCGACCAGCTGCACACCCGCGTCCACCAGGAACTGGGCGCCCCCTTCGGTCAGGAACGGCGCCCCGTGCGCGTACTCGGGAGTGCCGAAGCGACTGCTCCACCCGGTGTCGAGCAGCACGGCGGAACCGCGGAGGTCCCGGTCCGCCAGCGTCACGGCCTCGATGCCCCGGCGGTCCGCGCTCCACGCATCGTGCAGATGGAACACCTCCGTGCGCAGCCCCACGAGAGTGCGCAGGTCGAGTGAGGCCAGGTCGCCCCCGTCCGCATAACGGTGGAACGGGGAGTCGAGGTAGGTGCCCGTGTTGCCGATCATCGTGATGATGTCCATCGCGAACTCGGTGCCCGGCGCGTACTTGCCTCGAGAGTCCTCCCGCGTCAGGTGCGGCGCGATCGTCGGGGCGGGCAGCCCGGGGTACGTCACCAGTCCGGCTTCGATCGGGTGGCTGAGGTCGATCACCCGCTCCTCGCGGTCCCGCCGGGTCTCGACGCCTCGACTCCCCCTGTGCGGCTCCTCCACGATGCGCAGGTCTCGCAGCGCGACATCGCTCACCAGGGCGAGCCCGAGGTGGGCGACGAGCAGAGCGCCGACCTCATCCGCCGTGACATCCTGGCCAGGCAGATCGAGACGGAAGCCCTCGCCGGTGAGACCACCGCCGTTGGCGAAGGCGATCGTGAAGTCGAAGTGCGCGCGGTACTCGGTGGTCATCACCACATCATGGCAACAGTCGCCGCCGCGCACGTCCCCGTCTCAGGGAAGACATAGCGCTTGTCCGAGATTCGCATAGCCGGCACTGTCACGCTGACGACAGATCCCGGCCGGCACCGCCCGGATCTGTGCGAGCTGGGGCTCGCCGATCGCCCCTGATGACATGCCCCCCTGTCGTCAGGGGCGATGTGCATCCGGGCGTCAGGCCCCGAGGCGCTTCAGCGCAGTCGCCACCACGTGCTTCGCGGAAGCGGCCGCGCGTCCGACGACCTCGGCGGCGTGCGCAGCACTGTCCGGCAGCGGCACGACCGGGTACTCGATGTCGGGCGCGTCGTCACCATAGGCGTCGACGAGGAACGGCACGAGCCAGTCGTCCACGGCTTCGAGAGGTTCGACCGCCAGGCTGTAGAACCGGCGCTGGCCGTCTTCGCGGACGGTCACCAGTTCGGCATCGCGCAGCACCTTCAAGTGCTTGGAGACCGTGGGCTGGCTGATGCCGAGTTCCGCGACGATGTGGCTCACGCTGGTACCGGCGTCCCCTTCGGCGGTGCGTCGCAGCAGGAGCTGGAGGATGTCGCGCCTCGTACCGTCTGCGATCACGTCGAAGATGTCCGTCATGAGTTCAGGGTAGTCGCCCCCGGCACGGAGTACCATGACGAAGGCTCGGCGATCGGCGTCGTGCGACCGACGACCGCGGTCGTGAAGCGAGAAGGGGGATGCGATGTCGGGCATGGTTTCGGCGTCGTCCCCGAAACAGCGCATCCGCGACTTCGGTTCCTGGTCGAAGCACATCATTACCTCGTCGCCCTCGCGGTTCGCGATCGTGATCTTCGCCCTCCTGATCCTCGTCTTCACGGTGCTGCTCTCCCTGCCGATCGCCTCGGCGACCGGAACCGTCACCCCGCTGAGCGACGCCCTGTTCACCGCGGTCTCCACGATCTGCGTCACCGGCCTCGCCACCGTCGACATGGCCAATCACTGGTCGCCGTTCGGCCATGTGCTCGTCTTCATCGGCGTCAACATCGGCGGCCTGGGCGTGCTCACCCTCGCGTCGCTGATGGGCATGGTCATCTCCAAGCGGCTCGGGCTGCGCGCCAAGCTGATGGCGGCCGGCGACACCAACCCCCTGCGCGCGCACGGCGGCGTCGTCAACGAGAGCCAGACCGTCCGCCTCGGCGAAGTGGGACAGCTGCTGCGCACCGTCGCCCTCTCCGCCCTCATCATCGAGGCGGCCCTCGCGATCCTCCTGTACCCCTCCCTGGTGATGGCGAAGGTCGATCCGATCGCCGCTCTCTGGGAGGCGCCGTACTTCGCCGCCATGGCCTTCACGAACACGGGCTTCGCTCCCAACGACGGCGGCGTCGCGGTGTTCTCCGACGACTACCTCGTGCTGGCGCTGCTGATGGTCGGCGTGTTCCTGGGCAGTATCGGATTCCCCGTGATCTACACGCTGGCCAAGCACGTCTGGCATGTGAAGCGCTGGTCGCTGCACACCAAGCTCACGCTCGTGACGACCGTGCTGCTCTTCGTCCTCGGCGCCGTGGTGTTCCTGATCCTCGAGTACGCCAACCCCAAGACCTTCGGCTCCATGGACGCCGGCGACACCACGTTCCAGGCGTTCTTCCTGTCGGCGATGACCCGCTCCGGCGGCTTCAACGTGATCGACATGTCCGACCTGAACGGATCGTCGCTGGTCGCGGCGAGCATGCTGATGTTCGTCGGCGGTGGCTCGGCATCGACCGCCGGCGGCATCAAGGTCACCACACTGGCCGTGCTGGCGATCGCCGTCTGGTCAGAGGCCAAGGGACGGCAGTCCGTCGAGGTCTTCGGCCGCCGCATCCCCAGCGACGTGCAGCGGGTCGCCCTGAGCGTCGTCGCCTGGGGAGCCACGATCGTCGCGCTCTCGACGATCATCATCGCCCAGATCACGAAAGCCGACATCAGCCATGTGCTGTTCGATGTGATCTCGGCTTTCGCCACCGTGGGGTTGTCGACCGGACTCACCGCCGAACTTCCTGACGCCGGCTCGTACGTGCTCGCGGCCACCATCTTCATGGGCCGCATTGGTACAGTGACACTCGCCGCGGCAGTCGCCGCGACATCGCGATCGCAGTATTACTCGCTGCCCGTGGAAAGGCCGATCGTTGGTTGAAGTGCTCAGGGGCGACGCTCCCGTACTCGTCATCGGCCTCGGACGCTTCGGCGCCGCCTGCGCCGGAGAACTCGATCGCCTCGACCGCGAAGTGCTCGCGATCGACGGCAACCTCGAGCTCGTGCAGAAGTGGTCGGACCGCGTCACCCACACCGTGCAGGCGGATGCGAAGAACATCGACGCGCTGCGGCAGATCGGCGCCCAGGACTTCCAGGTCGCCGTGGTGGCCGTCGGCTCCTCGATCGAGGCGTCCGTGCTGATCACGGCGAACCTGGTCGACCTGAAGGTGCCGCAGATCTGGGCCAAGGCCGTGTCGCAGTCGCACGGCAAGATCCTCGCCCGCGTCGGCGCGAACCACGTCATCTACCCGGAGCGCGAAGCCGGCGAGCGCGTCGCCCACCTCGTGAGCGGGCGGATGCTCGACTTCATCCGCTTCGACGACGACTTCGTGCTGGCGAAGATGTACCCGCCGAAGTTCATCCGCGGCGTCGGTCTGAACGAGTCGGGTGTGCGCTCGAAGTACAAGGTCACCGTGGTCGGTGTGAAGAGCCCGGGCAAGCCGTTCCGCTACGCCGAGGCGAACACGATCGTCACGAACCACGACCTCATCATCGTGTCGGGAACGAACAGCGACATCGAGCGGTTCGCGGCCCTCGACCGCTGATCTTCGCCATCTGATCAGGCGTCGATGTCGAGAGTGATCTCCACGACGTCATCGACGCCGATGCTCTCGCGATCCTGCAGCGCCTTCTTGATCGGCACGATGTAGCCGCCGTCCTTGGGCCAGAGAGCGGTGGTCACGCCGGTTCCGCCGATCGTCACGCTCGCCGGGATCATCCCCCAGCCGTAGGTGACGACCGCGGCGACATCACGGATCATCTCGCTTTCGGCAGGCGGCACCGTCACGAAGTGGTAGGGCGCAGGACCACGCCAGAACCAGATCTCACCGACGATGTGCAGCCGCATGCGTCATGCTCCGGCGGCGAGTTCCTTGGCACGGGAGAGAGCCGCGGCCGCCGCATCCGAGAACGTGCGATCGAGGTGCGCGTCCTGCAGCACGGCGACGGCCCGCTCGGTCGTGCCCTTCGGGCTCGTCACCCGGCGGCGGAGTTCGGCCGGGTCCTCCCCCGACGCATCGAGCAGAGCCGTCGCGCCGATGAAGGTCTGCTCGACCATGAGGCGCGCATCGGCGTCGCCGAAGCCCATGCCGACGGCCGCGCGGGTGAACTCCTCGATCAGCAGGTAGACATAGGCGGGTCCGGAGCCGGAGATCGTCGACAGTGCGTCGATCTGCGACTCGGGCGCCTCGACGACGACTCCGACGGTCTCGAACAGTCGACGCACGAGGGCGAGGTCCTCGGCCGTCGCGGCGGGGCCGGCGGCGAGTCCCGTGACGCCCTTGCGCACGGTGGCTGGCGTGTTCGGCATCGACCTGATCACCCGGGCGTCGGCACCGAGGTTGTCGGCGAACGTCTGCAGAGTGACACCGGCCGCGAGGCTGACGACGATCGCGTCAGGAGCGAGGCGCGGAGCGATCTCCTGCAGCAGCTCGGGCACCATCGCCGGCTTCACCCCGATCAGGATGATGCGTGCGCCGGCGGCCGCATCCGCACTGCCGGAGGGCTGGGACTCGAGGGCGATGCTGGTCACGCCGTCGAGGTCGGCGAACGCCTCCGCCTTGGCCATGGTGCGGTTGGTGGCGGTGATCCCCCCGTCGATCGTGATGCCGGAGGCGACGACGCCGCGAAGGATCGCGCCCCCCATCGAACCGGCACCGAGGAACGCAAGGGCGGGGAGGGATTCAGCCATGTCGTCATCCTACGGCGGGCTCCCCGACATCCGGCGGCGGGCGGTTCTAGACTCGGATCATGAGTGCATCCGGAGGCAACAAGGCCATCGTCGCGGCGTTCCTGGCGAACCTGGGCATCGCGCTCGCGAAGTTCGTCGCCTGGGCCCTCTCCGGTTCGGCGTCGATGCTCGCCGAGGCGATCCACTCCGTGGCCGACTCCGGCAACCAGCTGCTCCTGATGCTCGGCGGCCGCAAGGCGAAGCGTGAGGCTGACCGCTCGCACCCGTTCGGCTACGGACGAGAGCGGTACGTCTACGCGTTCGTGGTGTCGATCATCCTGTTCTCGGTCGGAGGCCTGTTCGCGATCTACGAGGGCATCGAGAAGCTGCGCGAGCCGCACTCGCTCGACCCGAACTGGTGGTGGCTGCCGATCGTCGTGCTCGTGATCGCGATCGGCCTGGAGTCGTTCTCGCTGCGCACCGCCGTCAAGGAGAGCAACCTCGTCCGCGAGAAGGGCCAGTCGTGGGTGTCGTTCATCCGACGAGCCAAGGCACCCGAACTGCCGGTCGTGCTGCTCGAGGACGCCGGCGCGCTCACCGGACTCGCGTTCGCCCTGCTCGGTGTCGGACTGACCGTGATCACCGGCAACTCGGTGTTCGACGCGATCGGCACCCTGATGATCGGTCTGCTGCTCGTGCTGATCGCGATCGTCCTCGGCGTCGAGACCAAGAGCCTGCTCGTCGGGGAGGGGGCGACCTCCGCCGACCACGACAAGATCGTCGACGCGATCAACGCCGGCCCCGAGGTTGAGAAGCTGATCCACATGAAGACGCTCTACCTCGGACCCGATGAGCTGCTCGTCGCTGCGAAGGTCGCGCTGACGTCCGACAAGACGGTGCGCGAAGCGGCGGATGACATCGACGCGATCGAGGAGCGCATCCGCGAGGCCGTTCCGGTCGCACGCGTCGTCTACATCGAGCCCGACGTCTACCGTCCCGCGATCGACCCGGAACCGTCGACCGACGTCTTCGTGCTCAAGTCCTCGGACTGATCGGCCCCTGTCCCCCGCAAATTTTTCGGCCTCGTGCACGTTCTGCGGATGATCCGCTATTTCGGCCTCGCGCACGTTCTGCGGATGATCCGCTATTTCGGCCTCGCGCACGTTCTGCGGATGATCTGCGCGATCTGATCCGCAGAACGTGCGGAGCGCCGCGGAAGTTGCTGCGGAGCGCCGCCGAAGTTGGTGCGCACCGGCCGTCGAGATCAGCGGCGCGAGGAGAAGAAGTCCCGCAGCAGCGCGGTCGCGGCATCCGCCTCGATGCCGCCGACGACCTCGGCCCGGTACGGCAGACGGCGGTCGCGCAGCAGGTCGTACATCGAGCCGGCCGCACCGGCTTTGTCGTCCCACGCACCGAACACGACACGCGAGATGTGCGCCTGCAGGATCGCGCCGGCGCACATGATGCAGGGCTCCAGCGTGACGACGAGCGTATGCCCCTCGAGGTTCCAGGAGCCGACGGATGCCGCCGCGCTCCGCAGCGCCTCGATCTCGGCGTGACCGGTGGGGTCATGGGTGACCTCGCGGGTGTTGCGGCCCTCCGCGATGATCGCACCGGAGGGGTCCAGGACGACGGCGCCCACGGGGATCTCGGATGCCGCGGACGCCTCCGCCGCGAGCGCCAGTGCTCGACGCATCGCGGAGGCGTCAGCAGGGGTCATGCGTCGAGCCTACGACAGTGACGCGCGAGGGCCGCAGGGCCGATGTCGTGCCGAGCTCCCTCGCCGACTACCCTGTATCCATGCGTGTTCACGTCGCCGACCACCCTCTCATCACCCACAAGCTCTCGGTGCTGCGCGATGTGCGCACCCCTTCGCCGGTGTTCCGACAGCTGACGGAAGAGCTGGTGACGCTGCTCGCGTACGAGGCGACCCGCTCCGTGAAGGTCAGCCCGATCGAGATCACCACCCCGGTCACCACGACCATGGGCGTGAAGATCTCCGAGCCGCGCCCGATCGTGGTCCCGATCCTGCGCGCCGGTCTCGGCATGCTCGAAGGTCTCGTGAAGCTGCTCCCGACCGCCGAGGTCGGATTCCTCGGCATGGTCCGCGACGAGGAGACCTTCGAGCCCACGACCTATGCCGAGCGTCTTCCCGACGACCTCAGCGACCGTCAGTGCTTCGCGATCGACCCGATGCTGGCCACAGGCGGCTCGCTCGCCGCGGCGATCCAGTTCCTGTTCGACCGCGGCGCCAAGGATGTCACAGCGATCTGCCTGCTCGGCACCCCCGAGGGCGTTGCCGCGATCGAGGCTATGGCCGGAGACCGCGATGTCACCCTCGTGCTGGGCGCGCTCGACGAGCGCCTCAACGAGAAGGGGTACATCGTGCCCGGACTCGGTGACGCGGGCGACCGCCTCTACGGCACGGCCTGAGGCTCCGCTCCCCTGCACTTCCGTCGCGCGCCTCTCCTGACGCGACGGATGCGGTCGGCTCTGCCGGTCACTCCACCGCGCCGACGAGACGCGCGAACGCGCTCAGGCGCGCGACGCCCTCCGGTGTGAAGGGCAGATCGTCCAGCAATGCTGGCGAGTGGATCAGATACGCGACGCACTGCGCGCGGGAGATCGCGACGTTGAGCCGGTTCTGCAGCAGCAGGAATTCCGGGCCACGAGGCGCATCCCGTCCGCTCGACGCGGCGAGCGAGGTGATGGAGACGACGGCCTCCTTGCCCTGGAAGTTGTCCACCGTGCCGACGGCGACGTCGGGGAACCCGGCTGCCGCCAGCGCCTCGTGCACGAGCTGACGCTGAGCGTTGTAGGGAGCGACCACGATGATGTCCGCCTGGTCCAGCGGGCGCGTCGTGGCTGGTTCGTCGTTGTCGGTGAAGGCGCGGCCCACGAGGTCCCGCACGATCGCCACGACCTCGGACGCCTCCTCGACGGACTGCGTGGCGTTGCCGCGATGACGCACCGGCACGATGTGAAGCCCCGGGTCGATGCCCTCGACCGACCGCCGCTCCGTCCCCGGCGCCGAGGCAAGCTTGCCCGCGTACGCGAGGCGTGACACCGGAGCGGCGACGAAGGGGTGCATCCGCCACGACTTCGCCAGGAAGTAGCCGTACTCCGGCCGGATGACGGCATCGCCGTCCATCACCCATCCGAGCGCCGAGGTATCGACCGGCTCGGGGTGGGCTCCCTGGCTCACCTGCGGGAGCTGCTGCGGATCGCCGAGCAGCAGAAGCCGCCGGGCGCCTGCCGCGACGGCGATCGTCGAGGCGAGCGAGAACTGACCCGCCTCGTCGATCACGAGCAGATCGAGCCCCCCGCGAGCGACGCGCGAGGTGTTGCTGAAGTCCCACGCCGTGCCGCCGACGACGACGCCCTCGTTCTTGTGCTCCGCCAGGAACGCCGCCATCCCGTTCTTGGGGATCACGGTGTACGACGGATCCGCATCCGGGTTCTTCGGCGCCTTCCCCACCTGCGCGGGAGAGACGCCGTGCGCGACCACACGATCCAAGAGCGTCTCGATGATCGCATGTGACTGCGCGACCACTCCGACCTTGAAGCCGTGCTCATTGACCAGCCGCGCGATCACCTGGGAACCGGTGAAGGTCTTGCCTGTTCCCGGAGGCCCCTGCACAGCCAGGTAGCTGCGGTCGAGGTCGAGAACCCCGCGCACGATCGCGTCGATCGCGTCATCTCCGGCTGCGGGAAGGGTCGCTCCGGAGAGCGTCCGCGGCGGCAGTCGCCGCAGGATGTCGGCCGCAGCATCGTCGGGAAACGCCGGGGCGGCCGCGTGCACGGAGTCGGCCCATTCGTCGATCGCGCCCTGCAGGGAGACCACCCGCGGCGGGGCAGCGGGTGTCAACGCGAGCGGCAGCTCGTCCCAGGTCTGCCCTTGGATCGCGGTCTCGGTGATGAGGTAGCCGTCGTCGAGCACGTCCGACACGGTCACGGTGTGGGGCACGTGCACTGCGCGCGACGGCACCTCGGTGTCGAACGGTGCGGGCACGAGGTACAGCGCGAACGGCTGGGCTCCGGCGCCGAGCGTCGTGCCGGGCGAGACCTCTCCTCTGACCTCGATCTCACGCGACATCACCCGACGTCCCTCGGCCACGCTCCATTCCCGACGAACCGTGGACGTGGCTCGATCGATCCGCACCACATCGCGCGTGCCGTCCCACATCGTGACGGGTTCGCGGAGCCGCTGGAAGTGCGAGACCCAGAAGCTCTTCGCCTCGCGGGGGAAGTAGTCGATCGCGGCCGCGGCGATGCGGTGCACCTGGCCGTCGTTCCCCGCGGACACGGCGCGCTCGGCATCGGCGAGAAGTGCCACCGATCGCGGCGAAGGCTCGTAGATGACCTCGTCGGCCGCGTCGGGCGGTGCCGGGTTCACGCCCTCTCGGCGCGCGATCTCGATCAGCCAGTTGCGCAACGCCCGCGTCGACACGCAGTCGTACCGGTTGTAGTCGGCGAGATCCGCCAGCACGGCATCGGCTTCGCGCCGCTCGCCGGCGGCGGCGAACTCGCGAGCCGCGACGTACTGCACGATCGAGTCGTCTCCCTTCTGCACGTCACTGGTGCGGACGTCGTCGCCCATGTAGAGCGGCTCGAGCTTCTTGATCGAGTACGAGCGCGATCCCACACGGACCGTGCGCAGCACCAGCGGGTACAGATCGACGAACACGCCTTCGCGCAGCAGCCGATCGACCTCGTTCTCCCGCACGCCGTGTCGCGCCGCCATCGCCACCAGATGCGAGGTCTCGTAGGGCGCGTAGTGGTAGATGTGCATGCCGGGGTGCGCCGCCCGACGCGCGTTCACGAAGTCGAGGAACGTCTCGAACGCCTGCCGCTCCTCGGCGAACGTGTGCGCCCAGAGGGCGGAGTACTGGTCGTCGTTGTCGACCCAGCCGAACAGGTAGTCGATGCCCCAGTGCGCCTCGCCGTCCGGCGCGGGCTCGGTGTACAGCGGGTCGCCTTCGAAGTCGAAGAAGATGTCGCCCCTGCTCGGGACGGGCAGCGTGTGGATCGCGGCCGCATAGTGCACGTCGTAGGTCGGGACGCCCTCGGCATCGGCGCGCAGCTGCACCCGCGCCTGCGCACGCAGATTCTCGAAGGTGTCGACGTTCATCCCCTCGGGAGCATCGACCGCCGCCGCGAGCGCATCGATCGTCTCGATGCCGCCGGCGCGAAGACGGGCACGCTGCACCGGGCGCATGCGCGCGACCATGAGCAGATCACGATGCGCGACGACCTGTTCCTCGCAGGTGGCGCAACGCCCGCACGCGACCACATCCAGATCGCCCCGGCCGTCGCCCCAGGCGAGCGGCGCTCCCGCCGCACCGTCTTCGATCCGCCGGTCGGCGATGAGCGCGCGCAGCCGGGCCCTGCGCACCTGGAACAGCGGGAGCAGGTCGTCGACGGCATGGGTGCTGAGGGTGCCGTCTCCCAGGATGAGATCGACTTCATCCGAGCGTGGGATTCCCAGACGGTCGAGCTGGTCGACGTATGCCGCCAGCTGCATGAGGGCGGTGACCCTGGCTTTGCGGGCGAGCTTGGAGTCCTGCACGCGCCAGCGGCGCTGGTCGTCTCGGCGGAGGAAGTCCGCGAAGCCGACGAACTCCTCGGTTGCGAAGGCCGCCTGGAACACCACGAGCGCATCCGAGCGCAGAGCCTCGACGGTCTCGGCCACCGCGGCGGCGAGCGCCTCGGCATCCACCGAGGACACCTTGTCGACCTGATGCACCTGCGCATCGCCGAGGTCGGCGACGTATCGGGCGAGGACGTTGCGCTCGTGCACGTCGCCGAGCAGCGCGGCACGGGCGAGCGTCGCGTCTTCCGGCTCTTCGACGGCGGGTACACGGCCCAGCTTCGCGTCGATCGCGCGACACCACGCGAACTCGCACTCGGCTGCGGCCTTGAGGTCGCTCGCGCTCCAGATGACGCGCTGGGCCTGAGTGTCTATCCGCACGATGCTCCATTTCCTCGGATGCTTCGACCCTAGCCGCGGCATCCGACACCGGAGTGACCGCGCGCGAAAGCGACGCCGGCGCTTAGCTCACCGTCGCGACGACGTCACTGCATCAGCGGCGGAGCAGCGCGCTCAGCGCCACCAGGTGTCGTCGGGGGTCACCGGGAGGTGGCGCTTATGCTGCGTGGCGAGGTACTTCGCCTCGATGCGACCGGCGACCTCCGGAGCCACCTCGCGCCCCTCGAGGAAGTCATCGATCTGCTCGTACGTCAGGCCGAGCTCGTCCTCGTCGGCGCGGCCGGGTTGCCCGTCGAGCAGGTCAGCGGTGGGCACCTTGAACGTCAGGCGATCCGGTGCGTCGAGCACCCGCAGCAGCGCACGACCCTGACGTTTGCTGAGGCCGGAGAGCGGAAGGATGTCCGCGGCGCCGTCACCGAACTTCGTGTAGAAACCCGTCACGGCCTCGGCCGCATGATCGGTGCCGATCACCAGGAGACCGTCGTGTCCGGCGAGCGCATACTGCGTCACCATGCGCACGCGCGCCTTGATGTTGCCGCGGTTGAAGTCGCTGATGTCCGACGTCACGGCGAACTCGATGTCCTCCTCGACCCCGTCGACGCCGTTCTGGATGTTCACCTCGACCGAAGCGTCCGCTCCGATGAACTCGAGCGCCGCATCGGCATCCGCTGCATCGTGCTGCACCCGGTAGGGAAGCCGCACGGCGAGGAACCTCGCCTCGCCACCCTCGGCGCGCACGCGCTCGACCGCGAGCTGCGCGAGACGCCCGGCGAGCGTGGAGTCCTGTCCGCCGGAGATCCCGAGCACGAAGCCCTTCGCCCCGGTCACACGCAGATAGTCGACCAGGAACTGCACACGCCGCTGCACCTCGGCCTCGGGATCGATCTCGGCCGAGACGCCGAGTGCTTCAGAGATCTGCTTCTGCAGGGACACGGGATCCTCCACTCTTCCTGGAATCAGTATCGCTCCTCCGTGTTACGTCAGGATGACATCGACACCGTCCGGCCAGGATGCCGACGGGCGGACCTGCGAGGATGGACGAGTGAAACTCCTCGTCGCCGCCATGGCCTCCGAACTCGAAGCATTCCCCGAGGAACTCGAAGGGTTCGATCAGCTCGTCACCGGCGAGGGGAAGCTCCAGGCCACCTATGCCCTCACGCGAGCTCTCGATGCGAAGCCGTACACCGAGGTCGTCGTGGTCGGCACCGCGGGCGGCATCGACCCGGACTTGGACGCCACGGCGCACGAGATCGGCAGTGCGCTGCAGCACGATGTGTTCGACCTCGACGGCATCCCAGGGCAGCATGTATCGCTCCCCGCGCGCGTGTCGACAGGCCGCGAGGGCGTGCTGATCGCGACCGGCGACAGCTTCGTCGGAGACGCCGGCATCACCGCCGTGATCCGGCCGTCCGGCGCAGGGCTGGTCGACATGGAGACCTACGCATACATCTGGGTCGCGAACCAGTTCGGCGTGCCGATCCGTGCCTTCCGTGCCATCTCCGACCGCGCGGAAGAGGGCGCGCTCGTCGACTTCCGTGCAGCGATCGCCCGCTGCAGCGTGCAGTTGCGCGAGGTCATCCGGCGCGAGTACGGGGTCTGACCCGGCTCGACGATCCGTCACGGCGCCCGGCGCAGGCTGCGTGCCAACAAGTAACCGCGAGCGGCATGGGCCGCACGCTCACCAGCAGACGGACGTCAGCGGGATTCGACGACGCTGGGGCCCTCCGGGGTCGCCCGCACCGTGAGCTGGGCCGGGATCTGCTCCTGCATCGCCTCGACGTGACTGATCACGCCGACGGTGCGCCCGCCCTGTCTGAGCTCGTCGAGAGTGCGCATCGCGATGTCGAGAGTGTCGCCGTCGAGCGATCCGAAACCCTCGTCGATGAAGAGCGTGTCGAGGCGGATGCCGCCGGCGCGCGCCGTGACGACCTCGGCGAGTCCGAGAGCGAGAGCGAGAGAGCTGAGGAAGGTTTCGCCGCCTGACAGGGACTGCGCGGGGCGGGTCTGTCCGGTGAAAGCATCGAACACCACGATCCCGAGGCCGGAGGCCGCCCCCCGGGCCGCGAGCGCGTCGGAGTGCTGCAGCTGGTAGCGGCCGGTCGACATGTCGCCGAGGCGCCGGTTGGCGGCCTCTACGATCTCCTCGAGCTCGGCGGCCAGCACGAAGGTCTCGAGCGTCATCTTGTGCGTGTTCGCTCCGCGCCCGGCGATCGTGTCGGCGAGGCCGCGCAGCACGTCGAACTCGGCCGTCTGCGCGGCGGTCATGGCATGCTCGGCGGCGGCGGAATCGACGAGACCGCCGAGGCGCTCCACGATGCCGGAGGCCCGTGCTGCCTCGTCGACGGCACGGCTCCACACGGCACGTGCCGTGGTGGACGCGGCCTCGGCCGGCGAGAGGTCGATCGGCTCCTCCGGAAGCGTGCGCAGTTCGAGCTCGAACAGGATCGCGCGCTCCTTCTCGCGCTGCACTGCGTGCGCGGTGATCCGCACGTCCAGGGCCTCGAGCGCGGCGGCAGAACGCAGCGCCTGGTGCACCGCGGCCGCATCGGCGAAAGGCGAGGAGGCGAGCGCGGCCTCCTGCTCCGCCCGGGTCTCCTCGACCGCGGCCTCACGGCGCCGACGCTCGGCCAGGGCGCCGGCCAGCGCCCTGGCCGCGGCGACCTGCGCTGCGGCCTCGGCGAGGCGCTCTGCGACGGTCGGCGCGTCGCCGCGGGCCTCTGCGATGAGCGCCTGCGCATCGGCACGGCGCTGCGTCAGCACCGCCTGCTGTTCACGCGCCGTCGCGAGCGCAGCCAGATCTGCCGCCCGGTCCTGCTCGAGGCCTTCAGCGCGTTCCGCCAGCTCTCTGAGCCGCGCATCGAGCGCGCGCGACTCCTCGGCAGCGGCGACACTGTCCGCATGCTCGGCGGTGACCGTCGCCACCTCGGCCTCCGCCTGCGACCGGCTGCGACCGTCGGCGCGGGCCGTGGCGACAGCGAGCTCGGCACGAAGCTCCGAAGCCTTCTGCGACGCGGCTCGTTCGCGCGCTGCGGCGTCGTCCCGCGCCCGTTCGGCCGCGGCCACGTCGTCGGCCGTCACCGGATCCGCATGCGCGGCGGGGGCCGGATGCTCGTGCGAGCCGCACACCGGGCACGGGTCGCCATCGGCGAGAACCGACGCGAGCTCACCCGCGAAGCCGTCCAGCCGTCTCTTCCGCAGCTGCGCGAGGGTCGTCTGCGCGGTCGCGTGCGCTGCACTGGCGGACGCGAGAGCCTGCTCCGCCGCGATCTGCTCGGCGTCGAGGCGCCCGACCTCGAGCACGGCGGCGGCTCGCGCCTGCGCCTGATCGAGAGCCACATGGAGGTCTGCTGCGCGGTCCGCACGTCGTCGGGCGTCGTCGCGTTGTGCGATCAGCTCGGTCGTCTGCGCCGGGAGTGCCGCCCGCTCGGCCTCCCGCTCATCGAGACGAGCCCCGATCACCGCGACGGCCGTCTCCGCGGCCTGCAGGTCATCGGAGAGCTTCTCGGCGTGCCGCTCGAGTTCGAGGGCGCGCTCCCAGGCGCCGGTCGCCCTGGTACGCTCGGCCGCCCATTCTTCGAGATCATCGGCCTCGATGTCGAAGGCGTCCCAGGCGGCCTGCGCACGCTGCGCGAGCTCTCCCGCACCCGCGAGTGCGGTCTCCGCGCGCTCCGCCGCGGTCAGCACCCCGCGGATGCTCTCCGCGGCACGCGCGTCGGCGAGCTCGGCGCGCGCCTGCGCGATGAACGGTTCCTCGGCGTCGAGCCGCGCGAGCGCCGCCCGCGCGCGGTCGCGCTCCGCCTGGTCCCGCTGCTCCTCACGGGCCGCGGCGAGTGCTGTGTCTGCCTCCGCGGATCGCCGCTCCGCGTCTTCACGCTCCGATGCTCGCCGCTCGGACCGGTACTCCGCCCGCGCCTGCGCGCGTCTCAGGTCGGCGAGGCGATCCTCGGTCGAGGCGCCGCCGCGAGGCGCGGCATCCGCGGCGGCAGACTCCTCGGACGGCTCGCCCCACAGCTCTGCTTCGTCGACCAGACGCTCCGCTTCCTCCAGGCGCGCGGTGACGGTCGCCACCCGGGCACCCAGAGCCTGCTCCGCGGCGCGACGCCGCTCGTCGAACCGCGCCTGCACGTCTTCGAAGCGCTGCGTGCCGAACAGTCGACGCAGCAGCGCCTGGCGATCCTTGCTGTTCGCGAGCAGGAACTCCGAGAACCGGTTCTGCGCCAGCAGGATCACCTGCAGGAACTGCTCCTTGCTCAGCTGCAGGATCTCGCCGAGCTCGTTGCCGACGTCGACCGCACGTGCGGCTCGACCGATCCATCCAGCATCCGTCCACTCGTCGAGCGCCACGGCCGCCGCCTGTTTCGTGAGGCCGCCCCCGCGCTTCGCCGGGCGCAGGTACTCGGGCGAACGGGTGACACGGAACCGGCCGGCCGGCGTGCTGAACTCGACCACCACCTCGGACGGATCATCAGGTTCGCAGTGGTCGCTGCGCAGCCGCTTCTCGCCGCCGTCGTAGCGCGGGACGCCACCGTACAACCCGAAGCAGACCGCGTCGAGGATGCTCGACTTTCCCGCTCCCGTGCGGCCCGCGATCAGGAAGATCCCGTCGTCGGCGAAGGCGTCGAAGTCGACGCTCTGACGGGCGCGGAACGGGCCGAACCCCTCCACCTCGAGGCGATGGAGTCGCATCAGACGAGCGCGTCCGCGCGCACGCGCTCGTCGAGCACGTCACGGATGAGCGCACTTTCTGCGTCACTCGCCCCCTGCCCCTCCCGCACATGCGCGAGGAATGCCTCGATCCGGTCGACATCGGTCACAGCGGAACGCAACCGCTGCACATAGGATCGTTCGTCCTTCACCGCGGCGACATTCGGCTGATGCTGCACCATCGCGCAATACGGGAAGCTCTCACGCAGGCGTCGCATCGGCTCGGTCTGCGGCAGCACGTCGGTGTACACCGCGCACACCCAGTCCTTCGCATGAGCGGCGACGTTCGCCTCGGAGAGGATCTCGGCGAGCGTGCCGGTGAGCGTCACGAGCCGACGCGGCACGGGCAGTTCGAGCCACGAGACCTCCGCCAGGCCGGCGGAGTCGAGATCGACGAGCCAGGATCCGCGCGGCTTGTGCTGTTCTCCGAAGCTGTAGTGCAGCGGCGCACCGGCGTAGCGCACGCGCTCACTGAGCTGCTGACGTCCGTGGATGTGCCCCAGCGCCACGTAGTCGGGGCCGTCGAACACACCGAGGGGGACGACGTCGAGCCCACCCTGACGCACCTCGCGCTCCAGCCCCGCTGTCGCGTCGACACCTGCTGCGAAGCAGTGGGCGATCGCCACGGAGCGGCCCGCGTGGGTGCTGATGCCGTCGCGCACGAGCTGCATCGCGTGCGCCATGGTCTGCGCCTGGGTGCGCAGCGGACGCCCCTCGGCATCACCATCGGGCCAGTACTGACGCACGATCGCGGGCTCGAGGTACGGGATGCCGAAGAAGTGCACCGGTCCATCGGCGTCGTCGATCGTCACGGGGGTTCCGATGCCGAGCGGATCGGTGAGCACGTGGATGCCGTCGCGCAGCAGTCGCGCCTGGAAGCCCAGCCGGGCTGCCGAATCGTGGTTGCCGCTCGTGACGATGACACGGGCGCCGGTGTCGTGCAGCGCCACCAGGGCATCGCCCAGCAGCGTGTAGGCGGCGGCGGCGGGCGTGGCGGAGTCGAACACGTCGCCCGCGATGACGACCACGTCGACGGAGTTCTCGCGCACCTGCGTCGTGAGCGCTCCGAGGACCTCGGCCAGCGCGTCCATGGTCGACGTGCCATGGAAGGTGCGGCCGATGTGCCAATCGGAGGTGTGCAGGATGCGCATACTCACACGGTACGAACCCCCGCCGACATTCGGGCCGAGGCGTGCCGTGGGCGACGAGGAGAACAGCGGAAGGTCCCCTGACCCACCCTCGTCACGATGATCGACACGCGGTGATGCATGGTGCGCAGTGCGCGATCACATGTGCAGCGTGCGGGGCTGCGCGATGCGTTCCGGGCTGCCCTCCGCCCCACATGAGCCGGATTGCCCCTCCGGCAGGGGTTGTGTCCGCCTCGTCGTGACTACCGACTTCCGCTGTTACTCCTCCAGGTCGTTGCTCCAGTTCGCCTGCTGGATCCGGTTGTCGAGCTCGCGCAGCTCCTGTGCGACGCGGTCAGCGCGTGCGCGCAGCGCGCCGACGGGGAGCGCCGAGACCTGGCGCAGCTCCGAGCGCATCTGCCTCAGGAACTGGTCGTTCGCACCCGATGCCGCCGCCGCCGCATCCACCAGCAGGGAGTGCTGCAGGCGGAGCACGTCGCGCGCGGCGAGCGCGTCGGTCATGGTGCCGTCTGCGCCGAGATCGAGACGCGCGTTCGTGGCGTTGATGCGGCGGATGAGCTGTCGTAGCTGCTCCAGCGCGGCATCCGCTTCGACGATCAGCGCGGCTGCGTCTTCGGCCGGCTCCTCGCCCTCCTGGTACCGGGCGTTGGCGGTGATCCGTGCGCGGAGCTGTTCGATGCGGCGCTGCAGATCGGCGCGCGCGGTGAGGGCTTCGGCGAGTTTCATGTCCTCATCCTGTCAGCCGGATCTCGCGTAACACAGCGTCACACACCCCCAGGGTCAGCGCACGCGCAGCAGCCCCGCATGCTCCGGGTGCGCGGCGAACCAGTCGGCGACGTACCAGCACACCGCGTCGATCTTCCGGTCACCCCGCGCGATGATGTCGGCCACCGCTCCCTCCACGACGACCCCCGCGTAGCCGTGGCCGCGGAAAGTCGGGACGGTGAAGGCCCTGGTGAGGGCGATGGTGCGTCCGTCGTCGCGGTAGTCGAGGACACTCACCAGGTTGCCGTCCCGGTGCAGCGTGTAGCGCGATGCGTCCTTCTCGTCGGTGAGCAGGAAGCCGGAGGCGAGCGTCGAGGTGGTCACCCTGCCACGTTACGCCCGCCGCACGAGGGTGTCGTCGTTTTGACACGGAGCGACACGATCCGACATAATCCCCCCATGACCACCAACGCACGCCCTTTGTCCGCCCAGGAGGCGAACAGGACTGCCGGGATGATGATGCCCGGTCGCGTTGGCATGTGTTGCCGAATGTGTCGCTGAACGAACAGCCACCCCGCCCGACTCGACTCTTCGCGATCTGCGAAGCCTGAGTCGCCGAGCATCCACCCTTTGCTCGCTTTCCGGCTCGCCCGGTCATTCATGCAACGCATCAGAGCCATATCGGCTCACGTCCTGAGGACTTCATCATCATGTCGAACATCGCACTCCTTGAGCGTCCCGCCGCCACCGCCGTCCCCACCGCACAGGATTCCCCCGCGCCGCTCGCCGCCGACCTCCCCGCCGTCCGCTCCCCCCGCGGCTTCGCCCTCTACGTCGGTCTCGACGAGATCAAGGCAGCCGAAGCCGGAGTGAGCCTCCCGCTGCTCGTCGACGCACTGCGCCGCACGCTCGCCGAGCTCGCCCCCGGCGCCGAGACGCACGCCACCGTCGCCCTCGCCCCGCACGGCTCCGGCGGTCGCGACCTCGACGTCGTGCGCCTCGCCCTGCACGAGCCCGGCGCGATCGCCCGTACCAAGGCAGCCGCCGAAGAGGATGCCACCGACGAAGAGGGTGGCGTCGTCGTCGACATCTCCCGCAAGCGGGTGCTGATCGACGGCGAATCCGCTGCCTTCACCTACAAGGAGTTCGAGCTGCTGCAGTACCTCGTGCTCCGCGAAGGACGCACGATCGAACGCAGCGAGCTCGTCTCCGCCCTGTGGCAGGCGCAGGATGACGAGACTCCCGGCGAACGCACGATCGACGTGCACGTGCGTCGCCTGCGCGCCAAGCTCGGTCGCTACGAGGACATCGTCCGCACCGTGCGCGGCATCGGCTACCGCTTCGACCGGCACGCCGACGTCGTGATCCGCTACGGTCACGGCACGCCTTCGCCCGACCGCTTCTGACCCGAGTCCACACCCGGGCACCGAGGTTCGACGTCCACAACTCAGGACTGTCGATACTCCGGAGCCCGAAATCGCAGTTCTGACCGGTGCACGTGGCCGAACTGCCTGAGTTGTGGCCGCCCCCGAACCCTGCCGAACAGCGAGCCGCAGCCGAGTGCGTCCGCCACAACTCAGGACGCCTGAGCGAGAACACGCGGATTCCGACGCGGCAACCCGCCGGTGGCGCCACTTCTTCCTGAGTTGTGGGTGCGCCCGAGTGTCGGGCCCGCCACGTAGTGTGGGCGCATGACCCTGACAGCGGACGCCGGAGCGGCCGATACCGCCATAGCGGAGCCGCCCAGGGAGACCGTGTACCGACCGGCGCACCCCGTCGACCTGCTCGCCACCGTCGGCATGCTCCGACGCGGCCGCACCGACCCCACCACCGTCATCGACGGCCCCGTCATCTGGCGCGCGCTCCGCACGCCGGCCGGCGTGGCGACTCTCGCCCTGCGCTCCGCGAGCGGTGAGATCCGCGCCTCGGCGTGGGGGCCGGGCGCCGAAGTCGCCCTGAGCCGCGTACCCCGCCTGTGCGGAGCGGACGACGATGCCGAGGGCTTCGACGCCTCGTTGCACCCCCTGATCGCCGAGTCCGCTCGCCGACACCCCGGACTGCGCCTCACCCGCACAGACGAGGTCTTCGATGCCCTCGCCTGCGCGATCATCGAGCAGAAGGTCACCGGCATGCAGGCCTTCGGCGCCTGGCGCGCCCTCGTGTCGCGCTTCGGCGAGCGCGCCCCAGGGCCGACGCCGCGCCCGATGCACGCCGCTCCGCCCTCGTCCGTGTGGCGCGGCATCCCTTCGTGGGCCTGGCACCGCGCAGGCGTCGAGCCCCCGCAGTCGAAGACGATCGTGCGTGCCGCCATGCGTGGCGACAGCATCGAACGCGCGGTGCACGCAGCCCCGACGGGAGCGGCTCGCGACCGCGTGCTCACGAGCCTTCCCGGTGTCGGCGTCTGGACTTCGGCGGAGACCCGCATCCGCGCCCTCGGCGACCCTGATGCCGTGAGCGTGGGCGACTACCACCTCGCGCACGAGGTCGGCCATGCGCTCGCGGGGAAGCGCACGGATGACGACGGGATGATCGAGCTGCTCGCCCCGTGGAGCGGGCACCGGCAACGCGTGATCCGGTTCATCGTCGCCAGCGGCGTGCACGAGCAGCGCCGCGGGCCCCGGTTGGCACCCGAGGACCACCGCGACCGCTGACCCCCAGCCCCTAGGCTGAGGGCATGAACGCACCCCGGCGCCTCGGTCTCCGCCTGCTCGTCACGATCGGCCTCTTCATCATCGGCGTCGTCGTGGGGCTGATCTTCCAGAACGTCTGGCTCGGCGTGCTCCTGGCCGCGATCATCTGGCTGGGCTGGTTCCTCGGCTATGAGTCCCGCCGAGGCCACAACGCCGGCGTGAACGACGAGGACCACGGCATCGAACTCTGAGTCCCGATCCACCGCACGCGCGGGAGCAATCCTGCTCCCGTCGCGCATCGACGATGAGACTGGGCACATGGCTCTTCTCGATCACCTGGGCATCACCGTCGCAGACCTCGAGCGCGGACGCGCGCAGTTCCACCCGATCCTCACGGCGCTGGGCTATCAGAGCGGCGGTGAGGACGACCACTCGATCTCGTGGCACAACGGCGATGAGACCGAGATGATCCTCTACGCATGGGACGAGGACTCCGCCCCACACCGGCACGGCCGAGTCGGCTGGCAGCATCTGGCGTGGGCGGTGGACTCCCGCGAGGAGGTCGATCGCCTGCATGCCATCGCCCTGGAGGCCGGGTGGACCGCCGTGCGCGACCCGAAGGAGTACCCCCGCTACAGCGACCGGTACTACGCATCGTTCGTCGAGGATGACGACGGCATCCGCATCGAGTTCATGCACAACCCGCCGCGCGACCCGGCTTGACGCCCGGGCGTGCCCCCCCCTAGTCTCGGAGGGCTGTGCCGATCGGCGCAGCCCCCAGCCGAGGAGACGACGGATGACCGCCCTGCGGAATCTTCCCCACGCAACGGCATTGCCGCTTCAGCAGAAGCGCAATGACCGTTTCGAGTCGTACCCTCCGGCACGCGCCGTGTGACAGCATCCGCTTTCACACAGCCCCGTACCGTCAGGTCCGGGGCCTTTCTCATGAGCATCCCGACCTGTGGCTGAACACCACCCAAGGAAAGGAATCATGGAGAGGCTCTCCGAACGGCTGCTGTCGTGGGCGTCGCTGATCGACGAGAAGACACTCGATCAGGCGCACACCACGGCCCGCATGCCGTTCATCCACCCGCACCTGGCGCTGATGCCGGATGCGCACCTCGGCAAGGGGGCGACGGTCGGCTCGGTCATCCCGACGCTCGGCGCGATCATCCCCGCGGCCGTCGGCGTCGACATCGGCTGCGGCATGATCGCCGTCCGCACGCAGTTCACGAGGAGCCACCTCGACGGGCGCGACCTCGCGGAACTCCGGGAGCAGATCGAGCGCGCCATCCCGCTGTCGGCCGGACGGTACAACCGCAAGATCGTGGCCACCGCCGAGCCGCGCATCGCCGAGCTCGAGGACCTGGCTGCGAAGCACGAGTTCGACCCCGAGACCTACGCGGGGAACTGGCGGCTGCAGCTGGGAACGCTCGGCTCCGGCAACCACTTCATCGAGGTGTCGGCCGACGAGCTCGACCGGGTGTGGCTGTTCCTGCACTCGGGATCCCGCGGCGTCGGCAACAAGATCGCCGGCCACCACATCGCCGTCGCGCAGCGGCTGGCGAAGCAGTGGTGGATCGACCTCCCCGACCCCGACCTGGCGTACCTGGTCGAGGGCACCCCGGAGTTCACCCGGTACATCCGGGAGCTGCGGTGGGCCCAGCACTTCGCCCTGCTGAACCGGGAGGAGATGATGGACCGGGTCATCCGTCAGGTGTCGGAGTTCCTCGGCTCGGCGGACGTGTTCGCGGCGCCGCACAGCTTGGGCCGGCACGCCGGGAACGTGTACCGGCATTTGCTCGAGCTCCCGCGCGAGGTCCCGCTGACGATCGACGACGCTGGAACCGTTGTGCAGGACCTCACCACCGTCATGCGCGCCCTCGCCCTCCACCTCGACGTCGACGGGTACCTGGAGACCCGGGCGGTCCGCTACCGGTACGAACGGGAGCGGTGGGATCAGTGGCTCAACCAGGTCACCTGGATCCACAAATCAGACTCGCACGGTCGCCGACGGCCCGCACGCCCCGATTCGACCGCGGTCCCGCTGTTCGAGAGCGCCACCATTCGCGGCCGCGACCCGAAGTACCCGCGGGAGCCTGACGGCAGCTGGGACCACTCCGCAGCGCTGCACCTGATCGCCGCCCGCCATGCCGCCTGATCGCGTTGCGACCGTGAGCAGCTGAATCGAACACACTGACATCACTCTGTGTTGCCCATACGAAAGTTGCCTTCCCGATCTAGCAGCGGGAAGGCAACGTTCGCACAGAAGGGCAGTGGTGCGGGCTACCGCCAGACCACGCTCCGCGCCGTGCGTGCCGGTCTAGGACAGGTCCTGGTCTTTCACTCCGGTTCGCCTTCCCCGTGGCCGGACGATTAGTGCGGCTCCCCCGAGAGCGGGGAGAATGAAGAGGATCACGTACTGCAGCCAGATCGGTTCGATGACAGGCTCGCTGATCAGCTGGATGCCGCAGAGGATCACGGCGGCGATCATTGTGCCGAGTCCGGTCAATCGCTCTTTGCCGGTGTGCACCATGCGAAGTGCGACGAAGAATCCCAAGCCGAGGGATGCAAAGGGAAGGCCGATGGCGCCGATCCAGCGCAAGAAATCACCCATGGTTAGTAGTCCCTCGTGACGAGAGCCCAGCAACTTCCTAGGCCGACAGCATTGAGCAGAATTGTTCCTCCCGACCTGAAAAGGCCTTCAAGTGCGTCGACCTGCTTCTTCGACAGGCTCGACTTGTTCTTGACGTACTTCTTCAGAGCCGCGATTACCTTGCCCATCTTCCCACCAAGCTGGTTGTAGAACTTGATGGCCTTCTTGAGGGACTTTACAATCTTGTCCGCTTTGAGGAACACCTGAAGCACCTTCGCGCCAGCGAGAGCGAGCCCGGCGATTTCTGCAGCGCAGCCGGCGGCCGCCTTGATCACAGCCCACATGTCGGGGTCCGCCACCACGGGGAACTGAATAGTGGGATCGCTGAGGTCGACGTTCTGGGTTACCGTGTTGCCGGCGACTTCGAAGTATGTGGGCACATCCTTCCCAGTCGCATCCTTCGCCCATGGCGTCTCCAGGAAGCCGATCGCCGTTCCCGATGCGTCCGCAATCCGGACGCCACCGCTCTCGGTGAGGGCAACTGAGCCGCCCGCCGGTACGTTGACGGGGTACGCGAACGAGTCCGGGGCGCTGGCGTTCATCAGAACCGTGTTGATCGTCACGCTTCCGCCCGCGTAGGGGTCGCCGCGTCTCCCTCGCTGCTGAGTAGGTGGCGAAACAGGTGGCCGTGGCTCCTCGCCCTCGATGGTTTCGACGAGGTCGTCGAGTCGACACTCCGTCATCGCATCATCGAACAGATTTCGGAGTTCGTGAACGACTGCGAGGCCGAAGACGCAGACGTCATGACCGTCCTCACCACACGTCCTCTCGGATTCTCCGAGGAGATCGGGAAAGGCCTATTCGAACAGATCAATCTCACCGGTCGACGAGCAGGAGCGCATCAACTGCCACCACAACTTCACCGAGTCGGAGAAGCACTTCGGCAAGCAGGTGTGGGTGTCGCGCAAGGGAGCGATCCAGGCGGATGCCGGTCGGCCGGGGCTCATCCCCGGGTCGATGGGCACCGCGTCGTACGTCGTGGAGGGCCTCGGCGACCCGCTGTCGCTGAACTCCTCACCGCACGGCGCTGGACGGGAGTACTCTCGGTCGGCCGCGCGGAGGACGTTCACGCACGACCAGCTGCGGGAGGCGATGACGGGGATCGAGTTCCGCGACACGGACGCGTTCATCGACGAGATCCCGCAGGCGTACAAGCCGATCGACCAGGTGATGGCGGATGCCGCGAGCCTCGTATCGATCCGGCACACGCTGCGCCAGCTGGTCAACGTGAAGGGCGACTGATCTCTGGGCGGGTGGCGGCTTCCCCGTCACCCGCTCAGAGGCCGCTGGCGCTGTGCGGCCAGAATACTGCGCGCCGGCTGGAGCGTTCATTACACTGTCGACCGAACCGGGAAGGCCGCGTACATCGCCATGCAGGTCCCGGTCGCAGCCATCAGGAGGCACGGATGTTCGTTCGCGCTGACGATCTCGCCGCGGCGCTGAGGTTCATCACTTCCGGCTCCTGCGTCAGCATCGTCGGACCTGACGGGAGCGGCCGGTCCGTGCTGTTGCGCGAGATCGCGGGGAGCCTGGAGCAGCGCGGCTACACGACCATTCGGATCGTCGGTGTCGAGGCGCTTCGGCGGGTCCCTCTCGGCGCGCTCGATCTCGCCGGAGAGGTCTCGAAGCCGTCGCCCATGCTCGCCGTGGGCCAGGTGGTCGCCGCGATCGCGGAGCGTGTGGTGGACCGACGCTGCGTGATCCTCGTCGACGACGCCGAGTTCGTCGACGAGGAATCCTGGGGTGCGGTGGCGGCGGTGCACGCACGCACGGGCGCGGTGATCGTGACGACATCGAGCTCTGCCGTCGACGGCGGCGCGAAACGCCTGCACGCGATCGCCAGCCAGGCGGCGGAACTGCGCCTACGTCCGATCAGCTTCGAAGCCGTGTCGGATCTGATCCACGAGCAACTCGGCGGCCCCGTCGATACCGGCCTCGTCGGACGCGTGTACACGCGATCGGCAGGAATACCCAGTCTCGCGGTGGCGATGACCACCGCCGCCCAGGCTTACGGCCACATCGTGCGCACCGACGACATCTGGACGACGAACGGCGAGCTGTGGCACGACGCGATGTCGGGCGCCGTCGAGCACCTGCTCGCCCCGTTGGATGCCACCGAGCTCGAGGCCGTCGAGACTCTCGCACTCGCTGGCGTCCTCGACATCGACACCGCGTCCGAGCTGGTGGGGCGCGAACTCATCGAGACGCTCGAAGCCAGCGGACTCCTCCTGAGCATCGAGCCCTTCGGACGGCTGTCGGTCGCCGTCACTCCCCCGCTGATCGCCGACTACTTCCAGAACCGGCCGACGTCCAGCCGGCGATCCCGGATCCTGAATCGCATCCAGAATCAGTTCGGCGCCGATGGACCGGACCCTTCGGCCGCCGGACTCGTTCCTCCCGCCGGTCTCGATTCCTCGCTCGAACCGGATGCTGCGGAGATGTCCGTGATCCGGCTGATCCGAGATCGACATGCTGCCCAGCTCTCGGCGCGGCGTCGTGCGTGGGAACGCGATCCCCATGCGGCGGCAGCGATCGAGTATCTCTTCGTCCTGTTCGATCAACGCCACGACCCCGGCACCGCTCTGCGGGTCTTCGAGCGCACCGACACGACGGGCGGCGACGCCAGAGCGCTGGCGATGTTCCGCATCTTCCAGGCGCGGTGGTACGCGCTGGCAGCCGGCGACGGCGCCGAAGCACGCCGCCTGCTCGCAGCCGCCGCACGAGAACAACCGCGCTATCGAACCATGTTCGACGTCTGGTCGACGCAGCTGGAGATCGGCATCGACGGAACTCGACCCGAGCATGTCCAACGGCTTACCGCGCTGACGGGACGGGACGCGACGACTGAGAGCTCGATCTTGGCAGTGCTCGTGACAGCGTTGATCCTGCGCGGCCATGCGCCGGCTGCAATGGAGAAGCTCGCCGGCTCGGATGACACCTCCACCAAGCTCGGGCGAGTGCTGGCGCTGCTGCGTGGGTGGGCGATGTTCGGCAGCGGCGCCGTGCGGGACGCATACGAGTGGGCTGTCGTCCACATCGAGCAGAGCCGTGTGGAGCTCGACCTGGAGAACCTGCGGGGGCACACGTATCTCGCGGCGGTGTCGGGCATCGTGCTCGGCAGATTCCGCACGGCAGAGCTGCATCTGGGGCGGTTCCTGGCGCTCGGGGAACCCGGACTGGGTCAGGAGGGGACCCGGATGGGTGCCCTCGCGCTCGCGGCGGTGCTGGCTGCGCGCGCCGGCCGACACGGCACCGCCGAGTCGCTCGCGTCGCAGGCCCTCACGACCGGCGTCAGAATCGGACCATGGCCGGGGATGGTCGCCGCCCTGCCGGAGATCGTATCCGCCTTGCTCGCGGGAGAGTCACGGCGGGCAGAAGAGCTGCTGCACGAACAGATCGTTCTCCTGCGCGCGCGCGGCTATCTGCTCGCTGCGGCGACATTGCGCATCATCACGACCGGACTCGGTGCATCGACGATCCCGCGGACGACCGGAGACCCGGAGCTCGGCGCCCTGGATGGGACGCTGGTGAGGCCGGTCTTCGACTTGCAGAAGGCGATCCTCGACGAGAATGCCGCGGACCTGCGTCGGCTCGGGGCGTGGTTCGAGGGCGAGGGGCGCGTCGAGCATGCCCTCATCGCGTTCACCCACGGGCGCGATGCAGCCGCTCGGCACGGAGATCAGGCCGCTGCCGACGCGTTGTCCTCCGACCTCGCGAACCTGCACGCACGCCGCGACCCGCTCGATCTCTTGCCGAGAGCGGGACGCGGCGACGCCCAGAAGCGACTTTCGACCCGCGAACTCGAGGTCGCGCGACTCGCTGCACACGGCCAGTCCAATCAGGAGATCGCCGAGCTCCTGCACATCAGCCCGAGAACGGTGGAAAGTCACCTTCTCAAGGCGTTCCGAAAGCTGCAGATCTCGGCGCGCGCTGAGCTCGCAGCCTTCTCCTGGGCCTGAATCCCTCCCTGCGCCTGCCCGAAGGATCGTGACCGGCCGATGCTCCGTGGTGTGCTACGGAGTCGCCAGCGGCATGCATGCGGGACGGTCGCGCAGGCACTGATCTCTTCGCGCTGATCACGGAGCTCGACGCGCAGCATCCGTCTCTCGCTGAAAACTGGGGGCATCGGACGGCGCGATCTCCCGAGTTCATCGCGTCCTGCCTCGAGAAAGGACATCGCCGCATGGCGCACCCGAACACCCACACCTCACGGAAGTCCCCGCCGGGGGCGCGTCGACCGCGCGGGAGACGCGCAGGTCGATTCACCGTCGCCACCCTCGCGGGCGCGGCGATCATGATCCCCGGAGCGCTGGTCGACACGGCCCCGGCGCACGCGGCCGAGCCATTCGACTGCTCGACGATCTACGCGATCAATGCCAACAACGGCAACGGCAGCACGCTGTGGAGTCTCGACGCGATCAGTGGCGCCCAGACCACTATCGGAACCATCGATGAGGGGGCGGATCCCACCTCGCTCTTCAACGGGCTCGGTGTCGCGGTCACGCCGGAGCATCCCGACGGCGCGGCCTTCGCCATGCGGTGGGACCCCTGGACCACGAACGACGCCGGCGCTCTGGCGACCTTCGACTTCGCGACCTCGACGACGACCACGTCGCCGGTGGTCCGCATGCCTGCCGGCTGGGGCGCGACTCAGACCCACGGGGCTTACGACTCTCACTCGCGGCTGTTCTTCCACGGGGCTGCGACCGGAGGCCAGCTGCACCTCGAGGCGCGCGACCCGTCCACCGGTGATCGCCAGGGCCGAATGGCCATCAGCTTCTCGGCAGCACCGGCCCCCGGCAGCAACGGCGACATCGCGTTCGACCGCGACGGCAACCTCTACATCGTCATGAGTTCGGCCAATGATGCGGCGATCTACTCGGTCGACGTGCACGACATCGCTCTCGCGTCGAGTGCGCCGTACCCGACGGTGCGCGCAACCCGCATCCAGTCCTTCCGCGTCGATGACACCGATGGACTCGGAGTCAACGGCATCGCCTTCGGCAGCGACGGCCACCTGGTCGTCAGCACCGGGCTGGAACTGCTCCGCGTCAACCCCATGTCGGGAGCCGTGACCAGCCACGTCACGTTCACCGAGCCCGGCATCGTGGACATCGCGTCGTGCTCCTCTCCCAGCCGCCTCACCCTGCAGAAGGACTTCCCCGAGGGCAGGCACTCCGAGGATCCCGCCGACCAGGTGCGCCTGTCCGTCTCCGGCGACGGACTCACCGATCTCTCCGTCACCACCACCGGCACCTCTCCTGGGGTGCAGCAGCGACGGCTCACGCTTCCTGTCCTCCCTGGCGCGACGATCGAGATCGAGGAGACAGGTGCCGGTGCTGAGCAGGAACGGTACCACTCCTCGTGGAACTGCATCGACGATGCATCCGGCGCGATCCTCGCTTCCGGCGACGGCACCCACGGGAGCCTCACGGTCCCCCGTGTGGCCGACGGCGTCGGGCTGCTCTGCACATTCGTCAACTCCCCGCGCGGCGACGGCGAGATCACTCTGACGAAGACGGCGGATGTCGCCGAAGCGCGTCAGGGCGACACCGTGACGTACTCCTTCGAGATCACCAACACCGGCACCAGTCCGTTGAGCGATGTCACGGTGGAGGAGGTGGCGTTCAGCGGGTCCGGCGCCACCCCCGAGGTGACGTGCCCCTCGCAACCGCTCTCCCTCGCCGTCGCCGAGACGGTCGTGTGCTCGGCGACCTACACGGTGCTGCAGGCGGATGTGGACCGCGGCTCGGTCGAGAACACCGCGACCGCCACGGGTACGACACCCGATACCGGACGCATCACGTCGCCTCCCTCACAGGTGGTCGTGAGCACCCCCGGGGCTCCGGGGCTGGCGATCGTGAAGTCCACGGATGCGGAAGCCTTCTGGAGCGGCAGCGTCATCGACTACACCTTCGTCGTGACCAACACGGGCGAACTCACCGTGACGGACGTGCGTGTCGACGAGACCGCCTTCAGCGGCGCCGGTCAGGTGCCCGAAGTGACCTGCCCTCCTGATGCTGCCGCACTCGCTCCCGGCGAATCGATGACGTGCACGGCGAGCTACACCGTCCATGACGCCGACCTCGCGGCAGCGACGATCGACAACGCGGCGATCGCCGTCGGGCAGACGTCGGGAACCACGGTGGAGTCATCTCCCTCGGAGGCGACCGTTCCGCGCGGCGCCGGCGAGGTGTCCCCGGAGGAGACCGGCGAAGCGAAGACGCCGCCCGCGGAGGAGACTCCATCGGCAGAGAAGGAGATCACCGCGGAGGCGCTCGCCAACACGGGTAACGACCTCACCTTCGCCGTGGTAGCGGCTGCTGTCGCTACGGCGATGGCGCTTCTCGGAGCGGCACTCGCTGTCGCCCGACGCCGAGCGGCAGCCGTCACGGACTGACCGCCGCACAGACCGCCCCGGGGCTCGACGCATTCCCACCCCACTCCCCTGTCGAGCCCCGGGGTGTTTCCCTGCCCGCACCCGCACTGCACACGACAGCCTCCGCCGCAGCTGTCCACGAACCGTGCGTGCGGGCCCGATCCCCCACGTCCGGCGGTGGCAGACTCCGAGGATCGATGCCAGCATGAGGGAGTGGGACTCATGAACGACGCGCAGAGCTGGGCCATGATCGGAGCGTTCAGCGCCCTCATGATCGGCATGCTGACCGTGATCTCCACGCGCTTCGTCCGCGTCGTCCGCAGTGAGATCGGCGGGCTGCGCAACGAGATGAACGGTCAGATCGGCGGGCTCCGCAACGAGATGAACGGTCAGATCAGTGGGCTCCGCAACGAGATGAACGCGAGGTTCGACGCCGTGGGCAGCCGCATCGACGGGCTCGATCGGGACGTGCAGGCGCTCGTGAAGCGCACCTTCGGCTTGGATCGCGAATGACGCCGCTGCCGTTCCGTTCTGCGGATGATCCTGCACCACGACGCTGACGATCCGCTGGTTCGGAGATGTCGGGCAGCACCCCTCCCCCGATGAAGTGCCGCTAGCGCGGGTCTGCGACGATCGGCGTGAGCTCGGCGTCGAGGGGAGGATCTGTGAACGCGGCCTTCGGCACGAACACGAGCAGAACGGCCGCCGCAAGAGCCGTGACTCCGCACACGATCCACACCGTGAAGTAACCGGCCAACGACCCCGCCGTCCCCTCGGCGGCACCAGCGGTCGCGCTCACGCCGTGGAGGAGCGCGATGCCGAAGACACACGACGCGATCGCGCCGCCGATTGTCTTGACCGAGTTGGTGAGGCCGGTCGCGACGCCCGTCTGCGAGGCCGGAGCAGCCGAGGCCGCCGCCGCGGGAAGAGCAGCGACGAGTGCGCCCGAGCCGATTCCGACGATGACCATGTTGGTGATGACCTGGGCGTAGGCGTCGTGGAACGGCAGGAACATCAGGAATCCCACCCCGACCAGAACCGAGGCTCCCATCAGGGTGATCCGCGGCGAGATCCGGCGGGCGACGAAGGGGAACGACAACGCTCCAGCGATCATCGCGATCAGATACACACCGATGATCAGCGACGTCGCGAAGCCGGTGGTGCCGAGGCCGTAGCCGTACACCGACGGATCGGTGCGAGCGAAGGTCGACAGCGGCGCCTGGGCGCCGAGCACACTGACCCCGAACAGACCGGCCGTGAGGAAGACCGGCCCCAGCGCGGGCGAGCGGAACATGCGCACATCGATCAGCGGGTCGTCGTGGCGCAGCTCCCAGAGAGCGAACGGGATCACCAGCAGCACCCCGAACACCACGACCGCCCACGACCAGGGGTTCACCAGGCCGCCGTCGAGGCGCAGCAGGCTGAGTCCGCCGGTGAAGCAGATCAGCGCCAGCGAGATCAGGATGAGGCCGACCGTGTCGAAGACGCCGCCCGTCGGCTCCGGCGACTCCTTGACCCCGAACAGGATCACGAAGAAGCACACGACGATGAGCACCGCAGGCACCAGCAGCACCATCGTGAGCGGGAGCACATCGATGAGCGCGCCACCCACCAGGGCGCCGATGATCGCACCGCCTTCCAGCGCGGCGACCAGCAGCCCCGCGGCCTTCGCCGTGATGCTGGCGCGCCCCTCCATCCGGCGGGAGCGCGACCAGATGAGCGCGATCTCCAGCGGCAGCCACACCACGTAGAAGCCCATCAGCGCCCACGCCGCGAGGAAGATCGGGAACGAGTCCGTGAACGGAAGCACGAGCGCGGCCGCCGCGGTCAACGCCGTCGAGATCAGCAGCATCCGCTTGTGCCCGACCATATCTCCCAGCTTCGCGAATGCGGGGACGACGAGTGCCGACAGCATCAGCTGCGCACCCTCGAGCCAGTTGACGTCGGCGTCGTGGATGCCCAGATGACGGGCGATGTCGGTGAGCATCGGCGTGTAGTAGCCCTGCAGCACACCGCTCGTGAACTCGACGAAGGCAAGGAAGCCCACGACGACCGCGAGGGTGCCCAATGTCCGACTGCGCGTCATCGCGTCTCCTGCTTCTCTCTCGGCCGCACAGCGCGCCGAAGGTCGGGTGAGATCACACTAGCCGTTCGAGCAGAGCCCGATGGAACCGCTCCCCGCGCTCGAGCGCGGCGATCTCGACGTTCTCATCGACACCGTGGATCGACGCCCGCTGCGCATTCGACATCTCCAGCGGCGCGAACCGGTAGACCGCCGGCGAGAACCGGTGGAAATGGCGGGAGTCGGTGGCCGCCATCATGACGTAGGGAACGGCGGGCACACCGGGATGCGACACGGCGAGCGCGTCGGCGAGCAGGGCGAACTGCGCATTGTCTGTCGAGGACTCCGGTGACGGCTCGCTCGCCTCGACCACCTGCACCGTGACGAGCGGGTCACGGATGCGGCGTCGCACACGCAGCACGGTCTGCTGCGTCGTCTCCCCCAGCGCGATGCGCAGGTTGATGGTGGCGGATGCCTGCGACGGGAGCACGTTGGCCGCGGTGCCGCCGGACTGCATCGTGGTGGCGATCGTGGTGCGGACGAGGGCTGCCGGCTCTCCGCCGAGCAGCGCGAACAGCCGTGCCGTCACCAGCGGCGCCGCCCCGAGGAATCGCAGCAGATGGCGCGCGGGGCCAGGCGTCTCTGCGGACAGCCGCGTCAGCATTCGCAGGATCGCCGTCGACGCCCGGGGCCGGAACGTGGCAGGACCGAGGCGGTCCACGGCCCGCGCGATGCGTCGGACGGCTGTGAGAGACGGTGGTGCGGACGCATGGCCGCCCTCGCCGCGCGCCGAGAGCGTCACCGTCATGACGCCCTTCTCGCCGACGCCGATCATCGCCGCACGCCCTGGCACGAACGGCAGCGGTGCATCGACCACGGCGCCGCCTTCGTCGACCACGAGCCAGGGCACGATGCCGCGCTCACGGAACACGGCGGCGATCTCCTGCGCCGCGCGCCCGTACGTCTCCTCGTTGCCGCCGAACGAGAGGTACACGTCGCGCGCCGGGACGAAACCGTCGCTCAGCAGATTCTCGACCGCTTCGAGCACGACGATCAACGGTCCCTTGTCATCGAGCGCACCCCGACCGTAGACGATGCCGTCGGCGATGACCCCGGCGAACGGCGGATGGGTCCAGGCGTCGCTCTCGTCGACCGGGACCACGTCGTAGTGGGCCATCAGCACGACGGGCCCCTCCGACTGTTCGGCCTTCCCCGCCCAGCGGAACAGCAGACCGAAGTCCGTGTGACGCTCCACCGTGAGGTGCTCGTGTGTGCGCGGGTAGAGCTCGGCGATCAGCGCGACGAAGCTCTCGAACGGTTCGGCGCCGCGCTCCTCCAGCTCGGCGGACACGGTGGGCAGTTGGATCATCCGCGAGAGTCGTTCGTCGATGCCGGGGCGCACGGTCACTGAGGTCACGTTCGCCATCGTAGCGACGAGCGGCGCGCATGCCCCTGTCATCCTGCACCGCTCGACAGCGCAGCCCGTTGTTCACGTGTCTGGCTCCGGAAGCGCTGCACGGCGCTGCCCCCTCGGCAGGATGGAGGCTCGCGCGCCGCGAGGTCTGCGGCGGCGCACAATGGAAGCGTGAGCCTGTTCGCCTTCGCGCCGTCCCGCGGCCCCCGCTGGCCGCTGGCGACCCAGGCGGCGCTCGGCATCGCGGCGCCGATCGCAGTGATGACGCTCCTCGGCAACGCCTCCCTCGGCTACATCGCCGCCTCCGGTGCGTTCACGGTGTTGTTCGCCGGCTCGGCGGCCGTGGTCGACAGAGCACGCGTCCTTCCGTTCGTCGCCCTCGGGCTCGTCGTGTGCGCCGCACTCGGGGTATTGGCGTCGGGCGACGACTGGCTCGTCAGCATCGGCGTCGTGCTCGTCGCGATCGCCAGTGCGGCGCTCGCCTTCGGCTTCCGTCTCGGACCACCGGGGCCCCTGTTCTTCGTGCTCGTGTTCGGGCTGTCCGCTCATGTGGTCGCCGCCGGGTCGATCTCGCCGGTCGTGTACGTCGCCGCACTGACCGCGGGGTGCGTGTTCTCCTACATCGTGGCGATGACCCCGCTACTACTCCCCCGCGTGCGCGCCATCACCGCGAAGCCCGTGCGCGAGCTCCTGCCTGGTCCGGCGTTGAGCGCAGACTCCCGCCTGCTGCTGGTGCGCGTCGCCATCGTCGCCGTGCTCGGCGTGCTGCTCGGGCTGATCATCGACCCCGAGCGCACCTACTGGATCGTCGGCTCGGCGGTCGCGGTGATCGGTGTCGCTGCCGCGCGGCGGGCGGCGTTCCAACGCGGACTGCATCGCATGCTCGGCACGATCGTCGGCGCCGGCGTGTACGTGCTGCTCTCGCTCCTGCATCCGTACGGGCTGTGGCTGGCGCTGCTGTTGGGCGCACTGCAGTTCGCCATCGAACTCGTCGTCGTGCGCCACTACGCGCTCGCGCTCGTGTTCATCACTCCGTTGGTGCTGCTGCTGACGGGAGCGGCGACCGGCAGCATCGGATCGGTCGACGTGGCGCTCGAGCGCATCGTCGACACCGTCGTCGGGGCGGCGCTCGGAGCGGCGTCCGGACTGCTGCATCCGCGCGCGATCCCCCCGCGCGACTGACCCTCGCGTTTCGCTCGGCGCAGCGACATACTCGGTTCATGACACGCCCCGCCGAGATCGACGAGTACCACCGCCGGCTCTCCCCGTCGGATCAGGAGATCTGCGCCGTGCTCGCGACCGAGATCGAGCGGGGCCTCCCCGAGGCGGAGAGCAAGGTCTGGCATGCGCATCCGGTCTGGTTCCTCGATGGCAATCCGATCGTGGGCTACCACCGGCTGAAGGATGCGGTGCGGCTCATGTTCTGGAGCGGTCAGTCGTTCGCTCTCCCCGGCCTCACGGCGTCCGGCACGTTCCAGGCCGCCGAGGTGCGCTACGACGACGTCTCCGAGATCGACACCGACACTCTCGCCGCCTGGCTCGCCGCCGCGCGCGACATCCAATGGGACTACGAGCACATCCGCACGAACCGCGGCCTCGTCAAGCGCACCGCGTTCTGACGCCGGGAACACCCGGCGTTCTCGCCCGGTTGCATCACTGAGCAGGCAACCGAGGGAAGGGGCATCGATGGAACTGACGCTGGTCACCTCCGCGTTCTGCGGGGCGTGCTCTCGCACCCGGGCGGTACTGGCCGACGCCGTCCGCTTCCTGCCGGATGCGACCGTCACCGAGATCGACGTGGCGCGCGACCCCGACGCCGCCGAGGCGCTCGACATCCGCTTCACCCCGACCGTGATCATCCGCGACGACAGCGGAGCGCAGGTGTTCCGCGCCGAGGGTGTACCGACGGTCCCGCAGGTGCTCACCGCCGCAGTCAGAGCGCTCCCCCGTTCGACCTAGGGGACTTCGCGCGATCGGTCTTGTGGGGACGTGGTCGTCGTCGGAGACTGAGCAGGAATCGGGTCGAGCACGGCCCGCCACTCATCCCGGGAGTTCTCATGGCCAACCTCAACCCGTATCTCTCCTTCCGCACCGAAGCCCGTCAGGCGATGGAGTTCTATCAGAGTGTGCTTGGCGGTGCACTGGAGATCACCGTCTTCGGCGACTTCCCCGACATGATCCAGGATCCGAGCCAGAAGGACCTGGTGATGCACGCCCAGCTCACCACCGCCGACGGCCTGGTGCTGATGGGCTCGGACACGCCCGACGGCATGCCGTACGAGATCCCTCAGGGTTTCTCGGTGTCGCTGAGCGGCAACACACGGGCCCGCACCCAGGAGGTCTGGGACGGGCTCGCCGACGGCGGCACCGTCACGATGCCGCTCGACGTGCCGCCGTGGGGTGGCACCTTCGGCATGCTGGTCGACCGCTTCGGCATCCCGTGGATGCTGCACGGCGACCCCGAATGACGCGCGGACTCAGAACGGACGAGACCCCGTTCCGCTGGCGTCAGCGGAACGGGGTCTGGTCGCTCGTGAGATGTGTTCTGCTCAGCGCAGAGCGTGGGCCGCGATGAACGCCCGCAGCGCGAGCTCGTCGTCGGCCATCTCCGTCACGTGCTGCGGAGCGTCGAGCATCTGCCGGAGCTCCGGCGAGTAGTCGAGCTCGACGCCGATCGCCTCGAGGATGGTCTCGGCGAACTTCTCGGGCTTGGCCGTCTCGAGCACGAGCATCGGCACGCCGTCTTCGACGTGCTCGCGCGCGACCTTCACGCCATCGGCCGTGTGCGGATCGATGATCTCGCCCGAGGACTCGTGCACCGAGCGGATGGTCGCGAGGCGGTCCGCGTGCGTGCTGGTGCCGCTGACGATGCCGAACTCGTCGGCGAAGCGGGGCTGCTGGTCGCTGAAGTCGAAGAATCCCTGGTGATCGAGCTCGCGCCAGGCGCCGACGACACGCTCCGGGTCGCGATCGACGAGCTCGAAGATGAAGCGCTCCAGGTTCGAGGCCTTCGAGATGTCCATCGAGGGGCTGGAGGTCGCCAATGTCTGCGCGGCGCTGCGCGGGCGGTAGATCCCTGTGCGGAAGAACTCGTCGAGCACGTTGTTCTCGTTCGCAGCGAGCACGAGACGGCGGATCGGCAGACCCATCTGCTTCGCGAAGAAGCCGGAGAGGATGTTGCCGAAGTTTCCGGACGGAACCGTGAACGACACCTCGGTCGCGCCGTGCGCATCCGTCGCCCGCAGCCAGGCCCAGAAGTAGTAGACGGTCTGCGCCGTGATGCGGGCGAGGTTGATCGAGTTCACCGCACCCAGGTTCTGCGAGCGCTTGAACTCCAGGTCGCCGGCGAGGTGCTTGACCAGGTTCTGGCAGTCGTCGAAGACGCCCTCGACCGCGATGTTGTGCACGTTCGCATCGTCGAGCGAGAACATCTGGGCGCGCTGGAACGCGCTCATCCGGCCCTGCGGCGAGAGCATGAAGACCGAGATGCGCTCCTTGCCGCGCAGCGCGTGCTCTGCTGCTGAGCCGGTGTCACCCGAGGTCGCACCGAGGATGTTGAGCACCGATCCCTTGCGCTCCAACGCGTACTCGATCACCTGGCCGAGGAACTGCATCGCCATGTCCTTGAACGCCAGGGTCGGCCCCTCGGACAGTCCGACGAGCGTGAGACCGTCGCCGATCGAGCGCAGCGGGACGACGCTCTCGGGGAAGGAGGCGTAGGCCGCATCCGTCATGCGCGCGAGGTCTTCGCGCGGGATGTCGGTGGCGAAGAGTCCGAGCACCTCGGTCGCGAGCTGCGGGTAGGTCAGCGCCCGCCACCGCTCGAGCGTCTCGGGGCTCACGGTCGGCATCGCCTCGGGAACGGCGAGCCCCCCATCGGGCGCGAGGCCCTCCAAGAGCGTCTCGCTGAACGGCTGCGGCTGCATGCCGCCGCGGGTGGAGATGAACTGCACGTTGGCTCCTCGGCTCGGGACTCGGCGTGTCCATTCTCTCAGGCCGCGCCGGCGCCCGATGACGGGATGACGGATGCTCACGCCATGCTCAGCGCCGCCGCGCTCAGAACAGGGAGGTCGGCAGCGCGCCCTCGTGCTCCAGGAGCCACCGCTTGGTCATGAGCCCTTCGCCGGGGTCGCCTCCCGAGTAGCCGCCCAGGCCATCCCCGGCGACCACGCGATGGCAGGGAACGATCAGCGGCACCGGGTTCGCGCCCATGATCGAGCCGATCCCCCGCGCCGGCACCGTCGTGCCGCTGCGCGCAGCCAGACCGCCGTAGGTCACGGTCTCGCCGTGTCCGACCGTCTCGTAGAGCGCCAACAGCACTGCCCGTGTGGCGACGGTCTGGTCGCCGAGGTCGATCGGCACGTCGAAGGTGTGCAGCCGCCCATCGAAGTACGCGCGCAACTGGGCGAGCGCCTCGCCCACCAGCGCATCCGGTTCTGCTGCGACGCCATCCGGGGCCTCGGAGCGCCAGGTGACTCGGGTGATCGCCGAGCCGTCGCTCACGACGCCGACCACGCCCACCGGGGTCGACAGCGATCCGAACGAACTCATGCGATGAGGCTACCCCGGCGTGCGGACGCCGCGGCTGCCCCGACGATCAGATCCAGCCGCGCTCCTCGGCGATCAGCACCGCCTGCTGGCGCGTGCCGACCGCGAGCTTGCCGAGGATCGCGGAGATGTGGTTGCGCACGGTTCCCGGCGCCAGGGCGAGTGTGCGGGCGATCTGCCCGGTGGTCTCTCCCCGACGTCCGGCGCGCAGCACGTCGAGCTCGCGATCGGTGAGCGGCGAGCGTTCGTCGCTCAAGGCGTCGGCGGCGACTTCGGGGTCGACGTAACGGGCGCCTGCGGCGACCCGACGGATGACGGCGGCCACCTCGTCGGCACCGCGGGACTTGGGCAGGAATCCCGCCACGCCGGATGCCAGCGCGCGACGCAGTACGCCGGGCCTGGCATGGCGGGTCACGACGATGCAGCGTGTGGCGATCGCGCGGTTCAGGCGCTCAGAGACCTGCACCCCGTCGAGCCCTGGCATCTCCAGGTCGAGCAGGCAGACGTCGGGACGCAGTCGCAGTGCTTCCGCGACGGCCTGTTCCCCGTCCGCGCATTCCGCGATGACCTCGATGTCGTCTTCGAGTCGCAGCAACGCGGCGAGCGCTGAGCGGATCATGGCCTCGTCATCGGCGAGCAGCACGCGGATCATCAGGTCGCCGCCGGGTGCATGGGCACGGTCACCGCGACCGTGAACTCCTCGGCATCGCGACCGACCTCGAGCGTGCCGTTCGCCTCGTCGATGCGTCGTCGGATGCCCTCGAGCCCGGAGCCGGCCGCATCCTGGAGCGCACCGCCGACCGCGTCGTTCGAGATCGAGTAGCGCCAGGAGGCGCCCTCCCGGGCGAGCACGAGACGTGCGCGGTGCCCGCCGCCGTGCCGGAGCACGTTCGTGGTCGTCTCCCGGATCACCGGGCCCAGCGCCGCGGCGGGGGCCTCATCGGCGTCGGCGGGGATCACCGCCTCGACATCGAGCCCGGCAGCGCGAAGCAGATCGCGGGCGTTCGCGATCTCGTCGCCGAGCGGGACCGAACGGAAACGCAGCGCGAGGTCGCGCGTGCCCTGGCGTGCGTCATCGACACTGGCGCGCGCGGCTCGAAGCTGCTCCATGCCGGCAGCGGCATCCTGCGGCATCAATCGTTCCGCGAGTTCCAGCTGCAGCGCCACCACCTGGAGATGATGGCCCTGCAGGTCGTGCACATCGGTCGCGACACGCAGCCGCTCCTGAGTCGCGGCCAGGCGAGACTCCGAAGCCCTCGCCCTGTCGAGGGTGATCAGCACGTCCCACCACCACAGCGAGCTGACCGTCATGAGCGGCAGCAGCACCGTGTAGGCGACGGGGAACAACAACGGGATCTCCTCGGTGACATCGACGGTGGAATCCACCACGGCGAGGCAGATCAGCGCGATCGTCACGGCGAGGACGACGCGGTAGCGCACCCCTCGCGGCCAGTTCAGCAGCACGAGGGACTGCGCGATCGGCATCAGCAGCAGCTGCCAGCTCCCGGCGACGGCACCCGCTGCGATCCCGTAGGCGACGGCGACCAGGAGCGGCACGACCAGCCGCGCCCAACGCACACCCGGCTCTGCGTCGAGCCGGTGCCGATAGTCGACCAGCAGCGGAATCGTGGAGGCGATCCAGAGCAGACCGCCACCGCCCACCACGACTCCGACGAATGCCCTCAGATCGACCGCCATCGTGATGGCCGTCCACGCACCGACGATCGTGAGCTCGAAGGCGATCACGGCCGTCGCGGTGTACCACCAGGTCGCGGTGACGCCACGGGACAGCTGTCGGGCCCCCGGCGTCGGCGCGGCGAGGGCGAGAGGCACGTCAGGGCTGGTCACCCCACCACGATACGGGCGTGACAGTTGTCACGGACGGCGCATGAGATCCGCCCGGAAAGAGGTGACAGCACGGCACTGCCGCTCGCCGCAGCATCCCGATGGACTGGAGTCATCGCAGCGAGGAGACCGCTGCACCGACCCCAGGAGCATCACCATGAACCTCATCGACACCTTCCAGAACCTGGTCGCCCAGGTCCCGGATCTCGTGCAGCCGCTCATCGTCGCTCTCGCCGGTGCCATCCCGTTCATCGAGGGCGAGGGCGCGGCGGGGATCGGGATCATCGGCGGCATCCCGCCTGTGATCGCCGCCATCGCCGCGATGATCGGGAACTTCGTCTGCGTCGCGATCCTCGTGCTCGCCAGCTCCGGAGCCCGGCAGGCGATCGTCAACCGCTCTCGCAGCCGCGAGTCCGTGGTCGTCGGCGGCGGAGCGCCGCTGGTCGACGAGACGCCCTCTGTGGATGCCGGACACCGCACCGCCCGCACGGAGAAGTTCCAGCGCGCATTCGAGCGCTACGGCGTGCCCGGAGTGAGCCTGCTCGGCCCGCTCCTGCTCCCCACGCACTTCACCGCGACGATGCTCGCGGCAGCCGGAATCGGCAAGGCGCGCATCCTCCTCTGGCAGGCGGTCGCGATCGTCGGCTGGACCACGGTCGTCTCCGTCATCATCGGCGGCGCGGTCTACGCCGTGAGCTGACCTGCGCACGAACCGGAACACCCCTGTCAGATCGACGGGGGTGTTCTGCGTCGGCGGGCATGACCGCCGCGGCGCCCGACATCCGTCGTCAGCCTCCGCCGCGCCGGAGTGGTGGCGGAGTGGTGCCGACCGATCACGGTCGGACACGGCATCCCCCGGTGGACGGGCCGGCACCCCCGGCCGACGAATCACGGAGACGATGACGAACCACGGACCGATCCGTGGACATACCTCCGTCGATCGTCACAGGTTCCGTGATCCGTCACGGCCGGATGCCGGGTACGCGAAAGCGGTTGCCGAGCCCGGGAGTCGGCAACCGCTCTGACGATGTCAGTGATCCAGCGCCGAGAGGAACGCAGCTGTTCCCTGAGCGATCTCCGTCGCCCGTTCGTGGTGCAGGTAGTGCGGCCCGTCCAGGACCACGACTTCTCCGTGCTCGACGCTCGCTGCCTGCTGCTCGTGGATCTCGATCCACTCCGCGGTGTCCTGACCGCTCACGAAGCTCAACACCGGCAGATCGGCCGGGAAGACCTTCCCGCTGACCGCGGCGAAGTTGCCGGGAGTGTGCTCGACCTCGTCGACCATGGTCGGCGCCCCCGCGTTCTTCGCGCTCAGCATCGCCATCTGCCGTCGGGACTCGTCATCGTAGGGCAGCCCGTCGTACGGGTCGCCAGCGACCGCGGCGAGCAGACGCGTGATCCCGAGGTTCCGCAGCACCACCATCGCGTCGGTCGGGATCGGCTCGTCGGAGCCCGCCTGATCGGGCACGCTGTTGTCGATGCCGATGAAGGCCGTGAGCTCGTCGGGGTATGCGGCGCTGTAGGTGAGCGCGTAGATACCGCCGATCGAGTGCGCCATGAGCGCGTACTTCGTGACGCCGAGCTGCTGGAGGGCTTCATGGATCTCCGCCGCGATGTTCTCACTCGTGCGCGGGCTGTCGGTGGCGTCGCTGAGCCCGGTGCCGAACGGCTCGACGACGACCACCCGATAGTCCTTCGACAGCTCGTCGGTCAGGGGCTCGAAGTCGCGCCCCGGCGACGCGGTGCCGAGACCGGGCAGCAGCACGATCGTCTCCTCGCCGTCGCCGGAGACCACGACATTCATGGTCTTGCCGTCGACCTCCACGCCCTGCCCGTAGGCGGTGATCTGGGACGATTCCACCTGGGTGGCGATCGCATTGCCGACCGCGGTGGACGCAACGGCGAGCACGGGGATGGCGACGAGGACGCCGACGGTGATGAGCAGGGATTTCGCGAGCTTTCGCATGGGTTCCGTTCGGGTCGGGGACCGATGAAGACAGGTCCGGGAGTGTCCTCTCAGCCCATCACCGACGGCATCCGGGGAGAAGTGCCGGCGCGTCACCGATCGCGGTGACAACTGTCATGATGTGAGTACAGCCTTGAATGAATTCAGAATTATCTGTACTCTCAGAGAGTGATCGCCGCTCCCGCCTCCCTGACGCACACCGCCGCCGTCGCCCGACTCGGACACGCACTGTCGGACCCCACACGCGCCGGCATCCTGCTCGCGCTGCGTGAGAACGCCGCTTATCCGGCCGACCTCGCCGAGTCGCTCGGCGTCTCGCGTCAGGTGATGTCGAACCACCTCGCCTGCCTGCGCGGGTGCGGTCTCGTCGAGAGCGTTCCTGACGGCCGCCGCAGCCGGTACCGGCTGACCGATGAGCACCTCGCTCCCGCACTGGACGAGCTCATGCGCGTGGTGCTGATCGTCGAACCCGACTGCTGCTCCGGAGAAGGCTGCACCTGCTGATGTCGGCCGTCGTCTCCTCGGCACGGCACGAGACTCTGCACCGCCGCATCCGCCTGATCGTCGCGATCACGATCGGGTACAACCTGATCGAAGCGGTCATCGCGATCGCCGCGGGCTCGGTGGCGTCATCCGCCGCGCTGATCGGCTTCGGCCTGGACTCCACGATCGAGGTGCTCTCGGCCGCCGCCGTCGCGTGGCAGTTCACGCGCCGCGACCCCGAGCGGTGGGAGAAGCCGACCCTGCGGGTGATCGCCGTCGCCTTCTTCGCCCTCGCGATCTACGTCACTGCGACCTCGGTGCTGTCATTGGTCACCGCGCAGCGTCCGGAGCACAGCACCGTCGGCATCGTGTTGACCGCGATCAGCGTGGCCGTGATGCCCTTCCTGTCGTTCGCGGAGCGGCGGGCCGGGCGGGAGATCGGATCAGCGACCGCCGTCGCCGACTCGATGCAGACGCTGATCTGCACCTACCTGTCGGCCGCCGTGCTCATCGGCCTCGTCGTCAACACGCTCTTCGGGTGGTGGTGGGCGGATGCCGTCGCCGGGCTCGTGATCGCGGCCTTCGCCGTGCGCGAGGGGCTGGAGGCGTGGAGGGGCGACGCGTGCGCCACGTCGGTGGGCATGCTGCTCGAGGAGGACGAGCACCACGAGCACCACGAGCACTGACGAGCACGGGCGACCGATGCTCCCTGCGGGCTAGGAGATCTCCGCGTCGCCCTGTCGGGGCTCAGAAGAGGCGAAAAGCCGCCGCACGCCGCCGCGCGACAGCATGAGCACGACGATCAGCAGAGTGACGAGGAAGAAGCCGCCGAGCTGCACGGCGTCGCCGAACACGAGATCGACCAGCTCCAGCACCAGGAACTTGCTCCCCGGGAGCACCAGTACGAGCACGACGACGCCGATCACCCGCGAGGCGACAGCCCCCTCTGAGCGGATGCGGGCGAGCGCCTGCGACTTCACCCACACGACGATCTCGAGCACGATCTTGAGCAGGATCGCGGTCAGGAGAGCCAGCAGGAACGTCTCGGAGATCACTGCGGGGAAGAGCTGGCTGAAAGCGCCGAGGACCACGAGATACACCAGGACGTCGACGAGATCGATCGGGCGGATCCGCATGCGGGGAGTCTATCGAGCGGGCATCGGCCTGACAGAATGGAAAACGTGCATCAGTCCAGGAGGCCCGCGGTCCTGCGTGGGTTCGCGGCGTCGTCCGTGGCGATCTTCGCCGCCCTCGCCGGTCACGTCTCCGCCGGTGGCGCGATGCCCGGCCTGCTGGGCATCGCGGTCCCCTGGGTGCTGTCGTTCATGGTGTGCGTACTGCTCGCCGGCCGCCGTCTTTCCGCGCTGAGGCTGACGCTCTCGGTCGCGATCAGCCAGTTCCTCTTCCACGTGCTGTTCGTGCTGGGGACCGTCTCATCCTCGTCCGCTGCTGCCGTGGCGCCCCACGTGCACGGCGCCCCCGTCGTGCTTCCCGCGATCGCCGGGAGCGCCGACACCATCGTCGCGCTCGACGCCACGATGTGGATCGGCCACGCGTTCGCCGCGATGGTGACGACCTTCGCTCTGCACCGCGGCGAGCGCCTGCTCCTCGGCCTGCGCGATCTCGCCCAGCAGAGCGTCCGCTGGATGCAGCAGCGCATCGACGCCGTCCTCGCCGCTCCTCTGCCGCGCCGTACGTCCCGCGCCTTCATCGGCGCTCGCATCGAAGCGCCGCACAGCGCACCGCTGCTCGCGACCCTTCGCGGGCGCGCCCCGCCTGCCCTCCGCACGGTCTGATCCACGCCCCGGCTGTCCTGGCCGGCGGCGATCCGCGCCCGCCCGGAGACTCCTCCGCGCGAGCGCTCCGAACGCACGTGCGGCGTCGCTCGACGACGCCTGTCGAGAGGTCCTTCATCATGTCTCCTGTCCGCCGATGGGTGGTGGGGGTGACGGTGGCGGCGGTCGCGATCCTCGCGACGGCTGTGCCGGCATCCGCCCACGACGCCCTGGTCCACAGCACCCCGCAAGCCGGCGAGCGGCTGGACGCCGCTCCCGAGAAGATCGTCCTGACGTTCTCGGGAGAGCTGCTGATGCTCGGAGAATCGACCACGGGGGCCGTGGTACTCGTGATCGATGAGGACGGCCGCGACTGGGCCGGCGGCGATGTCGAGGTCGAAGGCAACACTGTGACCGTCGACGTCAAGCCCGGCATGCCGGATTCCGGCTACCAGGTGCGCTGGCAGGTCGTCTCGGAAGACGGACATCCGATCTCGGGCATCGTCCCGTTCACGGTCGGGGATGCCGAACCGATGGCGTCGCAGGACGCAGGCGGCGGGCAGTCCACCACAAATGCAGAGGACCCTGGGGATCAGACCACTCAGGAACCGAGCGGCGCGCCTCGCGCGCTGCTCATCGGCGGAGGCGGGGCGGTCATCGCCGTCGCCGCGTTCGCCCTCTATCGATTCCTTCGCCGTCCACGGACGGCAGTTGCGGTGCCCGAGAACGACGGCACCGCAGAACGAGAACTGTGAAAGGTCATCCCATGAACAACACCTCCCTGAAGCCCCTGTCACGCTTCGCCGCGCTGGTCGCGGTCTCGCTGCTCGCGCTGACCGGATGCGCCGGCACCGCTGCTCCGGCCGAGTCGGAGTCCGCTCCGGCCGGCGATTCGGTCACGATCGAGGACGCGTGGGTGAAGTCCGCCGAGGAGGGGATGTCGGCAGCGTTCGGCACCCTCACCAACACCGGATCGGATGACGTGACCGTCGTCTCCGCCGAGACCGCCGCCTCGACCATGGTCGAGCTGCACGAGACCGTGGAGAACGAGGCGGGCGAGATGGTCATGCGCGAGATCGCGGGCGGTTTCGTTATCCCGGCAGGGGGCACATTGCCGCTGGAGCCCGGAGCCAGCCACATCATGCTCATGGATCTCGCCGAGCCGCTGCAGGCGGGCGCCGAGGTCACCATCACTCTGACGTTCTCCGACGACTCGACGTACGAGTTCACTGCTCCCGTGAAGGACTACTCCGGCGCGAACGAGAACTACGAGGACGGCGACGAGCACGAAGGCATGGATCACTGATGCCGGCGCCCGCTGAGGGCGCGCGCACCGATCGCACCGGGTCGACCCGGCGGCAGTTCCTCCTCGGAGGAGCTGTCGCCGGTGTCGGCGCGGCCGCGGCGATCGGTGTCGACTACGCGCTCACTCGACAGGACGCACCGGCGACCGCACCATCGACGCCCCTGAACGGCGAACAGACGGTGCCCTTCTTCGGCATCCACCAGGCCGGGATCGACACCCCGGCGCAGGCTCACGGCCTGTTCCTCGGTCTGGACCTGCTCGACACGACCGACCGCGAGGGGCTCACCCGCCTGCTGCGCATCCTCACCGACGACGCCGCCCGCCTCACCCAGGGCACCCCCGCGCTCGCGGACTCGGAGCCCGAACTCGCCCTGGCGCCTGCGCGGCTGACCGTGACCTTCGGCTTCGGCCCAGGGCTGGTCGCACGCGCCGCCAGCACGGGGCCGTCGTGGCTCGCGCCGCTCCCGGCCTTCACGGTCGACCGGCTCCAGCCCGAGTTCAGCGACGGCGACCTGCTGTTGCAGATCGCCGGAGACGATCCGCTGACCGTGGCGCACGCGGCGCGCATGCTGCTGAAGGACACCCGCAGCTTCGCGAGTCTGCGCTGGAGTCAGAACGGGTTCCGCCGCGCCCACGGCACCGAACGAGCGGGCACGACCATGCGCAACCTGTTCGGACAGGTCGACGGCACCACGAACCCGCAGCCGGGGACGAAGGACTTCGACGCCGTGGTGTGGTCGGATGACGACTGGCTGGCCGGTGGCACGAGCGCCGTGATCCGCCGCATCCGGATGGACCTCGACAAGTGGGATCGGCTCGACCGCAGCGGACGGGAGGCGTCGATCGGACGGAACCTCGCGAACGGCGCTCCCCTGACCGGGAAGGAGGAGTTCGACGAACCCGACTTCGAGGCGACGACATCGATCGGCTTCCCCGTCATCCCGCAGTTCGCTCACATCCGTCGCGCCCGGGGCGATGACAGAGAGAAGATCTTCCGTCGGGCCTACAACTACGACGAGCGGCCAGCCGGGAGCAGCGTCTCGGAGTCCGGGCTGATCTTCGTGTCGTTCCAGGCCGACGTCGACCGGCAGTTCACCCCGATGCAGCGACGGCTCGACGAGCTCGATCTGCTCAACGAGTGGACCACCCCGATCGGCTCCGCCGTGTTCGCCGTTCCACCGGGGTGCCGCGAGGGCGGCTTCATCGGCGACACCCTCCTCACGGGAGAGCAACGGCCGTGACAGCTCATGCCTCCAGAGCGAGGACGGCCGAGCAGCCCTACCCGGGGGTCAGTGTATTCCCGTGTGGCTGCCTGGTGGGCAGTCGCACGGACACGCACAACCCGACGCCGGGATCGTTCCTCAACTCGACGAGGCCTCCCGCATTGGCTGCGATCCCGGCGACGATGGGCAGCCCCAGGCCCGCGCCGCCCCCGGTGCGCGCCTCGCTCTGCCGCGAGAAGCGATCCAGGGCGAGTGGCACGAAGTCCTCGTTCATTCCGCCGCCGTCATCGGTGACGGTCAGGATCACGGCGCCCTGCTCCTCGGCGAGACGGAGCTGCACGCTGCCGCGGTCTCGGATCGCGTGCACGGCGTTGCCGACGAGGTTGTCACACACCCGACCGAAGTCCTCCTCGCTCACCGCGACGACGGCCGAAGGGCTGGAGATGTCGTCGGTGTAGTCGATCAGGATGTTGCGATCAGCGACGCGCAGACGTCCGCGATCAGCGGCCTCCGCCAGCTCAGCGACGAGCGCTCCGACGGTTGCACTTCCGGAAGAGTGCTGCGCGTCGATTCGCGACAGCTCCAGCAGCGAAGCGGCGAGGGAGGACAACCGGGCGAGGGTCCGCTGCGCGGCGGCGACGTCGACCTTCATGTCATCGAGACTGCGAGCCTCGCGCTGGGCGAGCTCCAGACGCGTCTGGATGATCGCGAGCGGGGTGCGGATCTCATGACTCGCATCGGAGACGATCTGCCGCTCCCGCTCCGCGGACGCCCGCAGCTCCGCGATGAGCGTGTTGAGAGTCTCGGCCAGCTCTGAGATCTCGTCGCGCGCCGCGCCAACCGGAAGCGTCTCGGTACTGGGGCTCGCGACCAGAGCGGCGGCGCTCCGCCGCAGCTGCGAGACCGGGCCGAGCGCCGCAGACCCGATCAACCACGACGAGGCTCCGAAAGCGATGTTGATCACGGCGATGCTGACGATGAGCAGCCACGCCACCTCGTCGAGCACGTTCGTGTCGCTGTCGCTCGCCGTGATCACGTGCCAGGTACCGTCCGCCGCATCCACCGACGTGGAACGGACGAGGAACTCGGCGGAGCCGGCCTCGACCGTGCGCGTTCCGTCCCGACGCGCGACCAGGTCCGGGGTCTGTGCGGCCAGGTCGGCGGGGAAGGTGTCGACCGCGATCGCGCCGCTGGAGTCGACGACCAGCACGAGCTGCCCGTGGCCGGGCATGTCCAGCTCCTCCGTGTCGCCCGTGGTGATGGCCGTGACGTATTGGCCCGCGATCCCCTCGAGGATGCGTGCCTGGCTCTCGTTCACGAGCCGCTCGACCTGGGTGTAGATCACGATGCCGGCGATGACGGAGATCAGGATCGCGATCAGCAGGCTTCCTCCGGTGATCCGCGTCCGGATCCCCAGCCTGGACGAATTCACGGGTCCATCGCGATCAACTCGAATCCCACGCCGCGCGCGGTGACGATGCGCACGTGCGCGTCGACAGTGTCGAGCTTGCGACGGACGTAGCTGATGTACTGGTCGACGATATTCGGGTCGATGTAGGCGGCGGAACCCCAGATCACATCCAGGATCTCCGCCCTGGGCATCACCCGTCCCACGTTCGACGCGAGCAGGCGCAGCAGATCGAACTCGGTACGACTCAACCGCAGCTCGCCGGAGTCCGTCGAGATCTGATGCCTGGTCATGTCGATGTGCAGGCCACCGACGTGCATGCGGGTGCTGCCGATCGCGTCCCTGCGGCTCAGCGCACGCAACCGGGCGGCGAGCTCGACGAACTCGAACGGCTTGGTCAAGTAGTCGTCGGCGCCCGCATCGAGACCGCGCACCCGGTCGTCCACGGCATCGCGCGCAGTCAGGAGGATGATCGCGAGCCCTGAGTGCTGCCGCCGCAACCATCTGCACAGCTCGAAGCCCGACATGCCGGGAAGCATCACGTCGAGGATCGCGATGTCATAACCGCCGTCGCTGGCGAACGCCATCGCCTCCACCCCGTCACCGGCGACATCGACGACATACCCATCTGCTCGCAGGCCCCTGGCGATGAGATCCGCCATCTCGCGCTCGTCCTCGACCGTGAGTATTCGCAGAGTCACGTGATCGACCTCCCTCGTGGCGATCCTACGGGGCGGCCACAACCTGCGGCGAGCGACCGGGGGCCAGCGCTTCGCGGCGTTGCGCGGACGTCTTCACCCCGAGGTACACCGCGACTGCGACGATGATCACCAGGAAGACGAGGCTCGTCACCGTCGTCCCGAGGCCGAGACCACCGTCGGAAGGGCGTTGTGAGAGCAGGTCCCCAATCGAGGCTCCCAGCGGGCGCGTCAGGATGTATGCGGCCCAGAAGCAGAACACCACGTTGAGGCGGAATGCGAAGCGGGCGATCACGATGACCCCGATCAGCGCGGCGAAGAGGACCGTGCCGAAGACATAGCCGACACCGATCCCTTCCGAGATGAGGTCGCCCGCGGCGGTGCCGAGCGCGAAGGTGAACAGGACGGCGATCCAGTAGAACGACTCGCGACGTCGCGTGAAGATCGTGTGGATGGAGAGCGTGTGCTCGCGGGCGAACCAGATTCCGAACGTGACGGCGAGTACGACGCTGAAGATGAGCGTGCTAACCCAGAGCGGGACACCGAGCACATCGGTCAGATTATCGGTGAGGAGCGTTCCCACGATGCTGATCAGCACGACGACCGTCCAATAGATACCTGAGGTGTAGCGCCTCGTGGCGAACTGGGCGGCGAGCGCGGTCAGAAGGAGGCCGCCCATCACCCAGGTGGTGATGCTCAGTCCCAGGCCGAGGTCGACGTTGAGGTAGTCGGCGAAGGTCTCGCCGGTGGTCGTGGAGAGGATCTTGATCACCCAGAAGGCGAGGGTCACCTCGGGCACCCTGTTCATCAGGATGGTGCGCATGTGGTCGGGCATGGGGTTCGTCATGCCCACAGGGTCTCGACGGATGCTTGGCGTTCGCCCCGCAGCGGCATGCTGCCCGGTGAGTGTTCTCTCAGAGAAGCACTCCTGTCCGCAATCTTGAGAGAGTTCTCATACCGCAGGGCGACCAGCCGAGGCAGTTCCGATGTTCCAGGGGCAGGGTGACGACGACATCGCACCCACCCATTCGGAGGAACAAGATGTCGTCTACGACGATCGCGCCGGCCGAGGAGGCTCGTCGTGCGCGATGGCGGATTCCACGTGCCTCCGCCCCCTGGCTGTGGGGCACCGTCGGCGCCGCCGTGGGATTCACGGGCTCATGGATCCCGTCCTACTGGGGCGATGAGGCAGCCAGCGTGATGTCGGCGGAGCGGTCCTGGTCGAGTCTGGCCGGAATGCTCGGCTCGGTCGATGCCGTGCACGGCCTCTACTACGTGATGCTTCACCTGTGGGTGGGCGCGTTCGGATCCGCGGAGGCAGCCACACGGCTGCTCAGCGCCCTCGCCGCCGGGGTGATGGTCGCCGGAATCGTGGTGTTGGTGCGGGGGTCTGCGAGCGATCGGTTCGCGACCATGGCTGGTATCGCCGCGGTCGTGCTTCCTCGAACGACGTCGATGGCCTCCGAGGCCCGCTCGTATGCCCTCGGTGCGGCTGCTGCCGTGTGGCTGACCGTGCTGCTCCTGCGCCTTCTCCGGCGCCGTGCCGGGATCGGCGGCTGGATCGGCTACGCCTTCGGCGCGGCGGCGTGCATGTACCTCTTCCTCTATCTGGGCCTGCTGCTCGTCGTGCACGGCCTGTACGTCGCGGTCATGCATCGTGAGCGTTTCGCGTCGTGGTTGCGTTCCACCGCAGCGTCGGTGGTGCTCGCGACGCCCATCGTGGTTCTCGGATACCAGCAGCGCGCCCAGATCGCCTTTCTCGCGCGACGCGACTACACGACAGTCCGGAACGTGCTCGTGTCGCAGTGGTTCGGGCACCCCGTGGTTGCGCTCTTCGCGTGGTACCTCGTGATCGCGGCCTCCGCAGCGCTCGTTGTTGCTCTGGTGCGCGGGAGCGCGAAGGACCGACCGGACCAGCACCTCACCGTGCTCGCGCTGCTGTGGCTCGTGGTTCCCACTGCACTCCTGCTCGCGGGCAACCTGATCTCGCCGACGTACAACGTGCGCTATCTCTCGTTCTGCACCCCGGCCGCCGCAATCCTCATCGCACGCGGTGCCGAGGCAGTCGGCTCACTTCTCGCCGCGCACCGACGACGCATCGTTCCGCTCGGGTTGGTCATCGCTCTCGTGGTCGTGTGCGTGCCCGTCTATCTCGGGCAACGCACCCCGTGGGCGAAGGACGGCGGAAGCGATTGGCGCGACGTCGCGGAGTACATCGCAACGAACGCCCACCACGGAGACGCAGTGATCTTCGACCAGACGACGAAGCCATCGAGAGACCCCCGCATCCTCGTCTCCCTCTACCCGCACGCGTTCTCCGATCTGCAGGACCTGGCGCTGCGGACCTCCTACGCCGAGCGCACGCATCTGTGGGATGCGGTCGTACCGAACATGGTCGCTGTCGCCGACGCACCGGGAGAGACGAGCATCTGGGCGGTGGAACTGTCCTCTCCGTTCGGCCGTCCCGCCGACATCACTGCGCTGTTGCAGGACGACTTCCGGGTCGACGCCTCTCATCGAATCAACCGCACCACCGTCTACCACTTGACCAAGGAGTAACAATGTCCGATCGCGCTCTCGTCATCCTGCCCACCTACAACGAAGCGGAGAACATCGGTCCCCTGGTCGACCGTCTCCGCCTGAGCGTTCCCACGGCTGACCTCCTCGTCGTCGACGATGGCTCTCCGGACGGCACCGGTGGGATCGCTGATGAACTGGCCCGTCGGGATGAGGCGGTGCACGTGCTCCATCGGCCCGGCAAGTCCGGGCTCGGTGCCGCGTATCTGCACGGCTTCTCCTGGGCACGACAACACGGATACGGTGTCGTCGTCGAGTGCGATGCCGACGGATCGCACCATCCCGAGGAACTCGAGCGTCTCCTCGACGCCGTACGGACCGCCGACGTGGTCATCGGCTCACGGTGGGTGCCCGGCGGTGCCGTCGAAGACTGGCCCGTGTCGCGGCGCACACTGTCCCGAGCCGGGAGTGCCTACGCCCGGGCGGCGCTGCACCTTCCGCAGCACGATGTGACCAGCGGCTATCGTGCTTTTCGCGCGGCAGCGCTCGATCGCATCGGTCTTGATGGCATCCAGAGCGAGGGGTACTGCTTCCAGATCGAGATGCTGTGGCGCGCGAACAACGCCGGCCTCTCGATCGCGGAGGTGCCGATCACCTTCACCGATCGGCGGCTGGGAGCGTCGAAGATGCGGGGACGCATCGTGGCCGAGGCGATGTGGCGCGTCACCCGCTGGGCATGGGAGTCCCGCTCGCACTCCCCGGGCCGCACAAGCGGGGAGCCCCGCCATGCCTGAGAGCCACACCGGGCCCCTCGCACGAGACCTCATCCGCTTCGCGGCGGTGGGAGGCGTGGGCGTGGTGATCGATGTCGTCGTCTTCAACGCCCTGCGCGCCACGATCCTGCCCGATGGAAGCGTCACGGGCGCGGTGCTGATCGCGAAGGTCGCGGCCACTGCACTCGCGATCCTGGCGAACTGGGCAGGAAACCGGTGGTGGACGTTCCGGGACAGGCGCGGCACGAGCATCACTGTCGAGATGGCATCTTTCATCGCCGTCAGCCTCGTCGGAAGCGCCATCGCACTCGGATGCCTCGCGATCAGCCACTACCTGTTCGGATTCACCTCGGCGCTGGCCGACAACATCTCCGCCAACGTGATCGGCCTCCTGCTCGGCTCCCTCTTCCGCTTCAGCGCGTCGCGTCGTTGGGTGTTCCGTGCCGAATCGCTCAGCCCCCTGCAGCACGTAGGTTGAGGGGATGGATGCTCTCGCCGAACTGCACGGCCGCACGATCCTCGTCACCGGTGCAAACGCGGGGATCGGGTACTGGTGCGTCGAGCAGCTGGCGGCGCGAGGCGCCCGCGTCGTGCTGGGCTGCCGCTCCCCCGACCGTGCGCGGCAGGCCGTGGCTGCGGTCAGGTCGCAGGTGCCGGCAGCCGATCTGGGCATCCTCCCCCTCGACCTCGGGTCCCTCACGAGCGTCGCCGAGGCGGCGGTCGGCGTCGACGAGCAGCTCGACGCCGTCATCTGCAATGCGGGGGTGAAAGCTGCGCGCCGCGATGCCCGCACGAGCGATGGGCTCGACCTGATGGTCGGCACGAACTTCCTCGGGCACTTCGCGCTCCTCGCCCAGCTCGAGCACGCCCTCGCGCAGGATGCCCGTGTGGTCGCCGTCGGGTCGCTCGCCCACCGCTTCGCTGACATCGACCCCGCCACGCTCTCCGATTCGTGGCGGGGCTCCTCCCTCCGGCAGTACGGGCGCTCGAAGGCCGCACTCATGGCCTTCGCGTTCGAGCTCGACCGTCGCTGGGCCGACTCGTCTCGCCTTGCGGTGTGCGCGCACCCGGGCTACGCGGTCGATCCGCTCACCCCGCAGCGCCCGGGTGCGGTCGAGACGCCGGCCATCCTGCGCGCCCTCGCCGCGCCGACACGCGTGGTCGTGCAGGGAAAGGACGGCGGGGCGCTACCGATCGTGCACGCCGCCACCGGCGCCGATGTCGTCGGCGGCGACTACTGGGGTCCGAGCAGCGCGCTGGAGTTCCGGGGCGCCCCGGCCCGTGTCAGCGCATCGGACCAGGTGCACTCCCCCGCTACCGGTGCCGCGCTGTGGGACGCGGCCGAGCGGATCACCGGGGTTCCCTTCTCGGCCTGACGCCGCAGCGCCGGCGATGTCCGACCCCCTCGCCAGACTGGGTGCATGATCACCCTGCTCTCGGCCCCGAGCAACCTCGGGCTCCGCCCGCCGCAACCCGGAAGCGTCCCCGGTGCGGCAAAGGCACCAGAGGCGCTGCGCGAGGCCGGGCTGTTCCACCGGTTCGCCACGCTCGGCGCTCGCGACGGAGGCATCGTCCTTTCGGGGCGCTACGTCGACGATGACGACACCAGAGCGGCCGGGCATGTACGCAACGAGACGGCGATGATCGACCATTCTCGACGGCTCTCCGCACGGATCACCGCCGCGCTCGAGGCCGGAACCGCACCGTTGGTGATCGGCGGCGACTGCGCCGTGCTCCTCGGCGCGGGACTCTCGGCGGTGCGCGACGGCGATACCGGGCTCGTGCACATCGACGGACACACCGACTTCCGCCACCCCGGCAACAGCGAGGAGTGCGCGAGTGTGGCCGGCGAAGCACTCGCCGCAGCGATCGGACGGCACTGGCCCGCCATCGCGGACATCGACGGGCAGGGGCCGTATTTCTCGGCGGACCGCACGGCCCACATCGGCCACCGCGCCGACGACGAGGAGCAGGAAGAGGTGCGCGGCATCCTGGCTCGCGTGACGCCGGCCGCGGACGTCGCCGCGCGCGGTGCCGTCACTGTCGCCGCCGAGTCCGCCGCGGTCGCCGGCGGGAGGTACTGGCTTCAGGTCGATGTCGACGTGCTCGACCCGACCGTGATGCCCGCCGTCGACAGCCCCGACCCCGGCGGCCTCTCGTCCACCGACCTCACCGCACTCCTCCGCGCTCTCGCGCCGAACGCGATCGGCGCATCCGTGACCGTGTTCGACCCCGATCTCGACCCCGACGGGCGCTACGCGCGGGTGCTCGTCGACATCCTCACGGAGGGCTTGGGTGGCCTGGGCAGCGCCGTCCGCCCCGGCTGACGCCTCGGCGCACGACCGCCGGGCGGCCACCGGAGGCGCGTCAGTCGGACTCGCTGTGTGCGGTCACCCGCACCCGGGCGATGCGGCGCCGGTCGAGCTCGGCCACCTGGATGGTGGCCCCCTCGACCTCCACGACATCGCCGACGACCGCCAGGCGTCCGAGCTGCTCGGTCACGAACCCGGCGATCGTGTCGGAGGATCCTCGGGGCAGCTCGATGCCGGTCGCCTCCTCGAAGTCCTGCAGGTTGAGCCGACCGTCGATGGCGCCGCCCGCAACCTCCAGCTCGGCGGTGTCGTACTCGTCGAAGATCTCTCCGACGACCTCCTCCACGAGGTCTTCAAGCGTGACGAGCCCGTCGGTTCCGCCGTATTCGTCCACGACGACGGCGATGTGGTGCCCCTCGGCCCGCAGTCGCGTGAGCGTCGGCAGCACCCGCGCCGTCGACGGGATGTAGAGGATGGGGCGCACCAGCGTCGAGAGCGCCTGCGTCGGCTCCTCGGCGACGGCCTCGAACAGGTCGCGCACATGGACGAACCCGGTGATGTCGTCGATGGACTTGTCCGACACGGGGTACCGCGAGAACGGCAGCTCCCGCGCCTGCGCGATCGCCTCGCCCACCGTGAACGTCTCGTCGAGTGCGACGACCTCCGGACGCGGTCGCATGACCTCGCTGATCTGCCGCCCGCGCAGAGACAGCACGTCGTCCAGGATCCGCCGCTCGTCATCCGGAAGTCCCTGATGGCTGGCGACGATCTCGCGCACCTCCTCGTCGGTCATCTCGTCGGCGGTCTTGTGCGGATCGCCGCCGAGCACGCGTACGAGCGCATTGGTCGAGACCGACAGCAGCCAGATCACCGGACGCATGACGGTCGCGAAACCGTTCAGCGCAGGAGCGACGGCGTAGGCGAACTGCGCGTTGCGCTGGATCGCCAGACGCTTCGGCACGAGCTCGCCGAGCACGAGCGACAGGTACGCGATGACCAGCGTGAGCACCAGCGTCGCGACGGTGAGCGACAGCGGGGCCGCCATTCCCCACGACTCGAGCACCGGAGCCACGGACGGCGCGATCGAGGTCGCACCGTACGCGGCCGACGCGAAGCCGGCCACGGTCACCCCGATCTGCACCGCGGAGAGAAAGGTGTTGGGGTTGCGGGCGAGGGCCGCGACCTTCGCGCCGCGGCGTCCGCGCTGGCCGATCGCCGTGATCTGGCTCTCGCGCAGCGTGACGAGCGCCATCTCGGTGGCGGCGAACACGCCACCGATGAGCACGAACGCGAAGACGAGAGCGATGTTCCAGAGCAGGTCGCCCATCAGCGGGCGGCCCTGTCTGTCGTGGGGTGAGCGCCCGGTGCGAACCGGACGCTCGTACTGTCAGAGTCCGAAGAGTCAGAACAGCGCTGCGCGCTCAAGAGTGCTCCTTTGTGATGGGGGTTTCGGTGTCGGAAGTGACGGCGGCGGGGTCGCGTCGCGTCTTCATGAGGCTGGCGACCGTGGCGACCGCGATGGTCGCGGCGATGAAGAGCAGCGAGAACCAGATGGGGATCTCGGGGGCCCAGAGCACCGGCTCACCGCCGTTGACGAACGGGAGCTCGTTGACATGCAGGGCGTGGAAGACGAGCTTGACGCCGATGAACGCGAGGATGACCGCGAGACCCTGCGCGAGGTAGACCAGGCGCTCCAGGAGACCGCCGATCAGGAAGTACAGCTGACGCAGACCCATGAGCGCGAAGGCGTTCGCGGTGAACACGATGTACGCCTCGTCGGTCAGGCCGTAGATCGCGGGGATCGAGTCGACCGCGAAGACCAGGTCGACGAAGCCGATCGCGATGATCGTCAGGAGCATCGGTGTGACGAAGCGCTTGCCGTTCTTGACGACCGTCAGACGGTCCTCGTTGTACTCGTCGCTCACGGGAAGGTGGCGGCGGACGAAGGTCATGAAGCGTCCGTTGGCGGGGTCGCTCTCATGGTTGCTGAACGCCTGACGGTAGGCGAGCACGAGGAGCAACGCGCCGAACAGGTAGAAGATCCAGGAGAAGTTCTCGATCAGCGTCGCGCCGACCGCGATGAAGATCCCGCGCAGGATCAGCGCGATCACGATGCCGATCATCAGCACCTTCTGCTGATAGATCTTCGGTACCGCGAACCCGGTCATCACGATCAGGAACACGAAGAGGTTGTCGACCGACAGTGCCTTCTCGGTCAGATACCCGGCGAAGTACTCCCCGCCGAACGTCCACCCGGAGAAGACGCCGATGCCGACACCGAACAGCAGCGCGAGGCTGATGTAGAAGATCGACCACCGCGCGGACTCGGCGATGCTCGGCTCGTGCGGTGTGCGCACGTGCGCGAAGAACTCATAGACGAAGAACGCGATCGTGACCGCGATCGTGATGACCCAGATGAGGGGCGTGATTTCCAAGAGAGGCTCCAGACTCGGCGTAGCAAAAAGCAGCGCCAAAGTCTTCTCCATTCCTGAGATCAGGAACCGGTGGACCGGGATGCGACTGCATCCGTAATGACGAACCCACCGTGTCGGAGTACTCCCCTTGGTACCCCCATTGTAAGGGGCTGCGGAGGGTGCTCTCTGACGATTCGCCGCGAACCGGCTCCGAGGCCCGATTACGCTGGATCCGCCCCCACAGAGCGGAGACCGGTATGGCTCACGAGATCGACGACGCCGAACGAGCCGCGCGCGCGGCGCATCTGAAGGAGCGGATCTACCTCACCTTCGCCGCCCTCGCGGTCGTGATCACCCTCTCCAGCCATGGCCACGCGACCGCCGGCCAGTCCGCCACGACCTTGATCGTCACCGTGCTGGGCACGTTGCTCGCGGTGTTCACCGCCGATCTCGTCTCGCACCTGGTGGTGCACGGACGCCTGTTCACCCGCGCCGAGCTGCGCCACGCGGTCGGGTCGAGCTTCGGGGCACTGAGCACCGTGGTGCTGCCGTTCCTCTTCCTCGGCGTCGCCGCGCTCGGCGTGTGGAGCACCGAAGCGGCGCTGCACGCGAGCGCGATCGCCCTGCTCGCCTCGCTGATCGTGATCGGCTGGGTCGCGGTGCGGCGTATCCCCTTGACCTGGTTCCAGCGGCTCATCGCGCTCGGCGCCGAGGCTGCGCTCGGCCTGGCCGTGATCGGACTGCAGGTGCTGGCCCACGGGTAGGGCGCGCCGGAGGGCACCCCGTCGCGAAGCCGCGGTCAGGACAATGACAGGAAGAGCTTCTCGAGTTCTGCCAGCGACACGCCCTCCGCATTCTGCGCACCGTCGTCGGGGTCGGCGAGGCACTCCTTCATCGCGGTCGCGATGATCTGGAAACCCGCCCTGTCCAGGGCGGAGCTCACGGCAGAGAGCTGGGTGACGACGGTCCGGCAGTCGCTCTCCGCCTCCACTGCGGCGATGACCGCCGCCAGCTGCCCCTGAGCGCGCTTGAGCCGGTTGAGGATCTTTCGTTGCGCGTCTGCGTTCTCGATGATCATCGTCTCTCCCTGTGTGTGGACTGAACTTCTACGATACCCCCTAGGGTATAGTTCTACATACCCACCGGGGTATAAGAAGAGGAGATCGATATGTGCCGAGCCGTCAGTTGTCGAACCTGCGGGAAGACCACATGGGCGGGGTGCGGTCAGCACGTCGAGTCCGTGCGCCGCTCGGTCCCGTCGTCTCAGTGGTGCCCCGGGCACCCGAAGCAGCCGAGCCAGGGCGGTTTCTTCTCGAGGCTCTTCCAGCGATGACCGCGCCCCGCAGGGTCCTGATCGTCGGAGGGGTGGCCGGCGGAATGTCGGCGGCGACCAGGCTGCGCAGACTCGACGAATCCGCCGAGATCACCGTGATCGAACGCGGGCCCGAGGTCTCGTATGCCAACTGCGGCCTGCCCTACTACGTCGGGGGCGTGATCCCGGAGCGGGCATCGCTGCTGCTGCAGACACCGGACTCCCTGCACAGACGCTTCCGCCTCGACGTGCGCGTACGGCATGAGGCCTCGCGTATCGACACGGCTCGGAAGACGGTCGACGTGATCGACCTCGACAGCGGTCGGCGCACCGTCGAGACATACGACGCTCTCGTGCTCGCGCTCGGCGCCTCCCCCCGACGAGCCGAGACGGGATCGAGCATCCCCGTCCTCTCGCTGCGCACGGTCGCCGACGCCGACGCGATCCACTCCTCGCTCACGCGCCCCGGCATCCCCGTCGTGGTCATCGGCGGTGGCTATACCGGGCTCGAGGCTGCCGAGAATCTCGTCAGCCGAGGCGCCGCCGTGACACTGGTGCAGCGCGGTGAGCAGTTGCTCTCGCCGTTGGACATCGAGATGAGCGCCCCGATCCTCGCCGCCGTGCGCTCACACGGCGTGGATGTGCGGCTCTGCGTGACGATCACCGGGACGACGGACGGCGCTGTCGCGCTGAGCGATGGCACGTCGGCTCCTGCCGAACTCATCGTCGATGCATCCGGTGTCACCCCGGAGACGCAGCTCGCGACCGCGGCGGGGATCGCGATCGGCGAGACAGGCGGAATCCGCGTCGACGCATCCTGCCGCACCAGCGCCCCCGATGTCTTCGCTGTGGGTGACGGCGTGGAGAAGACCGAGCTCGTCGGTGGGGGCACCGCGCTGATCACGATGGCCGGCTTGGCGAACCGGCACGGTCGAATGGTCGCCGACATCATCGCCGGTCGCGCTCCGTCGTCGCGACCGGCTCTCGGCACAGGCATCGTCAGCGTCTTCGGAAGCGTCGCCGCGAAGGTCGGCTGGAGCGAGAAGCAGCTGACGACCGCCGGCCGCGACTTCTACACGGCGCACGTGCACCCCGCATCACACGCCGGCTACTTCCCTGGCGCGGAGACGATGTCGATGAAGCTCCTCGCGGACCCCCTGACGGATCGCATCCTCGGCGCGCAGATCGTCGGTCGCGAGGGGATCGACAAGCGGATCGACGTGATCGCGACGGCGATGCACGCGGGGCTCCCGGCCTCCGAGCTGTCCCAGCTCGAACTCGCCTACGCGCCGCAGTTCGGCTCAGCCAAGGATGCCGTGAACATGCTCGGATACGTCGCGGAGAACACCCGATCCGGCACGACCCCGACGCTGCAGTGGCACGAACTCGATGACGCGCTCACCGCGGGAGCAGCGCTGATCGACGTGCGGACACCGGCGGAGTTCGCAGCCGGGGCCATCCCCGGAGCGATCAACGTGCCGCTCGACGAACTCAGAGAGCGTCTCGACGAGCTTCCCGACGGCCCGCTCATCGTCCACTGCCAGGTCGGGCTGCGGGGACACGCCGCCACCCGCCTGCTCGCACAGCACGGCTTCGCCGTGCGCAACCTCGACGGAGGCTACCGCACCTGGCACGACGCCCGGAGCGCGAGATCCGGCAGCCGGACCTGATCAGTCAGATCAGTTCGCTCACCAGCTGTTCGATCCGCGCACGGATGTCGTCCCGGATCGGGCGCACCGCATCAATGCCCTGGCCGGCCGGGTCGTCGAGCTTCCAATCCTCGTAGCGCTTGCCGGGGAAGAAGGGGCAGGCGTCGCCGCATCCCATCGTGATCACCACATCCGAGGCTTGAACGGCCTCCGTGGTGAGCACCTTGGGCTGCTCGGCGGTGATGTCGATGCCGACTTCGGACATGGCTTCGACGGCGATCGGGTTGATCTGCTCGGCGGGCATCGAACCGGCGGAGCGCACCTCGATGCGGTCACCGGCGATCTCGCGCAGGAACCCGGCGGCCATCTGCGAGCGGCCGGCGTTGTGCACGCAGACGAAGAGGACGGAGGGCATGGTGGTCGTGTCGGTCATGAGTGCTCCAGGTGCGAGGGGTGGGATCAGGGAAGGAGGTCGTCGACGAGTGCGCGCACGCGGCCGGCGATGTCGTCGCGGATGGCCTCGACGCCTTCGGGCGAGGCGAGGGCCGGGTCGCCGACAGCCCAGTCGTCGTAGCGCACCCCGGGGATGATGGGGCAGACATCGCCGCACCCCATCGTGATGACGACGTCGGCCGCGCGGACGGCGTCGTCGGTGAGCGGCTTCGGGAATCGCTCGGCTGCGGTATCGCCTTCGATCTCGGCCAGCAGCGAGCGCACATGCGGGTGGATGACGTCCGCCGGGCTCGATCCCGCCGAGCGGGCCACGACCTTGCCACCGGCGAGCTTGTTGACGAGCGCCGCGGCGAGTTGCGAGCGTCCGGCGTTGGCGACACAGACGAACAGCACCTGGGGCACCGCCGTGGCCCGGTCACGGGTGAGGTCGCTGAGGCGCTGACGGGCGAAGCGCTCGGTGAGGGGAACCAGCGCCGAGGTGACGCGAGCGGTCCGCGCGAGGGCCGTGTAGGACTCGCGGACGGTCGTGAGCACGACGTCGGCATCGAGCTCCGGGGTCTCCGCCGCGAGCTCCTGCGCGAGACGGGTCACCCGTGCATCGAAGTCGGGCCGGCGCGCTTCGCCGTCGCCGCTCCAGGGCGCGACGCTGGCGGGTGCGAACGAATCGAGCAGTGCCGTGACGGCGCTCCGTCGGCTCGGATCGATCCGGTACCAGACCCAGGTTCCCCGCCGCTCGGAGGTGAGGACGTCGACATCCTTCAGCACCTTGAGATGGTGTGAGACGGTCGGCTGCGAGACATCCGCGAGCTCGGCGAGATCGCAGACACAGGACTCGCCGCGCGGGTCGGATGCGATGGCCGACAGCATCCGCAGCCGCAGCGGATCCGACAGGGCCTTCAGCGTGGCTGCGACCGAGGAGGCGGCCTCCAGCCCGATGGCGTGGGTGGCGACGGGACTGCAGGTGTCATCTGCGGTCGTCAGGGTGACACTCATGACGGCATCCTCTCGGCGGAGCACGGGTCGGTGTGGACAGGCCCGCCCACGAAGACGATCGACCCGATCTCTTGATTCGACATGTTTCTATATTGATGACTATCGATTCAAGAAGCAAGGGTGTGGCAGAGAGTTCACCTGTCGTTCAGCTCAGGACGCCACCGTCGTCGAGACGGTGTGAGAGGCCGGAGTATGCCCCGCCGAGCGGGGATCAGGGGGCGCTCACCGGCCGCGCACCGATCTGAAGGACAGCGGGGGCGACACAGCACCCAGCCGCGTTGTCGTCGAAGTCTCCGGATCCGCCGCACACTCCGGTTGCCGGAAGGGTGAGCTCGCTGCGGGCGGCCGCCACGACGTCGCCCGTGAGATGCGCGACGACGCTGCGTACCTGCTCATACCCGGTGAGCGCCAGGAAGGTCGGGGCTCGCCCGTACGACTTCGCTCCGACGATGAAGAACCCCGCTTCCGGCTGCGCAAGCTCTCTCGCGCCGGTCGCAGGCACCGATCCGCAGGAGTGGATGTTCGGGTCGATATCGGATGCGATGCCCGCGACGGCCTCGAGCGTGGGATCGAGGTCGATCCGCAGCTCTCGCAGCATCCCGGTGTCAGGACGGAAGCCGGTGAGGGCGAAGACGTGCCCGACAGCCGTTACCTCGCGTCCGTCTTCGGCGATGACCGTCAGCCCGTCATCGCGCTGCCGGAACTCGGCGACACGGAACCCTGTCACCAGATCCACGACACCGTCGTCGATCACCTTGCGCGCACGGGAGCCGAGTGCGGCGCGCTCGGTAAGCTCGTCTCCGGCGCCGCCGCCGAAGACGTTCGCCGCACTCCCCCGGCGCAGCAACCAGGTCACGCGCGTTCCCGGTGACCGACGTGCCAGCTCGCTCAGGCGCAGTACGGCGTGAGTTGCCGAGTGCCCTGCCCCCACGACGACGACATGCGAACCGGCGAGTTCCGAGATTTCGGCAGGGATGCGGTACGAGATCAGGTCCACTGCCGCGGTCTCGCCGATGGCAGGGAAGCCGTCCGCCCCCGCAGGATTCGGTAGCCCCCAGGTGCCGCTCGCGTCGATGACAGCACGGGCGAGAAAGCGGGATTCGCCGCCCTCGCCATCGACCGTGTGGACGACGAACGGTTGACTCCTGCGCCCTGCGTCGACGACTTTGTCCCGCCCCTGGCGCGCCACTCCGGTGACGGTCGCGCCGTAGCGGATCCGCTCTCCCATGACACCGGCGAGCGGCGCCAGGTAGTCGCGCACCCACTCCGCCCCGGTCGGATAGCCCGACACGGGCGCACTCCACCCGGTCGACTCGAGCAGGCGACGGGCGGCTGCATCCGTGAGCTCCGGCCACGCCGAGAACAGGCGCACATGCCCCCATTCGGAGACCGCCGAGGCAGGACCACGCCCACGCTCGACGACGATGACGCTCACGTCGCGTTCGACGAGATGCGCCGCGGCGGCAAGGCCCTGCGGGCCCGCTCCGATGACGACGACAGGAAGCTCGGACATCACATCTCCTCACATTGAGATTCTTCAATATGACGACTCTGATCGACCTATCGAAGATTGTCAATGCGTGTCAGAATCGACTCGTGAGCGTGCCAACGAGGAGCGAAGCGAGCGAGTGCTGTGTCCCGCGCATCAGCCCCTCGATGTCCCCCGAGGATGCCGACCGTGTCGCTCGGGTGTTCAAGGCGCTGGGCGACCCCACGCGGGTCAGACTGTTGTCTCTCATCGCTGCCGGCGCGGGCGGGGAGGCGTGCATCTGCGACCTGACCGAGCCCGTCGGCCTCTCGCAGGGCACCGTTTCTCACCACATGAAGCTCCTCGCGGACGCCGGACTCGTCACGCGCGAACAACGCGGCAAGTGGGCCTACTTCGCTCTCGACGTCGACGCGATGGATGCCGCCGCCGCAGCCCTCCGCGCCCTGTGAGCAGCGCGTGCATGCCGTCTCCAGGTGCATCAGCGCTCCCGATAGGCTGGTCTGATGCCCATCCTCTCGATCGCCGGCTCGACGCGCGCTCCGCATGAGCTGCGCTCGGCGACCCCGATGAGGGAGTGGATGCGCGTCGTGCTGCACCCCGGCACGAACGGATGGACCAGCGTGTGGGGCACGCTCTCGCACGGCGAGATCGCCGGCTGCCCACCGCCACGCACCTAGGCCACGCCTCGAAGGACGGGGCGGTGGTCTTCTGTGCCATCCACCCCTTCTCCCCCGTGAGGTCTCGTCGTGTCCACTTCCCCTTCTCGTTTCTCCCTCGCTCCGCACGAGCTGTGGCGGGGCATCCGCTCCAACGCCCGCAGCGACGTCCTCGGAGGCTCTCTCCTTCTCGTGGCGACGGTGGCCGCCCTCATCCTGGCGAACAGCCCGGCGGCCCCCTGGTACGAATCGGTGCGCGACTTCACCTTCGGCATCCCCGAACTGCATCTCGAGCTCAGCGTCGGGGCCTGGGCCGCCGACGGGCTGCTGGCGATCTTCTTCTTCGTCGTGGGCCTCGAGCTGAAGGAGGAGTTCGTCACCGGACGCCTGCGCGACCCACGCCAGGCCGCCCTGCCGATCGCCGCGGCGGTGGGAGGCGTCGCCGTGCCGGCATTGATCTTCGTCATGATCAACGTGAACAGCGGGGCGGACGTGCTGCGCGGGTGGGCGATCCCCACCGCGACGGACATCGCCTTCGCCGTCGCCGTGATCGCCGTGGTCGGGAAATTCCTCCCTCCTGCACTCCGCGTCTTCCTGCTGACGCTGGCGATCATCGATGACCTGATCGCGATCACCATCATCGCGACCTTCTACACCGAGACGATCAGCGTCCCGTGGCTCGCTCTCGCGCTGCTGCCGCTGGCCGGATTCGCGCTGCTCGCACAGAAGGGTGTGTGCGCCTGGTGGATCCTGCTGCCGCTCGCGATCGCGGTGTGGGTGTGCATCCACACCGCAGGCGTGCATGCCACGGTCGCCGGTGTGCTGCTCGGCTTCGTCGTGCCCGTGGTACCCACGGAACGCGCTCGCGTGCGCGCGGGGAACGATGAGTCCGGCGAGCCGCTGTACGACGGCATGGCTCCGCACTTCGCGGACCGCTGGGGTGTCGTTGCGACGCTCTTCGCCGTGCCGATCTTCGCGTTCTTCGCCGCAGGGGTGACCATCGGCGGACTCGATGGACTCCGCTCTGCACTCACCGACCCGATCACGATCGGCATCATCGTGGGCTTGGTCGCCGGAAAGCCCATCGGGATCCTCGCGACGACGTTCCTGCTCAGTCGACTCCCCGCACTGCGCCTCGACGAGACGCTGCGCTGGCCAGACCTGGTCGGTATGAGCTTCGTCGCCGGAATCGGCTTCACCGTCTCTCTCCTGGTCGGCGAGCTCGCCTATGGATCGAGCTCGGTCGCCGACGAGCATGTGAAGATCGGCGTGCTCCTCGGGTCGTTCCTCGCTGCGGTCATCGGCGGAGTGATCCTGGCCCGCCGCAACGCTCGCGCGCGCCGCGCTCAGCTCGTCGACTGAGGCGACACCCCCGCAGAGCCGGTCGCACGGATCGGACATCCGTTCCGTGCAACCGGCTCACTCCGCCTCGAGGACGGCCCGCAACACGGCGCGCGCTCGGCTGTAGCGACTGCGGATCGTTCCCGCAGGCCTGCCGAGGTGCTGTGCGATCTCGGTGAGCGCGAACCCGTCCCAGTGACGCAGACGGATGATCTCGCCGGACGATGGATTCGATCCGCTCGGCGCCGGCGGTGATGTCCGGCACCGGCGCGCGCAGCTTCGGCGTCATTCGCCGGGCTCGAGACTGTCGAGGTCGTCGCGGCACAACTGGGTGACCGACGCCAGATGCGGATCGCCCGGCTCGAAGGACTCGCCGGGAGTCGCGGCCCCCCACGCGATGCCGGGGATCACGTGATCGAGCACGGCGAGGCCCTGCTCGACCACCGCCCAGGGTTGGATCGACTCCGGGGAGCCGATGTCCTGGGGGCGAGGGTGCTGCATCCACTCCTGCGGGCGAGCGACGAGTGGACGTGTGACCAGCTGGTCTATCGTCCACTCGAGCGTCTCCGGGGCACGGCCGGCCGGATCGGCGCGGCGCAACCGCTCATCGAGTTCCTGATCGTTCATGACGCTCCTCGTCCATCGTGGCTCATCAAGAACATGGCCGGCAGGCGAGGAAACGTTGCAGTCGGAGAGAAGTCGTTGCGGCGACGCATCAGTCGCGGTCGGGCGGGCACGCCCCACCGGCCGTCAACCGGTCGGTGATCGACTCGGCGATCTCGGCCAGCGCGTCCAGCTGCGCCGGGGTCAGCGCATCGATCACGAGGCGTCGTGCGGTCGCGATATGCCCCGGCATCGCGCGGATCAGCATCCGCCGCCCGTCGGAGGTGAGCCGGACGTCGGTCGCCCGCCGATCGTCGGGAGACGGTGTGCGCTCCACCACCCCGCGCTTCTCCAGACGCGTGCAGACGTGGGAGAGCCTCGCGAGCGTCGCATGGGTGGCGTCGGCGAGAGCGGTCATGCGCAGCGTGCTCTGCGGCGCGAACCGGAGCACCGTCAGCACCATGAACTCGAAGTGCGTCAGGTGCGCTTCCCGCTGCAGCTGCGAATCCAGAGCGGCCGGAAGCAGCTGCGTCACAGCCACCAGGCCGAGCCAGGCGCGCGACTCACGCTCATCCATTCTCGGAACCTGGAATGCCATGCGACCAGCGTACGTTAGTTGAAGCAACAACCATTCGTATCCGGATCGCAGGACCTCAGAAGGAGATCACGATGTTGATCGCATATTGGATCGTCGCGGGGCTGCTCGCACTCGCCTATCTCGGCGCTGGTGCGATGAAGGTCGTTCGCCCACCGGCCACGCTGGCCGAGTCCGGCCTGACCTGGGCTCCCGACTTCCCGCTGTGGACGGTCAAGGCGATCGGAGTCGTCGAGGTGCTCGGCGCCCTCGGCCTGATCCTTCCCCCGCTCACCGGCATCGCCACGATCCTGGCCCCGCTCGCCGCCGTCGGTCTGGTGCTGGTGCAGCTCGGCGCGATCGTCACCCACGTCGTGCGCGGCGAGGTCAAGACGCTCGTGGTGAACATCGTGCTGCTGGTGCTCGCCATCGCCGCCGCCTGGCTCGGATTCGCATCATGGGCGTGATGTCTTCGCCCGGGGACTGGCGCTCGACTCCGACGGCGACGACAGGAGCCGCGCCCGACGGCACGCAGATGGACACCGTCGAGCTGCTCGTCCGCGACCTCGACGCCATGACCGCTTACTACCGCGATGCCGTCACGCTCGATGTGCTCGAGCACTCCGGCGCCTCTGCCGTGCTCGGACGCGGCGCGCAGAAGATCATGACGCTGCGGCAGGAAAGGGACCTCCCCGCGGCGAACCCCCGCGGCGCCGGGCTCTATCACACGGCCATCCTGTTCCAGGATCCGCAGCAGCTCGCATCCTCGCTCTTCCAGATGGCCCAGCGGGTGCCCCAGACCTTCACGGGCTCAGCGGACCACCTCGTCAGCGAGGCGTTCTACTTCACCGATCCCGAGGGCAACGGCCTCGAGCTCTACCATGACCGCCCTCGCGGCGAGTGGCAGCGGACACCGGGCGGCGGTGTGGTGATGGACTCCCTCCCGCTCGACCCGAATGCGTTCCTGCGGCAGTGGCTCGACGAGGATGCGGCCACCGCCGGAGACACCGCGGCGATCGGTCACGTGCACCTGCAGGTGGGCGACATCCCCACGGCGAAGCGGTTCTACGTCGACGTGCTCGGCCTCGACGTCACCGCCGATCTGGGATCGGCCCTGTTCGTCTCTGCCGGCGGCTACCACCATCACATCGGCATGAACACCTGGCAGAGCGCCGGGGCCGGACCCCGTGCCGCCTCCCTCGGGCTCGGCGATGTGCGCATCCAGGTGCCGACCCGCGACGACGTCGAGGCGATGGCGGAACGGGTGCTCGGTCACGGGATCCACGGCGCCGACGACGGTCGCAGCCTGCATCTCGCCGACCCGTGGGGCACGCGGTTGGTGATCTCGCCGCAGGGGCGGTGAGTCGCGGATGCCGGTCAGGGGCGCGTGGCCCGTCCTGGTCGACGTGCTCCGCCCCGATCACGCGCATCCAATGTGTCCGATCTCGCGAGAGCTGTCGGTTGGTGAGACAGGGCATCCCCGGAAAGACGGGTAAGTGGTGCGCCGCACAAACTGCCGGTTGTCTCACGAAACTTGTCGGTAATCGCGTTTCGCTCTCACCCTGCCTAAAAGTCGGGCGGACCGTTTCGGCGCAACATGTTCCGGCATGATGTTTCGGCAGCTGAGGGACCGGCGTGTCGTGCAGTCGGCCGGCGACCTCGGTGCGCCCGCCGGAAACGATCGTTTTCGGTGGGCGGTGGTGGTCAGCCGATCGCAAGGACTTACACCGTAAGCGAGTCTGGCCGAACGTTCGTGCGGGAGCCTTCGACCCGCAGCTGGATCCTCACCCGTGACGAGAGCGGGCACCCTAGCCGGTGGTCACTGCGAGGGTTACTCCTTTTGTACGCTGCATCGTGCCCCGCGGCTGCAGCGTCTCGCGGGACTCCGCCAGGCGGACGTCAGTGAAGGGTCGAATACTGGGGACTCGACCCTTCCCCGTCTGCGGTTAGTCAGGGGTGACGACCCGGCACGGCAGTCTTTAAACGTTGACCGCGCGATCGTCATAGACGCGGACGCGGCCACCACTGGATCGACGTTCAGCGGTGGCCGCGACTGTATCGACAGGAGCAGCTAGTTTGAGCTCGGTCGGGGCGCTTGGTGTTAGGACGCCGGGTATCGCACTTCGTAGGTTTGGGCGCCTTCGGTGGAGGTCCAGGGGCCGTGGGGCATTCCGGGGGGCCGGACGGCGTACATTCCGGCTGTGAAGGTCTGTCCGAGGCGGGTGTCCGTGATGGAGCCGTTGAGGATGTAGACCTCTTCCCAGAAGTCGTGGATCTGGACGCCGTTGGGGGTGGTGTCGCATCCTGGGGCGAAGTACAGGATGCGGGTGGCGGTGCCGCTGTCAGGGTCCGCTGCGAGGATGCGTTCGGTTAGCTCTGCGACGGTGCCGGCACACGGGGTGACTGGCACGGTCTCGATGTCAGTGAATTCGACTTCAGGCTTGTTCATCGGTTTCTTCTTTCGAGACGGTGGTTGTGTATGCGAGGTGGAGTGAGTCAACGCCTGGCACTGCCAGGGTCGCGGTGAACACCTGGCCGGGTCGGAACGTGCCGTCAATCAGGGGTACGGTTCCGCCGAAGATCACGAGATCGCCGGTGGTGTCGTTGGCTGCGGTAACGCGCTCGATGAGGTCGCTGGGGTGACGAAGGGTGGAGAGTGGTCCGCTCTGATAGGGCACACCATCCACCCAGCTGTCCATGTGCGCGGAGTCCCATAGGGCATCGGCAGCCCCGTCAGTCGGGTCGCCATCGAGGGCGATCGCTTGCGACGCGATGGGCTTCCCGCATACCTGCTTGGAGAGAAGGATGTCTTGGACTTCGAGATCTCGGTCTGTGTGATCGGAGCCGATGGTGAGGTACCAGCGGGATCCTGCCCGCACGAGAACGGGCTCTACCTCTCCGGACGTCCCGCGGCCCTGCACCTCGATCGCGGCGGAGCGTTCCAGAGTCTCCTGGGGCATGGGGTACAGCATGGGAACCTCGGGGGGCGGGGCCACGCCGATGGCGGCGAGCTCGTCGATGTGGTGCTGGACTGAGGCAAGATCCCGTCCTGCATATCCGACGACGACTACTTTTGGGTTGTGGAGTTCGGGAAGATCGATGAGAGCTTCACGGGGCGGGGTCATGCCGGCCTTTCAGTGGGTCGGGGGCCGAACGTGAGTTTTCTGTCGCCGAGTACGGGGAATTCCGCTCGCACTTGGCGGACGATGTCTGGGTCGACGTCGATGCTGAAGATGCCTTCTGCGTCATCGGCTTCGAGCAGGACGTTTCCCCAGGGATCGATGACGCGGGAGTGGCCCGCGAGGGTGACTCCGCGCTGTTCCCCGGCAGCGTTGCAGGCGATGATGAGCATCTGGTTCTCGACTGCTCGGGCGGAGGTGAAGAGGCGCCAGTGTGCGAGACGCGCCTGTGGCCAGGCTGCGGGGGTGATGACGGTCTCGGCACCTTCATCTACGAGTCCGCGCCAGAGTTCGGGGAACCGAAGGTCGTAGCAGGTGGTTGACCCGACCTCGCCGAACGGCCAGGTGGTTGCGGTGATCGATTCTCCGGGGGCGAGCAGCTCTGCTTCGAGAGATTTGTAGCCGAAGACATGCATTTTCCGGTAGGAGTGGATGAGTTCGCCGTCGGGGTTGATGAGCGCAGTCGTGTTGTGGAACTTTCCGTCGCCGGCATCTTCGACAAAGCTCCCCACGTGCACGTAGGAGCCGAGGGTGCGCGCCCACACCGAGGCATCGGTGATGGTTGCGCCGTTCATTGGCTCGGCGGTTTCGGCGTACTGGTCGAAGTTGTTGTAGCCGACGGGCCACAGCTCGGGGAGGACGACGAGGTCACCGCGCGTGCTGAGCACCATGTCGGCGATGCGTGCGCGGCGAGTGGTGATGTCTTCGTTGTCGGGGCTGGAGGCCTGAATGAGGTTGATGCGCATGTTCGGCTCCTTAGAGGTTGTCTCGTAGCAGTGCCCCGTATCCGGGGAGTGAGCCCGACCATCCCAGCGCGCGCAGCAGCTGCCACAGGGTGGCCTGGTTGCTGGTGATCACGGGAAGCCCGGTTTCCTTCTCGAGCCGATCGATTGCGTCTATTGCGGGGAGGTTGGTGCAGCTGATCACGATCGCGTCCAGGTCGTCCCGGTCGAACTGTCGGGCGAGGTTGTAGGCGGCGTCATCATCCTGGCGTCCGGCCTCGACAGCAGCGCCGACGTACAACGACGCGAATCGCTTCACGTCCAGGCCCGCGGACTGGAAGTAGTCCACTTCGAGCGCGTTGAGATCATCCCCGTACGGGGTGACGAGCGCAATGCGTGAGATGTCCATGTGCTTTAGTGCGTCGACGATCGCATAGGAGGTGGTAATCACCGGGGTGGTTTCGGGAAGTTCTGACCGGATGCTCTCGATGAGCTTCTGTTCTCCCTCGGGGCCGTCGATGAAGCTCCCGGAGGTGCAGATGAAACCCACGGCGTCGACACCGGCAGTGACGAGGAGGGAGGTTCCGCTGCTCACTTCCTCATTCATCCGGGCGAGACCTGCTTTTCCTCCGCCCTCGAACCGAATGCGGGTGGAGATCGCCTGGTATCCGTCGGGGAGAAGACGGAAGAAGTCTTGCTCGGCGACGACGTTGAGGGAAGGGATGAGCAATCCGATGCGTGCTTTCTTGGCGTACATGGAAGTCCTTTCAGAGCGCAGCGGAGAGCGCGTCGAGGATCGGCGCGGCCCTCTCGGTCTTACGGGCCAGGTTGGGGAGGTAGGAGTATGCGATTCCGGACGCCGGCCAGTAGCCATGCACGGAGCCGCCATTGCCGGCATGCCCGTAGCCGCCGACAGCGGCGGGTCGGCCCGGTTCATCGTCTTTGAGGGAGAACCCCACACCGTAGGTGCTGTGCGAGTTGTAGGTCTCATCGAACCCGGACTCCAGGGGCGAGGTCACGAGGTTAAGTGTGGGAAGGCTGATGAGGTGAGGGAATCCCGCATAGAGGCTCGCGATTCCGACTGCTGTGCCGGCACCGTTGGAGGCCGGCATCTCCGCTTGGCGGAGTGCGCGCGTGTTCCAGCGGTAGTCGCCGGGGTCGAGAATCGGCGGGTTTCCGATGATCGAGCGGAACAGCGGGTCCACCGAGAACCGTTCGCCGTTGAGGGCGGGATTCGTGATCCAGTCGGGGTCCGGGATGAGGTGGGATACGCGCGGCAGAACATCGTCGGGCAGACCGATCCAAACCTCCGCATCGAGGGGTGCAGCCACTTCTTCGCGGAAAAAGGTGCCGATGCTGCGCCCGTCTACGCGGCGCACGAGCTCCGCGCACAGCCACCCGTAGGTGAGCGCGTGGTAGCAGAATCCCGCCCGCGGATCAGTGCTGGGTGCTTGAGCGGCGAGGATCGCGGCGATGTGTTGCGGGTGCGTGATGTCGTCGAAGTCCACGGGGACATCGATCCCGGGAAGCCGGGACCGATGCGTGACGACATCACGAACGGTGATGGTGTGTTTCCCGTGCTGCCCAAACTCTGGCCAGTATCGGACGACGGGTTCGTTGAGGTCAATCTCACCGCGATCCAGCAGGATTGCCAGGCACATGGCGACGAACCCTTTGGTTCCCGAGAATGAGAGCGTGATGGTGTCCCGGGTGTAGGGCTCCAGGGTCATGGGGTGTGCCACTCCCGCGGCGAGATCCACGATCCTCTTCCCGTCTTTGAATGCGGCGAAACTGCTTCCCACCTCCAGCCCCTGCTCGAAGTTGGCCAAGAACGCGGAGCGAACACCCTCGAGCCCCGGAGCGACGAACGATGAGCTCACAACCGGTTCGGTGTACCTCACGGTGCTTCCTCTCGATCTGCGGGCGCCGGGCCCTCCCCCGGGACCGCGGCGAGCAACGCGCGCGTATAGGGGTGCTGCGGGTTGTTGAAGACCTCGTCGCGGGTGCCGACCTCGACGATGTGACCGTGCTGCATCACCGCGATGTGCTCACACAGGTAACGGGTGACGGCGAGATCGTGGCTGATGAACAGCATGGTCAGACCGAACTCGTCGCGGGAGCGTCGCAGAAGCCCGAGCACCTGCGCCTGCACGGAGGCATCCAGTCCAGAGACCGGTTCGTCGGCGACGATGAAATCTGGGGACGTGACGAGTGCACGGGCAATGCCGATTCGTTGGCGTTGCCCCCCGGAGAACTCGTGCGGGTAGCGATCGAGGTGCTCTTCGGTGAGCCCCACGAAACCGAGCATCTCGAGGACACGGTCGCGGCGCTGCTTGGCGGATTTCATTCCGACGACGCGCAGCGGCATGCCGATCAGCTCGAGGACGGTCTGTCGTGGGTTGAGCGAGGAGTACGGGTCCTGGAACACCATTTGAGCGCGCGAGGCATGTTCCTTGTCAACGAACTCCACCTCTCCGGACGTGGGGCGTTGCAGCCCCACGAGGACACGACCGAACGTGGACTTGCCGGATCCGGATTCTCCGACCAGGCCTGTGATGGACCCGCGAGGGATGGTGAAATCGACTCCGCCGACGGCGGGTCTGGTGCGCGGGTCGGCTCGTTGGCGCTTGGTGCGGAAGTCGACGACGAGGTCGTTGACTTTCAGGTAGTCCGCGGCGGTGGTCATGCCGATTCTTCTTTCGGGTCGCGCCAGTCAACGGGCGGCAGGTCTGCGAGCGCGGCATCAGCGGGCTTCAGCGTCGATTCGGGCGGCGTGGTGAGCGTCGGGTAGCTGTCGAGCAGGGCCTGCGTGTAGGGATGTCGGGGGGTGTGCAGCACTTTGGAGACGCGGCCGCGCTCGAGCACGCGGCCGCTGTGCATGACGAGGACGGTGTCCGCCGATTCTCGGGTGACGCCGAGGTCGTGGGTTACGTGCAGCACAGCGGAGCCGAGCTCGTCGGTGAGGGAGCGGAGCAGCGTGAGAACCTGCGCTTGTACGGAGACGTCAAGAGCGGTGGTCGGCTCATCGGCCAGGAGTAGTCCCGGGCGGTTGGCCACGGCCATGGCGATGACGACTCGCTGCCTCATGCCGCCGGAGAACTGATGCGGGTACTGCTTCATCCGCTGGGCGGGGTTCTCGATTCCCACCCGTTCGAGGAGCTCCACGGACAGGTCTCGTGCTTCCGTCTTGGAGATGCGGCGGTGCACTCGCAGCCCTTCGACGAGTTGAGCGCCGACCGTGAAGAACGGATGGAGTGCGGTCAGCGGATCTTGAAAGACCATGCCAATCGACGATCCTCGGTGCCGCCGATAACCCGCTTCCCGGAGGCCGACCAGCTCGGTGCCGTCGACGCGGATGGATCCGCTCACCTTCATGATGAAGGGGTCAAGCAGCCCCATGATCGCGAGGCAGGTGAGGCTCTTCCCGGATCCTGATTCACCGATGATCGCGAGGGTCTCCCCCTTCTCGACACCGAAGGACAGATCGTCGACGAGGACTTTGCCGGCCTGGGTCTTGATGGTGAGGTTCGTCACCTCGAGGAATGGCTGGGACATGTCAGCGCCTCTCGATCCGGGGGTCGAGCACTAGTTGCATGGAGTCTGTGACCAGGTTCATCACGACGACGAAGAACGCCGCGAGCAGGACGACTCCCATGACGACGGGGAAGTTCACAGCGGCGACTGCGGTGACCGCGATCTGTCCGACGCCGTTGAGGCCGAAGACGTTCTCGAGGATGGCGATTCCGCCCAGCTGTGCTCCGAGGTCCAGGCCGGCGATCGTGACGATAGGGGTGATCGCTGCGCGGAGGGCGTGCTTGAGGTTGACGGTGCCTGTGCTCAGTCCCTTCGCCCGCGCCGTGCGGATGAAGTCCTGTGACAGAGCGTCGAGCATCGCGGACCGCGACAACCGTGCGTAGATCGCGGAGTTCACGATCGCCAGGGTGATCCACGGCAGCAGCATCCCGCCGGCCCAACCCGCAAGGTCTTTCGTGGGGTCGACGTATCCGGGGCGAGGAAGGACTTCGAGGCCGTACACCAGCACGGTGGTGAGGATGAGGCCAACGAAGAAGATCGGCAGTGAGGCTCCGGCGATGGATCCGCCGACGGCGATCCGGTCGATGATGGTGCGGTGGCGAGTGGCTGCGAGGACTCCGAGGCCGACGCCGATGATCATGTAGAGGACGAAGCCGCCGATGACGATGCTCAGCGTGACGGGGATACCCCGGGCGATGATGTCGGTGACGGCCTCGCCCGTGCGCATGGACACACCGAAGCAGGGGGCGACGCAGTCGATCGCCGCGCCTCCGACTCCGATCTGGCGACCGAAGAAGATGCCGCCCAGGAAGGTGAAGTACTGCACGTAGAGAGGGAGGTCGAGGCCGTAGGTGGCCCGGATCTGTGCGAGTTGTTCTTCACCGCACCCTCTCACTCCGCAGAGGGCTTCAGCAGGGTCTGAGGGCGCCGCAAAGAACAGCAGAAAGGTCACGATCGATACGACCAGCAGCGTCGCTACTGCCAGAAGGATTCTTCGGATCAGAAAGTTCACGGCATGTCATTCGTGTAGGGGCGATGGGCCGAGAGCGAGCGAGGGGATCGCTCTCGGCCCGTGGTTTCTACTGCTCGAGGTAGATGTTGACGAGGCTGGGGAACGAGCGGATCGGGTTGACGAAGCTCCCCTTCACGTTGCTGCCTGCGAGCTGGTACACGTTCTCGCTGACAGTGGGGATCATCGGGACCTGGTCCGTCATGACCGTCTTATCGAGTTCGCCGTACTGGGGTGCAGCGACCGCGCGGTCGCTTTCACCCGCGAGCGTCGCGAGCTCGTCGTTGACCGCCTTGTCATCCAGCAGCGACAGGTTGATGCCCGACGCACCGTTGAGGAGCGGGTTCATGACCGCGGACGGGTCCGGGTAGGCCGGTGCCCAGCTGAAGAAGAACAGGTCGCAGCCGCTGTCCGGATTGCGGACGGTGCTCACGTAGCTGGCGCCCTCGATGGGGTTGAGGTTGATCTTAAAGCCGGCGGCCTCCAGAGAGGACTGCACGACCACGGCGTCACCATTGCCGAGAGTGGAGTTGGCGTAGCAGTAGGTCAGCTCGGGGGTCTGTCCATCCAGCGCCTTCTCCGCGGCCTCCACGTCCGGCGACATCGGGTAGGTGTCCGACTCGACATAGCCGACGAGGGCCGACGGCAGGATGGTGTTCAGCGGGGTGGCGACGTTGACGCCGCCGCGCGCCTTTGCCAGCCCGTCACGGTCGATCGCATAGTTCAGCGCCTGACGCACCGCCAGGTCCGTGACCCGTTCAGTGTTGATGGTGATGAAGTAGGTGGCGGGGATCGCACCGGCGATGATGTTCGCTTCGTCGTCGCCCGTCACGGAGGGCATGTCCTGTTGCGGGACATTGCTCGAGCCGAGGAGGTTCCCGTCCGCGCCCTGGCTGGCGAGTGCCCGCTGCACCTGGGTGGATGCCGACACGTTGAACTCGATCCGGTAGGAGTCCGGGTACTGGTGGCGCACCGGGTCAGTCTCCGGATCCCAGCCCTCGTTGCGCACAAGCACCATGTACTGCTCGGGAACGTATTCACCGAGGCGGTACGGGCCGGTGGAGACGAACTCGGAGCCGTAGGACTGGCGCGTGTCGGCATCGGCCGGGACCGGGCTGGTGTTGGCCGTCGAGAGGAAGTAGGGCAGCAACGGGGTGGGCTGGTCGAGGGTGAACACGATGGTCTGCTCGTCAGGGGTGGTCACCCCGGGCGGCAGGAGCTCACCGTCGTAGGGGCCCTGGTAGGCGCGGTCGGGGTCGAGGGCGTCCTGAAGGTTCTGCTCGCCGGCGACGCCCAGAGTGGTGAAGGAGCGGGCAATGCCGTAGGCGACGTCCTGCGCGGTGATGGGGGTGCCGTCTTCGAAGGTGATGCCCTCGCGGAGCGTGTAAGTCCAGACGGTGTCGTCCTCGTTCGCGGAGCCGGCGTTCGTGGCGAGATCGCCGACAAGCGACGTGTCGCCTGACTCACCGTCAGTCAGGTAGGTGGTGAGGGTGCGGAAGAGCAGTTCGGTGCCGACGGAGCGAGCCGCGGAGACGTTCAGCGCAGCGGGGTCCGTGCTCTCGAACGGGCTTTCGTCGGCGATGATGACCTCCCCGCCGGACACCGCATCAACCACTTCGGCTGCGGGCGCTTCGGCGGATCCCTCGTAGTCGACGGTGATGACCTGCGACTCGGCGGGGCCTGACGTGCTGCCGCTAGAGCCGCCGTCGTTATAGGTGCAGCCAGCGAGCGTGATGCTGACCGCGGCCACGATGCCGGCGGTCAAGAGAATCTTGTTTCGCATCTTCTGCGTTCCTTCCAGGGTTCTTGGTGCTATCGGGTGTGGGGATCTACGGCGTCACGGAGCGCGTCGCCGAAGACGTTGAATGCGAGGACGAGTGAGACGAGGGTGATGCCCGGGACGAGCATGTAGGTGGGGTTGCTCAGCGCGTACGGGATGCTGTTGTTCAGCAGGCGTCCGAGGTCAGGAGTCGGTTCGACCATGCCGATGCCGAGGAATGAGAGCGCTGCTTCGGCGGTGATCAGGATGGGGATCGCTGCCGAGGTCTGGATGATGATCGGGGACCAGAGATTGGGGAGGAGCTCGCGGAAAAGGATCCATCCATGTCCCGCTCCAGCCACACGGGCCGCATCGACGAACTCGCGCTGAGAGAGCGACTTCACCTCCGCACGCACAAGGCGGGCGACAGTCATCCAGGTGAACAGGCCGAAGATGATGATGATCGTGAGACCGCGGGCGAAGGGACTGACCTGCCCGTTCTCGTCGGCCAGGTAGGTGTTGGTCACCGGGATGAGAGCGAGGCAGAAGATGAGGAACGGGAAAGCGAGGGCGATGTCGATGAACCAGTCCACGGCAGCACTCGTCCGCTTCGGCGCGTACCCCGCGACAAGCCCGATCACGACACCGATGACAGCGGCGAGCAGAGCTCCGGACAGGGAGATCACGAGAGACGTTCGGATCCCGTAGACGAGCTGCATGAACAGGTCTCGCCCGGTCCCCGGTTCCACTCCCATGATGTGGATGTGGCCCGATGCGTTGTCAGTCGAAAACGTGATCCCGCCGGAGAAGCCAAGCGGATTTCCGTTCGCATCGAGAAGCTGCGAGTTGACCGTGGTCGGTGAGTATCCGTAGATCGACTCGATGAGAGGCGCGAAGGCGCCGATGAGGACGGCAAGCAGGATCACCGCCCCAGACACACATGCCGTCGGGCTGCGGAGAACCGACCTGACCAGGTTGTACCGAGTGGGCACAGTGGTGGGTGCCAGCTCCGTCGTCACGATCGTGGCCATGACACCTCCTCATTTAGTGCACACGTTATGTATGCACTAAGTGTGCGCGTGCTTCGTGTCGGCATGATGTGTCCCGTGTTTCGTGGAAGTTACGACTGCGACGTGACGCGGCTCGCTCGGTAACCCGGGCTGCGCCGGGCGTTCAGGCTTTCCTGTGTTCTATCCAGGTGCTCCGCTACCGCAGCGCGCAGGGCGGGGAGATCTTCCGCCACGAACGCGTTGAGGATCGCCCTGTGTTCGCGGAGCACGTCATCTCGTCGCTCGTCACGAACCGCGACTGCTCCGCGACCGAGCCGGATCTGGCGCTCCTCCAGAAGCTTGTAGGAGGCGATCTGGAAAGAGTTGCCGGCTGCTGTGACAGCCGCGTTGTGAAAGTCGTGGTCGAGTTCGATGAACTCCGCCCCGTCCGTGACCTCTTCCTGACGTCGAAGTGCATCCGCCATCGCCTCTGCGGTGCCCTTGTCGCCAAGCACGGAAGCGAAGGCATGCAGCTCGATGAGCTCGCGCGATTCGGTGAGCCAGCCGATCTCGGCATCGGAGATGGGAGGCACGTAGACACCCTTACGCGGTGTGCGCTGAACAAGCCCCTCCGCCTGGAGGCGCGTCATCGCTTCTCGCACCGGAGTGCGAGAGACCTCTGCCGCCTCGGCCACCTCAACCTCGAGGAGATATGTCCCCTCGTTCGGCGGCACTGCTCGGATGCGGTGGGTGAGCCACCGGTACGCAGTTTCGTGGGCAGTCAGCTTTGACATACATAAGGTATACACCAGATATGCGCTGATACGAACCCGAGGGTTCATAACGATGTGGACTCGCCTGGATCGACTAAGCTCTGAACGGTCGACCGGCAGCAGCCTGCGAGCTCGTCGACGCGTACCTGGAGCCAGCGCCCGCTGGCGGCATCTGCAGCTGCAGCGCCTTACTCGGGCGGAGAGCTGACTTGGCTGTTGGTGGTGGAGCGCTCGGCGAGTTCTCTGAGGAGCAGCGTCCAGCCTGCGACCAGAGCGCCGAAAGCCCCCGCGCCCGACCACCAGTTCGGCGTTGTTATCAGAAGGGTGCTCGCCGAAACAACGAAGAGCGACGCTGCGCCTGCGAGATACTGCTGCGGCTTCTTCATGCGGACAGGATATCTGTGTCTCGTCGCTGGTAGATGGCAGCTGTAGCGTGGCAAGCCCAAGTTGTCACCAGCGATGGTGCAGGTTCCGCGGAGACTTATCGGCAGCTGTTCGGCTAGTGACTTTCGATCGCGCCGGAAACGATCGTTTACGGCAGGGAGACGGCGCCACCGCGATCCGACGGGCTTCCTGAGACTCCGCCACTTTCGTGAGACGCTCCGACAGCCTTCGTGAGACTCCGACAACTCTCGTGAGATCGGACACATCCAATGGTCGTGGTTCTCAAATCGCCGTGACCAAACCGTTGCATTCGTTACCTCGCCGTTATACAGTGATCACACGGTGAATGTTTGCTGTGGCACTCACCGCATGTGATTGCAGGACACTCTTGGTGCAAGGGACAAGGGCCGGTCGGGAGCCTCTCCGACCGGCCCTTTACTGTTCGCACTATCCTGTGAGGATGACCGATCGCAAGCTCGCCCTGGAGGCCTGGGAGAGCCTGTTCCGGGCGCAGCACGAGCTCTTCACCGAGATGATGGCGGACTTCGAGCACGGCGAGCTCGCGCAGGCCGAGTACGACGTGCTGCTCACCGTCACCCGCTCCCCCGACATGACCGCGCGGCTGCGCGACGTCACGGCGAACATGCTGATCAGCCAGCCCAGCGTCTCGCGACTCGTCGACCGCATGGTCACGCGCGGGCTCGTGTCGAAGTGCGCCGACCCCGACGACGGGCGGGGCTCCCTCATCCGCGCCACGGAGGCCGGTGCGCGCGCGTTCCGCTCGCTCGCCACCGTGCACGGCCGCTCCATCGCCGAACGGATGTCGGCTCTCGGCGACGACGAGCTGCGCACGCTGCGCGACCTCGCCGAGAAGCTCCGCCAGGGCTGACCTCCCGCCGCCGCAGCGCGGCGACCGCCACGCTGCGGGAAGACTTCTCCACGTCGGGCGGATGATCCCCGTGAGGTTCTCCGCCCGAGAACGAGTTCTCCTCCAGGGCGCCGCGCCGGAACGTCAGAAGTACTTTTCTGACAGGGTGGAGGTGAAGGCGCGCACCACGGCGCGCTCGAGACCGCCCCCTCGGGGGGAACCAGGGAGGTCATCCATGGAGATCGCCGGAGCAGTCGGCATCCTGATCATCGTCGGCATCGCGATCGTCGCCGCCGTCATCATCCTGCTCATCCTGCTGCTGTTCGCACGCAGCTGGATCAAGGTGGCCCGCGCCGATGAGGCGCTCGTCATCTCGGGACGCAAGCAGAAGGTGCAACGCGCCGTCATCGCCACCGACGGCTCGAGCACGTCCGAGATGTCGGAGTCGCCCGTCACGGTCATCGTGAACGGCAAGTCGCTCGTCAACCCGATCACGCAGCGCCACGAGATCATCTCGTTGCGCTCCCGCCAGGTCTCCCTGAACGCCGAGGCGCAGTCGCTCGACAGCGTCACCCTGAACGTCGACGGTGTCGCGATCGTGAAGATCGGCTCCGACCCCATCCTGGTCCGCCGTGCGGCAGAGCGATTCGCCTCGCAGGACAAGGCCATCGAGCAGTTCACCACCGAGCAGCTGGAAGGTGCCCTCCGCGGCATCGTCGCGACGCTCTCGGTCGTCGAGCTGATGCGTGAGCGCAAGAAGTTCTCCGACCAGATCGCCGCCGACGTCTCGCAGGAGCTCGCCGAACAGGGTCTGATCCTGGACTCGTTCCAGATCAAGGGCATCACCGACAAGGTCGGTTACATCCAGTCGCTCGGTGCTCCCGAGATCCAGGCGAAGCGTCAGTCCGCGGAGATCTCGCAGACCAACGCCGATCGCGCGATCAACCAGAAGAACATCGCGAACCAGGAAGCCAACCTGATCGAGCAGACCGCGCTCGACACCAACACGGCGAACTCCAACGCGGGCATCGGCCGGGCGCGCGCCGAGGCCGAGCAGGCCGAGAACCTCGCCCGCGAGCAGGCGCAGCAGGCCGTGCTGCAGCAGCAGGCCGAGAACCGCCAGGCCCAGCTCGACGCCGACGTCAAGCGCGTCGCCGACGCCCAGCGGTACGAGGCGGAGACGCGTGCTCAAGCCGAGCTGTACACCCGTGAGCGTGCGGCCGAGGCCGCCGCGATCGAGCAGGTCAAGCAGGCAGAGGCCCGCACCCGCATCGCCGAGCAGCAGGCGAAGGCCGACAAGGCCCGTGCCGATGGTGAGGCTGCAGCAGCCGTCGCGAAGGCGCAGGGTGAGGCAGATGCACTGCGATCCCAGGCCGAAGCCGAGGCAGAGGCACGCCGACTGCGCGCCAACGCCGAGGCGGATGCCATCCGCGCCGAGGGTGACGCGCGAGCAGCCGCCCTCGAGGCCGAGGCGAAGGCGATCGCCTCGAACCAGGACGCCTTCCTCTCGCAGCGCGTGCTCGAGGTGCTGCCGTCGATCATGGCTGAGTTCTCGAAGGGCTACGCGGCGATCGGCAACGTGTCGATCATCGGCGGCTCGGGCGACGAGGGCGCGTCGCAGGTCGTCGGCGCCGACAACGCGATCGCGATGCGGTCGGTGTTCGACAGCGTGCACTCGGCCACGGGACTCGACCTCGCGGGCATCATCCAGGGCCAGGCCGTCGGCCGCGGCATCGGCGAAGGCGTGGCCGCGGCCACCGCCCCCGCGCAGGCCCCCGCGCAGCCCCGGGTTCCGACGCCGACCACTCCCCCGCCGCCCGCCGCACCGGCAGCCGACGCGGAGTAGTCTCCCCACTCAGAACAGCGGATGCCGCGGCCGATCTCGGTCGCGGCATCCGCTGTTCTCGTGCCGGCTGAACCGGTCGCCGTCCACAACTCAGGCGATCCGTCGCCGTCGCCGCGCAGAGATGCGGATTCGTGCCACATCGGACGCAATTCTCCTGAGTTGGGGACGACCCCGCACCCCGCCGACCGGGCAGACTGGGACGATGACGTCCGCCGCCTTCGACCTCGCCGCCATCGGCGCAGGGCTCTCGTTCGCGGCCGCCGTCGATGAGCTCGCGGCGACGCTCGACACGAGCACGTCCGCAGTGGTGAGCGCGCCCCCTGGCACCGGCAAGACCACGCTGGTGCCGCCGCTGCTCGCCTCGCGCGCGACCGGCCGCGTCATCGTCACGCAGCCGCGCCGCGTCGCCGCCCGCGCAGCCGCACGTCGACTCGCGCAGCTCGACGGCTCGCCGCTCGGCACGCGGGTCGGGTTCACGGTCCGCGGCGAGCGCGCGGTCGCACGGGAGACACGGGTCGAGTTCGTCACGGCCGGTGTGCTGCTGCGCCGCCTGCTCGACGATCCGGGACTCCAGGGCGTGGACGCCGTGATCATCGACGAGGTGCACGAGCGCGCACTCGAGACCGACCTCCTGATCGGCCTGCTCTCGGAGGTGCGCGAGCTGCGAGACGACCTCGTGCTCATCGCCATGTCGGCGACCCTCGACGCTGCGCGCATCGCCGCTGTGCTCGGCACCGACGAGCAGCCGGCCCCGATCGTCGACCACGATGTGCCCGCGTTCCCGCTCACCGAGCGCTGGGCTCCGAGCTCCGCCCTACGCCTTGACGAACGCGGAGTCACCGGGGCGTTCCTCGATCACGTCGCGCGCACCACGGCATCCGCCGCGCGGGAGCTGCACCACGACGAACCGGCCGCCGACGTGCTCGTCTTCGCCCCTGGCGCCCGAGAGGTGTCGGAGATCGCCCGCCGAGTGCGCGACGCCACCGACACCTTCGACGTGCGCGAGCTGCACGGCCGGATGCCCGCCGCTGAGCAGGACGCCGTGATGCGCGGCCGCCGTGCCGATGAGCGACCGCGCATCATCGTCACGACCTCGCTCGCGGAGTCCTCTCTCACGGTGCCCGGTGTGCGCCTGGTGGTCGACACGTGTCTGTCCCGCACTCCCCAGCGCGACGCGGCACGGGGGATGACGGGACTGGTGACCGCGGCGGCCTCCCGCTCGTCCTGCGTGCAGCGCGCCGGCCGCGCCACCCGCCAGGGGCCGGGAACCGTCGTCCGCTGCGTCGATGAGCGCACCTACGCCGCTGCCCCCGCCCGTCCGACACCGGAGATCGCGTCGACCGACCTCGCGGACGCCGCCCTGCTGCTCGCGTGCTGGGGCGCCCCGGGCGGTGCCGGTCTGCGGCTGATCGACCCGCTGCCCGCCGACAGCCTGTCCGACGCCCTCACGGTGCTGCACGGCCTGGGCGCGATCGACGACGACGGCCGCGCCACCGATGAGGGACGTGCCCTGGCCCGCATCCCCACGGATCCGCGGCTGGCCCGCGCCTTGCGTGATGGCGGACCGGCGGTGGGCGCTCGACTCGCCGCCGAGGTCGTGGCGCTGCTGGGCGGCGACCTGCGCACCGCGGACTCGGATGTCGCCCAGGCGCTCATCGCACTGCGAGGCGCGCGCACGCCGGATGCCCGTCGCTGGCGCAGTGATGCAGACCGCCTCGAGCGTCTGAGCACGGCGACCCCGGGTGTGCGCTCCGACCTCGACGGCGTCGGTCTCGTGATCGCGCTGGCTTTTCCCGAGCGGGTCGCCCGCCGTGTGGAACAGATCTCCGGCGGGGCGACGTTCCTGCTGGCATCCGGAACCCGCGCGGGGGTGACCGGCCCGCTCGCGGGGGTCGAATGGCTGGCCATCGCCGACGTCGCCCGCGCCTCCGGACGTGCGGCGGCCGGGTCGGGGGCGGTCGTCCGGTCGGCGGCGACGCTCAGCGAGGAGCAGATGGAGCAGGCCGCGAGTCATCTGCTCACGGACCGCGTCGAGGCGGAGTTCGTCGGAGGTCGCGTGCAGGCCCGGCGCGAGCGCCGCGTGGGGGCGATCCTGCGCTCCTCGGCACCGGTGCGTGCATCGGCCGACGAGGGCCGTGACGCGGTGCGGCGCACTCTGCAGCGCGAGGGGCTGGGCCTGTTCACCTGGTCATCCTCCGCGGCAGAGCTGCGGTGTCGCCTGGCGCTGCTGCATCGCGAGCTAGGAGCGCCCTGGCCGGACGTCTCGGATCTCGGGCTCCTCGCCGCCCTCGACACCTGGCTCGCGCCGGAGCTCGAGTCCCTCGCCTCCGGCACCCCGGCAGCCCGACTGGATCTGACGTCGGCGCTGCGCCGGCTGCTGCCGTGGCCCGAGGCCGTGCGCCTCGATGAGCTCGTGCCCGAGCGACTCGAGGTGCCCAGCGGGTCACGCGTGCGGATCGTGTACCCGGCGCCCGACGACCCGGATGCGCGCCCCGTGGTCGCCGTGAAACTGCAGGAGTGCTTCGGCTGGGCCGAGACGCCGCGGCTGGTCGAGGGACGCGTGCCGGTGTTGTTCCATCTGCTCTCCCCCGCGGGCCGACCGCTCGCCGTCACGGACGACCTCGCCTCATTCTGGTCAGGTCCCTATGCGCAGGTGCGGGCGGAGATGCGCGGCCGGTACCCGAAGCACCCCTGGCCGGAAGATCCCTGGGCCGCCGCGCCGACCAGGCACACCAAGAACCGCGCCGCGCGCTGAGCCGCGGCCGAGTTCTCCGCGCGTGCGCCGACTCAGCGCGTGCGCCGGCGCAGCGTCAGCGCTGCCAGCACGAGGGCGCCGACCGCGAACGCCAGCACCACGAGCAACGGGCCGAACACGTCCCAGCCCTCATCTCCCGCCGCGACCGCGTTGATCGTGTCGATCGCATAGCTCAGCGGCAGCCAGTCCGAGATGGCGTGCAGCACATCGGGCATCTGGTCGCGCGGCATGAACAGCCCGCCCAGGATGATCTGCGGGAAGACGAGCACCGGCATGAACTGCACCGCCTGGAACTCGGTCTGGGCGAACGCGCTGGCGAGCAGTCCGAGCGCGGTGCCGAGCAGGGCGTCGACGATCGCGACCAGTCCGAGCTGCCACAGCGGACCGTCGACGTCGAGACCGCATACCCCCACCGCGAACGACACCGTGATCACGGCCTGCAGCAGCGCCATCAGCCCGAAGGCGAGCGCATACCCGAGGATGAAGTCGGCCTTGCCGAGCGGCGTGGTCATCAGACGCTCCAGCGTGCCGGACCGGCGCTCCCGCAACGTGGTGATCGAGGTGATCAGGAACATCACGATGAACGGGAACAGTGCCAGGATCGCACCCCCGAACCGGTCGAAGACGCCCTCCTGATCGCTGAACAGCCAGGCGAACAGACCCACCAGCAGGCTCGGCGCGATGAGCATCAGGGCGATCGACCGCGGATCGTGGCGCAACTGCGTCAGCACCCTGCCTGCCGTGGCGAGCATCCGCAGTCCGTTCATGCCGATGCCTCGCCGTCATCCGCGCGCGTGTGTCGGCGTGATCTCCTGGTGTCCGCCGCGAACGGTCGATCTCGTTCGATGAGCGCCAGGAACGCAGCCTCCGGATCGTCCGTGCCGGTGTCGGCCAGGAGCGCGTGCGGGGTGGTGTCGGCGATGATCCGCCCCTCGCGCAGCAGCAGCAGCCGGTCGCAGCGAAGAGCCTCATCCATGACGTGGCTCGAGACGATGAGGGTGACCCCGCGGTCGGCGAGACTGCGGAACAGCGCCCACAGCTCGGATCGCAGCACGGGGTCGAGCCCGACCGTCGGCTCGTCCAGCACCACGAGCTCGGGGGATCCGATCAGCGCCATCGCGAGCGAGACCCGCGTCGACTGCCCGCCGCTGAGCGAGTCGACCAGCTGGCCGGCCTGCGGCCCGAGTCCCACTTCGGCGATCACCCGATCGACGTCGCCCTTCGGAGCCTTGAGCAGCGCGGCGAAGTACGACAGGTTCTGCCGCACGCTCAGATCGCCGTACACCGCGGCGCCCTGAGTGCCGTAGGCCACGCGATGCCGCAGCTGCCGGGATCCGCCCGGCTCGCCCAGCACGGTGACCTCACCGGACATGATGCGCTGCACGCCGACGATCGAGCGCATGAGCGTGGTCTTGCCGCATCCGGAGGGACCGAGCAGCCCGGTGATCTGCCCGCGCGGGATGGCGAGGTCGATCCCGTCGAACACCGCGGTCTTGCCGCGCTGCACCCGCAGCTGCGAGACCTCGACCGCGAGATTATTCATCATGCGATGAATTATGCGCCTGCGCGCGAGCGACGTCAACGGTCAGTCGAAGAGGTAGCGCTGCACCGTGGGGCCCACCCTGGCGACCAGTTCGTCGACCGAGGCGGCCGCGAGCGCCGGCAGCCGCAACACGTACCGCGCGATCAGCATCCCGGCGATCTGCGAGGCGACGAGCGAGGCCCGCAGCTCCGCGTCGTCGACGTCGAGACTCTTCGCCACGCGCGAGAGCAGTTCGCGCGACAGGAAGCCGGCCAGCATCGGAGTCGAGAACTTGCTGCCGATCGCCGTGCGCAGCAGCATGACACCACGGCGGCGGATCTCCGGTTGCTCGAACGCCTGCAGCACGTAACGGATCAGTCGCTCGCCGATCCCGTCCCTGGGTCCGGCGAGGATCCCCGGCACATCGATATCGGGGCGGAGCGGGATGCCGATGGCCTCGGCGAAGAGGTCGGCCTTGGTGCCGAAGTAGTGGTGCACGAGCGCCGAGTCCACGCCGGCACGTGCGGCGATGAGCCGGATCGTCGCCGCCTCGTAACCGTGCTCTCCGAACTCGTCGACAGCCGCGGCGATGATCCGCTCCCGCGCGTCGGACACTCCCCGCGGGCGTCCACGCCGCTTCGGGGCCGTGTGCTCGGTCATGCCCGCCAGCCTACGACTTCCTTCGGGAACGGATGCCGGCTCAGTCGAGCAGATGACGCAGGTAGCGCGGCGGCGAGTCGAGGAACGACCGCCAGTGGTTCACGAGTTCGAGGTCGTTCCACTCGGCGGGACGGATGCCCCAGTCGCCGACCTCGAGGATGCGCGCGCCGGGGAGCGCGGCGAGCACCGGCGAGTGTGTGGCGCACAGCACCTGGCCGCCCTCGTCGACGATGCGCTGCAGCACCGCGACGAGTGCGAGCGTCGAGGAGAACGACAGCGCGGCCTCGGGCTCGTCGAGACAGTAGAACCCCGGTTCGTCGAACCTGCTCTCCAGCAGTGCGAGGAAGGACTCGCCATGACTCATCTCGTGGAAGGCGACGTCTCCGCGGGATGACGGGTTCTCTTCCAGATATGTGTAGAACGAGTGCATCGTCTCGGCGCGCAGGAAGAACCCCCACCGGTTCGCCCCGACGCCGCGCTGGAGCCGCAGCCACTCCGACAACGGCGACTCGGTCGGTCGCGTGCTGTGCTTCGCCTGGCGCGACCCGCCCTCGGGCGACAGCCCGTACGCGATCGCGACCCCCTCGACGATGGTCGACTTGCCGCTGCCGTTCTCGCCGACGAGGAACGTCACCCCCGGGTCGAGGTCGATGCCGTCCCTCAGCACCTGCGCGACGGCCGGGATGCTCGTCGGCCACTGCGCGCCGGGTGTGGGGGCGTCGTCGGTCGGCTGCACGGCCACGACCGGCTGCTGGCGCCGGCGCCGACTCTTCGGGTCCCAGAACGGATCCATCAGACTCCCCTCGCTCGGTCTTCGAGGAGGCTACCTGCGATCACCGACACCCGCGCCGGCGACCTCAGCACTCGATGACGTTGACCGCGAGGCCGCCTTCGCTCGTCTCCTTGTACTTGGTCGACATGTCGGCGCCGGTCTGACGCATCGTCTCGACCACGGCATCCAGCGACACGTAGTGGCTGCCGTCGCCGCGCAGGGCCAGCCGCGCGGCGGTCACCGCGGTCGACGCCGCGATCGCGTTGCGCTCGATGCAGGGGATCTGCACGAGTCCCCCGATCGGGTCGCAGGTCAGGCCGAGGTGGTGCTCCATCGCGATCTCGGCCGCGTTCTCGATCTGCCGGTTCGTGCCGCCCATCACCGCGGTGAGCCCCCCGGCCGCCATCGCGCACGCGGACCCGACCTCGGCCTGGCATCCGCCCTCCGCCCCCGAGATCGAGGCATTCGCCTTGAACAGCGAACCCAGCGCGGTGGCTGTGAGCAGGAAGCGACGGATGCCGCGGCGGCGGTTCGCCTCGGCGGTCTGCTCCGGATCGAGGTCGGCGTCGGCCTGTGCGGCGAGACTGCGGCCGTCGGGGCCGAAGCCCAACAGCGCGCTGCCGACCAGTTCGCCGTACGGCGTGACGGCGTTGCCCGCACCGAGTCCGGAGTCCGCGAGGAATCGCCACCAGTACATCGCCACCGCGGGCAGGATGCCGGCCGCGCCGTTCGTCGGTGCGGTGACGACCCTTCCGCCCGCCGCATTCTCCTCGTTCACGGCGAGCGCGAAGGCCCCGAGCCATTCGCCGGGGAGCTCACGATGCCCCTCGGCCTCGACCTCTTCGAGCTGTGCGCGGATCGTGCCCGCCCGCCGCTTCACCTTGAGCATGCCCGGCAGCACACCGTCGGAGTGCAGCCCTGCCTCGACGCACGCCGACATGGCGTTCCAGATCGCGTCCAACCCTGCGGCCACGTCTTCCTCGCTGCGCACAGCGGTCTCGTTCAATCGCGCGACCTCGGCGATCGACAGCCCGTGCTCATCGCACAGCGCGAGCAGCGACGCGGCATCCGCATAGGAGTAGGGGAATCCCGCAGCCGCGATCGACGTGCTCTCCCCTTCGCGCCGGATGAAGCCTCCGCCGATCGAGTAGTACGTCTCCTCCGCGACTGTCGCCCCGGCATCGTCCCGGGCGGTGATCGTCATCGCATTGGGGTGGCCGGGCAGTCGGGTGCGCGGGGCGAAGACGATGTCGGTCTTCGCGAACGGGATCTGCCGCCTCCCATCGAGCGTGAGCGGCTCGCCCGCCGGATACTCGGTCCAGGCGGAACGCACCTCCGCGGGGTCGCAGCTCTCCGGCGACAGCCCCCGCAGGCCCGCCACGACCGCATCCGGCGTGCCGTGTCCGATGCCGGTTGCGCCCAGGGAACCGAACAGCGTGCACTCGATCCTCGCTACCTGTGCGAGCGTCTCGCTCGCGCCGAGCCGGTGGACGAAGTCCAGGGCCGCGCGCATCGGACCCACCGTGTGGGAGCTCGATGGTCCCACTCCGATGGAGAACAGGTCGAAAGCCGAGACGTACGCAGTCACGCGTCCAGGTTACGCCGCCTTGCCGGTTTCGTTTCCGTCTCATCAACCTGCCCGCAGGAGCTATGACACGGAATCATGCTGTCTCGTCAAGCCCCTTCATCCTGCCTCGTTCCGGCGGCATCCTGAACGCGAAGACATCGCGAAAGGGGCGACCATGACGAACAGCACACCGGAGCAGGAACCGTCTGCCGAGACGCAGGCTCCCACCCCCACTCCCGCATCGGGAACGGATGCCGGAGAGGTGACGGCCGAGTCGCCCGCGCAGGAGGAATCGGCCGAGCAGGCGGATCCCGAAGAGGTGCCGAGCACCGAGCAGCTGCAGGAGCCGAGCACCGAGAAGGACCCGGGCGAGGAGCCGGTGGCCCCGAAGCGCGACGAGCCCGAGCCCGACCACGAGGCCGTCGGCATCGGCGTCATCGACACCGAGGAGCCGCAGGCCGGCTGACGCACGCGCCCACGCGTGGGGGCAAGGCGCTCTCGTGACCCATGACTCAGGACTCGCTACTCGTGACCGGTGACCCCGTGACCCCGTGACCCCGTGACCTCGGTGTCCTCGGTGACCCCGTGACCCCGGTGTCCTCGGTGACCCCGTGACTCCGGTGAGGGGTCAAGACACGCCGCACGGACCGACCGGTCAGCGGCATGTCGTGACCCCTCAGCGATGAGGATCCGCGCACCGCAGAGATGGCCACGGCGCGAGGTGCGTGCGACAGAGGCCACGGGCGAGGGGCGCTCGTGACGCGTGACTCCGGTGAGGGGTCAAGACACGCCGCACGGACCGACCGGTCAGCGGCATGTCTTGGCCCCTCAGCGGGCGAGACGGGCAAGAGACGGGCGAGAGACGGGCGAGAGACGGGCGAGAGACGGGCGAGACGGGGAAGAGACGGGCACGCCGGGCGAGGAACGGGTGGGACGGGCTCGGGATCGCCGGGAGCTACTCGACGAGCTTCCCTGCGGTGTCGACCTCGCGCATGAGCTCGGCGATCTCGGCAGGGATCTCGGGGATCGCCTCGTGCGTGATGCCCTCGCGCGGGCTCCACACCAGGTTCACCTGCAGGGTCGGGTCGGTGTCGGGGAAATCGCTGCGGTTGTGGCATCCGCGGGTCTCCCGCCGCTCCAGCGCGGCCTCCATCGTCGCCCGTGCCGCCAGCGCCGAGGCCTTCAGGTCGAACGCGTGCGCGAGGTCCTGGAACCCGGCGATGTCCGGATGGATGCCGATGTCTTCCATGCGTCCCTCGATCATGTCGAGTTCGGCGAGGCCGGCGCGCAGCCCCTGCTCGTCGCGGACGACGCCCGCGTACTCTGTCATGGTGTTGCGGATGGCGCGCTGCAGCGCTCGCACGTTCTCCCGGCCGTCGGCGGACAGGAGGTCGGCGATCTCCGCCCGAGCCACAGCGACGGCCTCCGCCGACCGCTGCTGCGCTTCGAGACCGGCGGCATGGGCCATCGCGGCCTGCCCGACGATGCGCCCGTACACGAGCAGCTCGATGAGCGAGTTGCCGCCGAGGCGGTTGGCGCCGTGGAGGCCGCTGGAAGCCTCGCCGATCGCGTACAGCCCCTCCACGTCGGTCTGGTGATCCTCCGGACGCACCCACACCCCGCCCATCGAGTAGTGCGCGGTCGGCGCGATCTCGATCGGGTCGGTGGTGATGTCGAGCATCTGCAGCTCCATCATCGTCTGGTAGACGCGCGGCAGACGGGTCATGATCGTCTCGCGCGGCAGGTGCGAGACATCGAGCCAGACGCCGCCGTTCTCGGTGCCGCGTCCTTCCTTGATCTCGGTGTACGCGGCGAGCGCGACCCGGTCGCGGGTCGACAGCTCCATGCGCTCCGGGTCGTACTTCGGCATGAACCGCTCGCCGAGCGCGTTGCGCAGGATGCCGCCCTCGCCGCGCGCGGCCTCGGAGATGAGCGTGCCGGCGGCGTTCTCGGGCTCGATGATGCCGGACGGGTGGAATTGCACGAGCTCCGGGTCGCGCAGCCGGGCACCGGCGTCGACAGCGAGACGGAAGGAGTCACCGGTGTTCTCGTCGCGGCGGGAGGAGGTGCGGCGCCAGATGCGGTTGTGTCCGCCGGCGGCGAGGATCACGGCGTCCGCGTGGATCAGGTAGCGCGTGCCGTCGGCCTGGTCGAAGCCGTAGGCGCCGAAGATGACGTTGTCGCGCACGAGCAGACGCGTGATGTAGACGTTGTCGAGGATCGGCACCTCGAGCTGCTCGGCCTTGCGAACGAGGGTGCGCTGGATCTCGAGGCCCGTGTAGTCGCCAGAGAAGGCCGTGCGGCGGAAGGTGTGCGCGCCGAAGAAGCGCTGCGAGATGCGGCCGTCGTCCTCCCTGGCGAAGTCCATGCCCCAGCGCTCGAGGTCGCGGATGCCGCGCTCGGCGCCTTGGGTGACGATCTCGACCGTGTGGGGATTGGCGAGCAGATAGCTCTCCTTGATGGTGTCGGCGGCGTGCTGCTGCCAGGTGTCGTCGGCATCCATGGTCCCCAGAGCCGCGTTGATACCGCCGGCAGCCAGGGAGGTGTGCGCATCCTGGCGCGGGCGTTTGCCGACGGCGAGGACGTCGACGCCGTGTTCGGCGATCTCGATCGCCGCGCGCAGGCCGGATCCTCCGGTGCCGATGACCAGGACCGTGGTGGAGATCTGACGTTCGCGTGTGCTCATGCCTTCGACGCTAGTTAGGTCATCCTAATAACTCCAATGCATAGTTGGCGTCGTAACGATGCGGGTAGGCTATGGTCATGAACCTCGAGCAGCTCCGCGGGTTCGTCGAAGTCGCCCGCCTCGGACACTTCACCCGCGCCTCCGAGCACCTCCATCTGGCACAGCCCTCGCTGAGCCGGCAGATCTCCACGCTCGAGCGCGAACTCGGCGCCGAACTGTTCCACCGCGCCCGCGGTCACATCGCGCTCACCGCCGCCGGAGAGACGCTGCTCCCCCGTGCGCAGCGGATGCTCGCCGAGGCCGAGGCGATCCGCGAGGAGATGGGCGAGCTCGCCGGCCTCCGCCGCGGTCGGGTGCGGCTCGGGGCGACTCCGACGCTGTGCATCAGCCTCGTCGCCGAGGCGATCAGCGTGTTCCATGCCGCCCATCCCGGCGTCGAGCTGCAGCTCACGGAGGCGGGGTCGCGCACCCTTGTCGAGCAGCTCGCGGTGGGCGCGCTCGACATCGCCCTCGTCACCGCGTCGGAGGGACAGCCGCCGGCCGGAGTGAGCCTGACGCGGATGCCGCTGCTGGCCGAAGAGCTCGTCGTCGTCTCCTCGGCGGCAGAGCCTCCCGTGACCACGGCGCCCTCGCTCGACCTTCCCGGCCTCGCCTCCCTGCCGCTGATCGCCTTCGACGAGAGCTACGAGCTGCGCGCCACGACAGACGCCGCATTCCGCTCCGCCGGCCTCGCGCCCGTGCCGCTGCTGGCCGGCGCCGAGATGGACGCAGTGCTGCGCTTCGTCGAGCGCGGCCTCGGCGTCGCCGTCGTTCCGGCCATGGTGCTGCTCGACCGTCCGGCACTGCGGTCCGTGCGCCTCTCGCATCCGATGATGACGCGCACCGTGAGCCTCGCGCACCGGTCCGACGTGACCCCCGCGATCGCCGTCGCCGCCATGCGCCGCGTGATCGTGTCGACCGCGGCCGAGGTCGCCCGCCGCGACCCCGCGATCACCTCGCTGATCGACTGAGTTCCGACCGCGAGGGGACGCCGTCCGGCCACGCCCTCCGACGGCTCGCAGGGCCCCCGATGACACATCGGAGAAGTTCTGGTGGTTAACGTGATTAACCGCTTGACCAGCGCCACCGCCTGCGGCTATCGTCATGCGTAACCGATTAACCATCAACGAAGAGGTGACGATGAGCCAGCGAGGGTTCTACCGGCCGGACGGCGCATGGGTGGGGGATGTCATCCCGTACCAGGAGGATGGCGTGTTCCATCTCTTCTACCTGCACGAGACGCGTCGCACGCCGAAAGAGGGCATGCCCTGGAAGCGGGTGGTGACCGAGAACCTCGTCGACTTCCACGAGACCGGCGTCGCCATCGCCTCGGGCGGGAACCAGGCCGCGGACTTCAACATCTACACCGGCAGCATCGTGCGCGATGACGACGGTGTCCATCACGCGTTCTACACAGGGCAGAATCCCGACCGCCTCGGGGCGGACGGGCTCCCGCTGCAGCTCGTGCTGCACGCCACGAGCCGTGACGGCATGCAGTCCTGGCAGCGCCACGCGGCCGACACCCTCGGCGCGACGGCCGGATACGAGACCGGCGATTGGCGCGACCCCTACGTCTTCTGGGATGCGGACGCAGAGCTGTGGCGCATGCTCATCACCGCCCGCCACACCGACGGGCCGCTCCGACGCCGTGGCGTCATCGCACAGTGCACGTCGCGCGATCTCACCCGCTGGGAGCCCGCGGCTCCCTTCTGGGATCCGCGCCGCACGGTCGCCTACGAATGCCCGGAGGTGTTCCAGTGGGGCGACTGGTGGTATCTGGTCTCATCCGAGTTCAGCGACGCCTTCACGACCCGGTACCGCATGGCCCGCAGCCTCCACGGCCCGTGGATCGTGCCCGCGCATGACACTCTCGACGGTCGCGCCTTCTACGCGGCGAAGTCTGCCGCGCGCGGCGACCGACGTCTCTTCTTCGGGTGGATCGCGACCCGAGAAGGCACAGCCGACGACGGTGCCTGGCAGTGGGCCGGCACGATGTCGGTGCTCGAAGCGGAGCAGCGTTCCGACGGCACTCTCGCCTTCCACCCCGCCGCCGAGCTCCGCGAGACCTTCGACGAAGCGATCAGCAGCATTCCCGCCGGCACGATCCTGAGCGCACCGGACGGATACGCCGATGCGCTCAGCCCCGACGACAGCCCCGACTCCTTCCGCGTCGTGGCCCGCTTCGACATCGCAGAGGGCACACGGGAGTGCGGCGTGCTCCTGCGCGCGAGCGCCGACGGTGACGAGGGCTACGTGCTGCGACTGGAGCCGCAGCGAGATCGCCTCGTTCTCGACCGGTGGCCCCGGCGCCAGACCGGCACGGAGCAGTGGCAGATCTCCGGTGACGTCCCCTTCGTGATCGAGCTCGAGCGCCCCGTGCCGCTCGGCGACGGTCCACACACCCTCGAGGTGATCGTCGACGGAGACATCTGCGTCGCGACCGTCGACGATGCCGTGGTGCTGAGCACGCGAATCTACGACCGACCGGTCGGCCGCATCGGCGCGTTCGTCGGTGAAGGCACCGTCACGGTCACCGAATTCTCGGTGTCGACGCGCGACGCCGCCGCCGAGGCCGCTCCCCTGACGCACGACCTCCTCACGTCCACGAACTGACCCGAATTCCCGCTGCACCGCACATGATCAAAGGAGATTCCGACATGCACACCACCCCCCGCGCAGTGGCGCTCTTCGCCGCACTGGCCGTCACCGCTCTCGCACTCACCAGCTGCACCGGTACGTCCGGCAGCGCCGACCCCACCGATGTCGACCCGGACGGCGACATCGTCCCCCGCGAGATCTCCTGGCTGCTCTCCCGGCCCGCAGACGGCGGCGTCATCACGACGATGGAGAAGATCGCCGACGAGTACGCCGCAGAGCACCCCGGATTCGCGCTCAACCTCATCACGACGCCCGACCGCCCCTCGTACATCCAGAAGTACGAGACCCTGGCAGCCGCGAACAAGCTCCCGGAGCTCTTCGACACCGATGCCACACCGTTCGCGCAGAAGCTCGCAGGGCAAGGGCGGATGGTCGACGTCGACCTGCTGCTGGAGGACCTCGGGCTCAGCGACGAGTACCGCGAAGCCGCGCTCAACTACCAGCGCTTCGACGACGGCTCGCTCTACATGGTGCCGTTCGAGTTCCAGCTCGAGTTCTTCTGGTACAACACCGCGCTGTTCGACGACGCCGGCGTGACCGTGCCGGCGACGCTCGACGACTTCCCGCAGATGTGCGAGGCGCTCCGCGCCCAGGGGATCACACCGATCGCCCTGGACGGTCAGGACCAGTGGCCGCTCGAGCGCTACATGGCCTACTACCCGTTCCGCATGGCCGGGCCGGAGTACATCCAGGATCTCAAGAACGGAGACGCATCGTTCGCCGATCCCGCCGGTCGCGCCGCCGCGGAGTGGCTGTACAGCCTCGGTCAGGCCGGATGCTTCCAGGAGGGCTTCTCCTCGACGGGCTACGCCGACGCGCAGGCGCTCTTCACCTCCGGACGCGCGGCCGTGTACAACATCGGCACCTGGGAGCTCGGCAACCTCGCGACCGATTCGCTCGACGCCGCCGTGCGCGACGATGTCGACTACTTCACCCTGCCGACCATCGACGGCGCCGTCACCGCAGACAATGAGTACGTGACCCCGTCCGGCATCGGCATGGCCGTGAACGCGCAGACCTACGACCCGCTCGTCCGGGACTTCCTCGCGTTCGCACTCGACCGCTACCCGGAGCTGTATGCGGCGACCGGTGCGCTCTCGCCGACCACGAACGTCGAGACCACGATCCCCGACAACGCCACCGACCTCTACTCACGGGCGGTGACGGAGGCCGACAACGTCGGGCCGAAGATCGCGATGCCCTGGGACACGCAGCTGGACCCGGCCACGAACACGCGCCTGCAGCAGGAGCTGACACTGCTCGTCCAGGGTGACATCACCCCCGACGAGTTCATCAAGACCATGGATGCGAGCCTCGCGGAGAACCTCGATGACTGATCTCGCACAGCCCGGGGTGGGCGCGGCGTCGCCGCGCTCACCCCGGGCGCGGAAGCCGAAGAGCGCGCTGACCTCGATGCTGCCGCGTCGCTCTCGCCTCTCGGTGGCCGTGTTCCTCATTCCCCCGCTGCTGCTCTACGGTGTGGCGGTCCTGCTGCCGATCCTGCAGTCGCTCGTCCTGAGCTTCTTCCGCTGGGACGGCATCACCGAGATGGGCTTCGTCGGCCTCGACAACTACGTCAAGATGCTCACGCGCGACGACGTGTTCTGGACGGCGTTCTCGAACGCGCTCGGCTACCTCGCGATCTGCCTCGTCCTGCAGCTCGGAGGCGCGCTGGCCGTCGCCGGGCTGTTGACGGCGCTCCCCCGGGCCCGCGAGCTGGTCAAGACGCTGTACCTGCTGCCCGCCGTGATCTCGACCGTGGCGATCGCCTTCCTCTTCCAGCGCATCTACTCGCTCGAGCCCGTCGGCCTGCTCAATCAGCTCCTCGCCTGGCTCGGCCTCGAACACCTGCAGACGGCCTGGCTCTCGAACGTGCAGACCGTGCTGGCCGCGGTGTCGATCCCTGAGGGCTGGCGCTTCACGGGGCTGTACATGCTCATCATCTACGCCGCCCTCATCGCGGTACCCAAAGATCTCGAAGAGGCAGCGAGACTCGACGGCGCATCCTGGTGGCAGGTGTTCTGGCGCATCCGGTTCCCCTACATCCGCCCGGTCTGGATCACGACCACGATCATGGCGACGACCTTCGCGCTGCGCGGCTTCGACATCCCCTACCTGCTCACCAACGGCGGTCCCGGCCAGTCGTCCGAACTGCTGACGACCTACATGTACAAGACCGCGTTCGTCCACACCGACTACGGCTACGCGAGCGCGATCTCGGTGTTCATCGTCGTCGAGTGCCTCATCGCCGTCGGCCTCATCTTCCTGCTCCTTCGTCGAAGGGACGACTCATGACCGCGCCAGTACTCACCGCCCCCGTTCGGTCGACCGAACCGGCGCCCCCTGTGACGCCGCGCCGTCGAACGACCTCCTCCGGTTCTTCCCGGGTGCGCGTCCAGAGAACCCTCCTCAGCGTCACGGTCGTGCTGATCGTGATCGTGCAGGTGTACCCGCTCCTGTGGCTGCTGCTCACCAGCTTCCGCACCGCCAGCGATTTCGCCGGCGGCAACCCGTTCGCGCTGCCGACCGAGTTCACCCTCGAGAACTACGCGCGAGCCTTCGCCTCGGGGAACCTGTGGCTCAACATCGTCAACAGCCTGATCGTCACCCTGGGGGCGAGCATCCTGATCGTGATGGCCGGCATGATGGCCGCGTTCGCGCTGCAGGTGCTCGGCTTCCGGTTCAGCGCTCTCGTCCGATCGCTGTTCCTGCTCGGCATCATCGTGCCGGTGCAGATCGCCCTGGTGCCGCTGTTCATCGACTACTCGCAGGTGGGACTGCTTGACACGCATCTGTCGATGATCATCCCGCTCGCCGCGTTCTCGCTCCCCATGGCGGTGTATCTGTTCTCGTCGTTCTACGAGTACATTCCGCGGGAGATGTACGAAGCCGCGTCCCTGGACGGGGCAGGGCCGTACCGCATCTTCGCGCAGATCACCTTCCCGCTATCGGTCAACACGATCATTACTGTGGTGCTCGTGAACAGCATCTTCATCTGGAACGACTTCATCTTCGCGAACACGTTCGTGCTCTCCGACGGATTGAAGACGATTCCGCTCGGCCTGCAGAACTACATCGGGGCGATGGGCAACACCGACTGGACGGCGACGTTCGCCGCAGTGTGCGTGACCGTGACGCCGCTGCTGCTGGTGTTCCTGGTGCTGAACAAAGCCATGATCAACGGACTCGAGAGTGGAGCGACCAAGGGATGAGTACCTCCGAGCACGGCAAGCACACGCCCTCGGTCACGATGCGCGACGTCGCGAAGGCCGCGGGAGTCTCGGTGGCGACGGTCTCGCACGTCGTGAACGACAAAGCAGGTGCCCGCATCGGCGCCGAGGCTCGCCGGCGCGTGCAGGAGGCGGTCGCGGCGCTCGGCTACCGGCAGAACGCGCTGGCGAAGACGCTCTCTCAGGGCACCTCGCGCTTCATCGGCCTCGTCGCAGACGCGATCGCCACGACCCCGTTCGCCGGCCAGATCATCCACGGTGCCCAGGACGAAGCGTGGAAGCACGGGTACGTGCTTCTGGTCGCCAACACCGACGGCAACACGGCGGTCGAGAACGACGCGATCGCGATGATGCTCGAGCACCAGGTGCACGGGATCCTCTATTCGACCTGGTACCACCGTGAGATCGTCGTGCCGGAGGCGCTGCACCAGACCGATGCGGTGCTCGTGGACTGCTTCGCCGACGGCAGCGGTCTGCGCTCCGTGGTCCCCGACGAGGAGCAGGGCGGACGCACCGCCACCGAGGAGCTGCTCGCCGCCGGCCACCGGAGGATCGCGTTCATCAACACGACGACGCCGTCGCCGGCCCAGTCCGGGCGGCTCGCCGGCTACCGGTCCGCACTGACGGCGGCAGGGGTCGGTTTCGACGAGTCGCTCGTCTTCCCCTCCGAGCCGGCGCAGGAGGGCGGGTACGCGGCGACGTCGCGCGTGCTGGCATCCGGCGCGACGGCCGTGTTCTGCCACAACGACCGGGTGGCGATGGGGCTCTACGACGGCCTGCGGGAGCACGGTCGACGCATCCCCGAGGACATCGCCGTGATGGGCTTCGACAATCAGGATGTGATCGCCGCGCACCTGCGCCCGCCGCTGTCGACCGTCGCCCTCCCGCACTACGAGCTCGGAGCCGCCGGCGTACGGGTGCTGCTGGGGATCGAGGAGCCGCCGGCTCCGTCGTTGCAGCTGCGTGTCGCGTGCCCCCCGATCCAGCGAGAGTCGATCTGAGGGACCCCATGTCTTCACCCATCACTGCGACGCGGACGATCGTGCCGCGTCCCGCGTTCCATTTCACGCCGCGACGGAACTGGATGAACGACCCCAACGGCCTCGTCCACGACCGGGGCGTCTGGCACCTCTACTTCCAGTACAACCCGTCGGGCTCGGACTGGGGCAACATGAGCTGGGGACACGCGACGAGCTCCGACCTGCAGCACTGGAGAGAGCATCCGGTCGCCCTGTCGCACCGGGACGGCGAGCAGATCTTCTCGGGATCGGTGGTCGCCACGACCGACGGAGACGAGACGTCGCTCACGGCGTTCTACACCAGCGCGTTCGACGACGATCACCAGGCCCAGTCGACCGCGAGCAGCCGCGACGGCGGATACACCTGGCTGCCCGACCCGGCGAATCCGATCCTGGACCGGGGCACGAGCGCGTTCCGCGACCCGAAGGTGGTCCGATTCGACGACCCGACGGGCCGATCCCGCTGGATCATGCTCACGGTCGAGGCCGATGATCGGCAGGTGCTCATCTACTCATCGACGGACCTCCGGTCCTGGAGTCTGCAGAGCACCTTCGGCCCCCTGGGCGATGCCGGTGTGGTGTGGGAGTGTCCCGACCTGGTGCTGCTCCCCCTCGACGGCGACCCGGACGACCTGCGCGGGGTCCTGCTGCTGAGCACGAACCCGGTGGGCGAGGATGCCGACGCGGACGGTTCGTCCATGCACTACATCGTCGGCGCATTCGACGGTGCCGTGTTCACACCCGACAGACCGGAGCTCGAGCGCCTCGACCATGGGCGCGACCTGTACGCGGGAGTGACCTTCGACAGCGCTCCCGGCGGCGAGGCGATCATGCTCGGCTGGATGAGCAACTGGAGGTACGCGCACGTCTTCCCCTCGGCGCCCTGGCGAGGGGCGATGTCGCTGCCACGCAGACTGAGCCTGCGGACGGTCGACGGCGCGGCTCGGCTCGTACAGGAGCCCGCGCCGTTCGTCGGTGAGCTGCTCGCGCAGGGGTCGGAGACGACGGTCGCGGACACGGCGCATCCGTCGACGATCATGCTCGGCACGCACGCGATCCTGCAGGCATCGTGGGATCCGGCATCGACCGGTGCCGTCCGGTTCGCCTTGTCGGGCGATGCGGATGCCACCGTCGAGCTCGACCACGATCCACGCGGCGGCGAGCTGCGCGTCACTCGGAGGGGGCGTGCGGCCGAGGCCGTGCATCAGGACTTCCCCTCGACGAGTGCCGTCCCTCTCGTCGGCACCTCCCCCGTCACGCTGCTGATGAGTCTCGACGGGCCTCTCCTGGAGGTCTTCGTCGGCGACGGCAGTGCGACGGCATCGAACCTCGTCGTCCTCGGCGACGGTCCGATCACACTGATCCTCACGACGGATCACGGCGGTCCGATCACGATGACGGTCGCCGACATCGAGAGCCCGGAGAGAATGACCGCATCCGCACGGGACGTGTCGGCCTGACCCGAACCGCCCGCTTCCTCTGACCAGATCCTCCTCCTGCCGTCTCACGATCCGGCGGTCGCATCGTCGCGCCCGTCGACCCCTGGAAAGGAACCGAAATGACCTATCCCCTCTCACGCCGCAGCGTCTTGCAAGGCGCCGGCGCTGGTGCGCTCGCGCTGTTCCTGGGCGGCGCTGCCCCTCTTGCCGCGCGCGCTCAGAGCCCGGCGGGCTCCCTGCGAGCGAACTATCACATGACGCCACCCGCGGGTTGGCTGTGCGACCCGCAGCGACCGGTCACCACCAACGGTGCGTACCAGCTGTACTACCTGCACTCCGGACAGAACAACGGACCAGGTGGCTGGGACCATGCGACCACCAGCGACGGTGTCGCCTTCACCCACCACGGCACGGTGATGCCGTTGCAGCCGGACTTCCCGGTGTGGTCGGGGTCCGCGGTCGTCGACACGGCGAACACCGCAGGATTCGGAGCAGGGGCGGTCGTGGCGCTCGCCACGCAGCCGACCGACGGCATCCGCAAGTTCCAGGAGCAGTACCTGTACTGGTCGACCGACGGAGGGTTCACGTTCACGGCACTCCCCGATCCGGTCATCGTCAACACCGATGGACGGGCTGCCTCGACACCGGCCGAGATCGAGAACGCGGAGTGGTTCCGCGACCCGAAGATCCACTGGGACACCGCGCGCAGCGAATGGGTCTGCGTGATCGGCAGGGCGCGATACGCGGCGTTCTACACATCGTCGAACCTGATCGACTGGGTGCTGCGCCGCAACTTCGACTATCCGAACCACGCGCTCGGCGGCATCGAATGCCCCGACCTGTTCGAGATGACGGCGAATGACGGCACCCGCCACTGGGTGCTCGGCGCGAGCATGGACGCCTATGGGGTGGGTCTGCCGATGACCTACGCCTATTGGACGGGCACGTGGGACGGCGAGGAGTTCCACGCCGACGACCTCACTCCGCAATGGCTCGACTGGGGCTGGGACTGGTACGCCGCCGTCACCTGGCCCTCCATCGACGCACCCGACACGAAGCGGCTCGCGATCGCGTGGATGAACAACTGGAAGTACGCTGCCCGCGACGTTCCCACGGATGCCTCCGACGGCTACAACGGCCAGAACTCGATCGTCCGCGAACTGCGTCTCGAGCACCAGAGCGGCGGCTGGTACTCACTCCTCAGCCGCCCCGTCGAGGCTCTGAGCAACTACGTCACAGCGACGACGACTCTCCCACCCCAGACCGTCGACGGCAGCGTCGTGCTGCCGTGGAGCGGACGCGCCTACGAGCTGGAGCTCGACATCGCGTGGGACGCCGCAGCGAACGTCGGCGTGTCGGTCGGGCGGTCGTCAGACGGCTCACGCCACACCAACATCGGCAAATACGGGGCGGAGCTCTACGTCGACCGGGGGCCCTCGGACCTCAGCGGATTCTCACTGGTGCCGTACACCAGAGCGGCAGCGCCGATCGACTCGAATGCTCGCTCCGTGCATCTGCGCATCTTCGTCGACACGCAGAGCGTCGAGGTCTTCGTCAATGCCGGGCACACCGTCATCTCGCAGCAGGTCCACTTCCGCGAGAGCGACACCGGTATCTCGCTGTACGCGGATGGCGGACCCGCGACCTTCTCCGGCATCACGATCCGCGAGTTCGGCACCCCGATCTGAGCCACTCACCCGCCCGCACGGCAGGTCCGCTCCTCATCGTCCTCACCTGGGAGTTCCACATGGTCCACTTCGAACCGCATACACCCCGACGGCCCGACATCCTCGTCGTCGGCGAGGCACTCGTCGACATCGTGCACCGTGCCGACGGCTCCGTCGACGAGCGGCCGGGTGGCAGCCCGGCGAACGTCGCCCTGACGCTCGGCCGGCTCGATCGCAGTCCGCGGCTGCTCACCGCGATCGGTGACGATGCCCACGGACGCCTGGTCCGCGCCTGGCTCGCCGAATCAGCGGTCATCCTCGAGGGCGCGGCGAGTGCCCGCACCTCGCTCGCGTCCGCGCATCTGGATGAGCAGGGTTCCGCGCGCTACGACTTCGCGATCACCTGGGAGATCGACACCGCCCGCACGAGGCGCGCCGACGCGCTGCACGTCGGCTCGATCGCGGCCGTGCTCGATCCCGGCGCGCACGCGGTCGCCGACCTCGTCGATACGCATCACCGACGTGCTCTCGTCAGCTACGACCCCAACGTCCGAGCGGGGCTCATCGACGACGAGGACGCAGTGCGGTCCCTGGTCGCTGCCCTGAGGACGCAGGCGGATGTCGTCAAGGCCAGCGACGACGACATCGCGTGGCTGCATCCCGGCGAGGATGTCGTCTCCGTCGCGCGGCGCTGGGCGGCCGAGGGTCCGGCACTGGTCGTCGTCACGCTCGGCGCACGGGGCGCGATCGCCGTGGTCCGCGGGGAGGTCCTGCGCGTTCCGGGCGTTCCGGTGGAACTCGTCGACACCGTCGGCGCCGGGGACACCTTCATGGGCACCCTGATCGATGGTCTGCTGCAGACGGGGGCGTATGGCGCCGAGGCTCGGCGCGTGCTCGCCGACCTGAGCACCGCCCGGATCGATTCGATTCTGCGGCGGAGCGCCGCGGCAGCGGCAGTGACGGTATCGCGACCGGGCGCCGACCCGCCCCGTCTGGCAGAGCTGGATCCCTGAGCCACGCCCGTGAGGGGTCACGACACGCCGTACGGCCGCGCGCGGTCGCGGCGTGTTCTGACCCCTCGCGCGGATGCTGCGCGATCAGACCTGCGCGGTGGCGAGCTCCTCGCGGACCAGGGCCGCGCCTGCGCTGAGCGCGGCCAGCTTGCCACGGGCGACGTCGCGCGACAGCGGGGCCATTCCGCAGTTCGTGCTCGCGATGAGCTTGTCGGCATCCACGAAATCGAGGGCGTTGCGCAGAGTCTCGGCGACCTGCTCCGGCGTCTCGATCGTGTCGCTCGCCACGTCGATGGCACCGAGCATGACCTTCTTGCCGCGGATGAGCTCGAGCAGGTCCAGTGGCACGTGGGAGTTGCGGCTCTCCAGCGAGATGACGTCGATCGCGGACCGCTGCAGCAGCGGGAACGACTCCTCGTACTGGCGCCACTCCGACCCGAGCGTCGCCTTCCAGTCGGTGTTCGCTTTGATGCCGTAGCCGTAACAGATGTGCACGACGGTCTCGGCGCGCAGCCCCTCCGCCGCACGCTCCAGCGCCGCCACTCCCCAGTCCTTCACCTCGTCGAAGAAGACGTTGAAGGAGGGCTCGTCGAACTGGATGACGTCGACGCCGGCAGCTTCGAGCTCGCGCGCCTCCTGGTTGAGGATCGTCGCGAACTCCCACGCCAGCTTCTCACGGCTCTTGTAGTGACGGTCGGCGAGGGTGTCGATCATCGTCATCGGACCGGGAAGCGCCCACTTGATCGGCTGGTCGGTCTGCTGACGCAGATACTTCGCGTCTTCCACGAACACCGGCTTCTGGCGGCTCACCGCGCCGACGACCGTCGGCACACTGGCGTCGTAGCGGTTGCGGATGCGCACGGTCTCGCGCTGGTCGAAGTCGACACCGTCGAGGTGCTCGATGAACGTCGTCACGAAGTGCTGCCGCGTCTGCTCGCCGTCGCTGATGACGTCGAGGCCCGCCTGGCGCTGATCCTCGACCGCGAGGCGCAGAGCATCCTGTTTGCCCTCGAACAGGGTGTCGTCCGACAGCCTCCACGGAGACCAGAGGGTTTCCGGCTGCGCGAGCCACGACGGCTTCGGAAGGCTGCCGACGATCGATGTGGGGAGAAGCGTGCTCATGATCGTGGTTCTCTGCGCTCAGGCGACCGCGGTCGCGTAGTCGGCGTCGGCCTCGGCGGCGTAGCCGGCAGCCCAGCGGTCGAGCACGTCCTGATGCGGGGTGATGAAGTGCTCCTGCGTGAACTTCCCCTGCGCGCTCGCGAGCTGGCTCCGTTCGACACGGTCGTAGGCGATCTGCGTCGACGAGAAGTTCTGCTGGTCGAGGGTCGGCCGGTAGACGTGCGCCGCCACCGCGTTCGCGTTGTAGATCTCGGGACGGTAGATCTTCTGGAACGTCTCCATCGTGCTGATGGTGCCGGCCAGCTGCAGGTTCGAGTAGTCGTTCAGCAGGTCGCCCTGGAAGTAGAACGCGAGCGGCGCCACGCTTCCGGGAGGCATGAAGTAGCGCACGCTCAGCCCCATCTTGCCGAAGTACTCATCGGTGAGGGAGTAGTCGTTCTGCTGGTACTCGACGCCGAGGATCGGGTGATGGTTGGCCGTGCGTTGGTACTCCTTGCTCGTCGAGACGCTGATGCAGATGACGGGCGAGGTGGTGAACCGCTCCCGGTACGCATCGGAGGCGAGGAAGTGCTGGAAAAGCTTGCCGTGCAGCACGCCGAACTCGTCGGGCAGCGTGAACTTTCCGGCAGCCTCGGTGACCGCCGGCAGCAGCACACTGAAGTCGTAGTCGCGCACGTAGGACGAGAAGTTGTTGCCGACGATGCCCTGGTGGCGCACGCCGGTCTTCCGGTCGACGATCGTGATGTCGAGCACCTCGAGCAGCGGGAACTCCTTGTCCTCGTCGCCCGCGGTGAACTCGAGCTCGACCGAGACGATCTCGAGCTCGACGCCGTAGCGGTCCTGGGTCGGGTTGTCCCAGTGCGCCAGAGAGTTGAAGCGGCGCTCGATCATCGTCAGGGCGTTGCGCAGGTTCTGCTGGCGGTGCTCTCCGCGGGCCAGGTTGGCGAAGTTCGTGGTGATGCGCGAGTTCTCGGAGGGCGCGTAGTCCTCGTCGAAGCGGGTGGTGGAGATGCTGAACGTGAATTCGTTCGCCATGAGCGGCCCATCTGGTTGCTGTGATCGGCCGGAGTCGGCCGCGGGGAAGTCTGTGTCTCCATCGTGCAGCCGTTCGGCAGATATCGGGTAAGTCGTCACAGCTATGCGTTCCTATAGTCTGTGACTATGGCACGTGGATCGAACAGCATCACCCTTCAGCAGCTCGTCTATTTCATCGAGGTGGCCGCGGAGGGATCGATCAGCGCGGCGGCCGATCTGCTCTACGTCGCCCAGCCCACCATGTCGGCGGCGATGAAGGACCTCGAGGCGCGGGTCGGACGCACGCTCTTCCTCCGCTCCGCCCGCGGAGTGACGCTCACCGCCGATGGGGCCGAGTTCCTCGGCTACGCGCGACAGGTCACCGAGCAGGTCGAACTGCTCGAACAGCGCTACCTCGGGCGGCCACCCTCGCGGCGCCTGCTCGGCGTCTCTGCCCAGCACTACTCCTTCGTCGTCGACGCATTCGTGCGCATGGTCAAGGGCAGCAATGCGGCCGAGTACGAGTTCTCACTGCGCGAGACGCGCACCTGGGACATCATCGAGGATGTCCGCACGCTGCGCAGCGAGCTCGGCATCCTCTACCGGAACGACTTCAACAGGAATGTCATCGACAAGCTCCTGCGAGATTCAGGGCTCGCGTTCCATCCGCTCTTCCTCGCCGACCCGCACATCTTCATCTCCCGGAAGAACCCGCTCGCCTCGCGCGATCACGTCACGCTCGACGATCTCGCCGATCTGCCGCGACTCACCTTCGACCAGGGCGCGAACAACTCGTTCTACTTCGCCGAGGAGATCCTCTCCACGCTGTCGAGCAAGCAGGAGATCAGGGTCGCGGACCGCGCCACCATCTTCAACCTCATGATCGGACTCGACGGCTACACGATCTCGACCGGAATCATCAGCGACGACCTCGACCCCGAGATCGTCGCGATCCCGCTCGACATCGACGAGCGGATCGAGATCGGCTGGATCGACCACTCCTCCATCCCGCTCACCGAACAGGCCCAGCGCTACCTTGAGGAGTTGCGCGCCGTGGTGGCCGGGTTCGGGGTGGAGTTGCTCGGGTAACTTCGCGCCGTGAGGGGTCAGGACACGCCGCGACTCCGCCCTCGAGCACGGCGTGTCATGACCCCTCAGGGATGGAGCGGCAACGCAGAAACGGCACCCACCGAAGTGGATGCCGTTTCTGGATCTGTGCGCCCGAAGGGACTCGAACCCCTAACCTTCTGATCGCTTAGGGGCGAAATAGACCGGAATCGAGCGTGACGCTCCGTGATCGTGTCGGGCAGTAACTCCAGGTCAGAAGCCTGATTCTAGAAAATGGCCGTTACGTCCACTTCCGCACCTTCTCGAAGTCATCCTGACTGAATCCTGACTGGAGCGGATGCGGCTACCCATGCCGTGAGACGCCTAGATGGTGCACCTGTGCATGAAATCATGTGCCACTCAGGGCATGTCTCGGTGGCGCAGAGCCGCCCATTTAGGCCCGCGCGTTTCGCTCGATAGTGAAGAGCATGATGACTCACCGCGAAGCAGTAGCCGAACTCGAAGACCTCCGATTGTCACAGGAGGACCGAGAGCGGATCAGGGGCATGCTGACCCGCTCTGCTCGTCGCAAAGACGACTTGACCCGCCGACCTGCCATCGAGGAGGCCCGCGAGTTGGATGCCGTCTACCGCGCCGGTCTCAGGGTGAAGTACGGAACCCTCATCGAGCGCGCCAGGTCCGCGATGCTGACCGATACCGCCTACGCCGTGGCGCTCGCTGAATCAGCGGCGGCGAATGAGCGCCGTATCGAGTTCCGCGCCGATCCCGCACAGCAGGAAGCCCACGCCCTCCGCCTACACGCGCAGGGTGCAGGACTGGATGAGATTCGACGCGCTACCCGCATGGGGAAGGACCGACTCATCGAGCTACTCAGGGATGCCCCCAGCAAGCCCCAGAAGGCTCCTCAGCGCGTCGAGCGAGCGCAGGCCGACAACCACACGCGGCGACCGGTGACGGTGCGCTACGTCGAGCCGACCAAGGCACTCGACGGCGAGCAGGTCGCACCCGGTCAGCACGGCACTCTGCCGATGTACACCAATAGGAAATGTCGATGTGACCTCTGCCGAGCCACCGCCACCGAGTACGCGCGCCAACGTCGTGAGCGCAAGCGTTCTGCGAATTCACCCAAGTAACACGTAAACATGAATGACCCCGCCTGCCGGACAGCGAAGCGGGGTCATAGGAGATGAAGCAATGACAATTCTACAGGATTCCTCTACTCATGAGGCTAATGTTCCTGATCCTTCTCTTGGTGTGCAACAACTAACACTATCCATAAGAGAAGAGGATGAGGCGTGGGAGAAGCTGGCCGAACAGGTCGAGCACAGCCGCCGACGGAACACGAACTTCACTACGAAGCCTCTGAAGTACGACCCCAAGCTCAGCTTGGCTCAGAACTACTTCAGAATCCTTTTCCAGAAACTCATTAAGGCAGGAATGCGCGAGTTGGGTAAGGGGTGCACCCATGATTATCTGAGGTACCACTTGTGGGGCGATGTCTATAAGGATGCTCAGCGCGAGGCGATGGCCGAATGCGGGATCACCGAGTACACCGGCGACTACCTCTCATCGGAAGCCCTGTACCAGTGCACGCGCGCCGCAGAGAAGTGCATCGAGAACTTCAGCGCCGAGACGTACCGGCAGAAGCAGGAGCGCGGGCGCAAGGGCGGGCTGGCGTACTGCACCTACACCCTGGAGGACTTTCTAGAAACTCAGGGGATGGCAGCGAAGCAAGCCGCCGAGCACCTGGGGATCAAGGTCAGGAACGTCCACAACATGCGCAAGCGTTACAAGAACATCAACACAGAAACAGGTGAGGTCACATGACCAGCAACAACTGGCCAGCGACGGCGAAGCATAGAGCCTACGGGACGGCGCTCGAAGACCAGCTCGACGAACCGGAATCGTCGTGGCACTCGATGACCGTCACCGAGGCATCGCGTCGCATTGACGAACTGGTAACTCTAAAGCAGCTTAGGCAAATCGTGAATGCCCTCTCAGAAGCCACAGAAGCCCCGTAGAGCGCCTGACGCGCATTGTCAGGTAGCCGTGGACGTGGATTCAATTACAGGCCCGCAGATAGCGTTGACTATTTCTGGATAACGCCCGTTCCTTCTCGAAAGAATACCGAGAATGGAGGTACATCTCGAAAGTGACGCGTACGAGTCAAAACGTTCGATAGTAGCTATAGGGAAGCAGAGCGGTAACGGTATCCGGCTCGTCTAATCCTTCACCGGATACTGCACGAAAGCTTCAGATTCTCTGCTTCCCCTACATATCACTAGGAAGTACACCCAATGAGCAGAACCGGCAGACCCTCCACAGTGGAGACACATCCTGCCCGAGCGCGCATTGAAGCGGCTTTGGATGCCGGTGAGACGTACGAGTCCATTCGTACGTGGACAGGCTTGAGCTTGAGTGCTCTAAGTCGCTTTGCAATCTCTCGAAAGTCAGACCTCGCGAAGCTCGCGGAGGATGAGCCGAGCACCACAGACGTGATCGTGCGTGCGGTGCAGATCGCGGACGACGCCCGCGACCTCCGCCAGCGCTCCCGCCATGCCACGCCGGTGGCCCGAGCCAGGGCGATCAAGGTTGAGAGCGAGGCACTATCGGTGCTCATCAATCATCTGGGCATTGACGATACCGCCGCCGAGCGTGTGTTCGAGGAGGCCATGGAGCTTGTCGCGGCACTTGGCGAGTTCGCGAAGCGTGACCCAGAGGCGGCTCGCTCCCTCCTCCGTACTATGGCGGCGCATCCGCGCCTGTCAGAACTGAAGGACGCCTTGCGCGTCGTAGTTGGAGATAAGAAGAATGACTGACAAGAGCATCACCATTCACGCCAGGAGCACGGGGCTAACCGTCCCGCAAATCACCGAAGCGGGAGACGCCGCCCCCGGCATCGTCCTCTATCAGGGCCAGACAATTACCCTGACCCCAGCACAGGTGGACGCCACTCGCGACCGGCTAGGCAGGACATGGCTCGACCTCACCGCCGACGAGCAGGTACAGCGATGGGGGATGCAGAAGTTCGCTGGGGGACCGGCACCCGAGGGAATGGGCATCGGTGAAGATGACGACGCCGTATGGTTCAAGCGCGCGATCACGGCGCTCGACGCCGCGAAGAAGATTACGAATCCCGCCGAGCGCAAGGCCGCATTGCAGGCCGTGAACGTCGAGTGCGGCAAGTACCTTCTCGACCTGCATCAGGAATCCCGATGAGCGCCGTCACGCTGAAGACGGATAGCGCCATGCTCGCCCTTCTCGATGTCCTGCAAGACATCCACGACGGGAAGCTCACCGTCACTGTCGGGACCGCCGACGACATCCACCGTGCTCTACGCCGACTCTCTGAGATTGGAAACCAAGAATGACTGACGACGACGCAATGCTCAGGGCCGTGATCGCATCCAACCGAGATGCAGAACGCGCCGCCATCGAGGAAGCTAAGCAGTTCTTCACGTGGACTGAGGCGGACATCGCCAAGGCCCTCGATCCGAACAACCGAGAAGTGCGCCGCCTGACCTCCGCACCGGCACAGAATCCCGAGGTCGAGCGGCTGGCAGGGTTGCTAGGCGATTTGCTCGACAAGTAGAAAACCTCTGCGCGCGTCTTCTGTCAGCCCGCGCAGGCCCGAGCGGGATTGGTACCCCGCTCACCCGTCGTCCTCGCCTACAGGGAGGGACGACGACCTCCACAGCCCTCCCGGCTCTACTTCGTCAAGGTCCGTCGGGAGGGCTGTCCTACCCCGTCTCAGAACCATGACTTTGAAACACCCGTTACACCCGATGGGAAGTTGTACGGATAGACCCGATTCACTGTCTCTAAAGCTGTATCTGTGACTTGTCTCAGAATACTGTAACAGATACAGTGTGAGACATGACAACCTCGAAGCGCTTTGGATACATCCGAGTCTCGACCGTGGCCCAGGATTTGGGCCGACAGCAAGACGCACTGACCGCCGACGGGATCGACGCCGCCGACGTGTTCAGCGACAGGATCAGCGGCACCCGAACCTCACGCCCCGGCCTGGATGATCTTCTCTCTCGCGTACGCCCCGGCGACTCGATCACGGTTCACAGCCTGGACCGATTGGGTAGGAGCGCCCTGCACGTCTTCCAGACGATTGCAGACCTCGAAGAACGTGGCGTGACGGTCCACAGCCTCAAGGAGTCTGAGGCGGCTCTCACGGGCGCTACTGGCGAGTTCGTGCGTAAGCTCATGGTGCTCGTCGCAGAGCTTGAGCGGAACATGAACGCCGAGCGCGTGGCAGAAGCTAGGGCCGCTCGCGCCGCCCGCGCTCAGTCCGGTGAGCAGATCGCGGGACGACCCCGTACCGCGCTCTCCCCGTCGAAGGTGGCTGAAGTCCAGAAACTCAAGGCCAAGGGCCGCACGCCCTCCGAGATTGTCAAGCTGGCGGGTGTGAGCCGTGCGAGCGTGTACCGCGCTCTGAGCACCACGTGACGGATCAAGAACCCGGCGTAGTCTCCCGCGAGTGTGCGCTGTCGGCCCCGTGAATGAGGTCCTCACGAAGTACAATTCACTCCAGCAGAGGTCCAATGGAGTTGACTGGCACGGATGAATTGACGCAGGCTGAGCAGTCGAGGTTCATCGTCAACGTTGCTGACTTGCAGAGAGCAAGTAGGAGCACGCGACTCCTAACTCTTACTTGGTTTCTGCGTCAGTAGATCCATCAACTCTTGGTCGATGGCCCGTATCTCTAGGCCGATCTGCTTGTCACGAGTCCTGGCTCGCTCGCTCTCGGCGTGCATACTGGCTTCTTCCGGAGTCATCCGTCGAATGATGCTCGAAACGGCGAAGTTGCTATCAAGACCGATTCGGATGAATGGCTGCAGACCTGCTCGCTCGACCTCCAAAGAATCGCGTTTGGCTGAGAGGTCGCTCCGCCGGTTCTCGCCCGATGAAGATCTTCCTACTACGACCACCGAAGCTTTCGATTCCTGCTTAAGGTTGTACCGCCACACTGCAAGCCCTGCGAGAACGATCGCAAGACCTGCTGTTGCTGCAACGATGCCCACCATACGCGCAGCGAACTCGAACTCCCCGACGAACGATGCGAATGATCCTCCGAATACCGCGAGACCGGGAAAGAAGACTGACAAGCCGAAGGTGAACCACTCCTTCGCCGTACCGAACTTCCCTGTCATAGTTTGATTCTAGTGAGGCGTCCTAGTCGGTCCTCACATCGAACGACGGAGGGAACCAGACATGGAACTGAGCAACCACGACGAGATCATCACCGCGATCCATGACCTCGCGGAGGTCCACGTCTCTTTCCGCTCGAAAGAAGATGGCGGAGCGATCTTGACACGTCGGTGCGCACCAATGGACTTCGCTCCGAGAGCGCGCGCCAACGACAAAACGCCGTGCTATCACTTCTGGGATTTCGAGAGCGACAGTCCTCGTAACCACGTGCTCTCTCTACCCGCAAGCCAGATCCTGAGTGTGAGGGTCCTCAATTCGACCTTCGATCCCTCTGCGTTCGTCACCTGGACGCCGAACTGGTTCGTGACGCGCAGCACCTGGGGCAGCTATAACTGACCCTCCCAAGCGGAGGCCCCTGTCGGAGCATGAGGCCTCGGCGCGAGCGCGCGGCCCGAACCTCGCACCGCCGATGGGATGCCCCTCTTCGTCTTAGGTCCCCAATAGTCTGCCTACGTGACTGACAAAAAGGACGGCGGCATCCGTCGAGGCTTCATCATTCTGTGGACCCTCGTGGGACTTCTCTTGCTTGCGACAGCAACCTGGCTCGCAGACGGATGGAGCGACAGCAAGTTCTGGTCGTCTGTTCTGGTGAATCTCGGCACCACCATCTTCCTCGCCGGATTCCTGGTCTGGCTGGAACGTCGGCTCGTGGCAACGACCCGCACCGTAGCTAAAGAGGCTGCAACTGAAGCAGCGTCGGCGGCAGCCACCGTCGCGGCAGAGGAAGCAACGAAAGTGCTCACTGCGCGACTTGATGCTATCCAGGATCGTTTCGAGGAACAGCTCGCGGATCAGGTAGCGCACGAAGATTCCGCCGTTTCAGCACTGTCCGGCGATATATCGTACGGAAACGTCATGAACGCCCTGATGACAGCAAGACAACTGGGAGTGGTCGACTACGAACTGTTGGTCACTGCGGGCGAAGCAATTGATGCTCCCGTGGTCAGTGTCGGACTCAAGACTTACCAACAACAGGACTATCTAGGTGGGTACGACGAACCGGTGATCGTCGGCCTCAAGCTCTCAGTCGATACCCAACTCCTCGGCACGGCCTACGTCGTCGAGGCCAACTGGGACGAGGCCGACGATCCGATCGAGGTCTTCGCCCGCCTGAGGTCTGAAATGGTGCGCGTTGGCTACGGGCCTGAAGCCCGTGGGTTGAACCTCGACCGGATGTTCCGGCTCTTCAAACTCGGCCTCGAGGAGGGCATGGCGGGTCGGCGTGGCGATGACGGCTCCTGGCGAAGCAGAGGCAAGCTGCTCGACGTAATCTCCGACGATTGGGTCGTATCCGAACTTGGCGTCGAGCATCGCGAACATGGCATCGTCGTTGACGCCCCAGTTCTTTCTGCGAGGAGCAGCGTCCAGAATCCATACGTAGCGCCACCGGTGCCTGAATGGGCAGAGGGCGCAGCCTGGAAGCTAGCGATCGGTAGGGGGCGCGAGCGGCTTGAAGCGCGCTCGTTCTTCTGAGCGGCGCTCCCCTGCTGTGATATATCCCTTCGCTAGGCTGGTTTCACAGCACGGGAGGGAAGTGTCGACGATGACGCAGGTGCAGAGAGTCTCGGGCTATTTCAGTCTTGGGGTAGAGCAAGGCGGTCTCGACTTCGTCGACGTGGACGTGAACGGCGACGTGCCCGTCTACATCGATCCCACAGCGATCCGTGTTCAAGCCGGCGATTGGGTCGAAGCGTGCGCTCACGGTCTTTATACCTTCTTCGACGAGCTGCTTGGAGCGATCCGTGCAGATGACCTTCCGAAGATCAGATCACTGATCTACCCTCTCAGCGAGCCGAACGAGACGCATCTGGGAGTTAGCAAGGGCCTGGCGAGAGGACGCTCACTCGGCAGTCAAAAGAAGGCAGATCAGCTTGTCGCCGCCTTGAGGCGAAGCCGTGCGATCAAGAGCGGGTTGATCGAAGACCTTGAGGACACGGTGCTGTTCGTAGACGGCGTTGGCCGGGACATCTTGAGTGACATCACTACCTGCATCATTCGAGCTCACCTGATCGAGTACACAGTGAATCAGTGTCGATTCCACGGGATTCCCTTGGAGAACCAGATCAGTGGTTTGTTCTGGGATTCAGAACAGCGAGTATGGCGCGACGACTACTTCGACCTGCCGCGCGGACCACGGGGCCTGCTCCTACTAGTCCCGAAAGCGATCGTCCGCCTCCACCCGACCTACGAGAAGGGCCAGTTCTACCGTGGGTACCTGCGTCCGTTCTTCGAGGGCATCGAGCTAAGCAAGGGGGTTTCGTCGGAGTTCGTCAGATTGGTACGCGCGGGGAAGAAGAACGCGCGCCTGAAAGTGAACATGGGTCAACTGGACGAGAATCTCGGGACAACCAAGGCGAAGATCGCCGAGAATGCCGAATCATTCCCCCAAGCGATGAAGAAGTACCGCCAGATGAAGGCCGTCGAGGCTCAGGTGCCGCTCTCGCTTGAGGCACTCGCGACTCAAACTGGAACGCCAGAGCCGAGCCTGCGTGAACTCTACGAGGAGATTCTCGCAATCCAACCGGGAAAGGCCGGAGCTACCGCCTACCACCGAGCCGTCGCTGCGTTCCTTACGGCCCTCTTCACAGGGAGTCTCGGAAACCAGCGTCTAGAGGTCACGCTTCACGGACTCAAGCGCATCGACATCACGTACGACAACGTTGCCGGTGATGGACTCTTCAGGTGGTTCGGGCTACATCATGCGGCTGCTTCCGTTCCGGTTGAGTGCAAGAACTACTTCAACGATCCAGCCAACCCCGAGCTTGACCAGATCGCAATGAGACTGTCCCCGGCGAGAGGCGAGATCGGATTCCTGGTATGCAGGACGGTCAGCAACAAGCAACGGCTCCTCGACCGGTGTCGCTCTGCTGCCGTGGACAATCACGGTTATGTCATCGCGCTCGACGACGTCGATCTTCTCAGCCTATTGGAAGAGTTCGAAGCCGCTGAAGCAGATGCGTCCGCTCCCCGAAGGCGGTACACGGTCATCAGAAGCCGATTCGACGAACTTCAAGGGATCACTCCTGAGCGATGAACCGAGCGTGCCGACCTGCGACAGCATCGTCGGTATCGACCCGCACCCAAGTACTATCTGAGCTATGAACCTGATGGACGGCATCACCTGGCTCGACTGGGCGATGGCAGTTCTGACTGTTCTGGGTTTCGTCGGGACGGGCTACGGGTTGTACCGCGCATGGAAGCAAGCCCAGGAAGCCACAACCGCGGCTGAGGCGGCGCAGACCGCTATTACCGCGACTCGCGCCAGGCTCGTCACAGTTGACCTGATGAACGAGTTCGCGACAGTTCGCCAAGCCGCCGCGCACGTCGAATCAGCGACGGAGACGGATAACGTCGAAGTCGCCAAGTTTGCACTAGTTCAGCTTGCGGATGCGATGCGCAGAGGGGTCACGCTCGCGAGAGATCAAGGCAGTCCATCGGTCGATGCCAAGCTGATCGAGGTGCTGGACAAGACGAGCAAGCTAGCCTCAACGGTCAAGGCTGACCTCGCGAAGCGGAAAGCGCCAAAGGTCCGCACGTACACCGGCGTCCTACTGCCCACCTTGACTGAACTGTCTCACTCCTTGCTGGACATCGAGACCGCTCAAAAATACGTACTGACGGAGGAGTGATTATGCAGTTCTCAGGCGAAGAGTGGCTCGCTTTCGTGAGCAAGCTGGAGCAAGCGACTTCGAGCGGAAAGCTTCAGTGGTCCGGCGACGACAACCCGTTCGAGGAGCCGCCCGGATTCGTGGCTTCGATACCGGGCAACGCGATCTACAACGTGCGATCCAAAGACTACGACGGTGAATTTCCGTACCTTCTCCGCATCCTCACGGAGAGCGGAGAAGAGGTCGCTGAGTTCCTTTCTCCTCCGTTCGATAGCTCAGCGTGGGAGCAGACCCCCGAAGAGCGCGCGTCTCAGAGGCTCACCGGCCTGTACGGCGAGATCGTGCGGCGCGTCACCGGCGCTCCCCAGAAAGCGCAATTACTGCTCGATGGTCTCGACAACCTGCTGTCGGACGACCCGTTTTAAGCACGGCTAGGGCCACCCGAAACCTACAGAGGGGTGATCCGCTCCGTAGGGCCGTCCGTCTCCGTAGCCGTTTCTGAACCCTTCGGTTGTGACGGCTCTGGCCACGCATCCGCTACCGCGAGAAGCCGACGTGCGATGTTGCGGACCCACTGCTTAGCGTCGGGGTTGCGCCGTGCCCACTTCTCGAAGCCGTCGAGCTTGGTGATCGTTTCGAGCCGGTCCATCGCCAGAATGAACTCACTGTTACGGATGGCGAGCGAGCGGCTGAAGTCTTTCCGGCGTGGTGGATTCTTGGCCTCACGATGAGCCGTCGTCCGACACCTGGACGAACAGAACCGGGCATCACTGCGTCGCGCCGTGAACTCGCGTCCACATCTGTTACACGTCACGTTGTGTGTCACAGGTAGGCCTCATCTCGGTTAATCTCATCGTATGGTGCAGTGCTCACGTGGCGTCACGCTCCCCGGCCTCAAGCCAAGCGTTCACATCGCTACGGCGGTAACGGATACGCCCTCCAGCCCGGATGAAGCGGGGGCCAGTCCCGCGATAGCGCATCTGCGCAAGAGCAGGGACAGAGCGCCCGAGCAACGCGGCGAGCGTGGCGGGCGTCATGAGTTGTTCGTCAGTGTTCGTCGTCATGGTGCATCTATACGCATGACCTCGACCATCTCCAAAAGATCACCCAACTTAACGAATCGACCGCCGAGCCGTAGGGATACAGCATGAGCAAGAAAGTATGGATTGCCGACAGGTGGCGCGGGGAGAAGACGGGCACCGGCTTGCGTTGGCAAGTCGTCTGGATCGATCCCGACACCAAGCGCGAGAAGAGCAAGAGTTTCAAGAAGAAGGCCGACGCCGACAGACACCAGACCTTCATCGAGCACTCGCTGAGGTCAGACACCTACCTGTCGCCGGAGGTGGCGGCGCTCACGGTCGCGGATGCCGCCGAGGCATGGATGAAGAGCAAGAAGCGGATCAAGCCCGCCGCTCGTCGTAAGTACAGGGACGACCTCGACAACTACGCATTGCCGCGCTGGGGTCATCTGCCCCTGAGCGCCGTCAAACGCCCCGACATCGAAGCATGGATCAGCGACCTCGCGGACGGCACCGCGCCCCGCAGAGCGGACGCTAAGGCCTTCTCAGGCGTGCTCTCCCCCGCGAGCATCGATGGCATCTTCACCGTCCTGAACGCTTCTTTCCGGTACGCGGTGCGCGAGGGCTGGATCAGGCAGAACCCGGCGACCGGCGTGGAGACGCCGAAGGCGAAGACAGAACCCGTCATCTTCCTGACTCATCCTGAACTGGAAGCGCTCATCGACGGCACCCGGCAGGCGGGCAACCTCTCCGATGCAGTCATGGTGGCCGTCATGGGGAACATCGGCCTGAGGCCAGGTGAGGCCGTCGCGCTCGACGTGGCCGACGTGGACATTCCCGCTAAGCGTATCTACGTTTCGAAGACGGTAACGCTTGACGATGACCGCCGTCACGTGATCGGGGACTCTCCGAAGACGGCGGCGGGCATCCGCGCGGTACCCATCCCCCCGCATCTGCTCGATGACCTCAACGCTCTGACCGAGGGCCGCGACGACGGCGACCCCCTCTTCACGTCGCCACGCGGCGACCGGCTCAACCTGTACAACTGGCGCGCGCGAAACTGGACCAAGGCAAAGCAAGCGGCAGGAGCACCGGCAGGGCTGACCCCCAAGGGACTGAGGCACACCGCCGCATCGCTCGCCATCGCGGCAGGGGCTGACGTGCTCGTGGTTCAACGGATGCTGGGGCACGCCAGCGCGACCGAGACCCTGAATACGTACGCGAAGCTGTGGCCGGATCGCTTGAACGAAGTCACCGCCGCGATGTCGAGAGCGCGGACGCACGCTCTGAGTGAAGTCTCTAAGCTCGGTTGAAGACGATGGGAAGCCAGCGATCAGACTTGTAGGGGTGCTGACGGAGCACCGAATTGATGTTCGCGAGGGGAAGCGTCAGACCTTCGCCGTCGATCATGTACACAAGGTTCTGGGTGTTCGTGATCTCCACCCGATCATCCTGGATGAGACGCCCCAGAACCTCTTGCAGTTCGTCGCTTGCCCCCGCCCAGATCGCGACCGGCGCATAGGGCCAGTAGAGCATTAGATCGCCCTCGACCTCGACCCCCTGCGCGGCGAGCATCCTCTTAACCTCGACTACCGTGACGCCCTGCGTGGTGATGATGTGCTGAACAACTGCTTCGTAATCCATGAGCGCAGACTAGCGGTTAACTCTGTCGGATTCGGTCGCATCCTGACCACATCCTGAATGGGCCGGGAACGGAGAAACCGCCTCTCCCTGGTTTTCCCAGATGAGAGGCGGTTTTTCTGTGCGCCCGAAGGGACTCGAACCCCTAACCTTCTGATCCGTAGTCAGATGCTCTATCCATTGAGCTACGGGCGCTCCTGGACCGCTCAGCGGGCCGTAGAACAGCCTACAACAGTCGCGACGGGAAAGCGAAACGGGGCCTCACTCGGCCTCGGCATCGGCCTTCTGCTTCTTCTTGCGCTTGGCTTTGGCGCGCTGCTGCGACGACAGCGCCTGCAGATCGACGAGCCGCAGCGCCTGCATCCGCGCCTCGCGCATGCGGTCGTAGTCGGGGTCCTGATCCGGTCGCATGCCCTCGACCCTCAGTCGGCGGTCGAGGTTGTGGCGCACGTCGGCCCACGCCGCCTCTCGCGCCTCCTCGACGATGACGCGCAGCTGCTCGCGGTCCTCCATCATGGCGCGCAGCTTGGCGGCGACACCGCTGGACTGCTTGGCGCGGCGGCGGAGGTTGCGCACGTCGCGGTCACGATAGTCGTGCGTGCCCGAAGGGTCGGAGTGCCGACCGCGTGCCCGCTTGCGCAGGGCCGTCACGTTGGCTGCGGCCTCTTCGGATTCCTCGGCCATCGCGCGCAACGCCTCTCGGGCGTCGTCGATGTACTTGTCGGTGTCGAACACCCCGTTCTCGGCGATCGTGCCGACGAGGATGTGGTTCTTGACGGCCAGGCGCGCCGCAGCGGTCGCGATCGCGACGCCCTCAGCAATGGCATCCGCTGTCCGTCCCACCGGTACCTCCTCCCACGAGCGTACCGGTATCGCTTGCCGGAAGCGTCGGCCAGAATGGTTCGGATCGGGATCTCACCCGGCCCGACGACCACCCCCGACGGCGCGCACCGCCGCGCGCCAGAAGGAGAAGCATGAAGCACCTCCACCTTGCCGGGAGCACCACCGTGATCACCGGTGCGGCGAGCGGCATGGGCGCGGCGATCGCGCGGCTGCTCGCGACCGAGGGCGCGCATCTCGCCCTGCTCGACCACAATGCCGCCGCTCTCGCCGAGGTCGCCGTAGAGCTCACCGGCACGACGGTGACCACGCACGTGGTCGACCTCCGCGACGACGACGCCGTGTTCGCCACCGCCGCCGAGATCACGGCCGCACATCCGCGGATCAACGCCCTCATCACGTGCGCCGGGTCGTCGATGCTCGGCAACCTCGATCAGCTGACGATGGAGGAGATGCGCTGGTTGACCGACGTGAACCTCTGGGGCACCGTCTCGATCACCAAGGCCCTGCTCCCGGCGCTGCGCCAGGCACCGGCTGCGCATATCTCTCACCTGGCCAGCGTCTACGCGCTCGCCTCTCCCGCAGGGCGCATCCCCTACGCGATGAGCAAGTTCGCCGTGCGCGCGTTCTCGGAGGCGCTGCGGCACGAGCTGGAGGGAACCTCGGTATCCGTCGGCGCGGTGTATCCGGCGGGGGTGCGCACCGGCATCATCCTGCACGGACGCTACGCCGCCGCGATCGATCCCGCCGTCGCCGCACGAGCCGCCGAGGCGCAGGCGGCGATGTACCACACCGAACCCTCCGATGCGGCGGCGCGGATCGTGCAGGCGACGAAGCGCCGCCGCGCCCGCACGATGGTCGGGCGCGAGGCGCGGCTCATCGATGTGCTGGTGCGACTGGCGCCATCGGCATACTGGCGCGTGATGCGCGGCCCGCTGCGTGAGGCGATCGACACCACCACACCGATTCGCTGACGCCCGCGTCTCAGCGCACCGCGCCGACCCAGATGCCCGACGCCCACGCCTGCTGATCGCCGTCGCATCCCACGCCGCCGGGGAAACCGCGCACCACCGCCATGCAGTTCGCCAGGAACTCGGGATCGCCGCCGAACATCGACCGATAGGCCCCCGACGAGTTCAACGCTCCCCACACCCGGAACTGGTAGATGTGGGCGAGCTCATGCGCCATCGCCCAGTTCAACTGTCCCTCGCTCCAGTTCGCGATGTCGGCGCGGTACTTGATGTAGCCGTTGCTGTTCGCGCACGCCGGCGCGTTGCCGCCGGCGCACGACGCGGACTCGTAGAGCCCGACGCCCCCGCCGCCGACGCGGTCGAGGGCGGCGCGCACCCGCGCGTAGCCGTCGGGTCCGCTCGTGCTCCAGGCGGGACCTCCGGGACCGGCGCTCTGGGCGAGCTGGGTCGCCTGCCACGACGCGACCTGCTCGCCGACCTTCACGGTGAGCGCATGCACGGTTGCCGTCGCATTCTTCACAGTGTCGGGGTCGACCCGCTCGTCGAGCACGGCCTGCTGCGCCGAGAGTGCCGCGGCCCGATGAGCGGACGTGTCGACCTTGCCCTTCGCGCGGGCGAGCGCCTTGCTCAATGCCGTGATCTCTGTGAGGAACGCCGGACGCACCTCGAGCACCGCCGCCCGATCCGCCGTGTCCTCCTCGGCACGCTCGACGGCGCCTTCGAGGTAGTCGGTGCGCTGCAGCGCCGTTCGAGTGCTGCCGCTCAACGCCACCAGCTCGGCCACGGCCTCCGCCCGCTCGGCGTCGAGACCGTTCGCGCGTTCCATGACGCCGACCGAGAGCATCATCGCGGCCGCGATGGAGACCGAGACGAGACGACGGATCACGGGAGGAACCCCGTGGAATCAGCGAGCGCCGCGTCTTGCTCGGCGATCTGCGACCGCAGTGCGGTGAGCTGTTCCGCCAGCCGGAGATTCTGGGCACGGGTGTCGGCGAAGAGCCGCTCTGTCGTGACGACCTGGGCCTTGACTGCATCCAACGCCGCCACCCGCTCCTGATCCGCGACCACGACGAGGACCGCCCCGCCCACCAGCAGCAGGCCTCCGACAGCGACAGCAAGACCTCGCATCTCGCTCCCCAGGACAACACGACAGTTCCGGAACGATTCCGATACGCCTCAATATATAGCGATTGCCCCGCCGCGTGCCCTCCCTAGATCCGAGGCGCGGCGCTGCGGAACCGGCGCAGACGCAGACTGTTCAGCACGACGAACACGCTTGAGAATGCCATGGCTGCACCGGCGAGCATCGGGTTCAGCAGACCGAGGGCCGCGAGCGGAATGGCCGCCACGTTGTAGGCCAGCGCCCAGAAGAGGTTGCCGCGGATGGTGCCGAGAGTGCGACGTGCGAGCCGGATCGCGTCGACGGTGCCCCACAGATCCCCGCGCACGAGGGTGAGATCGGATGCCTCGATCGCGGCGTCCGTGCCGGTTCCCATCGCGATGCCCAGGTCGGACTGCGCGAGCGCCGCGGCGTCGTTCACGCCGTCGCCGACCATCGCCACCGAGCGGGCGGCACCCTGCAGTGCGAGCACCTCCGCCACCTTGCCCTCCGGCAGCACGCCGGCGCGCACTTCGGTGATCCCCACCTCTGCGGCGACCTGGGCGGCCGCCTTGGCGTTGTCGCCGGTGAGCAGGATCGGCGTCAGACCGAGGCCGCGCAGCGCGGCGATCGCCGCGGCACTGCGGGGCTTGATCTGATCGGCCACGACCACGACGCCGCGGACCTTGCCATCCCAGGCGACGGCGACAGCGGTGCGAGCCGCGTCCTCTGCGCGATCGAAAGCCGCGAGCAGATCGGCCGGCAGGTGCAGCCCCCACTCGGCGAGAAGCGCGGGGCGTCCGGCGACCACCGCGTGAGAATCGACCACACCGGTGACGCCTCGCCCCTGGATGTTCTGGAAATCGGCGACATCCGCGACGTCCCCGAAGCGCTCGACGGCGGCTCTCACGATCGCCTGCGCGATCGGATGCTCCGACGCATCCTCCACCGCCGCAGCGAGCCGCAGCACCTCGTCGGCATCCTCCCCCTCTGCGGCGATCACGTCGGCGAGCGTCATACGTCCCGTCGTGACCGTGCCGGTCTTGTCGAGCAGGATCGTGTCGACGCGACGGGTGGACTCGAGCACCTCCGGTCCCTTGATCAGGATGCCGAGCTGCGCCCCGCGCCCCGTGCCGACGAGCAGAGCCATCGGTGTAGCGAGCCCGAGCGCGCAGGGGCAGGCGATGATGAGCACGGCGACGGCGGCGGTGAACGCGGCGGCCGCCCCGCCTCCGGCGAGCAGCCACGCCACCAGGGTCACGGCGGCGATCCCGAAGACGATCGGCACGAACACCGTCGAGAGCCGATCCGCCAGCCTCTGGGCCTCCGCCTTGCCGGACTGCGCGTCCTCCACCAGCTGCGCCATGCGGGCGAGCTGGGTGTCCGCCCCCACGCGGGTGGCTGCGACGATCAGCCGACCGCCGATGTTCACGGTGGCGCCGGTGACGGTGTCGCCCGGTCCGACTTCGGTGGGCACGGACTCGCCCGTGAGCATGGAGGCATCGACGGCCGACGACCCTTCGCGCACGACACCGTCGGTGGCGATCTTCTCGCCGGGACGCACGATGAACTCATCGCCCACGGCGAGCTGCGCCAGCGGCATCCGCTCCTCCACGCCGTCATGGAGGATGGCGACATCCTTCGCACCCAGCTCTCCCAGCGCGCGGAGCGCCGCACCGGCACGCCGCTTGGAGCGCTGCTCGAGGAAGCGTCCGAGGAGGAGGAACATCGTGACGCCGGCCGCGACCTCGAGGTAGATGCTGCCGAGCCCGTCGCCGCGCTCGATCGCGAAGCGGAACGGATGCGTCATCCCCCACATCCCCGCGGTGCCGAAGAACAGGGCGTACAGCGACCACAGATAGGCAGCCGAGACGCCGACCGAGATCAGGGTGTCCATCGTGACGGCGCGGTGGCGCGCGTTCATCCAGGCCGCCCGATGGAACGGCCACGCCGCCCAGGTGACGACCGGGGTGGCGAGCACGAGCGAGGCCCACTGCCATCCGGGGAACTGCAACGGCGTGGCCATGGCCAGCACGATCACGGGGACCGCGAGCACAGTCGCGACGATCAGCCGCAGACGCAGGAGCCGGTGTCCGGGGTCGACCGTCTCGGACTCCTCTTCCCGGCGAAGTGCCGCGGTGTACCCGGTGCGCACCACCTCCGAGATCAGCTCGTCGACCGCGACGCCGGGCATCAGCTGCACATGCGCCTTCTCGGTCGCGTAGTTCACGGAGGCGGAGACGCCCTCGAGCTTGTTGAGCCGCTTCTCGATCCGCGCCGCGCACGACGCGCACGTCATGCCGCCGATCTCGAGATCGTAAGCGACCCCTGCGTCTGGAATGGTCACGGCGTCAGGCGCGTACCGCGCTGTAGCCGGCCTCGTCGACAGCCGCGAAGATGGCGTCGTCGTCGAGGGCGATGTCGGAGCTCACGACGAGCTCGCCGGATGCGGCGCTGACGTCGACCGCGGTGACGCCGTCGATCTTGGCGACCTCGGCCCGCACGGAACCTTCGCAGTGTCCGCAGGTCATGCCGGTGACCGCGTATGTGGTGGTGTTCATGAAGCTCTCCTCGCTCGATGTGACCAATACCCCCTAGGGGTACCTGCTCCTGCACAACGATACGTCTTCCCGAGGCATTCCCCAAATGTGATCTCGGTCAGATCTGGTAGCCGTTGGCGAGCCGGCGCTCGGCGACGGCCTGTCCGTTGGCCAGATGCTGCGGGATGAGCGTGCGGATCGTGTCGACGTCGCGCGCGGCCAACGTCTCCAGGATCACGCGATGCTCCTCCGCCATCGCTGGCAGATCGTCGTGCTGCCCGAAGAGCCAGCGCAGCCGAGTGATGAACACGCCGATCAGCTCGCCCAGCATCTCGTTGCCCGCCAGCTCCGCCGCGATCTCGTGGAACTCCGCCGCGGCGATGCGCGCCCCCTCGGCATCGCTCGCCTCTGCCGCATCCCGCTCACGTTCGTACGCAGCCCGCAGCCGCGCGATCCCCGCCTCATCGTGACGTTCGGCGGCGAAGACGAAGATCAAGGTCTCGATCGCCTCGCGCACCTCCGCGAAGTCCTTGATGTCACGGTGGGTGAACTCTCGCACGACCGCCCAGGTGCGCGGGCGCGCCACCACGACCCCTTCGTTGACCAGCGCGCGGATCGCCTCGCGCACCGGCAGCCGCGAGACGTGCAGCTCGGCAGCGATGTCCCGCTCGACGAGCCGGGATCCAGGCGCACGGCGTCCCAGGATGATGTCATCGCGCAGAATGCGCGTGACCCTGGCCGACTCGAGTTCGCCGGTAGCCTCCGCCGCCGTCATCCCGCGATTCTCCCACTCGGCGACAGCCGGGACAAGTTTGGTATCCCATCCCGTCGCGTCCTCACGTCCGCGGCCGCGAACTCAGGGAAGTCGGTTCGCGATCGCGAGGTTGGCCTCGAGCTCCGCAGCGTTCTGACGCACGACGTAGGCCGGACGGTCGCGCTCGACACGCCACGACTCGCTCAACGGCCCGACGTTGACCGTGTCGAACCCGATCTCGTCGTAGAAGCGGGTCACGAACGCCACAGCCTCGGCGTCGTCGCCCGCGGTCGCGAGCGCCCGACGGTTCTCGGTACCGGCGGGCGCGCCGTCCGTGGTGATGTCGGCCGCGTAGATGTGGTTGAACGCCTTCGCGATCTTCGACGTCGGCAGGTGCTGCTGCAGGAGCTCAGACGTCGTGGTCTCACCCTTGTCGAGAGCCTCGATGTGTCCGTCGCGCTCGAAGTAGTAGTTGTTCGTGTCGAGCACGATCTTGCCGGCGAGGGGCTCGACCGGGATCTGGTCGAGCGCGCGCAGCGGCACCGTGACCACGACCACGTCGCCCGCTTCACCGGCCTCGGCGGCCGTGGCGGCACGTGCCCGCGGCCCGAGCTCCTCGACGAGCGCCGCGAGCGTCTCCGGGCCGCGCGAGTTGGAGATCACGACGTCGTAGCCGTGGGCGACCGCCACGCGTGCGACCTGCGATCCGATGTGTCCTGCACCGATGATTCCGAGAGTTGTCATGTGTCGGACCAACGCGGCGCGCGCAGCGGTATTCCCGCACCGACACCGAGAGTCACGAACTCCCCCGCGCCGGATCAGAGATCGAGGATGAACTGCTCCTCGAGCCGCCGGTAACCCAGCCCCTCGTACAGCGTCACCGCCGCGTCGTTGAAACCGAACACGTGCAGGCCGACCGAGTCGGCACCCAACCGGCGCGCCTCACGTTCGGTCGCATGCATCAGCTCGCGCCCGTACCCCTTCCGGCGCTGATCCGCGGCGACCTCGACGTCGAGGATGAAGGCGTGTGGGCGACCTCCTCGGTCCCGCATCCCGATCCAGAGGATGCCGACCTCGACCCCGTCGACCGTGGCCGTGAACAGCTCCTGCCCCGGCGTGCTCAAGCCCTCGGGCAGCTCCTGCAGGAACTGCCGCCGTGATTCGACCACTGCCTCCTCGGGGGTGTAGCGGCCCGACGCCGCGAGGTCCTCCGCGAATGCCGCTTCAGACTCGCGGGCGAAGCGCGGGTAGCGCTCCTCGGTCATCGGCGCCACGACCACATGATCGGCGACGGCACGGTCGGGGAGCGGTTCGAGCAGCATCTGGATCGAGGCGACCCGGAAGCCCCGCCCGTCGACGAGGCGATGCCCCTCGGCATCCTGTCGGAAGAGACCGATGCTGATCATCGACGCCTCCTCGCCCCTCGCGATGGACCGCAGAGCCGCCACGATCTCGTCGAGCTGCGACGCCGAGGGCGAGACCGTGAGCGCGAGATCGATCACGAACACGCGCCCGGCGTTCGCGCCCAACCAGAGCGTGCCGAGCTCCTCGGCACCATCGGCGATCCGCAGCACCTGCGAAGCCGTGGAGTCCAGCCCGTGCGGCAGCAGTTCGCTGAAGTACTGCCCCGCCTGCGCGACCGCCTCGTCGCCGAGGCGCAGCCCGGACTCCTGGCGCAGGCGGATGAGACGCTCCCTCGTAGCCGCGCTCCAGTCGTCGAAACGTGCGGCGGGCAACGGAGTCAGGCGTACGGTCATACCCTCCATCCTCCGCCCTCGCGACGGAGCGGGCGACCGATGGGGCCGATCAGGCCGACTTGTGCAGCGCGTCCTCCGCGGCCACCCAGGCGAGCATCGCGCACTTCACCCGTGCGACATAGCGGGAGACCCCGCCCAGCGCTGCCGCATCTCCGAGCAACTCCTCGTCGGGTTCGATCTTGCCGCGCGAGCGCATCGCCTCCCGGAACGCATCGATGCGCACTTCCAGGTCCGCCACCGAGAGTCCTTCGGCGAGCTCGGCCAGCAGAGACGCCGATGCCTGCGAGATCGCGCAGCCGTGCCCCTCCCAGGCGATCGCCTCGACCGTGCCGTCGGCCGCGCGGTGCACCTGCAGTGTGACCTCGTCGCCACAGGTCGGGTTGACCTGGTGCGACTGCGCCGCGACGGCCTCGCGCAGACCGAAGCCGTGCGGGGTGCGCGAATGATCCAGGATGAGCTCCTGGTACAGGTTCTGCAGGTCGCCGGATGTCATGCGTGCACTCCGAAGAAGTCGATGGTCGCGGCGACGCCGTCGATCACGGCCTCCACCTCGGCCTCGGTCGTGTAGAGATAGGTGCTCGCCCGCGTGGACGAGGTGATGCCGAGTCGGCGGTGCAGCGGCTGCGCGCAGTGGTGCCCCACGCGCACCGCGATGCCGCGATCGTCGAGGAACTGTCCGACATCATGAGAGTGGATGCCGTCGACGTCGAAGCTCGCGAGCCCCACGCGCGGCAGCTCGATGCCGGCGCCGAGTACGCGCACGCCGTCGATCGCGCGCAGTCCCTCGACCAGGCGGCGACCGAAGGCAGCCTCATGGGCGGCGATGCGCGGCATGCCGACCGCGGTGAGGTAGTCCACCGCCGCGGCGAGCGCGATCGCCTGCGACACCCGCTGCGTACCCGCCTCGAAGCGCTGCGGCGGCGGCAGGTACTCGGCCTGCGTCGTGGTGACGGTCGTGATCATCGATCCGCCGGTCAGGAACGGCGGCATCGCGGCGAGCAGTTCGCGGCGACCGTAGAGCGCGCCGATGCCGGTGGGTCCGAGCATCTTGTGGCCCGAGATCACCGCGAAGTCGACGTCGAGGGCGCGCACGTCGAGCGGCAGGTGAGGGGCGGACTGGCAGGCGTCGAGCAGCACGAGGGCGCCGACCTGACGCGCGAGCGCGATGATCTGTTCGACCGGGTTGATCACGCCCAGCACATTCGAGACGTGCGTGACGGCGACGATCTTCGTGCGGTCGCCGATCATCGCGGCGGCCTCGTCGAGTCGGAGCGCCCCCTCGTCGTCGAGCGGGATCACGCGCAGCGTCGCTCCGGTGCGCGCGGCGAGCTCCTGCCAGGGGATCAGGTTGGCGTGGTGCTCCATCTCGGTCGTGACGATCTCGTCGCCCTCACGCAGCCGGAGACGGTCGGCTTCCGCCCCGCCCCGCCCCAGCGAGGCATTCGAGAGCGAGTAGGCGACCAGGTTGATCGCCTCGGTCGCGTTCGAGGTCCAGACGATCTCGTCGTCGTCGGCACCGAGGAAGCGGGCGACCGTGGCCCGCGCGTCTTCGAACAGCTCGGTGGCCTCGGCAGCCAGGGTGTGCGCACCGCGGTGCACGGCGGCGTTCGTGGTCGAGGCGTAGTCGCGCTCGGCATCCAGCACAGCGAAGGGGCGCTGCGAGGTCGCACCGGAGTCGAGGTAGGCCAGCGGATGCCCGTTCACCTGGGCCTGCAGGATCGGGAAGTCTTCGCGGATGCGCCGAACCTCGTCTTCGCTCAGCGGTGCGAGGACGTCGGCAGCAGGGGTGACGCTCATCCTTCTAGCTTCTCATCTGGCGACGAGGTGCGGGTCGCGACGTCTCGCCCCGCGTCCGTGTTCAGGGTAGCGGCGGCCCCACCACGACCGCCGCCTCGGACGGGACCAGGAGCCGACCGGCAGCCGGAGTCACGGCGGCCGTGGCCAGCAGCACGGCGTCGTCGGGGTCGATGTCGAAGGCGACAGCATTCGCGGTGAGGTTGACCAGCACCGCGCAGGGGCCCCGATCGATCCGGTACGCACGCAGGCTCGGATCATCGTCGCCGTCGTCCGCCGTCACGGTCGCGTGCGTGCGGGTCATGTCGGGATCGGTGAGCTCGGGGCGCGTGCGCCGCAGCGCGATCAGGTCGCGATACAGAGCCAGGAGCGCGGCGTGGTCGGGGGCATCTTTCTCGCTCCAGTCCAGGTGCGAGCGCTCGAACGTCGCCGGGTCCTGGGGGTCGGGCACATCGGCGGGATCCCATCCCATCCGTGCGAACTCGGCCACCCGACCTTCGCGTACGGCGCGGGCGAGCTCCGACTCGGGGTGCGACGTGAAGAACTGCCACGGCGTCGACGCACCCCACTCCTCGCCCATGAAAAGCATGGGCGTTCCCGGCGCCGTCAGGGTGAGCACGGCGGCGACCGCGAGTCGGGCGGGCGACAAGGCCGCGGAGAGGCGGTCGCCCGCGGCCCGGTTGCCGACCTGGTCGTGATCCTGCGCGAAGGTGACCAGCCGCCAGCCCGGCACCGCGTCGGGGATCGGGCTGCCGTGCGCCCTGCCGCGGAACGACGAGTACGTCCCGTCGTGGAAGAAGCCGTGTCGCGACACCTTGGGCACGGCATCTGCCGCGGCGAAATCGGCGTAGTAGCCCGTGGTCTCCCCCGTCAGCGCCACGTGCACGGCGTGGTGCCAGTCGTCGGACCACTGCGCCGTCAGCCCGAAGCCGCCCGCCTCGCGCGGCAGGATCAGCGTCGGGTCGTTCAGATCGGACTCGGCGATCAGGCTCAGCGGCCGATCCAGCCGGGCCGACAGTGCATCGGTGCGCTGCGCGAGCTCCTGCAGGATGTGCGTGGGCGACTCGTCGTGCAGCGCGTGCACGGCATCGAGCCGCAGACCATCGACATGGAAGTCCCGCATCCACATCTCGGCATTGTCGAGGACGTACTCGCGCACCGCCGTCTCGCCGAGATCCACGGAGTCGCCCCAGGGGTTACCCTCGCCCGCGCGCAGGTAGGGCCCGAACTCCGGCAGGTAGTTGCCGCTGGGGCCGAGGTGGTTGTAGACCACGTCCTGGATCACGGCGAGGCCCCTGGCGTGCGCGGCATCCACGAACCGCTGATACGCGCGCGGGCCGCCATAGCTCTCCTGCACGGCGTACCAGAGCACGCCGTCGTAGCCCCAGTTCCATACGCCGTTGAACGCATTGACCGGCAGCAGCTCCACGTGGGTGGTGCCGAGCGCTGCGAGGTGGTCGAGCTTGCCGATCGCCGCGTCGAGGGTGCCGTCGGGGGTGAACGTGCCGATGTGCAGTTCGTAGAGCACGCCGCCGGCGAGCTGGCGCCCCGTCCATGCGCCGTCCGTCCAGGCGAATCGGTGCGCATCGAAGACCGCGGACGGGCCGTGCACCCCGTCCGGTTGGTGTCGTGAGCGCGGATCCGGGCGCACGTGATCGCCGTCGTCGATCAGGAAGCCGTAGCGCTCGCCCTCATCCAGATCGAGATCCACCGACCACCAGCCGGCGACGCCGTCGCGCGCACGAGGACCACTGAGTTCATGCTCGGCGATCAGTGCACCGTCATCGGTCAGAGTGCGCACCCGCATGCGTCGCGCGCGGGGAGCCCACACCTCGATCATCGATCGTCCACCAGCAGCGCCACCGGATAGTCCGCGAGCAGTTCCGCCAGCCGCACCGGTCCCGGCTCGATCCGGCGGCCGGTCAGCGCGTCGACCGCGGCGACGTCGCGGCGCAGGAGCTGTGTCTCACCCCATCCGCCGAGCCGCGCGAGCGCGACGGGCAGCCTCGTCGCCACCACCGTCACACCTCCTCGGTCCACCGCGACCGCATGAGCGGATGCCGGGCCCGCCGCGACCGCAGGGCGGTACAGCGCGAACAGCTCGGGGTTGTCGCGGCGCAGCCGGAGCGTGCGCGAGGTGACGAGCAGCTTCGCCCGTCCGGAGTCGTCGATCGGCGGCAGCACACCGCGGGCGACGTCCCCGTCGAGTTCGCGCAGCAGACGCGCCCGCGCCGCGAAGTCGACCGGGCGACGGTTGTCGGGATCGACCAGCGAGTGGTCCCACAACTCGGTGCCCTGATACACATCCGGCACGCCGGGGCCCGCGAGCTGCAGCAGCTTGGCCGACAGCGAGTTCGAGCGGCCGAAGCCGTCGATCTCGGCGACGAAGCGCTCCACCGTGGTGCGCGCAGCTCCCCCGGTAGCATCGGCGATCGCCGCCAACCCCTTCTCGAAGACCGCGTCGGGATGCTGCCACCCCGTCGCCTCCGCTGCTTCCCGCGCGGCCTTCTGCGCATAGGCGAGCACACGATCCGGTCCGATCGGCCACGCTCCGACCACGGCCTGCCAGAGCAGGGCGTCGAGCGGGCCATGACCGGTGGACGCGATCGCGCGCAGTTCCCCCAGCACCTCCGACCAGCGTTCCGGGATCTCCGACAGCACGCTCAGGCGGGCGCGCACGTCTTCTGAGCGCTTGGTGTCGTGCGTGGAGAGGGTCGTCATCGCGTGCGGCCAGGATGCCAGTCGCGCCTGTTGCGCATCGTGGAACTCGGCTGTCGACAGCGCGGCGATCGAGGGGTCGCCGCCCACCTCGGTCAGGGTGCCGAGCCGCGTCCAGCGGTAGAACGCGGTGTCCTCCACGCCCTTCGCCATCACGGCACCCGTCGTCTGCGGGAACCGGACGCCGACCTCGGTGCGCTCGTCCACGATCAGGGGTCGAAGTTCGTCGAAGGCGTCCGCGAGGTCGGGACGCCGTTCCCGTGCCGCCGCGAACGCCGCGCGCAGCTGCTCGCGCCCGGCCGGAAGGTAGGCGCGATACACCGGGAAGCAGGCGACCAGTTCGGCCAGCGCATCCTCGGCGCCCACGACCCCGTAGGGAAGGCTGCGCACGAGTCGACGGATCTCGGACTGCAGCAGCCCATCGGCGATCATCCGCTTGGTCGTGTGGATGAGCTCAGGCCAGCTCTGCGCCTCGGCGAGCCCGGTCTCGGCGCGCAGGCGCGCATCCAGGTTCGACAGCGCCGCGACGCCGTCGGGATCGATGAGCACGCGGTCGATCTCGCCGAGCGCGTCGTACCCGGTGGTCCCATCGGTGCGCCACCACGACGGCAGCGCCTCCCCCGGCTCGAGGATCTTCTCGACCAGCGTGTACACGGCCCCCGTCGCGCCGGCGAGCTCTTCCAGGTAGGCACCGGGGTCGGCGAGACCGTCAGGATGATCGACGCGGATGCCGTCTGCCAGCCCCTCGGTGATCCACCGCACGATCTCGCGGTGCGAGGAGGCGAACACGTCGGGCAGTTCCACGCGGATGCCCGCCAACTCCGATACCGCGAAGAAGCGACGGTAGTTGAGTTCGGCGTTCTGGTCCTGCCAGAACCGCAGCTCGTAGTGCTGGGCGGCCAGCAGCGCCGGCAGGTCGGATGCCAGCTCCCCCGATCCGGGGGCGAGCGGCAGCACATGCTCGAAGTACGACAGCGTGCCGTCGGGGGCGTCGTCGGATGCACGCGTGTCGACCACGAAGTCGCCGTTGTCGAGTGCGGCCTCGACGACCGATCCGAGGATCGGCAACCGGAGCTTGCCGTTCCCATGGCGCCAGTCGATGTCGAACGCGGTGGCGTGGCGGGACCCGCGGCCCAGGCGCAGCACGTCCCACCACCAGGGGTTCTCGCGCGGCACCGCGACCCCCACGTGGTTGGGCACGATGTCGACGAGCACGCCGAGTCCCGCCTCATGCGCGGCGTCGGCGAACCGGCGCAGCCCGGCCTCTCCGCCGCGGCTGGGATCGACGCGGGAGTGGTCCACCACGTCGTAGCCGTGATCGGAACCCGTCACGGCGGCCAGCAGCGGCGACAGGTACGCCCAGGAGACGCCGAGGTCGGCGAGGTACGGCACCAGACCGGCGGCGTCGTCGAGCGTGAGCTGCGAACGGATCTGCAGCCGATACGTGGACAGCGGTCGCCACGTCATGCGCGGTGCTCCGCTGTCGGTGCAGGAGAGGCGATGCCGGCCTGCTCGGTCTGGATGCGCAGCGACGCGTCGACCGAGTCATCGGGCACGACCTCTTCCCCATCGGTCGCGCGCAGCACCACGAGAGCCCGCGCATCGAGCGTGAACTCTGCCCCCGCGGCGAGCGCCGGCTCGTTCCCGTGCTCGCCGGCGGTGTCGACCATGACCTGCCAGCGCGGCGCGTAGCGGTCATCCGGAAGCGTGATCTCGACCTCGTCGCCGCTGTTGAAGTACACGAGGAAGTTCACATCGGTGACCGGCCGCCCGCGCAGATCCCGCTCGCGGATCCCTCCCCCGTTGAGGAACATCCCCACAGCGAGACCGAACCCCGAATCCCAGTCCTCCGGAGCCATGGGCGCGGCATCCGGGCGCAGCCAGGCCACGTCGGGCACGCGCTCACCGTCGTCCGTGCGCACCGGGCGACCGTTGAAGAATCGGCTGCGTCGGAACGTCGGATGTGCCCGCCGCAGGCGCGCCACCGCCGCGGTGAACTCGATCAGCGGCGCATCCGCGGACTCCCAGTCGATCCAGGTGATCTCGTTGTCCTGCGCATAGCCGTTGTTGTTGCCGCCCTGCGTGCGCCCCAACTCGTCGCCGTGCGCGATCATGGGCACGCCCTGCGACAGCAGCAGCGTCGCGAGGAAGTTGCGCTGCTGGCGCGCTCGACGCCGGTTGATCTGCTCGTCGTCCGTCGGCCCTTCCACTCCCTGGTTGTCGGAGCGGTTGTGCGATTCGCCGTCGTTGTTGTCCTCGCCGTTCGCCTCGTTGTGCTTCTCGTCGTACGAGACCAGGTCGCGCAGGGTGAACCCGTCGTGCGCGGTGACGAAGTTGATCGATGCCACGGGGCGGCGACCGGAGTGCTCGTACAGGTCGGCGGATCCGGTCAGACGTGACGCGAACTCGCCCAGCGCCTGCGGCTCGCCGCGCCAGAAATCGCGGACGGTGTCGCGGTACTTGCCGTTCCACTCCGTCCACTGCGGAGGGAAGTTGCCGACCTGATACCCGCCGGGCCCGACGTCCCAGGGCTCGGCGATGAGCTTGACCTGTGACACCACCGGATCCTGCTGCACGAGCTCGAAGAAGGTCGACAGGCGGTCGACGTCGTAGAACTCCCTGGCCAGGGTCGATGCGAGGTCGAAGCGGAAGCCGTCCACATGCATCTCCGTGACCCAGTAGCGCAGCGAGTCCATGAGCAGTTGCAGCGCGTGCGGGCTCCCGGCGTTGAGGCTGTTCCCGGTGCCGGTGTAGTCGGTGTAGTAGCGGCGGTCCTCCTCGAGGCGGTAGTACGCCTCGTTGTCGATACCTCGCATCGACAACGTCGGACCGAGGTGATTGCCCTCCGCGGTGTGGTTGTAGACGACGTCGAGGATGACCTCGATACCCGCGGCGTGCAGCGCGCGCACCATGGCCTTGAACTCCTGCACCTGCTGTCCATGCTGGCCGCTCGAGGAGTAGGGCGCGTGCGGGGCGAAGAAGGCGAGCGTGTTGTAGCCCCAGTAGTTCGACAGACCCTTTTCCTGCAGCGTCGAGTCGTTCACGAACTGGTGCACCGGCATCAGTTCGAGGGCCGTGATGCCCAGATGCACGAGGTGCTCGATGATCGCGGGGTGCGCGACGCCGGCGTACGTGCCGCGCAGATCCTCGGGGATGTCGGGGTGGGTGAAGGTGAGCCCCTTCACGTGCGCCTCGTAGATCACGGTCTGCGCGTACGGGGTCTTCGGCAGACGGTCGCCCGCCCACTCGAAGAACGGATTGATCACCACGCCCTTGGCCATCGCCTCGGCGGAGTCGTCGTCGTTGCGCGAGTCGGGGTCGCCGAAGTCGTACCCGAACAGCGACTGCCCCCATTCGATGTCGCCGGCGACCGCCTTGGCGTAGGGGTCGAGCAGCAGCTTGTTGGCGTTGAAGCGCTTGCCCTCGGCGGGCTCGGCCGGACCGTGCACGCGGTACCCGTAGAGCTGTCCCGGCTGCACGGAGGGCAGGTATCCGTGCCAGACGAACGCATCCACTTCCGAGAGCGGCACACGCTCCTCTTCGCCGTGCTCGTCGAACAGGCACAGCTCGACCCGCTCCGCGCCCTCGCTGAACAGGGCGAAGTTCGTGCCCTGCCCGTCGAAAGTCGCACCCAGCGGATACGGGGATCCTGGCCAGACCTCGTGGCTCACAGAGCGCGTTTCCGGGAGGCGTGGTCGAGGACCAGCTTCACAGCCTCGTCGAACCCATGCGTCTGCGCGATCTCCTCGGAGTTCCGATACGGGTGCCCCGCGTAGCAGACGAACACCGGCGCCACCCATTCCACGTAGCCGATCGCTGCGTCCGTGACCACGACGTAGCGGTCGAGATCGACGCGTTCCGTGTGCGGTGTGTCAGGGGCAGCGTGCTCCTCCACCTGGTCGGCAGGGCACTCTGAGTCGAATTCAGGAGCGATGGGGGCTTTCGCAGACATGCGGACTCCTCTTTTCGTCGGTGCCGCCCACGCTAGACGCACAGATCGATCAAGAGAACGGCGTTGCCAGAACGGTCACACAGCGGTTACCATCCGGAAACATCGCCGGGGCGATCAGCGGCCGTCGAGCACGCGCTCGTCGGCCGCTTCGTCGTAGCGGTCCTGCGCCTCGCGCACCTCATCCACGTGGGACTCCGCCCAGACCTGCAGCGCCTGGAGCGGTTCGTGCAGGGTGCGGCCGAGCGGGGTGAGACGGTACCGCGCATGGCCATCGGGGTCGACGCCGTGTGTGAGCATGCCGTCGCGCTCCAGGGCGCGGAGGGTGTCGGCGAGCACCTTCTTCGCGATGCCGTCCACGCGCTGATGCAGCTCCCCGAACCTCAGCGGCTCCTCGTGCAGGAGCACCACGATCATCGCGGTCCACTTGTTGGCGATCCGGGCGAGCGAGGCGCGCGACGGGCACTTGGCCGAGAACACGGTCCACCCGGCGCCCATGCATCGCTCCATCCGGTGACGTTGAAGTAACCACGCCCCGATCGAGACGCTGGATGCTCAGAATACCGAGCCATCAGGAGGAACATCATGTCGGCGATCGACGTCGTGGGACAGTACGGAGCGGCCATGGCCGCAGGAGACATGGCCGCTCTGGCCGCCACCTTCCACCCGGATGCCGTGTGGCACCAGCCCGGCGCGAACCAGGTCTCGGGCGACCACGTCGGACCCGATGCGATCCTCGCGCACCTGGGCCGGTTCATGGAGCTCAGCGGCGGCACGTTCGCTCTCGAGACCGAGTCCGCCACCGAGAGCGGCGACCTCGTGTCGGCGACCGTGCGGTTCCGCGCGCAGCGTGCCGGCCAGCCGGATCTCGACCAGCACGGTATCGACGTGTTCCGCGTCGTGGACGGGCAGATCGCCGAGGTGTGGCTGATCAGCGAGGACCAGGCGGCGGAAGATCGGTTCTGGGGCGCAGCCTGATACCACCGGGGCGTGGGCGGTCGCCCAGTCGTCCACGACCCGGCCCTGTCACTCGCGCCCGCCGACCCCCTAGGCTCGCTTCATGATCGCCACGCCCACGCTCCTCGCGTTCATCGCCGCGGCGTTCATCATGGTCGTGATCCCCGGGCCCACCGTGCTGTTCACGATCGGACGCGCGATCGCACTCGGGCGGTTCGGCGGGTTCCTCAGCATCGTGGGGACAGCCGTCGGCTCGATCATCCTGGTGCTCGCGGTCGCGCTCGGGGTCGGCACGGTGATCGCGCAGTCCGTCGTGCTGTTCACGATCGTCAAGGTCGCCGGAGCCGGCTACCTGATGTTCCTCGGCATCCAGGCGATCCGGCATCGGAAGGATGCTGCTGCCGCCGTCACCGGCGCGGTGCAGCGCAAGTCAGGGTGGCGGCTGCTGTTCGAGGGCTTCGTCGTGGGGATCACCAACCCGAAGTCGATCGCGTTCTTCCTGGCGATCCTCCCCCAGTTCGTCGACCTGCACGCCGGATCGGTGCCGCTCCAGCTGTTCGTGCTCGGCTCGATCGTCGTCGTCATCGGCGTCACGTGCGATGCCGTGTGGGTGCTGCTCGCGAGCGCGGCCCGCGACTGGTTCGGCCGTTCGCCGCGGCGGATCTCGGCCATGTCAGCGACCGGCGGCGGAATGATGATCGGCCTCGGAGCTTTCCTGCTGGTGTGGAGCGAGAAGCCCGCGACCGCCTGACCTCAGCCGACGCGCGACACCGGCTGCCGGAGGATCGTGCGCAGCCTCGCCGGCTCGACGCGGCGCGCATCGCTGAGATAGATCTCGTGGTGGAGCCCGCGCATCGCGAGGCCCTGCTCCGGGATGAAGCGGTCGTGCAGGTCGGCGAGCACAGGCGCCTCGTCGTCGTAGGAGCCGACGTGCAGCGTCTGCACGCAGAGCCCCTCGTCGAGCGTCTCGAACCTGACCGACGGCAGGCTCGGCGAGGCATCCTTCTTCTTCGCCACCGCATCGACCGCCGCCGCGAACATCTCGTCGGTCACGTGGTCGGGGACCATGATCATCAGGGTCCAGAACCAGGCCGATTTGTCGCGGTGCGTGGTGAACGACTCCATGTCGGGTGCATGCCACTGGCCTTCGAGCGGCATCACGACCGTGTCGATGCCGAGCTGCTTCTTGCTCGCGAACTTCAGCGTGTACGCCAGCGAGAACAGCGCGGTGACGGCGTGGGAGTACTCCGGCGCGGAGTTCGGATCTCCCGCACCGTCGATCATCAAGTACCGCATCGCGGGGATCTCCACGATGCGGAAGACACCCCTCTTCGCCTGATACGCGTCGAGGGACTTCTTCAGATCGATCGCCATGCCGTGGCCTCCTCTGTTTCTGGGGCCAGTGTGGCACGGGGCGCGGACACCGGTGGGCCCGTCCCCGAAGGACGCGCCCACCGGGTCAGGATCTCACGCGGGTTCGACCGGGAGCCAGAGCTCGCACGACGCGTGCGTGCCGGTGAACTCGAGGTAGCGCACGATCGACGGGCCGGGACGCAGTCGCCAGGGGTTCGACGGGAACCACTCCGTCGCGGTCGCCGCCCACAGGTTCTGCAGCGTCTCAGGGAACGGGCCCTCTGACGCGAACACGGCCCAGGCGCCGGCCTCCAGAGGCATCCGGTCCAGGTCGTCCGGCACCGATGTGGACGCCTGCAGCGCGACGCCGTGCAGGTAGGTGAGGGGCGACCCCTCCGGCGCATCCGGCTCGACGTCTGCGGTGACCGCCAGGATGCCGCCGGGCTCGGCGTCGGAGAGCGATTTCAGGCGGACGTGCTCCTCTGCGGGGATTCCGGCGATGTGCTGCTGGATGTGTGGATTGACGCCCTCGTGGATCAGCGGCACGGTGGCTGCATGTCCGGCGAGCACGAGCTCGGGTCGGGTGGTGATGGTGACGTGCATCGGGGTGCTCCCTTCGACGCTCAGGCGGAACCGGAGCGTGGGTTGTGTGCGGAGAGGACCACCGTCTCGGCGTACATCCGCCGGCCCGATGCCGTGCACGGCCCGGAACGCGCGGCCGAACGCCTCGACCGATCCGTAGCCGTGACGCACGGCGACATCGAGCAGGCTGGGCGCCCCGGCGACGAGCTCCGCTCCGGCGCGCGTCATCCGGCGACGACGCACGTACTCCGACAACGGCATGCCCGCCAGCGCCGAGAACATCCGGCGCAGATGGTACTCCGTCGTGCCGTGCTCGCGGGCGAACACCGCGACGTCGATCTCGTCATCCGTGTGTTGCTCGGCGAGATCGACCAGGGCGTTGAGCGTTCCGATCATGCGGTCCTCCTTACCCCTCCATCGTCGTCACGAGGGTAGGCCGCAGACCCGATCGTTCGCGACCGATCCGATCGGGTCGCGCCGACGGGAGCCGGAGAGGACGAGGCGCCGTCAGAGCTCGACGGGCGGCGCCGGCTCGGTCTGGGACTCTTCCGGATGACGGGCGAGGTTGACGACCGCGGCGATCAGGCCGCCCCAGACCGTGACCATGGCGATGATCATCATGACGATGGCTGTCGTGGTCATGCGCGCGTCTCCTTCGCCGTGAACACGGGAACCGCTGCCGTCTCGGGGTCGGCGGGATAGCTCTCCTCTTCGAGGAAGTCGTCGTACTCGGGATCGTCCTTCGCGTGCGAACGGCGTCCCCACGGCAACGCGGAGAGCAGGAAGGCGATGATCACCAGAGCGATCACCATCCCCCAGCCGAACACCGCGACGAACCAGGAGGGGTAGCCGCCGTAAGGTTCGGAGATCTTCTCTATGAGCCCCGTGACCAAGAGGTAGCCGAGAACCAGCGGAGCGAGCACACCGATCAGGATCTTCCAGAGCCTGCCCACCGGGAAGCTCGAGCGCCGGTTGAGGTGATCGGTCAACGTCGGCAGCTTGTGCAGGAACCAGGCGACGACGATCACGGCGACCAAGGCGACGGCCATGATCCCGAACGCGTTGACGAACGCGTCTGCGGTGTCGAGGACGGAGATCGCCGTCGTCGTCGAGAACAACGCCATCGAGATCACCGCCAGCGGGATCGACACGGTGAGCGTCGTGCGGATGCGCCCCCAGCCCAGCTTGTCCTGGAGAGCCGCGACGATGACCTCGAGGATCGAGATCAGCGAGGTGATGCCGGCGAAGACCAGCGCGCCGAAGAACAGCACGCCGATGATCGACCCGCCCGCCGCCTGCGACACGATCGTCGGGAAGGCGATGAACGCGAGCCCGATGCCGGATGTCGCGACTCCGGCGACATCCGTCCCCTGCGCCTGCGCCATGAACCCGAGCGCCGCGAACACGCCGATGCCGGCGAGGATCTCGAAGCCCGAGTTCGCGAAGGCGACGACGAGACCCGAGCCGGTGAGGTCGGTCTTGCGCTTCAGGTACGAGGAGTAGGTGACCATGATGCCGAAGGCGACCGAGAGCGAGAAGAAGATGTGGCCATAGGCCGAGGCCCAGACGGCGGGGTCGGCCAGCGCCTCCCAGTTCGGGGCGAAGAAGGCGTCGAGTCCCTCCGCCGCTCCCGGCAGGAAGAGCGACTGCACGACGAGGATCGCGAACATGACCGTCAGCAACGGCATCAGGATCATGTTCGCGCGCCCGATGCCGCGCTTGACCCCCAGCGCCATGATGCCGATGACGACGAGCCAGACGACCACGAGCGGGATCCCGACCTGCGGTACGAAGTCGGTGGACACCCCGACCTCCGCGACGTCGGCCGAGCGAAGGAAGTCGGTGAAGAAGAAGTCGTTCTCGTTCCCCGGGCCCCAGGTGAGCTGCGCCGAGAACCACGTGTACATGGCCGCCCAGGCGATGATCACCGCGTAGTACACGGCGATGACCACGCAGATGAGCACCTGCCACCACCCCAGGGGCTCGGCCGCACGATGCATCCGCCGGAAGGCGAGCGGCGCAGAGCCACGGAAGCGGTGACCGATCGCGTAGTCGAAGAACAGCAGCGGGATGCCGGCGGTCAGCAGCGCGCACAGGTACGGGATGAGGAACGCCCCACCCCCGCCTTCATACGCGACGTAGGGAAATCGCCAGATGTTGCCGAGCCCGACAGCAGAGCCGATCGCCGAGAGGATGAACACGTTCCGCGACCCGAAGGCCTCGCGTCGTGGTGTCTGCGTCGTTGCGGTCGCCATGACCGCGACCTTACCGGATGGCGTTCCATCGATATCGGGACCGAGCCGAAGACCGCGGAACGGAACCGACCCGCAGAAGAGCCGCACGCGCCATCGACCGCCGCGTCGGAGCGACCTCAGCGTGGTGGATACCCGGCATCACCACTGCCATCGTGGCGGACGCGGCGCAGTGCGTAGCATCGGAGAGATGCACGCATCTTTCGGCGACGGGTCCGTCGTCATCGTCACCGGAGCTGCCAGGGGCCTGGGAGCTGCCGTCGCTCAGCACCTCGCTGCCCACGCGGTACAGGTGGTCGCGACCGACCTCGACGACTCGGCGTCCGAGGCACTCGATCGGCCGGGAATCGCCTACCGACGCCTCGACGTGACAGACGAGGCGTCGTGGCACGCTCTCGCCGCGTGGCTCGTCGACACGTTCGGCGAGCTGCCGGTGAAGGGGCTCGTCAGCAACGCCGGCACCACGCACCGCGCACGTGTCGGTGAGATCGCCGTCGCCGACTGGCAGCGCGTTCTGGACGTGAACCTCACCGGGTCGCTGCGGGGAATCCAGACGATGAGCGCCCTGATGACGGCGGGGTCCTCGATCGTCTGCATCGGATCCTCGGCAGCGCTGATGGGCCACTACCCGGCCGCGTACACCGCGTCGAAATGGGGGCTGCGCGGCCTCGTCCACGCCGCGGCGACGGAGCTCGGCCCTCGCGGCATCCGCGTCAACGTGGTGCACCCCGGATTCATCGAGACCGAGATGACGGCATCCGCGCCTCCGACGATGCGCGAGGCGCAGCTCGAGCTCACCCCTCTCGAGCGCGTCGGCTCCCCCGCCGATGTCGCCTCGGTCGTCGCCTTCCTGCTGTCGGATGATGCCGCCTACGTCACGGGAGCCGAGGCGCCGGTCGACGGCGGTTTCACCTCGCCGGCGGGAGCCAAGCTGCTCTCCGATCGCATCGCCGGGCGTCGACCCTCCGCTGCGACGCCCGGCGACTGATCTCACTCGCGCATCCCAGCTGCCTCGCCTGTGACCGTTGCTGCCCGCCGATGTTGGCTGTGGCATGGACAGCGACGAGCGGAGCGGCGGCGATAGGCAGTTTCTCAGCCGGGCTAGTGTCCCTGTGGCCGTTGCGCGGCGTTCACGGGGTCGGGCATACGCGCTCGGTACTCTTGCACGTAATCAATGATGAGCCTCTACGCGCGCTCCCACCGAACCGCTCTCCGAGATCCTGAGGTCCCGCCTGTGCCGTCCCTACCCCCGCTCACACGTGATCTGTTCCACGTTGCGGCATCCGAGTTCGCCGCCGAGTTGCGAACGACGCCATTCCCCGGCCTGTATAACGCCACCGATGGCAAGGCGGTTGGGACCGCAGTTGAGGCGGGATTCAAGACGTACCTCCAACAGCGCTTCGACCTCACCGTTGGCAACGCGGCAAACGGTCTCGACTTCCCAACTCTGAACACAGACCTCAAAGTAACCTCCCTGTCGAAGCCTCAGTCGTCGTGCCCGTACCGGGACGCCACCCAGAAGATCTACGGGCTCGGGTACAATCTGCTCGTCATTGTCTACGTCAAGGTAGACGACTCCGAACAACGGGCGGCCTTCCTCGACATCAAGCATGTGGTCTACATCGATCAGGCGCGGACCGGCGACTATATATTGACCACTCAGATCCGATCGATGGTCGAACAACTGTCAGATGGTCCGTTCGGGAATCGGGAATCCGTGATAGACGACCTCGACGCCCTGCTCGAAGACAAGAACATTCCCCTTGATGAAGTGAGTCGGCGTGTACTCGCCGAGCGCTTGGTCGATGATGTGCCGGAACAGGGTGTGCTCACGATCTCCAACGCGCTCCAATGGAGACTTGCGTATAGTCGAGCGATCTCGACCGCTATCGCGGGGACCATCGCGCCCGAAGTGGTGGATCTAAGTGCCTAACAACGAGTTCGGCGACTTCCAGACTCCGCTCGCATTGGCGGAGCAGTGCCTCCGCGTGGTGGGGCTCCCGGATGACGCGCGTGTTCTAGAGCCGACGTGCGGGGTCGGCTCTTTCCTCCATGCCTCGGCAGTCCTGCAGCCGGGCACAGAGCGGGTCGGTCTTGAGATCCAGCCGGAGTACGCCGAACAGGCATCGAAGTGGGCGCGCGTATCGGTCGGCAACATCTTCCTTAGTGACCTTGCGACGGATGTCGAGTGGCAGACCAACGGCCCACTACGAGTCGTGGGCAACCCACCGTGGGTCACTTCAGCGGAACTCAACCGCATGGACTCCAAGAACCTCCCGCCGAAGGAGAACTTCAAGGGCGCAAAGGGCTTCGACGCCCTGCTCGGAGGATCAAACTTCGACGTGTGCGAGTACATCATCTTGAAGTGCCTCGGGGACCTGCGCAAAGAGGCGCTCCAGCTTGCGATGCTCTGCAAGACGCAGGTTGCTCGGAACGTCATCGAGCACGCGGCGGCGGCGAAGCTTCCCATCGCCTCCGCCAGTGTGTACCGGATTGATGCGAAGCGGTGGTTCGATGCCGCCGTCGATGCGTGTCTGTTCGTCGTCACGGCTGACCCGAGCAACACCCCCGATTACACGGTGAACGTCTTTGAGGATGTGTTCGCTCCGGACGCGGAGCCGACGAGCCGGTTTGGCGTGGTCGATGGTCGTCTCGTATCTGATGTCGATGGATACCTCGCCGTTCGCGAGGCCGACGGGGTTTCGTCCCTGGTCTGGCGCTCGGGGTTGAAGCATGACGCCTCCAAGGTCTTCGAACTTGATGCCACGCCCGCGCCGACGACAGCGCAGGGGGTCGTTCTCGATGTTGAGAGTGAGTACGTCTTTCCCCTGCTCAAGTGCACCGACATCTTCCGAGGCAAGCACCGCGCGCTCAGAAAGTGGGTGCTGGTACCCCAGAAGACCTTTGGCGCGGACACGTCGCACCTCGCGATGGTCGCACCGAAGCTGTGGGACTACCTGAGCGCTAATGCTGAGGCGTTGGACGGGCGTAAGTCGTCGATCTATCGCAACCGTCCGCGCTTCTCGGTGTTCGGCCACGGTGACTACACGTACGCGCCCTTCAAGGTCGCCGTGTCGGGTCTGCATAAGGAGGCAATCTTCCGCCTGGTCGCGCCGATCCAGGACCAGCCAGTGGTACTTGATGACACCTGCTACTTCCTGCCATTCGAGGACGGCACGGAGGCCGCCGTCGTGGCCGCTCAGCTCAACAGCGCCGAGGCTCGGCTTTTCATCGAGTCGCTGGTGTTCTGGGACTCAAAGCGCCCGATCACGAAGAAGCTCCTCGCGCGCATCGATCTGTCGAAGCTCCCGACCGACCCTGACGCTATCCTTCGAGACTCTCAGGCGACGGCGGTTGAGGCGGGGGTCGAGTTTGATGTCGAGCGGGCGCTTGCACTGGTGCAGGATCGTGTCGCCGAACAAGAGGCGCTAATGCTCTTCTGAAGCCGCGTCGCTTCGCCGCGGCGCTGACGCCCGCCTGAGTACGATCCGCACACCGTTCTGAGGGTCTACGCGCATGTTCTCGGTGAGGCGCAAGACATGGAGGCGCTGCGTCGTCTGAACGCTGCGCTCCCCTCACACTCCCCTGAAATCGCGAAAGAACACGAACCATCGGAAGGAGTAACGGTCGAACAGAACCGCAAAACGGGTTCTGACCAGGGAATCTACTGCGGAGACGAGGGGATTTGAACCCCTGGTCCCCTTGCGGGGACTCCACCTTAGCAGGGTGGTGCACTCGGCCGGACTATGCGACGTCTCCAGGCATCCGACCCGAAAGCACGGATGCACCTAGCCATCATAACGGGTTCGAACAGCACGATCGAACCACGGGCCATTCTCATCGCCGTCGCGCCCTGCCATACTGACCCTGATCCCGCCGACTCACGGATCGGAGCACCTGATGGCCTCGACGACGGAGGAGCTGCAGCAGCGACTGCAGGCACTGGAGGCGGAGAACGCGACGCTGCGAGCCGCTCTGCCGTCCGACACCCCTGTCGAACGTCGCTCCCGACGCACCTGGGGACGCACACTTCTGGCCACGGCGCTGATCACGCTCGGCGCTCTGCTCGCGCCGGTCGCCGTCGTCGCCACCTGGGCGAACGTGCAGCTGACCGACACCGAACGGTTCGTCGCGAGTTACGCGCCGTTGGCCGACGACCCCGCCATCCAGTCGCTCATCACGACCCAGGTGATCGCGGTGATCGACGAGCAGGTCGACATCCCGACCCTGACGTCCGACGTGATCGACGGGATCATCGACCTCGGGACCGGCGACAGGGCGACCCGCGCGCTGGAGCTGCTGAAGGGGCCGGCAGCTCAGGGCCTCCAGTCCCTCGTCGCGAGCGTGGTCGCGAGGTTCGTGGAATCGGAGGCGTTCGCGAACGTGTGGGCTTCCGCTCTCCGGGTGAGCCATGCCCAGCTCACCGGCGCGCTGCAGAACGACCCGACCGTGGCGCTCGACCTGGGCGCCGAAGGCACGATCGGCATCCAGCTCGCGCCGATCATCGACGCCGTGAAGGATGCACTGGTCGACCGCGGCGTGGGCTTCGCCGCGGCGATCCCGACGGTCGATCGCACGATCGTCGTCGCGACCTCCGATGCCCTCCCGACGGTGCAGCTCGCCTACGGACTCGCGGTATCGGCGGGGGTGTGGCTGCCGTGGATCTCGCTCCTGCTGCTCGCCGCCGGAGTCATCGCCGCGCATCGCCGCTGGACAGCCGGGATCACGGCCGCCCTCGCACTGGCCGGGTCGATGGTGATCCTGCTCGCCGGATTCGCGATCGGTCGCCTCTTCTTCGACGCCGCGATGCGCTCGGGGCCGGTCTCACCCGACGCCGGGGGTGTGATGTTCGAGACCTTCACCGGAGCCATGCGCGACACGGCCATCGCCGTACTGGTGCTCTCCCTCGTGGTCGCCGTCGTCGTCTGGTTCTGCGGCCCCTTCGCCGTGCCCACCCGGCTGCGCGCCGCGACCAACGCCGGTACCGCACGGCTGCGCGCGGGGTGGGAGCGTCACGGGGTGACGACGGGTCGCGTCGGCCGGTGGCTGTATGCGCAACGTACTCTGCTGCGTGTCGTGGTCGCTGTGATCGGTGCAGCGGTGGTGCTGCTGGTGCGGCCGCTGACGCCGAGCCTCGTGATCTGGACGCTGGCGCTCGCCACGCTGGGCGTGCTGTTGTTCGAGCTCGCGGAGCAGCCGCCTGCGGAGGTCGATGCCACAGCCGAGGAAGCGGGCGAGGTGCCGGTGAGCGCCGCCGCCGCAGGTCGGGAGAGCTGACGTGACCGCCGAGGCGAACTCCGACGCGCGAGACCTTGACAAGACCGACGTGCCCCGCCCGGGCATGGCACACGCCCTTCGCGACCGAGCACGGAGACGAGCAGATCCCCGGTTCGGCACCGATACGGCGGCGTTGATCGGCTACGCGGTGCTCCTCATCCTCCTCGTGGCGTGCTACGGGCTGTGCGCACGGCAGCGCACGACGGATCCGAACCCGATCGCCTTCCTCGTGATCCTCGCGACGGTCGCCGTCGTGTTCCGTGTCACCGACGCGCGCCCGTTCGTGCAGCACGTCGCCTGGGCCGTGCTGTCGGTCGCGGCGATCGCGACGATCGTGGCGACGCTGCTCGGCGCCGAGGGACAGGCACTTGATGTTGTGCTGTCTGCCGCATCACTGCTCGCCCTCCTCATCGCCCCCGCCCGGATCATCGGCCATCAGGCGACCCGGCGCGGGCTCAACGTCGAGGCTCTGCTCGCAGCGATCACAGCGTACGTGCTGGTCGGCCTGTTCTTCGCGTTCATGCTCAACCTGCTCTCCCTCCTGTCGCCCGCTCCGATCTTCGACGGCGCCGAGGGGGATTCACTCGCGAACCAGGTGTTCTTCTCGTTCACCACCCTGACGACCACTGGTTATGGCAACCTCGTGCCCGTCAGCACCGGCGCGCAGACTGTCGCAGTCACCGAGGCGATCACCGGGCAGTTCTTCCTCATCACCGCCGTCGCCCGCATCATGCGTGGTGCGGGCAGACCGACCACGGCGCCCGATGTGCTGCACAGCCCGAAGGAGATGCCATGAAGAAGTGGGCCGTGGTCGGCGTGCTGGGATGCGCGCAGTTCGTGATGGTGCTCGACGGCACCGTGATGAACGTGTCCATCTCGACCGTCGTCACCGATCTCGGCACAAGTGTCTCCGCCATGCAGGCCGCGATCACGTTCTACACGTTGACCATGGCGGCGTTCATGCTGCTCGGCGCCAAGCTCGGCGACGTGTGGGGCCGCCGCCGGGCGTTCGTGGTGGGCTCGTGCATCTACGCGGCCGGTTCGCTGATCACCGCACTGAGTCCGAACGTGCAGCTCCTGTTCCTCGGATGGTCGGTGATCGAAGGACTCGGCGCCGTGCTCGTGATCCCGGCGATCGCCGCCCTGGTGGCCGACAACTACCATGGCGCCGACCGCGTCACCGCGTTCGCGATCATCGGTGCGGTGTCGGGGGCGGCGGTCGCGGCCGGTCCGCTGATCGGCGGGGCGGTGACGACGTACTTCGACTGGCGCTACGTGTTCGTCGCGGAGGTGGTGATCATGCTCGCCGTCGTGGCCTGCGCGCGGATCATCACCGACGCCGGCACCAGGCAGAGCGCGCGCATCGACGTCCTGAGCGTCGCGCTCTCCTCGGTCGGGCTGGTGTTCGTCGTGTACGGCATGCTCCAGAGCAAGATCTGGGGCTGGATCGCGCCGCTGGCGACGCCCGAGATCGGCGGCGTCCCCCTCGCACCCCTGGGCATCTCGCTGAGCGCCTGGTTCATGACGCTCGGTGGCGCGCTCGTCGCGGTCTTCATCACGCGCCAGCGACGCCTGGCGGAGCAGGACCGCGCGCCCCTCGTGGACGTGCGGATGTTCTCGATCACGTCTCTCCGCAGCGGACTCTCGGTCCTCGGCGCGCAGTATGCGGTGACCGCGGGGCTGTTCTTCATGGTGCCGGTCTACCTGCAGATGACCCTCGGGCTCGACGCCCTGGAGACCGGGATCCGCATCTTCCCGCTGTCGGTGTCGCTGGTGCTGTTCTCGATCGTCGGCACGCGGTTGTCGCATCGGATGACACCGCGCGCGATCGTCCGCACGGGGCAGTTGCTGCTCGTGGTGAGCGCGGTCGTGCTGCTGGGCTCTGCGACGAGCGATCTGCGCAACGGCCTCTTCGCTTTCGGGATGTTCCTCGCCGGCAGCGCGCTCGGACTCCTGGCCTCGCAGTTGGGGAACGTGAACATGTCGAGCGTCTCCGAGTCGCAGACCAGCGAGGTGGGCGGACTCCAGGGAGTGTTCCAGAACCTCGGCTCATCGCTCGGCACGGCGCTCATCGGCTCGATCCTGATCGGGGCGCTGTCGACGTCGTTCGCCTCGGGCGTTGCGCACAGCGACCTCCCGGCCGAGACCAGAACCACGATCAGCGCGGCCACCGAGCAGGGCGTCACGATCGTGCCGGCGAGCACGGTCACGGCGATCGCTGAAGATGCGGGCCTGAGCGACGAAGACGCGCGCACCCTCGCGCAGATCTATCGCGATTCGCAGCTGTCGTCGCTGCGGGTCTCGTTCTTCGGCCTCATCCTGATCAGCCTGCTGTCGCTGCTGTTCTCCCGCGGCATTCCGACCGAGATCGCGGTCAGACGCCGAGCGAGCGCACGTCCCTGACGCGCGGTGCCGCCGGCATGACGCGGATCAGGATCCGAGCGTGGAGGCCCGCGCGACGAGCTCGGGGCGGAACAGCACATGCTCACGCACCGGCGCATCCCCGCCCTGGCCCCGCAGCAGCAGGTCGACAGCGGTCGATCCGATGAGGGCGGCCGGCTGGCGCACCGAGCTCAACGGGATGACCGCGGCGGCGGCGAAGTCGATGTCGTCGTACCCGATCAGCGCGATGTCCTGTGGCACGCGGGCGTCGCCCGTCATCACCAGGCTCTGCAGGATGCCGAGGGCGAGCAGATCGTTGGCGGCGAAGATCGCGTCGGGGCGGTCCGCGGGCTCCCGCTCCAGGATGTGCCGCCCGATCCGGCGCCCCTCCTCGACGCTGAGCACCGTGGTCGCGATGAAGTCGAGCGCCGCACCCCCCTCGCTCGCTGCGGCCTGCGCCCCCGCCTGGCGATCCGACACCTGGCGCAGAGACGCCGGTCCCCCGACGAAGGCGATGCGGCGGCGTCCGAGCGCGAGCAGATGCTCGGTCGCGAGCCGGCCGCCCTCGGTGTCGTCGACGGATACGGCGGCGAACGCCCCGTCGAGCGACTCGCGGTCGACCAGGACGACCGGAGTCCCCCGGTCGCGGATCTGCGCCAGTTGGGGGGATGCCTCGCTCAGCGGGGTCACGAGCACACCAGCGACCCGCTGCTCCTCGAAGAGGTCGAGGTGCCTCAGCTCGCGCTGCGGCTGCTCGTCGCTGTTGGCGATCAGCACGGAGAGGCCGTGTTCATCGGCGCGCTCCTCCGCCCCCCGGGCGATCTCGGCGAAGAACGGGTTGCGGATGTCGAGCACGACGAGACCGATGGTCCTGCTGCGTCCTGCCCGCAGCTGCCGCGCCGCGTCGTTGCGCACGAACCCGAGTCGTGCGATCGATGCCTGCACGCGGGCGACCGTGGCAGGGGACACCTTGTCGGGTCGGTTCAGCACGTTCGAGACGGTGCCGACGGACACTCCGGCATCTTCGGCGACCTCGCGCACGTTGACCGCCATGGAACTCCTTGCCGCCCTCTCGAGATGCGCGGTGAAACAGATCATCTCGGCACGCCCATCCAGCGTCTCACGCCACCTTGACAGCCGTCAACGTATCGCTTATCGTCGATCACGAACGACTTTTGAAACGATTCATTCCTTCGATGGAGATGTGACATGACCCGCGTCGCCTTCCAACTCCAGGTGCGCCCCGAGCTCCTCGGCGAGTACCTCGCCCGGCACTCGCCGGTGTGGCCGGAGATGCTGGCGGAGATCGCCGCCGCCGGCCGCCGCAACTACTCGCTCTTCCTCGGCGACCACGGCACGCTCATCGGCTACTACGAGACCGATGACGACGCCGCCGCCCAGGCGTATCTCGCAGCATCCCCCGTCGCTGCGCGGTGGGAAGCCGAGATGAGCCGCTTCTTCGCCGGGCTCGACGGCCGCCCCGATCAGGCCGCCGCTCCGCTCTCCGAGGTGTTCCATCTCGAAGACCAACTCGCCGCCACCGGCGCGCACGCACCATCCGACAACTCCGCACCCCCCACCGACTCAGAAGGCAGCGCATCGTGAGCACGCTCTCCCCCGAACACCTCTCCGCTCTCGAACAGCAGGGGATCGAGCTCCCCAGCTGGGCGTTCGGCAACTCCGGCACCCGCTTCAAGGTTTTCGGCACGCCGGGCACGCCGCGCGACCCGTGGGAGAAGATCGCCGACGCCGCCCAGGTGAACAAATACACGGCGCTCGCCCCGTCCGTCGCGCTGCACATCCCGTGGGACGTCGTCGACTCCTACTCCGACCTGCGCAGGCACGCCGAGGACCTGGGTGTCGAGCTCGGCACCGTGAACTCCAACACCTTCCAGGACGACGACTACAAGTTCGGCGCGCTGACGCACGAAGACGCCGCCATCCGCCAGAAGGCGATCGACCACCACCTCGCCTGCATCGACGTGATGGACGCCACAGGCAGCCGCGACCTCAAGATCTGGCTGGCCGAGGGCTCGAACTACCCCGGGCAGGCCGACCTGCGCGGCCGCCAGGACCGCCTCCAGGAGTCGCTGCAGCAGATCTACGCCCGCCTCGGCGACGACCAGCGCCTGGTGCTCGAGTACAAGTTCTTCGAGCCGGCGTTCTACCACACCGATGTTCCCGACTGGGGCACCTCCTACGCGCAGGTGAGCTCGCTCGGCCACAAGGCCATGGTCTGCCTCGACACCGGCCACCACGCGCCCGGCACCAACATCGAGTTCATCGTGATGCAGCTGCTGCGTCTCGGCAAGCTCGGCTCCTTCGACTTCAACTCGCGCTTCTACGCCGACGACGACCTCATCGTCGGCGCGGCGGACCCGTTCCAGCTGTTCCGCATCCTCTTCGAGGTCGTGCGCGGCGGCGGCCTGAACAACCCCGACGTCGCCTTCATGCTCGACCAGTGCCACAACGTCGAGGACAAGATCCCCGGCCAGATCCGCTCCGTGCTGAACGTGCAGGAGATGACGGCGCGTGCGCTGCTGGTCGACCGCGACGCGCTCACCGCGGCGCAGAAGTCTGGCGACGTGCTCGCCGCGAACGCTGTCTTCATGGACGCGTTCTACACCGACGTGCGCCCTGCCCTCGCGGAGTGGCGCGAGTCGCGCGGGCTCGCGGGCGACCCGATGGCGGCGTACGCGGCATCCGGTTACCAGCAGCAGATCGCCGCCGAGCGCGTGGGCGGCGTGCAGGCCGGCTGGGGCGCCTGAACCATGAACGACATCGTGGTCGCGGGGCCTCACGGCCCGCTCACACTACGCGTCTACGCCGCGCCGGAGCCCGCGGGCCCCGGCCTGGTCTGGGTGCACGGTGGTGGGTTCGCCGGCGGAGACCTCGACATGCCCGAAGCCGACTGGGTCGCGCAACGTTTCGCCGAGCGCGGGATCACCGTGGTGTCGGTGGACTACGCCCTCGCTCCGTTGCCCGCTGCCTGGGCTGCGGACGCCGGGAGCAGCCCGCGCGACGGCGTGCACTATCCGATCGCTTCCGAGGAGGTCGAGTTCGCATTCCGATGGGCCGTGGATTCCGGGCTCGCTCCCGGCCCCTGGTCGCTCGGCGGCGCGAGCGCGGGCGGCAACCTCGCGGCGGGCGCGGCTCTGCGGCTGGTGCACAGTGACGGCCCTGTTCCGGCACTCGCCGTGCTCGCCTACCCGACGCTGCATGCCGTGCAGTCGACCCCCGACGCCGCGCTGCGGGCTGCGCTCGACGCGGACCCGTCCGCAGATCTCTTCTCCCCCGAGGCCGTGCGGGGCATGTACGAGAACTACCTCGGTGGCCCGGTGGACTCCGCCGACATCTACGCGGTTCCCGGAACGGCGTCCGCCGCCGAGCTCGTCGGCTTCCCTGCGACGATCATGATCAACGGCAGCGTCGACGAGCTGCGCGTCTCCGGTGAGGATTTCGCCCGAGCGCTGCGCGCCGCCGACGTCGAGGTCGACGTGTCGACCGAGCCGGACACCACCCACGGGCACCTCAATCGGCCGGAGCACCGTGCGGCGGCCGCCTCCATCGAGCGCTTCGCGGCGCGCATCCTCTCCCCTTCTGCCTGATCGAACCAAGGACACGACTCTGATGACGAACCCGACCGCCGCCGCGCTGATCGCGCGCAGCAACCGCCTGGGCGCCGACCCGAAGAACACCAACTACGCCGGCGGCAACACCTCGGCGAAGGGCACCGACACCGATCCGGTGACCGGGCAGCCGGTCGAGCTGCTGTGGGTGAAGGGTTCGGGCGGCGACCTGGGCACGCTCACCGAACAGGGCCTCGCGGTGCTGCGTCTGGACCGCATGCGCGCCCTCGTCGACGTGTACCCGGGCCTGGACCGCGAAGACGAGATGGTCGCGGCGTTCGACTACTGCCTGCACGGCAAGGGCGGGGCTGCTCCGTCGATCGACACCGCGATGCACGGACTCGTGGATGCCGCGCACGTCGACCACCTGCACCCGGACTCCGGCATCGCGATCGCGACCGCGGCAGACGGCGAAGCACTGACCACGACGATCTTCGGCGACGGTGCTGGTGGGCAGCGTGTCGTGTGGGTGCCGTGGCGCCGCCCCGGCTTCCAGCTCGGACTGGACATCGCCGCGATCAAGGCTGCGAACCCGCAGGCGATCGGCTGCATCCTGGGCGGCCACGGCATCACCGCGTGGGGCGACACCTCGGATGAGGCGGAGGCGAACTCGCTGTGGATCATCGACACCGCGGCCGCGTACATCGAGGCCAACGGTAAGACTGCTCCGTTCGGCGGAGTCCGCTCCGGCTTCGAGGCCCTTCCGGAAGCCGAGCGCCGTGAGCGCGCCGCCGCCCTGGCCGGCACTATCCGCGGCATCGCCTCGACCGACAAGCCGATGGTCGGCCATTTCACCGACTCCGACGTCGTGCTCGACTTCCTCGCCTCGAAGCGCGCTCCCGAGCTCGCCGCCCTCGGCACCAGCTGCCCTGACCACTTCCTGCGCACCAAGGTCAAGCCGCTGATCCTCGACCTCCCCGCGAGCGCGACCGCCGAGGAGCAGATCGCCCGCCTGCACGAGCTGCACGCCCAGTACCGCGCCGACTACCAGGCGTACTACGACGCGCACGCGACCGCCGAGTCTCCCGCCATCCGCGGTGCCGACCCGCTCATCGTGCTGGTGCCGGGCATCGGCATGTTCTCGTACGGCGCGAACAAGCAGACGGCGCGCGTCGCCGGCGAGTTCTATGTCAACGCGATCAATGTGATGCGCGGCGCCGAGTCGCTCTCCACCTACTCCCCCATCTCCGACGCCGAGAAGTTCCGCATCGAGTACTGGGCGCTGGAAGAGGCCAAGCTGCAGCGGATGCCGAAGCCGAAGTCGCACCAGGGACGCATCGCGTTCGTGACCGGCGCCGCCAGTGGCATCGGCAAGGCGATCGCCACCCGCCTCGCGGCCGAAGGAGCCTGCGTCGTCATCGCCGATCTCGATCTCGAGAAGGCCCAGGCCGCAGCGGCGGAGCTCGGCAGCACCGACGTCGCGATCGGTGTCGCGGCCAACGTGGCAGACGCCGACGCGATCCAGGCGGCATTGAACGACGCGGTGCTGGCGTTCGGCGGCGTGGACCTCGTCGTCAACAACGCCGGCCTGTCGCTGTCGAAGCCGCTGCTGGAGACCACTGAGAAGGACTGGGACCTGCAGCACGATGTCATGGCGAAGGGCTCGTTCCTCGTGTCGAAGGCCGCCGCCCGCGTGCTGATCGACCAGAAGCTCGGCGGCGACATCATCTACATCTCGTCGAAGAACTCGGTCTTCGCCGGCCCGAACAACATCGCCTACTCCGCGACCAAGGCCGACCAGGCGCACCAGGTGCGTCTGCTCGCGGTCGAGCTCGGCGAGTTCGGCATCCGCGTCAACGGCATCAACCCCGACGGCGTCGTCCGCGGCTCCGGCATCTTCGCCTCGGGCTGGGGCGCGAACCGCGCCGCGACCTACGGTGTCGCCGAAGAGGACCTCGGTCAGTTCTACGCCAACCGCACGATCCTGGGGCGCGAGGTCGTGCCCGAGAACGTCGCGGATGCCGTGTACGTGCTGACCGGTCCCGAGCTCAGCCGCACGACGGGTCTGCACATCCCGGTGGACTCCGGCGTCGCCGCGGCCTTCCTGCGATGAGCCCCCACCACCGCCGGCACCACCACCGCCGGCACCACCACCGAGTGCACGGCCTGGCGTCGAGTGCACGACCTGCCGACGCTGCGGACCCGTGCACTCGCGCGGATGCCGTGCACTCGACGAACGACGCGGCACTCGCATGAGCACCCGCAGTGTCGCCGCGGTCGACCTCGGCGCGACCAGTGGACGCGTCATGATCGGGCGCATCGGCGAGGGCGTGCTCGACCTCGAGCTCGTGTCGCGCTTCCCGAACGGTCCTGTCGAGCGTGCGGACGGCCTGCACTGGGACTTCGGCGCGCTGTACGAGCACGTGCTCGACGGGCTCGCCGAGGCGGTGCGCCGGGAGCCGGGCATCGAGAGCATCGGCATCGACTCATGGGCCGTCGACTACGGCCTGGTGAAAGACGGCGAACTCCTCGCAGAGCCCTTCCAGTACCGCGATGAGCGCACCGTCCGCGGTGTCGAGGAGGTGCACTCCATCGCGTCTTTCCCCGAGCTGTATGCGTGCAACGGACTGCAGTTCCTACCGTTCAACACGCTGTACCAGTACCGGGTCGAGACGCACCTCGCCGAGGCCGACACCGCGCTGCTGATCCCCGATCTGATCGCGTTCCTGCTCACCGGCACCGCCGCCGCAGAGCGCACGAACGCCTCGACCACCGGCCTGCTCGGCGTCGCGGACAGCGAGTGGGACACGGCGCTGGCAGACCGCCTGGGCATTCCGCCGCGCATCCTGCCGACGTTGATCGACCCCGGCGCGACCATCGGCCGCCTGCGCCCCGAGCTCGCCGCACGCATCGGCAAGGATCTGCCGGTGATCGCGGTCGGCTCGCACGACACGGCATCCGCTGTCGTCGCCGCTCCCCTGTCGACGCCGCACTCGGCGTACATCTCGTGCGGCACGTGGGGGCTGGTCGGCATCGAGCTCGCCGCGCCGGTGCTGACGGATGCCGCGCGCGAGGCCAACTTCACGCACGAACTCGGCGTCGACCGCCGCTACCGCTTCCTTCACAACGTCACCGGGCTCTGGCTGCTCAGCGAGACCGTGCGCGCGTGGGAAGCGGAGGACGGCTCGGCCATCGACCTCCCCGCGCTCCTCGCCGCCGCCTCCGAGGTCAGCGGCGACGTGCCGCTCTTCGATGCCGACGACCCCAGCCTCAGCACCCCCGGCGACATGCCCGCGCGCATCGCTGCACTGCTCGGCGCGGATGCCCCCGCCTCGAGGCCGGCGTTCGCCCGCTCGATCGTGGAGTCGATCGCGACCGCGTTCGCGCAGGCCGTGCAGACCGCGGCTGATCTGTCCGGTCGCGAGCTCGACCGCATCCACCTCGTCGGGGGCGGCTCGCTGAACCGCCTGCTCTGCCAGGCCACGGCGGACCGCACTGGACTGCCGGTGTTCGCGGGGCCGGTGGAGGCCACCGCACTCGGCAACGTGCTCGTACAGGCCCGCGCCCTGGGCGCCGCACCCTCGTCGCTCGAGGAGCTGCGCGCGCTGGTCGCCGCGACGCATGAGCCGGAGCGCTTCGAGCCGCAGGCCTGACAGCAGCCTCGCCCCGCGCTGGCACCGCTGCTGGCCCGCGGCACATGTGATGCCGTGCGCACGTGGCGCACGTGGCGCACGACCGACCGCACATGCGGGCACGAACACCCGCCCTTCCCGATCTAGCGGACGTTGCCGTTCGAGCAGGTCTGCTGGGCGGCCGAGTTGCCCTTGATCGTGTTCGGCAGCGCGACGACGTTCTCCGGGGTGGCCGTGGGATCCGGCGTCACCTCTTCGGTCGGGGCCGCGGGTTCCTCGACGACCACGCCGTCGTTGCTGGTGTTCTCGTGCGTGATCTGCAGCTGGGCGTTGGCCTCGATCGCGTCCCAGAGCGCCGTGGCCGCTTCGGTGTTCGGCACGACCTTGTTCGGGTCGGCGTAGTCCGCACCGGTCGGGTACTGCACGAAGACGATGTCCTCGAACGGCACCTCCTTGACCGCGAGGGCGATCTGCACGATCGTCATCGGGTTGTTGGCGAGCGAGGTGCTCGCCTCGAGGTTGCTCAGCGCGGTGTTGGCCAGCTTCAGCATGACGGGCACGTTGCCGAGCACTTCGCCGCTGATGAGCTTGCGCGCCAGGCTCGACATGTACTGCTGCTGGTTGCCGATGCGCCCGAGGTCGCTGCCGTCGCCGACACCATGACGCGTGCGCAGGAACTGCAGCGCCTGCAGCCCTTCCACCGTGTGGGTACCTGCCGACATGTCGAGACCCGTGTAACGGTCCCTGATCGGGTTCGCCAGGCACACGTCGACGCCGCCGATCGCGTTGGTGATCTCGATCACGCCGCCGAACGTGACGGATGCCGCGAACTGCACCTCCTGGCCGCTGAGCTGGGAGATGGTCTGCACGACGCAGTTGAGACCGCCATCGCTGTACGCCACGTTGAGCGGCTGCTTGCTCATGGCCGAGTGGACGTTGCCCTCGTCGTCGGTGCACTCCGGGATCGGGATCATGAGGTCTCGGGGGAAGCTGACGACGGTGATCCGGCGCGGCTCCTCCGAGACGTGCACCAGGAGGTTCACGTCGTTGAGCGACCCCTCGGAGTCGCTGCCGCTGCACCGCTCACCGAAGAGCGAGGCGTACTTCTCCTCGCAGGTGTCGACGCCGGCGAGGACCATGTTGAAGCCGCCCTCGTACTCGCCGATGTTCGGCGGAACGGCTTCCTGCCCGTCGAGGTCGACGGCGTTGGCCGCGACGGTGCTCGAGAAGTCGTAGGCGATGTATGCGGCTACACCCACGCCGCTGACGAGCACCACGGCGAGGCCGATCGCGATGAACTTGAGCAGCTGGCTGACCGGTCCGGGGCTGCGGAGCTGGCCGTGCCGTGCGATGGTGCGACGGCGGCGGGTGGATTCGCTCACTCGGGGCCTTTCGGATCGGCGTGCGGTGCGGGGTCACCGTGCTCGTAATGCGGAGGGTGTGGGATTCGAACCCACGAGACATCTCTGCCCACTGGTTTTCAAGACCAGCTCCATCGGCCGCTCGGACAACCCTCCTCGACAGACGCATCTGTCGACAAGGCGTGAGTCTAGCCGAGTTCTATTGTCCCGCGCGCACCTGAGCGGGTGCTGGAAGCGTGCCCAGCGCCATCGCCAGCCCTCCGTCGGCCACATCGCCGGTGACCTCGGAGGCGGCGTCCTTGACCACATCGGGCGCCTGCCCCATCGCCACCGCGCGTCCGCCGAGCGCCCGGGCCCAGCCGAACATGCCGATGTCGTTGCGTCCGTCCCCGGCGACCAGCACGCGTTCCTCGGGGAGGCCGAGCGCGACGCGCACCTGCTCCAGCGCCGTCCCCTTGTCGACGCCCTGCGGGGCGATGTCGAGCCAGGCGGTCCAGCCGATCGCGTAGGAGACCTCGTTGAGGCCCGCGTCGGCCACCAGACGGTGAAAGTCCTCCTCGTCGTGTCCCGGCGAGACCACGACGACGCGGGAGACGGGCTCCGCGGCGAGCTCGTCGAAACTCACCCGGCGTCCACCGTCGAGCGTCCAGTCGTCGAGCTGCTCGGTGTACAGCCGCTGCCCCGAGGCGAGCTCCACCATGTAGCGGGCTTCGGGAAGACGGTCGCGCAGCAGCGCGAGCACAGGAGCCGGGTCGAAGGTCTCGACGTTCCATCGCTCCCACTCGGCACCCACGCGCCGCATCGTGACCGCACCGTTGGAGCACACGACGTACTCCGCCGTCAGTCCGAGCTCCTCGACGTAGCGCCGAGTCGCCATCCAGCTGCGACCCGTGGCGATCGTCACCTCGTGCCCGGCATCGCGCACGCGGGCGACGGCCTCCGGTACGCCGGGGCTCATCGTCTCGTCCTGCAGCAGGATCGTGCCGTCGACGTCGAGCCCGACCAGCCACGGAGCGGTCATTCGGACCCCTGTGCCGATCGATGCGTCGGCTCGATCACTTCGAGCCCGCCGAGGTATGGCCGCAGCACTTCGGGAACCCGCACCGAACCATCCGCCTGCTGATGCGTCTCGAGCAGAGCGACGATCCAGCGTGTGGTGGCCAGCGTGCCGTTCAGCGTCGCGACATGCTGGGTCTTCGCCTCGCGCCCCGGGGTCGCCGAAGCATCGGCGGCCGGCCGGTGTCGCACATCGAGCCGACGCGCCTGATAGGTGGTGCAGTTCGAGGTCGAGGTGAGCTCGCGGAACGCGCCCTGGGTCGGGACCCACGCCTCGATGTCGTACTTGCGTGCGGCGCTCGAGCCCAGGTCGCCGGCAGCGACGTCGATCACGCGGTAGGCGAGCCCGAGCGAGGTGAGCATCTCCTCCTGGAGTGCGACCAGCCGCAGGTGCTCGGCCTCGGCATCGGCGGGGTCGATGTAGACGAACATCTCCAGTTTGTTGAACTGATGCACGCGGATGATGCCGCGGGTGTCCTTGCCGTGCGAGCCGGCCTCGCGGCGGTAGCAGGTCGACCATCCGGCGTAACGCAGGGCGCCATCGGACAGGTCGACGATCTCGTCCTTGTGGTAGCCGGCGAGCGCGACCTCGCTGGTACCGACCAGGTAGAGGTCGTCGTCCTTGTCGAGGTGGTAGACCTCATCGGCGTGCTCGCCGAGGAAGCCGGTCCCCTGCATGATCTCCGGGCGCACGAGCGTGGGAGTGATCAGCGGGACGAAGCCGTTCTGCAGAGCCTTGTCGAGCGCGAGGTTCATGAGGGCGATCTCGAGACGCGCACCGATGCCGCGGAGGAAGTAGAACCGGGCGCCGGAGACCTTGGCTCCGCGCTCCATGTCGATCGCGCCGAGGATCTCCCCCAGCTCGAGGTGGTCGCGAGGCTCGAAGTCGAACGACGGCACGTCGCCGACGCGGCGCAGCTCGACGAAGTCCGCCTCGCCCCCCGCAGGAACACCATCGATGACGACGTTCTCGATGCGGGCGAGCGCTGCAGCCGCCTCATCCGCTGCCGCTCCGGCCGCCTGCTGGGCGAGCTTGACGCGCTCGGCGAGGTCCTTGACCTGCGCGACGAGCGCGGCCTTCTCCTCTTTGGGGGCCTTGGCGACCTGCTTGCCGAAGGCGTTCTGCTCGGCGCGCAGCTCCTCGAACGCGGCGAGCGCCGCGCGGCGCGATCGATCGGCCTCGAGTGCGACGTCGACGGTGCCCTGGTCGTTGCCACGGGCTGCCTGTGAACGGCGGACGATCTCCGGGTGTTCGCGGAGGAGTGCGAGGTCGATCATCCATCGATTCTACGGTGCCCGTCTGAGGCCGATTCCCGGCGCAGAGCGCCTCGTCGACCCCGGATGTCACACCTTCGACGCGGCGACGTCTTTCTCCACAGTGGTCGTCATCCCGCCGACCCGCATGAAAGGACGCCCATGAGCACTCCCGTCACCTCCCTGGACCAGCTGAACCTGGCTTTCGCCGACCGGTTCAACGCCCGCGACCTCGAGGGGCTGATGGCGCTGAACGCCCCCGCCGTCGTCTTCGTCCCCGCTCCGGGTCAGCCCGTCACGGGTGAGGATGCCGTGCGCGGCGCGCTCGAGCAGTTCCTCGGCCTGAACCTGCCGATCGTGATGAACGTCCGCCACGTGTTCGAGCATGACGGCGTGGGCCTCGCCGTCGCCGATTGGACGATCGACGGCACCGCTCCCGACGGCTCGCCGATCGCGCTCGCCGGCACGACCGCCGACGTCGCTGTGCACGATGAGACGCACGGATGGCGCTACGTGATCGACAACCCCTTCGGCACCGCGTGACCTGCGGGGAGGCCGTCCGGCCGGCCGGTCTCCCTCAGTCCGCCTCCATCCCCGACTTCCGGCAGGCCGACATCGCCTTTCGCGCACGGGAGATCCGCTGCCGCGCGGCTGCCGGCTCGATGCCCAGACGATCCGCCACCTCGGTGGTCGACAGTCCATCGACCACCGTCAGCAGCAGCGGCGCGCGCAGCGATTCCGGCAGAGCGCGCAGAGCCGACAGGGCGCCGTCGAGCAGCACTCTGATCTCGACGACTCCGGCCACACTCCCGGGGTCGGGCGTCGCGTCATCGAGCACGGCCTCCGGATGCCGCGCGCGGTGTCGCGCGAGGTCGATGGCGACGTTGCGCGCGATCGCGTCGAGCCACGAGCAGAGTCGTCCCGGTTCTGGCACCTCGAGGTGCTCGATCGAACGCCATGCCCGCAGCAGCGCGGTCTGCGCCGCATCGTCGGCATCGTCCACCGGCACCCCGAGCGAGATGCTGCGGCGCCGAAGCCGCTGCGGCTCGTCGGCGAGCATCGTCGAGAGGAGTGTGCGCCCCTGATTCCCGTCCACGTGCGGTGTCCGCTCGCCCATCTGCCTCTCCTCCTGCCGCGCCCGCCCGACCGTGAAGGGGTGGGGTCGGGTGCGGGTTTAGAGTAGCGCCATGACGAAGCGCGCTTCCGCTCGACGCCAGGCGGCGCTCGTCTACAACCCCATCAAGGTCGACGAGAAGCACCTGCGCGCGGCCGTGCGGGACCTGAGCCGCGAGGCCGGGTGGGAGCATCCCGCGTTCTACACGACCACGATCGAGGATGCCGGGCAGGCCGCCACCGCCGAAGCACTCGCCCGCGGGGTGGACGTCGTCCTCGTCGCCGGTGGCGACGGCACGGTGCGCGCGGTGTCCGAGGCCATCGCGAACACCGGGGTCCCGCTGGCGATCCTGCCCAGCGGCACGGGCAACCTCCTCGCCCGCAACCTCGGCCTGCCCCTCACCGATCCCGCCGAGATGATCCGTGCGGCGCTGGGCGACCACCGACTCCCGATCGACATCGGCTGGGCCCGGATCACACGCGAGGACGGCAGCGACACCGAACATGCCTTCGTTGTGCTCGCGGGCATCGGCTTGGATGCCGACATGATCGCGAACACCCGGTCTGATCTGAAGAAGTCGGTCGGATGGATCGCCTACGTCGACGGGGCCGCGCGCTCACTCGCCGGAGCGAAGCCGTTCCGCGCCGTCTACCAGATCGACGAAGGACGTCTGCACAGCACCAAGGTGCACAGCATCCTGTTCGCGAACTGCGGCACGTTGCCCGCGGGCATCGCGCTGATCCCGGACGGGTCGATCACCGATGGCACGCTCGACGTCGCCGTGATCCAGCCGACCGGGATGCTCGGCTGGCTCGGGGTGTGGCGCAAGATCTGGTGGGACAACTCGGTACTGCGGCGGTTTCGGGCCGGACGCCGCGTGCTGGAGCGCCGCGGGAAGGACGCCTCGGTGCACTACTTCCGCGGACTCGCCGCCGAGGCCGCCGCATCGACACCGATCCCCATCGAACTCGACGGCGATGAGTTCGGCGAAGCCGGGCGCATCACCTGCCGCGTCGACCCCGGCGCGCTCCTGCTGGCGCTGCCGGCCGGGCACCGGATCATCTCGTCCTGACCCGCGCGACGCGGGTCAGCTGACCGTGACGTCGCCCTCGAGTCCGCCGCCGACGAGCGTGAGCGTGAAGCCGTCGTCGTCGATCTGGTCGTCGCCGAAGCTGACGATCGTGGCGCGCGGGGCCATGTCCATGGTGCACGCCTTGGTGTCATCGGTCACGAAGGTCACCGTTCCAGAGCTGCCGGAACCCTCCACCGACTCGATCACCGGAGGGCACGACGACGATCCCCAGGTCAGCAGCACGAGGTTGCTGTCGTCGACCCACCCGGCCGAAGGCAGGTACTCGGTCGATGATCCCGGCGTGCCGGCGAAGGCAGCGTTGCCGTCCAGGTCCACGTCCTCGACCAGGTCGCCGTAGGTGACCTTCAGGGTGACGTCGGATGTCGGGTCGACACCCTCGGGCAGCGCCCCCACGCTCGCGCGCGGCGCCATGTCGGCGGTGCATGCCTTCTCTGCGCCGTCGTCGCCCCTGGGCTCGACCAGTGTCACGGTCACGTTCTGACCGGATCCGGTGACCTCGTCGACCTGCGGCACGCACGTCGACGAGCCCCACGTGACGACGGCGAACATGCGTCCGTCGTCGAGCAGCGTGCCCTCGATGTCGTTCGCATCGTCGTTGCTGTCAGCGCTCGGCGCCGGAGAGCTCGTCGGCGACTGGGCTCCTGGGCCGGCCGTGCATCCGGCGACGAGCAGCGCCGCTGCGAAGACACCGGCGACGGATGTGAGGACACGCAGCGGGGAGGTCATGCCACCAGGGTACTGGCGGGGTCTCCTCGGCGCACCTCTCAGGCGGACTCTCGCCACACCACGGCGCACTCCAGGATCCGACTCTCCGTCGAGGGGGCCTCTCTGCGCAGCTGCGCGAGCACGGATTCGGCGGCGGCCCGGCCGAGCTCATTCGCCGACTGCCGCATGGTGGAGAGAGGAGGGTCGCAGCGCAGCGCCCACGAGCTGTCGTCGAACCCGACGATCCCCACGTCCGCAGGGATGCGCTTCCCCGCGGCCTGCAGCACGTCCATGGCCCCCGCCGCGACCGCGTCGCTCGCGGCGAAGACACCGTCGATGTCGGGACACGTCTCCAGCAGCGCGCGCATGCCGGCCTGCCCGTCGGCATAGGAGTACAGCGGAACGCGCTGCACGAGGCGAGGATCGAAGTCGTTGCCCCTGGCGTCGACGAATCCGGCCAGGCGATCGGCACCCGAGTCGCGATCCAGCGCGGCGGCGATCATCCCGATGCGCTGCCGTCCGGTCGCCGCGAGCCGCCGGGTGATCTCGCGTGCCGCTCCTCGGTTGTCGATCGCGACGTAGGCCGCGTCGCCGATGTCGTGCGGATGACCGACGAACGTCGCGGGCAGGTCGAGCTGCGCGATGGCCTTGGTGATCGGATCCCCTTCGCGGGCGGACACGACGATGACGCCGTCGATCAGGCCGCCGGTGAGGTAGCGGGCGAGCCGCTCGATGTCACGAGCCGAATCGGCGATGAGGAAGGAGAGCTGGTAGTCCGCCTCGGACAGCGCCGCATTGGCGCCCAGCAGGATCGCCCCGATGTTGGGGTCTTCGATGAAGAGCGAGTGCGGCTCGTGCACGATCAGGCCGATCGCCTGCGTGCGCTGCATCACCAGACTCCGGGCCGCGCGGTTCGGCACGAATCCGACCTTCGCGATCGCGGCCTCGATCGCCGCACGGGCCTCGTTCGACACGTACGGCTGGCCGTTGAGGACGCGGCTGACCGTGCCTCGGGACACTCCCGCCTCGGTCGCCACGTCCTTGACCGTCGCCCGGTGCCTGCGCTCGTTGCTCATCAGCACTCATCGTATGTGCACGCGCACACCTGGAGGTTGTTGTTGACACCGCGGAGTGGGGATGTTTAGTCTGTACACGTTCACAGAGTCTCAGCGCCGAGAATTCGCGCTCCACGCTGTGCACGTTCACAGATCTGAGGAGCGCATGACCACCCCCGCACGGCCCTTCACCCACGACGGCATCGCCTTCGGCTGCGACTACAACCCGGAGCAGTGGACTCCCGAGGTGTGGGACGAGGACATCGCCCTGATGCGGGAGATCGGCGTCGACCTGGTCGCGATCAACATCTTCGGATGGGCGCACATCGAGCCCCGCGCCGGCGAGTACGACTTCTCCCGCCTCGACGACATCATCGCGCGACTGCACGCCGGCGGCATCCGGGTCAACCTGGGAACCGGCACCGCCTCTCCCCCGGCGTGGCTCACCACCGCGCACCCCGAGATCCTGCCCATGGTCGAGGACGGCACGCGGCGCTACCCCGGCGGACGCCAGGCGTTCTGCCCCAGCTCGGCGATCTTCCGCACCGCCGCACTCTCGCTGGTCGAGCAGGTGGCCCGGCGCTACGGCGATCACCCCGCCGTGGAGCTGTGGCACGTGTCGAACGAGCTCGGGTGCCACAACGCCCTCTGCTACTGCGACGAGAGCGCCGCGGCCTTCCGCCTGTGGCTTCGCGAGCGGTATCAGGACATCGGCGCCCTCAACGCGGCGTGGGGCACCTCGTTCTGGAGCCAGACGTACCGCGAGTGGTCCGAGATCCTGCCCCCGCGCGCCACCCTGTCGCTGCGCAACCCCGGTCAGACGCTGGACTTCCACCGCTTCAGCTCGGACCAGCTGATCGACTACTACCGGGCAGAGGCCGAGGTCATCCGCCCGCTCAGCCCGCGACCGATCACGACCAACTTCATGGTCACCACCCACATCGAGAACCTCGACTACTGGTCGTGGGCCGATGACATGGACATCGTGGCGAACGACCACTACCTCGACCACCGCCTCGCCGACCCCACCTCCGAGCTCGCCTTCAACGCCGATCTGACGCGCGGGCTCGCTCAGGGCGCACCGTGGCTGCTGATGGAGCACTCCACCGGTGCCGTGAACTGGCAGCCGCTCAACCTGCCCAAGGGCGATGGCGAGCTGCTGCGCAACTCCCTCACCCACGTGGCCCGCGGCGCGGACGGCATCTGCTTCTTCCAGTGGCGCGCGTCGGTGCAGGGCAGCGAGAAGTTCCACTCCGCGATGCTCCCGCACGCCGGCACCGACACCGCCGTCTGGCGTGAGGTGTCGGAGCTCGGCGCCACGCTGGGACGCCTGTCGGAGGTGACCGGCTCGCGCGTCGAGGCGCACGCGGCGATCGTCTTCTCCTGGGAGGCCTGGTGGGCGACCGATGCCGACGCCCGCCCTAGCCATTCGATCGGGTACCTGGATCAGATGCACGCCGCCTACACGGCGCTGCACGACCTCGGCATCACCGTCGACATCGTGCGCCCCGGCAGCGACCTCGACGGCTATCGGCTGGTGGTCGTGCCCGGTCTGCACCTCGTGCGCACGGAGGACGCGACAGTCATCACCGACTGGATCGCCGCGGGCGGAACCGCCCTGGTCACGTTCTACAGCGGCACGGTCGACGAGCAGGATCGCATCTTCACCGGTGGCTACACCGGCCCGTTCCGCGACGCGCTGGGCGTGCGCATCGAGGAGTTCGCCCCGGTCGCGGCGGGCACGGTCGTGCGCCTGAGCGACGGCTCGGACGCACGCCTGTGGTCGGAGCGGGGACGCGCCACCACCGCCGAGGTGGTGGCCTCGTTCACCGGAGGCGCCGCCGACGGCTCCCCCGCGATCACGCGCAACAGCTGGGGTGGGGGGACCGCGTGGTACCTCGCCACGCTCCCGAACGCCGACGCCTACCGCGACCTGATGGCGCGCATCGTCGCCGACGTCGGCCTCACGCCACCGGCATCCGTCATCGGCGAACTCGGCGCACTCGAGCTCGTGCGGCGCCGCGGCGCGGACCAGTCCTATCTGTTCATCGTCAACCACGGTGCCGCGGAGGTGACCGTCGACGCCACCGGCCTCGACCTCGTCACCGAGACAGCGGTGGACGGGCACGTCGTCGTGCCGGCCGGAGCCGTGCGCATCATTCGAGAGGAGTCGATCGCATGACCGCCACACAGCTGCTCGTCACCGAGTCGGGGAGGGGGCGAAAGCAACCAGGTCGTCGATTCACCCCGCACAAGGGCGCGATCACGTTCTTCGCCGGCCCGTTCGGCGTGCTGTTCCTGCTCTTCTACCTCATCCCGATCGGCTACGCGATCTACCAGTCGCTGCTCGTCGTCGAGCGCGAGGGCACGTACGGTCAGCCGCAGCAGGTGTTCGGCGGGTTCACGCAGTACGCCAATGTCTTCGCGAACGCTCCGTTCTGGGAGTCCGTGGGTCGGGTGCTGCTGTTCGGCATCGTCCAGGTGCCCGTGATGCTCGGCCTGGCACTTCTGTTCGCGCTGCTGCTGGATTCCCCCGTGCTGAAGGGCAAGAAGTTCTTCCGCCTCGCGTTCTTCGCACCGTACGCGGTGCCCGGTGTGATCGCCGCGATCATGTGGGGTTTCCTCTACTCCCCCAACCTGTCGCCGTTCACCGACGTCACGCGCTCGATCGACTTCCTCTCCCCCGAGATGGTGCTGTGGTCGATCGCGAACGTCGTGACCTGGGTCTTCGTCGGCTACAACATGCTGATCATCTACTCCGCCCTTCTGGCGATCCCCGCCGAGGTCTACGAGGCGGCGCGGCTCGACGGCGCCGGGCAGATCCGCATCGCCTGGTCCATCAAGATCCCGATGGTCGCCCCTGCCCTCGTCCTCACCACGGTGTTCTCGATCATCGGCACCTTCCAGCTCCTCGCCGAACCCCAGGTGTTCCGGTCGTTCAGCGCTGCCGTGTCGAGCACGTTCACGCCGAACATGACCATCTACGCCACCAACTCGATCCCGAACACGAACCTCGCGGCCGCCTTCTCGGTGGTGCTGGCACTGGCGACGTTCATCCTGTCGTTCACATTCCTGAAGATCTCCCAGCGGAAGGCTGAGCAATGAGCATGCTGACTCTGAAGCGCGGCGCGACCGCCGACGATCTGAGCCCACGCGGGCCTCGCGAGAGCCTCATCTCCCGCGGCGCCGCGATGTTGATCATGGGCGTGTTCACGCTCTACTTCCTCACGCCGATCTGGTGGCTCTTCATCGCATCCACCAAGGACCGCGGCGATCTGCTCACCACGGCTCCGCTCTGGTTCGCGGACTGGAACCTGTTCGAGAACATCGGCGACCTCTTCACCTACGACGGCGGCATCTATCTGCGCTGGATCCTCAACAGCATCGGCTACGCCGGCCTCGGCGCCCTGCTCGCGACGGTGTTCGCCGGCATGTGCGGCTATGCGCTGGCGAAGTACACGTTCCCCGGACGCGAGCTGTTCTTCAACGTCGTGCTGGGCGGCGTGCTCGTTCCGGCCACGGCACTCGCGCTGCCGCTGTTCCTGCTGTTCAGCCAGGTCAACCTCACGAACACGTTCTGGGCGGTGCTGCTGCCGAGCATCGTGAGTCCGTTCGGCGTGTACCTGACGCGCATCTTCGCCTCGGCGTCGGTGCCGGACGAGCTCATCGAAGCCGGCCGTCTGGACGGCGCCGGCGAGGTGCGCACGTTCTTCACGATCTCCGTCCGACTGATGACCCCCGCGCTGATCACGGTCTTCCTTTTCCAGTTCGTCACCATCTGGAACAACTTCTTCCTGCCGCTGATCATGCTGCGCAGCCAGGAGCTGTTCCCCATCACCTACGGACTGTTCGCGTGGAACACGCAGCTCAACCAGATCCCTGAACTGCGCACCTATGTGCTCGTCGGGTCGTTCCTGTCGATCATCCCGCTGATCATCGCGTTCCTGATGCTCCAGCGGTTCTGGCAGAGCGGCCTCGGCAACGGCTCTGTGAAATGACTCACGCCGCCGGACCCCGGCGGCCTCCCTGTACACCCGAAACACCCACCGAAAGAGGAAGATCATGCAGCACACCAAGAGGGCAGTCGCCACCGGCGTCGCACTGCTCAGCGCCATCGCGCTGGCGGGATGCACGGCAGGCAGTGGCACGGACGGTAGCGCGGATGCTGCCACCTGCACCCCCGCAGACGGCAAGGTCACGCTCGAGTTCACGTCGTGGATCCCCGGCATCGAGGATGTCGCCGCGATGTGGAACGAGGAGAACCCCGACATCCAGGTGAAGGTCCAGACCGGACCGAACGGCAACTCCGGCACCTACCAGAGCTTCTTCAGCCAGCTCAAGGCCGGCAACGCTCCCGACCTCGGCCAGATCGAGTACGACGCACTGTCGAGCTTCCGCGTGCAGGACGGCCTCGCCGACCTCTCCGCGTGCGAAGACGTCGTGGCGGCTGAGGACGAGTTCATCCCGTGGACGTGGGGCCAGGTCACGCTCGGCAGCGAGGACGGCGTGTACGGCATCCCGCAGGACTCCGGCCCCATGGCGCTGTTCTACCGCTCCGACCTGTTCGAGGCGAACGGCATCGACGTGCCCACGACGTGGGAGGAGTACAAGGCCGCCGCAGTGAAGATCCGCGCAGCCGGTGGCTACTTCACCGACTTCTCCACCGCCGACATCAACCAGTTCGCCGGATTCGTGTGGCAGAACAACGGCGGATGGTTCGCGAACGACGGCGAGAAGTGGACCGTCGACCTGACAGACGACGCGACCACCCAGGTCGCCGACTACTGGCAGGAACTCCTCGACGAGGACCTCGTCTCGACCTACCCGGCCTGGACCGAGGAGTGGAACAACGCCTACAACTCGGGCGAGGTGTGGTCGTGGAACTCCGCCGTGTGGGGTGCGAACTCGATCGCGAGCGGCGCTCCCGACACCGCAGGCAAGTGGTCCGTCGCGGCATCCCCGCAGTGGGAGGCGGGCGGCACGAGCTCGGGCAACTGGGGCGGCTCATCGGTCGCGGTCTTCAAGGGCAGCGAGCACCTCTACGAGGCGACGAAGTTCGCGCTGTGGCTGAACACCTCGGATGAGGCGCTGACCGCACTGAACAAGTCGGCCAACATCTACCCGGCGACCACCGACGGGCTCAACCTCGCGTCGCTCAAGGAGGGCGTCGAGTTCTACGGCGGCCAGCCCATCTACGACGTGTTCGCCGAGGCGGCGGCGCAGGTCAACCCCGACTTCGTGTGGGGCCCGACCATGACGCAGACGTACGCCGACGTGTCGGACGGCTTCCAGAAGGCCGTCACGGGACAGGGGACGCTGCTGGAGTCGCTGAAGTCCGCACAGGAGTCGACGATCTCGACGCTGAAGGCACAGGCGATCCCCGTCGCCGAGTGATCTGATCCGCCCACCGCGATGCCGCGGGAGCCAGCCCAGCGCTGGTTCCCGCGGCATCGTCGTATCCGGGGATGCTGCGTCACACCGTGGGACGAGCGCCTGAAGTGCTTGTCTCCTGAAGTGCTTGTCTACTGCAGCGCGGAGGTGAGCCGGGCGAGGTTGTCGAGCACGGTGGAGCGCAACGGCTGCTGCATCCACTCCTCCAGCGTCAGCTCGCGGCTCAGCGAGCGGTACTTGTCTTCGACCTCGCGCATCTCCGTGACGAACTCCTCACCGCGGACGAGCATCGAGACCTCGAGGTTCAGACCGAACGAGCGCATGTCCATGTTGCTGGACCCGATCACGGCGACCTCGTCGTCGATCGTCAGGCTCTTGGTGTGCAGGATGTACGGCTTGCGATACATCCAGATGCGCACGCCCGCTTTGAGCAGCACCTCGTAGTAGCTCCGCTGGGCGTGGTAGACTATCGCCTGATCGCCCTCTTCCGACACGAAGAGCTCGACGTTGACGCCACGATCGACCGCAGCCGTGACTGCCAGCAGCAGGGCCTCGTCGGGCACGAAGTAGGGGCTCACGATCATGATGCGCTGCTTCGCCGCGTACAGCAGCCCGAGGAACAGACGCAGGTTGTTCTCGACCTCGAACCCCGGCCCCGATGGCACGACCTGGCAGTCGAGGTCGCCGGAGCCGATCTCAGCATGTGTGATGTCGATGCCCTCCAGCACCGTGTCGGTCTCGCTGTACCAGTCCGCGACGAAGATCGCGTTCACGCTCAGCACCACGGGGCCGTCGAGGCGGACCATCAGATCGACCCAGTGCAGGCCCCTCTTGATGTTCTTGGGGAGGTTGTAGGTCGAATCCGTCACGTTCTGCGAGCCCAGGAACGCCACGACGCCGTCGACCACCAGAAGCTTGCGGTGGTTGCGCAGGTCGGGACGCTGCATGCGCCCCTTCAGCGGCTGCACCGGCAGCATCAGGTGCCAGTCGGCACCCATCGCGTCGAGACGACGGATGGTCTCGCGGTAGCGAGGCTTCCAGCGGTTCGCCCAGTGATCCAGGAGCACGCGCACCTCGACACCGCGCGCGCAGACCTCCTCGAGGGCCCGGAAGAAGTTGTCGGTCGCCTCATCGGATTGCAGGATGTAGAACTCGACGTGCACGTACGCCTGCGCCGTGCGGATGGCCTCTGCCATCTCGTCGAGCGACTCCTGGTAGTCCGAGATGAGGTGCGCGCCATTGTCGCCGGAGAGCGGGAGCGCCCCGAGCTTCTGGTTCATCTGGACCACCGGCCCGAACCACGCCGGCGCATTCGGACGCAGCGTGCCGAAGTGGAGGTGCTCGCTGGTCTCAGCGATGTACTCGTTGATCTGGTCCTGTTTGCGACGCCTCGCACGAGGCAGGCGGGGGTTTCCGATCAGGAGGAAGAGGAACACGCCGACGAACGGGATGAAGAACACGGCCAGCAGCCAGGCCATCGCGGCGGTGGGACGACGATTTCGCGGGATCACGATGATCGCCGTCACTCGGATGACGAGGTCGAGCAGCAGCAGGAATGCGGCGAACCACCATCCCCAGGTCTCCGCGGTCATCGTGTCCCCTCACCCCTGCGTCGACGATCGCGCCAGGCCGGCACGGGCTCCCGTGCGCTGGCTACACAGTAGCCGATGCGTGCGACGGCGCTCAGGAGCGGGGAGGGAGGCCGCGCGCAGCGCGCTCTTCCGCCTCGATCTGCGCGTGCACTTTGCGCTCGGTGCGGTCGAAGCGGAGGATGCCACGGACGACCATGAAGAAGACGATGCTGACGCCGATGGTCGGCAAGAGCGACCATGCCACTGCGAGCCAGAAGTTCTCCATACCCCCATGGTACGCGGCGATCGCCCTACCCGACTCTTCGTCCCCACCCGCAGCGTTCGACCGATTCCATCCACATCACTCGATTCCGCCCCGCCCGCCCTGCCACCGCCCCGACACTCGGTGCATGACCACAGTTCTCCGTGCTTCAGATTCCGCCGATTTCCTCGGCATCGTCCCGGCCCTCGCCGGCTTCACCCCGCGCCGCAGCGTCGTGCTCCTTCCGTTCCAGGGCTCTCGCACGCACGGCGCTATGCGTCTCGACCTGCCGACGGCCGACACCGATCTCGAGGCATACGCCGACGCAGCGGTCGGCCTCATCTCCCGTGTGACCGGAACGGATGCCGTCGCCGTCGTCGTCTATTCCGACGACGGTCCGGAGCAGACGGTCGACGGACTCGTGCTGCCTGTCGCGGTCGCTGTGGACGAGCTCCTCTGGCGCGCGGAAGACGCGGGGCTGCGCATCGTCGACGCCCTGTGCGTGACACCGCGGGGATGGTCGAGCTACCTGGCCGACGAACCGCGCCTGGGCGATCTCGACGAGCTCGGACCGGTGCCGGAGGTACCAGGGCTCGGAGATGTCGCGGGGGATCAGCTGGCCGGAACAGCACTGCCGGTGGCCGACCTCGCCAGAAAGGAGCGGGTCGCCCGCGCCCTGAACGAGATCGGCGAGTTGCTCGATCACGACGCGATCGGCCCGCTGACCGGCCGCGAGAGTCCGGCAGCGCTCGCAGGGATCGTCGCGCTGGCCGACATCCCCGCATTCTTCGAGTCGATGCTCGAGAAGCCGGAAGATGCGTCGCCCTCGACCACGGCCGCGCTGCTCTGGTGCCTGGACCGCCCGGTCTTCCGCGACGTCGCGCTCGCACAGTGGGCCACGGGAATGGACGGGGGGATCCGCACGCTCCAGGCGCAGCTGTCGTTCGCACGCGACGGTCACATGATCTCGGACGACCTGGGGGCAGTGTTCCTGGGCATGGGGCCGGCGCCCGACGCCGATCGTCTCCGACTCGCGCTCGGAGTGGTCCGGCATGCCGCCGCCGCCGCGCCTCGTGCGTCTCGTCCTGGGCCGCTCACGGCTGCCGCATGGCTGTCCTGGGCCCTGGGCCGCTCCAGCCACGCGGGTCACTACCTCGACCTCGTGCACGAGATCGACCCGGACTACGGGCTGGCCGCGCTGTTGCGCACGATGATCGAAGCCACGCTGCTGCCGGAATGGACGTTCCGGCGCACCGCGACTGCTCCCGAGGGGCCGACTACTTGACGAGCGGGAAGAGGATCGTCTCGCGAATGCCGAGTCCCGTGATCGCCATGAGCAGCCGGTCGATGCCCATGCCCATGCCACCGGACGGCGGCATGCCGTGCTCGAGGGCGCGCAAGAACTCCTCGTCGATCGGCATGGCCTCGACGTCGCCGCGGGCGGCGAGCTTCGCCTGCTCCACGAAACGCTCGCGCTGGATCACGGGGTCGACGAGCTCCGAGTACCCGGTCGCGAGCTCGAACCCGCGGATGTACAGGTCCCACTTCTCCACGACACCGTCGATCGAGCGGTGCTCGCGCACGAGCGGGGAGGTGTCGACGGGAAAGTCCATCACGAACGTCGGCCGCACGAGGTCGCCCTTCACGAAGTGCTCCCACAGCTCTTCCACGAGCTTTCCGTGCGTGGCCTGCGGCGGCACGTCGACGCCGTTCGCCTCGGCGAAGGCGATCAGGTCCTCGACCGCGTCCTGCGGCGTGACGGTACGACCCGACGCCGCGGAGAGCGACTCGTACATCGAGATGCGGTCCCACTCCCCGCCCAGGTCGTACTCGGTGCCGTCGGCCCAGGTCACTGTGGTCGAGCCGGACACCGCGATCGCGGCATTCTGCACGAGCTCCTGTGTGAGCGCGGCCATCTGGTTGTAGTCACCGTAGGCCTGGTATGCCTCGAGCATCGCGAACTCCGGGCTGTGCGTGGAGTCGGCACCCTCGTTGCGGAAGTTGCGGTTGATCTCGTACACCCGCTCGATGCCGCCGACGACGGCGCGCTTGAGGTAGAGCTCCGGCGCGATGCGCAGGTACAGCTCGGTGTCGAAAGCGTTCGAATGGGTGACGAACGGGCGCGCGGAGGCGCCGCCGTGCTGCACCTGCAGCATGGGCGTCTCGACCTCGAGGTAGTCGTGCGAGGTGAACGTCGCCCGCAGGCTCGCGTTCACGGCAGCGCGGGCGCGCACGGTGGTGCGGGCCTGCTCACGCACGATCAGGTCGAGGTAGCGGCTGCGCACGCGGCCCTCTTCGCTCAGCTCGGAGTAGGCGTTCGGCAGCGGCAGGACCGCCTTCGCGGCGATGGCCCAGGCATCCGCCATGATCGACAGCTCGCCGCGGCGGCTGGAGATGACCTCTCCGTGCACGAAGACATGGTCGCCGAGGTCGACGTACTCCTTCCAGTCCGCGAGGGAGTCCTCCCCGACGTTCGCGAGCGAGATCATGGCCTGGATGCGCGAGCCGTCTCCGGCCTGGAGCGTCGCGAAGCAGAGCTTGCCGGTGTTGCGGCTGAAGACCACACGTCCGGCGACGCCGACCACGACACCGGTCTCGGCACCGGCTTCGAGCTCGCCGTACTCTGCACGGAGCGCCGGGATCGCGTGGGTCACGGGGACGGCCACGGGGAAAGCCCCGCCCGCAGCATCCGCCCGCTTCTCGATCAGGCGCTCGCGCTTGGCGAGCCGCACGGCCTTCTGCTCGTGGATGTCGTCATCACCCGCACCCAGGGAAGGGTCGTTCTTCGGGTTCTGCTCGGGCGCGGCGGACGCGTCAGTCATGTGCGGGGCTCCTTGAAAAGTCGTGTCCAGTTTACCGAGGTCGGGTGCAGCCCCGTGGGCGTCGCCTGGGTAGCCTCGAAGTATGGTCGTCACACGGATCGCCCGCACGTTCGCCGCGCTCGCTCTCGCCGTCTCCGGCCTTGCGCTGATGCCGTCAGCGGCAGCGGCCTCCACGCCGGAGACCGCCCCAGCCCTCGCCGCCGCGCCTGTCGCCGATGACGACGTCGATGCCTTCTCCTACGCCTCGTGGGATGCGCGTTACGAGATCGGACGGGACGACGACGGCCGTTCACGGATGCACGTCACCGAGACCTTGGTCGCTCGTTTTCCCGACTTCGACCAGAACCGAGGGATCGTGCGTGGCCTCGCCACCAGCTACGAAGGCGCCTGGACCGACACCACGGTGCTGTCCGTCACCGACGAGACCGGCGCCGATGTGCCGTTCGAGACCGAGACCGACGACGGGGTGCTCTACATCCTCACCGGCACGGACGACTATGTGCGGGGCCTGAACACCTACGTGATCGAATACTCGATGCGCGATGTGATCCTGGCGGCCGACAACGGCGTCGACGAGTTCTACTGGGACCTCCTCCCCCTCGACAGCACGCAGGCGATCGAATCTTTCAGCGCCGACATCGTGGTAGACGCCACCATGAGCGGCCACCTCACCGGATCGGCCCGCTGCTATTCCGGGTTCTCCGGCTCCTCTACCGAGTGCCCGATCCAGGGACCGGAGGTCGACGGCGACACCGCGGTGTTCCACGTCGAATCCGGCGAGCGCGCGGCCGGAGACGGGGTGACCGTCGCGATCGGCTTCGATCCGGCAACGGTCGCACAGGCACCCGCACGGCAGCCGAACGCGATCACCGACATCGGTCCCGCGATCGCTGCGGTGGGCTCGGTGGGGCTCTCCGCCGGCGGCTGGATCGCGGTCTCCGCCACCGCGCGACGCCGCCGCACGGCCGACGGCATCATCGTCGCACAGTACGACGTGCCCGATTCGATGCCCCCGCTGCTCGCAGCCGCGATCGTCCCGGGTGCGAAGGATCCGATCCCCGCCGAGATCGTGCACCTCGCGGTGCGAGGAACCCTGCGCATCGAAGAGGGATCGGAACTCGAGCAGCCGCGTCTGCGCCGGCTCTCCGGCACACGGATCCCTGACCAGCTCGACGTCGAAGCACTCGATGCGCTGTTCGTCGGAGCGGACGGCGACGGCGTCGCTGCGATCCCCTCGTCGAGCGAGACCTTCGCCGAGCGCATGGCGGCGTTGCAGCAGAGTGGCAAGGCGGCTGCGGAGACCCGCGGGTACACCACCACTGCGCGCAGCCGCAGCGCGATGATCCTGCAGTGGTGCGCGATCGCCGTCGGGGCGGTCGGCCTCGCGATCGGCCTGTCCGGCGTGATCGGCGGACGCATCTCCGCGATCCCCGCGATGGTCGCGATCAGCTTCGGAGTGGTGCTCGTGCTGATCTCGAGCTTCTACACGTTCTCGAAGCACACCGTGTTGACGGTCGAGGGGGCCAGGCAGCTCGAGTATCTGAGGGGCGTCGAGGAGTTCATCCGCGTCGCCGAGGAGGACCGGCTGCGCATGCTGCAGTCGTACAGCGGGGCAGAACGACGCCAGGACGGCTCCGCAAACGTCATCCTGGTCTACGAACGGCTGCTCCCCTACGCGATGCTGTTCGGGATGGAAGACGAGTGGGGTCGCGTGCTGGAGCACGCCTACTCCGTGGAGCAGCGCGGCCCCGGCTGGATCGGCGACCCGACCTCCCCCTTCCTGCGTATGCAGCTCGCCGCGTTCGCGATGTCGTCTCACCAGGCCGCGAGCTATACGGCGCCGTCGACGAGCAGTTCGTCGAGCGCCGGAGGATCCTTCGGCGGCGGCTTCTCCGGCGGCGGAGGTGGCGGAGGTTTCTCCGGCGGTCGCTGACGCGACAGCGCCCTGGTCCGCGACCGCGGATCAGAGCACCGGCGGCGGATCGGATGCTTCGCGCAGCGCCCGCTCGACCGTCGACTGCACCAGGGCCGAGAGGTAGCCGCCGGGGTTCTCCACGCCGATCTCCCGCAGCCGGGCGGTGGACTGTCCGATGATCGAGCGGGAGAAGTCCGCCGCGGTCTGGATGGCGTCGGCATAGACGGCCCGGTCACCTTCGGCGATGACGACCGGCTCGCATCCCATCTCCACGGCGAGAGCCTGGGCGATCGGCAGCACGGCAGCGGGCGCGGTCACGGCCGCGAAGCTCGCAGGGAGCTGCCGGAGGTCGATCGACGTGCCCGTGAAAGTGATCGCCGGGTGGACGGCCAACGGGATCGCGCCGCGCTCGGCGGCAGGGCGCAGCACCTCGATGCCATACGCCGGATCGGTATGCAGCACCAGCTGGCCGATCTGCCATCCTCCGACCTCGGCGATGCCGGCGACGAGCGACGGCAGCTGGTCGTGCGGCACGGCGAGGATGACGAGTTCGGCACGACGGACGACCTCGAGCGCGTCCAGCACCGGCACATCCGGCAGCACGGCCGAGGCACGCTCGTCATCCGAGCCGCTCGTGATGCCGACGACGGCGTGGCCCGCGCCGCCGAGCGCCGCGCCGATCACCGGGCCCACACGACCTGCACCGATGATGCCGACGCCGAGGCGTCCGTCTCGCACCATGCGATCAGTCCGTCGTCGGAGGCACGACCGGCGGCACCGGCGGAGCGGGTGGTGCGGGCGGCACCGGCGGAGCGGGGGGTGCGGGCGGCACCGGCGGAGCAGGAGGCCCGGCCGGCGGGGCAGGCTGCGCAGCGGGCGGAGCAGGAGGCCCGACCGGCGGAGCAGGAGGCAGCACGGGCGGAGCCGGAGGCGCCGACGGAGCCGGAGCTCCCCCGAACGGTGCTGCGGGCGGCGTCGGCGGCATCGGGGCTCCCGGGATCGGGGGCGCAGGAGCCGCGGGAGGCGCGACCGGAGCCGCGTTCGCCGCCGCACTCCAGCGGTGGGTGGTGTCCCGCGCCGCCGCGGCCGCGGCCAGACGGCTCACGTCATCCAGCAGCGAGAGCGCATCATCGCGCTCGAGCCCGGAGAGCATTCCCGTGATCGGCCCGGGCGCCGTGTGCACCTGGGCACCCGACACGCGCTGCGCGCGATCGATCGGCCCCTGTGACAGCGATACGCCCTGCAGACGCGCGAGCGGGAACACCGCGAGCTTGCGCCACACGACGCCGCGGCGCAGCAGCAGGCCGAACTCCGTGACCGCGAAGCCGTGGCGCTTCCACGACACCGGACGGCGCCACCACGCACGCTTCGGGATGGTGCGGTACGGATCTCCCTCGACCGGTCCGAGCACGCCGTGCTCCCAGATGAGGGGGATGTCGCTCGCGGGAACATCGGGGAGGATCAGCCCCAGCACACGCTCGACATCCGGACGCTTGCCGACCGGGAGCACCACGTTGAACTGCTGGGCGCTGCCCGACTGCTGCGCCGAGGCGCTCTTGCCGCTCATCCTGTTGATCTTGATCGTCCACCAGCCGAACGGCCGCCACAGCAGCGACTGCGAGACCTCGACCGCGAAGATGCGGCCGGGCGGAAGCGTCTCGGTGACCGTGGTGAGCAGGCCGTAGGTGATGCGCACCCCGTCGGGGGTCGGCGCGATCGAGTACCGCAGCGACTTGGAGATCTGTGCCCAGGTGATACCCACGACGGCGATCATGAACGGGATGCCCATGCCGAGCACGAGGCCCAGTCCGATGAATCCGCTCACGGCCTCTCCGTCGAGCAGCGCACCGATCGAGATGCCGCCGATCGCGACCGCGAAGATGAGTCCGAAGAACACCACCCAGAGCACACCCGAGATCAGCTGCGAGCCGACCAGGCGACCGGTGGGGATCTTGACGACGCTCTCCGGAGCGACGTCGGCCAGATCGACGCCGGTGATCATGCCGGTGACACCGTCGTTCATCGATCCGACGAGCTGGGCGCGAGCGGTCGCCGGGGCGGTCGGACCGCCGGAGGCCGCATTCGTCGCAGTCTGTCGTGCAGCGCGAGCGCCGGACGCGAGGCGGAGGATGTCGGCGCGGACCGATTCCGCACGTCCGGTGGCCAGGTACTCGAGCTCGACGTTCGCGTCGTTGCCTGCTCCGACGACCTCGAGCTTGGCGAGGCCGATGATGCGGGCAGGGAACGGGCGGGTGAGGTTCACGCCCTGCACTCGGTCGAGCGGGGCACGGCGGTGCGAGCGGAAGACGAGCCCCTTGCGCACCTCGACGTGATCGCCGGTGATGCGGAACTGGTGGAAGCGCCAGATGAACCAGAACACCAGGATCAGCACGACCAGCAGCCCCAGCACGCTGAGCAGCGCGATCAGGATCAGATTGTTCTCGAGGACCCAGTCGACAGGGTCGCCTCCGGTGTAGTCCCCGTAGTGCGCGTCAGGCTCGAAGATGTCGACCACCCACGCGATGACCCGGTCGCGCATGTTCGCGATCACGATGCCCGCGACGACGATCAGCACCAGCCCGCCCTTGAAGAGCGGCGTGAGCGGATGCATCCGGTGCCACTCGCCGTCGGCGAGCGTCAGGGGCTCTGCGGCCGGCGCGCCCTGCACGGTGGAGGGCGTCGGCGGTGCCGGGAACTGCTCGCTCACAGGCCGGTCCGGCGGGTCTCGGCGACTTCGATCAGGGTGTCGCGCAGCGCCTCGGACGCACGTTGGGTGAGGCCGGGGATCTGCACGCCGGTCGTGGCGGCCGCGGTCACCATCTTGAGCTGCGTGATCCCGAATGCACGGTCGAGCGGCCCCTGCGTGATGTCGACCAGCTGCATGCGACCGTAGGGCACGGCGATCATCCGCTGCCACAGGATGCCCTTGCGGAAGACGATGTCGTCGGAGCGGAGCATGTATCCGATCGCCCTCGCCTGCCGCGGAAGGATGATCAGCGTGATGAGGGTGATCAGGATCACGACGCCGGCGGGGATCCAGACCCAGTCCTGGGAGAGGACGACGTTGAGCACGACCGCGGCGATCACGACGAAGACCAGGAAGATCGCGTTCTGCACGATCTGCGACACGACGTAGCGTGGCGAGATCTGGTGCCAGGTGCCGTCGAGCTCCAGGCGGGCCTCATTGCGAGCCGTCCGCAGCTGCGTGTAGGTGCCCTGGTCGAGCGCGGCGAGGTCAGTGCCCTCTGCCGGGTTCAGGGGCGAGGTCTCTGGGTTCTGAGTCATCAGGATCCTTCGGCAGGGTGCAGAACTGTTCGGCGATGAGCGCGGCGATCACGAGCACGATCGCGCTCCCGATCAGGGCCAGCATCGCCACTGTCGACCCTACCGGGGGATCGATGGGGCGGGACAGCAGGAACGCCAGGAGTCCCCCGCCGAAGCCCGCCATGAGGGCTCCGACCAGGCTGGATGCGCGCGCAAGCGTCGCCGCCCGCAGCGCCCGGAAGGGATCGATGCGGACACCGGAGCGCACGCTGCGCCGCACCGGCCATGCAACACCGAGCGCCGCGGCCGCGATCAGCAGCAGGAGCACCGGGAGCAGCAGGGAAGGAGTGAAGGTCGCGCGTCCGCCCGCGGTGAGCAGCTGATCGAGCAGATACCCGCCACCGGCCGCGAACAGCGCGAGCACCACGAGCAGGCCCGCCGAGGTCCGCTTCATCCGTCGCCTCGCGCCCGCAGCTCTTCGGCGAGGTCGGCCACCCGGCCGTGCCCCTGCAGTTCGGCGTCGGGGTCGAGATCCAACCAGGGTTCCAGCACGAAGAGCCGCTCTGCCGCCCGAGGGTGCGGAAGCTGCACACGAGGATCGTCCGAGACCACGTCGCCGTACGTGATGAGGTCGAGGTCGAGCGTGCGGTCGCCCCACCGCTGATGGCGCTCCCGGCCGTTCTCGTCCTCGATGGCATGCAGCATCCCGAGAAGGATCTCGGGTGCCAGACGCGTGGTGACCAGCGCGACCGCGTTCACATAGCCGGGGGCATCCGGATCGGGACCGTCGGGGCGCACGGCGACGGTCTCGAAGAGCCTTGAGAGGCGTACGTCCGTGACCAGGGGAAGGCGGGCGATGCGCTCCGCCGCTGCACGGATGGTCGCCTGCCGATCGCCGAGGTTGGCACCGAGGGCGACGACGGCGACCGTCTCGGCGCGGCCCCCGCGGGACGGCGGGATGTTCGGCGGGATCGTCAGGTTGCGGCTCATGCGGTGATGTCCTCCAGCGCGGCGGGCCTGCGCCCTCGGTGCACGGAGACCGCGACATCGGTGAACGTGAGCGGGATCGGGGCGTGCGGCTTGTGCACGGTGACGGTCACGAACTGTACCCGCTGGTCCTCCAGCGCGACATCGGCGATCCGCGAGGCGAGCGTCTCGATAAGGTCCACCGGTTCCCCCGCGACGACAGCGGCCACCTTCTCGGCCAGCTCTCCGTAGTGCACGGTGTCGCGCACGTCATCGGTCGCCGCGGCCTGCTCCAGCGACAACGACAACTGCAGGTCGACCGTGAACTCCTGCCCGTTCTCGCGCTCGTGGTCGTACACGCCGTGTCGGCCGAACACGGTGAGGCCGGTCAATGCGATCTGGTCGAGGGAATCCATGCCCCTAGCGTACGGCGGACCCCCGACCGCCGCGCCTGCTCGCAACTCAGGAAGAGCCGCAGATCGTGCTGGGCCTTCTCCGCAGGAGCACGCGCGCCACCCGCCGTTCCCGCCCGAATCGTCCTGAGTTGTGGACACGCGACCCACCGGCCGCGCCGAGAGGACGCCTCAGCGACCGTCCCAGGCGTGCGTGATCGCCAGGGCGTCGCGGGTGGCGGCGACGTCGTGCACGCGCACCGCCCATACGCCGGCGCGGGCCGCGAGGGCGCTGGTGACCGCCGTGGCGAGATCGCGCCGCTGCTCCGACACCTCGGCATGGACCGCCGCCGATCCGGCCGACTGACGCAGCGTCTCGGCGAGGAAGCGCTTGCGCGAGGTGCCGACCAGCACGCGCAGCCCGAGCCCGACGATCTCGTCGAGCCCCCGTAGCACGTCCCAGTTCTGGTCTCCGGCCTTTGCGAAGCCGATGCCCGGATCGACGATCAGTCGAGAAGGGGCGATTCCGGATGCGGCGGCTTCGCCGACGCGCTCCTGCAGCTCCCCCGCGACCTCTCGCGCGGCGCGGCGGTACTCCGCGTGCGCGTACATGTCATCGGAGAAACCGCGCCAGTGCCCGATCGCGAAGTCGGCGCCGGACTCGGCGACGGCGGCACGCATGTCCGGATCGGCGAGGCCGCCCGAGACGTCGTTCACGATCCGTGCCCCGGCTCGCACAGCGGCCGCGGCTGTGGACGCGTTGATCGTGTCGACGCTGACCGGGGCCCCCGCTGCGACCAGCTGCTCGATCACGGGGAGCACGCGCTGCTGCTCGACGGCCGCGCTGACACGCTCGGCGCCCGGACGAGTCGACTCACCGCCGATGTCGAGCACAGTCGCGCCGTCGGCACGAAGCTGCAGCCCCTGCGCGACCGCGCGGTCGACGTCCAGAAAGCGGCCGCCATCGCTGAACGAGTCAGGGGTGACATTGACGATGCCCCAGATGCCGGTCATGCCTAGGCCCCTGAGCCCTGGGCCCCTGAGCCCTGGGTCCCTGAGCTCGTCGAAGGGCCGATCAGCGCGATGAGCTCGGCACGCGCGATCGGGTCGGTGTACTCCCCTCGCGCGGCGATCGTGAGGGTGGAGGCTTCGGGCTGGCGTCCGCCGCGCATCGTGACGCAGCCGTGGCTGGCGTCGAGCACGACCAGCACGCCGCGGGTGTCGAGGTGCTCGGCGATGGTGTCGGCGATCTGCTCACCGAGTCGCTCCTGCACCTGCGGTCGTGAGGCGAGGATCTCCACGACGCGCACGAGCGCTCCCAGCCCGACGACCTGTTCGCCGGGGAGGTAGGCGAGGTGCGCACGGCCGGCGAAGGGAAGCAGATGGTGTTCGCACACCGAGCGGAACCGGATGTCGCGCAGCAGCACGGCGCCGGAAGGAAGGGTGTCGGGGGCGGGGCCACGCGTGACGCTGATGGTGCGCGCCAGCGGCTCCGCGGCATCCTCACCGACCCCGGAGAAGAACTCCGAGTACAGCTCGGCCATGCGCGCGGGCGTTTGCTTCAATCCAGGCCGGTCGGGATCCTCCCCGATCGCCTCGAGCAGTTCGCGGGTGAACCGTTCGACGCGACCTCTGTCGACGGCCACGCTCAGGCCGTCGCTGGTCGCGCCTGACCGGCGCCCGCCGATCCCGTCTGCGTGCGCGCGGCAGCGGCCGGCGCCTCGACGGAGGCGGCGAGGGAGACATCCTTCTTCGGCACCTCGATCGGAGGACGCTCCGAGACCGGGCGATCCTCGCTCGACAGCCACAACGGACGCTCGGGGAGCTTCTTGATCTCGGTGAAGATCTCCGCGATCTGATTGTGATCGAGGGTCTCCTCCTCCAGCAGCGCCAGGGCGAGACGGTCGAGGATGTCGCGGTTCTCACTGATCACCGTGTACGCCTCGTTGTGCGCCTGCTCGATGAGCGCGCGCACCTCGGCATCGACGCGCTCGGCGACCTTCTCGGAGTACTCGCGGCCACGCCCCATGTCGCGGGCCACGAACATGTCTCCGCCCTCGGTGCCGAGCTTGACCGGACCGACCTGCGTGGTCATGCCGTACTCGATGACCATCTTGCGGGCGATCGACGTCGCCTTCTCGATGTCGTTCGACGCGCCGGTGGTGGGGTCGTGGAAGATGATCTCCTCCGCGACGCGACCGCCCATGGCGTAGGTCAGCTGATCCTGCAGCTCGTTGCGGGTGACCGAATACTTGTCGTCCAGCGGGAGCACCATGGTGTAGCCGAGAGCCTTGCCACGCGGCAGGATCGTGATCTTGGTCACCGGGTCGGTGTAGTTCATCGCCGCCGCCGCCAGAGCGTGTCCGCCCTCGTGGTAGGCCGTGATGAGCTTCTCCTTGTCCTTCATCACACGCGTGCGTCGCTGCGGGCCGGCGATCACACGATCGATGGCCTCGTCGAGTGCGCGGTTGTCGACCAGCTGTGCATTCGAGCGCGCGGTGAGCAGCGCGGCTTCGTTCAGCACGTTCGCCAGATCGGCACCGGTGAATCCCGGGGTCTTGCGGGCGACGACCTCGAGGTCGACGCTCTTCGCGAGCGGCTTGCCCTTGCTGTGTACCTCGAGGATCTTCTGGCGACCCTTGAGATCGGGGGCATCGACGCCGATCTGACGGTCGAAACGACCGGGACGCAGCAGCGCAGGGTCGAGGATGTCGGGACGGTTCGTCGCCGCGATCACGATGACGTTCGCGTTGGGGTCGAAGCCGTCCATCTCGACGAGCATCTGATTCAGGGTCTGCTCGCGCTCATCGTTTCCGCCGCCCATACCAGCGCCACGGTGGCGACCGACAGCATCGATCTCGTCGATGAAGATGATCGCCGGCGCATTCTCCTTGGCGACGTTGAACAGGTCACGCACACGGGAGGCTCCGACACCCACGAACATCTCGACGAAGTCGGATCCGGAGATCGAGTAGAAGGGGGCGCCTGCCTCACCGGCGACCGCGCGGGCGAGGAGGGTCTTGCCGGTTCCCGGAGGGCCGTACAGCAGCACGCCCTTCGGGATGCGAGCACCGATCGCCTGGAACTTCGCGGGGTCCTGCAGGAACTCCTTGATCTCGTGGAGCTCCTCGATCGCCTCGTCGGCACCGGCCACGTCGGCGAAGGTGACGGTCGGCGACTCCTTGTTGACGAGCTTCGCCTTCGACTTGCCGAACTGCATGACCTTGCCGCCGCCGCCCTGCATCGACGACAACAGCCACCAGAACAGCAGGCCCAGCAGCACGAGCGGGAGGAGAAGGGAGATGAAGCCGTCGAACCAGGTGGAGCGCGGCACCGCGTCGTTGAAGCCGTCCTTGAGATCGGCGTCGTTGATCGCCGCGACGACCTCGTCGGCCCGGGCGTCGACATAGTAGAACTGCACGTTCTCCGCGCCCTCGAAGGCCTTCGAGAGCGTCATGTCGACGCGCTGGTCGCCATCGGTGTTGAGCACCTCGGTGACCGTGGTGCCGGCGAGCAGTTTCAGCCCCTCTTGCGTGGTGATCTGCTTGGGCGCACCGAGGTTCGAGATCAGCAGGAAGCCGCCGAACAGCAGCAGACCGATCAGCGCCACGTAGATCAGGGGGTTCCTGGTGATCTTCTTCACATCCATGATCGGATCAGCGTATCGCGCCGTCCTTTGCCGCTAGCTGTGATTCGCCCACGGCGTACCCCTCACCCCCGGTTCCTGAGCGAGGAGCCCGAGCGATGAGACGAAGGGCGCCCGGGAAGGGGGGCGCATGGACGCGCCGGGCGCGTCAGCTGTAGACGTGCGGAGCGAGCACCGCGACGTCGCGCAGGTTGCGGTAGCGCTCGTCGTAATCGAGCCCGTAGCCGACGACGAAGTCCGTGGGGATGTCGAAGCCGACGTAGCGGCAGTCGATGACGACCTTTGCCGCCTCGGGCTTGCGAAGCAGCGCGAGCACCTCGATCGACTCGGCCCCGCGGGACTCGAAGTTCTCCAGCAGCCAGCTGAGGGTCAGGCCGGAGTCGATGATGTCCTCCACAATCAGCACATGCTTGCCGTTGAGGTCGGTGTCGAGGTCCTTGCGGATCTGCACCACGCCGCTCGACTTCGTGCTGGCGCCGTAGCTCGAGACGGCCATCCAGTCCATCGGCGCGTGGAAAGGCAACGCCCGGGCGAAGTCGGCCATCACCATGACCGCGCCCTTGAGGACGCCGACCAGGATCAGGTCCTTCCCGGCGTAGTCCTCAGCGACCTGCGTCGCCAGCTCGTCGAGCTTGGCGAGGATCTCCTCCTCTGTGACGAGGATCTGTGCAAGGTCATCCTGGATCTCCGAGGCGCGCATGGATCGATTTTAGGCGACGGGGTCGGATGCTCCGTCCGCGGTGCCGGTCATCCCCCATATCTGCTCCCCCCGCCCGGGGGCATCCGCACTACTGTGAGCGGTGAGACGGGCTCACGCCCACAGACGGAAGGATTCACCATGGCCCTTGACGACATCTTGAAGCAGGTGCCGATCGACGACATCGCCGCGAAGCTCGGCGTCTCCCCCGACGTCGCCAAGGCCGCGGTCGAGCAGGGCGGTGCCGTACTGCTGGGCGGTCTGGCCAAGAACGCCGAGACCGACGAGGGATCATCCGCGATCCAGGCGGCACTGAAGAAGCATGAAGGCGCCAAGAGCGTCTCCACGGTCGACGAGATCGACGAGGCCGACGGGGGCAAGATCGTCAGCCACATCCTCGGAGCGGACGAGAAGCAGGTCACCCAGCAGCTCACCGAGTCGAAGGCCACCGCCGGCATCGACTTCGGCAAGCTGCTCCCGATCCTCGCCCCCATCGTCATGGGTCTGATCGCGAACGCCAATAAGGGCAAGGCGGAGAAGGCGGATGCCGGCTCCGAGAGCTCGGGCGGGATCGGCGATCTCATCGGCGGCCTCCTGGGTGGCGGCAACAACGGTTCCGGCGGCGGCATCGGCGACGTGCTCGGCGGGCTGCTCGGTGGCGGCGGCAACAGCGGCTCCGGCGGTGGCATCGACCTGGGCGGTCTGCTCGGCGGCCTCCTCGGCGGCAAGAAGTAGCCACCCTCATCCTGGGTCGCCACGACGGCGGCCATTCTCGACTTCTGCGGCTTCCTCCCATCCGAGGGGTCGCAGAAGTCGTCTTCGGCCGCAAAGGTGCGAGCGAGGGAGTCAGTCGCGCGCCGCGAACACGACCTGTCCGCCGCGGCGAGCGGCGGAGCATCCGGGCAGGTCGATCGGCCCCTGCCCCGACCAGTCCGTCACCAGGCGCGCCACCTCCAGGGTCTGCGCGCGGGTGAGGCTCACCCCGAACTCGCTGTCGACCACGAGGCGGATGATGCGGTTCCGCAGCGCCGCCGGGTTCGCGGCGAGCGCGGCCACGCTGACGGAGATGCCGGCCTCGGCGTGCTCCACGATGTCCTCGATCGTCTCGTGGATCATCTCGTCGAACGCCGCGGCATCTTCCCGCAGCTGCTCGGCCGTGCGGGCGAGCGCCTCGGCGATGCCGGGTCCGAGCTCCGCCTCCAGCACGGGCAGCACCGTCTCACGGGCGCGCACACGCGCGAAGCGCTCATCGAGATTGTGGGGGTCGTCCCAGAAATCGAGAGCGGATGCCGTGCAGAATGCCCGCGTCGTCTCCCGGCGCACGCCGAGCAACGGGCGGATCCAGCGGAGGCCGTCCTCGTCCTCTCGCATCGGCGCCATGCCCTGCAGGCTGGTCGCACCGGAACCGCGGGCGAGACCGAGCAGCACGGTCTCGGCCTGATCGTCGAGGGTGTGCCCGAGCAGGACGGCCGCTGCTCCTTCTGCCCGCGCGACACCGGCGAGCGCGGCGTAGCGGGCGTCGCGCGCGGCCGCCTCGATACCCGCGCCGGATGAGCGGTCGACCTCGACGCGGGTCTGCAGCGCGTCATCCACACCCACGCCCTCCGCCGCGACCGCGGCGGTGCTCGCGATGAGCGACGATCCCTCCTGCAGTCCGTGGTCGACGGTCAGACTCAGCACCTGGATGCGGCGGCTCCGGCCCTCGAAGACGGTGGCGGCGGTCAGCGCGAGCGAATCCGCCCCTCCGGAGAGGCCGACGATGACAGTGGATCCTTCGGGCAGCTCCGCGAGCGCGGTGCGCACGGCGAGGCGGATCTCGGCGATGACAGGTGAGAGCGACGGCACCCCTCCACGGTAGGACACGCATCAGGTTCTGTCCGCCACGGTCGACCGCCCCACCCGCGACCTGATCGGTCGGCACCCGCGGGCGTGCAGCAGCCGCGACTAGGCTAGTCCGCGGCATCCAACCGAACTTTCCTGAGGAGCACACGCATGGGCGCACACGACGCCGTCATCGAGATTCCGCGCGGCAGCCGCGTGAAGTACGAGGTCGACCACGAGACCGGACGAGTGCACCTCGACCGCGTGCTCTACACGACCTTCGGCTACCCGGCCGACTACGGCTACTTCGACAACACGCTCGGCGAGGACGGCGACCCGCTCGACGTGCTCGTGCTGCTCGACCACGCCATCTACCCCGGTGTCGTCGTCGAGGTCCGGCCCGTCGCGGTTCTGAAGATGAGCGACGAGGCCGGCGGAGACGACAAGCTCGTCGCCGTGCTGTCGAAGGACCCGCGCTGGGCGCACATCCAGGACATCGAGGACATCGCCGAGTACACGAAGAAGGAGATCTCGCACTTCTTCGAGCACTACAAGGACCTCGAGCCCAACAAGTGGGTCAAGGTCGATGAGTGGGGAAACGCTGCCGAGGCGCAGCGCATCCTCGACGAGGCCATCGTCCGCTTCAGCGAGCAGGGGCACTGACCCCGCCGCGACGGTCTCTGCCGCCGCCCGGCACTGTGAACGAGGAGACCCCCGGTACCGCTCTGCGGCCGGGGGTCTTCGTCGTGATGGGCCGGAGTCAGACCGAGATGCCCTTGCCCGCCATGAAGTTGATCGGGTTCGTGTAGGCCCCGTTGATGTACACCTCGAAGTGGAGGTGGCACCCGAACGAGCCTCCGGTGTTCCCGGCGTAGGCGATGACCTGTCCCGCCCTGACCCACTGGCCGCTGCGGACGGCGAACTGGCGGATGTGCGCGTACCCGGTGGCGATGCCGCCTCCGTGCTGGATGCGCACGTAGTTGCCGTAGCCGCCGTTGTAGAAGGCCGCGTCGACGGTGCCGGAGTGCGCGGCGTAGATGGCCGCACCGCAGCCGTTCGCCAGGTCGACGCCGTAGTGCCAGCTCGAGGAGCATCCGTTCGCGTTGCACTGCTGTGAGCGGGGTCCGTAGCCCGAGCTGCGGTAGCCGCCGTGCGGACGCACCCAACCGCTGGAAGCAGGCGAACCGCCGCCACCGCCGCCGCCACTGTTGCCACCGGCAGCGGCCGCAGCTGCTGCCGCCTCGGCAGCCTCGCGACGCTTGCGCTCCTTCTCGGCCTCTTCCACGCCCTTCTGGTACTGGGCGACCGTCTTGGCGGTCGTGTCCTTGAGCGCGGCGAGCTGCGCCTGCATCGTGGCGAGGTTCGCGGACTGCTCGTCGAGCGCGGCCTGTGCCGCGTCGGCCGCCTGCTGCGCCGCGACCATCTTCTGCTCGGCGATCTGCTGCAGGCGGTCGCGCTCGGTTCGTGCGACGACGGCCTGATCGCTCAGAGACTGCGCGGAGTTGCGTGCCGCGACTGCATCGTCGTAGACGGACTGGTTGAATTCGAGGAGCTTGTCCATCGTGCCCAGGCGCGACAGAAGTTCGTCGGCGTTGCTGGCGGAACCGGCGAAGAACAGCTCGAGAGAGGTGTCGTCGCCACCGTTGCGGTACAGCTGCGCCGCGACCTGACCTGCCTTACGGGCGGATTCGTCGGCGATGCCGGACTGCTCGTCGGCTTTCGCCTGGAGCTCCTCTGCCTTGGCGATCGCGGCGAAGTACTCCTGCTGAGCTTTGAAGAAGTCGTCGGAAGCGACCTTCGCGGCCGCCTGCGTCTCGGCGACCTTCTGCGTGAGGGACTGGATGAGGCCTTCGATGCGACTGACCTCTGCCGCCTTCGCCGCCTGGTTCTTCTTGGCCTTCTGCACGTCGTCCCAGCTCGGATAGGACGCGGCGTAGGCGGCGGAGACACCGGAGGTGACACCGAATGCGCTCAGCGCGACGACGCTCAGAGCGCCGAGTCCGAGGGCACCGCGGCGCGTGATGCCGCTCTTGCGGAGCGCGCGGCTCTCAGCCGGGCTCGGCGCACACCCGCATTCCGCGGATGCTGCAGCTGCCGCATCCGCCGTGGTCAGATCGTTCACACGGCCCCTTCCGCCGGTTTCACACATGTCACACTAACAACAACTTTCACATCCGCAACAGGTGAGATCGTGAGTTCGTGCGCACGGGTGACGCCTCCATCGTCCCCCTGAACACGCCCGGGAGGAAGCCGCCGCGCCCTCGATTCGCGATTTGCCTCAGACATCCCTTATGCTTGAGCGTCGGCAAGGAAGTCCCCCGGGACTGACTCGGCCCCATCGTTTAGCGGCCTAGGACGCCGCCCTTTCACGGCGGTAGCACGGGTTCGAATCCCGTTGGGGTCACTCGTCCGATACAATTGAAAACAAGTATGGCCCTGTAGCGCAGTTGGTTAGCGTGCCGCCCTGTCACGGCGGAGGTCGCGGGTTCAAGTCCCGTCAGGGTCGCTCCGTGCGACGGGCTCTTTCTTCGGAGAGGGCCCTTCGTCTAGGACGCGACAGGTTCGCCGGTCGCGCGGCTCTGTAGCTCAGTTGGTAGAGCGCACGACTGAAAATCGTGAGGTCACGGGATCGACGCCCGTCGGAGCCACAAGGACCGTCGTTACAACGGTCCCAGAAACCCTCGCCTAGCTTCTACATGGCGGGGGTTTTGCTTTGCCCTGGCGAGGGGCGTTTTCCGAGCCGCTCCCCTGGACTGTTCCGACTCAGTCGTTGAGCGAGTGGAGCTCCGGCTTTTGCGGTGCTGGCGGCTCGGCGATGCTCGCGATCTTGACTGTCACCTCTCCCTGACCCTTCTTGGCGTCCGGGTCCGCGTCGATGATCCGCACTTGCCACAGGGGGTGCCCTGTGCGCTTGTCGAGGTCCTGCCCCTGGCGCTGGCCGTCGTCGGACCACTTCGCGACCGGCTCGACCTCACCGACCATGAAGGCTCCGCGCGGGAAGTACACCTCGAAGTTGACCGGGATGGATGTCTGGATAGCCATTGCAACCTCCTGTTGGAGTTGTGTTCCGCGATTGCGGGAACAACTCCACAGTGCTTCGGCACCCTGACACGACCGGGACCCACCAGCCTTCTCTAACCGATCAGCGAAGCCTGTCAAGCCGGGGGACACTGACCGTTCTGGAAAAAACTCCAGGTCATAGTTCGAAACAAGCTCGTTCACTTGTTTCGGATTCTCGAAAGAGTCAAGCCGCGATTTAGCAGGGTGACGACCTGAGGCATGAGGCCACAGCCGGTGCGCCGCTGCCGCTGGGACGCGACTGCGATCGGGACCGCGCCTCGCTCGATGGCGGTTTGTTAAGAGCCCCTGCTTCAACCTTGTGAGAACTCTCTTTACTCATTCAAGGGCGGCGTCCCATATCGACTACACTCGCCACCAACCCCTTCGACCCAGCGAGGCGCATTGATCAACGAAGTCAACTCCCGTACCGCAGAAGAGGAGCTCCAGCAGGGCGACGTGCTGGAGTTGGCTACGGGAGAGGGCACCCCCTGGAACCGCCATCTCCTGGTCGTCACCGCCGACTGTGACCTCGCCTATAACAAGCATTCAGGTCGGATAACTTGCATCCCGCTTCTGAGCCCGAACGAGTACCTGCTCGAGATCTACTTCCCTGAACAACACGGGATATTGCAGAAGACCCACGTTGAAGCGTTCAAAGCGGCATTGAGCGAGGCTGGGCTACGCCCTCCAAGCAATGAACGGCTTGTCGCTTGGTGCAATGAAGTCGACGACCCGACCGAGGTGTCGCTTGCCTACGAAGTGCCACCCCCCACAACACAGTTGCTGCAAGATGCATGCGAAGGAATCCGCATCGCCACTCGGCGGTGGACAACTGTCCAGAACGCGACAACGGATCTGGTTCGATCGCAGAATCTGATCCAGACGGGGCGTAAGCCCGACAGCCTGCTCAAAGAGGCGAAGAAGGCGATCAAGCAGCGCTTCACGCAGCCCCGTGGCGACTCTCTGTTCCTAAACGCGATCGCTCCCGGCTATGAAGAAGGCTATTTCGCGTACTTACGGCACATAGAACAGGTCTGGGAGCAATCCATCACGCTTGTGCCGTCTCGCGCTGCCGGCGGGTACCGGCGAATCGGCGCGCTTTCTGAACGCTTTTCCCATGCGGTTGTCCAGCGATTCGCCATGGTTTTCATGCCTATTGGGTTACCCGACGAGTATGAGGAAACACGAAATGCCTATGCCGAACGACTAGAGGAACAACTCCATTGAAACCGCTAATCACGTCACCGCGAGCGCTCCGTCTTGTCGCATCGGCCATCGACGAGGCAGCGCTTGACGCCACACCGCGCATTTTTGTTGCACACTACGACGAGTCGGACGTTCTCTTGACCACCGATGACGACCGCGACACACCGTTAGTGATGATCTGGCGAGAGTCCCACACGCAGGACAACCTCGTTCCGGACGCATTGATCAAGCATCGGCGCGAAGTTATCAGCCGAATGGCCTCTTACGCCGAACGAACCACGATGTCGCAGGTATCGCTCCCCAAGGCGTGGCATCAGTACAAGCATGACAACCTTATTTCTTTCTTCGCCGTTCCCGGTCACGGTGGTGGTGGGCACCGATGGATTACGGAACGAATCAACCAGGGACCCGGTCTCACCGTGTTCTGGCGAAGTGATGATTCAACCCCGCCCATAAGACTCGAACAACTGCAGCAAGAGATCCCACGCTTCCCTAAGTCTGTGATCCAGGACTGGGAACAGGCGATCTCCGACCTCCAGGACCACCTGTCGAAGCGGCGTGGCGAGGTCGACGCTGAGGTGTTCCTTCCCCGTGTTCAGACGGGCGAACAACAGGATGTATCGCTCGCGGGCTGGCTCAGGGCAACGAGTCCAGACCAGCGGTCGTTTATCGACGCCTCAACCACTCGATCAATCAGACTCCGTGGCCCTGCTGGATCCGGGAAGACGCTCGCCCTCACTCTTAAAGCCGCGTGGGAGATCGTGCAGGCACGAGCACGCGGCGAAGAAATTCGCGTTCTGATCACAACACACAGCTGGGCACTTGCAAACCAGATCTCTGGAAACATTGACATGCTAGGGCTCGGCCCGCTGCCTGAGCTCGACATCGTTCCTCTGCTCGCACTTGCGGAAGAGATCCTTCCCATCACCGCTGATGGCCCCTCCCACTACTCTGTAGTGGGAGAGGACAGCGATTCAGGCAAGCAGGCGCAACTCGACGAAATCCGTGGGGTGATCGAAGATTTCCTCGCCACAGATTGGGTGACCTACCGCTCCGGCGCCTCGAAAACCATTCTCAACGGGCTTGAGTCGTCCGATGATGGCGAGCGGCTTGCCTTTGCTTGGGATCTGCTGACCGAGTTCGGATCGGTTATTGGCGCCGCCGGGATATTTCCGTCACACGGCGCCGAAGCACGATATGCACAGACGCCGCGCTCCGCCTGGATGATGCCGATTGATGGACGGCAGGATTTCCGGATCATCTTCGCTCTGTACACCGCATACATGCAGAGCTTGGAGGATCGCTCGCTCGTAACCACTGACCAGGTGATGGCTGACTTTCTCGGCCATCTCACCAGCCATTCTTGGAATCGCAGACGCAAATCTGTCGGTTACGACCTTGTCTTCGTTGATGAGTTTCATCTCTTCAGCCCACTCGAACGGCAGGTGCTGCATTACCTGCCGTCGGATGCACACAATTATCCCCGCATCTTCATGGCGCTCGATCCACGGCAGTCGCCAGCAGCGAAATATATCGGCGCTGCGGCCGACGACGTCAGGTCTGGGGAATATGGTAGGGACGACGATTCACTTGCAGACTCGACCGATCTGGAACTTACAACCGTCCACCGATTCACACCCCAGGTCCTCGATCTCGTAAAGCACATCCACCACGGATTCCCGACCTACGCGTTCGGCGACGAGTGGCTCGTCGATTTTGCGACGATCGAATCGTCCCAGAAGGACGGTGAGGTACCGATTGTTCGGAACGCAAGCACTGAAGAGGCGGAAGAGTATGACATCATCAGGGCCGTCCACGACGTCTACGGTCGTGGCCGTATGGCGATTGCAATCGTCGATGACCGCCTGAGCGCACCGTATCGCAAGCTTGCTTCAGCCCTCAGCGCCAATGAGAAGTTTCATGTTCGAGCGATCACATCACGCGAGGACGTCGACGGTTTCGGCTACCGCAGCAAAGGCATCGTGATCGGTTCGGCCGAGAACTTGGCTGGACTGCAGTTCGAAACCGTCCTTGTCGTCGGGCTTCCGGCGATACCCGAGAACGCAGCATCCCCCGAACGTCGGAGGCTGCTTTCTTTGCTGTATCTTGCCGTCACGCGCGCAGAGCGTGAGGTCCGTATTTTCACGAATGACTCGAACGGCGGCATTCCGGTCATCCTGGAGCGTGCGATAGAGGAAGGCACGCTCAGGGGAGAGGAGGGGGCCAGAGTGTGAGCACACTGTGCGTGCCGGTCCCGTGTCTGTTGCTTCACTGAATCCACCCAAAACCACCTGCGTCCAACCACGACGCATCCCGCGTACTGACGCGCCAAACGAGCACTACATGAGACTCGTTACCCCGCTGCATCCGACTGAAAATCGTGAGGTCACGGGATCGACGCCCGTCGGAGCCACAAGGACCGTCGTTACAACGGTCCCAGAAACCCTCGCCTAGCTTCTACATGGCGGGGGTTTTGCCTTGCCCTGGTGAAAGGGCGTTTTCCCGCGAAGAGCGGGTCATTCCCCGACGGTGTGTCAGCCGTCGGTGCCGTCATCTTCGCCGCGGATGATCTTCTGGATCTGCTCCTCCGACAGCACCTGGATCGATGCCGATGCCATCCCGATGTCCGGGTCGGCCGCCGAACCGCCGATCGTGCACGCGGCCTGCCCGTCGTAGCCGTTGGTCTGCACGGGGATGAGCACGAGCCATTCGGGGCTCACTGTGCGCTCCTCGATGCGAGCTCTGGTGTCATCGAAGCGCACGTCCGGGTCGAACTGCGGAGTGGTCGCATCGATGCAGATCTGCAGCAGCTCGCCCTGGGTGAGCGCCACCGGCGTCTGCGGTTTCCGCGTCGGCTCCGCGGATTCCGCGACAGTCGGAGTCGCCGTCGGTGCGGGGGTGTCCGAGCTCTGGCCTGCCGAAGGCGTCGGCGCAGACGTCGCACCTTCAGGCGCACACCCCGCGAGCGCCACCCCTCCGAGCAGGGCGATCGCGATAGCGAGGGAACGGGCCGTCCGAGCTCGGGTCATGCTCTCATCGTAGGGATGCATCGCCGGAGACCCCGGTACCGCCATGCGGTCATGAGCCGTCATCTGCGTGAAGGGTTCCCGCGCCTCGATACGCTCGAGAGATGATCGACTCGCTCACCGGATTCGCCGTGGTGGCCGTGGCGATCGCGGTGGGTTATCTCATCGCGCGCATCGACCTCCTGGGCCCGCACGCGCCGCACGTGCTGGGCCGCTTGATCTTCTTCGTGCTGTCGCCGTTCCTGTTGTTCTCCGTGCTCGCGCACGCCGACGCGAAGTTGCTGTTCTCCGCCCTGCTGCCGGTCTCCGCGATCGCCGCCGTCGCCGTGATCGCGATCTATGCGCTCGTCGCCCGTTTCGCCTGGCATCGCCCGATGGCAGAGACGGTGATCGGCGCCCTGTCGGCCGGACAGGTCAACTCCAACAACATCGGCCTTCCGCTGTCGCTCTACCTGCTCGGCAGTGCCGCATACCCGGCGCCTGTCATCCTGATGCAGCTGCTGATCTTCACCCCGATCTCGCTCGCGATCCTCGACGCCGTCTCCAGCGCACGTGTCTCGCTCCGACGTACGCTGTTGCGCACAGCGACGAACCCGCTCATCATCGGCTCACTGCTGGGAACGATCGTCTCCATCACCGGCCTCGCAGTTCCCCCGATCGTGATGGAACCCGCGCAGTTGATCGCGGATGCCGCCGTGCCGGTCCTGCTGATCAGCTACGGCATGTCCTTGCACGGCCAGCGCGTTCTCGGAGCGCGGGGGCACCGGCGCGACGTGCTCCTCGCCAGCGGGCTCAAGCTTCTCGTGATGCCGGCACTGGCCTGGGCCGCGGCGACCTTCGTGTTCGGCCTGGCGGCGCACGAGGTGCTGATCGTCACCGTGCTCGCCGCCCTCCCGACCGCGCAGAACGTCTTCAACTACTCGCAGCGATACGGGGTGGGCGAGGCGATATCGCGTGACACGGTGTTCCTCACGACACTCGGATGCCTGCCGGTACTCGTGCTGGTGATGGCGCTCCTCGGCTGAGCGGCGACGGCGTCATTCCAGCTCGAGGTAACCGCTCCAGCCGGTTCCGATCAGGGTACGAGCACCGAGCGTCCCCGACCCCGTTCCCGGATACAGATACAGCTCACCCGCCGCAGTGCGCGCGATGAGGTCCACGAAGCCGTCCCCGTTGTAGTCCACGCCTCCCGTCAAGGCGGTGAACGCACCCCAGCCACCGCCGAGCGACCGCCGCGCACCGAACTTGTTGACCACGCCCGGATAGAAGAAGAGCGTGCCGGCGCTGTCGACGGCCATGAGATCGCCGATGCCGTCATCGTCGAAGTCGCCGCCGACAAGGTGACGGAATTCCTGCCATCCGCCGCCGACGGTCACGGTCGGCGCGGTGAAACCTCCCGCTCCGTTTCCCCGATAGATCGAGAGCATCCCGGCAGGAGACACCCCGAGCACATCCTGCCGTCCGTCGCCCGTGTAGTCGGCTCCCGACGTCACCAGCAGCATCGTGTACCACCCGGTGCCGGCGGTGCTGAGTCCTCCGAATCCGCCGCCCGCGCGACCGGCGTAGAACTCGAGGACTCCGTCGTTGCGCGCCACCAGGATGTCACCCACGCCATCGCCGTTGAAATCCGTATGGGTGAGGTGTTTACGCGTTCCCCAGGCCGAGGTGATGATCGATGCCGATCCGAACCTGCCCGTGCCGGTTCCTCCGAAGTGGTGCAGGTCGCTGTCGGCGGCGATACCGAGGAGATCCGCCTTGCGATTGCCGGTGTAGTCCGCGGAGAGGACCGCCGCATACGGAAGCGCGCCCAGACCGGGGAAGGTCAAGGGGATCGCCGTCCCCCGCGCGACGTTGGACAGGCACGTGAAGCCGTCGTTGATCCGCGTGTAGACCGCACCGTTGCGCCACACCTCGAAGTGCAGGTGAAGGGCGGTCGTGGCACCGGTCTTTCCGACGACGCCGATCTGCTGACCGCGTACGACGCGTGCACCGGGCGCGACCGTTCCCGGCGCTGCCATGTGCGCGTATCGGGTGACGTAGCCGCCCGGGTGCTCGATGTCGACGTAGTTTCCGTAGCCGCTGCCGAACGCGCGAGTCCTGACGATGCCGTCGTATGCGGCCAGGATCGGCGTTCCGCCCTGGCCCGAGATGTCGATGCCGTCGTGCGCACGGTAGTTGGAGCGACACCCGTCGCCCACCTTGGACTGGATGTTCCCCGACGCGGGATAGACCATCCGACCGTCCGTCGCCGCTGACGCGGAAGGCGCCGATCCCAGCGACGGCACCAGCACGGCCCCCAGCAGGGCGACGACGGTGACCATCGCGACGCGCACGAGACGCAGCCGTGACGTTCGCTTCATGTCGAGTTCTCTCCCGCTCGGCCGGCCCCAGGGACGCGATGTCCACCGTGGTCACCGTACCAGCGCACCCGCAGCGGCACCGCGATCCCGTGCGGACAGGACGCTACCGCGAAGTCCTGCGCCACCCTCGTCACAGCATGTCGAACGCACCGCTGAATTGCACGGAGTCGTCCCCGAAGTCCCGTGTATCGAACTCCACCGTCTCCACCGAGATGACGACGTGACTCGAAGCGGAGATCAGAACGCTGACAGAACGGTTGCCGACCACGAGGAAATCCACGAGGCGACCCCCCGCTTGGACGGCGGACTCGATGCGGCGCTTCAGGTCCGCGACGTCCTGGCCTTGCGCCAGGAAGAATCCGACCTCGTTGACTGCGACCTGGGTACGAACCATCGTCGGCGTCTCCTTCGTCTCATCCTTCTCGTCCATGTCGTCCATGTCGTGACGCTAGGCTTCTGCGCTCCATTGCAGAAGGGGATTGCGTCGCGAGCGATTCCGATGCAGGGGACACCTGTGGATGGGCGTACGGTTCTGGTTATGGGAAGACTCAGGTATGACGGCACCTCGGACCCGATCCACATCGAGGATGCGACGCTCGCGCACCTCAAGATCGTCATCTCCACCAAGCTGCGCCGCCAGGAGAGCTTCATGATGACGTGGCGGCCGGTGGGCAAGGGTCCGGATCTGCGAGCCACCGTGTGGATCCACCCGGCGATCCCTCTGCAGTTCGGATTCGATGACGCCGATCAGCCGCCGATCGACGCGAAGCTGATCGCCGAGATGATGCGCGTGCTCAACGCCACCGGCGAACTGGTGCTCGATCACCTGATCCACGCTCCCTGAGACGGACAGCTCCACACCGCACTCACCCCGGTCTTCGCCCCGCGCACCGACCGCGTTCCGCAGCCCACCGAAACCCGGGGGGCGTAACTCTCAGCAGACGCAACTATGCTGTTAGCGCGCCACCGCTCGGCCCGGCTTCCGGCAGGTCGCTGTCGTGGCACCAGTCCCTTCACGACATCCTTCGGCCCGCGTGTTCCCCGTCGTTCCGCTCCGCGGAGCGGCTCCTCTCTGCTCACGACGTGGCCCCGCCAGAAAGGCAGGAACCGCCATGAGCGAATCCTCCGGAAACGCCGATCACAGCGGCCAGCGATCGCCCAACTTCTTCGACCAGCTGATCGAGACGAACACGCAGGACCCGTCCACTTTCACCGTGGGCTTCCGCGGATATGACAAGACCGAGGTCGACGCGGCCCTCGCGACACTGCGCACCAAGCTTCAGCAAGTGACGGCCGATCTTGCAGATGCCGATGAGCGTCACACGGCGGCCCTCGAATCCATCCGTGCGGAGGAGCGCGCATCGCGTGAAGCGATCGAGAGTGAGCTCATCGCCGCGAAGGCACAGGCCAGCGAGGCTGAGCAGCAGATCGCCACCCTGACGTCCGAGCTCGTCGACGCCCCGAAGGCCGAGGGTCAGGAAGCACCGTCGCGTCAGCAGTTCGAGGCGATCCTGCGGGTGGCCGAGGAACAGGCGAACGTGCTGATCCAGAACGCGGCCGTGCAGGCCGACCGCCTCATGGCCGCCGCGCGCGAAGAGGTGGCCGCTCAGCGCGCCGAGGCGGAGGCCGACGCCGAGCGGATCACCTCGCAGGCGCAGCGCGACGCCGACCAGGTGCGACTGAAGATGGACACCGAGTACACGGCGCACGAGGCGCGGCTGGAGCGCGAGGCGAGCCATGCCGCCGAGAAGGTGAACCAGGCGTCCCAGGAGGCGACCGCCATCCGCACGGAGGCAGAGAAGGGTGCCGCCGCGCTCCGGTCGCTCGTCACCCGCGAGACCACGCAGCTGCGCGCCGATGCCGAGCGCGAGGTCCGCGAGATGAACGCCCGCGTCCTGGAGTTCGAGGAGACGCTCACCCGTCGCCAGGACGACGCCCAGCAGGAGTTCCTGGTGCTGCACAACCAGGCCGTCGCACATGCCGAGCGCATCACGAACGACGCGAACGAGCAGGTCGCCGCATCTCTCGAGCACGCTCAGCGCATCTCGGCCAAGGCCGAGGACTACGAGCGTCTGATGCGCTCGCAGGCGCAGTCCATCGAGGCCGACGCCCAGGTGCGCGCCCGCGAGACCCTGGACCGCGCCCGCGTGAAGTCGCAGAAGATCGTGGACTCCGTCACCAACCACACCTCCGCGGTGCTGCGCGACGCCGAGGACCGCACCCGTCAGCTCCGGTGGCAGCAGCAGCAGCTCACGAGCTTCATGGCCGAGGTGCGCGAGCTGATCCGCCCCGATGGTGTGTTCTCGGACGAGCAGTCTGCGGCGACGACCCCGGCCGTCGCTGCAGAGCCGGCCGACGACGACGACGCCCCGGCCGAGGAGTTCCTCGGCGACGAGGTGCTGGACGACGAGATCGTCGACGACGGCCCGCTCGAGAAGATCACGATCGACGTGGTCGAGACCGAGAAGAGCAGCAAGCGCTGAACCACCGGCGCCTCAAGGGGGCTGGCACGGATCATCCGTGCCAGCCCCCTCTGCGTTCTCTCCCGGTCCGCCGTCTTCATCGACACCTCCCTTAACCACGAGTCGCCCAGCTCCTCTGGGAAGAGGAACGGGGCGACTCGGAGAAAGCGTGGCGACTACGCGCGGCCGAACTGCGAGACGGCAGGGCAGTCGAACGGGTCCGCTCCGGCGGAGAGCCCGACCCGGTTGAGGTACTGGATCACGATGGCGTACGACCGGATGAGGTTGGTCTCGGTGTACGGCACGTCGTTCGCGATGCAGTAATCGCGCACGACTTCACGTGCCTTCGACAGGTTCGGACGCGGCATGTTCGGGAACAGGTGGTGCTCGACCTGGTAGTTCAGTCCGCCCATGAAGGAGGTGACCCACCATCCGCCGCTCACGTTGCGCGAGGTGCGGACCTGCTTCGAGAAGAAGTCCAGACGGGCGTTCGGATCGATGATCGGCATGCCCTTGTGGTTCGGCGCGAAGGAGGCGCCCATGTAGACGCCGAAGACGGCCAGCTGCACGCCCATGAACGCGAACGCCATTCCCAGCGGGAGGATCATGAAGACCGGCACGAGGATGATGATGAAGCGGGCGGCGATGATGCTCAGCTCGATCCAGCGTCCCTTGACGTTCTTCTTGGTCGTCAGGTGCTTGAGGCCGAGATAGTGCAGGTTCAGGCCCTCGAGCGTGAGGAGCGGGAAGAACAGCCATCCCTGCTTGCGAGTGATCAGCCGGATGAGGCCGCGGGACTTCGCCGCGTCCTCCTCGAGGAACGAGATCGTGTCGACCTCGATGTCGGGGTCCTTGCCCACCTGGTTCGGGTTGCCGTGGTGCTTGGTGTGCTTGGAGTCCCACCAGGCGTAGCTCATGCCGATGCTGGCGGCGAGGATGCGCGCCAGGCGGAAGTTGGCTGGTCCTGAGCTGAGGATCTGACGGTGGGCCGCTTCGTGCGTCAGGAAGGCGATCTGCGTGAAGACGATGCCGAGGGCTGCGGCGATGAGCAGCTGGAACCAGCTGTCGCCGAGCAGGATGAATCCGGCGATGCAGCCGGCGAGCGCCACCGTGATGGCGATGGAGACCCAGATGTAGAACCCGCTCGCGCGCTGGAGCAGTCCCATCTCTCGGACGACCTGGGAGACCTGCTTGTAGGCCTGAGCCATCGGGGGGAAGTCTGCGTTGCCGGCGTACGTCTGACGTACCGGTCCCAGCGTTGCTGCGGTCTTTTCGACCTGTGAAGTGGAGATGATGTTCTCCCGTCGATCGGAGCCCTGCGGCTGTGAAAGCCCAAGGCGGACGCCCAACGCTTAACTCAGAGTAGCCCCGGCCACATACGTCGAACGGAATACGACCGCGGAGTTCTCGCGGCGCTGTGCCATGATCGGATCATGCCTCGACACGCCCGGGCGATTGCAGCCGCAGCTGTGCTCCTCGCCCTCGCTCCGACCGCGAGCTGCGCGGGTTCTCCACTCGTCACCTCGGAAGCATGCATCGACTGGGTCTGGTTCGAGACACCGGCAGATGCCGCCGCGGAAGCGGATGCGGTCGCGCTCGGCCGCATCATCGATCAGGCCGGCTCTACGAGCTACATGGACATCCCCGCGACGACCTGGAACGTGGAAGTGGACTCCTGGCTCGCAGGTAGCGGCGACGCGGAGATCGTCGTCACATCGCTTCCCCGCAGCTGCGGGGATACGCACGACACCATGTCAGAGGAACAGGGAGGCGATGCCGTCGTACTCTTCCTGCGCGACGCGTCATCCGGGTGGGAGACCATCACCCCCCTGCAGGGCGTCGTTCCTGCGACCTCGGAGGGCGGGATCCCGGCGGCCTGGCCCGACGAGACCGGGAACTGACCGATCCGCCGGATCGGGCGGGGGCAGGAGTCAGGCGCGGGCGCGGCGGAGTCCCCGGCGGAAGGCGCGCGGGAGCGTCAAGGGCGCCCGGCGGCCCCAAGCGGCGCGGGACGCGGAGCTGTTCTCGAGCGCGCCCTGGGCGTCATCGAGGGTCTCGAACGCGCCGAGATCGGTGCCGCGCTCGTCACGGACGAGGTGGGCGGAGCCGTCGAACTCGACGAAGCCGGCGAACTCGCCGTTGCGCGTCGCGACGTGCACGTCGGTGTCGGCCTGCTTCCAGGTCAACGGGTCGGTAGGAGGGAAGGTCGTGATACTCATGGTCATGCTCATTGCTGTGGGGCGGGCGCACGTCGGCGCCTCGCTGATGTGAGATCGAGGGCGGATCCCGCGCGCATCGACGTGAGCGGTCCGTAATGGCCCTGATCAGTGGCGACGTGACGGCCGAGAGGGGCGAATCACTCACGTTGCATCAGACAGTCTAACAGATCGCGCACTCGACGTCGCGGGAGAGGCCCGACCCCGCGGCGCTCAGCCTGCGGGCGGCTCCCCGCCGCCTCCTGCACTGCCGCCGGGAGCTGCGCCCGCGGTCGGCGTCGTGGCGGTGTCGATTCCGACGACGAGGGTGGCCGCATACCCGCTCGCGACGTCGCCCGTCACGGTTGCCAGCTGCAGCGCGGCGGAGTCGTCTCCGAACACGTTGTCGCTCGCGAGCGTGATGGTGGCGAGGTTGCGCGACGAGCCGTCGTAGCCGGACTGCGCGTAGACCTCGCTGCACGCGGATTCCGGGAGCGCGAGTTGCGAGGTGGCGATGGCGTTCGACGCCTCGGTGATGGACGCCAGGTCGGGATACACCTCGAAATGGATATGCGGCCAGCGGCCGGAGTAGCACCCGGGGAAGATCGATGTGAATGCGACCTTGCCGTCCGCATCGGCCACCTGCACCCCACGGAGATAGGTGACGTTCTCGAGTCCTTCGGAGTACATCGAGTACTCCCCTTGGGCCGTGCAGTGCCAGGCATAGACAGCGACTCCCTCGAAGGGCACGCCCCCTCCTGCCAGATCCAGGATCTGGAGTTCGAAGGTGAGAGGCACTCCGTCCGCGGTGGCGGCTCCGTCGATCGACGAGCGGATGTCGGCCCGCACGATGCCGGAGTCCTCGAGCACATCGGGACCGTTGGAGCCGTCCCCGGGGTACGGGCCGGCCGTCTCGTCGGGGATCTCCCCGTCGACGGTCGCGGTCGGCGAGGTCGCAGGGGTCGTCGCGCTGGGGGTCGCCGTCGAGCCCGAGCCGCTCGACGACGCCGGTGCGCAGGCCGCCAGGACGACCGCGCCGAGCCCGATGCCGGCAAGGCTCAGCATCCCCCGTCTGCTGACCAGGGTGCGCAGGTCGAACGCGGCGCCCTGGTCGACGACTTCTTCCTCAGCCCTGTCGAGGAGGCGACCTTCATACGCCGGTCCGTCGGGAGTCTGGACCGGTTCGGGGATGCGGCTCATGATGTGGCTCCTTTCGTGAACCATCGGGTGTCCCCATGGTCGCCACACGGCCGATCAAGAGCCTTTGGGAAGCCTATGTCTCTTCTATGAACCCAGGCGGTCGTTCTCCCTCGCGACGGGCGGTCGGATGACGAGCACCACCACGATCCCGATGAGGATGACGGCGGTGAGGGCGACGGGGATGGGAAGGACCGGATCGAGCAACACGACGAGCGCCCCGATCGGGACGACCGCGTTCACCAGACGGTCGGCGTTCTCGCGGATCGCGATCCACCAGACGCCGAGCAGGAAGAGCGCGATCGGGATCGTCACCGTGAAGGAGGCGGCCGCACTCGACAGCTCGCTCTTTCCGGTCAGCACGTCGATCTCGACCTCGATGCCCGCCGAGAAAGCCGCCGCAGCCGCGAAAACGAAGTAGTGCATGTAGCCGTACCGCAGCGTGCGGCCGAACGACGTGATCGCACGGTGATGCGGCGGCCAGAAGTAGACCCACCACAGCGAGGCGGTGACGACGAGGGTGAGCACGGAGATCGCGATGAGCGGCCCGAGGGATTCGACTTCCTTCAGGGCATCGATGATCGCGTTCGCCGAGGCGAGCAGGCTCTCGCCGAGGACGATCAGGGTGAACAGGCCGTAGCGTTCGGTGATGTGGTGGGGATGCCACGGCGTCTGCTTCCGGTGCTCCGCGAAGACCGGGACGCTGATCTCGATCAGGGCGAACGCGACGAAGGCGACGATCTGCGACGGCCCTCCGGGGATCAGCAGGAACAGGATCCACAGCACTTGCACACCGCCGATCCCGAAGGCGTAGCGGCGGGTGGCCGCCCGCAGCTCGCCGGCGGAGCGCGAAGCCCGCAGCCACTGCGCGATCATGGCGACCCTCATCACGATGTATCCCAGGACCGGGATCGTGAAGTTGCCGTGCTCGAACGCGTCGGGAATGCCGGCGGCCATGACCAGCACACCGCCCATCTGGACGATCGTCGTCACGCGGTACAACCAGTCATCGGTATCGAACGACGTGGCAAACCACGTGAAGTTCATCCAGGCCCACCAGATCGCGAAGAAGACCATCGCGTACGAGGCGATGCCGTGCACGAAGTCCCCATGACTGAGCGCATGATGCAGCTGGGCGGAAGCGATGCTCACCGCCACGACGAACACGAGGTCGAAGAAAAGCTCGAGCATGCTGGCCGCCCGGTGCGGCTGACCCGGATCACGAGGCAGCATGCGACGGAGCTGGAAACGTGCGGGTGCGGTGTTGTCGATCACGGGGGTCAGGATAGACCCGCGTTCGGCCGCGACGCCCCTGTCGACCCCTGATTGATCCACACGCACGAATTATCTTCCCTCCGCCCGAACGTTCCGCTATGCTTTCGAGAGTCTGCAGTGCCCGCTGCAAGCACCGCCGTGTGGGACGGCGATCGCAAAACCGTGGTGTGGGATCACGGAGATGGCAGCGGGAACCCGAGGGGTCGGGAATGCGGACGAATGCCGCAAGCGTTTTGCTCGCGGTCTGGGGAAACACTGGGGAAACCATGTCGCACTGGGGAATTCTGCGTACATCAACGGCTTTCGGGGCCGGGGCATGACCTCCGTCGAGGATGCCCTGAGCATCACTCGCACGGGATCCGGCTACGTGCCGGTCGCCGCACCGAGAGCCACCAAGTCGGTGACGCGCACCGTGGTCACGCCGCGCGCTTCCGCCACGTTGGAACGACGCCGTCAGTGGGAGCGTCGCTACCGGATCAGACTGCGAGTCACGGATGCGGCTGTCATCCTGTTCGCCGTCGGACTGACCGCGACCGTCCAGCTGCTCCACGGCGTCGCCGTGCCTGAGGTCCTGCGAGCCGGCGTGCCCCTCGCCGCGCTCTGGTACCTCATGCTCAGCGCACTCCACACGCGGGACGCCGCGCTCTTCCGTGCGAGTGCCACCGAGTACCGGGGCGTCGTGCACGCCAGCGGTCTCGCCTTCGGGATCATCGCCATCGTCGCGGTGCTCCTGAGCTGGGAGTCGATGCAACTGACGCTGCTGCTGGGGCTGCCGCTCGGTGTGTTGACTCTGCTCGTGACCCGCTGGATCTGGCGCCACTGGCTCCAGATCCAGCGGAGCCACGGACGCTTCGCGTCGCGCACGCTCGTCGTCGGCAACAAGGACGACGTCGAGTACGTCGTGCGCACGCTCCACCCGATCGGGGCCTCCGGCTACCAGGTGGTCGGTGCGACGCTGCTCGACGGCAACGCCCGCGACATCGAGATCGGCGATGCGCTGTTCCCTGTCCTGGGCAACGTCAACACCGTGTCGACGGTCGCCGCCGAGCTCGGCGCCGACACGATCATCGTCGCCAGCCGCCCGGAGGGCGACCCCGAGTTCGTCAAGCGGCTCAGCTGGCAGCTCGAGGGCACTGCTGCCGAGCTGGTGCTGTCGAGCCGGCTCACCGATGTCGCCGGTCCTCGGATCTCTTTCGCGCCGGTCGAGGGGCTCCCCCTGATCCAGGTGCAGATCCCTCGCTACGAGGGCGGCCAGCACATCCTCAAGCGCGCGCTCGACATCGCCGTCGCGACGCTCGCTCTGATCCCGATCGGTCTGATCACCCCGGTGCTCGCGCTGCTGGTCAAGATCGACTCCCCGGGCCCTGTCTTCTTCTTCCAGGAGCGCGTCGGCCGCGATGGGCGACGCTTCAAGATGGTGAAGTTCCGCTCGATGAAGACCGACGCGGAGCAGCAGCTCGCAGCGCTGAAGGAGCAGAACGAAGGCGCTGGCCTGCTGTTCAAGATGAAGGACGATCCTCGCGTCACCCGCGTGGGCCGGATCCTGCGCAAGCTCTCGCTCGACGAACTGCCGCAGTTCTGGAACGTTCTGATCGGCGACATGAGCGTGGTGGGACCGCGCCCTCCGCTGCCCAGCGAGGTCACGGCATACGACGGGACCGTGTTCCGCCGCCTGTACATCAAGCCGGGCATCACCGGCCTGTGGCAGGTCTCCGGTCGCAGCGATCTCTCTTGGGATGAGAGCGTGCGCCTCGACCTTCGCTATGTCGAGAACTGGTCCGTCGTGAACGACCTGCAGATCATGTGGCGCACCGCCAAGGTCATGGTGCAACCGAGCGGGGCATACTAGACCCAGACGCGGTTGCTCGATGTCGCCGGAAGAGGCGGTGACGTCGAGAGGTAACACAGTGAGAAGGGTGCTGAGGGGCACCCGCAATGAGGGGAAAATCATCGTGCCGTCGACTGTCCGAATACTCGGGACACATGGGGTGCCCGCCGCGTACGGAGGCTTCGAGACCGCCGCGGAGAACGTGGGGCTCTACCTCCACGACCGTGGGTGGAACGTCATCGTCTACTGTCAGGTCCCCGGCGAAGGCCCGACGACGGTCGACCGGTGGAACGGTCTCGAGCGCGTGCTCATCCGCGAGCCCCTCGAGGGATGGCGCGGTACGTCGTCGTTCGACCTGAAGTCCATCCGTCACGCCACGAAGGCACATGAAGACGGCGACGTCTGGCTGACGTTCGGCTACAACACCGCGATCTTCGATGTGATGCCGCGGCTGCGCGGGATCCCGAACGTCATCAACATGGACGGCATGGAGTGGACCCGCAAGCGTTGGGGCGTGCTCAAACAGGGCATCCTGCTCGCGAACGAGCGCATAGCCGGCTGGATCGGCAACGTACTGATCGCCGACCACCCCGTGATCGCCACCTATCTGCGTCGCCACTTCGGTCGTCGACGCGTGACGACCATCACGTACGGCGCACACGAGGTGACCGAGGCCTCGACGGCGCCGGTCACCGAGCTCGACCTGACTCCGGGGCAGTACGCGATCATGGTCTGCCGGCCGATTCCGGAGAACTCCGTGCTCGAGATCGTGACCGCCTGGTCGCGCCACCGCCGCGGCATGCCGCTGGTGGTCGTCGGACCGTACGACCGCAGCGACCCGTACCACGCCGAGGTGATGGACGCCGCCTCGGACGAGGTGCTGTTCCCCGGAGCGATCTTCGAGCCGGAGCGCATGCAGTCGCTGCGTTTCCACGCGACGGCGTATCTGCACGGACACACGGTGGGAGGCACGAACCCCTCCCTCGTCGAGGCCATGGCCGCGGGGAACGCCGTGATCGCCCACGACAACCAGTACAACACCTGGGTCGCCGGCCCCGAGAACGCCTACTTCTCGGATGCCGACGACCTCACTCCGCTGCTCGACAGCATCATCGGCGACGCACAGCGCCGGGAACGCATGGGTGCCGCCAGCCGGCAGCGCTTCCGCGAGGAGTTCACGTGGGACAAGATCGGCAGCGAGTACGAGGCCGCCCTGCTCACCGCGAGAGATCGTCGCAAGCCGAAGAGCGCGACACTGCACAACGACACAGGAATAGAGGTAGCGAAGTGATCGACGTCGCCGTCGTCGGGCTCGGCAAGATGGGGCTCTCCCATCTGTCCATGATCAAGGCCCACCCGGACGTGAATCTCGTCGGCGTCTGTGATGCCACCGGATATCTCCTCGACATCCTGGCCAAGTACACGGGAGTCACCACCTACAAGGACTTCGTCAAGATGCTCGACACGGCGAAGCCGGGTGCCGTGATCATCGCGACCCCCACCCACCTGCACGCGGGCATGATCCGCGAGGCGCTCAGCCGCGGCATCCACGTCTTCTGCGAGAAGCCGCTCGTGATCGACCCGGCCGAGAGCGTGGAGCTCACGGCCCTTGCCGCCGAGCGGGGCGTCGTGACCCAGGTCGGCTACCACAACCGCTTCGTCGGCGCGTTCCTCGAGGTCAAGAAGCTGCTCGACGCCGGCGCACTCGGACAGGTGAACACCGCCCTCGCCGAGGCGTACGGCCCCGTGGTGCTCAAGGCATCGGGCACGACGTGGCGCAGCCAGCGTGCGACCGGTGGCGGCTGCCTCTACGACTACGCGGCGCACCCGCTCAACCTGCTCACCTGGTACCTGGGCGAGCCGGAGTCCGTCAGCGGAAGCCAGCTCACCAGCATCTTCTCGGCGCAGATCGACGACGCCGTGGCGAGCACGTTGCACTACCCGAACGGCACGGCGCAGATCATCGCGAACTGGTCGGACGAGTCGCAGCGCAAGATGACGACGAAGATCACCCTGTGGGGCGAGCACGGCCGCATCTACGCGGACCGTCAGGAGATCCAGGTCTACCTGCGCGACACCGCGCCGATCCCCGAGGGCTACACCGCCGGCTGGAACGTGCGGTACACGACGGAACTGACCGAAGCTCCCTGGTTCTATCTGCGTGGCGAGGAGTACAGCGCTCAGCTGGACGCCTTCGTGCAACGCGCACAGGGCCGCGAGAGCCGCAGCGAGAACGACTTCGCATCCGCCGCGGTGACCGACGAGGTCATCGCGATGATCAGCCAGGATGCCGTGCGCGACGACGCTCGCCTGCAGAGCGCCGCCGCCGGCACCGCGACCGCGGAACGCCCCGGTCGAGTCAAAGAAGCATGGCGCGCGCTGCGCGGAGGGAAATGACGATGACCGAGACCGTCGCACCGAAGATGGACCGCCTGCTGTTCGGAGACAACCAGTTCTTCGGCGTCAACCACATGTCCGAGGAGAAGGCCCGCGCGCAGCAGATGCGCTTCCAGAACCTGGATGCCATCATGAATGTCCTCGACGCCGCCTACGACGAAGGCGTGCACACGTTCATGTGCACCACGCATGAGCGCATCGGAGAGGTCGCCGACCGCGTCCGCGCGAATCCGGACCGCTATCCGGAGATGAAGTTCTTCCCCGGCATGCCGTACGCGCACAAGTACGCCAACGCCGTGACCGAAGACGGCTTCCTGGGTGCCATCCGCAAGTTCCTGCCGGAAGACGGCCTGCTCGACAGCATCGCCCGCGGCACGTCGTCGCTGGCACGCAAGGACATCGAGGGCATCTCCACCCTGCTCATCGATGCCGAGCTGAAGATGTTCGCGGGACTGTCCACGCCCGTGATCTGGATGCAGAACGTCGTGGTCGATCTGCTGTCCGGACTCGGATTCCGCGATGCCTTCCGCATCTTCGCCGACCACGTCCGCAAGCGGTACAACGCGGAGCCGGGCTTCATCACGATGAACCTGCCCCGCCTGCTCGACGACCTCGACGCCGTCGGCGTGGAGAACCCGATCGTCTGCTCGAACATCAACAAGATCGGCTTCCGGATGTCGGGCGGCGTCGATGCCTATCTCGACGCGATCGACAAGCGCCCGTTCCGTGCGGTCGCCATGTCGGTGTTCGCCAGCGGTGCGGTGCCTCCGCGCGAAGCGATCGAGTGGGTGTGCGGACTCCCGAACCTCGAGTCGATCGTGTTCGGCGCGTCCAGCCGTGCCAACATCGCCTCGACGGTGAGCCTGGTCGACGAGTACTGGCCGAGCGCGAGCACCCCGGCACGATGACAGACGCCGTCGCGCCCAGCGGGCGGACCATCCTCGTCGCGAACCCCTCCGCGGACCTCTACGGCTCGGACCGCATGGTCCTGGAGGCCGTGCGAGCGTTCCGCGCCGCGGGCGATCGTGTGGTGGTGACCTGCTCGGTCGACGGTCCGCTCATCCCGTTTCTCCGCGAGACCGGAGCCGAGGTGCGGGTGCTCGCGGCGCCCATCATCCGCAAGAGCATGCTCTCCCCGCGCGGGATGATCGACCTGCTGAGGACGACTTTCTCAGCTCTCCCCCGCATGCGTCGGCTCATCCGCGAGGTGAACGCCGACATCGTGTTCGCCAACACTCTCACGACGCCGTTCTGGACCCTGGCGGCGCGCCTGTCGCGGCGGCCGGGGATCGTGTATGTGCATGAAGCGGAGGCGTCGCTGTCGCCCGCCTCCCGCCGGCTCCTCACCGCGCCACTACGGCTCGCCAACGGCATCGTCTTCAACTCCGAGACGAGTCTGCGCGTGTGCCGTCCGAAGGCACGTGCGGGCACCGGCGGCGTATGGGTCGTCCACAACGGCGTGGAGGGGCCCGCCGCCGTGACCCCTCCGCGCGAGAGCATCGACTCCGCCCTTCGCGTGGCGTATGTGGGGCGCCTCTCCCCACGCAAGGGTGTCGACCTCGTGGTCGACGCGATCGCCCTGCTGCGCGATCAGGGCGTCGAAGCGCACGCCGACATCGTGGGCGACGTGTTCCCCGGCTACGAGTGGTATGAGGCAGAGCTCCGCCAGCGCGTCACGGCCTTGGCGCTCGAGGATCGTGTGCGCTTCGTCGGCTTCCTCCCGTCCGTCTGGGAGGCTGTGGCAGCCTCCGACGTGGCGATCGTGCCCTCCCGTGCCGATGAATCGTTCGGCAATGTCGTGATCGAGGCCGTTCTCAGCGCACGACCGGTTGTCGTCGCCGATCACACGGGCCTGCGCGAGGCCGCATCCGGGTTCGATTCCACGGTCCTGGTCGCCATGGATGACGCGCCGGCACTCGCGGACGGCATCCGCCGGATCCGCGACGACTGGCAGCGATTCCGCGCCCTCGCGCTGGCCGATGCCGCCAAGGCGAGCACGCGGTTCAACACGGCGCGCTACCAGTCGGAGATCCTCGCCGTGCTGTCGAGGTTCTCCTCTCGCTGACGTGCTCGCGAGAGCCCACCACAGAGCTGTTCAGATATTTCTCTGGATTTCCCGGCTGCGACACGCTACCCTGATCAAATCTGGGGAATGAGTGTCATAGGGGTATGACACCGATCGGCGGAATCCGTACACGGATCCGGCGGCTTCCCCCATTGGGGAAAACTGGGGATAGCAATCGTGGGGATTGTTCGAGCGTACGCGTGCGTCGCAACATTGGTACTCTGCGCGACTCTTGTCGCGTGTTCAAGCACAGGTGAGCCGCAGAGCGACGCCAGACCGAGCCCGTCGTCGAGCACATCGACGAGCGCGCCGACCGAGTCGCCGGGGAGCTCTCCCGCGCCGTCGGCGACGTCGGATGCCGCCGATCCCGATCAGCCGATCGCGAAGGTCGTGCGCGACGGGAAGGCATCGAAGCCGACGCAGAGCGCCAAGCCTGCGTCGACGTCCGGCGCCGTGTCGTACGAGGACAGTGTGAAGGTCGCGATCGCGGACGTGTCGTTCGACAAGGAGACCAGCGAGGGGCCCGGCAGCTTCCCCGGGCGCGAGTACGCGCGTCTCACCATCACGATCTCGAACGGTTCGGACCACGCCATCGACCTCGGCACAGCGGTGCTGACGCTGCTCGATGCCGACGGCGCCCCGCTGACGAAGGTCTATGCCGCCGATGCCGAGGCGGTCGACTTCGCGGGAACCCTACAGCCGGGCAAGACCGCGAAGGCCTTCTACGCGTTCGCTGTTCCGTCCGACGCCCGTTCGGAGATCACGTTGGTGGTCGACTTCGACGCCGTCCACACATCCGCCGTCTTCCGGGGCGGTCTGAGCTGATGATGCGCAGACCGATGACCGCCCCCCATTTCACGACCACTACCGAAGGACCCGTCATGACCCGAGCGACCGGTGCACAGCGCCTCCGTCGGACACTGGCCGCATTCGCCACCGCCGCAACGATGCTGGCCGCGATGCTGGTCTTCGCCGGCCCCACACAGAACGCCTCCGCCGCGGAGACACCCGCGCTGCCCGACACCGTCAGCGCCGACGCCCTGCCGACCTGGCAGATCAACGGCGTGGTGTGGAGCCAGGCCGTCGTAGGGAACACGGTGTACGTGACCGGCAGCTTCACGAAGGCGCGTCCGCCGGGGGTCGCCGTGGGAGGCGCAGGCGAGATCGACGCGAACAACATCTTCGCGTTCGATATCCGCACGGGCAACCCGGTCGCGAACTTCGCCCACAGCATGGATGCGCAGGGACTTGTCGTCCGAGGCACTCCCGACGGGAAGACCGTGTATTTCGGCGGCGACTTCACCACCGTCGACGGCCAGGCGCGCGCGCACGTCGCCGCCTTCGACGTCGCAACCGGCGCCCTGCTCGACTGGGCGCCCCGCGCCGACGGGCAGGTGCGCGGCTTCGCCTTCGCGGGCGACACGGTCTACGTCGGCGGCAACTTCCGCTCCAGCGGCGGCAAGCCTCGCAGCGAGCTCGCGGCGTGGAACACCACCACCAAGGCGATCACCGACTGGGCGCCGTCCGCTGGCGGCGACGGATTCGTCTGGGACATGGTGATGAGCCCCGACAGCTCTCGCGTCATCATCGGCGGCTCATTCACCGAGCTCAACGGCGCAGCCGTCTACGGAATGGCCTCGCTCGAGGCGTCCTCAGGCAATGCGCTGGCCTGGGCCGCCACCGACCGCATCCGCACTGCCGGACTCAACGGCGCGATCTCGAGCCTGAGCACGGACGGCGTGCAGGTCTACGGCACCGCATACGCATTCGGCACGGGCGCCACGTTCGAGGGCACCTTCGCGGCCGACCCCTATACGGGCGGCATCAACTGGGTCAACGACTGCCTGGGCGACTCGTACGCGAGCTTCCCCCAGGGACAGGTCCTGTACTCCGTGAGCCACCGCCACGACTGCTCCGTGATCGGCGGCTTCCCCGACACCAACCCGCGGTCGCGCTGGCAGAAGGCGACGGCGGAGCCCACCTTCCCGACCGGCATCACGACCAAGAAGGACGCCTACGGCTGGGACTACACCGGCATCCCCTACACGGGCCTGCTGCACTGGTACCCCGACCTGGAGTTCGGCTCCTACACCTCGGCCCGTCAGGCCGCATGGTCGGTGACGGGCAACTCGGAGTACATCGTGCTCGGTGGCGAGTTCCCGAAGGTGAACAACGTCGCCCAGCAGGGGCTCGTGCGGTTCGCGAAGCGCACCACGTCGCCGCATGCGGTCGGACCGATCAACTCGGCAGGCTTCACTCCGGCTCCGTACTCCGACGAAGCGGGTGTGGTCCGCATCCCGTTCAGCAGCGTCTGGGACCGCGACAACGCGGCGATCACCTACGACGTGTTCCGCAGCCCCGCCACCAAGATCGCGACCTTCACGCGTACGGACAGCGAGTTCTGGAAGCTGCCCAGCCTGAGCGCGACCGACACCGGGCAGACGCCAGGAAGTCAGGTTCGCTACCAAGTGCGCGCGAAGGATGCCGACGGCAATGTGCAGTGGAGCGCCTGGTCGCCCTACATCACCGTGTCCGGCACCCCCACGTCGGCTTACCGAGCCGCGGTGAGGGCCAGCGGAGCCACGCACTACTGGCGTCTCGGCGAGACCACGGGGACGCGCTTCGCCGATGATGTCGGAGACGCTCCCGGCTCGTCGAGCACACTCACCCTCGGTGCGAACGGCGCCCTGACCAACGACGGCGACAAGGCGGTGACGTCGGCCGGCGGCAGCAACCCGAAGATGACGACACAGGACGCCGTCGACGCGGATGCCGCCGTGTCCGTCGAGGCCTGGGTCAAGACCACCAGCTCGCGCGGCGGTCGTATCGTCGGCTTCGGCGACTCGGCGGCCGGCACCTCGACAGCCGGCAACACGGATCGTGTCCTCTACCTCGATTCGTCCGGTCGCGCGAACTTCGCGATCAACGACGGTTCGTACCGCACGGTCTTCAGCCGCACGAGCATCAACGACGGCCAGTGGCACCACATCGTGGGCACTGTCGGCAGCGAAGGCATGCAGCTCTTCGTCGACGGCGACCGTGTGGGCCGTGACCAGTCGTACACCGCACCCAAGTCGCACTCCGGCTACTGGCGCATCGGCGCCGACCAGACGAGCGGCTTCACGAACCGTCCGACCGACATGGCCCTCTCCGGCACGATCGACGACGTCGCCGTGTACGCCAAGGCACTTCCGAAGAGCGACGTGCAGGCGCACTACCTCGCCAGCGGCCGCGCGGCCACCTGGACCGCCGCGCCGACCGACACGTACGGCGCCGCGGTGTCCGCAGACACCCCCGACCTCTACTGGCGGCTGAACGAGACGACGTCCGGCACGATCCGTGACTCCGCCGTCGGCGGGACCACGGGAAACCTCGCCGGCACAGTGACACGCAATGTCACCGGCGCGGTCACGGGCGACTCCGCGACCACGTTCAACGGCACCAACGCTCAGATCGTCGCACAGGAGGCGTGGAACGCACCGTCCGCCTACAGCGCCGAGCTGTGGTTCAAGTCCACATCGAACAAGGGCGGAACCCTCATCGGGTTCGGCAACACGACGAGTGGGCTCAGCAGCAACACGGGCAGCATCGACCGTCAGGTCACGATGCAGTCGAACGGCAAACTCGTGTTCGGGGCCAACAACGGCACGCAGACCACGATCGCCACGTCCACCGCTTTCAACGACGGCCAGTGGCATCATGTCGTCGCCACGCAGGGCAGTGCCGGAATGAAGTTCTGGGTCGACAGCCAACTCATCGGAAGCAACGGGGTCACCGGTGCTCTGAACCAGCGCGGCTACTGGCGCATCGGCGCAGACCGCACCTGGGGCGGCACGACGAGCAACTATCTCGCGGGCACCCTCGATGAGGTGGCCGTCTATCCCGTGGCGCTGAGCGGCGACCGGATCCGCGCGCACTTCGCCGCGGCAGGACGCACGCCGGCGAACCAGGCGCCGACCGCGGCGTTCACGCCCACCATGACGAACCTCGGTCTCGCGGTCGATGCGTCGGCATCGGCGGACCAGGACGGCACCATCACCGGGTACGCGTGGACGTTCGGCGATGGCGAGACCGGCACAGGGGCGACCGCGTCGCACACGTACGCCGCAGCCGGCACCTACACGGTGACGCTCACCGTCACCGACGACAGCGGCGCATCGGCCAGTACGACGCGCAGCGTCACCGCGACGGAGCCGGTGAACCAGCTCCCCACGGCCGCTTTCACGGCGACCAGTGACCAGCGCGATCTGAGCGTGGACGGGTCGGCCTCGGCCGATCCCGACGGAACCGTCGCCTCGTACGCGTGGGACTTCGGTGACAGCACCACCGGGACCGGCGCGACCGCGACGCACACCTACGCGCAGACCGGCACCTACACGGTGCGCCTCACGGTGACCGACAACCGCGGTGGAACGCACTCCGTGACACAGGATGTCGTGATCACGCAGAACGCGGCACCGACGGCGGCCTTCACCTCTGCAGTCACCGACCTGAGCGCGGCTTTCGATGGCTCCGGATCATCGGACCCGGACGGCGCGATCGCCTCGTACGCCTGGGACTTCGGCGACAGCACCACGGGCACCGGAGCCACCGCGACTCACGCCTACGCTGCGGCGGGCACCTACACCGTCACTCTCGAGGTGAAGGACAACCGCGGAGCTTCGGCGACGACGACGGCGCAGGTCACAGTGACTGCGCCCGCGGTCTGGGCGACCGACACCTTCGATCGCACCGCCACCAACGGCTGGGGCAACTCCGGAACCAGCGGTTCGTGGACCATGCTCCCCGGCACCACCACCGCCCTGAGCAAGTTCTCGGTGGCTGATGGCGTCGGCAAGGTGACGCTCTCGGCGGGGAACAACTACACCGCCGTGCTGGCCGGCTCGACGCCGTCGGCGAACACCGAGGAACGCTATACCGTCGCGTTCAATCAACCGTCGACCGGCGGAGGCTACTACTTCTCCGCGATCGGACGCCAGATCGACAGCGCCAACGACTACCGCGCGAAGTTCCGCGTGGCGGCGAACGGCACGGTCGCGCTGTGGCTGACCAAGACCGTGGCCGGAACCGAGACAGTGCTCGCCTCGACGACGGTCTCCGGTCTGACCGTCACCGGCCCGGACTCGCTCAACGTGCGGTTCCAGGTGACTGGCACGAACGCGACGACGCTCAAGGCGAAGGTGTGGCGTACTGGCACGACGGAACCGACCGCGTGGGCCTCGACCATCACCGACAGCACCGCGGTGCTGCAGGCGCCCGGCTACGTCGGAGTCAACAGCTACCTGTCGTCGAGCGCGACCACGGTCCCGCTGGTGTACAGCTACGACAACCTCTGGGCGGGTCCCGCCCAGTAGTACGACGTCAGGACCCCGCAGGCGCGGCCGGCGGGGTCCTGACGAGGGCACCCGGATGTCACGGGACGAACCGCGCGGGATCCGTCGCATGGACGACACCCGCCCGGTTCTGTGTCAGCACCGTCGATCGCACCACGCACCACGCACCACCACGCGCCGCATACCGCCACGCACCACGCGCCACCGCGCACCGCACACCGCACACCGCACACCGCGCACCGCGCATCAGCCGACGATGGCCTGGCCAGGGGCGCCCCGGCCAGGCCATCATCTCCACGGGCTCAGGGGAAGATCGCGCCCAGACGCGCTTGCGTGGTGCCGAGCAATCCGGTCACGGCGCTCGTCGGTGCCATCGGCACTGCGGCGAACGCAGCCGCATCAGCAGGAAGCAGTGCGCCGTTCGCACCGGTGACCGCGCGGGCATCCACGCTGACCGACTTCTTGTCCTGCTGGGTCGCTGTGGAGTATGCGCTCAAGGACGTGTAGATGGCCGGGTTGGGGTTCACCGAACCGCGCGACCAGATGACGAGCCACGACGGGTTGGTGGCGGTGGTGCGCTGGAAGACGTTGCCGTTCGAGATGATGTTCAGCTGCGCGCCCGTGTACTTCGCGGTGTAATCCTCGACGCACAGCGTGCAGTTGCCCGAGCTCTGCGCGATGACGTTGTTGCCGATCGTGATGTCCTTGATCAGCCACGGCATGCCCGGGTCGCCCAGCGGGCGTCGGGGATCGTGCCCGGGAACCGACGGGTCGAGAGCAGAGCGGGAATCCTGCACGATGTTCACCGTGCGATTGCCACCCACGATCGTGTTGTTCCACATCTGCACGCTGCCGGTGTTGTTGATCTTCACCCCGTTGCCCTGGTTGTTGAGCACCAGGTTGTTCACGAAGTCCACGCGATGCGAGAGCTCGAGGAACACACCGGCTCCCGTGTTGTACGCGAAGTCGTTGCGCGCGATGTCGATGTCTGACACCGACTGGTCGGTCCACAGTCCGGGGCCGTTGTTGCGGAGGAAGGCCGAGTCCGTGACGCTGAAGGTCTGACTCTTGGCGATCTTGAGCCCGCCCGAGACCGGGGAGGAGTTGAACCCCTCGGAGTTGTTCTCGACCGCGAGCAGTCCGGTGACCTTGAGGCGATCCGCGTAGTTCGCGCCGATGCCCATGAGACCATTGCGCGCCACTGTGACGTTCTTCAGCGTGGCATCCGCCGCTCCGACGAAGAGTCCGGTGGATGCGTTGTCGTAGAGCGCGACGTTCTCGAAGGTCGTCTTGGGTGCTTCGACGGTCACGGCGCCCATCATCCAGACCGAAGTGGCGTAGCCGCGAACGCCGATCCCCCGGATGACCGTTCCCTCGGCACGCACGGACATGGCCTTGGTGAGGGTAGAGGCCCGCACCTCGCCCTTGCCCGGATCGGAGCCGATGTAGAGGCGGTCCGCCGCGGTATCGGTGAAGAAGGTCCCGGCCTTCAGCTGCGCCAGAGAACCGACCTCGCGCAACGGCGTGCCAGCGATCCACACCTGCTCCGGGTGCGCCGCCATCGGGCGGTCCGCGTTGAGCCACCGCCAACCGGCGGCGGTGCCGTCGGCCTCACCCTTGGTGAAGCTGGGAGTCGAATCGAAGTCGTGCGTCCAGCCGCTGACGTACCAGGCAGTCCCGCTGGCCTTCCACCCGGTGAGCTTCTCGGAACCGTCGAGCCACACGGACTCGCCGGGATACGACTGGATGGTGACCCGCTTGCCCGCCGGCACGGTGACATTCTCGTGATACGTGCCACCTCGAACGACGATGGTCGATCCGGCGGGGCTCGCTGTGACCGCGCGCTGCAGAGTCGAGTACGGCGATGCCGCTGTGCCGGTTCCCGCGGCGGTCGCCGCCGCATTCACGAACACGGCGCCGGCCGGCACCGCGTAAGAAGTTGCACCAGGCACTGCGGCCCCTGGCTTGATCCGAGAACCGGTGAGGTCCCATGCGGGCATCGAGGACGAGGTGGTCGGCGTCGTCGGCACGGTCGGGGTCGTCGGCGTCGTGGGCGTCGTGGGCGTCGTAGGCGTCGTGGGCGCGGTCGGCGTCGTGGGCGCGGTCGGCGTCGTCGGCGCGGACACGTTCTCGGTGATCCGGAGATCATCGAACGCAACGGCCTGCGCGGGCGTGGAACGCGACACGTACACGCGAGCTCCCGTGCGACCTGCCTCCGTCAACCGCGCAGAGGCCTTGTCGGCAACCGAGAGCTTCCACCCCGCACCGGGGGCAGCAGCGGTCGCGGAGACACGCGCATCGATGGTGACGGCGCTCGAACCTGTGATCCGCGTCTCGAGAGTGAGGGGGACACCGGGTTTCACCCTCAGCTCCGGCACGTTGACATGCCCGAGCGAGGTCTGGGTGCTGCCGTTCACGCGCAGCGTCTCCAGCAGCACCACGCCACGAGGGTCGACGCGCACCTGCACCTGATAGAAGCCCGCTGCGGTGAGGCGGGACTGCAGGCTCAGGTACACACCCGATCCCGACTTGGGCAAAGTGGGCAGCGTGAAGACGACGGACTGCGTGGCGTCTGTCAGCGATACCGCACGGGGGCGCAAGGTCGCCGTCGCGCCCGAGGCGATCGGGGCGAGTTTCGCGACTCCGCCGGCGACGGAGAAGGATGCGGCGGGCACGGCGTCATAAGTGACGCCGGCGGCCGACGAACCCAGGCCACGGCTCACCGTGCGGTTCATGTCATCGGAGAGGGTGAGGGGATCGTCTGTGGCGGCGAGAGCTGGGGTCCCGATTATCAACGGGGCGATGAGTGCGCCGAGCACGACGGCAGTAGACAGGGAACGAGTTCGCATGGAGGGGGAGGCTTTCTCGGGTTCGCAGTTGTCCACACTTCCTCGCGCCAGTCGGGGGCGGCGTGAGAAAGCGCGATGGCACCCGGCTACAGCGTCGGGTTGCGATGGACCGTATAAGCGCTTGCTGAGTAAGTCCTGGATAGTCAATCGAATCGATTGACTGCGCTCAGCCTCCATGTTACTCAGCCGAGAGACTTCATCTTACGGAACCAGATGACGACGGCCGCGCCCAGATACAGCAGCGCCGCCAGCGCGAGAAGCGTGTAGACCACCATGAAACCCGCGGTCCAGCCCCACAGTACGAACGCGAAGCACCACGTTCCGTAGTCGGTCGGGATGCCCAGGATCGCGCGCAACGGCGAAGATCCTCCGGCTTGGGCGGCCTGAGGAACACCCTGACGCGCACGCAGCAGATCATTCAGGATCATCCCGAAGAACGTCGTGGTGGCCACGATGCTGAAGATGAGCGGGACGAGCACCCAGAGTACGGAGTCGAGGTCGAAGAAGCGGTATGCCCCGATGGCCACCGCGATATGCAGGGAGACGAGCTTCGCAGCGTCGAAGATGTGGTCGAGCCACTCTCCGACGAGCGACCCTCCCCCGCGGAGGCGAGCAACCTGGCCGTCGGCGCTGTCCCACGCGTATCCGAGCGCGAGCAAGAGCCAGACGGCGATGCCCAGACCGATCGAGGGCGGCACGGTGGCGAGCAGCACGATGCCGGTGAACGTGAAGACGGCACTGACGATGGTGACCTGATTGGGGGTCATCCCGATGGTGTGCGCGAACGCCGCGAACACGCGACCTGCCGGCCTGTTGACGTAGAGAGAGTATGCCGGCGCGCCCTTCGCACGACCCTTCTGGGCCGTGCGAAGGCTACGGTACGACTCTGCGAAACTCAGGGGAGAACCTTCACTGCCTTGTAGTTGTCCACGTAGACACTGTAGGGCAGTGGGCCATAGCCGCTACTGGAATATGTCGTGACTCCGGTATATCCCGCGGTCTGCAATGCAGCCGTGGCGTCGGTCGTCGACAGCTGCCAGTTCTGCGGCTCCGTCTGACCGTCCGCCCAGATCTTGCTGCGCAGGGTGGTCGTGCCGGTTCCGTACACCTGCACGCGCACGTTGTACACGGTGCCCGGTGTGATCGTGATGCCGGTCATGTCGACCCAGCTGAGCACCGTGCCGCCCCGCGACAGCTGCGCCTGGACGGAACCGTTGGGGGCGATGAGCCACCGCGCACGGTAGTCGTCCGCGCCGACGACGCGACCGAGGGCCGAGACGTACATGCGCCCTGCGGTGACGGCGGTCGACGTCGAGAACGAGAACGTCAGGTCCGTGCTGTCTGAGGTGGTGGCGTTGAGCGTGGCCGAGCGGGTCTGGCTCGCCGCTGCCGTCGTGAGACGGGCCCGGTTCGCATCGATGCCGACGTTCGCCGCACCGGCGGTCTGCGTCCAGGCCCCGCCGAGCGGCGCGGCCCCGAGCAGACCGTCGGCCCGGTTGAAGTCGTCCTGGACGAGCCCCGCGGCGGCCGGAGCCGTCACTGTGACGCTGCGCGTCGTGGTCGCCGTCGCACCGCCGTTGTCCGTCACGGTCAGGGTGATCGTGTACGTCCCCGCCGCCGCGTACGGGTGGCTCACAGTCGCGCCGGTTCCCGTGGTCGAGTCACCGAAGTTCCATGCGTACGAGGCGATGCTGCCATCAGGATCGGTCGACGTCGCGGCATCGGCACTCACGGTGAGCCCGGCGACGCTGGTCGTGAAGGCGGCGGTCGGAGCCTGGTTGCCCGGCACCGGGGCCGTCACGGTCACCGGGTGCGAGATCGTCCCGGTGGCGCCGTCGTCATCCGTCACGGTGAGCTTCACCGTGTAGGTGCCTGCTGCCGCGTAGGTGCGGTTCGCCGTGACTCCCGTTCCGGTGGTCCCGTCTCCGAAGTCCCAGGCGTACGACGCGATGGTTCCGTCGGAGTCGCTCGAGGTGGATCCGTTGAAGGCGACCGCGAGACCGTTCGGCGTGGCGACGAACGCGGCCGTCGGCGCCTCATTGGCGGGCGGCACCAGACCACCGTTGCTCGAACCGGCCCAGAAGTTGTCGAAGCCCGTCTGGAACGGCACGTTCGTGACACCGCTGCCCAGGTAGACACCGAGTCCGACATCGCCTGCGGCCTGCAGCCCCGCTGTCGAGTCCGTGGTGGACGCCGTCCAGCTGGTGGGCTCGGCGGAGCCGACCTTCCACACCTTCACACGAAGAGTGGTCGGCGAGGTGCCGGTCGCCTCGGTGCGCACGTGGAGCTTGTCACCCGCGGCGACGGTGAGGGACGTGGGCACGTTCACCAGGATCGTCGTGGTGCGTTGCAGCTGCACCGTCACCGCGCCGTTTGCTGCGACGACCACGCGAGACCGGTAGTCGTCGGCACCCACCCGGCGGATGTGCGACGTGTAGTACGCACTACCGCCGACCGGACGCTGCGGCAGCGCCACGTCCACGTCGATCGCGGTGTCTGTGGACGACACGGACGGGAGGTACGCGTACCGCTGCGCTCCGCCTGCCGGCTGCACGAACACCCCGGACGAGCCATCCACCCGGTAGTTGGAAGCAGTGTTGGACAGCGTCCACGCCCCGCCGACGTTCGCCGAGCCGAGACCGGTGGCCAGGGTGCGGTTGAAATCGTCGCGAGCGTAGGTGACCGCGCCGACGGGAGCCGTGACGGTGACCGAGGCGGTCTTCTGCGCGGTGGCGCCGTCGTTGTCAGTGACCGTCAGCGTGATCGTGTACTGGCCGTCTGCCGCGTAGGCGTGGGTCGTCGTGCGGCCGGTCGTGGCCGGCGAACCGTCACCCCAGTTCCACGAGTAGCCGGCGATCGTGCCGTCGGTGTCGTTGCTCGCCGAGGCGTCGACCGCGACCGTGAGATCGGTCGTGGACGTCGTGAACGACGGGACGGGGAGCTGGTTGGGAACCGCGGTCACCAACGCCGTGGACGTCGCGGTCGCACCGCTGTCGTCCGTCACCGTCAGCGTGACGGTGTACTGCCCGCCCTCTGCATAGGTGTGCGTGCTGGTCTCCCCGGCGGTGGCGGGCGAACCGTCACCCCAGTTCCACGAGTAGCCGGCGATCGTGCCGTCGGAGTCGGCGGATGCCGAGCCGTCGACGTTCACCTTCAGCTTGTCCACCGTGTGGGTGAAGCTGGCCGTGGGCGGCACGTTCGCGGGAGCTCCGGTGGACCCGAGCGCGTAGTGCTGCGAGATGTCGGCTGCCGACAGCGGCGCGAGATACACGGCGACCTCATCGAGTGCGCCGTCGAACTCCCAGTCGCCCGGGCCCCAGGTGACGTCGCCTCCGACGTGCCAGTAACCGGTGTAGTCCTGCGCATCGGTGTTGGGGTTCGTGCCCTGCAGCTGACCGTCGACGTAGAGCCGCATGCCCTGAGCGCCCTGGGTCGCGACCACGTGGTGCCACGTGTTGTCGTTGAACGAGGCGTCCGTGCGGATCGTCTGCTCCTGCCCGGTCCATACGCCGAACACCAGCTTGCCTGCGTCCGTCATGTAGATGTGGCGGTCGTAGTTGTTGGAGTTGCCGTCGGGGCTGTTGCCGAAGCCGATCAGCTTTCCGCCGGAGGTCGTGCTCGTCTTGAACCAGGTCTCGAGCGAGTAGGAGCGCGGGTTGGAGAACGAGTTCTGGCTGATCACCTGTCCACCGCTGAACGTCGCCGCTGTGTCGGAGACGCCGCTCAGGGCACCGTTGGTCCCCTTGGTCACCGAGCCGAAGTAGGTTCCGCGCTGCGAGTAGCCGGAGCTGTCAGCCGCCGTGCTGCCCGAAGACTCACCGAGTCGCCAGTACAGCGCAGGATCGAGGCCGTACACCGCGGCGCCGTACGCGTCGGAGGGAACGGTCGCTCCTTCGAGCGTGCGACCGGATGCCGTGTAGTGCGAGGCGACCTGCGTCTTGCTCAGCGGTGCCGCGTAGATGGCGACCTCGTCGATCTGACCGATGAACCGGTCCGAGCCTGCCCACGGCGAGTCCCCGCCGATGCGCCAGTAGCCGTTGTAGCCCTGCGCGGAGGTGACGTCGCTGCGCTGCGCGACGCGGACGCCGTCGATGTAGAGGACCATGCCCTCGGAGCTGAGTCCGGCGGAGACGTGGTGCCACTGCCCGTCGTTCAATGCGGCGGACGACTCGATGGTCTGCGAGGACCCCGGGTACACGCCGAACGTGACGCGACCGTTGGGAAGCATGTAGACGTGCCGGTCGTAGCTGCCGGAGTTGCCGGTCGAGCTGCTGCCGAAGCCGACGATCTTGCCGCCGTCGGTCGTGGTCGTCTTGAACCAGGCCTCGATGCCGAAGGTCTGCGGACCAGCGACCGCGGTGGTGGTCGATGCGAAGCCGTTGCTGCCGCCGTTGAAGCTGGCCGCCGTGCGACTGTCGCCGAGGATCGCACCGGAGACACCGCGGCTCACGTTGCTGTTCACCGTGAGGTCGGATGCTCCCGCCCAGTCGTAGGAGACGGATCCGGCTGTGTCGTCGAGGGGCCAGAAGTCCAGCGGGCTGTCAGCGAGCACCGTGCTGCGATACGTGCTGCTCGTCGCGGTTCCGGTCGCGGTCGCGGTCACGGCGCCGCCCAGGATGTTGTGCCCCTCGTTGTCCGTCGCGCGGATGCGATACGTGTACGAAGTGCCGCTGACCACGGCGGAGTCGACGTAGGTCATGGGCGGCAGACCCCAGTCCTTGGACTTGGAGCGCACGTTCTCGAACGTCTTGATCACGACGTTGTTGCGCAGCACCTCGTACTTGAGGAACTCGCTGTCGCGGTCGTAGTTGAGCGGCCACGTCACACGGATCGATCCGTCGAGCGGCAGCGCGCTGGCCGGCCAGTCCGTGTTCCACAGGATCGGTCCTTGCGCGTTCGTGGACTTGGCGGGCACGGCGAAGCGCACGAGACCCTGTTGCCCGACGTTGTTCACCCGGGTGAACTCCCCGCCGTAGACGAGGTACTCGGAATTGCCGTTGACCGTCCAGGGGCCCTGGTACGCGCCGCTCACGGTGCCGGTGTTGAGGCTCGGGAACCAGTGCAGCATCTTCGGCGCCGGGTTGCCCCCGAAGTCGTAGTAGCCGAGGTTCAAGCCGTTCGGCGTGATGCGCGAGGGCTCCTTGGTGACCGCGATCGCGCGGTAGAAGCTCCACGGGTCGCTCTGCGGGAATCCGCCTTCGAGGCTTCCGCAGTAGTGCGAGTGGCCGGCCGCGTAGACGGCGTCGCCCATGGGCTGCACGTCGTACTGGTCGCCGTGGCAGTCGTTCACCCAGCTCAACGAGCCGGTGTCCCACGACGCACGGAAGCTGCCCTCGAGGTTTCCGCCGGAACCGAAGACGTAGCCGGTTCCGTAGAACGAATCCGCGTCGGACTTGAGAGACAGGATCGCGGCGTCGTTGCCGGCGTTGCGGATGATGTTGTTGGTCTGGAACGGCACGATCAGCGAACCGTCGGTGGCAGACACCATGCCAAGCCCGTAGCCGGGGTTGGAGCTGCCGTTCAGAGTCGGGAAGTCCCCACCGAGCACCACCTTGGTGCCGTCGGGCGAGACGACGACCACGCGCCCGCGGCGCTCCCCGAGGACCGGAGCCCACGGCAGCAGCGTTCCGTCACGGTTCACGGCGGCGGCGCCGAAGCGGTCCTGTCCCGAGACGCGGCCGAAGGTGCCGGTGAAGTACACGGTCGAGTTCGTGGCGTCGACACCGATCGTGGTGCCGTTCGAGTTCGGGTTGAACGACGAGAGCGTCCCGCTCGGCAGATCGAATGCGGCGACGCGGTTGCGCGTCTGGCCGTTCACCGTGGTGAAGTCACCGACGATGTACAGGCGCGTGCCGTCGGGCGAGGCCTCGACCGAGCGCACCTGCGCGTTGATGGTCGGCGCGAACGATGTGATCAGCGCGCCGGTCTGGATGTTGTAGGCCAGCAGGTTGGAACGAGGAGTCTCATTCGTGCCTGCGGCGGCGCCCGCAGGGCGCGCGCTCGAGAAGGATCCTGCGGCGTAGACGACGTTGCCCACGACCTCCTGGTCCCAGACGATGCCGTTGATCTGCACGGTCGGCAGCGCGTCGGCCGTCACCGTGGATGGATCACCCTCCGGCGGGCTCACGTCCGCCGCTGCGGGCGTCATCGCCACGAATGAGCCCGCGATGATCGCGAGCATGGTCACGAGAACGGTGACAAGGCGGCGTGCATAGCCGCGCTTGAATTCCCCAGAATTCATCAGACTCCCCAGTCCATGATCAACCGGACCCTACGGCGTTCCCCTCAACGCCCGGGCCGGTGATTTCCCCTCAACCGGCGCTTACGGTCGCGCTCCCACGAACACGACGTCTGATGCTGCAGCCAGTATATCGACCATGATACGGATATCCCCGTCGGATGCAACAGGTACTGCGAAATAGAACGTCGCCTCGGCGCTCTCGCCCGGCGCGATCGAGGCGGGGAGGACGGTGGCATCATCCGCGCTGACGGCGGGCGCAGGAGTCCGATCGTCGCCGTCGTAGGTCAGGTTGACGCTCACTCCACCGGTGTCGAGAGGCTTGTCTCCGGTGTTCGTCACACTGAGGATCACCTTGACGGCCGGGCCGCTGCTCTCGCCGGGGATGTCACGGCCCGCGGTCACCGCATCCACCGACACCAGCTTGATCGACGCACCCTGATCGAGTTCGACGACCTCGTCGAGCGGCGTCTCGGTGGCGTCGTCCGGCTTCTCGACGGGCGCGGTGGCTCCGGGAGTCGGCGTCTCGACCTCGGTGGGCTGCGGCGTCGGCGTCTCCGAGGCCGTGCTCGTGGGCGAGGCCGCCAGCTGCCCCGCAGTGAAGGCCCAGACGCCCACCGCGACAGCGATCGCCACGACCGCGACTGCGACCCAGATCCAGATGCGCCGCGTTCGCGGTGTGCTCTCCGACTCCGACATGCTCGTCTCCCCTCGCTTTTCAGTTCTCCCGCGCGCCGGCTGCACGTACCGCCTGCCGATCGGCGATCGCGTCCCACTGCCACGTCGCCGATTCCGCGCCCTGATGAGCGCTCACGCTACCACCGTGCCGCGAGCGATGAGTGAGCACGGACGCCAGCACCATCAGCGTCAAGAACGGTATTGCGCTGTCGACGAGACCGCTCTCGGTGGTGGAGCGGAAGATCACGAGGACCAGCAACGGCAGGACCAGCCACCGACGACTGGCCGAGATGCACGCGGTCACGACGCACCAGAGCAGGAGCGCGGCCACGAGGGTGACGCCGATGAGTCCTGACTGCGCCAGGATCGACACCCAGCTGCTGTCGAGCACCTGCTCGTCGCGCCACTTGATGTCGACGGGGACCGTCTTGGCGGAGAGTCCGAGCCCGATCCATTTCTGCCATTCGTCCCACCCCCAGCCGAGCACGACCTTCCAGGCGTCAAAGCGGGAGTCCAGCGCCGAGGTGGTATCGGTGGACCCGGCACGAGTGGCGAGGCTGCCGAAGACGTTCGTGAACGAGGCGATGGCGTAGCCGAGCGGAAGGCAGCCCAGCAGCGCGTAGACGACGCTGCGGTCGCGGATGCCGTTAACGAAGACGGCCACGACGATGCCGAACACGATGGCAGCGAGGCCCGTGCGCGAGCCGGTCGCGACGGCGATCGTGAGCAGGACCACCGAGGCGATGAGCGTGTTGAGGCGCACGCCGCGGCGGAGCATCACGATGACCAGGCCGATCAGCGGGGCACCGGCGAGGCCGGCCAGCTCATTCGGATGGATCTCCGGGATGCCGCCGCCGAGCCGCCCGGTCGAGACGAGACCGGGGAGACCGGTGGCGGCAGCGACCACGCCGACCAGCGCCATCCCGGTCAGGAGGCTGCGGATGCTGACCGTCCACGGCACGGTCGTGAGCAGGATGAGGATGGTCGCCATGACCAGGAACACGCGGAGCACGAGCACGATCGTCGCGGCCCCGTTCCCCGCGACGAGAGCCCCCAGCGCGCTCACCAGCATGACGATCGTCATGACGGCCGCCGGTCCGATGCCGATCGACATCCGATCCCTGGTGCGCACCGCCAACAGTGCGGCGGAGCCGAAGGCGACCAGCGCGATGAGCGCCTTCGCCACCACCACGAAGTCGAGTCCTCCGCTGTAGATCGTCTGGCTGCGCCACGGGATCACGCTGGCGATCAGCAGGATGTAGAGAGTTCCGACCGCGACGAGTCGTGCACGGCTGGGCGTATGCGCCGAACCGTGCAGGTGGTTCACCGGGGCGTCAGCCTCGATGTGCACGCGTGGCTCCGCCGGCGTCCTCGTGCAATCCGCCGTGCCCTCGGTCCGATACCCGCCAGGACTCCGCGATGGACCCGAGCGCACCGCGCCCCGTGTGGATCATGAGCACGCCGACGGGACGGATGCCCATCACCCGCAAGCGCGTGGCGACGGCGACCAGATCGGGCGCGGAGGTGCTGTTGTGCTTGACCGAGACGATGATGCCCGCTCCGCCCTCGACGAGGGTCTCGAGCAGTGCGGACTCCGTGGGCTCGGCGATGACGACGACGATGTCGAAGCTCTCGTGCAGTCGCTCGACCGCGGTCGGCAGCAGACGCAGCAGGGTCTCCACCGGGATCGGTTCGTCGGCGACGATGACCGCACGATCGTCGATGTCATCGCCGTCGGCGTCGTCCTCTTCATGGTCCAGCAGCGCGTTGAGGCTGTAGCCCCCGCCGGTGACGTGCTCCTTGCGCGTGTCGACCACGCAGGCGCTGCGCCCGACGACCTCCTGTGCTTTGAGCAGCCCGAGCACCGTCTCGTCGTCGATGGCGCCGGCGGATGCGGGGACCAGCAGCTGCGTGCGCAGACCGTCTCCGGCGAGCGCCGCCAGGTTGCCGACCGTCTCCTCGAAAGCCATGAGCGTCATGGATTCGGGCTCGGGCCGCACGCGGCGGCGACGAGGGATCTGGCCGACGACCGGGAGTCCCGTCGCACGGCGGACGTCGGAGATCGTGCGGAGTCGACGGTTCGTGGTGGTGCGGTACACGGCGACGATCGCGCCCAGAGCGAGTCCGGCGACACCACCGAGTCCGGTGATCGCGGTGACCTGCGGCGAGATGGGCGACTGCGGTTCGACGGCGGGGAGCACCTGATCGAGGTTCACGGTGTAACGCGTGTCGCCCTTCACGTTCTCGGTCGTCTTGATGAGCTCGGAGAGATGCGTCGCCGCCGAGTTCGCGACATCGGCGGCGAGACTCGCGGACGGCGCATCCGCCTGCACCACGAGCAGTACGGTGTCTGCGGTGTTCTCTGCGGACAGCATCCGCCGGATGTCGCGGTCCGAGTAGTCGTCCTCGTCGAGCGCAAGATCGGATCGCACGGCGTCGATGACCTCGGGGCTGTCGATCAGCGCGGGGTACGACTTGATGCGCGCGAGACTGAACTGGTTGCGTTCGAAGAGCGATGCCTCACTCGAGTCGACCCGCAGCAGCATCGTCGACGTCGCCGCATACGTCTCCGGCAGCGCCTTGGCGACCAGCCACGCCGCGCCCGCGCCGAAGATCGCCAGCGCGACGATGATCAGCCACCCCTCGCGCAAGATACGTCCGTAAGGAACGTCCTCCATCGTCTTCCCCTCCCCCACACTGCGACCAAACGTATCATTCGGGCGCGTCACGCCCCTGAGTCTTCCGAGTCCCGTCCTGTCGACGCCACCACGAGCCACCGCAGGGCGAGACCGCCGAGCATCGACGCGAACGCCAGGCCGAACGGGAGCGCCGACACCGAGGCGCCGAGCATCAGCATGACGACGGCGATGAGCACCGCCAGCACGGTGTCGGACAGGCGGATCAGGAACACGGCGATCTGCTTGCCGCCGACCGCTCCGAGTGCCCCGTAGGGCGTCACGATCGCGACAGACAGGCCGTAGGCCAGCCAGGCGATGACGGCGAGCGGGTCGACCTCGACCCCGAACGCGAGCGGGCTCACCCACGGGATCAGCACGACGGCGATGATGCTCATCACCACGGTGCCGGCGAGCAGGAAGACGACGGCACGGTCTGCCTCGCGCACCGAATTCGTCGCGGTGCCACCCCGCCGCTGGTCCGCGAACCGCACGAAGAGGAAAGAGGACAGACCGCCGATAACGAGGATCAGCGGTGACGTGTACGTGCGGGCCGCCTCGAGCAGACCGACGGCGGTGATACCGGCGGCGGCGAGCGACAGCAGACGCACGGTCGTGAAAAGGCTCGGGCGCAGCACCTGCTGCAGGCCGCGCCACACCCCGTAGCGCCAGACGACCACGATGTCGGCGCCACGCAGGCTCACCAGCACGCGGTCTCTCTTCGGCACCAGGAACCATCCGACGACCGAGGCGACGACCTGCCCTGCCGCGATCGCTCCCAGGAAGAAGCTCACGCTGAGGACGCCCATGAGCTGGGCGGTGAGGATCACGGCGAAGGCGACGACGAACCCGCTGACGTCGGTGATCGCCGCGCGGATGAACGACATGTGCGCGATCAGCAGGCGCCGCACGATCTCCTCGATCGAGAAGGCGGCGAGCGCGACCGCGAACAGCAGAGCTTCCAGCGCACTGCTGAATCCGGTCGCCCAGGCGATCAGGAACGCACCGATGCCCAGCGCCACCGACGACGCGAGCAGCATCGCCTCGAGGCCGGCGCGCACGGTGCGCTGCGAGCGGTCGAGCACGACGAGCGAATCACCGACGAGTCCCGTCACGACCGCGGTGGCGAGGATCACGACGCCGTAGAGGATCGCGAAGCGCCCGTAGTCGTCGATGCCGAGCAGGCGTGCGACGAGGATCTGGATCAAAAGTCCGATCAGAGCCTGCACGGCCTGCGCGATGATGGCTCCCACAGCCTGGCGTTTCATGTCGCCCTCCCGGAAGACATCCTCGCACGCGGTCGGGGACCGCTCCGCGCTAGGGTGTCCTAGGACGACTGTGGGGGTCGTGGACGGTTGGGGAACCGTCGATCACGCGACGCCACCATGGACATCGACGTTTTCACAAGGGGGATCATGAAGGGCATCATTCTCGCGGGCGGATCCGGAACGCGATTGCATCCGATCACCCTGGGAGTCTCCAAGCAGCTCATCCCGGTGTACGACAAGCCGATGGTCTACTACCCCCTGTCGACGCTCATGCTCGCCGGCATCCGCGACATCCTGGTCATCACGACCCCGCACGACGCCGCGCACTTCGAACGGCTCCTCGGCGACGGCTCGCAGTTCGGCATCTCGCTCACCTTCGCCCAGCAGGAGTCGCCGGACGGCCTCGCGCAGGCCTTCACGATCGGTGCCGACTTCATCGGCGACGACAGCGTCGCGCTCGTACTCGGCGACAACCTGCTCTACGGCCCCGGGCTCGGCACGCAGCTCAAGCGCTTCGCCGACATCGACGGCGGTGCGGTGTTCGCGTACTGGGTGGCGGAGCCGCAGGCCTACGGCGTCGTCTCGTTCGACGAGAACGGGCAGGCCGTCTCCCTCGAGGAGAAGCCGAAGGATCCGCAGAGCAACTACGCAGTACCGGGTCTCTACTTCTACGACAACGACGTCGTCGAGATCGCGCGCACCCTCGCTCCGAGCGCCCGCGGCGAGTACGAGATCACCGATGTGAACCGCGAGTACCTGCAGCGCAGGAAGCTCCAGGTGGAGGTGCTCCCCCGCGGAACCGCCTGGCTCGACACCGGCACGTTCGATCAGATGACGGACGCGGCCGACTACGTGCGCACGATGGAACGGCGCACCGGCATGAAGATCGGCGTTCCGGAAGAGGTCGCCTGGCGTCAGGGCTTCCTCGACGACGAGCAGCTGCGCACTCGCGCCGAAGCACTCGTGAAGTCCGGCTACGGCACCTACCTGCTCGACTTGTTGGAACGAGGACACCGATGACCCGCCTGCTCGTGACCGGTGGTGCCGGCTTCATCGGCTCCAACTTCGTCCACCACGTCGTCGCGCACACCGATGCGCACGTGACGGTTCTCGACAAGCTCACGTACGCCGGGAACCGGGCGTCACTGGCCGGGCTGCCCGCGGATCGGGTCGAGCTCGTCGAGGGCGACATCATGGATGCCGCGCTGGTCGATTCGCTGTTCGCCGAGACCGACGCCGTGGTGCACTACGCCGCGGAGTCGCACAACGACAACTCGCTGCACGACCCGCGGCCCTTCCTCGACACGAACATCATCGGGACCTACACGCTCCTCGAAGCCGCGCGCCGTCACGAGCGCCGCTTCCACCACATCTCCACGGACGAGGTCTACGGCGACCTCGAGCTCGACGACCCGCAGCGGTTCACCGAGCAGACCCCGTACAACCCCTCGTCGCCGTACTCCTCCACCAAGGCGGGCAGCGATCTGCTCGTGCGGGCGTGGGTGCGCTCCTTCGGCGTACAGGCGACGATCTCGAACTGTTCGAACAACTACGGCCCCTACCAGCACGTCGAGAAGTTCATCCCGCGGCAGATCACGAACGTGCTGCGCGGCATCCGTCCGAAGCTCTACGGCGCTGGCCACAACGTGCGCGACTGGATCCACGCCGACGACCACTCCTCGGCGGTCCTGACGATCCTCGACAAGGGCGTGATCGGGGAGACGTATCTGATCGGGGCCGACGGCGAGAAGGACAACCGCTCCGTGATCGAACTGATCCTCACTCAGATGGGTCAGCCCGCGGACGCGTATGACCACGTGACCGACCGCGCAGGGCACGACCTGCGGTACGCGATCGACTCGACCAGGCTCCGCACCGAGCTGGGCTGGCAGCCGCGATACTCCGACTTCGAATCCGGTCTCGCATCGACGATCGACTGGTACCGCGACAACGAGGACTGGTGGGCGCCGTCGAAGGACGCCACCGAGTCGTTCTACGCCTCCAAGGGCCAGTGATGACCGAGTTCGGCAAGACGCTCACGGTCACCGAGACGCCGATTCCCGGTCTCCTGCTGGTGGACCTGCCCGTGCACGGGGACTCGCGCGGGTGGTTCAAGGAGAACTGGCAGCGCGAGAAGATGGTCGCCGCCGGTCTCCCCGACTTCGGGCCGGTGCAGAACAACATCTCGTTCAACGACGCCGTCGGCACCACCCGCGGCATCCACGCGGAGCCGTGGGACAAGTGGGTCTCGGTCGCCACCGGCAGGATCTTCGGCGCGTGGGTCGACCTGCGCGAGGGCGCCACGTTCGGGACCGTCTTCACCGCCGAGATCGACCCGTCGCGGGCGATCCTGGTGCCGCGCGGGGTGGGCAATTCGTATCAGACTCTCGAGCCCGACACGGCCTACGCCTATCTCGTGAACGACCACTGGTCGCCCGACGCGGAGTACTCGTTCCTGAACCTGGCTGACGAGACCGCGGCGATCGCATGGCCGATCCCGCTCGACGACGTCGAGATCTCCGCCAAGGACCTCGCCCACCCGCGCCTGGCGGAGGTGACACCGATCGGCCCGCGGAAGACGCTGGTGATCGGCGCATCCGGACAGCTGGGCACCGCACTGCGCACAGAACTCGGCGACGTGGCGCACATCGAGTACGCCACGCGCGAGACCTTCGACCTCGGGGCCGCCGACCTCGACTTCGCACGTCGCTGGCGCGACTACGGCACGATCATCAACGCCGGTGCGTACACCGCGGTCGACCTGGCCGAGACACCGGCCGGACGACGCGACGCCTGGGCGGCGAACGTGACCGGCGTCGCCGCGCTCGCCCGCATCGCGACCGAGAACGGCCTCACCCTCGTGCACGTCTCCAGCGACTACGTCTTCGACGGCGCGCAGGCCGAGCCGTACGCCGAGTCCGATCCCGTGCAGCCGCTCGGCGTCTACGGGCAGACCAAAGCAGCGGGCGATGCCGTGGTCGCCACGGTGCCCCGCCACTACATCGTGCGCACCTCGTGGGTGATCGGCGAGGGCAGGAACTTCGTGCGCACCATGGCGTCTCTCGCCGAGCGCGGCATCGCGCCACGCGTGGTCGGCGACCAGATCGGGCGGCTCACCTTCACGGCCGATCTCGCATCCGCGATCGCGCACCTGCTCGCGCAGCGTCCGGCGTACGGCGTGTACAACGTCACGGGTGCCGGTGAGCCGCAGTCCTGGGCCGACGTGGCGCGGGCCGTCTACCGTCTGACCGGCCACGACCCCGCCGGGGTCAGCGATGTGACGACGGCCGAGTACTTCGCGGGTCAGGCGGGGCCTGTGGCCCCTCGACCCCTCAACAGCATGCTCGATCTGAGCCGCATCACTGCCACGGGCTGGACCCCGCGCGACGCGGCGATCTCCCTCGAGGAGTACCTGGCGACGGACGCTTAGAGCTCGCCGGGCTTCATCGCCTCGGCATCGACCGCACGGATGATGCGGAGCGTCGCCGTGTCGGCTCTCGGCTCTCGCCCCTCTGCAGCACGACGACGCGGCGCGTAGACGACGAGCGAGTGGAAGAGGAAGCGGGCGAAGAACGCCACGACGAGCGTGAGCCCGGTGGCCAGCACGCTGGAGATGTGCCAGCTCTCCACCATGAGCGCCATCACCGGGATGCGCACGGCCGCTTCGACGTTGTTGAACGTGAACGAGGTCGCGAAGCGCAGGCCGAGGCCACGGGCATCCGTACGCATGTCGGCGAAGACGAACCGCTCCTGCAGGATGAAATTGCCGACGATGGTGACCTCGGCTCCGATGATCGCGGCCCAGATGTAGGGGACTCCGAGCGCGACCAGGAGCCACATGATGCCGATGTTGGCCACGGCTCCGATCACGCCGATCATCGCGAACAACGACATCTTGCCGAAGCGGAGGCGTGCGAGGTGCGCGACGAAGGTGACGCCCTGACGCAGACTCGCCTTGGAGGTGCCGTGCCGGCGCTCGGCGAACTCCATCGGGATCTCGGCGATGCGCAGGTCGGTGCGAGCGAGGATCTCGAGCAGGATCTTGAACCCCTGCGGGCGCAGCGACGCGACGTCGAGCCGACGGCGGTCGACGAGGAAGAACCCGGTCATGGGGTCGGTGCTTCGCGCGAGTCGGATGGGGAACATCGCCCGCGTCAGCCAGGTCGCCGCCCGCGACACCCCGAAGCGCACCGCGGTACCCAGGCCGCTGGTGTCACCGCCGCCCACATAGCGCGAGGCCGCGACGACGTCGGCGCCCCCCTCGGCGAACCGGTCGAGCAGCGCCGGCAGCAACTCGGGCGGATGCTGCAGGTCGCCGTCCATCACGATGCAGATGTCGGAGCCTGCGGCGGCGAGCCCGACGACGACGGCACCGCCCAGCCCCCCGGTATTGTCCGTGCGGTGGATGACCCGCACCGGCACCGGGGCGTCCGCGGCCACGCGGGCGACCTCATCAGCTGTGTCATCGGAGCTGTCATCGACGAAGAGGATCTCGGCGTCACGACCACGCAGTGCCGCTGCCGTGCGCTCCACGAGTTCGGCGACGTTGTCGCGCTCGTTGAACGTCGGCACGATGACCGTCACCGCTGTCCCCACGCGCCGCCCTCCCCCTGCTTCACTGGCCTGCGGCACCCATCGTCGCACGGGTTCCTGTGGGGTGGGAAACCCGCGGATGCCGGTGCACGGTCGCGAGATCGGGGGTCGCATGGGCGGACGCGGGTCCGCTAGACTGATCGGATGCGGCTGTGGGAGTCGCTGGCGGATGGGGATCCGCTCTGGGGATTACTGATCTGGGGAGATCACGCATGGGGACGCGTATCGGCTATGCCGCGGGAGCTTTCGACCTTTTTCACGTCGGGCACCTCAACCTTCTTCGTCACGCCAAGCAGCAGTGCGACATCCTGATCGCCGGCGTCGTGAGCGACGAGATGCTGCGCCAGGTGAAGGGCATCGAGCCCGTCATCCCGACGGCGGAGCGTGCGGAGATCGTGAGTCACATCTCCTTCGTCGACGACGTCTACGTCGAGACGAGCCCGTCCAAGATGGACGCGTGGGAGGATGTGCGCTTCACGCACTTCTTCAAGGGTGACGACTGGCGTGGCACCGAGAAGGGCCTGCGTCTCGAGCGCGAGTTCGCGGAGGTCGGTGTCGAGGTCGTGTACTTCCCGTACACCGCGCACACCTCCAGTTCGTCGCTGCGACGAGCGCTCGACGCGATCACCGCGGGGGCGAACATGCAGACGACGTCCGCCTCGCGCTGATCCGGAGACCCGACCGCCGGCGGGGAACCGTCAGTTCGCGACGCCCAACAGACTTCGGGCCATGCGCGCCACGTGGGGTGGCGTGTGTGGCCCGAGCCATACCGTCCAGTGCGCGGGCGGCTCGGCGCAGGTCCACTCGACGCACCACGCGTGCACGGCGTTCGCGAGGCGCTCCCCCTTGGTGTGCGCGCGGATGCCGTCGCCGCGCAGCAGCCACCGCACGGAGACGCCCGCGGGGACGTCGATGTGACGGAGCTGGACCCGAGCAGCGGCCTCGAGAACGATCGCGCCCTGGGCATCCCACGGCAGACGTGCCGCGATACCGGCGATGGCAGCCGCGTCCGCGGCGTCGCCGGCGATCAGGACCGGGCCCTCGATATTGCCCCAATCCGGATCGCTCAGATGTTCGCACGCGCCAGTCATACTCCAAGTATAGGTAAGGCTACCCTTACTCACAATGCCGAGGCGGCGAAGCCCTCCCTCCTCTCCGGGCATACCCTTGATGTATGACTTCTCCGAGCGAATCCACGATCACCCTGTTCGGCGCCGACTGGTGCCGCGACTGCATCCGCACCAAGAAGCAGCTCGATGAGCTCGGCGTGGAGTACACCTACGTCGATCTGGTCGCCGACCCGTCTGCGGCGGATGTGGCCAAGGAGATCTCGGGCCGCACCAACATCCCGGTGGTCGTCTACCCCGACTCCACCCACCACGTCGAGCCCGCGAACTCCGACGTCGAGTCCAAGCTCCGCGAGCTGTCGCTGATCTGACGCGCACGGTCGCACCGCTCGCACGCGCCGATACACTGGCGCGATGAGCACCGAGGCTCCCCCGGAACACGCATCCGTCCGCCTGTCCGCCCGCACGATCGTGCTATACGCGATCGGTTCGCTGGGCACCGGCGGTTACGCCACGCTCCCCGGGCTGGTGCTGACGTACTTCCTCACCGACAACCTCGGCGTCGCCGCACTCGCCGCCGGCCTCATCGTGACGGCAGCGAAGATCTGGGATGTCGTGATCGATCCGCTGATCGGCGCGGCCTCCGACCGACAGCTCGCACGCACGGGCTCCCGCCGCGGCTTCATGATCACCGGCGCGCTCGCGCTGCCCGTCTTCTTCGCGCTCACCTTCGCGGTACCGCCGTCGTGGGGACCGGTGACCGGGGCGATCTGCGTGCTCCTGGCCTTCCTCGCCACTGCCACCGCGTTCAGCCTCTTCCAGGTCCCGTACGTCGCGCTGCCGGCCGAGCTCACCGACAGCTATGACGAACGCACCCGCCTGCTCGGCTGGCGCGTCGTCGTGCTGACCGCCTCGATCCTGCTGTTCGGCGCCGGGGGACCAGCCTTGCGCAAGGCCGGCTCTGATCAGGTCATCGGCTACCTGCTCATGGGGATCATCGCCGGTCTCGCGATCGGCATCGGCATGTTCATCGCCGCCCGCACGGCCGACATCGCAGCGTCGCGCACCTCCCCTACCGGGCAGGCAGCCACCGCACCGAACGGCATCCGCGAGCAGTACCTCTCCGGCTTCCGGGCTCTGCGCCGCAGTCAGCCCTTCCGCGCCCTTCTGGGTACGTTCCTCCTGCAGGCGCTGGCGACGGGAACGATGCTCGCCGGCGCGCAGTACCTGGCGACCTGGGTGCTGCGCTCGGAAGACGCCGTGACCTTCGTCTTCATCGCCCTCGTCGGGCCCGCGCTCCTTGCGACCCCCGGCTGGACCGTGATCGCCCGCCGTGTCGGCAAGGAACGGGCATTCACGATGGCGAGCGTGCTGTTCACCCTGGCGGCCGCCTCCATCACGGTCGCGCTCTGGGCGCCAGGCGGCTGGATCTACGGCTCGGTCGCCGTCGCCGGCATCGCCTACGCCGGACTGCAGTCGCTGCCGATGGCGATGCTCCCCGACGTCATCTCGCACGATGAGCGCACGAGCGGACGCGGGCAGGCCGGCACCTTCACCGGCATCTGGACCGCGGGAGAGACCGTCGGCTTCGCGCTCGGCGCCACCGCGGTGTCGCTGACCCTCGCCGGCACCGGCTACATCTCCACGGTCGCCGGCACCGCGGTCGCGCAGCCCGAGGAGGCCATCACCGGCATCGTGCTGAGCTTCAGCATCCTCCCCGCCGTGCTGATGCTCGCGAGCCTGCTCCCGCTGCGGCGCTACCGGCTGCGTCGGAGCGATATCGAGCGCCCGTGAATCGCTCACCCGCGGGGGCTCATGACGCCGACGCCTGCGCCCTCGCCTGTGCGTGCCGAGAGAGCGCCACCCGCGACCACGAGGCTCGCGACGTGCAGGAGGATCCGCGACGTGCAGGAGCAAACCGGGGCGGATGCTCCCACAACTCGCACTTCTTCCTGCACGTCGCGCGTTCTCGGCGTCATCCGCCCCGCGAACTCGCCCAGGCTCGCGGCCTAAGCTGGGATCCCGTCCGAAGGAGACTGCGATGACTTCTGCGACCACAACGGCTAGTCCAGCTGCCGCGAACGCACCGACGAACGAGCTGAGCGCCGACGCACGCGGACGACTCGACTCCGCGATCGTCGAACTGCACGCCGGGGCGCGGACGTGGACGGCGCTCACCCTCGCCCAGCGCGTCACCCTGCTGCGCGCCGTGCGGACCAGCGTGGCAGCGACGGCCGAGGACTGGGCGCACACCGCCGCCGCGTCGAAGGGCCTCGACGCACGCCATCCCCTCCGCGGCGAGGAGTGGCTCAGCGGACCGTACAGCGTGCTCGGCGCGCTCGACGCCTACATCGAGACGCTGTCGCGACTGGCCGAGGGCACCAACCCCCTCGACGGGATCACGATCGACCGGGCACCGGGCGGACGCGCGCGCGTGCACGCCTTCCCCCTCACCGGCATCGACAGGTTCCTGCTCTCCGGCTACACCGGTGAGGTCTGGCTGGAGCCCGGCGTCACCCCGAACGCCGCGCGCGCCGCGGCGGGGCTCGCTCAGCGCACGCCGACAGTCTCGGGAGGCGTCGGCCTGGTGCTCGGCGCCGGCAACATCACTTCGATCCCCGTGCTCGATGTGCTCTACGAACTCCTCGCCCACAACCGCACCGCACTGCTCAAGGTCAACCCGACTCAGGACGCTCTGGTGCCGATCTACAAGCGCGCCTTCGCCCCCCTGATCGAACCCGGTCTGGTGCGCATCGTGCGCGGCGGGCCCGAGGTCGGCGCGTATCTCACCGGGCACCCCGACCTGGCGCACGTGCACATCACCGGGTCTGCGGCCACCTTCGACGCGATCGTGTGGGGCACCGGAGCCGCGGCGAAGCGCCGCCGACGCGAGATGCGGCCACAGCTGAAGAAGCCGATCACTGCCGAGCTCGGCGGGGTCTCGCCAATCATCGTCGTGCCCGGCGACTGGAGCGACGCGGATCTCACCTATCACGCCGAGCACATCGCCACGATGCGGCTGCAGAACAGCGGACACAACTGCATCGCCGGACAGATCGTGATCCTCTCGTCCGACTGGGCGCAGGGCCCCGCCTTCCGCGCCGCACTCCGCCGCGCCTACGCGAACGCCCCGGAGCGGCCGATCTGGTACCCGGGCTCCCCCGCGCGCATGCATCGCGCCGCGGACGACTATCCCGACGCACTCGTGCTCGGCGACCGCGTGCTCGTGGAGATCGACGGCGACGACGACCCGACCGCGCTGCAGAACACCGAGTACTTCGCGCCGGTGCTCGGCGTCGTCGCCGTGGCCGGCACCGGTCAGGAGTTCCTCGACGCCGCCGTCGCGTACGCGAACGATCAGCTCCAGGGCACGCTCGGCGCGAATCTGATCATCGCGCCTGCCACCGAGCGCGCACTCGGCACCGGCTTCGAGCGGGCGATCGCGAGCCTCCGCTACGGTTCCATCGCGATCAACGGGTGGACGGCGTTCGGCTTCATCACCCCGACCATGACCTGGGGCGCGTTCCCCGGGAACACGATCGATGACGTGGGCAGCGGGATCGGCGTGGTGCACAACGCGCTGCTGCTCGACGACGTCGAGCGCTCCGTCATCCGCGGACCGTTCCGCCCGCTGCCGCGGTCGTTGCCGATCCTGAACGGCGGAGGACGCCTGACGATCCTGCCGAAGCCGCCGTGGTTCGTGTCGTCCCGGACCGGGGCGACCGTGAGCGAAGGACTGACCCGCTTCCGCGCGAACGGCGGCGTGCTCGGGCTCGTGAAGACCCTGACGAAGGCGCTGCGGGCCTGAACCCCGGGCGCAGCGGCCGACGTCAGAAGGAGAACAGGTCGGTCGCGTCGCGCAGCGCCTGCTGGATGCCGGGCTCTGCCGCCGAGTGCCCGGCGTCGTCGACCACCACGAACTCGGCCTCCGGCCAGGCCCGGTGCAGATCCCAGGCGGTCATCATCGGCGTGCAGACGTCATGCCGGCCCTGCACGATGACGGCGGGGATGTGCCGGATCGCATCGATGCCGGCGAGCAGCTGCCCCTCGGTCCACCAGCCCCGGTTCACGAAGAAGTGGTTCTCGATCCGGGCGAAGGCGGTGGCAGCGCGCGGGTCGGACATCGCGGCGATCTGCTCGGTGTCGGGACGCAGCGTGACGGTCGAGGCCTCCCAGGTCGACCAGGCGATCGCAGCGGGCACGTGCACGGCGGGGTCGGGGTCGAAGAGCCGCCGGTGATACGCGTCGATCATGTGCGAGCGCTCCAGTACCGGGATCGGCGCGATGAAGCTCTCCCACAGGTCGGGGAACAATGCCGCGGCTCCGCCCTCGTAGAACCACTCCAGCTCCATACGCCGCAGCGTGAAGATGCCGCGGAGCACGAGCGCCGAGACGGCATTCGGATGCGCCTGTGCGTAGGCGAGCGCGAGCGCACTGCCCCAGGAGCCACCGAAGACCTGCCACTGCTCGACGCCCAGGTTCTTGCGCAGCAGCTCGATGTCGGCGATCAGGTGGGCCGTGGTGATGTGACGCAGATCCGCACCAGGCTCTCCCGCATGCGGGGTGCTCTTCCCGCATCCGCGCTGGTCGAACAGCACGATGCGGTACTTCTCGGGGTCGAAGAAGCGACGCTGCCACGGCGAGGTACCGCTGCCCGGGCCGCCGTGCAGGAAGACGACCGGCCTTCCCTCGGGGTTTCCGCTGACCTCCCAGTACAGGCGGTGGCCGTCGCCGACGAGGAGCTCGCCCGACTCGTACGGCTCGATCGGCGGATACAGCGCATCCAGGTTCATCGTCATTGTGCCCCCAGCCCGGAAAGAAGACTACGGATTCCACGCTACCCCGGGAGGACCCGGTCAGCGGGGATTACAGGTCGCCGTCGGCAGCAGTGAGTGCCTGCTCGCAGACACCGAGCCCGTTGGTGTAGCCGTTCGCGAACCACCCCTGCCGCTGGTCGCTGGTTCCGTGGGTGAAGCTCTCGGGGTTGATGGAGCCGGATTGCGCCTGAATATGGTCGTCGCCGACCGTGAATGCCGCGTTGAGCGCATCCACACGTTGTTCCTCAGTGGATGGCTGGAGGTAGGGGACTCCGTCCGGGCCCTCGTCCTCCGACATCCGCGCGATCCATGCTCCGGCGTAGCAGTCCGCCTGGAGTTCGGTTCGCACGCCGTTGCTCGCCGCCCCCGTCCCGTCGTTCGGGTAACGGTCCATGACCCCGGTGATGTACTGGATGTGGTGGCCCCATTCGTGACCCACGATGTACAGCTGCGCGAGGTTGCCCGCCGATGCGCCGAACTGCTGCCGCATGAGGTCGAAGAACGTCGGATCGATGTAGACCGTCTCATCACCGGGGCAGTAGAACGGGCCGACGGCGTTGGAGGCCGTGCCGCAGGCCGTGCCTGTGGCACCATCGACGACGATGAGCTGCGGGGCGCGGTAGCCGTCGACGTTCTTCTCCCAGAAGGCGTCGAGCGCGAGTTGCGCGCCGGCCATGCGACAGTCGACGTTCTCATTGGCGTCCTGCCCGGTGTCGCAGTTCTCGATCACAGAGCTGTCGCCGGTTCCCGACCCGCTCGGCTGCGAGATCCCCCCGAGCAACCCCGTGAGGTCGATGCCGAGCAGCGGACCGGCGATGAGCGCGATGAGGGCGAGCACGCCGACACCCGCACCACCGGCGACGGCGGCCGTGCGCCCACGGCGACGCGTCGTGTTGCCGGAGAGGTCGGCGTCGGGGTTGAAGGTCATGAGAGAGAGGGTACTCCGACAGCCGACCCGGAACGGACGTAGGCTCGGGGCATGACGACCACGATCACCCTTACCGGCGCCGGCGGACAGATCGGCTACGCACTCCTGTTCCGGATCGCGGCAGGCGACCTGCTCGGCCCCGACGAGAAGGTGCGGCTGCGGCTGCTCGAGATTCCGCAGGGGTTGGGGGCCGCGGAGGGCGCAGCGCTCGAGCTGCAGGACGGGGCGTTCGACCTGCTCGAGCACGTCGAAGTGACCGATGACGTCGCCGTCGGCTTCGACGGCTGCGATCTCGCGCTGCTCGTCGGCGCCCGTCCGCGCGGTCCCGGTATGGAGCGCGGGGATCTGCTCGCCGCCAATGCCGGCATCTTCGGGCCGCAGGGTGCCGCGATCGCCGCGAACGCGGCCCCTGGTGTGCGCGTCACGGTGGTCGGCAACCCCGCGAACACGAACGCGCTGATCGCCGCGGCATCCGCTGACGGAGTGCCCGCCGAGCGGTTCACCGCCCTCACCCGCCTCGACGAGAACCGCGCCCGCGCCCAGCTCTCGCAGACGCTGGGCGTTCCGGTCTCCACGATCCGTCGCCTGCCGATCTGGGGCAACCACTCGGCCACCCAGTTCCCCGACATCTCGCACGCCACGGTCGGCGGAGAGTCGGTCACAGACGCGCTCGAGGCGATCGTGGGCGACGTGCCGACCTGGCTGGACGAGACGTTCATCCCCCGGGTCGCGAAGCGCGGTGCCGAGATCATCCAGGTGCGCGGGTCGTCATCCGTCGCCTCGGCGGCCAACGCGACCATCGAGCACGTGCGCGACTGGGTGCGCGGCACCGAGGACTGGACATCCGCCGGTGTCGTCTCGCGCGGCGAGTACGGCGTGCCCGAGGGCCTCGTCTCGTCGTTCCCCGTGCGCTCCGTCGACGGCGAGTGGCAGATCGTCGAGGGCCTCGAGGTCAGCGACTGGGCGCGGGCCCGCATCGACGCCTCCGTCGCCGAACTGGTCGAGGAGCGCGACGCGGTGAAGGCCCTCGGACTGCTCTGACACCGGTCGCCGAATCACGGCAGAACAGGGCAGAATGGGTGCGGAGGTGCGCGATGAGCGAGACGATCGATCCCACGAAGGTGGCGGCATCCGTCGACGACGCCCTCACCAGTCCGCTGCACCTGCCCCACGATGCGGCGCAGTGCCCGAAGTGCTTCACCGAGCTGCAGCAGAACCGCAACTTCTGGATCGCGCGGCCCGCCGGCTCGCGTCTGGTCGGCCTGGTCGTCGCTCGCGAAGGGATGCCGTCTGTCGTCGAGCAGCGTGACGACCTGACCCGCTTCGGCGTGCCGATCGAGGGCTTCCGTCATCCGGCGCCCGACATCCTGGAGAGCTGGAACGACCGCCTCGCGCGCCTCATCTCGACCCTGCGAGAGGGTGATGTCGTGGTCGTCGCGAACATCAAGGCACTCGGCCTCGACGCCGACGAGGGGGCTCGCACGGCCGCGGAGCTGCGCCGTCACGGCATCATCGTGAAGGTCCTGAACCACGACGCGCGGCACCTGGCCGACGCTGCGGCGCGCTGAGCGCCCTCCGCCGCCTCAGCTCCCGTAGGGCGCCTTCGGCGGGTCCGTGACGACAGGCTGCGGGATGACAGGTGACTCGTCCTCGTTGAAATACACCGGGCCACCGGCGGGGAAGTAGAACTGCGGCACCGAATCGACTCCCTCGAACGCCGGGAGCGTTTGCCAGACCACATCATCGTTGCTCCGGTTCCCGTCATCAGTCACCATCCAGCCGAGGTCATCGCTATCGCCGGGATAGCAGGGGGAGTCGGCGGACGCGCCGACCCACCCCTCGGCCGGATGAATCTCGACAAAGATGCTGCCGGCGGTGTCGTCTTCGGCGATGATGTTCCACTGCGGCCGATCGCCCCCTTCCCCATAGATCGATGTCACCGGCTCCAAGCCCACCTTCGTGAACGCAGCGACAGCACGATCACTGATCGTCTGCGGATCCATATCCACCAGGTCCACCATGTCCACTGTGCGGCGGTAATGGAAGCTGTAACCATCATCCGCGACACCCTCATCGCAGTCCCCGGGGACAGCTCCATGACCGCCGAACGGGATCTCCCAGTCCCCCGCATGAATATCCATGATGATGTCGTGCATCGTGGACGCCATCGCCACGTAGTGCTTCTCCCCCTCCCGGTAGAGCTCATCGCCTTCAGGGACAGGCTGCGCGGCACATCCGGTCATCATCAACACCAATCCGGCAGCCACAGCCACCCACACACTTCGCATCATCGTCTTACCCCTGTCGCTGTCGCTGTCGAACACGGTCACGCCCGGCAACATCTCCGGGCTGACCGGGTGCGCCGACGATGTGGCCCGACCAAGCCGCGCGACGGCATCGTCCGAGAGTGTCGAGTAGATCTGCGGCGCGTTCGACGACTGCCGGAACGACCGGCTCGCCCGCCTCAGCTCCCGAAGGGCGCCTTCGGCGGATCCGTCACCACGGGCTGCGGCTCGACCACGCTCTCGTCCTCGTTGAAGTACACCGGTCCGCCAGCGGGGAAGTAGAACTGCGGCACCGAATCCACGCCTTCTGTCGCCGGGATCGAACGCCACGTCAGGATGTCGTCCCCACGGTTCTCGTCATCGCCGACCATCGCCGAGAGAGCATCAGAATCTCCCGGCATGCACGGGGTGTCGGCCGATGCCGTCACCGTGCCCTCTGCCGGCCGGATGGTCACGACGGCTCGGCCCACCGCGTCGTCCTCGGCGATGACATTCCACTCGGCGCGGTCCCCCTCGCCGTAGACGGCCGTATCCGACTCCAAGCCGGCATCCGCGAACGCCTTGACGGCCGCGTCGCTGAGGGCCTGTCCGTCGACGTCAGACAACGCCACGGAACGTCGGTACGCGAAACGGTAGCCATCGTCGGCATGGCCGAGATCGCACGCGATCGGGAAGGCTCCGTAGCCCCCGATCGGCACGTCCCACACGCCCTCGTGCACACCCATCAGGACGGTGTGCATCGTGTTCGCCATCGTGAGATAGCGCTTCTCTCCGTCGCGATACAGCTCATCGCCTTCGGGAGCCGCCTGCGCAGCACATCCGGTCATCACCAGCACCAATCCGGCGGCCACGACCGCCCACGCGTAACGCATGGCTGCCACCCTAGTATCCAAGCAGAACCCGGCTGTCAGGACGCGGCGCCACCGTAGGGCGCCACGGGGAACTCGGTGGTCGTCGGCTGCGGCTCGACAGGCGTACCGTCCTCGTTGACGTAGATCGGGCTCCCCTCGGGGAAGTAGAACCGCGGCTGCCAGTCCGGGCCCTCGAACGCGGGGAAGCGCAGCGACGCCCCGTCATCGGCGAGCTCGCCACCGAAGACCATATCGGAGAGATCCGCAGCATCGCCGGGAATGCAGCCGGGGGTTGCTGACGCCCGGATCTGATTCCGACCAGGACGGATCGTCACCACACCACGACCGACGTCGCCGCCCGTGCCGATGACGTTCACCTCCTGGCGATCTCCCTCACCGAACTTCGCCGTGCTGGCCTCCACCCCGGCGTCCTCGAAGGCCTTGGTCGCGGCAGCGACGACGGCGTCCACATCGATCGCCTCCTCGGGCTCCAGCACCCGCGCCCAGGAGAACGTGTACCCCGTCAGCTCGCCGTTGATGCGACAGGGAATCGGCGACGCGCCGAAGGAGCCCTGATCCACGGCCCAGTCCCCCTCATGCACGGCCATGATCACGGAGTGCATGACCGTGGCATAAGCGACGTAGTTCTTCTCCCCCTCGCGATACAGCGCATCGCCCTCAGGCGCCGACCCACAGCTCGTCATCGTCATCACCAATCCGACGGCTGCTGCCGCCATCAGTCCGCGCTGCCACTTACCGCGCATCCGTCACCATCCGCTCAGAAGTCGATGAGCGCATACTCATCGCTGATCCACCAGTTGTCCGCATCCCAGAATCCCTGCGTGCTGCCTTCGCCTCCGCGCTCCGTGCCCGGCTGCCCGGTCTGGATGATCTCCGACACGTTATAGAACGATTCGGACCCCGGCTCCAGGTAGGCACCGGGCCCGAGGGCATCGTGCCCGGTCGCCGAGGGAAGGCTCCCCCCGGATGAATCAACTCCGCCATCGCTGTCGAACACGGTAGTGCCCGGCAGCCGCTCGGGGCTGACAGGATGCCCGGGGGCCGTAGCCCGGCCGATCCGAGCGATCGCATCGTCCTCGGAGATGGTCGCATAGATCTGCGGCGGCTTGCCGTTGGTCAGGTTCTCGACCACGGTGGGATCGTTCGGGAAGCCGGCGGAACCGACCGCGATGAACGAGGTGACACCGAGTCCGTCCGGCTGCGAGCCGATCGCCAGTGCGGCCGTGGTGGACCCGTACGAATGCGCGATCACGTTGACGTCGGCATCGGGCGACAGCGCGCGCACCGCGAGCAGATACGAACGCAACGCCGCCGCGCCATCCTGCGCCCGGTCCATCGCAGGCTCTTCCAGCAGCTCCGGCGTGTCGTAGCCGAACCACACCACGGTGGCAGACCCGGGACCGACCGAGTCATTGAGCGCCTTCGCCGATTCCCCCCAGGAGAAGAGATCGCCTACGTTGCCCTTCATCCCAGGGATCAGCGTGTTGATCTCGGATGCTGTGGACAGATCGCCGTAGGCAAGCGCTGCGGTGACCTGCTCCGAGCCGTCCGGATCGAAGCTGATCAGGTTCGGCTTCGGAGTTCCCGCCGCGTTCAGCGCCCGCACGATCGCTTCGAGCTCATCCCGATGCGGCCCCTCGGGCTCGGTCTCGAGCAGCTCGTCCAGCCGCGCCTTGTTGACCGTCGCCCGCACGTCCCAGGGGATGCCGTCGAGGTTGCCGATGATCTCGGGATGGCTCTTGATGATCTCGTCCTGCAGCTCGGGGTTCTCCAGCCAGAGCCGGTAGATGTCCTCCGGGCTCGTGGCCGCGAGCAGCGCGTCGAGGAGATCGCGCGCCTCGTTCGTCAGCACGGTCCCACCACCACCGGCGAGTTCCGAGAGCGCGGCGGCGTACGCGGTGTCCCAGTCGCCGTAGTACCCCTCGTACTGCGTCCAGAGGGCGTCCAGCGCCTCCTTCGCGGCATCCCGGTCGCCGATCGCCTCGGTCACCGCATCGTTCGTGTCGTCGATCTTGTCCTGGTCATCGCCGTAGGCGGCGGCCATCGCCGCACGACCGGCGTGGTCGGCGGCCATGTTCAGGCGCGACCACTCCGCGTGGGCGGTCTCGATGTCGTCGATCAGGTCGTTGGCCGGCTTCGCGTGCGCGTCGAAGGCGTCGGCGTAGCGCTGCATGACTCCGGCGAGCAGCTGCGCCTCGGCGATGTCGGCCGGGAGCAGTCCGGAGAGGTCGCTCGCGTCGGTGCGCACCGCGGTGACGGCCCTGCCGACGCCGGGAAGGTCGTGGGCGGACTGCACCGCCGTGCGTAGGTCACCGAGTCGATCCGCGACGCGCGTGAACAGGCCGCTCCAGTACGCCATCGATCCGCTGTTGCCCTCGAGGCGTTCGAGCGGGTAGCCGCGGTTCGGCGAGGTGAGCGTCATGAGCGGTCTCCCCCGGTGAGCTCGGTGTCGAGCTCGGTGTACTTGTTCGCGATGTCGGTGATCGCGGCAGCGAGAGCATCGGCGGCTTCGTTGCGGTCGTACGCCGCGTCGTGCAGGGCGGTGAGGCGTCGGTGCATCTCGAGACGGAGTGCGGCGCGCTGCGCGGGATTCTCGACCCCGGTGTCTTCGCCGATGACGTTCGCGGCCTCCATCAGGACCTCGTACGTGGCCGCGGTGAGCGCGCTGGACGCGTCGTTCAACTCGGCGTAGAAGATCTCGACATCGCTCATGGTTCGCCCCCCGACGAATATTGGATGTGCGTGACGGAAAGGGGCCGACAGTCTCCCGTCAGCCCCTCACCGGGAACACGGTGGTTCAGCTGCCGGCGAGCTGCTGGTCCAGGTCCTGGATCGCACGCATCATGCCCAGCAGCGACTCGGACATGTCATTGATGCCGTCCACCGCCGTCTTCAGACCCGTCGTCAGCTCCGTGTACCCCTCACCGAACTTGCCCGACGCGTGCTGCGTCTTGAAGTCCTCACCCAGAAGAGTGTCCACCTGACCCTTCAGCGTGTCCAACTGACCCTGAATGTCATCACGAGCCTGCGACAGCGACGACGCCACCTGCTCCATCTCCGCATAAGACGCACCGAAATCGGCCATCGTCCACACCTCCGCAAATCGACTGGAACGGACCCCTCCGGCCCGAATAACTCCACCCTACGGACAAACCGGCAAAGCCGTCGATGGGGACAACTCCCCATCGACGAGCGGCGCAGCGACCCGGGCACCGGTTGGCCTGCGCCATCATCGTGCGGAACTCGGCGCCCACTGGGAAGCTCCGCGCGACGCGATGGGGAGTGCTCCCCATCTGGCTGAACCTCAGACCTTCCAGCGACTGTTCTTGCGCTTCTCGAGGATGCGCTCAGCAATCTTGACTTCGTCGGCCATCGAGAGGAGAGAGAGCTCGGTGAGTGCCGCAGCGCCGAGGCCGCGCTTCTGCGCCTTCGCCGCGGTGGTCCGAACCGCAGGGCGGGCCTCTCGCGAGAGCACCTCGATGAAGCTCGACCAACGCCGGAGATCGAGCTTCATCGACTCGACGCGGTACGTGCGGCGGAGACGTGCGAGCCGACGTCCGCCGGCTCTGCGCGTCGCGCTCGCCTCGTCGGCCGTGTCGTCGCCGCGACTCTGGGCCAGCTTGGCCTGCTTCTGTGCAGTCGCCTCGATCACTCGCGTGACCTCCTCCGCGTACTCTGGCATCGACCGCAACAGTCGCCGCTCCTCGGCCACCCAGCGCCGCAGGAGCACATCCCCGCACTCCGGACACAGCTTCTCCGGCATGACACCGTCGACCGCATAACCGCATGCGCAGTCGATGCCGCCGCGCTGCTGCGCCCGATGCGGACGTCCGCCGAGCTTCGCCCGCAGGAGCGCGGCTCCCACCGCGCTGCGCCCGAGCTCGTCTGCGAGGAAGCCTTCGCCGCTTCTGCGCTGCATGTCGGCAACCAGCAGCTCCCAACGCTCCTGGTCCGCCGGTCGGATCAGCGGGCGCGCGGACGACGCGTACTCGTCCAACACCGCAGTCATCTCCGCCTCCTGCGCCGCCCGTTTCCACACGGTGGCGGAGGTGGCGCCCGGCCAGGACGGGAAACGCGATGTGGGCCGCGAGTTCCCGCATCCGAGCATCACCCGAGACTCCCGCCGCCTCATGCAGCGCGGCCAGGGGTGCATTCGCCTGAAGCACGCCGCGTTCGAACTCCACGACAGCCTCAGACGGACTCATGCTCCCAGGGTAAGCGTCCGCGAACGACGAAGAGGGCCGACCGTCATGGTCGCCCCTCTTCGTGACACAGTGCCGCGTGTCAGCTGCCGGCGAGCTGCTGATCCAGGTCCTGGATCGCACGCATCATGCCCAGCAGCGACTCGGACATGTCATTGATGCCATCGACCGCGGTCTTCAGACCCGTCGTCAGCTCCGTGTACCCCTCACCGAACTTGCCCGACGCGTGCTGCGTCTTGAAGTCCTCACCCAGAAGAGTGTCCACCTGACCCTTCAGCGTGTCCAACTGACCCTGAATGTCATCACGAGCCTGCGACAGCGACGACGCCACCTGCTCCATCTCCGCATAAGACGCACCGAAATCGGCCATCGTCCACACCTCCGCAAATCGACTGGAACGGACCCCTCCGGCCCGAATAACTCCACCCTACGGACAAACCGGCAAAGCCGTCGATGGGGACAACTCCCCATGCCGCGCCTCAGCTGCCGTGGGTGGGCGTCTGCCCTGCCAACTCCGGGACTGCCGGCTCCTCCGCCAGCTGCTCCCAGGCCACCGTCGAGATCATCAGATCGCTGAGCACCGTCATGCCGCGGATCGCGCTCTCCGAGATCGCCGCGCTGTCCGGCGTGAGGATCGTCGTGGTGAACACCAGGGCACGTGACCTGTTGGTGGCGGGTACGGGCAGGACGTAGGTGAGTGTGCGTCCGGCCACCGCGCCGATATCCGACCCGCCGGGCATCGCCGAAGACTCCGCCTCCCATCGCACGATGTGCTTGGCGTCCTCGAGGAAGTCGGCACCCCTGGTGCGGAACGCCTCCGAGATCCACCCGTCGAGGTTCGCTCCGCCCTCTCCGTCGACCGCGGATGCCGTGATCGTCATGGGGAGCAGTTCCTCGGCCTCGACCTCCTCCTGTCGGAAGATCGCGAAGACCTTGGACCGCGCCATGCCCTGGCGCACGCGGGCCATCATCGCCCGGTACTGCGCCTCGAGGTCGGGGCGCCCCGCCTGGCGGAACAACTGCGCTGCGCGCTCGAGGTCCGATCTCTCCGTCTCGGAGGATGCCGCCTTCCGACGCCACCCTGGGGGAAGTGCGATGCGGAACGGCGGGATCCCGTACTGCAGCTCGACGCGGAGATCATTCATAGGACCATCCTCACAGATGCCGTGCGCGCGAGCTCACTGCGCATCGGCCCCGGAGCCGGCAGGGAGCACGATGCCCTCGACGAGCCCCATCAGCTCCTCCTCGAGCCGCGCGAAGACAGGGAGCGTCGTGCCCATCGCGTTGATCGCGATCAGGACGGCACCGTTCTGCAGGAGCAGATCCCACTGCGCGACCAACAGCGCCCGCCCGTCCTCCGGCTGCACTCCGGTGGTGCGACGGACCAGGATGCCCGAGCCGTGCGAGTCGGTCTCCACAGCGACGCCATCCGACGCCGTAGACTCCGGCGAGGCGGTGACCTCCGCGATGATCTCGCGGGCCGAGTCTCCTTCGAGGTCTGTGACCACGACGCTGACCAGGACGTCGCTGTAGACCCCGGGCGGCGCGAACCACAGGCGCGTCACGAACGGCTCGATCATCGTGAGGAGGGCCTCAGCGGTGACAGCGAGCCCCTGACGATCGCCATCGGTGAGCGGCGCGGAACTCTCGTAATGGGAGATGACCGTGTCGATCCAGGCGCGGGCTCCGTCCGGATGCTCCGCGCCCTCGCCGGCAGCGGGCAGCGGGATGAACTGTGCCGCGTCGTAGTCCAGCCCCCACGTGATCGCGGGTGTCGCAGTCGCCATCTCAGAACACCCCGTTGATGGCACCCGCGGGCGACAGGGCCCCGCTGGGGCGTCCTCCTGTCACGGAGATGCCGCGGTCGATCCACTTGTAGACGTTGAAGGCCTGCTCGAACGCCGTCGGCGCACCGCCCACCACGTTCTGCAGTGCTGTCGGCAGCTGACTCATGAGCTGCGTCCCCATCGCCTGCTTGGGTGCCGAGTTCACCGCATTCGTGAAAGCGATGGTGAACGACCGATTGGTGCCGCCGACGAGACGGTCGAGCATTCCCGTCAGCGAGAACGGACCGGTCATCTTGACCCCTGACACGCGACCGGCGAAGGCATCGAACTTCGGCAGCCAGTCCGCCCGCCAGCCGGAGCGGGGAGCGAACTGCAGGTTGTTGAGCCCGCGGATCTGCTGGAAGGGCTTCGTGATGCCCTTGCCGATCTCTCCGAGGAACTTCAGCTGGCCACCCTTCTTGAAGAGCATCCCCAGCTTTCCGATCGGAAGGATGCCGACGACCGACCAGAGGAGATCGCCTATGCCCTTGCGCCCGTCGAACATCAGCGCCACCGTCAGCACGAGCGATACGACCGCCACGATCACCGCCAGTGCAGCGATGAAGGGGCCGCCGATGATGAGCCCCAGCACCGCGAGGCCGAGGCCGACCCAGCTGAGGATCTCGGCGATCACGGCGATCACCCCCGCGATGTCCTCCCAGGTCGAGTCCTCACCGATCTTGTTCGCGTCCTCCAGGTCGTTGACCGCCGTCTCGTACGCGCTCTCCCAGGAGTCGTAGACGGTGTCGAAACGAGCGAGGTTGGCGTCATGGGCCTCACGCGCCTGCGCGAGCGCAGTGGCAGCGCTGGCCGCGGCCTGCTCGAGGCGGTCGCTCTCGCGGGCGCTCGCGTCCTCGGCATCCGGGGCCGGGGGATTCCACGCGAGCGCCGTGGTGTGACTGGTGAAGTCGCTCTGGGCGTCGGCGGCAGCGGTCTGACGCGTACTGAGCGCGCTCAGAGAGTCCGCGCAGTCGCTGACGATGGTCGACATCTGCTGCTGGGCCGTGCTGAGGGCATCGGCATACCTTCCGAGCACGGTGCCCGCCGGCTGGTATCGCTCCCCGGCCTCCTTGAGATCCTTGTGCGAGTCGTCGACGACCTCGCGGATCTTGTCCATGGCATAGCCCTTGCCGCGAATGCTCCCGTCACCGATGCCGCGCAACACCGCGGCCGCGGAGAGCATGTCCTCGGCGAGCTCGGAGATCTGTGTCGCACGGGTGTCGATCCCGACCGGGTCTCCCGCGATGACTTCGACGTTTCGCCCTCTCGTGGTCTGCATCAGTGCCTCCTAGTTGGCGTACGGCTGGCCGTGACCGGCGCTCGGAGCTGCTGCCTGCGGCGTCGCCGCAGCCTGCTCCATCTGACCGGCGAGATCCAGATCCGCCGCGGTCGTCTCGTCGATCGTCCCCTGCACACGCTCGCTCACCGAGCGGAGCTTGGTGAGCAGCTTGTCCCGGCTGTCGTTCCAGCTGCCTTCGAACGCATGGCAGCGGTCGCGAAGGCGACCGTCCCCGGCGGGGCGGCCGACGGCGTCCTGCACATCGCCCTGCCTCGCGCTTGCTGACTCGAACTCCGAGATGATCCCACTGATCTGCTGCGCCATCGTCTGCAGCTCTCCCATTGGGAGCAACATGCCGTCATTGCCTGCCACGACACCCTCCTCTTCCCGATCCGACGATAGCCGCTCGTCGCCACGTGCTGCGATGGGGAGAACTCCCCACCTCGGTCACCCGTTCCGCGAACGGACGACCTTGAGGAGATCCTCCATCGCCACCGCGCCGAGGGCCGTGAGCGCAGCCGCACCGGGACCACGCTTCGCGAACCGCTTCGACTCCTTGCGGAAGAGCTCCCGGGGGTCGTGGGCCACGACCGCCGCCGCGTCATTCCAGCGGTCGAGCGGCACCTGCGCCAGTTCGTGTCTGTGCGCGCGCCGGATTCGCGCCAGGCCCCGCGCCGCCTTGCTGCGCTCCCACGCGGCGTCGGCGAACGGCTCGTTGGCACGCGCCTTGAGCGCACGGTCCTGGCTCTTCGCCGCCTCTCTCACCAGCTCGGCCACGGCCGTGGCATAACCCGGCATCCTCCCCAGAACGGACTTCTCCTCGGCCTCCCAGGCGCGCAGAGCGCGATCGCCGCACGCGTAGCAGAGTCGCGCGGGCAGGACCCCGGATTCCACGTATCCGCAATCGCACGGCGTCGACTTCGCGCGCTTTCCCTCGTTCCCGCTCATTCCGCCATCCTCGCTGATCTGTTCCGCCTCTTCGCCCCGTCGTGCCCCACCGCGATCACGACCATCCCTCAGCCCTCCACCAGTGGCATCTGCAGCGTGACCTGACGCCCCGCCTGCACGAAGATGCCTCGCCCCTCCGGGAAGTCGGTGCGCTTGACCTTGGGGAAGGGCACCTTGAAGACCGCATCGCCGTCGAACGCATCCGGCTTGAGGATGATGCCCTTGCGTCCGGCCTTGAAGTCTCCGATGAAGCCGAAGCCGCTCGTGACCTGAGTGACGTCGGCATCGCCCACCAGCAGATGATCGCTGCGGTTGATCGCCTGGAAGAGCGCCTTCATCTCACGTTCCGCGGGGCCGTCGGCGAACTGGGGCACATCCTCGACCACGATGAGCATCCGCATCGGCAGGGTCTCGTCGACAGCGATCTCGGCGATCTCCTTCGCGAGCTCCTTCGCGTCCTCCGGGGTGACCGCGCTGCGCGTCCAGTCCACATAGCCCTTGAGCTGCGCGCGCCGCCCGCCGAAGTGGAAGAGCCTGACCCCGGGGTCCAGCCGCTGCATCGATGTGATGATCGCCTTGAGGGCCGTCGTCTTGCCGGACTGCGGCGGGCCGGCCACCACGAACGTCCCCACCGGGTCGAACTCGCGAGGCGCCAGCGTGTCCTCGGCGACGCCGAGAACAGGGAACTCGCCGATCCGGTCCGGGAGGTCGCGCACGGACAGCCGTGTCGGGAGGGCGCCGATCTCGGCCACTTCCCGCGCACCGCTCGCCCGGAGCTGCGCGGCGAGGTGGTCGAGGAGCTTGGTCTGCTCGGCGACGTTCGGCGTGCCGCCGAGCGTCGCGATCTGCGTCTCGAGACCGTCGACGATCGCGCGCCCGGGGGCGGACCGCTCGTCGAGCACGTCCTTGGGGGCGTTGAGCATCGCGTATCCGGACTCGTCCGAGAGGCGCAGCACCACGCGTCGCGAGACGTTCGCACTGACCGCTGTCGGCACGGATCCCGAGCGATCGGCGCTCGCGATCACGTGCACGCCGAGCGGACGCCCTTCGCCGAGGATGCGCATGAACGTCTGGTAGAACGGCATCCGCGCCGTGGTCGACTCCCATTCCGCCCGGAACTGCGGGAACCCGTCGATCAGGAACAGGATGCGCGCCTCGTCCGTGCCGGTGATCTCGCGATACTCCGTGAGGCTGGAGGCGTTGGCGGCGCTGAAGCGCTTGCCACGGTCGTCGAGCACCTTCGCGAGGGAGCGCAGCACACGCTGCACGCGCTCGGAGTCGTCGCCGGAGATGATCGACCCGACGTGCGGGAGCACCTCGAGGCTCTTGAGGGATCCGGATCCGAAGTCGAGACCGTACACCTCGACGTTCGAGTGCGCGGGGTCGAAGCCGGCCGCGATCGCGAGCGTGCGCAGCACGGTGGACTTCCCCGATCCACTGGTGCCGTAGACCAGCAGGGAGCCGTCCTTGTCGGGGTGGAAGTACGCCGGCTCCTGGAGCTGCCGCTCCGGCACATCCATCTTGCCGAGCAGCACCTGTCCGTCGCCGAGCACGGGGAGGTCGCGCATATCGACAGAGCTCTCCAGGTCGTCGAGCCACGGGCGTCGGGGGGCGGGGATGCGCGCCTCACGTGCCGCCCTCACGAGAGTGGCGACGATGCGCTTCTGGTCGTTGGGGCCGAGATCCTCGTCGTGCGAGTCCGATTCCGGCGCCTGTTCGGCCTCCCAGGTCTGGATCGAGCCGAACCGCAGCTCGGCCACTCGAACCTCGGCGACCTGGGCCTCGTCCGTGGTCCATCCGCCGGCGTAGGCCGACTGGAACGGCACGAGGCGCCCCGGCCCGGTCTTCGCGATGCCGCGCCCGGGGAGCGACGGCGAGAAGGACGCGGCCACCGGGTCGTCCACGACATCCTTCGAGTCCGATTCGTCGGCCATGCGCAGGGCGACACGCAGGTTGGTGTTGGCGCGCAGGTTGTCCTTGATGACGCCGGCCGGGCGCTGGGTCGCCATGATCAGATGGATGCCGAGCGAACGGCCGCGCTGGGCGATGTCGACCACGCCGTCCACGAACTCGGGGACCTCGCCGGCGAGCGCGGCGAACTCGTCGATCACGAGCACCAGGGCGGGCGGGGTCTCGGGGTCGCGGCGCTTCTCGAGCTCGAGGAGGTCCTTGGCCTTCTTGCGGTTGAACAGGTGCTCACGGTGGTGCAGCTCGGCACGCAGGCTGGTCAGAGCGCGCCGCACCAGGTGCGGGCTCAGGTCGGTGACCAGGCCCACGGTGTGGGGCAGGTCGACGCAGTCCGCGAACGCGGATCCGCCCTTGTAGTCGACGAACAGGAACGTCACGCGGTCGGGGCTGTGTGCGGCGGCCATGCCGAGCACCCAGGCCTGCAGGAACTCGCTCTTGCCGGCACCGGTCGTGCCGCCGACGAGCGCGTGTGGCCCCTGCGTGCGCAGGTCGAGCGTCATCGCATCGGTCTTCGACTGCCCGATGATGGCGCGCAGGTTGCCGGCCTTCTTGAGCCGGGACTGCCGAGCGCCGGAGCGGTCGATGATCGTGTTGTTCTGACGCCAGCGGTCGATCACCGCGTTCGCGTCCTCCGCCACCTCGGATCCGACGAGGGACAGGAAGCTCACCGAGTTCGGGATGTCGGAGGAGTCCTCGATGACCGTGCTGGAGTCGACGACCGGCGCGAGGCGCTTGGCGAACATGGTCATGTACGCGTGCGACACGCCCTCGACCTGCACGTCGCCGTACCCGACGCCGCTGCGGACGGTGCCGACGACGGCGTGCTCGAGGCCGGCGCTCACGTCGACGAAGGTGCGGCAGGCGGCAGGCAGAGCCGCGACGACCGGAGCCACGAACAGACCGTAGACCCCCACATCCGCTCCGCGCTCGAGGATCTGCGTCAGCCGGGCACGATCGACGGGGGCGTCGTTGGTGACGATCACCAGGATGGCCGTCTGGCCGGGGAAGGTCGCATCCTCCGCGGCACGCTTGACGTCGGTGCCGTACAGCATCGGGTCCCAGTCGTCCCCGTAGGGCGGACGCTGCGACTTCGCCTCGCGCGATCGGCGCAGCACGATCTCCTCCAGACCGCTGAGCAGGGCAGCGCCCGTGGAGGCGGAATCGGCGAGCGAGACATCTTTGAAGGGGCTGCGCTCGCTGGAGGTGTGCGGAAGCCACTTCAACCAGTCCAGCTCGTTCGCCCAGCCCGGCTCCGTGAGCGCGACGGTGACGAGCTCGTTCGGCGAGTGCATGCCGAACAGCTGCACCGCGATACCGCGCAGGGCATCGCTCGCGAGCGACGTGGGCCCGGCGACACCGATCGACCCGACGCTCTGCAGCGACTCCAGGATCGGCACATCGGCGATCATCCTGTAGCGCTCTTCCAGACGGTCGACGCGCTCCACGTACTCGACGAGCGCTTCCGGCGTCTCGGTGCGCTTGATGCGGGTGCGTGACTCGTCCTCGCACACTCCGAGACGCAGCGCCAGGAAGTTCCAGTGCTCGGGGCGCCGCGTCCACAACAGCGGACCGAGCCGCATCGCCTCGTCGAACACGACGGCGACCGCCGGCACCTCGTTGTGACGGACCTCCCGCTCCCGGGGGTGCGCGTGGTAGAGCTTCTCCTCCAGGCGCTCGAACTGCTCTTCGAAGGACTCCTCCTCCTTGCGCAGACGCTGGCCGAGGTTGGTCTTCTGCGAGATGAAGTTCCCGAGCATCATCAGCGGCGACATGAAGACGATGAGCAGCGACCGCGGGTTCCCGCTCATGGCGAAGATCGCGAGGCCGAGCAGGATCGGCGCCACCAGCATCGGCCAGGGGAACAGCCGCTGCACCTGATCGCGCGGGTAGCGCGGCTCGTCGAGGTCTTCGCCGGTGAACCGCTCCTCGACGCGCGGGCTGCGGTTGAACATGAGCGCGCCGCCCCGCTCGAGCACGGGGTCGCCGTCGGCGGAGCCGTCGAAATCGCTCACCAGATGCACCACGAACTCGCAGTCGCCCAGCGTGAACCGCTGGCCGGGGATCACACGCAGGCGCTGCACGAGCCCGCCGTCGACGAGGATGCCGTTGGCGGAGTTGAGATCGACCAGCTCGACGAAGGTCGAGGCGACCTCGATGCGGGCGTGGCGCTTCGACACGAGCGGGTCGGCCACGGTGACGTCGTTGGCCGCATCGCGACCGATCAGGAAGTGACCGATCGGCAGCGGGAACTCCTGCCCGGACGCGGGTCCGGACACGACGCTGAGCAAGGCGGCGGGGCGGGCGCCGATGGTGCCGGTCGAGGCGTGGTGAGGTCCGACGTTGACGACCTCGGCGAGGAACCCGGAGCCGATCGGGGCGTCGCCCACGAGCAGGTCGGGGCTGAGCATCGTGAGCTGGTCGCTCGTCGGCGGCGCCACGGACAGCGTGAGCACATCGGCGGGACCCGCCGCGATGCTCCGCTGCGGATCGGTGGTCGCAATCTGGCGAGCGACATCGGCGATGGTCGCCGTCGAGTCCGCCATCACCACCACATCCGTCAGGGGGGCTGCGGGTCGACGCAGGGTCAGCTTGACTCTCATCGTCCGTCCTCACCGCGCCGGGGGCGCGTCTCATCGTGTGCGGTCATACCCACTCCACCGTCAGCGTCCGGTCGCCGAAACGCACGGTGTCGCCGGTCTGCAGCTCGGCCGGATGGCCGGCGACCAGCGGGGTCTCGGCCCCGTTCCGGATGATCGCGCTGCCGTTGGTCGAGGCGCGATCGACCGCGAAGACACCGCGTCTGGCGGGCATCACGGCCAGGTGCGTCTTGGACACCGAGCGGGTGTCGTCGGGCACGCGCACCAGCTGCGCCTCGCCTTCGCCGGCGGCGGCGGCGGGCGCGCGCCCGAACAGCGTGGTGCCGCGCACCTCGATGCGGTCGCCCGAGTCGAGCATCAGCACGGCGCGCACACCGGCAGGTGCAGCTGTCGGTGCAGGTGCGGATGCGGCCGCCGGTGCGGGGGCGGATGCGGATGCGGATGCCGGAGCCAAGGGCGGTGTCGACGGCGACGGTGCCGCGGCGGGGGCGGGGGTGGCCGCCGGGCGCAGGACGGCCGGTGTCGACGGGGCAGCCGGCGCGGCAACGGGCACCGCAGCGGGCGCGGCGGGCGCGGGGGCGGCGGGCGCGGGGGCAGCGGGCGCGGGGGCGGCGGGCGCGGGTGCCGGCGGCGCGAACGAGGACACCGGAGCAGCGACCGGGGCCGGGGCGGCCGGCGGCGCGAACGTCGGGGCGGGCGCTCCGGTGGCCAGCGACGGCGGCACAGCCGACACGACCGCCGCTCCGGAGGATTCCTCCGGCGACGCGGCCGGCACGGTCCCGGTGCCGCTGCGGTGCGCGCCGATCACGCCGCCGGACTGACGCGCACTCGGCACGTAGGCGGCGGGAGCATCACGGTCGACCGGGGTCGCGAGCGACGGCAGCGGCGCCTTCTCCTCGTGCTCCGGGGTCTTCACGCGCTTGCGCGCGATACGCATCCGCTTCTGGTCATAGGGGTTCAGCCCGCGACGGGCATCGACGAACCAGGTGGCGGCGGCGAGGTCGAGCCACCCGCGTCCTCTCCTCTCGATGTCGAACAGCGGGGAGAGCGCGACGACCAGCGCGGGCCCGATCACGGGAATCAGGAACGATGCGCACGCGACGAGGTAGCGCACGACCGCGCCGCGCCAGAAGCCGGGGCGCTCGAGCGTGCGGACGTTGATCGAGCGGATGCCGCACACGGCCTTGCCGAGCGTGATGCCCTTGCGTCCGTGCAGCACCAGCTGCACCACGATGTAGGCGATCATGAGGCCCTGCGACGCCGCGACGGCGACGATGATCCAGACCAGATCGTCGCGCGCGAAGAACTTCTCCGGGTCGAATCCGCCGGCGGCAGCACCGACCAGGATCGGAGTCAGCGTGAAGATCGCCGGCAGGGCGATGATCACGGCCAACACCCATTCCAGCACCGCCGCGCCGACGCGCGCACCGCGCCCCGCGGCGATCAGGCCGAGGGATGCGGCATACGCCGGGTCGGGTCGTCCGTTCTTGTCGAGTCCCTCGATCTCAGGAGCGTGATCGTCGATCTCCCAGATCACTCCTGCTCTCCTTCTCCGTCGTCGTCGTGAGAGGCGTCCAGCAGCGGCAGATCCGCTCGAGTCACCAGGCGCGAGGCGATCACATGCTCGACGAGCCGGGCCCGCCGGTTCGTGGCGAAGCTGCGCTGGCCGCCGCGCATCCCGGGAACGCCGATGCGGTCGAACTTGTCGCAGACATTGTCGAGCTTGCGATTGAACCGGGTGACCGTCCACCCCAGTCGCTCTGCCGCCTTCGCGGAGGTCGGGATCTCGCTCATCCCGGTCCCGTCGCGCCGCAGCTGCGGCTCGGCGAGGGCCAGGATCAGCAACCGCTGGCTGAGCGTGAGCGGCATGTCGCCGATCGTGGATGCCCCACCGTCGTCGTGCTCGCGCTGGGTGGCGCGGAACGTCGGCTCGGCAGCGTGCAGGGTCAGCTCGTACGTGGTCGGCCCGGCACTGAAGACCACCGTGGTCTTCTCGAACACCAGGGGCAGGCGCGCGCCCGGCGCCAGCCAGGCCTGCACCCCACCGGCTGAGTCGGTCACGGTCGCCGTCAGCCGGGTACCGACGTTCGACAGCCACCACAACCCATCGGCATCCGTGATCTCGAGGAAGTGCCGGTGCAGGAACAGGTTGTCGTCGAGCTCGAGGTCGCCCTCGCGCCCCACGATGAACCGTCCCCCGGCACTCACGGGGAAGTACTCTCCCGCGAACTCGACCGTGACGCCCGCCGCGGCGCTCATCCGCACACCTTCACCACGTCGGAGGCCGTGCCGTTCGCGCGACGCAGCATCACCTCGATGCACACCTGCCCGGCGCCGGTGACCGTCGCCGACTCCTCCGAGACCTGGTTCACGGCACCGTCGCCGGCGGGGTCCAGGTTCACCCAGAGGTAGCTGTCGCCTTCGAGCGGCTTCGGGTTCGTCCAGGTGAACGTGACCTGATCGCCGGTGCGAGTGGCCGTCGCATCGGCGACCTTGGGCACGGCTTCGGAGATCGGATCCTGCGGGGTCGCCTCCGGCTCATCCGAGGCCTGCGGGTTCGGTTCCGGAGCGAGGCCGGCGACGAGGGCGTTGAGCCCGAAGATGCCTCCGACGATCAGCACGACACTGGCGGCGGCGAGAGTGATCCACAGTCCCGTGCGACGGCGCGGTGCCGCCGGGGTCTCGCTCGCCGGCGGGGGCGGCGTCGGGGCTCCCGGCGCACCCGCCGTCGGGGGCGCCGTCGGGAACGGCGCCGCCGCATCGGGAGCGACCACCATCGGGGCGCGCAGGATCGTGCGCTCCTCGGCGGCGGGGGCAGGCGCCGGCGGCCGCGGCGGACGGATCTGCGTGGCCTCGACCGCGGGCTCGGCGGCGGGCGGCGCATCGAAGCGCGGGACGTCGGTGGGCGCCCACTGCGAACCACGCGGCTGCGTGGTCGCGGACGGACGCGTGAACGAGGCGGCATCGGGGTCGATGCTCACGATCTCCCGCACGCGGGTGAGCCCGTCGCCGTCGTCCTCGAGCTCGTCCTGCGACGGGTGCTCGTCGACGATATCGATCGGCGTCACCGAGTGCGACAGCTCGATCTGCACCTTCTGCAGCGCGCGCGCGAACGCCACAGCGCTCGGGAACCGGTCGTCGGGGTTCTTCGCCATAGCGCGGTCGAGCACGCGCTGCAAGCTCTCGGGAGAGTCCGGACGGTTGAGGGACTGCAGTGCCGCCCGCTCGATGCGCTCGATCAGGTCGGCACTCGAGTTGCGCTCGCCCGGCCTCTCGAACGGCGACCGTCCGGCCAGCAGCGTGTACAGCGTCGCCCCCAGCGCCCAGACGTCGGTGCGGGGACCGCTCTGCGGAGGCTCCGCGAACGACTCCGGCGGCGACCACGGGATCGACATGCCGGAGGCCTCGCCCGTCGCGCCGGTGGTCGACGCGATGCCGAAGTCGGTGAGAGCGGGCCGGTTGTACTCCGTGACCAGGATGTTGGCAGGCTTGATGTCGCGGTGCAGGACCCCGGCACGATGTGCGGTCTCGACGGCACCGGCCACCTGCACGCCCACCCGCAGCGCCTCCGCCACCGAGAACGGCTCCTTGCGCGCGCGCAACTGGAGGTTCGGCCGCGGGCAGTACTCCATCACCAGGTACGGTCGGCCGTCTCCGGCGACGCCCGCCTGATAGATCGTGACGATCGCCGGATGTGTCGACAGCATCGCCATGACGTTCGCCTCGTCGGTGAACTCCTGCGCGGCGCCGCTCGAGATGCGGTCGGCCAGCAGCACCTTCACGGCGACACGACGACGCGGCATCTCCTGCTCGTACAGGAAGACGTCGGCGAAGCCGCCCGTGCCCAACGGCTCCACGTACGTGAAGCCGGGCAGCTCGGGTGGCGGAGAGGGACGACGACTCACGGCAGATCCTCGAAGGCGACCGTGACGCCGTCGCCGAGGTCGACCACGTCACCGGAGAGCACGAGCGTCTGCTCGCCGGGGTGCAACCGCATCGGATCGGCACCCGGGCGCAGCAGCGTCGACCCGTTCGTCGTGTGCAGATCGATCACCACGACCGTGTCGCCCTCCGGACGGACCTCGAGATGACTGCGCGAGATGTCCTGCTGCGGGCTCTCGACAGCGACGAGGTGCGGCAGGTTCGCGCCGCTCGCCCTGGTCGACCGTGGACGACGACCGATGATCACCGTGCGATCGAGCGAGACGACCTGCCCCGTGGAGACCCGGATGCGACCGGCGAGCGGAGCGTGAGACACCGGGAGCACGGCAGTCGGCACGTCATCGGCGACCGGCGCCTGCTGCCGCAGGGCGCGGAGCTCGGCGGCGGAGATCGTCGCTCCGTCGTGGTCGCCCGCGAGCGCCGGAGCGGCAGGAGCGGCAGGAGCGGCGGGTACCGAGTGCACCGTGGCTCCCCACAACTGGTCGAAGTCCTCATCTGCGGGCGGCGCGAGGGTGACCTCAGGCGCGTTCAGCAGCGATTCGATCACAGCGACGGCGTCGGTCTCGGCCTCCGGTTGCGGCGTGGGCTCGGGCTCCGGCGTGGGCTCCGTCTCCGGCGTGGGCTCGGGCTCGATTACGGGTTCGGGCTCGATCACGGGTTCGGGCTCGATCACGGGTTCGGGCGCGGGCTCGGCTGCCGGCGAGTCGGAGACCTCATCGGCGACCGGACCCTCGGCGACCGGACCCTCGGCGACCGCCGACGGCTCCGAGTCGACCACGGGCACGGCGCCGACGGCGGCATCCGCGGCAGCACCGAGTACCGGAGCCGGCACGGCGGATGAGGCGCCGGCAGCGCCGAACTGCACCAATGCCGGAACCGCACCGCCTGCGAGGACCCTGGCGGATACCCCTGGTTCCGCGGCATCGAGCTGCGGCGCCGGGCCGAGGACAGATGTGAGCGCGGCGGCATCGCCGGGCTCGAGTACAGCGCTCACGGCGGCCGCGCAGACGATTCCGCCCTGCGCGGGCAGCGCGGCGGCGGAGGCGGTCTCCTCGACGGTGATCTCGACACGGGTGGCATGGCCGACGAAGCGCTCGCTCCACGTCGTCACATCCGCGCCGGACAGCTCGAGAGACTCGCCCGACTCCGCGCTCACGCGCGCGACGACCCCACCGCGCAGCGCGATGCGGACGTCGTCGCCCTCCGCCACCGCGGCGGCGAACGGCGGGAGAGAGGCGAAGGAGCCGCCCGCATGCGCGGTGAGCACATCGACCACGGTCGCCAGCGTCTTCTGCTCCGGCAGCCGCGCCCAGAGCCGGGCGATGACATCAGCGGGCACATCCGGCGGGAGCGCGACCAGCGCACCCGGAATCACGATCAGGTACCAGGTCCCCGGTCGGTAGATGGTCTGCATCAGTGAACCCCTCCTGCAGCTTCTCGCGGACGCGTGTCCATGTCGATGTCTGTGTCGGTCTCGAGCAGCGTCCCGGGTCGCGATGCGACCGAGACGGCATCGACGACGATGACCGTGATGTTGTCGCGTCCCCCGGCGCTCACCGCGTCGGCGACGAGCACGTCCGCCGCCTCCTGCGGATCGGACGTGTTGTGGAGCACCTCGCGGATTCGGACGTCGGACACCTCAGAGGTGAGCCCATCGGAGCACACCAGGATCCGATCGCCCAGCTCGGCGGGGAACATCCAGTAGTCCGCGTCGCCCGTGCTGCTCGCACCGATCGCCCGAGTGATGATGTTCCGGCGACGGTCGGTGAGCGCGTCCTCGGCGGTCAGCTCGCCCGATTCGATCAGCTCCTGCACCACGGAGTGGTCGACGCTGACCTGCTCGAGCTCGCCATCGGCCAGTCGGTACGTGCGTGAGTCGCCGATGTTGATGGCCAACCAGTAGCCCATGCCGTCGACGGAGGCGATCACGACGCCGCTCAGGGTGGTCCCGGCTCGACCGTTGCCCGACGTCGAGAGCTCCTCTACGCCGTCGCGCGCGCGAGAGAGGGCGAAGCGCACATCGTCGAGTTCGAGGGCCGATCGGCCGATGAAGCGCGCGAACTCCGCGATGACGGTCGCGCTCGCCCGCTCCCCCGCCTCGTGTCCGCCCATGCCGTCGGCGACGATGAACACCGGAGCGCCCGCCAGATGGGCATCCTCGTTCAGCGCGCGCCGGAGCCCCGGATGCGTCGCGGAACCGGTCGAGACGACGAGTCCGGGCCTCACGCGTACCCGCCGATGGTCACGATGCGGTCGCCGATCTCGATGGCATCCCCGAGCCGCACGGGAACGCGTTGTCCGGCAGGGCAGGCGATGCGCTGCCCGTCCCGGACGATGGTCATGCCATTGGTGGAGTGCCTGTCGAGCACCCAGCCGCCCGAGACCTCGGCCGCGGCCTCGAAGTGCGTCTTCGACAGCGACAGGGTCTCGTCGCGCACCGAGACGATGATCGCACCGTCCTCCGGACCGGGGTTGCGGCCGAAGATCGTGCGCCGCGAGACCGAGACCCGCGTGCCGTCATCCCATGTGAACACCAGACGGTGACCAGGGATGCTGATGCGGGTGTCCTCGATATCGGATTCCTCCGCCTCGAACGCTGGGGCCGCGGGAGCAGGAGCGGCGGGAGCAGAAGGAGCGGGAGCAGGAGCGGCGGGAGCAGAAGGAGCGGGAGCCGGCGCAGCAGGCACGGAGGGGGCAGGAGCGGGAGCGGGGGTCGGCGGCGCTGGCTCGGGCGCCGGCATCGCACGAGCCGGCGCGGAGTCCTGTGTGATTCCGGGCACGAAAGCGATCAGGTCACCGGCGTCGGGGATCGGTGCCGCCGGTGCGGCCGGACCCGCCGACGCCGGAGCCGGTGCAGCGAACGAAGGAGCAGGTGCAGGCGGCGAAGCCACGGGCGCGGGAGGCGTCGGCTGTCCGAACCCGGGCGCCGGCGTCGCGGCGGGGGGCACGAACGGCGCCCCGGCGCGCGAAGACGGATGCGGGAGGCCGGGGACCACCGGAGCAGCCGAGGTCGCGGGCGCGGCGGAGGCGAGCGATGCCGGGGCGGCGGGGGCCGGCGTCGTGGACGGCACAGGCGCCTCGACACGTGCGTCCAGCATCAGGGCGTTCCCGACCTTGTCATGCCAGCCCTGGAAGCGTCCGGAACCATCGAACAACGGGCTGAAGTATCCGACGACGATCGCGCCGGCCAGACCGAAGATGACATTGCGCAGGAGGGCACGTCCGAAGCCCACCGGCGTCCCGTCGACCGCCGATGCGAGGCGCAGCCCCTGCGCCCGCATCCCGATCGAGCCGTTACCCGCCTGCATCACCGTGTACACGACGAACCAGGCCAACAGGACCAGACTGACGATCGGGCCGCCGATCAGGAGCGTGGTCAGCGTCGCCTCGATCCCGCCCGCGAGCGAGGCGGCGACCAGCAGGCCCCCGCCGAGGACGACCCCGAGGCCTCCGGCGATCAGTGCGTCGATGATGTAGGCCACCGCACGCCGGGAGACCGGCGCGACCTGGCCGAACGGTAGCAGTGTCATGGGGTCTCGCTCTCGGGTGAGGTGGACGTCGTGCCGGTGCCACCGGGCGTGCCGGTGTTGTTCTTGATCGTGCCAGGTTCGCGGCGCACGCGCGCGGTCGCGGCGTCCTTCAGGTTCTGCAGGCCGTTCGAGACCGCCGTCCCGCCCAGCAGGGAGCGCAGGCTGAGGCGCGCCTTCGTCCGCTTCCAGAATCCTGCTTCCCTGCCGAGCCCCCCGACGATGCCGTCGACCTCCTGCCAGAAGGCATCGACCTCTTCGGGAGTCGGGTCGGTGGGGCCGAAGACCTCGCGGTCGGCCCGCTCCGCCAACGCGGTGACCTGCGGCACGGCGAGACTGCTCGCGACCACGGTGGCCTCCTCGATGCGGGTGCCGCCTGTGCCGACCTGCGCACCGTAGTCGACCGCACGGTCGGTCAGCTCGTCCCAGCCGCCGCTGATCCGGTCAGAGGTGCGGGCAGCGGAACGACGCGCACGGCGCTTGGCAGCCTTCCAGGCGCCGATCACGATGAACGGCGATGCGAGGATCGCGAGGATGGCGAGGGAGATGCCTCCGATCAGGAGGATCGCGCCGATGATCCCGGCGAGGTTCAGGTTCTCGTCCTCGGACTCGCGGTCGTCGGGCAGGGTCGGCGGCAGGTCGACCGGCTCCTGCGGCGGGGGCGGCGGCTGCAGCACCTGCGGCTTCGGATCGACCCGCGGCTTGGTGTTCGTGTCGTTGGGGACCTGGTCCTCGGGCGGGGTGGGGCTGAAGGGCACCCATCCGACGCCCTCGAAGTTGATCTCGACCCAGGCGTGCACGTCGTCGCCCGTGGCTTCGAAGACCGCGTCGCCCGCCCGCTCCTCTTCGGGGTAATAGCCCATCACGACGCGGGCGGGGATGTTGATCTCCCCCGCGAGCAGCGCCATGGCCACGGCGTACTGCTCGTCGTCGCCGATCATCTGATCGCCACCGACCAATGTCGAGATGCGCTCGGCGGTGTGCCCGGCGCGCGAGAGCACCTCACCCTCCAGGCCATGGCTGAAGAACCCGCCCTCGGAGAGGAAGGACTCCAGTGCCCTGGCCTGCTCGATCGCGGTCTCCGCGTCGGAGACGGTCTCGGCAGCCAGGGTGGTGAGCTCCTCGGGGACGTTGCTCTGCTTGGGCATCGGGACGGTTCCGAACGCCAGCTCGGCGAGCTGCTCGTCGGTGTACTCGTTCGGCATCACGGCATCGACCGTGTACTGGTCGCCCTTCGTGAGCACGGGCGTGGCGACCGCGGTCTCCGTGGCGTTGTTCACGTAAGTGCTCCGCCGCAGCTCCTCGGCGCGGGCTCCGTCGAACTCGATGTCGCTGAGGATGCCGGCCGTGGGCATCCACACGCCGCGGTAGTTGTCGATCGCGATCTTGAGGGTCACCGGAACGCCCTCGGCATCCGGCGACATGTCGGAACGCAGCGGTGTGAAGGCGCTCGAGGACGTCGGGCCTCCGTCGGTGACGTTGTAGACCATGCCGTCGTACTGGTCCATCACCGCGGTGCGGATCCGTGCGCCCTTGGGCAGCCCTTGGACGGTGAAGAGCGTCTCCTCCGCCTCGTCACGCACGTTCTTGCGGAAGGCCTGCAGCGGGCTCGGGTAGTCGCGGATGTTGAACGGCGGGATGATCACGTCGCGGAAGACGTGCCTGCTCTCTGCCGGCGAGGCGATCGCGCTCGTCGCGACCCCGGCTCCCCCGGCGATGGCCAGCACCGCCAGACCGGCGAGGAGCCGACGCATGCGCATGTGCGCGGCGCGCGACGGATCGATGTCGCTCACCGACACGGCGGCGTTCTGCGGGGCCCAGATCTGGCGCAGCGCGAGCCAGGCGACGGCGACGACCGCGAAGACCAGTCCCTGCACGACCGGGAAAGCAGGCTCCGGCGTACCGAGCGCGATCACGAGCATGAGCAGCGCGGCGGCGGGGATCAGCGCCCACGCCACCTGCGAGAGACGCAGGGCCAGCGACGCCGTGAGCGCCGTCACCACCAGGGCGAGCAGGAAGGGGACGAGCAGGTGGCCGTCGCCGGCAGCCACGGGAGCCACGGTCGTCAGCAGCTGCTTCCATGCCGTCACCGGCCCGAACGCGAGTCGCTGCAGGGTGTCGAGTGTGGGGATGACCCCGGCGATCGTCGTCTGCGGCAGCGCCAACGCGCCGCCGAACACGAAGTATGCAGCGACCACGAGGCCCGTCGTGATCAGGATTCCCCAGCGCCGCCAGACGGCGACAGCCGCGATCGCGAGACCGAGCAGGATGCCCCCGGCGACAGCGGGCAGGAACGACGCCCCGCCGAACGTCGGCCAGAACCCGATGAGCGAGACGGCGACCAGGAGGATCGTGGCGCCGAGGTCGAGGATCCAGCGTCGCGCGGGGAGCGCGGAGGACGCGGTGGCCGGAGCGGTCATGCGAGCACCTTCTGCAGAGCGAGGGGGACCTGCGCGAGTTCGCCGATCGTCACGACGTCGGCATCGCCGATGCGTTGCAGCGCCGGCGACGACACGGAGCCGTCCGCGACGACGGCGAGGACGCGCGCGCCATAGGGCAGGCGGGAGCAGGCGAGGCGGAGATCGTCGCTGCGCACCTTCGAGCCGCACACCAGCACCACGACGCTCGCGAGGGGCATCGTTCGGGAGACCACGCCGGCCAACTCCGAGATGCCGCCCTCACGCGGCTTGCTCTCCTCGATCGCGGCGAGCGAGTCGAGCAGCTGCTTCCCTGTACCTGCCGCGAGCTCACGGCCCTGCACGCGCACATCGACGCGCTGCGAATCGCGGATCGCGCGCAGCCCGATGGAGCCGGCGATGGAGATCGCGAGTTCGAAGTCCTGATCGGAGGAGTAGTCGCCCGCCGAGCGCGAGAGGCCGATCACGAAGTGAGACCGGCGCGTCTCCTCGTACTGACGCACCATCATGGTTCCGGTGCGCGCCGTGGAACGCCAGTGCACGTGGCGCAGGTCGTCGCCTGGTTGGTACTCGAGCAGCGCGTGGAACGAGACGTCATCCCGCGAGAGGTCAGTGGCGGGGAGTCCTTCGAGGTCGCGCAGATACCCGAGCGACTGGCCGTCGAAGAGCACGGTGCGCGGATGCACGTACAGATCGACAGGGTCGTCACGACGGTGCGCGCGCTCGAACAGCCCGAGAGGGTCGCCACGGACGACGCTCACCGGACCGACCTTCACGACCCCGCGCTTCTGGGTGGGGATCGCGAAGAGCTCTTCCGCCTCTTCTCCGGCGGCGAGACGCTGGATGCCGAACTCCCCACGCCCCGCGCCGACCGGCAGCACCACGCGAGAGGGCAGGATCGCGCGTGTTCCGCGGTTCGCGAGGGTCAGCGCGCCGACCGCCCGCTCCCCCACCACCACCCGGGTGCGCGCGAGGTCGAGTGACACGTCGTACGCCGTGCGGCCGATGAGGAACAGGGAGCACAGCACGAGCGTGATCGCGATCACGACCGCGGCGACGGTGAACTCCGACCAGCCGGCGACCTGGCCGAGGATCCAGAAGCCCGCTACGAGGGCGAGCAGCACCCACGCCAGGGGGCGGACTGCCGCCGCGATGACTCGGAGGCGCGCCAGGAGACGCGCGCCGATGACGGCCGCGATGTCACGCCATCCGGCGTCGCGTTCCGTCTGCGCCGGCGGCGCCTGAAGTGCCTCCGCGGTCATCAGGCCGCCGTTCGCGCCTGCGGTGCGGCGACGGCGTCGAGCACGCGGGCGACGACCGCATCGCTGCTGGTGCCGGCGAACTCCGCCTCGGCGTCGAGCAGCAGTCGGTGCTGCCAGACCGGGCGGGCCAGCGTCTTGATGTCGTCCGGGAGCACGAAGTGGCGTCCGTGGGCCGCAGCCCACACCTTCGCCATGCGGATCATCGCGATCGCACCGCGCACCGAGACACCCAGGCGGATCGCGGAGTCGGCGCGCGTGGCCTCGGCCAGCTCGGCGACGTAGCGCAGCACCGCCGGCTCGACGTGCACGGATGCGGCGAGGTCGGCCATGTCGGCCACCGCGCTGGTGGTGATGATGGCCGAGAGCCCCGCAGAGGGGTTGCGGTCCGAGGCCCCGGCGAGGATGCTCTCGGTGATCGCGAGGTCGGGGTAGCCGATCGACGTCTTGATCAGGAAGCGGTCGAGCTGTGCTTCGGGGAGCTTGTAGGTTCCGGCCTGCTCGATGGGGTTCTGCGTCGCGATCACGAGGAACGGACGACCGGTCTCGTGCGTGACGCCGTCGACCGTGACGCGCGACTCCTCCATGACCTCGAGCAGCGCGGACTGCGTCTTCGGCGAGGCGCGGTTGATCTCATCCGCAAGCACGATCGACGCGAAGATCGGTCCCTTGTGGAACTCGAACTTGTGGGACTGCTGATCGTAGATCGTCACGCCCGTCACATCGGACGGCAGCAGGTCGGGCGTGAACTGGATACGGGCGCTGGTGCCCTGCACGGTCGCTGCGAGTGCCTTCGCCAGGCTGGTCTTGCCCGTGCCTGGAGCATCCTCCAGCAGCACGTGCCCCTCGGCGAGCATCGACGAGAGCACGAGGCCGACGATCTCCTTCTTGCCCTGCACCGCCTTGTCGATGTTGTCGACCAGACGCTGGAATGTGCCCTGGAACCAGGCGGCCTGTTCGGGGGTCATGCTCATGGGTTGTTCTGCTTTCTGTGAGAAGAGGAGAAGGGCGACGAACCGCTACCAGTTGCTGCGTTCATAATCCGTGCCGCCGATCGTGACCCACACCTGGTAACCGCGACCGCCGTTGCCGTGGAAGCAGCCGATCTCGACCGAGCCGTTGGCCGGGATGTTCCAGCTCGAGGGGCCTGCGAAGTGCGCGCCGGCGGTAGGCGCGTTGCTGTTGCAGTAGACCTGGTACCTGCCCGCGGGGAAGTTCGAGGTGTTGATCACGAACTTCGCGCAGGTGCCGTCGGTGCACTGCCCTGGCCAGTTGCCGGGGGTGCCTCTGGTCACCCAGGCACGGGGTTGCGGCCGAGGGCTGGACTGTGCGCTGTACGTCGGGCTGACGTCCGACCAGGCACCGGTCGTGTCCTGCGCCCTGACCCGGATGTTGTGGGCCTGGTCGTAGTCGTTGCCGACGTCGGTGGAGCCGCTGATGCCGACGCCCTGCCAGCCGCCGCCGTCGATGCTGATCTGCACGTTGGCGATGTCGCGGCCGTTGGCCGAACCCGTGGCATTCCAGTTGAGGCGCACTTGGGTGGTCAGCTGCTGCGCGCCCCCCGTCGGGGTGTGCGGCTTGCCGTGCGGATTGCCCGATGCCGTGTTCGACACCGCACCGGCGTAGGTCGTGCCGTCGACCGTGGCCACTCCGCGCACCTGCACGTTGTAGTTGATGCCGTTGCTGAGACCGCCGATGACGTTGTTGGCCGGGATTCCCGTCCACCCGCCGTTGTTCAACCGGTACTGGTACGCGACCTCTCCCGCCCTGGCGCCGTTACGCGACCCCGGGTTGTAGGAGATCGTCAGCTGACGGTCCCCCTCGTTCGTCACGCGCAGGCTGGTGGGGGCACCGGGAGCGGTGACGCCACGACGCGGCGCCGACTGCGCGCTCCACTCGCCCCACCCGGCCTTGTTCTGCGCCCGGATCCGATACGTGTACGCCGACTCGGAGGTCGGCACGACCACGGCCTGGCTGGTCGCCTGGGCACCGGGCGTGACGGTGCGCACGACGTTGCCGCCCTCGAGCACCTCGAGCTGGTAGCTCTGGATCGCGTCGCCGTTCTTGTCGGGCGGCGTCCAGTTCACCTGCATCTGCGCCTGGCCGCCGACCGGCTCGAGCTCCTGTGTGGTCGGGGCCGCTGCCGCGAGCGGCGGGCCCGCCGGGATCTCCGATGCCGACCATCCGCTCCAGCTGGAGGGGTCGGGAGCGCGGTTGTGGGCCTGCACGCGCACCTGATAGTCGGACCCGTTCTCGAGGCCCTCCCACACCAGGGAGTTGCCGGTCACTTCCTTCTGCGTGATGCCGGACGGCGGCGCCGGAGAGATCTCGAGCGTGTAGCGATCGACCGGTGACCCGGGCGTCGTCGGGGTCTTCCACGCCACCTTGAGCGACTTGTCTCCGAACTCCAGGGTCGGCGGGTTGGGGGTGTCGGGGCGGGCGTCCGGACGAGCGATCTCCGAGGTGCCGGAGGGCGCGGATTCGCCGACACGGTTGGTAGCCGTCACCTGGAACGCGTACTCGACGTTGTTTGTCAGCCCGTCGAGCGTGCAGGTGGTCGACTGGCATTCCTTCGAGTAGGCGCCGCCGGTCACCGACTTCACGGTGTACTTGGTGATCTCCGCTCCGTTGTTGGTCGGGGCCGAATAGGAGATGACCACGGTGCGGTCCTGCACGCTGGTGACGGTCGGGGTACCCGGCGCCCCCGGCACGTCCTGCACGGTGACGATGATCTGGCCGTTCACCTCACGGTCGGCATCCTCGGTCGCATCCTGGATGCGGTAGCGCACCACGAGCGTGCCGACGAAGCTCTTCGCCGGGGTGATGGTGACCTCGGAGGCGGAGTTCGACACCTTGGCGTCGCCGGACTCGGTCACGGCCGAGACGATCTTCAGCGGTGTCTCGGGGAACGGATTGACGTCGTTCGCGAGCGCGGGGACCGTGATGGTCTTGCCGGCGTCGGCCTCGGAGATCGTGTCGGTGTTCGCCGCGGCCAGGTTGCGGGTCGACGCCGTCACCAGGGCGGTCACGGTTCCTTCGATCGGCTCGGTCTCGCCGTCGCTGACGCGGATCTTCAGCGTCGCCGTCGCGCCCTTCTTGGCGTTCGACGAGGCTTCGACGTACAGGCGATCGCCGTCGACTCGCGCAGAGATGCCGTTGGCATCTCCACCGATGAAGGCGTACTCGTGCTTGCCCTTGTCCTCGGGATCGGGGTCATCGGTGAGCGCGGCCAGGTCGAGCGGAACCGCGTCCTCACCCGGCGCGACGTTTACCTGTCCCTGCAGGAACGTGGGCTGCTGGTTCTCCGGCGGCAGCACGTTGATCGGGATGCTGAGCGTGGCCTTGCGGCCTTCGGGGTCGTCGGGCCCCGTGCCGTCCGTGACCTCGAAGGTCAGCGAGTCCGGTCCGAAGAACCCGTCCGCCGAGGTGTAGACGAGGGTGCTCGCGTCGAGGAGCAGATCGTCGCCGTTGGCGTGGTTCGCGGTGATCTTCGCCTTCTCGGTGATCGTCACCTCGCCCCCGCCGGCCACGGTGACGTACTTGTCGAGCGGCAGCTCCTTGGTCTCGCCGCTGACGACCTCGACCGGTTTGGTGGAACTCAGCGTCGGGCGCAGGTCGGCGCGCGATGGCACGAAGATGAACGCGGATGCCTGGAGCCCATCGGGGTCGGTGAGCGTGTAGCGGATCAGCTGCAGCTCGTCGGTGACGGTGACGCGGACCAGGCCGCCCTCGAGGAGCGTGCCGCCCTCGCCGACCTCGACGTCGAGCCTGTCCTTCGTGCCATCGGGATCCTCGTCGTTCTTGAGGATCTCGAGATCGGCCGACAAGCTGCCGTCCTTCAGATCAGCGGGCTGGAGCCGATCATCACGGGCGACAGGAGCCTTCAACGGCACCTCCTCATCGACCGTGATCTGCAGCGTCGCGGTGGCAGTGGCACCGCGGGTGTCGACCACCGTGTACTGCAGCGAGGTCTCCATCTCCTCGTTCGGAGCCTGCACCAGCACACGATCGCCGGAGACCCGGGCGGTCAGAACTTCGGGGACCTCCAGTCCGTTCTTGACGAGCTGGAGCTTGTCGCCCTCAGGGTCGGAGTCGTTGTCGAGCACGGGCACCGCGATCTCACGACCGGGGCGCACGACGACGGCATCCTTCACCGCGTACGGCGCCTGGTTGATCTGCTCGGCAGGCGCGACGCCGACGCGGATGGCCGCAGTGCCCTCCTTGCCGAGACGGTCACGGACGCGGTAGGTGAAGGCGTCGACCCCGGCAGAGCCCTCGGCGGCCTCATACGTGAAGTAGTTCGGTCCGACCTTCGTGATGCGCCCCTTGGTCGGGCTGGAGTCGAGGCCGACCAGCTCGACGGAGTCGCCGTCCGTGTCGATGCCGTCGAGCGGCACCGCGATGTTCACCTCGCTGCCCGCCAGGGCGCGAGCCGTGAGGTCCTGCGGGCGAGGAGCGGCATTCTTCTCCTCGTCGATCGGCAGGATCTGGATCGTGACGAATCCTGCGGCCTTCTGCTGACGCGAATCCACGGCCTCGTATGTGAGGTAGACGGTCTTGGCCTCGGCGCCGGCTTTGAAGCGCACCTCGTCCTGCGAGACGAAGGCCTCACCATCTTCGGGGTCGACCAGCGGCTCGATGAGATCGGGCGAGAGATGCAGCACATCGTCGCTCGGGTGGGTGTCGTTGTCGAGCACGGGAATCGTCACGACGTCGCCTGCGCGCACGGTGGCCGTGTCGGCATTGGCGGTCGGCGGCAGGATCTCGTCGGGAGCGGGGATCGGGATCACCACGACCTCGCCGTCGGCGGACTTCGATCCGTTCGAGATCCGGTAGCCGATACGCACCTCGTTCTGGAGGGCGCCCTGATCGGTGATACGCAGCGTCTCGTGGTTGAGCACCGAGACCGAGATGCCGCTCCCCGGGTCCAGCGACACGGACTGCACCACGAGGATGCCGCCGGCGGGATCGGTGTCGTTGTTGAGCACGCCCAGCAGCACGTCGCCGCCCGTGGGCAGCAGCGCCACATCGCGCACGGCCACGGGGGGCAGATCCGTCTCGGTCTCCGGCATCACATCGATGCGGACGAGCCCTTCGCCGTTCTTGGGGCCGGTGGTGACCTGGTACTGCACGTAGTAGACGCCGGGTTCCGGCGCCACGAAGGTGAAGGTCTTGTTCGCGGTGTTCGGCTGGATCGTCGCGCCGGGGGTGTCGAGCACCCGGCTCAGACGCAACGGTTCGCGGCCGGCGCTGGTGTCGTTGACCAACGGTGCGACCGTGACCTGTTCCCCGGCGCGCGTGACCACATGATCGGCGTTCGTCTTGGGGTTCGTCGATCCTTGCGGGCGCACGTCCAACGTGAGCGTCGACGTGGTCGTGAGCCCCGAGGCGTCGGCCACGACGACCTGGACCTCCTTGCGCCCCTGCAGACTCGCCGTGGCCTTGTAGGTCATCTGGCCGTCTTTGCTGAAGTCGACCTCGTCGCCCTCCGCAGGGGTGACGCTCTGCAGGTAGATGTCATCGCCGTCCGGGTCGATCCAGTCCGGAAGGATGTTGTACGAGATCGTGCCGCCGGTCTCCACCGCCAGCGCCGTCTTGCGCTTCGCCTTCGGGGCTTCGTTCTCGTCCCAGGGACGCACCGTGAGGGTCACCATCGCGGTGTCCTTGCCCTTGCGCCCGTCGTCGGCCTCATACATGAACGTGGCAGTCCCCGACGCATCCTCGTCGACCGCGATCTGGAGAGATCCGCCGTTGTTGACGGCCTGCACGGTACCGATCGACGGCTGCTTCTCGGCGAGCGCGGCGACGAGCACATCGCCGTCCGCGTCGTTGTCGTTGTCGAGCACGGGGAGCATCGTCGTGGCACCAGGGCGCACGCCGTACGAGTCGTCCTCCGCGACCGGCGGGGTGTTGATCTCGCTGCGCTCCGGGAGCGTGGTCTCCACCGTCTCCTCGGTCGAGTCGTCCTCGTTCTCGGTCTCTCCGTCGGGAGGGGTCAGATCATTCCAGTTGTCGACGCGCTGCAGACTGTCATCCGCCATCCAGGCCGCGCCGCCGACGGCGTCGTTCAGGATGATGACATCGCGGTTGACGCGGAAGACCAGGCTCGCCGCTTCCTCGGCACCGTCGACCACGGCGTTCACGTCGTTGGCACTTCCGGGGCATTCGCGGACGAACTTCGCCGAGCCTGCCCATGCACCGTACGTGCAGCCGCGCAGCCAGACCGGAGCGGCAGCGGTGCCGTTCGCCCCGACGGCCGTCTCGGTCGCCTCGCTGCCGTCGAGCGGCACCTCGAGCAGCGTCGAAGCCGTGGCGACGGCCACGGCATCCGTCTCCGCCGATGCCTGCTGGAGCACCGCATCTGCGGCACCGTCGATCTCGGTGCGGAACCCGCCGGGCGTCATCACGACTCCCGCAGCGGCGTCGAGCACGATCGGTGTGCGTCCGACCGCGGTGATCGTGGGGCGCAGGGCGGTGTCGATCTCGCCGACCGACGCCGTGGAGGGCTCGCCCGCCTCACCCTCGTTGTCGACAGGAACCGTGACGACCTCTCCCCGCTCGGCCGACAGCGCGAACACGGTGCCGTCACCCGCGACGACCACGTCGGCGTTCTCACCGAGCTCTGCGAGCGGTTCGGTCGCCTCGATCTCGAACCCGGCGATGCCCGCTACCGGCACGACCCAGAGGTCTCCGGACTTCTCATCGAGGACGGCGGCCGTGCGGTTGCCGAGTGCGACCTTCGCGGTCGTGGGGATCGCGGCGGAATCGCCGAGTGAGATGCGTGCGGGGTCCACGGTGGTGACAGTGGAGGCGCTGTCGTCGACGACGAGGACGGTGGACGCCGCCTGGAGGATGTCGTAGTTCTCGCCGGTCGTTCGCAATCCCCCGTCGAGGACGGTGGACTCATGGTTGAAGTGGCCCACGAGCAGGCTCGACGTCTTGGTGATCCAGACACCGCCGTCGTTCAGGTCGACCTTGGTCGTCGGGAAGCCCTCGTAGGTGAACGCCATGGTCGTGATGGCGATCACGCCCACGGTGACGCCCGCGGCCGATGCCAGCGTCTTGGGTCGCGCGCGCATCCATGACAGTGCCTTCATACCCGGTTCCCCCCCCAGGGTCGAACTACCGACTCTCACCACCAGCCGAAAGCCCGCGGCGTACCGGTCTATCCTAACCGCGCTGTGGTAATGCTCTCGATGGGGAGAAGTGCCCATCGAGGCGTCCCCCAAGGCAGGGGATCCGACCGCATCCGGGCGATCAGCCTCGCCAGCAGCCCTGGATGTGGTCGTCGACCATTCCGGCCGACTGCATCAGGGCGTACATCGTGGTGGGCCCGACGAAACGGAACCCCCGGCGCCGCAGCTCCTTGCTCATCGCGGTCGACTCGGGCGTGACCGCAGGCACCTCCCCCATCGTCGCGGGCCGGGACGCTGCCGGAGGGGCGAACGACCACATCAGGGCGTCGAGCTCTCCCTCGGCCATGCCCCGGACGATCTGCGCATTGCCGATCGTCGCCTCGATCTTGGCGCGGTTGCGGACGATCCCCGCATCACCCATCAGACGCTCCACGTCGCCCTCGTCGAACTCGGCGACGGCCTCGGGCTCGAATCCGCAGAACACCTCTCGGAAGTGGGGGCGCTTGCGCAGGATCGTGATCCACGACAGCCCCGCCTGGAAGCCCTCGAGCGCCATCTTCTCGAACAGCGCACGGTCGCCGTGCAGCGGGGTGCCCCACTCCTCGTCGTGGTAGCGGCGGTACTCGGCATCGTCGCCGACCCACGCGCAGCGAGCGCGTTCGTCGGGACCGGTGATCACGGAGGTCATACGCTCAGGCTATCCGCCGGGACGGACATCGCGTCCGCTCCTGGCGGGTGGCCGCGCGCCCGGAGGTCACTCGCTGATGGTCGCGGCGTCGATCACGAAGCGGTACCGGACGTCCGACGCGAGCACCCGCTCGTAGGCGTCGTTGATGCCGGACGCGGAGATGACCTCGATCTCGGACGCGATGCCGTGCTCGGCGCAGAAATCGAGCATCTCCTGGGTCTCCGCGATCCCGCCGATGTTCGACCCCGCCAGCGACCGGCGTCCGCCGATCAGCGAAGAGACCCCCACCGCGAGCGGCTCGGCCGGCGCACCGACGCAGATCATCGTGCCGTCGACGTCGAGCAGGCTCAGGTAGGAGCGCATGTCGAGCACGGCGCTCACGGTGTTCAGGATCACGTCGAACGAGGACCTCAGCTCGCGGAACGTCGCGCGGTCGCTCGTGGCGAAGTACCGATCGGCACCGAGGCGGAGACCGTCGTCCTGCTTGCTGAGGGTCTGCGAGAGCACCGTCACCTCGGCACCGAGTGCATGGGCGATCTGCACGCCCATGTGCCCCAGGCCCCCGAGACCGACGACCGCGACGCGGGTGCCCGGCCCGACGTTCCAGTGCCGCAGCGGCGAGTACGTGGTGATGCCGGCGCACAGCAGCGGCGCGGCGGCGTCGAGTGGGAGCGCATCGGGGATCCGCAGCACGAAGGCCTCGGTCACGACGACCTGCTCGGAGTAGCCGCCCTGCGTGATGGTGCCGTCACGGTCGGTGCCGCCGTAGGTCATCACGGCGCCCTCGACGCAGAACTGCTCGAGTCCGCGCGCGCAGTTGCGGCACCGACCGCAGGAGTTCACCATGCAGCCGACGCCGACCCGGTCGCCGATCGCAAACGACGACACCTCGGCGCCGACCGCTGCGACAGTACCCGTGATCTCGTGTCCCGGCGCGAGCGGGTAGCTCTGCGGACCCCAGTCGCCGCGGACGGTGTGGATGTCGGAGTGGCAGATGCCGGCGAACGCGATGTCGATCAGGACGTCTCGCGGGCCGAGGTCCCGACGCTCGATCGTGGTGCGCTCCAGCGGTGCAGCCTCGCTCGGTGCGGCGTAGGCGTGGACAGTGCTCATGCGGGTGCTCCTCTTGTCGATCCTGCGCCGCAGCCGGCGCCTGCACGACGCTACACCGCGCGGCTCTGCGCAGGAGCCCGGTGCTTCACAGCTCAGGACATCCGCGCCCGCGCGCACGACATCCCGCCGGAATCCGTGGATCGAGCTGTGGATTCGGGCGGGATGTCCTGAGTTGTGAACGACCGCGGTCAGCGCTTCCGCTTCTTGAGCGCCTTCTCCTGGATCGGAGCGTTGCCGGAGGCCGCGAGGTCGGCGTAGTACGCGCGGGCCTCGTCCTGACGCTCCTGCTCGGCACCGGAGGCGATGGGTGCACGCACATGCTCGGGCTCGTAGCCGAAGGCCTTCACGAGGTCGAGCGCGTGCGGGCGCAGACGGGCGCAGAGGCGGTCGATGTAGCTCGACACCGCCGCGGCGCGCTGCGTCGACAGCCGTCCGTTGATGAGGTGCCAAGCCAGGTGCTTCTCGATCAGCTGCAGACCGAACAGGTCGCGCAGCCAGGTGAGCACCTGCTTGCTCTCGCCGTCTTCCATGCCGTGGATGGCGTCGGTGAACGCCTCCCACTGCAGCAGCTCCCCGTGCGCACGAGCAGCCTCGATGAGCTCGGCCTGGTTCTCGTTGAACAGCCGGGCGCCGAGCGATTTGTCCTTCGCGCCGGCACGCAGGCGACCGGCGATGTCGGCGACCATCTGCTGCACGCGGTCGGCGAGCAGTTCATGCTGCTGCCCCTCACGCAGACCGTTCTCGACCGAGCGCGAGACCTGACCGAAATCGGCGACCGCCTGCCCGAACTGACGCAGGCCGGCTCCGTGGAACACCTTGCCCGCGGTCTGCCCGACCGCGAACTTGGCGAGCGCAGCCGCATCCTTGCCACGGAACTGGTTCGCGTAGTCGGTGAGCAGCCGCTTGCCCACCAGCTGCAGCAGCACGTTGTTGTCACCCTCGAACGTGACGTAGATGTCGAGGTCGGCGCGCAGGCCCACCAGACGGTTCTCGAACATGAAGCCGGCGCCGCCGCAGGCCTCACGCGCCTCCTGCAGCGTGTCGAGCGCATGCCAGGTCGACAACGGCTTGAGCGCGGCCGCGAGCGTCTCGAGATCCTCACGGTCGGCCGGAGTGTCGGTGCGGCCGGAGAAGACGCCGTCGAACTTCTGCAGGAACTCGTCGTGCGCGAAGATCTGGGCGTAGGTGGTCGCGAGCCGCGGGAGCAGGCGGCGCTGGTGCTTGCCGTAGTCGAGCAGCACGACCTCTTCGCCGTCGGCGCCGTCGAACTGGCGGCGCTGGGTGGCGTAGGTGATCGCGATGTCGAGCCCGAGAGCGGATGCCCACGAGGCGGCACCGTCGAGCGAGACGCGCCCCTGAACCAGGGTGCCGAGCATCGTGAAGAAGCGGCGCCCAGGACTGTCGATCGCGCTGGAGTAGGTGCCGTCGGGAGCGACGTCCCCGTAGCGGTTGAGCAGGTTGGTGCGAGGGATGCGGACGTGGTCGAACGACAGACGCCCGTTGTCGATGCCGTTCAGGCCGCCCTTCAGGCCGTCATCCTCACGGCCGATTCCGGGCAGGTCGACGCCGTCTTCACCGCGCAGCGGCACGTAGAAGCAGTGCACGCCGTGGCTCACGCCGTTGGTGATCAGCTGCGCGAACACCGTCGCCGCGATGCCGTGCAGGGCCGCATTGCCGAGGTACTCCTTCGTCGCCCCGCGGAAGGGGGTGTGGATGACGAATTCCTCTGTCTCGGGGTCATAGGTCGCGGTGGTGCCGGCGGATGCCACGTCGGATCCGTGTCCGATCTCGGTCATCGCGAAGGCACCGGGGATCGAAAGGTCCATCACTCCGGGCAGCCACTTCTCGTGGTGCTCCCTGGTGCCGAGCTGCAGGATCGCGGAGCCGAACAGGCCCCACTGCACACCCGACTTGATCTGCAGGCTCGGGTCGGCCACGACCAGCTCCTCGAAACCGGCGATGTTGGCGCCGTTGTCCTCCTCACCGCCGAGCCACTTCGGGAAGGCGCGGTGCACGGCCTTGTTGTCGACCAGAAGGTGGAGCTGGCTCAGCACGCGCTCGCGGTGCTCGTCCTTGCCGAGCTCGTCCTGACGCCAGAACGCGGAGTCCTTGATCATCTCGCGGGCCTGGCGGCGGGTGTCGCCCCAGGTGCCCATCAGGAGATCGTTGACCTTCGCCACGTCGATGTGCGGCGTGTGCGGAGCATCGTTCGACGGGGTGGGTGTCGCGGAAGAACGGACAGCGGCGTCGACCATGGGCATTCCTCTCGAAGAGAAGCAGGGATGCCCCCATGGTAGGTCTGCGACAAACCAGGGCGAAGTCACCTGTCCGCATCCTCTAACGCCATCCCGCCGCGCCCCCGCCCTGCGTTGTCGCCAGGCGACAGGATGCCCGTCCCTCGCCGGTGTCGACCCCGCGTGAGGGGTCTGATCCGGGGGGGCGACTCAGTTCGCGGCGATCACCGCGATCACGCCGTCACCGTAGGCCTCGCGCTTCTTCGCCCCGATGCCGGTGATGCCGTCGAGGTCGGCGAGGGATGCCGGACGATGCTCGGCCAGCGCACGCAGTGTCGCATCGCCGAACACGATGTAGGCGGGCACGCCCTGCTCGCGCGCGGTCTCGGCGCGCCACACGCGCAGCGCCTCGAACAGCGACCGGTCGCCCTCGGCGAGCGCATCGGCGGCCGAGGCTTTGCGGGCGCGCGACGGGGTGCTCGGACGACCGATCGTGTCCTTGCGCAGGGGCACGGGAGTCTCACCGCGCAGCACTCCGGCCGCCAGCTCGCCGGGCGCGAGGGTGCCGTAGTCGCCCTGGGCGACGAGGATGCCGCGGGCCAGCAACTGCCGCACGACGCTGCGCCAGTCCTGATCGGAGAGGTCGGCGCCGATGCCGTAGGTGGCGAGCGTGTCGTGCCCCTGCTGGCGGATGCGCTCGGTCGACGCCCCGCGCAGGATGTCGATCAGGTGCCCGGCGCCGAAGGACTGATTGCGCTCGCGCTTCAGACGCACGATCGTCGACAGCAGCTTCTGGGCGGGCACGAGCCCGTCGAAGGTCGCCGTGTCTTCCAGGCACGTGTCGCAGTTGCCGCACGGCTGCGACTCCTGGCCGAAGTAGCCGAGCAGGTTCTGCCGACGGCACTCCACCGTCTCGCACAGGGCGAGCATCGCGTCGAGGTGCTGCCCCATCCGCATCTTGAACGTGCGGTCGCCGGGGCTCTGGTCGATGAGGCGGCGCTGCTGCACGACATCGCCGAGTCCGTAGGCCATCCAGGCGATCGACGGCTCACCGTCGCGGCCGGCGCGACCGGTCTCCTGGTAGTAGCCCTCGACGGACTTCGGGAGGTCGATGTGCGCCACGAACCGCACGTCGGGCTTGTCGATGCCCATGCCGAACGCGATGGTGGCGACCATCACGATGCCGTCTTCGCGGAGGAACCGCGCCTGATTCGCGGCACGGACCTCGGCCGGAAGACCCGCGTGATACGGCAGCGCGTCGAACCCCTGGGCGACGAGATAGCTCGCCGTCTGCTCGACCGACTTGCGGCTGAGGGCGTAGACGATGCCGCACGGCGCGGTCGCAGAGCTTGTCGACTGGGTGCCCGAGCCTGGGTTCCTGAGCTTGTCGAAGGGCGAAGGGCCCTGCGAGCGGATGAAGGCGACGAGCTGCTTGCGCGGATCGACCTTGGGCACGATGCGGTACTGGATGTTCGGGCGGTCGAAGCTCGCCACGAAGTGCTTCGCATCGCCGAGACGCAGGCGCTCGGTCATCTCCTGGTGCGTGGCGCGGGTCGCGGTCGCAGTGAGGGCCATGCGCGGGACACCGGGGAAGCGCTCCCCCAGGTCGCCGAGCATCAGGTAGTCGGGACGGAAGTCGTGGCCCCACTGCGACACGCAGTGCGCCTCGTCGATCGCGATCACGCTGAGCGTTCCGCGCTGCAGCAGCGCCGTGGTCGACGCGTTCGACAACCGCTCCGGAGCGACATAGATCAGATCGAGCTCGCCGGAGAGGTAGGCGCGCTCGACTTCGGCGCGCTCCTGCGAGGATTGCGTCGAGTTCAGATACGCGGCCTTCACACCGTTGGCTCGCAGCGCGTCGACCTGGTCGTGCATCAAGGCGATGAGCGGGCTGATCACGAGCCCCGTGCCTTCGCGCACGAGTGCCGGCACCTGGAACGTGATGCTCTTGCCCGCGCCGGTGGGCATGAGCACGATGGCATCGCCGCCGCCGATCACCTGGTCGACGATGGCGGCCTGCTCGCCACGGAACTCGTCGTAGCCGAAGACCGTGTGCAGCGCCTCGCGAGCCGTGGCGTAGCGACTCGGGGTCGCCCGACGGGTCGCGGAGGTGACGGGCGGCGCGACCAGGGTCGCAGGTCCTGGACCCCAGTCGAGGGGAGGTTCGTACCCGGCACCCTGTGGTTCCCAGTCCATCGGCTCCGGCGGCGCGGACGACTCCCAGCCGTCGTCGTAGGGCTCATCGGCGTACGGCAGATCCGCGTACGGGTCACGGGGAGTCTGCGGCATCCCTCCAGCGTAACGACCCTCACCGACCTCACTCCCCTCCGCCGGGTGAGGGGTCAGGACACGCCGCGCCCGACCCTCGCGCAACGGCGTGTCTTGACCCCTCACCGGAAGCGCCTCACCGGCCGGGCGGACACAGCCCGGACACCCTCGCTGCGGCATCCGCTCGGGTGAAGGGTCAGGACACGCCGCGCCCGACCCTTGCGCAACGGCGTGTCTTGACCCCTCATCGTCAGGGAGCCCCGGAGGAACACGACCGGGTCACGCCCGCCGGGCGTAGGTTGGACGAAGACGCCAGAAGGAGCCCCGATGACCGACATCACCGTCACCCGCAACGACGACGCATCGCGCTACGAGATCCGCTCCGACGGCACGCTCGCGGGCTTCGCGGAGTACGACCTGCGCCCCGGCTCGATCCGCTTCACCCACACCGAGGTCGATCCCGCCTTCCAGGGGCAGGGGCTCGCGGGCAGACTGGCCGCTGCCGCGCTCGCCGACGCCGCGGCATCCGGAGACGCGATCGTGCCGCTGTGCCCCTACATCGCCCGCTACCTCGAGACGCACGAGATCCCCGGCGCCGAGATCCGCTGGCCGCGCACGCCGGGTGCCGTCGCCGACGGCAGCGCCGAGGCCGCAGGCGCGTGATGATCGGCCCGCACCGGCTCGTGCTCGAGCCCCGCGAGGTGCCGCTGGGCGGAGTCCGCGGCATGACGGTCCTGCGCGCGCTGCCGCACCGCAACCTGCCGACGATCGGGGCCTGGTGCTTCCTCGACCGCTTCGGCCCCGCCGAGACGCGCATGCGTGTGGAGCCGCATCCGCACATCGGGCTGCAGACCGTGACCTGGCCGCTGGTCGGAGAGATCCGGCACCGCGACTCGCTCGGCAGCGACGCCGACCTGCGCCGCGGGCAGTTGAACCTGATGACGGCCGGGAACGGCATCTCGCACTCGGAATACTCGATCGGCGATGATCCGATCGCCCTCGATGCACTGCAGTTCTGGGTCGTGCTGCCGGAGTCCGCCCGCCACGGCGCCGCGGGCTTCGAGCGGCACGTCGACCTTCCCGGCCTGACGCTGCCCGCCGACGACGGCACGGATGCCGACGCCACGGTCGTGCTCGGAGAGTTCGCCGGCGTCTCCTCACCCGCGACCGTGCACACGCCGATCGTCGGCGCCGAGATCGTGGTTCCCGCGGGGTCGCGCGTGCGACTGCCGCTGCGGCCGGAGTGGGAGCACGCCGTGATGCTCGTCGAGGGCGATGTGGTGGTGGCGGAGCATCCGATGCCCCGCAACGAGCTGCTCTACCTGGGCGACTCGCGCCACGAGGTCGAGGTGTCGTCGGCCGCTGGCGCGCTGCTGTTCCTGCTCGGCGGCGAGCCGTTCGAGGACGAGATCGTGATGTGGTGGAACTTCGCCGGACGCACGCACGACGAGATCGCCGCCGCTCGTGCGGACTGGGAGGCCGAGTCGTCCGCCGGTGCCGCGCCGACACGGTTCGGCGCTGTCGACGGTCACGAGGTGCGCATCCCCGCCCCGCCCCTGCCCGATGTGCGGCTGATGCCCCGCGGACGGCGGATCTGACCCGATGACGACGCCCGACCTCTTCCCCGGCATCCTGGCGCCGATGCCGGATGCCGCCGCATCCGCCATCCTGATCTGGCCGGGCGCCGACCCGGGCGCTCCCCCGCGGTTCGTGGACGGGATCGGCCCTTTCGTGGCCTTCGCACGCGACGCCGGCGCCGACCCGGCCGTCCTCGCCGCCGACCTCTTCGCGCTGTGGGATTTCGTCGCCGCGCACGCCGGCCTCCTCGCATCCGCGGAGACGGCGGATGCGGCGGCGCGGTTCCTGGGGAACGCGATCGCCGTGGTGCATCCGGCGGCGACCTGGCACATGACGAGCGAGCCCGAGGTGGGCACCTCGACGATGTCGATCCCCGTGGCGGGGCTGCTGCGGACGATCGTGGAGCACCCCGAGCATCGCGAGCCGTTCCGGGAGATGCTCGCCTCCTGGCCGCAGACCGACCGCGATGATCAGGAGCTCGCGGCTCTCGCGCACGACGACGTCGCCATCGACCTCGTGGTCGCACCGGCGCCGTTCACCCGCCCTGCGCTCTCGATCCCGGAGTTCGTCGATGACGACGGCCACGTCATCGACTACGGGTCCCGCTGGGCCGGCGGCTCTCCGCCGGAGGACGCCTACTCGCGCACCTCGCATCTCGAGCGCTTCGCGCCGGTGCTGACCGTCGTCGACGCGCTGGTCGACCATCTCGAGCGCTGGTACGTCGTCGACGTCGACCGTCGGGTCGACGCGCAGGGGACGCGCGTCTTCCGCCTGCGGCCGACGACGGGAGCAGCGATCACGATCACCGCGACGGCCGAATCGGTCGACATCGAGGCCGGAGCCCTGTTCCACGACATCGCCCCCGGCTGCACCTGCGATGCCTGCGACGAGTCCGCCGTGACCGTGGCCGATCACATCGAGGAGACTCTGCTCTCGATCGCCGCCGGCGGGCTGCAGGAGGTGTTCCCCGTCGGTCAGCGGCGCTGGCTGCACACGCGGATCCGCACTCCGGACGGCGGGGGACGCTCGAGCGGCGGAGAACCAGAGCCGTCGGTCCCGCCGGAGCGTCTGGACGCGGCCTCGGAGATCCTCGCGGGCCTTCCCGGGGGCTGGTGGCCGTCCTGGTCGCTGCGCGCTCCCCGCAGCTGAATGCGGCGCTCCGTCCCGCTCAGGCGCGATCGGGCGTGTGCAGACGCGCGAGGAACCGGTCGGTGCGCGGCGACGCCCCGCGCGGATCGAGCAGTGAGACGGCGACCGTGACCACGGTGGCGAGCGGGATGGTCCAGGCCGCCGGCTGCGCGAGGTAGGGCGCGGCCACCCCGACGCCGTCGACCGCGGCGTGCACGAGCAGCGCGAGCCCGGCCGCGAGGCCGCCGGACACCATGCCGGCCACGGCCCCGCGGGCCGTCAGCCCCCGCCACCAGACGCCGAGCAGCACGACCGGGGACAGGGTGGATGCCGCGATGACGAAGACCACGCCGACGCTCGATCCGAGCCCGGCCGGAGCCGTGAGCAGCGCGACCGCGAGCGGCACCAGTGCGCAGAGCACCGCCGAGAGCCGGAACGAACGCACGGAGCCGGAGAACACGTCCTGGCTGATCACTCCCGCGAGCGAGACCACGAGCCCGGCCGAGGTGGCCAGGAACGCCGCGAAGGCCCCGGCCACGATCAGTGCCGTCAGCAGCTCGCCGAAGACACCGGGGAACACCCGCGAGGGCAGCAGCAGCACCACCGTGTCGGCGACGCCCGGCACGGCGAGGTCGGGCGCCGCGATGCGCGCCAGCAGGCCCATCGTGCTCGACACCGCGTAGAACGCGCTCACCATCGCGATCACGATCACGGTCGTGCGACGAGCGGATGCCCCGGTCGGGCTCGTGTAGAACCGCACCAGCACATGCGGCAGGCCCATGGTGCCCAGCAGCAGCGCGAGCAGGAGCGATGCCGATTCGTACGCGTCGAAGCCGGATGGCCCTGCCTCCGCCGGGAACACCAGCGCGGGGTCGAAGTCGTGCGGACCGCTGCTGAGCGCGAAGGCGATGAGAACGACCGGCACCAGCAACGCCGTGAGCTTGAGCCAGTACTGGAAGGCCTGCACATAGGTGATCGCGCGCATGCCCCCGGCCGCGACGGATGCCGCCACGAGCACTGCGACCGTCACCGCCCCCACCCACTCCGGCAGTCCAGCGACCACGACCAGGGTGATGCCGGCGCCGTGCAGCTGCGGCACGATGTACAGCCAGCCGATGATGAGCACGGCCAGGCTCGTGACCCGCCGCGCCGCGCTCGACTCGAGCCGCGCCTCCATGAAGTCGGGGATCGTGTACGCGCCGCTGCGGCGCAGGGGCGCGGCGACGAACACCAGCACCAGGAGGTAGCCGGCGGCATACCCGATCGGGAACCAGAAGCCGCGGGCGCCGTCGAGCAGCACCAGTCCGGAGAGGCCGAGGAACGTGCCGGCCGAGAGGTACTCGCCGCTGATCGCCGAGGCGTTCCACACCGGCCGCACGGTGCGAGAGGCGACGAAGAAGTCGCCGGTCGTGCGCGAGACCTTCAAACCGTAGACGCCGATGAGCAGCGTCGCGATGATCACGAGCGCCACGCCGGCCAGGTCCATGACCGCGTTCATTCGCGATCCCGCAGGGCGCGGTACCGCCGCTCGTTCCGCGCAGCGGTGCGGGCGTACAGGATCGCGAAGACGAGGATGACCGGGTAGAACGCGTACGCCTGCAGCAGCCACGACAGCGGCACGTCCCAGAGCGTCATCCGGTCCATCTCGGGGATCAGCGCGATCGCCAGCGCCATGGCCACCACGACCAGCACGAAGCCCGCGATGGTGCCGAGCGCCAGCCGCAGCTGACTGCGCAGGAGGGCACGGGCGTAGACGGCATCCGCTTCATCCGCCGGGGCTCCGGGGAGGGCGATCCCCCGCGTGAGAGCCGCGGGTCTCCGCGGCGGAAGGTCGGCGGTCACGCGCACGCGCTTGGGCACGTCGCGCTGGGGGACGTCGTTCATGCCGGGCTCTCCCCGCGCAGCAGCGCGTCGCGCACGGTCGGCACCAGACGACGGCTGACGGGCAGGGCGATCGCGCCGACCGAGACCGACGGCTCCGCTCCCGACAGCCGCACCTCGGTCACGGCGGCACTGCGCACCATCCAGGAGCGGTGGATGCGGAGGAAGCCGGCGTCCGTCCACCGCGCTTCGAGCTCGGAGATCGGGATGCGCACCAGGTGCCCGGAGCCGTCGTCGGTGTGCAGCCGCGAGTAGTCGCCCTGGGCTTGCACCCAGCGCACGTCGCGCCGGTGCACGAAGCGCACGGCGGAGCCCACGGTGACGGGGATCGCCTCCTCATCACCGGAGACGGCGGTCTCGCCGAGCTCGACCACACGATCGATCGCCCGACGCAGGCGCTCCGCGCGCACCGGCTTGAGCAGGTAATCCGCCGCGCGCAGCTCGAATGCCTCCACGGCGCGAGCCTCGTCGGCGGTGACGAACACCACGGCCGGCGGCTCGGCGAGGGAGAGGAAGGCACGCGCGAGCTCGGTGCCGAGCAGCCCCGGCATGTGGATGTCGAGGAAGGCGATCCGCACCACGCGCTCCGACAGCCGGCGCAGGGCATCCGCTCCGCTGCTCGCCGTGAGGATGTCGCCGATGCGGTCATCGCCGCGCAGCAGGTGCACGAGCTCGTCGAGGGCGGGCTGCTCGTCGTCGGCGACGAGGACGTCGATCATGAGCGCACCCCACTCGTCGTCCGAAGGATCTCCGTCGTCGTCTGGAGCATCTCAGTCGTTGTCCGGATCATTCAGCGGCTGCGACTTCGGCACCCGCATGCGCACCAGGGTACCCGCGCCGGTGTTGGTCTCGACGACCAGTCCCCCGTCGGTGCCGTACAGCTGCCGCAGCCGCGTGTCGACGTTGCGCAGGCCCACGTGCACGCCGTCGTCGCCTGCGGTGAGCACCGCTCGCAGGCCCTCCGGGTCCATCCCGATGCCGTCGTCCTCGACCGTGATCTCGGTGTGGGTGCCGTCGTCGCGCGAGGAGATGCGGATCTCGCCTCCCCCTTCGCCCGGCTCGAGCCCGTGCCGCACCGCGTTCTCGACGAGCGGCTGCACCGAGAGGAACGGGATGACGGTGGCCAGGGTCTCCGGCGCGATCTGCAGAGTCACGCGCAGCCGCTCACCGAACCGCGCGCGCTCGAGTTCGAGATACGAGTGGATGCTGCCGAGCTCCTCCGCGAGGGTCGTGAACTCCCCTTGGCGACGGAAGGAGTAGCGCGTGAAGTCGGCGAACTCGAGCACGAGTTCGCGCGCGCGGGCGGGGTCGGTGAGGATGAACGAGGCGATCGCGGTGAGGGCGTTGTAGATGAAGTGCGGAGAGATCTGGGCACGCAGCGAGCGCAGCTCCGCCTCCGCCAGCTGGGTGCGTGACGCGTCGAGTCCGCCGAGCTCGACCTGAGCGGCACACCAGTCGGCGACCTCTTCGGCCGCCCGCACGAGGGCCGCGCGCACGGGCGCCGCGAACGCGACGACGACGCCGATCACCCGCCCGTCGACCAGGATCGGTGCGCCGACGCCTTCCAGGTGGTCGTGATCCCCGGACGCGGGGAAGACCTGCCGGCGCCCCGACGCTCTGACCCGCTCGGCGATGCGCACGGCGCTGGGCTCCAGGCCGTCGGAGGCGCCGTCGAACGCGACGGCATCATCGTCGCCGACGATCGCGACGGCCGTGCTGCCGAGCAGCACCCGCAGATGCCGTGCCGCCTTCACGACCTCGGGCGTCGAGAGCCCTCCGCGCAGGTGCGGCGCCGCCAGGCTCGCGTGGTGCAGAGCCCGCAGCGCGGCCTGCTCCGCGTCGCTGCCCAGATCCGCCGCCCCGCGCGCGAGACGCCGTGCGAGCAGCAGCAGCACCGTCAGCACGATGCCGCCGAGCACGCCCAGCACGGCGGCGAGAACGACGTCGGTCATGGGTTCAGCCTAGATTCCGTTCGGGTAGCCCTGAAGTTCTGCGGCCCCGCGCAGGTTCTGCGGCCAGACAGCCCTGAAGTTCCGCGGCCCCGCGCAGGTTCTGCGGCCAGACAGCCAGAATCTGGCCGCAGAACCTGATGTGGGCCGCCATTTCGGTGAGGCCCAGCGACCGGTCAACAGCAGCGGGCACCGGGATTGCGGTCCTGGTCGTCCATCCGCTCCCTCCAGAACCGGCGCTCCGTCATCGGCTCCTCGTCGGGGTGCTCCCGTCGGTGGTGCGCCACGTAGGTCGCATAGGCCGTGTCACCCATCAGCGTCGTCATGTACCAGCGGATGCCGCGGCCGGCCCGCCCCACGGCGCCGAGCAGCGCGCGCAGAGGGGTGGCCACGGCATCCGTCCGGTTCGTCATGATGACCATCTCAGTGCGTCGACGCCTTGCGCTCGTCCGCGAGGATCGGCTCCCACTGCTTCTCGAGCTCGCGCTCGGTCGCGGTGGGCAGGAACCCTGCCGGAGCGAAGCGGCGCGAGGCGACCGGGCTCTCCTCGGTGTTCTCGCCGCCGCCGTTGCGGATCGCCCTGATCGTGACGACAACTGCGGCCACCATCACGATGATCGCGAGCGTCACGAAGATGATCGAGAGGGTGCCCTGCACCGCGGTGTTGCGGATGACGGCTTCGAGCACTTCGGGCGCTCCGAGGGAGGTGTCTCCGCTGTCACGGGCGGCCACGTACTTGAAGTGGTTCGCCCAGTAGCCGATGGCCGGAACCGGGGAGAGGATCTTGTACAACGAGGCGGTGACCGTGACGACCGCGGTGAACGCGAGCGGCAGCCCGATGATCCACAGCCACTTGATGTAGCTCTTGCCGCGTTTGGCGACGATGGCCATCACCACGGCGAGCGCGATCGCGGCAAGCAGCTGGTTCGCGATGCCGAACAGCGGGAAGAAGGTGTTGATGCCGCCGAGCGGGTCGGTGACGCCGAGGATGAGGATCGCTCCCCAGCCGGCCACCATGATCGCGGTGCAGATCCAGACGCCGGGGCGCCAGGAGACATCGCGGAACTTGGGGAACCAGGCGCCGATCGAGTCCTGCAACATGAAGCGGGCCACGCGGGTGCCGGCATCCACGGCGGTGAGGATGAACAGCGCCTCGAACATGATCGCGAAGTGGTACCAGAACGCCATGAGCGCCTGTCCGCCGAGGGCCTGCTGCATGATGTGGGCGAGTCCGAGCGCCAGGGTCGGCGCGCCACCGGTGCGCGAGACGATCGACTCCTCGCCGACCGCCTGGGCCGTGCCGGTGAGCATCTCGGGCGTGAGGTTCACCCCCGTCAGCCCCAGCGAGTTCACGAAGGCGACGGCCCCTTCGACCGTGCCGCCCGTCGCCGCGGCCGGTGCGTTCATCGCGAAGTAGATGCCCTGGTCGATCGAGATCGCGGCGACCAGCGCCATGATCGCGACGAAGGACTCCATGAGCATTCCGCCGTAGCCGATGAACCGCGTCTGGCGCTCCTTCTCGACGAGCTTGGGCGTGGTGCCCGAGGCGATCAGCGCGTGGAAGCCCGACAGGGCACCGCAGGCGATCGTGACGAACAGGAACGGGAAGAGCGGACCGGCGAACACCGGACCCATCCCGTTCTCACCGAAGATGCTGACGGCGGGGACCGTGATCTCGGGGCGCACCAGGATGATCGCCCCGGCGAGCATCACGATCACGCCGATCTTCATGAACGTGGAGAGGTAGTCGCGCGGGGCGAGCAGCAGCCACACCGGCAGCACGGCGGCGATGAAGCCGTAGATGATGATGCCCCACGCGATCGTGGTGCGGTCGAGGTGGAAGATCGCCTGGCCCCAGTCGGTGCCGGCGACCCAGCCGCCACCGATGATCGCGGCCATCAGCAGCACGAAGCCGATGATCGAGACCTCGGTGACCTTGCCGGGGCGCAGGAAGCGCAGGTAGATGCCCATGAAGATCGCGATCGGGATGGTCATCGCCACCGAGAACACGCCCCAGGGGCTCTCGCCGAGCGCGTTCACGACCACGAGCGCGAGGATCGCGACGATGATCAGCATGATCAGCAGCGAGGCGATGATCGCCGCGGTGCCGCCGATGCGGCCGAGCTCCTGGCGCGCCATCTGACCGATCGTGCGGCCACCGCGGCGCATCGAGAAGAAGAGCACCGTGTAGTCCTGTACGGCACCGGCGAGCACGACGCCGACGATGATCCAGATCGTCCCCGGCAGGTAGCCCATCTGCGCCGCGAGCACAGGACCGACGAGCGGACCGGCGCCGGCGATGGCGGCGAAGTGGTGGCCGTAGAGCACGCGGCGGTCGGTGGGGACGTAGTCCTTGCCGTCCTGCTTCACTTCGGCGGGGGTGGCGCGGCGGTCGTCGGGGCGGGTGATGTACTTCTCGATCACCTTCGAGTAGAAGCGGTACCCGATCAGGTACGTGCAGACCGCCGCGAACACGAACCAGATCGCGTTGACGGTCTCGCCGCGGACGATCGCCAGCATGGTCCAGGCGACAGCGCCGAGCAGGGCGATCGCCGACCAGATGAGGATCTTCGGCAGAGTCCAGCGGTTCGCCTTCTCGTGGTGGTCATCGGTCAGAGCGACCGGGGGAAGCTTCGGATCGGTGACGATGACGGGATCGCCATCGACGAGGCCGGCGCCGTCGCGGCGGCGCGACGAAGGTGCAGTCATAGGGGTTCTCCTCGGTGTGCGCATCATTGCGTTGTCCCACGCTAGGAAGCTCTCGCGCGGGGGCGAGCGGTGAAGAGCGGATGCTGCGACGAGCGGCACGGACGACGCGACGAACGGCGCTGCGCCCTTCGTCTCGCTGCGCTCGCTCAGGGTACGGACCCGAACCGCCGCCCCCTGAGCGAGGAGCGCAGCGACGAGACGAAGGGCGCAGGCGACGGCTGGTCCGGGGTTTTCCCCGGTGCCCAGGGGCGTCCGCGCCGCGCCCGCGCAAGTAGGCTGGAGCCGTGGCCCGAACCCCCGTCTTGTCGACCCGCGTGCTGCTCGTCTGCGCGGCGATCGGCGTGGCGACCGGCATCATCGGCGGCATCGCCGGGCTGCTGACCCCGGTCGTGCTGATCGCGGCTCCCTGGGCCTACGGTCTGCTGCTCGGCTCGCACGTGCTGCCCGGGATCATCGCGCAGGAGGTGCTGCGTCGGCCGCTGGTGGCGCTGGTCACCCACCTGATCGCGGCGCTGGTGGCCAGCGCGTTCAACCCGGCCTGGGCGCTGCGCTTCCTCGGCACCGCGCTGCTGTTCGGAGCGATCCAGGAGGGCGTCGCCGCTCTCACCCGCTACCGGGCCTGGGGGCCGTGGCGCTTCTTCATCTCCGCCGCGGTGATCGGCGTCATCGTGGCCGTGGTCGTGTTCTTCGCCGCGCATCTGGCGACGCTGCCCCTCTGGGCGCAGATCGCCTACCTGGCGCTCTCGCTGCTCGGTCCGATCGGCTGGACGGCGGTCGGCCTCGGCGTCGGTACCGCGCTGAGCCGCGCGGGCGTCGCACGTCGCTGACGGCCCGGCCGATCCCGTGGGACGTTCACGTGACGACCCAGGTAAGGCTCAGCTAAGTTAGAAGGGTACGTTCCACCGACCCGGGGTTCCGCCGTGCGCTCATCCGCGCCTCTTCTCCGCGTGCGTGATGTCACACTCACCCACGCCGATGCCGCGCACCCCTCACCGCACGATGTCACCTTCGACATCGCGCAGGGCGAGGTCGTGCTGCTGCTCGGCCCCTCCGGTTCCGGCAAGTCCACGCTGACGCTCGCGCTGAACGGGCTGATCCCCCACGCGGTCCCGGCGACCATGACGGGCACGGTCGAGGCGGGAGGGCTCGACACCGCGACCTCGCACACCGCGACCCTCAGCACGCACGTCGCGATGGTGTTCCAGGACCCCGACGCGCAGATCGTGACGGGCACGGTGTACGACGAGGTCGCTTTCGGCCCCGAGAACCTGCGGCTGCCCGTCGACGAGGTGCACGCCCGCGCCGAGCACTCCCTGCGCCGCGTCGGGCTCTGGGAGCGACGGGACGACAACCCCGACCGGCTCTCCGGCGGCGGACGCCAACGCCTCGCGATCGCGTGCGCACTGGCGATGGGCTCGCCGCTGATCGTGCTCGACGAGCCCACGGCCAACCTCGACCCCCAGGGCATCGACGACGTCTACGCCGCGCTGACGGAGGTCGTCGCCGCCGGTGATCGCGCGATCCTGCTGGTCGAGCACAACCTCGACGCCGCCATGGGCTTCGTCACTCGGGCGATCGTGCTCGACCGGGAAGGCGCGGTAGCGTTCGACGGCCCGGCGGACGAGATCATCCGCACCCACGCCGATGAGCTGCTCGCGATGGGCGTCTGGCTGCCGGCCGCAACCCTCGCCGCCCTGCGGCTGCGGGGTGACGGCATCCACCTCGATCCGCTTCCTCTCACTCCGGTCGAGCTCGCGACGGCCCTCGACGCGCAGGGGGTCACGGCCGCCACCGCGCTCCCCGCCATGGTTCCCGCCGCCGTGCCCGAAGGCGCCGCAGCGGATGCCGTCCCGGTCATCCGCGCGCGCGGGCTGACCGTCACGCGCCATCGCACCGAGATCCTGCACGGCATCGATCTCGACATCGCACCGGGAACGCTCACCGCGATCGTCGGCGCGAACGGCGCAGGCAAGACCACGCTCATCCAGGCGCTCGCCGGGGTGGTCCCGCCGCCGAAGCGGCAGGTCGATGTGGCCGGGCTCGACCCGGCGAGCGCCTCTCCACGAGATCTCGCGGCCCGCATCGGGTTCGTGTTCCAGAACCCCGAGCACCAGTTCATCGCGCACACCGTGTTCGACGAGCTCGCGCACGGCCTCCGGCTGCGTCGTGCGGCGGATGCCGAGATCATGCAGCGCGTGCCGCAGATGCTCGCCCGCTTCGGACTCGAGCACAAGGCCGACGTGCACCCGTTCCTGCTCTCCGGCGGCGAGAAGAGGCGCCTCTCGGTCGGCACCGCGCTCATCACCCGGCCGCAGGTGCTCGCGCTCGACGAGCCCACGTTCGGACAGGATCGTGCTCGCGCCTCCGAGCTGCTCGCGCTGCTCCAGGACCTGCGCGCCGAAGGCACGACGATCGTGATCGTGACGCACGACCTGCAGCTGGTCGCCGAGCACGCCACGCACACCGTCATCCTGAGAGGCGGCCGCGTGCACGCGGCGGGCCGCACCGCCGACCTCTTCGCCGACGAGGCGACGTTCACGGCCGCCGGACTTCGACTGCCGGCACTGCAGCGCGTGCTGACATCCCACCGGCCAGAGGACGACTCGTGAGCGCCGTCGCCTTCGACCCCTACGCCGCGATGGTCGCGACGTCCCGACGCCAGTTCCTCTACGCCCTGAACCCGCTCTCGAAGGTCGCGGGCGTGGCCCCGGCGATGCTGCTGCTGGTCTTCGTGCGCGATCTGGCGACCCCCCTGGCGTTCCTCGCGCTCGCGTACCTCCTGATCCTCGTGGGCACTCGCCTCACCGTCCGCCTGCTTCTCCTGCTGCTGGTGGCGCTACCGCTCGGCGTCGCGGTGATCGGCGTCGGCTTCTCGCTGTGGGTGGATGCCGGGCCGGTCGGCGGCACAACTCCCGTGCTGAGCATCGGCGACTGGACGCTCTTCAGCGGCGCGCTCGAGATCGGGTTCGCGACCGCACTGCGCCTGGGCGCGATCGTGGCTCTCGCGCTCATCGGCGGACTCACCACGAGCGGACCGGATCTGGTGCGCGCCGGCATCCAGCAGCTGCGCGTGCCGTATCGGATCGGCTACACCGCGCTCGCGGCGTTCCGTTTCGTGCCGCGATTCGGGCATGAACTGTCGGTCATCCGTGCGGCCCACCGCGTGCGCGGGCACCACGGCGGACGCGGACCTCTCGCCCGCATCGCGCGCGGCTGGGGCTACATCGTGCCGCTGCTCGCCGGAGCCATCCGGCACGCCGAGCGCGTGGCCCTGGCGATGGACTCCCGTGCCTTCGGCGCGTACGCGACCCGCACCGAGCGGCACCTGGTGCCGTTCCGAGTGCGCGACACCGTGTTCATCGTGCTGTGCCTCGCGGCATCCGCGGGGATCTTCACCGTGTTCTTCCCCTGGCAGCTCTCCTGAGAGGCGATTCCGTGGCGTTCAGCAAGATGGTCAAACCCGCATCCGCAGAGCTCATCCACCTCACGGTGCTGCGCTCCGAGCGCCTGTCGGCGCACTGGATCCGCGTGACTCTCGGCGCAGGCGAGATCGAGAAGTTCCACCCGATGGGCTTCGACCAGTGGTTCCGCCTGTTCCTGCCGATCGGCGGCGACGCCGGGCTCGAGCGGGTACCCGCGAAGGCGAACAAGGTGTTCGGCTACCTCAAGTTCCTGCGTATCCCCGATGGCGAGCGGCCGGTCATGCGCAACTACAGCGTGCGGGCGTACCGGCCCGCGACCGCCGAGACCGGGGCGGAGCTCGACGTGGACTTCGTGCTGCACGGGTCCGCCGCGGACGGCACAGCGGGTCCGGCGTCGCGCTGGGCCGAGACCTGCTCGCCAGGCGAGCACGTGCTGATCATCGACGAGGGCCTGACGTTCAACCCGGAACGCGGCACGCAGCGCGTGGTGCTCGTGGGCGACGAGACGGCGCTGCCGGCGATCTCATCGATCTGCGCGTCTCTCCCCGCGGATGCGACGGGGACCGCGATCATCGAGGTGCCTGCGGAGGAGGATGCGTTGGTGTTCCCGCATCCGTCCGGCATCGAGGTCGTCTGGATCACACGTCCACATGAGGCGCGGCCGGGCGCGCTCGCCCTGGCCGCACTCCGCATGACGGCACTGCCCGAGGGGCCGTTCCACGCCTACGCCGCCGGCGAGCAGTCGCTCGCGTCCGGCGTGCGCAAGCACCTGGTCGGCGAACGCGGTGTCGACAAGAACGCGGTCAGCTTCTGCGGGTACTGGAAGATCGGTGCGGCCTCGCCCGCGTCGAAGGCCGCCCGCGAGGCCGCTGCGGAGCCCCTGGCATGAGCGGGGCGAGCCTGTGCGGGGCGTCGGTCGCTGCACACGGCTTCGGATCCCGGCGGCGACACACCGCCATCACCCCGGGCACCACGGCGAGTCGCCGCTCATCTCCGAAGTCGTGCACGCCCGACGCGGCCCGACCCCTGGGAAGCTACTCCGGCGCGGGGGTGGAACGACCGAACCCCGACTCCGCGGTGAGGTGCTCCAGCAGCGGCTGAGTCCGCAACGGCAACGGAGTCGACACGATCATGGTCGTGACGGTGCTGCGCACCCCCTCGATCTCGACCATCCGAGTGACAGCAGCCTGAAGATCACGGTGCGTCACCGCGCCGACGCGCACGAGCAGGTCATCACGTCCTGCCTGCGTGTTGATCTCGAGCACCTGGGCGATCTCGGTGAGCTGTTCGACGACCCGAGCGAGCCGTCGCTGATCGAGTTCGAGGGCGACGAAGGCCTGCACCGCCACACCGACCGCTTCCAGGTCGACGATCGGGTGGAGCCCGGCGAGCACTCCCGCTTCCTCCAGACGGCGCAGGCGCGACTGCACGGTGTTCCGCGCGACCCCGAGGGCGCCGGCCAGCTCCGCGATTCCCGGTCGGGCGTGGCTGGTCATCCTTCCGATGATCTCCGAGTCGAGACGATCGATACTGATCATTGCCGCCACCTCCGTTGTGGTCGACGGGCCGTAACTATACAGACCGCTTAGTTCTAAAAAGATCAATTGCGCTTATGGACCCGCTCACGTCAGTGTAGCTTCACAACATGATCACCTGACGAGTCGTGTTGACCGCTTCGAAGGAGATGGCGACGTGACGATGCTGCACCCAGAGGCGACCGAGGTCGCCCCGAACGACGATCTCTTCACGTGCCTCGGCCCCGACGGGGTGCTCCACCGGGAGACCGCAACGGGCGGCGATCTCTTCGTGATGTACCGCGACATGGTGCTCAGCCGCCGTGTCGACACCGAGGCGATCGCCCTCCAGCGTCAGGGCGAGCTCGGTCTGTGGCCGTCGATGCTCGGCCAGGAGGGCGCACAGGTGGGCGCCGGGCGCGCGCTCCGCCCCCGCGACATCGCCTTCCCCACGTATCGCGAGCACGCGGTCGCCTGGTGCCGCGGAGTCGATCCCGTGCAGTTGCTCGGCCTGTTCCGGGGCACCACCCTGGGCGGCTGGGATCCTCGCGAGAACAACTTCTCGCTCTACACACTGGTCATCGGCGCGCAGACGCTGCACGCCGTCGGCTACGCGATGGGCATCGTGCGAGACGGCGACGTCGGCACCGGCGACCCGGATCGCGATCGCGCCGTGCTCGTGTTCCTCGGCGACGGAGCACTCAGCGAGGGTGAGACCAACGAGGCCTTCGTGTGGGCGGCGGCGCAGAATCTGCCGATCGTCTTCTTCTGCCAGAACAACCAGTGGGCGATCTCCGCCCCCTACTCCGTGCAGAGCAGGGTCTCGGTCGCTCAGCGCGCCCAGGGATTCGGCTTCCGCGGGGTGCGCGTCGACGGCAACGACGTGGTCGCCAGCCACGCCGCGACCGTCGATGCGCTCGATCGAGCCAGGGCCGGAGAAGGCCCCACGCTGATCGAGGCGATGACGTACCGACGCAACCCGCACACCACGTCCGACGACGACGGCCGCTACCGCGATGCGGCCCTGACCGACCAGTGGAGTGCGCTGGATCCCATCGCCCGGCTGCGCACACACCTGGAGCACAGCGGCGTCGCCGCCGATTTCTTCGCCGGCGTGGCCGCGGAGGAGGAGCTGCTCGCAGAGCGCGTGCGGATCGGCTGCCGCACGCTCCCCGACCCCGACCCGGCGTCGCCTTTCCTGCACACGCTCGCCGAGATGCCGGCGGAGCTGGCTCAGCAGTTGGACGCGCACCTCGCCTTCGTCGCCGCCGGCGAGGAGGTGGCCTCGTGAGCACCGCGATCGCCCGCGCCCTGAACGACGGACTCCGCTCGCTGCTCACCGAGCACGACCGGGTGATGCTCATCGGCGAGGACGTCGGACGCCTCGGCGGCGTCTTCCGGGTCACCGACGGCCTGCAGCAGGAGTTCGGAGAGCTGCGGGTCGTCGATTCGCCCTTGGGGGAGGCCGGCATCGTCGGCAGCGCGATCGGCCTCGCGATGGCCGGATATCGCCCGGTGTGCGAGATCCAGTTCGACGGATTCGTGTTCCCCGCGATGAACCAGATCATCACCCAGCTCGCCAAGTACCGTCATCGTTCGGAGGGCATGGTGTCGCTCCCCGTCGTCATCCGCATCCCTTTCGGCGGCGGTATCGGCGCGATCGAGCACCACTCGGAATCGCCGGAGGCCTACTTCGCGCACACGGCGGGGCTGCGGGTGGTGTGCCCCTCGTCCGCGCAGGAGGCGTTCGACCTCATCCGGCTCGCTGTGCAGAGCGAGGACCCGGTGGTGTTCCTCGAGCCCAAACACAACTACTGGCTCAAGGGCGACGTCGATCGTGACGCGACGCCCCTGCCGCTCGGCACAGCCAGAGTGGTCCGTGCAGGACACGATCTGACGCTCGTCACGTACGGCGCGCTCGTGCCGACCGCCGTGAAGGTCGCAGAGGAGGCAGCACTCGACGGCCGCTCGGTGGAGGTGATCGATCTGCGCAGCCTGTCTCCGATCGACGATGCCACGATCCTCGCCTCCGTCGAACGCACGGGTCGGCTCGTCGTCGCTCACGAGGCCTCGCAGACCGCCGGCCTCGGCGCCGAGATCATCGCCCGCGTGCAGGATGCGCTCTTCTACTCGATGGCCGCCCCCGGCATCCGGGTGACCGGATACGACACTCCCTACCCGGCCAGCCGACTCGAACGCGACTGGCTCCCCGGTGTCGACCGCATGCTCGACGCCATCGATCGCAGCTTCACCTACTGAACATCGAGGAAGACATGGCAGAGATCCAGCAGTTCGCCCTCCCCGACGTCGGGGAGGGGCTCACCGAGGCGGAGATCGTCTCCTGGGCCGTGCAGCCGGGAGACACCGTCACGACCAATCAGATCATCGTCGAGATCGAGACGGCGAAGTCCCTCGTGGAGCTGCCCTCACCGTTCGCCGGCGAGGTCGTGGCGCTGCACGTCGCCGAGGGCGACACCGTCGACGTCGGCGCCGCCATCATCAGCATCGCGTCCGGCGCACTCGACCGGGTACCGGATGCGGATGCCGATGCCGATGCCGATGCCGATGCCGGCGAGGCCATCGACACAAGCCCCGAGACGGACGAGAGCCCTGAGGAAGAGCCGAAGCTCCTCGTCGGCTACGGCCCCGGAGCACCGCGCCCGCGGCGACGGCGCGGCACCGCCGAGCAGGTTGCCGCCGCGTCGACCCCGATCGAGCCCGCGACGCCCGCCCCCGCAGAGGTGGCGGCACCGATCCGCTGCACCCCTCCGGTGCGGAAGCTGGCGAAGGACCTCGGGGTCGACCTCGCCACCGTCACAGCGACCGGACCGGCGGCGACGATCACCCAGGACGACGTCCTCTCCGCCGCCGACACGCACCGCCCGTCCGCATCGACGGCCCCGTCATCCTCCGACATCCGCGTGCCGATCCGAGGTGTGCGCAAGCACACGGCCGCAGCGATGGTCAGCTCGGCGTTCACCGCTCCTCACGTCTCGGAGTTCCTGACCTTCGACATCACCGCCACCATGGAACTCCGTGCGCGCCTCGCCGCCCGCACGGAGTTCGCCGACGTCAAGCTCAGCCCTCTGAGCCTGATCGCCCGGGCGTTCCTGCGTGCGATCGAACGCACCCCGGCGGCGAACTCGCGGTGGGACGACGCGGCACAGGAGATCGTGCAGCTCTCCGAGGTGAACCTGGGCGTCGCCGCTGCGACACCGCGTGGGCTCGTGGTGCCCAACATCCGCAGCGCCCAGCGTCTCGGGCTGCGGGAGCTGAGCGTGGCCATCGCCGCCCTCGCCGCCACGGCGCGCGCCGGGAAGACAGCACCGGAGGCCATGGCCCACGGCACCGCGACGATCAGCAACTTCGGGGTGTTCGGGGTCGACGCCGGAACACCGATCCTCAATCCGGGCGAGACCGTGATCCTCGGCGTCGGCAGCATCACGCGCCGCCCCTGGGTCGTCGGCACCGGCGATGCCGAGACCATCGCGCCGCGGTGGGTGACGACCCTGTCGCTGTCGTTCGACCATCGAGTGCTCGACGGCCAGCAGGCCTCCGAACTCCTGTCCGACACCGCTGCCTTCCTGAGCGAGCCCGAGCTCGCCGTTCTCTGACCCCCTCGAGGAGCCACATGCCTGTCCCCCGCATCATGCCCACGGAGGAATCCGCCGAGCTCATCGAGCTGACGCGTGAGATCGTGGGCAAAGAACTGCGCCCCATCGTCTCGGAGCTCGACGCGACGGCTTCCTTCCCCCGCGATATGTTCCGCACTCTGGGCCGGGCGGGTCTGCTGAGCCTGCCGTACCCGGAGGAGTTCGACGGCGGTGGGCAGAGCTACGAGGTGTATCTCCAGGTGCTCGAGGAGGTGGCGTCCGCATCCGCGTCCGTGGGTGTCGGAGTCAGCGTCCACATCCTCTCCTGTTTCGGACTCTTCACCTCGGGCAGCGCCGAGCAGAAGGAGCGCTGGCTCCCGCAGATGCTGTCGGGCGACCTGCTCGGCGCGTACTGCCTGTCCGAGGCGCACGCCGGCTCCGACCCCGCGGCGATGCGCACCCGCGCGGTGCGCGACGGCGAGGAGTACGTGATCAACGGCGCCAAGGCGTGGACGACCCACGGCGGCAAGGCCGACTTCTACAAGGTCATGGCGCGCACCGGCGAGGGCAGCCGCGGTATCTCCTGTTTCCTCGTGCCCGCCGACACCCCCGGCCTCTCCGCCGACAACCCGGAGCGGAAGATGGGGCTCATGAGCTCCACCACCGCCACGATGCTGTTCGAGGATGTCCGCATCCCGATCGAGCGTCGGCTGGGCGCGGAGGGACAGGGACTCCCCATCGCGCTGTCCGGCCTGGATGCGGGAAGACTGGGCATCGCGGCCGTGGCCACCGGTCTGGCCCAGGAGGCCCTTGACGTGGCGGTGAAGTACGCCCGCGAGCGGGAGACGTTCGGGCGGTCGATCATCGAGCACCAGGGCCTGGCCTTCCTCCTCGCCGACATGGCTGCCGCGGTGGCCTCGGCGCGGGCCACCTACCTCGCCGCCGCGCGCCTCAAGGATGCCGGCCGCTCCTACTCCCATGAGGCGTCGATCGCCAAGCTCGTGTGCACCGACAACGCGATGAAGGTCACGACCGATGCCGTGCAGGTGCTCGGCGGCGCGGGCTACACGAAGGACTTCCCCACCGAGCGGTACATGCGCGAGGCGAAGGTCATGCAGATCTTCGAGGGGACGAACCAGATCCAGCGCCTCGTCATCAGCCGCGGCCTGGCGCGCTGAGCGCCATCGAGAGGACCACCATCATGCAGTTGAACGACTCATCCGCCATCGTCACCGGGGGCGCGTCCGGACTCGGTGCGGCGACAGCCCGCGCTCTGGCCGCCCAGGGCGCGGAGGTGTTCGCCCTCGATCTCCCGGCCGCGATCGCCGGGGCACCCGCTGTCGACGGGGTCACCCTCGTCGCCGCCGATGTCACCGACCCCGCCCAGGTCCGTGCCGCCGTGCAGACCGCCGGCGCCGGGGCAGCGCTGCGCACCGTCGTCAACTGCGCCGGCATCGCTCCCTCCGCGCGCATCCTCGGGCGCTCGGGGGTGCACGATCCCGCACTCTTCGACACGGTCGTCCGCGTGAACCTGCTGGGCACCTTCCTGGTCATGTCGGCGGCCGCCGAGGTCATCGCGCAGCAGACACCCGATGCGCAGGGACAGCGCGGGGTCGTCGTGAACACCGCCTCGATCGCCGCGTACGACGGCCAGGTGGGCCAGGTGGCGTATGCGGCATCCAAGAGCGCCGTCGTCGGGATGACGCTCCCCGCCGCCCGTGACCTCGCCTCCCACGGCATCCGCGTCTGCACCATCGCCCCCGGCATCGTCGACACCCCGATGTTGGCGACGGTCAGCGACGAGTACCGCGCCAATCTCGCCGCGAGCGTCCCCTTCCCGCAGCGGCTGTGTGATCCGATCGAGTATGCGCAGCTGGTGACGATGATCGTCGCGCATGACTACCTGAACGGCGAGACCATCCGCATGGACGGTGCGCTCCGCATGGGCCCCCGCTAGCGCATCCGCGCCGGATCACGCGCCCGCCGGAGCGCTCCACACAGCGGTAGACCATTCGACGGCCCCCGGCTGCCCCAGCGCGAACCGAGCGCTGGTCATGTCTTCACCGATCTCGAACACAGCACCGCAGAAGGTCTTGCTCATTCGCGGCGGGCGAGGCACCACGCACACCCCCGAGTCGCGCGAGGCGAACACGGTCTCGAGCTCCGCGGCATCTCGGAGCTGCGGCACCGCGACGCTCAGATAGTTGTATCGCGACCGCGTGCCGGAGAGCTCGAGCTCGTCGGGTCTCGCCGCCAGCTCGGCCGCCCCCGCCGTCCACAGCGGATGGTTCGTGTGCACGAGGGTGGGACCCGCGATCGGACGGGCCGAGATGCCCGCGGCGGAGCATTCGTAGGAGTCGATGCCGTGCCGATCGGCGATCGCGTAGTTCTGCCCTGACGCGTGGCGGACGGACCGCAGATACGTGCCGGCCTCCACCCGCGTGCGTCGGCGCAGGATCTCGCGGATGAGGAAGGCGACGGGCATCCCCTCGAGAGCGCTGGGGAGTTGCGCGAGTGTGTTGACGCAGCAGGCGACACCCTCGCGATTGACCCCCAGAACGCCGATCATCCCGGCAGCGCTCGCGACGAACTGCTCGGGGTCGTCTGCATCCGCGCGGATGTGCAGGAGCACCTGCGAGCCGTCCATGCTCGCCGGGAGATCCATGTTCTGGCCGAGGATGACGCCACTCTCGCCCTCGATGCCGATGACGCTGCACCCGATCGCGGAGACGCCCGCGTACCGCCACTCCTCGTCCATGAAGTTGTACGCGAACACGTCGTCGAGCGGCTGGCCGCTCGCCTCGGCGATGCCCCGCACCTCGTCATAGAGATCGGGAGACCCCACGCGCACCGCGTCGATCAGCCGCGACGCGCCCAGAAAGCGAGCGACATGGTCAGCGGAGGAGCGTCCGGTGAGCTGCTCGATCCGGTCACGCCAGCGCTCCATCGACGATGAGATGAGGCTCCGCGCTTCTTCGCCGTGCGTGCGGCCCCGGGCGCGCCCGTCACCGCTCAGCTCGATGACCGGCACTGCGCCCGCGGCGACCGCATCCGGCTGTCGTCTCACCTCGCGCCCTTCGCCATCATGGCGAGGAGGTCGAAGGTGACGCCGGCAGCGGCGAGCGCAGTGATCTGCGCGTGATCGTACGCGGGGGCGACCTCGACGACATCGGCGCCGATCACGTGGAGATCGGCCAGCCCGTACAGGATGAGCTGCAGCTCTCTGGTCGAGAGTCCGCCGGGTTCAGGGGTACCGGTGCCGGGGGCGTGAGCCGGGTCGAGCACATCGATGTCGATGCTGACGTACACCGGACGATCGCCGACGCGTGTCCGGACACGGTCGATGATGGCGTCGACCCCGCGGCGCGCGATATCGAGTGTGGTGAAGGTCGCGAATCCGAGCTCCTCGTCGTCGGTGAAGTCCCGCGCGGAGGGAGTGGTGCTGCGGATGCCGACATGGGCGGAGCCGCCGACATCGAGCAGGCCCTCTTCGACCGCGCGACGGAAAGGCGTGCCGTGGACCATCGGGGCACCGAACAGGCTGTCCCAGGTGTCGAAGTGCGCGTCGAAGTGCACGAGCGCCACCGGGCCGTGCTGGGCGTGGGCCGCGCGCAGCATCGGGAGCGCGATCGTGTGATCGCCGCCGATCGCGACGATGCGGTCTGCTCTCGCGGAGAGAGATCGGGCGGCCTGCTCGATCCCGGCGATCGCCTCGGCGATGTCGAACGGCGTCACCCCCACATCACCCGCGTCGGCGATCTGCATCGTGACCCACGGCTCGACCTCCAGGCCGATGTGGAACGGACGCAGCAGCTTCGAGGCGGCCCGCACCGCCTCCGGACCGAATCGCGCCCCTGGCCGGTAGCTGGTGCCGGAGTCGAACGGCACGCCGAGCACGGCGACGTCTGCGCGGTCGACTTCGTCGATCCGCGGCAGCCGGGCGAAGGTGGAGGCTCCTGCATACCGCGGCACCGCCTGGATCGAGTTGGGCGGCATGATGATCGTGCGCTTCTCGGTCGCTGCATCCTCGGACATGGGGGCACTCCTTCTCGGTGGGCGGACCATTCCCAAGATAGGGAGGACGCCCGGGGCGAAGATCGGCCGATCGACCGAGATCCCCTTGTCCTCGTCGGTCCCTCGCACCATGCGCAGCGCGAGCAATCGCGGCAGGATCGGAGCATGACAACCTTGCCTTCCGACCTCTCGACCACCGCCGCCGCGATCCTCGCCGAGGTCGACGCGGAGCGGAAGCGGCTCGACGTCCCCGGTGTCGTGCTCGCGATCCGGACACCGGACGGGGAACGCTGGTCGGCGGCGCTGGGCACCCGCGATGTCGCCACCGGGGAGCGGCTCGCCGCCGACGCCGTGCTGCGCATCGGCAGCGTGACCAAGACGATCATCGCCACCGTGATCCTGCGCCTGACGGAGACGGGCGAGCTCGGCCTCGACGATGAGGCTCAGATGCACCTGCCGCACCTGAATCTGCCGAGCGGGGTCACCGTGCGCCGCCTGCTCGGGATGACGGCCGGACTGCCGGAGTACACGACCGAGGAGTTCCTCACCGCGCTGCTCGCCGCACCGGAGCGGGTCTGGAGGCCGCGAGAGCTGGTGGAGTTCGCGCAGCGCGGCCCGCAGCACTTCGCGCCGGGCGCGTCGTGGGAATACAGCAACACCGGCTACATCCTGCTCGGGATGCTGGCCGAGCACGCCACCGGCGTGCTGGTGGAGGATCTCGCGGCCCGTTTCGTGTTCGAACCGCTGGGACTGGAGAACACGTCGCTGCCGCCGCGCTCCCCCGCGGGGACCGCACTGCCCGACCCCCGGGTACGCGGCTACCTCCGCGATGACACGGCGCTCGTCGACGCGACCGACATCAACCCCTCGTGGGCCTGGACCGCCGGCAACGGGCTCTCCACCGCCGACGATCTCGTGGTCCTGGTCGAAGCACTCGTGCGCGGCGACCTCCTCACGGAGCAGACGCAGCAGGTACGCCTGACGGCCCTCCCGATCGCCGGAACCGACTGGGCCTACGGGCTCGGCATCGCCGACTTCGGCGGCATCTGGGGCCACAACGGCCAGCTGCCGGGCTTCCAGACCTTCACGGGCCACGACCCGTCCACCGGGGCGACGATCGTCGTGCTCGCCACCGCGAACGAGTCGATCGAACACACGAATCCCGCCGACGCCCTTGCGATGCGCGTCCGCGAGCTGCTCGCATCCGCGGTCGTCTGAGCGCTCCGGTCAGGCGGTCGCGGCGCGCAGCAACGAGACGGGTCGCGTCGCGGCATCGAAATCGGCGACAGATCCCGCCGCTCCCATGCCGCTGAGTCCCCAGGGCTCGGAGACGGCGTTGACACCGCCCTGCTGCCATCCGTTGATCCAGATCACGGCGGCGTGGATGTCTCCCGCGCGCTGCTGGTGGACCGGATCGTGCGTGTACACGGTCGCGGCGAGCCCGAAAGCGGTGCCGTTCGCCAGCTCGACCGCCTCGTCGAAGGAGTCCACGACGACGACGGGAGCGATGGGACCGAAAGTCTCCTCGCGCATCACCTGCATCTCCGCCGTCACCCCGATGAGTACCGTCGCGGGGTAGCCGAACCCTGGACCGTCCGGGACGACACCGCCGCGCAGCACCGTCGCGCCGCGCTCGACCGCCTCCTCGACGTGCGCGTGCACGTGGGCCCGCTGTCGGGCGTCGACAAGGGGACCGAGGCCGGTGCCCTCCCGGTCGGCGATGAGCTCGTACGAACCGGCCGCCGCGACCAGGGCCGCGACGAACTCCTCGGCGATGTCTCGGTGCACGTAGATGCGCTCCGACGACGTGCAGATCTGCCCGCTGTTGATGAACGACGACATCGCCACCGCCTCGGCAGTGGCCACCACATCGACATCTGCGTCGACGATCACCGGATCGTTGCCGCCGAGCTCGAGCACCGACCGCTTCAGACGAGATGCGGCCGCGACCCCGACCGCGCGGCCGACCTCGACCGAGCCGGTGAAGTGCAGCAGCGCCACGTCGTCATGGGCCGCGAGCGGTCCGCCCGCGCGGGCATCGCCGAGCACCAGGTTCACGACGCCGGGTGGCAGGTCGAGCAGCTGTACGAACCGGGCCGCCGACAACGGCGACTTCTCCGAGGGCTTGAGCACGACCGTGTTGCCTGCGGCGAGCAGGGGAAGGAGGCTTCCGAGGATCGAGGCGACCGTGAAGTTCCACGGGATGATGAGCCCGACCACTCCCACGGGTCGACGCTCCACGACAGTCTGCCCTGGTTCGCCCGGCACCGTGACATCGGCCACGAAGGGGTACGTTCGCGCGAGGTCGAGACCCTGCCGCCACCCCGCGATCCCGCCCTCGATGAACTGCTCCGCGAGCGGGACGGGCTTGCCCATCTCGTCGCTCTCGATCTGCGCGAGCTCCGCGAGGTGCTGCTGCACGGTGTCGGCGACCCCGGCGAGGAGATCGATGCGCTCGTCCAGGGCTCGCAGCGACCAGTCGCGCTGCGCCGCCACCGCCGAGCGGACTGCCGCATCGACGTCTGCGGCAGAGCCGACGGGGATGCGGGCGATCACCTTCTCCGTCCAGGGCGAGACGACCGGAAGGGTCTGCGGATCGGTCGATGCGACGGCGACACCGTCGATCACGTGGCACTGGCTCTCCATGGCGGCTCCTCGGCAGCAGATCTCAGGTCGGGCAGGTCTCAGGTCAGGCGTGCGGCCAGCATCTCGCCGACCAGGACGCTCGCCAGGTGGGTGTTCGCTCGGGGGACGAAAGGGAAGATCGACGCATCGGCGACGCGCAATCCGTCGATGCCGAGAACACGGCCCTCCGGGTCGACCACGGTGGTCGCGGCGGTGGGATCGCCCATGCGGCACGTGCTCGTCGCGTGCTGGGTGTCGACGGCGGTGTCGCGCAGGTAGGCCCGGAGTGCGTCCTCCGGCCCGTCGAGCGCGGCGCGCAGTGCCGTGTTGGCCTCCCAGACATCCGACGCGGTGATCCCGGCGAACGCCTCATGCTCCACCAACCCCGCCAGCTGGCGGACCCCCTCCGCCAGCCGGTCGACGTCGAGCGCCACGTCGAGCATGTTGAACGACAGGAGCGGCTGCGTCTCGGGATCGCGGCTCTGCAGGCGCAGCGTGCCACGGGAGTAGGTGCGGTTGACGAAGACCCCGACCGCGCCGGCCCCCGCACGAGGATCCGCCGAGGCCATCGCGAGCGCGTTCTGGTTGAGAGCGACCATCATCATGTCGTTCGGGTCGGAGGTCATCCCGCTGGAGTAGCGGATGCAGCAGTTCGTGTGACGGTCCCAGGGGCCGGCCGTCGCCTCCGGGGTGAGCGGGATGCCCACGAGCACCATCGGATGGTCCTGCATACCCTCGCCGACGGGCAGATCGGCACGCACGGCGATGCGCTGCTCCACCAGATGCCGGGCGGGGCCGATCCCGGAGCGCATCAGGATCGAGGGCGTCGCCGTGGCGCCGGCGCAGAGGATGACGAGATCCGCACTCAGCACCTCGCCGTTCGCGAGACGCACCCCCACCGCGCGCTCCCCCTCGAACACGACACGGTCCACCAGCGCTTCCCCCCGGATCGCAAGCAGAGGGTCGCCCCGCAACGGCTCGAGATACGCGTCGTTGCAGGAGACCCGCCGTCCGTCGATCGAGTTGACCGGATAGGGCGAGACTCCGGTCGCACCGGGTGCGTTGACGTCCGGCGCCCACGGCTGGCCCGCCGCCCGTGCGGCGTCGCGCAGCGCACGATCGACCGATCCCCACACCTCCTGCGGGTAGCGGTGCACCGGGATCGGACCGTCGGCACCGTGGTGCGGGCGCTCACCATACTCCTGGTCGGATTCCAGAGCGGCGAGCACCGGGAGCACGTCTTCCGCTGACCACCCCGTGCAGCCCTCGGCGGCCCAGTCGTCGAAGTCCTCCATCGGCGGGCGGATCGCGATCTGCCCGTTGATGGCCGAGCTCCCGCCCAGACCCTTGCCCCGCCAGTACAGCGATGGCTTCTGCGTCGCCGTCCGCGACGCGAGATGCTCGGCCCACAGCAGCGATGCGCTCCCCGGCTCCGCCATCGCCGCCATCGGATTCGGCAGGCGCCACGACTCCGGAAGTTCGGATGCCGGGGCGTCTCTCCCCGCTTCCAGCAACAGGACGCGACGCCCCGACTGCACGAGTCGTGCCGCCAGCGCCGACCCGGCCGAGCCCGCGCCGACCACGATGACGTCGGCGTGGGCCCCTCCGGCGCGCACGGTCAGCTCCGGCCCGCCGCGATGTCGACCGTGTCGATCGTGACCGCTTCCAGCACGTCGGCACGCGGCTCCACACCGAAGCCCGGCCCGTCCGGTATCGCGACGACGCCGTCCTTCATCACCACCGGCTCGGTCACGTCCTGCGCGTAGAACCGGTTCGAGCCCGACACGTCACCGGGCAGCGTGAATCCGGGCAGGCCGGCGAGGGCGATGTTGGCCGCGCGCCCGATTCCGGTCTCGAGCATGCCACCGCACCAGACGGCGATCCCGTTGGCCTCGGCGAGATCATGGATGCGGCGGGCCGCGAGGTATCCGCCCACCCGGCCCGGTTTGATGTTGATGACGCTCGCAGCTCCCATCGCGATCGCGTCCGCCGCCGCCTCGACCGAGACGATCGACTCGTCGAGGCAGACCGGCGTGGCGATCTGCTGGGCGAGCAGAGCGTGCTGGCGCAGGTCGTCCTCGGCCAGGGGCTGCTCGATCAGAAGCAGATCGAAGGGGTCGAGCCGGCGCAGCAGCGGCGCATCCGAGAGCCGGTAGGCCGTGTTGGCATCCACCTGGAGAGGCACGTCGCCGAACTTCTCGCGCACGGCGCGGACCGGCTCGATGTCCCAGCCCGGCTGGATCTTGAGCTTGATGCGCGCATACCCCTCGTCGAGGAAGCCTCCGACCTGGGCGAGCAGATCGGGGATCGACGACTCGATCCCGACGCTGACCCCCGACGGCACGACCGCACGCGTGACACCGAGGTGGTCGGCGAACCGCCGATCGTCGAGGCGGAGGCCGGCATCGAGCACCGCCATCTCCAGTGCGGCCTTGGCCATGCGGTGGCCGACGACGTGCGCGGTCGCTGCCGCCACGGTCTCCGCGGTCACCATGCGCCCGGCGTCCTGCCATGCCAGCAGCGAGGGGACCAGGAACCGTCGCAGCATCTCCCTGGCACCGTCGAGGTACTCCGGAGAATACGAGGGATCGAACAAGGCGACGCACTCGCCCCACCCGGTCACGGTGCGGCCGTCTCGCGACGCCGTGATGCGCACGAGAAGCGGACGCCGTTCCGTCTGGGTCGAGAAGGAGGTGGTGAACGGATGGACCAACGGCATCCGTACCGTGATCAGCTCGACGCGATCGATATGCATTCAGGAACTCCTCGTGAGTGTGTAGTGGCCACGGCGGTCGAAATCGGAGACGCTCCACCCCTCGGCGAGCAGGCCACCGAGCGCATGCCCGAGAGCGACCCGCCAGCGGGCCGCGAGATCGGGAGCGACCCGCCGCATCTTCTCGATGTCACTCGGGATGTCGATGCGACAGGTCTGCAGGTCGTGCGCGCGGTCGAGATCGAGAACCGGCTGCTCGTCGGCAGCCCACAGGACCGCCGGTGGCGTGTCGACGCCGGTGGTCGCCGCCACGCGAGGGCCGGCCGGCCGCTCGAGATCCCAGACCACGAGCGCCCGATCGCTGCGCTGACCACCGTTCACGCCGTCGCCCAGGTCACCGTAGAAGTCGAGCAGATAGCTGTCGATCGAGCATCCGAGCTTGTGCAGGTTGAAGTAGGCGTTGCGCGCGACGAGCGGGTCGTAGGTCCACGTGATGCGCGTGACACCGCGCTCGAGGCACCAGGCGCGCTGATGGCTCTTGATCGCGTGTCCCCATCCCTGGCCGATCGCGTCGAGACGCACCCCCGCGAGGTGGGAGTGGAGCGCGCGGTCGAAAGGCGGGTGGAAGAACCCGACGCAGACCGCCATGAGCTCATCACCGAGGAAGCCGCCGGCGACATAGTTACCGGCATGCGCGAGCGCGGTGAGGAGTCCGGGGTTGACGTGCGCACGCTCGACGTCGACCTGCCAGACCCCGGCGACGAGCTCCGTCGCGGCCACCATCTCGGACGGCAGGCGCAGCATCCGCAGCTCCATGCCCGCCTCCGGCGCGCCGGCTCCCCCCTCGAGCGGCGTCGCATCGATCGTGCCGCTCATGAGGCCGTCTCTCGCAGGAAGCGGTAGCCGAGGTAGAGGCCGCCCGGCACCGGTCGCACCTGCTCCCACCCCGCGATCTCATCGCTCGTGTACGCGTACACCCCCGGCAGGTTCGAGGCGAGCAGCTCGACCTCCTGCACCTCGTCGGGCGAGACGGCGTCGACATAGCTCTTCCGCTCCCGCAGCACGAGGCGCAGGCCTCCGTCTCGCGGCGCGATCTCGGCCACGAACCCTGCCGACTCCCAGGTGCCGGTCAGCGGCTCCGGCGTACGCGCACGGTCGGGGAAGAGCACGGGGTGGATCCCCCCGCCGTCCAACGCCCGCGCCGCATCGTCGAAGAGTTCACGGTAGAGCCCGTCCGGCTGCCCGCCCGAGGTGAGCAGCGCCACCGCGAGACCCGCGTCCGGGAAGACCCGCAGGTAGGCGCGCTGGCCGATCGTGCCGCCGTCGTGCCCGTACACACGACTCCCCTGCCAGTCCTGCAGGAACCACCCCAGCCCCCATCCTGAGGTGGCCCCGACACTGGCGCGGAGGTCGACGTGCTCGGTCGTCATCAGACGAGCGCCCTCCGGAGACAGGACGCGGGTTCCCTCCCGGGTCAGCCCCTCTCGCAGCGCGGTCTCGGCGAACACCAGCAGGTCGCCGATGCTGGCCGAGATCAGCCCTGCCGGTCCCATCGAACGCGGGATCCCCCATTTGCGCGTCGGCACCGCCGCGGCGCCGAGACCGGTGTGCCCCGTCGCCGTGGCGAACAGGGGCGCGTCATCGGTCAGCGTGAACGTGTGCTGCAGACCGAGGGGGTCGATCAGGCGCGTCTTGAGCGCCTCGTCCCACGTCGTGTCGCACAGCACCTCGATGATGCGTCCCGCGACGACGAAGGCGGAGTTGCAATACGAGAACCGCTCGCCGCGCGGGTGCAGACGCTCCGTTCCCGCCAGCAGGTCCACGTACGCGGCGACGCAGTCGTCCCCCCGCCCGGTGTCGGTGAACACGTCGCCGTCGAGACCGCTGGTGTGATGCAGGAGCTCTCTCACCGTGACGGTGGGCTCCGGGTCGTCGGCGAGCCGGAAGTCCGGCAGGATGCTGCGCACCGTGGCGTCGAGATCGAGCTTCCCCTCCTCGACGAGTTGCAGGATGAGCATCGTCGTCCAGACCTTGCTGATCGAACCGATCTGGAACACCGCGTCGTCGGTCACGGGCACTCCCGTCGACGCATCGAGCACGCCGGACGAGACCGTGCACCGGTCGAGGACGACCCCCTCGCCGGTCAGCTGCAGGATGCCGAACTGCGCCCCCACCACGCCATACCTGCGGCGCAGCAGGTCGAGTCGGTGCTGCCACTGCGCCGCGTCACGCGCGGCCGGTTCGACGGCGGCCCGCTGCGGCTCTGCGCCCGCCCTCCGCGGGGTGGTGTACCGCTCGACCCACTCGATCAGGCGACGCTGATAGTCGATCCGATGCGCGACCGGTCCGGTGACGATGAACAGGTGTCCGCCGCCGGGGTAGATGACGAGTCGACTGGGCACACCGGTGATCCGCAGCGCCGAGTACCACTCCCTGGCCTGGGCGCTCGGGCACGTCTCATCGAGCTCGCCGTGCAGCACGAGGCTCGGAGTCCGCACGCGACTCGCGCGGGCGATCGGCGAGAGCTCGGCGAGCCGGACGATCTCGGTCGGCTCCAGGCCCGCCGTCGACTCGGAGAAGAACCCCTCCGGGTCGAGCCGCTGGCCGGCCAGGGACGCGAAGTCGCAGAGAAGCCCGCCTGGTACGGCGGCCGCGAACCGGTCGGTGTGCGCCGTCAGTGCGCAGGTCAGCAGCCCACCGTAGCTGTAACCGGCCACCGCGAGACGCTCCGGATCGGCCAGCCCCTCGGCGACGAGGGCATCGACGGGCTCGAGGAAGTCCGGCAGATCCACGCGCGCCCAGGCGCCGTGGACCGCGGTCATGAAGTCTTCGCCGTAGCCGTCGGAGCCGCGCGGATTGAGCGTCAGGACCCGCCAGCCGCGACTCGCCAGCACCTGGTGGGACAGGTGGACCTCGTCGGCCACCCCGCTCCACGCGTTGTGCGGACCGCCATGGATGTCGAGCAGCAGGGGCGCGGCACCCGTGGTTCCCGGTGCGGACAGGATCCACCCGTGCACGACGGTGCCGTCGCTGATCGTGAAGACGCGCGGCTCGGGGTGCAGCAGGTCGACATCGGGGAGGGCGTCGCGTGTCAGCGTCGTCAGCTCGCGGTGTTCACCGGTCTCCAGGTTCACGAGGGCGACCTCGGCGAAGGAGTCCTGAGTGGTGACGACGATCGCGGCGTACGCGCTCGCGGCCGCGACGGACAGCGCCGACACGACGCGGTGCTCCGACGCCACCACCGGACGCATCGTGGCGTCCTCCAGATCGAGCGCGTAGAGGTGGGTCCAGCCGCGGTCCCGCGCGCAGAAGATGATCTGCGTGCCGTCGTGCGTGAGCGCGGGCCGACCTCCCGGATAGCCGACGGCACCCGGCATGACGTTGAGGTCGAGCCCCGCGGTCAGGTCGTCATCCGCTCGGCCGTCCAGATGCAGCCGCAGCAGGCGGGTGTGCCCGATCCGCATGCGGCGAAGGCCGACGGCGACGACCGACTCGCCGTCCGGCATCCACAGGAGGGGACCGGTGATGCCGGTCGCGGCGCCGACCCGGCGGGCGGGGGTGAGGAGGTCATCGACATCGACGACGTGCACGGCACGCTCGCGCTCGACATCCGAACGCGGGAAGGTCGCCGCCGCATAGGCGAGCTGCGTGCCGTCAGGAGACCAGGACGGCTCCCCCACGTCGGACGAGCCGTCGGTGATCTGACGGATGCCGCCGTCGGCGAGGTCGAGCACCAGGAGGTGATGACGCACGCTGCCGGCCCACCCCACACCGTCGATCGTGTGATCGAGGGTGTCGATCACGATCGGCGCCGTCGGATCGCCCGACCCGCGCTCGACCGGTGCCAGGAACGCGACGCGGTCCCCCGCCGGACTCACGAACGGCCGCCCCACTCCGGAGGGGAGGGCGGTCAGCGGCACGGGCTCGCCGTTCTCGGGGAGCAGATGCAACTGCGGTGCCCCGTCGACGATGCGCCGGAACAGCAGACCCGCCGCGGAGAACTGCGGGGCGTCATCCGCCGGTCCGTGGGTCAGCGCTCTGGTCGCACCGTCACGGTCGACGCGCCACAGCGACGTCACCGTGCGCGCGTCTCGGACGTCGCGCCGCGTGAACACCACATCAGCGCCATCCGGCGAGATCGTGGTCTCTGTGGCGACGACGACGCGGTGCAGGTCGTCCAGCCGAGCGGTGCGCGATGTCATCGGGGGTCTCCTGACCGGGAAAGGGGCGGCTCGGCGAGCGGGACACCGAGTCGGGGGACGGCGCGCACCAGTTCGCGCGTGTAGGGATGCTCCGGCGCATCGATCACCCGGGCCGTGGGTCCGCTCTCGACGAGGAGACCGCTCTTCATGACGGCCACCTCGTCGCAGAGCTGGCGCACGACGGCGAGGTTGTGGCTGATGAACAGCACCGTCAGGTCGAGCTCCTGCTGCACCTTGCGGAGCAGGTTGAGCACGGTGCCCTGCACGGAGACGTCGAGCGCCGAGGTGATCTCGTCGGCCAGCAGCACCCGGGGCGCGGCGGCGAGGGCACGGGCGATCGCGACGCGCTGACGCTGACCGCCGGAGAGCTGCGATGGCAGATCGCCGACTCGGGCCGGGTCGAGTTCGACGACCTCCAGCAGCCGTGCGACCTCCGCGCGCCGAGCCTTCCCGTCCTTCAGGTCGGGCCGCCGCACCTCCAGCGCCTCCGCGATGGAGGCGCCGACGCTCATCCGCGGATCGAGCGACGAGCTCGCATCCTGGAAGATCATCTGCACATCACGGCGCAGCGCGGCTGTCCGGCCCGTGGCGTGGACGACATCCGTGCCGTCGACCAGGATGCGCCCTGCATGCGGTTCGTGGAGACCCACGATGGCGCGTGCGATGGTCGACTTCCCGGATCCGGACTCGCCGACGAGGCCGACGGTGCGCCCACTCGCGACCGTCAGGCTCACGCCTTTCACGGCCTCATGGGCGGAGGCTCCGCTGCCGTATCGCACGCGGACGTCCTCGAGTACCAGCTCTGTCATGATCGACTCCCCACGGGCTCGGTCGGGAACTCCGCGTCTTCGGCGATCGTCGCGAACGCCGTGCCCGGCTCCGCTTCCAGATGCGGGATGGCCTCGACGAGGGCACGGGTATAGGGATGCCGGGCGCGGCCGGCGGCGAGATCGGCGGCGGTGAGGTCCTCCACGATCGCCCCCCGGTACATCACGAGCACGCGAGTGCAGAACGACGACACCAGGGCGATGTCATGCGACACGAACAGCAGCGCCGTGCCCTTGACCTCGTTCACCTCCGCGAGCAGGCTCATGACCTCGCGCTGCACCGTGACGTCGAGCGCCGTCGTCGGCTCATCGGCGATCAGCAGCGCCGGCTCCCCCATCAACCCCATCGCGATCATGGCGCGCTGGCGCATTCCTCCGGAGAATTCGTGCGGGTACGCCTGCGCCCGCTGGGCGGCATCCGGGATCCGCACCGCATCGAGCCGGTCGACCGCGCGGCGGTGGGCCGCTCTCCGGTCCAACCCGCCGTGCAGCATCCCGACCTCCGCGACCTGCGTGCCGACGTGGAGGGCGGGATTGAGCGATGTCGCCGGATCCTGGAACACGAAGGCCATGCGGGCGCCCAGTTGATGCGCCACGGTCGCTGACGAGATCCGGCTGGACACCCGCCCGCCGACCGCCAGCTCCGTCCCCTCGAACTGCACGGTCGACGCCGCCACCTCGATCGGTTCCTCCAGCAGCGCGGCGACAGCCATGCAGGTCAGGGACTTGCCCGACCCCGACTCCCCCACGACACCGACGATCTCCCCCCTGCCGACGTCGAAGCTCACCCCGCGCACCGGGTCAGCCCAGCCGTCGCCCCGAGGCACCCGCACCTGCAGATCACGCACCCGCAGCACCGGATCATCCACCACATGCAGCGGAGCGACCTCGAGCTTCGCCGCCCCCCGACGGCGTCGCTGCCGTCTCGGCGAACGGTTCAGCCCGAAGGCACGCGCGAGCGTCTCACCCACGAGAGCGAAGGTCACGCCCGCGAACACGATCGCCGCCGACAGCCCGAGAGTGGGGGCCGCATTGACGAAGATGCCATCGAGGCTCTCATTGAGCATCCGTCCCCAGTCGTAGTCCGGTGCCTGCACGCCGAGGCCCAGGAACGACAACCCCGTCGAGGCGACCAGCGCCGTGCCGGCGCCGATGCTGGCGTTGACGATCAACGGGTCGCGGACGTTGGGGAGCACATGCCGGGTCAGGATGCGGAAACGCGAGACCCCCAGAACGCGCGCGGCATCCACATAGTCCCGACCGGCGGCGGAGGCACCGAGCGTCTGCGCCAGGCGGGCGTAGGCGGGTGCCATCGCCAGCCCGATCGCCAGAGTCACGCTGACCACGCCCACTCCCACGACGATCGAGACGACGATCGCGAGCAGCAGCGAGGGGAAGGCCAGCGCGACTCCGAGGACGCTGTTGACGACGCGGGCCACCCAGTTCGGTGCGACCGTCGGCAGCAGGCCCAGGAGAACGCCGAGCGTCACCCCGATCAGCGTCGCGAGCACGGCCGTCACGACCGAGATGCGCGTCGCGCTCAGCAGCCTCGCGAGCACGTCGCGTCCTCCGGCGTCGGTGCCGAGAGGGTGAGCAGCGCTGGGCGCCATCGACAGCTGCGTCAGGTCGGCGACCTTCGCCGTCTCCCCCCAGATGACGGGTCCGAACGTGGCGAGCAGGATCAGCGTCACGAGCAGCACGGAGGCGAGGATGCCCAACGGCGAGCGCAGCGCGGTCACCAGCGCATGCCGGGACGACGAGGAGGTGGGTGACGTGGGGAGCGGGGGAGGAAGAGTCGTCATGTCAGGCGTCCTTCAGCGTCGAGCGTGGGTCGAGACACACCAGGACGATGTCGATGAGGAGGTTCGCGACGAGGACGATCAGCCCGTAGACGAGCACGATGCCCTGCGCGAGCGGGAAGTCCTTGCTCCGCACCGCGTCCACGATCGTGAGCCCGAGTCCCGGCCACGAGAAGATCGTCTCCACGAGCACCGTGCCGGCGACGAGCGAGCCGAGCACGAGGCCGCCGACGGTGAGGGAGGGGGTCACGAGGTTCGGCAGTGCGTGAGTGAGATAGAGGCGACCTCGCGACATGCGCTTGGCGCGAGCGGTGCGGATGTAGTCCTGCGAGAAGACCGTGAGCGCTTCGACGCGCACGATGCGGGAGACGCCCGCGATGAGCCCGATCGACAGTGCGAGCACGGGCAGCACATAGGAGTTCGCACCGTCGCGGCCGGCGACCGGCAGCAATGTCGTCTGCACCGCGAACAGGTAGACCAGAGCGACACCGATCACGAACTCCGGGATGACCGCGACCAGGCCGCTGACCGAGGTGTAGGCCACGTCGAGGCCGGGGCGGCGGCCGCCGCGGGTCAGCGCGGCGATCACGATGCCCAGCGGGATCGAGACCACCAGCACGGTCGCAAGCGACAGGAATGCGAGTTCGAGTGTCGCCGGAAGGCGCTGTTCGAGGATCGCGGTGACCGGGAGGTTCAGCGAGAACGAGTCGCCCAGATTCCCGGTCAGCAGCCCTTTCCAGAAGGAGAGGTACTGCTGCCAGAGCGGGTCGTTGAGCCCGAGGCTCTCACGACGAGCCTCGACGACGGCGGCGGTCGCGTTGGTGCCGAGCGCATTGCGCACCGGGTCTCCGGGGATCATGCGCACCATGAGGAAGACCACCGTCACGAGCGCGACCACCGACCAGAACAGGCGGATGACCCGGCGCAGGAGGAAGGCCCCGACGGCCCCGCCCCGGGAGGAGCGGGACCGCCGACCCCGGACGGTTGCCAGGGCCTCCGTCCGGGGCAGCGTGGTGGTCATGAAAGGACGCGGATCGCCGCACCGGGCAGGTATCCGCCGACCGGCCGGATGATCGACTCCGCCCCGCTGAAGTACATCTTGAACGGCGTCATCGAGACAGGAACGAGGTCTGCGGCGTCGAACAGCGCGGCCTCGGCGTCGCGCCAGGTGTTGCACGCCTCCTCGCCCGCCAGGTCGGCGGCTGCGGTGGCGGCCTCCACGTAGGCCTCGTTCTGGATCCCGGCGAAGTTGGTGCCGTCGGGGGGCACGGGACCGCTCAGATACTGGGGGAAGATCGCCGGCGTACCCGACTGCAGGATCAGGCCGAGGCTGGCCGTCCACTTGGTCGGGTCCTCTGCGGCGAAGGTGTTGGCGAGGACGTAGTTCTCGTCGCCACCGTCGAGGGTGACCTTGACCCCGGCATCCTCCCACTGCGTAGCGACGTACTCCGCCGCCGCGCTCCGAGAGGCCGTGCTGTTGTCGTAGATGAGAGTGATCTCGGCACCCTTGACCCCGGCCAACGCCGCGGTAGCGGCCTCAGGGTCGTACGTCGGCAGCGTGCCGTCGATCGAGTCGTAGCTGCATAGGCTCGGTTCCTCACCGAGCAGCGATTTCGCTCGCTCTCCCTTGCCCTCGGTGAGGATGTCGGTGAGGGTGTCGAGATCGATCGCCTGCGTGAGCGCTCTGCGCACGTCGGCGTCGGCGGTGGGCATCTCGGCGTTGTGGTTGTAGATGATCATGCCGGAGATCGTCGGTGAGGACATCGACGTCAGCTCGCCCAGTCGCTCCTCGTCCTTGCCGCTGACGACCGCCGCGTTGAGCCCGCCCGAACGCAGCAGATTGGCCGCCGTCGACGGGCTCGGCACGATCTTGATGGTCACCGTCTTCGGAACGCCCTCGGTCGTGCTCGTCGTGTCCTTGGGACCCCACTCGTACCCGTCACGACGCGTCAGCGTGATCGAGTCGCCGGCGACGACATCATCGATCTGGAAGAGACCGGTGCCGTTGCTGCCGGCGGAGAGGCTGGTGGGATCGGCGAGACCGGCGTCGCACACCATCTGCTGGCTGCCGAGGTCGTAGAGCATGAAGGGGCGCGGCGACGTGGTCGTGACCGTGAGGGTGTTGCCTTCGGCTGTGATGGTGGCATCGGAGGGCACCACCGATTCGCGTCTCGGCGACTCGTTGGCCGGATCGAGGATCCAGTTCAGATTCGCCGCGGCGGTCTCGGCCGTGAACGGCGTGCCGTCGGCGCAGGTGATGTCGTCACGCAGCGTGTAGGTGACCTCGGTCGGGCTCTCGGTCCAGCTCTCCGCGAGGTAGGCCTCGGGCTTCACCGTCTCCGGGTCGACGAACAGGAGCGAGTCGTAGGAGTACGCCCCCACGATCTGCGCATTGACGATGTTCGTCGTCAACGGATTCAGATCGCCGGGGTCCGAGTTGATGGCGACCGCGAAGGCGCCGTTCTTCGCGAAGCCCTCGTCCGACGAGGCCGGGCCGCTGCACGCGGTGGCACCGAGCGCGACGGCGAGGAGGAGCGGGAGTGCATAAGTTCGGGTTCTCATGATTCGGGACCGCCATTGATCTGAATGGACTGATGTTCCTCACAGTTTCACCCGCCCTCGACCATCACTCATCGTGCGTTCAGCTAGTGAATCGCACGATCGATTGGACGATCGACCTAGTCTCGGGCGACGCGTGCCGGCGGGACGCCCGGAGGCACGCCAGGAGGGCGTCAGTTCGACGGCGCGAGCAGCTCGAGCCGCAGTTGCAGCAGCAGTCCGAAGCGCGTGTCAGGGTCGCGAAGATCCGCCCCCGTGATCGTCTCGATGCGCTCGAGCCGATACCGGAACGTGTTCTTGTGGATGTGGACCTCACGTGCGGCGGCGAGCACGTCGCCGAAGTGCTCGAGCCAGGCCCGGAGGGTCGCCACCAGCTCGGTGCGGTGAGAGGCGTCGTATTCGCGGAGCATGGCGAGTGGCCCGTCGAGGGTGACCCCGTCGGCGGCGAGCAGATCGCCGATGCGGAACATCAGCGCGTCGATCTGGACGTCGGAGAACCTCGCGGCTCGACGCCCGCGCTGAGGTCGCGATCGCAGGACCCGCAGCGCCGCCTCGGCGTTGCGCCGCGAGAGAGACAGACTGCTCACCTCGGTCACGACGTCTCCAAGGCCCGCGCAGAACTCCGTCGAGGTGTCGAGCCGCCCCACGAACTCCGTCGCGAGACGTTCGACCGCCGCGGCCGCGTGCTCGTCGGCGCTGCGGAGGGGGACCACCGCGTACACCAGGCCGCCCATCGGGATCGCGATCGCTCGGGGGTGCACCGAGCGCAGATGCATGCGCAGTGCGGCGGCGGCGCGCTGCGTATCGGACACCGTGCGGATCTCGTCTTCGTCCTGCAGCGGCCCCAACACGAGCACGCACGCGGCCGATCGCTCGAACCCGAGCTGTTGTGCGGCGTCGCGTGCCGACGGACCTCCGTCGAGCAGCATCATCCCCAAGGACTCGGCCACCCGTTCCGCGGCATCCGCGCTCACCCGTGCGCGCAACATGGCCAGGCCGACGACCTGCGCCGCCTCGATCATGCGCAGCTCACGTTCGGCGTCGAAGGGTTCGGGGGTCACCGCCCAGATGGAGCCCAGCACCTCGTCTCCCGCGGCGATGCGCATCGCGACCCGCGGCAGCGTATCGGGGGCCGGCTTGGCGAGGAAGATGGGACGCTCCGATCCGTAGATGAGAGGGAAGACGCCCTGCGTACGCTGATGGTTGCTGTACACCTCCGGCACCTGCAGACCGAGGATGGTGAGACGACGCGCTTCATCCGTCCCGAGCTGATTGGCGGAGAACGCCACGACCCGCGAGGAGCGATCCTCGATCGTGACGGGTGCGCCGAGCAATGCCGAGACCGAGTCGGCCAGCGTGAAGAGATCGCGCGCGGTGTCATCGACTCCCTGTTCGGCGCCGGCCGGACCGAGGTTGAGGGCGTTGATGAGCAGGGTTGCGACCTGGACCCACGAGGCTCCCCGAACCAGACCGAAGAGCGAGACCTGGCACTGCTCGGCGAGCGCGGCGACCTCGCGGCTCACCGGGAGCGACTCGCGGACGATCAGCGCGGCGGCCCGCGCCTGTCCTGCGTGACGCACGAGTGCGGCGAGATCGTCATCGGTCGCCACCGCGACCGCCAGCACGATTGCATCCTGCGTGATCTCCGGCGGCTCCAGAGGGTCGTGCAGCACGACGCTCGACACCGGGCGCGCGGCCTGTGCTCGTCCTGCCTCGAGCGTGAGCAGAGTCGTCCCCAGTCGCTCGGTGAGCTGCCCCAGGTTGGTCGTGGACGTCGTGGCCGACATGGGATGAGCGTACAGCAGGAGGCCTTCGATACTGGTCGATCGCACGATCGCCGACGTCCTCACCGAGGCGAGAATGGCTACAGTCCGCCTATGAGCATGAGGAGTCAACGGTGAAGGTCTACATCTCGATCGACATGGAGGGCATCGCCGGTGTGGCAACCCTCGACCAGGTCGTCCGCGGCGGCACCGGATACGCCAGAGCCCAGGAGCTCATGACCCACGAGGCCAACGCGGCGATCGCCGGGGCCTTCGAGGGCGGAGCGACCAGTGTGCTCGTCAACGACTCTCACGGCACGATGGACAATCTGCTGCACGACCGGCTCGACCCGCGTGCCCGACTCGTCTTCGGCTCACCGAAGGCCCAGTGCATGGCCGAAGGCCTGACCGCCGATTGCGATGTCGCCCTGTTCGTCGGCTACCACGCACCGGCGGGCGCACCGGGCGTTCTGGCCCACACCTTCTCCGCTCATTTCGGGGAGGTGCGGATCAATGGCGCCCGTGTCTCGGAGGCCGAGGTCAATGCGATCTACGCCGCGTCTCTCGGAGTGCCGGTCGGACTCGTCACGGGCGACGACGTGATCGGCGCGATCGCCTCCGATGTGTTCGCGGGTGCGACGATCGTGACGGTCAAGACAGCCCACGGCTTCTCCGCCACCGACACGGTAGCTCCGAGCGTCGCCCGTGAGCTGGTGCGCGAAGGAGCCGCCCGCGCGGTCGCAGACGCGGCCTCGCTCCGCCGCCCCGTCACGGCACTCCCCCTCACCCTCGAGGTCGACATGCCCTCGCCGGTGGCCGCCGAGCTCGGCGCCTGCATCCCCGGGTGCCTGCGCACCGCGGACCGCACCATCACCTCGGTGCTCGACAACGCCGCGGACCTGCTGGGGCTCATCACCGTGCTCTACGAACTCGCACAGGGCAGCGAGAACGCCCGGCAGGTGCTCACGAACCGTCGCTGATCAGGTCGCGCACCAGAGCTGCCAGCAGCTCGGTGCGCGGCTGAATCGCGCTGACCTCGGCGTGTTCGTCACGGGCGTGCGCGCCGCCGCCGACTGCTCCGAGCCCGTCGAGGGTGGCGATACCCGCACCGGCCGTGAAGTTGCCGTCCGATGCCCCTCCCACGGCCATCCCCGTGAGCGGCGGATGACCGAGATCGGCAGCGAGCTTCGCCGCGCGGGCGAAGAGAGCGGCGGATGCTGCCGCCTCGAGTGGCGGCCGGTTGACTCCGCCGTGCACGGCGATCGTCGCCCCCTCGACGCCGGGGCGCAATGACCGGATCTCCGCGTCCACCCGCTTCTGCTCGGCGACGGTGGTCGCCCTGACGTCGACCGCGACCGTGGCCCGGTCGGGCACCGTGTTGCCCGTCGTGCCGGATGACAGCAGCGTCGGTGTGACCGTGGTGCCGACGGCCGGGTCGGCCAGAGCCGCCAGAGCGATGACGAGGTGCGCCACACCGACCGTGGCGTTGATCCCTCGTTCGGGTTCCAGCCCGCTGTGCGCCGCTCGCCCGAGCACCTCGAGTTCGTACAACGACACTCCCTTGCGCTCGGTCTTGAGCGCACCGCCGGGTCCGGCGGCCTCGAGCACGAGCGCGGCGCGGCAACCGGCGGCCCGCGACTCGATCAGATCGCGGGAGGTGACGGATCCGACCTCCTCATCACCGGTCACCAACACGGTGACCTGGTCGAGCACGGCGTCGCCATGCCTGTCGCGGAGCAGCGCGAGCGCGTGCACGATCTGCACGACCCCGACCAGCATGTCGAAGCATCCGGGGCCGCGGATGATCCCGCGCTGCACGGTGAACGGCAACTCCGCCAGACTTCCGATCGGCCACACCGTGTCATGGTGACCGAGCAGCAGCACCCGGCTCTCACGGCCCTGCAGCACGACGTGGTCGACCCCGTCGATCCGCTGGATCTCGGGACGCCTGCCCAGCCGGCGCTGGATGACGTCGGAGAGGACCACGGCAGAGCGGGCCACGGCATCGTGATCGGCCGACGGCGACTCGATCGTCACCAGGCGCTCCAGATCCGCGAGGAACTCCGGGAGATCGAAGCGTGAGCTCTCGGAGCGCTGCCCCGGCTCAGAAGTAGGTACGGACGGCATCTGTCACCTCGTATGTGTCAGTGACGATCGGGATGAGCCGCCACTTGTCGAAAGTCGTGCAGGGATGGGAGACGCCGAGACCCACGAGATCGCCGACGGCGAGAGAGACATGGTCCGGCACGGAGACCATCGTGTGCTGGTCGTTGACACCGGTGACCTGGAGTCCTTCGACAGGCTGCGTGCGACCGTCGCGACGGACGGCGAAGGGCAGCGGCAGATCCGCGTCGGTCGAGACGTCGCGCCGGCCGGCGCCGAGCACGGCACGCCCCGGCTCCGGGCACGACAACACCTCGGCCCATACCTCGAGCGCCGGCAGCGGCGCCGGTTCATGCCCGACGAACGGCGAGGTGCGCGCGTAGAGTCCGTGGTCGTGCGTGACGTAGCAGCCGCTGCGCAGCATCACCTCGATGCGACCTCCGCTCCATCGCTCGCGGAACTCCGCGACGACGAGGTCGAAGTACGAGCTGCCGCCGAAGGATGCCAAGGAACCATGCGCGGGGAGCAGCCCACGGTCGAGGAGATCGTGGAGCACACTCGCGGACCACTCGAGGAACTCCGCGGCGCGACGTCGACGCTCGGCGACGTCGGCGCCAGACACCAGCCCTTCGAATCCCTCGATGCCGACGAGCTCGAGGCTGCCGACGTCGTGAACAGCCTGCGCCACGCGAACGGCCTCGCCTGTGGAGCGCACCCCTCCCCGTCCGCCGGCGTACCCGAGCTCGATCATCACGCGTTGGGGGCCGAGGTCGTCGTGCGCAGCTCTCGCCCGGTCGGCGAGGACGGCCACCGTCTCGACGGAGTCGACCAGGAGCAGCACCTGGAGCTCGGGATCCGTTCGCCGCCAGGCGGCGAGGGCGGTGAGATCAGCGCGGCCGACGACGGGATTGGCGATGAGGATGCGTCGCACTCCCGCCGCGATGAAGACCCTCGCCTGCTGGACGTTGGCGACCGTGACGCCCCACGCTCCGTCGGAGAGCTGGCGTTCGACGAGCGCCGGACTCATGGTGGTCTTCGCGTGCGGCGCGATCAGCACGTCGTGCCGCCGGCAGTAGTCCCGCATCAATGCGAGATTGCGTTCGATCGCGGTCTCCCTCAGTGCGGCGACCGGCAGGTGGAAGTCGCCGTTCAAGAGGTGCCACCCCTGCGCACCGACCTCGGCCAGCGGCACACCGGCGTCGGGAAAAGCACGATCGCGCCAGGTGACCGTCTCGTCCGCCATACCCACTCCTCGCTGACGCACGCGTCTGTGCATCCGCTCCCAGCCTCTCGCGAAGGAGCTCGCGTGGATTGGTCCGTGAGGCTGAACCCTCGCACCTGGGTTCGGTCATCCGGCCTATTCCACGCGCGCGGTGCGGTGGCAGGCGAGTGGTGAGCAGGCCGCCGCTCAGGCGGCGATGTCGAAGCGGCCTCGGCCACCGAGTCGCGGGGTGCGGGCGGGGTCGACGTACCGGGGCGGGATGAACCAGACGCGGGCGGTGACCCCTGTACCGTCGACGCGGATCTCCCAGTCGTTGTCGTGGATGCGGTGATGACACGTCTCACACAGCAGCACCCCGTTGGACAGGTCCGTCGGCCCCGCATCCCTCTGCCACCATCGGATGTGATGCACTCTCGTCATCTCCGGCGGCAACCCGCACATCGCACACCCGCCATCGCGTTCCACCAACGCCAACCGTTGCGCTCGGGTGAACAGGCGTTTCTCCCGCCCCCAGTCGAGGATCTCGCTGTCCGAGCCCATCACCCAGGGGATCACCCCACCCCCGGCGGCCATCCGCCGCGCCGCCCCGACACTGACCGGGGTCTCGATCCCGTCGACCGTCGCCGACCCGGTACCGGATTCCAGGTCGTCCAGGGTCATCCGCACGATCACCGTCGCCCCCGCCACCGGCACCCGCGCCTCACAGCCGAGCACGTGCGCGCAGAACGCGACCAGCGCGTCGGCCTGGATCATCGCCACCGTGCGCTGATCCGCATCGGGGGCGTCGGGGTCCGGGGCGTCCGTGCGGGCCGCGAACGCCGCCGACACGAACCCCCGCACCGCCGTGACCACCGGCGCCGCACTCTCCGCATCCAGGCGGGCATTCAGGTGCACCATCCCGTCCCGCTCGAACATCGTCACCGACCGCCGCGCCCGCGCCTCTTCCTCGCGCGGTGCGACACCATCGGGGTCCAACCAGGCCTCCGCCCGCACGACCAGCTTGCGCACCGCATCCACCGCCAGCCCGGCCGCCGCATCCACCAGCACCCGCTCCCCCTCAACGATCCGCACCGGCCCCGCGGCCACCCGGCACCGCTCCAACACCCCGATGATCAACGCAGCCGCCTGCGCGCTCAACACCCCTGAGACCAGCGCCTCCCGCACCCGCGGGTACTTCGCCGGCAACCGCGCCCCCAGAAGATCCGTCCGAGGCGCGGTCGCCTCCCCGACCGCCACCAACCGGGACGCCTCCCCCGCCGAGACCCCCGCCCCCGCCGCGATCAGCGCCGCCGGATTCCGAAAAACCTGCTGCTTCGCCAGACTCGCCGCGCCGAGCTCCGGCCGCGACTCCCGGGCGATGCCCGCCGCGACCTCCGCCTGCACCGCATCCGTGTGCCGACGCAGCACGCCCAGCGCGTCAGCGACCGCGACCAACTGCTCCCGCGACAACCCTTGGGCCCCGTCGACACCCGCGCAGGCCGCGTCAAGACGAGCGATCGCCTCATGCACCCCGGTCAATATCGACATGCTTCATTTTACCCCGCACCACCCCGAGTATCGAATCTATGTTCGATCGAGTATCGGAATACCAGCATGCGCAAAGAGACGGAGGCCACCCGAGAACTTCAGAGCGCCAGGTGCAGCCGGAGCGCCTCACCGAAAGAGACCAGCACCACCAGTCCGCGCCTAAGAGGGGAATCGTCCCTGCCGTCACGACGACGCGAGCCCGTCGCCCGCGGCAGCATCCCACTCGTCGTCGCAGCCCTCCGCGTACGCCTCCGCACCGAGGAAGGCGACATCGCTGCCACCCGCACCCGACCCCGCCCAAGAGATGCCGTTGCGCCATTCGCGTTCAGCGAGTATCGCCGAGCGACACCGGCTCCTGCCCGGCCGCGGTCCGGTTCGCGATCATGGCCTCCTGCAGCGGAGATGGCGTGGTCATGGCCCCCGTAGCCCGAGGTGTTGGTGAGAAGATGACGCAGCGTGATCGGCGCCGTCGCGGGTTCCGTGTCTTCCCTCGAACCGACCCGGGCTCAGAGCGCCAGATGCAACCGGAGCGCCTCATCGATCGCCGCCATCAGCTCGCTCGGCACCCATCCGACCGGGCGCACGATCCGCGCAATGGCGATCGTTCGGACCTGCTCCGCCTGCGCCTTCGAGTCACGGTCGAGACCAGTCGCCTCCGCCGGAAGCTCGACCTGGAACGGCAGCACGTTCGTGATGTTCGATGTCAGCGGCACGACGGTCACCGTCGCTCGCGGACCGCGCGACGCGACCGCGTTCGCGGTGTTGTTGCTCACGATCACCGCGGGCCTGGTCTTGCGGGCCTCGGATCCGACTGCGGGGTCGAAGGATGCCAGAACCACCTGTCCGCGCCGAAGAAGGGGAATCGCCTCGCCGGTCATGCCGACGCGAGGCCGTCGCCCGCGGCAGCATCCCACTCGTCGTCGTAGCCCTCCGCGTACGCCTCGGCGTAGGCATCCGCCAGCCGGCTCTCGCGCAGCAACCTCACCGCATCCTGCACGGCAGCGGATCGCGATGCGTAGCGACCGCTCACCGCCTCGGTATCGAGAAAGGCGACATCGCTCTCACTCAGGCTGAGGCTGATCTTCGTGTGCGACATGCCCCGATGCTACCCCGGTACTACCGATACTGCTACCACCTGCACGACCCCGGCCTCGACCTCTCACCTCGGACACACCCGCGGACGCGAACGGCGACACGCCGCCTCCCCGTGGGGAACGCGGCGTGTCGCCGTTCAACTCCGAAGCCGTGCACGCCAGGCCGAAGACGGCCCGGCAGACCCCTACCGCTTGCCGGCGATCTGACGACCGACGATCTCGCGCATGATCTCGTTCGTGCCGCCGTAGATGCGGTGCACGCGGGCGTCGAGGAAGGCACGGGCGATCGGGTACTCGGTGATGTAGCCGTAGCCACCGTGCAGCTGCACGCCGGTGTCGAGCACCTCCCACTCGCGCTCGGTCGCCCAGAACTTGACCTTCGCCGCCTCTTCGGCCGACAGCTTGCCCTTCGAGTAGGCGAGCAGCGCGCGGTCGATGTACGCCCAGAGCGCGTCGACCGTGGTGGCCATGTCGGCGATCTTGAAACGGGTGTTCTGGAAGTCGATGATCCGCTCTCCGAACGCCTCGCGGTCCTTCGTATAGGCCACGGTCCAGTCGAGCGCGGCCTGCGCGGCGGCGGCACCGGCGACGCCGATCGACAGACGCTCGAGCGGGAGGTTCATCATCAGCTGCACGAAGCCCTTGCCCTCGACCCCGCCGATGAGGTTCTCCTCGGGGACGAAGACGTCGCTGAACGAGAGCTCCGCGGTGTCGTGCCCCTGGAAGCCCATCTTGTGCAGCTTCTTGCCGTGGTCGAAGCCCTCCATGCCGTTCTCGATCAGCAACAGGCTGAACGCATCCGGACGGTTTCCTTCGCCGGTCTTGACGAACGTGACGACGAGGTCGGCGGTCGCGCCGGACGAGATGAACGTCTTGGCGCCGTTGACGATGTAGCCGCCGTCGGTCTTCTTCGCCGTGGTCTTGATGCCGCGCAGGTCCGATCCGGCACCGGGCTCGGTCATCGCGAGCGCGCCGATGACCTCACCGGTGGCCATGCGGGGCAGCCACTTCTCCTTCTGCTCCTGCGTGCCCATGTGCACGAGGTAGGGCACGGCGAGGTCGTCCTGGATGCCGAAGGCGCCGGCGAGCGACCCCGCTCCGGCCGCGATGATCTCCTCGTTCACGACCGCGCGGAAGCGGTAGTCCTGCAGCATCCCTGCGCCGCCGAACTCCTCGGGGACCGACAGCCCGATGATCCCGGCCTCGCCCGCCGCACGCATCGTGTCGCGGTCGACCTCGCCGGCGGCGTCCCACCGCTCGATGGCCTCACCGGTCACGTAGCGCTTGACGAAGTCCTTGACGAGGTCGCGGAAGGCCTCGTGATCCTCTTCGTAGATGTCGCGTTCCATCGCGTCCTCCTGAACGTCTCGTGCGTCTTTGCTCCCGAGAGTCTATGTCGGGAGCACGGCCGAAGACAGGTCATTGTGAGAATGCATCCCACATGTGGTGACACTGGGTACCGCGATTGTCGGATGCCGCAAAGCGGCCTCGTGCGCCGGGATTCAGTGCCCGTAGTCGGGGGCGGCGGGGAGCCCGAAGAACTCCTCGAGCGTGTGGAACCCGCCGTCGTGGTAGGCCGCGGCGAGCTCGACGCCGACGTAGCGCAGGTGCCAGGGCTCCGGTGCGTACCCGGTGACGGCGGTGCCGACGTCTTCGTAGCGCACCACGAATCCGTACTCCCACGCGTGCTCGGCGACCCAGGCGCTCTGCGCGGTGGCCCCGAAGCCGTCGAGCCCTCCGCACTGCGCATCGCACGCGACGACATCCAGCGCGAGGCCGGTCTGGTGCTCGCTGTGGCCGGGGCGGGCGGAGCCGGCATCCGCCTCCTGCTGCCCCTGCGAACGCACGTGCGCGTCGTAGGTCGACACCTGCAGCCCGTACGAGCGATAGCCGTTGTTCGCACCGACCCGGCCGACGCCGGCGGCGGTCGCTCCTTCTGCCATCGCACCCACGGCACCGGCGACATCCGCGCGCACCTGACCCGAGAGCGTGGTCATCTGCAGCGGCACGCTGTCGAGGTTCTCGGGCGTGTAATCCGCCGGCTCCAACGGACGCGCCTTGTTCACGACGACCCAGATCCGTGCGGGATCGCTCAGCGAGATGCAGGGCGCATTGCCGGCCACGACCGCGTCGCGGAAGCTCGCACCCCCGCCGAACCCGGCGATCACCGCGGCATCGTCGCCATCGCCGAGCGCCTTCTGCACCGCGGGCTCCGTGCACGGGTCGGCGGCCGTGGTCGCCCCGACGACCACCGAGGGCACCTGCATCGCGGTCACGGGTTCCGGCAGCGTCGGCACGGCCTCCGAGACCACCGGCGTGGAGGCGATGGACAGCAGCATGCCGAGCGCGGTCACCGCGATGCCGATCGGCAGGGCGGGGCCGCGTATCGGGGAGCGCGGGGCCGCATGCTGAGCGTGCGGCGTGGAAGGCATTGCCCCATTGTCTCCCGTCCGCGCGGATGACACCACCGCGGGCGACCGCAGCGGTAGCCTCGATTCATGCCGACCCGCTCCGATGCCCCTGCGCCGTCGAGCAGCATGGGCCGCGGTCTCGACGTGCTCACCACGCTCGCCGCGCTGGTCAGGGACGGACATCAGACCACGGTGGGCGAGATCGCCCGCGCGCTGGGACGCGAGCGCTCCCAGGTGTCGCGCACGCTCGCGACCCTCGACCGCTCCGGTCTGGTCGAGCGGCGCGCCGACCGCTCGTTCACCCTGGCCTGGGGCTGGTACGCCGCCGCCCAGGAGCTGACGGCGCAGAGATTGCGCACGCACGGACTCGCGGTGCTGGAGAGTCTCTCCTCACAGCTCGGCGAGGCCGCGTTCCTGAGCGAGCTGCAGGGCGACGCGACGCTCACGACACTGGAGAGCCTGCCGTCCGCATCCCGCATGATCGGATCGTGGATCGGCCGCGCGTACCCGGCCTACTGCAGCGATGCGGGGCGCGCGTCACTGTGGGATGCCTCGGAGGACGAGGTGCGCGCCGTGTTCGCCTCGACAGAGTTCCGGCCCCAGGGCCCCAACACCCCGACGTCGGTCGATGACTTCCTCGCCCGCCTCGACGATGACCGCCGTCGCGGATTCTCGATCGTCGACCAGGAGGCGGAACCCGGCCTCTACTCGGTGGCCGCACCCGTGTGGGATTTCCGCGGCGAGGTCGTCGGCGCGGTGCAGGTGGTCGGCACCCGCGCGGCGCTCCATGCCCGCACGGCCGAGTGCGGAGATGCCTGTGCGCGCGCCGCCGCACACCTGTCGCGACAGCTCGGCGCACCAGTATCCGCGGCGGGCTGAACCCTACTCGGCGTCGGCCGCTCGGGTGAGTTCCTGCGCGAACTGCGTCAGCAGTGCACGGGTCTCGCGCGTCGCACCCTTCGGCCGATGCCGTCCGCGCACCGCGAGCGACGCGATGACCTCGCCCCCGCGGCGGATCGGGAGGGCGAACTCGTCGATCCCCTCGTCGTACTCCTCGGATGCCGAGATCAGGCCGTCGGTGAGATCGCGCTCCTGCATCGCGCGCACCTCACAGGTCGAACGCGCAGCCGTCGGGCCGCCCACGCCGATGAACTGCACGCCGTCGAGCAGGGTCTCGAGCTGCGCGGGCGTGTGGTCCCACAGCAGCGCACGCCCGGCACCCGTGCACCAGATGGGCGTCACCAGGCCCGCGCGGATCGAGCGGTCGGAGCCGTCCGCCGACCGCTCGTAGCGCAGCAGCACGCCGCGCGCACCGTCGGCGACCGTGATCAGCGCGTTGACCCCGAGCTGCGAGGCGAGCGCGCGCAGGGCGACCCGTGATGCGCGGAGCCAGGCGGCATTGAGCACGGCAGCCGTGCCGAAGAACTCCGGCCCCGCCGAGAACAGGGAGTCGTCGTCGCGGCGGAGGAACTGCCGCGACCGCAGCTCCTGCGTGAGCCGCGAGACACGGCTGCGCTCGATGTCGGTGTGCTCGGCGAGCCGAGAGGCGTTGAGACCCGGTCGGGCACGGCGTTCCTGCTCGACCGCCGCGTCGAGAAGGCTCAATCCCTGCACGAGAGAAGAAGACGCCACCGCCACCCCTCCTCTTCTGCCGGTCGAGACCTCGGCCATCCTATCCGGCAGGCCCGGCGGCCCCGGCGGCCCCGGCGACCCGGGCAGCGCCGGGGTCCCCGACGGCCCGCCGCGGCAGGAGCCGTCCCCACGCGACGTAGAGGTCGGCGGCGATGCTGCCGTGCGCACGGGCGACATCGGCGGAGGTGATCGCCTGGTCGTGCTGCGCGCCGAACAGCACGACCTCATCGCCCGGCGCCGCCCCGGCGATGTGCGAGACGTCGACGAGGAAGCCGTTCATCGCGATGCGGTCGACGATGCGCGCCCGCTCTCCCCGCACGAGCACCTCGCCGGTGCCGCTGAGGCTGCGGTGGAAGCCGTCGGCGTATCCCAGCGGGATCAGGGCGAGGCGCGCCTCCGCGTCGAGTCGGTGCCAGCGGTCGTACCCGACGGTGCTGCCGCGCGGGTAGGAGTTGATCGCAGCGATGCGCGACACGACCCTCATCGCCGGGCGGAGTGCGCCGCCCAGGGCGTCCGTGTCGCCGTAGATGCCGGCCCCGATCCGCGCGAGGTCGAACCGGGACTCCGGTGCGTGCAGCGCCGCGAAGGTGGTGGCGCAGTGCCGGGCCACCGCGTTCGCGGCGGGTCCGTCGAGCACGGCCCGAGACTGCGCGTCGAAACGCGCGCTGCCTGCGACGACATCCGCTTCGTCCTCGCACGGGAAGTGAGAGCAGATGCCGACGGTGTCCAGCAGCGGATCCGCGAGCACTCCGCGTGCGACGCGCACACCGTGCGGACTGCTCACCTCGAGGCCGTCCCTGCTGAGTCCGGTCGAGTTGAGCGAGAGGTGGGCGCGGATCCGGGTGCCCCGCGCGGCCGCGACACCGCTCACGATCCCCGCGTGCTCAGCCCCGCCGATCCACTCCTCGATGCCGAAGCGGATGCCGTCATCGACCTCGTCGCGACCGGCGGGCCGCACCCGCATCAGCCGTCCGGTGAAGCCGCTCGTCCGCACCGCAGCGGCGTCCTCGTTCGAGGCGACGCCGATCATGTCGACCTGTGATGCCGCGAGCAGCGGCGCGACGATGTCGATCCCGTGCCCGTAGGCGTCGGCCTTCACGACCGCGCAGAACTCGACCTGCGAGCCGAGCGCTGCACGGATCGTGCGGACGTTGTAGGTGATCGCGCGGCCGTCGATCTCCACCCATCCGCCTGCGGGCACGGGAGGAGTCATGCGTCGACGGGTGCGGCCTCGTGGTCCTCGACCACGTCGCGCCGGCCCTTGCGTCCGTGCCGCCACCAGAAGTAGAGGTAGCAGGCGCCGACGAACGGGATGCCGAAGTAGAGAGCGGCAACCTGGTTCGGGTCGAACGCGATCGCGATGATCGAGATGAACAGCAGCACGAAGGCGACGATCGGCAGCGCCGGATACAACGGCGTGCGGTAGGCGAGGTCGGCCACCCGTCCCCCCTCGCGCACGAAGGTGCGGCGGTGGAAGAACTGCGAGGCCACGATCGACATCCACACCGCCACGACCGCGAAGCCGGCGATCGAGACCAGCACCAGGTACACGGTTCCGGCCGCGATCACGCTGGTGAGCAGCGAGACCAGACCGATCAGGATGCTGACGCTGAGGGCGATCAGCGGCACACCGCGCTTCGTGAGGCGCGTGAACGCCTTGGGCGCGTGGCCCTCCTCCGCGAGCGAGAACAGCATGCGCGCGCAGGAGAAGAGTCCGCTGTTGCCGGCGGAGAGGAGAGCGGTGATGATGACGAAGTTCATGATGTCGGGCGCGTACGGCACGCCGACGTACTGGAAGACATCGACGAACGGGCTGCTGGTGACGCTGGCCTGGTCGTAGGGGAGGATCGCGGCGATCACCGCGATCGCCCCGACGAAGAGCACGACCAGGCGCAGCACGGTCGAGCGCAGCGCCCGCGGGATGTTCTTGGCCGGGTCCTTCGTCTCGCCCGCGGCGACACCGATGAGCTCCGAGCCACTGAAGGCGTAGAACACGGCGAGCGCGGTGACGATCACGCCGCTGACCCCGTTCGGGAAGAGCCCGCCGGGGGTCTCGAAGTTGCTGAACAGGATCGCGGGCGGATGCTCGGCCGACAGGGGCGTGAAGCCGAAGATGGCCGCGCCGCCCAACACGATCAGTGCGACGATCGCGACGACCTTGACGAGCGAGAACCAGAACTCGGCCTCACCGAAGACCCGCGCGGAGATGGCGTTGAGGAGGAAGAGGACGGCGGCGAAGATCAGGCACCACGCCCAGACCGGGACCCCGGGGAACCAGCGCTGCATGAGGATGCCGGATGCCGTGAACTCGGAGCCCAGGGCGACCACCCAGCACAACCAGTACAGCCAGGCGGTCGTGAAGCCGGTCGCGGGTCCGATCGACCGCGCCGCGTAGATGTGGAAGGCGCCCGAGACCGGGTAGGCGACAGCCAGCTCGCCGAGGCAGGCCATGACGAGGTACACGACGAACGCGCCGATCAGGTACGCGATGATCGCGCCGAGCGGGCCCGCCTGCGAGATGGTGTAGCCGGAGCTGAGGAACAGACCGGATCCGATCACCCCTCCCAGCGCGATCATGATCAGGTGCCTGGCGTCCATGGTGCGCTGGAGGCGCCGGAGCGGCACCTGCGTCGCTGTGGTGTTCGGCAGGACGTTGGGGAGGGATTTCTCCCCGGGAAGAGGCGTCATCGGAACTCTCAATCGGGTTTGATATGTGCATCATATTCACATCTATGTGCCAATGACGCATTGTTTCTGTCGGATGCCGGGACACTATCCCGTCCGTGAACCGCTCCACAAGAGGCCGTCAGCGGATTCATGCGCGTCGCGGCGAGCGCGGGCGATCCGTTCGCCGCGCAGACATTCCGGCAGTTCTCCCTGCCGTTCTGACAGGCGCGCACGGACACGACCCGAATCGAGGATGGTTCCATGTCCGCACGGCGACGCCGGCGGCAGCCCCTGCAACGAAGGAGAACCCCGGTGACTCACCACGACCTCGCCCTCATCGGCTTCGGAGGCGTCAACCGCGCCCTCGCCGAGATCATCCGCGACCGCGGCGAGACTCTCGCCGACGAGCTCGGCTTCAGCCTGCGCGTGGTCGCGATCACCGACCTGCGCCTCGGCTCGCTCATGCAGAGCGACGGCATCGACCTGCACGCCGCCCTCGCGATGACGGGCTCCGACACCTTCGCCGGCCTGCCAGGCGGCGATGCCCAGCCGCGCAACGAGGACGTCATCCGCCACACCACGGCCGATGTCATCTCCGAGGCCACGTTCACGAACCCGATCGACGGCGAGCCCGCGATCTCCCATGTGCGCGCGGCTCTTGAGAGCGGCAAGAGCGTCACCACCACCAACAAGGGTCCAGTCGCCCTCGCGAGCGCCGAGCTGAACCGGCTCGCAGAGGAGAACGGCGCCCACTTCGAGTACGAAGGCTCCGTGATGAGCGGCACCCCCGTGCTGCGACTCGCGGGCGAGACCCTCAAGGGCCTGCGTATCTCGCGCATCCAGGGCATCTTCAACGGCACCAGCAACTTCGTGCTCGGCCAGATGGAGGCAGGAAAGTCACTCCAGGATGCCGTCGCCGAAGCCCAGGCTCTCGGTTATGCCGAAGCAGATCCCACCGCCGATATCGAGGGATCCGACGTGCAGCTCAAGGTCGTCATCCTGGCGAACGAGCTCCTCGGCGCCGACCTGACCACCGCCGACGTGCCGTGCACCGGCATCAGCGGCATCACGGCGAGCGACGTGATCGCGGCCGCCGCCGCCGGCGAGCACTGGAAGCTCATCGGCACGATCGAGCGTGACGAGAACGGCGTCGTCACGGCATCCGTGCAGCCGCTCTCGCTGGGCGCCGACCACCCGCTCTCCGGCATCTCGGGCGCCACGAACGCCGTCGCCTTCACGACCGACCTGCTCGGCACCGTCACGATGTCGGGCCCCGGCGCGGGGCGCATCGAGACCGCGTACGCCCTGCTGTCGGACATCATCGCGATCGATGCCCACCAGAAGTCGCTGGTCGGAGCCCTGCGATGAGCGTCGCGACCATGGATGCACCGGTCACGCAGACCCCGCCACTGGAGGTTCTCGACCCGTACACCGGCGAGGTCATCGCCCGACTGGCACAGAACTCGGTCGACGACGTGGACGCGATCATGACGCGTGCGCGGCTCGGCTCCTCGCTGTCCCGCGGGCTCTCCCGGTTCGAACGGCACCGCATCCTGGATCGTGCCGCCCGCATCCTCGACGGACGCGCAGAGGAGGCGGCGACGCTCATCGTCCGCGAAGCCGGCAAGACGATCACCCAGGCGCGCAAGGAGGTGCGCCGCGCGGTGACCACGATCTCGTTGTCGGCCGAGACCGCCCGCGCCTACGACGGCGAGGTCATCCCCTTCGACGCCTACGAAGGATCCGCGAACCGCCGCGGATGGTTCACGCGGGAGCCCCTCGGCGTCATCCTCGCGATCACTCCCTACAACGACGCCCTCAACCTGGTGGCCCACAAGCTCGGCCCCGCGATCGCGGGCGGGAACGCGGTGATCCTCAAGCCGTCGCAGTTCACCCCGCTGACCGCACGATTCCTGGTCGAGGTGCTGCTCGAGGCCGGACTCCCCGACGAGATCATCACCACGGTGCACGGCGACCGCCACGTGGCGCAGGCGCTCGTCGGCGTGCGCGACATCCGCATGGTGTCGTTCACCGGAGGGTTCGCGACCGGAGAGGCGATCGCCCGCACCGCCGGGCTCAAGAAGCTCGCGATGGAACTCGGGGGAAACGCTCCGGTGCTGGTCTTCGCGGATGCCGACATCCCCGCCGCGGTGGACGCGTGCGTGTCGGGAGCGTTCTGGGCCGCCGGACAGAACTGCGTCGGCGCACAGCGCATCCTGATCGAGCGCTCCGTCTACGACGAGTTCCGCGATCGCTTCGCCGCGCGCACCTCGACCCTGCGCGCGGGCGACCCCAGGGACCCGGCGACCGAGGTGGGACCGATGATCTCGGAAGCAGCGGCGATCCGCGCCGAGCGCGTGGTCGACGATGCCGTGCGCTCCGGCGCACGCGTTCTCGCCGGACACCGACGCGAGGGCTCGGTGTACTGGCCGACCGCCGTCGAGAACGTGTCGCTGTCGTGCGAGCTCTGGAGCGAGGAGGCGTTCGCGCCCGTCGTGATCCTGGCCCCGTTCGACAGCGAGGCCGAAGCGGTCGCCGAGGCGAACAGCATCGATTACGCGTTGCACGCGGGGGCGTTCACGTCCGATCTCTCGCGCGCGCTGCGCGTCGCCGAGGCGCTCGACGCGGGTGGCGTGATGATCAACGACTCCTCCGACTACCGCATCGACAGCATGCCGTTCGGGGGCTCCAAGTACGGGAGCATGGGCCGCGAAGGCGTGCGCTTCGCATACGAGGAGATGACGCAGCCGAAGGTCACCTGCCTCACCACCTGAGATCTCCTCGCGGAGGGGCGGGGGTCCAGGGGGATACCCCGCCTCTCCCCGAGGTTCTCAGTCCCGGTCGATCGCGCGCGTCAACGAGACGGCGGTGACGGTGTTCGCGACGCCGGGCACCGCGGCCAGGAACTCCCAGATCTCGCCGATGCGGTCCATCGACTCCGCCTCGAGCGTCACCAGCAGGTCGAGATCACCCGACATCACATCGCATCGACGCACTTCGGGGATCTTCGAGATCTCGGCGATCACGCCCCCGCCGCGCATCCGATCGCTGCGATAGACCATCACGATCGCCGAGACCGGCGACGCCCCTGCGCGCCCGGGCGTGACGGTGTAGCCGGCGATCACGCCTCGCCGCTCCATGCGCTCCATCCGCTGCTTCACCGCGTTGCGCGACAGGTGCACCTGTGCCGCCAGAGTCACCAGAGGCACACGGGCGTCCTCCGTGAGCGCGGCGAGGATACGGCGATCGATCTGATCGAGGGGCAGCCGCTCCATCGTGGCCTCCTGACATGTCGATGCATATGCATGATTGACAATTGCGTGTGTCTATTATGCACTCTAGGCTGAAGATTGGCACCCCTGACGGGTGCAGGAACGAAGGAGTCATCATGAGCGCTCGACCCGACCGCAAAGACCTGCTCACCCTGTCGGACCTCAGCCTGGCCGTGCACGCGGGCAATCAGCTCGACTCGACCCTGGCGCTGCGCACCCCGCTCGTGATGGCGAACTCCTATCAGCTGCCCGACGATCCGAGCGAGATCAGCTGGTCCGCGACCGCTCCTGGCCTGTACACGCGCAACACCGGCGTCAACCAGGCCGCGCTGGAGCAGAAGCTCGCCGCCCTCGACGGCGCGGAAGACGCTGTCGCCCTCGCCTCCGGCGTCGCCGCCCTGCACGCGGTGTTCTTCACCCACGTGCAGGCCGGGGATCACGTCGTCGTGAGCGATGTCGTCTACGAGGCGACCTGGCGCCTGTGGACCGAGCTGCTCCCCCGGCGGTACGGACTCGATGCCACCTTCGTCGACATCAGCGACCTCGACGCCGTCCGCGCGGCGATGCGCCCCGAGACCCGCCTCGTCTGCATCGAGGCGATCGCGAACCCGACCACCAAGGTCGCCGATGTGGCCGCCATCGCCGAGATCGCGCACGACGCCGACGCCCTCCTGATGGTGGACTCCACCTTCTCGCCGCCGCCGTTCTACCGCCCGATCCAGGACGGCGCCGATCTGGTCGTGCACTCGCTCACCAAATACCTCAACGGACACGGCGATGCCATGGGCGGCTCGGTCGCCGGACGACGCGACCTCATCGAGCCCATCAAGGCCGACGCGATGGTCGACGTCGGCGGCATCATCTCGCCCTTCAACGCCTGGCAGATCCAGCGCGGCACCGTGACGCTCCCCCTGCGGCTGCGGCAGCACTTCTCCTCGGCCGAGCGCGTCGCCGAGATGCTCGATGCCGACCCCCGCGTGGAGTACATCGCCTATCCGGGACTCCCCTCGCACCCCGATCACGATCTCGCCGTGCGTCAGTTCGGCGGACGAGGGTTCGGCGGCATGATGGCCTTCGCCGTGAAGGGGTCGCCCGATGTGCAGAACCGGTTCGTGGCGAACCTGCGACTGATCACCTCGGGCTTCTCGCTCGGACACGACGACTCCCTCATCGTGCACACCGGCACCGAAGGAGGCCGCGTGGCCACCTACCCGGAACCCTTCCGGAAGTTCGGCCACCTGCGCCTGTCGGTCGGACTCGAGGATGCCGACGACCTCCTGGCCGACCTGAGCGCCGCCCTGGACGCGACGTTCGGCTGAGCATTCAGATTCGTACTTAGCTTCGATTCTGGGTTGACAATTCTTCGTCTTTTTGTTCGACTTGCTTCATGCGGTGGCAAGGGCAGAAGGTCGGAGACGTCGATGCCGCTGCGCTGCCGGGACTGGAAGACCGCAGCAGCGTGCTGCGCACGGTCACCACTCCGGAATTCGCCGGGATGACGTTCCACGAAGTGCTGTCGAAGTCCGCACTCAACCACGTGCCCGGTGCGTCGCGCATGCCCTTCGCGTGGACGATCAACCCCTACCGTGGCTGCAGTCATGCCTGCACCTACTGCTTCGCCCGCGGGACGCACGAGTACCTCGACCTCGACGGCGGGGCGGACTTCGACTCGCAGATCGTGGTGAAGGTCAATGTGGTGGAGGTGCTCGAGAAGGAGCTGCGCCGCGGCAGCTGGCAGCACGAGACCGTGGCACTCGGCACCAACACCGACCCGTATCAGCGGGCGGAAGGCCGGTACAAGCTGATGCCCGGCATCATCGAGACGCTCGCGGCATCGGGCACTCCGATGTCGATCCTCACCAAGGGCACCCTGATCCGGCGCGACATCCCGCTGCTCGTGAAGGCCGCCCAGCGCGTGCCCGTCGACGTGCAGATGTCGATCGCGATGTACGACGATGAACTGCAGAAGGCGATCGAACCGGGAGCACCGACGACCCAGGCGCGGCTCGACACCGTACGGGCGCTGGCGGATGCCGGTTTCCGGGTGACCGTCTTCCTCATGCCGATCATGCCGCACCTGACCGACTCCATCGCCGCGATCGACGCCGCCCTGACCCGTATCAAGGCCGCTGGCGCCCGCACGGTGATCTACGGCGCACTGCATCTGCGCGCCGGCGTGAAGTCGTGGTTCTTCCAGTGGCTCGGTGAGGCGCGCCCCGACCTGGTGTCGTCGTACCGCGGCCTCTACCCCGGCGCCGCCGCCGAGGCGCCCAAGCCCTACCGGCAATGGCTCGCGAAGCGCGCTCGCCCGCTCATCCGCGCGCACGGGCTCGACGGCCGCCACGAAGACGACTACCCGCAGCGCGTGCGCCCCGTGCGGTTCGAGCCGGCCACGGCATCCGCCCCGGCACCGCAGCCGATGCTCTTCTGATCCGACGCGCGCACCCGTTAGGTTGAAGGCATGTTCCGTGGATACGTCGCCCTGCTGTTCCTCGGTGGTCTCGCCGCCACGATCGTCGGCACCATCCTGCCCCAGGGCGGTGGCACCACGATCGCAGTCGTCGGGGCCGCGGCGCTCGGCGCCTCCCTGGTGCTGATCGGCATGGTGTTCCTCCGCGACCGCGACGAGGCATCGACCCGGCCCGCCGAGCGACGATGACGCACCGGCACGCCTCCGCGGACGCGTAGGCTTCTCGGTTATGGCTATCGGCTCCACCATCCACACGTTCGACGTTCAACTGGCGGACATGGATCGCGGGGTCTACGACGACTTCTCGCTGCGTGTCGCCCGCCACCCGTCCGAGACCGACGCCTACATGCTCACCCGCATCCTGGCACTCGGACTCGAGCACACCGAGGGGATCGTCTTCGGCGACGGCATCTCATCGACCGAGGACCCGGCGGTGCTGGTCCGCGACCTCACCGGGAAGATCACGGCCTGGATCGAAGTCGGCGCACCCGACGCCGAACGCCTGCACTACGGCAGCCGCCTCGCCGAGCGCACGGTGGTCTACACGCACCGCGACCCCGCCAAGGTGATGGCGCCATGGGCGGGCAAGAAGATCCACCGCTCCGACGCGATCCGCGTGTACAGCTTCGACCCCGGGTTCATCGACGCCGCCGTGCCGCTGATCGCGCGCCGCAACACGCTCACGCTGACCGTGACCGAGCAGGTGCTCTTCCTCGACCTGAACGGCACATCCTCGACCACGACGATCCACGAGCACGAGCTGTCGTAGTACCCCGCGAGAGGTCAAGACACGCCGCAGCTGACGCAGCTGCTGCGGCGTGTCTTGACCTCTCAGCGACCGCCGGCCGCACTCACGACCGCCGTCCGCACTCAGAGGTCGGGCGCGTCGTTCCAGGCCTCGACGAAGGCACCCTCGTCGCCGTACCCGTTCACCAGATCCACGTGCAGCTTGCCGGTGACGTCGAACGAGTAGAGCGCGCGGTCCTTCTCCGGTCCCCAGCTCGTCGAGCCGAAGATCTCGGCCTCCTGGTCGCGCAGCGCCGCCGCTTTGATCGCCGGGGCCACTGCCGCCGCATCGGCTCCGTGCTCGAGCACCACGTCGAGCTCGAGCGGACCGATCGCGGCGGATCGTACGCCCTCCGTGCCGGCGAGTGAGAGCGCCCGCTCGAAGTTCTCGACGAAGCCCCTCTCCTTCATGGTCTTACCCGTAGCCCACGTGCCGGGTTCGTCCTGCTTCAGCACGAACAGCTGGAGAGAGTTGAACGCCTGCAGGTCGGGTGTCGCGAGGAGCGCCTGCTGCACTGTCGCCGCTGATTCGGCATCGGACGTGGTCACCGACAGGTGCAACGCCGCGGGCCCATGCGTATCGATCGAAGCCCCGATGACACCGTCGATCGGGGTGAGGATCGCGCTGAGACGGGCAGCGAGGTCCTGCTGCGCCGCGGGGGCACTGATGATGCCGCTGATCAGGCTGACCCCAACCCCCGAGTCACCGGCATTCAGCGCATCGACGACCGGTGTTGCGGCGGCGGCCCCTTCGACGGAACGCATGCGCAGCGACAGCGACTCATCGTCGAGCGTGTACCTCTGAATCGGGGCGAGCGCCGCCACCTCGACGACAGCCTCGAGCGCGGGCTTCACTTTTTCGGGATTCCTCGTCTCCACGGTCGACCGTTCGTGTACATCCGAGACCTTGAGCTGCAGTCCACCCGTCAGAGGTCCCGCGGCAGCCGCATCCGCCAGCGGCATGACCACGGACACCGGCTCCACACCCGCTTCCGCGACCGCCTCGATGCCGAGCGCATCCTCGGAGGACCAGACCCTGCCCTGCAGGATGCCGTCCACTCCGACGAGTTCACTCACCGCTTGCGCGAGATCCGCTCGCTCACCCGCATCACCGCTGAGCGTCCACTGCCAGGCGCCGGCCCGCAGCCGCAGCACGACATCGTCATCGGTCACGGACTCGATGAGATCGTTCAGCCGTCCGGCGATATCGGCGAGGTCATCGGGCGGCGTCGAGTCGTCCAGCGTCACCTGGTACTCGCCGTCGGCCGTCTCCTCGATCGACGAGACGGCCGGGTCCTTCGCGACCTGCTCCTCGAGGTCTTCGGACTTCCTGGCGCACCCGGCCAACGCCGTCAGCGCGATCACCCCTCCGAGCAGCAGTGCCACACCACGAACGATCCCCCGGTTGTTGCGCATTACTCCAGACTATGTGGATAATCCGCCGAGGACGCAGGGGAGAAATGCCCATCGCCTCGTCCGCGACTCAGGAGGCATGACGCCGAAAGGGCCCGAAACGCGAGGTTCCGGGCCCTCTCGGGTGTGATGCCCTGAGTGGGGAAGGCGGCTCAGCTCGTGAGCTGCGCGGCGGTCGGCACGCGACCGGTGATCTCCTCGATGATGTCGTCGTTCACGCGAGCGTTCTCGAACGGCGCATCGATCTCGGCGCGGTCGAGCAGCTCGGTCATGCGGCGCTGGCGCTGGCGCGTGATGAGCGTCACGACGCGGCCCATGCGACCGGCGCGGCCGGTGCGACCAGAGCGGTGCAGGTACGTCTTGTACTCGTCCGGGGCGTCGGCCTGCACGACCAGGTCGATGTCGTCGACGTGGATGCCGCGGGCGGCGACATCGGTCGCGACCAGCACGTTGACCCGTCCCGAGGTGAGGCGCTCCAGGTTGCGCGTGCGCTTGGCCTGGTTCAGGTCACCGTGCAGCGAGACCGCCGGGATGCCGGCATCGTCGAACTGCTCGGCGAGCATGTCGGCGTAGGCGCGCGTGCGGGCGAAGACCAGTGTCTTGCCCTCGCGGTCGACGAGCGAAGTGAGGATGTCGGCCTTGTCGCGGTGCTCGATCACGAGCACGCGGTGCTCGATCGTGCTGGAGCCCTGGTCCTCACCGGCGACCTCGAAGACCGCCGGATCCACCAGGAACTCGTCGACGAGAGCGGCGACCTCACGGTCGAGCGTCGCCGAGAACAGCAGCTTCTGGCTGCCGTCGGCCGTGTGGCGCAGGATGCGCTGCACGGGCTCGACGAACCCGAGCTCGCACATGTGGTCGGCCTCGTCGAGCACCGCGATGCGGCAGTCCGAGAGGTCGAGCTTGCCCTGATTGATCAGGTCCTCGATGCGGCCGGGCGTGCCGATCACGATGTCGACGCCCTTCTTGAGCGCACCCACCTGGCGTCCCTGCGGCACGCCGCCGTAGATCTGGGTGGTGAACAGACCGACGCTGCGGGCGATCGGCTGGATCGTGCGATCGATCTGCAGCGCGAGCTCACGCGTCGGCGCGAGGATGATCGCTCGCGGGGAGCGACCGAACTCGCGGCGCTTGCCCGCCTGCGACTGCAGCACGCGCTCGACGAGGGGCGCACCGAAGGCGATGGTCTTACCGGAGCCGGTGCGGCCGCGGGCGAGGACGTCGCGGCCCTCGAGGACGGCCGGGATGCTGGCCGCCTGGATCGCGAACGGCTTCGCCGCGCCCAGACCCGCGAGCGTCTCTACGATGTTCGAGCCGAGGCCCAGGTCACCGAAGGTCACATCGGCGACCTCGACGGCCTGCACGGACTTCGCCTCGAGGCGCTCGTGCACGACGTCCTCGGTCTGCTCGAACTTCACTCCGCGGCTCGGAGCACTCGGGGCGGCGTTCCAGTCGTTGCGGCTCGGACGCTCGTTGCGCGCCGGACGGCCCCGGGTGTCCGAGGTCAACGGACGCACGCGCTCCGTGCGGTAGGCGCCGCCGGTCGCAGGGCGGCTGCGCTCGCCGGTGCGCGGGCGCTCGTCCCGGCCACCGTCGAACGAGCGCTGCGTGCGGTCGCGGTCGAAGGAACGGCGCGCGCGATCGGCGTCGAACGACCGATCCGAACGCTCGGCGCCACGGTTCGGGCGGTCACCGTAGCCACGGGCCTGGGCTCCGCGGTCGTCGCGACGCGGACGCGCGTCGCGGTCGAAGCGCTGACCGCCGCGGTCGTCGCGACGCGCGCTGTCACCGGAGCGGTGGTCGCCGTCGCGGAAGCCACGGCGCTGATCGCCGCCACTCGAAGGCCGCTCGTCGCGACCGAAGCGCTGACCGCCGCGGTCGTCGCGGTAGGTGCCGGGACCGGTGGGACGCTGGGCGCCGCGGTCGTACGACCCTCCACCGGTACGCGGACGCTCGTCGCGGTGGTGCGGGGCGTCGCGGCGCCCGGACTCCGCGCGGTTGCGGATGCTGCGGGCCTCGTCGCGTCCTGCGCGCTCCTGCGCGCTCCAGCGCTGCTTGGGCGCGCCACCCTCGGCCTCGGCCGGACGGTATCCGCGGTGTCCGGCGCTGCGGCTGCCGGGGCGGCGGTCGTAGCCACCGGCTGCGGGCGCGCTGCGGCGCTCGCCGGCATCCGACCGTCCGCCGCGCTCGGGGCGCGCGCCGTCACGGGCAGGTGCGCCGTGGTGACGGTCGTGGAACGACGTCTTGTTCGCGCCGTAGCGCGGTTCGAAGTTGCGGGCCGGACGGCCACCCTGGGGCTTCTTGCTCTTGGGCATGGATGTGTCTTTCGTTCTCGCACGAGAACAGCGCCGCGCGCATGCGCGCACCTGGGGAGCGGCTCAAGGGCCGGTCGGTGAGGAGCTGGGGCTATTCATGTGATGGTTCATGCGCGTCGATGGACGCTCACCATCGGCCCCTGGACTCACACTTCAACAGGAAAACGTCCGCGCACTGCGCGGCTGTCCGAAGCCGACCGGACCACTGTAGCCGACGCGGCTGAGAGAGTGCCCGATGCGCAGGGTTCACAACTCCTCAAGAATCCGCTTCGATGGCGTGATCCGGGGCCGGTTCAGGCCGAGGGCACCGGCTCTTGAGGAGTTGTGAACGCACCGAGGGCCCTACGATGACGGAGTGAGTACCGCATCCCCCACCGGCACCCAGATCGCCCTCCAGCTCGGCGAGGTCACCGCGCAGATCGCCCAGGTCGGCGCGTCGCTGCGCTCACTCCGCATCGGCGGCGTCGACCTCGTGCCCCCGTATCCGCTCGCCCAGCCGACTCCGGCATGCTCCGGCGTGGTGCTGGCCCCCTGGCCGAATCGCGTGCGCGACGGTCGCTGGGACGACGAGGGCACCCCGCGCCAGCTCGCGATCACCGAGCCGAAGCTGTCGAACGCGAGCCACGGCCTGCTGCGCTTCACCGCGTACGAGATCGCGCAGACGGAGTCGGCCGTCACCCTGAGCGCGACGATCGTGCCGCAGACCGGCTACCCCTACCTGATCGAGACCGCGGTGTCGTATGTGCTGACGGCCGACGGCATCGAGGTCACGCACACCCTCACCAACCGATCCGAGACGTCGGCGCCGGTCGCGCTCGGCACCCACCCGTTCGTCACGATCGGCGACGTCGACCCGCACGACCTGGTGCTGCGCGTGCCGGCCGCGACGCAGTTCGAGACCGACGACCGGATGCTCCCGACGGGCACCGCCGCCGCACCGCAGAGTCTGCGCGACGGGGTACGGCTCGGCGACGTCACGCTCGACACCGGCTTCACCGACCTCACCCGCGACGCCGACGGCCTGGTGCGTCACTCGCTCACCGCACCGGACGGCCGCCGCGTCACACTCTGGCAGGGCGAGGGCTTCGACTTCGTGCAGGTGTACACGACTCCCCTGTACCCCGGGCAGTCGCTCGCGGTCGCGATCGAGCCGATGACGGCACCCGCCGACGCCTTCAACAGCGGCCTCGGCGTACGCCGACTCGCCCCGGACGAGAGCTGGATGCTCCACTGGGGCATCGCTCTGGACTGAGCAGGCCCGGGCCGGTCGCCCGCGTTCGCAACTCAGGACGATCCGGCCCCGCCGCTCCGCAGACAGGTGTCTGCGGAGGCGCGAGGCCGGATCATCCTGAGGTACGTACGACCGCGGATTACTCCCCGCGCTTGCGCAGCTCACGGCGGGTCAGCCGGTGCGCCTCCGCCGAGCCGTCCGCCGACGCCTCCGTCTGCGGGCCGTGCACGGCAGCGACCGCGGCAGCCGCATCGGCACCGGCGAGTGCGGGCGCGGGAGTGTCATCGGACCGCCCGGCCTTACGCGCCTGACGACGTTCCTTGGCACCTTCGACGAGGTTGTAGAGCGTCGGCAGCACGATCAGCGTCAGCACGGTCGACGAGATCAGACCACCGATCACGACGATGGCCAGCGGCTGCGAGATGAACCCGCCGTGGCCGGTGATCCCGAGTGCCATCGGGGTGAGCGCGAAGATCGTCGCCAGCGCCGTCATCAGGATCGGACGCAGACGCTTCTCGCCACCGGCCTTGACCGCCTCGATGGTCGACAGCCCCTTCTCGCGGTACTGGTTCACGAGGTCGACGAGCACGATCGCGTTGGTGACCACGATGCCGATGAGCATCAGCACACCGATCAGTGAGGCCACGCCGAGCGGCACACCCGTGACGATCTGCAGCAGGATCGCGCCGGTCGCCGCGAACGGCACCGAGACGAGCAGCAGCAGCGGCTGGCGCAGCGACTTGAAGGTCGCCACCATCACCACGTAGACGATCAGGATCGCGGCCAGCATCGCGAGTCCGAGCTGCGAGAACGAATCGGCCTGCTGCGAGGCGACACCGCCGACCTCGGCCGATGCACCATCCGGCAGATCTACCGCGGCGAGAGCCTCATTCACCGACTGCGTGGCGGTGGCGAGGTTGTCGGTGCCGGGCGGCACCGTGATCGTCGACGTGCGGCGACCCTGCTCGGTCGTGATCGAGGTCGGGCCGTTGCGCTGCTCGACCGTCGCGATGTCCTGCAGCTGCACGACGCCGAGCGGCGTCGGGATCGCGAGCTCCTTCAGCGCGTCCACGGTGGTGGGCGGCTCTGGCGTGACCAGATACACCGTCAGGGCGGTGTCGTCGATCTCGACCGAGCCCAGCTGCTGCGGACGCATCGTGTTCGACACGATGGAACCCACGGCGACCTCGGACAGTCCGCGCTGCGCCGCCGCTTCACGATCGACCACCACGGCGATGTACGGCAGGGCCGCAGCGAGGTTGTCGGTCACCTGGCTGATGCCGTCGCGTCCCTTGAGCTCGTCGACGACGGCCGAGGTCGCGGTGTTCAGATCGTCGGCGTTCGAGGCGGAAACCGTGATCTCGATGTCGCTCGAGCCGAAGCCGGCCGACGCCGCGACCGCGATGTCTCCGACGTCGTCGCCGAGTCCGTCGATCGCGTCCTGCACCTTGGCGCGCAGCGCCTCCTGGTCGGCGTCGCCGTCGGTGAGGACCGAGTAGGTGATGCCGGCGCCGCCGGAGAAGGCGTCACGCAGCGCGGAACCGCTCGATCCGATCGAGGCCTGCACGTGTTCGATGCCCTTGATATCGAGCAGCGCGTCTTCCACGGCGACGGCGGCATCGGACTTGGCCTGCAGGCTCGCGGTCGGGCCGAGGTCCTGCGTGACGGTCATGGTGTTCTGACCGCTGTCGCCGAGGAAGTTGATCTTCATCAGCGGCGCGGCGGCGAGGGTCGCACCGAGCACGACCACCGCCAGGATCACGGTGATGCCGGAGTGCTTCAGCGTCCACCCGAGGATGGGGCGGTAACCGCGCTGCAGCCGCGTCGGCGGCGCGTCCGGGTGCTCGGGATCGATCGCGGTGCCGCTGTCGTCGAGCAGCTCCTTGCCGGGCTTGAGGAACCAGTAGGCGAGCACCGGCACGATGGTCAGGGCGACCAGGAGCGAGGCGACCATGGCGATCGTCACCGTCATCGCGAACGGGCGGAACAGCTCGCCCACCATGTCGCCGACGAACATGATCGGCAGGAACACGGCGACCGTGGTGATGGTCGACGCCGTGATCGCCGCCGCGACCTCGCGTACCGCGAGACGGATGGCATCGCCCTTGTCCGCGTCACCGACGTAGTGCCGTTTGATGTTCTCGATCACGACGATGGAGTCGTCGACGACGCGACCGATCGCGATCGTGAGCGCACCCAGCGTCAGCACGTTCAGCGAGTACCCGAACGCCTGCAGACCGATGAACGTGATCAGCACCGAGGTGGGGATCGAGATCGCGGTCACGAGCGTCGAGCGGACCGACAGCAGGAACACCAGGATGACGATCACCGCGAACACGAGACCGAGCAGACCCTCGGTGGCCAGGGTGTCGATCGACTGCACGATGAACGGCGCCTGGTCGAAGATGATCGTGAACTCGGCATCCGGGAACGCCTTGCCGATCTCGTCGAGCGCCGCGATCACGCCCTTCGACACCTCCACCGTGTTGGCGGCCGGCAGCTTGGTGATCGAGATCGACAGCGCATCCTTGCCGTCGACGCGAGAGATCGAGGAGATCGGGTCGGACTCCTGCACGACAGTGGCCACATCGCCGATCGTCAGGCTCGTGCCGACCAGCGGCAGGGCGGCGATCTCGTCGACCGAGGTGATCTTCGCTCCGGTCTGCACCGTGAGCGTCTGACCGTCCTGCGTGATGTCCCCGCCGGGGAACAGCGTGCCGTTCTGCTGCAGCGCCGAGCTGATGGCCTGCGTGCTCTGGCCTTCGGCGGCGAGCTTCGCGACGTCCGGGGTGATGCTGATGCGCTGACCGATGCCGCCGACGATCTGCGCGGCGTTGACGCCGTCGACGTCTTCGAGGTCGGGGATCGCGATGCTCTCGAGCTCCGCCTGCGCGTTCTCGGCGTCGTCGAAGCCGGTCACGGCGACCTGGATCACCGGGAAGTCGTCGATCGCCACCGCGAGCACCTGCGGGGTCACATCATCCGGGAGATCGGAGGAGATGCGGTTGATGGACTGCTGGATCTTCTGCTCCGCCGTCGCCAGGTTCGTGCCGTAGGCGAACGTCGCCTGCACGATCGATGCGTTGGTGGTGCTCGTCGCGCTGGTGCCCTCGAGCCCGGGCACGCCCTGGATCGCGGACTCGATCGGCGTCGAGACGTCGTTCTCGACGACCTCGGGCGAGGCGCCGGGGTAGGTGGTCATGACGACGAGGTTCGGAAGCTCGAGCGAGGGGATGAGCTCCTGCTTCAGACTCGTGAGCGCGAGACCGCCGAACACCGCGGCGACGATCGTGATCAGGGCGATGAGCGCGCGGTTCTTCAAACTCAGGACGGCGAGATTCGACAAGGCTGTTTCCTCGGTTCAGGGTGCGGGCTGCGCGGCAGGACGGACGGATGCGGGTTCGCCGAGGATGCGCTGCAGTGCGGTCTCGATGAAGGGACGGTCGAGCGGTGCATCGCGGATCTGCGCGCTCCACATCACCCCGTCGATGAAGATCGTGGCGGCCGTCGCGCGCTCGGTGCCGTAACTCGGCTCCAGCATGGCGGTGAGCTGCTCGGAGAGGTGGCGGGCGAGCTCGCGGAGGCGCGGATCGTGGACGGCGGCCGTGACCACGGCACGGTCGGCCTGGACGGCACGGGCATCCTCGAGACCTTCGACGATGAGCACGGCGAGCACGGCGGGGCTCACGCCCTGGACGGCGAGCACGGCACGGACGCCCTCGAGTCGTGCGTCGACCTCGTCGGCGAGCACGCCGAACGCGGCGGTGCGCAGATCGTCGAGCGTGTCGAAGTACTGCGTGGTGGCACCCAGCGGAACCCCGGCTCTGGCGGCGACCAGGCGGTGCGTGATCGCATCGGTGCCGACTTCGACGATGAGCTCGGCTGCCGCCTCCGCGATCTCCCGGCGGCGCGCCTCAGGGTCGCGGCGACGACGCGCGACTTCCCCCATGACCACCCCCGGAACAGCTGTACATGTACGTTTGTACATTCTCGCGGTGAGAGGATGCTGGGAGCGCGTGCGCCCGACCCCGCGCTCAGCGCAGCCCGGCTCCGAGCGCGAGGCCGAGTCCTGCGGCGACGAGCCCGAGCGCGAGCATCCCGATCGCGTTGACGGCGGCCGCCCGCCCCTCGCCATCGCGCCGGAGTGCGACCGTGTCGAGCATCGCCGTGCTGAACGTGGTGTAGCCGCCGAGCAGCCCCGCACCAAGCACGAACGCCCCCTCGGGCAGCGCCGTGGCCACGACTCCCAGGGCGAACGAGCCGGAGACGTTCACCAGGAGGATGCCCCACGGGAACCGCCTCCCCGCGAACCGTGCGACGCCGAGGTCGGCCAGATAGCGCAGAACCGCGCCCGCTCCGCCGGCGAGCGCGGCGGCGAGGAACAGCAGCGGGCTCATGCCGCCGCCCCTCGGTCCCGACGGCGTCCCAGACGCAGCCCGAGCGCCGCGGCACCGAGGCCGAGCACGACCGATCCGAGCGCGTAGGCGACCGCCACGATCGGCGCCTCCGCCCACAGCGCGAGGGTTCCGGTCATGAAAGCGCTGTAGGTGGTGAAGCCGCCGAGCACGCCGGTTCCGAGGAGCACGCGCAGCTCGTGCGACGCCGGCAGACGCGCGGCGAGCACCCCGATGAGCAGCGCGCCGAGGAGGTTCGCGATGAGCACCGCGGTGGGGAAGCCGCCGTTCTCGGGGATCAGCAGCCCGAGCCCGAGACGGGCCGCGGTGCCGATCGTTCCGCCCAGGGCGACGAGCAGCACACGGCGGAGGTTCACGGTGGCCACTGTAGTCCCCGATCCCCGCGCATCCCGGGAATGTCAAGGCGCTGGAAGCTCGCCCGCCGGTGGCGTTGACTGATCGCATGACGCCTCTGTGGAAGACCGACGCACCCCTCCCCCTCGGCTCGGACTTCGTACCGGGAGCCCGGCATGACGTCGTGGTCGTCGGCGCGGGGATCACCGGACTGACGACCGCGGTCATGCTCGCCCGCGCAGGGCACGAGGTCGCCGTGATCGACGCGGGAGAGGTCGCCGAGCTCGCCACCGGCGGGAACACCGGCAAGCTCTCGCTGCTGCAGGGCCACCAGCTCGCCGAGATCCGCCGCCATCACCCCGCCGCGCTGGTGCGGGCGTATGTCGAGGCCAACCGCGCGGGGATGGACTGGCTGACCGCTTTCGCGGACGGTGCCGGCGTCTCGTACACGCGCCGCACGGACCACTCCTACGCGCAGGGGCGCGGCGGACTCGAGACGCTGCAGGCCCAGCACGATGCCGCGCAGGAGGCGGGGCTGCCGACGCGGATGCTCACGCCGGAGGAGCTGCCGTCCGTGCCGTTCCCGATCTCCGGCGCGGTCTCCCTCGACGACCAGGTGGCGATCGATCCCGTGCGCCTCGCGCGAGCGTTGGTGGAGGAACTGCGGGCGGCGGGAGGGACGCTGCACACCGGTGTGCGGGTCACCGGAGCCCACGCGCTGCCCGACACCCGCGTCGAGACGGCGCTCGGGCCACTGTTCGCCCACCACATCGTGATCGCGACGGGGACCCCGATCCTGGACCGCGGCCTCTACTTCGCGAAGATCCGCGGACTGCGCTCGTACTGCGTCTCGTTCCGCGTTCCCGGCGAGGTGCCGGAGGGGACGTTCCTCTCCGTCGACGGCCCGACCAGGTCCATCCGTTCGGTGTCCGATGCCGATGGCCCGGTGGGCACGGCGCAGCTGGTGGTCGGCGGGAACGGTCATCCGGTCGGCCGCTCGGACGGCGAGAAGGCCGCGGTCGAGGACATCGTGTCGTGGACGCAGGCGCACTTCCCCGGCGCCGAGGAGACGCACCGATGGTCGGCGCAGGACTACGAGTCGCACAATCTCATCCCCTTCGTCGGTGCGATGCCGCGCGGCCTCGGGCGCATCCGCTTCGCCACCGGCTACGCCAAATGGGGACTCTCGAACGCACCGGCGGCCGCGATGCGTCTGACCGCCGAGATCCTCGGAACCAGCTGGAACGACCGCCCGCGGTGGATGAACACGTTCGCCACCCGGCTGACCATGGCCGCCGACCTCGTGCGCGGTGCGACGGAGGGCGGCAAGGTCGCGGCCGCGCTGGCGTCAGGATGGTCGGAGGCCGAGTCCCGGTCCGTGCCGGTCCCTCAGCCGGACGAGGGCGAGGGCGTCGTCGCCAACCGCGCCGGGCTCCCGGTCGCGATCTCGACCGTCGACGGCGTCACCCGCGCGGTCGACGCCGTCTGCCCGCACCTCGGCGGGGTGCTGGAGTGGAACGACGCGGAGTGCACGTGGGACTGCCCGCTGCATGCGTCACGGTTCGCCCCCGACGGCACACGCATCGAGGGACCCGCGCTGCGCGACCTGAAGGAGCTGCCCCGCACGGGTCGCCGCTGAGCCGCACGCCCGCAGCGATTCCGGTCACGCGAGCGGAGCATCCCAGCCCTGCTGCGGGGTCTCGCAGCTCTCGCGGAAGACGTACTGCGAGGCGAGGCGGCGCTGGCTGCTCGACCAGTCGATCGCCGGCCGACGCTGCTCGGGCGGCAGATAGCCGAGCCGGTAGACCGCCATCAGCTCCAGGTCATCCGGCACATGGAGCAGGCGCACGATCTCGTCCCAGCGTCCAGGCACCTCCATCGGGAACGAGATGAACTGGATGCCCATCCCCAGCTCGACCGTGGTGAGCCAGATGTTCTCCATCGCCGCCCCCATGCTGAACACCGAGTAGAACGACGACAGCTGCCCAGGGCGGTACTCGCTGCGGTCGAGCATCACGCCCAGCAGCAGCGGTGAGCCGGCCACCAGTCTGCGGTTCTCGGCCCCCAGCGTCTTGGGGACCCCGAACGTGTTCATGAGCGTCTGGCCGCGCTTGGTGAAGACCTGACTCGTGAAGGGGCGCAGCGCCGCGGGGAGCTTGTCGAACAGCATCCCGTTGCGCTTCTCGTCCATCTCGGCCTGGCTGAAGCGGAAGTACGGCTTGTAGCGCTCGAAGAACGTGCCGTTCGACATCGCCTCCGTCATGCTCTCGCCGGAGATGCGAGCGATCTGGTCGATCGTGTCCCTGCTCTCGATCACGACGAAGCGCCACGGCTGGCTGTTCAGCTGCGATGGCGCGCGCCCCGCCGCCTCCAGCAACACCCGCTGGTGCTCCTCCGAGACGGGGTCGGGCAGGAAGGGCCCGTTCGTGGTCTTGCGGCGGCGGATGGCGTCGAGCAGTTCCATGGGATCACTTCCGGTCGGCGGGGAACCACGCGCACACCAGGCCCGCGGCGATGAAGGGGGCGGCGGCGAGCGCCGTGAGCGGATGCCGCCGGCCGCGGCTTCCGAGGTAGGGGATCGCGGCGAGCGGCACCGCCGCAGGGGCCAGAGCGAGGGCGGCCCTCCGGCTCGTGCCCTTCGGTCGCCCCCACAGCACCGCGGAGAACGCCGCGGCCGATGTCACGCAGGTGGCGATGTACATCGCGTGGTGCAGCCAGCGGAAGCCGCTCGTGTCGATGACCCTGGCGGCGACGGCCGAGCCGAGAGCGACGTTCGCGGTGTAGGCGACCGCAGCTGCCGCGAAGAGCGGTGCGGCATCGGTGCGTCTGCGTCGGGCGGCCATGGCACGACACTACGCCCCGCATCGACATCCGCTCTCGGCCTTGCCGTGGCGTCTCGATCTGTGCAAAGCCAGGCTCGATCGGCGCGCGGCCACACGAGCATCGCCCGTTCCGCGCGGGGTCGAAAGCGCACCCGAGTCGATGGACTCCGATGCGTTCCCGACCCCGCAGCGGGCTACAGGTTGCCGTCCGCGTAGATGCGGAGCGCGTCACGGACGAACTCCGCGCCGCGGGTGCCGCCGTCGGACGTGGCGTAGTTGGCGCCGAAACGCGGATCGGCGACGTACATCTCGCCGAGTCCGGTCACGTAGGCCTTCACATCGCCGCCCGGCGCACTCGCCGGAGTGCCGGGGATGCCCGTGAGCCACTCGACGTGACGCCGCGCGACATCCTGCGCCTCGGCGGATGCCGGGTCGACACCGCTCTCGGCGGCCGCGATCCAGTCGCGTCCGAGCTCAGAGACGCGCTGCTGCCAGGCGGCGCGCTCGGCGTCGGTCATCCCGCGCCACCAGCGGTCGCTGTCGGCATAGGCCTTCGTGCCCCAACGATGCTCGACCTCCTCCCTGTACTGGGTGTGGTCGAAGCCGTCGAACATGTTCTCTGCCATGAGTTCTTCACCTCCTCTCAATGACTCGATGGTGGATTCGACCGAGGCGATCTGCCGCCGCAGCCGGTCCTGCTCCTCGCGCAGCAGTGCGAGGTGGGTCTCCAGAGCGGATGCCTCGGCCGCCGTGGTCCCCGTCACCCCGTGGGTCCCTGAGCCCGTCGAAGGGCCGAGTACGTCGGCGATCTGCGGCAGTCCCAGTCCCAGCTCGCGCAGCAGCAGGATGCGCTGCAGGCGCACCAGCGCCGAGGCGTCGTAGTGCCGATAGCCGTTGGGCGCGATGCGCGTGGGCGGCAGCAGCCCGATGTCGTCGTAGTGGCGCAGCGTGCGACTGGTGGTGCCGGCGAGCCGCGCGATCTCCTGGATCGACCAGTCCGCGTCATCCATGGGCTCCTCCTTCCGTGGTTCTGAGGGATGTCTTCACGATAGAAGTTGACGTTGCGTCAATGTCAACTGCCGGAATGCTGATAGAACTCCGACCACCCCTTGACGAAGTCGAGATATATCGTGTTACTGTTCTCGCACACGATATATCGTGACCATCGACACAGGAGAAGCAGACATGACCGAGAAGTGGCTCATCGCCCCGGGCGAGGAACGCGTGATCGACATCGAATCCGTCACCCGGCTCAAGGTGGGCCTGGTCGGCGGTCAGGTCGACATCATCGCTCACGACGAGCCGGGCATCCGCATCGAGGTGCACGGCGTCACCATCAAGGACCTCCGCGTGGAATCCCACGACGGCGAGGTCGAGATCGACCACCCGCAGCTGGGCTGGGACAACTTCCTCGAGGTGTTCCGCAACTTCGGCTCCGGCGGACCCCGCGCCGAGGTGAGCGTCGCCGTGCCGCGAGCGATCGCGCTGAACCTGGGCGTCGTGAGCGCCGGGGCACTCGTGTCCGGCATCCGCAACGACGCCCGCCTCAACACCGTGTCGGGCGACCTCATCGTCGACACCCTGATCGGCGACCTCACCGTCAACTCCGTCTCCGGCGACGTGCAGGTGCGTGGCCTCACGGGCTCGATCAGCGCGAACAGCGTCTCGGGCGACGTCGCCGCCACGGGCACGATCCGCAAGGCGACGGTCGACAGCGTCTCCGGAGCGACCCTGATCGACGCCGCGGGCGACGTGAACACCATCAACGTGAACACCGTCTCCGGTGCAACCACGGTGCGGCTCGACGAGTCGCTCGCCGCGAACTACGTCATCCGCTCGCTCAGCGGCCGGCTCCTCATCGACGGCGTCGAGCGCAGCTCCTCGGGCCCGAGCAACTACACCGGCTCCACGGGCGAGCTCGCCGGCCGCTTCGTCGACCTGCGCGCGAACTCCGTCTCGGGCGGCGTCACGGTGCTGCGTCGCACGCCGTCCACGATCACCGAAGACGCGGAGTGGGAGTCATGAGCCCCGCTGTCTTCTCCCACGGCGACCTGCGCCTCTACCTGCTGTCGCTTCTGGCGGAGTCCCCTCAGCACGGCTACGGCATCATCCAGGCGCTCACGGATCGCACCGGCGGCACCTACACCCCCAGCGCCGGCACGATCTACCCACGGCTGGCGAAGCTCGAGGAGGAGGGCCTGGTCACCAAGACCGTCGACGGCCGCACCACGATCTACGCGATCACCGACGCCGGACGCGCCGAGCTGGCGTCCCGCGAGGGAGATCTCGCGGGCATCGAGTCCGGGCTCGCGGATTCCGTCCGCCTGATCGCGAACGAGGTGCGCCAGAGCGTGCAGGATGCGATGAAGAGCCTTCGCGCCGACCTCGCCGCCGCAGAGCAGGGCGAGCGCAGCACCGCGAAGTCCCGACCGCGCGCCGCCTCCGACGACGCGCGCGTCACCAGCCGCGAGGAGCTGCACCGTGCGGATGCCCTCATCAACGCCTTCCGCGCCCAGGTGCGCACCGACCTGCGCACGCACGTGGCGAAGGGCGGCACCCTGCCGGCATCCGTGGTCACCGAGCTCGAGCACGCGCTCGATGCGGCATCCCACGCGGTGACGGCGGGACTGTCTCGGCTCTGAGCCGCGGCGACGCACCTGGTGCGACCGTTCGCGACGTCCGGCCCGGAGCCGACGTCGCGAACGGTCGCGCAGCCCGTCTACTCGGGCCAGATCTCCTTCTGGGTGTCCGGCACGGACTCACCCAACGGCACGACCAGCACCGAACGGTGCTGACGGTGCGTGAGCCGCGCGGCCACCGATCCGGTGAAGAACTCCCGGATCGACTCGCCGATCCCGCGCTTGCGCGTGCCCACCACGATCAGCTGGGCATCGAGCTTGTTGGCGAGCTGCTTGATCGCCAGAGCTGGATCCCCGACGAGCTGGCGCGCGGTCCAGGTGATGCCCGAGTCGTCGAGCACCTCCGCGGCAGCCGCCTGCACGGCCTCGAACTCGGCCGCACCCGCGTCGAAGTTGATGTCGATCGGCGCCGAGTGCACGTAGCCATCCGGGTCCTCGTACGTGACGAATCGCGTGACGTCGACGTGCACCACGACGAGGGGCACGCCGAGCAACCGGGCGAAGCGCAGTGCCTCGTCGAGCACACGGCGTTCGTGATCCGGCTGGATGCCGACGATCACCGCTTTCTGCAATGTCGCGTTCTGCGCCGCCTCGTCGGACGGTGTGGAGGTGCTGTCGGTCATGACGATCGTTCCCTTCACGAGCCTGGTCGCAGCCAGAGAGGTCTACCCGCGTGCTATTCTGAATGCTACTCTTACCGGCTTTATCCGGTGTCGTGAAATGCCTCGGGCTCCAGTCGCCCAGAGCTGAACTCGTGAGGGGGTCTCGCGCATGGGCCGTGGCCGTCAGAAGGCGAAACACACAAAGATCGCCCGCGAACTCAAGGCGTACAGTCCGTCGGTGAACTACTCCGCGCTCGAGCGCGAATTGGCTCATCCGACCGACGAAGACGCCTACGTCGACAAGTGGGCTGATGACTATGCCGACGAAGATGAGGACGAACTAGAGAAGGCCTGACCGCCTGATCTGTGGAAACCCCCGTGCGACCCACGGGGGTTTCGTCATGCCCGGACGCCGTCACGCCCCGATGAGGATTCCTGAGAGGATCGCCTCATGCCCCGCGTCGTCGCCCTCACCCGCTACCCGATCAAGGGATTCACTCCCGAGCCGCTCGAGTCGATCCACGTGCAGCCGGATGGTCGTGTCGCGGGCGACCGGGTGCTGGCGTTCCGATTCGCGGATGCCGCCGAGCCCGAGCGCCGCGACGGTCTCGACTACTGGTCGAAGGCGAAAGGACTCGCCCTCCAGGACTTCCCCGCACTGGCGGCACTGCGCACGAGCTATGACCACGCGTCGGCGCGGATCAGGGTCGAGCTCGACGGCGCGCTGCTCGTCGAGGCCGGACTCGACGACACCGGCCGGGATCAGCTGGTGCAGGCCATCACCGATTTCGTGCTGACGACACCGGATGCCCGTCGCCTCCAGCGACCGGGGCGGCTCCCTCTGGTGCTGGTCGGCGATGGCGAGACCTCGCGTTTCCAGGACCGCCCGGAGGGATACCTCTCGGTGCACAGCCGTGCGAGCGTTGCGGCTCTGGGCGAGGCCCTGCCGCTGCGCATCGACGACCGCCGCTTCCGCTCCAACATCGTGATCGACGGTGTCGCGGCCTGGGACGAGCTCGACTGGACCGGCGACGTGCGCATCGGAGAGGTGACGCTCCGCACATCCGGCCCGATCGTGCGCTGCCTCGCCACGCACGCCAACCCCGACACCGGGGAGCGCGACGCGAAGGTGCTCACGACCCTCACCCGCGCCTTCGATCAACAGGAGCCCACCCTCGGCCGCCTCCTGCTCCCCGGATGGTCCACGACCGAGGGTGGCGGCGTCATCCGCATCGGCGACGAGGTGCACGCGCACTGAGCGCCCCGCACGTCGCCTGGCCTTCCGCCGAGTGCACGGGATGCCGTCGAGTGCACGGCATCCCGACGCGACGAGCCCGTGCAGTCGGCAGGATGCCGTGCACTCGGCAAGAGGCGGACGAGGTGCGGGTCACCACCGACCGTTGCGCAGCTCCCACTCGTCTTCGATGGTCCGACGGCGTCCCGCGATGATGCCGGCGGGGATCGATGCCACCAGCACGGCGGCGACCACGATGAGCGGAACCTGCCACCCCGCAGTCGTCTCGTGCAACAGGCCGATCAGCAGGGGGAAGACCGCCGCGAGCGCATACCCGATGCTCTGCACGAATCCGCTCAGTGCGACCGCGCTCTCCGGGGTGCGGGCACGGATGCTGAGCAGCACCAGGCTGAGCGGGAACATGATCGCGGTGAGACCGAAGATGCTGACCCACAGCGGAAGCGCCACGGTCGGCGCGAGCAGCATCCCGAGCAGGCCGATGAGGCCGGCGCCGACCGCGACGAAGAACAGCGGACGGGTCGCCTGGAACCGCACGATCAGGATCGGCACGAGCATGGAGCTCGGTAGACCGATCAGGGCGAACAGCGAGAGCAGGAATCCGGCGGTCGCCGGAGTCACCCCGCCGATGTCGACGAGCATGGTCGGCATCCAGGCGAACGACACGTAGGCCATGGTGGACGAGGTGCCGAAGACCAGAGCCAGAGCCCAGGGAAGCGGCAGCCGCCAGAGCCTGCCGAAGTAGCGCGGGTTGGCGGGGACGGTCGAGATCGGACCGGTCGCGACGGCGACGGCATCCTGCATGTCGTGCACGCCGTCTGTCGGATCGAGGACGTACTCCTCCTCCGAGACCGGCGCTGCACCGCCGGAGCGCTCGCGGATCAGCAGAGTCAGCCACGGCACGAGAGCGATCGCCGCGAACACTCCCCACATGCCCAGCGACACCCGCCAGCTGAGCGAGTCCGCGACCGGCACCGCGACCAGCGGCGGCAGGAACGTCGAGACGGCCAGCGTCGTGGAGTAGACCGTCATCATGATGCCGATGCGGTCGGGGAAGTACTTCTTCACCAGCGGCGGGAGCAGCACGTTGCCTGACCCGACTCCGGCGAACACGACGACGGTCGCCGCCAGCAGCGTCGATGAGTCCGAGGCGAAGCCGCGCAGCAGCATCCCGAGCGCCATGAGCGCGATCGCGGTGACGGCGACCCGCTCCAGCCCGAATCGCCGCTCGAACAGCGGAGTGACCAGGCCGAAGATCGCGAAGCAGACGGGCGGCGCTGCGCCGATCAGACCGACGACGACCGGCGACAGCGGGAAGTCGACCGCGATGTGGTCGATGACCGGGGACAGCGAGGCGACAGCGGATCGCAGCGAGAACGCGACCAGCACGATCCCGATCAGCGCGAGCGTCCGGCCCTGCCAGAGCGGCCTGACGTCACCCACAGCGGTTCCTGAGCGAGCGCAGCGAGTCGAGGGGCAGGGACCCGGACACTATGACGTCTGCGTCCCCTCCACCCACGCGAGGTACTCGTCGGAGACCGTACCGGTGACATAGCGTCCGTCGAAGCAGCTCATGTCGAGGTCGGTGATGCCCGTGCCCTCGGTGATCGCCGCCTTGAGGTCGTCGACCTCCTGGTACACGAGGTGGTCGCAGCCGAGCTCTTCGGCGATCTCGGGGATCGTCCGTCCGTGCGCGATGAGTTCCTGCCGCGAGGGCATGTTGATGCCGTAGACGTGCGGATGCCGCACGGGCGGTGCCGCCGAGGCGAACGTGACCGAGATGGCGCCGGCATCCCGAGCCATCTGGATGATCTCCTTCGACGTCGTTCCGCGCACGATCGAGTCGTCGATCAGCAGCACGTTCTTGCCGCGGAACTCCGTCGACATCGCGTTCAGCTTCTGACGCACGCTCTTCTTGCGCACGGCCTGGCCGGGCATGATGAAGGTGCGGCCGACGTAGCGGTTCTTGTAGAAGCCCTCGCGGTACTCGATGCCGAGCTTGCGGGCGACCTCCATCGCTGCGGGGCGCGAGGAGTCGGGGATCGGCATGACGACGTCGATCTTGTCCATCGGCACGTGCGTGGCGATCGTGTCGGCGAGGCGGTCCCCCATGCGCAGACGCGACTCGTAGACCGAGACGCCGTTCATGACGGAGTCGGGACGCGCGAGGTAGACGTACTCGAAGGCACACGGCGCGAGAGTCGTCTCGGTGGCGCACTGCTTGGAGTGCAGCTCGCCGTCGTTCGTGATGAACACGGCCTCGCCGGGAGCGATCTCACGCACGACCTCGTAGTCGCCGTTCTCGAGCACGAGCGACTCGCTCGCGACGACCCATTCGTCACCGGGCTGGGACGCTGCCTCGTCGCCCGACGGGGTCGCTGAGCCTGTCGAAGCGCTGCGGCTCTTGCGGTGGCCGAGGATCAGCGGCCGGATGCCGAAGGGATCGCGGAACGCGAGCAGTCCGTACCCCGCGATGACGGCGATCACGGCGTAGGCGCCTTCGATGCGCTCATGCGTGCGCTCGACAGCCTCGAACACGCGCTCCGGGTCGAGGTCGACGGTCGACGTGGTGTTCTGCAGCTCGCCGGCGAGCACGTTCAACAGCAGCTCGGTGTCGCTGGAGGAGTTCAGGTGGCGACGGTCGCGCTGCGCCATCTCGGCCGTGAGCTCACGCGTGTTGGTGAGGTTGCCGTTGTGGATGAGGATGATGCCGTACGGCGCGTTGACGTAGAAAGGCTGCATCTCCTCCTCGTTGGAGGCAGTGCCCTTGGTGGCGTACCGCACGTGGCCGAGGCCGACGTTGCCGAGCAGCGCACGCATGTCGCGGGTGCGGAACGCCTCGCGGACCATGCCCTGCGCCTTGGCGTTGTGCATCACCCCGTTCGGCTCCGCCGTCGCGATGCCCGTCGCATCCTGGCCGCGATGCTGCAGCAGCAGGAGTGCGTCGTAGATGTCCTGATTGACCGGGGCTGTCCCCACCATTCCGACGATGCCGCACATGGGGTATTACTTCGCTCCGTCCGCATATGCACCGACGAGGCGCACCGCTCCGCCGTCGACGCCCTTGGCGCCCTGTTCGAACTCTCCTGCCGGACGCGCGCCGAACCCGACGGTGCCGACCTGCCACGAGGGCATGCCCTCGGCGTTCAGCGCCGCGATCGCGGCATCCTTCTTGTCCGCCGCGATCACCGCGAGGAAGCCGATCCCCAGGTTCCAGGTGCCCTCTGCGGACTCCAGCGTGGAACCGGCGATGTCGCTCAGCACACGGAAGATCGGGCTGGGAGACCAGGTGCTGCGGTCGACCTCGGCCCAGCTGCCCTGCGGGAGCACGCGGGCGAGGTTCGCCGCGATGCCGCCGCCGGTGACGTGGCTGAGCGCGTGCACACCACCCGTGGCGCCTGCCGAGGAGCCGAGCTGCTCGATCAGGCGGAGCAGCGGAAGCGTGTAGAGGCGAGTCGGCTCGAGAAGGGCCTCACCCCACGTGGTGCCGAAGTCGGCGGCGTTGTCGCCATAGCCGATGCCGGCGTTCGTGATGATGTGGCGCACGAGCGAGTAGCCGTTGGAGTGCAGCCCGCTGGACGACACCGCGATGACGGCGTCGCCGTCCTGCACGCGGTCGGCGCCGAGGATGGCGTCGGCCTCGACCACGCCGGTCGCGGCACCCGCCACATCGTAGTCGCGTGGGCCGAGCAGGCCGGGGTGCTCTGCGGTCTCGCCGCCGACGAGCGCGGTGCCGGTGGCGGAGCACGCCTCGGCGATACCGCGCACGATGTCGGCGATGCGCTGCGGGAAGACCTTGCCGCACGCGATGTAGTCGGTCATGAAGAGCGGCTTCGCGCCCACCACGACGATGTCGTCGACGACCATCCCGACCAGGTCCTGGCCGATCGTGTCGTGCTTGTCGATCGCCTGTGCGATCGCGACCTTGGTGCCGACGCCGTCGGTGCTGGTCGCGAGGAGCGGTCGGCGGAAGTCGCGCAGTGCGCTGGCATCGAACAGGCCGGCGAATCCGCCGACACCGCCGAGCACTTCAGGGCCGTGCGTCGCGCGCACGGACGACTTCATCAGCTCGACGGCGAGATCGCCTGCAGCGGTATCGACGCCGGCTTCGGAATAGGGATTGGTGGGGGAGGCAGCCACACCCCCAGCCTACCGCTCGCAGCGGGCCCGACTCTCCGCGAGACGAGACTCGGATGCCGGGCCCCGCGCACCATACGATGGGGCCATGGCCGACAAGCCGCAATGGCTCATCCGCGAAGACGCGAGCGTTCCCGTGCTGCTCGCGCTCGCGCTGCGCCAGGCGATCGGCATCCGGGTTCCCGAAGACCTCCCCACCCTCCGCGACCTTCCGGTGCGCGCGCCGGATGCCGTCGACGCCGCGCCCGCGATCGAGGAGCAGTGGCGCGTCTACTGGGACATGACGGTCGAGCCGCGCGCGCATCCGTCCGACGTGCCGCTCGAGCTGATCGACGGGTTCGACACCCTGGTCGCTCTCCCCGCATCCGGTGCCGAGGAGCTCGCCGCCGCGATCGCGCCGCAGGCCTCCGAGGCACTGCGGTACGCGCGCACCGCGCATGACCGGTATGTGAACTCGATGAAGAGCAACACGGGCGGCGACGCCTACCGTGCTTACGCCAGCGCCATCGCGGAGTTCGAGCGCGAGGTGGGACGCCGGGCGCATTCGTTCGAGCTGAACGTGCAGGTGCTGCCGTTCTCGCAGCGCGGCATCTGGTGGATCGGGGCACTCACGGTCGCCGTGACCGATGGCCTGCGTCGCGACGTGGTCGCCTTCGACGCGGCGATCCGGCCGATCATCGCCGAGTTGGCGTGACCGCAGAGCCGACGGTCAGTCGGCTTCGATGATGGTCTCGCGCTCGACGCGCACGACGCGGTCGTGCCGGCGGGCGACACGCTCGAGGATGAGACCGGCGATGCCGCCGAGCGCGATGCCGATCGGCACCGTCCACAGCAACAGGAAGCCGAAGACCTGGCCGGGCGGGTAGACGACATCGAGAACCTGGGATTCGTCGAAGCTGCCCGTCCAGGTGAGGACGCCGGCGGCGATGATACCGACCACCACGCCGATGCCCATCAGCACGCCGTACCGCGGCACGTGGCGCACGGTCGCTTCGACGGTCTGGGGGGCATCGGTGGAGGACATGCCTCCATTGTCCCACCGCCCGGGCGCGCTGTGCACCGGGGTTCACCCGGCGAACGCGAGCGTGCTCACTCCGCGCACCCCTGGCTGCGCACGGAAGAGTGCCCCCGCGGCGGCATCCCGCCGCCGGAGATCCTGCTGCGAGGTCGTGATGTAGAGGTCGTCGAGGTGCGGGCCGCCGAAGGCGCAGGCACTGACGTGCGGCGTCGGCAATCGGATACGCGCATCCTGGCGCCCATCCGGTCCGATGCGGATCACCGTCCCCGCACCCCACATCGCGACCCAGACACCGCCCTCGGCATCCGCGGTGATGCCGTCGGGGAGCCCGTCGAACGCGCCGAGATCGACGTACGGCTCGCGCTCGCGCACCGCACCGTCAGCGAGCCGGAGGCGATCGATACGGCGCGTGGCCGTGTCGACATAGAACACGCCGTCCCCCAGGGGATCGGCGACCAGCCCGTTCGAGATGCTGATCCCTGCGGCGATGACGCCGACCGTGCCCGCAGGATCGAGGCGGTACAGGAATCCGCTGCCAGCGGCACCGGCCGTGCCACAGAGGAAGGAGCCGTCGGGCGCACACGCGCCGTCGTTCATGCGGAGTCGTGGGTCATCGAACGCCCTGATCTCCTGCTCCGGGCGCAGGTCGGCATCGGCGAGAAGGAAGCCGCTCCTCGTCGCGATCACCCATCCGCCGTCGACGCGGGGTCGAAGCGCCGCCACCCACGGACCGATCCGGACAGCAGTCGGCTTGTCGTCAACCGGGTCGAGACGGAGAACGACACCCTCGACCATGTCGACCCACCGGAGCGAACCATCCCGATTATCCCAGACGGGTCCTTCGCCGTGGGCGCAGAGCGGGCCTGTGACCTGATCGGCAGAGATCAATAGCTCGCCCGTCCACCACTGATGTCGTACACCGCACCCGTCGAGAAGCTGCAAGCGTCCGAGGCGAGCCAGGCGACGAGTTCGGCGACCTCCTCGGCGCGTCCCAGCCGTCGCATCGGAATCTTCTCCACGAGCGTCGCGAGCACGTCGGGGTGCGTGGTGGCGTTCATGGGGGTCTCGATCACGGCAGGGGCGATGGCGTTGGCGAGCACTCCCGTCGTGGCGACCTCCTTGCCCAGCGCCTTGGTGAGTCCGATGACGGCGGCCTTCGACGCGGAGTACGCGGTGAGGCGCGGGTTGCCCTCCATACCGGCGATGCTCGCGATGTTCACGATGCGCCCCCACCCCTGTGCGACCATGCCGGGAATCACGGCCTGACAGGTGTGGAAGGTTCCGGTCAGGTTTACCGCGATTGTGCGATCCCAGTCCGCTGCGCTGACGTCGACGAAGTCCGCGTTGGGGCCCACCACTCCGGCGCTGTTCACCAGCACGTCGAACGGGCCGTGCTCGGCGACGAAGCGGTCCACCTCTTCGCGTCGAGTCACGTCGACCTTTCCATCGGCACCCTCGGCGCGATCGATCGTGCTCACCGCGAACCCGGCGCGTGTCAGCCGCTGTGCGCAGGCTACTCCGAGCCCGCTCGCCCCACCGGTCACCAGAGCTTTGCGCATGTCGTCCTCATCTCCGCGTCCGCCCTCCCGGCCCCACACTCCGCGGGGGAGCAAGATGGTCTCGTGACAGTCGGAACACCATAGTTCCAAAATATGGAATCTCAATCTGATAGATTGAACATTAGCAGGGAGTGCGATGTCAGAAACAGATCAGGGGCCGGTCGGCGCAGAACGCGTGCTGACGGTCCTCATGGAGCTCGCAAAGGTTCCGGAGGGGCTGAGCCTCGACGAGCTGACCAAGCGCGTCGAGGCCGCGAAGCCGACGGTTCACCGCGCGCTGGCGTCTCTGACCAGAGTCGGGTTGGCGAACCGCCTCGAGCGCGGTCGCTACGTGCTCGGTGACGAGTTCCTTCGTCTCGCCTTCCTCCACCAGGACCGTCGCCTCGACAGCGCGCGCATGGAGCCCCTGCTCGATGCACTCACCGCCGAGTTCGGGGAGACCACGCACTATGCCGTCCTCGACAAGGACGAGGTGGTCTACCGCGCCAAGCGCGACCCCACAGAGGGCGCCGTCCGGCTCACCTCCACGGTCGGTGGGCGGAACCCGGCCTATCGCACCGGCGTGGGCAAGGTGCTGCTGGCATGGAGCCTCGATGCTCCGGGGGCGGCTGCCGCCTGGGCGCGCGCCCACGAACTCCGCCCCCGCACCGAGATGACGATCACCGATCCTGCACTGTTCGTGCGGACCCTCGAAGAGGTGCGCACGCAGGGCTACGCGGTCGACGATCAGGAAAACGAGCTCGGGGTGAACTGCATCGCCCTCCCTGTCTTCCTGGATTCCCCGCTCGTGCCCAGCGGCGCTCTCTCGGTGAGTGCGCTGTCTTTCCGCACACCGCTGCCTGAGCTGGTGGCGAGACTCGAACGGATCAGGTCCATCGCCGACGCACACGATGTGCGCACGCGACTGCAGACGACCGGCTCATAGCGACCCGGCGCTTACAAGAGAGGCACACGCCAACATGCGATTCATCAGAGTGGGAGACCCGGGACTCGAGCGACCCGGCGTCGAGGTCGGCGAGGGACGATTCGTGGACATCTCGGATGTCGTGGATGACATCGACGGCGCGTTTCTCGCCTCCGATCGGATCGACGAGGTGCGCACGCTCGTCGCCGAGCGCGTCGGAACCGGCGCCGTACTGCCCCTCGAAGGGCTCCGCCTGGGTGCGCCGTTCGCCCGCCCGCACCAGATCCTGTGCATCGGGCTCAACTACCGCGACCACGCGGAAGAAACGGGCCAGCCGGTGCCCGATGAGCCGATCCTGTTCACCAAGGCCCCGAACACGCTGATCGGTCCCAACGACGACGTGCAGATCCCCCGCACCTCCACCAAGACCGACTGGGAGGTCGAGCTGGGCGTCGTGATCGGCCGCCAAGCCAGCTACCTCGAGAGCGAGGAAGAGGCCGAGGCGTGCATCGCGGGCTACGTCACCGTGAACGACGTGAGCGAGCGCGCCTTCCAGATCGAACGAGGCGGCCAGTGGTCGAAGGGCAAGTCCTGCCCGACCTTCAACCCTGCTGGCCCCTACCTGGTGACGCCTGACGAGGTCGGCGACGTGCTCGATCTCGGACTCTGGCTGGACGTCGACGGCGAGCGCAAGCAGAACAGCTCGACGGCCCAGATGATCTTCAGCCCCGCCTTCATCGTGAAGTACCTCAGCCAGTTCCTGACCCTGGAGCCCGGCGACCTGATCAACACCGGCACGCCGCCGGGAGTGGGCATGGGCTTCACCCCCGCCCAGTTCCTGCGCGGGGGTGAGGAGATCCGTCTGGGCATCTCCGGTCTCGGCGAGCAGCGGCAGCGCGTGCTCGCCTGACGCGTCGGCGGGGGAGCCGGCCTCACGTGTGCGTGAAGCCGGTCACCCCCGTTCCCGTCCAGACGATGGGTCGAGGACTTGCGGCGTACTCGTGCACGGTCAGCGCGCTCAGAGCGACCGCGTGCGAGTTGCGGGTGCCGAACATGGCGGTCGGCGCACCCGTGCGGGGATTCCCCGCCGTCGAGGCGATGGTGTTGCCGGATACGGTGATGCTCTCGGCGCCCCCGACGAAAATGCCGAACCGAGGTGGATCCTCGATGTAATTGTCCTTCACGATGTGACCGTGGTGGGCCTTGCTCGCGCCCCCCTCGTAGTCGTCGCGGAGGTTCTCGACCATGATCCCGGCCGCGGCCGAAGGCCAGCCCAGCACACTGCGGTCGATGCACGGGCGGACGATCGAGTTGCGCTCGATGACAGAATCCACACTGCCGACGGGTCCCTCGTTGTACTGGGGATCGTTGGCCACCCATATGCCCCAGTAGGCGAGATCGAACATCTCGTTCGCATGCACGTAGGCACCGCTCGTGCGCAGTCGCACACCGAGACCCCGCAATTCGCGGAAGACGTTGTACTGCACGTCGGCTCCCGGTGCGCTGAACGACCGGTTGAACATCTGATCACCCGGGGCCGTACCCGACGGCATTGCGGCCAGGGACGCGCTCACCGGCCCGCCGGCCAGGCTGTCACCCGTCACGGTGACGACGGTCGTCTCACCGCGCACGGTGCCCGTGGCCGTGTTGACGATCTGCACCGCGTCGCCCGGAGCGAGCTGCATGGCACCGCCTCCGAGCACGACCGTCGCCCCCGACACCGAGGTCGCCGCGCGCGAGGTGCTGTAGATATTGAGACCGTCGTCGTGCAGCGACTCGAAGGTGTTGCCGAAGATACGCGGACCGACCCTCCCGCCGTGATTGTGCACCCCGTCGGCGTTCGCGCTGATCCATCGGTTCGACCCGGGCTTGCGCGTCACGATGCAGTCGCGGATGACGGTGCCGTCGGAGTCGCTCGGGATGAAGGCGGCCCCGGGCGAGGCGTACATCGTGACCGCCGCGACAGTGACGTCGGTGCAGCGATAGATCGCGATGCCGTGCCAGTTGCCGCGGAAGCCGGTGACGAAGCCGTCGCCGAGAGCCATCGCCCCCATCTGCGGGCGATGGTCCGGGGCGATCGTGAGCCGCCAGCGCCCCGAGGGGAGGACAGTACCGGTATGCGTGTACGAGAACGTGATCTGCGGTCCGCGCTTCATCAGCCCCGTCGTCGCATTGCGCAGTGTGCCGTAGTTCGACGTTGGGAACAGCGCCGCGTCGGCGAGGGTCGGGTATCCGCTCAACAGCTGCAGATCGACAGTGCCGGCCACGGTGTCGATCGCGGTGATCGTGCCCTGCGTGAACGGCACGGTCGCGTAGTCGATCGTGAGCCCCTCCACGCGCATGCTCGTGGAGCGGGCGATACTGAGCGCGCCGGCGTACGGATTGGTCACGAGGAGGGTCGTCGAGGATCCGTAGAGCGCGACGCGGGCGACGCCGTCGACCTCGAGCGCGTACCACGAGGCCGTGGACGCCCGGTCGATCCGGTACACCCCGGAGGAGAACACGACGGATGCCGTCCGGCTCGCGCCGCCGCCCGTCCACGAGGCCGCGGCGGCGATGGCCGCCCGGATCGCGGGAGCGCTGTCGGCCGACCCGCCGGGCGATGCGCCGTAGTCGTCCACGGCGAAGATGTGATGCGTGCCGGATGCGGGTGGGACTCCCGCTGACGCCAGCGATGGCACCGCGACGCCGGCGGCCACCCCGGCCAGAACTCCGGCAGCGCCGATCATGAATGCACGACGATCGAACTCGACCATTTCTCTCTCCTCCTCGTTGAGGGACGTTCACAGTGGAGCACATGAGTCAACGGTTGCGCAACTGTCTCGTCGATCGATGCCCTTATCCTGATAGTCACTTGACAGATGCACCCGCCGTGGTCGATGGTAAGTGAACAACCGGTTGATCAACCGTTGCACCCGACAGGAGCTTCAACGATGAAATCCAGACGCATTCTTGTGTCCGCCCTCGCCGGCACGGCTGTGCTGGGGCTTGCCCTCACCTCATGCGGGACCGCCTCCGAACCGGAGGAGTCCGGTCCCGTCACGATCAGCATCGGCGACGTGCCCGGCGCCGACCAGCCAGAGCTTCGCGCCCTCGTCGAGGACCAGGTCAAGGCGTTCGAGAAGGAGAATCCCGACATCACCGTCGAGCTCAGCGAGAGCAAGTGGGATGCCACCGGATTCCAGGCGATGGTAGCTGGCGGTACCATGCCGACGCTGCTCGGCGTGCCGTTCACGGAACCCGCCACCCTGATCCGCAACGGCCAGATCGCCGACATCACCGACGCGCTCGACAGTGTCGGATTCGCCGACACCCTCAACCCGAGCGTCATGCAGGTCGTCACCGATGGCGACGACCGCCTTTATGGCGTGCCGCTCGACGTCTACTCCGTCGGCCTCGCCTACAACCGCGCGCTGTTCGAAGCCGCCGGCCTCGACCCCGAACAGGGACCGAAGACCTGGGACGAGGTGCGCGAGTACGCCAAGAAGATCTCGGCCGCGACCGGAGCGGCCGGGTACTCCACGTACTCGATCGAGCACGTCGGCGGCTGGATGACGACGGCCGGCGCGTACAGCTTCGGCGCCACGCTCTCGAACGAGGACGGCACCGAGGCGACGCTCGACGAGCCCGGGATGGTCGACTACCTCGATCTCGTGAATGACATGCGCTGGGAGGACAAGTCGATGGGGAGCAAGTTCCTCTACGGCTTCAACGACCTGATCCAGGACTTCGCCGCCGGCAAGGTCGGCATGTTCCTCAGCGTCTCGCAGCATTTCCCTGCCGCGGTCCAGCAGTTCGGCATGAACCCCGACGACTACGGCTTCACCGCGATCCCGGAGCACGACGGCATCCAGCGCACGCTGCTCGGCGGTGCCGTCGAGGTGTTCAACCCCCGCGCGACCCAGGCCGAGATCCAAGCCGGACTCCGCTGGATCGAGTTCAACAACTTCCGCGCCTACACCGACAAGGACGTCGCCGTGGAGACGGTCAAGAAGAACGTTGCGGCCGGTAGCCTGATCGGCGTTCCCGGGCTGTCTCCGCTCGACCCCGCCGTGCGCAAGGAGTACGACTCCTGGGTCAGCGAGTTCTACAACGTCCCGATCGAGCAGTTCAGCGGATACCGCGACGTGATGGACGAGCAGGAGCTCGTACCGGAACCGACCAGCCAGCCCCAGCAGGTCTACGGCGAACTGGACACCGTGCTGCAGAAGGTTCTCAACGAGCCGAACCAGGACATCTCCGCGCTGCTCACGGCTGCTCAGGACGCCGTGAACACCAAGCTCGCGCGATAGCAGTCACCGGTCGGCGGCGCCCCACGGCGCCGCCGACCTCACTACCGGAGAAGCAGCCATGCCCCCCACATCGAGCGCCACCCTGGCACCGGACACCTCGCCCGAACGCGAGGCCGAGGCGCACAGCCCCCGGCTCGTCCCCCGACGACGCCCGTCGATCGTGCGCTGGTACCGACGCGGCGGGCTGGTCCCGGTGCTGTTCGCGATCCCCGGCATCCTCGCCTTCACCTACTTCTCCTGGGGCCCGATCGTCTCGGGCGCGATCATGGGGTTCCAACGCACCAACCTGATCGACGACGCGACCTGGGTGGGGCTCACGAACTTCACCTACGTGCTCTCCGATCCCGTGCTCCCGCAGGCGGTCGGCAACACCGTCTACTTCGCCGTGCTGGGCATGCTGTTCGGATTCCCTGCACCTCTGGTCCTCGCCGTCTACATGGCCGAGCTGCGTCGCAGTCGGGCGCTCTTCAACACGCTCGCATACCTTCCCGTCGTCATCCCGCCGATCGTCGCGATCCTGCTCTGGAAGTACTTCTACGACCCCTCCGCCGATGGACTCTTCAACCAGATCCTCGGCACTGTCGGCATCGGACCGCTCCCCTGGCTCAACTCGAGCGCGAGCGCGATGCCATCGATCGTGCTCGAGGTGATCTGGGCGACCGCCGGCGGCACAGCCATCATCTACCTCGCCGCGATCACCTCCGTGAAGCCGGAGCTGTACGAAGCGGCCGAGATCGACGGCAGCGGCATCTGGCGACGCATCTGGCACGTCACCCTCCCCCAGCTGCGCGGCGTGATCCTCGCACTGGTCCTGCTGCAGCTGATCGGCACGCTCCAGGTTTTCACGGAGCCCTATGTCTTCACCGGCGGAGGCCCGGACAACGCCACCGTCACGGTGCTCATGCTCATCTACAGCTACGCCTTCCAGTACGGCGACTACGGCGCGGCCACCGCGCTGTCGTTCCTGCTGGCGATCGCACTCGCCATCGTCTCGGTCGTGTACTTGCTCGCCACCCGGAAGTGGAGCCGATCATGACCGACACCCGCCTGATCGCCGTCACGCCCGCCCGCGCACGTCGCAAGGCGGCGGAGGCTCCGGAACGGTCCGCGATCTCGGATGCCGACCGACGTCGTCCGAGCGTCAAGGCGACGATGACGACGCTGCAGATCGCGTTCTTCTCGTTCCTCGTCATCGCCGGCGTCGGACCGATCCTGTGGCTCGCAAAAGCCGCGCTCTCCACGACGCAGGACACTATCTCGCAGCCGTTCGCGTGGTTCCCCAGCGGCATTCAGTGGGGCAACCTCACCGCCGCGTGGGAGCAGATCCAGGTCGGCCGCTACCTCGCCAACACCGCCGTGATGGCGCTGGGCTCAACCATCTCCACGGTCGTCGTGACCGCGTCGCTCGCCTACGTGATCAGCATCCTCCGCCCCCGCTGGGCGAAGTTCCTCTCCGGCGCGATCCTGGTGACGCTGTTCGTCCCCGGCGTGATCTCCCTCGTTCCTCTCTATCTGACCGTCGTCGACGTGCCCCTCGTGGGAGTGTCGCTGATCGACACCTACTGGGCCGTGTGGCTGCCGGCAGCGGCCAACGCGTTCACCGTGCTCATCGTCACGCGCTTCTTCGACGAGATCCCGCGCGAGATCATCGAAGCCGCCCGCGTCGACGGCGTGGGTCCGCTGCGTATGTTCTTCATCATCGTGCTGCCGTTCTCGAAGTCGATCCTCGGGGTGATCGCCGTGCTGACGATCCTCAATTCGTGGAAGGACTTCCTGTGGCCCATGCTCGTGCTGCCGGGCAGCGAGCTGCAGCCGATCTCGGTGGCTCTGGCGCGCATCGCGGGCAAGACCGACCTGAGTCTGCAGATGTCGGCAATGCTGCTCGGACTGCTCATTCCGATCGCCGTGTTCCTCATCTTCCAGCGGCAGATCCTGAAAGGTGTCAGCATGTCTGGTGGGATCAAGGGATGACGAGAACGGAACGACATGGGTAAGAAGGGTGTGACCCTCAAGGATGTGGCCGCCGTGGCAGGGGTGTCGACATCGATCGTCTCCCGCGTCCTCAACGGCGGCGGGCGCGTCTCACCGAAGACGAGAGAGGCGATCCTCGAAGCAGCCCAGCGGCTCGAGTTCCGTCCGAACGCGCTGGCACAGTACTTCGCCCTCGGGCGCAGCTTCACGGTCGGGCTTCTGACCGAGAACTCCACGGGTATCTTCTCAATGCCCGTGATCGCCGGTATCGCGAGCGAGCTCAGCCGCCACGACGTCGCGGCCATGATGTACGACGACGGTCGCGAAGGCGCGGCGCGAGCCGAGAACATCAAGAAGCTGCGCGCCCGCCATGTCGACGGGGTGATCGTGGTCGGCGACGGCAACGAGATCCCGCTGCGCTCCGTCACCGCGGACTTCGACGTGCCGGTCGTGTACGCGCACGGCATCACCGACACCGACAGCGATGAGGTCGTCGTCCCCGATGACCTCATGGCCGGTCGTGTGGCGGCCGAGCACCTGCTCACGCAGGGGCGGAAGAACATCGCCTACATCACCGCTCACCGTGCTTCCAACGCGGTCGAGAACCGCCTGGAAGGTGCCGACGCCGTCCTGCAGGCCGCCGGCGTGCCGGTGGCCGAGAGCCGTCGCGAGTTCGGCGACTGGTCGGGCGCGTGGGGCTATCGCGCGGCGGAACGTCTGCATCAGGCGGATCCGACCATCGACGGCATCGTGTGCGGCAATGACCTCATCGCACTCGGGGCCGCCCGCTACCTGGTCGGCAACGGCATCCGTGTTCCGGAGGACGTCGCTCTCGTCGGACATGACAACTGGGTCAAGTACTCCGACTCCGAGGCACGATTCCTCACGACGGTCGATCCTCGACTGGTCGATGTGGGCATCGCGGCGACAGACCTGCTCGTGCGCATGATCAATGACTCGCCCACGGAGGACAACGAACGTCGAGTGCCGTGCGAGCTCGTGCTCGGGTATTCGTCGGGAGCCAAGGGCGCGCCCGACGAGCAGCAGCTTCCGTTCGTCTAGACACCGCACCAGGCTCGATCCCCGGCTCAGATGACCATCAGGTCGCTGTCTCTGGTCGCGAGCCAGGAGTCGCCGCCCTGGTCGATCCGTGTCGCGGCGATGGAGACGTCGGTCGCGCCGCCCACGAACACCGCCGCTGCCGCCCGCTGCTGGATGTCGTTGTCCTTCAACGCGATGCGTTCGTGCGCGCGGCCGGCAGCCGGACCGTCGGCGCCGTCGAAGAGTTCGATCATGACGGTGGCGGCGGAGTGCGGCCACGACCGCAACGACACGTCGGCCGGTGTCGCTCGGAAGGTGTTTCCCTCGACCACGACGTCTCGCGACCCGAGCGGTCCCTCCGACCACCCGGGGTCGTTGGCGATCCAGAGGCCGCACCCCGAGAGGTTCTCGAAGCGGCAGTCCTCGATGACGCCCCCACTGGCTTTGAGCCGCACGCCGATACCGCGGAAGTCGTGGAAGAGCGATCCGGCGATGCGGAAGCCCGGGAGGGCGTTCGACCGGTTATACACGGCCGCCCCGACCTCGACGGATGCGGGAAGATCACGATCGACGATCACGAGCCGCGGTTCGGAGGCGACGAGCTCAGCGACTTCGACCTCGGCGAGCACGGTGCCGGTCGACGCCTCCACCAGCTGGAGCAGGTCTCCCTGTCGCACAGGCCCTTCGCCGTCGAGCACCAGCGTGCGTTCGCCGAGGCCTGAGAGCGTCAGAGCGTGAACGTAGAGGTTGACACCGTCGTCGTGCATCCCCTCGAAACGGCATCCCACGATCGACGGCCCACGACGCCCGCCCTGGCAGTGCACCGCGTCGGCGTTGCTGCTGATCCACCGCGTCGACCCGGTTCGCCGCGCGACCGTCACATCCCGCAGAACGGTGCCGGAGGATTCGTGCGCGAGGATCGCGGCGCAGGGCGCGGCATGGATCGTCACCGAGCGCACGGTCACGCTGTCGGATTCCTGTATCCGGATGCCGTGCTGATCTCCGCGGTGACCGACGACGAACCCGTCACCCTGCTCGATGTGCGACATCCAGCCGCGATCGGAGGCCTCGACGGTCACCAGGAAGCTCCCGTCCACAGCGGGCTCCGCGGCGTACTCGATCATGAAGGTCTGGCGGGATTCGGGCTTCAGCCCGCCCGTGCGCGGATCGCGCAGGGTGCCGTACCCGGTTCCCGTGAACAGCACCCGATCCGAGAAGTCGGGAAAGCCCGGCGCGGGGGCGAATCGGAAGCGCGATGCCTCGGTGTCGACGTGCGTGATCACCCCCTGCGTGAACGACGGCGTTGCATAGTCGAGGACGAAGCCGTCGAGCACGACGTCCGTGGAGCCCCGGACGCTGATCGCCTCGCGATGCGGGTCCGCGAACAGCAGCTCCGCCTGTGGGGCGGTGAGGGTCACGCGGGAGGCATCGCTGATGACGATCGCCGCGCCGGCCGCGTCGCCGACCGGAGGATCGATCCGATGCACGCCGGCCGCGAGCTCGATCACCGCCGAGCGGGACCCGGCGGCGGAGGTCCACTCGCACGCATCACGGATCGCTGCGCGCAGCGTCGCGCCGCCGTCATCCGAGACCGGCACCTGCCGGTGCCACACACCCTCGTCCGCCGTCCCGCTCACCATTCGACGTAACCCCCATCTCGCGGATCACTCCACCAGAGGGTGAGCGACGGTGCGACCTCGATCGCGCGTTCCCGCACGAGCTGCTCATCGATGTCGAGGCCGAGGCCGACGCCCTGCGGCACCGGAAGATATCCGTCGACCGGCACCCAGTCTTCCCTGTTGCGGACGTAGGCATGCTCGTCGCTGTCGCGCAGCGCGGCGAAGTCGATCACGGTCTCCTGCACTGCCGCATTCGGGGTCGCCGCATCCACCTGGATGCACGCCGCGAACGCGACGAGGCCGAGCGGGCAGTGCGGCGCGAGCTGCACATCGAAGATCTCGGAGAGGGCACCGATGCGCATCACCTCGGAGATCCCCCCGGCGTGCGAGAGGTCCGGCTGCGCGAAGGCGATCCCGGCCCGCAGCACCGGATCGAACTCGACGCGCGAGTACAGGCGCTCGCCCGTGGCGATCGGGGTCGAGGTGCTGCGCACGAGCTCTCCGATGTGCGCGGAGTGCTCGGGCCGCAGGGGCTCCTCCACGAAAGCGAGGCCGACGTGCTCGGTGCGCGCGAGGAAGCGCCGCGACTGCGGAATCGAGAAGCGGCCGTGCAGATCGACCGCGATGTCGACGCCATCGCCGATCGCCGCGCGCAGCTCCTCCAGTTCGTCGACCAGGCGCCGCATCGTCGCCTCCGTGTCTACGAAGCGGGTGGGTTCCGTGGGGGCGACCTTGACCATGGTGTACCCCTCGGCGGCGAGCTCTCTCGCACGCGCGAGGTCACCGATGCGCCCGTCGACGTTCGCGTGCGCGTAGAGCCGCACGGCGGAGCGCACCGGACCACCCAGCAGCTCATGCGCCGGCACACCGAGCCGCTTGCCTGCGAGGTCCCAGAGCGCCTGATCGATCCCGGAGACCGCCGAGGACATGACCGGACCGCCGCGGTAGAAGCCACCCCGCGTGAGCACCTGCCAGTGCGCCGTGATCCTTCGCGGATCCTGACCAACCAGGTAGTCGGACATCTGCCGCACGACCGCGGCGACCGGTCCGACCCAGGTCTCCAGGGTGGCCTCCCCCCATCCGACCAGGTCGGTGTCGGTGCCGATCCGCACCAGCAGCCGGCGGTCGGTGAGGATGAACGACTCGACCCCGAGGATCCTCACGATTCAGCCTGCCGCTTCGACGACGGGCGCAGGCTCGATCTCGTGGGCCGCGACGAACCCCAGGAGGTGTCCCGCGCGATCCGTGCTGACCGGAACCGCGCGTCCGGGGAACACCCGTTGCCGGGGGACATCAGGGGCATAGGCCTCCAACAGCTCCTCCGTATCGAACGGCACCAGCGTCTGAGGAGCGGCGAGCTGCACGACGACGGCCCCGTCGATGTCGGCCTCCAGACTGCGGGCCACCGCGGTGGCCGCATCGCGCACATCGAGGTACGACCACCCCAGCTTCACCCCCTGCTCCGGGTCACGCGTCCACTCCTCTCCGACCACACGCAGCGCATCAGCGTCGTCGACCCACGGGAAGCGCAGCGCGATGATCGACATGCCCCAACGGCTGGCGACCATCTGCGCCGTGAGTTCGTCGGAGTACTTCGACAGCGAGTACCACTCGTCGTGGACGGTCGGGAGCGACTCGTCGATCGGGTAGTAGGCCGGGAGGACGTCGTGATGGTTTCCCGGCACCCCGGTCGCCTGGATGCTGCTGGCGATGACGGCCCGGTGGATGCCCCGCTGCGCCGCCTGGACCAGCACGTTGAAGGTCGAGACGACGTTGGTCGTGTACACCTCGTACGGGGTTCCGTGCTCCCAGTGCGGGACGGCAGCCAGGTGCACGAGCGCATCGACGCCGTCGAGAGCCGCCGCGACATCCGCCTCGTTCGTCGCATCGCCCACGCGCAGCTCGGCGTCGTCTGCGGTGAGAGCGCGGAATCTCGGGGCGAGAGCGATGACCCGCCATCCGTCGGAACGGAGCCGGGCTACCGTGGCCCGGCCGATGCGGCCGTCCGCGCCGGTCACCAGCACGGTACGGGGAGTGTTCGTCATCTTCGACCTCGGTCCTTCATTTTGGTAAACCGGTTGCTCAACACCGTAGCAAACACTGCGGTTCGAAATCAAAGGGCATGAGGCTTGTCTGCATCTCAAAAGAGCAAACGTTGACTCGCGCAGCACTATGACGTGGTGAGACGGACGACGAGCGACCACTCCGCCGTTCCGCCCGGCCCCACTCGAAGCACCCGATCCACGGCGGAGGCCGCGTCAACGGAGTCGTACCATCCGGTGGACGGCTCGAAGGCGACCACATTCTCGGTCGCGAAGCGGGAGCGGTCGAGCCAGACACCCAACGTCCGCACCGCGCGCCCTTCCCACTCGAGCCGGAGCGAGGCGCCATCCCGGCGATCGATGCGCGCCCACCGCGGCCGCTCCTCCGGATCCGTGTAGTACTTGGCAGATGTCCCCTTCGGCATCCGCGCGTTCACCCGCTCGCCCGGATCACCTGCCGCGGGCGCGGCGGTCGGAGCCGAGACGTCCCACAGCGGCTTCTCGGCATCGAGGCGGATCCGGTCCCCCTCCTCTCGGAGGAAAAGCGGATGCGCCGCCCACAGGATGTCCGCTCCCGCCGGTCCCGCCTGGACCCGGTAGGACAGGGTGAGCGTGCCGTCCGCGTCGAGCCCGATCCGACGTTCGAAGGCCGCGTCCACGGAGGGCAGATGCGTCGACAGTGCCCCATCGGGGTTCTCCTGCCAGGCGCGATTCCAAGCGTCGCCGTGGTCCGGGGCGATCAGACCCGTCGTCGTGCGGGACCGATCGATGGTCGGGACACACTCGTCCCATCCGCACATCTCCGCATCCTCGAACGCCGTCGCAGGACCCCCGGGTACGGGGCGCCCGTCGCCCTGCGCCAACCACTCCCGGCCGGTGCGATCACGCAGCGAGACGATCTTGGCTCCGCGAGCGGGCACGATGACCACCGATGTCCCTCCGGCGGAACAGCGAAGCGCCGCGATGCCGCGCCACTGCACCCGCTCCTCCCTCATGACGGCAGCGTCATGCCGGTGGGCCACCACCCCAGCTCCGACAGCCGACGCGCGACCGCTCGAGCGACGACCGCGTCTCCTGCCGCGTTCAGATGCACGTCGTCGCTGCGCAGCTGCGCCGCGGTCGTGCCGTCGGAGGTGGGCGCCGCCTCGCGGAAGACGGCACCCAGGTCGACGAAGTGATCCCCGAAGGTCTGCGCGAGCGTCGCGTTCAGTCCGTCGACGAGCGCGACCCCCTCGGAGCCGATCGGTTCGAACGATGCCGCGTGCACCCCCAGCACGAGGCACCGCGCCGCGGAGTGGCGTGCGTGCAGCTCCGCGACGATCGCGGCGACGTCGCGCGCAGCGACCGGTCCGGGGTTGTTGCGTCCGCACCATATGACGAACGCCGCGGGTGCGGAGAAGACCGGCACCTCGGCACGGAAGTCGAGCACCGCGTCCGCCGTGGGAGCAGCGCCGTCGGACGCGAACTCCCACCCCTCGAGCGCGGCCCCGCCCACGCGGTGGGTGAGGAGGCCCGGACGACCGGCCAGCGTTCCCGGCACCGCGATGTCCTCCATCCCGGAGTCGATGTGGTGACGGAAGTCTCCGGACGGGCCCACCGGCTTCAGCGGGATTCGGTCCTCCTGCACGGCCCCGGCCGCGGAGAACGTCATCCTGATCACCCCGAGGCGCAATGCAATCTCGGTCGACGTCTGCCCGGCATGCGCGATCCGTTCGATCTGCCACCCGGCGGCCCCCGCGAGCAGCTCCGGCCAGGTGCCGTGCTCGGTCAGCGAATCACCGATAGCGATGAGTGCGGAGTCCTCTCGGCGCCCGCTCATGCGTCCGCCGCCGGGGAGAGCAGCGTCAGCAGGGCGTCCGCGATGAACTCGCCGGTCAGACGATGCCCGCGGTCATCGGGGTGGTTGATCCCGTTCGCGAGCAGAGTCCAGTACGGGAGCCCTTCGTCGCGAAGCCTGTCCCAGCGCGCAGACACGTCGATCAGCGGAACGCCAGTGCGCGCGGCGTAGTCGCGCACGAAACGGACGTAGGGCCGCCCGTCATCGGTCTTCTCAGAGCCGTTCATGGCCGAGCGCATCGCAAACGTCGGCGTCAGCAGCACCACCTCGCTGCCCGCAGAGCGCAGCCGCGACAGGAGCTCGTCGTAGGCGGGCTCCCACTGCGCGGGGTCGAGGTAGGAATCGTTCAGGAACTCCACGACGGTGACGTGGGGCGCGGCCTCCGTCACCCGGTTCCAGTCGCACGAGCCGTCGCGGTCGTCGAGCCACTGCACCGAACGCGAGCCGCCGGTCGCGGCATACGAAGCCTGCACCTGAGGATGCACGTCCCGCACCCGGCCTCCGGCGATCGCACGGAAGGTCGACTCTTCGGTCGAGGCATCCCCTCCCTCGGTGATCGAGTCTCCCAGGAACAGCAGCCGGAGCGGCTCTCCGTCGTTGAGGACTCGCGCCGCGCGCGGCAGGGCACCCGCCGGCACCGCGGGCAGCGGCCACCGCGGAGCGCGCGGGGCATATACCGTCGCTACCCCATCGCTGAAGGCCTCGACCAGGAGGTTCTCCTCGATGGCCCCTCCCACGGCAGGGTGCGGCGGGTGCGGGTTCGTCAGGTGCGAGACGCCACGCAGCAGCAGCTTCTCCCCCGAGCCCTCACGGACGATGCTGTCGATGCGCAGCAGGGAGTATCGATAGTCGATCGACACGGGCAACGGCGCCGCATCGACGGTCGGCAGACAGATCGTTCCGAAAACCGGGTCGACGACGTAGTCGACACCCTCGCGCAGCAGGGTCCCACCGGCGCGGATGACGAGGGAGGCCCGATCGAGCGCGGAGGGCGCAGGGGTTCCTACCTGACCACGGAAGGGCACGAGGATGCCGCGAGGCACGTAGCGCCCGGTCCATACGTCGTCCGAGTACGGCGGGAGCTGCGCGCCCTCCCCCTCGACGATCCGGATCTCGGCCGGTCCGCACGGCGGGCGTGATGAGGTGGTGCCGGTCATTGCCATCCCTTCGACCAGGAAAGTCTCGCATATTCAAACTATTGGTGCTACCTTCCGATTATTTGAATCAGGCAACGATGCCGCAGGGCCGCGTCGCCACGATGAGGGAGGCAGTCCATGAACGACGCAGAACAGAGGATGACTCGACGCACACTGCTGATCGGCACCGCGGTCGGCGCGGGCAGCCTCGCTGTCATCGGCGGATCCGCATCCCCGGCGGCGGCGGGCGCCACGAGCGGCGGCCCCGTCCGCGCCGGAGGAGCCGGCAACCGCAGGGATTTCCCGGTCTCGGCCCGAGGTGCCGCACCCGGCGCCTCAGACAGCGGTCCGGCCATCCGACGGACGATCGCTGATGCAGTGGCGTGGACCGCTGCATCCGCCAAGAACACCGCGCGTGTCCTGTTCGACCGCGGCGTCTACCGGATCGGCGACGACGGCACGCCCTCCTGGTACGCCCTCGAACTCACCGAAACAGCACGCATCGAACTGCTCGGCAACGGGACCGAGCTGCTCATGCTCGACCCGCACAAGGGCGGCATCGCCATCACTCGCTCGACCGGGATCACGGTCACCGGCCTCACGCTCGACTACGAGACCCCGCCCTTCACGCAGGGGATCATTCGTGCGGTCGATCCGACAGCCGGCACCTTCCAGCTCGAGCTCCTGTCCGGGTTCCCGTCCCTCACCGACCGCACGCTGTTCAGCGGGGCCGGATACGGCACCCTGCACGACGCCGCGAGCGGACTCTTCAAGCGCGGGGTCCAGTCGACCTTCTCCGTCTCCTACCCCGCTACGGCCGGCGCCGATGGTCGCTGGACGTTCACCGTCGACACGGCGCATCGGGGGCGGATGCCCGACATCGCCATCGGAGACGGCTTCGCCACCGGATACCGCGGCGACCGCAACGCCATCGCCCTGCACCAGTCCGCCGACACGACGCTGAAGGACCTGATCATCCACGCCGGCCCCGGAGCCGCCGTCATCTCGAACAACTCGGAGGCGACCGTGCTGCGCCGCACCGTGGTCGACGTGCGCGCAGGCTCCGGCCGCTGGGTCAGCGTGAACGCCGACGGGTACCACCATCACGGAGGGCGCCGAGGGCCGACTGTCGTCGGTAACCGTTTCGCGCGGCTGCACGACGACGGCATGAACGTCTACTCGCAGCTGCGTGCACTCCAGTCCCTCAGCGAGGGCGGCAAGAAGCTCCACCTCGCGGGAGGTTCTGCCGAAGTCGCCGTCGGAGATACCCTCCAGATCGTGCAGTCGAGCGACGGCACCGTGCGCGGCACGGCCCGCGTGACGGCCGTCGACGGAGATCCGCGCGCCGCGACTCCCCTGGTCGTCACGATCGCGTCTGCCGTGTCCGGCGCGGCGGCGGGCGATCACGTCTTCAACCGCTCTTACTCCGGTTCGGGCTTCGTGATCACCGGCAACGTCATCGAGGAGTCGCGCGGGCTGGGTGTGCGGATGAAGGCCAGTAACGGAGTGATCACCGACAACCGGATGAGCGACCTCACCAACTGGGGCATCTGGATCGCGAACGACACGGCCTACGGCGAAGGCCCCATCGGCTCCGAGAACCTCGTCGTCAGCGGCAACCAGATCCGCCGGGTCTGTCTCGACCAGACACTTGTACCCTGGCCGACCTCGGCGGCCGCGATCATGCTCCAGCACTTCACCTCGTCCTACACCGTGGGCACCTCACGGGTGCACCGCAACATCGCGATCTCCGACAACACCATCGAGGATGCTCCGCGGTTCGGCGTCTACCTCGGCGCGGGAACCAACGTGACGGCGGCGAAGACCAAGATCAGCGTGACGGCCGGGAACCCGCGGTCGGATCAACCCAGCGCCCACTTCGGGCTGGAGAACCTCAAGAACGGACTCGTGCTGCGTGCCACGATCTCCGACGCGCAGACCCCTCGGCGTGCGGCGGTGTGGCGCGGACCGAAGCTCGAGAACACCACTGTGCTGCAGGTGCCGGGAGCCTGACAGTCGGCACCCGTTCGGCACACAGAGAACCGCCCTCCTCGCGTCCGCTGCGGGGAGGGCGGTTCGGTCCTGCGTCCGAGATCAGACCTCGGTGGTCACCTCGGCCGTCTCGTCCTTCTTGGAGCGGCGGGCGATGAGCACGCCACCGCCGGCGGCCAGAGCGACGACGACCAGTCCGCCGACGAGCCAGGGCCACACCGGGGCATCCTCGGAGTCGGCCGGAGTCGTCACCGCGCTGACGGCAGTGGAGGCCCCGGACTCAGCCGCGGGCTCCTCCTCCACTGCGACGCCGCACTCCGCATCGACCGGGATCACCGCGGTCACCGGGTCGAGGTCTTCGCCCGCCGCGTAGGTGCCGAACGCGGCGGAGCCGGCATCGGTGAGGGTGGTCGGGATCGCGTCGAGCGACAGCACGCCGTCGACGACGGCCGCGTCTCCGAGACCGAACTCCGCGAGACGCACACCCTTCTGGTCGACGCTCGCGCCGTCCTGCGTGGTGCCGGTCACATCGAACACGAGATAGCCGGTGTCACCGGCCAGCTCGATCCGGGCGTTCGCCAGCGTCGTGTTCAGCGCGCCGTCGTGGCCCGTGAAGGTGATGCTGCCGCCGTAGGTCACCAGGCCTGTGAGGGACTCGTCGTCGAACGAGCCGGTGCCGTTCTCCCACACATAGTCGGGGTACTGGTAGGCGACGTCGGTGAGAGTCCAGCCGCCCTTCGCGATGCCCTCGATGTAGGTGCGGAACGACTCCTTGTAGCCCCACTTGAGCGTGGCATCCTCGACCGTGCAGGCGCCGATCACGGTCGTCGCGCGGGTCAGCGTGAACGCCAGTCCGCGGTCGACCGACCCTTGCAGGGTCAGCGTGTGCGCGCCGTCTTCCAGGCTCGCCGGCAGCGTGCCCGTCCAGGTGGCGACGCCATCGGCATCCGCCTTCACCGTGTCGAGCAGCACCGGTGTCGAGTAGACGACGACCTTGATGCCCTCTTCGTTCGCCTGGAACCCGGATGCCGAGATCGTCGCCGGGAGTCCGGACTCGAGGGCGGCGAGGTTGTCGTCGTCGATCACGATGCCCTCGGCGCTCGGCGGGGTGGCGGGGAGCGTCGGCTTCGCCTTCACCACCGCCGCAGCCACCGTGCCTGTCGTGCCCGAGGGCGCCGCCGCCACCGAGCCGATCGTGAAGGTGACCGGGTTCAGCACCGTCGAGTAGCCCGACAGCACACGGTCGCGACCAGCATCCGTCAGCGCGGTCGGCGCCGCGGTGTAGGTCACCGCGCCGTTCGCCGTCGTGCGCGCGGCACGAGAGAGGTCGACCGTCGCGAACGCGACCTGCGCACCACCGCTCGACACGTACAGCGTCGCGGCTGCTGCGGATGTGATGCGGATCTGCGGATTCGCGACCGTGACGTCGAGGACGCCGTTGTGGCCGGTGAAGCGCACCGAGCCGCGGTACACCACCGAACCGAGTCCCGTCCTGGTGTCGTAGTCGCCGCCGACCGTCTGGCCGAACTGGAACTGACCACCCGAGCGGGTCGCGCCGTTCGAGACGTCGATGGCGCCCTTGGCGATGTCGCTCGTGATGTAGTCCGTGAACGACGAGGAGATCGCCCAGCGGAGCGAACCGCCCGGCACGTTCGCCGGCGGGGTCACGGGCGTGGTGGGCGTCTCGGGCTTCGTGATGTCGAACAGCGTGTCCCACTGCGCCGGGGTGATCGCCACCGTCGAACGCGCGTAGATCGTGTCGGCGGTGGGCAGGGAGTGCTGCTGCCACACGATGACCTCGTACGACTTCGTGCGGTCGAGCGTCTTCGCTGCGGTCGTGAGGTCGACCGAGAACGCGCCGAACGCGACCTTCTGCACGTACTTCATCGCGAGGAATCCACCGCCGGCGGTGACATCCGCCTCGGTGCCGGACTCGATCAGTGCGACATAGGCGCCCGCGATCGTGCCGAGATTCCTCCCGGATGCCGTCACCGTCAGGCCGCCCTTCGCCGTCGCCGACTTCACCGAAGTGATGACCGCGGGACCGGGCTCAGGCTGAAGAGCCGTCCACTGCGCGTCGCTGATCGCGACCGCGGAGCGGGCGTAGATCGTCGAGGCGCTCGGATTGGTGTGCTGCTGCCACGCGATCACCTCGTAGGACGTGGTGCGGTCGAGCGCGTCGGCCGCCGCAGTGAGGTCGACGCTGAACGCGCCACCCGAGATGCTGCGCACGAACTGCATCGCGAAGAAGCCGCTGCTGCCGGTGACATCCCCCTCCGTGCCGGACTCGATCAGCGCGACGTACGCCCCCGTGATCGCGCCGAGGTTCTTACCGGATGCCGTGACCGTCAGGCCGTCCTCCGCCGTCGCGGACTTCACCGAGGCGGTGACGACCGGCGCAACCGAGTAGTCGAGGGCGACGCTGCGTTCCTGGTCGGGGTTCGAGACGCCACCGGCCGGATAGGTGTACACACCGTAGGAGCCGGGAGTCGCCGCGGCATCCTTCAACGTCAGGGTCGCGGTGAACGTGCCGTCATCGGCGATGTCCACCCACTGCGCACGGATCGCGTTCTGGTACTGCGAGGGCACCTGGTTCAGCACGCCCTCCGACAGCGCCCACACCTGCGCGCCCACCGACCGGGCAGACGACGCCGCCCCCGCGGACGGCTGCCACGTCGCGGCGAAGTTGCCGAACACCACATACGTGCCCTGCGGAAGGTTCGCCGGGATCGGAACACCCCGACCACCCACATTCGCTGTCGGGTCATACCCCGACCCCTTCACCACGACCTTGTCGCCCGCCTTCAACGCCACACCCGCAGCCGGCGTCACGCCATCCGCCAGGAACACCGAGATCGACGCATCGGCCGGCTCCGGATCCGTGCCCGGGTCGGTGCCAGGGTCGGTGCCCGGGTCGGTGCCGGGGTCCGTGCCCGGGTCGGTTCCGGGGTCCGTGCCCGGGTCGGTACCGGGGTCCGTGCCCGGGTCGGTACCAGGGTCGGTTCCGGGGTCGGTGCCCGGGTCGGTACCGGGGTCCGTGCCCGGGTCGGTACCAGGCTCGGTTCCGGGGTCGGTGCCCGGCTCGGTGGTCTCCGCACCGAAGACGGCATCCCACTGCCCCGAGGAGATCGCGACGTCGCCACGACCGTAGATGGTGGAGGCATCGGGGTTCGAGTGCTGCTTCCAGACGAGCACCTCGTACACCTTCGTGCGGTCCAGCGAACCGGCGGGCGCGGTCAGCGTGAACGAGGTCGCCCCTGCGGCGACGGCCGGGAACGGCATGGCGAAGGCGGCGTAGCCACCGGCACCGGTGAGTCCGCCCTCCGTGCCCTTCACGATGAGCGCCGCATACGCGCCGGCGACGTCGGGGAGGCCGCTGGCCTGCACCTGCACGCTCACGCCCGAGGAGCTGGCGGAGGTGACGCCGGCGGTGACCGTACCTCCGGCCGCATGTGCGGGCGGAGCGATCACCGCGCCGGCGGCGATGAGGAGGAAGGAGACGAGGGCAGCGAGCAGGACGCGTAGGCGAGTGCTCCCTGGGGATGCGATGGCTGTGTCGTTCACGATTCTCCACGGCCCCCGGGCACGCGGCCGAGGACGCGCGCCGGCGGTGCCGCAATGCAGTCGGGCGAAGGTTTGATTTTGGTTAGGCTTAGCTAAGCAAGCCGCCCTTCCCGAGCGTAGGGGCGCACAGGAGAGTGCGTCAAGTTTTAGGATAGCCTTGCCTAATGCGCCGCGTCCTCTCCGCCCTCTTCGTCGCCGCTCTCGCCGTCGGTCTCACCGCGTGCGCGGAGCCGGGCGCGACCGCAGCACCTTCGTCCGCCGGGGAAGACAGCTGCCCGCAGGCATCCGTCCCGCTCGCCTCCCTCGACCTGGTAGACGATGTCCGCGGGCATACCGGCCCCTCGACCGCCTGCCTCTCGAGCCATGCCATCACGCCGGTCGACGACGACACCGCTCCCGTGCTGCCGGTGACCGTGACCGACAGCGAAGGCCGCGAGATCGAGATCACCGACGTCGACCGCATCCTCCCGATCGACATCTCCGGCACCATCGCCTCGACCGTGTTCGCCCTCGGGCTCGGCGACCAGGTCGTGGGCCGTGACTCGTCCACCGTCTTCGCCGGCACCGAGGACCTGCCCGTCGTCACCAAGACCGGGCACACGCTCAACGCCGAGGCCATCCTGGAACTCGCGCCGACCGTCATCCTCACCGACACCACGATCGGCCCGAAGGAGATCCGCCAGCAGCTGCGTGACGCCGGCATCACCGTCGTCGTGATCTCCAGCGACCGCCGCCTCGACACCACCGACGAGCTCGTGACCGAGATCGCCACGGCACTCGGCGTGCCCAGCCGCGGAGAGGCGCTCATCGCGCGACTCGACGCCGCGGTCGACGAGACGCTCGCCGAGATCGCCGACGTCGTCCCCGCCGACGAAGAGGACCGCGCACGGATGCTGTTCCTCTACGTGCGCGGCAGCGCGAACGTGTACTACATCTTCGGCGAGGACTCCGGCGCCGACTCCCTCATCGACGCCGTCGGCGGAGTGGATGTCGCCGCCGAGATCGGCTGGGAGGGCATGAAGCCCATGACCGCCGAGGCGCTCGTCGCCGCTCGTCCCGACGTGCTGGTGATGATGACCGACGGGCTCGAGTCGGTCGGCGGTATCGACGGCCTGATCGAGCGCGTGCCCGCCGTCGCCGAGACACCCGCCGGCATCAACCGCCGCGTGATCGACATGGCCGACAGCGAGATCCTGAGCTTCGGGCCCCGGTCCGCCGAGGTGATCGGAGCGATCGCCCGCGCGCTGTACGCACCAGGACACTCGACAGCCGAGTCCGAGAAATGACCGGAGAGGTCGTCACCTCCACGCCCGCCACGCACCGCACACTGCGGTTCACCTTGGTCACGAGCGGGCTGCTCGTGGCACTCGCGATCACCTGCGTCGTGTCGATCACGAGCGGCCAGTACTCGCTCTCACCCACCGATCTGATCGGGGTGCTGCTGCGCGGCATCGGCATCGACACGGCCTGGGCTCCCTCATCGGCGACCGACTACGGCGTGATCTACAACCTGCGCCTCCCCCGGTTGGTGCTGGGCCTGCTGGTCGGCGCCGCGCTCGCGGTCTCGGGCGTGCTCATGCAGGCGATCTTCGGCAACCCGCTCGCGGACGCCGGCGTGGTCGGCGTCTCCTCCGGCGCCGCACTGGGCGCCGCGGCCAGCATCACGTTCGGCATCGCGTCGCTCGGGATGTGGACGACGCCGCTCTTCGCGTTCCTCGGCGGTCTCATCGCGGTGCTCGCGGTCTACTTCATCAGCCGATCGGGCGGACGCACCGAGGTCGTCACGCTTCTGCTCACCGGCATCGCCATCAACGCGATCGCGGGTGCCGGCATGGCCTTCCTCACGTTCCTCGGCACGACCTCCACGCGCGAGCAGATCGTGTTCTGGCAGCTCGGCTCGCTCAACGGCGCGCTGTGGTCGAACGTCGCCCTCGTCGCTCCGCTCGTCGCGATCGGCATCGTGATCGCGCTGGTCGTCTCGCCGCAGCTCGACCTCTTCGCCCTCGGCGAGCGCACGGCCAGACATCTCGGCGTGAACGTGGAGCTGCTGCGCATGGTCGTGATCGTGACGGTCGCGATCCTGGTGTGCGCGGCGGTCGCCTTCGCCGGGATCATCGGTTTCGCCGGCCTCGTCGTCCCGCACCTGATGCGCATGATCATCGGCCCCGCGCACCTGCCGCTGATGGTCGCCTCGGCGTTCGGTGGAGCGCTGCTGATCGCGGTCGCCGATCTCGTCGCCCGCACCGCTGTCCCCCTGGCCGACATGCCGATCGGCATGATCACCTCACTCGTCGGCGGTCCCTTCTTCCTCTGGCTGCTCGTGCGCACGCGGCGCCGTTCGGGAGGCTGGGCATGAGCGTGCGACTGCGCGGCACGGGGCTCACGGTGCGCGTCGGCGGAGGGAGAGCCATCCTCGACGACGCCGCGATCGACATCCGCGCGGGAGAGATCCATGCGCTGGTCGGACCGAACGGCGCCGGCAAGTCGACGCTCTTCGGCGTGCTCGCCGGCGACGTCGCCGCGCAGACCGGAGCGGTCACCCTCGACGAGGCGCCGATCGCCGGCATCCGCCCCCCGGCGCTCGCCCGCGCGCGCGCCGTGCTGCTGCAGGAGAACGCGGTGTCGTTCCCGTTCACCGCCGAGCAGGTCGTGCGGATGGGCCGTGCGCCCTGGGCCCGCACCGAGTCCGCCGCGCAGGACGATGAGCTCGTCGCCGCGGCGATGACCGCGACCGAGGTCGCGCCCCTCGCGTCGCGTCCGGTGACCTCGCTGTCCGGCGGCGAGCGCGCCCGCGTCGCCCTGGCACGCGTGCTCGCGCAGGACACCGGCATCCTGCTGCTCGACGAGCCGACCGCGGCGCTCGACCTCAAGCATCACGAAGACGTCATGCGGCTGATCAGAGCGCAGGCGGATGCCGGGACCGCCGTGGCCATCGTGCTGCACGACCTCAACGCGGCTCTCGCCCACGCCGACCGGGTCACCCTGCTCGCGGGCGGCAGGGTCGCGGCCTCAGGGACGGCGGCGGAGGTGCTCACGGCGGAGCGGATCGAGGCGGTGTACGGCCAGTCCGTCGACGTCTTCCCGCACCCCACGACCGGTGTGCCGTTGGTGGTCGCGCGACGCTGAGCAGGGTCAGCGGTCGGCAGGCGCCTGCGTCGGGTGGACCGGAAGCGCCGGCGCCGGACGCACCAGTGCGGTGCGGTCGGGAGCCTCGAAGCCGAACTGCTCGTACAGACCGTGCGCATCGCTCGTGAACAGCGTCCACCGGAAGTGGGCTCCGGGACCGTCGTCGATCATCGCCTGGACGATCCGCTTGCCCAGGCCGTTCCCCCGGTGCCCCTCGGCCACGATGACGTCGGCGAGATACGCGAAACCGAGGCCGTCCGACACCGCACGGGCGAAGCCGACCTGCACGCCGGTCTCTTCGTCGTACACGCCGATGACCCGCCACGCCTCACGGATCTGGGTCTCGACATCCTCTCGACTGCGCCACTTCCCCCAGTACGCCTCGCGCAGCGCGGCCCAGACCGCATCCGGGTCGATACGATCGCGCGAGTCGTCGACGAGATAGCCCATCCGTCAACTCTAGAACCGGTCGCGACTCTGGAACCGGTCGCGGTGCGCTACGGCCGCAGCGGGAGGACGTCGGAGAGGTCGGCGCGCGTCCCCGATGCATGGATGCGCCCGGCGGTCGCGACGTCGTCCCAGGCCTCTTGCCCGGTCGCCACCGCGATCCAGGTCGCAGCATCCATCTCGACCACGTTCGGCGGAGTGCCCCGCGTGTGCCGAGGACCCTGGATGACCTGCACCGCACCGAACGGCGGAACCCGCACCTCGACGCTGTTGCCCGGAGCCTTCTCGTCGAGCAGCTGCAGGAGGTACCGCACCGCGGTGGCCAGGTCGGTGCGCGCCGGCTTCCCGTCGGTGGCCTGCGCCGCGCGCACCGCATCGAGAGCGGCACGGCCATCGATGATGTCGATCTTCTTCGCCATGCGTCAGTCCTCCCCGACCACGACAGCCGACCAGGCGCCCTGACCATCGGCGCTGAGCCCATCGATCAGGACCTTCGTCGCAGCATCCTGCACCTGCTCGATCGTATGCGGGCTATCGGCGCAGACGAGATCCTCCGTGCGGATGCCCTGAGACAGTTCCGTCTCAGACTCCTGCGCGCTCATCGTGACATCGACGCTCATCTTCTCCGGACCGACGCAGGAGAACACGATCTTCGTGACGGCCGTCGGCTTCTCGAAGGTGATCGCGATCCCGTGAGCATCGATGGCATCGGTGGCCTCGGACGCCAGGCCGCTCATCGACCCGAGCGCACCAGGAACCTCGACGGCCTCCTGTTGCTGCAGCCACTCCTGCACCGCATCCGGGTCGACCTCGGGCGCCGCGCACCCGCTCAGTCCGATCACCAGCAGCGCACCGAGCGCCGCAGCCTGCCATCGCCTCATCCGCCGAGCCTATCCTCGACGCGCCAGCGGGCCCAGCCGGGCGGGCGGCGTCTAGGCTCATGCCATGAGCACGCAGTATCCGGAAGGCGCACGCGCCGAACTGCTCGCCGGCGTCGCCGCACACTCCTGGGGCGGACCGTTCCCGCAGCTCGCCGACCCCGACGCGGCGCACGACGCCGCGGTGCTGATCCTGTTCGGTGTGCTCGACAGCATCCCCGCCCCGACCGCAGACGCCGCTGTGGCCCGCGACCTCGACGTGCTGCTGCAGCGACGCGCGGAGACCCTCTCGTCGCACCCCGGTCAGGTCTCGTTCCCCGGTGGTCGCGCGGAGCCCGACGATTCCGATGCCGTGGCCACCGCGCTCCGCGAGGCCCAGGAGGAGACCGGACTCGATCCCTCCGGCGTCGAGGTCCTGGCTACTCTGCCCGAGATCCCGCTCGCCGCGAGCAACCACCGCGTCACCCCGGTGCTCGGCTGGTGGCAGACGCCGTCCCGCGTCGCCGCGGTGGACCATGCCGAGACCGTGGAGGTCTTCCGCGTGCCGGTCGCGCAACTGCTCGACCCCGCTACCCGCTACACCTCGGTACGGCGCTACGGCGACCTGACCTTCCGCGCGCCGGCGTTCGACGTCGACGGCACGATCGTGTGGGGCTTCACCGCCATGGTGCTCAGCGGCCTGTTCGACGCCGCCGGCTGGACGGTGCCGTGGAACGTCGAGGACGAGCGGCCGGTCTGAACCGACTGCCGGCCTCCGGTCGACACCCGGTCTGCGCGGAGCGGCGGTCTGCGCTCCACCCGGTCTGGGCGCAGCGGCGTCCGTAACTCAGGAGGACCGGTGGGCATCGGCCTGATTTCGCGCCTCCAGGCCCCCATCCGACCCGATCTTCCTGAGTTGTGGACGCCGTCGCCCGTTCACAACTCCTCAGATTCGGCAGGCTCTGCGTCCGGATCCGGCCCAGACGGCCCGCAGGCACGCTTTCTTGAGGAGTTACGAACCGAAACCCCGCGCACGAGCGTCGGTAGTCTGGACCTGTGAAGATTCTCGTCCTCGGTTCCGGTGCCCGTGAGCACGCGATCATCCTCTCCCTGCGGGCAGAGCAGACGGAGCACGAGATCTTCGTCGCTCCCGGCAACGCCGGCATGGCGCAGGATGCGACACCCGTCACGCTCGACCCCCTCGACGGCGGTGCGGTGACCGCGTTCGCGAACACCCACGCGATCGACCTCGTCGTGATCGGCCCCGAGGCTCCGCTGGTCGCCGGCGTCGCGGACGCGCTGAGGGCCCATGGCATCCCGGTCTTCGGCCCCGGCAAGGCGGCGGCGCAGCTCGAGGGCTCGAAGTCGTTCGCGAAGCGGATCATGGACGCGGCCGGAGTGCCCACCGGACGCGCGGTCCGGGCCGCGACCGTCGCCGACGTCGAGTCCGCGTTCGATGACCTCGGCGCGCCCTATGTCGTGAAGGCCGACGGCCTGGCCGCGGGCAAGGGTGTCATCGTGACCTCCGAGCGCGCCGAGGCGCTCGCCCACGCCGAGCACTACCTGCCAGCGGGCCCGGTGCTGATCGAGGAGTTCCTCTCGGGCCCCGAGGTCTCGCTGTTCTTCCTCAGCGACGGCGACACCGTGCGCGCGCTGAGCCCGGCGCAGGACTTCAAGCGCGCACTCGATGGCGACGCCGGCCCCAACACGGGCGGCATGGGGGCCTACTCGCCGCTGCCCTGGCTCGCCGAGCAGTTCGGCAGCGAGCAGGAGTTCGTGGCCGAGGTGACCCGCGATGTCGCGCTTCCCGTCATCCGCCAGCTCGACGCCGAGGGCACCCCGTTCATCGGACTGCTGTATGCCGGGCTCATCCTGACGCCCGCCGGCGTGCGGGTGATCGAGTTCAACGCACGCTTCGGCGACCCGGAGACGCAGATCGTGCTGCCTCGTCTGGTCACCCCGCTGTCGGAGCTGCTGTTCGCCGCCGCATCCGGTACGCTCGAGGACCAGCCGGAACCGGAGTTCAGCGACGACGTCGCGATCACGGTCGTGCTGGCGAGCGAGGGCTACCCGGAGGCGCCGCAGACCGGTCGTCCGATCGAGGGCCTCGCCGCGGCCGGAGCCGTGGAGGGCGTGCGCCTCGTGCATGCCGCGACCGCGTCGCCTGACGCCCCCGGCGGATCGCTCATCGCGACCGGTGGACGCGTGCTGAACGTGGTCGCGGTGGCATCCGACTTCCACACGGCCCGCGCCCGTGCCTACGAGGCGATCGCGTTGATCGGACTCGACGGCTCGCACTACCGCACCGACATCGCCGCCCGCGTCGCGGAGTAGTCCCGCGGCCCGGCGCTCCGCCGCGCCGAGACCCATCACAACGACCGAGACCCACCGCCCTCAGCGTCGAAACCGGTGGGTTTCGACGAGGGCGATGGGTCTCGACAGGCCGGGCGCGCCGGGGCGCCGGAGCGCCCGCCGGGGCGCGAGCGCTCAGAGCACCTTGGAGAGGAAGTCCTTCAGACGCTCGTTCTTCGGGGCGCCGAACAGCTCAGCGGGCGGGGCCTCTTCGACCACGACACCGCCGTCCATGAAGACGGTGCGGCCCGAGACCTCGCGGGCGAAGCCCATCTCGTGCGTGACCAGCACCATCGTCATGCCGCCGGATGCCAGGTCGCGGATGACCTGCAGCACCTCGCCGACCATCTCGGGGTCGAGCGCGCTGGTGGCCTCGTCGAAGAGCATGATCTCGGGGTCCATCGCGAGCGCCCGGGCGATCGCGACACGCTGCTTCTGACCACCGGAGAGGGATGCCGGCTTGGCATCCGCCTTCTCCGCGAGACCGACGCGCTCGAGCAGAGCGGTCGCGCGGGCGCGAGCATCCGCCTTCGAGAGCTTGCCCAGCTCGATCGGCGCGAGCGTGATGTTCTCGAGCACGGTCATGTGCGGGAACAGGTTGAAGTGCTGGAACACCATGCCGATGCGCTGACGCACCTCATCGAGCTTCACGCTCTTGTCCGTCAGGTCGACCCCGTCGATCACGACGTGTCCCGACGTGGGTTCCTCGAGCTTGTTGAGGCAGCGCAGCAGGGTCGACTTGCCCGAACCGGACGGACCGATGACCGCGATGACCTCGCCGTCCTCCACCGTGAGGTCGATGCCCTTGAGCACCTTGTTGTCTCCGAAGGACTTGTGCAGGTCCCGGACTTCGATCTTGCTCATGCGTTGAACTTCCTCTCCAGGCGGTTCGCGAGCAGCGTCAGCAGCGTGATCACGACGAAGTAGATCACGGCGACGATGGTCAGCACCTGTGCCGACAGGTAGGTGGAGGCGATGATCTGGCGCGAGACGAACGTGAGCTCGGCGAGACCGATCACGCTGATCAGCGACGTGTCCTTGAGGGTGATGATGCCCTGGTTCACGAACGAGGGGATCATGATGCGGAACGCCTGCGGGAGCACGACCTTCTGCATCGTCTTCCAGTGCCCGAGGCCGAGCGAACGAGACGCCTCGTTCTGCCCGGGGTCGACGGCCTGGATACCACCGCGGATGATCTCGGTCATGTAGGCGCCTGTGTTGAGCGAGAGCGTGATCGCACCGGCGACGAACGGGTTGAACGTCAGACCGGGGAACAGCTGCGGGATCGCGAAGAACACGAAGAACGCCTGCACCAGGATCGGGGTGCCGCGGAACACGTAGACGTAGGCCGTGGCGATCCAGCGGAACGGGGCGAACTTCGAGATCCGTCCGAACCCGAACACGATGCCGAGGATGAACGCGGCCACGATCGCGACGATGGTCGCGAGGATCGTGAGCCACAGGCCCTCCATCAGCGCAGGCCAGTACTGCACCGCGACCGAGATGATGTCGGTCGGCTGCGTGCTCTCCTCGCCGCCGCTCAGGTACCGGTCGACGATCGTGTCGTACTCGCCGGAGGCCTGGAGGTTCGCGAGGCCCGCGTTGAACATCTCGAGCAGTTCGGGGTTCAGCCCCTTGTTGACCGCGAAGCCGTACTCGCCGCCCAGCTCCGGTTCGCCGATCAGGCGGAAGCCCGACCCCTGCTGGATGCCGTAGGCGAGCACCGGGAAGTCCTCGAAGTAGCCGACGGCCTGGCCGGCCTTGACCGCGTCGACCATGTCGGTCGTGTCCTGGTACGGAGTGACCCGGAAGCCGTACTTCTCCTGGTTCTCCTCGGCGAAGGTCTGGCCCTGGGTGCCGGTCTTGACGGCGACGGCCTTGCCGTCGAGGTCATCCAGGGACTGCACGTCGCTGGATGCGAGCACACCGAGCTGGATGCCGCTGGTGAAGTACGGATCGCTGAAGTCGAAGGCCTGCTTGCGCTCGTCCGTGATCGACATGCCGGCCATGACGGCGTCGACCTGGTTCGCCTGCAGCGCCTGCACGGCGGCGTCGAAGCCGAGCTGGCGGATCTCGACCTCGAAGCCCTGGTCCGCAGCGATCGCGCGGAGCAGGTCCATGTCGATGCCGACCAGGTCGCCGTTCTTGTCGGTGAACTCGAACGGCGCGAACGTGGTGTCTGTGCCGATCACGTAGGTGTCGGGGGCGTCTGCGGCAGACGCGGCGGATGCTCCTCCGAGCAGGGCGCCGGCCGCGACGAAGGCGGTCAGCGCGGTGGCGACGGCGGTGCGCCCGAGCAGGCGCAGCCGCGCGAGCGCGGGGGATGGATTTCGGATCACGACGGATGCTCCTCGGATCGGCGAGGACGACCGGACAGTCGCCGAGGATCAACCTTAGTAAACGCCTGGGAATGCTCCCGGCGAGGTCAGGCCCGTTCCGGTCGCGGAGAAGCACGCTCGTCGCGGCGGACGGATGCTCCTCCGCGACCGGAACGACCCGTCGCGATCACTCGGCGGGAGCGGGTGCGGATGCCGGCGCCGGGACGTCGGCCGCGGTGGGGCGCTTCTGCGGGGCGCCGCGCAGGAACAGCGCCGCGATCAGTCCGATCACGATGACGCCGGCCGGCAGCAGGATGGCCTGCGACATCGCCGCCGCGAAGCCCTCTGCAACGGGAGCCGGCAGGGTCCCTCCGGAGCTGATGGAGCCGGCGGAATCCCCCATCCCCGGGAGGTTCGCCTCGAGTCGCGCCTGCATGAAGGTCGCGATCGCCGCGGAACCGACGACCGAGCCGATCGTGCGCGTGGTGTTGTAGATGCCCGCACCGGCACCGGCCTGACGCATCGGGAGCATCCGGGTGGCGGTGGTCGCCAGCGGCCCCCACATGCCGGCGCTGCCGATCCCGAGGAGCGCGGACGGGAACAGGAACATCCAGATCTCGGTGTCCATGTTCACCAGCGCCGAGTACCAGATCAGCGCCGCGGTGAAGGCGAGCAGGCCGGGGATGAGGATCAGGCGCGGGTCGGTGCGGTCGAGGATCTTGCCCGCGAGCGGGGCGAGCACACCCGAGAACACCGCCATCGGGATCATCAGCAGCGCGGCCTCGGTCGGGGTGAGCCCCCGAGCGATCTGCAGGAAGAACATCAGGGGCAAGGACATGCTCGTCACCGCGAACCCGACCGCAGCGATCGCGATGTTCGCGCCGGAGAAGTTGCGGTCGCGGAAGAGGTCGAGGGGCACGAGGGCTTCGTTCTTGGTCTTCCACTGCTGCAGGACGAACAGCGCGAGCACGACGACGCCGACGATGATCAGGCCCCAGACCGAGATGGGTCCCCAGATGACGCCCCAGTCGTACTTCTCACCCTCCTGCAGGCCGAACACCACCAGGAAGATCGCGATGGCGCTGAGGGCGACGCCGAGGATGTCGAACCGGTGCGGGTGCGTCGTGAGCTTGGGCACCAGGATCCAGGCAGCGACGAAGGCGATCACGCCGACGGGCACGTTGACGAAGAAGATCCACTGCCAACCGAGGCCATCGACCAGCACCCCGCCGAGCAGCGGCCCGACCAGCGTCGCGACACCGGCCGTGGCGCCCCACAGGCCCATGGCCGCACCGCGGCGCTCGGGCGGGAAGGTGCGGGTGATGACGGCCATGGTCTGCGGCGTCATGAACGCGGCGCCGAGCCCCTGCACCGCGCGGGCGGCGATCAGCCCCTCCAGCGAGCTCGACAGACCGCACCAGAGCGAAGCAGCGGTGAAGATCGCGAGACCGATCAGATAGATGTTCTTCGGGCCGAAGCGATCACCGAGGCGCCCGGTGATCAGCAGCGGCACGGCGTAGGTCAGCAGGTAGGCGCTGGTGACCCACACCACGTTGTCGAGGTTGTTGGTGTTCGGGTCGAGCGCGGCCTTGATCGCCGGGTTCGCCACCGAGACGATCGTGGTGTCGACGAGGATCATGAAGAAGCCGATGACGAGCGCCCACAGGGCGGGCCACGGACTCTGGGGCGCGTGCCCTGCGGCGAACGGGCCGGTGTCGGTGCCGGCCTTCTGGCGTGGATCGGTCATTGCTGTGCAACCTTTCGCTGAGCGAGATAGCGGTCTGAGTCGGTGAACGCCGACGGGCCCCAGGGGATGCTGTCGGTGTCGAGGCGGGAGAGAAGGGAGTCGAGCCAGCGCAGCTCGGCCTCGAGGAGCACCTCTTGGCGCTCGATCTCGACGAGCACCTGGGCAGGGACGCCCTTGGACCTCGCTCTGGCGAGGCCGTCGCGGTGCACCGCATGATCGTCGGCGAGAGCGACCCGACGTTCGCCGAGCAGCGCGATCACCTCGTCGCGTTCGAGGTTGTGCGCTTCGGCAAGCGCGATCCGGAAGTCGGTGGGGCGATCGATCCTGGGCAGTTCACGCTGCACCCAGGCGATCACGGCGCAGCGCCCGGCATCCGTCAATGTGTACGTCGTGCGCTCCGGACGGTTGCCGTCGCGGTCGATGCCCACCTCGTCGAGCAGCCCGGCCTTCTGCAGGCGCGAGACCGTGTGATAGAGCGTGCCGTTGGTGATCGTGAGGAGCCGGTCGTCGTGGCGCGCGCGCAGCAGACGCACCATCTCGTAGGGGTGCATGTCGCTCTCGCGCAGCAGTGCGAGCACCATCACACCCATGGGGGTCAACGTGTCCACCGGGTCTTTCATCACCTACTCCATCCCAATTAGTCCACGTGGACTATACGCCCATCCGATCGCAGAGGTCAACAGCTCAGGGCGCGCCTCTGCGCCCGACGCCGACACAGGGCCACGGAGCGGGGCGGATCACCGGGATAATGGGCGGGTGAGCACACCTTCAGAAGGCACGGCACAGAGCATCCCCGGCTGGCGGCACATCTACTCGGGCAAGGTCCGCGACCTGTACGCCTCGGAGGATCCGTCCGACACCCGCATCCTCGTCGTGGCGAGCGACCGCGTCAGCGCGTTCGACTTCGTGCTCTCCCCCGGCATCCCCGAGAAGGGCGCCCTGCTCACCGGACTGAGCCGCTGGTGGTTCGCGCAGCTGGACGACGTGCCCAACCACCTCGCCGAAGGAGACATCCCGGCATCCGTCGCCGACCGCGCCATGCTCGCGCAGTCGCTCGAGATGCTGCCGATCGAGTGCGTCGTGCGTGGATACATCACCGGGTCCGGTTGGGCCGAGTACACCGAGAGCGGCACCGTCTGCGGCATTCCCCTCCCCGCCGGCCTGCAGAACGGCGACCGCCTTCCCGAGCCCCTCTTCACCCCCGCCTACAAGGCGCCGATGGGGGAGCACGACGAGAACATCACGTTCGCGCAGACCGTGGATCTGGTCGGCGCCGAGCGGGCGAACGAGCTGCGCGACGCCGCGCTGTCGATCTACTCCCGCGCCGCCGCGATCGCCGAGGAGAAGGGCCTGATCCTCGCCGACACCAAGTTCGAGTTCGGGACGGATGCCGACGGCGTGCTGCGCCTGGCCGACGAGGTGCTCACGAGCGACTCCTCGCGCTACTGGGACGCCGCGGCCTGGAAGACCGGCACCACTCCGAACGAGCGGATGGCGAGCTTCGACAAGCAGATCGTGCGCGACTGGCTCGCCGCGAACTGGGACAAGCAGGGCGAGCCCCCGCTGCTCCCCGACGACATCGTGGGCCGCACGGCCGACCGCTACCGCGAGCTGCTCGCCCGCCTCGGGGTCTGACGCCCTTCTTCTCGCTTCGCGGCTCGGCGCAGGCGGTGCGGAGACCCGCGGCTCCCGAGCACGGCGCGCAGCGACGAGACGACGGGCGCTCTTCCGGCGCGACTCTCCCGCGACGTGCAGGATGATCCGCCGGATGCAGGAGGGATGAGGGCCCATCCGTCCTGCAGTCCGCACATTCTCCTGCAGGTCGCACGACGAGGTGGTGCAGCGGCGAGACGGAGGGCACCCAGGGAACACTCAGGAATCGATAGGGTTGCTCCAGCACTCCCGACATCCCCCGAACCTGAGGAGCCCGCATGGCCCTGTGGAAACTGCACGGAGACGGCCGCACCGTCGAACCCGGCGCCGTCGTCCGTCCCGATGAACGCCTCAACTGGCCCGCCACGATCGCGATCGGCCTTCAGCACGTGATCGCGATGTTCGGCGCGACGTTCCTGGTGCCGACCCTCACCGGTTTCCCCGTCCCGACCACACTGCTGTTCAGCGGTGTCGGCACGCTGCTCTTCCTGCTCATCACCAAGAACCAGCTGCCCAGCTACCTCGGCTCCTCGTTCGCGTTCATCGCCCCGATCACCGCCGCGGTCGCCGCGGGCGGCACCGGATCCGCCCTCGCCGGCGTGGTCGCGGTCGGCATCCTGCTCACGGTCGTCGGCCTGGTCGTGCAGTTCGCCGGGCTCCGCTGGGTCGACGCACTGATGCCCCCGGTGGTCGCCGGCGCGATCGTCGCCCTGATCGGCTTCAACCTCGCCCCGACCGCCTGGAACAACTTCCGGATCGACCCGGTCACCGCCACGATCACCCTCGTCGCGATCATCCTGTTCGCCGTGCTGTTCCGCGGTTTCCTCGGCCGGATCTCGATCTTCCTCGGCGTCGCGGTCGGGTTCATCTACGCCGCCTTCACCGGTTCGTTCGAGGTGCCCAACGCCCTGCGCGGCGGCAAGACCCCCTCCGAGCTCATCGCCGAGGCGCCGTGGATCGGCCTGCCGCACTTCCAGCTGCCCGACTTCATCGCCCCGGGAACCTGGTCGACGATCGCGATGTTCCTGCCCGTCGTGCTCGTGCTCGTCGCCGAGAACGTGGGCCACGTGCGCGGCGTCGCCACCATGACCGAGGATCCCGCGATCAACAAGCACACCGGACGCGCGCTCATCGCGGACGGCGTCGCCACCACCATCGCCGGAGGCTTCGGCGGCTCCGGCACCACCACCTACGGCGAGAACATCGGCGTCATGGCGGCGACTCGTGTGTACTCCACCGCGGTCTACTGGGTGGCCGGGCTCTTCGCGATCCTGCTCGCGTTCTCCCCGAAGGTCGGCGAGGTCTTCAACTCGATCCCCGCGGGCGTGCTCGGCGGTGCGACCACCGCGCTCTACGGGCTCATCGGCATCATCGGCATCAAGATCTGGGTCGACAGCAAGGTGGACTTCTCGCGTCCGGTGAACCAGTACACCGCTGCGGTCTCGCTGGTCATCGGCATCGCCGGCTTCTCGATGCAGCTCGGCGACTTCGCCTTCGGCGGCATCGTGCTGGGCACCGTCGCAGCTCTCCTCATCTACCACCTGGGCAACCTGATCGCCCGCGCGCGCAAGACCGGCGCCGACGACCCGAAGCCGCTCTCGGCGGTCGGACCGCTCGGCGGCGACCCCGCCTGATCAGCACACGCGCTGAATCGGGAGATCCCGGATGCCTCACCCGAGGCGTCCGGGATCTCTGCGTGTGGCGGCGACAGGCATCCGCGCCGTGCCGAGATTTCGGAAGCCCACGCCTTCTGCGGCCATCCGCCGCCCACGAGGCCGCAGAAGATGCATGGAGCCGAGATTGCGGCCCGCCCGACAGGGCATGAAGGCTCAGCGAGCGCGACGGCGCGCGTCAGATCAGGGGGTGGCGCACCGCGCGCGTCAGATCAGGGGGTCGCGCACCGCGCCCATCGCCCGCAGCCGGATCGATCCCGCCCGCGGCGGCGCGTCGAGCGGGAGGCGGTCTGACGGCTCGGGGAGCGCATAGATGCGGTACATCCAACGACGCGCATCCTCGAGCGGGAAGGTGTCGCCGTACACTGCGAATTTCACCAGGATGCCCTCGAGCGTGCTGCGCAGCATGATCTCCTCGAGCTCGGGGTCGATCGCACCGCGCTCGCGGAACACGTCGCGCACCGACTCCTCGGCGATCAGCGCGCGGTCGGCGTAGCGCTCTTCGGCCTCGGCGAACAGCCGGTGCGTGGAGGGCTGCTGCTGCATGGCCAGCACCGCGCGCTGCAGCGGCAGCGCGTAGCCGGTCGCCATGACGACGGAGTCGATCAGGCCGGCCAGGCGCTCGTCCGCTGTCCCCTCGACACCCGGCAGCCCGAACAGCGCCTCGAACCAGGCGTCGATCACGGCGACGATCAGCTGTTCCTTGCCGCCGAAGTGGTAGTTGACGAGGCCCTGGGCGACGCCGGCCCGCTGCGTGATCTGGGCGATGCTGGCACCCGAGACGCCCCGCTCGGCGAACAGCTCGATCGCGGATTCCAGGATCAGCTCACGCGCACGCTCACGGGCGAGTCGGTTCTGCTCCTCGGAGCGTGCCACGGCCACCTCCCCCTTCCCGGCACCGGCTGACTTCCGGTTCGGCCATCTGCCCTATAGATTAATGACTGAACGATTCTTCAGTCTAAGAATATGAGTCATGCCGGGGGGCATGACCACGTTCCGTCGGTCCGCCGGACCACCGCGCCATATCCCTGCGGTGCCGCGACCGCACACGCACGGGGCCGATCCTGTCCGGAGGGGCGACAGGATCGGTCCTGTGTCGCGCCACGGCCGATGGCGTCAGGACAGGTGCTGCGACACGGTCACGCCGAGGCGCGCACCACCAGCTCGGTGGACAGGATCGTGGTGTGAGCCGGGTCTCCGCCGGCCAGACGCGACAGCAGCACACTCGCCATCGCCTCGCCCTGCGCATACATCGGCTGGCGCATCGTGGTGAGCTGCGGATCGGTCGTGGTGGCGACGGGAGAGTCGTCGAATCCCACCAGCGCGACGTCTTCGGGCACGCGCAGCCCCGCGGCGCGGATCACCGTCAGCGCACCACGGGCCATGAGGTCGCTCGCGACGAAGATCCCGTCCGGCCTCCCCGCAGCGAGGATGCGCCGTGCGGCATCCACCCCGCTCGCCTCACTGTAGTCGCCCGCTTCCTCGGCGAACGGGGCGAGCCCGGCCTCTGCCAGTGCGTCACGGAAACCCTGCATGCGGTCGCGCGACGACAGCATGGTGGGCGTTCCCGAAATCGTGGCGATGCGGGTGCGTCCGATGTCGATCAGTCGCCCGGTCGCCGTTCTGGCCCCCAGGACGTTGTCGACGTCGACGACGTAGTCGCCCTCGCGCCGACGGCCTCCATAGACCACCGGGATCGCGTCGGCGATCCGCTCGATGTAGGCGTCGCTCGTGTGGTGCGACACGATCAGCGCGCCGTCGACGCCACCGTTGCGCACGAAGCTGGTCATCTTGTCGCCGGGGTCGTCGCTCGCGATGAGCAGGTTCAGCAGGTAGTCGGAGGTGCGCAGGACCCCGGTGATGCCCGCGACGATGGCCGCGAAGAACGGGTCGCCGAACACGCGCGTGGTGTCTTCGGGGATGATCAGGGCGATCGCCTGCGTCTGATTCGACGCGAGCGAACGCGCCGCGCGGTTCGGCACGTAGCTGAGCCGCTCGATCGCGGTGCGCACCGCGATCAGCGCCTCCGGGCTCACGGCCGTCGAGCCGTTGACCACACGTGACACGGTCGACCGGGACACCCCGGCGGCAGAAGCCACCTCTTCAATGGTCGCTCGTGACGACACAGTTCTCCCTCTGATCCGACAGCGGGCCGGATGCTCCGGACCCGAGCCGCCCGAGCTCAGAGGCTGCGTGCGGCGATGATGCGAGCGTACTCCCGCCCCGAGTCCTTGACGCTCCGCTCCTGTGTGTCGTAGTCGACCCGCACGATGCCGAATCGCTTGTCGTAACCCCAGGCCCACTCGTAGTTGTCGAACAGCGACCAGTAGAAGTAGCCGCGCACATCGACGCCAGCATCCACGGCATCCAGCACCGCGCCCAGATGCAGGCGCAGGAACTCGGTGCGCTCGGCATCGTGCACGCGCGTCTCGCCGTCCTCGACCACCGCGACGTCATCGTAGGCCGCGCCGTTCTCGGTCATGTACAGCACGGTTCCTGCGGGTTCGGCGTACTCGGTCCACACGCGCTGCAGCAGGCGGGTCAGCCCCTCGGGCTGCACCTCCCAGTTCTGCGCCGTGCGGGGAAGACCGCGCTCGACGTTGTGGATGTTCTCGAACGACGGGTAGGGGCTGCGCACCTTGCGCTCGGTGTCCGGCACGCTCTCGACCGCAGCCTCGGCCGGCGCCGTGCCCGAGAGGAAGTCGCCGTGATAGTAGTTCACGCCCTGCGTGTCGATGTGCTGCGAGATCGTCTCGAGGTCGCCCTCGTGGATCGCGGCCTCGAACTGCGCGACGGCATCCGCATCCACCGCCCGGATGTCCTCGACGATGTCGGCCGGGTAGGCACCCCGGTAGATCGGGTCGAGGAACCAGCGGTTGAACTGTCCGTCGATGCGGCGCACCGCGTCGAGATCCCCGGCGTTCTGCGGGTCCGCCGCATCCGCGACGGTGTGGTTCAAGGTGATCCCCAGGTCGAGCGAGGAGTCACGACGACGTAGCTCTCGCACCGTCTCGCCGTGAGCGAGCAACAGATGGTGCGAGGCGAGCAGCCCCTCGGCGACGCTGGTGTGCCCCGGCGCGTGCTCACCGCCCGTGTACGAGAGGAACGACGAGCACCACGGCTCATTCAGCGTCGTCCACACGTTCACCCGGTCGCCGAGCGCGTCGTGCATGGTGCCCGCGTACTCGAGGAAGCGGTCGACGGTGTCGCGGTTCGTCCATCCGCCCTTCTCCTGCAGAGCCTGCGGCATGTCCCAGTGGTACAGCGTGAGCCAGGGCAGGATGTCGGCGTCGAGCAGCGAGTCGACCAGGCGCTGGTAGAAGTCGACACCCGCGGGGTTCACCGCGCCGCCGTCCGGACGCACGCGCGACCACGACGTCGAGAAGCGGTAGGTCTGCAGTCCGAGTCGGGCCATCAGCGCGACGTCCTCCGCATACCGGTGGTAGTGGTCGCACGCCACATCGCCGTTATCTCCCCCGATCACGGCGCCGGGCACACGCGAGAACGTGTCCCAGATCGACGCGGTGCGGCCGTCCTCGAAAGCCGCGCCCTCGATCTGGTAGGCGGCGGTCGCGGCACCGAAGAGGAAGTTCGAAGGGAAGGGGCGGGTCATGAAGGTCATCCTTTCACCGCGCCCGCCATGATGCCACTGACCAGCTGCCGGCCCGCGACCACGAAGAGCACGAGAAGCGGAAGGGTCGCGAGCACCGCACCGGCGAGCACGATCGAGTAGTCGATGTAGTAACCGGACTGCAGCTGGCTGAGCGCGGTCTGCAGCGTCGGGTTCTGCGGGGAGAGCACGATGAGCGGCCAGAGGTAGTCCGTCCACGCGGTCATGAACGTGAAGAGTCCGAGGATCGCCATCGCGGGCCGTGCCGCAGGGATGCCGACCGTGAGGAAGGTGCGGAACTGGTTCGCCCCGTCCATCCTGGCCGCCTCGATCAGCTCGTCGGGGATCACGTCGACCAGGTACTGCCGCATGAAGAACACCCCGAACGCGGTGACGAGCGTGGGCACGATCACCGCGCCGATCGACCCGGTCCAGCCCAGCTCGCGCATCACCATGAACAGCGGGATGATGCCCAGCTGCGTGGGGATCGCCATGGTCGCGATGACGAAGATCATGAGACCCTCGCGACCCTTGAACTTGAGCTTCGCGAAGGCGTAGCCCGCCAGGGTCGAGAAGGTGACGACCGAGATCGTGATGATCGACGAGATGAGGAACGAGTTGCCCAGCGCCAGCCAGAACGGGATCGCGTCGAAGACCTTCGCGGCATTCGTGAAGAAGTTGCCGCCGGGGATCACGGGCAGGGTCTCGCCCCTGGTCGCGTTCGTGCCGCTCGCCACCACGACCGACCACCACAGCGGGTAGACGCTGCCGATGATGAAGGCAGCCAGCAGACCGTAGGTGAGGAAGCCGGGGCGGCTGCCGATGCCGGCCGTGCCGACGGACATGCTCCGACGACGGCGGATCTTCTCGGGCACGCTCAGTGCCTGGGTCGCGGTCATCGTGCGTCCTTCTCGGTGGTGATGCGGGCTCGGCGGCGCGCGGCGCGGTTCTTGGGGGAGTCGCCGGTGGAGATGCGGCGTGAGATCAGGAAGTTGATCACGCCGATCCCGACGATCAGCACGAACAGCAGGATGGCGACCGCCGATGCCTCCCCGAGGTTGCGGCGGAAGAACGCCAGCTCCCACAGGAACAGCACCGTGGTCTGGAACTGCCGGTCGCTGCCGCCGATGCCACCCGCTGTCGACACGTCGAACAGGCGAGGCTCGGCGAAGATCTGCAGCCCGCCGATCGTCGCGGTGATGATCACGAAGATCAGGGTGGGACGGATGGTGGGGATCGTGATGGAGAAGAAGCGGCGCGCAGCCCCCGCACCGTCGAGAGCGGCGGATTCGTAGAGGTCGCGCGGCACCGCCTGCATCGCGGCGAGCAGGATGAGGGCGTTGTATCCCGTCCACCGGAAGTTCACCATCACCGCGATCGCGAGGTGCGAGAGGGCGGTGTTGTGCTTCCACTCCTGGTCGGCGATGCCGATGAGGTTCAGGAGGTTGTTGGCCAGGCCGTCCGCCTCGTTGAAGATGCTGGAGAAGATGATGGCCACCGCGACGGGAGTGACCACGAACGGGATGAGCACACTCATGCGCCAGAACGTCGGCGCCCGCAGGCCACGGTCGAGCAGGTAGGCGATCACGAGGGCGACGGCCAGCTGCGGGATGGCGGAGAGCAGGAAGATGCTCAGGGTGTTGCCGATCGAGTTCCAGAACATCGCGTCGCCGAGGATCTTGACGAAGTTCCCGGCGCCCACGAAGTCGCCTTCGCCCTTGAGCAGATCCCAGTCGTGCACGGCCACGTAGACCGTGTACAGCAGCGGGAACAGGCCCACGAGTCCGAACAGCAGGAAGAAGGGCGAGATGTAGAAGTACGGGGAGGCGTTCTGGTCGAACCGGGAGAGCCGGTGACGCCAGGGGCGCTTCGCCGACGCATCAGGCGCCGTGTCGGATGCCGTCGCGCGGCGTTCCGCGGTGAGAGTCATGAGATCTTCCTTGTCCAAGAGCCTGGGTCCCCGAGCTCATCGAAGGGCGGGATGATTCGACAGGCTCAGCGACCCGATGTCGATGGGTCGCTGAGCCTGTCGAGGGGAGGTGTCAGCCGACCAGGTCGTTCAGCAGCTGGATGGCCTGATCCCAGGCGCCCTTGGTGTCGGTCTCGCCGCGGTCGAGGCTGTTCAGAGCCGGACCGAAGACGTTCTCCTGGATGACCGAGTCATCCGCACCCTTGAACTGCGCCACGACGCCCTTGGCACGCTCAGCCAGGATCGCGCCGGTGGGAGCGTCGTTGAAGAACGCGTTCGGCGTGGCATCGGCGGCAAGCGTCTCCTGCGCCTTGACCGTCGAGGGGAAGTTGCCTGCGGCCTCGGACTGCTTGACCTGCTGCTCGGGCTGCGTCAGCCAGTCGGCGAGTTCAGCGGCTGCCTTCTTGTGCTCGGACGACTCCGGGATCGACAGGAATGCGCCACCCCAGTTCGCGGCTCCTCCGGGGAAGACGTCCGCGAAGTCCCAGCCGGTGGAGGCGTCTCCGCCACCGGCCTCGACCTGACCCTGCACGACACCGAGCATCCAGCCGGGGCATACGAAGGTCGCGAATGTGCCGTCGACGAAGGACTTGCCGCCGTTCCAGTCCCACGCGGTCTGCGCAGCGGACTGGCCGCCTTCGGTTGCCGCGCCCAGCAGCTCGAAGCGCTCCTTGAGCTGGTCGTTGCCCTCGACGTTCAGCTTGCCGTCGGAGGTGTAGTAGCCCTCGTCGAGCTGGTTGACCATGGCGTTCCAGACGAAGCCGGAGTGGTCGTACCAGGCCTTGCCGGTCTTGGCGGTGTAGTCGGCGCCGACCGCGAAGTAGTTCTCCCAGTCGCCGTTCAGCAGCTCGGCAACGGACTCGCGGTCGCTCGGGAGCCCTGCGGCCTCGAACGCGGCGCCGTTGTAGCAGATGCCCGAGGGGCCGATGTCGGTGCCGTAGCCGATCACGCGGCCCTCGGCATCCGTGGCCTGGCCGTACTTCCAGTCGACCCAGTCGTCCTTGCGGTCCTCGATGCCGTAGTCGCGCAGGTCGACGAAGGTGTCGGACACGTCCATGATCGCGCCGAGCCAGCCTTCCTCGATCGCGACGATGTCGCTGAGGCCGGAGCCGGCGGCGATCTTGGTGAAGGCATCGGTGCGGGCGTTGCCACCCGTGTCGATGTTGGTGGCCTCGATCTTCACGTTCGGGTGGAGCTTCTCGTACTCCTTGTACAGGTCTTCGTAGCCGAAGGTTCCGAAGGTGGTCACGGTCAGCGTGACGTCTTCGTCGCCATCGGCCCCGTCCGTTCCGCCGGTGTTGGCAGAGCAGCCGGCGAGGGCGAGGGCGGAGACGGATGCCGCGGCGGCAATCGTCAGGATCCGGCGGCGGGCACGTGTGTTCACAAGTCACTCCTTTGTGCGGGTTTTCGTGCGGTGATGGTGCTTTCGGGGATCCATGGGAGCGCTCCCACGGACTGACCAGTCACTCTATGGGAGCGCTCCCATGAATGTCAAGCGCGCGTCTGACGCTCGGTTCTCGAAACGATCATCCGGGCGGATCGGGAGCCGGCACCGGGATCTCGCGTTCACAACTCCTCAAAAACCGGGGCGATCCGCCCGGATCGGGGCAGTTCCGACCCGAACCGCGTCATTTCTGCTAAGTTGTGAACGCGGGTAACCTTGCCCGGTGCCCGAAGCCGAACTCTCCCCCGCCCTCGCCCGCGCCGCCTCGCTGATCCGGAGCATCCCGGACTACCCCGAACCCGGCATCGTGTTCCGCGACATCACGCCGTTGCTCGCGGATGCGGAGGCGTTGAAGGCCACGACCGAGGCGATCCTCGAGCCGTTCGCCGGGCAGTTCGACGTCGTCGCCGGTATCGAGGCACGCGGGTTCATCCTGGCCGGCGCCGCTGCCATCGCCGCGGGGGTCGGGCTCATCCCGATCCGCAAGGCGGGCAAGCTCCCCCGGCCCGCGGCATCCGTCGACTATGCGCTCGAGTACGGCACCGCCACGATCGAGATGCACGACGACCTGCCGGCCGGATCGCGCGTGCTGCTGATCGACGATGTGCTCGCCACCGGGGGCACCCTCGCCGCCGGACGCCAGCTGGTCGAGCAGCTCGGCAGCCATGTCATCGGCATCTCGGTGCTGTTCGAGATCGACGGTCTCGGCGGCCGCGAGCTGATCGGCGACCTGCACACCGTGTTCCACGCGGAGTAGCCCCCGCACGCCCGCAGGCTCTCGCCGACTGGACGGGATCGTATCGAGTGCACGGCATCCACGCGTCGACAGCCCGTGCACCGGGCAACACCCCGTGCACTCGGCGTCACGGCGGGCCTCGTCGCACGGCGGAGGGGTGCGACGAGGGACGGTAGACTGGGCGCGCCAGCTTCCCGCGACTTCCGGCGTTTCGACTCCTCGCTGCGCTCGTCGCTCAATGACCGAGAGGTGCGGCCTTCGGCCGCCAAGAGGATCAAGATGCCCACCATCATCGTCGACGTCATGCCCAAGCCCGAACTTCTCGACCCTCAGGGGAAGGCCGTCTCCGGCGCGTTCACGCGTCTCGGCGTCGAGGGCTTCACCGATGTCCGCATCGGCAAGCGGTTCGAGCTCACCGTCGAGGGCGAGGTCACCGACGAGCTGCTCGCCGAGGCGAAGCGCGTCGCCGACGAGGTGCTCTCCAACTCCGTGATCGAGGATGTCGTCGGCATCGAGGTCGTCGAATGACCGCACGCATCGGCGTCGTCACCTTCCCCGGTTCGCTCGACGACCGCGACGCCCAGCGCGCCGTGCGCATCGCCGGCGCCGAGCCGGTGGCGCTCTGGCACGGCTCGCACGACCTCGAGGGCGTCGACGCACTCGTGCTGCCCGGCGGCTTCAGCTACGGCGACTACCTGCGCGCCGGTGCGATCGCCGCGCTGTCGCCGATCATGAGCGAGGTCAAGGATGCCGCGGCGAAGGGCATGCCCGTGCTCGGCATCTGCAACGGCTTCCAGATGCTCGTCGAGGCGCACCTGCTGCCCGGCGGCCTGATCCGCAACGACCACCAGCACTTCGTGCGTCGCGACCAGAAGCTCACGGTCGCGAACTCCGACACGGCGTGGACCAACACCTTCCGCACCGGCCAGGAGCTCGTGATCCCGCTGAAGAACGGCGACGGCGGCTACATCGCGGACGACGAGACGCTCGACCGCCTCGAGGGCGAGGGGCTCGTGGCCTTCCGCTACGCGGGCGTGAACCCGAACGGCTCGCTGCGCGACATCGCGGGCCTCACGAACGAAGCCGGCAACGTCGTGGGCCTCATGCCACACCCCGAGCACGCCGTCGAGCCCGGCTTCGGTCCCGACACCGCGGTCGCGATGCGCTCCGGTGTCGACGGCATCGGCTTCTTCGCGAGCGCGATCGCCGCGATCGCCCGCGTCGCCGCGTAGCCTCCTCGGACTCGTCGGCCGGTCCGGCAAGCGGTCGGTCGGTTCAGTTCGACGGCAGGGCGAAGGGGTTGTCCCCCGCTGCTGCGAGCAGGTACCACGCGGTCGTGCCCGTGTGCAGGCTGGCGTAGTAGAGGTCGCCGAAGCCCGAGTCCAGGCCGTCCGTCGATGTCGCGACGATGCCCTTCCCGTCGCCGTTGGGGGCGTCACGCTGCGCCAGACGGATGCCGGCCAGCAGCGACTCCGCGCTCGCCGCATCACCCGGGCCTGCGCGCAGCGTCAGCGACAGCGCCAGGTGGCCGCTCCCCTCGAACCAGACTTTCGACACGTCGGTGCCGCTGATCGAGGGACCGCTGTACGGGCCGTCCGTCGCGATGAGGTGCGCGAGCGTCCAGTCGAGGGCGGCTCCGTAGCGAGCATCGCCGGTGCCGAGGTAGCTCCATGTCTGAGCATCGAGGGGCACGGGGTAGGTGTTGACGGTGGAGCCGTCGAGAAGCGTGCCGGTGTCGACGTGCCCGTCTGCGGCCTGCATCGCCGTCACGAAGTTCGCGGCGACGGCCGCCCGATCCGCCCAGACCGTGTCTCCGGTGAGTTGGGCGAGCTGTGAGAAGAAGCCGGCGATGTCGGTGTTGTGCTCCGTGGACTTCCACACGAGCGAGGTGCCGTCCTCGAGCTGCCCGCCGGTGTAGCCGTAGGGCGCTCGCACCATGTCGGCCGTGTTCGTCTGGATCCACTGCGCGACGCGGACGGCACCGTCGAGGTACTTCTGGTCGCCGGTCGCGTGGAACAGCCGGGCGAGCGCCATCCCCACCCACGCCTGATTCCCCGTGAACGTGCCGGGCCCCGTGATCTCCACCCGCCCCTGGCGGATGCCGTGCGGCTCGTAGGACGCGCGCGTGCGGCCGTCGCCGATCGGGTCGTTCGCCTGCACGAACAGGAACGTGTCACCGATCGTCCTGGCGCGTCGGATGTCGTCCGGCAGCCCCCTCGCGGTGTAGGCGATGACGACCAGTGCATCGTCGTAGACGAACGACGGGGTGAAGTCCCAGGTCGGCGTGGTGAAGAATCCGCCCTGATAGCTGCGAGGGAGGCAGTGCCCGTCGCCGTCGCAGAACTCATCGACGCGGGCGTCCAGGAACTCGTAAGCGCGGGCGACGGAGAGCGTGGGGTCCAGGAGGGATCCCTGATCGGGCTCCTCTGCGGCGGCCATGGCTCCCGCCGACAACGCACCGGCGAGGATGAGCGCGGCTGCGCTCGCCCAGGGGGCGGATCTGCGGAGCGGGCCGAACATCGAGACCTCTCGGATACGTCCGCGAGCCGGGGGGAGCCCGCGAGCGCGGAGTAAACCGTCGCAGCGAAATACTGGCATATTTCCATGCATCGGGGAAGGCTCGGGGCCAGGCAAATTCTTGGCGATCCGCGTCCACTGCCGCGCGTGCGGGCCGCAGTGGAGGAAAGTCATGGAGCCGTCAGACGAGCGCCGGCGGCCATACCCCGATCAGCACACCCATGATGACGACCGTCACGAGCTCGTGCGCGATGTTGAGCGTCGTGAGCGCGGTCGGCCGCCCCTCGAACGCATCGTGCGTGATGAAGCGCGCGGCCGTGAAGCCCGCCCACAGTGTGACCGCGGTGACGATCGCTCCCCAGAAGAACGATCCGCCGTAGAAGTGCCAGGCGATGGCGGATGCCCCGGCGAGCACCCACGCCGTGATGAAGCTCACGATCACGGTGGTGATGATGGCCATGGTCGCGCTCGATGCGGGGCGGTCCATGTCGACCTTCGCGAGCTTCGACCACCGCGTCCCGAACACCTTCGGCGCGTACCAGATCGAGCCGACGACCATGCTCGATGCGGTGGCCAGCAGAACGGCCCAGTAGTTGATCTCGGGAACCATGATTCCTCCTCGAATCGGTGCGGTCAGACTACTCCCGGGGGTGCGCCCGCGGATGCACGACCGTGTCGCGGATGCACGGCCGTGTCGCTGATGCACGACCACCGAGCCGGTGAGGTCGCGCATCCGTCACCTGATCGTGCGACTGTGACCTGATCGAACCGATTCGATCCCTGCTCTGGCAACCATGTAAGCGTTTGCACTAGCCTGTTCCCATGGCACAGCTTGAGCAGATCGCAGCCCCCGGTTCCGAGTGGTGGCGCAGCGCCGTCATCTATCAGATCTACCCCCGCTCCTTCGCGGACGCGTCGGGTGACGGCATCGGCGATCTGCCGGGCATCACCAGCCGCCTGGACTCCCTGCAGGAGCTCGGCGTCGACGCGATCTGGCTGAGCCCGTTCATGACGAGCCCGCAGCGCGACGCCGGCTACGACGTGGCCGACTACCGCGACGTCGACCCGCTGTTCGGCACCCTCGCCGACTTCGACGAGATGCTCGCCCAGGCACACGCCCGCGGCATCCGCGTCGTGGTCGACCTGGTCCCGAACCACTCGTCCGACCAGCACGTCTGGTTCCAGCAGGCGCTGAAGGCCGCCCCGGGCAGCCCCGAGCGTGCGCGCTACATCTTCCGCGACGGCAAGGGCGAGAACGGCGAGCTCCCGCCGAACAACTGGGAGTCCGTGTTCGGCGGCGGCATGTGGCAGCGCATCACCGAGGCCGACGGAACCCCCGGCCAGTGGTACCTGCACATCTTCGACGCCACGCAGCCCGACTTCGACTGGAACAACGAAGAGGTGCGCGAGGAGTTCCGCTCCATCCTGCGCTTCTGGCTCGACCGGGGTGTCGACGGCTTCCGCGTCGACGTCGCCCACGGCATGATCAAGGCCGAGGGGCTGCCCGACTACACGCCCCCCGCCGACGCCGACTCCATGGGCGGCGGCGAGGCGAACGTACCGTACTGGGGTCAGGACGGCGTGCACGAGATCTACCGCGACTGGCACAAGGTGCTCGCCGAGTACGACGGCGACCGCGCCCTGTGCGGCGAGGCGTGGATGCCGACGCTGAAGCAGACCGCCCTCTGGGTGCGCCCCGACGAGATGCACCAGACCTTCAACTTCCCGTACCTGATGACTCCGTGGGACGCGAAGGCTCTCGGCGACGTCATCCGCGAGTCGCTCGACGACTTCGGTGCCGTCGGCGCCCCCAGCACCTGGGTGCTCTCGAACCACGACGTCGTGCGCCACGCCTCGCGCCTCGCGCTCACGGCCGACAACCCGCAGGGCGAGGGCATCGGCCCGAAGACCCCGCACAAGCCCGACACCGCGATCGGTCTGGCCCGCGCCCGCGCGGCGACCACGCTGATGCTGGCGCTGCCCGGCTCCGCGTACCTGTACCAGGGCGAGGAGCTCGGCCTGCCCGAGGCGATGGAGATCCCCGACGAGTTCCGTCAGGACCCGACCTGGTTCCGCACGCAGCACGAGCGCTACGGTCGTGACGGCTGCCGCGTGCCGCTGCCGTGGGAGGCGGATGCTCCGGCGTTCGGCTTCAACACCACGAACCTGTCGTGGCTGCCGCAGCCGGCGGAGTGGGCGGCCTACGCCCGCGATGTCGAAGAGGCCGACCCCACGTCGACCCTGTCGCTCTACAAGGAGCTGCTGGCCGCTCGCCGCGCACACGGCTTCGGCTCCGGCTCGCTGGTCTGGGAAGACGCCGGAGACGATGCCGTGGCGTTCCGCCGCGGTGACGTGCACGTCGTCGCGAACCTCGGCAGCGCCCCGCTCGAGCTCCCCGCCGGAGCGACCGTCGTGCTGAAGAGCCAGCCGTTCGAGGGCACTTCCCTCCCGGTCGACACCGCCGTCTGGTACACCCAGGCGTAAGCCCGCACCGCCCGGTTACGGTCGCGATCTCCGACGCTCATCGCTCGACAGCCGACAGAGATCGCGACCGGAAGGGAATCGACAGAGGAACACATGGCGAGCATCGATGAGGTCGCCCGGATGGCCGGGGTCTCCACGGCGACCGTGTCGCGCGCACTGAGCGGACGCGGTCACGTGTCGGAGGCCGCGCGGTCACGGGTGCAGGCAGCGGCGCAGTCCCTCGGCTATGTCGTCTCCTCGCGCGCGTCGAGCCTCGCCTCAGGGCGCACCCGCAACATCGGCGTGGTCGTGCCGTTCCTCGACCGCTGGTTCTTCAGCACCGTGCTCTCGGGCGTCTCGGCCGCGCTGATGCGCGAGGGCTATGACATCACCCTCTACAACATCACGGCCGACAAGGATGTGCGCCGGCACGTGTTCGACACCTTCCTGCGCCGCCAGCGGGTGGATGCCGTGATCGCGGTGTCGATCGAGCTCGACGACGACGAGACGCAGTACCTGCTCGACCTCGGACTCCCGGTCATCGCGATCGGCGGACCGAACCCGAAGCTCGACACCCTCACGGTCGATGACGTCGCGGTGGCGCAGCTGGCGACCGAGCACCTGATCAGCCTCGGGCACACCGACATCGCGCACATCGGCGCGAACCCCGAGTTCGACCTCGACTTCCACATCCCCACCAACCGACGACTGGGCTTCGAGCGCGCGCTGGCCACGGCCGGCATCCCTCTGAATCCGGCGTTCCTGGAGCCGGCCGACTTCACGGTCGAGGGCGGCTACCGGGCGGCCAAGCAGCTGCTCGGGCGTCCGGGCCCTCGCCCGACCGCCGTGTTCGCCGCGTCGGACGAGATGGCGATCGGCGCACTGCTCGCCGCCCGCGACCTGGGCTTCCGTGTGCCGGAGGACCTGTCGATCGTGGGCATCGACGGCCACGAGCTCGGCGAGTTCTTCCGCCTCACGACCGTCGACCAGTTCCCGCTCGGCCAGGGCGAACGCGTAGCCGATGCCGTGCTCGCCAAGCTCACCGCGCCGGATGCCGTGCGCATCCCCTCGGCCCTGCCGTACGAGCTCAACGTGCGCGGCACCACCTCGCGCCTGCTGCCGGTGCAGGGCTGAGGCGAGGCTCTCGCTCCCGGTCCGTTCACAACTCCTCAAAAAGGCCCCTGAACATCAGCCTCGGGGGGTCTCTTCGGGCTCTGCGGGCGAAGTTGGAGGAGTTGTGAACGCCGGACCGCGTCCACAACTCCGGAGAAAGGCCCCCGAATCCTCGGATTCGGGGGCCTTTCGGCCCGGGGGCCGTACACTCAGACCGCGGTGATGAGTCCCTGCGTCGCGGTGCGCGCGGCCTCGAACCGACGCTGCACGTCGGCCCAGTTCACGATGTTCCAGAACGCCTTGACGTAGTCGGCGCGCACGTTGAGGTAGTCGAGGTAGTAGGCGTGCTCCCACACATCGAGCTGCAGCAGCGGGATGACGCCGAGGGGTGCGTTGCCCTGCTGGTCGAACAGCTGGAAGATCACCGTGCGTGCGCCGACGCTGTCCCAGGCGAGCACCGCCCAGCCGGAGCCCTGCACGCCGAGCGCCGTAGCGGTGAAGTGGTCGCGGAACGCGTCGATCGAGCCGAATGCGTCGGCCAGTGCCGCCGCGAGCTCACCCTCGGGGGCGCCGCCGCCTTCGGGCGAGAGGTTCTGCCAGAAGACGGAGTGGTTGATGTGCCCGCCGAGGTTGAACGCGAGATCCTTCTCGAGCTTGTTCACGTTCGCCAGGGAGCCGGACTCACGGGCGGCGGCGAGCTGCTCGAGCGCCGTGTTGGCGCCGGTGACGTAGGCCTGGTGGTGCTTGGAGTGGTGCAGCTCCATGATCTTGCCGGAGATGTGCGGTTCGAGGGCGGCGAAGTCGTAGGGGAGTTCGGGGAGCGTGTACAGAGTGGACATTCGTGTTCCTTTCGTGGTGCGGATCTTCAGAGGTCGGAGGCAGACGGCAGGGCGTGGAAGCGACGGTCGACGTAGACGAGCGGACGCCCCTGGGGACCGGCGATCACGTCGAGCACCTCGGCGATCACGACCGTGGAGGTGCCGACCGCGATGGTGTGCAGCGCCCGGCAGCGCAGCGCGGCACGGGCGGAGTCGAGATGCGGCTCGCCGGTGTCGAGCGCCGTCCAGCCCTGTTCGGGGGTGAACCGGTCGGCACCGCTGGTGGCGAAGCTCATCGCGAGCGCGGAGTGCTCGTCATCGATGAGGTGCACGACGAAGGTGTCGGCGCCGAGGATGGCTCCCGCCGAACCGGTCGCCCTGGTCACCGAGAACATGATCGCCGCAGGATCGACGGCCACCGAGGCGACGCTCGATGCGGTGAGACCGACGGGCCCGTCCGGGGTGGATGCCGTGATGATCGCGACCCCCGCCGGGTGCGTGCGGAAGGCCGCTTTGAGTGCTTCGCCGACCGGGGTCGGCACCGGGTTCGTGCTCATCGAGCGATCTCCGTCATCTGTTCGTGTGCGGCATGGGCGAGCATCTCGGCCCGTTCCACCAGTTTGGTCCGTTCGCGCCCGCGTTCTGCGCCCGCATGACGTTCTGCGACGTCGATGCGCAGCCATCCCTCGAAGTCGACGGCGCCGGTGAGGTGCGCGACCGGATCTCCGTCACGCGCGACGCTCTCCGCGGACTCCAGGTCCTCGACCAGGTGCGCGACCGTCTGCGCGGCATCCGACTTGGTCGAGCCGATCAGTCCGACCGGGCCCCGCTTGATCCAGCCGGTCGCATACAGCCGTGGAATCGGCGTCCCGCTCTCGTCGATCACGCGGCCCTCGTCGTGCGGGACCACTCCGCGCTCGTCGTCGAACGGCACACCCTGAACCGGTGTCGAGCGGTAGCCGACGGCGCGGTAGACGGCGCCCACGTCGTAGCGGAGCAGCTCGCCCGTGCCGACCATGCGCCCCAGCTCGTCGGATGCGGTGCGCTCCATCTCGATACCGGTGACCCCGTCGATGCCGAGCACGCGCACAGGGCGCTGGCGCAGATGCAGGTGGATGCGGCGCGACGCCGTGCCGACCTCGTCGCGTTCGGCCCATTCGGTGAGCGTGCGCACGATGATCCGGCGCTGCGAGAACTGCGCGATCATGCGCTCGGCGTGCGCGTCGAGCACGACATCCTCCGGATCCACGACCACATCGACGTCGTGCTGCGCGGCCAGCTCCCGCAGTTCGAGGGCCGAGAAGCGCACGTCGGCGGGTCCGCGGCGGGCGAAGAGGTGCACCTCGCGCAGGGGATTCGCGCCGAGCTGGGCCAGCACGTGATCCGGGGTGTCGGTGCGCTCGAGCGCCGCGGCGTGCACGGCGAGGATGCGCGTCACATCGAGTGCGACGTTGCCCGCGCCGAGCACCGCGACCGACTCCGCCGTCAGCGGCCAGTCCCGCGGCACATCGGGGTGTCCGTCGTACCAGGCGACGAAGTCGGCGGCGCCGAAGGAGCCGGGCAGGTCGATACCGGGGATGTCGAGACGTACGTCGAGGTCGGCTCCGGTCGCGACGATCACGCCGTCGTAGGCGGCACGCAGCTCGTCGATCGTGATGTCGGTGCCGACATCGACGTTGCAGCGCAGGCGGATCCGGGGGTCACGGATCACGTCGTGCAACGCATCGGTGATCTTGCGGATGCGCGGGTGGTCGGGCGCGACGCCGTAGCGGACCAGCCCGTACGGCGCCGGCAGCTTCTCGAACAGGTCGATGGATGCGGTCGGTGCGAGCCCGAGCAGGATATCGGCGGCGTAGATCCCCGCCGGTCCTGCGCCGACGATGGCGATGCGAGGGTCGAGGATGCTCATTCCGCTCCTTCCTGCGGCGGGAGCGCCGCGATGAGCGGATGGTCATGGGCGATCATCCCGGTCTTGGCTGCTCCGCCCGGCGAGCCGATGTCCTCGAAGAACTCCACGTTCGCCTTGTAGTAGTCCTGCCATTCGTCGGGCAGGTCGTCCTCGTAGAAGATCGCCTCGACCGGGCACACCGGCTCGCAGGCGCCGCAGTCGACGCACTCGTCCGGATGGATGTAGAGCGACCGTTCGCCTTCGTAGATGCAATCGACGGGACATTCGTCGATGCAGGCGCGGTCCTTCACGTCGACACACGGCAGGGCGATCACATAGGTCATCAGGGCGGCTTTCCTCGGGATACCTCCACCGTAAAACCTCAAGTATGCTTGAGGTCAAATCGGCAAGCAGCGGGGAGGCGCGCATGACGTCTGGGATGGATGACGAGACGCACCCGCACACCGCCGATGAGCCGCTCACGATCGGCGAGATGACGCGTCGCACCGGCGTCGCCGCATCCGCTCTGCACTTCTACGAGAAGCTCGGCCTGATCGCCTCGACGCGTACGCCGGGCAATCAACGCCGCTACCCACGGCACATGCTGCGACGGGTCTCGCTCATCACGGTCGCCAAACGCCTCGGCATCCCGCTGGCCGACGTGCAGAGCGCCTTCGCCGACGTGCCGCTGACGGAGACCCCGACGCACGCCGACTGGCAGCGCGCCTCGCGTCGCTGGAAGCGCGAGCTCGAGAAGCGCCGCGAGGGGATCGAGCGCCTGGAGCGCGAGCTCACCGGATGCATCGGCTGCGGCTGCCTGTCGATGAAGGCCTGCGGTCTGCTCAACCCGGACGACACCCTGGGCGCCCAGGGCGTCGGCCCGCTCCGTCTCCGCGACGAGGAGTGACGCCGAGACCCACCGCCCCCGCCGAGACCCACCGCCGCGCGCGTCGGCCGCAGGGGGTCTCGACGGGAAGGGTGGGTCTCGACGAGGAGTGGATGCCGGCTAGACCACCTCGAACCCGGCGGAGAGCAGCACATCCTCTCGGGATGACGGGCCGACGAGCAGCTCGAAGGCGCCGGCCTCGACGATCCGGACGCCGGAGGCATCCACGATCGTGCAGTCGGCGACCGGCAGCTCCAGGCGCACCCGCACCGACTCCCCGGGAGCGAGGTCGACCTGGCGGTAGGCCTTGAGCTCGCGGTCGGTCCAGCTCACGCTCGTCACCGAGTCGCGCACGTACACCTGCACGGTCTCGCGCACGGGCCGGGCTCCGGTGTTCGTCACCGTCACGTGTCCGACGATCGTGTCCGCCGCGGTGAGCGACGTCTGCTCCAGCGACAGGTCGGAGTACTCCACCGTCGTGTACGAGCGGCCCTCGCCGAAGCCCCAGGCCGGAGCCTGCGTGAGGTCGGCGTAGCGGTCGCCGTGCTGTCCGCGGATCTGGTTGTAGTACGTCGGCTGCTGTCCGACGTGACGCGCGAACGAGATCGGCAGACGCCCTGACGGCTCCACGGCGCCCGAGATGATCTCGGCCAGCGCGCGCCCACCCTGCATACCGGGGCTCGCCGCCCAGATCACGGCGGCGGCCTGCGCGGCGGATGCCGGCAGCACGAGCGGCTTCGAGGCGAGCAGCACGATGACCACGGGCTTCCCGGTCGCGATCAGCGCGTCGAGCAGGGCGTTCTGCCCGCCGATGAGCTCGAGCGTCGCGGTCGAGCGCCCTTCGCCGACGAGCTCGATCCGGTCGCCCACGACCGCGACGACGACGTCGGCGTCGGATGCCGCGGCGACGGCCTCCGCGATCAGCGTCTCGTCCGGGGCGCACGGCTTCACGACCGACGGACGCGGCTGCCCGTCGGGGAACAGCGCCCCCTGCGGGTCGTCCTCGAGCGTCAGGATGTCGGCGCCGCGGGTGTGCGTGACGGTCCAGCCGCCGACGGCCTGCAGCCCGTCGAGCACGGTCGTGATCATCTCGCGCGGCTGGCCGTCGAGCCACCCGGCCTGGCCGGACCCCCCGGCCCAGTCGCCGAGCTGCGTCTGCGCGTCGTCAGCCAGCGGGCCGGTGACCGCGATCTTCAGGGGAGCTGCGGCATCGAGCGGCAGCACGCCGTCGTTCTCGAGCAGCACGATCGAGCGCCGGGTGACCTCGAGGTTCAGCTCGGCGTGCGCCGCGCTGCCGACCACGGCGTCGAGCTCGGTGCCGGGCAGGCGCGGGTTCTCGAACAGCCCCAGCTCGAACTTCAGCGTCAGGATGCGTGCAGCTGCGCCGTCGAAGGCGTCGTCCGCGAGCAGACCCTGCGCGACGGCATCCAACGCGCCCTCGAAGAAGAGCGGCGTGGTCATGATCATGTCGTTGCCGGCCTTCACGGCCGCGGCGGCGGCGTGCGCGTAGTCGGGCTGCACCTTCTGCTCCCACACCATGCGTCCGACGTTGTCCCAGTCGGTGATGAGGGTGCCGGTGTAGCCCCACTCGCCGCGCAGCACATCGCTGAGCAGCCAGTCGTTCGTGGTGATCGGCACGCCGTCGGTGGTCTGGTAGCCGAGCATGAACGTGCGGCATCCCTCGCGGGCCACGCGCTCGAACGGCGGCAGGAACCAGGAGCGGAGCTTGCGGCGCGAGATGTCGGCCTCGCTCGCATCACGGCCGCCCTGCGTCTCGGAGTAGCCGGCGAAGTGCTTGGCGGTGGCGAGGATCGCGGTCGGGTCGTCGAGCCCCTCGCCCTGGTAGCCGCGCACCATGGCCGACGCGAGCTCCCCGATCAGGAACGGGTCCTCGCCGAAGGTCTCGTCGATGCGGCCCCAGCGCAGGTCGCGGGCGATGCACAGCACGGGCGAGAACGTCCAGTGGATGCCGGTCACCGCGACCTCTTCGGCCGTCGCCCGCGCCACGCGTTCGACGAGTTCGGCGTCCCAGGTCGCGGCCATGCCGAGCTGAGTCGGGTAGATCGTGGCACCGGGCCAGAACGAGTGCCCGTGGATGCAGTCCTCCCCCACCAACAGCGGGATGCGGAGCCGCGTCTGCGCCGTGAGCTCGTTGGCGCGCAGGATGCGTTCCGGCGAGGTGTGCAGGATCGAACCGACATGGCGCCGCGCGACGTGGTCGTCGAGGTCATCGCGCGCGTCGAGCTGCAGCATCTGCCCGACCTTCTCCTCGACCGTCATGCGGGAGAGCAGGTCGGCGACGCGCTCCGGGATCGAGAGGGCGGGGTCCTGGTAGGGAAGGACGGTGGTCAACGTCTGAGAGGTCATCACTTCGAGTTCTGTGTCGTGGTCGTCGATGTCGTGGTCTTCGGGGAGTTCTCGTCCGGCAGGGCAGCCGTGCGCACGGCGGTGACCGCGTCGTTCACGTTCAGCCCCTTCTTCTTCATGGCCCTGGCCCGCTCTCCGGCGGAGCGCAAGCGCGGGTTGACGTATTCGTCGATGCCGAAGTTGATCAGTGAGAGTGCGACGCCGATGATCGCGATGCACAGGCCTGCAGGCACGTACCACCACCAGAGCCGCGGGAAGGCACCGTTCTGCTGCGCCCAGAACAGGATGGTCCCCCAGTTCAGATTGCTCACCGGGATCACCCCGATGAAGGCCAGCGTCGTGAGGCCGAGGATAGCCGCCGTGACCGTGCCGACGAAGCTCGACGCGATCAGAGCCATCAGGTTGGGGAGCATCTCGACCGTGATGATGCGGCGCAGCGGCTCGCCGTTGGCGCGCGCGGCCTGGATGAAATCGCGGTTGCGCAGCGACATCGTCTGGGCGCGCAGCACGCGCGCCCCCCACGCCCACCCGGTCAGCCCCAGCACGGCGGCGATCACGATCAGCGGCGGGTTCTCGAACTGCGAGGCGATGATGATGATCAGCGGGATGCCGGGGATCACCAGGAACACGTTGGTCAGCGCCGAGAGCGACTCGCTCTTCCATCCGCGCACGTACCCGGCGATGACGCCGACCGTGATCGCGATGACGGTCGCGATCAGGGCCGAGAGGAAGCCGACGACGATCACTCCCTGGGTGCCGTAGATGATCTGACTCAGCACGTCCTCGCCCATATGCGTGGTGCCGAGCCAGTGCTCGAACGAGGGCGGCTGACGCAGCGCGTCGCGGTCCTTCTGCGTCGGTGCGTACGGCGCGATCCAGGGGGCGAGGATCGCGACGAGCACGAACACCCCGAGGATGATGAGCCCCGCGACCGACTTCGGGTTGCGGAACATCGCGAATGCCTGAGCCAGCTGCGACCAGAAGGTCTTGCGCGGCGGAACGGCGGTCACCGGCGAGCGCAGTGTGGCGGTCTCCGGCATCCCGGTGACGACGGGGGTGCCGTCAGGGGCGGCGTTACCGGTGGATGTGGGAACGGTCATCTCAAGCCTCCGTCTGGCGCGTGCGCGGGTCGAGGTAGGCGTAGACGACATCCGCGAGGATGTTGGCCACGAGCACCGAGAGCGTGATCACCAGGAACACACCCTGCATGAGCGCGTAATCCTTGGCATTGGTGGCGTCGAGCAGGAGCTTGCCGACGCCGGGGTAGCTGAAGACCATCTCCATCACGATCGTGCCGCCGACGATGAAGCCGATCGAGAGCGCGAAGCTCTGGATCTGCGGCAGCACCGCGTTGCGGGCGGCGTAGGACCAGAGCACCCGCTTGTTCGGCATGCCCTTGGCCTGCGACACCGTGATGTAGTCCTCGTCGAGCACGGTCAGCATCATGTTGCGCATCCCGAGCATCCATCCGCCGAGCGACGCGATGATGATCGTGAGCGCAGGCAGGGTGCCGTGCATGATCACCTGGCCGATGAAGTCGAGGCTCCACTCGGGCGACTGCCCCTTGTCGTAGGCGTGCGACGAGGGGAACCACTTCAGTGCGGAGGAGAAGATCGCGATCGCGATCAGCCCGAGCCAGAAGTACGGGATCGTGTTGAAGAACGTCGTGATCGGGATCAGCGCGTCGAGCTTGCTCCCCCGACGCCATCCCACGATCGCGCCGCCGACCGTGCCGATCGCGAACGAGATGATCGTCGCGATTCCGACCAGGCCGAGCGTCCACGGCAGCGCAGCCGAGAGCACCTCGGCCACCGGCCGCAGACCGTGCAGGGTCGAGATGCCCAGGTCGCCGCGCAGCAGCATCCCCCAGTACTCGATGTACTGCTGCCAGATCGACTTGTCGGAGTCGATGCCGAGCAGGATGCGCAGCGACTCCGCCGCCTCGGGGCTGACGTTGCGGTTGCGCGCCAGGTACGAGCTGACCGCGTCGCCCTTCATGAAGCGCGGCAGGAAGAAGTTGATCGTGATGGCGGCCCACAGGGTGAACAGGTAGAACGCGGCGCGTCCGGCGAAGAAGCGCCAGGGCACACGTCGACGCCCCTGCTCGGCGACGGTCGCCGTGGTGCCGAGCTCGCGCGCATCGCGCGGGATGAGGTCGTTGTCGTCGAGCTGCGGGAATGCGGTGCTCACAGTGACCCTCCGTTCGTGGCCCCACCCGATGCCGTCGCGAAGTGCTTGTCCGGATCGGGCGATGCGGCGCGCAGTTCGCGCGTGTAGGGATCCTGCGGGTGGAGGATGACGTCATCCGCCGCCCCTCGCTCGACCACGCGCCCCTGGTTGAGCACCATGATCTCGTCGCTGAAGTGGCGGGCGGTGGCGAGGTCGTGGGTGATGTAGAGCACGCCGAGGCCCTCCTCACGCTGCAGATCGGCGAGCAGGTTCAGCACGCCGAGGCGGATCGAGACGTCGAGCATCGAGACGGGTTCGTCGGCGACCAGCAGCGAGGGCCGAGAGGCCAACGCGCGAGCGATCGCGACGCGCTGACGCTGACCGCCCGAGAGCTCGTGCGGGCGGCGGTCGATCACCGCGTCCGCATCCAGGCGCACCCGGTCGAGCAGACGGCGCACCTCGTCCTCGGTGTCGTTCTTGGGCACGACGGCGTCGAGCCGGATGGGCCGCTCCAGGTGGTAGCGGATCGAGTGGTACGGGTTGAGCGAGGCGAACGGATCCTGGAACACCATCCGCAGCTGCTGCCGGTACTTTCGCAGCCCCTTGCCTCGGCGCGGGATGGGGGCGCCGTCGAGCAGCACTTCTCCGCTGGTCGGGCTCTCGAGCTGCGTGAGGATCTTGGCGATCGTGGACTTTCCGCTGCCGGACTGCCCGACCAGGCCGATGGTCTGACCCGAGACGAGGGTGAAGCTGACGTCGTCGAGCGCCTTCAACTGCCCTGCTCCGCGCACGGTGTACGACTTGGTGACGTTCCTGAACTCGAGCGTGGTCATCGCGTCAGCACTCCTCTCGCCCCGGTCAACCGGGGGAACGACGACAGCAGCGTCCGGGTGTACTCCTGCTGCGGCTGCGTCCAGATCTGCTCTGCCGCGGCGAGCTCGATGATCTCGCCCTCGCGCATGATCGCGATCCGGTCGCTGATCTCCAGCAGCAGCGGAAGGTCATGGGTGATGAAGATGACCGAGAAGCCGAACTCGTGCCGCAGCTGCGAGATCTGCGTGAGGATCTCGCGCTGCACCAGCACATCCAGCGCGGTGGTCGGCTCGTCCATCACCATCAGCTGCGGGCGCAGCGCCAGTGCCATCGCGATCATCACGCGCTGCCGCATGCCGCCGGAGAGCTCGTGCGGGAACGAGCGGATGCGCTGCCTGCCGACCTTGACGATCTCGAGCAGCTCCTCCGCCTCGGCGCGGCGCTGGCGGCGGGTCATGTCGGGGCGGTGGATCTCGAACACGTCCTCGAGCTGCGAGCCGATCGTCGCGACGGGGTTCAGGGCGTTCATCGCCCCCTGGAACACCATCGAGACCTTGTCCCAGCGGAAGCGCTGCATCGCGTCGACGTCGAGCGCGTTGATGTCGATGTCGACACCGGATGCATCGTGGAAGGTCACGCTGCCGCTGGTGATGACGGCCGGCGCGCGCAGCAGACGCTGCACGCCATAGGCGAGCGTGGTCTTGCCGCATCCGCTCTCGCCGGCGAGACCGAGGATCTCGCCGCGCTGCAGTTCGATGGACACGTTCTTCACCGCCTCGACGGGCGGATCGACGTCGTACACGACCGAGAAGTCGCGCACGCTGAGCAGGGGGTCTGGCATGGGGCGTCCTTTGTGTGGCCGGGTGCCGTGCGCCCTTCGTCTCGCTGCTCTCGCTCAGGGAGCGGAGGTGCCCCCGCTCCCTGAGCGAGGAGCGAAGCGACGAGACGAAGGGCGCACAGACGAAGGGTTACTCGGCGGGCTTCAGCTTGGTGAGGATCTGCACGATGTTCTGCTGCGTCGGGTCAGCCGAGGCGTACGGGTCGTCATCCGAGGGCCATCCGACGTAGTTGCGCGTGTTGAACTCGCCCAGCAGCGGGTGAGCGCCCAGGGGAATGGCGGGCACCTGCTCGGAGAAGATCGTCTGCAGCGTGTCGAGCGCGGTGGTGCGCTCCTCATCGGACGAGGCGTTCGCGTAGGTGTTCAGCGCCTCGGTCGCGGCCGGGTCCTCGAAACGGCCGAAGTTGAAGCCGGCGATGCCCTCCGGGGAGATCCAGCGCGGGTCCATGGTCGACGTGTACAGACCGTAGGCCGTGCCGCTGTCCTCCAGCCAGTGGATGATGGCCGAGAACGTGCCGTCGTCGCGGGGGCCCTGCCAGCCGCCCCAGTCGGGCATGTCGATCTTGACCTCGGCGCCGATGGCCTCGTTCACGTCTTCGGCGATCAGCTCCTGCGCGGTGTTCCAGTCGCTCCAGCCCGAGGGCACCGAGAGCGTGAACGAGACGGGGGTGCCGTCGGGGTCGACAAGCGCGTCGTCCTTCCAGGTGTAACCGGCGTCGGTCAGCAGGTCGCGCGCCTTCTCGGCATCGACCTTGTACTCCTTGCCCTGGAACTCGGGCTGGATCTCGTCATCGAGGATCGAGGAGAGACCGGTCACCGACCAGACGGCCTCGCTCGCGCCCTCACGCGCGATGTCGACGTAGGCGTCGCGGTCGATCACCCAGGCGAGCGCCTGACGGAACGCCGGGTCGTCGAACGGCTTCTGCTGCAGGTTCATGAACAGCGTCGCGGAGCCGGTGGTCGGGGCAGCCCAGAACACGTTGTGCTCGGGGTCGGCGTCGATGAACTGCTCCTGCACCTGCGGGATGAACGCCTGCGCCCAGTCCGCCTCGCCCTGTGCGAGCGCGGTCGTGAGAGCGGTGTTGTCGCCGTAGGAGACGTAGTGCAGCTCGGGCACGGCGAGGTCGCCGCCCCAGTAGTCGTCGCGCGCTTCGAGCGTGACCGACTCGGTGGACCAGTTGGAGAGCGCGTAGGGCCCGGTGCCGACCAGGTCGTCGCCCTTGACGGGGTCGGTCGCCGGCTCGTCGAGGTTCTCCCAGATGTGCTTCGGCACGATCGGCACGTGCAGCACGCGGGCCTGGTTGACGTACTTCGACTCGCCGAAGGTCAGGGTCACGGCGTCACCGTCGACCTCGGCGCCCTCGAACTTGAGGCCGGCGGTGTCGAGCGCGGGCGTCGAGACGAGCTCGTAGGTGTAGACGATGTCATCCGCGGTGAACGGCTCACCGTCGCTCCAGGTGACGTCCTTGCGCGGAACGACCGTGACGGCGGTGTAGTCGTCGTTCCACTCGATGCTCTCGGCGAGCCAGGGGGTGACGCTGCGGTCGCCGGTCTGGTTCACCAGGCCGAGCGTCTCGAAGATCACCTTGCCGTAGCCGTACTTCGACGCGGAGGAATCGCCGACGTACGGGTTGTTCGACTCGGCGGTGATGGCGCCATCCGGCTTCGCGATGGTCAGCGCGGGGGAATCGCCGTCGGCGGCGTCATCGCCACCGCCCGACGAGCATCCGGCGAGGGCCGAGACGCCGAGTGCGGTGATCGCGGTCACGGCGATCAGAGACTTTCTGAGCTTCATTGCTTCTCCTTGGGCACGGTCATTGTGCTGCGTCACCGTCGGATGGGGATCCGCGGCTGTCGTGATTTGCTTACTGTCGAGAAAGTAAGCTTCCGTGAGGTTACCCACTGGTAAGTAGGATGGCAAGTGCATGATCACAAGCGAGAGGGGGTCGTGATGAAGGACACCGACGAGACGTCCCGCGTGCGCCCGGCGACCCGAGCGAAACGCGAGCAGATCCTGAAGGCCGCGGTGGAGATCTTCGGCAACAAGGGCTCGACCAACGGCACCCTCGCCGACGTCGCCGAGCAGGTCGGCATCACGCACGCCGGAGTGCTGCACCACTTCGGCTCCAAGCAGAAGCTGCTGCTCGAAGTGCTCGCCTACCGCGACCAGGCCGATGTCGCGAACCTGGCCGACAAGCACATCCCCGACGGCCCCGAGCTGTTCCTCCACCTCGTGCGTACCGCGTTCGCCAACGAGCTCCGCCCCGGCATCGTGCAGGCGTACACCGTGCTGTCCTCCGAATCCGTGACCGACGACCACCCCGGGCGCGAATACTTCGAGGACCGGTACACCACGCTCCGCCGCGAGGTCGCCGCCGCGTTCCACGAGCTCTGCACACAGGAGGGGGTGACCGAGCCCGACACGGTCGCCGCCGCGTCCGCCAGCATCCTCGCGGTCATGGACGGACTGCAGCTGCAGTGGCTGCTGCACCCCGAGCTGATCGAACTCGGCGAGACCAGCGAGTTCGCGATCAGGGCGATCGTGAACGCGGTGCTGCACCCCGGACCCGCGCTCACGACCTACGCGCGCCCGTCCTGAGCTCGCGGCATCCGCCCGCTCCACCACCCCACCGAGACCCACCACCCCCACCGAGACCCACCGCTCCCGACGTCGGCGACGATGGGCCTGGATGCGGGTGGTGGGTCTCGATGGCGCAGGAAGGCTCTGGAGACCACCCGGCTAGGCTCGGGCCATGACGATCGATCTCGAAGCGCTCTACATCGACCTGCATCAGCACCCCGAGCTCTCCTTCCAGGAGACCCGCACCGCCGGCATCGCCGCCGCGCATCTGCGGGATCTGGGCCTGGAGGTGCACGAAGGCATCGGCGTCACCGGCGTCGTGGGCGTGCTCGTCAACGGCGACGGACCGGTCGTCTGGGTGCGCGCCGACATGGATGCGCTCCCCGTCGGCGAGCAGAGCGGTCGCCCCTACGCCAGCACCGCGACCGGCATCGACCCGGCGGGCAACACCGTCCCCGTCATGCACGCGTGCGGACACGACATGCACGTGACCGCGATGATCGGCGCGGTCGAGAAGCTGGTCGCCGAGCGCGCCGACTGGACGGGCACCCTGGTCGTGCTCATCCAGCCGGCCGAGGAGTACGGGGCCGGGGCGCGGGCGATGCTCGACGGCGGCCTGCTCGACCTGGTCCCGAAGCCCGACATCGTGCTCGGCCAGCACGTCACCCCGCTCCCGGCCGGCACGATCGGCGTGCGACCGGGAACGCAGATGGCAGCCTCCGACGGACTGACCGTCACGCTCCACGGCCGCGGCGGGCACGGCTCGCGGCCGCACTCCACGATCGATCCGATCGTCATGGCCGCGGCGACCGTCATGCGCCTGCAGACCATCGCCTCGCGCGAGGTCGACCCCCGCGACGTCGCCGTCGTGACGGTCGGCTCGATCCACGCGGGACTCAAGAACAACATCATCCCCGCCGAGGCCAAGCTCGAGCTCAGCCTGCGCTACCCCAACGACGAGATGCGCGACAAGGTGCTCGCGAGCGTCGAGCGCATCGTGCGGGCGGAGGCCGCGGCATCCGGCGCCGAGAAGGAACCCGAGATCCGCACCGACCACACCCTGCCTCCGACGATCAACGACGACGAGGCCACGGCCCGCGTGACGACGGCGCTGCAGCGCGTGCTGGGTGAGGCGTCCGTGATCGACCCCGGCATGTTCACGGGCAGCGAGGACGTGTCGTGGTTCGCGCGCGACACCGGCGCCCCGCTGGTGTTCTGGTTCTGGGGCGGCGTCGACCCGGCGACCTTCGCCGCAGCGATGGCGGCGGGCACGCTCGACAAGGACATCCCGACGAACCACTCCCCGTACTTCGCGCCGGAGATCCACCCGACGATCGAGGTCGGCGTGACCGCCCTGTCGGCGGCGGCGCGCGAGTTCCTCGGCTGAGCCGGCGTTCACAACTCCTCAAGAACCGGTCGCCTTCGGCCCGGGTGCACAGCTCGACCCCCGGAACGCTCGTTCTCTGAGGAGTTGTGAACGACGAGCCGACGAGCCGCCGAGCTCTCAGCCGCCGATCGCGTTCATCCCGCGCGCCGGCTGCAGGAACGAGGGGTCGTTGATCGCGTGCCCTGGCAGCTTGCCGTGTATGCACGAGCGCAGCATGTCGGCGATCCCGCCCGAGCGGTCGCCGGGCACGGAGCCCTCGCCCCGCAGCACCCCGATGAGGTCGTACTCGGCGTTGGAGAACAGGCAGTTGCGCAGCTGTCCGTCAGCGGTCAGCCGCAGCCGGTCGCACGCCCCGCAGAACGGCGCGGTGACCGAGGCGATCACGCCGACCTCGTGCGGGCCGCCGTCGATCCGCCACTTCTCGGCCGGCGCGCCGCCGCGACCTTCGACGGGGTCGAGCGTCCAGCGCTCACCCAGCGAGGCGAGGATCTCCTCGCGCGTGACCATCGAGGCGCGATCCCAGGTGTGCCCGGCATCCAGCGGCATCTGCTCGATGAAGCGCAGCTGCGCGCCGACGCCGATCGCGAACTCCACCAGCTCGACCAGCTCGTCGTCGTTGACACCGCGCATCGCGACGGCGTTCAGTTTGAGCGGCCGCAGCGAGGAGGCCGCGGCCGCGGCGATGCCCTCGAACACGTCGTCGAGGCGGTCGCGTCGGGTCAGGTCGGCGAAGCGCTGACGGTTCACCGTGTCGATGCTGATGTTCAGCCGCGTGAGTCCGGCGTCGATCAGGGCGGGGAGCTTCGGGGCCAGGCTGATGCCGTTGGTCGTCATCGCGACCTCGACGGGGCCGTCCTCCCCCTCGATCCGCGCGATCCGACGCACGACCTCGACGATGTCGGTGCGCAGCAGCGGTTCGCCCCCCGTGAGCCGGAAGGTGCGGATGCCGAGCGCAGCGGCCACCTCCGCCACCTCGACGATCTCGTCGGTGGAGAGGATGCTGGTGCGCGCGAGCCACTCGTTGCCCTGCTCGGGCATGCAGTACGTGCAGCGCAGCGAGCACCGATCGGTGAGCGAGATGCGCAGGTCGCGGTGCACCCGGCCGTACGTGTCGACGAGGCCTCCGGCCATCGAGGTGGCGGGTGCAGGCCCGACCTGCGGGGCGCGCACCCCGATGACGACCGGCACGGCGGTCATCGCGTCCCTGCACTCCCCGTCATCGTTCGAGACTACCCGCTGCCACCTCAGCCGTGCGCCACGTCGGCGACAGGAGGGCGCGCCGGCGCCATGGTGACACCGAGGCGTCCGAACGGCGCCCGCTCGGCACGAGATGTCTCTTCAGGGCCGACGAGGCCGCGTGCCGACGCCAGCTTCAGAGCCTCATGCAACTCGGCGCGCAGAGCGACAGAACGCTCGGGGGCGATGGTGGCGAGCGCACGATCCAGTCGAACGTCCTCCTTGCTCGCGCGTTCGGCAGCCGCGTCGGCAGCCGGGCGGTTCCGCCTCCAGCGGACGACCGACAGCGCGATGTCGATGACCGGACCTGCGAGCGCCCACGCGGCGCTGCCGTCGACTGCCCCGGAGGTGAGGAACATCACACCGAGCACGAGGACGATCAGCGACGGCACGATGTGCACCACGGCGACGAGCCGCTCCGTCCTGGCGTCCACACCCTCCGGACGCGAGCGCCGCGCGATCATCCCGACCACGGAGAGCGCCGCCGCGAGACCCGCAAGGACTCCCGAACGGACGAGGTCGGGCTGCCCGTCGACCCAGTGCCGGGAGACGAGCGTCACGAGTGCGAGCGCCGGAAGGAGGAGGCTTGCGATCTCTGCCAGCGAGAGAAGGAGCCCACCCAGTGAGAAGTGCCGTGCAGCGAATGCGCGGCGTGCGTCGGCGGGCGCACGGAACCACAGCGCCATCCGCACCTCGGGCTCATCACGGAACAGGTGGGACTCGAGGTGCCACCACGAGGCCGGGCTCCAGCGCTCCTGCGCCTCGACGTAACTGCGGGGTGTCATCTCATGGGTCACGCTGACCACCTCGGCTGGGCCGTCTCGTCGACGCGGACGAGCGCTTCCGGGTCGAAATCGGGCGATCGGCTCAGCACTCGATCGCCGACCGACAGGGCGGTGAGGAGGTCTTCGACGGTCACGCCGATGCTCAGCGCAGCGCTCTGGCCCACGGGGGAGGCGATCGCGGTCAGCGTGCATCCGCCCGCGATGAACAGCCAGCGAAGCTCGTCGATGTCGTCCTGCCGCTGTTGCTCGGCATCGCTCGTCTGGGTCGATGACGGCGAAGCGGACAGAGCCGCCGTCGGCGTAGGCACACGCTGCGCGTCGCCATAGTCTGCGAGCGCCCCCTGATAGGCCCTCCACGCCTCATCCGCTGCGGGGACGATGGCCGTCATGCGGCTCTTCACCTCGCCGAGCGTCAGCCCGTAGTTGCGGATGTAGGGTCCGACCTCCTCGTAGAGGGTGGCCGCAAGGCCGAGCTCGGCGTGGATCTCGCGGCTCACCTCGGCGAGCGAATCGATCGCCTCGCCCTCCATGTCGGACTCGAGACCGGAGCCCAGGACGTCGCTGATGGTGTTGTACCCGGAGCGCATGATGCCGCCGAGCCGCACGATCTGATCACCGCGGGACCGGACGTCATCAGGTTGCCCGGCGACGACCTCGACCGGCCGCCCCTTGGGAGAGTTGTGCATCGCCACGGTCAGGAACCCTCCTGCATCGCTGAGGCCATCTCGGCCGCCGCTTCGGTGTCGAAGTCACCGAAACCGTCGAGGATCGCCTTCGTATGCTCGCTGACCTTCTTCAAGCCCTCGTTCAACTTGTTTCGACGGTCGTCCCACTGGGACTCGAAGTCACCGGCGAGGTCACGCAGCTCGCCGCGTCCGTACGGACGATCGACGTCGGACTGGAGGTCGCTGCGACGGTTCGACGCCTCGTCGAATTCTGTCGAGATCGCCAGGAGATTGGTGTACAGCTCTCCCAGCCGATCGCATGAGACCTTCACAGACATGCCCCGCGTCCCCCTCCGGTTCTTCGTGGGCGGCGACGATATGCGCCCGACATCGGAAATCTAATAGTCGCCTCCGGAGAGGAGCGATGGGGAGCATTCCCCCTCGCTCCTCTCCCGAAGTCCTTCGAGACCGCGGTCAGGAGTCGCCGGGGTCGCGCAGCGACTGGATCATGCTGCGGAGGGCCCGGCGGGCACCCGACTGCTCGTCCTCCGTCATGCCGCTGAGCATCCGCACCTCGACCGAGCGCACCGCGGTGCTCGCCTGCTGCCGCTTCTGCTCGCCGAGCGGGGTCAGCCGCGTGGGAAGCGCTTTGCCGACCGGGGCCTCGGTCGCCCGCGTCACGGAGCCGTCCCGTTCGAGCGCCTGCAGCAGCACGTTCATCGACTGCCGCGTCACGAAGGTGCCCCGCGCGAGCTCGGAGTTCGACAGGCCGGGACGCTGGGCCAACAGCTCCAGGCACGAGTAGTGCGTGACCGTCATCCCGAGCGGCCGCAGCACCTCTTCCATCGCCGCCCGCAGAGCGCTTGACGCCTCCTTCAGCAGATAGCCGAGCGATGTCTCCAGGTGGATGACCTCTCCGTCTTGACTCATGTCAGTATTCTGACATACAGTGGTGCGTGTCAGATAACTGACACATAACCAAGGAGCTTCTCATGCCCGTCACCGGTCCCGACTTCCTCTCCCTCCAGGCACGCGACCTCGCCGGATCCCAGGCCTTCTACGAGAAGTACCTCGGTCTCGTCCGCTCGCCCGCCGGCCCGCCGCACGCGGTGGTGTTCCAGACCACGCCGATCGCCTTCGCCCTGCGCGACGTCGTTCCCGGCACCGACCTCGACTCCGCGGCGCAGCCCGGCATCGGGGCGGCGATCTGGCTGCACGCCACCGGGGTGCAGGAGATCCACGATGCGCTGGTCGCCGACGGACACACGATCGTGTCGGCACCGATCGACGGCCCTTTCGGCCGCACGTTCACGTTCGCCGACCCGGACGGCTACCAGATCACGCTGCACGACCGCGCCTGAAGGACCGCGCTCAGGAGTTCACCCGACCGCGACGAACCGCACATCCGCGGGGTCGACCTGCAGGTGCAGCTCATCGCCCGGCGCGAGACCCGCGGCATCCGGCAGGGCGACATCGACCTGACAGAGCGCGGTGTGCACGCGCATGCCCGCGAGCGTGGGCTCGAGCCGGATGATGCGGCTACGCCAGGACCCGGCCGCGTCCGGATCCACGAGGCGCACGGCATGCGGGCGGAACACGGCAGCAAGCGGCGCACCTGTCGCCGCCGCCCGCGCGGTCGACGCGGCATCCGCACTGCGCAGTCGCACCTCGCCACTGCGCCACGCTCCATCGTCGGCGACACCGAGGACCCGGTTGACACCCGCGATCGAGGCGACGAAACCGGATGCCGGAGCCGCCAGCACCTCGCGCACGGGTCCGCTCTGCGTGACGCGGCCCGCCTCGACGATGAGCAGCCGCTCGGCGAGAGCGACCGCATCGGCCGCGTCATGCGTCACCGCGATCGTCGTCACTCCGGCGAGCTGGTCGCGCAGCATCCGCCGGATCTCGCCTGCCGTCTCCGGGTCGAGGGCGACGAGCGGTTCGTCCAGCAGCACGGCGCGGGGCGATGCGGCGAGCGCCCGAGCAACCGCGACGCGCTGGCCTTCGCCGCCGGAGAGTTCCCGCGGCATGCGGTCCCCCGCTCCGGGGAGCCCGACGCGCACGAGCCACTCGTCCGCGGAGTCGCGCGCCGTCGGGGCATCGGCACCACCGGCGCGGGGGCCGAAGGCCACGTTCTCCCGCACGGACAGGTGCGGGAACAGCCGCGGCTCCTGGCTCAGCAGCACGATGCCGCGATTCATCGGCGGGGTCTGCACGCGCGGAGCAGCAGCGCGGTCCACGATCCGCCCCTCGATCGCGATCTCGCCGGCCGTCAACGGCTCGAGTCCGGCCAGCGCCTGCAGCAGGGTCGACTTGCCGGCGCCGCTCGGGCCCATGACCGCGATGGTCTCGCCGGCCGCGACCTCCACCTCCACGTCGACGGCGAAGTGCTCGCGGGCGACCACGACGTGCGCCCGCAGGCCCGGCGTGCGGGCATCGACGCCCCCGGCGCTCATCGCGCCGCCCCCGGTCGCCAGCCGCGTACGAGCAGCAGCACCACGATCGCGGCGGCGAGCAGCAGCAGGGCGAGCGCGACCGCCGTGCCCTGCGACACTCCGGCGCCGTTGAAGGCGGTGTAGATCGCGAGGGGCATGGTCTGGGTGACCCCCGGCCGATTGCCGGCGAACAGAGCGGTCGCCCCGAACTCCCCGATGGCCCTGGCGAAGCACAGCACGACGCCGGCGACGATGCCGGGGGCAGCGAGGGGCAGGGTGATGCGACGCAGGATCGTCCAGCGACCGGCGCCGAGTGCGGCGGCCGTGCGCTCGTACTCCACGCCCGAGGTGCGCACCGCACCTTCGACGGCCAGCACCAGGAACGGCAGGGCGACGAAGGTCTGCGCGAGCACGACCGCGGGTGTGCTGAAGGAGAGCCCCAGCCCGCCGAGCCAGCCCGCGCGGCCGAACAGGTACAACAACGCGACGCCCCCCACCATCGGCGGCAGCACGAGCGGCACCGTGACGACAGCCCGCAGCACGGCGGCCAGACGCGGCCCCGATCGCGCGATGAACAGCGCGAGCGGCACCCCCACGATGATGCACAGCACGGTGGCCACCAGCCCGGTTCCGAGCGAGAGCCCGAGCGCCGAGAGCGCGACCTCGGATGTCACGTCGGCGAGGAAGGTCGACCATTGCACCCGCGCGACGAGTGCGGTCAGCGGCACGATCAGGAAGGCCAGTCCGACCAGGGCGGGGATGGCGAGCGCACGCGGAGCGTAGCCACGCGCCCCGGCCGCGCTCACGGCGTCCCGAACCCGAAATCCGCCAGGATCTCCTGCCCCGCATCCGACCGCACGAACGCCACGAAGGCATCGGCGGCATCGGGGTTCGGAGCGTCGGAGAGCGCGGCGATCGGGTAGTGGTTGACGACGTCGTCGGCACCGTCGGGCACGATGACCTCGACGTCGTCGCGACCGATCACGTCGGTCGCGTACACGAGACCGGCATCGGCTTCGGAGGCGGCGACCTTGGTCAGCACGGCGGTCACGTTCTGCTCGAGACTCGCGGCCTCGACCGTGACCCCCGCCGCAGTGAGGAGCGTCGCGGATGCGGCGCCACAGGGCACTTCGGGCGCGCACAGCACCGTGGTCACCTCGGCCAGATCGGAGACCGCCTTCACACCGCCGGGGTTGCCGACCGGCACCGCGATCACGAGGGTGTTCGAGGCGAACAGGACGGGGTCGACCGCGACATCCGCCGCCTTGTCCATGTTCGCCTCGTCCGCCGAGGCGAACACGTCGGCCGGCGCCCCTTCGAGGATCTGCGTGACCAGCGTCGACGAGCCGTCGTACACCGGGCTGAACGTCACGTCCGGGTGCTCCGCGACGAAGGCCTCACCGATCGCGTCGAACGCTCCCGTGAGCGATGCGGCGGCGTAGACGGTGAGGTCGCCGCTCACGGCGCTCTCACCGGTGGAGGCGGATGGCGACGAGGCCGATTCGGCGGCATTCGCGCAGCCGGTGAGGGCGAGCAGTGCTGCGGCGAGCACGACAAGGGCGGGGCGGCGGAGCGTGCGGTTCATGTCAGCCCTTCGGGACTTCGACGACGACCTGGGTCGCCTTGACGGATGCGGCGGCGAGCGAGCCGACCTCGAGCTGCAGCTCCCGCGCGGCCTCTGCCGACATGAGCGAGACCACGCGATGCGGTCCGGACTGGATGTCGACCTGCGCCATCAGCCCCTCGATCTGCACGCGGGTCACGATCCCGATGAAGCGGTTGCGCGCGCTGGAGAGCGCGTCTCCGGCGATCGCCGCCTCCTCCGCGACGGCCACGGCCCGCGCCGCGATCGCATCGCCGGGGATCTCCGCCGGCACGGCGTCGGTCACGGGCAGCAGACCCTGGTCGATCCAGCGCCGCACGGTGTCGTCGCTCACGCCCAGAAGTTGGGCGGCACGGGCGATCCGATAGGTCTGCATGCTGCCGAGTTTACCGCGTTTGCGGATTCTTTGGGCGAAATGCACCGCAGTTGCGCCTTTCGAGGTCTTTCCTCCCCCCAGATCTGCACCGTCACCGCAGTCGCGGCCCACCCACCCGTCCGCACTCGGCCCGTGACGGCATCCGGCGGCTGAGGCATCCTGCCCTATCCTGACCGCGTACCCGTCGAGAAGGAGCGCCCATGTCCGAAGCCGTCGTCCTCGTGTCCGGTGGCGCCGCCGTGACACCGTTCACGGATCCCGACCGCGCCAGCGGCTCCGGCCTCGCCGCCGGGAACACGCTCACCGCGCTCCGTGCCCATCTGCTCGCCCGCGGCGCGGCGGTCTTCACGGCACCCGCGCGTCTCGGCCCCGGAGAGGTCAGGGAGGACTCCGGCTGGCAGGGGTTCGCCGACGTGCCTGTCGTGCTGCCCGCCGAGATGACTGTCAACGCGGTCGGCGGAATCGACGAGGGCGGCGCCCGCCTGGCTGCTTTCCTGCGGTGGCTCGGCGAGGAGTACCACTGTGCCCGCATCGACCTCGTCGCCCACTCGATGGGCGGTCTGTTCTCCCGTGCCGCGATCCGCGAGCTGGGTGACGCGGGCCCCTCGGTGACGCGTCTGGTCACCCTCGGCACGCCCTGGGACGGCTCGCTGCTCGGCGACGTGCTCTCGGATGAGGTCTCCGTTGTCGATGCCCACGGCGATGCCGCGACGACCCAGATCCTGGAACGGTCGCGCAGCTACGCGGCCGAGAACTCGCAGGGCGCCGCCGACCAGGTCTCGCGGCGCTTCCTGCGCGAATGGAACGCGACCCAGGCGGGGGTGCTCGACGCGGTGACCGTCACGGCGGTGGGTGCCGGTCACTTCCGCGCGGCCTCCGAACCGCGCCAGCTGTGGCCGCACGACGGGCTCGTCTCGCAGCAGAGCGCGCGCGCAGACGAGGTTCCGGTCGAGGTGCTCCCCCACGTCGCCCGCCGCACGTTCGACCACGACGTGCACAGCATCTTCTTCGCGGATGCCTTCGACCTGCCCTGGGAACGAGCACTCACCTGGGACCCCGACGTGTTCGCCGTCGTCGACGACGCGCTCCAGGCCTGACTCGCGTCACGCCCGCCGCTGCGGCAGGCCCGGATCAGCTGTGAGCCGCCGTCCGTCGTCGCATCGGGGCGGACCGCGCGGCCCGGAGAGACGATTGTGAGACGGTTCGCGCGCTCGCGTCATGTCCTGTGTGAAGCGACATGATGAGGAGCGAACAATGAACGAACGAGTGCAGTCGGATCTCGCGTCCGCCGATCCGGTGCGCGGAGGCGATGACGCAGAGCTTCACGACCTCGTCCGCCGCGTGGCCGCCGACGCGCAGGCGACGGCCACGACGGGCATCGCCGCCCGTACCCCGTGGTGGAGGCGTCGCCGAGCGATCGTTCCGATCAGCCTCGGTGTCCTTGCGATTGCGACGGGGGCTGCCGTGCTCATCCCTCTGCAACTGAGCGTGAACGACACTCCGGTCGAGCTCGATGTCGAGATCCCCATCGTCTACACGACCGACACCGGCATCGAAGTCAGCTGCCGCTACGGGCTGTACTTCGGCGACCCCGTCGATCGCTCAGCGGCCGATGAACGACTCGCCGCCTTCGTGAGCAGCCATGACTGGACGGGCATCGGGCAGCGCATCTATGACGAAGCGATCGCGAACCCGTTCGTCCCCGGTCCCGACGACGACTGGGAGGTCGATACCCCCGAGCTGCGGGACCAGTCCTCGTTCATCCACGCGACGGAGTTGATCTGGGCGGAGATCCCCGACGAACTGCTGCACGACGAGTGGTCGTCGGGCAGCACGATGGATTGCACAGGGGTGCTCCATTGATGGGCCCGCGTCCCCTCCCGGAGGAGCTTCGCGCCTGGGTCGAGATCGTCGTCCAGGACAACGCCGACGACCTGCTCCGGTATCTCGCGCGACGGGTTCACCCGCGGGAGGATGCCGCAGACCTGCTCGGGAAGGTCTTGCTCATCCTGTGGGAGAAGGGCGCGCGCGTACCCACCACCGACGAGGCCGCACGGATGTGGTGCTTCGGCATCGCGAGGAACGTGCTCCGCGAACACCGGCGGCGGGCGCTGAAGTCCCTCGACCTCGCCGACGCGCTGCGTCGCCACCTTCGCGACGCACCGTCTCGGGTCGATTCGGCGGATGCGATCGTCGAGGCCGCGATGCGCGCCGATGGTGTCCGCGCGGCGCTGCGGCGCCTCGATGAACGGGAGGCGGAACTCCTGATGCTCATCTATTGGGACGACTTCACCATCGCCGAGGCCGCGCGACTTCTGCGCATCAACGCATCGACCGCGCGGACCCGCCATATGCGCGCGCTTCGCCGACTCGAAGCGCTGCTCGAATCCGCCCCGCATCCCCCGCTCGCGCACAACGGCCGCAGGGCAGCCACCGCGAGAGGAACCAGCTGACGGAGCGCAGCGGCTGCACGGCCGAGCGGCGCACGGGAGTGCCTCGTCCCGCGCGGGCATACGCTGAACCCATGCAGCCTCTCGTCGCCCCCGCCCCCGCGCTGGACCCGGCAGAACTCGTCCGCACCGCCAGACATGCCGTGCTCGCGGGCATCGGAGAACAAGGGCAGCGCCGTCTGAGCGCCGCGCGCGTCGCGGTCGTCGGCGCAGGAGGGCTCGGCTCCCCGGTGCTGCTGGCCCTGGCGGCTGCGGGGGTCGGATCGATCACCGTGATCGACGACGACATCGTGGAGCTCACCAACCTGCAGCGCCAGCTCGCGCATCGTGTCGACGACATCGGCACCCGCAAGACCGAGTCGGCCGCCCGCGCCGTCCTGGCGCTCGCCCCGCAGACCGCTGTGACGCAGGTGCCCGAACGACTGGATGCCGTCAACGCCGCCCGCTTGCTCTCGGGCACGGATGTCGTGGTCGACACGAGCGACTCCTTCGCCACCCGCCGCGACGTCGCCGCCGCAGCCGAATCCCTCGGACTGCCCGTCGTATGGGGCGCCGTGCAGGAGTGGCACGCACAGGTCACCGTGTTCTGGTCGGCACCGCGCATGGGCGAACCGGTGGTGCTCGCCGATCTCTTCCCGCCTGGCACCGAGGGCGAACCACCCAGCTGCGCCCAGGTCGGGGTGCTCGGCGCGCTGTGCGTGCAGGTCGGCGGGATGCTGGCCGGCGAAGTGATCAAGCTCGTCACCGGCGCCGGGGAACCCCTGCTCGGTCGACTCGCGGTGATCGACGCGCTCACCGCGCGTCAGCACGAGATCGCGATCCGCCCGGCCTCGTCTGCAACGGCGGAGGTGCACGCATGAGCGGGCGTCGCACGGTCGAGGAACAGCTCGCCCGCGTGCTCGCCGCGGTGCGGGTGCTCCCGCCCGAGACTCGTCCGGTGCGTACAGCAGCGGGACGGACGCTGGCGGCCCCCGCCGCCGCAGCCCACGACATCCCGCTGTTCGACAACTCGGCGATGGATGGGTTCGCGGTGCGCGGAGCCGATGTCGCCGCGGCATCCGAGGACAACCCGATCACTCTGCGAGTGGTCGCCGACCTGCCGGCGGGCGTCGCCCTCGACCCGCCGCTGGCCCCGGGCGAGGCCGCCCGCATCATGACCGGATCTCCCACGCCCGCCGACGCCGACGTGATCGTGCCGTTCGAGGACACGGAGGGCGGGCTCGCCGACTCCTTCGGCGAGGTGCGGGTGCTGCGCGCACCCGCGAAACCCGGCGTGTTCGTGCGCCGGCGCGGCGCCGACCTGCGCGCGGGCGACGAGGTGGTGCGCCCCGGTGAGCGCCTGGGCGCCTTCCAGGTCGCGGCAGCGGTGGCCGCCGGCGTCGCCGATGTCACCGTCACGCGCGCGCCCCGCGTGGCCGTCGTGTCGACGGGGAGCGAGCTGCTCGCCCCCGGCGAGGCCGTGACCCGCGGGCGCATCCCCGACTCCAACGGGCCGCTGCTCGAGCAGCTCGTCGCCGACGCCGACGCCGAGGTCGTGCTGGTCGCGCGGGTGACGGATGACGCCGACGCCGTGCGCGCCGTGACCGCCGAGGCCGTCGCGCTCGGCGCCGATGTGATCGTCTTCACCGGCGGCGTGAGCGCCGGGGCCTACGAACCGGTGCGCGGCGCCTTCGACGGCCAAGGCGAGGTGGAGTTCGCGAGCGTCGCGATGCAGCCGGGCAAGCCGCAGGCCTTCGGCGTGCTGAACGGCGGGACCCTGGTGTTCGGACTTCCGGGCAACCCCGTCAGCGTCGCCGTCTCGTTCGAGGTGTTCGTGCGCCCCGCCCTGCTCGCGCTGCAGGGGCGCACCGAGATCCAGCGGCCACGTGCAGCGTTCACCGCCGATGCGGCATGGACCACGCCGCCTGGCCGCCGCCAGTACCTCCCGGCGGTCGTCGACCTCGCGGCCCGCACCGTGCGCCCCGCCACCGCGGGCGGATCGGGATCGCACCTGGCCGGCGGACTCGCACGCGCCCACGCGTTCGCGATCGTTCCGGCCGAGGTCGAGGCCGTCGCCGTGGGGGATGCGATCGATGTCATGCTGGTGGGATGAGCTTCACTCACCTTGACGCCGCCGGCCGCGCCCACATGGTCGACGTGACCGCGAAGCAGCCGACCATCCGCACGGCGACAGCCCGCGGATTCGTGCGCTGCAGCGCCGACGTGATCGCTGCCCTCCGCGACGGCACCGTGCCCAAGGGCGACGTGCTCGCGGTGGCGCGCATCGCCGGCATCCAGGCGGCCAAGTCCACCGCGTCGCTGCTGCCGCTCGCACACGTGATCGGCGTGCACCGTGCGAGCGTCGAGCTCGAGATCGTCGACGACGGCGTGCGCGTCGAGGCGACGGTGGGCACCGCCGACCGCACGGGGGTCGAGATGGAAGCGCTCACGGCCGTATCCGTGACGGCTCTCGCGATCGTCGACATGATCAAGGGCGTCGACCGTGCGGTCGTGATCGAGGACGTGCGCATCGTGGCGAAGTCGGGCGGACGCTCCGGCGACTGGGTGCGCCCCGGCGAGGATGCCCCCTTCATCGGCTCCGGGGACTCCCGATGACGCGCGTGCGCTACTTCGCCGCCGCAGCCGAGGCCGTGGGCGCCGACAGCGAGGAGCGCAACGAGGCCTCACTCGTCGCGCTGCGCGCAGCGGTCGTGGCCGCGCATCCGGCTCTGGCCGACATCCTGCCGCGCTGCGCCGTCATGATAGACGGGGTGCGCACCGACGGCGACCTCGCCCTGGACGACGTCGAGCTCATCGACATCCTCCCGCCGTTCGCCGGCGGCTGACCCCGCGGCGCGCCACCGGCTGACCCCGCGACCTGCAGGACCGACGGCCACCTGCAGGACCGATCCGGGGCGATTCCTCCTGCAACCCGCGAGATCTCCTGCACACGGCGCGCCAAGGCCAGGGGCGGATGCCGGACCGACGGGATACCACCTCGGCTCAGCCGCCGATGCCCTTCCATGACGAGGTCCCGTCGACCTCGAGCTGCCGCTTCCACACCGGCAGGTCGCTCTTGATCGCCTCGATCACGGCCCGGCACACCTCGAAGGCCTCCGCGCGATGCTCGGAGGCGACCGCGATCACGACGGCCGCGTCGCCGACGTCGAGGCGTCCGATCCGGTGACTCACCGCCACCACGGCCGGAGCATCTGCCTCGGCGCCGGCCGCCTGGGCGATCCGCCGCAGCGTCGCCTCGGCATCCGGGTGAGCGCTGTATTCGAGGCCGACGACGGGCGTCGCGGCATCCGGGTCGTTGTCGCGCACGCGTCCGACGAAGGTCGTCACCGCGCCGAGGCGGGGGTCCTCCACGGCGGTGAGATGCGTATCGAGATCGAGCCGCTCCTCCGACACCACAGCCAGTCGTACATCGTTCATGAGTGATCTCCGCCTTCCACCTGATCCAGGATGTGCCCGGCGACGCCGAGCACCACGGGCACGCCGGATGCCACGGCACGCGGGGAACCCGGAAGATTCACCACGAGCATGCCCGCAGGGTCCACGATGCCGGTCAGCCCGCGCGACAGCACCGACAGCGGGGTGTCGGCGCGGCCGCTGCGACGCAGCTCCTCCGCGATCCCGGGGATCTCGCGGGTGATCACCCGGCGCGTCCCCTCGGGCGTCAGATCACGGGGACCGACTCCCGTTCCGCCCGTGGTCACGACCAGCCGGATGCCGCGGGCGAGGGCGCGCCGCAGGGCATCCGCCACCGCGCTCGCGCCGTCGGGGATGATCTCGGCATCCGGGCAGTGCCATCCGGCCTCCCGCAGCAGCTCGACGGCGATCGGGCCTGCGCGGTCCTCGCGCTCACCCGCGGCCGATCGGTCGGAGACGGTGATCACGAGTGCGGGGCGCGGCGTCATGGCTCCCACCCTAGGCCCGGGCGTGCGGCCGCGCACCGGTCTCAGGTGACCCGGATGAGTGAGCGCTGCCAGCCGGACGAGCCGTTGGGGGCGATCGGGGCGCGCTCCTCGATCTGCAGGTCGCCGTTCTTGTTCACGGCCCGCACGGCGACGTAGTGGGTGCCCGAAGTGGCATCCCACTCCATGAACCACTGCACCCAGGTGTCGTCGTTGACGGGCGTCGACAGCGTGGCAGGAACCCAGTCCCCGTCGTCGATGCGCACCTCGACCCGGTCGATGCCGACCGACTGCGCCCAGGCCACTCCCGCGATCGGGATCCTCCCCGCGTCGACGGCCTCGCCGAGCTTGGGGGTGTCGACACGCGAAGAGAACTTGATCGGCGCCTCCGCGCTGTAGCCGCGGGGCGTCCAGTAGGCCTCGTCGTCGGCGAAGGTCGTGACCTTGAGCTCGGTGAGCCATTTGGTCGCCGACACGTAGCCGTAGAGCCCCGGCACGACCATGCGCACGGGGAAGCCGTGCTCGAGCGGCAGCGGCTCTCCGTTCATCGCCACCGCGAGGATCGCATCGAGGTTGTCGTCGGTCAGCGCCGAGAGCGGGGTGCTCGCGGTGTAGCCGTCGACGCTGCGGGAGAGCACCATGTCGGCTCCGGACTTCACGCCCGCCTTCTTCAGCACGTCACGCAGCGGCACCCCGAGCCACTTCGCGTTGCCGACCAGCTCGCCGCCGACCTCGTTCGACACGCACGTGAGCGTGATGGCGTACTCGTCCAAGCCCATGTCGAGGAGGTCCTGGAAGCTCATCTCGACCCGCTGGTCGACCATGCCGTCGATCACGAGTCGCCAGGTCTCCGGGTCGATCGTGGGAACCGTGAGCGCGGTGTCGACGCGGTAGAAGTCCTTGTTCGGAGTGAACAGCTTGCTGAGCCCGGGGATGTCGAGCTCGGCGCCATCCGGGACCATGACCTTCGACTTCGGGGCAGGCAGCTTGAGCGCGCCGCGGATGGCCTCGACCGACGACACCGCCATGCTCACGGTGCGGGCCGTGATGCCGACGATCAGGGCGGATGCTCCGGCGACCGCGGTGAGCATGAAGAAGCGGCGACGATCGAAGCCGGGCCGGACGGGCGCGCCGTCGACGGGTTCGACATCGGCCGGAACGGTCTCGGCCGCGTCATCCGTCCGCACGCCGACGACCGAGGCCCGCCACGCGCGCAGACGGCGGATCAGGAGCACGAGGATGAACGACCCCGCGACGGTGCCGAGCACCGGGGGCAGGAACGCCAGCGGCGACACGGCAGCACGGGTCACGATCGCCGCGGTGGACAGCACCCCCGCGATCACCAGGGCGACCACCCCGAGCGGCGGACGCACCAGCTGCAGGATGCCGGCGATCGCCGAGGCGATGACCACGGCGAGACCGAGGCCCGCCAGCAGCGCGATCTTGTCGTACTCGCCGAAGGTGGCGATCGCGAACTCCTTGAACGGCTGCGGCACGATGTCGATCACGAAACCGCCCACCGCGAGGATCGGGCTGGCCGCGCGCGCGAACAGCAACGCGAACAGCTCAGCCGTCGCGAGGAACACCCCGCCGCCGATCACACCCGCGAGAGCAGCCCACACGAAGAACCTCTTGCCACTGCTGCGCTGCGCCATGATCGTCTCCTGTTCCACCGTCGCCGGTGTGGTCCAGGCTTGTTCGGAGCCGACGGGGGATCGGATGTAGTGACCCGCGAACGTCTCCGCGCCGTGGTCAGAGACGGCGCACGGTGATGGCCTCGCGACCCTGGATCTGTCGCAGTGTGCGCATGCAGCGCGAGCAGAGGATCTCGACCCGCCGAGGGTGTCCCTCGCCGCAGACGCAGTCGACCGTCACGCGCCACTTCGCCTTGCGTCCGCACGGCTGGTAGCCCTCATCGTCGCCGTGGTCGCACTCGCAACGCTGGCGTCCGCGGTCGACGCCCGCCAGGTCATCGGTGCGCGCGAACTCATCGACCTCGCGGTCGGAGTCCACGGACACGGCATCCTGCATTCTCACCACCTGCCGATGTTCCCAGGGCCCGGGAGGCATCGCAACATCGGCGTCTCCGCGCAACGCCGTCCGTAACTCAGGACGCGACGCCGTGGGGTCACCTGTCACGCGACGCCCCCACAGGCGACCCGTCTGCTTCGCCCGCCGTTCTTCCTGAGTTGCGAACGCCGACGCGGAACGCGGAAACAGTTGTGAACGCCGACGTGGAACGCGGAAACGCCGCGCGACGATCAGACCGGGACGATCCGCGGAGGGGGCGGAGGCGCGAGCTGACGCTGCGGCACCCCGTGCGCCTCGCGGTGCAGGCGCTCCATACGGCTGTCGAGCTCGGCGGCCGCCTCCGCGGCATCCGTCAGGCTCTCGACGAGGTGCGACGGCACCTGGTTCGAGAACTTGTAGTAGATCTTGTGCTCGAGGCTGGCCCAGAAATCCATGGCGATCGTGCGGAACTGCACCTCGACCGGCACCGACAGCGCGCCCGTCGACAGGAACACCGGCACCTCGATGATCGCGTGCAGGCTCTTGTAGCCGTTGTCCTTCGGCGTCGCGATGTAGTCCTTGACGGTGCGCACCGTGATGTCATCCTGCGCCGTGAGCAGATCGAACAGCCGATAGACATCGGCCACGAAGCTGCAGGTCACCCGCACACCGGCGATGTCGGTGATCTCGGCACGGATGCGTTCGAAGTCCGGTTCCTCGATCCCCTTGCGGGCGATCTTCTCGACGATGCTGTCGGGAGTCTTGAGCCGACTCTTCACGTGCTCGATCGGGTTGTACGCGTGATGGTGCGTGAACTCGTCGCGCAGGATCGAGATCTTCGTCTCGACCTCCCGCATCCCGAACTCGTACTCACGCAGGAAGCGCTGGAACTCGTCACGCAGTTCGCGCGTCTTGCGGATGGAGTCTTCGGTGACCTGAAGGGTCGTCATACGTCCGACGTTACGCGTTCGTGATCGGAAATCCCTGTGGATTCCCGAGGGGTCGATGATGCCGTGAGCACCCGTAAGGATTCCGTCAGGGACACCCGGCGGCCCGTAGGGATTCCGTGAGGATCTTGTGAGGATGCCATCTGCGGGCGTAGTGTCGCGGGACGTGTCAGACGAAAACCGCGACAGCGCAGATGCGCCTCCTCTCGCCAAGCGCATCCTCATCGGCGATCCGCTGACGAGCGAGCAAGTCGACGAGCAACTCCTTCCCAAGCGCATGGCGCTGCCGATCTTCGCGTCGGACGCGTTGAGCTCGGTGGCCTACGCGCCGCAGGAGCTCGTGATGATCCTGCTGATCGGCGGACTGACGTTCCTGTCGTTCACCCCGTTGGTCGCCGCGGCCGTCGTGGTGCTGCTGATCGTGGTGGTGCTCAGCTACCGGCAGCTCATCAAGGCGTATCCCTCCGGCGGTGGCGACTACGAGGTCGCGTCGAAGAACCTGGGCGAGATCCCCGGCGTTGTCGTGGCCGCCGCTCTGCTCGTCGACTACGTGCTCACGGTCGCCGTGTCGGTCGCTTCCGGCGTCGACAACATCATCTCCGCGGTGCCCGGTCTCGATCCGTTCCGGGTGGAGCTCGCGGTCGGCTTCGTGATCCTGATCATCATCGTGAACCTCCGCGGGGTGCGCGAAGCATCGCTGGTGTTCGCGATACCCACATACGTGTTCATCGCCTCCGTCGGGTTCATGATCGTCACCGGCCTCATCCGCACGTTCCTCGGCGACGCCCCGGTCGCCTCCAGCCACGACTTCACGGTGCACGCCGAGAGCCTCAGCCAGGCGGCCGTCATCCTGCTCATCCTGCGCGCCTTCTCGAGTGGATGCTCGGCGCTCACCGGAGTGGAAGCGGTGTCGAACGGCGTGCCGGCGTTCCGTGCTCCGAAGGTGCGCAACGCGCAGTCGACCCTGGTGTTGATGGGGTCGATCGCGGCCTGTCTGTTCGCCGGCCTCACGGCCCTCGCGCTGATCACCGGCGTGCACTACGCCGAGAACCCGTGCGACCTCGTCGGCTTCGACTGCACGACGCCGCAACCCAGCCTCATGGCCCAGATCGCGAGCGCGACGTTCGGCGGCGGCAGCATCCTGTTCTTCATCGTGCAGGCGGCCACGGCGTGCGTGCTGCTGCTCGCGGCGAACACGGCGTTCAACGGCTTCCCCCTGCTGGGCGCGGTGCTCGCCCGCGACGGCTATGCGCCGAAGTCGCTGAACACCCGCGGCGACCGGCTCGTGTTCTCGAACGGCATGATCCTGCTCGGCATCGGCGCGATCATCGTGCTCGTGGTGTTCCAGGCGCGACTGACGACCCTGATCCAGCTGTACATCATCGGCGTCTTCGTGTCGTTCTCGCTCGGGCAGATCGGCATGGTGCGGCACTGGCGCAGGGTCCTCCGCGGGCCGTCCGAGGATTCGGCGGGTTCCGGGATCGACGGCGCCTCGGCATCCGATCGCCGTTCGGCGAAGGTGGGGCTCATCATCAACTCCACCGGGGCCGTCATGACGGTGCTCGTGCTGCTGATCGTGACCATCACGAAGTTCACGCACGGCGCCTACCTGGTGTTCTTCGCGATCCCGATCCTGGCCTTCCTGATGCTCGGGGTGAAGCGGTACTACCGCGATGTCGAGCACGAGATCGCAATCGACGACACGACAAGGTTCGGCGCGACCGGCGACCTCGCCATCGTGCTCGTCAACCGCCTGCAGAAGCCGGTCGTGAAGGCCATCGACTACGCGATCGCCGCCAAGCACGGCAAGACGCTGGCCGTGCACGTCGCGGTCGCCTCCGACGACGCTGCCCAGCTGCAGAAGGACTGGGCCGACCACCTGGTGCCCATCCCCCTGGTGATCGTCGAGTCGCCGTACCGTTCCTTCGCGCAGCCGGTGACGCAGTTCATCAAGCAGTATCGGGAGAAGCACGGATCGTCGGTCGTGACCGTGTATCTGCCGCAGTACATCGTGGGGCACTGGTGGGAGTCGTTCCTGCACAACCGTCGCGCCCGGCGCCTCGCGAACCAGCTCATGCTCGTGCACGGCGTCTCGATCACGCTGGTGCCGTGGCTGCTGGACTCCTCGGAGCTGATCTACGGACGCCGCTCGCGCCCGCTGCCAGGGCAGGAGCGCGCCGGTCGCCCGGTGGTCGTGAGCGGACGCCGAGCGCATCGCCCCGCCGGTCCGCCGCAGGACTGACGCTCGGGCGGCTCCGGCGGCTCGCCCCGTACGCTGCGGCGCCGGCCGCGAGATCATCCGGCGACGAGCGCCAGAGCGAGAGCGGCGACCACGACCGTCGGCACGGCGACGACGAGACCCCAGAGCATGAAGCGGCCCCAGCGGATCTCGACGCCGAGCGAGACGATCCGGTGGTGCCACAGCAGCGTCGCCAGCGATGCCCAGGGCGTGATGAGCGGGCCGAGGTTGACGCCGATCAGCAGCGCCATCAACGCAACAGGGTCACCCGCCGCCGGCTCCAGGATCAGGTAGGCCGGCAGGTTGTTCACGCCGTTGGCGGTGAGGGCTCCGAGGGCGGCGAGCCCCAGGATCTCGCCGATGCCGTGACCGCGCGACACCAGCGACGTGAGGAAGTCGAGGATGCCGTTGGCGTGCGCGGTCTCGACCAGCACGAACAGCGCTGCGGCGAGCGCGATCGCCTGCCACGGCACGAGGGAGAGGCGCAGCACATGCCTCCGCCGCACCGCGAAGAGTCCGACCAGCAGCAGAGCGGCGGCTGTGGCGGGGATCCACACGTCGTGCGTGAGGGTGAGCAGAGGGAGCAGCACGACCAGCACCCCGGTCGCTCCCCAGAACAGCACGCGGTCGGAGGGATCTCCAGACGGGGGCACGCGGTAAGCGCCGAACAAGGTGCGCCGGTGGGCGACGGTCAGGATCGCGACCGGGATCAGCACACCCACCAGGGTCGGTGCCCAGCTCAAGGCCAGGAACGCACCCGGATCGTCGCCGATCGCGGGAGCGGCGAGCAGGTTGGTGAGGTTCGAGACCGGCAGAGCGAGGGATGCCGTGTTCGCGAGCCAGACCGTGGCGAGAGCGAACGGCAGCGGCGAGACCCCGATGCTCTGCGCCAGCACCACGACCACGGGCGTCACGATCACGGCGGTCGTGTCGAGCGAGAGGAACACCGTGCTCACCACGGCGAGCGCGACGACCGAGGCCCACAGCGCGATCACGCGACCGCGACCCCACTGCGCGAGCCGCTGCGCAAGCACGTCGAACACCGCCGCATCCCTGGCGAGTTCGGCGACGATCGTGATGGCCACCACGAACCCGAGCACCGGGGTGATGCGGGCGCCGAGGGCACCGGCATCCGATGCGGGGAGCAGTCCGGTGAACACGCACACCGCCGCGACGACGATCAGCGCGAGGACCACGATCGTCCCCGCGCCGAGCTTCATCCGCCGCGCACTCACCTCGTGAGCATAGATCCGCCGGGGAGCCCGGCGCACCAGGAACTCACCCGGTCAGAAGTCGCCGCCCGGATACGTGCCCTCCGGGAGCGTGAAGCACTCCGACCACGAATCGATGACGATGGTCCCAGGATCTCCTTCGCCGAGGAGGTACTCCTCGCTCGTAGTCGACGACTCGACCATGACTACCAAACTGTCGGCGATGTCCCGATAGTGAGTCACGTCGAAGTCTCCTCGGCCCGAGAGGAGCGCCGGCATCTCCCCCTCCAGCCGTCCGACGATCGACTCGATGTCCGTGCCAGGGATGAGCCCCACGAAGGTGTACCCATGCCACCGGTGGCGAGCCTCATCGCAACTGAACAACGTGCCGGTCTCATGCTGATCGACACCCGTAACCTCCTCGCTGGGGATGAGATCAACGATCTTGGACGTCATCTCTTTCGTCGCGGCTTTCGCTTCTTCCCACGTCAGACTGCTCTCGACCAGCTCAGGCTCCGCAGAGCACCCAACCAGCGCGACGGCGAGCGCCACAACGGCCGCCACCACGATACGGCGCGCGCTCAGAAGTCACCGCCGGGATACGTGCCCTCCGGAAGCGTGAAGCACTCCGACCAGGAATCGATGAGGATCGTCCCGGGGGCACCCTCCCCAAAGAGATAGTCCTCACCTTTCCCCTCCGACTTCAACGTCACGACATACTTGTCTGTGATTCCACGATGATTCGTGACATCAAAGTCGCCCTCTTCTAGGAACTGCTTCTCAAGCTGCTTCGTCACTGCCTCGACATTCGTCCCACGAACCAACACCACATTGGTGATCCCTTTCCACCGATGACGAGTCTCGTCAGAGCTGAAGAACCCGCCCTTCTCGTTCTGGTCGATACTCAGAACGGCATCGGCTGGTACGAGCCTCGCGATTCTCAACTCCATCGCCTGTGCCATGGCCTTCGCTTGTTCCCAGCTCAGGCTGCTCTCGACCGGCTCCGGCTCCGCGGAGCACCCGGTCACCACGACGACGAGCGCGACCACACCAGAGACTGCCGCGAGAAGCTGCCCGGTCAGAAGCTGCCACCCGGATACGTGCCCTCAGGAAGGGTGAAACATTGGGACCAAGAGTCGATGGATATGGTTACGGAATCGTCTTGTCCAAAGAGGTACGACTCACCTGTTGTCGGGGACTCTGCCGTGACTGTGTATTCGTCGGACATGTCCCGATAGTTGCTGATCTTGAAGTCTCCGTCCTCGGAGAAGAGAGCGCCGAGACCTTTCTCCATCTGCTTCACCACGGCTTCGATCTTCGCCCCTGGCACGAGGGTCACATAGGTGATTCCCGTCCACCGATGGCGCTTCTCGTCGCAACTGAACAGCGAGCCGGTCTCGTGCTGATCGATGCTGACAACTTCGTCTGCGGGTATGAGGCCCGCGATCTCCAACTCCACCGTCTGCGCGGTCGCCTTCGCGTCCTGCCACTCCACTGCAGTCGTCCTATTCTCCATCGGCTGTCCGACGCAACCCGACGTGACAAGCAGGATCACGACCGTGATGGCGATTCCCAATGCCTTCTTCACTCGCTCACCAGCTTTCGCATCTGACGCAGCGCGCGCTCATTCGCCGGATCGTCGGTCGCGATCAGGTTGTGGTTCTCGGTCAGCACTGCGAAATAGTCCTTGGGAATGTTGATCGTCGGCCGGCCGAGGCTGCCGTTGTCTGCCCTGTCGAGAACCTCGTCGTTCGGGCCGACGTAGTAGTCGTCGTGGTCGAACACGGGGTCCGACCGCGGAGTGTTGCCGTCCCAGACGACACCGAGGTCCTGGCCCGCCTGCAGGATGTCCCGATACGAGAGGTCGGTGTAGACGGTGCCGGGATCGGGCGTCCATTCCGGCAGCATCCCGGCACCCGACAGGGAGACGACCTTGTCGAAATCGGCGCCGGCGACTTCGGCGCTCGTCACGTTCGCCAGGCCCCAACTGTGGCCGAAGGCATCCTGTTCTGCGACCGCGAGTTGCGGGTCCGCCCGCATCCCCGCCTCGAACCGCGCAAGCTGTCGGCCCGCCTCGGCCGCACGCTGTTGATCGTTCGCCTCGACGATCCGCAGCGGATCCACGCCCCCGACTTCCGGGTTCTCACCGGGGAACAGACCGTCCTTGTACACGAATGCCAACGTGCCCGGAACCTTCTCGACCATGGATGCCGCGACTTGCTGTACCTGTCCGGCGTAGAAGTCGCCAAAGCTCGTGAAGGTGCCGGGCACGTAGGTCAGCACGCGCTGCGGCACCTGCGACAGGTCGCCGATCACCTCGACGATGCGCGAGAAGACGCGGTCGTACAGATACAGCTGCACGCTGCCGTCGAGCACCTGGCGCAGGTACGCGATCTCCTTCGCCAGGAACGCCGACCGCTCGGACCCTTCAGGCTCCGCAGCACGCTCGGCCTCGGCCGCCTCGATCCATACCTCGGCATTCGCCTGGTTCGCCCGCACCCGCGCAGCGGCCGGAATCCCGTCCATCGCGCCGAGCATCTCCGGGTGCGCGGCGATCAGCTCTTCCTGCAGCTCCGGATGTGCGAGCCACAGTGCCAGCACCGCTGCCGGACTGTCGGCGGAGAGCATCTCGTCGAGCAGATCCCGCGCCTCGGGCGTCGACAAGGCGCCGGTCTCGCCCACCAGCGCCCGCACACCGGCGTCGTACGCCTCGTCCCACGCCTGGAAATGGAACTCGTAGCGCGTCCAGAGCTCGTCGAGATCATCCTCAGCACGTCGATGCTCCGACACGATGTCGGAGGCCGCATCCTCCGCCAGCTGCGCTGCGACCGGATCATCACCCTCCGACGCGGCGCGCGCACGACGCCCCGCCTGATCAGATGCGGCGCCGAGCTGGGCGCACGCCGCGTGCGCGGACTCGATCTGCTCGATCAGGGCGTTCGCCCGGCGGGCATGCTCGTCGTGCGACCTCGCGTAGGCGGACAGCACGGACGAGACCGTCTGCGCGAGCGCGATGTGCGACCCGATGGTCGTGAGGATGTCTAGCGCATCCGCCCGCACCGCGGTGACCGCCCGCCCCATACCCGGCAGTCCCGTCGCACGCGCGGATGCACCGCGGAGCGCCCTGAGGTGCTCGGCCAGCATCGTGAACTGATCGACCCAGCGCGACATCGTGCCGACGTCACCCGTGATCCGCTCCAGCGGATAGCCGCGCCGGGGAGAGAACAACGTCACCCGACATCCTCCCCCGACAGCTCCTCATCGAGCGCCGAGTACGCCGACCTGATCGTGGAGAGCGCCTCGGCGAGCGCCATCCCCGCGTCCTCGTACGCGGACGACGCGTCGTACAGCTCGTCCATGCGGCGGTTCAGCTCCACCTTCAGCGGATACCGCCCGATCGGGGTCTCGACGCCGGGATCATCTCCGCGCAGGCAGGGCACGTCGAACTGCAACGTCGACACGGCTCCGGTGAAGTCCGTCTCTGATTCGTACAGATCGTCGTAGAACAGTTCCACCGCCGTCACAAAGCCACCCCCAGTATTCACGAGGAGTTTATTCGTCGTCATCCGAGGACATCCAGCCCCCGAAGTAGGGGACTCCGGACCTCACCGCGACGGCCGGCGGATGCCCAGGGGGAGGCGCCGCCGTGAGCAACCCGCATGCGTTGCGCGCGGGGGCGTAGGGGAAGCGTGAGGATCGCATTCTCGGATGCCGCAGCGGAGTTGTATCGGATCCGTGCTCGACATCATCTACCTCGCGCTGACCTTCGCGCTGTTCGCCCTCGTCTCGCTGATCGCGAAGGGGGTGGAGCGCCGATGATCGTCTTCGAGATCCTCGGCGTCGTGCTCGCCGTCGCCGCCATCGTCTACCTCGTGGTCGCGCTCGTCGCGCCGGAGAGGTTCTGATGGACGCCACGATCTGGTTCGGAATCCTGCAGCTCACGGCGGTCGTCGTCGTGCTCGTGCTGCTCTACCGCCCCCTCGGCGACTACATGGCCCGGGTGTTCAGCTCGGCCCGCGACCTGCGCGTCGAACGCGGCATCTACCGGCTCATCGGCGTCGACTCGGCCTCAGAGCAGACCTGGCGCGCGTATGCCCGCAGCGTGCTGGCGTTCTCGGTGACCGGCGTCGTGCTCGTCTACGCGCTGCAGCGACTGCAGGCGTTCCTGCCGCAGTCGCTCGGGCTCCCCGCCGTGCCCGAGGGGCTGGCGTTCAACACCGCAGCATCGTTCGTCGCGAACACGAACTGGCAGTCCTACTCCCCCGAGCAGACCATGGGCTACACGGTGCAGCTCGCGGGCCTCACGGTGCAGAACTTCGTCTCCGCCGCAGTCGGCCTCTCCATCGCGATCGCCCTCGTGCGCGGCTTCGCCCGCCGCGGCTCCACGACCATCGGCAACTTCTGGGTCGACCTGATCCGCGGGCTCGGGCGCATCCTGCTGCCGCTTGCGGTGATCGGCGCGATCGCACTGCTCGCCGGCGGCGTCATCCAGAACTTCGCGGGCTTCACCGATGTGACCACGGTCTCGGGCGGCACCCAGACGATCCCCGGCGGACCGGTCGCCTCGCAGGAGGCCATCAAGCTCCTCGGTACGAACGGCGGCGGATTCTTCAACGCCAACTCGGCACACCCGTTCGAGAACCCGAGCGGATTCACCAACCTGCTGCAGGTGCTGCTGATCCTCGTGATCCCGTTCGCGCTGCCCCGCACCTTCGGCCGCATGATCGGCGACCACCGCCAGGGCTACGCGATCGCCGCGGTCATGGCGACGATCTTCCTGGTCTCGACAGTCGCCCTCTCGGCCCTCGAGCTGGCCGGACGCGGCACCGCACCGGAACTCGCCGGCGCCGCGATGGAGGGCAAGGAGCAGCGCTTCGGCATCCTGGGCTCCACACTCTTCGGCAGCGCGAGCACTCTCACCTCCACCGGCGCTGTCAACTCGATGCACGACTCGTACACCGCGCTCGGGGGCATGATGCCGATGCTCAACATGATGCTCGGCGAGGTCGCCCCCGGCGGCGTCGGCTCCGGCCTGTACGGGATGCTGGTGCTCGCGATCGTCGCGGTGTTCGTGGGCGGACTGCTCGTCGGGCGCACCCCCGAGTACCTCGGCAAGAGGATCGGCCCGAAGGAGATCACGCTCGCGAGCCTCTACATCCTGGTGGTGCCCGCGCTCGTCCTGGGCGGCACCGCGTTGAGCTTCGCGATCCCCGGCATCCGCGCCGACGTCGAGGCGACCAGCATCCTCAACCCCGGCGTGCACGGCATGAGCGAGGTGCTCTACGCCTTCACCTCGGCAGCGAACAACAACGGCTCCGCCTTCGCCGGGCTCACCGCGAACACACCCTGGTTCAACACCGCACTCGGGGTGGCGATGCTGCTCGGCCGGTTCATCCCGATCGTGCTGGTGCTCGCGCTGGCCGGCTCCTTCGCCGCACAGGAACGCGTGCCGGCCACGGTCGGAACCCTGCCCACCCATCGGCCGCAGTTCGTCGGCCTCCTCCTCGCCGTGACGGTCATCGTCACCGCGCTCACCTACTTCCCGGTGCTCACCCTGGGCCCGCTCGCTGAAGGACTGGTCTGACCATGACGCTCATCACCTCCGCCACCGACTCCCCGTCGGCCCCTGAGCCCGAGGACGACTCGACGCCCGCCGTGGCCGCGCGCGCCTTCGGGCTCGCCCAGCTCGCGCAGGCGCTGCCGGGCGCACTCCGCAAGCTCAACCCGGCATCGCTCGTGCGCAACCCCGTGATGCTGCTGGTCTGGGTCGGCGCGGCGTTCACGACCGTGCTCGCCATCGCGGAGCCGTTCCTCGGCGGCGCCGGAGAATCCGGAGGCACCGCCGTGCCGCCGCTGTTCACCTGGGGCATCGCGGTGTGGCTCTGGCTGACCGTGCTGTTCGCGAACGTCGCCGAGTCAGTCGCCGAGGGGCGCGGCAAAGCGCAGGCGGCGAGCCTGCGCAAGACGCGTACCAGCACCATGGCGCGGCGCGTCACCGCCTACGACGGTGCGGCGGATGCCCCGGCCGAACACGCCGCGACGACCGAGGTGTCATCGGCCGAGCTGCAGCGCGACGACATCGTGATCGTCGAGGCGGGGGAGCTGATCCCCGGCGACGGGGACATCCTCGCCGGCATCGCGACCGTCGACGAATCCGCGATCACCGGCGAGAGCGCCCCCGTGATCCGCGAGTCCGGTGGCGACCGCAGCGCCGTCACCGGCGGCACCCGTGTGCTCTCCGACCGCATCGTGGTGCGCATCACCTCGAAGCCCGGCGAGACGTTCGTGGACCGCATGATCGCCCTCGTGGAGGGCGCCAGCCGCCAGCGCACGCCCAACGAGATCGCCCTCAACATCCTGCTCGCGAGCCTGTCGATCGTGTTCGTGATCGTCGTGCTCGCCCTCAACCCGATCGCCTCGTACGCGGCATCGCCCGTCAGCATCCCGGTGCTGATCGCTCTGCTCGTGTGCCTCATCCCGACCACGATCGGCGCCCTGCTGTCGGCCATCGGCATCGCCGGCATGGACCGCCTCGTGCAGCGGAATGTGCTGGCGATGTCGGGCCGCGCGGTCGAGGCCGCCGGAGACGTGACGACTCTGCTGCTCGACAAGACCGGCACCATCACGTACGGCAACCGCCGCGCCCACGAGGTGGTGCAGATGCCCGGCGTCGACCCCGACGAGCTGCTGCGGGTCGCCGCTCTGTCGTCGCTCGCCGACCCCACCCCCGAGGGCGCGTCGATCGTCGAGCTGGCGACGGCGCGAGGCGTCCGCGTCGCCGAGCCGTCGGACGCCGTGGTCGTGCCGTTCACGGCGCAGACACGCATGTCGGGACTCGACCTCGCCGACGGCACGCAGATCCGCAAGGGCGCAGGCTCCGCCGTGCAAGCGTGGCTGGACCCTTCATCAGGCTCAGGGACCCAGGTGGTCGAGGAGCTCGCGAGCCGGACGGATGTCATCGCGCAGAGCGGCGGCACCCCGCTGGTCGTCGCGGTGAAGACCCCCACGGAGGGCCGCATCCTCGGCGTCGTGCATCTGAAGGACATCGTCAAGGAGGGGCTGCGCGAGCGGTTCGACGAGCTGCGCAGCATGGGCATCCGCACCGTGATGATCACGGGCGACAACCCGCTCACCGCCCAGGCCATCGCCGCGGAGGCCGGAGTGGACGACTTCCTCGCCGAGGCCACGCCCGAGCAGAAGCTCGAGCTGATCCGCCGCGAGCAGGAGGGCGGTCGCCTGGTCGCGATGACCGGCGACGGCACCAACGACGCCCCCGCCCTCGCCCAGGCCGACGTCGGCGTCGCGATGAACACCGGCACCTCGGCCGCAAAGGAGGCCGGCAACATGGTCGACCTCGACTCCGACCCGACCAAGCTCATCGACATCGTGCGCATCGGCAAGCAGCTGCTGATCACGCGCGGGGCGCTCACGACCTTCTCGCTCGCGAACGACATCGCGAAGTACTTCGCGATCATCCCCGCGATGTTCATGGGCGTCTTCCCCGGACTCGCCGTGCTCAACGTGATGCAGCTGCACTCGCCGGCATCCGCGGTGACGAGCGCGATCATCTTCAACGCGATCGTCATCGTCTTCCTGATCCCGCTCGCGCTGCGCGGAGTGAAGTACCGCCCGGCGAGCGCCTCGCAGATCCTGCAGCGCAATCTGCTGATCTACGGGCTCGGCGGAGTGATCGCCCCGTTCATCGGCATCAAGCTCATCGACCTCGTCGTCAGCCTCATCCCGGGCTTCTGACCCGCATCCGAAAGAGATACAGACATGTCCTCCACCCGTACCGCTCTGCGCACCACCGGGGTCGCCGTGCGCGCGATGCTCATCCTCACCCTGGTGCTCGGCATCGGCTACACGCTGGTCGTCACCGGCATCGGACAGCTGCTGCTCCCCTGGCAGGCGAACGGCTCGCCGCTCCCCGACGGCAAGGGCAGCTCGCTGATCGGGCAGCCCTTCACGGATGCCGACGGCGAAGCACTCCCCGAGTACTTCCAGTCGCGTCCCTCCGCCGCCGGCGACGGCTACGACGGCACGTCCTCCGGCGGCAGCAACCTCGGCCCGGAGAACCCCGACCTCGTCACCGCGATCCAGGAGCGCAAGAAGGCCATCGCCGCGCGCGAGGGGGTCGACCCGTCCGAGGTTCCCGCCGACGCCGTCACGGCATCCGGCTCGGGACTCGACCCGCACATCAGCGTGGCCTACGCGCTGCTGCAGGTGCCCAGGGTGGCGGAGGCGCGCGACCTGCCGGAGGCCGAGGTGCGGGCGCTCGTGGAGTCTAGGATTCAAGGGCGGGATCTGGGATTCCTCGGCGAGGAGCGCATCAACGTCGCCGAGCTCAATCTCGCGCTCGATGAGCGGGAGGGTGCATGAGCGCAGAGCGGACGCGTAGCCACGGGCCCGCACGCCGTGGCCGTCTGCGCGTGCTGCTCGGAGCCGCACCCGGCGTCGGCAAGACCTTCGAGATGCTGGCCGAGGGCCGACGGCTGCTCGACGAGGGCCGCGATGTCGTGATCGCGATCGTCGAGACGCACGACAGAGCCGCGACGCAGGCGCAGACCATCGGACTCCCCGAGGTCCCCCGTCGCTCCGACAGCCACCGCGGCATCACCCTGACCGAGCTCGACGTCGATGCGGTGATCGCCCGTCATCCCGAGATCGCCCTGGTCGACGAGCTCGCACACACGAACATCCCCGGCTCTGCGCATCCCAAGCGCTGGCAGGACGTCGAGCTGCTGCGCGACGCCGGCATCGACGTCATCACCACCGTCAACGTGCAGCACATCGAGTCGCTGAACGCCGTGGTCGAGAAGATCACCGGGATCGCCCAGCAGGAGACGATCCCGGATGCCGTCGTGCGTGCGGCCGATGAGATCGAGGTCGTCGATCTGGCCCCGCAGTCGCTGCGCGACCGGCTCTCCGCCGGACTCGTGTACCCCGCGGAGCGCATCGACGCCGCGCTGTCGAACTACTTCCGGCTGGGCAACCTCACCGCGCTGCGCGAGCTCGCGCTGCTCTGGCTCGCCGATGAGGTCGACAGCGCCCTGCGCAGCTACCGCGCCGACCACGGTATCGAGGGCAGCTGGCAGGCGCGCGAGCGCGTGGTCGTGGCGCTGACCGGGGGCCCGGAGGGCGAGACCCTGCTGCGCCGCGGCGCCCGCATCGCCGCGCGTTCGGCCGGCGGCGAGCTGCTGGCGGTGCACGTCTCCACGCAGGACGGGCTGCGCGGAGAGACCCCCGGCGCCCTGGCCTCCCAGCGCGCGCTCGTCGAGTCGCTGGGCGGCAGCTTCCACCAGATCATCGGCGACGACATCCCCGGCACCCTCGTCGAGTTCGCCCAGGGTGCGGATGCCACGCAGCTGGTGATCGGCGTGAGCAGGCGCAGCCGGATGATGGCGGCGCTCACCGGACCGGGCATCGGCTCCGAGATCATCCGCGGCTCCGGCGACATCGACGTGCACATCGTGACGCACGCCGCGGCCGGCGGTCGCGCGGCGCTCCCTCGCATCACCGGCGGCGCACTGGGCTGGCGGCGCCAGGTGCTCGGCTTCACGGTCGCACTCGTGTTCGGCCCCCTGCTGTCGTGGCTGATGTTCACGTTCCGCAGCCCCGAGTCGATCACGGCCGAGGTCCTCGCCTACCAGCTGCTCGTGGTCGTCGTCGCGCTGATCGGCGGCCTGCGCCCCGCGGTGTTCGCCGCCGTGCTCTCGGGGATCACCCTCGACTTCCTCTTCGTCGCCCCGCTGTTCACGATCACGATCGCACATCCGCTGCACGCGCTGGCGCTCACCCTCTACGTCATCATCGCGATCCTGGTGAGCCTGATCGTCGACCAGGCCGCCCGACGGGCGCGCACAGCCAAGCGCGCGACGGCAGAGGCCGAACTGCTCGCCGCGGTCGCCGGCAACGTGCTGCGCGGCGACAGCGCCGTGCTCGCCCTCGTCAGCCGCACCCGCGAGGCGTTCGGCCTGAGCGGGGTGCGGCTGCTCTCCCCCGACGGCGAGGTGCTGGCCAGCGACGGCGAGCCGCTGCCCGACGGGCGAGCCACCACGATCCCGGTGCTCTCGGCATCCGACACGACACCGCGCGCGCTGCTGGAACTGCACGGAGGCCCGCTCGACGGCCCGGCACGCCGCCTGCTCGATGCGATCGTGGCCCAACTGTCGGCCGCGATCGAGCACACCGACCTGCGCGCCACCGCGAAGGAGGCGGTCGCGCTCGCCGAGACCGACCAGGTGCGCAGCGCCCTGCTTTCGGCCCTCAGCCACGACCTGCGCCGCCCGCTGGCCTCAGCGGTCGCCGCGATCGGCGGGCTGCGCGGCGCGCACGAGCTCTCGGCCGATGATCGCGCCGAGCTGCTCGCCACCGCCGACGAGAGCCTCGCGACACTGTCGACGCTCGTCACCGACCTGCTCGACGTGAGCCGCGTGCAGGCCGGAGTGCTCGCCGTGTCCGCGCAGCGGCTCGACGCCACGTCCCCGATCCTCGCCGCCGTCGACGAGCTCGGGCTGGGTCCGGGCGACGTCGACCTGACGCTCGACCCCGCCCTGCCCGCGCTGTTCGCCGATCCGGTGCTGCTGCAGCGGGTGCTGGTGAACGTGCTGGCCAATGCGCATCGCCATTCGCCGCCGGACAGACGCGTCATCATCTCGACGAGCACGATCGGCGACCGCGCCGAGATCCGCATCATCGACCGCGGTGAGGGCGTGCCTGTCGAGCGGCGCGACAGCATCTTCCAGCCGTTCCAGCGCTTCGGCGACACCGACAACACGACCGGCCTGGGGCTCGGACTCGCCCTGTCGCGCGGGTTCACGGAGGGCATGGGCGGTAGCCTGACACCCGAGGACACCCCGGGTGGAGGACTCACGATGGTCATCTCGCTGCCGCTGGCCGCAGCGGATCCGCACAGGGAGGACACGGAGTGAAGCTCCTCATCGCCGACGACGACCCGCAGATGGTGCGCGCGCTGCGCATCACGCTCGCCGCCCACGGCTACGAGGTCGTGGTCGCGGCCGACGGTGCGGCAGCGATCGCGGCGGCGGCGCAGTCCCACCCCGACCTCATCATGCTCGACCTCGGCATGCCACGACTTGACGGCATCGAGGTGATCCAGGCACTGCGCGGCTGGACGAACGTACCCATCATCGTGGTCTCCGGACGCACCGGTTCGGCCGACAAGGTCGATGCGCTCGACGCCGGCGCCGACGACTTCGTCACCAAGCCGTTCCAGGTCGACGAGCTGCTGGCGCGGCTGCGCGCCCTGGCGCGGCGCTCCCTCCCTGCGAGTGGCGAGTCGGCCGTGGCGTTCGGCGATGTGCTGGTCGACCTCGCCACCAAGACCGTGACCCGCGCGGGCTCGCGCGTGCACCTGACGCCGACCGAGTGGCGCATGCTCGAGCATCTCTCGCGGCACCCCGGCGCGCTCGTGACCCGGCAGGATCTGCTGAAGGAGATCTGGGGCAGCGAGCAGGTCTCCGACTCCGGCTACCTGCGGCTGTACATGTCACAGCTGCGCAAGAAGCTCGAGCAGGAGCCCAGTGCCCCGGTGCACCTGCTGACCGAGTCGGGGATGGGCTACCGGTTGGTGCTCTGAGCCTCGCTATCGCGGGGTGACGGCCACCCGCACCTCGTCACCGACGTCCTTGCCGAGGGCCTTACGCACCTTCGCGCTCAGCGACACCATGTGACCGCCCGTTCCCGTCGGCATCGCACCGACGTTCTCCAGCACGACCTCGTCGACCTGGGCGTCGACCCTGACGGTCTTCCCCGTGCCGAAGAACTCAGCCGAATCCGGGATCTCGACGCAGCTCCACGTCTCGCCCTTCACATCGACGCCGATCGTTGCGGTGAATGTCTTCTTCTCGGTGGCCATGCGCACACGATACCGAGGCCTGAGGGGTGCCTCAGCGACGTGAGGTCCGTCTGGCTACCCCGATCGCGCCCGCCAGCACGAGCACGACGGCGACCACGAGCGCCGCGATGCCGGTCGGCACGCTCTCCGGGGCGTCGGTGAAGCGTCCGACGGCGAGCCAGACGAGGCCCCACGCCGTCGCGAGCGCCGGGGCGATGCGGCGGGTGACGAGTGCCGCGGCGACACCGATGACCGCCACGACCACGAGCACGGCGACGGCCCAGACATCCGCTTGATCCGCCCACTCCGCCGGAGCGATCTGAGTGAGCCACGCCGCGGTGTTCGCCACGGTCGCGATCGTCACCCAGCCGAAGTGCAGGCCGTTGGCGCCGTCGGTGAGGATCCGGTCGGCGAGGTTCTTCGCGGGGAACCGCCCGAGCAGCACGATGATGCGGGCGAGGGTCGCGAGAAGCAGCGCGATCACGATCACGGTGAGCCACAGCGTCAGGAACCGCGCGGTCACCAACCACAGACCGTTCAGCACCATCGAGGCGGCGATCCATCCGCCGACGGCCTGCTGCCGAGCATCCGCCCGTTGCGCCGGCAGCGCCTGCCACACCGTGTACGCGAGCAGGCCGATGTAGATCAGCGACCAGATCGAGAATGCGGGGCCGGCCGGAGCGAGATACGACCCCTGTGCCGAGAGTGCGCCGTCTTGCAGATCGTCGACGGATGCTCCGCCGAATGCTCCGGCGCCGACGGCGGCCGCGATGAGCATGAAGGATGCCGCGGCGATGATCAGGCTCTGTCGGGCGACGCCCTTGGTCTGTGACTCCATACCCCGGACGATACCGAGGGGTCGTCGCCGTCGCAGGGGCCTTGACTCTCGCCTGGCAATTGTCTAGCTTAGCTAGCGAATTGCGTCGGCCGCGCTGCGCACCGAGAATCGGCCCGCGTCAGTCCGCCGACACCGCCGCGTCGATCAGCACCTCGGCGGCACCGCGCGCCTGCACCGCGACCTGCGGGTCGGCGGAGATCGCGGCGGTGCTCTGCGCCCCCTCGGCGAGGATCGACAGCTGCGCGGCCAGAGCGGCGGGAGCCCCGATCTCGGCGACGAGCCCGGCCATGTACGCCTGGAACGATGCCTTGTGCGCGCGCACGACCCCGGCGACCTCGGGGTTGGTGCCACCCAGCTCGCCGAAGGCGTTGATGAAGGCGCAGCCGCGGAAGCTGTCGGTGCAGAACCAGTCCTCCAGGTAGCCGTACACCGCGAGCAGCCGTGCACGAGCGTCATCCCCGGCGTCCGCCACCGCCGCCGAGAGTCCCGCCTCCCACTCGGCGTGCTTGCGGGCGAGCACCGCGGCGACGATGTCGTTCTTGGCGGGGAACAGTCCGTAGAGGCGACGCAGCGACACTCCGGCGCTCTGACGCAGCTCGTCCATGCCGACGGCCGCGTAGCCCTTGCGGTAGTAGAGCTCCTCGGCGGCGGCGAGGATGCGTTCGCGAGCGTCTTCTTCGGTCATACCCAGAAGTGTACTTGACATGAGAACGATCGTTCTCTAGATTGAGGACATCGAGCGAGAACGATCGTTCTCACCGGAACCGAAAGGACCAGGATCATGGGTTACATCACCGTCGGAAACGAGAACAGCACCCCGATCGAGCTGTACTACGAAGACCAGGGAGCCGGGCAGCCGGTCGTCCTGATCCACGGCTACCCGCTCGACGGGCACAGCTGGGAGCGCCAGACGCGTGAGCTGCTCGCCCAGGGCTACCGCGTGATCACCTACGACCGCCGCGGCTTCGGGCAGTCATCCAAGGTGAACGCCGGCTACGACTACGACACCTTCGCCGCCGACCTGAACACGGTGCTCGAGACCCTCGACCTGCGCGACGTCGTGCTCGTCGGCTTCTCGATGGGCACCGGCGAGCTCGCCCGCTACGTCGCCCGCTACGGCCACGAGCGCGTCGCCAAGCTCGCGTTCCTCGCCTCGCTCGAGCCGTTCCTGGTGCAGCGCGACGACAACCCCGAGGGCGTGCCGCAGGAGGTCTTCGACGGCATCGAAGCGGCGGCGAAGGGCGACCGCTTCGCGTGGTTCACCGACTTCTACCAGAACTTCTACAACCTCGACGAGAACCTCGGCTCGCGCATCAGCCAGGAGGCCGTCACCGGCAGCTGGAACGTCGCGATCGGCAGCGCACCCGTCGCCGCGTACGCCGTCGTCTCGTCCTGGATCGAGGACTTCCGCGCCGACGTCGAGGCCGTGGCCGCCGCCGCGAAGCCGACGTTGATCCTGCACGGCACCAAGGACAACATCCTCCCGATCGACGCGACCGCCCGCCGCTTCCACCAGGCAGTGCCTGCGGCCGAGTACGTCGAGGTCGAGGGCGCGCCGCACGGCCTGCTCTGGACCCACGCCGACGAGGTCAACGCCGCACTGAAGGACTTCCTGAACAAGTAACCCGCCTGCTGCGGCATCCGGATCTCGGAGTTCTGCGGCATCTCGGATCATCCCGTGCGGATCGGTCCGAGATGCCGCAGTTCTCCGAAGGGCGATCCGGCGATCCGCGGCTCAGCACCCCGTCTAGGTCCGGTCGAGCACCTCGCGGAGCTTCGCGGCGAAGGCCTCGGGCTGCCCGGCATACCCGAACTCGCCGCCCATGAACCCGCCGTGATGGCTGGGGAAGACCGTGGCCTGCTGTCCGAGCTTCTCGGCGAGCGCGATCGAGGTGCGGCCGGTGTAACCCTTCAGCGACTCCTCGCCGACGGCCACCACGATCCGCGTCGGCGCCGCCGTCAGCGCTTCCAGATCCGGCTCGTAGAGCGGCACCGCCCAGGAGAGTTCGGACAGGAGCGGATCATCCCGCCTCCCGTCATCCTCCGTTGGCATCCCGAACGCGGCGGGATCGGGCGCCGGCTGGGCGAGGAACTCGTCGGTGACCTCACCCTCCCATGAGGTCATCGCGACGAATGCCGCCATCCCGGCGCCCCATCCGCGGTCCTGATACGCCTGCGTGTAGGCGATACGGGCTCGATGCACCGCCTCGGCGTCCGGCAGCACGCTGTCGATCGGCGGCTCGTGCGCGACGAGCGTCGCGACGTCATGCGGATGCGCCGTCACCAGCGCGAGGGCGGTGACCGCGCCGCCACTGCTCGCGAGCATGTCGACGGGTCCGGCACCGAGCGTCTCGATGATCGCGTGGACGTCCTCCGCCTGGACCTCGGGGTCGTTCGTGACCCCGCCGTCCTTGCGGATGCTGCGGCCGAGGCCGCGAGGGTCGTACGTCACGACGGTGCGATCAGCGAACAGCGCCACCTGCGCCTGGAACCCGCTCGCATCCATCGGCTGGCCGATCATCATCAGCGGTGGCCGGCCGTCCGCGGTCGGCAGCGGTCCGTGCACGTCGTAGACGAGGTCCACCTCCGGGAGCTCGAGCGTGTGCTGCGTCATCGGGGCCTCCTCGTCGAACGATCCACGGGGATGCTACGCCGCAGCGCCCGCGTCCGCCACCGGTCCCTGCGGAGCTCCGCATCCCCGCGATCGCACGCGGTGAAGGAGATCTCACGGAATGAAGGACCGGATATGGGAAACGGTCCTTCATTCCGTGAGATCTCCGTCAGAACGGGCGCGGCAGCCCCGCGCGACCCCGTCAGCCGCGCATGGCGACGCCGCGGCGCCAGTACCCCATGAACGCGACCTGAGAGCGGTCGATGCCGAGGTCCTTCACGAGATGACGGCGCAGGGTCGTGACGACGCCGCTCTCACCCGCGATCCAGAAGTAGCGTTCGGTCGGAGCGTCCGTCGCCGCGATCTCCTCCCCCAAGCCCGAGTACTCAGGTGTCTCCCAGAGCAGGTCCTCGGACTCGATGTCTGCGACGTCGATCTCGTCCGCCGCGTCGGCATCGCCGAGGTACGCGAGCACGTCAGGGATCAGGCGCACCCCGTGCGGCTCACCGACATCACGGGGCAGCCAGTGCACCTCGACGCCGGCTGGCACGTCGATCCGCAGGATGTCGGCCGGCGACGGCACCTCGATGAAGGCGACGCCGCGCAGGTCGCTCGGGGCGTCCTCGAGGATGCGGGCGATGGCCGGCGCGGCCGTCTCGTCTCCGGCGAGCACGACCGAGGCGGCGGTTCCGGGGGCGAACTCCGCGCCACCGTGCGCATCGGCAGCCACCCCGCGGCGCGGTCCGACCAGGAACAGCTCCTGCCCCACCGCGGCGGCGCTCGCCCAGAGGGACGCGGGCCCGGTGAGACCCGGCTCGAGGTGCAGCACGAAGTCCACGTCGACCTCCGTACCCTCGTCATCGACCCGCAGGTCACGCACCGAGTAGGTGCGCATGGATCCGCGCTCCTCCTCCGGCACCGCCAGGAACGAGCCCCACCAATCGCCGTTCTCGCGGTCGAGGGCCGGGAGCACGCCGGATGCCGGCGGGAAGATGAGCTTGATCCGGCTGTCGAAGACCTCGCCAGGGGTGCCGAACTCGAACAGCTCGTCGCCGCCGAAGGTCACCCGCACGAACGAGGGAGACACGCGGTTCACGGCACGCACCTCGGCGCGCGCCAGCACGTAGGTGGGGCGGTCGGTGGTGGTCTCAGCGGACATGATGCCTCCCGATGGGCGTGACCATCGGCTTGCCGGAGACCGGGTCGATGGTGATCTGATTGGCGAGGCCGAAGACCTCTTCGACGAGTGCAGCGGTGACGACATCCTGCGGAGCGCCGATCGCGTGCACGCGCCCGTCCTTCATGGCGACGAGTTCATCGGCGTAGCGCGCGGCGAGGTTGAGGTCGTGCAGCACCATCACGATGGTCGTGCCGCGCGAGACGCTGAGGTCGGTGAGCAGATCGAGCACTTCGACCTGGTGCGCGACGTCGAGGAACGTGGTCGGCTCGTCCAGCAGCAGGATGTCGGTCTCCTGCGCGAGCGCCATCGCGATCCACACGCGCTGACGCTGCCCGCCCGAGAGCTCGTCGACGCTGCGGTCGGCGAGCTCGGTGGTGCCGGTGGCCGCGAGCGCGTCGGCCACGACCTCGTAGTCGTGCGCGCTCCACCGCGCGAGCACCTTCTGATGCGGATGCCGGCCGCGGCCCACCAGGTCAGCCACGGCGATGCCCTCCGGCGCGACAGGCGACTGCGGGAGCAGGCCGAGGATGCGCGCGACCTCCTTGGTCGGACGCGCGTGCACCGACTTGCCGTCGAGCACGACCTGTCCGGTGCGGGGCGACAGGAGCCGGGCGAGCGAGCGCAGCAGCGTCGACTTGCCGCATCCGTTCGCCCCGACGATCGTGGTGATCTTACCGGGGCTGATCTGCAGATCGAGCGTGTCGATGATGGTGCGGTCGCCGTAGGAGAGGGTGACCCCCTCCGCCGACAGCGTGTGCGAGACGGTCACAGCGAGCCCCCCGTGCGGTTGGTGCGGATGAGCAGATAGATGAGGTAGGGCGCGCCGAGCACGCCGGTGATGACGCCGACCGGGTAACGCGCGCCGAGCGCGAACTGGCCGATCAGGTCGCCGCCGAGCACCAGCACCGCGCCGACGAATGCGCTCGGCAGCAGCAGGTTCGCACCGGGGCCCGTGATGCGGGCGGCGATGGGCCCGGCCATGAACGCGACGAAGGCGATGGGTCCGGTGGCCGCCGTGGCGAAGGCCAGCAGCGTGACGGCGCCCAGGATGAACAGGAGCCTGGTGCGATTCACGCGCACTCCGAGACCGGAGGCCGAGTCGTCGCCCAGCTGCAGGGCCCCCAGGGCCCTGCCCTGCGTGAGCATGAGCGGCAGGACGACCGCTGCGGCGACCGCGAGCGGGAGCACCCGCTCCCACGACGCGTTGTTCAGGCTGCCGGTGAGCCACTGCATGGCCGTCTGGATATCCCAGCTCGCGGCGCGCGACAGCAGGTACGAGATGACGCTCTGCAGCATGGCCGCGACGCCGATGCCGATCAGGATCAGTCGGGTGCCCGCGAAGCCGCCCTTGATCGAGAGCAGGTAGATCACCCCGGCGGTGAGGAGCGCACCGGCGAGGGCCAGCAGCGAGACGACGGGTCCGTTCAGCGACAGCACCACGATGCCGACCACGGCCGCCGCACCGGCACCATCGGAGATGCCGATGATGTCGGGGGAGGCGAGCGGGTTGCGCAGCAGGGTCTGGAAGCACACGCCCGCGATCCCGAACGCGAGCCCGGCGAGCACCGCCAGCACGGCGCGCGGCAGCCGCAGCTCGCCGACCGTGAAGGAGGCGCCCGGCACCGTCTCGCCGAGGATCACCCGGATGATCTGGTCCGGCGTGTAGAACGTGTTGCCCACCATGAGCGCGACCGCGAAGAGAGCGAACAGCAGGATGCCGAGCACGACGGTGGCGATGCCGTGGCGGCGGTGGCGGGCACGACGACCCGCGATGATCGCGGCGATGCTCGCCGCTGCGGCGTCGGACGCGGGCGGTTGCGCCTCGCTGGTCTGCTTCAGGGCGCTCACAGTTCACGCACCTTCTGGCGGCGGACGATCCAGATGAAGAACGGGGCGCCGACGATCGCGGTGATGATGCCCACCTGGATCTCCTCGGACGACGGCGCGATCACGCGCCCGATGATGTCGCTGGCGAGCAGGAGCGCCGCACCGGCCAGTGCGGAGAACGGCAGCAGCCAGCGGTGGTCGGTGCCGATCAGCAGGCGGCAGACGTGCGGGATCACCAGGCCGACGAAACCGATCGGTCCGGCGATGGCGGTCGCGGCTCCGGCGAGGATGACGGCGCCCAGGGCCGACATCAGGCGGGTGCGGAACACGTGCTCCCCCAGCCCCTTGGCCATATCGTCGCCGAGCGCGAGGGAGTTCATGCCGCGGGCGCTCGCGACGCAGATGAGCGCACCGACCGCGAGCACCGGCGCGGTCAGAGCGATGCGCGGCCACTCGGCGCCGCCGACACCGCCGATCTGCCAGGACTGGAACGTCTGCAGCAGGTCGACGCGGGGAAGCATGATCGCGCTGATGAGCGAGGCGAAGGCGGCAGAGGTCGCCGCTCCCGCGAGCGCGAGCTTGAGAGGTGTCGCTCCCCCGCGGCCGAGCGAGCCGACCGTGTAGACGAAGGTCGCGGCGATCGCAGCGCCGACGATCGCGAAGGCCATCTGTCCGTAGGGGTTCGTGAGGCCCAGGAACGCGATGCCGAGGACGACCGCGAGCGAGGCGCCGTTCGAGACCCCGAGGATGCCGGGGTCGGCGATCGGGTTGCGGGTCACGGCCTGCATGGTGGCGCCGGAGAGCGCGAGAGCGGCGCCGACCAGCAGAGCGAGCACCGTGCGCGGCAGCCTCTTGACGATCGCCGCCTGGGCGAGCGTGTCGGTCTGCCCGCCAAGAGCCGCGAAGATGTCGTCGATGCTCACCGCGCGCACGCCGAAGCACACCGACAGCACGCAGAGCACGAGCAGCACGCCCAGCCCGATCAGCAGCCAGAGGGTACGCGCCCACGCCGGGCGCCGCAGATCTGCGGTGCCCGGCGTGGGAACGGTGACGGTGGCCACTGTGTTCAGTGCACGGAGCGGGAGCCGAGGCTCACTTCGCCGCGAGCGGCGCGGCCAGAAGGGCCAGGTAGTCGCTCAGACCCCACGGGATCGACAGCGGCGAGGGGTTCGCGGATGCCGCGACCGGGGTGGCGTCGGGCAGGATCGCGATCCGGCCCTCGGCGATGGCCGGGATCTTGGAGAGCAGCGGGTCGGCCTGCAGCGTCGCGATGAGCGAGTCGTCTCCGTAGGTGACGAACACGTCGACGTCGGCGAACTTGTCGGCCTCTTCCGCGCTGACCGTGAGGTAGAACTGGTCGCTGCCGGCGTTCTCCTCGACGATCGACGGGAGCGGGAGCCCCAGGTTGTCGTGCAGGAAGCCGGGGCGCGTGTCGACCGCCGTGTAGTAGCCGATCTGGCTGAGGTCGGTCGGGTCGACGTAGGCGAACAGGACCTTCTTGTCCTTGAGGATGCTGTTCTCCTCGAGCGCCGCCGCGGAATCGGCGTGCAGGTCCTCGATCAGCGCCTGACCCTCTGCCTCCAGGCCGAGCGCCTTCGAGTTCAGCTCGATCATGTCATCGACCGAGGTCCCCCATGCGACCTTGGGGTAGGCGACGACCGGGGCGATCTTGGAGAGGGTGTCGTACTCCTCCTGCGTCAGACCGGAGTACGCGGCGAGGATGACGTCGGGCTCGGTGTCGGCCACAGCCTCGTAGTCGATGCCGTCGGTCTCGTCGAACAGCACCGGGGTGTCGGCGCCCAGCTCGTCGAGCTTCTCCTCGACCCAGGGCAGCACGCCGTTGTCATCGTCGTCACCCCAGGTGGCCTTGCTCATGCCCACAGGGACGATCCCGAGAGCCAACGGCACCTCGTGGTTCGCCCAGGCGATCGTCGTGACGCGCTCGGGCTTCTCGGTGATCGTGGTCTCGCCGTAGACGTGCTCGACCGTGACAGGAAAGGCGGAGGGATCGGCAGGGTTGCCGCCGACGGAGCCGGAGTCTTCGCCGGTCGACGCGGTCGCGCACGCGGTGAGGCTGAGGGCGAGCGCCGCGGCGACGCCGGCGGCGAGAAGTCGAGAGGTGCGCACAGGCATTCCCTTCGGAGGATGGAGGGGGGGTGAGGCTTTGGTAAGCCTGGCCTAATCTAACAGATGGTTAGGCATCCCTAATAAGCCAAGAGTCTGGACTTACCGACCCCTCTCCTCGCGCATCCACTCCCGGAGGGAACGCAGAAGCCGGCCGGACCCACAAGGGGCCCGACCGGCTTCCGGACGATCAGTGCGCGCTCAGAGTGCGCGGATGTTCGCCGCCTGCATGCCCTTGGGGCCACGCTCAGCGTCGAATTCGACCTTCTGGTTCTCGCGAAGCTCCTTGAAGCCCGAGCCCGTGATCGCCGAGTAGTGGGCGAACAGGTCGTCGGAGCCGTCATCGGGAGCGATGAAGCCGAAGCCCTTTTCCGCGTTGAACCATTTCACAGTGCCAGTGGCCATGTGTTTCTTCTTTCTGTTGAACTAGCCGCTGTTTTACACGGCTTGTGCATCGCCCCGGAACAACCGGAGGATACGAGTGAGCCGCCTTCGAATGAAGGGGCGAGATTTTCAGGGGATCCGTGCCGAACCGATCGGCGCAGAATTCGGATCCAGATGTCGGGCCACACACGTCGCAGCAAGCGTTCGCGGGCCGGTGATGAATGACGCCTCCAGGAAGAGGCACGTTGCCAACCGTACCACGCCGTCCGCGGTCGTGCGCCCCCGAATTCCGGAGCGCGCCACACCCGGCTCACGACAGCACGCGGGAAGCGCGGGCCGCCAGCGCCGCCTCGGTGCGCGTGCTCACCCCGAGCTTGCGCAGCACCGCCGAGACGTGCACGCTCACGGTCTTCACGCTGATGAACAGCCGCTCCCCGATCTGGCGATTGCTGAGCCCCTCGGCGACGAGCGTCAGCACTTGGCGCTCGCGGGCGGTGAGGAGTGCGGACTCATCGACATCTCCCGCCCGCAGCCCGGCCGCCGTGGCGAACTCCGCGACCGCGGCCTGCAGCTGCACGTGACCGAGCTCGTCGGCGATCCTCTCGGCATCTGCCAGCAGCGGTGCGGCCGTTGCGCGCTGGCCGGCGTGCACGAGCAGCCGCGCGCGCTCGATACGGCTGACGACACGGAACGTGACCGGCACGTCTTCTCCGTCCGCCAGGGCGATCGCCTCATCGAGCGCCTCTGCCGTCGGCACGAGCAGCGCGTCGAGGATCACCGACCAGGCGCCGCCCCGCAACGGCGCCGACTGCGCGGCCCACGCCGCAGCGACCGCACGAGAGGCCGCGGCCACATCGTCTCCTGCGGCCCGCAGCTGCGCGATGATCGCCCCCGCCTGCAGCAGCAGCCGGCGCTGGTGCAGCAGCACGGGACCGTCGTCGTCGATCATCGCGAGGATCGCGGCGAGCGCTCCGCGTGGGTCTCCGGCGCTCTCGGCCACCGCGACGGCCATCACCACCCCGTCGTACCAGATCTGCCGTTCGACGGCGCCGGTCTCCCGGAACGCGGGAAGCCATTCGCGCATCGCATCTGCCGCCTCGGCTGACCTTCCTCGCCACGCCAGCACACGCACCCACGTCATGGTCGCGTACATACGGAACACCCGCAGCGTGCCCTGCATGAAGTCGCGCGAGAGCATCTGCTCGACGCGGTCGATCTCGCCGCGCTCGAGCAGCGGCACGGCCATGTTCTGCGCCATGATCGATCCCGACGTGCGCTCCACTCCGAGCACGCGCGCGCGGGCGAGACCCTCCTCCGCGAGCAGCAGCGCCTCGCGGTAGCGGCCGAGCAGACCCAGGAGGTCGGAGTAGTTGACCCGGTAGCGCATCTCGGCCGTGGAACCACGGGCGAGGTCGCGGGCGAGCGCATACTCGCGGACGCCACCCTCGATGTCGCCGAGATGAGCCCGCGACGCACCTCGCACGTTCGCGGCGATCGAGAGCTGATCGTCGGAGTGCGCGCGGGCGGCGAACTCCGCGGCTTCGGTGGCGATCGCGATCGCCTCCGCCCGGTCGCCCGCGATCATGCGCCGGCTGGCCAGCTGGTTCAGCAGTTCGGCCCTCAGCCCGTCATCGTCGACGCGCTCTGCGGTGACGAGCCCGTCGTCGTCGCGCTCGTCGTCGACTTTCCCGTCGAGGATCGCGAGCGCCTGCTGCAGCAGCGGGATCGCCCCGGCGCGACCGAGGTTCACCAGGTACAGCGCCTTGTTACGGAGCAGGCGGGCATGCAGTCGCGGGTCGACCGTCGCGGTGTCGACCTCGTCGAGTGCGAGATTCGCGACGGTGAGCGCCCGTTCGCCATCGCCCGCATTGCGAAGGATCGACCCGAGCGTGTGGAGCAGTTCGAGGTGCGTGACGCGCGCCGCGTCCGCCGCATCGGGCACCTGCGGCCACAGGTCGAGGGCGAGCTCGCCGAACCGGGCGGCCGTGCCGAATGCGAACCGCGCCTTGGCGTGACGCATCGCCTCGACCGCGGCGATCAGGGCGCGACGCTCGTCTTTGGCGAGCTGCCAGTGGTATGCCAGCGCCGCGGCATCGCCACTCTCGGTGTCGTCGCTGTGCGCCTCGAGCGTCTCGGCGTAGGAGCGGTGGAGCCTCGACCGCTCTCCCGGCAGCAGATCGGCGTGCACGGCTTCGCGCAGCAGCGCATGCCGGAACCGATACAGGTCGTCGGAGATCACGAGGATGCCGCTGCTCATCGCCTCACGGAGCGCATCGTCGAGCCGCTCCTCCGGGAGGTCGGCGAGGCGCAGGAGCAGGGGATGCGCGAGCGGACGCTCCGCCCCCGATGCGACCTGCACCACCCGCCGCGCATCGTCGCCGAGACGGTCGAACCGCGCGAGCAGGATGTCGCGCAGACCGTCGGGCAGCGGACCCGCCGTGCACCCGGCGATCTCCTCGACGAAGAACGGGACGCCCTCGGCGCGCTCCTGCACGCGCTCCAACGCGACCTCGCTCAGCGGATGGCCGGTGATCTGCTCGGCGAGGGTGCGCACCGCATCCGCCTCGAGGCGCCGCAGAGCGATGCGCTCGAGCAGCCGCGCCCTGGTGGCCTCGGCGATGAACCTGCTGACCGCATCGCCACGACGCACATCGTCGGTGCGGCAGCTGAGAAGCAGGAGCACCCGTCCCCGCGTGAGGGTGCGCAGCAGGAAGGAGAGGATCGCGAGCGTCGACTCGTCCGCCCAGTGCAGATCTTCCACGATGAGCACCTGCGGGGCGCGGGACGCCGCCGTCTCGATGAGTGTGGCGATCGCGTCGCGGAGCCGTTCGGGGCTCGTGCGCTCGCGCTCGCTCGGCACCGCCACCAGTTCGGGCAGCAGCATGCCGAGCGCCTCGGCGCCCACCCCCACCGCCTCACGCACCTCGTCGGCGCCGACGGCGGAGACGAGCGAGCGCAGGATGCCGGTGAGCGGGCCGTAGGGCGTGCGCGCGGGCCCGAGGTCGAGGCACCACCCGACGTGCACGTCGGCCCGATCGGCGACCTCGGCCGCGAATTCGCGCAGCAGCCGTGACTTGCCGATACCGGCCTCCCCCTCGACGAGGAGCGCGGCCGGCGTTCCGTCGACGGCATTGCCGAATCCGCGGTGCACGAGCGCGAGATCGGCGTCGCGACCGACCATCGCGGAGCTGGACCCGAACGAGGACATGGATTCATGCTCCCACTCCTCACCGACATCCGGAGCGCTGTCCGCGGCGGTCGCCTGGCGGCCCCGCGGGGTCGGGATCGCCGGGCTCACCGGGCGGTCAGCGGCTCGCAGGAGCCGGAGGGACGGCGCTCGACCGACGACCCGGCAGCCGCTCGCGCGGTCACGGCATCCGCCGCCGTGCCGGTGCGCCCGAGCATCCGGCGCACCGCCCCACGCACTGCTCCGACCTGACGCGGCACGATCTGGTCCGCGCGTTCGATCAGCAGTCGACGCCGCTCGGCCGCGCGCACCAACTCCTCGCGCTCGAACTCGGTGACCTGGTAGCTGAGATACGGGTGCTCGTACATGACTTCTCCTCGACGGTGTGCGATATCCCTACACTCCGCTCTGAGGCACCCCGTCCACATCGGACGGATTACCTATCTTCGGCGCGTGGCCCCGCTGCGGGCATCCGTCGCAACGCTCAGGCCCGCCGCAGCGTGACACGGGCCGACGGGCGGGATGCGCCCGGGACCACGATCGCGAGCACGCGCACCAGCGTGGTCATCCACAGCAGGCCGAGGCCGACCACGATCGCCTCGAGCGCCGTCACGGAGAACAGTGCGAATCCGAAGCACAGCACGACCGCCACGACCACCAGCAGCACGACACCCGCCGTCGTGATCACCAGCGCTCTCGGACGATCGGGCACCGTCGTCGCCGTGGCCACCATCGCCACCCCGAACAGCACGAGCGTCGCGAACGCCGCGATGTCGTGCCCGATCGGCACCCGGTGCAACGGCAGCAGCCCGACCGCGGCGAGCGCGATCCCGGTGGCCGCCCACACCGCCACGATGCCGGCGATGCGCCGCAGTGCACCATCACCCATCGCCCGGTGCAGGTCGCGCCCGATGTACGAGCCCACTGTCGCGACCAGCAGCCCGGCGATCACGAGTGTGCCGTTGAACGCCCAGGAGCCCGCCCCGCCGCCCAGCTGCGAGAAGTTCCGCTCCCACCACCGCGGATCGGCGGCGGTGACCATCGCGAACAGCGTGCCGATCACGAGGTACCCGGACAGGAGACCTGCGAGGTCGGCGGTACGCAGCCCGATCCCGGCGCCGAACGCGAACCTTCCGCCCACCGCCGCCGCGACCCCGGCCAGCAGGCCCCCGCCGAGCGCGCCGAGTTCGAGTCCACGCAGTCCGACCGCCAGGACCTCCGTCGCCAGCAGCACCCCCATCGCGGTGACCGCGCCGAATGCGATGGTGAGCGCGATCGCCGACACGTCAGAGACGACGGCCTGCCAGCGGGGCATCGGCACGGTCTCGCCTCGTCGATGCATCCGGGTGCTGATGACGAAGGCCGCAGCCGCGATCACCCCGGCGATCGAGGCGGCAGGGAGCGCAAGCCCGCCGTTCCCCGTCAGAGGTCGCGGCTCACCGGCCAGCAGCACCATGCCCGCGAGCGTGCCGAGCACGAAGCAGATCGCCGTCGCCCAGACCGCCCTGGCCTCGCCCTGCAGTCGATACTGCTGCTCCATGTGCCCCATGCAAGCACGCGGCTCCGACGTCGGCATCCGCCCTCGCCGCGATGCAGCACACCCGCCACGCCGAGCGCAGGACCGACCGCCACCGGCAGGCGGCAGGCGGCAGGTGGCAGGCGGCAGGCGGCAGCACAGCATCCACACGGCTCCGACGGTCGCCGTCGCACGACTACCGTGGAGAGCATGCGCATCCCCGCCGCGATCCGCGCTTCGCAGCGCTCCCCGTTGCTGCAGGTGGTCAAGTCCGCCGCAGCGACGATCTCGGCGTGGCTGATCGCCGGGTGGGTGTTCCCGGCGCAGCTCCCCGTCTTCGCCGCGATCGCCGCTTTGCTGGTCGTGCAGCCCAGCGTGAACCAGTCCCTCTCGAAGGCGCTCGAGCGCAGCATCGGGGTGATCGCCGGCGTCGTGATCGCCATGGCTCTCGGCCTGCTGCTGGGGTCGCCGAGCTGGATCGTGCTGCTCGCGATCGTGGTCGCCATGCTCGTCGCGTGGGTGTTCCGAGCCTCACCGGGGACCGGAAACCAGGTCGCGATCTCGGCGATGCTGGTGCTCGCGCTCGGATCGTCGAGTCCGGAGTACGCATTCGCGCGCATCGTCGAGACGCTGATCGGCGTCGCGATCGGCATCGTGGTGAACGCCGCGATCGTGCCTCCGGTGCTCGTCGCCCCCGCCCGGCGCGACCTCGGCCTGCTGGGCGGCGAGCTGGCAGCCTGCCTCGACCGCCTCGCCGACGCGCTGCCCTCGCCGCAGACCCCGGCCAGGATGCAGGAGCTGATGCTGGAGGCACGGCTGCTGCGTCCGATGAAGGATGCGGCCGAAGCCTCCATCGCGGCCGGCGAGGAGTCGCTGACGCTGAATCCCCGGCGCTCCACCCACCGCGCCGACCTGCGGGAGATGCGGGAACTGTTGGAGCGGCTGTCGCCCATCGTCACCCAGGTCATCGGCATGACGCGGGCCTACTTCGACCACTACGACGACTCGATCGGCGATGAACCCGCCGTCGCCGCGATCGCCGAGCAGCTGCGCCGGGCCGGGCACGACGTGCGCCTCGCAGTGCAGATCGCCGACGTCGCCCAGGAGCCGGAAGCGCTCACCTCCGCCATCCCCGCGTTGACGGCTCCCCTGGTCATCCGCCCGCCGGCGTCGCAGCACTGGATCCTGATCGGGTCGATGATGGAGGACCTGCGGCGCATCCGCGATCAGCTGGTCGAGGACTGACGCGCGGCCTACCCTGGACGCATGCCCGACATGACGCTGCCGGAGGCTCTCGGCGAACTCGCCGCCCTCGAGGATCCGAAGATGCGCGCCGCGAACGAGAAGCGCGGCGACGACCACGGCATGAACCTCAGCCGCCTGCGCACGCTGGCGAAGCGCATCAAGACCGATCAGCCGCTCGCGAAGGAGCTGTGGGCGACGGGCGAGACCGGCGCGCGACTGCTCGCGCTGCTCATCTGCACGCCGCGCGCCTTCACGCCGGACGAGCTCGACGCGATGCTGCGCGAGACACATCCGCCCAAAGTCAACGACTGGTTCGTGAACTACGTGGCGAAGAAGACGCCTCTCGCCGAGGAGATGCGTCTGCGCTGGTTCGACGATCCCGATCCGACGGTCGCCGCCGCGGCCTGGTCGCTCACCTCCGTACGCGTCGTGACACAGCCGGACGGCCTCGATCTCGACCACCTGCTCGATCTGATCGAACGCGACCTGAAAGATGCTCCGAAGCGGCTGCAGTGGTCGATGAACGAGACCCTCGCGCAGATCGGCATCCATCATCCGGAGCTGCGGGCGCGGGCGCTGGCCATCGGCGAGAGACTGCAGGTGCTGGCCGACTACCCCACGGCGCCGGGCTGCACCTCGCCGTTCGCCCCGCTGTGGATCGGCGAGATGGTGCGACGCCGCGAGGGCTGACCTACGCTGAGTCGATGAGCACGCACATCGCCGCAGAGCCCGGTCAGATCGCCCCCATCGTCCTGTTCCCCGGCGACCCGCTGCGGGCGAAGTGGATCGCCGAGACCTTCCTCGACGACGCGGAGCTGTACTCCGAGACCCGCGGGATGCTGGGCTTCACCGGCACGTGGCAGGGGCACCGCGTCTCGGTGCAGGGCTCGGGCATGGGGCAGCCGTCCATGGCGATCTACGCCACCGAGCTGTTCACGTCGTACGACGTGCAGACCATCGTGCGGGTGGGGTCGTGCGGAGCGCTGACCGAGAAGCTGAAGGTGCGCGACATCATCATCGCCAACGGCGCCTGCACGGACTCGGGTATCAACCGGGTGCGCTTCCACGGGCTCGACTACGCGCCGGTCGCGGACTTCTCCCTGCTGCGCGCCGCGGTCGAGGCGAGCGAGCGCGAGCCGCTGGAGTCGTCGGTGCACGTGGGACTGCTGCTGTCGAGCGACCAGTTCTACAGCACCCGCCCCGAGCTCACGGCGCCCTTCGTGCAGCACGGCGCGCTCGGAGTGGAGATGGAGACCAGCGGGCTGTACACCCTCGCCGCGTTCCACGGCCGCCGTGCGCTGAGCATCTGCACGGTGTCGGACCACATCGTCACGGGTGAGGAGACCACGGCGCAGGAGCGCGAGCAGACGTTCGGCGACATGATCCGCATCGCCCTGCAGGCGGCCACCGCGGTCTGACACCGGGTCTTTGCGTTCATAACTCCTCAAAGACCAGGTTCGACACGCCAATTCAGGTGTTCTCCGGCCTGCGAGCCGAACTACTTGAGGAGTTGTGAACGCCTCCGTGCCGGGACCGTTCATCTGAGGGTGGGATGATCGGAGGACCATGCCCTCCCTCCTCGACGCCGCCCCTCCCGCCGGAGCCGATGCGGACACCGTCTATCTGGCGTTCGTCGAATGGGCGGAGTCCACCGGGATCAGCCTGTATCCCGCGCAGGACGAGGCCGTCATCGAGATCGTCTCCGGCAAGAACCTGATCCTGTCGACCCCGACGGGCACCGGCAAGTCGCTCGTCGCGATCGCCGCGCACTTCTCGGCACTGAACGCCGGCGCCCGCAGCTACTACACGGCGCCGATCAAGGCTCTGGTGAGCGAGAAGTTCTTCGCTCTCGTCGACGTCTTCGGCGCCGAGAACGTCGGCATGATCACCGGCGACTCCTCGGTCAATGCGGATGCGCCGATCATCTGCTGCACGGCCGAGATCCTCGCGAACCTCGCCCTCCGTCAGGGAACAGAGCTGCCGGTCGGTCAGGTCGTGATGGACGAGTTCCACTTCTACGCCGACCCCGACCGCGGGTGGGCGTGGCAGGTGCCGCTGCTGGAGCTGCCGCAGGCGCAGTTCATCCTGATGTCGGCGACACTCGGCGACGTGACCGAGCTCGCCGCCGACCTCTCCCGCCGCACGGGCAGGGAGACCGCCTCGGTGACCGGCGTCGAGCGCCCGGTGCCCCTGCACTTCTTCTACGAGCAGACCCCGATCCACGAGACCATCGACGATCTGCTGAACACCGGCCAGGCGCCGGTATACATCGTGCACTTCTCGCAGGCCGCCGCGATGGAGCGGGCTCAGGCACTCTCCAGCGCCAAGGTCGCCACCCGCGATCAGCGCGACCAGATCGCCGAGCTGATCGGCGGGTTCCGCTTCACCACCGCGTTCGGCAAGACGCTCTCGCGCTTCCTCCGCGCCGGCATCGGCGTGCACCACGCGGGGATGCTGCCGAAGTACCGCCGCCTGGTCGAACAGCTCGCCCAACGAGGACTGCTGCGCGTGATCTGCGGCACCGATACGCTCGGCGTCGGCATCAACGTGCCCATCCGCACCGTGCTGCTCACCGCGCTCACGAAGTTCGACGGCACGCGGATGCGGCAGCTCAACGCCCGCGAGTTCCACCAGATCGCGGGCCGAGCCGGCCGGGCCGGCTACGACACCGCCGGCACCGTCGTCGCCCAGGCGCCGGAGCACGAGACCGAGAACCTCGCCGCGATCCGCAAGGCCGGTGACGATCCGAAGAAGAAGCGCAAGATCGTGCGCAAGAAGGCGCCGGACGGCTTCGTGTCGTGGGGAGAGCCCTCTTTCCGCAAGCTCATCGACGCGGTGCCGGAGACGCTCACCTCGCACATGCAGATCACGAGCGCCATGATGCTCAACGTGATCGGCCGCGGCGGCGACGTGTTCGGGAATATACGCGCGCTGGTATACGACAACCACGAGCCCCGGAGACGCCAGCGCGAGCTCGCGCTGCGGGCCCTCGGCATCTACCGGACCCTGCGCGAATCGGGGGTCGTGGAGCGCGTTCCGGGAGACCCGCGTGCTGAGCGAGAAGCGGAGCGACGAGACGAAGTGCGCCTCACGGTCGACCTGCAGCCGAACTTCGCGCTGAACCAGCCGCTGTCGCCGTTCGCCCTCGCCGCGTTCGAGCTGTTGGACCCGGAGAGCCCCGCGTTCGCGCTCGACATGATCTCGATCGTCGAATCCACGCTCGACGACCCGCGGGCCATCCTCGGGCAGCAGGAGTTCCTCGCCCGCGGCGAGGCGATCGGCGCGATGAAGGCCGAAGGGATCGAGTACGACGAGCGCATGGAGCTGGTCGAGCAGGTCACCTACCCGAAACCGCTGGACGAACTGCTCAGCGCCGCGTTCGAGACCTTCAGCGCCGCGCAGCCGTGGATCCGCGACTTCGAGCTGCACCCGAAGTCGGTGGTGCGCGATATGTACGAACGCGCCATGTCGTTCGGGGAATATGTCGCGTACTACAAGATCGCTCGCTCGGAGGGCGTGGTGCTGCGGTACCTCTCCGACGCCTACCGCGCGGCCTCGCAGACGATCCCCGAGGAACTCAAGAACGAGGACCTCCGCGACCTGATCGAGTGGCTGGGCGAACTGGTGCGCCAGGTCGACTCCAGTCTGCTCGACGAGTGGGAAGCCCTTCGTCTCGATCCGGCTGCGCCGGGTCTCGCTCAGGGACCGGGGAGCAGTGACGAGCCGATCGTGCCCCCTGCGCCCAAGCGCCTCACGAGCAACGTGCGCGCCTTCCGGATCCTGGTGCGCAACGAGCTGTTCCGCCGGGTACAGCTCGCGGCGCGCGAAGACGTGGATGCCCTCGCCGAGCTCGATCCCGACTTCGGTGCGGATGCCTGGTCGGATGCGCTCGACGGATACTTCGCCGACCACGACGAGATCCTCACGGGCGCCGACGCGCGCAGCTCGAAGCTGCTGCTGCTCACCGAAGGCGCCGAGACGTGGACCGTCCGCCAGATCCTCGACGACCCCGCCGGAGACCACGACTGGGGCATCTCCGCGACCGTCGACCTCGCCGCCTCCGACGCGGAAGGCGCCGCGGTGGTCACCGTCACCGCGGTCGACCGGCTCTGAGGTCGACATGGCGCCGGTGCGACTGACGATCCAGGGAGGACCGTTCGACGGAGGTGCCGTCGAGGTCCCCCGCCGCACGCCACCCGGCCTGCGCCTCAGCCTCACCAGCGACGACGTCACGGCGAGCTACCGCATCATCGGCACCTCGGCCGGCACCTGCGTCGTGCTGTTCGAGGAGCCGTCCGCGCAGGATCAGGCCTGCAGCACGGCCAGCACGTTGCCCGCGGGGTCGCGGAACCACGCGATGTCCGGTCCCCGCCCGTCGCCGCGGACGATGCCCCGGTCGTCCGAGGGGAACTCGGCGTCACTGTAGATCTTGGTCGTCACCCCGCGGTCGATGAGCTCGTCGACCGCGGCATCGATGTCGCCGACGGGGAAGTTCAGGATCGTGAAGCTCGCCGGCTCGTGGTTAGGCTTCGCGTAGATGAGGATCGATCCGCCGCTCGGCAGCCGCAGATCGAGGAACCCCATGGCATTGCGCTGGACGTCGAGCCCCAGAGTGGAGCCGTAGAACGCCTCCGCCGCATCGATGTCATCGACGCTGAACCCGCTGAACGCGCCTTCTGCAGTGAACGCTGTCATGCGTCCAGCATCCGCCTTCCCTCCCGGAAAGTCGAGAGCCGGTGGCGAGCCCGCGCTCACCCCGCCACGGCCGCCCGCACCATCCTCGCCACCAGGTCGACGTAGCTCACACCCGCGGCCGCGAACATGCGTGGCACCTGCGAGGCCGCGGTCATACCGGGCATGGTGTTGACCTCGTTCAGCACCGGCCCCTCGTCGGTGAGGAAGAAGTCCATCCGGGCGACGCCCGCGCAGCCGAGCGCGTCGAACACGGCGATGGCCGCCCGCTTCAACGCTGCCGTCTCGGCCGCGTCCAGCGACGCCGGCACCTCGAAGCGCGCGCTCCCGTCGTACTTCGTGGCGGTGTCGAACAGCCCGGTCGCGTGGATCTCGAGCGGCGGTGCCGCCCAGCGCACACCGCCGGCCTCCCGCAGCACCGCCACGTCGATCTCGCGCCCCCGCACGACCTCCTCGACCAGGATCCGGCTGTCGAAGCGCGCGGCCTCCCGCAGGGCGTCGAGCAGCTGACCCTCCTCCGTGACCAGGCCCACCCCGTAGCTCGACCCCGCCGACACCGGCTTCACGACCACCGGCCCCTCGAACTCGACATCGCCGATGTCGGCCGCGGCGACCAGCTGTCCGCGAGCCGTGCGCAGCCCCACGGCATCCGCCACCAGCTTGGTCGTCCACTTGTCCATGCCGATCGCTCCCGCGCGCAACGCGGATCCGACCACCCGCACCCCCGCGAGCGCGCAGACCGCCGCCAGCGCGCCATCCTCGCCGAGCGCTCCATGCACCGCGGGGAAGACGACATCCGCCCGGCCCAACAGCGGCACGGCAAGGGCCAGCGACTCGGCCGCGGAGACCCCGGTCGGGATGCCGTCCGCCCGCCAGATCCCCTCGCGATCGATCGTCACGGTGGTGACCGTGTGATCCCCCATCCGCAATGCGGCGGCGACCGCGGCCGCCGATGCCAGCGACACCTCATGCTCGGCGTTCTGTCCGCCGCCGATGACAAGCACGTTCGTCGTCATGCGATGCTCCTCTGCACGCGAGGGCCGATCCCCGTCACGATGGTGTGCGGGATCGTCCCCGCCCAGCGCGCCCAGTCCTGTATCGATGGCACGGCGCCGCCCTCCGGTCCGAACAGCGTCACCGCGGTCCCCCGTGGATACCGCTCCTCCCCCGTGTCCACCACGATCTGATCCATCGAGACCCGCCCCACGATCGGATACCGCCTCCCTCCGATCTCGACGCCGGCCTCGGCGCTCAGCTGCCGCGGGATGCCGTCGGCGTAGCCCACCCCGACCAGGCCGAGGTGCGTCGCCCTCGGCAGGACGCAGGTTCCGCCGTAGCCGACCGCGGTGCCGGCCGGCACCCCCGCGCTGTGCACGACGGATGCCGTGAACCGGGATGCCCCGGCCAGAGCCACCGTCTCGGAGGGATCGATCCCGACGAGCCCCGCGCCGATGCGCACCATCCCGAAGTGCGTGGAGGGGTCGGTCAGCGCGCCAGCCGTCGCGGCGAGGTGCACGAGGAGCGGACCGAAGCCGGCCCGCAGCACGGCGTCCCGCCCCTGCCGCATCCGCAGCACGGCGGCGGCGTTGGCAGCCGGGTCGGCCTCGTCGGCCCGCGGCAGATGCCCCATGACCCCCACGACTTCGAGGCGCCCGGCGGCGGCCCCCCGCCGCGCGACACGCAGCAGCTCGGCCCAGTCGTCCACCGCGCACCCTCCTCGCGCCATGCCCGTGTCGAGATGCAGGTGCACGCGCACCGGCTCCTCGGCATCCGCCACCAGCTGGCGCAGCTCCTCCACCGAGCCCACCGCGATGTCGATGCGCTGGGCGGCGGCGCGCACGGCATCTGCCCCGGCGGGGTTCAGCCACGACAGGATCGGCACCGAGAGACCGGCCTCGCGCAGCGCCACGGCCTCCGCGACCTCGGTCACCCCCAGCCACTCCGCACCCGCATCGACGGCGGCCCGCGCGACAGTGACCGCGCCATGGCCGTAGCCGTCGGCCTTCACGACCGCCATGACGGTCGACGAGGTCGCGGCGCGCACCTGTCGCACGTTCGCGGCGACGGCCTCCGGAATCGTCTGGAGTGTGGGCGCGACGAGGGCGGACAGCGGCGTCCGCGTGGGCGTGAGCACGGCGGTCATCGGTGCATCCTCGGGTCTTCGGTGGGATCGTCGTACATCTGCGGGCACCCCTGCGTGACCGCGTCCGGCCGCAGCTCGTAGTGCCATGACTCGTTGGCGTAGATCTGGCACAGCCCGTAGCCGGCGCCGTGCTGCGCGAGCCAGTCCAGCGTCGGCAGCGGACCCAGGTCGACCGCATCGCCCGAGACGTGCGCCGAGGTGGTCGACGAGGCGACCCAGCGTGCAGCCTCCGCCTCAGAGCCGTAGTGCGCGATCGCGTCCTGCAGCATCCGGTCCTGCAGCACGGGCGAGCGCCATCCGCTGTTGACGAGGAAGGTCACTCCCGAATCGGCGGCATCCGTGGCCGCGCGCTGCAGGGCGGCGAGCAACGCCGGATCGAGCTTCGAGACCGCGACCCGATCCACATCGAACACGGTCGGCTGGTCGCCATCGCGGATCACGCCGTCGGCCTCGCTGGGCGCGACGACGCTCCCGTCGATCGCTCCGTTCGGCATCGCCTCGCCGGTCGCCGTGCTCTGCCCCGGTGGGACGGTGGCGGATGCCGCCGCGAGCGACTGCTGCACGGCGAACGCGACGATGACCGCCGCGACGAGGCCGACGACCGCGAGGGCGATCCGTCGACGGCGCCGCACACGGGGTGGGAGGGAGACGGTGGTGCTGTTCATGCCTCCAGCCAAGACAGCGGGCTGTTGCCGGGGTGTATGCGGTTCTTCATATGCTCCCGATATGCGCCGGTGCGTAGGATCTCAGCCATGCGTGTGCTGATCGTCGAGGACGAGCCCTACCTCGCCGAGGCCGTCCGCGACGGGTTGCGGCTCGAGGCCATCGCCGCCGACATAGCCGGAGACGGCGACACCGCGCTCGAGCTGCTGAGCATCAACTCCTATGACCTCGCGGTGCTCGACCGCGACATCCCCGGTCCGAACGGCGACGAGGTCGCGCGCTGGATCGTGGCCTCCGGCAGCGGCATCCCGATCCTGATGCTGACCGCGGCCGACCGCCTCGACGACAAGGCGTCCGGCTTCGAGATCGGTGCCGACGACTATCTCACCAAGCCGTTCGAGCTGCGGGAGCTCGTGCTGCGGCTGCGGGCGCTCGACCGGCGGCGTCAGCGCGTGCGTCCGCCCGTGCTCGAGGTCGCGGGCCTGCGGCTCGACCCGTTCCGGCGCGAGGTGTTCCGCGACGGCCGCTACGTCGCGCTGACCCGCAAGCAGTTCGCCGTGCTCGAAGTGCTCGTCGACGCCGACGGTGGCGTGGTGAGCGCGGAGCAGCTGCTCGAGCGGGCCTGGGACGAGAACGCCGACCCGTTCACGAACGCCGTGCGCATCACGGTGTCGTCGCTGCGCAAGCGGCTCGGGGAGCCGTGGCTGATCCTCACCGTGCCCGGAGTCGGATACCGGATCGGGACGGATGCCGATGCGTAGGCGTCGCGGGATGAGCGCCCGGCTCAAGCTCACGCTCAGCTATGCGGGCATCGTGGTGGTGTCGGGGGCGGCTCTTCTCGCCGTCGTCGGCCTCTTCCTGCTGCGGTATGTGCCGGACGTGCAGATCGTCGCCGACATACGGGTGCCGAACCGCTCCGATCTGCTGCGCGCCTTCGTGCCGGTCGCGGTGGTCGTGATGATCGTGCTGCTCGTGTTCGGCCTGGCCGGCGGATGGCTGCTGGCCGGACGGATGCTGGCGCCGCTCGACCGCATCAGCCACGCCGCGCAGCTCGCCGCGCAGGGATCGCTGTCTCATCGCGTGGCGCTGCCCGGACCGCGCGATGAGTTCCGCAACCTGGCCGACGTGTTCGACTCGATGCTCGACCGGCTCGAAGCGCACGTGTCCGAGCAGCAGCGGTTCGCCGCGAACGCCTCGCACGAGCTGCGCACCCCGCTGTCCATCTCGCAGACGCTGCTGGAGGTCGCGCGCACCGACCCCGACCGCGACGTCGATGCGCTCATCGCCCGCCTGCAGGAGGTCAACACGCGCGCGATCGACCTGACCGAGGCACTGCTGCTGCTCAGCCGTGCGGACCGGCGGACGTTCACCCGCGAGATCCTCGATCTCTCGCTGCTCGCCGAAGAAGCGGTCGAGCAACTGCTGCCGCTCGCCGACCGTCGTGGCATCACGATCGAGGTCGGCGGCGACCCCGCCCCCGTGCGGGGCTCGGCGGCGCTGCTGCAGCAGCTCGCGACCAACCTCGTGCACAACGCGCTCGTACACAACCTGTCGTTCGGCGGGCGGGTGGCCGTGCGCACGCACGCCCTGCCGCACGCGGTGGCGCTCGTGGTCGAGAACACGGGAGAGCCGATCACGACGCAGCGGATCACGACGCTCGTCGAGCCGTTCCAGCGCGGCGCCGAGCGCACCCGCGGCGAGGATCACGCCGGCGTCGGACTCGGCCTCGCGATCGCCCAGCGCATCACCGAGGCGCACGACGGCACGCTCGTGCTGACGCCCCGCGCCGAGGGCGGGCTCATCGTGACGGTGTGGCTGCCGCATCCGTACCCGATGTGACCCCTGAACGAGAGCGGAAGTCAGGCCTTGGGGGCAGTGGTGGAGGCGCGGGGGATGAGCGTCGGCAGTGCACGGGTCACGGTGCCCGCCGATTCGCCCAGCAGATCCAGCGCGCTGGCGGCGATCTGGTCGAACGGCGTGCGCACGGAGGTCAGCGGCACGGGCAGCATGGCCGCGAGGGGGATGTCGTTGTAGCCGACGACCGACAGATCCTGTCCGACGGTCAGCCCGGCAGCCGTGGCGGCGGCCACGACCCCGATCGCGAGGTTGTCGTTCGCCGCGAAGATCGCCGTGGGACGGGACTCGTGCGCAAGCAGGGTGCGCCCGGCGATGTGTCCTGACTCGATGCCGTAGCCGGTGGAGATCACCCGGTCTTCGCCGATCTCGATGCCGCCCTCGGCGAGCGCGCGACGCGCCCCGGCGAGCCGATCACGCGCACTCGAGGTGAACCACGGCCCGGTGATGACGGCGACGTCACGATGACCGAGATCCACCAGGTGACGAGCCGCGAAGTATCCGCCCGCTTCGTCATCCCCGAGCGCAGACGGGCTCAGCCCGTCCGTGCGGAGCACGAGAGCATGCGGCACCCCCCGCGCGCGCAGTGACGCCGGCAGCGTGTCGTCCAGGCGCGCCGTGGCGAGGATGAGCCCGTCGACGTTCCGGTCGAGCAGGGTCTCGGTCGCCCTCTTCTCCTCCACCGGATCGTCACCGCACGTGGCGACGACGGCGAAGGCCCCGCGAGTGCGCGCGGTGCGCTCGATCGCCTCGAACATCAACGCCATCACGTGATCGGTGAGTCGGGGAACGAGCACGCCGATCGTCCCGGTCGCTCCCCGCCGCAACCCGGATGCGAACATGTTGCGGCGGTATCCGAGGTCATCGGCGATGCGGCGCACGCGCTCCGCCGTCGCCGACCGGGAGGGGGGCGTGCGGTCGTCCAGGACGCGACTGACCGTGGAGATGCTGACGCCCGATGCAGCTGCGACATCCTTCAGCGTCACGATGTGTCGATCGTGCTGCTCTGCCACGGCGTCCCCCTCGGTGTCTCACTCGGGTGTTGACATCCCCGGTGGCTCCGATCATACTTGCAATCGTTCCTGCAAACGTTCCCGCGAACGTTTGCACTTCTCGAAGACGAGAACAGCGAAGAAGCTCCCAGGAAAGGACCCACCATGACCCTCGACCTCCGCGGCCTCAACCCCGCCCCCGTGACCCCCTTCACCGAAGACGGTGCCGTCGACTACGACGCGATCCAGCGCCTGGGGTCATGGCTCGGCTCGATCGACGGCGTTAAGAGCCTCGTCGTGCTCGGGCACGCGGGCGAAGGCACGTTCCTCACCGAAGAGGAGCAGCTCGACGTCATCCGCGCATTCGTCGCATCGACCGACGGACGAGTGCCCGTGATCGCCGGCATCACCAAGGAAGGCAACAAGACCGCCGGTCTCGAGGCGAAGGCCGCCGTCGACGCCGGGGCCGCCGCAGGACTGGTCTACCCTTCGCACGGCTGGCTGCGTTTCGGCTACCAGCAGGGCGCACCGCAATCGCGCTACCGCGAGATCTACGAGGAATCCGGCCTGCCCCTCATCCTGTTCCAGTACCCCGACAACACCAAGGCCACCTACGACCTCGACACCCAGCTCGAGATCGCCGGCCAGGAGGGAGTCTTCGCCACGAAGAACGGCGTGCGCAACATGCGCCGCTGGTACACCGAGATCCCCGCCCTGCGCGCCGCCTACCCCGAACTGCAGATCCTGTCGTGCCACGACGAGTACCTGCTGCCGACCATGTTCGACGTCGACGGGCTTCTGGTGGGCTACGGCAACGTCGCCCCCGAGCCCCTGATCGAACTCATCGCGGCGGGCAAGGCCAGGGACTACGAGGCGGCGCATGCCATCCACGAACGCCTCCTCCCCGTGACGCAGAACGTGTACCACCGCGGTTCGCACATGGAGGGCACCGTGGCACTCAAGTGGGGCCTCGTCCAGCGCGGCATCCTCAGCCACGCCACCGTCCGCACGCCGCTGCTCCCGCTGCCTGCCGGCGCCGAAGACGAGATCGCCTCCGCATTCGCGCTCGCCGGCCTCGGCGAGGTCACCGTCCCCGCATGACCCCGTGGGCGAGGCGGCTTCCGAGGCCGCCTCGCCTCCCCTCCTTCCGCCCCCCGGGCGCCCCCTGCAGTCAACGACGACTCGAAGGACAGACCATGAACGAACGAACGACCACCCGTCACGCCTCTACCACCCCCGGCACTGGCTACGGACGGGTCTCGACTGAGACGATGAAGAACATCGTCACCTCACGCAAGCAACGGCGCCCGTTCTGGCAGCACCTGGCCCTCATCGGCCCGGCGTTCGTCGCGGGCGCCTGGCAGTTCGGCCCCGGCAATCTGACCACCGCCGTCCAGACCGGCAGCGGCTACCAGTACGCGCTCATCTGGGTGATCGTGGTGTCGACGATCCTGATGATCTTCCTCACCGACATGGCCGTCCGCCTCGGCATCAAGTCACCCACCTCGCTCATCTCGTCGATCAAGGAGCACCTGGGCGGCTGGGTGGGCGTGCTGGCCGGCATCGGCGTCTTCCTCATCACGCTCTGCTTCTCCGTCGGCAACGCCGTGGGCTCCGGCCTGGGGCTCTCGATGCTGTTCGGCGGCAATCCGATCATGTGGACGATCATCTGCACCGCGGCCGTGGGGGCGCTGCTGCTGCTGCGCAACGTCTACCGCGTGGTCGAGAAGGTGCTGGTCGTGATCGTCGCGCTGATGGCGATCGCCTTCATCGCCTCGGCGTTCATCTCCAACCCCGATTGGGCGGCGGCGGGCGCAGGACTCCTGCCGACGTTCCCCGACGGCGCCTGGCTGCTGATCGTCGCCCTCGTGGGCACGAACTTCTCGATCAACGCCGCCTTCTACACCGCATACGGCACCAAGGAGCGCGGTCGCACCGAAGCCGACTACCGCGACGTCACGATCGTCGACACGATCCCCGGCATCATCGCCCCCGGCATCATGACGGCGCTGGTGATCGTGGTCGCGGCATCCGTCCTCGGCCAGACCGGCGAAGCCGCACCGACCGTGGTCGCCCTCGCCAGCATCTTCGAACCACTCGCCGGCCCCGTCGGCTCGACCGTGTTCGCTCTCGGATTCTTCGGCGCGGCGTTCTCGTCGATGATCGCGAATGCGACAGCGGGAGGGACGATGCTCTCCGACGGGCTCGGCCGCGGCGCCTCGTCGAACTCCTTGACCGCGAAACTGGTGAGCGCCGGCATCCTGCTCTTCGGCATCGCCGTGACCGTGGCCTTCCAGGAGTCTCCGGTACAGCTGATCGTCGTCGCCCAGGCGCTGACGGTGTTCGTGGCCCCCGTGCTCGCCGCGCTCATCATCGTCATGGCGAACCGGGGAACGCTCATGGGCGACATGCGCAACACATGGTGGCAGAACGCCGCGGGCGTCATCGGACTCGCGGCCGTGCTCGCTCTGTCGGTGCGACTGTTCCTCACCCTGATCGGCTGAGCGGCTGGACCCCGCGTCACTCGGGAGGGGATCCGCACGGCGGAAGACGGACTGCTCGAATCCGACCTCCGGCGCGTGGACCCCCTCCGTTGTGCACCGCACCCGATCCGGATGCCTCAGGCGACCTGGTCTCCACGCAGCGCGGCGAGCTCGCGGCCGTACGTGCGGGCATCGGTCTCGGCGGTCTCCTTGAGCTCGCGGGCCGTGTCGGTGAACGCATCGAGCGCCGGATTGACGCCGACCAGCGTGAACGGACGCTGCACGACGCGCAGGTCGAGGCCCCAGACGTCTTCCAGCACGCGGCGCAGCCATCCGGTCGAGTGGTCCCAGCCCTCCTTCGGGGTGCCGGGGGCGTAGTTGCCGCCGAGCACCGTGACCAGGGTCGCGGGCTTGCCCTGCAGTGCGGTGCCCGTCGGGTTGATCCGCTCGTCGGTGTAGGCCAGGTCGAACCAGGTCTTGAAGTGCTGCGAGACGCCGTAGTTGTACAGCGGCACCGCGAACAGCAGCGCGTCGGCGCCGATCAGCTCGTCGGCGAACTGCGTCGCGAGGGCGCGCGCCCGGTTCTGCCCTTCGGTGCGCTGCGCGGCATCCACGAAGCCGGCGGTGACGGCATCCGTCCACGCCGTCGCCGGCACCGGGTCCGCCGCGACGTCGCGTCGCGTCACCGTCGAGTCCGGGTGGGAGGCCGACCACTCGGCTTCGACGAGGTCGGCGAGCGCACGGCTGGCGGACGACGCGGGAAGGATGCTGGCATCCAGGCGGAACAGGGACATGGGGGCTGCCTTTCGTTTTCGTAGTCACTAGGTTTTTATTAGCGACAGCGGTTAACGTAGCACAGGTAGGATGGGGGCATGGCGGAAGCCGAGGCAGAGATCCACGCGTGTGACGCCGCGGTCACATTGGCGTTCAGCGTGCTCGGCAAGCGGTGGAACGGCATGATCGTGTCGTCGCTCGGCGGCGGCCCGTCGACCTTCGTCGCCCTGCGTCGTGCCGTCTCCGGCATCAGCGACACCGTGCTCTCCGACCGGCTCACCGAACTGGCACAGTCAGGGCTCGTCGCCCGCACGGTCGACGCCGGTCCGCCGGTGACCGTGTCGTACGCGCTCACCGCGAGCGGGCAGGGGCTGCTGCCGATCCTCGACCAGCTGGGCGCCTGGGCATCGGTCAATCTGGAACGGCGCTCGGGGTGAGCGAGCTGCGTCCGCGCCGCGCCTGGTTGCTGCTGCTCGCCATCGGCATCCTCTCGCTGGCCGCGGCCGCCTTCCTGGCCTTCAGCCCGGGTTTCCGGCTCGCACCGCCGACGCCGTTCGGCGAGACGATGGAGGTCGAGCTGTCCGCCGGCACCCACGCCGTCTACGTCACTCCTTCGGACCGGTGGGGCGACATCGACTGCACCGGCACCGTCGCGGACGGCGGAGAGGTGCAGCTCCGCCCCGACATGACGCAGCAGAACCTGCTGGTGCCGGAGGCCTGGGACGCGCAGGGCAGCTTCGTCACCGACACCGAGGGGACCACCGCCCTCACGTGCGATGGCCCGGTCGAGGGCGGACGGTTCACGGTCGGCCCCGTCCAGTCGCTCTTCGACATCGGCGGCGCCGCAGCCGCAGGCGTTCTCGCCGTGGTGCTGCTGGTGCTCGGCGTCATCCTGCGGGTCGCCCGACCGCGACCCCGCGCCTGACCTGCCGCCCCGCTGCCCCGTCCGCCCGAGGCTCCTCGTGTCATCGGGCTGCTCGCACACCCCCGCGGTAGGCTCCCCGTAGGTCGGGGGGCCTGTGTCTGCGTGACGGATCGGCACCCTTCTCGCAGAAAGGCTCCGCATGACATGACCGGCCCTCTCCCGGCCGACGCGGCGACGCTCCCGCGGCCGCGCCCGCCGCGGCGGCGCCTGCTTCCGATCGTCGTGATCACCGTGCTGGTCGCGCTCGGGCTGCTCGCGGCACTGGTCGCCCCGGTCATCGTGCGCAGCCTCACGGCGACGGTCTCGCCGCAGGAGCGCACCATCGTGCTGGAGAACGAGACGGGGCAGGCCTCGATCGTCCTGCCCGGCGGATGGTCGTGGCGCACACCCTTCGGCGACGAATCCCGGGGAGTCGCCGGCAGTCCCGACCGCGCGATGATCGTCGAGTTCTCGCTCCTCTCCGGGTCGGATGCCTCGGCAGCCCTCAATCAGATCGCGCCCGCTCCGCTCGGCCCCACGAGCGAGGAGATCCTGTCTGAACGAGCCGCGGGCATCGGCGAGATCCTGCACGCGCGGGTCAGGGACCAGGAGACCGTCGTCGGAGCGGTCGCCGAGGGGCCGGTCGTCCTCACGTTCATCTCCTCCCCGTCGCCCGCCTACGACGCGGAGCTCGCCGACCTCCTCTCCACGATCGAGGTCGGGCGATGACGCCCGGCCGGTCGCGATCCGCCCGCCTGCTCGCCGCCGCCGTCGGCACCGCTCTCCTCCTCGCGGGGTGCGCGCCGGAGCCGGTCGCCGGGTGGGAGCCGCGCCAGTGGACGACAGGCGGCACGATCATCGAGGCTCCCACCGCCTCCGACCCGGGGCAGGCATCGACGACCGACATGCGGCTGCGCAACGACGACGTCGGAATCGATGCCCGCTGGGCCACGCTCCCGGGAGCTGCCGCCTTCAACGCCGCGGTCGAAGCGGTGGTGCGCGACGCCGTCGTGACGCGGGCTCAGGTCAGCGGCCAGGGCTATCGCCCGATGGTGCACCCGAGCGGCGCCGGCCTCGGCGAGCGCGGCTGCACCCCCGAGACGGCGACCGCGTCGGCATCCGACGTCCTCGGCAACCGCGAGGGGACCGTCATCGTCTGCGAGATCGTGCTGGCACGCGGGTCGCTCTTCGGCGAGCGCCTGCGCGTCGTCTCCACGGCGGGCAGCGCGGAGCCGTCCGACACCTCGACGGTCATCTACACCGATGTCGCGACCGATGAGGTCGTGCCCGAGGCGGACCTGTTCACCGACGTGGGAGCGCTGTGGCCCGCATACATCGACACCCTGCGTCGGGACGCCGGCAGCCTGAGTCTCTCACCCGTCGCGGCTCCCACCGACGAACAGCTCGCGATCTTCCGCGATGCTCTACTGGGCAGTCATCTGACCGATGACGAGATCGTGATCCCGGTGCCCACCGCGCTCACGGCGCGCGAGCTCGACGGGCTGGCCGGATGGCGGGAACGCTCGCGCGAGCATCCGCCGTCCGTGGCGCTGCACGCGTCCGTCGCGCTACGCGCGCTCACGCCCTTCGCGCAGGCTCTGATCCGCGCCGAGGGGGACTTCACCGCTCCTTCCACCGCGGGCGCCGGCGTCGCGCCCACCCCGTGCGATCTGGTTCCGTGCATGGCGCTCACGCTCGACGACGGCCCCTCCGACCTGACCCCGCAGTTCCTCGACGTGCTGCGCGACGAGCAGTCGGCGGCGACCTTCTTCATGCTCGGCCAGAATGCGCGATCGCATCCGGACACCGTCCGTCGGGTCGCGGCCGAGGGCCACCAGATCGGCAATCACACCTGGAGCCACGCCTACCTCACCGAGCTGACCGAGGAACAGGTCGAGGACGAGGTCGGTCGCACCGCGACGCTGCTGCGGGAGCTGTCCGGACAGCCGGTGGCCACGTTCCGACCGCCGGGCGGCTTCATCGACGATGACGTCGTGGCGATCGCGGGCGAACCGGCGATCCTCTGGAGCGTGGACACCCGGGACTGGGAGAAGCCCGCCGACGACGATCTGGCCCGCTACGCGATCGAGGCCCCCGCGGTGTCGACCATCATGCTCATGCACGACATCCAGGCCGGATCGGCACGCGTGTTCGACCGGGTCGTGAGCGGTCTGCGCGACCGCGGATTCTCGCTCGTCACGCTCGACGCCCTGTTCGACGGCAGCGTGCCGAGCGGCATCGTCCGGCACGGCCCGCTCGCCTGACGGATGTCACCAGGGGCTGGGCTCGTAGTCCTTCAGGAAGACGCCGTGGATGTCGTCGCCGGCCTCGCCGCGCACGATCGGGTCGTACACGCGGGCAGCGCCGTCGACCAGGTCGAGCGGGGCGTGGAAGCCCTCCTCGGCCAGACGCACCTTGGTGTAATGCGGGCGCTCGTCGGTGATCCAGCCGGTGTCGACGGCGGTCATCAGGATGCCGTCCTTCTCGAGCATCTCGCCGGCGCTGGTGCGCGTGAGCATGTTGAGCGCAGCCTTCGCCATGTTGGTGTGCGGGTGACCAGGACCCTTGTAGCGGCGTGAGAACTGCCCCTCCATCGCCGACACGTTCACCACGTACTTGCGGTGCGCCGAGGATGCCGCCATCGACGCGCGCAGGCGGCTGATCAGCAGGAACGGCGCCGTGGTGTTCGCGAGCTGCACCTCGAGCATCTCGAGCGGGTCGACCTGATCGATCGACTGCACCCAGCTGTTGACGCGGTTGACGTCGGGCACGAGTCCACCGGCGTCGATCGCGGTGCCGTCTGCGTGCTTCTCGAGCGACGAGGAACCGGGGGCCATGGCGAGCCGCGCGAGATCCTCGGCCGTGAGCGCCTGGCCGCCCTGCTCGGCGACCGTGCCACCGAGGGCCGCGACCGACAGAAGCGGATGCGCGTCGACCGACGCCTGCAGCGCCTGCGGGTGCGGATCGGCCGTGTGACCGAAGGTCTCCATCTCGGGCAGAGGTCCGTCGGGCAGCGGCTGCAGCTCGGCATCCGCCAGCAGCGAGTAGGCACCGGGCGAGCGGCGCACCGTCTGGGCCGCGTTGTTGATCAGGATGTCGAGAGGGCCCTGCGCTGCCACCGAGTCGGCGAGGCCGATCACCTGGGCGGGGTCGCGCAGGTCGATGCCGACCACGCGCAGCCGGTGCAGCCAGTCCGCCGCGTCGGGCAGAGCCGAGAACCGCCGCACGGCGTCACGCGGGAACCGCGTCGTGATGGTGGTGTGCGCGCCGTCGCGCAGCAGCCGCAACGCGATGTGCATACCGATCTTGGCGCGGCCGCCCGTGAGCAGCGCGCGCTTGCCGGTGAGGTCGGTGCGGGCGTTGCGCTTGCCGTGGCTGAAGCGGGCGCAGTCCGGGCAGAGCTGGTGGTAGAAAGCGTCGACCTGCGTGTACGGCTGCTTGCAGATGTAGCAGTTCCGCGGCTTGATCAGCTCGCCCGCGATCGGGGCGTCGACCACGCTCGTCGTGAGGTCGTTGCCGCGGGTCTCGTCATCGATGCGGTCGGGGGCGCCCGTCGCGGTGCGGGCGACCACGGCCTTGTCCGCCTCGGCGATCGCATCGCGGATCTCCTTGCGGCGCACGCGCTTGACGGCCTTGAACATCGCGGCGGTCGCGTGGCGAACAGCCACGAAGTCCGGATGCTCGTTGTCGATCTGGTGCAGCTCGGAGAGCACGCGGAGCGTGGTGGCCAGATCGTCGGGGTCGATGCCGGCGCCCACGGGCTCGTCGGAGGGCAGAGGTGCGTCGGTCATTGTCCCGATTTTACGCGAGTGTCCTGGGCGTTCGACTCAGAGAGCCGCGGAACGGTCGGCTGACCGCACCGCACTCACCGAGACGATGACCGACGCGCGCTCAGAGTGCGCAGGCGGAGTTGTCGCCGTTGACGAAGTTCGTCGTCAGACGCTGATCCTGCCCGCCACCCAGACCGGCGGAGTTGGCGCTGAACTGCGCGCGGCCGTTGTTCACGAGCGCGGCCGTCGCGTCGATCGTGTACGAGAAACTCGCCTCCACGATGTCTCCCGCGCCGAGGGGGCGCCCGAGCGCGATCGCGTAGGTGCCGGACCCCGTGCTGTCGACGGTCGCCGCGGTGGGAACCCCGTTGACGGTCAGTCCGCCGAGCGTCACGCCCGTGACGGCGAAGGCTTCCAGGCTCAGATTCAGCGTGACGTCGCCCGGGGTGCTGCCGGGGCCGACGCTGGTGACGGTGACAGCGGTCGGCAACTCCATCTCGCAGGCACTGGTGGTATAGCGGGTGAAGGTCGCCGACGCCTGCAGACCCCACGGGTCGTTCGCCGGCTCGGTCGTCGGAGTGGCGCTGCCGAAGGAGTTGTTCGAGCCGTCGTCGTCAGACGTCACGATCTGCCAGTACAGCGGCCGATAGTCATCCAGGACGTCGTTCGGGTACAGGATGTCGAGATCGTATTCGGTGAAGATCCAGATCGTGCCGGGCCCGAACACGTCTTCCTCGACCGGCACGGGAACCGGGATCACGAAGGTGACCGTCGACTCGTTGCCGTTGACCACGGGTGCCGAGTACGACAGCGGCGTCCGCGGGTTGGACGGCCCGCCCTGACTGAAGGTGAAGTCGCCGGGCGTGATGATGCGATTGTCGTAGCGCATCGTCACGATAGTGCCGGCGGGAGCCTCCTGCGGACCATGGTTGAGAAGAGTGAAGCCGTCGGTGAACCCGTCGACGTACTTGAGCGTGGCATCGCCGTTGAAGAAGTCCGTGCCGTCGCCGCGCTGCAGGCCTTGGGTGAAGAGGTCGAAGCCGGCCACGCTCGCCGCTGCCAGCGGTGTCGATACGACGGCCGCCACGACCGGAACACTCCATGCCGCCGCGGTCAGGACGCTGCGCCGATCGATCCCTGTGCGCTCGACTGATTCGCTCTCACGTTCCACTTTGCCCCCAAAGACGTCGATTATCGAAGTCCACCTTAGCGGTGCGTCTCCACACCGAGCCATCCCGCGGTCTGGGGGTCCACAACGCAAGCCCGGGCTCGACGCTACGCGATGCCACCGCCGTCGACCACCAGCGCGGAGCCGGTGACGTAGGACGAGTCGTCGCTCGCGAGCCACACCACAGCCTGCGCGACCTCGCTCGGCTCGCCCATGCGGCGCAGCGGACGGTCGGCGGCCTCGGCCAGGAACGCGTTCGTGTCCTGCGCCAGCTGACGGGCCTCGTCGCGCAGCATCCCGGTGTTCACGTCGCCCGGGTTGACCGAGTTGACGCGGATGCCGGCGGGCCCGTGGTCGATCGCGAGCGCGCGGGTCATGTTGACCACGGCTCCCTTCGACGCGCAGTACGAAATCGCCTGACCTCCCCCCTTGAGGCCCCAACCCGAGCCGGTGTTGATGATCGAGCCGCCGCCCGCGGCCTCCATGATCGGCACGATGTGCTTGCACATCAGGAAGATCGAGCGCACGTTCACGCCGAACACGCGGTCCCATTCCTCGACGGTCGTCTCGACGGCGGTGGTGCGGCGGATGATGCCCGCATTGTTGAACACGACGTTCACTCCGCCGAGTTCCGCGAGGGTCGTGGCGACGACGCGTTCGATGTCTGCCTCGCTGGCGACATCGGCGGCGATCGCGACAGCGGTGCCTCCTGCCGCGCGGATCTCGGCGGCGACGCCCTCAGCCGCCTGGGCGTTCAGATCGACGACAGCAACGGCGGCGCCCTCTGCGGCGAGCGCGATCGATGTGGCACGGCCGATGCCGCCCGCACCGCCGGTGACGATGGCCTTCTTGTTCTCGAGTCGCATGGGTATTCCTTACTGTGTGGGGGTGAGTTCTGGTGCGGTCACGGGGTAGAGACTGCGGGTGCCGACGCCGGTGATGACACGCACGTGTCCGGCCAGTCGGGCGTCGAGGTCGAGGTCGCCGGTGTCGACGAGGAGAGGACGGCCGCGCAGGTCGATGAGCTTCTGTTCGGGGGCGACCACAAGCAGGGGGTCATCACCGATCGCGCGCAGGACCGATGCCGAGAGCTGCTGGTTGCCGCGTCCGAGCAGGAAGCCCTGCCCGCCGATCACGGTGACGACGGCCTGCGCCCGGCCCCGTGAGATCTCGGCGAGGAGCTGCTGTTCGCTCGCTCCTCGGGAGACGACGGCACCGTCGAGCACGACATCCACGCCGAGCGGAGTGCCCTCGACGCCCAGTTGCCTGGCGATCGCGGCCGCCGTGCCGCCGGGGCCGAGCAGATAGCGGACGCCTGGTCGCATCAGGGCGATGGCGCCGCGGGCGGCCGCCTCGACCGCAGCGGCCTCGCTGGCGGGGGTCGGGGCCTTGCGCGCCTGGGTGCGGCCGGTGCGGACGGGCACTCGCAGCAGCGCGTACAGCGTCGGCTCGACGCGGGCGTGCCGCAGCGCGGCCTCGTCGATGTCGAGCACTTCGCGGTCCTCGGTCGGCAGGGGGCCACGCGACACCCAGTCGGCCGCGATCGCCCCGGCCGCCGCCGGGCTGACCGCGAACACCGGCGAGTACATCTTCACGCCCGCCGGAACGCCGAGCACGGCCGGCTGCTGTTCACAGCTCCTCAAGAACTGCGCGGAAGCTCCGCCTGCGGCCCCTGCCGTCGCCGACGGCACCGATTCTGGAGGAGTTGTGAACGCCGAGGCGCCCACACCGAGCCCGGCCGCGGCGTCCCGCAGCGTCCCGTCCCCACCCACCACGAGCACGAGATCCGCACCCGCCGCGACCACCGCAGTCACGGCGCGTGAGGTGTCTGCGCCCGCGGTTCCTGCCGCGCCTTCGGCGAGCGCACCACTTGCTGCCGAGTGCACGGCATCCGCGCGTGAAGTAGCCGTGCGCTCGGCACGAACCCGTGCACCCGGCGCCCCCGAAACTCCGTCCACCACGTGGGGGAGCAGGCCGGCGGCGCGCACGGCATCGGCGCCCATCGCGCCAGCGGCGGTCGCGATCACCAGTCCCGGATGCTGCGCCGCGAGCACCGAGAGCGCTGCGGCCGCCCGCTCCTGCACGCGCGAACGGGCGCCGCGCGAGACGGCGAGACGCTGCACGTCCGCGCCATCGGAGCCGGCGAGGCCCGCGGGCCCGCCGACTCCGGCGACAGGGTTGACGATCAGTCCGATCACGACGCGTCGGGCTCCCCCGGGAAGCGCTGACCGGACACCGCCGCGGGGTACTTCCGCACGTACGCGCGCCACGTGATGGCCCAGCGCTCCGGGTCGTCGAGGTCATCGTGGTGCGTGTGGTGCACGGTCTGGTTGTGCGGGGCGGTGCGCACGACCTCCGGGCTCTCGCGCGCCTCACGGGCCACCTCGGCGAGGGTCGCCGCGTACTCGTCGAGCTCCGCCATCGAGTACGACTCGGTGGGTTCGAGCGTGAACGGCTGCGGCACCACGTAGGGGTGGTGGCTGGTCCAGTAGTGCATGCCGAAGTCGGTCATGCGGATGCCGATCTCCTCCGACGAGATACCGGTCTCCTGGAACAGCTCCTCCCACGAGTAGCGCACCTGCTCGATCCGGCGACGGCCGGCGGCATACGGCGCCGACGCCCCGGGGATCGCCAGCACCCGCGCCATCAGGTAGTTGTTGTTCAGCACCGCGGTCTCGGCGGCGGCGAGCAGCCCGTCGGCGCCGAGCGCCATGATCCACGAGTACGCCTTCACGAGTGCGGGGATGACTCCGAAGAACGGGGCCACGGTGCCGATCGACTGCTCTCCCTGCGCGGCGACCGCGAAGGTCCCGTCATCCGCGCGCACCACGCGCGGACCGGGCAGGAAGGGCGCGAGCGCCGCGCTCACCGCGTTCGCTCCGGAGCCGGGTCCGCCGCAGCCGTGCGGGGTGCCGAAGGTCTTGTGCAGGTTGAAGTGGCACACGTCGAAGCCGGCGTCACGGGCCCGGGTGATGCCGAGGATGCCGTTCGCGTTCGCCTGATCGTACGAGGCCAGCGCCCCGACCGCGTGGGCGGCGTCGACCCACTCGCGGATCGCCGGGTTGTAGATGCCGGTGTCCTCGGGGTTCGTGACCATGATCGCGGCAGTCCGAGGCGAGAGCGCCGCCTTCAGCGCGTCGAGCGAGGGGTATCCGTCGGCATCGGGGAACACGGTGATGACCTCGTAGCCCGCGGCCTTCGCCGCCGCCGCGTTCGACGGGTGGCTGAAGATCGTGGTGATGACCTCGCGGCGTTGGTCCCCCTCCCCGTTCGCCTCGTGGAACGCGCGGATCATCGCGATGTTCGACCAGATCGCCGCGGATCCGCCTTGCGTGTGCAGCGAGACCTCGTCCATGCCGGAGATCTCGGCGAGCATCCGCTCCAGCTGCCAGAGGATCTCGAGCACCCCCTGCGCATCCGCCGGGTCCTGGTGCGGATGCATGGCGGTGAGCTGCGGGGTGCCGGCGAGCTGGTCGTTGATCTTGGGCGCGTACTTCATGGTGCAGGTGCCCTGGCCGATGTCGACGTTGAAGTCGGCGCCGAGGTTCTCCTGCGACAGACGCAGGTAGTGCTTGAGCACGCGCATCTGCCCCATCTCGGGCAGCGCGGGTGCGGTGGGGCGGCGCAGCGCGGCGGGAAGAGCGGCGACCACATCGCCCACCGCCTCCCGCACGCCGGGCTCGACCTGCGAGACCAGCACGCCGCGCTCACCGGGCGTGGTCAGCTCGAAGATGATCGGCTCATCCCAGCGAGCCTGCTGGAACCGGCGCAACGCCGGCTTCGGGGCGACGGGAAGACTCATCGGTTCTGCTCCTCTGCAGCGAGATCGGATGCCGTGACCGCGGCGAGCGCGCCCGCGAGCCGGTCGATGTCGGCCTGAGAGGTGAGCTCGGTGACGCACACCAGCAGTCGGTGCTCGCCGACGACCACACCGGGTTCGATGCCCTGGGCGCGGAGCGCGTCGACCACGACGGATGCCGCGATCGGCAGGGTCACCGTGAACTCGCGCAGGTGCACGGCGTCGTCGTCGAGCGTGACGCCGTCGATCGCGGCGAGCGCCTGCTGCGCATAACGGGTGCGGGCCAGGAGCACTTCGCCCAGCTCCGCCATCCCGGCCGGCCCCATCAGCGACAGATACACGCCGGCGGCGATGCCCCAGAGGGCTGCGGCCGTGCCGACCCACTCCTTGCCCTCCTCCCGATGTGCGAACGAGGTGCGATCGTAGGCCACGTCGCCGAAGCCGTACTCGCCGGGCACGTCGGTGGCCGCGAGGCCGAACAAGCGTGAGGGCATCTCCATCACGACGCGCGGATCGTCGTGCACTGCGATGAAGCCGCCGTGCGCGCCTCCGAACCACTGGTGCAGTCCGAGGGACTGGATGTCGCCCGTGACGATGTCGGCTCCGGAGAGTGCGGGGGGTGTCAGGATGCCGTAGCCGATCGGATCCGTGCCGACGACGACGACGGCGCCGACCGCATGCGCGGCATCCGCGATCTGCTGCAGAGTGGCCTCGACGGCACCGGTCGCACTGGGGGTCTCGACCCACACTGCGGCCACGTCATCCGACAACGCGGCGACGACCGCAGCGACATCTGTGGTGCCGCCGGCCGTCGGAACATGCTCGAGCGTCAGGTGCGCACGGATGTAGTCGTGCACCTTCGACAGCTTTGCGGGCAGCACGTCGCTGACGACCAGCGCGCGGGAGCGGCCGGTCATGCGGCCTGACATCGTGAGTCCGGTCGCGGTCGCCTGGTAGCCGTCGTAGGTCGGCACGTTCACCACGTCCATCGCGAGCAGCTCGGCCATCAGCGACTGGTACTGGAACAGCGCCTGGAAGCGGCCGTGGTCCTCGTACGGCTCGCCCGCATAGGCGGTGAGGAACTCGCTGCGCCCGATGACCTCGTCGACGACCGCAGGCACGTAGTGGTTGTAGACACCGGCGCCGAGGAAGCTCAGCCGCTCCTGTGTCGAGCGGTTCTTCGCCAGCAGGCCGCGCACGTGGCGTGCGAGGTCCTGCTCCGCGACGAACGGCGCAGGCAGATCGAGCGGGCGATCGAGGCGGAGCGCTGCCGGCACGTCGGCATAGAACTCATCGGTGGAGACGGCACCGACAGCCGAGAGCATCGCTGCGCGCGACTCGGGTGCCGTGTTGGGGATATAGGGATGCACGAAGCTGTCGCTCGTCATGCGTCCTCCTTCACGTCGGGGGTGGGGTCACTCGGGAGGAGTGCGGAGAAGGGAATGGTCTCGGAGCGCGGCGCCGCCAGCACGGCGGCCCCGTAGCGCTCGAGGGTCAGAGACCCCGCGCGACGGATGCCGGTGAGCAGATCGGTGCCGGGAACGGCCACGTCGAACGTGACGGGGCTGCGCCCGTGGTTCAGATAGAACGTGTAGTCCGTGCTCTCATCCGAGCGGGTCACGACCTCGGCCTCCACGTTCGTGTCGTCACGGGCGACCACACCCGCGGTGCGCAGCACGTCACGGAAGATCGGCAGCATGCCTTCGGGCTCGACCATCGCGCTGAGGTACCACGCCGATCCCGCGCCGACTGCGCGGCGGGTCACGGCAGCACGACCGTCGAGCTCGCCGCTGGCATAGCGCGCGCGGATCTCGACGTCGGCATCCACATCGAGCCACTCGCTCCAGTTCGGCACCGTCAGACTCTCACCCGCATAGTCGATCTGCTCGGTGAGCCCGTCGGCGATCGGCCACTGCTCATCGACCTCGACGCCGAGCAGGTCGCGCAGCAGGCCGGGAGCCCCACCCTCATGCACCTTCTCGGTGACATCCACGACGCCCGAGAAGGGACCGACCACCAGGTGCCCGCCGCGCTCCACGAAGGCGGCGAGCGCATCGGCCTGCGGCTGCTCGACGATGTACAGGTTCGGCACGACGATCACGTCGTAGCCGTCGAACGGTCCGGTCGCGCGCACCGCGTCGACCGGCTGGCCGAGCGTGTACAGCGCGCGGTGCCAGGCCCGCGCCTGCCCCGCCCACTGCAGCCGCTGCGAGGGCAGCGACTCGACCGCACTGGTCCCCCACCATGAGTCCCAGTCCACGACGAGGGCGACACGCGATCGCACTCGGGTGCCGCGCACGGGCTCCAGCTTCTTGAGCTCGAGCCCCAGCGCCTTGGTCTCCTGGAAGCTCCGCGAGCGCTCGCCGCGGTGGCCGAGCATCGAGGAGTGGAACTTCTCCTGGCCGTACTTGGCCTGGCGCCACTGGAAGAACATCACGGCGTCCGAGCCGTGGGCGACGGCCTGCAGACTCTCGACGCGGATCTTGCCCGGGGGCTTCGGCACGTTGATGTCGCGCCAGCTGGTCGCGCTCGCCGATGACTCCAGCAGCAGCCACGGTTGCCCGCCCTTGAGCGAACGCATGAGCCCGTAGTTGAGGGCGGCACCGACGTGCGAGGTCGGGTCGGCCGGTTCAGGGTAGGCGTCGTCGGTGACGACATCCTCCACCGCCGCGAAGTCCCAGTAGTCGAGGTCTCGGAACATGCTCATGAAGTTCGTGGTGACGGCGATGTCGGGGGTGACCTCGCGCAGCACATCGATCTCGATCTGGAACAGCTCGAGCAGCGCATCCGACGAGAACCGTTCGAAGTCGAGCAGCTTCGTGGGGTTCACCGGGCCCGGCGCCTTCTTGGGCGTCTCGATGTGGTCCCACGAGGTGTAGCGCTGACCCCACACGTTCACGCCCCAGGCCTCGTTGAGACCGTCGAGGTCGCCGTAGCGGTCCTGCAGCCAGCGGCGGAAGTGCTTCGCCGATTCCGGGCACCAGCAGCGCGAGGTGTGGTCGCCGTACTCGTTCGAGATGTGCCACATCGCAAGTCCCGGGTGCGCGCCGTAGCGCTCAGCCATGGCGCGGGTCATGCGCGCGACGTTCTCGCGCCAGACCGGTGACGAGGGGCAGTAGGTCTGCCGGGATCCGAACTCCAGGCGGTGGCCGTCGGCATCCCACGGCGCCATCTCGGGGTGCGCGCGCAGCAGCCATGACGGCGGGGTCGCGGTGGCGGTGGCGAGGTCGATCGCGATACCGGCATCCCAGAGCAGCTCCAGGATGCGGTCGAGCCAGCCCCAGTCGAAGACGCCGGGCTCCGGCTCCAGCTGCGGCCAGCTGAAGATCGGCAGGCTGACCATGTTCACGCCGGCCTCGCGCATCAGACGGATGTCTTCGTGCCAGGTCTCCTCCGACCACTGGTCGGGGTTGTAGTCGCCACCGTAGGCGAGGGCATCAAGGCGGACACGACGGAGGGGCAGGTCACCACCGGGTACGGGCACGAGGGCTCCTCTCTGAGTCATCCACATCGGTTCCCGCACCTGCTGGCGCATTCTCGGAAGCCGCTGTATTCTGTATACACCACACTAGGTCGTCGCTCCGAGGCCGTCAACCCATAGGCTGACGGGCAGGCGCGACGCAGAAGGGACGCCATGGCGATCGAACGCAAGAACCTGCGCTCGCAGGTTCGCGAGGAGCTGCTGGCCCGCATGAGGTCAGGTCTCGTCGAGCCCGGCGAAGGCATCAACGAAGTGCAGCTCGCGACCGAGCTCGGCGTCAGCCGCACCCCGCTGCGCGAAGCGCTCATCGCTCTGGAATCCGAGGGGCAGATCGAGAGCGAGAATGGAAAGGGCTTCCGGTTCGTGCCGCTCAGCGCCTCCGAGTTCCGCGACCTCGCGCCGGTGATGGCCGCACTCGAGAGCCTCGCGCTCGAGCTCAGCCCGCCAGCGGAGCTGCAGCGGATCGGCGCACAGCTGCACGAGATGGCCGAGGCCTTCGCCGACGAGCTCGTGGAGCATCAGCTGGTCATCACCAAGGACGACGAGTGGCACGCCCTCATGCTCTCCGCCTGCCCGAACACCCGGCTGCTCGCGGTGATCGAGAGCGTGCGCAGCTCGTTCCACCGGTACGAGTCGCTGCTGGTGCCGGAAGACGTGAAGGTCGAGCGCGTCGCCGCAGAGCACGCTGAGATCGCGAAACAGCTCGCCGCCGGCGACATCCCCGCGGCGGTCGCGGCGCTCAAGCTGAACTGGATGCACGGCATGCAGCGCATCCTCGACAACGCCACCAGCTCGTACTTCACGGCCTGACGGGATTCGGCGCGTTCTTCGAGATCAGCGATCCAGGCGTGCGCGAGTGGTCCGGCCCCCAGCACCTCCGCCGCCGCGGTCCGGTCCGCAACGCGTTTCACCGCCCTGGTCGCGCCGTTCTACCAACCGCATCCCGCCGTTTCACCACCAAGCACTCGCCGGACACCGGGCCTTCACTCCGATCGCCGCTGCACGATCGACCGCTGCCCTCCACACGGCGGATCACACGCAGATATCCTTGGCACCCAAGGAGGAGAGCGACATGACGAAACCATCGGCACTGAGGATCATCGGCTTGACCGCGATCGCGCTCGCGGTCGCGGGTTCATTGACGTCGCTCTCCGTCGTACGGGCGGGCGGTACAGACGGAGCCGTCTATCTGACCGTGAACATCGCGTTGACAGTCGTCGGAGTTGTGTTGCTGCTGCTGGCCAAGAAGGAGAACACCGCATGATGCTGAGTCCGCTTGAGCCTGAGGAAGCGAGCTCCCAGCAGCGACGTCTGATCGAGCGTGGAGAGCATCTCGTGCGACAGATGTGGCCCGACATCACCGTGAACGCGTTCGCGCTGCCGGACGATGACGCCGTGCTGCTCGTGCAGCCGGAGCGTGGCGGCGCCTCTCTGTACATCGCCGCCGACGAGTCCGTGATGTTCGCTGCCTCGTCGCTGGAACCAGGCGCGGCGCTCGAGCTCTTTCGCTCAGGTAGGCGCACCGACCCTGTCGAGTTCGTGCCGCATGCTCCCGGCAGGAGCGCTCGATGACGACTGCACCACTGAATCCTCCCGGGTTGTACGTCCTCCTCGGATCTTTCCATGCCAAGAGAGCATTGCCGCGCCTTGGCTGGATGAGGGCGGCTCGGAGCGCTGAAGCACTGATTTCGTGCGCGTACAGGCCACGGAGCCGTCGACACCGGCTGGGGCCGTTTCAATGCGAGTTTCGAGAAGATCGACAAGATGCCGCGTCTGCTGGACATCTTCTCGCCGGATCCCGGCTTCGTTCGAGCGGAGTAGCACAGTGAACACCCTTCGACCTGCGGGAACATATGCCCTGCTCAACGGGACGGAGTATCGGGTCGTCCTCGGCGGTGGGTGGAAGCTCACCTCCCGGGATGCCGCGAGCAGAAAGGACGGATTCCACCCCGCAGGGCGAGGGCTCTACGAGCGCCCCATTGGCCCCGAGGAAAGGCTGGAGGTGGTCTTGCTCCGCTATGAGGGGAACTATCAGGGCATCCCGGTCCAGGTCGCTCCGAATCTGAAAGGCTCCCTTGTGCTGACGACAGGGGATCGGCGGGCGAAGGAATTGGGGTTCGAGCCGATCGAACGCAGCGATTGGGTGCTCGTCGTCGAGCCGGATGAGCGTGGCCTCGTTGTCACCCCGCGACGTACGAAGGTCTCCGCCCCGTGGTTGGATGCGAAGCGCACGCGAGGGGGAGATCGATGAGTCAGTTCATGAAGCCGACCTGCGTTTGCCGTGCCGTCGAACGGGGCGGTCGTGTTGGTGCAGCCGGCGCGCGGTGGAGTGACCGTGTACGTCGACGCAGACGAGTCGGTGATGTTCGCCGCGTCGTCCCCGGAACCGGAAGAGGTGCTCGAGATGTTCCGGCGGGGCAAGTGCAGGGCGCTGACGGCATCGAGGAGGAGTCGTATCTGAGCTGGCATTCGGTGGCGGTGGCGACGTTGCATCGGATGAAGCAGGCAGCCCGCGCGGGCGACGCGGCGGAGGCCTGGCGCCTGTTCAAGGAACCGACAACGGGCTTCTTCCCGCGGAGTCAGTCGCGCCAGGGCCAGGCGGGTTGTGAGTTCGCGGGGCATGCGCTCTGATGGCCGAATCCGTGGTGCTCATCATGGCCAGCTACTGGGCGAGGAGCACCCTTCATTGGTACCCGGATCGCGGCTGGATCCTGGAGGACGACCGGCCGCATGAGATCAGGGACGACGGCGTGTTGGCCTGGTTCGGCGACGAAGGGTTTCGCCGTCGAGACGCACTTCAGGCCTCCGGGCAGTGGCGTTATGAGCCTCTCTCGGCGCCGCTGATCGGCCGCCGGATCAGCGAGCAGATCGCCGAGGCGGGCTGGATGGTACGTGTCGACACGCGGGCGGAGTTCTGTGTCGAGCGCGGCGGTTGCGTGCTCGCGGTCGACGGCACGCGCCCTGGACTCCTTCGCCTCGATGACGGAGCGGCCGCGCGTGAGACCGACCGGATCGACACGGCCGAGCGCTGGCTCCTCGAGTCGGCTCTCGGCGCAGAGGCGGTGTCGGGCATTGCTGAGATCATGTCCGTGGTGATGCACCGTGACGGAAACCCCTCAGGAGACCCCCGTGGCTGAGTCCCGACCTGCAAGCGTTCTTGAGCGTGCGATTGCACAGGGCCGAGAGGGAAGACTCGACCCCGAAACGGTGTTGTGGGTGATCGCGGCTGGGCAGGTTCTTCTGTTGAACGAAGGGGAACCGCCGGAGTCGGATTTCCCGGATGCGCCACTGATCGTCGACGGGCCGCGTGGCCGGTTGCTCGCGGTGTTCACACACCCGGACCAGTTCGGCAGATTCGCGCCGGAACGTGTGCCCGTGCTCGTTCCGGCGTTCGAACTGCTGCGTCGCGTTCCCGAATTCGCGGGATTGGTCGTCAACCCCGGCAGCCCGATCGGTCTCGAGGTGCCGGCCGAGGGGCTCCGTGCCTTTGTCACACGACTGCTGTCGCCCTTGCAGGAGGTCGAGGGGGTGTCTGCGCTGAGCGACATGAACGACGAGAGCCGCGAGGCCGCCGTGGCGGACCTCGCTGACTACGGCAGGTCGGTGCTGGCTCCAAGGTTCCCGGGAGCTGAGCTGAAGGTCGTGCCCCTGCCAGAGGATGACGCTGTGTACGTGTATCCGGACGTGCGCGGAGGTGGCATCCTGATCGTCGCGCGTGACAAGACAGCGCTGTTCGCGGCGTCGTCGATTCAGGTCGATGACGCGATCGCTGAGTTCCGAAATGGACGCCGCAGCGTCATCCACCCGATGCCACAGGCAGACCCGTCGTGACCAGCGCTGCACTCGAGTCGCGGTGCGCGGCATTGCGGCAGCCTGAAGCAGTTCTGGTTGAGACCGGCAGTCTGGATCGCCGTGGTGCAGACCGCCGCCGGCATCGAGGAGGAGTCGTATCTGAGCTGGCGTCCGGTGGGCGGTGGCGACGTTGCATCGGATGCGCAGGTGACCTCGTGATTGATGAGACCTTGAGCCGCGGTGGCGCTCTGTGAGGGCACTGCCGCGCAGAAGGTGGTGCGCCACCGTCGCACACGACGTCGACGTGACTTTCGAAGTCAGGCGGCAACGTAGGGCTTGGCGAAGTCCTCGGCATTGCGCCGTTTGATCTGCACGTAACCTCGGTCGGCGAGTTCGATCAACGGCCACGTGCGCGGCTCGGCTCCCGAGCGCTGCTCGATCGTGATGAAGGCGCGCCGGTCGGCGTCGGCGCGATAGATGTGCACGCGCAGTTCGCCCTTCTTGGCGACGGGAATCGGAAGGTACTGGGCGGGATCGCCCGTGGACAGGCGGCGGTACAGCTCATCACCGATAGCCCCGTCGCCTGCAACGACCAACTCGATGCCGCGGAGCTTCGTACCGGTGGAGGTTCGCACCCACCGCGTCGAGTTGGACAGTGCGAGCCACGCGAACAGGAACGCCGCGAACGCGCTCAAGCCCACGGAGGCGGGAGCGACGATGCCAGCCAATGCCGTCGTCGATCGTCCGCGCCACGAGACGCTTTCGGTCTGAGCCAACTCGCCGTAGTGGGTGATCGCCAGAACAAACCCCAGGAGCGCGAGCAACGCCAGCGCGACGAAGACCCCGGTGAGTGCGGTCGAGCGCCGAAGCGTGAAGTCGGGGTGTTGGGCGAGGGTGGCGTCTTTCATTCTTCCTCCATCGCCACATTCTCGTCGACGCGTCCTACCAACGCACAGACGGGCGATCACGACGGCGCGACCGGAACCCCGTCAGGCGCTCAGTGTGACGGCCAGGTCGATGAACAGCGCGGCCGACCAGCCGAAGGCGGTCGTCGCGGTGCGGGCCTTCCGGCCGGTGTGCGGGTTGTAGTACTCGTGCGGGCCGCCGGCGTGGATCACGAGCGCCACGGTCTGCTCGCGCAGCGCGCGGGCGCGCTCGGGGTACCCCGAGGCCTCGAGCCCTTCGGCGACGAGCATGCTCGTGTTGACCCAGATCGGTCCCCGCCACATCCGCTCGTCAGAGAAGTCGGGGTCGGACGCCGCGACGGTCGGCAGCCCCCATGGCAGCGCGTATCGCTGCGGGTCATCGACGGCCGCGCACAGGGCGTCCGCGATCGCCTCGGGCAGAGCGCCGGTGAGCAGCGGCATGAGCCCCACGACGGTGTCGCTCCGCTGCGGCTCGCCGCCGCCGTGCGCGAGGAAGCGGCCGCGATCGGCATCCCACATCCCGAGCAGCAGCTCCTGCGTCGCCGCCGCACGCTCCTCGAAACGCGAGACGTCGACCGCGGGCTCGTAGCGACGCAGGAGGTCGGCGATCTCACGGTCCTGTCGCACCAGGTACGCACCCAGATCCGGTGCCGAGGTCGGCAGCGGACCGTCGAAGATCGGGCTATCGTCCAGGCCGGAGGAGTACGGATGCCCGTACTCCGGCATCCCGTCGTGATCGAGGTCGCTGCCCGCGAACCACCAGTCCTGCGAACGGATGACGCGGGCGAGCTGGGTGCGCGCGTAGTCGGGGTCGTCCTGCACCGCGAGCACCTTGCGCAGCGCCCAGGCCGCGAGCGGGGGTTTGGTCAGCGGCACCGGCGCGCTCGGATCGGCGATCTGCGACCCGGCCCTGCGCAAGTTCGCACGGTCACCCTCGGGCAGGTCGTCGCTCGTCGCCAGCACCCCGAGCTCGTGCACGACATCGGGCAGTTGCCCGTCGGGCTGAGGGAACCGGAACGCGATGTCGAGCTGCTCGCGTGCCAGCTCCGGGTCACCGTGGCGCAGGCCGACCGCGATGAAGTACGCATCCCATTGCCACAGCCCCACGTAGCCGATCTTCGACGGCACGATCGCTCTGGCATCGCCCAGCGACGGCAGCTCGACGATGTTCGCGCCGAGCACCCACCAGCAGAACGCGGCCATCTCCTGCAGGTCGTCGCGCACGATCGGGCACTTCGCGAACCAGTCCGTCCAGATGCGCGCGGTCGCCGATAGGTCTGCTTCGTGGTCGCCCTGCTCGACGGTCACGGTGCGATCACCGGCCACACGCAGCCGGATGCCGTCGCCCAGCGCATGCTCCTCGCTCCGCCCGTCCGGATGCCGAAGCCGCAGGTGCAACGCCCCCTGGGTCCCTGACCTTGTCGAAGGGCCGATGCTCAGCGTCGAGGGGTCCGCGAACGTGAGCGTCGCGCGATCGCCGAACGTCACCCGCCCCGGCAGCACCGCAGAGACCGGAAGCACGACGCCGGCGGCATCCACCACCGTCAGTTCGTCGAGCACGCGGCAGTCCGAGAGCCGGCGCTCATACTCCGAGGTGTGCACGCGCACGCCGTCACCGTCGTCAGCGCGGAACACGAGCACGCGCGACCGCGGCAGCGTGAACGGGGCGGTGACCAGGTCGAGGTGTCGTCCGGCGAGGGCGGCCAGCCCGGCGGCATCCGTCATGTCAACGTCCTCCCAGGCCAGATGCGGCCATGCTGTTCAGGATCTTGCGCTGACCGATCACGAACACGATCAGCATCGGCACGGTCGCGATCGCGGAGGCCGCCATCACGAGCCCGTAGTTGATGGATCCGAACTGCCCCTGGAACGAGGTCAGCAGCAGCGGCACCGTGAACAGGTCGGGGGTGTTCAGCAGCACCAGCGGGAACAGGAAGGCGTTCCAGACGCCGAGCGCCGTGATGATGCTGAGCGCCGCGAGTCCCGGTTTGAGGTTGGGCAGCACGATGCTCCAGAAGATGCGCCAGCGTCCGGCGCCGTCGACCAGCGCGGCCTCCTCCAGCTCGCGCGGCAGCGCCAGCACGAACTGACGCATCAGGAACACCGCGAACGGGTTCGCGATCATGCCGGGCACGATCAGCGCGAGGTGCGAGTCGACCCAGCCCAGCTGCGACATGAGCAGATAGAAGGGGATGAGCGTGACCTGCGCAGGGATCATCTGGGTCGCGAGGAACACGATGAACAGCACCTTGCTACCCCGGAACCGGATGCGCGCGAACGCGTAACCCGCCATCGACGCGGTGATGAGCGTGCCGACCACGACCAGCACGGCGATGTACGCACTGTTCAGATACGCCTGGGCGAACGGCACCGCGTTCCATGCGTCGACGTAGTTGTCGATCGTCCACGGGTTCGGCAGGAACTCCAGCGGGTTCTTGAGCAGCTGCGGGAGCGTCTTGAACGAGGTCAGCAGCATCCAGATGAAGGGGAACACCATCGAGATGCCGCCGACGATGAGCAGCACGTGCAGGACGGTGGAGCCGAGTCGGCGGCGCGCGCGTCCGGCACCGGGACCTCCCCTGCCGCGCTGGCGATAGCCGGGGGCGGTGAGGGCCGCGGTCGAGTCGGTCGCGGGGGCGGTGGGGCCCCCGAGCGGAGTGGTCCGGAGAGTCATGCCGGGTCATCCTCGTAGTGGACGAACTTCTTCTGAGCGCCGAACTGGATCGCCGTGATGACGAGGGTGAGCGCGAGCAGGATGATGCTGGCCGCACTCGAGAGCCCGAACTCGAAGCGCCCGAAGCCCAGATCGAAGATGTGATAGACGATCGTGCGCGTCGCATTGTCGGGTCCACCGCCGGAGACGAGCACGTAGACCGTGTCGAAGGTCTGCAGCGACGAGATGAAGGCGATCACCGAGGAGAAGAACACGATCGGCGACAGCAGTGGCAGGCGGATGCTGGTGAACAGCCGCACCGCTCCCGCGCCGTCGATGCGTGCGGCCTCGATCACCGAGGGCGAGATGTTCTGCAGACCCGCGAGGAAGATCACGACGTTCAAGCCCATGGACGACCAGATCGTCACGATGCAGACCGCCAGGAGCGCGAGCTTGGGGTCCTGCAGCCAGTCCGGCGGAGTGATGCCGAACACTGTCGAGATCGTGGTGGAGAGCAGACCGTCGGCGCGGAACATCTGCTGCCAGATCATCGCCACCGCGACGGTCGAGGTGACCACCGGGGCGAAGAACAGGATCAGGTAGAGCGTGCGGGTCTTCAGCTTCTCGAGCGCGACGGCGACGATGACCGAGAGCGTGAGGCCGATCGGCACGGTGATGACGGCGATCAGCAGGGTGTTGATGATCGAGCGGCCGAGCAGCGGATCCTGCAGCTGGTCGGCGAAGTTCGCCAGGCCCACCCAGGTGAGCTCCCCCAGGCCGTCCCACTCCGCGAAGGCCAGCACCAGGCTGGCGGCGAACGGCAGCACGACGAACAGCGCCATACCCAGCAGCTGCGGGGCGACGAAGACGTAGCCCCAGGCCCGGTCCCTGCGGCGCCATGCGGCCTCCTTGCGCAGGGGCGGGGCGGATGCCGCAGGGGTCGCCTGCGGCATCCGTCCGTTCTCGGTGAGCGTGGTCACGCCTACTTCTCCGACCGTTCCTTGATCACGTCGGCGATCGTGTCGAGCGTCGCCTGCGCGTCGGTCTTGCCCTCGTAGAGCTTCTGGAATTCCTCCGAGATGGCGACAGGGAGGCCCGGCACCCGCGCCTCGGCGGGGTAGTTGGTGAAGCCGATGTCGCGCATGTCGAGGAAGGTCTGCGCATGCGCCGGGTAGCCGCCCTCGAGCACGACGTCATCCGCGCCCTTGATCGAGGGGACCGCGTTGCCGCCGCCTTCGAGGCGGAACGTCTGCCCCTCGGCCGAGAGGAACTCGGTCCAGAAGGTGAACGCCGCGTCCTCGACCTTGGTCTTGCCGTTGATGGCGAGGAAGGAAGTGGCGACACCGGTCGGTGCGGGCTCGCCGTCGGGCGTCGGCCAGCGCACGATGTCGTAGCTGTCCTCCTCGCCTGTGGCCTTGACCGTGCCGATCGTGTAGCGGCCCTGCACGAAGAAGCCCGCCTTGTGGGTGACGAAGATGCTGTCCGCACCCGCGCCGTCCGGCAGCGTGTCGGCGACCACGAAGGTGCCGTCCTGGAACAGGTCGCCGAGCTCCTGCACCGACGCGACGGTGTCGGCATCCGCGTTCGCGGTGAAGGCATCGGACTCGTCGTACGGCGCGGGCAGGCCCTGAGAGGAGAGCCAGCTCCAGTGCGTGGCCCAGTAGTTCCAGTACATCGTGCCGGTGAGCCCGGCATCGTGCAGCTGCGCGTTCATCTCGAGGAACTTGTCGGTGGTCCACTCCCCGTTCTCGGCGAGAGTGGCGGGGTCCTCGGTGATGCCGGCCGCGGCGAGCGCCTGCTTGTCGTACCAGAACACGTCGGGGTTGGAGTCGTTGGGGGCAGCGTAGACCTCGCCGTCCTCCTCCGCGGCTCCGAACAGGCCGGGGAAGAAGTCATCCTTCTTCGTCTGGCTCGCGTCGGACTCCATCAGGTCGCTGAGCGGCATCAAGCGGTTCGAGTCGACGAACTGGCCGATCATGTCGTCGCCGACGTAGAACACGTCGGGGGCGGTGTTGCTGGTGAGCTGGGCCAGCAGCTTGGAGTGGTAGTCGCCGTAGCTGGCGACGGGCTGCAGCTTGACCTTGATGTCGGGATGCCGCTTCATGAAGTCCTTGTTGAACTCCTCGTAGCGGGTCAGCTCGTCGGCCGTGCCCCACGTGGACCAGATGACCGTCGCGTTGCCGTCGGCGTCGACGCCGCCTCCGCCGCCACCGCCGCTGCATGCGGCGAGCCCCAGTGTCAGAGCGCCGGCGGCACCCAGTGCCAGATACCGCGTCACGTTCGCACGTGCCATCTCGCTACCTCTTTCATCATTGGAAGATCGTCGGGAATGCCCCTCAGGGCTACTTCGTATTCTGTATACAGAACGCAGAAGTGTCAAGATCCGCCCGCTACGGTCCCTGCACCGACACCATTCCGTGACGTCAGCGGCCAGGGCTGCCGAGTGAACGACAAACGGCCGAGTGCACGGCTTCCTCGCGAGAAGAAGCCGTGCACTCGGCAGCATCCGGTGCACTCGGCACCAGCGACGGGACGCGGGGTCAGTGGCCGGCGGCGCCCACCACCACGAACTCGTTCGGCACCACGTCCAGCGTCGCCTCGGCAGACACCTCGCCGCTGTGCAGATCGATCGCCAGGATGCGGTTCGCCGCAGGCTCCGTGACGTAGGCGATGTCGCCGACCACGCGCAGGCCGGGGTGCGGCTGCTGCCACTGAGTGGGGCTCTGCCACGGGTCGATCACGGTCCAGGACTCCTGCACGGCACCGGTCTCGTCGAGCACGTTCAGGCTGCCGTCCGCACCGAGCACGATGATGTCGTCGTGGCCGCTGCGGCCGACGCCGCGCCAGGTGTACTCGACACCCTCGGGCAGGTCGACGACCGAGAGCGTCTGCGCGTCGGTGTCGACCAGCGCGAGCTGCGAGAGCAGGTAGCCCTCGGCATCAGGGTCGGCGTTGTAGTCGGCCGCTGCGATCGCGCTGGTGTCGGTGACGTAGGCATTGCCCGTGCGGCCGTACTCATCCGGCGCCTGGAGCTTGGTGAAGGCGCCGTCGTCGAAGAGCAGCACGCCGTCCTGGCAGCCGAACATCACGACCTCGCCCTTGACCACGCCCTCTCCATGCACGCTGGGGCACTGTTCATTGCGGGTAACCTCGGTGCCGTCCGCCGCGAGCAGACGCACACCGCTGCGCGACTCCTCCGTGCCGATCGTCGAGAGGGTGGTGCCGTCCGACAGCTCGATCGCGACGCCATGGTGCGCCGCCTCCGAAGTGATCGTGTCGAACTCGGGCACCGTGCCGGTGCCGATCGCGTCGGTGTCGAACACCCGCACGTCTCCGGTGCCATCGTCGAACAGGGCCGTGCGGCCGGCGTGCGGGGTCACGTGACCGGGGGCGACGGCGTCGAACACCTCTCCGGTGAACCCCACGGCGCCGGAGGCGAGGCCGGTGTCGAGCAGGTGGAAGCCGTCATCCGCGGTGACGAAGACGTGGCCGTCGTGGTCACCGGCGCTGTTGACGCGCAGGAAGCCGTCGAGCTCGACCTGGTCGACCGTGTCGAGGGTCTCGCCGTCGAGCACCAGGATGCCGCCGTCATAGGTCACGGCGATGCGGGTGTCGCCCTCGTGGGCGTGGTCGGAGGTGGCGGGCTCGGTGCTGTCGGCGGCGGGCGCGGACGTCGCGCATCCGGCGAGCGTCACGGCGGCGAGCGCGCCGAGCGCACCGATCGCGAGGCGGCTGCGGGCAGGTCGGGACATGGGTTTCTCTCTCTTTCTCAGGGGTGCGCGGGTGCGCGCGACGGACGACGCCGTCGAAGGTCGGATCAGCCGACGAGCTCGACGAACCAGGGGTCGAGGTCGGTGAAGGTCCTGGCCACGCGGAGGTCGTCGCGGTGGTCGAGTTCGTGCACGACTCCGGCGACCGGATCGGAGACGTAGGCGTACTGCCCGTCGATGATCAGCTGCACACGGTCGCGGGATGCCGCATCGCCGAGGGATGCCGCGACCAGGGGCTCGGTACGGGCGAGGACGGCACCGTCGGAGGCGAGCACGCGGATGCGGCCCTCGGCGTCGATCGCGACCGTGCGACCGTCGTCGTCACCGACCGCGGCGGCGCGCACGAGCGGAACCTCGGAGACGAGCGGCGTCCAGGTGCGCTGCCGCACGTCGAGCAGCCACGCGCCGTCCGCGGCGACTCCGGCGAGGTCCGGACGATCGGTGCGTCCGGACAGCTGCGTGGCGGGTGCGGCTCCTGCCGGGTACGGGATGCTCTCACCGACGACCACCCCGCCGACCGCGCGGGTGAACAGCACGGCCCCCTCGGCGCACGAGAACACGGCCCCGACGCGGGTGATGTCGACATCCGTGGGGGCGGTGCACGGGATGGCGTCACCTGGCACAGCGGTGCCGTCGTCATCGGCGACCTGGATCCCGCCACCGGTCGGTACGAGCAGGCGCCCCGCGAAGGGGACGACAGGACCGGTCGCCGCGGCACCGATTCGGGGCGCGGCGTCGAGGCCGTCGACGAGGTCGTCGTGGGCGAGGGTGACGACCTCGTCGTCGAAGTGGAGCGCGGCGCGTTGTGCTCCCGCCGCGACGCGGGGGATGCCGCCGCCGTCGAGCGTGCCGAGCAGGCGCGGTTCGCCGCGGAAGGAGTGCGAGTGGTCGCCGTGGGGCACGGTCCAGCGCGCGGTGTCGATGACGTCGACGGAGGTGCGGTCGCCGGCGCCGTGGGCGAGGTACAGCAGGCGTCCGTCGCTCTGGATGCTCACGAGGTCCCCGCGGGCGTCGGCGAGAGTCGCGCGCTCCTCGGTCTCGAGATCGAGCAGGATGGCCGCGCCGTCGTCGCCGGAGATGACCAGGGCGCGAGCGGGGGCGGCGACTTCGGCCGCGCCTGCGCCGTCGATCCTATGGGCATCTGCGGTCGGGGCGTCCGGGGTCTCGGCGGCCGGGCGGGAAGTGCCGCAGGCGGTGAGGGTGAGCAGCACGACGAGAAGTGCGGCGGATCGGGCGGGGGCGCGGCGGGGGCGGTGGGCGTCCATAGGACTCTCACCTTATTGATAACGATTCTCAATCTCAAGTTAAGAGCGGGACCTTTCGGGAGGAGTTCTCCGCCTCGGGAGGACGAACACGGGCCGAACCTCCGCCCGAGCGGCAGATCTTCTCCGCGCGCCCGGCGCTGACTGCGGACACTCCCCAACGTCGGCACCCCGGCGTAGGGTCGGTTCATGAGCAGCACATCCTTCGCACGTCACGGCGTCGTCCCCTCCTATCTGCTCGCGCGCCTGGCCGAGTCGGGCCGCTTCCCCAAGGCCGCGGCCGCCGCACGGCAGACGCTGACCGCGGGGCGTCCGCCGTTCCGGGCGCGCATCGACCTGTCGATCGACGAGAACGGCGACCTCGTCGCGCAGCTGTCGGACGCACCGAACCGCACGATCAGCGACGCGGGAAACACGCAGACCCTGCCGGGAATCGTGGTGCGCACGGAAGACGACGCCCCCGTGTCAGACACCGCGGCGAACCAGGCGTTCGACGGCCTCGGCGCCACCTTCGAACTGCTGCTCTCGGCATTCGGCCGCAACTCGCTCGACGACGCGGGTGCCCCGCTGGATGCGACCGTGCACTACGGCGTCGACTACGACAACGCGTTCTGGGATGGCGAGCGCATGGTCTTCGGTGACGGAGACGGCGAGGTGTTCCAGCACTTCACCGCCTCGACCACGGTCATCGGCCACGAGCTCGCCCACGGCGTCGTGCAGCACACCGCGAACCTCGAGTACCAGGGGCAGCCCGGCGCGCTGAACGAGTCGATCGCCGATGTGTTCGGCGCCCTCACCGAGCAGTACCTCCTCGGGCAGACGGCAGCCCAGGCGACCTGGCTCATCGGGGCCGAGATCTTCACGGATGCCGTCGAAGGTGCAGCGCTGCGCTCCATGATCGCGCCCGGCACCGCCTACGACGACGACGAGCTCGGCAAGGATCCGCAACCCGATCACATGAGCGGATTCGTACGCACGACGGAAGACAACGGCGGAGTGCACATCAACTCCGGCATCCCGAATCGCGCGTTCGCCCTGTTCGCGACCGACCTCGGCGGCAACGCGTGGGAGCGCGCGGGCACCACCTGGTATCGGGCACTGACCGGGGGCCTGTCGAGCACGGCGACGTTCGTGGAGTTCGCGGATGCCACCGTCGCCGCAGCCGGCGCGGTCGACGAAGCCACGGAAGCCGCGGCTCGACGCGCGTGGACCACCGTGGGAGTCTATGAACATGAGCGAGTCCCCGGTTCCGATCGACGAGTCGACTGACTCCGACGTCGTCATCGCGGTGGTGCGCTCCGGCGGCATCGCCGGGATCAGCCGTCGCTGGCGGATCGAAGCGGCACCCGCCGATGCGCCTGAGTGGATCGCCCTGATCGACAGCTGTCCGTGGGATGCGCATACGGATGCCGCCACCGGCGCCGACCGCTTCGTCTGGAGCATTCGCGCGCGCACACCCGCCGAGCACCACGAGCGCGAACTCCCCGACTCGGAGCTCGCCGGGCCCTGGTTGGATCTGGTGAAGGCCGTGCGAGACGCGTCCCGCAACACCGATTGAAGCCCGGGCGGGAACGCGGCCAGGTGGTGGGCTACTTCACCTTCCGGCGGGTGGGCGGAAGCCGCGTCCGGTCAATCCGGTGTGAATCCGCTCGCACGCGCCACGACCGGGGTCACAATGGGAGACATGGGATTGTTCCAGCAGCGCCCCGAGGAAGAAGAGAACCAGTGGGCCGGGCTTCCGTCCGAGCCCCTCGAACGCGAAGGCGCCGACGTGCTCGACGCGGCCCCGTCCGTCGATCCGATGGCGCTCGGACTGGGTGCCTCGGTGAGCTCCATCGTGTTCCCGGTCACCCCGCCCGCACCCGCGGCCGTCTCGATCGAGAGCCGCGAGCCGGAGGATGACCCCGAGTCCTGACCCCTTCCTCCCCCACCTCCGCCGTCGGGTCATGTCGTCGCCCGCGGCTACGGTGGAGGGATGACGATCACCGCCGCCGCAGACGGCTCCGCACTGGGCAACCCCGGCCCCAACGGCTGGGCCTGGTACATCGACGACGACAACTGGGGCGCGGGCGGATCGCCGCACGGCACCAACAACCAGGGCGAGCTCCAGGCGGTGCTCGAGCTGCTGAAGGCGACGGCCGGGTCCGATGAGAAGCTGCACATCTGGTGCGACAGCCGCTACGTGATCGACTCCGTGACCAAGTGGATGCCGGGGTGGAAGCGTCGCGGTTGGCGCAAATCCGACGGCGGCCCCGTACTCAACCGCGACCTGCTCGAGGGCATCGACGAAGCGATGCGCGGACGGAACGTCGAGTTCTCGTGGGTCAAGGGCCACGCGGGCGACGATCTGAACGAGGCAGCCGACGAGCGCGCCAACGCCGCAGCCAAGGCCTACCAGCAGAAGCAGGAGCCACAGCGCGGACCCGGATTCACCCGGGGCGCTGGCGCGACCACGTCCGCCCCGGCACGGGAGAGCGCGAAGGCGCCGGAGCCCCCCGCGCCGGCCGCGTCCGCCCCTCCGGCATCCGCCGCTCCGTTGTGGGCCGAGGCGTCCGATCTGCTCGACGGGCTCGACGCCCCCACCGCCGATCCGATCACGCTGCAGCTCTCGCTCACGGGCGAGGAGCATGCGCGTCTGCGCGACCGTGCCGAGGCGCAGGGCGTGTCCCTCGAGCAAGCCCTGCGCCGCCTGATCTGACCCGCGCGTACACTCGCACCATGTCTTCCGTCGCTCGCACGATCGGCCGCGTCTTCCTGGGGTCCTCCCTCGTCTTCGCCGGCGTCTCGCACCTCACCTTCGCCAGAGACGAGTTCCAGGCTCAGGTGCCGGAATCGCTGCCGCTCGATCCGGATGTCACGGTCGTGGCATCCGGAGCCGTCGAGATCGCCCTGGGCTCGGCGTTGCTGCTCGCCCGCCGTCGCCGACGGGGCGCGGGCGTCGTCGCGGCGCTGTTCTTCCTGGCGGTGTTCCCCGGCAACATCGCCCAGTGGATGCACCACCGCGACGGTTTCGGACTCGACACCGACATGAAGCGCTTCGTACGGCTGTTCTTCCAGCCCGTGCTGATCGGCCTCGCACTCTGGTCGACGCGCAGCTCCCGCCGGTGACGCCCGGAGCATGACAGAGCCACCCCTCCCGCATCCGTAGACTCGATTGATGGAATGGGCGGAGGCGACGCAGCGGTGACGGCGCGCACCGTCTTCGGCTTGCTGCGGCTGAGTGCGGCCGCCCTGTGTCTCATCGCTCTGATCCATCGACTCGCCTGGGGTCTGGCCTCGTACACGATCGCCAGCCAGAACTTCTTCGCGTACCTCACCAACCAGTCGAACATCGCGTTCATGGTGCTGCTGGCCATCGCCGGGGTCATCGCCCTGCAGCGCGACCGCGATCCGCGCTGGCTCACGGTCGCACTCGCGCTGGTGCTGACCTGGACCATCACCGCCGGACTCGTGTTCGCGCTGCTGGTGTGGCAAGCGGACGTCCGCGGCATCCGCATCGACGTGCCGTGGTCCGACCAGGTGCTCCACTTCTGGCTGCCGGCGTGCACCGCGATCGCCTGGGTGCTCGCGCCGGGGCACCGCTCCGTGCCGTGGCGCGTGATCCCGGCGACTCTCGTGTATCCCCTGGTATGGGGCTTGTTCACGATGATCCGGGGGCCGCTGATCGGCTGGTATCCGTACTACTTCCTCGATCCGCGACAGGTGAGTGGACCAGCCGAGTTCCTCGCCTCATCCGGCATCGCGCTCGCGACCTTCGCCGTGGTCGCGACGGTGCTCGTGCTCATCAGCCGGATGCCGGTGCTGAAACTGCTGCGGCGCGACGAGCCCGCGTCGATGCCGGATGGAGATCTCCCCACTGAACAGGAGCGAGTCCTGGCCGACGCGACCGCGCGACGCTAGGCGTAGACCGTGAGCGAGGCCAGCGCGGCCTCGAGCGCGGCATCGTCGTCGAGGGCGGCGAAGTCTTCGGCCGCCTGCCCTCCGACGATCCCGACAAGCACGTTCTCCCCCGTCGCCGGACGCAGATTCACCCAGGTGCGGATCAGCGCGTCACCGCCGACCGTGTGCCAGAGCGCGGCATCCGACTCTCCGAACGGCTCATCGAAGCGCAGCCAGATCGTCTCGATCGCGCCCATCCCGAGCGCCGTGATCGCCCCGCGGTTGGCGAAGGGGAGCGGAGGCTCGAACTCGATGCCCTGCTGCTGCAGCACGCCCAACGGCACCGTCACGACCACCCGGTCGAACGACGACGCCTCCCCCGTGCCGAGGCGCACGCTCACGCCGCTGTCGTCATAGGCGAGGCCGGCGACCGGCGAGGAGAGCCCCACGCGCAGACCGTCGAGAGCCTGCTCGATGAACGGGGCGAGGGTGTCGCGCGCCGCCATCTGATCACCCTCGACGAGCATGGGCGGGAACCAGCTCGACAGCTGATCCGCATCCGCACCGGCATGCGTGGCGAGGAAGGCGAGCAGTGCCGCGGTCGCAGGATCGGCGGGATCGCCGCCCGCCTCGGTCAGCGCATCCGCGACGGTGGAGTCCTCGGGCGCGGCCTGTGCGGCATCGATCGCGGCCTGCAGCGGTTCGGTGCTGACCGGGTCGACGTCTCCCTCGGGCGACACCCACTGCGCACCGGCGAGGTCGACGACGCCGATGTCGCGTTCGCGCAACCGGTCGATCAGGTCGGCGTCATCCGCCGCGAACAGCCAGGCGCCGAGCTGCACCGGCATCGGCCAGGAGTCGTCGGAGCGGGAGTACACCCGCCCGCCGACGCGGTCGCGTGCCTCGAAGACCGTTACCTCCATACCCGCGTCCACCAGGCCCGCAGCAGCGGTGGCACCGGCGAGACCGGCGCCGATCACGGCGATCCGCTCTCCGCGCTGCGCCTGCGCGCGGATCTCGTCGACCACGCGCTCACCGGAGTTGATCGCGCCGCGCATGGTGCCGGGGGCGTCGTCGTCGGTGGCCTCGCCGGCGAAGAAGAGGCGGTCGTCGACCGATGCCGCCAGTGCCGCGCGGGCTCCGGCGAGCGCGCCGACCGGGGTGAAGCTCACAGCACCGCGCGCGAAGGGATCGGTGGTCCAGGAGCTGCGCACGCTGCCGGCCGGAACCGGCACATCGCCGTTCGGCTGCGGCTCCCGCGTGCGGGTGGGCGTCGGGCTCGGTGCGGGGTTCGGCTCCGGGGTGCACGAGGCGAGCAGCACCGACATCGCGCCGGCGCCGGCTCCCAGAAGCAGAGTGCGGCGCGTGATCCTCATCGTCCCGCCACCTTATCCCGCCGGGGCCGTTCACAACTCCTCAAGAACCGACGCCGCACCAGCCGCGCACCACAGAAACCGGCCGATCCACCGCAGGATCGGCCGGTCTCTGAGGAGTCGTGAACGGGTCAGACCGCCAGCACCGTGGATTCGAGCCGCGCGTACGAGGCTTCCATGCCGTCGGCCATGCCGGTGGCGAGGATCATGTCGCGCGTCTCCTTGTCGGGGTATTCGATGAGCACCGTGATGAGGGTCGCACCGTCCTCCTCATAGAGGCTCATGTCATTGAGGGTCTCGGTCGGCTGGCCCTGCATCCGCTCGGTCGTGACCGCACGGCGGGGCTCTTCGAAGATCAGCACCTCGCCCTCGAACCCGAACGGCTCGCCCTCGGTGTCGCCGACCGGCGCCCAGGAGTTGCGATACGTCTCACCCGGCACCGTGGCGACGATGCACTCCGTCATCTCCCACCCGTCGGGTCCGAGCATCCACTTCTTGACCAGGTCGGGTTCGTTGAACGCACGCCACACCAGGTCGCGCGGGCCGTCGACGAGTCGGGTGATGCGCACGTGGGTGTCGTCGAGCAGCTCCACCGTGGTGCCCTTGCCCTGCGCGTAGTCGCGGAGGTCCTGCAGCACGGCATCGAGCTGCCCCATCGCGAGCTTCGTGCCCTCGATCGCGCCCATCTGCACGACCTGCTCCAGCGCCTCGACCGATTCGAAGTAGCTGGTGGTGACCATGCGGGTGCCCGCGGACGACGGCTCGAACGTGAAGACCATCCGCATCGAGGGCAGGTCGGGATCGGGCGTGCCCTGGTCGTCGGCGAACGCATCGAGCACCTCGAAGCTGTGTGGGGCATCGATGCGCAGGAACTCCCACGTGCCCGAGGCCTTCTCTCCGCGGGGACCGTTCATCGTGTAGTTGCCCTTGCCTCCGACCGTGTGGTCCCAAGCGGTGAATGTCGCCGGCCATCCGGGAGGACCCCAGAAGCGCTCGAGCTGGCGCGGATCGCTGTAGACGGCCCAGACACGTTCGACGGGGGCCGCCAGGTCGGCGACGACCGTCATGGTCAGGTTCTCGGCATCGGTCGTGACGTCGGTGACAGGCATGTCAGTCTCCTTCTTCGGTTCGTGCGTTGTCGGTGTTGTCGGTGGCTGCAGGGTGGGCCCCTGAGCCTGTCGAAGGGGCCGGCTCGGCCAGCAGGTCGTCGAGTCGGGCGATGCGCGACCGCCACAGCTCTTCGTAACGGGCGAGGAGCGCCCTGGCGCGGGCGATCATCTCGGGGTTCGCGCGGACCAGGCGCTCGCGTCCCTCGGCGCGCTTGACGATGAGGTTCGCGGCCTCGAGCACGGCGACGTGCTTCTGCACCGCGGCGAACGACATCTCGTATTCGGCGGCGAGGGTCGAGACGGACTGCTCCCGCTCGATCGTCCGGCGCAGGATGTCGCGCCGGGTCGACGTGGCCAGTGCGTGGAACACACGATCGACCTCCGCTTCGCTGAGTTCTCTTTGTGCAACCATTTGGTTGTACGTTATGCCTCGGTGGGCGCGGTGTCAAGAGGAGATTCGTCGGAGTGGAAGCCTGTCGATGTCGGCGGCCGTGCTCTACGGTTGCATCTACTCGCTGGGCCCGCGGCGCTCCATGTTCATGTACGTGGCCATTGCCGCTGCTTTCATCCTCTGACCGCATCCGAGGGCGTCAGGAGTTTCATTCACGCGCATCCATCGCCCTTCTCCGGGGATAGGGTGGAAGGAAGGGCGGCTCGTCCGAGAAGGTCTCCCGGCACCGTGACCGCCCGGAAACGGGTTCACACATGGCTCAGTACGATGTCTCAGGCCGCTCCGCAATCGTGACGGGAGCCGGCAGCGGAATCGGACGCTCGACCGCCCTCCTGCTCGCCGCGAACGGCGCCGCCGTGGTCGTGAACGACCTCGATGCAGACCACGCGAACGCGGTCGTCGAGGAGATCCGCGCCGCCGGCGGCACCGCCGAGGCATCCGTCGGCGACGCGACCGACGCCGCCTGGATCACCTCTTCCATCGAACTCGCGAACACTCTCGCCCCGCTGCGCATCGGCGTCAACAACGCCGGCATCGGCGGAGCATCCGCCCCGACCGCGGACTACACGGACGACGCCTGGGACAAGGTCATCGCGATCAACCTCAACGCGGTGTTCCGCAACATGAAGGCGCAGATCCCGTCGATCCTCGCGAACGGCGGCGGATCGGTCGTGAACATCGCGTCGATCCTCGGCAGCGTCGGTTTCGCGAACGCCCCGGCCTACGTCACGGCGAAACACGGCGTGGTCGGCATGACCAAGTCCGCGGCGCTGGAGTACTCCGGCCAGGGCGTGCGCGTGAACTCGGTGGGCCCCGGCTTCATCGACACCCCGCTGCTGGCGCACATGGACGCCGAGGTGAAGGACTTCCTCGTGAGCAAGCACCCGATCGGGCGCCTGGGACAGGCCGATGAGGTCGCACACCTGATCGCGTTCCTCGCCAGCGATGCCGCGAGCTTCATCACCGGCAGCTACCACCTGGTCGACGGCGGTTACACCGCCCAGTGACGCCGGGAGCTCTTGCCCCCCCCCCCCCCCCCCCGGAAATAGGGCTGTCGCACGCGCCGCCGAGTGCGACAATGGGGGCTCGCCGGGGGGCATGAGAGCACAGACCGAATCGGGGCCAGCGGCATGCGCAATCGAGATGAGCTGTGACGATGCGGGATCCGGACGAGTTCTCGCCGTCCGGATACTGGTATCCGGACGGCGGCTCCGACCAGACGATCTCCCTGCTGGATCAGCTGCGCCGATATCGCGCGGCCGAGACCGCCATGCGGGCACGGACACGCGCGACCATGCTCATGAACGAGAACGACCTGCGGGCATTGCGTTTCCTGTTGCATGAGCAGCGAGCAGGAAGGTCCGTGCGACCGATCGATCTGTCACGGGTCCTCGACATCTCCACGGCCTCGACGACCATGCTGATCGACCGTCTCGAGAGGGGCGGGCATGCGCACCGCGCACCGCACCCCAGCGACCGGAGGGCGGGCATCGTCGTTCCGACGACGCACGGCGACGACGAGGTGCGGGCGACGCTGGGGGCCATGCATCAGAGGATGCTGGCCTACGTCGACGCTCTCTCCGATCACGACCGCGCGATCATCGTGCGGTTTCTCGGCGGGATGAGCGCCGCCGTCGAATCGGACGCTTCGACCGCGCCGGCCCCCTGACCGCGAGAGCCGAGTCAGCCGCGACTTCGATCAGGCGCTCATGGCGTGGGTGAAGGAGCGTTCCCCGAGCGAGCGCGCCAACCTCTCGTCCGTCAGGTCGAGTCCACCGGACGAGCTCGCCGCCTCCATCATCGCGACCAGGAGAGGACGCCCGAGAGGCACATCGTCGACAAGGGAGAACCGCAGGGGAATCGAGGCGTGGATCCACAGCGTCTCCGACGCGGCGCCGATCGTGGGGATGGTGAGCGCGAAGGACTCGCTGCGACGAAGCTTGGTCACCACGACGGCGCGGACGTGCGCGAGCATCTCGTCGTCGATGGTGAACGACGTCGGCGCGCCGGCATAGTTCAGGTACCCCATGAGATCTCCCTCGTCGTCGTGTATCAGGGAATTTATATTACTAGTTTAACTAGCTAAATAGACAACAAGAGAAATCGCGCTCCGAGGCAGCCATGAGATGTTCGCCTCAGGGGACGCTCGGCGTCACTCCGGGATCTCGGCGATCTCCTCGCCGAGGCGGCGGAGGAACCGCGAGACCGTGTCGACCTGGTCGGGAGTGAACTCGCCGGCCAGCGCCTCCACGCGTCGAGAGAGCTCATCGACGGGGCTGTGCAGATCTCGCAGCGACGGCCGCAGCACCTTGGAACGGGCGTCATCAGGATGCCGGGCGACCACCACCTGCCCACGAGCGCGTAGCCGTCGGATCACGCTCGTGACCGCGGCCGTGCTGACGCCGAGATGCGCGGCGAGCTCACCCGGCGTGGCCGGAGCGTCGATCGGCGCGTCGGAGATGAACCGCATCGCCTCACGATCGGTGTCGTTCGGGGCCCGCATGGCCGCCAAGCGACGCGTGAGCTGCGCTTCTGCGCGGCGAAGCTCCTCGACGCGGCGCACCAGTTCGGAGGTCGATACGTGCACGCTGGTGGACATCTCGCTCCTCACTCCCACGCACATCGCAGGATCACGCCTCCTGCGCGACACCTCACGGCCCGCGCATCCGATGGGTCGATCCATGTTACTCGACGCTCAGGCAACATGACTGTCTAGCAAAATCACGCACCGGAGCACGCACGCGCGGATGCGAAGATGGAGTATGCCGTTGGGAAAGGATGCCATGGCTGATCGACTCACCCCCGAGAACGCGGGGTACCTGAAGTACGACGACGTGCTCGACCGCTTGCAGCAGCGCTACCCCGCAGTGCCGCGCTGGCGGGTGGAGCAGATCATCTTCGCGGAGAACGAGGCGATCACGGGCGGAATGCTCACGATCGTGCCGGCAGAGGTGGAGGCCGGCGCCGAAGAGATGCTGGCGCGCGACTCCGCCCCAGCACAGAAGGATGGCGAGGTCGCCTGATGGACAGCTCCGAGGAATTCACCCGGTCGGGCTACTGGTATCCCGAGAGCGCGACAGCCAGCACGGTCGACGTGCTCAACATGCTTCGGCGCTACCGCGGCGCCGAGACCGCCATGCGCGCCCGCACCCGCGTCACCATGGGCATGAACGAGACCGACCTCATCGCGCTGCGTTTCCTGCTGCGCGAGAAGGGGGCCGGACGGATCGTGCGTCCCGTCGACATCGCCCGTGCGCTCGACATCTCGACGGCATCCACCACGACCCTCATCGATCGCCTCGAGAAGGGCGGTCACGCACGCCGCGAGCCGCACCCCACCGACCGCCGCGCAGGCGTCGTCGTGCCGACGGTGAGCAGTGACGACGAGGTACGGGCGACCCTGGGCGCAATGCACCGACGGATGCTCTCGCTCGTCGACGAGCTGTCGGCGGAGGAGCGCGCTGTCGTGACACGCTTCCTCGCCGGCATGACCTCGGCCATCGAGGAGGCATCGGACCTCGATCAGGAGCTGCGCGATGTCATCCGCAGCCACGAGGAATCGGAGTCCTCCGGCGACTGACCTCGACGCACGGAGCCCTCAGGGGGTCTCGGTGCGCTCCGGGAACAGCTCGTCGAGGTCGAGGTCGGGGTTCTCCTCCTGGGTCTCGACGAGCGCGACGGCTTCTTCCTCCGTCTGCACGCTCGGCATCGCGCCGGGCAACGGGCGGCGTGCCGATTCCTTCAGCACCGCGACGGCGATGACACCCGCGATCGAGGTCGCGATCACGTAGAAGGCGGGCGCCAACGGCGATCCGGTGAGCTGCACGAGGGCTTCCATGACGAAGGGCGCGGTACCGGCGAACAGCGCGACGGCGAGGTTGTACGAGATCCCCATGCCGCCGTACCGGGACGACGTGGGGAACAGCGCCGGCAACGACGACGCGAGATTCGCCACGTAGAACGTGACGGGGAACGCGAGCAGCACCAGCCCCAGCAGCGTGGACCAGATCTCTCCGTGCATCATGAAGAGGAAGGCGGGGACGGCGAGCACGATCGCCGAGATCGACCCGATGAACAGGACGCGGCGGCGGCCGATGCGGTCGGAGAGCGCGCCCGTCAGCGGGATGCACAACGCCATCGCGACGAGCACCGGCAGGGTGAGGAGCGTGCCGTGGACCTCGTCGTAGCCGAGCGTCCCGGTCAGATACGTCGGCATGTACGAGGTGAGCGCGTAGCCCACGGTGTTGGCCGCGGCGACGAGCACGAACGCGGTCAGCAGTTCGCGCCAGTAGGCGCGCACCAGTGCGACCACACCCTTGGGGGCATCGGCGGCGGCGTGCGCGTCATCCGCGGCGGCCTGGGCAGACGCCTGCGCGTCCTGGAACGCCGGAGTGTCTTCGATCTTCAGCCGGAAGTAGATCGCGATGAGGCCCAGCGGCAGAGCGACGAGGAACGGGATCCGCCAGGCGAAGCCCTCCATGGCTTCCGCTGACACGGTGAGCTGGAGGATCGAGACGAAGGCGGCGCCGACGGCGAAGCCCATGTAGGAGCCGAGATCGAGGAGCGAGGCGTAGAACCCGCGACGGCGATCGGGGGCGTACTCGGTGATGAAGGTGGTCGCGCCCGCGTACTCGCCGCCGGTGGAGAAGCCCTGAGCGAGCTTGAGCACGATCAGCAGGATCGGCGCCCAGATGCCGATGACCGAGAAGTCGGGGAGGACTCCGATCAGGAAGGTGGCTGCCGCCATCATGATCAGGGTGAACGCGAGCACGCGCTGACGGCCGAGCCTGTCGCCGAGCTGACCGAGCACGATCCCGCCGACCGGACGCGCGATGAACGTGACGGCGAAGACGCCGAGCGAGAACAGCGACTGCGCAGCGCCGGATGCATCCGGGAGGAAGACGCGCCCGATGATCACGGCGAGGTAGCCGTAGATGCCGATGTCGTACCACTCCATGAGGTTGCCGACCACGGTGCCGGCGACCGCGCGGCGCAGCATCGGGCGATCGACGATCGTGATGTCGTCGACGGTCAACCGACGAGGCTCTCGCATCGACGGGACGATGCCCGCAAGGAGGCGACGCCAGAGCGGGGGCCGAGTCATGGATGCGGACATGGGGTTCTCCTTGGTGGGCACGCGAGCATGCAGGCGGGGAGGCGGTGTGTCACCGCCTCCCCTTGTTGGCGGTCCGGGGCAGCGTTCAGCCGGCGATGAGGGTATCCGTGATCGACGCAGCGGCGGCCACGAGAGCCCCGACCGCCACTGCGAGCGCGCCCGCGTGGAGCCATCCGCGGTGCGGAGCGACGCGGCGGATTCCCGAGTCTCGTCCGACGGCCGCGCGTGCGGGCAACGGCGCGAACGGCGACGGTTCCGCCGATCCACGACCGGCCGAGGTGTGCGTGAGACGACGTTCTCGGCGGGTTCGCGGCGTGCGGGGTTCCGCGGTCTGCAACGTCACGTGCGCCTCCCTCGCAGGACGACGATCTCGTCCTCGAAGGAAAGGTTACTAGTTTAGCTAGTCATCTGACAACCTAGCCAAACTCCTCGCCGGCCCCGCCGCGATGGCACCTCGCGAGCATGCCTACTGAGCCGCGAAGACCTGCGCAACCCCGTATCGCCCGCCCTCCTCCGCGCCTACTCTCGAGACATGACCGAGCTCACTCAGCCCACCGGCCGCGAAGAAGAGCTGCGCGCCGTCCCGCGTGACGACGGCAGCGCCCCGCGCGCCCTCGTCCTCGGGGCCACCGGCTACATCGGCGGGCGACTCACACCGCGCCTGCTCAACGCCGGATACCGCGTGCGCGTGCTCGCCCGAGACGCCGCCCGCGCCGCATCCTTCCCGTGGGGCGCGGACTGCGAGATCGTCGAGGGGTCGGCAGACGACGCGGATGCCGTCGCGAAGGCTATGGACGACGTCGACGTCGTGTACTACCTGATCCACTCCATGACCGCGGGCAAGGGGTTCGAGGAGAGCGATGACCGTGCGGCCAGCACGGTCGCCGAGGCGGCGAAGCGCGCGGGGGTGCGCCGGATCGTCTACCTCGGCGGACTGCATCCGGAAGACGCGAAGCTCTCGCCGCATCTGCGCTCCCGCGTGCAGGTCGGCGAGACGTTCCTGCACTCGGGGGTGCCGACACTCGTGCTGCAGGCGGGCGTCGTGATCGGCTCGGGTTCGGCGTCGTTCGAGATGATCCGGCACCTCACCGACGTGCTGCCGTACATGCCGGCGCCCAAGTGGGTGCGCAACCGCATCCAGCCGATCGCGGTGCGCGACGTGCTGCACTATCTGCTGGGCGCGGCCCGGGTGGAGCCGGACGTGAACCGCGCCGTCGACATCGGCGGCCCCGACGTGCTGCGCTACGGGCAGATGATGAACGGTTACGCGGTCGAGGCGGGGCTCCCGCAGCGTGCCATCGCCGCACTACCGGTGCTCACTCCCGGCCTCGCCTCGCACTGGGTGAATCTCGTGACGCCGGTGCCACGATCGATCGCCCGCCCGCTCGTCGCCTCGCTGCAGAACGAGTGCGTCGTGAAGGACCATGCGGTCGACGACCTGATTCCACAGCCGTCCGGCGGGCTGACCCCCTATCGCACGGCCGTCGCCCTGGCACTCGGACGTGTGGATGCCGACACGATCGAGACCAGCTGGCAGGACTCCGAGGTCTCCGGCGCCCCGAGCGACCCGCTGCCGAGCGACCCCGACTGGGCAGGCCGCACGGCGTTCACCGACGCACGGTCGCTGCAGACCTCTGCATCCGTCGACGCCCTGTGGGGCGTGATCGTCGGCATCGGCGGCGAGAACGGCTGGTACTCCTCGCCGTTCCTGTGGGCCGTCCGCGGCTGGATGGACCGGCTGGTCGGCGGCGTCGGACTGCGCCGCGGGCGCCGCAGCCGCACCGCTGCACGCGTGGGCGATGCGATCGACTTCTGGCGCGTGGAGGCCGCGTCGGCCCCGGGCTCGGGCGACGAGCAGGCCGGCCTGCTGCGACTGCGCGCCGAGATGAAGGTGCCGGGCTCGGCGTGGCTCGAACTGCGCGCGATCGCGGACGGCGAGGGGGCACGCTACGAGCAGCGCGCGGTGTTCTTCCCGAGGGGGCTGAGTGGACGCCTGTACTGGCTCGCCGTGCTGCCGTTCCACGGGTTCATCTTCGCCGGGATGGCGGCGCGGATCACGGCCGCCGCCGAGGGCACCGACCGGGTGGACCGGACGCGGGACTAGCCGCGCTGCAGGGTCGAAAACCCAGAGGCTTCGGCCTGCGGGCGGCGTGGCGCCATGTGGCGCGCCGCCCGGATGCCGAATGGTCTGGGTTTTCGCGGCGGCCGGGTCAGCGCCCGCGCCGACCGACCCCGGCGAACACGGAGTGCAGCAGCGGGAGCGCCGAGACGCAGATCAGCGTGATGCCGAGCGGGGGCAACGGCGTGACCAGCAGCGCGCCGCCCACCAGCATCGCGGCGAACAGCACCCCCGAGGCGATCCGGCGGGCGATGCCTTCGAGGCGGTCGAGCCGGCGCTCCAGTCGCGAGGTGTCGAACGTCACCGTGCCGTCGTCGACACGGCCGATGATGTCGTCGATCCGCTTCGGGAGCCGCATGGTGATACCGGCGGTCTCCATCGCGCTCGACGCGAAGGCCTGCACCACGTTGCCGGTCTCGTCACGCAGCAGGCGCCCGGCGTAGGGCTCGGCGGCATCCCACACGTTGAAAGAGGGGTCGAGTCCGCTGCACATGCCGGAGGTGAGCGAGACCGCGCGGATGAGAAGCAGCATGTTCTCGGGCAGCTGCAACGGGAGCGAGCGCACCATGTCGCCGAACTCGTCGGCGAAGTCCTTGAACTCGCGCGGGTCGACCGTGGCCAGCTCGGCGAAGCCCATGCCGCCGAAGCGGGCGAACAGCTCCTTCAGGGCGCGTTCGAGCTCGGCGGTGTCGGCGGAAGGCAGCAGCACGCCGATCTCCTGCGCGGCGGCGACGAGTCCGCGGCTGTCGCGCCCCGTCACGGCGATCAGCAGCGTGCGCAGACCGGCGCGCAGGTTGTCCGGCACCTCGGCCATCATGCCGAAGTCGATGAAAGTGAGCCGCCAGTTCTGTTCCTCGGCCCCTGAGCCTGTCGAAGGGCCGGGTGTCACGAAGATGTTGCCGGGATGCGGATCGGCGTGCACGAAGCTGTGCGTGAAGACCTGGTCGAACATGACCTCGGCGAACACCTCGGCGACCTTCGCAGGGTCGATGCCTGCGGCACGGAGCGCCTCGGTGTCGTTGATCTTGATCGCCGTGACATCCGACAGGGTGAGCACCCGACGGGTCGAACGCTCCCACACGATCTCGGGGGTGTCGACGCGCGGGTCGTCGGCGAAGTTCTCGCGGAACCGCTCGGCACTCGCCGCCTCGTGCAGGTAGTCGATCTCTTCGAGACTGGTCTCGGCGAACTCCTCGACGAGCGCGGGGGCGTCGACGCGGTCGGCGACCAGACGCACACGGGTCAACCAGCGGGCGACGCGGCGGAGCGCGGCCAGGTCGACCGCCACGATCCCGTCGATGCCGGGACGCTGCACCTTGACCACGACGTTCTCGAGACCGGTGTCGGCGGCGTCGAGCTCCGAGAGCCGAGCGCGGTGCACCTGGCCGAGCGATGCCGCGGCCACCGGCGTCTCGTCGAACCAGGAGTAGGCGCGGTCGAGCGGGATCCCCAGCTCGGCTTCAGCAGCCGCGCGGATGTCGGCGAACGGCACCGCCGGCACCTCGTCCTGCAGCCCTTCGAGCTCGGCCGTGATCTCGGGCGGCAGCACGTCGAGGCGCGACGACATGAACTGTCCGACCTTGATCATGAGCCCGCCGAGCTCGATCGCGAGCGCATGGAAACGCCGCGCGAACTTCTGCATGCGCGGACCGCGCGTGCGCTCAGCGACCGAGCTCATCCCGAACCGCGGGAGGACGAGCTCGTACCACCAGATCTTGACGAATTCGCGCGCGGCGAACGACAGGATGCGGCGGTAGCGGGCACGATGGGCGCCCTGCGCCGCGGCATCCGTCATCGGTGGTTCCCTTCGACTGCGCTCGTACGCGCCGGATCGCTGAGCCGGTCGGAGCGGCCCAGCGCGTTCCTCATCCGATCAGTCCTGGGCGAGGATCGAGTACAGCCTACGGCGAGCCTCGTCGAGCACCTCGATCGTGGCCTGCACCTGCTCCGGGCTCCCGCTGCGACCGACCTGCGCGGCAGCGGCGGCGAGGTCGACGCCGGCCTTGGGCAGCGCGTTGAACCGAGCGCTGTCGCGGGACTCGCCGGCGCGGTGACCGGACGACTCCCAGGGGGCCGGGGTGTCGGCGGACTCGGCCGCGACATCACGACCCGCCTCGGTGAGCGAGTAGGTCTTGCGACCGTTCTGCTCCTCGGCCTCGATCAGGCCTTCGTCGGCGAGCAGCTGCAGGGTGGGATACACGGAGCCCGCGCTGGGCTTCCACGATCCGCCGCTGCGTTCGGAGATCTCGTTGATGATCTGATAGCCGTGCATGGGCTTCTCGGCGAGCAGCGAGAGCACGGCGGAGCGCACGTCGCCGCGCGCCATGCGCGAGCCGCCGCCCGGACGCGGATCGAACGACTTGCGGAGCTGATCCATGGCTTCGAACAGAGCGGATGCCGGGCCGCCGGCGCCGGCTCCGAAGCCGGATCCGCCGAACGGGTTCGAGGGGAATGCGTTGTTCATGGTGACCTCCCGTAGCTGGGTAGCGATAGTCAACGATATATCGTTAACCCTGTGCGTGGGGTGGGAGTCTCCGCGGCGCGCGCTGCATGCCGCGGACCAGCGCCGCGGCCGCCTCCGCCAGCGCGCGGGAGCTGTGACGGCCGACTCCCGTCGCGTTGACGAAGGCATGGATGTGGCCCTCGACCAGTTGCGTCGTGGTGGGCACCCCCGCGGCACGCAGCGCTTCGGCATAGGCCAGCCCCTCATCGCGGAGCACGTCGAAGCCCGAGATCGCCACATGCGCGGGCGGCTGTCCGGTCAGGTCCGCGAACAGCGGCGAGGCCCGCGGGTCGGTGCGGTCCGCAGGGTCGGGAAGGTAGTGGTCGATGTACCACTCCATCTGCGCCGCGGTGAGGAAGTAGCCGTCGGCGAACAGCTCGTAGGAGCGGGTGCGGCGCGAGGCATCGGCGACCGGGAAGAAGAGCAGCTGGAAGTCGGGGGGCGCCGCCGCATCCTCCCGGGTCTCGGCGCACACGACGGCGCTGAGGTTTCCCCCCGCACTGTCGCCGGCGACGGCCACCGGCAACTCGGGCGCGGTCCGTGCGCGCACCCAGCGATAGGCGTCGACCGCATCGTGGACGGCGGCGGGGAAAGGATGCTCGGGCGCGAGGCGATAGTCGATCGAGTACACCTCCAGGCCCGTGCGGGCTGCGAGGAAACGACACACCGCATCGGTCGAGGTCAGACCGCCGACCACCCATCCGCCGCCGTGGAAGTAGGTCACCGCGCCCCACGGCCGCTCGGTCGCCGAACGCTGATAGCGGCGGGCGCCGATGGTCCCTCCGCGTGTCGGGAAGCGCAGGTCCTCGGCGATGTCGACGTGCTCGCGATCCCCGAAGATCAGTGCCTCCGCATCGACCTGAGCCCGGGCATCCGCCAGCGGCAGCTCTTCGAAGCTCGAACCGGGAAGCGCGTTGAGCAGGCGCAACGCCATCTGCACCTCGGTGAGCAATGCCTGCCCGTCGATCTGCACCGGCCTCCCCGCGATCAGTCGCTGGGCCGGTTCGGGGAGCGCCCCGAGGGTCTTGATCACGGATCGGATGATGCGCTGTTGCGCCGTGAGCGTCGCCGCCATGGCCGCCCTTTCGTCGTCGAGGAGGGAACGCCAGGATAGAGCGCGCGATCGCTCTCCCCCGGGTGCACGGTGTCCGTTGACCGGACATCATCGGCCAGACAGAATGTCCAGGTGTCCCCCCTCGTGATCCCTCCGACACCGTCGGCCACGATCAACCCCCACGTCATCCGCTATCTCGTGAAGGATGCCGAGCGCCGCGGGATCTCGCTCGAGCGCCCGCTGCGCGAGGCCGGACTGACGCCCGACGTGCTCGATGCTCCGTCGCTGCGGGTCTCGTTCCGTCAGGGCAGTGCCGTGATCGACGCCGCGCTGCGTCTCTTCGACGACCCCGCCGCCGGACTGGTGGTCGGTGGGTCGCAGCCGATCACGGCATCCGGCGTGCTGGGTCTGGGGATGATGAGCAGCCCGCGCATCGTCGACGCGATCCATCTCGGACTCCGCTTCCAGAACCTGGCCGGGTCGATGGTGCGCTGGTCGACGAGCACACGCGGCGACCTGCTGTCGGTGACTGCGGAGGTCACCGGCGGCGAGGAACGCGTGAGCGCATTCCTGATCGACGAGGGATTCGCGAACATCACCCGCATGGCCCGCGATGTCACCGGGTCGGGCTTCCATCCGGTGCGCGTCGAGCTCGCCCGGCCGGCCCCGACGGATGCCGCCAGATACGGCCGCTGGTTCGGCGCGCCGGTCGAGTTCGGCGCTGCCCGCAACGCCTGGACGCTCTCGGAGGAGCAGTGGCGACTGCCGAGCCCGTTCGCCGACGCCTGGACATTGCGCGGCGCCCTCGCCCTGCTGGAGGAGGAATCGGCCGGAGTCGTCGATCGCCAGGAGCTCGTCGCCGTGCTGGCGGCACGCATCGACGCGGACCTGCCGGAGATAGCGCCCTTGGGCGCGCATGCGCGCGCGTTGGCGCTGAGCGAGCGGACGCTGCGCCGCCGTCTCACCGACGTGCAGGCGACGTACTCCGCGCTGGTCGACGACGTGCGGCGGCGCGCGGTGACGCGGATGCTCACGCAGGGCGCGCTCTCGGTGAACGATGTCGCCGCGGCCGCGGGGTACGGGGACGATCGCTCCTTGCGCCGCGCCACCCGCCGATGGTTCGGATGCTCGCCGGCGACCATGCGCGAAAGATTGCAATCCGGCCACTGATTCTGGCCGATCAAGCCCGGTGGACTGTCTCACCGGGCCCGTGCACCCGTGCGCCCCCTTCGTAGGCTCGCGACATCCACGCATCATCCGCGTACGAAGGAGTCTGCGATGCCCTCCCCTGTCTGCATCATCGGCGCCGGCCCCGCCGGCCTCGCCGTCGCCCGCGCACTCACCGAGCGCGGCATCGACTACGTGCACCTCGAACGACACACCTCCGCCGGAGGAGCTTGGGACATCGACAACCCCGGCGGCCCCATGTACGAGTCGGCGCACTTCATCTCCAGCCGGACCGTCTCCGGGTTCAGCGGCTACCCCATGCCCGACGACTACCCCGACTACCCCGGTCATGCGCAGATCCTGCGCTACCTGCGCGCCTTCGCCGACGCCTACGGGCTCACACCGCGCATCCGCTTCGGCACCGAGGTCGCCGGCATCGCTCGCGACGGCGCGGAGTGGCGCGTCACGACCGCCGCCGGCGAGGAGTCGCTGCATCAGAGCGTGATCGTCTGCACCGGATCGCAGTGGCACCCGAGCATCCCCGAGGTGCCTGGCACCTTCGACGGAGAGATCCGCCACAGTCAGAGCTTCCGCTCGGCGTCGGAGTTCGCGGGCAGACGCGTGCTCATCGTCGGGGGCGGCAACTCCGCCTGCGACATCGCGTGCGACGCCGCGCGCACGGCGGATGCCGCGAGCATCAGCATGCGCCGCGGGTACTGGTTCATCCCGAAGCACGTGTTCGGGGTGCCCAGCGACATCGTGGGCGGGAAGGGGTCGTTCCTTCCGAAGCGGCTCGAACGCGCGCTGCTGCAGCCCATGCTGCGGCTGCTCGTCGGCGACCCCACCCGCCTGGGACTGCAGAAGCCCGACCACAAGCTGTTCGAGACGCATCCCGTGCTCAACTCGCAGCTCCTGCACTATCTGCAGCACGGCGACATCACCGCCCGCCCCGGCATCCGGCACGCCGCCGGCCGCACCGTGTACTTCACGGACGGCACCTCGGACCAGTTCGACCTGATCCTGATGGCGACGGGCTATCGGCATCGCGTGCCGGTCGCGCAGGAGTTCTTCGGCGACGAGCAGCACCCCGACCTGTACCTGAACTTCGCGTCGCGGGAGCACAGCGGACTGTTCGGGGTGGGCTTCATCGAGACGAACAGCGGCGCATACCAGCTGTTCGACCAGCAGGCGCACCTGATCGCCGCCTTCCTGGCAGACGGTGCACGCGGAGGCGCGGCCGCGAGCCGCTTCCGGCAGCGGATCCGCACCGACGACCCCGACATGTCGAACGGGCTGCGGTTCGACTCCTCGCCGCGCCATCGCGGCTACGTCGACGCCGATGCCTACGCCAAGTACCTGCGCTCGCTCTCCCGCGAGCTCGGATGGCCGCTGCAGTCACCACCGTTCTCGGCGGCACGATCCGGCACCCAGGCGGCGGTGCCGGCATGAGCTTCGACTTCCGCGGCACGGTCGTCGTCGTCACCGGCGGGGCGGGTGACATCGCCCGCGCCTTCAGCGCACGGGCGGCCGCCGCCGGCGCCATCCTCGCCCTGGTCGACCGGCGCGCCGATCCCCTGCAGGCGGCGGTCGACGCGCTGCCGGGCGTCGGCCACACCGCCCACCTCTGCGATCTGACCGACGAGGCCGCCGTGCGATCCCTGGTCGACGAGATCGCCCAACTGCACGACCGCATCGACGTGCTGGTCAACAACGTCGGCATGACCAGCTCCGAGCGCTTCGACCAGCGCAGCGTCGACAGCATCCGTCAGGAGATCGAGGTCAACCTGCTCTCACCGCTGGTGCTGACCAGGCTCGCGGTGCCGTTGCTGCATCGCTCCGTCGATGCGCGCGTGGCGACCACGGTGTCTCTGGGCGGCATCTTCCCACTCGGGGAGACACCGATCTACACCGCGAGCAAGTTCGGGCTGCGCGGGGCGATGCTCTCGATCAGCCTCGATCTGCGCGCGCGGGGGATCACGGCCGGGTCGGTCCTCCCCTCCGCGACCGATACCCGGATGCTGCGCCAGGAAGCCATCGACGGCGGCAACTCCCTGCAGTTCCAGGACAAACCTCAACCGCCGGACGCGGTGGCGAAGGCGCTGGTGTCACTGCTGGACCGCCCGCGGCTGGAGGTCTACCCCCGGCGCAGCGAGTCGGTGCTGGTACGCGTCGCGATGCTGTTCCCCAACGCGCTGCCGCGCCTGATGACGCTGTTCCGACGACGCGGCGAGCGCGGCATGGCGACCTATCTGCGGCACCTCGAGAACGCAGGACACATCGTGCGCCGTGATGGTGCACCCGAACTGGTGGAGCCCCGATGATGCCGACGACGGACACCCTGGTCATACGCAACCCCGCGGATGGTGCTGAGCTCGCCCGGATTCCGGTCACCGCCGCGAGCGAGGTCGCATGGCACACCGCTGACGCCCTCGAAGTGCACCGTTCGGGCGTCTGGTCGAGCGCACCGCCGCGGGCGCGCGCGGCTGCACTGCTGCGCCTGGCCGATCTGATGCAGCGCGATGCCGAGACGCTGGCCCGCCTCGACAGCGAGGACGCCGGCAAGCCGATCACCGAGTGCCGGGAGAACGACGTACCCGGGGCGATCGAGTCGATCCGCTGGTTCGCCGAGGCGCTCGACAAGCAGTATGGACGCGTATCGACCACGTCGTCCGACGTGCTGGCCTTCACCGAACGCGAGCCGTTCGGTGTCGTCGCGGCCATCCTGCCGTGGAACTACCCGCTGGCGATGGCCTGCTGGAAGCTCGGCCCGGCCCTGGCGGTCGGCAACGCGCTCATCCTCAAACCCGCGGATGCGACGCCGCGCTCGACACTGCACCTCGCGGCCCTCGCCGAGGAGGCGGGCATCCCGCCCGGTGTGCTGCGGGTGCTCCCCGGCACCGGGGCAGAGACCGGGGCCGCCCTGGCGGCGGATCCGATCGTCGAGGCGATCTCGTTCACCGGCTCCACGACGACAGGCCGCAAGATCCTCACGGCAGCTGCTGCCACCAACCTCAAGCGCGTCAGCCTCGAGCTCGGCGGCAAGAGCCCGCAGGTGCTGATGGCCGATGCGCTCGCTTTCGGAGACCACCTCATCGACGGCCTCATCGAGGCCGCGTTCCTCACTGCGGGGCAGAACTGCACCGCCGGTTCGCGCATCCTCGTGCACGAGTCGATCCACGACGAGATCGTCGACCGGCTCAGCCGGGCCGCCGCGGAACTGACCGTGGGGGACCCGTCCGACGCGGCCACCCAGATCGGACCGGTGATCGATGCGGTGGCCGCCGACCGCATCCTGGGGGCGATCGACACCGCCGTCGCCGACGGCGCCCGCATCGCCACCGGCGGCGTCGAGGTGCCGGTCGTCCAGGGCGGTCGTTACATCGCGCCGACCGTGCTGACGGAGCTGCCCGCGAATGCGGAGGTCCTGCGCACCGAGATCTTCGGCCCGGTGGTCACGGTGCAGCGGTTCGGTACACGCGACGAGGCGATCGCCCTCGCGAACGCCGTCGACTACGGACTCGCGGCATCCGTCTGGACCAAGGACATCGATGATGCGCTTGCCGTGGCCCGCGGCATCCGCGCCGGGCTCGTCTCGGTCGGCACCTACAGCGAGGGCGACATGACCGTGCCGTTCGGAGGATGGCGTCAGTCGGGATTCGGCGGCGCCGAGAAGTCGCTGCAGGCGTTCGCGCAGTGGAGCCGCGAGAAGGCGATCTGGGTGCAGAGCGCCTAGCCGGCAGCGAGGAGGGCCGCACCCGTGAGGCCGGCACCGATCGCCAGCCGCGCGGGAAGGGCGAGCTCGATGTGCCCGACCGACCCCGCGGCGCCCGTCTTCTCTCGAGGCGGCGATCCGCGACGAACTCTCCTCACTCCTGCACGCGATGCTGCCTGCCGACGGCGTGCAGATCGCGGAGCTGACGCTGCCGTGGCGACGTTCGTTCGAGATCGGTCTCGTGCTGGCATAGGAGTCTCTCTGCACCGATCGCACGACACCATGCACGGGGCGCGCCGAAAAGGCAACCCCCGTGCCATGCACAGGAAGTCATGTTTTACTCCCTATGGTGTCCCCAGAGTCTGAGCTTCACGAGCCGTCCGCGTCCGTCCGAGTGAGTGTGGTGGTCCCGGTGTTCCGCCCCGGCCCCACCTTCGACGATCTGATCGCCTCATTCGACCGGCAGACGCTCCCGGCCACCGCGTTCGAAGTGCTGCTGTGCGATGACGGTTCCGGCCAGGAGACGCACGCGCGGCTGACCGAGGTCGCGCGCACCCGGCCGAACGTCCGCGTGCTGGATCTGCCGCACTCCGGTTGGCCGGGAACACCGCGCAACCGCGGAGTCGAGGCCGCCCGCGGCACCTACGTGCAGTTCGTCGATCAGGATGACTGGCTCTTCGACGGCGCGCTCGAGAAGCTGTGCGACTACGCCGACCTGCACGGGTCGGATGTGGTCGTCGGACGCGAGGTCGGGATCGGACGCGACCTGCCCTCGCGGATCTTCCGCCGCGACATCCCCCGCGCGAAGCTGGGCAGCGACCCGCTGCTGGAGATGCTCACGCCGCACAAGCTGTTCCGCACGGCGTTCCTGCGTGAGAACGGCATCCGCTTCCCCGACGGGAAGGTGCGGCTGGAAGACCACCTCTTCGTGATGCAGGCGTACTTCGCGGCCACGACGATCTCGATCCTGGCGAGCGAGCCCTGCTACGCCTGGGTCAAGCAACCGGGAAGCGCCAGTTCGTCGCGCATCGATCCGGAGTCGTACTTCCCGCACCTGGAGGCCGTGCTCGACCTGGTCGAGGCGCACACCGAACCCGGCCGACTGCGCGACCGACTGCTGCGGCACTGGTATCGGGGGAAGATCCTGAACCGGCTCGCGGGGCGCCGCATGGTGAAGTATCCCGACGCCTACCGCGAGCGCCTGCTCCGCGTGGTCGCCCCGCTGGTGCAGAGGAGGTTCGGGCCCGGTGTCGACGGCGGTCTGGCATTCCCGCACCGCATCCGCTCTGGGCTGCTCCGCGCAGGCCGGTGGGAGGACCTCGTGCGCTTCGCGCGGTTCGAGACCGACATGGAGTGCCGGGCGACGGTGACCTCGGCCGCCTGGTCGCGCGGCGGAGGACTGCATCTCACGCTCCGGGTGACGATCACGCACGACGGTCACGATGCGCTGGTCTTCGAGACGACCAGCGCCGGCGCGGAGCGACTCGTGTCGGTGCCCTGGCTCGCAGATCTGCCGTCGGATGCGCTCGTCGCCGGCCACGAGTTCGACAACGATCGTGTCGAGCTCGTGCTGTCCGACATCGTGTCGGGGGACTCCGAAGGGGGCGAGCGGTCACTGGCGCGTCAGCGGCAGCCCGATCTGGGCGCCGTCGCCGTGGCGATCGACCCGCTGAAGACGTTCGGGCCGACGGATGCTCTGCGCAGCGCGCGCCTGACCGCGAAGGTGCGGCGCGCAGGATGGACCTTCGACGTGCCGGTGCACGCCGACCCCGAGACGCTCGCCCGCGCCGGCCGTTCGCCGTTCCTCGCCGGCCGCCCGTGCGAACTCGTCGCCACGGATGACGGGGGCGTCGAGCTGCGGCGCGAGTGGCCGGGCGGACGCCTGAGGGATTCTGCCGGTCGCACGATGCGGCGCTGGCGCGCGCGACGGAAGTAGCGGCCGTCAGCCCCGCGGCAGGGTCAGGATCTCCGCGCCCTTCTCGGTGATCGCGATCGTGTGCTCGGTGTGCGCGGTGCGGGCGCCGGTCGCGCTGCGGAGGGTCCAGCCGTCGTCATCCGTCACGAGCTCGTCGGTGTCGGCCATGACCCACGGCTCGATCGCGAGCAGCAGACCGGGGCGCAGGATGTAGCCGCGCCCGGGGCGTCCGTCGTTCGCGATGTGCGGGTCCTGGTGCATGGTCGAGCCGATGCCGTGCCCGCCGAACTCGAGGTTGATCGGGTAGCCGGCACCGCGCAGCACGGTGCCGATCGCGCGGGAGATGTCGCCGATGCGCGCCTTCGGACGGGCCGCGGCGATACCTGCGGCGAGCGCGCGCTCGGTCGCGTCGATCATGGCGAGGTCTTCGGGTGCGCGGGTCTCGCCGACCACGAAGCTGATCGCGGCATCGGCCGAGATACCGCGGAGCGTGACGGCCAGGTCGAGCGTGAGCAGGTCGCCGTCGCGGAGCACATAGTCGTGAGGGAGCCCGTGCAGCACGGCGTCGTTCACGGCCGTGCAGATGTAGTGGCCGAAGGGCCCGCGGCCGAACGAGGGCGCGTAGTCGACGTAGCAGGAGACGGCGCCGGCATCCTCGATCATCTGCTTCGTCCACCTGTCGATGTCGAGCAGGTTCACTCCGACCGTGGCGCGCTCCTTCATCGTCTGCAGGATGGTGCCGACGAGCGCCCCCGTCTCGCGGGCGCGGTCCAACTCAGCAGGGGTCAGGATCTCGATCATGGGGGTCTCTCCGTGGGAGCCGAAAACTATCCCGGTAATACTATCCCGGTATTAGTATGGGCATCATGATGGTTCGGATGCCGCTCACCCCCGCCGAGCTCGAACGCGGCGAGCGCCTGGGCGCCCTGCTGCGCCGCGCGCGCGGGGAGCGGTCGATGCTGAGCGTCGCGCTCGACGCCGGGGTCTCACCCGAGACGCTGCGCAAGATCGAGTCAGGGCGGGTCGCGACTCCGGCGTTCTCGACGATCGCCGCGATCGCCGGAGTGCTCGAGATCTCGCTGGATGCCCTGTGGGCCGAGATCGGAACGGATGCCGTCGGCCTCACGACCGGTCGGGAGCGGATCGCCTCGTAGTCGAGGGCTCAGCTATCCGGGTCGAAGCCGAACTCGCGGAGTTCCTGCGCGCACCGGCACGCCGCGGCGATCTTGTGCGCCCACTCGACGGCGTCCTCACGGGTCGGCAGCTCGAGCACGGTGAAGCCGCCGGTGAGCTCGCTGCCCGGATACGTGGTCTTCTGGACGGTGCCGTCGACCGCGACCAGCACGGGGTCGATCTCCTCGGCGATGCCCCCGCCGAAGACGTAGACGCCGGCCGCTTTGGCCTCGGCGATCACCGCATGGGACTCGGCCACGACGGTCGGGAAGTCCTCCTCGGCGACCTGCATGGCTGCACTCGGGAATGAGATGAGGAACTTTGTCATGCGTCGATGGTGCCGCGTGAGCAGCGAGGGAACAAGGGGGTTGCGTCGCCGCTGCGAGGCCGCCCATCCGCGCAACCGCACGCCCGCTCGTCAGGCGGCGATGTCGAAGCGGGCGCGACCGCCCAGCCGTGGCGTTCGCGCGGGATCGACATACCGAGGTGGCACGAACCAGACCCGCGCGGTGACACCTGCGCCGTCGATACGGATCTCCCAGTCGTTGTCATGGATGCGGTGGTGACATGTCTCGCAGAGCAGAACGCCGTTGGCAAGATCGGTCGGCCCGTGATCTCGCCTCCACCATCGGATGTGATGCGCTTTGGTCATCTCGGGCGGCAGCCCGCACATCGCACATCCTCCGTCACGTTCCACCAGCGCCCGTCGTTGCGCGCGGGTGAAGAGGCGCTTCTCCCGACCCCAGTCGAGGATCTCGCTCTCACCGCCGAGCACACAGGGGATCACGCCACCTCCGGCCGCCATCCGGCGGGCCGCCGCAACGCTGATGGGCTGGTCGATGCCGTCGATCGCCGCGGAACCCGTTCCGGACTCCAGTGCATCGAGGCCGATGCGGACGATGACCGTCGCTCCGGCCAACGGGAGCCGCTCCGCCGTGCAACCGAGCGCGTGGGCGCAGAAGACGGCGAGGCCATCGGCCTGGATCATCGCGACCGTGCGACGATCAGCATCCGGCGATTCGGGATCGGGAGCTTCTGCGCGCGCCGCGAATGCCGCGGTGACATATCCGCGGATGGCAGCGACGATCGGAGCCGCCGTCTCGACATCGAGCTTCGCGTCGAGGTGCAGCATCCCGTTCCGCTCGAACATCGTGAGCGACCGTGCACCACGCTGCTCGTCGGCGCGCGGTTCGACCCCATCCGGATCCAACCACGCCTCCGCCCGCACGATGAGCTTGCGCAGGTCGTCGAGCGCGAGACCGGGGGCGGCTTCTGCCAGCATCCGCTCTCCCTCCGCGATGCGCTCGACACCGGCCGCGACGCGGCATCGGTCGAGAAGAGCGACGATCAACGCGGCAGCCTGGGCGCCGATCGCCCCGGAATCGAGTGCGGCACGCACAGCGGGATACTTCGCCGGCAGGCGAGCTCCCAGAAGGTCGCTGCGCGGAGCCGTCGCCTCGCCCACCGCGACCAGTCGCGCGGCGTCTCCGGTCGAGATACCCGTGGTCGCGGCGATGAGCTTGGCGGGAGAACGGTATCCCTGTTGCTTGGCCAGGCCATCGGCGCCGAGTTCAGGACGAGACTCCCGCGCGATACCCGCAGCCACGTCCGCATGCACCGCATCGAGCTGACGCTGCAGCGCTCCGATCGCCTCGTGGACCCCGATGAGCTGTTTCCGCGTCAGCTCGAGCGCGTCATCCGCATCTGCCCACGCGGCATCGAGGCGGAGGACCGCGTCGTGCAGAGCGAGGAGTTTGGACATACTCGATTTTACTGCGGAGAAAGACCCTCTTCGTAGTTTTGTTCGAATGTATTCCGATACTTCAGCATGCTGCAGTGGGAGTCCGGGGAGGCCGGCGCGGTGACGTCACGTCTGGTTGGAGCCTGGCTGGGGCACCGGGTTCGGCCGCCGGGTTCAGCCACCCCGACCCGGCGGCTAGCTCCGGAGCACCGATTCCAGCAGGCCGGGGAACAGCGCGTCGAGGTCGTCACGACGGAGCGTCAGCATCCGTCGGCGGCCGTTGGGCTCATTGCGGATGACACCCGCCTCGCGCAGCACCTTCATGAAGTGCGACTTGGTCGACTTGGGGAGGTTCGGGTCGGTGGCGTGGCAGGCGGCCATGTCGAGCGGGCCATCGGCGAGCTGGCGCGTGATGGCGAGGCGCTCGGGGTCGCTGAGCGCGAAGAGCACGTCGGTCAGCTGGATCTCGGAGCGCTCCGGGTGCGGAAGATCGCCAGGCATGGTTCGATAATAGTTGAACAATTGACGGATGGCGAGTACGCTCCGATAGTTCGATGATTCTCGAACCTTATGAGGAGTCGCCATGACCAGTACCGCGCCGATCGTCGTGCCGACGGCATCCGCTGCCCATCGACAGGCGCAGGGACCCACCACGGATCAGGGCCCTTCGACAGGCTCAGGGCCCCACCCGCGTGCGCGATTCGGGTTCGTGCTGGCGATCGTGGCGCAGATCCTGATGATGGTCGGGGCGAGTGCGCCGTCGCCGTTCTATCCGGTGCTCGCGCAGGACATCGGTTTCGACGCGATCGTCATCAGCGCCGTCTTCGCGGTCTACGCCGTGGCGCTGCTGCTCACCCTCCTCACCGCCGGGTCGCTCTCGGACCACATCGGCCGCCGTCCGGTCGCGATCGCCGGGTTCCTGCTGCTGGCGGGGAGCATGTTCCTGTTCTGGCACGCGGATGCCGTCGCCGTGCTGTTCCTCGCCCGCATCCTGCAGGGCATCGCGAGCGGTCTGCTGATCTCGGCACTGTCGGCGACCGTGCTCGACTTCGCGCCCGGCGGTCGCCCCGGCGTCGCGGCCCTGTGGAACGCGCTGAGCCCCGGCATCGGACTCGCCCTCGGGGCGCTCACCTCGGCCGTGGTGCTCGACGTCAGCGGCGAGGCGCTGCTCGACGTGTTCGCGCCGCTGACTTCCGCGTACATCGTGCTCGCGGCACTCTTCTTCCTCATCCCCGAGACCGCACCACGGAAGCCGGGAGTGTGGGCGTCACTGAGCTTCCGCCTGTCGATCCCGCAGGAGATCCGCGCGGACTTCTGGCGCGGAGCCCCCGCCGTGATCGCCGGCTGGGCGACCGGCGGACTGTTCCTGTCGCTCGGGGCCAACATCGTGCGCGGCGAGCTCGGCGGCACAGACCACATCTGGCAGGGGCTCGGCGTCGTACTGCTCGCCGGAGTCGGCGCCATCACCGCGTTCGTGCTGAGGAAGATCGCAGCGCGCTCGATGGTGCTGTTCGGCACCTCGGCCCTGGCGGTCGGCACGCTGCTGTCGCTCATCGCACTGGGCGTCGGCTCGTTGCCGTTCTACCTCGTCGCCGCCGCCGTCACCGGCATGGGCTTCGGCACCGCGTTCTCGGGAGTGGTCGGCTCGCTCGCCCCGCGCATCCCGGCGACCCAGCGTGCCGACACCTTCGCCGTCATCTACCTGCTCGCGTACCTGGCTTTCGGGGTGCCGGCCGTGATCGCCGGAGCGCTCGTGGGGGTCGTCGGGCTGGAGGCCGTGTGCATCGGGTACGGCGTCGTGGTGATCGCGCTGGCGGGGGTCGCGTTCGGACTGCGGGCGCGGGCCGGGCGGTAGAGCAGATGGCGATCAACCCGGGTTGATCGGGACCGTCTCTCGTCAGAGACAGCTGTCCGTGATGGTGAGCTCCGTGGAAGTGAAGGCCTCGTAGCGCACGCCCTGGACTTCGTAGATGACGCGTATCATCGACGCCGTTCCGCCCTCAGCGCCGGTACGAGCCGCGATCACGATCACACTGACCATTTCCCCCGGTTCGACCTCGTACCCGGCAGGGTCCTCCCGATTCGACCAGCCTTCGGAATCCTCATCCTCCGGGAAGAACGTGCCGAAACCCACCTGACCCTGACGCAGCGGCGCGACGTACGCCTCTGTCAGACGGAGACCGTCCGCATCGACGAGGTCGACAGAGGCGATCGTTGCCGGAGCGTCACCCGTGAGGACACCGGCGTCGCCGAATCCGACCTCGCGGCCGACATCACCAGGGGCGCAGTAGGCCCCTGAGTCCGCGCCGATCTCCAGGGGACCCTCTGACCGAATCGCCGAGCATCCGGCGCCGCCGAGCACGAGGGCAACAAGGGCTGCGCTTGCAAGTGGTGCGCGCGCTCTCACTATGGCCGGAACCGGCTCAGGACTCGGTCATGGGCGTCACGTCGACGCTGATGACGCCGAACGGGAACGGACTGAACACCGACCAGGAACCCGAAGAGAACTGGTCGAGCGGGATCATCCGGAACCACACCACCGAGACGACGACCGCGACGGACACGAGCGCGGCGACGCCGATGGCCTCGCGGTCCAGGGTGCGCAGGGCGGTGGCTTCGTCGGATGCCCTCATCACACGGCCGAGAGCGAGCAGCACGATCAGCGCGATACCCACGTAGACCAGCGGGCTCGGGCCGAGCGTCATCTGGATGCAGGGCAGCGGCTCGTCCACCGGTCGGCCGGATGCGTCGATGAAGCCGCCGTTTCCGTCCACCCCGCCCGGGCAGAACCCGGAGCTGGCGACCATCAACGTCGGGTAGATCATGGCGGCGATCACCGCGAGGATCAGCACCCGACGGATCCTCCCGATCACTGCGACGCCGGCGAGCCCGGCGACGGCCGTGGGCGGTAGAGGATTCTGAGCGAGTGACAAGGCGGTCTCCTGGGAGGTCGGTCGTCTCATCATGGCGCACGTGATGGCGGGGCGGAAGGGGCGTGGAGTGCGCGACACCCGCGTCGCCTCAGTCGGGCACGGACGCAGGAGCGGCAGATGCAGGCCGGTGGCCGAGCGGTCCTCAGGTGAAGGTGAGAGTGAGGGTCGGCACGGAGGACCCGCTCGGCGTCAGTGAACCGACGAGCACCTCGGTCGTGGGCGGCGTGCGGGTGAAGTAGCCGAGGAACGGGGTGGTCAAGGACCCCTGCGCGGGAACGGTAGCCGTGCACACGACGGTGGTCGACGTGAGGGTGATCACCCATGAGCCGAACCCGTAGCCGTAGAGTTCGACCGCGCCCTGCAACCGGGGAGCGACGAAGACGACGTCGATGGGATCGTCAGTGGAGTTCGTCGCGGTGAAATTGGTCTGCGCCTGTCGGGACGTGATCATCTGGGCCGTCCATGTCCACGTCAGGGCCTGCGCGCTCGCTGCGGCCAGCGGGGTCGCGGCGGTGACGGCGATGACGGGCGCGGACCAGACGGCCGCTCGCAACACGGTGCGTCGATCCGGTGCGTTCGGCTCTTCCATGGTTCTCCCCTTATCGCGTTGCCGAGCCCCTCGTCCGATCGCTTCTGAGGATAGTGGAGGGGACCCGCCCGGACCGACCCTGACTTATCGACCGGTACAGCCATCTCGCCTGCGATGCGAAACCAGCGTTCAACTCGAGTAGATTCTCTCTTGCAGGCGTGAATCTACTCGAGTAGCATCGCCATATCAGCACCACTTCCCAGGCGAAGCCTCGGGACCCGTCGCGTAAGGAACACATGAGCCAGTCACTGCTGACGGCAGACCGAAGCTCCGGTCGTCCGTCGAGAGAGTTCGTCCTCGACACCGACATCGGCACGGATGTCGATGACCTTCTCGCCTTGTCGATGATCTTCGGCTCCCCCGAGCTCCACGTCACAGGAGTCACTACTGTCTACGGTGATGTCGAGCTTCGCGCACGGATCGTCGCGGCAACCTACCGCGCCGCCGGCCTGACTCCTCCCCCGATCGCCGCCGGCCACGCGGAGACGCAGTCGGGACGGCCCGTCTGGTGGCCAGGGCACGAAGGATCGACCATCGCCGACCTCGACGACCATGAGTTCGAGTCCGCGGTCTCTGCCATCGACCTGCTCGCCGCGAGCGCCACCCTCGTCGCGATCGGCCCCCTCACCGACGCGGCCGCCGCCACCATGCAGGCAGGGCACCGCGTGAACCAGGTCGTCATCATGGGCGGCGACTTCCGCCGCGACATCGTCGAGCACAACATCAAGTGCGACATCGATGCCGCCCGCTCGCTCTTCGCGTCAGGCGTCCCTGTGCTCGCCGTCGGACTCGAGCAGACCGAGCGTGTACGCCTCGGCAGCGACGAGCTCGCACGCATCGGCGCGGCGGGCCCGCTGGGCGCCATGGTCGCCGCCGAGATGACCCGATTCTGGGCCTTCGCCGAGCAGGACTACAACGTGCCCCACGACCCGATCGCCGTGCTCACGCTCGCCCGTCCCGACCTCTTCGAGATCTCGGCCGGGACCGTGACGGTGACACCGGAGGGCCGGACCCTCTTCCAGCACGACTCCGACGGCATCCATTCGATCGTGACGGACATGGATGTCGATGCCGTCGCTGCCGAGATCACCGATCGCATCCTCACCGCCGCGGATACCTCCACGTCCGCTTCCACCCCCATCTGACACCCTGCATCACACTCAACGAGGAGACCAGCACATGCACACGAACCCGATGCGTGCGACCGCCGTCGCCGGGCTGACCATCGCCGGCCTGGTCCTGGCCGGCTGCGCCGGCGGCCAGAGCCAGGCCGGAGACGAAGGCGGGGCGGTCACGCTCACCTTCGCGAACGCCGACCCCGCAGAGACCTGGGCACCGGTGATCGAGGCGTTCCAGAAGGAGCACCCGGGCATCACCATCAAGCAGCTCAACATCCCGTACGCGCAGTACACGAGCACGATCAACCAGCGCCTCGGCGGCGGAGGCGGCGGTATCGACGTCATGGTCGTGGATGCCGGCGGCGGCCTGCTCGACTGGACCAACCGCGGCTTCCTCGCCGACCTCAGCGCCCTCAAGGAGGACGCCGTCGAGGCATCCGTCTCGGAGAGCATGGTCACGGCGCGGGAGGTCGACGGCACGTTGCGCGCGATCGAGCCGTGGACGACGTCGCAGTTCCTCTACTACAACGCCGATCTGCTCGCCGCGGCCGGCGTCGAGCCGCCGTCGACCGATCCGACCGATCCATGGACGTATGAGCAGCTCACCGAAGCGGCCCGAAAGGTGCAGGAAGCCGGCGTCGCCGAGTATCCGTTCCTGTTCGACCAGTGGGACTCGTACTACCAGCTGCAGATGCTGGGCCGATCTGCGGGCGGCGGCGACGGGATCGATGACGAGGGTGTCGTCGACTTCTCGAACGACGGATGGCAGCGGGCGCTGTCGTGGTACCACGACCTCTTCGAAGAGGGTCTCTCTCCTCGGGGAATCACGAACGACAAGAACGGCGCGCTCTTCCAGACCGGCAAGGCGGCGTTCATGATCTCAGGCCCCTGGGGCGTGGCCGTGAACGAAGACGGAGACATCGCCTGGGGCATGGCCCCCGCTCCCTACTTCGAGGGCGGTGAGCGCGCGACGTCGACCGATTCCTGGGGCGTCGCGATCGCCGAGAAGTCCGAGAACCAGGAGGCCGCCGAAGCCTTCCTCCGCTACATCACGATCGACGCGACCGGCAACGCCCAGTCCGCGGAGGTGGCAGGAATCGCGCCGACGACGAAGGAGGCCTACGCCCAGTACGCCGAGCGGGTCAGCGGCACCGCGGGCGAATCGTCCGCGCCCTTCGGCGACATCATGGAGTACCAGTTGCAGGACAACGCGGTGCACCGACCGGTCGTCGTCGGATACAGCGTGTTCGAGCCCGGCGCCAACCAGATGTTCTCCGACATCCGCAACGGGTCCGACCCGGCGGAACGCGCGGCGCAGGCCGACAAGGAGATCACCGAGCAGATCGACCGACTGAAGTAGGACAGATGAGCACCACGACGCGAGAGCGTCGGGCGGGAGCGGCGGCACCCACGGGTTCCGCCGCTCTCCGAGCCCCCGACCGCCGCACACCCACCCGACGCAGCCGCGCCGCTCGCACCACGGCCATGGCGCTGCTCATGCTCGCCCCCGCCCTCCTCGCACTGTTCTTCCTGCGCGTCCTGCCGATGATCACGGCCGTCGGCCAGAGCTTCCAGAGCACGTCTCTCGCCACCGGCACCACGTCGTTCGCGGGCATCGAGAACTACGCGTACCTGTTCACGGACCCCGGTTTCCACGCCGTGTTGGCTGTGACCCTGTTGTTCAACCTCGTGCTGAACCCCGCGATCGTGATCCTGTCGGCCGCGCTCGCGCTGCTGACCGTGCAGAACGTCCCCTTCGTGGGGCTGTGGCGCTCGCTCATCTTCGTGCCCGCCGCCGTGCCCGGCGCTGTCGTCGCCCTCATCTGGTCGACCGCGCTCCAGCCGGACGGACTCGTCAACAGCATCCTCGAGACGATCGGCCTCCCCCCGCAGCCGTTCCTCACGTCGGCGAACCAGGCCGCGTTCTCCATCGGCATCATGGTCACCTGGGGTGCGATCGGCTACTGGATGATCTTCATCATCGCCGGACTCAAGGACATCCCGGAGAGCCTGTACGAGGCCGCCGCACTCGACGGTGCCGGGTGGTGGCGCCGACTGTTCGCCATCACGCTGCCGCTGCTCAAGCGGCCGATGTCGTTCGTGCTCATCGCCTGCACGGTCGGTTCGTTCCTCGTGTTCGCCCCGGTCCAGGTGCTGACCAAGGGCGGTCCGAACGGCGCCACCAACTTCATCATGTACGACATCTACAACCGCGCATATCTGCTGAACGACCTGGGCGTGGGACAGGCCGAGGTCGTCGTCCTCATGCTCCTGCTGTCGATCATCGTCGCCATCCAGTTCCGTCTGCTTCGCGAGGAGAAGTCATGAGGCGATCTCGGGGCGCCACGATCACGCTGTCCATCGCCGGCGGCCTGATCGCCGTCGCGATCTTCCTGCCGCTCTGGTGGGTGTTCGTCTCGTCGACCCGACCGGGCAACACCTACGTCGACAACATGACGCCGCTGTCGTGGCTGGCTTTCATCCCCTGGGGTGGCGAGCTCACCAACTACACCGGACTGCTGAGCGGTCCGTTCGTGCTCGGGCTCTTCAACAGCTTCTTCGTCGCCGGGGCCACGATCCTGTTCGGGCTGCTCATCGCGATCCCCGCCGCGTACGCCCTCGCCACCATGCGATTCCGAGGCAGAGGCATCGTGTTCAGTTTCATCGTGATCGTCGCGATGATCCCGTTCGACGCGATCGCCATCCCCCTCTCCTCACTGTTCCAAGGCTGGAATCTGTCGGATTCCTATGCCGGCCTCATCCTTCCCGCGCTCGCCAACGGCTTCGCGATCTTCGTCCTGCGGCAGTTCTTCCTCGGCATCCCGTCGGAGCTCATGGAAGCCGCGGAGATCGACGGCCTCGGCACCTTCGGCACGCTGTGGCGCATCGTGCTGCCCCTGTCGAAGCCGGCATTGATCGGCGCCGGCATGATGCTGTTCCTATCGCAATGGCAGGCGTACCTGTGGCCGCTGCTGATCGGCACCTCGCCGGAGCGCCAGCTCGCTCCGATCGCGCTCGCCAACCTGAGCACGATGTTCACGGTCGACCTGGGGCAGATCATGGCCGGATCCTTCGTGCTCAGCATCATCCCCATGATCCTGCTGCTCTTCTTCCAGAAGCAGTACACCGAATCGCTCTCCACGACAGGACTCAAGGGATGAATGCACGGATCGTCGTCGTCGGATCTCTCAACCTCGACCGCACCTACTCCCTGGGTCGCCTCCCACGCGAAGGGGAATCGCTGCACGCCACCGGCCACGAGGTGGCATCGGGCGGCAAGGGCGCCAACCAGGCGGTCGCGGCGTCCCTGCTCGGGGCAGACGTGCGTCTGGTCGGAGCGGTCGGAGCGGATGCCGCGGGCACGCTGCTGCTCGACGCGGTCGCCGCGTCCGGCGTCGACGTGACCGGCGTGCGTCGTCGACCCGACGGTTCGACCGGCGAGGCGGTGATCTTCGTCGATGACGACGGTCAGAACCTCATCGTCATCTCTCCCGGGGCGAACGCCACGGTCGCCGCCGACGATGTGGCGACCGTGGACGCGGACTGGGTGCTCAGCGGCTTCGAGATCCCCGACGAGGCCGTGATCGCCGCCGCGCATCACGCGCATGCAGCGGATGCCCGTTTCGTGCTCAACCCGTCGCCTTTCCGCCTGATCCCCGACGCGCTGAGGCACGCGGTCGATGTGATGGTGGTCAACGAGCACGAGCTCGTCGAGGCGCTGGGGGCGGCCGTCGACAGTTCCTCTGACGCGGAGCTGCAGCAGGCGCGCGCGAGCCTCTCCGTGCCGCAGCTCGTGGTGACGCTCGGAGCCGCGGGTGCCGCTGCCGTCTCCGGATCCGGCGTCTTCCGCGCACCCGGCCGCGCCGTGACCGCGGTCGACACGAGCGGCGCTGGCGACGCGTTCACCGGTGCCCTGGTCGCCCGACTCGCCGCAGGAGACGCACTGGAGGCGGCAACCGTCTTCGCCACGCAGGTGGGCGCCCATGCCGCCACGCGGCCGGGAACGCAGTCGTCGTATCCGACCTCCGCCGAGCTCGATCGCTGGCTGCAGGGCTAGCGCCGGGCGGCGCCCTCCTGCTGATCCTGATCGCATCCGCACGATGAGCGGATGACGAGCGACACCGGCACGATCGATGACTCGACCGGCTGCGTACCGACCACCGCTTCGAGCGCGGCCGCAGCGAGCGCGGCGATCGGCTGCTCCACCGCGGTGAGGGGCGGATCGCTGAACACGGCGTCGTCCGTGCCGTCGAACGAGATCACAGCCAGGTCCTCTGGCACGCGGATGCCGCGCTCGCGTGCAGCGGCCAACAGCCCGAGGGCCTGAACATCGGAGGCGACGAACACGGCATCCGGGTGCAGGGCACCCGCCAGGAGCGTCCTTCCTGCGTCGAGACCTCCGGCGCGGCTGAACTCCGAGCGGACGAGGAGCTCGTCGTCGATGTCGAGGCCGAGCTCCTCGCACTGGGCGCTCCACCCCCGCACACGCTCCTCGGCGCCCGGCAGCCCTTCGAGACCGCCCAGATGCGCGATGCGGCGACGCCCGTGCTTCGCGAGGTGCTCCACCGCCATGCGCGCCCCTCCCTCGTTGTCGACGACGATCGACGTCTGACCCGAGAGCGTGCGCTGGCCCAGGAACACGGTGCGCGTGCCGCGGGCATCGACCACGGAGCCGGGCTCGAGGCTCGTGATGATGAGCCCGTCGATCTGATGACTGACGAGCGACTCGATCTGCGCGCGCTCCCGCTCGATGTCGTTGTCGGCGTCGCCGAGCAGCAGTGCGTAGCCGGTCTCGAAAGCCTGGTTCGATAGCTCGCGCGCCAGAGCTCCGAAGAACGTGTTGCTCACGTCTGGCACGACCACTCCCACCGCCTGCGCGCGGCGGAGCTTGAGCGCCCGCGCAAGAGCGTTCGGCCGGTAGTCGAGCTGCTCCATGGCCGCCTCCACCCGTTTGCGGGTGGCGGTCGCGACCGGCCGAGGGCCGTTGTTCACGACATAGCTCACGACGGCAGCGCTCACACCGGCCAGCTTGGCCACATCGGTGCGGGTGGCGGCGCGGGGGGCCGCGTTTTCGTGAGGGAGTGTCATGGGGTGCTTTCTGCTGGGGAAAAGGATAACCGTTGGGCCGGGCACGAGCGGAGGCGGGGCCGACTCTGGGATGAGCCGACCCCGCCACGCTCATCGTCGTCTGTTCAGGGCACCGTCGATCGACCACAGGTCGTAGGAGTAGAGCGAGTCACAGGTGGCGAGACTCCAGTCCTGGTCGTCGATCGTCGGCAGGCTGGAACAGCTCGTCGTGAAGACGACGGACACCGCGTTCTTCTCCGCGAGATGTCCTTGCCAGTCCCGCGCGAAACCGGCGTTGTGGTTGCGGTCGAAACCGGTCAGGGCCTCGTTCACGTCACCGACGGGCTTCCACGTTCCTCGCCCGCGCAGCAGATCGCGCTGTGGGATGGTCGCCACCTGCACGGCGGGACCGATCCACCAGGGGTTGTCGAAGGCGTACGGATGCTGTTCCCGCACGGTGAGGAACTGACCGCCCTTCTTGTCGAAGACCAGGTCGAAGCCGTTGAGATAGTCCGGAGCACCGTCGGTACCGGTCAGGCCCGAGGTCGGCAACTGCACAGGAGCAGTCGTGGTGAAGGCCTCGGCCTTCTTCAGATTCACCTCGGTCACGTAGGCGCGTGTCGAGGTGTCTCCCTGGGTGTACCCGAGCAGAATCGTGCCGGGCTTGCCGGGCATCATCACCGCCGTGGGCTGACCGGCACCCCACTGGTCGGTGCGGTCGAACGTCACGATCGGCTCGGGAAGCTTGACCCACGGCCCCTCCGGACTGTTCGCGAACGCGACGCCGATCTGATTGTGCGCGCTCGCATCGAGGTCGTTGCCCAGATAGAACATCGCGAGCGAGTACTTCACACCCAGGTAGCGGAACTTCCCGGCGACGACGCTCGGGTCGCACACGTGAAAGCTGTCCCACGCCGGGGCGGGCGATGCCTCCAGCACCGACCGGGAGTCGACCACGACGCCGTCGACGATCTTCGTCAGGTAGATGTGGTCCTTGATCACGCGGAACTCGTCGTTGTGACAGGTCCAGATCCATTCGGTGTCGCCGTCGCGCACGACCGATGGGGCATAGGAGTAGAAGCCGTCGGCCGGTGCGTAGACCTCCCGCTGCGAGGCCGGGTCCCATGTCACCGGGGCCTGCGTGCGGGACGCCTCGTCGCCGGTCGGCGAGGTGTCGGCGGTGGCGGGGGCGACTCCGATGAGGAGAGCTGCTCCGAGAGCTGCGGTGGTCGCGGCCGCGAGCAGCCGTCGGGTCAGGCGCCTGCGCGGTGCCAGGTGGTCATGCGTCATCGCATTCCTTTCTGTCGCGCCACTCGAGCGAGTTTACTCGAGTAGACGATGTGTGCACGAGTGCGTGGCGGAAATGCACTCGCGACGCTGTCAGAGGCTCGCCGTCGTGCGCACAATGGCGTACGACCAGAGCGAGTTCGGGTCGAGAGAAGCGGTCGTGACGAACACGGTCAGTTGCGATTCGTCGGGCAGGGTGCCGAACTGCGTGCGCAGGAAGCCCGGGTTGTGGCTGCGCGACGCCCCGGTGACCGAGCTGTCGATCACGCCCTCAGCGGACCAGGTTCCGGTGCCGGACCACATGCCCGCGCCGGAGATACTCAGCACCTGCACCGCGGTGGAGATGTAGTTGGGGCTCGTCGACGGATACGGATGCATCTCGCGCACCAGGTAGAAGCGGTCGCGCTGCGGCGAGTAGGCGATGTCGAAGTTGTTGAGGAAGTCCGCAGCACCCGAGCTGTCGAGCAGGCCGGCCGTGGGCACGGCGCCGACACCCGAGAGCGTCGGCGTGCCCGACAGCAGACTCACCTGCCCGAGCTTCGCGACCGTTCCCGTCGAGTACCCCTCGGTCCAGGTGAGCAGCACCGTTCCCGCCGCGGCATCGATGGTCGTGGCGCTCGGCTGGCCCACTCCCCACTCGGAGGAGCTCGCGCCGGCCTTGAAACCGACGACCGGGTTCGGAGCCTTGACCCACGGGCCATCGAGGCTGTCGGCGTACGCGACGCCGATCTGGTTGTGGCAGGAGCAGTTCTGATCGTTGCCGAGGTAGAACATCGCGTAGTCGTAGCTCTGCCCGCCGAGCGTCGCGTCGACTCTCACCACGCTCGGGTCGCAGATATGGAACGAGTCCCAGCCCGAGGCGGATGCCGTCAGCACCGACGCGCTCGAGGTCACCGTCGAGCCGGTGCGCTTCACGAGGAAGATGTCGTCGCGCACATCGCCGGCGGCGCGACTGTGGCAGACGAACGATCGCTCCGTCGTGCCGGCGATGGCGGAGGGCGCGTAGGCGTACCCGGGAGTCTGGATCGAGGATGCCGCATACACGGGCGTCGGAGTCGACCAGGGCCCCGCCGCGACAGCAGCTGGAGCCGCGGAGGCCACCAGCGCGACGGCGAGCAACGCCGCCGGTATGAGCCTCAGCACAGTTGTCTTCAGGGACTTCTTCAGCATCACCGTTCCTCCTCGAACGCGTCATCCGCCGGTGCGGTTGCTCGAACGCTACACGAGTAGAACTCGGTAGACCAGAGGGTGATCGCAGGAGATCTACGGCCATCCGGTCTCGGGGCTGGCGCTTCGCGCGGATCAGGTCGCGCTGCCCCTTCGCACATACGACTCCGGTACCCGCACGAGACAGGCACCGGCGAAAGCCGCCCGGCATCCGCTCTACGCTGGAACGTCTGCCTCATTCTCGAGGCGCCTTCCCCTGGAGCATCCATGTCTGTGACGACGGTCGATGATCGTGCCCGCTATCGGGCGAATCCCTCTGTGCTGACCGCGCTGAAGAACCCGCGGATGCTGACGCGCGAGGTGCTGGCCGGACTCGTCGTCGGGCTCGCCCTCATCCCCGAGGCCATCGCGTTCTCGGTGATCGCGGGCGTCGACCCGAAGGTGGGGCTGTTCTCGTCGTTCATCATGGCGGTGTCGATCGCGTTCCTCGGCGGACGTCCGGCGATGGTGACCGCGGCGACCGGAGCCGTCGCGCTCGTGATCGCCCCGGTCGCGCCGATGTACGGGCTCGACTACTTCATCGCGACCGTCATCCTCGCCGGCATCTTCCAGGTGATCCTCGGTGTCGTCGGCGTCGCGAAGCTGATGCGGTTCATCCCCCGCAGCGTCATGGTCGGGTTCGTGAACGCGCTGGCGATCTTCGTGTTCAGCTCGCAGTTCCCGCAGCTGATCGATGTGCCGTGGCTGGTGTATCCGCTGGTGGCGCTCGGGATTCTCGTGATGATCGTGATGCCGAAGATCACGAAGATCGTGCCGGCGCCGCTGGTGTCGGTCGTGATCGTGACGGGCGTCGTGCTGACGTTCGCGATCACCGTGCCGACCGTCGGCGATCAGGGCGAGCTGCCGCGGAGCCTTCCCTCTCTCTTCTTGCCGGATGTGCCGTTGACGTGGGAGACGTTCACGATCATCGCTCCGTTCGCGCTCGGAGTCGCGGTGGTGGGGCTGCTGGAGTCGCTGCTCACTGCGAAGCTCGTCGACGAGATCACCGACACCCACTCACGCAAGAGCCGTGAGGCGTGGGCGCAGGGAGTCGCGAACGTGCTGTCGGGCATCTTCGGCGGCATGGGCGGTTGCGCCGTGATCGGTCAGACCATGATCAACGTGAAGGCCTCGGGCGCGCGGACCCGCATCTCGACGTTCTGCGCTGGGATCTTCCTTTTCCTGCTGGTGGTCGTGTTCGGCGACTTCGTCGGGACGATCCCCATGGCGGCACTCGTCGCCGTGATGATCATGGTCGCGATCGGGGCGTTCGACTGGCACAGCATCCGTCCGTCGACGTTGAAGCGGATGCCGAAGAGCGAGACCTTCGTGATGGTCGCCACCGTCGTGCTGGTGCTGATCACGCACAACCTGGCGGTCGGAGTCGTCGGTGGGGTGCTGGTCGCGTCGGTGCTGTTCGTGCGGCGGGTGGCGCACTTCGTGACGGTGTCGCGGACTGTGTCCGGTTCTGTTGCCCGCTATGTGGTCGACGGCGAGCTGTTCTTCGCGTCGAGCAATGATCTGACGACGTTGTTCTCGTACTCGGACGATCCGTCTCGCGTGGTGATCGATCTGTCGGGGTCGCATGTGTGGGATGCGTCGACGGTTGCCGCGTTGGATGCGATCGAGACGAAGTATGCCGCGCTGGGGAAGACGGTGGAGATCGTCGGGATGAATGACGCGAGTGAGCGGATGCGGGGGCGGTTGACGGGTGGGTTCGAGTAGGGCTCTTCTTCGCCCTAGGCAGTTGCGAGCGTTCCTGCACCATCGCGAGTCCACTCGAGATTTGAGCTGTCGCGAAACGACATTCCTAGTATTCGGCGCTTCTTTGACTTCGTAACTGGACGGATCTCGTCATCGAAAGACCGAAGGCGTGACGCAAACTCCCACCCATACGCTTCCATGCTCTCTCCTAAGTAATAGGCGCCGGGCGGGAGGATAGTAAGCGTGACAGGTCGGCGCTCATGGGATTGCGAGTCGGTCACCCGCACTTCGACGTCGTAGATCGCCTGCTCGGAAGAGTTCACGACGACCACTCCGTAGGTTGTCTCGTCCCCGATACGGGACGCGACCCACGCGAAGACCTTGCTCGCCTGAGACTGCCGTTCGCGAGCGGCCGCGGCTTCGTCCCGCCGTGATTCCACATCGAACAGCTGACGGGCGTGACGCGTCGCGGCGATTGCAGCGAGCAGGGCAAAGACGGCGGTGAGCGCAGTGACGATATCGGCGACCGATCCAAGTGACATGCGCTGAGGCTATGTACGGCGAGGGGCAAGCTTCCGGCGCCCACGCTGCGGATCGAACGCAATACACCACCATGCTTCGTCCGGTTCGATCGGACACTCCACCTAGGCGTAGCGCCGCACCGCCTCGCGGATGCCATCCGCATGGGCGTATATCTCGTCGAGTTCCTCGATCGGATGCCGCGTCTCGACTTTCTCTTCGTCCAGCAGGCCGAGGTACTTCTGCTTGCCGTTGAAATGCAGTCTGGCGATCGGCTTCCGGTTGTTGTCGTCCAACAACACAGCGAAGTAGCTCTTCGCATCTCTGTGTGTCACCCGCTGCGGCTTCACATCACCGCAGGCGATGGCCTTGACGATCTGGTACCCCTCGAGCTCTTCCAGGGTTGTCTCGATCTCGGTGTCGCGGTCAAGGTCGGCCTCGACGACCTCGGCGCTGGTCGCCGGCGGCGCTTCCGCGGTGCGAGTGATCCCGCTGACTCCTAGTGCGGTCTTCAGCCGGTCGTTGACTCGCTCGGTGAGGAACTGCTGCGCAGCCTTGCTTACGAGGCTCGTGAACTGCTGACGAACCTTCTGCGTGTACGAACCTTCGTAAACGCGTGTGGCGAAGAACTTGATCCACTCGTCGGTCGGCTCGCGGAACTGACTTGCGATCTCGCGCTTGAGCGCACCGATGTACTTGAGCTCCTCGGCCGCACTAATGATCGAGTCGAGATCGAAGCTCTCCTTGCTCAGCTTCTGAATCTCAGGGATCAACGTCTCGTCAATGTCAAGCAAGTCGAGGACGAGGAACGGCTTCGCGTCCATCCGGTTCGGTGCATCAAGGTCTGTGTAGAAGTGCCAGAGGACACCGTTTGTCAGGACAGCGATGCGCGCGTTGGTGACGGAGAAGTAGCGGAAAAGCTGCGAGGCGTGCTCGATCTTGAGCGGCCCCATAGAGGGCTTGCACTCGATGAGAATCTGGACTTCGCTCTCACGCATGATCGCGTAGTCAATCTTCTCCCCCTTCTTGGTACCGACGTCTGCGGTGAACTCCGGCACGACCTCTAGGGGGTCGAAGACGTCATACCCGAGAATCGTCGAGATGAACGGCATCACGAATGCGTTCTTCGTCGCTTCTTCGGTCCCGATCGCGGTTGCCTGGTTCTTCACTTTCGTCGCCAGGGAATCGAGGCGCTCTGCAAACTCCATCGTCACTCCGTTCATCGTTGAACACGCATTCATCCAGACGATAGCGGAACCGGAACATCGTATGGGCCACACCATGGTCGAAAGCCGCGTCGGCGTGGCTTTCGCGCGGCGGTCGACCAGCGTTCGGTTCACAAGTCGCTAGGCTGCCCATAAGGATCGGACTCGAATGCCCAAGCAAGTTCATGTCGTAGCTGCGGTGATCGTGCGTGATGGTCGAGTGCTTGCGGCAAAGCGAAGCACGGCCATGTCGCTGCCGAACCTGTGGGAGTTCCCCGGCGGAAAAATCGAGCCAGGCGAGTCCCCTCGAGCTGCGCTTGTCCGCGAGCTATACGAGGAGCTCGGCTGCACGGTCAGGGTGGGGGCGCCGATCGTCGAGACGCGGCATGAGTATGACTTCGCGACCATCGTTCTGGCGACCTACTTCGCCTCGATTGAGGCTGGAGAGCCAGCCCCTGTCGAGCATGCAGAGGTGCGCTGGTGCACTGCCCCCGAACTTAGGTCCTTGGACTGGGCCGCCGCTGACCTACCGGCAGTCGCTGCTGTTGCTTCACAACTTGAGGCTATGCAGCAGTAGCTGTCCCTTCGAACGAGAAGCGATCTCCGTCCTTATACGCGAGCCCCAGGCCAGCGGCTTGAAGGTAGTCCCGAAGGTCTGCGCTTGGACGCGATGGCAGCAGCACGCTGCAACGAAGGTTGTCGACGTTGACATGTCGGCGATAGTCAAAGAGTTGCCCGACAGCCATACGAAGATCCGCCCTGCCCGCGATCGCCTTCGCCTCATACAGAACCCGATCAGTCCGGTCGTAGACGTCAGTCAGAAGAGGTGAGCGCTCTTCTGGCAGCTTGATCGCCCATCGCTTGAACTCGTGTCCAGCCTGATTCGCAACAAACTCGTCTACGAGCTGAGACTCCTTGCGGACCGCGGAGCTTGCAGCGCGAGGGGCGGTTTCGAAGAAGAACCTGGAGTTGATCTCAAGCGGCACTTCCAACGCTCCGGGTCGATCGGTGATGCCGCTGAAACCCACTCTCTCTACAAGAGAGCTAGGCACCTCCGTCACGGCAAGCAGGCGAAACACTATTACGGTTCGCGAAGCGCCCCACCGGTCAGGGGCTGCCATCCGTTCGAACCCTCGGCTTGGGTCGAGGATGAACTCTCCGAGATACCGTTGGCGCTTCGTTTGAGTGCCAGCCACAAAACCGTCAGCAACGAACGCGTGAAGTGATCGACCCTTTTCCGCGTGCGTGAGGATCGGTGAGTTCGACCCCGACTCAAGCTGGTCTCCGCTCTGCCCTGCCCCGGTGTAGAACAACACGCTGCCGTCGCTCGAGAAACCGTCGTACACGTATCCGAACTGGTTCCCCTCGCTGTGATCAGTGAAGATGAAAACTCGGTTCGTGCGCCTGCTGGCGATAATTCCACCCTGAGTCGCCCCTCCGTACTCGACGGCGAGCTCACTTCGTGTGACGACATCTCCCACACGCAAGCGAAACGGGTCGATAGGCATGGTCATACAGTAGCGGCGCTGACGGCGCGCACACGCAACTTCGCCGGTGACCGTATACAGGTCCTGCTAGCGTCACATCATGCCTTCATCCGAGACTCTGGCCGCCCTCCGCACCTTTGTCGCAGAGCGCGATTGGGATCAGTTCCACTCTCCAGAGAACCTCGCGAAGAGCATCTCGATCGAGGCTGGCGAGCTCCTCGAGTGCTTCCAGTGGTCTCCTGACTTCGAACAGGAAAAGGTCGAGGCGGAGCTCGCTGATGTCGTCACCTACTGCATCCACCTCGCCAACAAGATCGGCGTCGACCTCGACGAGATCGTCTTGAAGAAGCTGGAGTCGACGAGGATAAAGTACCCCGTCGACCTGGCCAGGGGCCGGATGACGAAGTACACCGAGCTCGGCGAGTCCCCAGAGTGACCGAATTCAACATCCAGCGGCTTCCCTTTCGCCGCGAGTCAGTGGACGCCTGGGCTCGGGACGATGCCAGGCACACCAACTGGCCCGTCGTCTACGTGATCGAAGGCGATAACCGGCGCAGTTCTCCCGGTCTCTACGTCGGCGAGACGGTAAGCGCCGCAACTCGGATGCGCCAGCACCTCGCAGGGGCCAAGAAGAACGAAGACCTTGAATCGATCCGGGTCGTCATTGATCACACTTTCAACAAGTCGGTCTGCCTCGACCTCGAGTCGCACCTCATCCGCTGGTTCTCGGGCGATGGTCAATATCGCATCCTCAACGGCAACGATGGCCTGACCGATTCGCAGTACTACGATCGCGATCTCTACCGGGAGTCCTTCCGCGATGTTTTCGAAGCCTTGCGAGCGGAAGGGCTCTTCTCACGCAGCATCCCGCAGATCGAGAACTCCGACCTCTTCAAGTTGTCACCGTTCAAAGCGCTGACCGATGATCAAGCGATCGCAATCATGGACATCGTCGAAGGCCTGCTCGAGGACCTCCAGCATCCAGGCGTTCGATCGACGCTCGTCGTGCAGGGAAACCCCGGGACAGGGAAGACGATCATCGCGATCTTCCTCATGAAGCTGCTCGCTGACATTCGCGACTACCAAGACCACGACGGTGTCGAACCCGACTCGATGTTCTCGGAGTTCTTCGTCCCTGAGAATCGCGAACTTCTCAAGACTCTTCGGATGGCGCTCGTCATCCCGCAGCAGTCGCTGCGCGAGTCGGTCAAGAAGGTCTTCAAGAAGACCCCGAAACTCGACGCAAGCATGGTGATGTCACCCTTCCAGCTCGGAGAGTCTGATGCTGAGTTCGACCTCGTGCTGGTCGATGAGACCCATCGTCTCGGACAGCGAGCGAATCAAGCATCCGGTGTCCAGAACAAGAAGTTCCGTGACATCAATGCGGCTCTGTTCGGCGAAGATGACCCGCGCTACACGCAGCTCGACTGGATCAAGGCTCGGAGCCGTCATCAGCTCCTGCTCGTCGATGGCGAACAGAGCGTGCGACCGCACGACCTTTCACCGACGATCCTGGCGGCTGAATTGCGGGCGGCCAACGATGCGCACCGGTTCTTCCGCCTGACTACTCAGATGCGCGTTCAAGCCGGTGCCGACTACGTCGAGTTTGTCCGGGCTCTGCTGAGAGACGAATCGCCCTCACTCCCCGACCTAGGCGAGTATGACCTCCGACTCTTCGACGATCTCGGTGAGATGCGTGCCGCTATCCGTCAGAGGGATGCTGAGGTCGGCCTCTCACGGTTTGTCGCCGGCTACGCATGGGACTGGGTTTCGAAGAAGAACCCCAGTGCCTTCGACATCGAGCTCGACGGCGAGCGCATGAGGTGGAACGGCACAGATAAGGACTGGATCAACTCGTCAGGTTCCCTCGAAGAGGTCGGCTCTATCCATACCGTTCAGGGGTACGACCTCAACTACGCCGGCGTCATCATCGGACCGGATCTCCGCCTCGATCCCGAGACCGGGCTCATCGTCGCCGACCGCGACAACTACCGTGACAAGAAGGGCAAGGAGAACACGGGGCACCTCAAGGATGCCTTTGGGGACGATGACTTGCTGACTTTCATCAGGAACATCTATGGGGTGCTGCTGACTCGCGGAATGCGTGGAACGTATGTGTATGTGTGCGATCCGACGCTTCGGGAACGGCTCTCCGCGCTCCTCGCGCGCTAGCCGACGCTCCCACCAAACCGCTCCCCCGAACTCACCTGCTGCGCCACCCGCCGCAACGCCAACAACAACGGCTCCACCAGCACCGACCCCAGCACCACGTAGCGCACCGCGGCTTCCGCAGACTCCTCCGGCACGCCCGCGAGCTCGGCATCCGCGATCCGCCGTGCGCTCGCGAGGTACTCCGCCATCACTGCATCCGGCACGGTGAATCCGGCTCGCTCCAACCCCTGCAGCGCCCGAGCAACCGCGTGCAGCACAGCTTCGTCGCACATCCCGGGCTTCCACCCGAGTCCCTCGACCAGCCGCTCGGCCTCGGTCAGATCCAGGGCTTCATCCACCGGGGGAGTGATCGCCGCATGCGCGGTCCCGAGCAGCTCGTGCGGGTTCGCCGGCGGATCATCCAGCGCCGCCAGCACCCGTCGCGTCTCGGCGATGCTCACGCCGGCATCGAGCAGCGCCCGGATCACCCGCAGCCGCTCCACGTGCTTCTCGCAGTATGCAGCCTGAGTCGCAGATGACCGCTCCCCCTCGGGCAGCAGACCCTCGCGCAGGTAGTACTTGATCGTCGGCACGGTCACGCCGGTCTGGGCTGACAGTTCGGAAATTCTCATCGCCACCTCTTGACTTCGATAGTAGCGCTATCCATTATGGATAGTGAAACTATCCAACTAAGAGGAGTCATCATGTCGAAGATCATCCCGGGCCGCATGACCCACCGCCACGACGGGGAGCTCGTCGTGTTCCACATCGGGATGCAGATCAACCGCTGGTGGCGCCCCGACCTGTGGTTGCCGCCCTTCCTCGCCATGCCGCGGATGCTGCGAGAACTCTCCATCGACACCGACTCGGGCCTGCTCGGCTTCCACCTGCTCCTCGGCGCCGGCGGACCCTACGTCGTGCAGTACTGGTCATCCGTCGACAAGCTCTACGCCTATGCATCCAGTCCTTCGCAGGAGCATCGTCCGGCCTGGACCCGCTTCAACAAGATGGCCCGAAAGGCTCCGGGAGCAGTCGGCATCTGGCACGAGACCTTCCTCATCGACACCGCCGAGAGCGTGTACGCATCGACGAAGCCGATGGGGTTGCCGAAGGCCACGGAGCTCGTCGAGGTTCCCCGCCGTCACGACCGAGCGCAGGCGCGGTTTGCGGATGGGCGAACCAAAGCTGCCCGTTCGAAGATCGTCGACGATCGATCGGTCAATCGAACCCCGAGCGGAACGTGACCCACTCCGGGGCGCAGAACGTTTCAACCGATGCCATCGCGCCAGGCTAGGGCTGGGTTCGCGCACCAGTTCCACCGAGCTCTGACTCGATCAAGCAACCCATATCGTCTCCCTATATATTGCAATCGTCCTCATATGTGGACTTGTATGTCACTCAGACACAGCGCACGAACATTTCTGGGGGGAAACACATGAAGGCACGATCTCGCATCACCAGCCTGGCGGCCGCGCTCGCCAGTTCGTGAAACATCTCACCGACGCATGGGCGAAGTCAACCGGCTACTCCTGGAGCGCATCCACCACTGTGAGCTCCACCATCTCCGCAGGCCTGGGAATCACCGGGCCCGTCGCGGCGGGCAACATCGGCGCCACGGCGAGCGTGACCAAGGACTACTCGATCACCATCAACATCGCCGCGAGCAGCAGCAAATACTCCAAGCTCGGCCTGGCGTCGAACTACAACAAGTATCGGGTGAAGACGGCCTACTTCCAGAGCGGGAAGCCCGTCTCCGGTGCGACGTGGACCTACGGAGACCTGTACACACCAACGAAGGACCAATACCTCGTCGTCTACTACCAGTGACATGACGGCACGCACTCGGGCGGCGGCAGCAACGCTCCTCCTTCTCACCATCACCGCGGCCACCTCTTGCGCTCCTGCGCAGGGCGAGCCCGTCGCGCCATCCTTCGCGCTCACGTCGGCGGAAGTCGTCTACCCGACAGGACAGGCCTACCCGGTCAACCTGATCTTCGCCGCAGCGAAGGATGACCCGATCTGGACCGATCTCACCGGCATCGATCTGCCGGGCGGCGCCGCAGTCGGACCCGGCGACTTCGAGGTCATCCGCGGCGAGGGTTCCGACGGCTTCGACCTGGGGAACGTGGCCTTCAACATCATCCCGACAGCTGACGGCATCGCTTTCGAGACCGTCGGGCTGATCTACGCCGATACGAAAGATCCCATCCGAGTCGACGTCGGATCATGGGCCTTCATGGCGGTCGCCGCCGACCAGTTCGCGACCCGGGATGCCGGCGCCGAGGTCGTCGCCATGTCGGGATGCACGAGCGCCGACTTCCCCGTTCCCGCATCGACCGCATCGCTGGAGTCATTCAGCACCGGCTCGAGCGACGTCCAGGCCGACGAGGTCCAGCTGCATCCGGAGTCCGCATCCGTCACCGTCGCACTGTCATGCAGCGACGATGTGGACTTCCACATCTTCAGCCCCACGCTCGAGTACACAGATCGCGAAGGGGCCGCCCGCAGCACCCGGCTCGCTCCGGTCACGATCGGATTCCAGGACATCGACGCGGCTGACCTGCGCAAGATCCGGGAGCGCTGAGCCTCCGGCGCCTACGCCACAATCCCCCGCAGCAGCACTCCCACCGTCGCGTCCACCCGTGCATCTCCCAACGGCCGCCCCAACAGCGCTGCATAACTCGCCATCGCGATGAACTGATCCGCAACCGCGGCAGCATCCACGTCCGCCCGCACATCACCCGCGGCAACCGCGAGCGACAGGCGCGACGTCACCCACTCCCGGATCGGTGCAGCCAGCTTCTCGTTCAGCTCCAGCCCCAGCGCCGGGTCCGACGCGGTCACCACGATCAGCGCTCGCGCGACGGCGACGCCATCCGCATCCGCCAGCCCGGCCGACACCGCCGAGAACCACGCCCGCAGGTCGGCACCCAGATCATCCGAGAAGGGCACGGCGGCATCCGCTCCGGGCACCGACCCCTCGCGCAGTGCCTCCCCGAGGATCGCCGCCTTCGACCCCCACCAGCGGTAGATCGTCTGCTTCGACACCCCGGCAGACTCCGCGAGCCCCTCGATCGTCACGGCCTCGTAGCCACCGGCCGACAGGGCAACGCGCATCGCCTCCAGAACGGACTGGCGCGCTTTTTCACTGCGAGGACGGGGCACCATTCGAGCGTACTCAGGCGTAGACTCGAACATAAGTAGACGCACCGTTGCGAAACTCGAACAAGGAGAACAAATGGCCCTCACCGCTCACTCCACCATCGGCGACTGGCTGAACGACCCCACCGGCGGTCCGCTCATCCGCGGCCTGTTCGAGAAGACGGGCGCCGATCCCGAACTGCTCACCCCGGTGCTGGGCCTCCCGCTGCAGCAACTGGTCGCGATGAGCCAGGGCGCCCTCCCGCAGTCTGTCGTCGACGACCTCGTGCGCGCGGCCAACGGCGGCGAGATCCCCGAAGACACCGGCGACGAGGGCTGGACCGAGAAGCCCACGACCGGACGTTTCGCCAGCAAGACCGTCATCGTCACCGGAGCGGCGTCCGGCATCGGCAAGGCCACGGCATCCCGCATCGCCCGCGAAGGCGGACGCGTGATCGCCAGCGACATCGCCGCCGAGAAGCTCGAGGCCCTCAAGACGGAGCTGCCGGATGCCGACATCGTCACGGTCCCCGGCGACCTCACGAAGCAGGACGCGATCGATGCCGTGCTCGCCGCCGCAGGCGACCACATCGACGCCCTCGCGAACGTCGCCGGCATCAACGACGACTTCTCCCCCGCAGGCGAGACGACGGATGCCGTGTGGGACCGCGTCATCGCGATCAACCTCACCGCACCGTTCAAGCTCATGCGCGCCGTGCTCCCGATCATGGAGGCAGCGGGCCGCGGCTCGATCCTCAACGTCTCGAGCGAAGCGGGCCTGCGCGGCAACGCCTCGGGTAACGCCTACACCGCCAGCAAGCACGGCATCATCGGCGTCACGAAGTCCGCGGCGTTCATGTACGGGCCGAAGGGCATCCGCGTGAACTCCGTCGCCCCCGGCGGCGTGGCCACGGGCATCCCGATGCCCCCGCACATGTCGGAGTACGGCTCGGGTCGACTGGCTCCATTCCAGCAGGCGATCCCGACCATCGCGACCGCCGAGCACCTGGCCGCGTCGATCACGTTCCTGCTGTCGGACGACGCCGTGAACATCAACGGCGCCATCCTCGCCTCCGACGGCGGATGGTCGGTGCAGTAAGTCGCATCCGCGAAGACAACGCCCCTGCCGGTCGGCGGGGGCGCTGTCGCGTCTACGGGCAGATGCTCAGCGGTCGGTCGTGACCACTGCGGTGGTGATGGCCGCCGCGACCACACCGAGAGCTCCGACTCCGAGAAGCACGAGCCCGGCCGGCCAGACCACGCGATACGTGGCCTCGAATGTGCCATCGCCCAGGTCGTTGAGCCCCTCGATCGTCCCAGCGCTCGTGAGCCAGATGCCGACGATCAGTGTGACCAGCGGCACGATCCAGGCGACGCTCCACGAGAACCTCCGCGCCAGCATCCGTTGCTTCTCCCGCAGCTCGGCCTCCTCGACCATGACGTCGTCGAATCGAGCATCCGCAGCGCGCTCCTGCGCAGCATCCTGAGTCGCATCCATTCCTGCACAGTAGCGCTCGGGCGCGGGGCGGGATAGATGCGAGGCCGCATGATCCGGACGGCGGCGCCTACGAACGCGCACGTCAGGATCCGCGCAGACCCCCCAGGACTGCGCCCTCGTATGCGTGCTTTAGTTGCTCGGAAGACGTCGATCGTTTCCTTTCTACGTCAACGAGAAGAGGATGCATGCTGATCAACACCGTCGCAGTACTCCTCGCTGTGAGCGCGGGTCTGATGTTCGGAGCGCGAACCACGGGGCCGCATCGCTGGATGCTGACCCTCGCCCCTCTTCTCGTCGTCGCGGCAGCCTTCATCGGAGCCATCGCGCTGGGCCCGACCGCGGACTGGGCGGGACCCATCTTCGGAATCGTCTGCGCCACCACGAGCGTGCTCGCATCTGCCGCTGTCCGCCGTGACGAACCTGCATTCCGCGGCGAACCTTACTGGCGGCAAGTCCTCATGGATCCCTCAGGGCGCTATCCGGCCGGCGGCACCCAACAGAACGAGACCGGCACCACCGGGCGATAGCCTCACCCCCACAACTCCCCCACCCCTCGGCCGTCGCACGCCCCTGCGCATACCCGGCCTGCGCGTGAGGGGTCAAGACGCGCCGACCCCACACGCCTCAGCGCGGCGCGTCTTGACCCCTCGCGGCCGAGTCCGTCTCGGGGACTCGAACCATGGTGCTGCGCGACCTTAGCTGGACAGCGTCGAACAATTCTCCCGGTCCGCGCGCAGAAAATCTCGCCGCAACCGAACCGTGAGGAACACGATATATTGCCGAAACATACGTTCCATACGTTTCATACGTATCCCTCCGGGCCACAAGCCCACCCCGCACCACGACGACGTGATCGGTCGCCCTCGCCATGCCAACCCGAAAGCACCCATGCTCCGACTGACCTCCCCTGCCCGTCGGCGAATGCTCGCGACCCTCCCGGTCACCGCGCTGCTCGCCGGATCCCTCCTCGTCACCTCCGTTCCCGCCACCGCGGCCGACGGCCCGATCGACGGCCCCCGCACCTCCGGCGACGCGATGTTCCCGAACGTCGGCAACGGCGGCTACGACGCCCTGAACTACGACGTGTCCCTCGCCTGGAGCCCGACCGGCGTCGCCGGCGGCCTCATCACCGGCGACATCACGACGGCTACGACCACCATGACCGCCAAGGCGCTCTCGCCGCTGCGCAGCTTCTCGCTCGACTTCGAAGGCATGACCATCTCGGCTGTCACCGTCAACGGCGCCCCCGCGACGTGGGAGCGCGACATCGACGCGGATGCCGTGAAGTACAAGCTCATCGTCACCCCGGCCACGCCGGTCGACGGCGAGTTCACGGTCGCGGTCACCTACAGCGGCACCCCCGAGCGCCACGTCGACACCGACGGCAGCTACGAGGGATGGAACGGCACGAACGACGGAGCGATCCTGCTCGGACAGCCGATCGGCATGATGGCCGGGTTCCCGCACAACAACACCCCGGGCGACAAGGCGACCTACACGATCTCGGTCGATGCGCCCTCGGTGCTCGCGAACGCCTCGGGCGTCACGGGTGATGCGGCCGTCGCCAGCAACGGCGAGCTGAAGTCCAAGACCGTCTCCGGCGACCGCACGACCTGGGTGTGGCGTCAGGACAAGCAGATGGCCTCCGAGCTCGCGGTCATCGCGATCGGCCGCTTCGACGTGATCGAGGGTTCGATCACGCTGACGGATGGTCGCAACATCCCCTCGTGGTCGTTCATGGACTCGGGCCTCAGCGACGGCAACAAGACCACGATCCGCAACCGCGTCGCTCAACTCGAGACCATCACGCGCAACCTCGAGTCGATGTACGGCCCCTACCCGGGCAACAGCACCGGCGTGATCGTCGACACCGTGCCGAGCGGCGTGAACTACGCGCTCGAGACGCAGGACCGGTCGTTCTTCCCGAGCACCAGTTCGGTCAACGGCAACACGCTCATCCACGAGCTCGTGCACCAGTGGTACGGCGACAACGTCGCTCCGACCACGTGGACCGACATCTGGATCGGCGAGGGCATGGCCACCTGGGGCCCGACGCACTACAACAGCACGGCCGGCTTCGGCAGCGGAACGAGCACCGAGCAGAGCTACTACTCGTCGTGGAACCGCACGGCCTCGAGCAGCGCGAACTGGAACACCCCTCCCGGCGCACAGACGGCCTCGGAAGACCTCTACGGCTACCAGACCTACACGCGCAGCGCGCAGTTCTGGGAGGCGCTGAAGATCTCCATCGGCGACGACGCCTTCTTCTCGCTGATCAAGGAGTGGCAGACGCGCTTCGCCGGCCAGAGCCGCACCGCCGCCGACCTCAAGGCCCTCGCCGAAGAGATCTCCGGCCGCGACATCACCACTCTGTGGAACGACTGGATCCTCGAGCCCGGCAAGCCCGCCTGGCCCGACAAGCTCTCGCTCTCGGTGACGGATGCCGGGGCCGACCCGCTCGCGGTCGGTGACACCGTGACCTACACGGTCGCAGCCGCCAACACCGGCCTCGTGCCCCTGGCGTCTTCGGTCATCACGGTCGACCTGAGCGAGCTGCTGACCCGCGCAACGCTCGACGCCATCCCGGCCGGAGCAACGCTCGACGGCACGACGCTGACCTGGAACGTCCCGGTCGGCACGGCTCCGGCGACGACGGCCGAGCTCACCTTCAGCGCGACCGTGATCGATACCGCCCCCGGCGGCACCTTCTCGGTCACCGGCCGCGTCGCCACGCTCGGCGGCACGTGCGACGGCTGCGTCGCCGAAGCCGACGTCATGCAGGTGCTCGCACCCACCACGGCACCGACCATCGCGGGCAAGGCCGTCGTCGGACAGACGCTGACCGCGAGCTCCGACGGCTGGCCCGAGGGCACCCAGCTCAGCTACGAGTGGGCGATCGACGGCGAACCCGTCGTGAACACGGCGCGCGCGGCTCGGGCGGCGGATCCCGCCACGACGTTCACGATCCCCGCGAGCGCGCTCGGCGCGCGCATCTCGGTCACGGTGACCGGGTCTCTGGAAGGGTTCCGCACGGGCTCGGCCACGAGTGCGGCCACAGCCGTGGTCACCGCGGCGGCCGTGCCGGGCAACGGCGGCGACCCCGACACCGGCGGCGTGAGCGCTCCGGGCGACGATGAGCTCAGCTCCACGGGTGGTGATCTGCCGATCGGCGGCATCCTCATCGGCCTGGTGCTGTTGTCGCTCGGCGGGGCGATCGTCGCGATGCGGCGGCGTCGCGGCATCGACGCCTCCTGAGGCCCGACGGATGCCGTGACCCGAACACGGCATCCGTCGCCATCCCCCTGGGGATGGGAAGCGCACGCCCTCCCCCCGGGCGTGCGCTTCTCTCATGCGTGGGGGTGCAGGGTCAGTCGGCGCGATCGGTCGTCGCGGCGCTCGTGCGGAAGTGGATCACCGCCGCGACCAGGAACCAGACGGCCGCGGGGACCGCGCCGAGCAGGATCAGCGTCGGCTGCCACGACGGCTGCACCGCGGCGATGAGCACGCAGGCCGCATAGGTGGCGAAGACGGCGACCGTCAGCGCGAAGTGCCGCGACGATCGAGTGAGGAATCCCCACCATGTCGCTCGGCCTTCCCCCTCTGCGTCGGTACGCCGCTGGTGCCAGAGCATGACGAAGAACCAGACCATCAGGATGAGGTTCGCCGGAAGCTGCAACCAGAGCCGATACTCCGGAACGCGCACGCTGAGCGCGATCCCCGCGACGTAGAGGACGAAGGCCACGATCGTGAAAACCAGTCGCCAGACGGGCCTGTGGGTCGGTCGGAAAGGCGAAGCGTTACTCATCATCTACACGCCCCGCCTGAGTATGTGTCGACCCACCATACAAGGCCCGGGATGACGATGGGCGACGTGGCGGTGACCTGCACGCAACGCTTCGGCTTTGACCGCTGGGCGACACCGGCCTGATAGACCAGCACGCCGCTCGCCAACGCACAGACCGCCATCATCGCACCACAGGAGAATGAGCCGATCGCGCCGCCCCACCCTCCCGCAGCGATGGTGCCGGTCTCGGCGCGTGTGAACCGCACCCGCACCTGGAGGGCATTCGGGCTGTCGAACTTCGGATCGGCGACCACCGGATAGGTGACGCCCTCGGCACGGTGACTAACGACCTGCGTCAGAACACCACTTTCAGCAACGTAGTGGGTCGACACGGGAGCACCGCTGGCATCCGTCGCCCAGGGTGTGTCGATGTCAGCGATGATCACCTCGGTTCCGTCCGCACCCGGAATCACCACGAGGGCGCCGCCGTCCTCACGGATCTCCACAGTCGCCTCATGCCCGAAATCGTATGCGAACTCCTCGGTTTGCTCCGCCGAGGCGATCACCGTAGCGACGCGCACCGCATTCGCGGAAGCAAGGACGTTCACGGACGGGACGCTTCTGTCTCCCGCGAAAGTGATCGACCCGTCTTCACTGACGGACGCCTGGCTCAGCTCGGTCCCTCCCGGTAGCGCAACATTCGCGACCTGCGAACCGTCGGCCGATGAGAATGTCAGGCCGTCTGCGGCGTCCACCCCGGTGGCAACCGTTCCGCCGTCATCGAGAGAGGCCGTCAAAAGGTCGCCAAACTGCTCGACGGGCAACGCTTCGAGATCGGTGGGAGCTGCTTCCGCGACAGCCTCAGCGACAGCATCCGGGTCGGAATCCGAAGCCGCATTGGCAGGCACCGTCCCTGCGAAGACCATCGCGAACACGGTCGCGGTGGCGATCAGCGCGGCCCGCTTTCTTACTCCGCTTGACGGGTAATGTTGCCCGCCGGCGATATCGATCTGTGAGTTCACGAACTTGTCTCCTCAGGACAGTCGAGTACCTTGCATGAGAAATGAAAGCACACATACGAGGACGCCCCGATATATTCCACACCGATCTCAGTGAGAGCGTTGAGGCGCCGGGGAGACGGTTCATCGAATCGATGCGCCCAGTCCATGCATGCCGTTAGGGATGGCTGCAGGGGCTGCAGGGGCTGCAGGCGGATGCAGGCGGATGCAAGACCTCAGGTGGATGCCGCGCCCGAGGTAGATGCTCGGATGCCTCCTACGCCCGCCCCCGCACGGCATCACCCATGGCGACGAAGGCCTCTTCCAGGATCGGTCGCGGGGTCGCGAAGACGATACGCACGTAGTCCTCGTATCCGCGTCCGAGCAGGCGCCCCTCGGTGAGCACCACGTCGGCCTGCTCACGGAAGAACTCCGCGGGAGGGCTGTCGATACCGAGCGCTCCGACGTCGATCCAGCCGATGTATGTCGCTTCGGGCATGCGGTACACGGCGCCGGGAAGGTGCTGTTCCACGAGCGACGCGAGCTGCCTTCGCGAACCGTCGAGGTACTCGATCACCTCGTCGAGCCAGGGCCTGCCGTGCCGGTACGCGGCGGTCGAGGCCACGACTCCGAGCGTCGACGCACCGTGGTGCACCGCGAAGCCGAACTTTCGGTACAGCTCCTGGTCGGCGTCGTTCGAGGTGATCAGCTGCGCGGTCTTGAGTCCCGCGATGTTCCACGCCTTCGAGGCGCTGGTCCCGGTGACGGTGTGGCCGGCCGCGGCACCCGAGATCGACGCGTAGGGGATGAACGGCGCCTGGTCGAAACGCAGCGGCGCGTGGATCTCATCGGCGAACACGCGTCCGCCGTGCCGCTCGACGATCTCCGCGATCGCCTCGAGCTCTTCGCGCCCGGCGATGGTGCCGGTGGGGTTGTGCGGATTGCAGAGCACCAGCGTCCGCGCCCCGGCGGCGAAGGCCTCATCGATGCGTTCCAGGTCGTGCTGCCAGCGGCCATCGACCTCGACGCCCGGCACCTCGATCACGGGATGGCCGATCGAGGGTAGATATGTCAGAAACGGCATGTATGCCGGGGTGGGTACGATCACGGCCGAGCCGGCCGGCGAGTACTCCCTCACGGCCACGCCCAGTGCGGCCATCACATCCGCCACATGATGCACACGCTCGGGGTCGACCGCCCATCCGTACTCGTTCCGCATCCAGTCGGACGTGGCCTCGCTGAGGTCCGCCGCCACCGGAGGCGACAGGTAGCCGAGGTTCTCGTCGGCCACCGCGCGGCCCAGAGCCTCGGCGATCGGGGGCGCGACCCCGAAGTCCATCTCCGCGACCCAGGCACCGATCGTGCCCGGATGCAGGCTCCACTTGCGGCTGTGCGGTCGATCGAGCTGCACCCGCGAACGGGCGTCGAACGGATGGGACGGGAGGGACTCGGCCATGGCAGGACTCAGGCAGCGCCCGGACAGGACCGACAAGTCGTGGTCTGGATCTCGGTCATGGGACAGCTCCTTCACAGCGGGACTCGACCAATCTACGGATGCGACTCGCACCCCGCACTTCACATGTCGGCGGATAACGCGAGAGGGGTCAGCGCACGTGTGAGGTGATCGTGGCGCGCCCCGAGACGCCGCGCCTCTCACGACTGCGCATCGGAGTCAAGGGAGCAGACGCGTTCGTGCGGGCGACATAGTTTCGGAGCATGCTTCACGAGAATGCCGCCGCGAGGGTGCCGCGATGACGCTCGACGTCGTCTCACCGGCGACCGCTCTGCTCGACGACCGCTACCTGCTCCAGGAGCGCGTCGGACGCGGCGGGATGTCGACCGTCTATCACGCGATGGACACCCGCATGGAGCGCCCGGTCGCGATCAAGATGATCCACGAGGATGACCGCGCCGCCGCATCCGCCGACCGCGCCCACACCGAGAAGGCGCTGCTGGCCGCCGTCGACCACCGCTCGCTGGTGACGCTGTACGACGCGCAGCTGATCCCCGGACGCCCTCGCTACCTGGTGATGGAGTTCGTCGACGGCCCCACGCTCGCCCGACGGCTCACCAGCGGTCCGATGCGCCCTCGCCAGGTCGCCCGTTTCACCAGGGACCTCGCCGAGGGGCTGGCCGTCGTGCATGCGGCGGGGATCATCCACCGAGACGTGAAGCCGTCCAACATCATGCTCGCCCGCGACGCGCTCGGGGGTCCGTGGACGGCGAAGCTCGCGGACTTCGGCATCGCCTGCGAAGTCGGCAGCCCCCGCATGACGGCACCCGGCGTCGTGCTCGGCACCTTCGCGTACATGGCGCCAGAGCTGCTGCGTGACGCCGAGCCCGGCACTGCCGGTGACGTGTTCAGCCTCGGCCTGGTCGCGCTCGAGGCGCTGACCGGGTCCCTGGCGTACCCCGCGAACGGATCCGGCCGCGGCGCCGCGACCGCCCGCGTCATGAATCCGCCCGCGATCCCGGATCGCATCCGCGACGACTGGCGCCACCTGCTCGAGCGGATGACGCGCCTGGACCCGGCCGAGCGCCCCACGGCCGCGGAGGCCGCCCTCTCGGCAGAGTCGCTCATGCGCGTGAGGCGCGGCGCGACCACCGTCGTGGCCCCCGAGACCGCGTAAGCCGTGGCGCCGGGGTGCGCGGTGCGGATTCTGCGCGCGCTTTGCGCGGCCAGACGCACGATTCTCGGCCATACTGAGCGGAATTGGCCGAAGAACGTGCATCTGGCCGCCGGGAACATCGGCCGACGGAAGCGCCGGGCGCGCATGCCCCGACGGTCGCGCGAAGCGCCGCCGCGGCCTCAGCCGGCCTGCACGTCGAGCACCCAGGTCACCCCGAAGCGGTCGGTGAGCATGCCGAAGCCCGCCGACCAGGCCGAGGCCGCGAGCGGCTCGACGATCACGGCGCCGTCGGCCAGCGCGTCCCAGTAACTTGTGATCTGGTCGAGCGAGTCGCCGCGCAGGGACTGGAAGAACGTGCGATCCGTGATCGTGGCGCCGTTCTCGCGGTGCGTCGAACCGGCGGTGGCCGAGGCATCCGGATCGTCCTGACCCGGGACGTCGTAGGCCATCAGGCGGATGCCGTCGGCGGTCTGCAGCTGTCCGAACACGATCTTGTCGGCGCCGGGCACCCCCGCGGGCATGCCGACGTCGCCATAGGTCGCGGCCGTGATCTCGCCGCCGAACACGGACTGGTAGAAGTCGAGCGCCTGCCGGGCGACGCCGCGGAAGTTCAGGTGCGTGGTGGTCGTGAGAGTCATGGGATGTCCCTTTCTTCAGGCGTTCCGTCGGTCGGAACCGCCATCGGATCAACGATCGCAACAGAAGCGGTCAGCTTCGGTCCTCTTCTCGGCGCACAATGGACGACATGACCGGAAGCTCCTCGCGCATGCTCGCGCTGCTCTCGCTGCTGCAGACGCCGCGGGACTGGCCGGGCCACGTGCTGGCCGAGCGACTGGCGGTGAGCCCGCGTACCGTGCGCCGCGATGTGGATCGACTGCGTGAACTGGGATACCGGATCGGCGCGGTCAAGGGACCGGACGGCGGGTACCGTCTCGCGGCGGGGTCGGAGCTGCCACCGCTGCTGTTCGACGACGATCAGGCCGTGGCGATCGCGGTCGCCCTGCAGAGCGTGCCCTCGAGCGGCATCGACATCGACGAGGCCGCGTCGCGCGCGCTCGCGACCGTGCGGCAGGTGATGCCCTCGCGGCTGCGGCACCGCGTCGACGGCATCCGCTTCACCGACGTCGAGAACACGACCAGGGTCGATCCGGCCGTGCTGGAGGCGGCGAGCGCGGCCGTGCGCGACCGGCTCGTGCTGCGGTTCGACTATGACCCGGCGTCGGGCCCGGCGTCGGGCGATCGGCCCGTCCGGCGCACTGAGCCGCATGCCGTCGTGGCGCGCGAGGGACGCTGGTACCTGCTCGCCTGGGATCTGGATGCCGGCGACTGGCGCATCTTCCGGCTCGACCGCGTGCATCCCCGCATCCCGACCGGCCCCTCTTTCACGCCCCGACCGCTGCCGGCGGCGGATGCACAGACCTACCTGGCGGCGCGGGCGAAGGGATCGACGACCGAGGACCGTTGGCCGTGCACCGGCGTGGTCGAGATCGCGCTGACCGCTCGCGAGGTCGCCCCGTGGATCGGCGACGGCACGCTCGAGGAGATCGACGACAGGTCCTGCCGGATCACGGTGGGCTCGTGGTCGTGGACCGGCGTGCTCGCCGCGGTCGCCCGGTTCGACGCCCCGTTCACGATCGTGGGACCTGCCGCGCTGCGCGATGCGGCCGGGGTGCTGGCGGAACGGTTCGAGGCCGCACGCGATGCGGAAATCCGGGTGGACACACGCCGGTAGAATGGAGCTGCCCCGCCGGCCCCTTCCTTTGGAGTGCGCGTGACCACCGCCCCTGCACCTTCCCACAAGCACGTCCCCGACTCTGTCGAGAACGCGATCGCGACGCCCGAGAAGGAGCAGCCGTACGCGGCCCTCGGACTCAAGCCCGACGAGTACGAGCGCATCAAGGAGATCCTCGGCCGCCGCCCCACCTCGGGCGAGCTGGCGATGTACTCCGTCATGTGGAGCGAGCACTGCTCGTACAAGAGCAGCAAGAACTACCTGCGTCGCTTCGGTCAGAAGGTCAGCGACGAGATGAAGGAACGCCTCATGGTGGGCATGGGCCAGAACGCGGGCGTCATCGACGTCGGCGAGGGCTGGGCCGTCACCTTCAAGGCCGAGTCGCACAACCACCCCTCGTTCATCGAGCCCTTCCAGGGTGCGGCGACCGGCGTCGGCGGCATCGTGCGCGACATCATCTCGATGGGCGCCCGCCCGGTCGCGGTCATGGACGCCCTGCGCTTCGGCGCGATCGACCACCCCGACACCGCCCGCGTCGTGCACGGCGTGACCAGCGGCATCAGCTTCTACGGCAACTGCCTCGGCCTGCCGAACATCGGCGGCGAGACCGTGTTCGACGCGGTCTACCAGGCGAACCCGCTCGTGAACGCGCTGGCGGTCGGCGTGCTCCGCCATGAGGACCTCAAGCTGGCCAACGCGACCGGCGTCGGCAACAAGGTCGTGCTCTTCGGCGCTCGCACGGGTGGTGACGGCATCGGCGGCGCCAGCATCCTGGCCTCCGACACGTTCGCCGACGGCGGCCCGACCAAGCGCCCCGCGGTGCAGGTCGGCGACCCGTTCGCCGAGAAGGTGCTCATCGAGTGCTGCCTCGAGCTCTACCGCGACGAGCTGGTCGAGGCGATCCAGGACCTCGGTGCCGCCGGCATCTCCTGCGCCACGAGCGAGCTCGCCGCCAACGGCAACAGCGGCATGAAGGTCTCGCTCGACAACGTGCTGCTGCGCGACCCCACGCTCACGGCCGAGGAGATCCTCATGTCGGAGTCGCAGGAGCGCATGATGGCGATCGTCGCCCCCGAGAAGCTCGACGCGTTCCTCGCGGTCGTGAAGAAGTGGGACGTGGAGACCTCGGTGCTCGGTGAGGTCACCGGAGACGGACGCCTCGTGATCGACTGGCAGGGCGAGCGCATCGTCGACGTCGACCCCTCGACCGTCGCGGTCGACGGCCCGGTCTACGACCGTCCGGTCGCGTACCCGACGTGGATCGACGCGCTGCAGGCGGATGCTGCCGAGAACCTCGCGCGCTCCGACGACCCCGAGACGCTGCGCGAGCAGTTCCTGAACCTGGTCGGCTCGCCGAACCTGGCCGACACCCGCTGGATCACGAACCAGTACGACTACTTCGTGCTCGGCAACACGGCACTGAGCTTCCCCGACGACGCCGGCATGATCCGCGTCGACGAGGAGTCGGGCCTGGGCTTCGCGATCTCGACCGACGCGAACGGCCGCTACTGCCAGCTCGACCCCTACGCGGGTGCGCAGCTCGCGCTGGCCGAGGCGTACCGCAACGTCGCCGTCACCGGAGCGACCCCGACCGCTATCACCGACTGCCTGAACTTCGGCTCCCCCGAGAACCCCGAGGTCATGTGGCAGTTCGGGCAGACGGTCGACGGCCTCGCCGACGGATGCTACGAACTCGGCACCCCGGTCACCGGCGGCAACGTCTCGTTCTACAACCAGACCGGCGATGTACCGATCCACCCGACCCCGCTGGTGGGCGTGCTCGGCATCATCGACGACGTCTCGCGCCGCATCCCCTCCGGATGGCAGGACATCGGCCAGAACATCTACCTGCTCGGCACCACCTCGACCGAGCTGTCGGGTTCGGCCTGGGCAGACGTCGTGCACGACCACCTCGGCGGACTGCCCCCGAAGGTCGACCTCGCCGGAGAGAAACGCCTCGCCGGCCTGCTCGCGGCAGCGCGTGACGAGTGGCTCATCTCCTCGGCGCACGATGTGTCGGAGGGCGGCCTCGGCCAGGCCCTCGCCGAGGGCGTCATGCGCTTCGGCGTCGGCGCCCGTGTGTGGCTGAACGAGATCATCGAGCGCGACGGGGTCGATGTGGCATCCGCTCTGTTCTCCGAGTCGACCGGTCGCGTCATCGTGACGGTTCCCCGTGAGGACGACGTGAAGTTCCGCGGACTCTGCGAGGGACGCGGCTACCCGGTAGCACGCATCGGCGTGACCGACAGCGAACCGCAGCTCGAGGTGCAGGGCGTCTTCACGGTCTCGGCCGCGGAGCTGCGCGAGCGCTCGGCCGCCACGCTTCCGTCGTACTTCGGTCCGACCGTCACGGAGCCGGTGACCGCATGAGCGACGTCAGCCGCCAGAACCCGAACGAAGAGGATTACGGCAGCCTCGGCGAGCGCCGCAACCGTCGCATCCGCATCGTGGCCTGGACCGTCATCGTCGCGCTGATCCTCGGCGGCGGAGGCGCGACCGTGCTCACGCTGCTGCTCGGCTGAGACGCGCGGTCCCGGCGGACGGCTTCGCGCGGATGCTCCGCCCGAGTCCGAGAACTCCTCCCGAAGCGGTGCGTGTGCCTAGAGTGGGCGGATGACCACCGACCTTCGCGCCCTCCTCACGGACCTCCGCGCGCAGGCCGAGGCACGTGTGGCCTCCACCTCCGCGATGCTGGCCGAGCTGACGCATGACCGCGCAGGCTCGAACGACGACGACGAGCACGACCCCGAAGGCGTCACCCTCTCGTCGGAGTGGTCGCGCCTGACCGGGCTCGCAGAGGCCGCAGCCTCCGAACTCCACCAGGTCGACGACGCGCTCGCCCGGATGGATGCCGGTACCTACGGCATCTGCGCGAACTGCGGGCGGCCGATCCCGGCGGCACGCCTGGCGGTGCGGCCGTTCGCCGAGTACTGCGTCGCGTGCGCGGAGAAGCTCGGGCGCTGAGCCTGGGGGCGTGCGCGCCTCTGGCGTCCGGGAGGCGAGCGCGGGGAACCCTGCCGCAGACGCAGGCGGGCGGCCCCGAGAGGCCGCCCGCCGTTCGGGGCTCACGGCATCGCCGGACCTCCCGGCCCTGATCCCGGCACCGGGTAGTACACCGGCGGCGCGTCGTCCCACGCCGACGGCAGCATGAGCAGGTCGTCGTAGTGGTGCATGGCGATGCCGCCGAACGAGGCGTCATCCTGGAACGCGGCATACGTCTTGTCGAGCTCACCCTCGAGGTACGTGCGCCCCTCCTCCCAGAACGTCACCGTCTCGGGGTCACCCGTTCCGGAGAGGTCCTTGGTCTCGATGCCGACCACCACCGAGTTCGGCTTGCCGATCTGGTTCGCGTAGTCGATCTCGTGCTGCGCCTGGGCGATAATGCCGGCACTGCCGTCGGCCGTATCGCGGTAGTCCATGATCGCGATGTAGTCGGTCATGTCCTGGATGTGGTCGCTGAGCGCCTTGGTCTGGCCGTTCCAGGTAATCGAGGTGCAGCACGCCGATGAGTCCAGCCAGCGCGGGATCGCAGGCCCGACCAGCACGGGGAGCCCGGAGGCGTCGCGGCGCTCGATGAGGGTGTCGAGGATCTCCAGCCACCGGTTCGGGAGCCCACCGTTGTCGGGCAGCTTCCAGTCGCTGAGGATGTACGGCTCGATATCGACGTTGATGCCGTCGAACCGCGCGCCCTCCGGGACGGCGAGGTTGTAGTCGAGGACCTTCTCGAACTCGTCGACCGCGAAATGCTCGAACTGCTCCAGCGCCCCGAGGTACGGCGGTCGCGTCCCCCCGGCGACCGTGGCCTGCACGTGGTAGCCGCGGGCCCGGGCCCACTCGACGAAGGCCGCGACCTCGGCCCGCGAATCGCGCAGCATGTCGGTGGTGCCGTACTTGTCGACGCCGAGATAGATCGTGCGGACGGGGTCGGATCCGAAGGTCGTGGTGTCATCCATCACCGCGCCGAGCCGGTCGCGGGCGTCTTCGTCGAACACGGCCTCGTAGGACGCGCGCTCCCAGATCCACATCGCCCGGTCCTGGTCGTAGACCACGGGAGTCGCGGCCGTGGCGCCACCGAGAGCGACGTACGTCGTCGACGAGTCCGAAGTGTGTCCCGACACGTCGGTCGCGCGAGCCTCGATGCTCGCGAACCGCGCGCCGGTGACCGGGAAGGATGCCGCGTACGCGCTCCCCTGCGCGGTCGCCGCCTGCCAGGCACCGCCGTTCACCCGCACCTGGACGGCCGAGAGCGCGCGGTCGGATGCCACATCGACGACGACGTCGAGGGACGACCCGGCATACGCCCCCTCAGTCGGCGAGACGACCGTGACGACCGGGCGCGATGCCGCGGGGTTGTCGACCTCGACGGCGAGGAACTCCGACCAGGTCGTGTAGAGCGTGGTGAGGTCGCGGGCACGCACCGCGAGGTCGAGCCGACCGTCACGGTCGGCGATGTCGAGATCGATGCTCCAGGTGCCGGCCGTGCCGGTCACCGGGATCGGGATCACCTCTTGGGCACCCACGACGAGCACGAGCTCGGAGGCGTTCGCGAACGTCCCCTCGACCGTGAGTGTGGAGCCGCTGACGGTGCTGCCGTCGGTGGGAGTGGTGATCGCGAGCTCGGTCGTGACGGCCTGCGCCGAGGATGCGCCGCCCGCGGCGACCACCCCTCCGGCGAGAAGGCTCGCGGCGACCAGCGCCGACAGCCAGCGTGTGCGTCTCATCGGTGTCTCCTTCCGCTCCGCCGGGCGCGGAGTCGTCGTGTCTGCCACCGTGGCGCGCGGGCATCCGCCGGTCAACGACGTCACGGCACAGGGGAAGGAATCGAGGAAGGAATCGGGGCGGTCCCGGCCTCCGGATCCCTTGTCTCGCCGACCCCGACCCTTGCCCGAGCCGCCGAGAATGAATACGGTTGCACACAGCAGAGCACGCGGACAGGGGGCGACATGGGAGCGTTTCCGAACAGCCAGCCACTGTTCGTGAGTCTTGCGCAGCACCTCCGCGACCGCATCGCCGTCGGCGAGTGGTCACGCGGCGAGCGCCTGCCCCCGGAGGCCGCTCTGGCGGCGACGCACGCGGTCGGGGTCAACACCGTCCGGCGGGCCATGAGTCTGCTCGTCGCCGACGGAGTCGTGGTCCGTCGGCAGGGATCCGGCACCTACGTCTCGACGCCTCCGGCAGCAAGAACGCCGCTCATCGGTGTGATCGTCCCTTCGCTCAGCTACTACTTCCCGACCGTCCTGAAGGGGATCGAGGAGGTGGCCCAGACCTCGGGCGCGATCCTGCGGATCACATCGAGCGACTACGACGACGCCCTCGAGATCCGCGGCATCCGCGAGCACCTGGCCGCCGGATGCGATGGCCTGCTCATCACCCCCACCCTGCACCTGACCGACCCTTCCGCGCGGCTCGACCTGCTCCGATCCCTGCCGATCCCGGCAGTGCTCGTGGAGCGGATGCCGCAGGATTCCCCTCCGGACGACGGGCTCTCGGCGGTCTGCACCGATGTCGTCGCCGGCGGGTACGCGGCGGTACGGCATCTCGCCAGACGGGGACGACGGCGCATCGGATTCCTCGGCCGCCGTGACACCGCAACGGCCGACGCCGCACTGCGCGGCTATCGTCGCGCGATCGACGACCTCGCCCTCGCCGATCTCCCGCACGCAGTGGCGCGCCGCGACGCATGGGACGATGCGGCCCTCGCGGACTACGCGCGCCGAGCGCACGCGGCCGGGCTCGACGGCATCGTCTGCCTCGGCGACCGCGAGGCGACGGCGCTGCTCCCCCATCTGAGAGGAGTCGGGTTCTCCCTGCCCAGCGACCTCGCGCTCGTCGCGTTCGACGACGAGGAGGCCGCGGATGCCCCGCTCCCGCTCACGGCCGTCTCGCCTCCGAAGCGCGAGGTCGGCCGCCTTGCCGCGGCCACCCTGCTGCGACAGCTGGGGCGGACCGGCGACCGGGCTCCGGTGCGGATGCTGCTGCAACCCTCCGTACGCGCACGAGCATCCTCCGCGCCGGCACCGACCTCGTGATGCAATCGCTTGCATCACGACTCCCCGCATCATAGGTTGAGAGCGTGCCCGGTTCCGGGCTCATCCGGCCTACCGAGGAGTTCCGTGGCCCACAGCCCGCGCCGCCGCGCCGCTCGAGCGCCCGTGCGCATCATCCATCTCGGCCTCGGCGCCTTCCATCGCGCGCACCAGGCCTGGTATACGTCGCGGGTCGACGCACACCGGGAATGGGGCATCGCGGCGTTCACGGGCCGCTCGCCCACTGCCGCCACGATCCTCGAACGCCAGGACGCCGTCTACACGCTGCTCACGCGCGGACCGGACGGCGATCGCCTCGACACCGTCGAGAGCATCGTGGCCGCCCACGACGGCGACGACACCGACGCCCTGTGCGACTACGCCATCCGCCCCGAGGTGACCGTGGTGACACTGACGGTCACCGAGAAGGGCTATCGACGCGGCAGAGACGGGCGCCTCGACACGGCCGACCCCGACATTGCCGCCGACATCCGTGTGCTGGTCGATGCGGTCGCCGGCCACCCAGAGACGCCGCACACCATCACCCCCGGCGCCCTGCGCACCATGCCCGGCCGCGTGCTCTGGGCGCTCGACGCCCGTCGGCGCGCACGGCCCGACAGCACCATCACGCTGATCCCCTGCGACAACCTCGATGACAACGGCGGCGCACTCCGCGCCGTACTCGGCGATCTCGCCTCGCTGACCTCTCCCGCGCTCGGGGCGTGGATCGCTGCCCACGTCGACATCCTCAGCACCTCGGTTGATCGCATCACGCCACGCACCACCGCGGCCGATGTCGATATGGTCGCCGCGCACGAGGGCGTGCGCGACGAGACTCTCGTGGTGACCGAGCCGTTCCACAGCTGGATCCTCAGCGGACGCAGCCGTGCCGACCGTCCGCGGTGGGAGGATGCCGGGGCCGTCTTCGTCTCCGACATCGCCCCTTTCGAACAGCGCAAGCTCTGGATGCTCAACGGCGCCCACTCCCTCCTCGCCTGTGCGGGCATCGCGCGCGGACACGCGACGGTCGCGGAGGCCATCGCCGATCCGACCTGCGCCGCACTCACGCACGATCTCTGGGACCTCGCCGAGGGTCGCCTCGAACCCGCTGCCCGCCAGGCCGGAATCGACCTCGACCTCCCCGGCTACCGCGCGGCCCTTCTCGACCGATTCGCGAACCCGGCGATCGTCCACCGGCTGAGCCAGATCGCCGCGGACAGCAGCCTCAAGCTGCGCGCCCGCATCATCGATCCGGTCCGTCGAGCGCGGTCCGACGGCGAGACCGGGGAGGCGGGCATCGCGGCCGTCGCCGCCTGGACGCGGTTCGTGATCTCCGAAGTGCAGGCGGGGCATCCGCTCGACGACGCCGCCGCGCCCGAGCTCGATGCGCGGGCCGTGCAACCGGATCCGCACCGAGCCCTGCTCGAGCTGCTCGCCCCCGATCTCGCCGCGGATCCCTCCGTCCGCAGGATGCTCGCCCGTCACGCCGGCTGAGGCCTGGCACCGGGAGACGGAGGGAGAGCGCCGCCCCGAGGGGCCGGCGCTCTCCCTGCCTCGGCGCGGCTCAGCCCTTCACCGCACCCGCCATCATTCCGGCGCCCAGGCGGCCCTGCACGATCAGGAACAGGATGACGACGGGCACCGAGATCAACGTGGCGCCCGCCATGATCCCCGCCCAGTCGGTGGCCGACAGCTCACTGCTGAACGTCTGCAACCAGAGCGGCAGTGTGGCGTTGCCCGGCTTCGTCATCACCACGAGCGCCAGGGTGTACTCGTTCCACGCCTGCAGGAACGCGAAGACCGATGCCGTCACGATGCCCGGCCCGAGCAGCGGCAGCGTGACGCGCAGGAACGCACCGAACCGGCTGCATCCGTCGACCATGGCCGCTTCTTCGAGTTCGGCAGGGATGCCGTGGATGAACCCGCGCAGCAGCCAGACGGTGAATGGGACGACCGTGCCGATGTAGAGCAGCGACAGACCGCCGACCGTGTTCAGCAGGTGCCAGCCGTCGAGCATCCGGAACTGCGAGATGAACAGCGCCTCGGTGGGGATCATCTGCACGACCAGCACGAGCAGGATGATGAGCCCGCCGCCTCTGAACCGGAAGCGGCTCACGGCGATGGCCGCGAAGAACCCGAACAGCACCGCGACGACGACCACGATCACCGTCACCCCCGCGCTCATGCCGAGCGCCGACCAGAAGCCGCCGTCGGCGAGGATCCCGGCGAAGCTGTCGAAGCTGAGCGGGAACGGGAAGAATCGCGGCGTGCGTGAGAACAGGTCCTCGTTCTCCGACAGCGCCGTGTTGACCATCCAGTAGATGGGGAACACCAGGAGGAAGGCCGCAGCCACTGCGACACCGTTCCAGGCGCGCCGTCGGGTGTCGTTGCGACTGCCGATCGTCCGCCGCGAGCGCGGGGGCACGACGGCCGGGAGGTCGGTGGTCCTGGTCATGGTCGGGGCGCTCATTCCGAGACCTCCTTCTGCTGGGCGAACATCTTCGCGATGTACTTCCAGGTGAGCAGCAGGGTGAGGATCAGCACGATCGTCGCGAGTGCCGACGCGTCGCCGTACTCGCCCTGCCCGATGCCGATCCGATAGATGTAGGTGCCGAGGAGGTTGGTCTCCTCGATCGAGACACCGGCCTGCTGGAGCACGTAGATCTGCGTGAACACGCGCAGATCCCACACGATCTGCAGGAGGCCGACGATCATGACCGCGGGGGTGATGAGGGGCATCGTGACGTGGCGGAAACGCGTCAACGGTCCCGCCCCGTCGAGTTCCGCCGCCTCGAGAACCTCGGCGGGGACCTGCGTCAGCGCGGAGTAGATCATGAAGACGATCAGCGGCAGACTGCCCCAGATCACGGTGATCGCGGCGATCGTGAAGACGCCCATCGGGGTGGAGGTCCACGGGAATCCCGCCATGTCCGGAAAGCCGATCCGCGCGAGGATCCAGTTCACCAGTCCGTAGCGGGCGTCGAAGAGCCACTGCCAGATGACCATGGTCACCAGGGCGGGAGTCGCCCACACGAGCAGCAGCGTCACCTGCAGCGCGATGCGCGCCCAGCTGCTCACCTTGGTCAGCAGCAGCGCGATCAGCATCCCGATGACCATCGACAGCGATGCGCACACGGCGCAGAAGAGCACGGAACGGAAGAACACCACCCACATGTTCGGGTCGGTGAGGATCTTGCCGTAGTTGGCGAGTCCGACCCATTCGGGTTCGGCGCCGAACTGCTGCGCGAGTCCGAACTTCTGCAGCGACATGAGGAACTGCTGCAGCAGGGGCCAGCCCAGCGCGATCAGCACCGCCGCCAGCAGCGGCGCGATCAGCAGGTACGGGAGCAGCGCTCCCCGCACGCGACGCGAGCGCGTGCGGGGAGCGTTCTGCTGCGGGGCTGCCTCGGGGGCGACCTCGACATCGAGCACGGGAGTGGTCATCATCAGTCGGCGTTGAGGGTCTCTTCGATCTTCGCGCCGATGCGCGTGACCACGTCGTCGATGTCCTCACCCTTCGCGACCGCCGAGTAGAGGTCGACCGGGATGTTGTTGCCCTCCACGATCGCCCAGTTCGGGGCCGCCGGGGTCAGCTCGCTCGTCTGGGCGATCTGCTGCTGGAGCTCCGGGGCGACGATGCCGTCGGGGATCGCGGAGGCGAAGGTGGTGTTCCCCGGCACCCATCCGGAGTCCTCGGCGAGCTGGGTCATGAACTCCTCGCTGAGGATCAGCTTCATGGCCTTCTTGGCCAGCGCCTGCTGCGACGAGTTCGCCGCGATGCCGACGTTGGACCCGCCGAGGAATTGGTGGCTCTCGCCTCCGGCCTCGACCGGCGGAAGCGCCATCACTCCGGTGACGTCCGCGAGCTCGGGGGAGATGCTGTCCTGCGCGAACACGCGGTAGGAGAACATCGCGACCTCGCCGTTGTTGTACGGCACCCAGGGGTTGCCGGCGGTCTCCTTGGCGTCGAGGGCCCCGAGGGCGGAGTTCTGCCAGATGGTCTGCATCTGCTCGAGCGCGGCCTTGGCCTCGGGGGTGTCGAGCCCGCTGACCCAGGCGCCGTCCTTCTCGTGGGCGTAGTTCGCGCCGTGCGAGAACAGCCAGCCCTCGAGCCCGTGCACGTCGACGACCGGGAAGTAGATGCCCTTGAAGCCGTCGACGCCGTCGGGGTTCGCCTTCTGCACCGTGGCGGCGGCGGCGACGAGGTCATCGAGCGTCTCCGGCGCGGGGATGCCGGCCTTCTCGAGGAGGTCGGTGCGGTAGAAGACGACGCTGGTGCCGGCGTAGAGCGGATACGCGTAGGTCTTGCCGTCGAGCGTCGCCTGCTCGACGAAGCTCGGGATCAGGTCGTCTCCGTCGACCTCGTCGTAGAGGTCGGAGATGTCGGCGAGCGCGCCCACGTTGGCGAAGGTCGCGGTCTTGGTGTTGCCGATCTCGACGATGTCGGGCGTCTCGGACTTGCTCGCCAGCGAGGTCTGGAGCCGGGAGACGATGTCGTCCCAGGGCTGCATCTCCACTGTCAGCGTGGAGCCGGGGTTCTGAGCGGCGAACTCCTCTTCGAGCCACGCGACCGCATCTTCGGAGACGGAGTCCTGCATGAGCCACACGCGGAGGTCTCCGCTCTCGGCGTCGCCTCCTCCGCCGTTGCCGGTACCTGAGCTGCATCCGGTGACGGCCAGCACAGCGGCCAGTGAAGCGGCCGCCGCGATCAAGGTGCGTCTTGCCATTCTCGTTCCTCCATGGTCTTCCTCGACGGGGCCTCGAGAGGCGCCCGATGAACGGGTGTTTCACCGATTCACACGGTAACGTGCAAACGGTTGCATTACAATAGCTTCTTCGTTGAAGAGGGTGTAACGGTTGTGTTTCTCTTTGATTACCGGGGATTAATCGACACTTGCTCGGGGGCGCGATGCGGCGACTCCGTCACGCGAGAGCGGATCTTCTGCACTGCGTTGCAGCGCGTCAGGCAGTGAGGGCAGCACCCGCCAGCGACACGCGCTCCAGCACTGCGATCGGAGCGAGCAGCTGCGAGGCGGGGATCGGGGCCGCACCGGTGGCGAGCATGCGGGCGAAGGCGTCCACCCCCGGCTGCACGTAGTCGGCACCGAGGACGATGTCGCGGCTGATCACGCCGTGGCCGCCGACCGCTGTCGCACGGAACGGCACCTGGCCGTCGCCGTCGGGGCGGATGAACTCGAGCGTCACGAGCACGCCGCCTGCCCGGTAGCGTGCGACGACTCCTCCCGGCAGACGCTGCACGTCGATGTCTTCGGGAGCACCGGGCACGAGGCGCTGCGCCACGTCGGCGATGTGGATGCCGTAGAAGAAGATGCCGCTGTATGCACTGTCGGCATCCGCCGGCCCGGTCACGGTGACCGCCTGCAGGTCGCCGATCGAGGCCAGGCCCGCAGCGATCGCATCGGTGTCGTCCACCCAGCGCAGCGCCGAGGAGGAGGTGAGCACCGTGCCGCCGCGTTCGGCCGCCGCGACGATCTCCTCCGCATCGGCGACGCTCGCCGCGAGCGGCTTGTCGACCCACACCGGCGTGCCCGCCTCCAGGAACGGCACGGCGTGGGCGCGGTGAAGCGCACCGTCGCGCGAGGTCACGATGAGCGCGTCGATGCTGCCGAGCAGGTCGGCCGACTCATCGACGATCCGCTCGATGCCGCCGAGCTCGGCCAGCTCGCGCGTGCGGGCGTCGTCGCCGGCCACGAGCGCCACCACGCGGACCGGGACGTCGGCCGGCCGCTCCACGTTGAGGTACCGGATGATCTCCTCGGCGTGACTGTTCTCGATGCCGACGATCGCGACGTTCTTCGCTTGCATGTCTTTCATCCTCTTTCACTCGTGGAGGTCGACGGGGCGACCCGTGCGCGCGGACTCGTACACGGCGAGGACGACCTGCAGCGCGCGGCGTCCGTCATCCGTGGTGATCGCGGGGCGTCGTCCCGCGCGGATCGCCTGGATCACATCGAGGTACTGCCGGCGATGCGCCATGTCGACATCGCTCCACCCCTCGGGCACGTCGTGCTCGACGAGAGCGTCGGCGTCGGGCTGCGGAGCCGTCGCCGAGGCGAAGAAGGCGAGCCCGTCGTTCTCCATCACGGCGGTCCCCTCGGAGCCATGCACCGCGAGTCGCACCGGGAGCCCCGGATAGGCGGCAGTGCTGGCGAGCAGCAGCCCGATGGCCCCACTCTCGAACTCGATCGTGGCCCCGGCGACATCCTCCACCTCGATGCCCTCGTGAGCGAGGCGACCGGTCTTCGCGGTCACCGACACGGGGGTGCCGAGCATCCACAGCAGCAGATCCAGCGCATGGATGCCCTGGTTCATGAGCGCGCCGCCGCCGTCGATGGCCGCGGTGCCGCGCCAATCGCCGGAGTCGTAGTACTCCTGCGGCCGGAAGAAGGCCGACTCGACGACACCGGACGTGACCCGTCCGAGCGCTCCCTCCTCGATCGAGCGGTGCAGGAACGAGGCCACGGGCTGGAACCGACGCTGGCTGATCACGGAGACCGTGCGGCCCGAGGAGCGCTCGGCGGCGCGCACGCGGTCGGCGGACTCCAGGGTGACGTCGATCGGCTTCTCGACGATCACGTCCACCCCGGCATCGAGGGCGTCGATCACCGCGTCGGCGTGGAAGGCGCTGGGCAGGCACACCGCGGCGAGGTCGATGCTCTCGGCGCGGTATGCCTCGACGGCGGAGGCATGGAAGTTAACGCCGTGCTCGTCGGCGAGCGCCCGCCCTCGCGCCTCGTCGACGTCGACGATCGCAGCCAGCGTGCCCGCGTCGCCGAGAGCGGCGACCAGCCGCGCGTGCACGGCGCCGATCACCCCCGCACCGACGATCGCGATGCGCAGCGGTTCGGTCATGATGTCTCCTGTCATGGGGTGGGGACCGTCGGGACGACGTCGTCGGCGGAGCGGGTCCAGGTGAGCACCGCGCCGCCCTGGTCGGCCGATTCCTGGGCGAGAAGAGCGAGGCGGGTCGCCGCGAGCGAGACCGCGGTGCTGACGGCGGGTGCGCGTCCAGCGGCGAAGGCGTCGAGCGCTTCCTCGGCGGGACGCTGCCCCGCCGGCAGGTCGAGCAGGCGCACGGGTCGGTCCTGCGTCGTCACCTCCACGCGACCGCGCGCCCAGAAGACCTCCGCGGTGCCGCGGGTGCCGACCAGCCGCAGGCGATAGTCGCCGTGCACGTCGGAGGCCTGCGGTGTGAGCCAGCTCACCTCGGCGGAGATCACCGTGGTCGGCGTCGTGAGCGTGGCGGCCCCATAGCAGGCGAATCCCGCCGCACCGTCGAGCGGTGCCGAGACGGCGCCGCGGATCACCCCCTCGTCGGCGGGCGCGAACAGGAGCGCCGCGTCGAGGTCGTGCACCGCGAGATCGGACAGGATGCCACCATACTGCGCACGGTCGAAGAACCAGTCGGGGCGCTGCGCGCGGTTGAGCTTGTGCGGTCCGGACGTGGTGATGCCGACGATGTCGCCGAGCTCGCCCGCCTCGACCACCGCGAGCGCGGCGAGCGTCTCGGGGTAGCCGCGTTTCTCGAGCAGCAGGTTCACGGTGCGCCCCGAGGAGGCGGCCTCTGCCTCGATCTGCGCGAGTTCGACCAGCGAGGTACACAGGGGTTTGTCGGCGAGCACGTGGGCTCCGGCGCGGAGGGCCGCGATCACGTCCGCTCCCCGCGTTCCATACACCCCCGCGATCACCGCGATGTCGATGCCCTCGGCCAGCAGGTCCTCGGCACGGTCGTACGCCGGGACGCCGAAGCGACCGGCGTGCTTCTCGGCGACGGCGCGGTCGGAGTCCTGCACGCCGACGAGCTCGAACCCGCCACGGTCGGCGCGCGCCAGCTCGTCGAGCACATAGTCCACGTGCGGATGGGCGGCACCGATGATCGCGATCCGAGGCATGGGCGACAGTAAATCATGCGACCGGTTGCATGGTCAACCGCCGATCGTGCGTGCAACCTCCGTCGTGGCCCGGACGACCAGGTGCGTGGCGATCGTCACGCGGGCGTCCGACCGCTCCCCGCTGGCGAGGACCCCGAGCAGCAGCTCCGCTGCGGCATCCCCCGCGGCGGCCGACGCCGCGGAGATCGTCGTGAGCGCCGGCTGTGTACCGGAGGCCAGAGTGTCGTCGCATCCGATCACGCTGATGTCGTGGGGCACGCCGATCCCGCGGAGGGCGAGTCCTGCCATCACACCCTGAGCGACGACATCATCGAAGGCGATCACCGCGGTCGCCTCCGACGCGAGGATGCCGCCGACCGCGTCGCGCCCCGCGGCCGAGCTCGGACGCCCGAGCTCCTGCACGATGACCTCGAGTCCGGCGCGCTCCGCGGCGCGGGCGAGTGCGGCCCGCCGCTGCTGATCCGACCACGACTCGCGCGGCCCCGAGAGGTACACCACGCGGGTGTGTCCCAGCCGGTGCAGATGCGCCACGGCCTCATCGAGCCCGCCGCTCGGGTCGATCAGCACCCGCGCCAGGCCGTCGATGTCGCGATTGACCAGCACCACGGGTCGTGCGGCATCGAGCTCGCGGATACGCTCCTCGTCGAGGCGCGGGGAGGCCAGGACGAAGCCCTCGACCTGGGCGCTCAGGCGCGAAGTGAGATTCGCCTCGCGGTCGGCGATCTCGTCGGAGTCGCCGAGGAACACCGCGAATCCGGCAGCGTCGGCGAGGGTCTGCACCCGCCGCACGAGTGGCGGGAAGAACGGGTTGGCGATGTCGGGGACGACGACGGCGACGTTGCCGAAACGGCCGGTCGACAGGGCCCTGGCCGCATGGTTGACCACGTAGCCCAGCTCTTCGGCTGCGGCCTTGACGCGCCGCACCGTCTCGGGGTTCAGCAGCTCGGGGCGGCTGAACGCGCGCGACACCGTGGACCGGGAGACGCCGGCCACCCGCGCGATGTCTCCGATCGTCACCGACGTCGATGCCGTCTTCCTGTTGCCTGTCACGTCACACACACTAAGCCCGTGCACGGCCGCGGCGCGCGCCGGATTCCCGGCGGATCGTCGCGCGGCCGCGACGGCGACCGGCGATGGATCCGTTGCGAGGGCTTGACTTTGCAAGCGGTTGCATTACTCTGTCGAATCATGAGCACGACGACGTTCGCCCTGCACGCCCACCCCGACCGCGCCGCCATGGGCGCTGCCGCCGCCCGATCGGCGGCACGCACGCTGCGCGAAGCCGTGGCCGCCCGAGGGGCCGCGCGGATGATCGCCGCCGCCGCCCCCAGCCAGCTCGACGTGTACCGCGCCCTCGCCGCGGAACCCGATGTCCCCTGGGACCGCATCACGATCCTGCACATGGACGAGTACCTCGCGCTCGATGCGGCCGCCCCGCAGCGCTTCGCCAACTGGCTCCGCGCGCACCTGGTCGACGCCGTGCGGCCCGCCGCGTTCCACCCGATGCGCACCGAGCTCGGAACGGAGGCTGCCACCGCGGACTACGGGGCGCTGCTCGCCGAGAGCCCGATCGACCTGGTGTGCCTCGGCATCGGCGTGAACGGACACATCGCCTTCAACGATCCGCCCGACGCCGACCTCGGCGACCCGTGCCCGGTGCGCGTGGTGCAGCTCGACCTGGCCAGCCGGGTGCAGCAGGTCGATGACGAGTGCTTCGATACCCTCGATGCCGTGCCCACCCACGCACTGACGCTCACGATCCCGGCACTGATGAGCGGCGCCCATCTGGTGTGCGCGGTCCCGGACGCGCGCAAGGCCGAGGCCGTGCGTGCCCTGGTCGAGGAGCCGATCAGCGCGCACTGGCCGTGCACCGTGCTGCGGCGGCACTCGCGCTGCGAGGTGCATGTCGATCGCGACGCCGCCTCGCTGCTGCATCCCGCCCCCGCCGAGGCCGCGCAGGCGACGCGATGACCGCGCGGACAGTGCACGGACGCAACGCTCTCGGCCCCGGAGGGCTCGTCGTCGTCATCGAACACGGTCGGATCAGCGCGCTCTCCCCCACCGCCGATGCCGGCGACGGCGCCCCGTGGATCGGCCCCGGCCTGATCGACCTGCAGGTCAACGGCCACCTCGACGGCGACGCGAACGCGGCGGCGCCGGACCCCGCGCACATCACCGCGATGGCCGGCTCACTCGCCGCCCACGGCGTCACCCGATTCCTCCCGACCGTGATCACCGCGGCTCCCGATGAGATGCTCGCGCGGATCCGGGCGATCCACGACGCGGTCCGCTCCTCGCCGGAGACCTCGCGTGCGGTCGCCGGCATCCATGTCGAGGGACCCGCCCTGTCGGAGCAGGACGGTCCGCGCGGCGTGCATCCGCTCGCTCACATCCGCCCCCCGGCCATCGCGGAACTGCAGACCTGGCTCGACGCGGCGCCAGGCCTTGTGCGCATCGTGACCCTCTCGCCGCACCACCCCGGCGCGGTCGACGCGACGCGCTTCCTCGTCGCCCACGGCGTGCGGGTCTCCATCGGACACACCCACGCATCGGATGCCGAGATCGCCGCGGTCGTCGACGCCGGCGCCACGCTGTCCACGCACCTCGGCAACGGCGCCCACGCCCTGCTTCCCCGGCATCCGAACTACCTGTGGACCCAGCTGGCGGAACGCCGACTCGCCGCTGGCGTCATCGCCGACGGACACCATCTCCCCGATGCCACGCTCGCGACCATGCTCGCCGCGAAGCGCGACCACGGCATCTTCCTGGTGAGCGATGCCGTCGCCACCCCCGCTGCGCTGCGGGACGGCGGGGAGTCGACCGTCGGCGGCGGTGTGCATCTCGCCGATGACGGCGCGCTTCGACACGTGTCCTCCGGGTTCCTCGCCGGGTCGGTGCAGACCCTCGACGTCGGCGTCGCCACCGTGGCGCGACTCACCGGCTCCCTCGCAGGAGCCCTGCGGCTCGCGACCTCCGCCCCCGCATCCGTCCTCGACGACGCGCCCCACTGGACCACCGGAGCACGGGCCGACGTGCTGCTCTTCGACTGGGCCCCCGGCGACCGCGCGATCATCCCCCGAGAGGTGCTCGTCGCCGGCGAGACCGCGCACGAGACCACCGACGCCCGCACCGCCGCAGGAGGCCCCCGATGACCATCGACAGGGCAGAGGTGATCGTCACCAGCCCCGACCGCAACTTCGTCACCCTCAAGATCACGACCGCCGACGGCGTGACCGGTCTGGGCGACGCCACCCTGAACGGCCGCGAGCTCGCCGTCGTCGCGTATCTGAGCGAGCACGTCGTGCCGTTGCTCATCGGGGCCGACGAGTCGCGCATCGAGGACACCTGGCAGTTCCTGTACCGCAGCGCGTACTGGCGGCGGGGCCCCGTGACCATGGCGGCGATCGCGGCGGTCGACATGGCGCTGTGGGACATCAAGGGAAAGGTCGCCGGGCTCCCCGTCTACCAGCTGCTCGGCGGGGCGAGCCGAAACGGGCTGCTGGCATACGGCCATGCCTCCGGCAAGGAGCTGCCCGAGCTGTTCGACTCGATCCGCGCTCACCAGGAGCAGGGGTACCGGGCGATCCGCGTGCAGACCGGAGTGCCCACGCTGAAGGCCATCTACGGCATCGCCTCGCAGTCCGCCGATACCGGGGGCGGCGAGGCCCGCTACGACCACGAACCCGCGCGCCGCGGCGCGAAGCCGGTCGAGGAGGACTGGGACACCCGCGCCTACCTGAACCACCTCCCCGGCGTGTTCGAGGCTGTGCGACATGAGTTCGGCCCCGACATCCCGCTGCTGCACGACGGTCACCACCGGATGACGCCGATCCAGGCCGCGCGGCTGGGCAAGGACCTCGAGCCCTACGACCTGTTCTGGTTGGAGGACTGCACCCCGGCCGAGAACCAGGAGGCACTGCGCCTGGTTCGTCAGCACACCACGACGCCGCTCGCGATCGGCGAGATCTTCAACACGGTGTGGGACTTCAAGGACATCATCCGCGACCAGCTCATCGACTACGTCCGTGGTGCCGTCACGCATATGGGCGGCATCACGGCGCTGAAGAAGACCCTCGACTACGCCGCCCTGTACCAGATCAAGTCGGGCATGCACGGACCGACCGACATCTCCCCGGTCGGTATGGCCGCGGCGATGCACCTGGGGCTGTCGATCCACAACTTCGGCATCCAGGAGTACATGCCGCACGGATCCCGCACCGACCAGGTGTTCCGTCAGTCCTTCACCTGGGCCGACGGCTTCCTACACCCCGGGGACGCACCCGGGCTCGGTGTCGAACTCGACGTCGACGAGGCCGGGAAGTACCCGTACGAGCAGGCCTATCTTCCCTACAACCGCCTGCTCGACGGAACAGTGCACGACTGGTGACCGTGCGGGCCGTCGCGCCCACGACAGCCCTCGGTCGCGACCGCCCCGCGCAGTAGGCTGAGCACATCATGGAAGAGTTCATCCAGGGCTTCTGGAAATTCGCGGAGAACTACTGGTGGCTCATCTTCCCGATCATGGGAATGGCCGGCGGTGCGGCGAAAGCGTGGGAGCGCAACGCGAAGCGCCGCCATGAGCGCCGCCTCGAAGCCCTGCGCATGAAGGCGCAGCTCAAGGCGGCCGAGATCGAAGCGCGGGCGCTGACCCGGCAGGGCAGGCGCCGCGGGCCGACGGTCGTCGACACCACGGCATCCGTCGCCCCGAACGATCTGGTCGCGCGACTGCTGGCCGAGCACGACGAGATCACCGCGCGCTGGCTCGACTACGAGCTGGATGTCGCCAAGCTGATCGCCTTCCCCGCCATGAGCGATGGGCGCCAGCCTCTGACGGCCGCGTTCCTGCGCGCCAAGAAGACCGCGGATGCCCTGCGCCCCGCGTCCGCCGAGGCGAAGGTCAGCGAGCAGCAGATCACCGAATACCTGCAGGCCGTCGGCGACTACGCCGTCGCCTTCGAGATCGCAGAGAAAGACGCCAGGCGCCTGCGCGACTCGACCTTCACCGAGCCGGAGCGCAAGCGCCTCGAACGCGCCCAGCAGCTGCTGAAGGTCGCGATCGACGAGTCCGCGACCCAGGCCGAGCGCAACGTCGCCTACAAGCGCGTGCGCGAAGAGCTCGACGGCCTGATCCTGCTGAGCGACGACGCGGTCACGGTGCTCGAGAAGCAGGTCGCGCGCGAGATCACAGCGCGGGCCCGCACGCCCGAGCCGGCCGATACCGCCGCGCCCGAGCCGGAGCCCGCGCCCGAGCCGGTCGCCGACCCGCTGCCGCACCGGCGCGAGGGCGCATGATCCCCGAGAACGTCACCGGCCCGGTCGCGCACCACGCCGAAGGCCCGGTGTGGTGGCCAGGCTGGGGCGGCCTGCGCTGGGTCGACGGAGACGCCGGCGACCTGCTCGCCCTCCGTGCCGACGGCGTGACCCGCCAGCACATCGACGACGAGTACCTGGCGTTCGCCCGCCCCCGCGCGAACGGCGGCGTGGTGGCCGTCGGCGCCCGGACCCTGTACCTCGCGGATGCGGCCGATGGCGAGTTCCGCGCTGTCGCGTCGCTGCTCGACGACCCGCGCGTGCGCATGAACGACGGATGCTGCGACCCCCGTGGCCGACTCCTCACCGGGTCGATGGCCTACGACGCGGCCCCGGATGCCGGGATCGTGCTGCGTCTCGACGCCGACCTCGCGGTGACGACCGTGCTGCCGCGCACCACCATCTCGAACGGCATCGGCTTCGCACCCGACGGGCGACGCGCGTACTACGTCGACACCCTCGCCCACCGCATCGACGTCTTCGACGTGGTCGAGGGTGAGCTGCGGGGCCGACGAGTGTTCGCGCGGATCCCCGAGGAGCAGGGCCTGCCGGATGGCCTCACCGTCGCCGCCGACGGGAGCGTGTGGGTGGCCCTGTGGGGCGGGAGCGCCGTGCGCGGCTACGACTCCGCCGGGGTGCGGATCGCGACCGTCGAGCTACCCGTGCCGCAGGTGACCGCGTGCACGTTCGGCGACGACGATCTGGGCACGCTCTACATCACGACCTCCGCCCAGGGGATGCCCGACGACCACGGCAGCGTCGCCGGGTCACTGTTCTCCGTGCGGCCGGGTGTGCGCGGCATCCCGGTCCTGCCGTTCGCCGGCTGAGCCGCCGCGATCGCGGAGACACGACGACGGCCTCTGCCCGAGGCACGGTACACCCAGCAAGGACCCCGTGCCCCGGGCACAGGCCGTCGCCCGTCCCGGTCCTGCTCAGCCCAGGCGCACCCGCGCGGTGCGCTGATGCTGACGCCCGAGACCCTCGATCTCGATCGTCATCTCGTCTCCGTCCTGCAGATACGGGAAGCGCCCGGACAGCGCGACGCCCTGCGGCGTTCCGGTGTTGATCACGTCACCCGGCTCCAGCACCAGGTACTGGCTGAGCTCGTAGACGATCTGCCGCACCGGGAAGATCATGTCGGCGGTCGAGGAGTCCTGCCGCGGCTCGCCGTTCACGAACGAGCGCAACCGGAGCGCCTGCGGGTCGACCTCGTCCGCCGGCACCAGCACAGGCCCGAGCGGGTTGAACGTCTCGGAGCATTTGCCCTTCGACCACTGTCCGCCCGACACATCGAGCTGATACGCGCGCTCCGACACGTCGTTCGAGATCGTGTACCCGGCGATCACCTCGTCGGCGGCATCCGGCGACGACAGATACCGGGCGGTCTTCCCGATCACGATGGCCAGCTCGACCTCCCAGTCCACCTTCTCGGCGCCGGGCGGCAGCAGCACCACGTCATCCGGCCCGACGACCGTGTTGGGGTGCTTGAAGAAGATCACGGGATGCTCCGGCGGCGCAGACCCCGACTCGGCGGCGTGCGCGGCGTAGTTCTGTCCGATGCAGATCACGGCGGTCGGGCGTGCGACCGGAGGCCCGACGCGCAGGCCGTCGACCGTGGCGCGCGGCAGCACCCCGCGCGACAGCGCGTCGCGCACCCGGGCGATGCCGTCGGTCGACAGGAATGCTCCATCGATGTCGCGGGTCAGTGGCGCCAGGTCGTAGACGACGCCCGCCTCATCGCGCACGAACGGATGCTCGTCGCCGGCAGCGCCGAGTCGCAGGAGTTGCATGAGGAGTCCTTCGGTCAGCGCGCGGCGGCGTAGGTCGGGTTGACGATCGGTACGGATTCGCCGTCGCGGAAGCGGATGAGGTTCTCGGCGGCGTGCACCGGAAGATCCTCCAGTGCTTCCGGCGAGTACCAGGCCGCGTGAGGCGAGAGCAGCACGTTCGGCGCAGCACGCAGCGCCGCGCTCGCTGCGAGGGGTTCCGCCTCGTACACGTCGAGGGCGGCCGCGCCGATCTGTCCGCTGCGCAGCCCGGCGACCAGAGCGTCCTCATCGACCAGCGGCCCTCGGCAGGTGTTCACGATCACGGCTCCTGGCTTCATCGTCGCGATGGCAGCCTCGTCGATCAGGTGCCGAGTCGCGTCGGTGAGAGGAACGTGCAGCGTCAGCAGGTCGGCGGTCGCGATGGCGTGCTCGATCGTGACGGACTCGCAGTCCGCCGCGCGCACGGCGTCAACCGAGGCATAAGGATCGGCGACGAGCACGCGGAACCCGAGCGCGCGGCATCCGCGGGCGACCAGGGAGCCGATACGCCCGAATCCGAGCACCGACACCGTGGTGCGCGACGGGCGCGCGGCCAGCGGGCGCGCCGCGACCGGCTTCCATTCCCCCGCGCGCACCGCCCCGTCGTAGGCGGGAAGCCCCCGCGCCTGCGCCATGATCATCGCGATCGTGTGGGCGGCGACCTCTTCGGTGCAGTAGCTGGGCGTGTTCGCGACGGGGATGCCGCGTTCGCTCGCCGCCGCGACGTCGACCATGTCGTAGCCGATGCCGAGACGGCTGATCATCTTCAGCTTCGGCATCCGATCCATCAGCTCGCCGTCGATCCGGTGCCACTGCACGATCAGTCCCTCAGCCTCGGCGCCGAGCGTCGCGAGGGTCTCGAACGAGGTGTCCGGTGCGCGTTCGGCGCGGAATCCCGCCGCGCGAAGCGTCTGCTCTGCCGCGTCACCGGGGAGGTCGCAGTCCGTGATGAGGATGAGAGGGGTGGTCATGAGGCAAAATGCTATAGCATCTAGCACTTCAGGGCCACCCCGACTTTCAGCTGTGGATGCGCCCGTCGCCGTCTCGTGTGGACGACGACGCCCACACGCTCGCGCCCACGCCGACGACCGTGAGCGCCACAGCGACAGCGAGCACACCCGGCGCCCCGACCGCCCCGTACGCGGCGCCTGCGAGCAAGGGACCGATGAAGGCACCGAGGTTGAGCGCGACTGTCGCAGAAGCTCCACCCAGCACCGGCGCACCTGCCGCCTCGCGCACGATGCGGCCGATCACCGCCGAACCGACAGCGAACGAGAGCGCCCCGCACGCCGCAGAGAGGGCGAACACGGCCGCCGCGGACTCGATCAGCATCCACAGCGCAGCCCAGGCGAGGAGCAGCGCGACCATTCCGCTCGCGACCCACACGCCCTCCCGCCCAGCGGCCCAGCGGCCCGTCGCCGCGACACCGAGGAAAGCGCCGATGCCGAACGCGGCCAGGAGCAGCGGCACGAACGCCGTCGCGACGCCCGCGGATTCCCCGATCACCCCGAGGAACGTGAAGACCCCGAACGTGCCGGCATTGATCACCACCGCAACCGCGATCGCGCCGAGCACCCGTCTGCGGGCGAGCGCTCCGAGCTCGGTGCGCAGCGCGATGCGCACGGCACCTCCGGCACGCAGAGGCGACCGGTCGAGCAACAGCGCGCCGAGAGCGGGGCCGCAGAGCAGCACGACACCCCAGAACGTCGCGCGCCACCCCAGCGCATCGGCGAGAGCGGCCCCCGCCGGCACTCCCACGATCGTGGCGAGGGTGGTGCCGGCGAGCAGGGTGGCGACGGCACGAGTCGTCGCCTGCGGTGGTACGAGCGTGCGCACCGTCGAGAGCGACACGGCGAGGAACCCGGCATTGGCGATGGCCGCGACGACGCGGGTGACGAGAAGCACCGCGAACGACGGGGCGAGCGCTCCGGCGATGTGCGCGAGCACGAACACCAGCAGGAAGGCGATGAGCGTGCGCCGCGGATGCCAGCGGGAACCGAGCAGCGCCATCGCCGGGGCGCCGATCACCATCCCGATGGCGAAGGCGCTGGTCACGGCGGCCGCGCTCCCCGGCGGGACTCCGAACTCCTCGGAGATCGGAAGGAGCAGGCCGGCGAGCATGAACTCGCTGGTGCCCTGAGCGAAGATCGCCAGGGCGAGGACAGAGATGAGGACAGGCATGAAGGCATCCAGACAGACGACATCGACGCACCCGAACGGATGCGCGACGAGCGAGAAGGGTCGGCGAGATGCGGGGAGCGCACGGCGTGCGGCTCGAACCCGCGATCTAGCGTCTGTCTGACTCAGGACTCACGTCATCCACCCTAACCGGCGCGCGCTCCTCTCGCGGGGAATCTGCTATAGCATCTATGCATGACTGCTCGTCGCGTACTGCTCACGGGAGCCAGCTCCGGTATCGGAACGGCCGCCGCCCTCGAACTCGCCCGCGAGGGCGCCGCCCTCTGGATCACCTACGCCGGCCGCGAGGCCGAAGCCGCCCGCGTCGCCGAGGAATGCCGGGCGGCCGGGGCCGCCGAGGTGCACGTCTCGCGCCTCGACCTGCGCGACCCGGAGTCCACCGCCGCCCTGGTCGACGAGATCACCGCGACCTGGGGCTCGCTGCACGTGCTCGTCAACAACGGCGGCGTCTGCCCGTACACCCCCTACGAGGACATCGACCTCGAGGAATGGGACTTCGTGCTCGAGACGAACGCCCGCGGCACGTTCTTCCTCACCCGCGCGACGCTCCCCCTGCTGCGCGCGGCGGAGGGCGATCGGTCCGTGGTGAACATCGCCTCCATCGCCGGCCAGGTCGGAGCGCTGCAGACCGGCATCCACTACGCGGCGAGCAAGGGCGCGCTGCTCGCGATCACACGCAGCTTCGCCCGGCACCTCGCGGGTGAGGGCATCCGCGTCAACGCCGTGACCCCCGGCCCGGTCGCGAGCGCGATCACCGACCAGCTGCAGGGCGAGCGGCGCGAGAAGCTCAGCGCGTCGATCCCGCTCGGCGCATTCGGGCAGCCCGAGGACGTCGCCTGGATCATCGCCTCGCTCGCCTCGCCGCGCGCGAGCTTCATCACCGGCGCGACCTACGACGTCAACGGAGGTGTGCGCATTGACTGAGCACAGCGCCCGCTCTGCTGTGGACCGCTCCGCCCTGGATACCGTGCAGGCTCAGCTCGACGCGTTCAACGCGCACGACCTCGAGGCCTTCGTCGCGACCTACGCGGCGGATGCCGTGATCACCGGGGTCGCCCCCGAGCCCGTGGTCGGGGCTGCGGCGATCCGGGAGTTCTACGAGCCGCGGCTGCAGAACCCGCAACTCTCGTGCGTGATCGAGACGAGCGTGCTGTTCGGCAGCCGCTGGGTCGTCGCGCAGGAGCAGGTCATCAACGCGGGCGTCGCGACCGAGACCATCGCGACCTTCGACGTGGTCGACGGCCTCATCGCGCGCGCCTCGATGCTCAAGGCCTGAGCCGCGGGGGCTGCGCGCCTTGCCGTGCGTGCCCGCTCCCTCACGCGAGGGGTCAAGACACGCCGCCCCGCCGGCCCGTCCCACGGCGTGTCTTGACCCCTCAGCGGGCGCGACGGCTCAGCGGGCGCGACGGCTCAGCGGGCACGACGGCTCAGCGGGCGCACGAGCGTCGCCGCCGACGGCTCCGCGGCGACGCTGAGGCCGGGTCGGCACCGAGGCGCGTCACTCGTGCTCGGGCAGGAGCGGTGACGACCACCCCTCGTCGCGACCCAGCTGAGCCGCCCGTGAGACGGATGCCGCGCCGTAGCGGTCGCGGAGGGTATCGAGCACGGTGTCGAGGCGCGCCTCGTCGCCCCAGTCGATCGGCAGCTCGGGCTGCACGCTCTCGACGCGGTCGAGGTGCGACAGAGAGAGGCCGACCAGGGTGATGCCGCGTGCCGTGATCTCGGGCTGTGCGGCAGCGAGCAGGGCGCGCGCCACGGTGAGCAGCACGGCGGTGCGGTCGGTCGGCGCACGGAGCGAGCGGGAGCGGGTGGCCTTCGCATAGTCGCCGAAGCGCAGCCGCAACACGACGGTGCGGCAGACCCGGTCGCCGTCGCGGAGACGTCGAGCGAGCCGGTCGACGATCTGCGTGAGGATGAGTTCGAGCTCCTCGGCGGAGCGGGGACGGATGCCGAGGGCGCGCTGCGACCCGATCGATCCGCGGCGCCGGGTGGCGTCGACCGGCCGCGGATCCCGCAGTCGCGCGAGCGCGTGCACGTGGGCCCCCGTCGCCTTGCCCAGCATCCGCTCGGCGGTCGCAGCCTCCAGCTCGGACAGCTCGCCGACCGTGTGGATGCCGTAGCGGTGCAGCTTCTCGGCCGTCACCGCCCCCACACCCCACAGCCGTTCCACCGGAAGCGGGAGCAGGAACTCCTCTTCGCGCGCCGGATCCACGACCAGCAGGCCGTCGGGTTTGCTCACGGCGCTGGCGACCTTGGCGAGGAACTTGGTGCGCGCGACCCCGACCGAGATCGCGAGCCCCACCTCCGTCCGCACGCGCTCGCGCAACCGCGCCGCGATCTGCTCCGGCGACCCGGCGATCCGGCGGAGACCCCCGACCTCGAGGAACGCCTCGTCGATCGACAGCCCCTCGACGAGTGGCGTGGTGTCGCGGAAGATCGCGAACACGTCTTTGCTGGCGGCGGAGTACGCGTCCATGCGCGGCGGCACGACCACGACATCGGGGCAGAGCTCGCGCGCCTGCCGTCCCCCCATGGCGGTGCGCACCCCGCGCGCCTTCGCCTCGTAGCTCGCCGCCAGCACGACCCCACCACCCACGATCACGGGGCGACCGCGCAGCTCCGGCGCATCGCGCTGCTCGACCGAGGCGTAGAACGCATCGAGGTCGGCGTGCAGCACCGTCGCTTCCCCGCGCATCCCGTTCTCCCGTCGACACGCGGATCGTTGCACGGACCGGGGACACCAGGCCCGTCGTCGGCGGTCGGGAGTCGGTGTCCGTGACGGCGGGTATGGTCGGCGCGTGCCGGAACCGGTGGAGCAATGGTGGGCGCGACGGCAGTTCTCCCGCGGTCGCGCGGTTCCGTATGACGTGGGCACCTACCGCGCCGGGTGGGCGGCGTATCCGGAGTTGATTCGGCAGTACCACCCGGAGCTGAACCACGGCATCGCGCTGTCACAGATCCCTCTCGCCGCCGATGTGCTGCTCTGCTGGGAGTGCACGGTCGGTCATCGGTTCGCCGCGACCCCGACCGAGCAGCGCGAGCGTCCAGGACAGGTGCGGCGCCGCTCCGCGTGGTGCCCCGAATGCTCCGCGCTCGCCCGCCCGCAGCCGGTCGTGCTCGGCGAAGCGCGGCCCCTTCCCCGCGCGCCCCGTCGCCCCGGGCCGGCACTGTGCACGAAGACGCCCGACCTGCCGACCGGCACCGCGTTCGTGAGCGAATGCGCCCCGCGCCCCGCCTCGGCGGCAGAGGGTCGCCTGCGCGCGGGGCTCGGGGCGGCGATCGAGTTCGACGCGGCCGTGAACGCCGTGAAGGTGTCGAGACCGTTCTTCCGGCACACCGAGGTCTGGCCCGACATCGTGTTCCCGGAGCTGCGTGTCGCACTCGAGTACGACACGGTCGGCCGGCACGGCCTGGAGCACGTCGGCAAGCGGCAGGACACGGATCTGCGCAAGGACCGCGCCCTGCGCGCCGCGGGGTGGGAGGTCATCCGGATCCGCACCGGGAAGCTCGAACCGCTGGGTCCGCACGACCTGGCGCTGACGTCGGTAGGCACGAAGGGCATCGCCCGCATCATCGACGAGCTGCGGGTCATCCGTGGTGCGCTGCTCGTCGACGCGTACCTGCGGTGAGTCGTGCGCCGCCTCACCGCCTGAAGGAGACCTCCTGGCCTGAAGGAGCCCGCACGGAATGAAGGAGATCGCACGGAATGAAGGAGCCCGCAGGGCAAAACCACCTTCATTCGGAGTCTTCTCCTTCAGAACGCGCGAGCCCGATCACCCCAGAACGCGCGTCCCCGCTCAACCCCAGCACGCGCGAGCCCGATCACCCCAGAACGCGCGTCCCCGCTCAACCCCGCTCGAACCGCGCCCGCAGGGCCGGGTCGACCGAGACGTCGCCGAAGGATGCCGTCCACGCGCCGTCGACCGCGATCGACTGGCCGGTCAGATACGGCGCCTGGTCGGAGAGCAGGAATGCGGTGACCGCGGCGACCTCTTCGGCGCGGGCGATGCGTCCCATCGGCGGGCCTTCGGCGAGCGCGCGCTCCGCGGCCACCGGGTCGGCGGAGGCGGCGATCTGCGCCTCCAGGTGCGGCGTGCGCACCCCGCCCGGTGCGACCGTGTTGGCGCGGATGCCGAGCCCGCCGTAGGTCACGGCGAGGCTGCGGGTGAGCGCGTCGATGCCGCCTTTGGTGAACTCGTAGGCGGCGTGGTCGATCGAGCTGGAGCGGCCGTGGATCGAGCCGATGTTCACGATCGCCCCGGTGATGCCCTGGTCGATGAACGCGGTCACGGCGGCCGAGCATCCCCAGAGGTAACCGAAGCCGTTGATGTCGATGATCTCGCGCACCACGGTCTCGTCGAGCTCGTGCAACGGTGTGCGCTTCGTGATGCCGGCGTTGTTGACCCAGCCGGCGAGCGGGGCATGACCCTGCGCCGCCGCAGCCGCCCGCTCATGGGCGGTCCGATCCGCCGAGTCCCCGAGCACGACCTCGGCCACGATGCCGTCCTCGACCGTCCCGGATCCGGGCGAACGCTCGAGCCCGACGACGATCCACCCGTCGGCCGTCAGGCGCTCGGCGACGGCGCGGCCGATGCCCTTGCCGCTGCCGGTCACCACGACGCTGCGTGCGGAGTCTGTCATCTCAGTCCCTCTCGAAGTGGAAGACGGCGGGGTCGAGCGTGAAGCCCAGGCCCACGGCATCCGTCGGGCGCACGCGGCCGTCGAATGACGGACCGCCGACGATGAACGAGGGGGCCGGATCGTAGGGGTTCACACCCCGCGCGAAGGTCTCGACACCGATGCCCAGGTGCGCGGTGACCTCAGGATAGACGTGGCCCGACACCGGCACGCCGCGCTCGCCCGCCCAGGCGATCAGCTCACGCGCCGGCGTGACCCCTCCGATCGCCACGACGTCGAGGCGCAGCACATCGACGGCCTCGTGCTCGACGAGGGCGCGCAGCACGGCGGGGTCGGTGACCTCGTCGCCCACCGAGACGGCGAGCCCGGACTCGCGACGGATGCGCGCGCAACCGGCCGCGTCTTCGGGGAGCAGCGGGTCTTCGAGCCAGGCGAGCCGGGGGTCGCCCCACTGCGCGATCTCGGCGAGGGCGGCGTCGGCATCCGGCCATCCGAAACCGACGTCGACCACGAGCCCCGTGCTCGCCGGGAGCTCGGCGTTCAGCAGGCCGATCAGCTCGCGCATGTACGTCGGGTCGGCCGCACGGGAGATCTTCACCTGCGACCACCCGGCCGCCTGGGCGAGGACCTCGTCCGCGACCTCGCGCGGGGCTCGGCTCGGCGACGGATACGCGGCGACGAGCATCGCGTCCCGCGGCGCATCGCCCGTGCCGAGCAGCTGCCACAGCGGCACCCCCGCACGCCGGGCCGCGATGTCCCACAGGGCGATGTCGACCAGGCCGATCGCACGACGCACCAGGCCGACCCGTCCGACGATCGCGCTGCCGCGCAGCATCCGCTCCCAGGTCGCGGCCGGGTCGTCGGCATCCGCCCCGAGCGCATGCGTCGCGACGAGCCGCTCGACGATCTCGGCCATCGGCGCCTCGCGCGAGAGGCAGTACGCGACGCCGGTCGTGCCGTCGGCGTCGGATGCCTGCACGGCGCTGTACTCGCGGCGGGTGACCGTCATGGCCCCCAGCTGCAGGGGTGCGGGCAGCGCCAGCACGGCGGTGGCCGTGCGGATACGCGCGATCTCGGTCATTCGGGCTTCTTCGCCAGCGGCACACCGTAGTCGACCAGGAAGCCGCCGTCGACGGTGAGGGTCTGGCCGTTCATGTAACGGGACTGGTCGGACACGAGGAAGCTGACGGCCGCGGCGATCTCACTCGCGTCGCCCAGACGTTTCGCCGGGATGCGCGACAGGATCGTGTCGAGGCTCAGCGTGCCCTGCTCGACGCCCTGGCGGAAGACGCCGGTGTCGATGTAGCCGGGGGCGACCGCGTTGACCCTGACGCCGCGTGACGCCCACTCGGCACCGGCGGTCGCGGTCAGCCCGATCACGGCGGCCTTGGTCGTGGAGTACGGGGCCCGCCCGGCGGAACCTCGCGCCGAGATCGACGAGATGTTCACGATGCGGCCTTCGCCGCGCTCCAGCATCCGCTTGCCCGCGGCCTGAAGAGCCGAGAACACGCCGTGCAGGTTCACGTCGACCACGGCCGACCATTCGTCCCAGGTCAGGTCCTCGATGCCGCGGTGCCGTTGGATGCCGGCGTTGTTGACGAGCACCTCGATCGGTCCGAGTTCCGCCTCGATCTCGCCGAAGACCCGGTCGACGCCGGCGTGGTCGGTCACGTCGAGCTCTCGCCACAGGATCCCGGCCGGGTTGTCGCCCGCCGTGAGCCCGGGCACACGGTCGGCGGCGACCACGAGGTAGCCGTCAGCGGCGAGGCGCTGCCCGATCTCCCAGCCGATGCCGGCGGAGCCTCCGGTGATGATGGCGACGGGGGCGGTCATGGCTCTCCTCAGGATGGTCGAGATTTGCTATAGCAAGTCTAGCGGTCGGGGCGACTCTCAGGCGAGCAGCTCCGCGATCGCCTCGGCGGCGTGCTCCACCAGCAGCTCCAGCGCCCCGGGGGCGAGGGGCGTCTGCCAGGCCTGATACGCCCCGCGGTCGTAGGCGTCGCGCGTCGGCAGGTACACGAAGCCCGGCCCGTTCGTGAGGTTCATCACGACGATCGGCGTCTCGGGGAAGCGTGCGCGCAACGTCGTCTGCAACAGCGAGTACGCCTCGCCCGGATGCCCGACGATGATCGCGTCGCCGAGTCGCCAGGCCCAGACCGGATGCTGCACCGTCGGCCCGTCGATGTACCCGTCGCGCAGGTTGCGCGCTCGCCCCAGTCGCTCCTCGCGCGAGCGCGGGTCGATGTGCTTCCACTCCTCGGCGAGCTCGTCGATCGTGGGCAGGTCGCGCAGCGGCAGCTCGACGTTCGTCAGCGACGCCGCGGCATCCGTGCCGCCGTCGACCGCACGCCCAGCCCAGATCGCCAACGGCGCACCCGACTCGACGACGCCCTCGAGCGTCAGCTCCTCGCCGGGCGTCGGCAGCGCATCGAGAGCCGCAAGCACCGCATGCCCGAGCGAGCGTCCGTGGCGATCCACGACCCCGACGTCCCCGGTGTACTGCTCGCGCGGCGCGAGCTCGCCCGAGGCTCCCTGCACGAACAGGCACGGCGCCCCGGTCGCCGACTCGACGATCTCGCGCATCGCGCCGACATAGTCCGGCGAGACCTCGCGGCTCTGCCAGGCGAGGGTCGTGGGGTGGCAGGCATAGTTCACGAGCGTGGCGCGCACGACGCCGTCGACGCTGATACGACCGATCGTCACAGTGTCATCCGCCGTGCCCGCAGGGTTGTAGCCGACGAGTGCGCGACCGTCGACGTCGAGCTCGCGGTCGGCCGCCAGCGTGCAGGTGCCGGTCGCCCACTCGATGAGTCCGGGAACGGCACCTTCGAGCGCTTCCCGCCCTGCGGCGATGCCGGCGGAGGCGAGCGCGTCGAGGTAGCCCGGGATGAGTTCGCCCCCGGGCAGATGCGCGTCAGCCGCGCACAGCACGGCCCCGGCGTGGGTGTGCGAGAGCGAGAGCATGAGCTGGTCGGGCTCCAGCCCGAGACCGGCGAGGATCGCCCCGCGCACCGCCTGCTCGTCGGCGACCCGACGCCACCAGGTGCCGTCGACCGCGAGCAGCACCCGAGGACGCTCATCCGACGAGATCAGCGCGAGCGCGGTCAGCTCGAACGGGCGATGCGCGCCCTCTGAGCGCTCCCAGTCCGCCGGACCCCAGTTCTTGGCGCGGATGCCGAGGGGCGGGGTGATGTCACGTCGGGCGATGCCGATGCGCGCCGCGGTGCGCGGGATGCGGATGCGGTCGCCGATCGCTGTCGATGTCATCTGACGCCCCTTCCCGCCACGGATGCGGCCGGGATCACGCCCGTGCCCACTCCCTGAGCGTGCCACAGCGCCGCAGCCTCGGCACGCCGACGGCGCTCCCGCACCGGATCGGCGACCGGGATCGCCGCCATGAGCCCGCGCGTGTACTCGTGCTGCGGGTTCGCGAACAGGGCATCGCGGGCGCCGATCTCGACGATGCGCCCCTGCTGCATGACCGCGACCGTCGACGACATGTACCGGATGACCGCGAGATCGTGGCTGATGAACAGGTAGGTCAGCCCCAGCTCCGCCTGCAGCTCGCGCAGCAGATTGAGCACCTGCGCCTGGATCGACACGTCGAGAGCCGAGACGGACTCGTCGAGCACCAGGAACTCCGGCTCGAGCACGAGCGAGCGCGCGATCGACACGCGCTGACACTGCCCACCCGACATCGAGCGGGGCAGCCGGTGCGTGAACTCCTCGTCCAGCCGCACGCGGTGCATCGCCTCACGCACCTTCTCGGCGCGCGTGGCGCGGGTGCCGATGCCGTGCGCGAGCAGCGGAGCCTCGATGATCTGAGCCACCGTCTGCCGACGGTTCAGCGCCGAGAACGGGTCCTGGAACACCATCTGCATCCGCCGCCGCAGCTGCCGCAGGTCCTCGCCGCGCAGCTCGTGCGGGCGGTGGCCGTCGAAGACCACGGCACCCGCGTCGATCCGGCCGAGCGCGAGCACCGCCTTCGAGACGGTCGACTTGCCCGACCCCGACTCGCCCACCAGGCCGACGGTCTCACCGCGGCGGATCTGGAACGACACGTCGTCGACCGCTGTGACGCGTCGCCCGGAGCCGAGCGTGAACACCTTCGAGAGCCCCTGCACATCGACGAGCACGTCTCCGCTCTCGCGGGCCCGGTCGATCGCGCTGATCGAGCCTGCTTCCGTCACGGCCTCCGTACCGCGTTCGAGCACCTCGGCCGCGGTGCGGATCGGCTGGTGCACGTCGATCGTGAGATCGACGACCGCCCCCAGCAACGCCTTCGTGTAGGGATGCTCCGGCTCGGCGTAGAGCGTGTCGACCGGCGCCTCCTCGATCACGCGTCCATGGCGCATCACGTGGATGCGCTCGCAGAAGCCCGCCGCCACGCCCAGGTCGTGCGTGATCAGGATCACGGCGGTGCCGTGCTCATCCGCCAGCTTGTCGAGCAGGTCGATGATGCGCGACTGGGTCGTGACATCCAGCGCCGTCGTCGGTTCATCCGCGATCAGCACGGCAGGTCGCGACGACATGGCCATCGCGATCATCACGCGCTGGCGCATCCCGCCGGAGAACTCGTGGGGGTACTGCGCGAGGCGTTCCTCGGGCAGCGGCACCCCCACCTCCGTCAGCAGCTCGACCGCCCTGGCACGCGCCGCCTCCTTGGAGACGCGGTCGTGCAGCCGGATCGCCTCGACCAGCTGGTGGCCGATCGTGCGCACCGGATTGAGCGACGACATCGGGTCCTGGTAGACCATCGCGATCTCGCCGCCGCGCACGCGGGTCATCTCCCGCTTGCTGAGCGTGAGCAGCTCCCGATCGCGCAGACGGATGCTGCCGCCGAGCGTCGCGCCGTCGTTGAGCCGCATGATCGACAGCGCCGTGAGCGACTTGCCCGAGCCGGACTCGCCGACCAGGCCGATCCGCTCGCCGGGGCGCACCGAGAAGCTGATGCCCTTGACCGGCATCGCATCGCCGTAGGAGACGGTGAGGTCCTGCACCTGCAGGACGGGCGTGACATCCGTCATCGTCCCTTCCCCTTCCGATCGCCGCCGAACTGGTCGGCGAGCACGTTGAGCAGCCAGATGGTGACGAAGATGAACAGCGCGGGGAAGAGCACATACCCGATCGACTGGTACATCTTCTGGTAGCCCTGCTGCACGAGAGTGCCCCAGGTCGCCTCGGGGGGCGCGATGCCCAGACCGACGAAGCTCATCGAGGCCTCCAGCAGGATGGCGTTGGCCGCATTGATGGCGGCCTGCACCACGATCGGCCCCCGTGCGTTCGGGAGCACCTCGGCGAACAGCAGCCGACTGCGCTTGGAGCCGAAGGCGATCGCCGCCGTGAAGTAGTCCTCCTGCAGTTCGCTGAGCACCGAGGAGCGCACGAGCCGGGCGGTCGTCGGGGTGAGCAGGATGCCGATGATCACGGCCAGCTTGACCGGATCGGCGCCGAACGCCGAGATGAAGACGAGCGCGAACAGGATCTGCGGGATCGCCATCACGGTGTCGGCGAGCCGCATCAGGATCTCGTCCCAGAGCCCGCGAGCGAACGCGGCCGCCATTCCCCAGGCGATGCCGAGCACCATCGCGACCAGTGTCGCACCGCCGGCGATGAAGATCGTCAGCTGCCCGCCGTAGAGCACGCGGCTGAACAGGTCGCGCCCGAGCTCATCCGTGCCGAACAGATGCACGGCCGAGGGGCCGGCGAACCGGTCGGATGACTGGGCGGACGGATCGAACGGCGCGATGAGAGGAGCCAGCACGCAGGCCAGCACGATGAGTGCCAGCAGAGCCAGCGGGATCCAGGAGGCGAGCGCGAGCCGGCGACGGGGTCGGGTCGACCGCAGCGCGAGAGTGAGGGTGTCAGCCACGGCTGCTCCTTGCACGAAGACGCGGGTCGAGCACTCCGTAGAGGAGGTCGACGATGAGCGTGGTGAGGATGAACATCGCCGAGATCAGCAGCACCACGGATTGCAGCACCGCGTAGTCGCGCTTGAACACGGCGTCGATCGCGAGCGAGCCCAGTCCCGGCACCCCGAACACGTACTCGACGATCACGACACCGCCGAGCGTGTAGCCGACGATCAGTCCGAGCATCGTGAGTCCGGGGATCAGCGCGTTGCGCAGTGCGTGACCGAGCACGACACCGCTCGCGGACTGGCCCTTGCCCTTCGCGGTGCGGATGTAGGGCGCATCGAGCACCTCGACCATGGATGCCCGCAGGAAGCGCATGAGGAGCGGCGCCGCGGCGAAGGCGAGGGTGAGAGCGGGCAGGATCATGCGCACCAGGTTGTCGCCCGGGTCATCGCTGAATGGCGTGTACCCGCGCGCGGGCAGCACCTTGAGCTGCACCGCGAACACCACGATCAGCACGATGCCGATCAGGAACTGCGGCAGCGCCATGCCCGCGGTCGAGATCGCGGTGAGGATGCGGTCGACGACGCCGAGCGGACGCAGCGACGCGATCACGGCGGCCGGTGTCGCGATCAGCACCGCCAACAGGATGCCGATGACGGTGAGCTCGATCGTGGCGGGGAAGCGCTGCGCGATGAGCTCGGAGACCGAGTACTGATTGAAGTACGACTGGCCGAAGTCACCCGTGAAGACCCCGCCGATCCAGCGCAGGTACTGCTCGATGATCGGTGCGTCGAGACCGGCCTCCTCCCGGAGGCGCTGCAGCATCTCGGCGTCGACGCCGGGGGTCGAGCCGAGCCGGGTGATGACGGGGTCGCCCGGCAGCAGCCGGAGCACCACGAAGACGAGGAGCGAGGTGGCGATCAGCATCGCGATGCTGATCGCCACCCGCCGAAGGATGGACAGAGCCACGTCAGCCCTTCAGCTGCGCGTTCTCGAGGTGCAGCTGTCCGCCGCCCTCGACCCACACGCCGTCGACCTTGGTGCTGGTCGCCGTGACCACCGTGGACTGCAGCGGCACGATCAGCGGGACCTGCTGGTTGATGATCGTCTGCACGGTGCCCCACTTCTCGGCGCGGGCGGTCTCGTCGGGCTCGGCGACGGCATCCGCGAACGCCTGCTGGAAGTCCGGATCGACCCAGTTGCACTCGCAGCGACCCTCGAGGTAGAAGTTCAGCGAGTACGCGGGCTCCGGCGGAGTGGACTGGAAGTTCGGCACGATGTAGCCGGGGAAGCTCTTGCCTGCGGGGTAGAACGAGTCGACCCACGTGCCGATGTCGTTGTTGTCGATCTTGAGCGTGATGCCGATCTCCTTCAGGCTCGCCTGCAGGATCTCACCGCTCGTGTTCCACTCCGGATACTGGCCCGCGATGCCCCACCAGGTGAGGGTGCTGCCCTCGGTGACGCCCGCCTCGGCGAACAACTGCTTGGCCTTGTCGAGGTCGTAGGAGTAGTCGGTCAGGTCGCCGCCGAACCAGGGGTTGACCTCGCCGAGCGCGTTGTTGGTGGGCGAGACGGTGCCCTGTCCGTAGTACGCGGCCTCGAGGATGGCCTCGCGGTCGGTCGCGTAGGCGAGAGCCTGGCGCGCACGGACGTCGTCGAACGGCGCCGACTGCGTGTCGACCTCCCACGAGGGCCACTGGCTGGGGTTGTCGGGGGTGACGAGCGCGATGTCGCCGCCGCCTTCCAGCCCGGCGACGTCGCCCTGCGGCACCGACCACAGCACGTCGATGTCGCCGGAGCGCAGTCCGGTGACCGCTGCCGTGGATTCGGCGGCCTTCACCAGAGTGATCTCGTCGAGGGCCGGCGCCTCACCGAAGTACTCGGGGTTCGGGACGAGCGTCAGGCTGTCATCCGGTGTGAAGGCGTCGACGATGTACGGACCGGTGCCGATCGGCTCCTTGTCGATCGTGTCGAGCGCGTCGACGTCGAGCATCTTGACCCAGACGATGCCGGCGGCGAAGGTCGCGATCGGCTCGGAGAGGGTGATCACGACGGTCTTGTCGTCGGATGCCGCGACATCCGTGACCATCGAGATCTTGTTCTTCTCCTGGGTCGCGGTCTCGGGGTCGAGGTAGTACTCGAAGGACGCCACCGCGTCTTCCGCCGTGAACGGGTCGCCGTTCGAGAACGTGACGCCGTCGCGCAGGGTGAAGGTCCAGGTCATCTGGTCGTCCGACACCTCCCACTTCTCAGCGAGGTCGCCGACGATCTCACCGGACTCGTCGGTCTTGGTCAGGCCGTTCCACAGCAGCGGGAACAGCACCTCCTCCCAGGCGAACGTGCGGATCGCGGGATTGAGCTGCGGGATGCCCTGCGCGGCGGCGACGGTCAGGGTCCCGCCCTCCTGCGCCTGGCCGTCGGGGGTCGAGGGCGTGCTGCTGCAGCCGACAGTCATGAGGGCGACGGTGAGCAGCGCTGCTCCGCCCAGCCATACACGGCGACGAGACATGGTGCCTCCAAGGGGTAGATGGTGCTTCGGGTAGTGAAGGGTTTCGCTATAGCATGTAGCAAAACAAGATCTTCGTCTAGTGCGAATCGGGCGGATGCGGTTACGTTCTCGTTACGCTCGCCGGACGGGTCATCCCGCCACCGCCCCAAATCTGCCATAGCATCGGTCGATGCAGGAACTTGTCCGGGAGCCCCTCGGTTCGCGGCACAGACAGGAGAGCCACCGTGCGCAGCGTTTCGGACCAGAACATCGCCGAACAGGTCGCTGACGAGCTGCGCTCGGCCATCCACTCCGGCGAACTCGCCCCCGGAGAGCGCCTGGTGGAGCGCAAGCTCGCCGACCGGCTCGGCGTCAGCCACATCCCGGTGCGCGAAGCCCTGACCCGCCTCGCCGAGGAGCGCCTGATCACGCGCGAGCCGCGCCGCGGCGCCCGCGTCGCCCAGCTCAGCGCGCAGGATCTCGAGGAGATCTCCAGCCTGCGGATCGTGCTGGAGCAGTTCATGGCGATCCGCGTCCAGGAGCGATGGAACGCGGAGTCGGCCGCTCGCCTCGGCGCGATCATCCAGGACATGTCGGCGGCCGCCCCCGGCGACATCGCCGAGGTGCTGCGGCAGGACCGCCTGTTCCACGAGACGCTCGCCGACCTCGCGGAACACCGGTTCCTCGACGAGCTGAGCACCCAGCTCCGCGGGCGCATCGCCGGGTTCCTCCATGCCGCGAACGCGGCGCTCGACCCCGCCGAACAGGAGGAGCACGTGCGCAGCCATCAGCAGATCGTGGATGCCATCGCGAGCGGCGATCCCGACCGCGCTCGCGACGTGATCGCCGAGCACGTGACCAGGGCCGTCGAGCGCATCACCCCGTCTGCCGAGTGAGCGCCGCCGTGCGCCCGAGGACGATCGTCATCACGGGAGCCTCCGACGGCATCGGCGCCGCGGCCGCCCGACAGCTGGCCGATGCGGACCACCGGCTGATCCTCGTGGGCCGCTCCCCCGAGAAGACCAGGGCCGTGGCCGCCGAGACCGGGGCCACGCATTTCGTCGCCGACTTCGCGCGGCTCGACGAGGTGCGTGAGCTCGCGGCGCAGGTCGCGGCCGAGGTGGGCGAAGAGGGCATCGACGTGCTGGCGAACAACGCCGGCGGCATCTTCGGCGATCAGACGCCCACGGTCGACGGCTTCGAGAAGACGCTGCAGGTCAACCACCTGGCGCCCTTCCTGCTCACGAACCTGCTGCTCCCCGTGCTGCTGCGGTCGGATGCGGCGGTTGTCAACACCTCGAGCGTCGCCCACCGGCTGTTCGGGCACCTCGACGTCGACGACCTCGACAACCGCCGCAGATACAGTGCCAACAAGGCCTACGGCGACGCGAAGCTCGCGAACGTGCTCTTCACGAAGAGCCTGCACACGAAGTTCCACGCCGAAGGGCTGCGGTCGGTCGCCTTCCACCCCGGCACGGTGAGCACGAACTTCGCCTCCGAGTCATCCAGCATCATGCGGCTCGTGTACCGCACTCCGCTCAAGCGCCTCCTGCTCATCAGCGCGGAGAAGGGCGGCGGCAACCTGCGCTGGTTCATCGACGGCATCCCCGACGAGACCTGGTTCTCGGGCGCCTATTACGACGAGCGCGTGCTCAGCAACCGTGTGAATCCGCAGACCGATGACGCCGCCCTCGCCGAAGCCCTCTGGCAGCGCAGCGCGGAGCTCGTGGGGCTGTAGCCGCGCCGAATCCCGCACGCGAATCGAAGGAGAACTCCCGTTCTGAAGGAGCCGAATCGGCATGTGATCCTTCAGAACGAGAGTTCTCCTTCAGAACGTGCGAGGCGGATGCCGGGGCACGGGGCCCTTCGACCGCGCGCGGCTCAGACCACGAGGTTCGCGGTGTCGACCACGCGGTCGCCCTCGACGGGGAACGCGGTGCGGGCGACGCCGGACTCGACGTTGCCGGTGTGCAGCAGCGTGGACTCCGTACCGAATGCACCGTCGGCGAGCTCGACCGCCCCGCCCTCGAAGCGGTTGCCCACGGCGCGGTAGTGCGTGACCCCGGTCTTGACCGCGACGTGGGTGGCCGAGCCCTCCGCGCGGAACGTGCTGTCGGACAGGGCCAGGTGCAGGGCTCCGCTCCCGGTGCGCGAGATCCCGGTGCCGCCCTTGATCGCGACATCCGAACCCGCGATCTCGACCGTCTGCACCTCGCCGCGCGCCGCCGCGATCCGGGTGTTGCGCAGCGTGGAGCCCTCGAACCGCAGCCGCTCCGACGACGAGACGACCGGTCCGGCATCCTCCGCCGCGGTCAAGGTCGAGCCGCGGAAGGTCACCGCGCCCGCCCCCGCGATCTTCATGCCGCCGACACCGCTGAGCACCGTGTCGACGAAGGTGACCGGCGTCTTCACGGTGGCGTTCGTGAGCTCCCCCGGCGCGACGAAGGTGAAGTGCGAGTCGGCGATCACGGTCGGCCGCGCGGAGTTGTCGGATGCCTGCGTGATGATGAGCGTGTCAGACGCCGTGCATCCGCGCAGCTGGGCGCCGTCGGCGTTGATCCACAGCATCCCCGACCCCGCCAGTGAGGGCTTGCCGATCACCTGCACGTCCTCGAGCGTGAGGTCGGTGATGCGCACGCGGGCCACGAACCACGAGCACACGTGCTTGCGCACCGTGATGCGCTTGGCCGCCGAGCCCCAGGCCGCGCCGGAGTTCGCGAACGTCATGAGCCCCGAGTTGCCGGTGTAGGTGAGGTCGTGCTCGTACTGTCCGTGCGTGACGAACGGCCCCTGGTCGTCACCGTCGCCGTGGCAGTTCTCGACCAGGCAGTACGCGCTCGCGGTGAAGTCGTTCAGGTGACGCGCGTTCGACGTGTGGCAGTTCGCGACGTAGCCGTAGAGGCAGTAGATCTGCTGCGTCAGGTAGCCGGCGCCGCCCCACGTGACCGAGGTCGGGTTCGTGAGGGTGCAGCTCTCGGTCGAGAAGTAGGTGTTCCACCGGCGCTGGATGAGCGGCCAGAAGGTGCCGGTGCCGTCGATGTGGTCGACGTCGCAGCGCACCGCGTACTCGAAGGCCAGCGGATGCGAGCCGGTGTACTCGTCGGTCCCGGTGCCGAGGAACTTCAGGTTCGACACCGTGACGTCGTGCACGGGCACCACCCGTCGCCACGTGATGGTGCGGTCCTTGCCGAGCGGCCAGCCGTTCTTGTAGTTGATGCGGATGTGCGTGCCGTCGACGATCTGCGTCACCTGCACCAGGCGCTGAAGCTCGCGCTCCCACCGACCGGACAGCCCGTTGACCTCGGCGGCATACCACGTACCCACCGAGAAGAACGAGGAGTCCGCGACCGGAAAGATGTCGGCCAGGTCGGGCACGGTCTCCCCGAGGCGGGCCTCCTGCACGTCATCGGTCACCTCGCCGCGGAAGAACATGACCGCGGCGAAGGGATCATCCTTCGGCGCGTTCTCGATCCCCGCGGTCGTCATGAGGTGGTTGCCGAAATCGAGGGCGAGGTTCGAGCGCGTGAAACGGTGGCGCCGCACGAAGTTCAGGTCGGTGTGCGCCTCGATCCGGTGGATGGCGGGGTCGGCCACCATGGCGTCGAGGGCGTCGTCGGCGGGTGTCGAGGCGTCGGCGATGCCGAACTGGCGGAAGTCCACGACTCCCGCGTGCACCAGTACCCACACCCCCTCCTTGCGGGCGGCGAGCACGGTGCCGCCGTTGACGGCCGGCGCATCCTTCTTCACGAAGCGGTACAGCCCGTCGCCGCCGTCTCCCGGGGTCGCGTAGCCCGCGGTACGCACGAGCTCTCCGGCCTTGCCCTTGCGCTTCGCGAGATCGGATGCGGTGCCGACGCCCGCGACCGACGTCGAGCCCGCAGAGCTCTGCGGCACGAGGGGTCCGGCCGCTTGGGCGGGCCCGGTCGTGGCGACGGCGGCGACGCCGCCCAGCGCCGCGGCGCCGAATCCGGCGAGCAGCATCCTCCGGCTGCGAAGAGCCGCGGTCTCGGTGTTCTCCTGATACGTCATGGTGATCCTCCTTGCGGCGTCGTCGCCGCGGTCGTGCGCCCGCCGTCTCCGGCCAGGGCGCGTTCTCCGGTCAGTCCCCAGATCCCCAGTCCCGTGTCCGAGCGGATGCCCGGATGTTCGTCTGCTCCCGTGCCGCCTCCGCCCCGACGGGGCCGTGGAATCCGAGCGACTCGTTCGGATCCTCCATCGGGAGCACGACCGAGCGGATGCCGGATGCCGTGAGGAGCACGACCGCGTACGCATCAGGCCCGGGCACCCCGCTCACCAGCACCTCCACCGGCACCTCGTCCGCCCGCCCTTCGACGCGCAGCCTTGGCCCGGTCATGCCATGGACGACAGCTGGTCGCGATCGATCGCGTGCACGAGCGGACGGCCCTCGAGGAAGGCGGCGACCTCGTCGGCCACGATGTGCCCCTGTCGCCGGCGGCCTTCCGCCGTGCCCGCCGCGCGATGCGGGGTGAGCAGCACACCGGGAAGCGAACGGAAGGGGTGGTCGGCGGCGAACGGCTCCTCGTCGAACACATCGATCGCGGCGCTCAGCCGGCCCGCGCCCAGTTCCGCGATCAGCGCCTGTTCGTCGACCAGCCACGACCGGGCCGTGTTGACCAGGCCCGCGCCGTCGCGCATCAGCGCCAGCTCGCGGCGACCGATCAGGTGGTGCGTCTCGGGCAGCGTCGGCGCATGCACCGCGACGATCTGGGCGCGGCGCAGCGCCTCATCGAGCGAGACGGGTTCCGCCCCGAGCTCGGCGGCGGCGGCCGGGTCGAGGGTGGGGTCGACCAGCAGCGGTTCGGCGCCGAGCGCACGGATCAGCGCGAGGTAGGAACGCCCGGTGCGGGAAGCTCCGATCACGGCGATCGGCGCGCCCAGGATCTCGTGCTGCACGCCGGCGGCCTCGGCGTCGTACCAGCCTCCGCCCTCGCGCAGAGCGTTGTGCATCTCGGGCACCCGGTGCAGCAGTGCGAGCGTGAACGTGAGCGACACCTCGGCCACCGGGCGCGCCATCCCCGCACCCGCCTGGGTCACGGCGATGCCCCGGTCGAACAGCTCCTCGGTCACGAAGGCCTTGAGCGATGCACCGGTGTGGGCCACGAGCTCCAGTCGCGGCAGGGCCGACAGCCTGGCCGCATCGAACGGTCCGACGCCCCAGCTGGTGATGACGATGCGGACCTCGTCGAGCACGGCGTCGGCCAGGCGGTCGACGCGCACGAACGATCCGCCCGCCTGCGCGGCGAGGGCGTGGAGCCGCGCGGTGTCGGCATCCGAGAAGAACTCCGCGAACAGCTCGGCGGAGACCACGGCGACGATGCTCGGTGCACTCATGTCATCCCTCTCGGCTCATCTCGACGCACGCGCTCATCTCAGCGCAGCCAGGCGTCGAGGTTCTCGGCGATGAAGGCGTCGTCGTTCAACGCCGGGTAGGCCTCACGCACGCGCGCGATCTCCTCAGCCTGCCCCGGCGACAGCCCCTCGTCCGGGTCGAGGCACCAGACGCCGTCGAGCAGCCCCTGCTGCCGGAGCATCTCGTGCACTCCCGCGATCACGCCGTGGAAGTCATGACCGGGATCGAACACCGCCTGGTTCACGTCGACCATGTCGGAGGCGAGGAGTCCGAGTTCGCGGTAGGCGTCGGCGTCGCCCTCCATCGACCGACGTGCGCGTTCCAGCAGTGCGACGGCGGCGCGCGTGCCGACCGCCCACTGCCCGAGGAGTCCGCCGACGAAGCGCAGCGTGCGCGGACCCGAGGGCGAGTCGACGTGGAACTCCGAGAGCAGGTCGGCGACGATCGCGTCGTCGTTGCCCGTGTAGAGGGCGATCTCGTCGGCACGGCCGGAGGCGGCGACGCCGCGCACCAGCTCGAGTGTGCGGTACCGGTCGAACGGAGCGGCCTTCACGGCGACGACGGCGGGGATCGAGGCGAACTCGCGCCAGAACTCGCGATCGAGCACGGGGCCGCCGATCGCGGTCTGCAGGTAGAAGCCGATCAGCGGGCTGACCTCGCCGACCGCGCGAGCCCGATCGAGGAGCGCCGCGTCATCGGCTCCGTCGACACGCGGGCTCAGCAGCACGGCGTCGTAACCGAGGTCGCGAGCGAGCTCGGCCTCGGCCACCGCCTGTGCCGTGTCTCCCGTGACCCCGGCGATGCGCACGACATCGGCGTCGGCGCGGGCATCCATCTCCTCCGCGGCGAGCGCGAGGACCGGTTCGAACAGCGCATGCTCCGGGTCGCGGATCTCGAACTGCGTGGTGTGCACCCCGACCGCGATGCCGCCGGCACCCGCGTCGAGGTAGTAGCGTGTGAGCGCGCGCTGCCGACGCTCGTCGAGGCGACGGTCGGGGGTGAGCGCGAGCGGATGCGCGGGGACGACGGTGCCGCGGGCGAGGGTGGCCGCAGCTTCAGAGCGCAGGGTCGGCACGGGCATCAGAACTTCCCATCCCGCACGGCCCACTTGGTGGGCTTGGCCGTCATCGGCAGACCGCCCGCGATCCAATCGGCCTGCATGCGGATGAGCGACTCTGCGGGCACGGACGGGTAGCCGAACAGCGCCATGCACCGGCGCGCGTCACTGAGCAGCGCCGTCGGCAGCGGCTCATCGACCAGCGTGATCTCTCGGTCGAACAGCGTGCCGAAGCGGCGTGCGATCGACTCGACGCTCAGCAGCTCGGGTCCGGTGAGGTTGATCGTGAACGGCTCGGTCGACGCATGCACCAGGCTGCGCAGCACGACCTCGTTCGCATAGCCCTGCCAGATCACGTTGACGTTGGCGGTCGCGACCGACACGGGCTCTCCCGCGTACACGGCGCTGCCGATGTCGGCGAGCACCCCGTAGCGCAGGTCGACCGCGTAGTTCAGGCGGATGATCGCGACCTTCGTGCCACGCTCCTGGGCACCGAACTCGAAGACACGCTCGCGTCCGAGGCAGGACTGCGCGTACTCACCGATGGGGGCGGGGGCGACCTCTTCGGATGCTCCGCCGGAGGAGGCGGGCACGAAGGGGTAGATGTTGCCGGTGGACAGCACCGAGATCGCACTGTCGCGGTAGCGTCGGGCCACACGGTCGGGCAGCGCGGCGTTGACCTCCCAGGCCCACGAGGCATTGGTGGCGGCCCCGAACTTCGCACCGACCATGAACACCACGTTCGGGGCATCCGGCAGCGACGAGAAGTCGTCGTTCTCGATCAGGTCGAACGAGACGACCTCGACCCGCGCGGCCTCGAGGCGCGCGCGGATCGCGGCATCCCCGAAGCGGGAGACCGCGTAGACCGTGTCGTGCTGACGGCCTGCGGCATCCATTCCGCGGCGGGCGAGCATCGCCAGCGTCGGGCCCATCTTGCCGCCGGCGCCGAGGATCACAAGGTCACCCGCTCCGCGCGCGAGGTCGGCCACGAGCCCGGGGCTCGGGGTGGCGAGAGCTTCTTCGAGCTCCGCCTCGGAGGCGAATTCGTGCTGAGTCATGTCGTGCTTTCCCTTCTTCTCAGCCCTTGATCCCGGTACCGGCGACGCCTTCCTGCACGTACCGCTGAGCGATGAGGTACGCGAGGAAGATCGGCAGCAGCGCGACCACGGATCCGGCGAGCATGGTGCTCAGCGGGACGTTCTGCTGCTGCAGCGACGAGATGCCGACGGTGAGTGTGAACATCGAGTTGGACTTCGCGATGATGAGCGGCCACAGGAAGTCGTTCCAGTGCCACAGGAACACGAAGATCCCGAGAGTCGCGAGGATCGGCTTGCACAGCGGCAGCACGATCCGCAGGAAGATGCGGAACTCCCCGGCGCCGTCGATGCGCGCCGCCTCGAACAGCTCGTCGGGGAGCCCCTGGATGAACTGCCGCATCAGGAACACGGCCTGCGCGTTCGCGAGCGAGGGCAGGATCAGTCCCCAGTAGGTGTCGACGCCGCCGAGGTTCGCCATCAGGATGAACGTCGGGATGAGCGTGACGTGGAACGGCACCATGACCATGGCCAGGAACGACCAGAACATCACCTCCTTGCCGCGGAAGCGCTTCTTGGCGAAGGCGTAACCGGCGAGCGCCGAGAGGAAGAGGACGGCGACGACCGAGACGAGCGAGTAGATGAGGGTGTTGCCGAGCCAGCCGAGGATGTTCTGACCCGCCAGCACCTGCTCGTAGGCATCGAACGAGATGTCGGTCCAGGGCAGGAGCGATCCGGGGAGCTCGACGACCTTGCCGGGCTTCAGGCTCAGCACGACCATGGCGTAGAACGGGAAGAAGCTGAGGATGCCGGCCAGGCTCAGCCAGATCCAGCGCACCGCGACGCCCCAGCCGGTGGGTTCGAGGGCGCGGAACGAGCGGCGCTTCCTCGACGACGGCGAGGGGACCGGCGGGGTCTTCGCCGCGGACGGCGGCTGCAGGAGAGCGGTCATTTCTGCTTTCCGATCACGAGGCGCTGGATGAGGGCGACGACCAGGGTCATGATGAACAGCGCGACACCGACGGCGGCGGCGTAGCCGTAGTCGAAGTAGCGGAAGCCCTGGTCGTACAGCAGGTACACGAGCGAGTAGCTGGCGTTCGCAGGTCCACCCTGGGTCATCACATAGATCACGTCGAAGACCTGGAACGCGGCGGTGGTCTCGATGACCGCGAGGAAGAAGATGGTCGGACGCAGGTAGGGGAGCACGATCCAACGGAAGCGCTGCCAGGCGTTCGCGCCGTCGACCAGCGCGGCCTCCTCGAGCTCGCGCGGCACGTCCTGCAGGGCCGCGATCATGATCATCATGCCGTAGCCGAATCGCGACCAGACGCCCACGACGATGATGGCCGGGATGACGAGCACCGTGCTGCCCAGCCACGACCCGCCCAGTCCGAGCGGGGTCATCAGTGCCGACCAGGGTCCGTTCGCCGAGAAGATCCACACGAAGATCGAGCCGGCGAGCACCAGCGAGGTGATGACGGGCAGGAAGAAGATCGAGCGGAAGAACCGGGCTCCGCGGAACGCCCGGCGCACGCCCAAGGCCATCACGGTGGAGAGCACGAGCGAGATCGGCACGGCGAAGAGCGTGTAGATCACCGTGGTGCCCATCGCCCGCCAGAACAGCGGATCGGCGACCAGGCGCTGGAAGTTCTCCAGTCCGCGCCAGGAGATCTCACCGGTGATGTCGTAGTCGAACAGGCTCAGCGCGACGCCGACGATGCTCGGTCCGAAGCGGAAGGCGATGAACAGGAGGAAGGCGGGGAGCACGAACAGGAACGCCACGCGGGCCTCTCGCCGGGCGAGCACCCTGGTCACGCGGCCTGCGGGCCTCTTCGCCGTGGTTGCGGTCGTCATCAGTCGATACCTCTCAGGAGAGAAGGAGAGGGGGGCGTGCGGCGGGTTCCCGCACGCCCCCGGTCCTGCTTACTTCTTCAGCAGCGGTGCCGCGGCGGCCGCCGCATCCCCCAGGGCATCCGCCGGCGACTTCTGGCCGAGCAGCGCCGCCTGGATCTCCGGGGCGAGCACACCCATGAGAGCACGCGAGCTGGCGTTGAGCTCGCCGACCGTCGTGTCGGGTACGTACTTCTCGACCTCGCCCAGCAGCGGGTCATCCGCGTACAGCGGCTCGGTGGTGCTGAGTGCCGAGAAGTAGCCGGCCGCCGTGAGGTAGGGCTCGATCACGTCGGCGCTGGTCGCGTACTCGGCGAAGGCCGCAGCAGCCTCGGGGGCCTTCGAGCCCTTGAGCACCGAGAGCGTGCCGACCGTGCCGTATGCCACCGACTTCTTGTCGGTCAACGGCGCGAGCACCTTGACGTTCTCCTCGCCCCAGAACGGCGCGACTTCGGTGACGCCGTTGTTCCAGGTGCAGGCGACCTTGCCCTGGGCGATCGCGGTCTGCTCGAGCGGGACGTTCGTGGTCAGCGCCTCGGGGTCGAGCGCACCCGACTCCGCCAGGTCGGTGAGGAAGGTGAGCGCCTGCTCGCCGGCCTTGCTGTCGAAGCCGACGTCGCCGTCCTTCGTGAAGACCTCGCCACCCGCCTGCCACAGCAGCGGGTAGTAGGTGAGGTTGAGGGTGTTCTCGGCCGAGGCGGGGTAGTTCAGGGCGTACATCCCCTTCTCGGTGAACTTCGGGGCCATCTCGATGATGTCATCCCAGGTCTCCGGGTACTCGGTGACGCCGGCCGCCTCGAACGCCGCGGCGTTGCAGATGAGGGGCTGAGCGCTGGTGAGCACGGGGGCGCCGAGGATGTCGCCGTCGATCGTGACCGAGGTCTTGACGTTCGGCAGCAGATCGTTCTGCCGCTCCTCGCTCAGCAGATCATTGAGCGGGAGGATCGACTTCTGGTAGGCCGCGAGCTGATCGGGCACGAGGTAGACGAGGTCGGGGCCCTTGCCGGCGGCGATCGCCGTCTGCAGGGACTCGTCGCGGTTCGCCCACGGGAAGATCTCGTACTTCACGTTGACGTCCTTGTTGTCCTTCTCGAACGCGGCGATCGTCGTGTCCCAGAAGTCCTTATGCACCGCCTCATCGGCGATCACGGGGTACAGCCAGACGGTGATGTCCTGCTCCCCCGACGGGGCGCTGCCGCCGCCGGCCGAACATCCGGCCAACAACGTGGCGGCCGCGATGCCTGCGGCGACGCCGGTGAACTTGCTGACGCGCATGGTGCTCCTTTGCTAATGCCGTGCTGGGTCGTCTTATTATGACACCAGCGTGGGATAATTGGTCAAGTGCAGATTTGCACGCCGTTGTTACGTTTGTGTTTCCGGGTAGAAACCACCTCGTGTTGATTAAAAAACCCGGTGTGCTATTTTGATCGCACCGCAGACGGCGAAGAAGGAAGGACCGCACATGGTCGTGCTGAACCCGCTGTCGATCGTGACCCGATCGGCGCTGCACCTCCGCGACATCGGACCTGCCACCGTGAACGAGCTGTCCCACTCCCTCGAGGTCTCCCGCACCTCGGTCGAGACCGCCGTCACCGCTCTGAGCGACGCCGGCACGATCATCGACACCCCCGTGCGCGCGGGCGCCGGCGCCGGTCGCCCCGCCCGTCGCTACTCCTTCCACTCCGCCGCCGGCACGGTCGTCGGCCTCGACATCGGCGTCGCCAGTGTGCGGGTCGTGCTCGCCGATCTCGCCGGTCTCGTGGTCGCCCAGCACCGCTACCCCGGCGTCGCCGCCCACGACGACGGCGCCGCGAAGCTGGCCGCCGTGATCGACGACGTGCGCCACTCGCTCTCCTCCTCGTCGATCCCGGCCTCGCATGTGCGGGCCATCGGCGTCTCGCTGCCCGGCATCGTCGACGACTCCGGACGCGTGACCACCTCGGTCGTGATCCCCGAATGGTCGGGCATCGACATCGGCGCACAGCTGCGACAGGCGTTCGGATGCCCCGTGGCGGTCGACAACGGCGTGCGTCTGGCCGCCGTCGCCGAGCATCATCTCGGCGTCGCCCAACTCGTGGATGACGTGATCTACCTCTCGGTCGGCAACCGCATCGCGATGGGCCTGATCCTCGGCGGCCGCCCCCGCCGCGGCATCCACAACGCCGCAGGAGACATCGGTCGCCTCGCCTTCCGCGGACTCGACACCGGAACCGGTCAGATCACCTGGCGCAGCGCCCCGACCGCCGCTGAGGTGTTCGGGGCGGCGCGGACGGGCGATCCGGAGGCGCAGCGCGAGCTCGACGCGTTCATCGACGAGCTCGCGCACGGCATCGCGACCCTGATCATGACGGTCGACCCGGCGATGGTCGTGATCGGCGGGGGGCTCTCGGCCGCGCACGCGCAACTGCTCGACCCGCTGCGCCAGGCGCTGCCGCAGCACCTCGGCCTCCCCTTCCATGTGCCGCTCGCCGAAGCCCGACTGGGCGCCGAGGCGGCAGCGCATGGCGCTCTCGTGCACGCGTTCCAGCGGCACTCCGGCCAGATCTACCGGATCGACGACATGCCTGTGCCACCGATCACCCCTCTCGCCCACGAAGAAGCGTCCCCTGACGACGCCGCCTCCGCGGCATCCCCCGATTCCCCCGAGGAGAACAAGTGAGCATCCTGACGGTCGGACTCATCGGCGCCGGCGGGATCTCCCGCGTTCATGCCGACGCCTGGCGCGCGCTCGGCGCCGCCGGTTACGTGACCTCCCTGGTCGGCGCCGAAGAGATCGGTGAGGAGTACGGCTTCACAGTCATCGACGACGTCGACGCACTGATCGAGCTGGTCGACATCGTCGACATCGTGACCCCCAGCAGCACCCACGCCGACTTCGCCCTGCGCGCGATCGCTCGAGGACGCGACGTGATCTGCGAGAAGCCGCTCGCGGCCACCGCCGAGATCGCGGCGACCGTCGCGCAGGCCGCCGCCGACGCCGGTGTGCGCCTCTTCCCCGCCCACGTGGTGCGCTACATGGGCGAGTACCGGCGCATCAAGCAGGCCATCGATGCCGGGCGGATCGGCACGGTCGCGGTGCAGCGCTTCAGCCGCTCAGGCGCCGCGCCGCAGACTCCCTGGTTCTTCTCCGAGAGCGCCGGCGGCGGACTGATCCGCGACCTGATGATCCACGACATCGACCAGGCGCTCTGGTTCGCCGGGCCCGTCTCCGCGGTCTACGCCGTGCAGAACCCGCCGACCGTCGACGACCGGGTACCCGCTCCCGTGACCTCGCACGTCGTGCTCACGCACCGCAACGGCGTGATCAGCCACATCCACGGCAGCTGGGTCGCGCCCGGCATGCCGTTCCGCACCAGCGTCGAGGTCGCCGGCACCGAGGGCCGTCTGCGCTACGACAGCGCCGAGGACCACACGCTACGCACGGATGCCGTGCTCGACGACGCCGCCTCCGACTACCTGCCGCCGATGTCGCCGCAGGAGAGCCCGTACTACGCCGAGATCGCTGACTTCGTGGCGGCGATCCGCGATGGCCGCGACGCCCTGGTCGCCCCGGCCGACGGGATCGAGGCCGTCGCGGTGGCCGAGGCCGCCTACGCGTCGATCGCCGCAGGCGCCGCGATCTCCCTGCCCGTCTCCGAGGTCGAGGAGGCCACCCGATGACCACCACCGCACCGCTGCGCATCGCCGTCCTGTCGTTCGCGCACACGCATGCGCTCAGCTATGTGCACGCACTGAAGACCATGCCGGGCGTGGAGCTCATCGCCGCCGACCCCGACGGTGCGAGCGCGCCGGACGACGCGCCCCGCGGGGCCGAACTCGCGGCCCAGCTCGGCGTCGACTACGTCGACACCTACGACGACGCCTTCGCCTGGAGGCCCGACGCGGTCGTGATCGCCGCCGAGAACTCGCGCCACCGCGCTCTGGTCGAGCGTGCCGCCGCCGGCGGCGTGCACGTGCTGTGCGAGAAGCCGCTGGCCACCACCGTCGAAGACGCCGAGGCCATGCGCGCCGCGTGCGAGCGGGCGGGTGTGATCCTCATGGTCGCGTATCCGGTGCGCTTCGCCCCGGCCGTGCGCGACGCCATCGGCGAGCTGCGCAGTGGACGCCTCGGCCGCATCCTGGGTGTCACCGGCATCAACAACGGCACGCTCCCCCAGGACCGCGCCTGGTTCACCGATCCGGAACTGTCCGGCGGCGGAGCGCTCGTCGATCACGTGGTGCACTGCGCCGACCTGCTCGATGAGCTGCTGGGCGAGCGCGCGCAGTCCGTGCGCGCCGTGTCGAACGGCATCCTGCACGCGCAGAGCGAGCTCGCCGTCGAGACCGGAGGGCTCGTCACGATCCAGTACCCGAGCGGCGTGATCGCGACGATCGACTGCTCGTGGAGCTGGCCGCTCAGCTCGCCGACCTGGGGTGGGCTCACGCTGCAGATCGTCGCCGAGCGCGGCACGGTCACCGTCAGCCCCTTCGCCAAGGGCGTCGCCGGCCACGATGCCCATGGCGAGACCTGGGATCCGGTCGGCGCCGACCTCGACGCGCTGCTGCTCGAGGAGTTCGTCGCCGCGGTGCGCGAAGGCCGCCAGCCCCAGCCCGACGCCGGCGTCGGCATCCGCACTGTCGAGATCGTGAAGGCTGCGCAGGCCTCCGCCGCCCGCGGCGAGGTCGTCCGGCTCTGACCCCCGCCCGCGCGCGCTCGAGTTCTGCGGCCCCACGCAACTTCTGCGGCCACTTTCTGCGCCTGAGGCCGCAGAAGTGCGAATTGACCGCAGAACTGCCTCGGCGCCTTGGCCCCGGGGTGCGGATGCTCAGGAACCAGGCGTATGCTGAAGCGTTGGGTCACGTGACCCCGAGGAGAGTCCGAAAGGCGGTGATGGCGATGTCCGATGATAGTTACGACGCCGCCACCGCTGCGTCGCGACTCCCTGTGATCGCCCGTTGAGCTTCCGCTCCGCGATCGCACGTCCTTCTCCGCAGCCGTCGGCGGCGTCATCCGCCCCCTGACGAATTCTGCGCACGACCCTCATCGGGTGTGCGCGCGCGAGAACGGAGCCTGATCATGGCCCTCATCGACAACGGCGTGTACGTCCACGGACGTCGCGTGGAGACCCCGAAGAACCTCGACGACACCTACCGCATCATGGATTCGGTCGGCGGCACCGCGTGGATCGGCCTCTACCGACCCAGCCCGCAGGAGGTCGAATCGGTCGCGCGCGAGTTCGATCTGCATCCGCTCGCCGTGGAGGATGCGCTCTCGGGCCACCAGCGCTCGAAGGTGGAGCGCTACGGCGACACTCTGTTCGCGGTGCTGCGGCCCGCCCGCTACCGCGACGAGCAGGAGTCGGTGGAGTTCGGCGAGCTGCACCTGTTCATCGGCCCCGACTTCGTGGTGACGATCCGCCACGCGGAGTCTCCGAACCTGGTGGCGGTGCGGCAGCGCATGGAAGCCAACCCCGAGCTGCTCGCGATGGGGCCGGAGGCGGTGCTCTACGCGATCCTCGACGAGGTCGTCGACGGCTACGAGCCGATCGTGGCCGGGCTCCTCAACGACATCGACGAGATCGAGGACGAGCTCTTCGGCGACAGCGATGACGACGCGCTCTCGCGCCGCATCTACGAGCTGTCGCGCGAGGTGATCAACTTCCAGCGGGCGGTGCATCCGCTCACCGGGATGCTGGAGTGGCTGCGTCGGGGCTCCGACAAGTACCGCATCGACGAGGAGCTGCAGCGCTCGCTGCGCGACGTGCTCGACCACACCATCCGGGTGAACGAGCGCGTGGACTCGTTCCGCGCGATCCTCGACAACGCCCTCACCGTGCAGTCCGCGCTGGTCGCGCGACGCCAGTCCGAAGTGAGCCTCGCCCAGAACGACGAGATCAAGAAGATCTCCTCCTGGGCGGCGATCATCTTCGCCCCGACGCTGGTCGGCACGGTCTACGGCATGAACTTCGACGTCATGCCGGAGCTGCACTGGGCGGCCGGCTACCCGCTCGCGCTCGGAGCCATGGCGGCCTTCGCGGTCGCGCTCTACGGGGTCTTCAAGTACAAGAAGTGGTTGTGACGGGTCAGTCCTCGTCGGGGCCGCTGATGTGGTCGAGGAGATCGTCGAGTGAATCGAACTCGACGGTCTCCACGCCGTCACGGTCCCTGACCTCGATGCCGGAGACCTCGAGGTCCTCATCGAGCTGCACCAGGATGCGCGACTCGGGGAACTGACGCGGGGCGTCGAACGCCAGCAGCACGGCATCCGCGAAGACGACGACGGAGGTCGCCTCCAGATCGTCGCGCAGCTCGACCTGCTCGATGACCGGCTCGTCGTCGACCGCGTCCTCGATGTCGGCGACGACCTCGTCGATCACGGCGCGCCAGGTGGTCTCGTTCACCGAGAGGATGCGCGACATCGCCTCGAGCAGTGCATCGATGTCGACGTCATCGCCGTGGTCCTCCAGCTCCGGGTCGACGTTCACCGTCACCACGGTTCCCGCGGCATCGATGCTCGCCCTGCCGTAGACCAGATCGTTCTCGGCCACGGGTTCGTCGAGCAGGCCGCTCTCGACGATGCGGGCGAGAAGGGCGTCGAGCACAGGCGAGGTCATGACACCAGTCTTTCGCATCCGAGCCCGGAGTGGGGCGGCCGATAGGCTCGACACCGTGCCGAACGCCGATTCCCCCGCCTCCGCCGCATCCGATCTCCGCCGTCTCGCCGACGCCCTCGCCGGCACAGAGCCGCTGAACTGGGTCATCACCGGCGACTCGATCACGCACGGCCTCGTGCACACGCAGGGCGGACGCAGCTACCCGGAGCACCTGCACGAGCTGATCCGCGGGGAGCTCGAGCGCGTGCGCGACATCGTCATCAACTCGGCCATCAGCGGCCACCGCATCGTCGACATCCTCGGCGACTGGGAGCGCCGGGTCTCGTCGTGGCAGCCCGACGTGGTGACTCTCATGATCGGCACCAACGACATGTCGACCGGTGGGGTGTGGCCGGTCATCTCCGCCGACGACTACGCGGCGTCGCTGCACGAGTTCGTCTCCCGGGTGCGGGCGCTCGGCGCCATCCCCGTGCTGCAGACCCCGCCGTCGATCGACGCCGCGAACGCTCCGGAGCGCGCCCGTCTCGCGGAGTTCGCCGCTGCGGTGCGCGCAGTGGCCGCGAACGACGACGTGATCCTGGTCGACCAGCTCGCCCGCTTCACCGAGCTCGGCGGCGGCGGAGTGCCCTGGGGTCTGATGAACGACCCTTTCCACCCCAACGCCACCGGCCACGCCGCCCTCGCCGTCGAGCTCGCGAAGGCCCTCGGCATCCGCCCCGATCCGACGCGCTCACGCACCCTCGGGGCGCTCGCGGCGCAGGTCGAGGCCGCGCGAGTCTGACGCGGCGTTCCGCCCGGCGCACACGCCCCGAGGCGGATTCGTGGCTCAGGCTCCTTCCGAGACCGAGCTCTCCTCCCGAGGCGCGGGCACAGCGACCCCGCTCGCGATGTCCTCGATCACGCACGCGGCGGCGCCCCGCGCCCAATCCTCGAAGGCGTGCGGGCGCAGCACGATCGCGCAGTCCCCCGCAGCGCCGAACGCGTACTCGGCGAAGGCCGCGCGCACCTGCTCCTCGTACAGCCCGTACTCGGTGACGTTCTCGCCCGCGAACACCACGAGCTCGGGCCCTGTGAGGTTCACCACCGCGGCGAGCGCCGTGCCGATCGCCCTGCCGGCCTGCGCGAACACCGCCCGCGCGACCGGATCTCCGGCATGCGCGAGCGCGAAGACGTCGCCGATCGCCAGGTCGGGCTGACCGCGCCCCTCGCGCACCAGGGACAGGATCGCGGCGCTCGAGGCCGCCGCTTCGACGCACCCTCGCCGCCCGCATCGACAGTCCAGGTGTGCCGGAGCGAAGGGCAGGTGCCCGATCTCGCCCGCCACGCCGAACGCCCCCTGCACGACCCGGCCGTTCAGATAGAGCCCGCATCCGGTGCCCGCCCCGATGGTCACGACCGCGAACGACTCCGCATCCCGACCGGCCCCGAACAGCAGCTCGGTGGTGGTGAGCGCGCGCACGTCGTTGTCGAGCAGCGTCGGGATGCCGGTCGCCTCCTGCACCATCCGCGCGAAGGGCACGCCCTGCCAGCCGAGCAGCGCGGAGTCCCGCACCCGGCCGCCCGCGCGATCGACGTCTCCGGACAGCGCGATCCCGATGCCGCCGATCGGGCCCTCCGCCCCTGCGGTGAGGCGGTCGACGACCCGCACGACGGCGTCGCGCACGGCTTCCACCGAGGACCCGGCGTTCTCCTCGTCGGCCCGTGCGCGCACCGTCGCGCCGAGGTCCGTCCGCACGCCGTAGGTCCGATCCGCGGTGACCTTGATCCCGATGACATGCGCGCGATCGGGAACGACGGCGAGGGGACTGGTCGGCCTGCCCACGGTCGCGGTCGCGCGCGGATCCGAAGATTCGCTCACGAACCCGGCGGCGATCAACGGGGTCACCGCCTTCGTCACGGCGGCAGCGGAGAGCCCGGTGTCGCGCGCGATGTCGACCCTGGCGACGGGGCCGTGCGTCAGGATGCGACGGAACACGGCGACCGCGGCGGGCGAGGTGACCGGTATCCGATTCACAGGCGAGTCCTTCCGACCGCACACCTGACGCGCCGGACGCGCTCGGGTTGCAGTCATCCCCGACAGTACGCATGATTAATTCATGACGTCAAGTAATTCAGACGGGCAGCGGCAGGCCGAGCCGACGCACCTCCGCAACGGCGGGGTCAGCGTGGTCTTCACCCCCGACGTCTTCGGCGTCCCCGCGGTCGTGCACTGGGGTGCCGCGCTGGATGACGCCGACATCCCCGGACTGCTGGCGACCGCCGCGCCCGCCGTGATGAACAGCTCCCTCGACATCCCCCGGTCGTTCTCGATCGCCGCCGGACGCGCGCACGGATGGTCGGGCACCCCGGCGATCGAGGCGCACGCGGCGGATGCCGTGATCGACGGCTTCTCCCTGGTCGAGACCACCCACGACGGCGCCGAGGTGCGATTCGCGCTGAGGGATGCCGCCGCAACGGTCGAGGCCACGTTCCAGTACGCGCTGGACGCCGCCGGCCTGCTGCACGCGACGATCGCCCTCGCGAACATCACCACCGACCGTCGCGTCGACATCACGGCGGCACGCTCGCTGCTCCCCCTGCCCGCACGCGCGGCCGAGATCGTCGACTTCACCGGGCGCTGGACGCACGAGCGCCAGCCGCAGCGAGCCCAGCTCCACGACGGCACGTGGCTGCGCTCCTCACGACGCGGCCGGCCCGGGCACGACGCCTCCTTCCTCACGCTCGCCGGCACCCGCGACTTCCGATTCCGCACGGGTGAGGTCTGGGCTGCTCACCTCGCCTGGAGCGGCAACCAGGAGATGCGGGTCGAGCGGCTCCCCGAGGGCGCCGGTGTGCACAGCGCGGTGCTGGGCGGCGGCGAGATCGTGGATGCGGGCGAGCTGCGGCTGCAGCCCGGCGAAGTGCATGTCTCGCCGGAGTCGCTCTTCGCCTGGAGCGACCAGGGCATCGACGGCGTCACGGCGCGGCTGCATGCCTCGATCCGCTCCCGCCCGGATCACCCGCGCACCCCTCGACCGCTGCTGCTGAACACCTGGGAGGCCGTGTACTTCGACCACGACCTCGAGACCCTCACGACACTCGCCACGACGGCGGCGGAGCTGGGCGTCGAGCGGTTCGTGCTCGACGACGGGTGGTTCCGCGGGCGCCGCGACGACAGCGCCGGTCTCGGCGACTGGTTCGTCGACGCAGCGGTCTGGCCCGACGGCCTCGTGCCCCTGTCCGAGCGCGTGCACGGGCTCGGGATGCAGTTCGGCCTCTGGTTCGAGCCCGAGATGGTGAACCCCGACTCCGACCTCGCCCGACAGCATCCGGAGTGGATGCTGGGCGAGAATCCCCTCCTCGCCTCGCGCCACCAGTTCGTGCTGAACTTCTCGCTCCCCGAGGTCGAGGCGTACATCCTCGAGCGCCTCGATGACGTGGTCACCGCTGCCGGCGTCGACTTCGTGAAGTGGGACCACAACCGCGATCTGCATGCGTCGCTCGGTGCGCACCGCGACCGTCACGTGCGGGCGCACACGCTCGGCGTGTATCGGGTGCTGGACGAGCTGCGGCGACGGCATCCGCTCCTCGAGATCGAGTCGTGCGCGAGCGGCGGCGGTCGCGCGGATCTCGGGATGCTCGCCCGCACCGACCGCGTCTGGACCTCGGACTGCAACGACCCGGTCGAGCGCCAGCAGATCCAGCGTTGGACGCAGACGCTCCTGCCCCCCGAACTCCTCGGCGCGCACGTGGGTCCGACCGTGTCGCACACCACCGGTCGGCACGCCTCCTTCTCGTTCCGTGCCGCGACCGCCCTGTTCGGGCACGCCGGCCTGGAGTGGGACCTGACCGCGGCGACCCCCGACGAGCGCACGGCCATCGCCGCCTGGACCGCGCTGTACCGCGAGCTGCGAGGCCTGCTGCACTCGGGTGTCACGGTGCGCGGCGACGACGTCGACCACGGCGCTCTGCTGCACGGCGTCGTGAGCGCGGACCGCCGCGAAGCCGTGTTCGCGTGGGTGCGCACCGAGACCAGCGGCACCGCGAACACCCCCCGCGTCCCGATCCCCGGACTCGACCCCACGGCGGGCTACCGCGTGCGGGTGCGCGACGAAGTCGGCGCCGCCGGCCGTCATCAGGTGGCGGATCCGATCTGGATGTCGGGCGACCTCACCGTCACGGGCGCGGTGCTCGCGCAGGGACTCCCGTTGCCGGTGCTGAACCCCGGCAACGCACTGCTGCTGCATCTGACACCCGCTTCCTGACAGCCCGCGGCGCCATCGCGGCATCCTCCCGCGTGCACCTCGAGAGACTTCAGTATTCAGTCTTGCTAAGTATCGGTACCTAGTGTTACTTTGTACCGGTACCCAGCATCACTGAGTACTGAACATCGAACGAGAGGAGCATCCATGGGCAAGCAGATGACCGAGATGCTCAAAGGCACTCTGGAGGGCATCGTTCTCGCTCTCCTCGCCGAGCAGCCGGCCTACGGCTACGACATCACCGCACGCCTGCGCGACCACGGCTTCACCGACACCGCCGAGGGCACGGTCTACGCCCTCCTGGTGCGGATCGAGCAGCGCGGTCTCGTCGACGTCGAGAAGGTGCCGAGCGAGAAGGGCCCGCCCCGCAAGGTGTACACCCTCAACGCGCAGGGCACCCACGAGCTGGCGGAGTTCTGGAAGACCTGGAACGTGCTCGCGCAGCGCATCGAAGAACTGAACACGACACACACCGACACCTCCCAGAAGGAGAACTGATCATGGCCGCGAAATGGATCGAAGCCCTCACCGGTTCACTCGAGCAGAAGAAGCAGTACCGGCAGGCGAAGGCGCGCCTCGACGCCCTGCCCGAGCCCTACCGCGCGACGGCGGACGCCTTCCACCGGTACTTCATGTACTACGGCGGCATCACCGAGGGAGACACCCTCGTGCAGATGATCGTCGACTACGCCGACCTGTGGGAGCGCGCCGCGATCGACGGCACCCCGATCAGCGCGATCGTCGGCGACGACCCGGTCGAGTTCGCCGAGAACTTCGCGCGGGCCTACAGCGGCAAGCAGTGGATCGACAAGGAGCGTGCGCGCCTCATCAAGGCCGTCGACGAGGCCATGCAGGCGGAGAAGGAATCATGACCGCAGCGATCAGCGTGCGGGGCATCGAGAAGTCCTACAAGGACCTGCACGTGCTCCGCGGCGTCGACTTCGAGGTGGCGCGGGGCAGCATCTTCGCCCTGCTCGGCTCGAACGGCGCCGGAAAGACCACCGTGGTGCGCATCCTGTCGACGCTCCTGAAAGCGGATGCCGGCACGGCGACCGTGCAGGGCGTCGACGTTGCCGCCGACCCCCTCGGAGTGCGGGAGCGGATCAGCCTCACCGGGCAGTTCGCCGCGGTCGACGAGATCCTCACCGGGCGTGAGAACCTGGTGCTGGTCGCGCAGCTCCGCCATCTGGCCGACCCCGGCGCGATCGCCGACGACCTGCTGGCGACGTTCCGACTCACGGATGCAGGATCGCGCAAGGTCGGCACCTACTCCGGCGGCATGCGACGCCGACTCGACATCGCGATGAGCCTGGTCGGACACCCCGAGGTCATCTACCTCGACGAGCCGACCACCGGCCTCGACCCCGAGGCGCGCCTCGAGGTGTGGCAGGTCGTGAAGGAACTCGCGAACACCGGCACCACGGTTCTCCTCACCACCCAGTACCTCGACGAGGCCGAGCATCTGGCCGACCGCATCGCGATCCTGCACGAGGGACGCATCATCGCCGACGGCACACTCGCCGAGCTCAAGAAGCTGCTGCCGGCCGCGAAGGTCGAGTACGTCGAGAAGCAGCCGACGCTCGAGGAGATCTTCCTCGCCCTCGTCGGCACCCCGTCCACGAAGGAGGCATCCGCATGAGCACGCACGTCGTCGCCGATACCGCGACGCTCACCGGCCGCTCGCTGCGGCACATCTTCCGCAGCCCCGACACCATCATCACCACCGCGGTCACCCCGATCGCACTGATGCTGCTGTTCGTGTACGTCTTCGGTGGCGCCCTCCAGCAGAGCGCCGGCACCGAGAACTACGTGGACTACCTGCTCCCCGGCATCCTGCTCATCGCCGTGGCATCCGGCATCGCCTACACGGCGTTCCGCCTGTTCAACGATCTGCAGAGCGGCTTGTTCGAGCGCTTCCACTCCATGCCGATCGCCCGGTCGAGCGTGCTGTGGGCGCACGTGCTCACGTCGCTGACGGCGAACGGGATCACTCTCGCGATCATCTTCGGCGTCGGGTTCCTGATGGGGTTCCGCACCGGCGCCAGCCCACTCGCCTGGCTCGGCGTCATCGGCATCCTGCTGCTCTTCACCCTCGCCCTCACGTGGCTGGCGATCATCGCCGGGCTCAGCGCGAAGACGATCGACGGCGCGACCGCGTTCTCGTACCCATTGATCTTCCTGCCGTTCATCAGCTCGGCGTTCGTGCCCACCGACACGATGCCGGGTCCGGTGCGCTGGTTCGCGGAGAACCAGCCGGTGACGTCGATCGTCGACACGATCCAGGCGCTCTTCGCCGAGAGGCCGGTCGGCACCGAGATCTGGGTCGCCCTGGCCTGGTGCGTCGGCATCCTCGTGGTCGTCTCCGTGCTCGCGATCGTCGCCTACCGGAAGAAGGTCAGATGACGCCGCTGCCTGAAGCGCAGCGTAGGAGAAAACCCCGAGGTAGGAGCGGATGACAGCATCCGTCCTGCCTCGGGGTTTTCTCCTACGCCTGTGCGGGAGGGATCAGATCAGCTGGTGACGACCCAGTCGAACTGGTCGCCGTACTGCGTCAGCCACTCGTCGACGGCCTCCGCTTCCTTGCCCTCGCCGTACTCGTTGACGACCAGGTCCTCCAGCGCACCGTACTGCTCGTCGTCGAGCGTGATCTGCGCGATCAGGTCGGCCGCCTCGGGGAACTCTTCCGCGAAGCCCTTCGTTCCGAGGAAGTGCAGGCCCTCGGCCTCGCCCATCGCACCCTTCGGGTCTTCGAGGTCCTTCATGGCGAAGGCGTCGTTGGCCCAGAACGGACGCCACAGCGTCACGACGAGGTCTTCCTGCTTGTCGGTCGCGGCCTTGAGCTCGGTGAGCATCGCGGCGGTCGACGAAGTGACCAGCTGGTACTCGCCCTCGAGGCCGTACGCCGGGATCATCTTCTCGGTCTGAGCGGTCAGGCCAGCCCCCGGCTCGATGCCGATGATCTTGCCGTCGTAGTCCGCCCCCTTGCCCGCGAGGTCTTCGATCGAGGTGAGCTCGGAGTACTCCGGCACCGCGATCGTGAGCTTGGCGTTGTCGTAGTAGGTACCGAGGTCCTCGATGTCATCGCCGTACTTGTCCATGTAGGCCGCATGCGTCAGCTCGGGCCACGCCGAGGGGTACATGTCGACATCACCCTGCGCGAGGCCGGTGTAGAGCGGTCCTGCCTCGGTGAGCGTCTTCATCTCGACCGTGTAGCCGATCTTCTCGAGCTGGTTCTGCAGCAGGTAGGCCGTGCTGAGCCCATCGGTCCACGAGGGCAGGAAGCCCAGTGTGATCGTGCCCTTGTCGCCGGAGGCGGTGTCGTCTCCGGGGGCGCCGCCGGTTCCGCCCGCTCCATCGCCGCTGCAGCCGGCGAGAGTGAGCGATGCTGCGACGCCGATGGCCGCGATGCTGAGGATCTTCTTCTTCATAGTGATCTGTCTCCTGGTTCCGTATGGATATTCGTACGTCTGTGTGTGGTGTGTTGCGGTCGTGCTCTGCGGGGTCGATCCCGCATCCGCCGGGGCTCGCCGGAGATGCGGAATCGACCACGCGGGGGATCAGTGCGTGAGAGCGGGGGTGCGCTCTGGCGCATCGGACGCGGGGGACACGGCGGATGCCGCATCCGCGCGCTGCTTCGTCCTGCGGCGTGTGATCGTGCCGAGAAGCGACGAGGGGTTCTGCCCGGCGGATCCCAGGGCCGCGGTGACACGGTCGAGGAAGACCGCGATCAGCACGACACCGAGACCTGCTTCGACACCCTTGGGGATGTTGATGGTCGAGATCGCCTCGACGACCATCTTCCCCAGACCGTCGGCACCCGCCATTCCAGCGATGACCGCCATCGACAGGGCGAGCATGATGACCTGGTTGACGCCGGCCATGATGGTCGGCATCGCGAGCGGAAGCTGGATGCCGCGCAGGATCTGCCCCGGCTTCGCGCCGAAGGCCTGTCCGGCCTCGACGGTCTCGGAGTCGACACCGCGGATGCCGAGCTCGGTCAGTCGCACGCCAGGGGGGAGCGCGAAGATGACCGTCGCGACGAGTCCGGGGACCACGCCGATGCCGAAGAACACGATCGCCGGGATCAGGTACACGAAGGCCGGCATGGTCTGCATGAAGTCGAGCACGGGCTTGAGCACCGCGCGCACCGAGGAGTTGCGCGCCGACCAGATGCCCAGGGGCACGGCGATCAGCACGGCGACGATCGCGGCGACGAGCACCAGGGCGAGGGTCTGCATCGCCGGCACCCAGAGGTTCATGGCGACGATCAGCCCGAACGACACGACCGTGCCGATCGCGAGCTGCCAGGAGCGCACGACCCAGGCGATGAGGGCGGCGATCACGATGATGACCGCGAAGTGCGGGCTCAGCAGCGCGCGGGTGAGCGAGTCGACGAGGAAGCTCACGACGAACGAGACCACATCGAGCAGTCCGTCGAGGTTGGCCTTGATCCAGTCGACGCCGGTCGCGACCCAGGTTCCGATGGGAATGCGGAAACCGTCCATCAGCGCACCTCCCCGATCATGTCGTCACTGCCCTGGGCCCCTGAGCTTGTCGAAGGGGGCGGATCCGCCGTCCAGCCGTCATCCAGCACGGCATCGATCTCGGCCTGGGGCATCGGCAGCAGCGGGAGGGTCAGCTCGCCGGTCGCACCGGGCCCGGGGCCCAGGGCGGCGAGAAGCGTGACGCGCGGAATGACACCGACCAGCCGGCCTTCGGCATCCACGACCGCGAGCGGCAGCGGAGACTCGACCGAGGGCACGAACAGGTTCATCAGCACCTCGTCCTCGCTCACGCTCTGCGGCACGGGCTTGATGACGTCGCGCAGGGTCGATGTGCCGTTGCGCACGAGCTTCACGGCGTCGCGGTCGGTCACGATGCCGAGCAGCTTGCGGTCACGCCCGGTGACATAGGTGGCCGACATGTAGGCGTCGCGCATCTGGCGCAGGGCCGTGCGCGGACCGGCGGTGTCGGGGACGACGGGGCGCGCCCGTTCCATGACGTTCGCCGCGGTGAGCACGCGGGCACGGTCGACGTCCTGCACGAACTGCTCGACGTAGTCGTTCGCGGGGTCGGTGAGGATGTCCTCCGGGGTGCCGATCTGCACGATGCGACCGTCGCGCATCACGGCGATCCGGTCGCCGAGGAACATCGCCTCGTTGAGGTCGTGCGTGATGAAGACGATGGTCTTCTGCAGCTTCTCCTGCAGATCGAGCAGCTGCTCCTGCATCTCGCGGCGGATGAGCGGGTCGAGGGCGCTGAACGCCTCATCCATGAGCAGGATGTCGCTGTCGGCCGCGAGCGCGCGGGCGATGCCGACGCGCTGCTGCATACCGCCGGACAACTCGGACGGGAGCTTCTCGGCCTGGCCCTCGAGCCCGACGAGCCCCAGGATCTCCTCGGCCTTCGCGAGGCGCTCGGCCTTGCCGACGCCCTTGAGCTCGAGCGGGTAGGCGACGTTCGCGGCCACGGTGCGGTGCGGCAGCAGCGCGAAGTGCTGGAACACCATCGAGATGCGGTCGCGGCGGATCTCGCGCAGTCGCGACGCCGGGATGCCGGTGATGGCGTCGCCGTTCACGATGACCGAGCCGTCGGTGGTCTCATGCAGGCCGTTGAGCATGCGGATGATGGTCGACTTGCCGGAGCCGGAGAGCCCCATGATCACGAAGATCTCGCCCCGGTTCACGGTGAAGCTGGCGTCGATGACGGCGGCGGTTCCGGAATCGGTGACGTCTGCCCTGCTCTCACCGGCCTTCAGTCGACGGACGGCGGCGCTCGGATTCTTCCCGAACACCTTGTACAGATTGCGCGCTTCAAGAGCGATTTCGGACACGTTTCCCCTGCGGCTCGCCTTCGGGTGGCTGAGCCTGCTTCGGTTACGCCCGGGTGACGCTCCCGGCCGTTTCGAGAAAGGTGCTGTGGCGGCGCGGACGGCGGATTTCGGATCCACCGCGATAGAGCATCGACCGTACGCCCACGCCTCTTCGCAGCACAGCTCATCGAAAGAAGGACGTGGCCGCGGACTGGTCTTCGGACCGTCAGGCCCGCATTCCAACGTAACGAAATGGCCGGTCAGAGGCAAATCCCGCCGCGGTGGGATGCGCCGCTTTCACCGTCTGACCGGGGATTGCATAGGGTTCTTTCAGTCTCCCGTGCAGCGATTTCGCGCACCCGGCGAGGGGTCAGAACACGCCGCGACCCGGGGTCCGGACGCGGCGCGTCTTGACCCCTCGCGGCGTCGATCAGCCGCGTCGGATGCTGCGCGTGACCGTGAACTTCGCCGTGCGCTGCAGCTGCTCGGTCGGACCGATCAGACGGGTCAACTCGGGCCGATACGAGAGCGAGGAGTTGTACACCGTGAGCAGCTCTCCACCCGGCCTCAACAGACGCGCCGCAGCCTCGAACAGACGGGTGGCCGCGCCGACATGGATGCTGGTGCCGAGGTGGAACGGCGGGTTCAGCAGCACGACATCGGCCCCGCCGTCGGGGAGGTCGGACGCGGCATCGTCGTGCGTGACGGTGATGCGGTCGGCGAGGCCGTTCGCCGCGACGCTCGCACGGGCCGAGGCGACGGCCGCGGCCGAGCGATCGGTGGCGATGACGCGCACGTCGGGGTGGGCGAGGGCGTAGGCGATCGCGAGCGCACCGGTGCCGCAGCCGAGGTCGACCACGGTCGGCACGGCGCCCGTGTCGTTCACAACTCCGGAAGAACGGGCGGTTTCGGGTCGAATCGACCCCGAATCGGCGTAGTCGGCCCCGGTTTTGAGGAGTTGTGAACGGCCACACCCGAGCACATCGAGCAGCACCCGCGTGCCGATGTCGATCCGGGCCCCCGCGAACGCGCCCCCGAAGGCCACGAGGCGGAACCCGTCGTGCGCCGCGGTGACGGGGAACGGCGGGGTCGCCGGCACCTCGCGCGGCTCCTCCGCGACCAGCAGCCGCGACTTGCGCGCTGCCCGCTCGGCCTGCACCCGGACGAAGCTCCGCCCCAGCACCTCGTTCTGGGTGAGGGTCATGTGCTTGACGCGGCCTCCCGCGATCAGCGCCACGTCGGGCGCGGCCCATCGGGCGACGGCGTCGGCGATCTGCTCGAGCTCGGCCAATGCCTTCGGCAGCTGCAGCAGCACGAGCCGCGCACCGTCGAGCAGGTCCGCGTCGAGCTCGTGCGCATCGAAGTCGTCGAGTCCGAGCTCCTGCGCATTGCGGGCGAGAGCGCGGCGGCCGGTCGCGAGGTCCTGGTGCACGCGGATGCCGCGCACTCCGGCATCGGTCAGGGCGAGCGTGATGGCGCCGTACTCGTCGCCGATCACGGTCACGTCCGAGCCGCCGAGGTCGCGCGCGGCGATGGTCTCGAGCGCCCTCTCGACGAGCAGCAGATCGGTGGCATCGTGCGCCTGGAGGTTGTCCGCCTCGACGTCGGGCCACCGGCGCAGGCGACTGTAGGGGAACTCCGGCACCAGCCCACTGTACGCGGCGTCCGTAAGGATTTCGCATGCGTTGTTTCACCGTATTCACAACATTGTGAATACGGCGTACGCTCCCGCGCATGACCACCGTCATCGCCACCCAGAACCTCACCAAGCACTACGGACACGTGCACGCTCTCGACGGGCTCGACCTGACTGTCGAGCAGGGACAGGTGCACGGGTTCCTCGGCCCGAACGGCGCGGGCAAGTCCACCACGATCCGCATCCTCCTCGGCCTCGCCCGCCGCACCGGCGGCACAGCGACCGTGTTCGGCGACGACCCGTGGCAGCGCGCCGTCGACCTGCACCGGCGCATCGCGTACGTCCCCGGCGACGTCAGCGTGTGGCCGAACCTGTCGGGTGGCGAGGCCGTCGACCTCCTGGCCCGCCTCCGCGGCGCCCGCACGAAGGACGACGCCTATCAGCACGAGAAGAAACGCCTCTCCGAGGCCTTCCAGTTCGACCCGCGCAAGAAAGGCCGCGCGTACTCCAAGGGCAACCGGCAGAAGGTCGCGCTGATCGCCGCTTTCGCCGTACCCGCCGACCTGTACATCCTCGACGAGCCCACCAGCGGGTTGGATCCGCTGATGGCGGTCATCTTCCAGCATGAGGTCGCGCGCGCCAGGGCGAACGGCGCGACCGTGCTGCTGTCGAGCCACATCATGAGCGAGGTGGAGCAGCTGTGCGACCGGGTGTCGATCATCCGCGCCGGCCGCATCGTCGAGACGGGCACCCTCGGCGAGCTGCGGCACCTCACCCGCAGCGACGTGTCGTTCACCCCCTCGGGAGCGACACTCGCCCAGGTCGCCCGCATCCCCGACGTGCACGATCCGTCGCTGCAGGGCGACCGCATCCGTCTCGCCGTCGACAGCGACCGCACCGCCACGGTGCTGCCCGCCCTCGCGGCGCTCGGCATCACCGATCTGCGGGTCGCTCCCCCGTCACTCGAGGAGCTGTTCCTGCGCCACTACGGCGACGACCTCGCGACCCTCGAGACCGCGGAGGACGGCGGAGCGCCGAGCGGAGCGGATGACTCCGCACCCCGCACCCGTCGAGCCCGGCGCGCGCAGAGCGGTCGTGCGTGATGTCCCGCTTCGGCATGCTGCTGCAACAGCGGTTGCGGAGGGACTGGCTGCAGCTGACCCTGTGGATCGTCGGCACCGCGCTGATGGCGTTCGCCGGGTATGCGGGCGTGACCCAGTCGTACGCGACCCTCGCCGACCGGCAGAACATCCTGGTTGCCGCGCTCGCGAACCCGGTGATCCTGATGTTCCGTGGACTGCCGTCCGGCACCTCCGAGGGCGCCTTCCTGGCCTTCGCGGTCCTGCCCTGGCTCGCCCTGCTCGCGGCTCTCATGAGCAGCTTCCTCGCCGTGCGGCACACCCGCGGCGATGAAGAGGCCGGACGATCCGAGCTCGTCTGGGCGACACCGGCCGGGCGCCGACTGCCGACGATCGCGACCGCCGTGCACGGCATCCTCGCGAATCTCGTCCTCGCCGCGCTGACCGCGCTGGCCCTGATCGCCACCGGGTTGCCGACGGCAGGCTCGCTGCTGACTGCAGCGGCGGCCGGCGCCTGCGGCATCGCGTTCCTCGGCATCGCGCTGATCGCCGCGCAGCTCATGCGCACCTCGCGGGGGGCGAACTCCCTCACGATCTGGGTGCTGGTGGCGACCTTCCTGATCCGCGGCATCGGCAACGCGGCCGGCACGCCGAGCGATGACCTGTCGCGCATGACGAGCGCCTGGCCGGTCTGGCTCTCTCCGTTCGGATGGGCGGAGCAGACCCGCCCGTACGACACGGACCAGGTCGCACCCGTGTTCCTCGCGCTGGCCTTCGGACTCGCGCTCTCCGCGGCGGCCGTGGGCCTGCAGTCGGTGCGCGACATCGATGCCGGCTTCGTGGCGGAGCGGCGGGGGCGGATGTCGGCGCCCGCCGCTCTCTCCTCTCCGCAGGCGCTGGTGTGGCGGTTGACCGCAGGGTCGATCGTCGGCTGGGCGGTCGGCGGCGCCCTCACCGGCATCCTCGCGACGACGCTGAGCGGTCTGGTCGACCAGATCTCGGGCGAGAACCCTGCGGTCGCCGACATCCTGAAGAAGATCGGCGGGGCCACCGGCGGTCTCGACGAGGTCGTGGTGACGGTGTTCTTCACGCTGCTCGGCATCCTCGCGGCCTGCTGCGCCGTGCAGACCGTGGTGAGGGCCAGGCAGGAGGAGACCAGGGGCACGGCGGAGGCGGTGCTGGCGACGCCGGTCGGCCGCGTGCGCTGGCTCGCGGACTTCATGATCGTCGGCGTGGTCGCGGCGCTGATCGTGATCGCCGCCGCTGTGGTCGCCGGATGGATCGGAGTCTGGTCGAACGGCGGCGACGACGCGCTCTACCGGGTCGTCGCGGTGGCCGGGCTCGGGCAAGCGGTCGCCGCGGCGATCTTCGCCGTGCTCCCGGCCGTGGTATTCGTGATGCTCCCCCGGGCGACGGCGGCGGTGGCGTGGAGCCTGGTGCTGTTCGCCGCCCTGCTCGGGATGTTCGGGCCGCTGTTCGGTCTGCCCGAGTGGACAGCGAACCTCTCGCCGTTCGCCGTGACCCCCGTGGTCGACGGGAGCGGGGTGGATGTGCGCGGGCTGTGGTGGCTGGTGCTCGCCCTTGCTGCCGGTGGCGCCGCCGCCCTGACGCTGATGCGGCGCCGCGAGCTCGCGCCCGGCACCTAGGAGGACCGATGCCCGACGACAGCACCGACGACCTCGACCCTGCCTCGGCACACCGCGCCGTCGAACCCGCGGAGCAGGCGGCGGCGATGATGACCGCCGCCGGGATGGCCCGTATGCCGGCGCGGGTGATGATGGCTCTGGTCGCCGCCCCCGAGGGCGGATACACGGCGGCCGAGCTGTCGGAGCGCCTCGGCGTCTCCGCCGCCGCGGTGTCGGGCGCGGTGCGCTACCTGCAGCAGCTGCACTTCATCCAGCGCCGGTCGCGGCCGGGCGATCGCCGCGACCGCTACGAGTTCGTGCACGATCCGTTCGTCAGCTCGATCGTCGGGAACCTGCCGGTCTACTCCCGCCTCTCGGAGTACATCGACGACATCGCCGCCGAGCACGCCGACGATCAGGGCGCGCACGACCGCGCCCGGGAGCTCGCCGAGTTCTTCCGCTTCCTCTCGACGCGGATGCTGCAGATCGTGGAGGACTGGCGCGCGCAGCGTCGCGACATCACGGGCTGACGGCCCCCATCACGCAGACAGGGGCTTGCGGAGGAAACGCGCGCGAAACACAATGGACATCAAATAGATCACTTTGATCTGTTTGATAGGTGCATCGACGCACGAGGAGCATCCGCATGACCCTGACCATCGCCGGACTTCAGCATCAGGGGACTCCCGGTGATGTCGACGCCAACCTCGCCGTCATCACCGCGGCCGCCCAGGAAGCGGCCACGCGCGGAGCGCGCATCCTCGTCACCCCCGAGATGTTCGTCACCGGGTACAACATCGGATCCCGCCTGGCACCCCTGGCGACGCCGGATCTCAGCGACCGGATCGCCCGCATCGCGCTCGACACCGGTATCGCCATCGTCGCCGGTCTGCCCGAGACGCTCCCTGACGGCCGCATCACGAACTCCCTGGTCCTGATCGACCGCGATGGCACCGAGCTGCTCCGCTACCGCAAGACGCATCTGTTCGGCGCCCTCGACCGCAGCCTCTTCGCGGAGGGTGATGCCCTCCCCGGCATCGTCGAGATCGACGGCGTGCGTGTATCCGTGCTCATCTGCTACGACGTCGAGTTCCCCGAGACGGTGCGCCGCGCGGCGCTCGACGGCGCGGATGCCGTCATCGTGCCGACCGCGCAGATGGAGCCGTACGCGCACATCGCCGAGCGGCTCATCCCGGTCCGCGCCTGGGAGAACCAGATCCACGTGGTCTACGTCAACCGCGTCGGCAGCGAGGGCGACCTCACGTATGTCGGGCGCAGCAGCATCGTCGCCCCCGACGGCGAGGTGCTCGCCTCGCTCGGCGCGACGGACGTCGGCCTGCTGGTCGCCACGATCGACCCCGATGCGACGCGTCGCGCGCGGCAGGAGAACCCCTACCTCGCCGACCGTCGGCCAGAACTGTACTGAACGACCTCCCCTCCCGCGTCCACCACGGACCCTCTGCGAAAGCCACACCATGACCGTCTCCCCCCTTGTCGAGCCGCGCCAGCGCCTCGACGGCCAGCTCGGCACCGGCGCCATCGTCTTCATGGTCATCGCCGCGGCCGCCCCGCTCACCGTCATCGGCGGCAACGTCCCCATCGCCATCGGCGCGGGCAACGGCCCCGGAGCGCCGATCGGGTTCGCCCTCGCCGCCGTCATCCTGCTGATCTTCTCGGTGGGCTTCGTCACGATGACCCCGTTCGTGAAGGAGGCAGGCGCGTTCTTCTCGTACGTCACCGCCGGACTCGGGGCGCGACTCGGACTCGGCTCGGCCTTCACGGCCCTGATCGCCTACACCGCGATCCAGGTCGGCATCTACGGATACATGGGGTGGGCGGTCGACGACCTCGTCACGTTCTTCGGCGGCCCGAGCCTGCCGTGGTGGCTCTACTCCTTCGCCACGATGGCGATCGTCGCGGTGCTCGGGTACCGGCACATCGACCTGAGCGCCAAGGTGCTCGGTGTGGCGCTGGCGCTGGAGATCCTGGTGGTGGTGATCCTCGACGTGGTCATCTTCTCGACCGGTGGCGCCGAGGGCATCGCGCTGGAGACCTTCGACCCCGCCTACGTCTTCTCGGGCGGCATCGGGGTGGCCGTGCTGTTCGCGCTCACCGGGTTCATCGGCTTCGAGGCGACGGCCGTCTTCCGCGATGAGGCCCGCGATCCGGAGAAGACCATTCCGCGCGCGACCTACCTCGCCGTCATCATCATCGGCGTGTTCTACGCCATCTCGTGCTGGGCACTCGTGACCGGCGTGGGCGCGAGCAATGCGGTCGCCATCGCGCAGCAGACGCTCGCCGGCGAGGGCAACCTGCTGCTCGACACCACGACGACGTACCTCGGCCCGATCCTCCGCGACGTCGTGCAGGTGCTGCTGATCACGAGCCTGTTCGCCTGCGTCCTGTCCTTCCACAACGTGATCGCCCGCTACCAGTTCACCCTCGCGCAGAAGTCCGTGCTGCCCGCCCGGCTCGGTCGTCGTCACGCCTCGCACCACTCGCCGGCGTTCTCCTCGGTCGTGCAGACGATCACCGCAGCCATCCTGCTCGCCGTGCTCGCGCTCCTCGGCCTGGACCCGCTCGTCGGCGTCTTCGGATCGATGGCCGGCGTCGCCACGGTCGGCATGGTGCTGCTCATGCTGACGACGTCGATCGCGGTGCTGGTGTTCTTCGTGCGGCGCCCCGAACTCGCCACAGGGCGCACCGCCGGCGCGCGAGTGTTCCCGATCCTCGCCGTCATCGGACTCGCGTTCGCGCTCTGGCTGGTGCTGTCGAACTTCACGCTGGTCACCGGCGGCAGCGTCGCCGTGAGCGCGGTGCTCGCGCTCATTCCCGTCGCCGCCATGGTCATCGGTATCGTGTTGGGCAGGCGCTTCCGCCTCGACGCCGATCCGGTCGAGGCCACCACGACGGACTGACGCGCGCCGGCCGACACGAGACGGGGGAGGGTCATGGACCTCACCTCCCCCGCCCTCGGCGCGATCCGCCGCACCACCGCGGTCGACACCGTGCGGGCGCGCATCTCGCTCGCCGTCGAGTTGGGCATGCTGGCTCCGGGGCAGCGCCTGCCGGGCCCGGACGACACCGCCCGCGCCTTCGAGGTCAGCGAGATGACCGTGCGGCGGGCCTATCGGCAGCTCAGCGACGAAGGCGTCGTGGTGCGCCGCCCCGGCCATGCCGGCGGCACCTTCATCGCGGATGCCCCGACGGTCGGCACGGTGATCGAGACCGACGCCTACCGTGCGGATGCCGCCCACGTGCACGCACTGATCGACCAGCGCGCCACGCTCGAGGCGGGGCTCGCGGCGCTCGTGAGCACGCGCCCGGATGAACGATCGCTCGCCCGGTTGGACGCGCTCGTCGACGACATGCGCGCCGCACCGGACTGGACGGGCTTCCGCACGGCGGACAGCGCCTTCCACGCCGCTCTCGCCGAGGCATCCGGCGTCAGCGGCGCCGTGGAGCTGCATCACCGCGTGTCCCACGAGCTCTACGCGTACTTCATCCCGTACCGGATCGACTATCTGCGCGCCTCCAACGAGGAGCACGCCCGACTCGTCGCCGCGCTCAGAGCCGGAGATGCGGAATCCGCGAGCCGCCTCGCATTCGACCACGTCGCCGAGCTGCACGCCTCGATGTACGTCGGCCTCCCCCGCGCCTGACCCCACGCCGCCGCATCCGCGCGACCGGCGGTGCACTCGGCGCTTGACACGACCCCGGTTACGTGGTTACTTAGTCGAGTAACTAACCCACTAACCGACCGGAGGACTCGTGATCGAAGAAGGCAAGCCGCTCTTCCTCCAGATCGCCGAGCAGATCGAGGACTCGATCCTCGACGGCTCTCTCGCCGAGGAAGCACAGGCTCCTTCCACGAACGAGCTCGCCGCGTTCTATCGCATCAACCCGGCCACCGCAGCGAAGGGAGTCGCCATGCTCACCGACAAGGGAGTGCTGTACAAGCGCCGCGGCATCGGCATGTTCGTCGCCGACGGCGCCAAGGAGCTGCTTCTGGGCGAACGGCGTGCAGCCTTCGCCGACCGTTTCATCGACCCGCTCCTCGCCGAGGCCCGCACGCTCGGACTCGGCGCCGACGACCTCGCGGAGCTGCTCCGGCAGCGCGCCGCGCACACCACCACAGAAGGGAAGAACCCCGCATGACCGCCGTCATCGAGGTGCAGAACCTCACCAAGACGTACAAGGACACCCGCGCGCTCGACAACGTCTCACTCGCGCTCGACGGGGGTGCGATCTACGGCCTGCTCGGTCGCAACGGCGCCGGCAAGACGACGCTGATGTCGATCCTCACGGCCCAGAACTTCGAGACCTCCGGCACGGTCCGGGTCTTCGGCGAGCACCCCTACGAGAACACCCGCGTCCTCGGCCGCATCTGTTTCGTCCGCGAGAGCCAGAAGTACCCCGACGACGCCTACCCGAAGCACGCGTTCAAGGCCGCGAGCCTGTTCTTCCCGAACTGGGATCAGGGCTTCGCCGACGAGCTCATCACCCAGTTCCAGCTGCCGATGAAGCAGACGATCAAGAAGCTGTCGCGCGGTCAGCTCTCGGCGGTCGGCGTGATCATCGGACTCGCCTCCCGCGCCGATCTCACCTTCTTCGACGAGCCCTACCTCGGTCTCGACGCCGTCGCACGGCAGATCTTCTATGACCGGCTGCTCGAGGACTACGCCGAGCATCCGCGCACCGTCATCCTCTCGTCGCACCTGATCGACGAGGTCTCCAACCTCATCGAGAAGGTCATCGTGATCGACAACGGCACGATCCTCCTCAACGAGGACACGGATGCCGTGCGCGATCGCGCCGTCACGGTCGTCGGCGATGCCGCGACGGTCGACGGATGGGTCGGCTCTCGCGAGGTGCTCCACCGCGAGTCGCTCGGACGCGTCGCCTCGGTGACCGTGCTGGGCGCGCTGTCAGCCACCGAACGCGCAGAGGTCAGCGCACGGGGCCTCGACCTGGCTCCGGTCTCGCTGCAGCAGCTCGTCGTCCGTCTCACCCAGAAGGCGGAAGCACAGTCCGCCGCGAAAGAGGAGGTCCGCTGATGCGACGCACACTCAACGTCATCCGCCTGCAGTTGATCAACCGCCAGACCTTCATCTGGGTGCCGCTGATCATCCTCGGCAGCGTCACCGTCCTCGGGGTGCTGATCTACGCGATGATCCCGGGCGATGGGCCGAAGTACATCGGGGCAGGCCAGGCACCGCTCTGGTACTTCTTCGCGATCGGCATCTCTGCGATGACCCTCACCTTCCCGTTCTCGCAGGCCATGAGCATCACCCGGCGGGAGTTCTTCACCGGCACGCTGCTCACCGCGATCATGGGCAGCGCCTTCCTCGGCGCGATCTTCCTGATCGGTGCCGGCATCGAGATGGCCACGAACGGGTTCGGCCTGAACGGCTACATGTTCTACCTGCCGTGGCTGTGGGAGACCGGCCCCTTCGGCGCCTTCCTCGCCTACTTCACGCTCGCCCTGCTCCTGTTCGTGCTCGGTTTCACCGGGGCCACGATCTACAAGAGCTGGGGCCCGACGGTGCTCACGATCACGGGCATCGGGCTCGCACTGGTGCTGGTCGGGCTCCTGTTCCTCGCGACGCGGCTCGAACTGTGGCTCGACGTGTGGCGCACGGTCGGCACCCTCGGCGCATTCGGGCTCGCTCTGTGGGGACTGGTCGTGGTCGCCGTGCTCAGCGGAGTCTCGTTCCTCGCCTTCCGGAGGGCCATCCCCTGAGATCAGCCCCCGCATCGGATATCGGATGCCGCGCCCGCACTCGCTCGTGCGGCGCGGCATCCGTCGTTCCAGGTGCGCTGAGGTCAGATCCGATCGTCGGCCGCGAGCAGATCGATCTGCCACGGACGACTGTCCGGATCGGCGGGGTCATGCGCCTCGACGGCCGCCGACACCACGTCGTCGATGCGCTCAATCAGCGCATCGAACTCGGCGCCGGTGAGCCGCACCGAGCGCTGCGAGAAGGCCGCGTGGGTCTCCGTCGTACGGCCGCTGATGTACTCGGGCGTCCAGGCGAGCACGCGGCGCAGCATCTCGTTGTGCTCCTCGGCGAGCGCGTTGATCATCACCCCGCCGAGCACCTCGTCGGGGACCGGGCTCTCGGGACCACCGACGCTCAGCGCCTGCCTGCGCGCCACCCACACACGATCGCGGCGGTCACGAGCATGCTCCGGTGCCTCCTCGATCAACTGGGCGTCGGCGAGGACGCGCAGATGGAAGCTCGCACTGTTGGCCGCAACCCCCAGCGCCTCGGCGATGTCCGCCGCCCGCAGGTGCCCGCGCTGTCGGAACAGCTGCAGCATCTGCCGGCGGAGCGGATGCGTATAGGCCTTGAGCATGGCCGATGTCATCCACACCGGATCGGGCCGCTTCTGCTCCTCGCTCATGTCGCGAGTCTATCCGCACTCAAAATTGCGCAATAGAACTTGCGCAATTCTTCTTGCGCATCTACTCTCGACGCATGACCACTGTGACCGCTCCGCACCGCCTGTGGCGCAACACCCGTTACCTCACCTGGCTCGTGAGCGACACCAGCAAGGGTCTCGCGGCCGCACTGTTCGCCTTCGCGATCCCCCTGCTCGCCCTGATCATCACCGACGACCCCGCCCAGGCCGGCATCATCGGCGCCGCGGCGATGATCGCCCGCCTGCTCACGACGCTCGCCGGCGGCATCCTCGCCGATCGTCATCCGCGCATCGGGCTGATGCTGTGGGGATCGCTGATCGGCATCGTGCTGGCGGGGGCGTTCACGGCCCTCGCCCTGTCGGGCTCACTGACCTTCACCACGCTGCTCGTGATCGACGTGCTGCTCGCCGCCCGCAGCGGGCTGTTCGACGTCGCGGGCGAGAGCGCGATCAAGGAGATCGTCCCCGATGACGGCATGGGGCGCGCGCAGGCCGCGAACCAAGGACGGGATGCGGCGCTGCAGCTCGCCGGCGGACCGCTCGGCGGCCTGCTGCTCGGCGTGGGCGGATGGCTCGTCGGCGTCGCGATGACCGTCTGCCACCTGATCGCCGCGCTGACGGCGTGGATGCTGGGGCGCGGCCGCTGGGGCGAAAACGGAGACGATGCCGGCGAGCCGCGGCGCGCCGGGCCACGACTCGCCGGCGCCGCGACGGATGATCCCGGTTTCGACAGCACCGCCACCGCGAAACCGAACGCCTGGCGGGAGATGCGCGAGGGCTTCACCTGGCTGTTCTCCCGGCCCGATCTCGGCGGCGTGCTGCTGATCACCACGATCATCAACCTGGGCTTCAACGCCGCGATCACGACCGTGATCTACGCACTGCAGCAGGACGGGTATCCGGAGCTCCTGATCGGCACGCTCTCGGCGGGGATCGGGATCGCGATGCTCGCCGGGGCGATCGTGGCACCGCTGCTCGTGCCGCGCATCGGTGCCGGCATGCTGACGATCGTCGGGCTCGCGGTCGCTGCCGCCGCCGTGATCGCGCTCTCGACGGTGACCACCCCGTGGGCGATCATCGCGGTGCTCGGCACCGCGGTGCTGCTGCTGCCGTCGCTCAACGCCAGCATGATGGGCTACTTCATGGTCGCGACCCCGACGCAGCTGCTCGGACGCGCCAACAGTGCGGCCGGCGTGCTGGGCATGGGGGCGATGCCGCTCGCGCCGCTGATCGCCGGCTTCGGTCTGACGCTGCTCGGTCGGCAGTGGACCATCCTCGCCTGCGCGGCCCTGTGCCTGATCGCGGTCGCGCTGGCCATCGGCAACCGGGCGCTGCGCGCGCTGCCGATCGAGTCGAAGTGGGCCGAGCACGCGAAGCAGTTCGAGGTGCGGTGAGGCATCGCACCGGGCTCCTCTAGGGTGGCGTGTGGGCGGCAGCGGCCTGAGGAGGAGCGATGCAGGGACGACGATGGCCGGCGATCGCCGTGCAGGCATCCGGACTCCTCGCCGCCGCCCTCGCCATCACCTGGACGATCGCGCAACTGATCCCCGTGACGGTGCACTCGCCCTCGCAGCTGCGCGACGTGGCCTTCGGATGGCCGATCCCCTGGTATCACCAGGATCTCAGCCGGTACCAGCCCGCCGACTATCCCACTACGGTCGAGATCGTGGGCGACCGGGTCGATCCGGTGGCGACGACCGTGGACTGGCTCGCTCTCGTCGGCGATGTCGCGCTGACGGCGCTCGTACTCTGGGCCGTCGTGGCTGCACTCATCCAGCTGTTCGGGCCCGCCCTGCGCCGCACGCTGGCAGAGCGCGAGCACTGACCGGCCCCGCCCTCGTGGGGGAGAGCTCCGAGCATCCGCCGCCCCGGACACAACTTCGGAGATCGTCAGCGACACGCCGGGGATCGACACCGGATGTCGGCGCGTCACCCGTGAACTCCGAAGCTCTGACCGGGCTACGGTCGCTCAGGACTGAGCGCCAGGGCTGGCCCGCCTACAGTGCGCCTGTGAGCGCGGCGATGCCGACGAGCACCGAGACCAGCGCGAGCACCAGGGCGATCGAGATCAGTACCACGTGCACGGTGAGGAACGGTGTCGCCTTGCCGTTCGCGTCACGGGCCCGCGGATCCTTCGCGACCCGCTTGTAGAACTGCGGCCAGACGACGGCGTTGAAGGCGGCGTTGAGGAAGAGCACGATGGCGAGCGGGATCACCACTCCACGCTATCGGCTCGGGCATCCGCATCCGCGTGCCCCGTCATCCGCGCGGTCTGCAGGAGGATGTTCGACCTGCAGGATGACTCGCCGCGAAACGGTCCTGCATTCCGCGCTTTCTCCTGCAAGCGGCACGGCACGCCCCGCGGAAGGATACCGAAGCGCCCGGTGACACCCGATGTATCAGGAAGCCCTTGCCGTGCTCCTGGTAGATGTGATCACAATGGGCTTCATGATCGACGGTGCACCCGGCGCCGCACTCGATCCTGCATCGGAGAACGGGCCGGCGCGCTGGCAGCGGGCAGCCGAGCTCTTCGACGCATGGCGAGAGGGCGATGGCCGCGCGATGGACGAGCTCGTGCGTCTGATGACGCCTGTGCTCTGGCACGTCGTGCGCGCCTACGGGCTCGAACGCACCCTCGCGGAAGACGTCGTGCAGACCACCTGGTTGCAGTTGGTGCGCGGGCATGCCTCCATCGCCGACGCCCGGGCGGTCTCCGCGTGGCTGACGACCACGGCCCGCCGGGAGGCCTGGCGTGTGGGCAAGGCGCAGGGCCGCGTGGAGACCACCGACACGGACGACCTCGACATCCTGCTCCCCGAGCAGCAATCGGCCGAGGAGCACGCGACGCTCAGCGACGAGAAGCGGCGGCTCTGGGCGGCCGTGACACGCCTGGCCGAGCGCTGCCAGCGACTGCTGCGCGTCATCGCCTTCGACGACCGTCCCGACTACACCCGCCTCGCCGCCGACCTCGTGATGCCGATCGGGAGCATCGGTCCGACCCGCCAGCGCTGCCTCGCCAAGCTCCGCGCCCTGTTGGACGCGCCGAGTGCAGGAGGTCTCGCATGAGCGACCACGACGACGCCGAGGTCTTCGCCCAGCTGCGTGCGCTCTGGCGCGAGGTCGACCCCGTGCCTGCGACGCTGATCGATCGCATGATCGCCGCGGTCGCCTCCGACGGGCTGAGCCAGGAGTACGCCCTGCTGACCCTCGTCGAGAGCGAGCTGGGTTCGGTGCGGGGAGACGCCGATGCGCTGACCCTGCAGTTCAGCGACGGAGTCACCAGCATCCTGCTGCATGTGACGACAACGGCGTCCGGGCGCCGACGCGTCGACGGGTGGGTCGACACCGCCGCCGCCGAGATCACGCTCGTACAGGGCGAGAGGTCGCGCGCGACGGAGCCCGCCGAGACCGGACGCTTCTCTTTCGACGAGGTACCGCCCGGACTCACACGGGTGCATCTGACGACGACCGGCGCGAACGGGGAACCCCGCACGCTGTCGACGCCGCAGTTCGAGTTGTAGACGCCTTCGGGCGCAGGGGCGGGGCCACCCGCACGGAGAGGATGACCGATGGAGCAGCCCAGAGGGTGGACCTGGCAGGACCGCGCGGAAGGATCGATCCGGCGGGGCACCGCGCTCGACCCGAGCCTGGAACCCGTGGACGGCATCCGTGCCTTCCCCACCGCCTATCTCCCCGAACGGCTGCTGATCACGCAGGATCTGCAGGACAACGAAGCGTATGACCGCGAGATCCGCACACTGCGCGATGCCGCGGACAGCTTCGGATGGCTGCTCGAGATCGAGCAGCCAGAGGGCGGCGCGCGCGAGCTCGTGCCGGGAGTGCCGGGGTTCCTGCGCGCGCGCCTGACCACGCCCGACGAGCCGGGACGCGGGGAGTCCCCGGTCGCACCGGACGCCTGGCGCGTGCTGCAGCGCGCGCGCCGGATGTCGCGGTCGGTGATGCCGCGCACCGGTCTGGAGCATGTGCTGTCGATCGACCCGGTCGGACTCAATCCGTTCAGCCGCACCAACCCGTTCAGCCGCACGAACCCGTTCAGCCGCACCAACCCGGTGGAAGGACGAGGCGCCGGCAGCGACGACTACCTCGAACCGGGCAGGGGCGCACGCCAGCCGGTGACCTGGCTCGGACCCGCACCGCGGCGCGGGCCTGCGCCGAAGCGTGGCCGCCGGCCGGTCGTGGCGGTGCTCGACACCGGCTGCGGGGTGCACGACTGGCTGCCGGACGACATCGTGACCCGGCACCTGGAGCTCGATGGCGTGCCCATCGGCCTCACGGATGACGCCGACCCCGAGCGCTACCCCGACCTGTACGGGCAGCTCGACGGAGAGATCGACGCCGTCGCCGGTCACGGCACCTTCATCGCCGGCATCATCCGACAGGCTGCACCGGATGCCGACATCGTCTCGGTCCGCGTGGCCGGGGCGCTCGGGGTCGTGGACGAGAGCTCCCTGCTCGAGAGCCTGGCTCAGGTCATCGAGCTGCTGCGCCGCTACCGGGAGAACCCGAAGACCGGGCATCCGATCGACGTGCTCAACCTGTCGCTCGGGTACTACCACGAGACCCCCGTCGACGGTCAGTTCAGCCGCACCCTGTACGCCCTGCTCGCCAAGGCGCGCGAACTGGGGTGCGTGGTCGTGTGCTCGGCGGGCAACGACGCGATCGACCGCCCGTCGTTCCCGGCGTCGCTGTGGCCATGGCCCGGCGCCGACAACGGCATCGGACCCGATCGCGGCGCCCCGCACGTGTCGGTCGGCGCGCTGAACCCGTCGGGCCGCTCGGTCGCCCTGTTCTCGAACGTCGGCCCCTGGGTGCGGGTGTACGCACCGGGCGCTGCCGTGGTCAGCACCTCACCGGCGTTCGTCGGTGGAGCCCAGGCGACGACCAGGGCCGATGTCGACGGGCTGCACCGCGAGACGATCGATCCCGACGACTACCGGGGCGGCTTCGCCGTGTGGAGCGGCACCTCGTTCGCGGCGCCGTACGTCGCCGGCCTCATCGCCGCGCACCTCGGCATCGTCGGCGCCGGGCGGGTCGAAGCGGCATCCGCCGTCAAGGCCGTCATGGCGGCTCTCCCTTCGCCTGTGGACTGAGCCCGCACGCCGCCGCACGGCCCGCGCACCCGCGCGACCTGCAGGAGATGCCGCGGACTGCAGGAGGAATCCACGGCGATTCCTCCTGCATCCCGTCATTCCTCCTGCAGGTGGGCAGAAGACGGGACGCACGACGGGATGCCGAGACAGGACGCGGGAGCGGGCCGACGAAACCCGGATGCCGCCGCCCGGACACGTCCGCGGCCCTTCCGCCCGGGCGCGGGGCACGGCATTCTGGGACGATGCCCCTGTCCGCACAAGAGCTGCACCGGCGCGGGGTCGAAGCGGCCAACTCCCGACGGTTCGCGGCGGCCCGGCGTGCGCTGGCGACGGCATCCGCTCGGACCGACGACCCCGACCTGCGCGCACGCATCGATGGCACCCGGGCGTACGTGCTCGCACAGACCGGAGAGCCTGCGGAGGCCGAGCGCCTCTGCCGCGAGGCCCTCGACCGCGATGGGCTCGGTGACGAGACGGTCGCAGTGCTCAGCGGACAGCTCGGCACGCTGCTGATGCACTCCGGACGGCTGGAAGAGGCCGAGACGATGCTCACGCGTTCCATCGAGGCGATGAGCACCGAGACGACCGAGCTCGCGAACTGCCTCATGAACCGCTCGATGCTGCGGATGCAGCAGCATCGCCTCGAGGCGTGCGTCGCCGATCTGCAGCGCGCAGTCGCCGTGTACGAGGCGAACGGCGACGCGGAGCCCCTCGCGGAGGCACGTCACAACCTCGGCTACGCGGCGTTGCTCGGCGGCGACCTGGTCACGGCGCTGGCTCTCATGACCCGCTCCCGTCCGACCCTCGCGGCGATGAGCGACCTGTCGGCGGCGATCAGCGACCTCGACCGTGCCGAAGTACTGCGCGATGCGGGTCTCACCACCGAGGCCGAAGCCCTGCTCGGCCAGGTGGCGGTGCGGTTCGGCGCGCAGCGGATGCGGCAGGCCCGGGGAGAGGCCGAGCTGCATCTCGCCCGTTCGCTGCTGCGCCACGACGTCACCGCCGCCGAGCGCGCAGCACGCACCGCGGCGCGCCGGTTCGCGGCACTGGGCAGTGCCGGGTGGGAGGCGCGGGCCGACGCCGTGCGGCTGGAGGCCCAGCTCAGCAGCGCCTCGCGACGGCGCCCGAGCGAGGACGAGGTGAGGCGCACGGCGTCGGCCCTCGATCGCGCCGGGCTGCGCACCGAGGCGACGGCCCTGCGCCTCAGCGCACGACGAGACGGCGGGGGACGACTGCCGAGTGTCGCCGACGACGCCCCCGCGCCGCTGCGTCTGCGCGTGCACGAGGTGCGGGCGGCGCGGGCCGCCGCGACCGGGCGTCCCCGCGATGCACTGCGCGCCGCGGCCGCAGGACTCGATCTGCTCACGGGATGGCAGCAGTCGTTCGGCGCACTCGACCTGCAGGCCTCGGTGGCGATGCAGGGGAGCGAGCTCGTCTTCGCCGGGCTGACCGCCGCGGCACGCACCCGCGATCCGGAGACGCTGTTCGCCTGGTCCGAGCGCGCCCGGCATCTGAGTCAACAGGTCGCGCCACTGCGTCCTCCGCACGACGACGCCCTCGCGACGGATCTCGCCGAACTGCGGATGCTGCGCGCCGACCTCGCCGGTCAGGACTGGACGACCGACGCCCGCGTGCGGGTACTGCGCGATCGGGTGCGGGAGCGGCAGTGGTCCTCGACCGGCTCCGGGGGCACGAACGAACGCGTCGACCTCGCCCAGACCACGGCCCTGCTCGATGCGGACACCGCCGTGCTCGCCTACGTGTTCACGGGCGCGGCGCTGCACTGCGTCGTGGTGACGCCATCCGCTGCGCGCATCGTCGACCTGTCGCTGTCGCGTGTGCAGTCGGCGCTGGACGGACTGCGCGCCGACCTCGACGTGGCCGCCCTCACGCGCGGCGGGCCGATGGCCGAGGTGATCGCCCGCTCGCTCGACGCGCGCCTGGCCGTGCTCGATGCCGAACTCCTCGCACCGGTGCGCGGGTCGGCGCGACAGCTGGTGGTGACCTCGCCCGGCATCCTCGCCGGAGTGCCCTGGGCGATGCTCCCCGGCATGCACGGCACCCCGTTCACGCTCGCGACCTCGGTCTCGCGGTGGAGCGCGGATCGTCGTCGCCCCGGAGAGAACGGCGCCCGCATCGGGTTCGCCGCCGGCCCTCGCGTGCCGCGGGCCGGCGAGGAGATCGGGCTCGCCGCCGCCGCGTGGGGCACATCCCCGGTGCTGCTGCATGGACCGGAGGCGACCGTCTCGGCCGTCACGACCCTCGCCGGCACGAGCGACCTGCTGCACATCGCCGCCCACGGCCGCCACGCCGTCGACAACCCGCTGTTCTCGGGTTTCGAGCTCACCGACGGCACCCTGTTCGGCTACGACGTCGACCTGATCCCGACCGTGCCGGACACCGTGATCCTCTCGGCATGCGAGCTCGGCCGCTCGTCGGTGCGCTGGGGCGAGGAGGCGCTCGGCATGACACGGGTCTGGCTGCACGCAGGAACGCGCTGCGTGATCGCGGCACCGGTGGTGGTGCCGGATGACGTGGCGTGCGAGCTGCTCAGCGCGGTGCATGGCGAGCTCGCGCGCGGCGTGACCCCCGCTGCTGCTCTGGCCGCGGCATCCGTCTCGACCGGCCATCGCGCACCGTTCCAGTGCCACGGCAGCGGATTCTGAACTTTTTCTCCATTCGGTGTATCACCGCGGGGGGTCGGCGCTCCTGTTCTTCGGAAGGTGTCATGCGGAGGGCCTCGGAGGGTCGAGGCACGAGGGAGGCGCAGTCAACGCGGAGTCTCGCGCACTGGGGAGTGCGAGACGACACGGACACCAACTGCTCAGAGTGTGCAGCGGTATGCAGCCGTGATGCGCTCGCGAGGCCTCGGCGTTGTGGGGACGCCGAGGCCTTCGTCGTGTGTGGCGATGGCGCTGGCATCCCCCGCCGCGCTGACGAGGTGCGTGTTCAGCGGGCATCCCCGAATCGGCGGAGCTGGTGCGCGGACAGCGTGACCTCCCGCGCTCCCATGGCCTCGTCGATCTGCTCCACCCTGCTCGCCCCGACCAGGGGCGAGATCCCCTGACTCATCAGCCAGGCGAGCACGACCTGGTTCGGCGTCGCGCCGACCTCGCGCGCGACCTCGTCGAGCACACGCAGCACCCGATCCGTTCCCGGGTGTGCATAGCCGTCGGAGAACGGGCGATCCGCGCGGGTGTATCCGCCCATCAGCAGGGGCGTGTAGCACCAGAGCGCGAGGCCCTCTGTGTGGGCGAAGTCGAGGTCGTCCGGCTCGAGGAGCTTGTGGCCTGCTTCGGGGACCGTGGTACCCGGCCGGGGCTGCACGAGGGAGTGTCGCAGCTGCAGCGCCGACCACTCGGCCACCCCCTGCCGGCGAGCGAGCTCGCGCGCCTGCTGCACCCGCCACGACGCGTGGTTGGCCGCGCCGATGCGGGTGGCACGCCCCTCGGCGACCGCCTCTCCGAAGCCGGCGACAGTCTCGGCGAGATCGACCGACCGGTCTTCCGCGTGGGCCCACAACAGATCCACGTGATCGACGCCGAGACGTTCGAGGCTGCCGTCGAGTCCTGCCCTGATGGCGTCGGACGAGAGGCCCTCCGCGCTCTCCGGCCACGAGTGGGCGACCAGCGGGTCCTGCCGGACCTTGGTGGCGAGGCCGATGGCAGAACGCACGCCGGGGTTCGCCCGCATCCAGGCACCGAGCGTGCGTTCACTGGCACCGCCCAGACCGGTCGGGTCGCTCCAGAACGAGTAGCAGTTGGCGGTGTCGAGCCAGTGGCCGCCGGCTTCGATGAAGCGGTCGAGAAGTCGGAACGCGGTGGATTCGTCGACACGGGTGCCGTGGTCCATGGTTCCGAGAATGATCTGAGGAGTGTGCAGCTGTGCGGTCATGCTTCGATGCTGGATGCTGGAGCGCGCTCCAGGTCAAGCGGAGCTCAACCGGGGTTCGCGCCGGTCGACTGCTCGCTGTAGTGGGCGATCTTGTCGTCCAGCACGCCGAGCGCGAGATCGATGCGCGCCTTCCGCTCCTCCAGCTCCCGCCGATGCCCCTGGAGGAAGGCGACGCGGTCCGAGGCCCTGCCCTCGCTGCGGAGGAGAGCGGTGAACTCCCGCAACTCGGAGATCCCCAGTCCGGCATCCCGCAGGCACGTCACGAGTCCGATCCAGAACAGATCGTCGTCGTCATACGCCCGATGCCCGCCGACCGTGCGGGCGATCGGCCCGATCAGTCCCTCTCTCTCGTAGTAGCGGAGCGTGTCGAGCGAGACGCCTGCCCGTTCGGCGGTCGCCTGCGGAGTGAGTGTGTCTGACATGAGGAGCCCCTTCTCGTGCACATCGGTTCCCTTTCCGATTCTGAGCCCTGGTGCGCACTCCAGGGCAAGTCCGCGTCGACCGTGCTCACCCGAGCTGCGCGACGATCTCCGCCTTGAATCCGTCGGAGTTCTCCAGCCATCCGGCGTAGTGATCGGGCACACCCGCGTGGGGGTAGCGATGCGGATAGAGCGGATGCCACCCCTGCGCCGGGGCGGCATCCATGATCGCGTCCACTCGCTCGGCCACGCCACCTGTGAATGCCAGATGATTCACCCCTGGGCTCCGCCGGTCGTGGGAAGAAACGATGAGAGACTCGACCGTGATCGAATTCCGGCCTGCCGAACCGACCGACGCCGAAGGCATGACCGAGGTGCAGAACGCCATCCACCGCGCGGGGCTGCGCGCCAGCCCGGTCGACGTCGCACTGATCACAGAGCGCTACCTTGGTGTCGAGCACACGGTCGCCTGCACTGTCGCCGTGCAGGATGGCCGTGTCGTCGGATTCCAGTCGCTCAAGCGCGCGTGGCCCGACAACCCCTACGACGTGACCGAGGGGTGGGGAATCATCGGCACCCATATCCACCCCGACGCCGGACGCAGCGGCATCGGGCGCCGCCTCTTCACCCTCTCGCTGTCAGCGGCGAAAGCGGCCGGGTTGCGGCACATCGACGCGACGATCGGTGCGGACAGCGCGCCCGCTCTGGCGTACTACTCGGCCATGGGGTTCGTCCCCTACCGAGAGGGTGACGGCGTCGTCCCTCATCGCTTCGATCTGTAGGCGTACCGCACCTCACCCCGCGAGCAGTACCTCGTGCCCGGCATCCCGCAGCGCGGCGACCGCATCGGCATCAGTGAGCACGGTCGGGAACAGGTCGACGCGTAATCGGCCGCACGAGTGCGGGCGGCACGACGTTCGGCACCACCTTGCCGAGACCGCCGACTGTCTCGGCAAGGGGGACTCGAGCGGCGAACAGCCGCCGTTCGCCGCTCGAGAATAGCGCGCGGAGGAGAGATTCGCACTCCTCGAAGCCGCGCACTCTGTGTCGATGTCTCAGACGCGCGTGGCGACATTGATAGCAACCGTTGTGGCGATGGTCGTGACCAGCACCACTGCGATCCCCACAGCGGGTACCCACCAGGTCTCCTTGCCGCGCGCGTATAAGATCAGTATGAGCAGGGTTGACAGCACGACGCTTCCCAGGCTCACCAACAGCTGGGTTTGCCAGGCTATCGACACGACCTCAAATCGGCAGGCGTCCACACACCCCGCGACGAGGAACGTCTGCATGAATACCCAGTACCCTGCCGCAGCCGCGAGGAGCACCTGCACGATCAGCAGGCCGAAGGCCAGAGCGCGAGTAGTGGGACTCTTATGCACCGGCGACGTCATGACGGTCACCCTACCCCGCCGAGGTGAGCACGTAACGGATCCAGTTATTGGCGATCGTCATTGTTGTGGTTCTGTAGGAGTTGTGGATGGTGAAGTTCTTGTCTGCAGGATTCTTCTGACAGAAGTAGTCACCGGTAGCGCAGTAGGAACGGATCTTTGAGTTCCAACTGGGGCTGGGGCTGGTACTACCTTGCGTCCATCCCCAGTATCGATAGGTGGAAAGGTCATTCCGCACCAGCACATTCCTGGTGAAAACCCCATACCCGGACGGTGAGTACGGGGCGTTCCATGCTTCAGTCGGCCAATACTGAGGATCACCAAAGAACGTGACTGCACGCACCATCTGCTTCGCCTTCGTGCTCAAGCTCGGGCCATTAGGCCAGAGCCCACCGCCGAGTGCATCAGAGATCACATGCGCGCCCTGTGAGTGCCCGGCGATCACGACTGCTGGCAGGTAGTTTCCACACGCAGTCGCGAGCCAGTTCAACTCATTGATGAGTGTTGCCGCCCCTGCAGAAACGCTTCCCTGATAGTTGGCGACGGTTGCTGGATAGTTGAGTGATTCAAAGTAGGTCGGAAAGGCCTCCGCCTTCATCTTGTTGGCTAAGACCGAGATCTGACCTCCCATTCCTCCGCTCGTCCAGACGCGACCGCTATGGGCCAGACCGCTCCCCGCAGGCTCGCCGCTTCCGCGCACCGCGATGAGAACCGCGAAGTTGCAGGGGCTGCTTGCGTTCGAGGCTGCGGCTGGCCCTGCCGCGCTTACTGTCACCCCGACGGACATGGTCACAGCAACGATCATTGAGGCCACGCGGTGCCAGAGGACCCTCGGCACCCTCCGCCCCGTAGGACGCCCATCTCTTGTCATGTCGTACTCCTTCCGCGTCGACACGGGATGTCGTCGCAGCTGGATCCAAACATCATCCCCACTCATGCCCCAGGGCGCGCACGCCCTTGTTCGGCGGAGCAAAATGTGCGCCCGAAGCCGGCGGAGATTGTTTATTGCTTCAAATAGAGAAACGGTGCAGTATCAACTTTCGTGCCACAGCCCACAACCGACGAGGCCGAGATAGTAATGACCCTTGGAGGATGGCTGAGGTCGCTTCGAGCTCAACGCGGGATGTCCCAGGAAGAAGTTGCCTTCGCGGCGGAGATCGACGTAACAACATACGGACGCATAGAACGGGCAGTCTGCGGCGATCAGTGGGCCAACCCACGGCTCCTCACGATGCTTCGGCTCATGCGGGCACTAGGAGTGACGAGCAACGATCTGCTTGAATCGATGAATCGCCCGCCGTGACACAGTGGAACATGCCGCCGCTGTTGGATGTGCGGTCGGGCGACTCTCCACATCTGGCAAGCAATGTCACCTCTTCGCTAGGCGTCACCTCTTCGCTAGGCGTCACCTCTTCGCTAGGCGTCACCTCTTCGCTAGGCGCAGACCCACCCTCACCCCGCGAGCAGCACCTCGTGCCCGGCGTCCCGCAGCGCGGCGACCGCATCGGCATCCGCTCCGGCATCCGTGAGCACGGTCGGGAACAGGTCCACGCCGCCGACTGCGGCGAAGGCCACGACGCCGAGCTTGCTGCTGTCGGTGACCACCACCGCGCGGCGGGCGCGCTCGGCCATCATGCGGTTCACGGCCGCCTCGCGCTCGTCATGCGTGGTCGCGCCGGACTCGGCATCCATGCCGTTCACGCCGATGAAGGCGATGTCGAGGCGCACCCCGCGCAGCAGCTGTTCGACGAAAGGACCGACGAGCTCGTAACTGCGGGAGTGGATGACGCCGCCGGTGACGACGACCTTGATGTCGGGGCGCGTCGCCAGCTGGGCGGCGATGTTCACGGCGTTCGTGACCACCGTGATGCCGGCGCCGGAGGCGAGGTCGTCGCGCGCGGCGAGCGCCGCGGCGATCGCGGTGGTGGTGGTGCCGCCGGAGAGTCCGACGACCATGCCGGGTGCGACGAGGCCGGCCGCGGCCTGGGCGATGCCCGCCTTCTCGCGCGTGCGCAGGTGGCTCTTGTACCGGATAGGCAGCTCGTAGGCGACGGCCTGTGCGACCGCGCCGCCGTGCGTGCGGGTGAGCAGCCGCTGCTCCGCGAGCGAGTCGAGATCACGACGCGTCGTCGCGGCGGAGGCGCCGAACTGCTCGACCAGATCATCGACCGTCACCTCTCCGGCTTCGGCCAGCAGGTCGAGGATCGCGTTCAGCCGGGCGGCGCGCTTCAACGCCGCCCCCGGACGGATGCCGTGTGCGCGAAGGGTGTCATCCCGCCACCGTATCGTCCCCGGCACCGGCGAACAGACGCAGCAGCCGCGCGGCTTCCTCGGCCAGCGCCTCGCGCGCCGGAGCAAGGTACTTGCGGGAGTCGACCAGACGCTCGTCGTCGGCGAGCACCGCACGCACAGCACGGGTGAAGTGCCCGTTCAGATGCGTCGACACATTGATCTTCGCCATCCCGGCGCGCACGGCCCGAACGATCACGTCGTCGGCCACACCGGAGGATCCGTGCAGCACCAGCGGCACCGGCAGTGCGGCATGGAGCCGGGCGATCAGGTCGAGGTCGAGTGTGGCAGTGCGGTCGATCATGGCGTGCGACGACCCGACGGCCACGGCGAGCGCATCGACACCGGTCGCCGCGACGAAGGCCCGCGCCTCGTCCGGATCGGTGCGCACCCCCGGCGCGTGCGCACCGTCCTTGCCGCCCACCTCGCCCAGCTCGCCCTCGATGGAGACCCCGGCCGCGTGGGCACGGGCCGCGACCGCGGCGGTCAGTGCGACGTTGTCGTCGTAGGGCAGCGCCCCACCGTCGAACATCACAGAGCCGAATCCGAGGGCGATCGCCTCATCGACCAGCTCCGGCCGCTCGGCGTGGTCGAGGTGCACCGCGACCGGCATCTGCGCACGGCGGGCCACGGCGAGGGTGGCGAGCGCGATCGGCTCCAGCCCTCCGTGGTAGTCGGCGCAGTTCTGGGAGATCTGCAGGATCACCGGGAGCTGCGCGAGCTCTGCCGCGCGCACCAGCCCCTCCGCGGTCTCGAGGTGGATCACGTTGAAGGCCCCGATCCCCCGACTGGCAGCGGATGCCGCGGCGACGAGTTCACGGGCGGAGACGAGGGTCACGAGAGGTCCTTCCGGACGGAGTCGGAGTCGGGATGCGAGACGCGCAACCGTGCGGCGATCGCCGGCCACTGCGGGGAGATGTCGCCGGCGAGGGGCATCAGCACGGCTGCCGCCGACCATGCGGTCGCGCGGCGCAGGATCACCTCGGGATCGCGCTCGCCCTCCGCGTACAGCACGGCGCACGCGGCCACCGCCGCATCGCCGGCGCCGGTCGGGTTGCCGGAGAGGGGTTGATCGAGGCGGGCGTGCACGAGGCCGGATGCCGTGACCGCCAGCATCCCGACCGCACCGAGCGAGAGCAGCACGAGCTCGGCGCCCCGCTCGATCAGCGCACGGGCACCGTCGAGAGGGTCGAGGATGCCGGTGGCCTCGGCGAGCTCGGCGCGGTTCGGCTTCAACACCGAGGCGCCGGCGTCGGCCGCCCGCAGCAGGGCAGGACCGGAGGTGTCGACGATCACCGGCAGTCCGGCATCCTTCGCCACCGCGATCAGCAGCGGGACGAAGCCGTCGGGGGCGCCGGGCGGCAGGCTGCCCGAGATCACGAGCACACGCGCGCTCGGCAGGGCGTCGACCACGGCGGCAAGCAGGTCGGCCCACTCCTGGTCGCTCGGAGTGAGGCCGCGCTCGTTGATGACCGTGGTGTCGCCGAGAGCTTCATCGACGATCGCGATGCTGCGCCGGGTGTCCTGGCCGACCCGCACCAGCGCGTGCGGCACCCCGCTGCGCCCGAGTTCCTCCGCGAACTCCTCGCCGGTGCGCCCGCCCGCGGTCGTGATCGCCCGCACCGCTGCCCCCTCGGCGTGGGCGACCCTGGCCACGTTGAGACCCTTGCCACCGGCCCGCACGGCACCGGCGTCGGCGCGATGGGTGTCGCCGACGCGGAGCCGGTCGACGTGCCAGGTGACGTCGAGAGCGGGGTTCGGGGTGACCGTGAGGATCATGCGACCTCCCGCGCCCGCAGCGCCGCCCCGAGCAGTCCGGCGTTGCCGGAGAGCTCAGCCGGAACGAGCACGGGCAGGCGGTGGAAGCTCAAGCGGGCGGCCAGGCGTACGCGGAGTTCGTCGAACAAGGCGCCACCGGCGCGCGACAGTCCGCCCCCGATCACCACGGCTTCGGGGGCGATCACGGCGGTCAGCTGTGCGAGCGAGAAGGTCAGCGCATCGAGTGCGGAGTTCCAGATGTCCCTCGCCGCGGGGTCTCCGGCTGCTGCACGGGCGATCACGTCCTTCGCCCCGTCCGGAGCGACCCCGGTGGCCTCGTGATAGCGGCGCGCGATGGCTCCGGCCGAGGCGACGGCCTCCAGGCATCCCCGCGCGCCGCACGCGCAGATCGGCCCTTCGGCGACGGGCGCGTGCCCGATCTCCCCGGCATACCCGCCGGCGGTGTACGGCACCCCGCCCACGAGTAGCGCTCCGGCGATCCCGGTGCCGATCACGAGCACCACAGCGTTCTCGTAGTCGCGCGCGCCTCCGAGTATCCGCTCGGCCCAGCTGGCCGCGCGGACGTCGTGGTCGAACGCGACCGGCAGACCGAGACGGGCGCTGGCGAGATCGCGCAGCGGGGAGTCGTGCCAGCCGAGGTTGCTGGCGAACACCCCGAGCCCGGCATCCGCGTCCACGATTCCCGGCACCACGAGACCGACGGCCCGCGGCTCGATGTCGGGATGAGCCGCACGCAGCTCCTCCGCCAGCACGCCGAGACGTGCGATGAGCGCCTCGGTGCGATCACCCTCGACGACCGGCGTCGGAGTGCGGCGCAGGCCGTGCGCAGTGCCGTCCGCGTCGAACAGCGCCGACTTGATGTCGGTGCCGCCCACGTCGAAGGCCAGCACCGGCGCGCCGGCGCCCAACCCGCGAACGGCGGCGAGCGCCTCTCCCGATGCGTCGCGCAGGACGTCGGGATCCTCGGCGGTGGGGTCAGACCTGGTCATCATCGGCTCCGGTCGCGCGCCTGCGTCATGCGTCCAGGACGACGGATCGCGTGAGGTTGCGGGGCTGATCCGGATCGAGGCCCCGCGCCAGCGCGCGGTCGAGCGCGACCCGGTGCACGCGGACGAGCTCGGCGAGAGGATCGATCGGATGCTGCACGAAGCGCGCGCCCGTCGCCTCGACCTGGGCCTCGAGCCCTTCAGGAGCCGCGCCGAACTGCCACGTGACACGACCTGGAGCCGCGATCGCGATGGGACCGTGACGGTACTCCATCGACGAGTAGGACTCGGTCCACGACTGCGAGGACTCGCGCATCTTCAGCGCCGCCTCGTGGGCGAGGCCGATCGTCCACCCGCGCCCCAGGAACGTGTACTGGTCGGCGTCGCGAAGCTCGTCATCTGCCGGAGCGGCCAGCACGGCGGCGGCATCGGCGATCGCCGCGGTGAGGTCCTCCCCGAGCGAGGCGCGGAACAGCGCCAGCGCGGTGGTGGCGAAGCGCGTCTGCACGACCGACCTCTCGTCGGCGAACGGCAGCAGCACCGCCTCGTCCACGAGCGAGACGAGGGGTGAGTCCGGGTCGCCGATCACGCCGATGGTGGGGATGCGCCCCTTGATGCGCTCGACCAGTTCGAGCACCTCGGTGGTGGTGCCCGAGCGCGTGAGCGCGACGACGGCGTCGTAGCCCCGGTCGACGAAGGCCTCGGAAGCCGTGAAGGCGTCGGTCTCACCCAGACCGGCCGTCTCCCGCAACACCGCGTAGGACTGCGCCATGAACCAGGAGGTGCCGCATCCGACGACCGCGATGCGGGCTCCGGCAGCCGGAAGGAGGGCCTGCGCGTCGCGAGACTCAGCGGCTGCCGCCCACGTCTCGGGCTGCGAGGTGAGCTCTTCGCGCATGTGTGCGCCGGGCGACGATTCCGTCATCGGAGTGCCTTTCTCAAGAATCTTTGCGTGATTGTGATTGTTTAAGCCGTAAGTCGATCATAGTATGGCGCTCACGGATATCCCCTAGAGGATCTTCTTGATTTGTTTATTCGCCTGACAAATAATCGAACAAGTTTCACCGCCTCGATGCCACGCCCCATCGACCTCGAGGACTCGAGTCGATCCGACTCGAACGATCACGACCGCCATCCGGTGGGACCGATCACCACGCACCGTCGCGTGAAGTGCTGTGCGACTGTGCCCCACGCCTCCTCCACCGGACGGCGGAGTCACTCCTCATCCGAGTGACGCCCGTCCGACGGAGCGGCAACCCACACACAGTGAGGAATGCAACACACATGAAGAAGTCACTGCGATTCGGCGCTGTCGCTCTTGCGGCAACCGCCACACTCACGCTCGCTTCGTGCGGCTTCGGCGGATCCACCGGCGACAGCGGCGGCGACGCCGGAGGGTCGACCACCCTCGACCTGCTCGTCCCCAGCTACTCCGACGGCACCAAGGCGAACTGGGAGACCGTCATCGAGGGGTTCGAGAAGGCCAACCCCGACATCAAGGTCAAGCTCGAGGTGCAGTCGTGGGACAACCTCGAGAAGGTCGTCTCCACCAAGATCCAGGCCGGCGAGGCGCCCGACATCTACAACGGCGGTCCGTTCGCCGGATTCGTGGGCGACGAGCTGCTCTACCCCGTCAAGGACGTCGTCTCGGATGACGTCTACTCCGACTTCCAGGAGTCGTTCCTCAAGAACGCCGAGGTCGACGGCACGGCCTACGCGCTGCCGCTGATCGCATCCGCTCGTGCGCTCTTCGTCAACAACGCGCTGCTCGACCAGGCCGGCGTCGAGGCTCCGACCAACTGGGATGAGCTGCTGGATGCCGCCACCAAGGTCTCCGCGCTCGGCGGCGGAGTGGCCGGCTACGGGATGCCGCTCGGCTCCGAAGAGGCGCAGGCCGAGGCTGCGGTGTGGCTGTGGGGTGGCGGCGGCTCGTTCGGCGATGCCTCCGAGATCACGATCGACACCCCCGAGAACCTCGTGGGCGCCGAGCAGATCAAGAAGATGATCGACGCCGGTGCGACGCAGGCCGACCCCGGCTCGACGCAGCGGTCGCCGCTGATGGATATCTTCATCCAGGGCAAGATCGGCATGCAGGTCGGCCTGCCGCCGACGGTCGGACAGATCGCCGAGGGCAACCCCGACCTGGACTACTCCATCGTCCCGATCCCGACCAAGGACGGCTCGCCGTTCACGCTCGGCGTCATGGACCAGCTGATGGCGTTCCAGAACGACGACGACAAGAAGGACGCGATCACCAAGTTCTTCGACTACTACTACTCGGCCGACGTGTACGTGCCGTGGGTGCAGGCCGAGGGCTTCCTTCCCGTCACCAAGTCCGGAGCTGAGCAGCTCTCCGGCGAGGAGGCCCTGAAGCCGTTCCTCGACGTGCTGCCCGACGCGCAGTTCTACCCGTCGACGAACCCGAAGTGGTCCGCCGCCGACGGCGCGTTCAAGTCCCTGTTCGGCCAGCTGCAGGACCAGCCTGCCGCTGACGTGCTGAAGCAGATCCAGGCGCAGGTCGACGCAGGCTGACGCCTGCCGATCGGGAAGGTTCGGGTACACGAATGAGCCAGACGACACAGTCCTCGAACCTGGCGGGGGCGGCCACCGGTCGCCCCCGCACCCCCGACACCCCGCGGGGAAGGTCGCGGGGGAAGGACATCCTCCAGGCGCTGCCCTGGATCGCGCCGGCGCTGGTGCTGATCATCGGCGTCGTGCTGTTCCCCGCAGGCGTGATGTTCTACAACTCCACGCGCGACATCTCGCTCTCGGGCCTCGACAAGGGCTCGGTGGGCTTCGACAACTTCATCACGGTCTTCACGTTCACCGAGTTCTGGCCGATCTTCTTCCGCACGATCGTGTGGGTCGTCTCGGTCGTGCTGTTCACGGTCGTGATCTCCCTCGGACTCGCACAGATCCTGAACAAGGCCTTCCCCGGCCGACAGATCGTGCGCATGGCCGTGATCGTGCCGTGGGCAGCATCCGTCGTGATGACGACCATGGTGTTCTACTACAGCCTCGAACCGTACTTCGGGGTCTTCAACAAGTTCCTGTACGACATCGGACTCTCGTCCGACTCGGTCGGATACGGCTGGACCAAGAACCCGACGACCGCCTTCCTCTGGTCGATCGTCATCGCGATCTTCGTGTCGCTGCCGTTCACGACCTACACGATCCTGGCCGGACTCCAGGCGGTGCCCGCCGATGCGCTGGAGGCCGCGAAGATGGACGGCGCCGGAGCCACCCGCACCTACTGGTCGATCGTGCTGCCCCAGCTGCGCAGCGCGTTGGCCGTCGCCATCCTCATCAACATCATCAACGTCTTCAACTCGCTGCCGATCCTGAAGGTCATGACAGGGTCGATCCCCGGATACGGCGCCGACACGATCATGACGATGATCTTCAAGTACATCGAGCTGCAGAAGAAGGTCGATGTCGCGAGCGCCCTGTCGGTGGTCGCCTTCCTGATCGTGATCCTGATCGTCGCGGCATACGTGAAGGTCGTCAAGCCCATGAAGGAGGTCTGATCGTGACCGTCACCGAGACCGAGCTCGTCACCACCGCAGGCCGCGGCGGCCGCAGCATCCCGCCCCTGCCCGGCCGCAAGCGCCGCTACACCGCCGATCAGGTCAGCCTGCCCCGGGTCATCCTTCGCACCGCCGCCGGATTCCTCGTGCTCGCGATCTTCGTGCTGCCGTACCTGATCATGTTCTTCGGATCGGTGAAGACCAAGCCGCAGATCCGCTCGGTAGACCCGACCTACCTGCCGACCGAGTGGCACTGGGAGAACTACATCACGATGTGGTCGACCCCCGAGACGCCGCTGCCGTACAACCTGATCTCGACGATCATCATCGCGGTCTTCGCGACGCTGCTCGTGCTCGCGGTCTCCCTCCCCGCGGCGTACTACACGGCCCGGTTCCGGTTCCCCGGGCGCATGGTGTTCCTGTTCCTGGTGATCGTGACGCAGATGCTGCAGCCGGCGGTGCTCACCTCCGGCCTGTTCCGTCAGTTCACGGCCCTGGGGCTCGGCGACACCTGGGCCGCGATGATCTTCATCAACGCCGCGTTCAACCTGTCGTTCGCGGTGTGGATCATGCACTCCTTCTTCGCAGGCATCCCCAAGGAGGTCGACGAGGCCGCGCAGATCGACGGCGCCGGTCGCTTCACCGTGCTGTTCAAGATCAACCTGCCGCTCGTGTGGCCCGGTATCGTCACCGCGATCGTCTTCACATTCGTGGCGTGCTGGAACGAGTTCGCGGCGTCGCTCGTCATCCTCTCCACCGACAAGAATCAGCCGCTCTCGGTCGCGCTGACCAAGTTCGTGGGTCAGTACGAGACCAGCTGGCAGTACGTGTTCGGCGTCTCGATCGTGGCGATCCTGCCCGTCGTCATCCTGTTCATGCTCATCGAGAAGCGTCTGGTCGGCGGCCTGACCGCAGGCAGCGTCAAGTAGTCCGGGTTCGGGTCGACCTCCCGATACGGCGACGGATGTCAGCGCGGAGGGAGCTGGATGTCAGTGTGAAGGGCGCGCGGCGGCGATCAGCTGCGCCGGACTCCAGCGCACGCCGAGCACTGAGGTCAGCGCGGCCTGCGCGGCTCCGGCCGACTCCGTCGCGCGGGTGTCGGCATAGCGCACCGGCACCGCGGCCGTGCCGCTGGCGTGATAGTCGGTCTCCTGCCGCAGCAGCGCGAGGAACCGATCCCCGAGCAGGGTCGCCGGTCCGCCGATGACAACCTCGGTCGGGTCGAGCAGTGCGCTGATGAGCTTGATCGCCCTCGCGAGCGCTCGCGCACCGGCACCGAGGTCGGCATCGTCGGCTGCGACGGCGAGCGCGGAGACGGCATCCGCCTCCATCGCATCCGCGAACTCCGCACCGAGCAGGGCGGAGAGGGATGCCGACGACTCGAGGCAGCCGTGGCGACCGCACCGGCACTCGCGTGCCGCGTCGCCGAACTCGACCTGCACGTGACCGATCTCACCGGCACGGTCGCGCGGGCCGGGAGCGAGGTCTCCGTCGAGAGTGATCGCCGCACCGACGCCGCCGCCGAGGTGGATGAAGAGACGGTACCCGGACGGTGACTCCTCCATCCCGGCCTCGGCGATCGCCTCGGCGTCGACGTCGTTCACCAGCAGCACGGGCGCCCCGAGCAGCGCCTCGAAGCGTTCGGCGAGCGGAACATCCTGCCACCCGAGCTGCACGCTCTCGAGCACGGAGCGGCCGTCGGTCGTGCCGGGCAGCTGCACACCGGCAGCGATCACGCGCGACCCGTACGCCGCAGCGACGTCGACGATCGCGGCGTCCAGCGCGTCGTCGCGCGTCTCGGCGGTGTATGCGAGGCGGCGAGTGTCGATCTCGGCACCGTCGAGCGCGACCAGAGCGATGCGGGCGCTCGTGGGCTGGATGACGAGCACGAGGATCAGGTGGTGGCTGGCGTCGATGCTGAGCGTGGTCGCGCGTTTGCCGCCCGTGCTCGCTGCCTGCTCGCCGTCGACGATGAGCCTGCTCTCGATGAGCTCGGCGACCAGGGAGGATGCGGTGGCCGCGGTCAAGCCCGTCGCCCGGGCGATGCCGGCGCGCGTCTGCGTGCCCGAGCTGCGGAACACCAGCTGCAGCGCGCGGCGGAGGTTCGCACGCCGCACGGATGCCTGCGTGTCGAGGCCGTCGCCGCTGTTCAGCATGGGTTTCCGTTCGTCCGCGCGCCGGGAGCGCGATTGACAGATCAGGCCGTGCTCCGTACGCTCGGCACAGTTAGTTTATTCACTAAACTTAGTGACGGAGGCTGCCTCTGTCACCGCGTACGCCGCCTGCGAAGGAGCATCGTGCACTACTCCCAGATCTTAGGACGCCCCGTCGTCTCGGTCCTGGTCCGCTCGTCGCGCCGCGACACCCGTGCGAACGCAGACGCATGAGCACGCTCCTCCCTCCCGCACCGGGCTCGACCCCGCGCACTCCGATCGTCAACACGCACGCCCAGGGCATCCGCCATCGCAATCGCGGGCTCGTGCTGCGCACACTCATGCAGCATGCGCTCGTCAGCCGCGCCGACCTCGCCCGACTGACAGGGCTCGCACGGCCCACGATCTCCGAACTCGTCAAGGACCTGCTCGACGACGGCGTGCTGCGCGAGAACGGTCAGAGCCAGGATGCCCGCCCGGGCAAGCCCGCGGTGATGCTCGAGTTCGACCAGCGCGCCGTGCAGGTGATCGCCCTCGACCTGAGCGTGCCCGGTCATGTCGTCGGCGCCCTCGCCACCCCGGACGGCGGCCTCGCGCACCGGCTCGCGCGCTCGACCGACGGCGACCCGGTCGCGGCGGCATCGTCACTCGTCGCCGATCTCGCATCCCTCGCCTCGCACCCTCCGCTCGGAATCGGCATCGGCGTGCCGAACGGCTCACCCGCACTTCTCGGCCTCGGCCCGCTTCTCGCCCAGACAGCCGACGCCCCCGTGCACCTGTTCGACGACGCCGACCTCGCCGCCGATGCCGAGCTGCGGTTCGGCGCGGTCGACTCCGACTTCCTCCTGGTGCGCATGGGCACGCGCATCGACACGGCCATCCGCGCCTTCGACGACGACGGAGCCCCCGTCGAGCGGTCGACCGGCGCCAGGGAACTCGCACACGTGATCGCCGGCGGTGACCCCGGAGACGCCTGCCCCTGCGGGCGTATCGGCTGCGTGCACGCCTGGGCATCGGTGCCTGCTCTGTCGCGACGGCTCGACGCGGCGACGACGGCCGCCGATCGCGGCGCGGTGCTCGCGGCGGCTGGTTCCCACCTGGGTACCTCACTGTCGGTCATCGCCGCGGCTGTCGACCTGCCGACCATCGTGTTGAGCGGGCCCACGTCGATCCTGGGGGACGAGCTCATCTCCGCGACCGCCGCAGCCGTGCAGGCGGCTTCGCACCCTTCGCTCGGTCCGGCCGTGCACCGGAGCACCTTGGACGACGCCGTGCTGCGGGGCGCGGCGGCTCGCGTCGTGGCGCAGGAGTTCGGCGCGCGCTGAGACCGGTGGGCTCCGGCCCTCGCTGTCGACAGGAGTGGAAGACTCGAAGAGGCGTCCTGGTCGGATGCCGCGGCAGACGGAGAGGACACCCCCATGAAGGCACTCGTCATCGGAGCGACCGGCAGCATCGGCACCGTCGTGGCGACCACGCTCGAATCCCGCGGCCACGAGGTCGTGCGGGCGTCACGCAGCGGAGAGACCTCCGTCGACGTGACCGACCCGGCGTCGGTCGCCGCGCTGTTCGCCCGGGTGACGGATGTCGATGCCGTCGTGGTGGCCGTGGGCTCCGCGCCGTTCAAGCCGCTCGGCGAACTCACCCGCGACGACTACCTCGCGGGCTTCACCGGCAAGGCTCTCGCGCAGATCGAGGTCGTGCGCCAGGCCCTCGCGCACGTGAAGGACGGCGGGTCCATCACGGTGACCAGCGGCGTGCTGGCCCGCGAGCCGATCGCCACCGGCGCAGCCGCCGCGATGGCGAACGGGGCGTTGGAGTCGTTCGTGATCACGGCGGCCGCCGAGGCGCCGCGCGGCATCCGCATCAATGCGGTCTCTCCCGACGTGCTCGAGAACTCCCCCGGCTACCATGCCTCGTTCCCGGGGCACCGTCCGGTCACGGACGACGAGGTCGGCACAGCCTACGTGCGGGCTGTCGAGGGCGTCATCACCGGACGCATCCTGGCCGTCTGACGGTCCGTCATCCGTCATCCGTCATCGTCCGGTCATCCGGGCCGACGGATCACGGAAGCGATGACGAATCACGGACGAAGCTCCGCGCACTCCTCCGGGATCCGTCATGACCTCCGGGATCCGTCGACGCCGAGGCACCCTGTCGGATGCCGCTGACGCACGAGAGGATGGGGAGATGTACTCCGAGACACCGCTTCCCGACGGGGCCGCCCTGTGGCGGTCGCTGGGCAGTGACGGCGCGGTGATCCCCGCCGACGGGTGTGTCGACCTGATCCTCCGTGACGACCGGGTGTTCGTGGCAGGGCCGTCGACCCGATGGATCGCCACCGAGAGCGACGGCGAGACCGGCAGTGTGGGGCTGCGGTTCGCCCCGGGGCGGGCCGGACGGATGCTGCGCACTGAGCTCTCGGATCTCGCCGATCAGCTGCTTCCGCTCGACGCGATCGTGCACGGCGAACCCTGGAGACATCTGCACCAGGCGATGATGCGATACCGGGAAGGAGCGACGGGGATCGGCCAGATCTCGTCGATCGTGGAACCGGCATCGGCCTCGAGCGACTGGGCTCCCGCGGTGCACTCCCAGGCCATCGCTGCCGTGCCGGCGACGCAGGTGGCGTCGGAGCTCGGCGACTCTGAGCGCACGTTCCGTCGAAGGATGCTCACGACTTTCGGCTACGGCTACGCCACGCTCGTCCGGATCGAACGCGCACACCGCGCGCAGAAGCTGCTGCGGCGCGGCGTGCCCCTCAGCGCGGCCGCTGCTGAGGCAGGCTTCGCGGATCAACCGCATCTCTCAAGAGAGTTCCGTCGGCTGGTCGGCGCGAGCCCGGGTCAGTTCGCGTCCAGCTCCGCATAGAGGTCGACGGAGTTGCCGTCGGGGTCGAGCAGCGTCGCGTAGCGCTGCCCCCAATGTGCATCCCACGGCTCGACATGCGCGGGATACCCCGCCGCGACCAGCGCGGCGAAGGCGGAGTCCACCTCGGCCGGGGTGCCCTTGTCGAACGCCAGCGCGATGCGATGCCCACCGCTGGCGGGGACGAAGCTCGGGTCGAATCCGCGGATCGTCTCGATGGTGTCCCACGCGAGCGTCACGCCGTCGTCGAGCGTCGCATCGACGTGAGGCGCGTCATCCTGCCCGGGAGCGATAGGCACTCCCAGCGCACGATAGAACGCCAGCGATGCTGCCATGTCGCCGGTCACGATGCCGATGAAGCCCAGTCTCAGTGTCATGCTCTCACCGTACGGCGGCCGTGGTGGCGGGGTCGTGAACAGAACGGCCACTGCCTCCGCGTCATCCGTTCCGTCGCCGTCCGGTCACCCGTCCGACGGATCCCGGAAAGGATGACGAATCACGGACGAACCGCCGCGAAACTCTCCGGGATCCGTCACAGGCTCCGGGATCCGTCAGGCCGACGCGACAGCGCGGGACTCAGCGTCCTTCCGCGGCCTCGGTGTGGTGGCGGATGACCTCGGCGACGACGAAGTTGAACCACTTCTCGGCGAACTCAGGGTCGAGGTGCGCCTCCTCGGCAAGCGCACGCAGCCGTGCGACCTGCTGCTCCTCGCGGCCGGGATCGGATGCCGGCATCTCGTACTCGGCCTTGAGATGACCCACCTGCTGCGTGGCGCGGAACCGCTCGGCGAGCATGAAGATGAGCGCGGCGTCGATGTTGTCGATGCTGGCGCGAAGTCGGAGCAGTTCGGCCTTCGGGTCCGGGGCAGCAGTCATGCCCCTACTCTAGGGCCGCGCGCAGCCGGGATCCGGCCGTGCGCACCGCTATCGTGAGCACATGAGCAACGACGAGTCGCCAGCATCCGTTCCCGCTGAGCAGTCGGCGGACACCGCCTCCGACCAGATCGCTCCGACCCCCGCTGCTCCGTCCGAGCCGGCGTCATCGGGCGAGCCGGAGCCTCGTCGCGTGGTGGTCGAGCCGATGACGCCGAGCCGCTCCTTCTGGACCCGGATCGACCGCCCCTTCGTGTTCGGCTTCCTGGTGACCCTCGGCGCACTCGGCGCGATCCTGCTCGGCCTTGCGCTGAGCAACCTGGCGACCGTCCTCATCTACATCGCCCTCGCGCTGTTCGCGGCTCTCGGACTCGACCCGGCCGTGCGCTTCCTCGAACGCCGGGGGCTCACGCGCACGATCTCGGTGCTCATCGTCATCCTGAGCCTGATCGTCGTGATCGCACTCATCCTCTGGATGATCCTGCCGATCGTGATCGAGCAGATCGCCAGCTTCGTGCGGTCGGTCCCCGGCATGATCGCGGACTTCCAGCGCAGCGACATCTACGCGACCCTCGAGAAGCAGTTCGGCGATCAGTTCCAGGACCTCGTCGCCGACGTGCAGAAGTTCCTCACCGACCCGGGCAACATCGCCACCATCGGCGGAGGCGCCCTGCAGGTCGGCGCATCGATCGCGACCGCCATCTCCGGTGTGATCGTCGTGCTGGTGCTCACGCTCTACTTCGTCGCGTCACTGCCCGGCATGAAGCACAGCCTGCTGCGCCTGGTGCCCGCCCGCGACCGCGCTCGCACCAGCGACATCACCGACCAGATCACCGACTCGGTGGGCGGCTACGTCATGGGCATGGTGGTGCTGGCGTTCTTCAACGCGATCCTCGCGTTCCTGCTGTACTTCTTCCTCGGACTGCCGTTCCCCCCGCTGATGGCGACCGTCGCGTTCTGCATCACCCTGATCCCGCTCGTCGGTTCGGTGATGTTCTGGATCATCGGTACGACGCTCGCCCTGTTCACGAACCCGCTCGGAGCGCTGATCTTCGCGATCGTGTACCTCGTCTACATGCAGATCGAGGCGTACGTCATCACGCCGCGCGTCATGAACAAGGCCATCGCGATCCCCGGTTCGCTCGTCGTGATCGGCGCCCTCGCCGGCGGCACGCTGCTCGGTCTGCTCGGCGCTCTCGTGGCGGTGCCGGTGGCGGCATCCATCCTCATCATCATCAAGCAGGTCTGGGTGCCACGGCAGGACGCCCGGGTCTAGTCGGCTCGCCCGCACGCAGAAGTGCCCGGACCCATAGGCCCGGGCACTTCGTGTGAGGACGAGTCAGAGCAGGCCGTTGTCGGTCAGCCACTTCTTCGCGATGTCCTCCGGCGACTTCTGGTCGACCGTGCTCAAGACGTTGAGCGACACGAGCTCCTCGGCGGTCAGCTTGGCGCTGATCGCGTTGAGCACGCCGGACACGTCATCGGCGATGTCGCTCGAGACGATCGGCACGACGTTCGACGAGATGATCAGGTTCTCCGGGTCCTCCAGAGCGACGATGTCCTCCGTCTCGAACGCCGGGTCGGCGGTGTAGATGTCGGCCACCTGGATCTGGCCGGCGAGCAGCGACTCGAGCGTGGTCGGGCCGGTGGCCGAGAATGCCAGGTCGACACCGTAGACCTCCTTGGCCTTGGCCGGACTGTACGGACGCTCCTCGAACTCGGGCGCCGCGCCGATCGTGAGCGGCGTCGTCACGTTCTTGAGGTCGCCGATCGTCTTCAGGTCGTTCTCCTCGGCGAAGCTCTTGAGCACCGTGTAGGAGTCCTGGTCGGAGGCCTCGGCGAAGTCGAGAGCCGTGAGGCTGTCGGGCAGGGCATCCTGCAGCGCCTTGTAGACGTCGTCGGGGGTGGTGACGGTGACATCGTCGTCCGAGATGTACTCGAGCAGGCTGCCCGTGTACTCCGGGAAGACGTTGATCGCGCCGGACTCGACATCGGGCATGTACGCGTCGCGCTGGCCGATGCTGAATTCGCGCTTGACCGTGTGGCCGTCGGCCTCGAGCGCCTGTGCGTAGATCTCCGCGATGATCTCGTTGGAGTAGTACGCCTGCGAGCCGATGACGATCGTGTCGCCGCTGCCCGCGCTCTCTCCGGCGTCGGACGGCTCGGAGAGCGGGTTGCTCGAACCGCAGGCGGACAGGGCGATGGTCGCGGCGGCGATCAGGCCGACGACGGCCGCGGAACGCGTGCCTCGTGCTGTGAACATGGACTTCCTCTTTTCTGGGACTGCTGTGGGACGACGGTGGGAAACGGTTCCGGTGCGGATGATCAGGCGGTGGCGGGCGCTGCGGTCGGAGACGGGGCTGCCGCACGGCGGCGAGGCGCACGGCTCTGGCGCAGCCCGGCGGGGACGGCCGCGTACTGCGCCACGGCGAGCAGCAGGTCGACGATCAGCGCGAGGATGGCGACGAGGAGCGCCCCTGCGAGCACCTGGTCGAACCTCTGCAGCGGAATGCCCTGGATGATCGGGTAGCCGAGACCGCCGAGACCGATGTAGGCCGCGATCGTCACGGTCGCGATGACCTGCAGCAGAGCCGAACGGATGCCGCCGACGAGAAGCGGCAGCCCGAGACGCACCTCGACCTTCCAGAAGATCTGCCATCCGGTCATGCCCATGGCCTTCGCGGCGTCGATCACGCGGCGGTCGATGGCCTCGAGTCCGGTGTAGGCGCCGGCCAGCAGCGAGGGGATCGCGAGGAGCACGAACGTGGTGATCGCGGCCTGCGGAACCCGCAGCACTCCGAGCAGCAGGACGAGAAGGATCATGAGCCCGAAAGCGGGGATCGCGCGTGCCGCTCCCGACACGGCGACGGCGATCTCACGCCCCTTGCCGGTGTGGCCGATGAGCCAGCCGATCGGCACCGCGATCGCCATGGCGATCAGCACGGAGACGGCCGTCAGAGTGAGGTGCTCGGCGAGGAGCTTGGGCAGCGCGTAGTTCCCGGTCCACTGCGCGGGAGCGAGCATCCAGGCGAAGGCCTCGGCGAAGAGGTTCATGCGGCGGCCCTCACGGGAACGGCGCGGCTCGCGGTGACCCGACTGGCTGCGGTGGTCCACGGCATCAGCGCGCGCCCGATGAGCAGCAGGATCAGATCGAGGATCAGGGCGATCACGACGACGGCGATGACACCGGCGAACACCTCGGCGATGATGCGGCGATCGAGTCCGTTCGTGAAGAGGTAGCCGAGGTTCGAGACCCCGATCAGGATGCCGACGGTCGCGAGCGAGATGGTGCTCACCGCCGTGACCCGGAGTCCGGCGAGGATCACCGGACCAGCGAGTGGGAACTCCACGGTCCAGAAGCGTCGGAAGGAGGCGAAGCCCGTGGCGGTGGCCGCCTGACGCACGTCATCATCGACCGAGTCGAGGCCGTCGGACACCGCTCGCACGAGGATCGCGATCGCGTAGATCGTCAGCGCGACCATCAGGTTCGCCTCGCTGCGCGCCGAGTAACCGGCGACGGTGGGCAGCAGGATCAGCAGCGCGAGCGAGGGGATCGTGTAGAGCAGCCCGGTGAGCACGATGATCGGGCCGCGCACGAGCCGGTACCGCCAGGCCACCCAGCCCAGCGGGAGCGAGAGCACGAATCCGAGCACGATCGGGATGATGCTCTGACGCAGATGCACCAGAGTCAGATCGAGGATCAGACCGAGGTTGTCGGTGACCCAGTTCACGCGAGTCCGCCCTCTGTCACGCCGAGGGCGACCGCATCCGGTCCGGCGAGAGGACCGTCCGAGGTCTCCGGTGCCGCGACGATCGCGCCCTGCGTACGCCCCTCGGAGTCGACCACGACCGTGCCGTGCGGGGTCTTCTTCAGGTGCAGCGCCCGGCGTCCTCGGTCGGCGCCGATGAACGCGGCGACGAAGTCGTCTGCGGGGCTTTCGATGATCTCGCTCGGACTGCCCACCTGCACGATGCGCGCGCCCTTGTCGAGGATGACCACCTGGTCGCCGAGCAGGAACGCCTCGTCGATGTCATGCGTGACGAAGACGACCGTCTTGTCGAGCTCGCGCTGCAGACGCAGCGTCTCCTGCTGCAGGTCGGCACGCACGATAGGGTCGACCGCACCGAAAGGCTCGTCCATGAGGAGGATGTTGGGATCGGCGGCGAGACCACGCGCCACACCGACACGCTGCTGCTGGCCGCCCGAGAGCTGGCTGGGGTAGCGGTCGGCGAGGGCCTGGTCGAGCCCCACCGTGTCGAGCAGCGTGCGGGCCCGCTTGTGGGCCTCCGCCTTCTTCACCCCGGTGAGCCGCAGCACGGTCGCCACGTTGTCGATCACGGTGAAGTGCGGCATGAGGCCGGAGTTCTGCATGACGTAGCCGATGCGCCGTCGCAGCTGCACCGGATCGCCCACCAGCACGTTCTCGCCGTCGATCTCGATGTCGCCGGAGGTCGGCTCGACCATGCGGTTGATCATGCGCAGCAGAGTGGTCTTGCCGCAGCCGGATGAGCCGACGAACACCGTGGTCTTGCGCGACGGGAGCACCAGGCTGAAGTCGTTCACGGCGACCGTGCCGTCGGGGAACTGCTTGGTGACGTTTCGGAACTCGATCATGGCTGGTCTCCAGTCGGTCGATCGACGAGGCGTGCGTCGGCGCCGCGGCGCCGCCAGAGGGAGGTCACTACGGTCCGACCTCGACGCCGGGGGCGAAGGCCACGTAGCCGGAGAAGTCCGTGCCGACCCGCTCGAAGGCGGACGGATACGGGTCGGGGTACGACCACGCGAGGTCGGTGTGGAGGCTGCCCCCCGCCTGCACCGAGTAGTACTGGCACACGCCCTTCCAGGGACACGTATACGGCGTGGGGCTCTCGACGAGCACTCCGGGCGTGACGGAAGCCGGCGGGAAGTACCAGTTTCCTTCGATGCGGACGAGGTCTCCCTCATCTGCTTCGGCGATGACGGTTCCTGCGAGTACAGCCTTCATGGTCCTGCCTCCTCGGATTCGGGTTCGAGCGTATAAGAGGTCTGCGACATCCGCGCCAGGGTTGCGCGCGAAGCCGTCAATGTGAGACACAATCCGCTTCGGCACGCGGGCGCGCAAGAGGATCGAGCCGACTCGCGGATTGTTCGGAGCGCACGTCGGAACGGATGGCGCAGCGCGACATCCGTTCTCCCTCGGCGCCCGCGAGGATCACGCCGACTGCCGCCCGTAGCCCTCGAGCAGCCGCAACCAGACCTCGCTCACGGTCGGGTACGAGGGCACCGCGTGCCAGAGGCGGGCGATCGGCACCTCGCCCACGATCGCGACCGTCGCGGTCTGCACGAGCTCGGCCACCTCGGGTCCGACGAACGTGGCACCGATCACGACGTCACGGTCGGTGTCGATCACCAGACGCGCCTGCCCGTCGAACCCGTCCTCGTAGAGGCTCGCACCGGCGACCCCGCCCAGGTCGTAGTCGACGACCTGCACCGCGCGTCCGGCGTCACGCGCCGCCTTCTCGGTGAGCCCGACCGACGCCACCTCCGGGAACGAGAAGGTCACCTGCGGCACGGCGCTGTGGTCGGCCGTCGCGACGTGGCGCCCCCATGCTCCGTCATCCACGGTGTCGTCCTTCGCCCTGGCGACGATCACATCGCCGGCCGCACGCGCCTGGTACTTGCCCTGGTGCGTCAGCAGCACGCGGCCGTTGACGTCGCCGACCGCGTAGAGCCAGTCCGACCCGGGAACCCGCAGTGTGTCATCCGTCTCGATCCAGCGCCCGGGCTCGAGACCTGCGACCTCGAGGCCGATGTCGCCGCTGCGCGGTGAGCGTCCTGTGGCCGCGAGCACCTCGGTCGCGACGACCGTGGAGCCGTCGTCGAGGGTCACCGTCACGCCGTCGTCGCCACGGTGCACCGAACCGGTGCCCGTGCCGGTGCGCACATCGACCCCGAGCTCGCGCAGCCCCGCGGCCACCCGCTCTCCGGCGAACGGCTCCATCGAGGCCAGCAGCTCGCCCCGCGCGATGAGCGTCACGGTCGACCCGAGCGCCGCGTAGGCGGTCGCCATCTCGACCGCCACCACGCCGCCGCCGATCACAGCGAGAGAATCCGGAAGCTCCTCGGCACTGGTCGCCTCGCGACTGGTCCACGGCGACGCCTCGCGCAGCCCGTCGATCGGCGGGATGACGGCATCCGATCCCGTGCTGATCGCCACCGCATGACGGGCATGCAGCACGCGGGTGCCGCCGTCGGCATCCGTCACGGTCACCTCGCGCTCGCCCGTGAGGCGTCCGTGCCCGCGGGCCAGGTCGATGCCGGCCGAGTCGAGCCACTTCACCTGTCCATCGTCCGACCAGTTGCTGGTGAACGAGTCGCGGCGCTCGAACACGGCGCGCACGTCGAGCTTTCCGGTGACGGCCTCAGCTGCGCCCTTCACGTGCTGCGCGGCCCTGAGCGCCTGCGCCGAGCGCAGCAGCGCCTTCGACGGCATGCACGCCCAGTACGAGCACTCGCCTCCGACGAGCTCGCTCTCTACGATGATCGCGGTGAGCCCTCCCTGCACGGCGCGGTCGGCGACGTTCTCGCCGACCGGACCCCCGCCCAGCACGATCAGGTCGTATTCATCGGTCCGTGTGTTGTCAGCGCTCATGACCCAAGCCTCTCGTCGCCGGTCGTCATGATCAAGACCAACGTCGGATCAGGGGGCCGATGTTCCCCGACGCGCCGATCGCATGGCTCGTGGGCTCACACCTCGACGGGCCGAGGCTGCCGCGTCGCGAGCCGGGGCGCGAGCAGCACCGCGGCGATGCCGATGACAGCGGCGAGCGTGAACACGGTCGTGAACGGATCGGCGACCGACGCCAGGCTCGCGAACAGCACGCCCGTGATGGCGAGGGCCAGCGCGCTGCCGAACGAGTCCGCGACCGTCATGGCCGAGCTGTTGAAGCCCTGCGTCTCGGGTGTCGACAGCGCGAGGGTGAGCGCGCTGGTGCGCGGGCTCATGAGGCCCATGCCCGTTCCCGCGACGATCCAGGCGGCGATGATCAGAGCGGCATCCGCGCGGAGGGCTGCCGTCGCCAGGGCCATGCCGATGCCGACGAGCACCAGGACCGTGCCGATCCGCACGGCGAAGACACTCGACAACCGCGCGCCCATGCGGCCCTGCACCGTCGCGGCGACCGACCACGCCAGCGCCCCGCCCGTGAGCGAGAGCCCGGCGAGAGTCGGCGAGACCTCATAGCGCTCGGTGAGCAGGTAAGGGATGTACACCTGGGCACCGAAGAACGCCGCGGCAGCCAGACCGCGCACCAGGATGACCGAGGGCAGACCCCGACGCGCACGCAGGGTGCCGCGCGGCAACAGCGGACGCACCGCCACCAGGGCCACGATCACCGCGACGACCGCCAGCACCGGACCGACACCCGGCACATCGCCGAGCAGGTTGAGCCCCAGCACGGCGACCGCCGCCAGCACCGACCAGCCGAGGCGGCCGAACGCCCACGGGGTCGACGCGTCGCCGTCTCCCTGAGCCAGTCCGCGCAGTGCGGGCACGACCATGAGCAGCGCCACCAGCACGAGCACGACGACGCCGAGGAACACCCAATGCCAGCTCCAGAGCTCGGTCACGGCACCGGCGACGGTGGGGCCGATCAGCGAAGGCACCACCCAGGCGGCCGCGAACCCGGCGAAGATCGCGGGGTGGAGGTCGCGGGGGTACACCCGGGCGACCACGACGTAGAGGGCGACGGTGAGCGCACCGCTGCCGAGGCCCTGGGCGAAGCGGCCGGCGACCAGCACCTCCATGGTGGGCGCGAAACCGGCGACGAGCAGGCCGATCACGAAGATGCCGACCGAGGTGTACAGCGGCTCGACGGGTCCGCGACGGTCGGCCCAGTTGCCCGCCGCGACCATGCCGATCACACCGGTGGCGAGCGGACCGGCGAACGCGAGGGCATACAGCCGCTCCCCGTCGAGGTCGGCGCTCACGGCCGGCATCACCGTGGTCACGGCCAGCGACTCGAAGGCCCCGAGGAAGACCAGGGCGCACGCGCCGATCGTGATCCAGAGGTATGCGCCGCTCAGGATGCCCGGTGCTGTCACCGTCGTGGCGCGCATCTCGCCCGTTTCCGTCGTCATAGGTTCGACCGTAGAACCTCAACAAAGGTTGAGGTCAAGCCGCGGCGTTCACAACTCCTCAAGAACTGCGCCGGAGCCCGGGGGCAGCCCCGCATCCTCGCCGATTCAGGCCAGCTGGTCGACCGCGGGCGCGGTTCTTTGAGGAGTTGTGAACGCGAGCCGGGCGGGCCGGGCGGGCCGGGCGGGCCGGGCGCCTCAGCCCACCGGCAGGAAGCAGGTCGGCGAGGGGGCTGCGGCCTCGTGCCGGATGCCGAGGGGTGCGCCCGTGCGCTCGTCGAGGTCGAGCAGCGTGATCGTGTCGGACAGCTGCCCGGCGACGAGGAGCTTGCCCTCGTACACGAGGTGATGACGCGGCCAGTCCACCCCGGAGTCGGCGAGCGCGATCGGCTCCAGCGACTCTCCGCCGCCGCGCACCCGGAGCGCCGCGATCGTGTTGCTGCCGCGCAGCGCCGTGTACAGGAACGCCCCGTCGCGGGTGCGGGCGAGCTCGGCGGGGAAGTCGGTGCCGATCTGGGCGATCGGGCTCGACAGCACCGATGAGGCGATGCTCCAGGTGCCGTCGGGGCCGGCGGCGAGGGTGAAGACCTCGCACGAGTACTCGGTCACGACGTGCAGGTGTCCGCTCGGGTGCATGACCATGTGACGAGGGCCGGTGCCCAGGGGCAGCGTGACCTCATGGTCGAGTGCGAGCCCGGTCGCGGTGAGACGCCAGATGCGCACCAGGTCGAAGCCGAGGTCGGTGGTCGCGATGCGGCCGTCCGGCAGGAACGCGGCCGCGTGAGCATGCGAGGCGCGGTCTCCGCCGGCAGCGTGAGGGTCGGATGCCGCGGCACCGACACCGGCCGGCACCGCCTCCGGCTGCTCCTCGCCGAGCAGTGCGGCACGGAGAGCGGCGGCGGCATTGTCACGGTCGGCCACAGGGCGGCCCGTGGCGTCGAGGCCGATGCGCACGACACGACCGTCGCCGTAGCAGCTGGCGATCAGAGCGGAGCCGTTCGGCGCGACCGCGACGTGGCACACCGAGTCCCCGGCCTCGACCGGGTCGCCGAGAGGTGCGAGCGTCGCATCCCCCGTGCGGACGAACGCCTGCACGGCAGCGGCACCCTCCAAAGCGGCGTAGACGACGTCGAGCGAGGGATGCCGCGCGAGCCACGACGGCGACGACGGCGTGTCGGTCACCGCCCCGCGGTACGCGAGGGTCGTGGCCTCCCGCCCCGCGTCACCGGCGAGCAGCCCGATGCCGTCTGCCGAACCATCCATGCCGGAGCCGTAGCCGCCGAGCCAGAACCGCGTCATGCTCTCCCTCTCACCGGCGGCAGCGCCGCTCGGTCGATGCGCCCCTCGAACGTGTCAGTCGAGCAGGTCGTGACGGACGATCACCTGGTCGCGCTCGGGGCCGACGCCGATCACCGAGATGCGCGTGTTGCTCATCTTCTCGAGCGCCAGCACGTAGTCCTGCGCGTTCTGCGGCAGGTCCTCGAAGGTGCGCGCGACCGAGATGTCCTCGTTCCACCCGGGGAAGTACTCCAGGATGGGCTTCGCGTGGTGGAAGTCGGTCTGGTTCACCGGCACCTCGTCGAAGCGCTCGCCGTCGACGTCGTACGCCACGCACACCGGGATCTGCTCGAGACCGGTGAGGATGTCGAGCTTGGTCAGCACCAGGTCGGTGATGCCGTTGATACGCGTCGCGTAACGGGTGATGGGCGCGTCGTACCAGCCGACGCGGCGCGGACGGCCGGTCGTGGTGCCGAACTCGAAGCCCTGCTTGCGCAGCCATTCGCCCTGCTCGTCGAAGAGCTCGGTCGGGAAGGGGCCGGACCCCACGCGCGTCGTGTAGGCCTTGACGATGCCGACGATGCGGTCGAGCGCTCCGGGGCCGACACCGGCGCCGGTCGCCGCACCTCCGGCCGTCGCCGATGACGAGGTCACGAACGGGTAGGTGCCGTGGTCGATGTCGAGCATCGTCGCCTGGCCGCCCTCGAACACGACGACCTCGCCGCGGTCCAGGGCCTGTGCGATCAGGTAGCCGGTGTCGGCGACCATCGGCCGCAGCCGATCGGCGTACGACAGCAGGTCCTCGACGATCTCGTCGGCGGTGATGGCACGACGGTTGAAGATCTTCACCAGCAGGTGGTTCTTCTGGTCGAGCGCGCCCTCGACCTTCTGGCGCAGGATGTTCTCGTCGAAGATGTCCTGCACGCGGATGCCGACGCGGTTGATCTTGTCGGCGTAGGCCGGGCCGATGCCGCGACCGGTCGTGCCGATCATGCGCTTGCCGAGGAAGCGCTCGGTGACCTTGTCGAGCGTGCGGTGGTACTGCGTGATGATGTGCGCGTTGGCACTGACCTTCAGCCGCGAGACATCGATGCCGCGGGCGGCGAGCGCCTCGAGCTCGAAGAACAGCACCTCGAGGTCGACGACCACACCGTTGCCGATGACCGGGGTCACACCGGGAGAGAGGATGCCGGAGGGCAGCAGGTGCAGCGCGTACTTCTCGTCGCCGACGACCACGGTGTGCCCGGCGTTGTTGCCGCCGTTGAACTTCACCACCCAGTCGGTGCGCTCACCGAGCAGATCGGTGGCCTTGCCTTTTCCTTCGTCTCCCCATTGCACGCCGACGATTACGATTCCTGGCATGGGTGTCCCCCCTGCTTTCGCCGGGTTTGCACCGGCCGATGAGCTGGCCCTCTTCGGGCTACTCCATCCTAGCGAAGGGGGCTCCGGGCCCTTCCGGCGCAGGCTTGTGCGGGTGTGGTGGTCCCGGGGAAAGCCTCACGCCCCGGGGGAACCACCTCACGGATCGAAGGGGATCTCGTATGAAGGAGCGGATGCGGCATCCGCTCCTTCATCTCGTGCGATCTCCTTCATTCCGTGCTCGACGAGTCGCCGGAGGAGGGGCGGAAATCCGTTGACGGCTGTCCGTCCGCGTATCGCCGATGTCGGTGGCCTCTGCGACGATCGGACCATGTCGAAGACCGCTCCCGTCTCCGGCGGCCTCCCGGTCACCAAGACGCAGGGACCGCTCGTGCTCGTCGCCGCCCTGGTGACGGTCGTGCTGTGGGCCTCGGCGTTCATCGGCATCCGCGGCGCGGGCCCGCACTACGACCCCGGCGCGCTGGCACTGCTGCGGATGGCCGTCGGCAGCGTGGCTCTCGCGATCATCGCGCTGCGCCACGGCATCCGGCTTCCGGCGAAGCGGCACTGGTGGCTCATCATCGCGTGGGGCGTCGGCTGGTTCTGCGTCTACAACCTGGCCCTCAACGCGGCAGAGCGCACGCTCGATGCGGGCACCGCCGCGATGGTCGTGAACCTCGCGCCACTCATGGTGGTGATCTTCAGCGGACTGTTCCTGCGCGAGGGATTCCCGAAACCCCTGGTGATCGGGGCGCCGATCGCCTTCCTCGGCGTGGTGCTGATCGGCATGAACTCGTCCACCAGCGCCGGCCCCGACATCACCGGCCTGCTGCTCGCCCTGCTCGCCGCGGTCATGTACGCGGGATGCACGCTCGTGCAGAAGTATCTGCTCAGCGCGGGAACCGACGCCACGACCCTCACCTGGTTCGGCGCACTGGCCGGAACCGTCGCCCTGCTGCCGTGGACGGGGAGCCTCATCGGGGCGCTGCAGACGGCTCCGCCGGACGCGACGCTCTGGGTCGTCTACCTCGGCATCTTCCCGACGGCCATCGCCTTCACGACCTGGGCCTACGTGCTGCAGCGCAGTACCGCGGGCCAGACATCCGCCACGACCTATGTGGTCCCGGCGGTCGCGATCCTGATGTCGTGGGCGATCCTCGGTGAGGTGCCGACGCCGCTGATGTTCCTCGGCGGCGCACTGTGCCTGCTCGGAGTGCTCGTCACGCGACTGCGGTGGGGCCGCCGCGCCTGACCCGGACTCTGTGACGGATCCCGGAAGGACGGGAGGGGTCGCGGCGTCCGCCCGACGGATCCCGGACTCTGTGACGGATCACGGAAGGTTCGATGGAAATTCGTCCGTGATCCGTCATCCACTCAGTGATCCGTCGGCCACTCCGCGACGTCACACCGGGAGCGAGTCCACCCCGACGCCGTGCTGACGGCGGAACCACAGCTCGGCGCCATCCGCATCTCCCGCCAGCATCGCGGCACGCATGTGCCGGTAGCACTCGCCCCGGAACTCCGCCGTGCCGATCAGCGTGCCGGCCTGTCGCAGGTTGCGCGCCACCAGCAGGCTCGCCTCGTGCATGACGGTCGCGAAGAGCCGATTGCCGGACTCGCGGGTCAGGAAGCCGACGAACATCCGCGAGGCGAGCATCAGGTCGTCGGCGTCACCGGCATCCGACGCCGCGATCATGCGATCCAGCATCGCGACGGCCTCCTGCAGCGCGCCGTCGTCCATCCGCCGCATGGCCAACTGCAGCGCCATGCCCGCCTGCATCCCGGTGTACTCGATGGTGCTGGCGATCATTTCCTCGGTGACCTCGGTGACGCGGGTGTAGCGGTTCGGCGCGACCTCGACGAGCCCGAGCCAGGTGAGCCGCTGCAGCGCCTCACGCACCGGCGTGCGCGAGATGCCGAGCGCTTCAGCGATGCTCTTGTCACTGACCTGCTGTCCACCCGCGATCCGGCCCGTGACGATCGCGTCGCTGACGGTCTCGAACACGCGATCGCTGAGCACGGCACCTGCGGCCAACGGTCCGAGGCTCTCCTGCAACGACGATTCGACCATGATCCCCACTTTCCCCGGCGCCCCCAGAGCGCGCGGCGTTCGATGCTATCGACCTTCCGCATGCATACCCTGACAGGCGTCTCCTGCCCGATCCCGCCCCCTGGTATTCGGAGATATCGTGAGCCGCGAGAGTGCGTGCACCGCGGCCACTACAGTGGCGCTCGGAGGCGAAATGACAACCTGGTGGCCTTACGCCCGCATTGCAGCAGCCCTGCTCGCTCTCGCGGCGATCATCGCCCAGCTGACGCGCTCCCTGCAGAACGCTCTCGAGGCGACCACGGAGTGGGGTGCGCACCTGCCGACCGTCGCCGCCAATTTCCTCAGCTTCTTCACGATCGAGGCGAACTTCCTTGCCGCGATCGTGCTGCTGATCGGCGCGGTCTGGGCGCTGCGTCACCGTTCGACGACGGATGCCGAACCGCACTGGCTCGCAGTGCTGCTCGTGTGCGTGAGCACGTACATGATCGTCACCGGCATCGTCTACAACATCCTGCTGCGCGGCGCGGAGCTGCCCCAGGGCGCTACGGTCCCGTGGTCGAACGAAGTGCTCCACGTCGTCATCCCGGTGTTCCTGCTCGCCGACGTGCTGTTCGCACCCCGACGCCGCGCACTCGGGTGGAACGCGATCTTTCTCACGGCGATCTTCCCGATCGTGTGGGCCGTCTACACGCTGGTCCGGGCGAACCTCATCATCGCGCCGGCGAGCGGCAAGCCCTGGTGGTACCCGTATCCGTTCCTCGATCCGCACCTGGTGCCGGGCGGGTACCTGGGCGTCTCGGCCTACATCCTCGGTATCGCGGTGGCGGTGATCGGGGTGGCCGCCGGCGTGGTCTGGGTCGGGCGCCGCCGCGGGACTCCCCCGGTCTGACGCGACCCGCCATCCGCCCCGACCCCGCCCCCACACCGGAGCGGGCGAAAGGGCGGAGTCGGCAGCGGCCGGTCAGGCGGTGGCGAGCACCTCACGGTCATCGTCGCGTGGCGCGTCACCGATGCTCCGAGCCGGCTCGACGGCATCCGGGTCCAGGTCGAGGTAGCGCTCGAGCGAGTCGTCGAGCTCCTCGAGCCACGGCGTGTGGTGCACGATCGCGAGGGTGCCGGTCATGACCGATTCATAGATGCGGTCGCGGTAGCCCATGATGTCGTGCTTCTTGTCGCGCTTCCACGCGAGGAAGATCTCGACGACCCGGTCGATGTCGAACTCCGGGTAGTCGGTGAGCTGGAGCAGATCACGGATGTAGTCGGCCTGGAAGCGGATCTCCGCCTCGACGGAATCGATCTGCCCGAACCGCGTGCGCCAGTCGGCGATCGATGTCGCGCGCTCCTGCTCGTCCGGCAGGGCCAGGCGGCCCAGGATGAGGTCGCGCACGTACCAGGCCTGTGCGTCGAACATGTTGAACGTGAACCACTGGTCCTGCGCGCCGAGGTATGCGAGCCGCGGGTTTCCCTGCCATACGACCCCGCGATACAGCCCGTCGGGGTAGACGTTGTTCGGCGACGAGAGAGCGAGGTCGTCGGGGAGGAACGGGTACTTGTGCAGGTATCCGGTGCACAGGATGACCGCGTCGAACCTCTTCGACGAACCGTCCGCGAAGTGCGCGATGCTGCCTTCGAAGCGTTCCACGCCCGGGCGCTCCTCGATGCCATCGGGCCAGTCGTAGCCCATGGGGGCCGAGCGGAAGCTCGCCGTCACCGAACGAGCGCCCATCTTGAACGCCTGGCTGCCGATGTCCTCCGCCGAGTAGCTCGCACCGATCACGAGCACGTCCTTGTCTGCGAAGGCCTCCGCGCCACGGAAGTCGTGGGCGTGGCTGAGGTAGCCGGGGAACGTCTCGATGCCGGGGAAATCCGGCACGTTCGGGAACGAGAAGTGTCCGCTGGCGATGATCACGCGGTCGAACTCCTCCACGGTCGAACGGCCGGTGGGAAGGTGCTCGCTCGTGAGCGTGAAGACCTCGCGCTCGCTGTCGAACTCGATCCACCTCACCACGGTCTGGAAGCGGATCAGGCCGCGCACGTCGCTCTTCTCCAGGCGTCCGGCGATGTAGTCCCACAGCACCGGGCGCGGCGGGTAGGAGGAGATGGGTCGGCCGAAGTGCTCGTCGAAGCTGTAGTCCGCGAACTCCAGCGCCTCCTTCGGTCCGTTCGACCACAGGTTGCGGTACATGCTGGAATGCACCGGCTCGCCGAACTCGTCCAGCCCGGTGCGCCAGGTGAAGTTCCACTGCCCGCCCCAGTCGTCCTGCTTCTCGAAGCAGACCAGGTCGGGGATCTCCGCCCCCGCTCGGGCCGCGGATTCGAAGGCCCGCAGCTGCGCCATGCCGGAGGGGCCGGCGCCGATGATCGCTACTCGTTCTCGCTTAGTCACGTATCGTCCTCATACTCTTCAGTCATGTATCGGGCGCGGCCGCATCCGAGCGAGGAACAGTTCTGTCCCGGGGGGAGCGATCGTGCTCGACCTGCCCGGAAAGCGGCTGCACTTCGACGTTAGCAGGGTCGATCCGGGGTGCCCTCGGCGCCGATTCGGGCACCGGCGACGCCATCCGCAGGAGCATCCGCCACCTGCAGGATCGGATGCCGGCGATTCGTCCTGCATCCGGCCATCGGTCCTTCACGTCGCGCGACAGCGGCGAACGGATGCCGGCGAGAGGCAAGCGGATGCCGGAGACCGTCGGCCCGGACGATGCGGTTACGCTGTTTCCGGGGGCAGCCGTGACGTGCACCTCCGCAAGATCGAGGGAGCCACCAGATGACCGAGCCCTACGCGTCGGACCCGCAGTCCTCGCAGGCCCCGCCGCCTCCGCCCGCGCCGACGGCAGCGCAGCGCCCGACCGTCACCGCACCGGCAGCGGCCACTCCGAACACCGGCACCCCGACCGATGCCGAGATGGCGCGTGCCGCCGAGGTGCTGTCGATCGTCTCCGCGTCGTACTCCGCGAAGATGGTCGGCCAGGAGCGGCTGCGCACGAGCCTGCTCGTGTCGCTGATCGCCGGCGGCCACATCCTGCTCGAGAGCGTTCCCGGTCTCGCGAAGACGACCGCGGCGAGCACGCTCGCCGACACCGTGAAGGCGCAGTTCAAGCGCATCCAGTGCACGCCCGACCTGCTGCCCAGCGACATCACGGGCAACCAGATCTACGACGCCGCCACCGGAACCTTCCGCACCGTGCTCGGCCCTGTGCACGCGAACTTCGTGCTGCTCGACGAGATCAACCGCTCGAGCGCCAAGACCCAGAGCGCGATGCTCGAGGCGATGCAGGAGCATCAGACCACGATCGGCGGCGAGGTGCACCACCTGCCCAAGCCGTTCCTGGTGATCGCGACGCAAAACCCGATCGAGCAGGAAGGCACCTACGAGCTGCCCGAGGCGCAGATGGACCGCTTCCTGCTCAAGGAGATCGTCGAGTACCCGAGCCCGGCCGAGGAGTTCGAGATCCTCAGCCGCATCGACTCGGGCGTGCTCGACCCCGACCGTCACGTGAGCAGTTCCATCTCGCTCGACGATGTGCGCCTGCTGCAGGATGTGGCGAGCCGCATCTACGTCGATCCCGCGATCCGCAACTACATCGTCTCGATCGCCTACGTCACCCGGAACCCGGCGCCGTACATCGGCGAGGACCGCGCGCGATTCATCAAGTACGGCGCGAGCCCGCGCGCGAGCATCGCGTTCCTGCAGGCATCGCGCGCCCTCGCATTGCTGAGCGGCCGCTCGCACGTGCTGCCGGAGGACATCCGCGCGCTGCGCCACCTGGTGCTCCGCCACCGCGTGCTGCTGACGTTCGAGGCCGACGCCGAGGGCATCCGCAGCGAGGAGATCATCGACCAGATCTTCGCCTCCGTGCCCACCCCCTGACCCTTCGACCCGCTCAGGGACCCCGCTCGGGGACCCAGGAATCTCCCCATGGCCAGTCTGATCGCCCAGGTGAAGAGCAAGCTCTTCATCCACTCGTCGCGCAAGTCGATGCACGCCCTCGACGGCGCGTACGCCTCGCTGCTGCACGGGCGCAGCCTGGACTTCGAGGACCTGCGCAAGTACGAGTACGGCGATCAGGTGCGCGACATCGACTGGCGGGCGACCGCGCGTCTGGGCACACCGCTGGTCAAGCGCTCGCGCGCCACCCGCATGCATACAGTGCTCTTCGTGGTCGACACCGGCCGCTCGATGGCGGCCCTCGCCGCGGATGAGCAGCCCAAGCGCGACCTGGCGGTCCTCGCGACCGGAATGCTCGGGGTTCTCACGCTCCGCCACGGCGACGACTTCACCGCCGTCTATGGCGATGCCGCGAAGGTGCGCCGCGTCGCTCCCGGCCGCAGCGAGGGGGCGCTCGAGCACACCCTGCGCACGATCGACCGCGCGATCAGCACGAGCACGGCGCCCAGCGACCGCGACGGGTTGCTCTCGTACGTCACCCGCACGATCTCCCGTCGCATGATCGTCGTGATCGTCACGGACGAGGCGCCCCTCACCGACGAGACAGAGCGGATGCTGCGCCGACTGCGCGTGCAGCACGACGTGCTGTGGCTCACGGTGCGCGACGCGGAGCCCGTGCTGGATCACGCCACCGGGCGCATCCGCAGCGACGTCGACAGCCGCTGGGAGGTGCCGGACTTCGTGCAGGGCGACCTCGGCATCGTGCAGGAGCTGACGGCGCAGACGCAGGCCGACGCCGCCCGCCGCGCCGAGACCCTCACCCGCATGGAGATCAGTCACGCCGAGCTCGACGGACAGGACGACGCCGTCTCGCAACTGCTGCAGCTGCTGAACCGGAGGTCGAATGCCCGGTTCTGATGAGCTCTACCCCCCGGCCCAGTACGGCTGGGGCTGGATGCTGCTCGCCATCGGCATCCTGCTGCTGCTGATCGCCGCCGCCTGGCTCGTGATCGTGCTGACCCGTCCGCGCCGCGCTGCTGCCGTCGCAGAGCCGCAGGGGGCGCTGCCGGCAACTGCCGACGTGCTCTCGCAGCTGCGCACCGAGTATCTCGACCGCATCCAGCAGATCGAGACCGATTACCGCGAGCGCCGACTGACTCCGCGCAATGCCAACCTCGAGCTCAGCCGTGTCGTGCGCACGTTCGTCAATGAGTACAGCGGGCTCGAGGCCCCGGTGCTCGCTCTCGACGATCTGAAGGCCCGCGGCGTGCACCCGGCGCTGATCGACGCCATGGGTCGGCATTACTACCCGAGCATCTTCCGTCCTGGTCCGTCGATCGATCCGGTCGCCGGGGCCGAAGCGGCGAGGACGGTGGTGCGCACATGGCACTAGCGAACTTCTGGATGATCATCGTCGCGGTCGCCGTGGTGCTCGTCGCCCTCGGGATCGGTCTCGCCCTCGGGCTGCGACGCCGCGGACGCTCGCATGCCGCCGAGACCGCACGCGTCGCGCGCGCCGAACGCCTGCGCCAGCTGCCGAGCTTCCGTGAGGCGCTGCGGCGCCGGGTGCTCGCGCTCACCGGCATCCTCGCGCTCGGAGCCGTCGCGGTGATCACCGCCGGCGTCGTCGCCGCCCGCCCGATGTCGTCGCAGACCATCCAGCCGGTCAACACGAGTCGCGACATCATGCTGTGCCTCGACGTCTCAGGGTCGATGACCGAGGTCGACGTCGAAGTGCTGAGCGTGTTCGAGGAACTGCTCGACGACTTCGAGGGCGAGCGCATCGGGCTGACGATCTTCAACAGCTCGCCGGTGCAGATCTTCCCGTTGACCGACGACTACGAGTTCATCCGCAGCCACCTCGAGAGCATCAAGAGCAGCTTCGACTACACCGACGCCGTTCCAGAGCACTGGGTCGGAACCCTCAACGGCAACGGCGCCTCGCTCATCGGCGACGGACTCGCCGCGTGCACGATGGGCTTCGACCGGCCGGATGACGAGCGCTCCCGCTCGGTGATCTTCGCCACCGACAACGAGGTGAACGGCGCGTCGATCGTGACCCTGGAGGAGGCCGCCGCCTATGCCGCGGCCAAGGAGGTGCGGGTGTTCGCGCTCAACCCGGTGCAGGGCAAGGATGCCGACGTCAGCGCCGAGTTGGCAGCTGCGGCCGAAGCGACCGGCGGAGCCGCATTCGGCCTGCGCGACACGACCACCGTCTCCGACATCGTCGCTCAGGTGCAGGAACAGGAGGCCACCGCGCTGCGCGGCGAGGCGCAGATCGTGTGGACGGACACCCCGAACCTCTGGATCGCCGTGCTGATGGTCGCGGTGCTCTCGTTCATCATCGTGGTGTGGAGGGTGCGACTGTGATCTTTCAGCCGGTTCTGCATCCGCTGCTGCTGGTGCTGCTGTTCCTTCCGCTCACCGCGCTCGTCGTGTGGGTGCTGATCCGTGCACCCCGCCCGCAGGCCGGCTCAGGAAGCCAGGAGAAGACCACCGGCACCGTCGCCTCGCACCGCACCCTGTGGGCACTGCGCCTCGTGCTGGTGCTGGCGTGCTTCTTCGTGGTGCTGCGCCCCGGCATCCCCGGTGGCGCGACGCAGACCCTCGCGACCGACACCGACATCGTGCTGGTCGTCGACACGACCGCGAGCATCGTCGCCGAGGACTGGGACGGCGACCAGCCCCGCCTCGACGGTGTGCGGGAAGACGTCAGAGCGATCATCCAGGAGTACCCCGGCGCGCGCTTCGCCCTGCTGACCTTCGACGCCGCGGCGCAGCTGCGGATGCCGCTGACCACCGACACCACCGCGCTGGTCGGCTCGCTCGACGTGCTGCGGCCCGAGGTCACGAGCCGGTCGCGCGGCAGCTCGATCGGGATCGCCGCCCCGCTGCTCGCCGAGACCCTGAAGAGCGCCGCCGAGTCGTCGCCCGACCGCTCGCGCATGGTGTTCTATTTCGGCGACGGGGAGCAGACGGTGGACACGCCACCGGAGTCGTTCAGCGCGAGCGCGAAGTACACCGACGCCGGTGCCGTGCTCGGCTACGGCACCGCCGAGGGCGGGCCCATGCGCATCACCAGCGGCGGGCTCTCCGGCGGGGACTCCGGGTACATCGAGTACCAGGGAGCCGACGCGCTGTCGACGATCGACGAAGCCAACCTGACGGCGGTCGCCGACCAGCTCGGCGTGGAGTACCAGCACCGCACGGCGGATGCCGCTCCGACGCTGCCGGCACCACCGTCCACGACGACCAGCTATGCGGAGTCCGGCTCGACGGGGAACGTCACCGAGCTGTACTGGATCGCCGCCCTCGTGGTGCTCGCGCTGCTCGGGTTCGAGCTGACCAGGGCCACGATGCTGATCGCGCGACTGCGTCAGCTGCGGGCACCGCGACCTGCAGCGCCCCGCACCGAGGGAGGTGCCCGATGACCGTCGACGCCCCGAGCCCCGCGGCCGCTCTGCTGGCGGCGAACCGCCGACGCCGCCGCATCCGCCGGTGGATCGCGATCGGCACGCTCCCGCTCACGCTCGCCGCGCTGCTCTTCGTGGGCAAGCTGCTGAGCATGTACGCCTTCGCACATCAGGCGATCACGGCGTACGTGGTCGACGACTACGCCGGAGCCGAGGCGTCCGCGCGTGGCCAGGAGTTCCTCAACTGGTTCGAGCCGTACAAGGCGCCCTTCAACGTCGGCACCGCCCTCGGCGCGGCCGAGCAGCTCCCCGAGGCGCGCGCGAAGCTCGAAGAGGCCCTCGACCTCGCGCACGGCCTCGAGGTCTGCGGCGTGCGGATCAACCTGGCCCTCGTGATCGAGCGGCAGGGCGATGCCGCCCGCGCCGACGGTGACGGCGCGGGCGCGGCCGAGTTCTACGGCGAGGCGCTGACGATCACGGTGGAGACGCCGGAGGCGTGCAACAGCGACGCCGCGCAACAGCAGTCGTCGGATCCGCAGCGCGACATGGGGAAGTCGCTCGAAGACACGAAGGACCGCCTGAAGCAGAAGCAACAGGAGCAGGAGCAGCCCCCGCCGCCGCCGGAGGAGAAGCCGCAGGAGGAGAAGCCGCAGCCCTCGGACGACAAGCTGCAGGACCTGCAGGACAAGCTCGAGCAGGGCACGCAGGAGCGCGACCAGCAGCAGAACGGTGACGACCAGGGCGGCTCTGGGACGGACAAGCCATGGTGATGGACCACGAGAAGCAGCGGGCGCGCTACGTCGCGGGCACGGAGGGTGCCCCGCCCGTGCCGCCGCCCGGTGGCTACAAGAACGCCCGCCGTCCGCAGGGGCCGGCATCCTGGGTACTGCCGGCTCCCGTGGTCGACCCGGCCGCTGTCGCGCCGAAGCAGCCCGCGAACGCGATCGGCTGGATCGCCCTGCTGTCCGCCATCCTGTTCGCGCTGATCCTGTTCGGCACGCTCTTCGCCGGAGGGACCGACATCCTGTACGGCGTCACGCTGCTCACGCTGCAGCTCGTCGTGGTCGCGGTGATCGTGGCGGCGCTGGTCTCACGTCGAGGACGGATGCTGGGCGCCATCGCGCTGATCATCACGATCATCTTCAACGTCGCGACCGTCGGCGGCATGAGTGCTCTGCAGACATCCGCGTCCGGCAACTACGAAGGCGTGAAGTCCGAGGAGCAGAAGCACGCGGAGGCGTACCCGGGGATCAAGGGCACCGATTCGCAGAACGTGCTCGCCCAGCAGTCGCTGGAAGAGGTGCGCGCCGACGCGGACAGCCTGTTCGCCGACATCCGCACCCGCCTGAGCGAGCGGTTCGGCTACACCTGGACCGAGGTGGGGGACGAGGACCTGCGCCCTGAGCGCAACGGGTACGGCGGGGAGTCGATGCTGATCGAGTACACCTCGGTCGGATGGGCGACCAACGAGCCGATCCAGGATCCGGACCGCAAGGTCGAGGTCATGCGGATCATCGACCAGGTCGTGGTCGAGCACGGCCTGTGGAACCTGTACAGCTTCAACGACCCGACGAACTCGGGGATCGACCCGACCATGATCACGAAGCTCTACGGCAGCGACGACCCGCGCACGCAGCACACCTGGGAGTACTACACCGAGAACTATCCCGACCCGCTGCGGTTCTACGCGAACATCTACGACCTGTCGAACGACCCCACCGGGGACTTCCGCATCGCCAGGGAGGCGCAGAACGCGCGCACGGGCGAGCCGCTCGAAGGACTGCAGCTGATGGTGATCGCGAGCGCCGTGCTCAGCGAGGCCGATCGCGCGGAGTTCGAGCGGAAGCTGCAGGAGTACCCCGGGTTCGAGTGAGGTCGGAGCGACCTGCGGCCGCGAGGCGGTGATCACCCGTCGATGTCGCGGAGCACGTCGTCGGGAGGGGTCGACGCGGCGGTGAGGACCGGCACCAACGCCGCCAGGGCGAACACCATCGGCGGTGCGACGAGGAGCATTGCCATGGTTCCGATGGCGCCGGGCGACAGTCCGACCTCCACGGGCAGCCCGAACAGCCCGGTCGGGAAGACGACCGACAAAACGGCGAGCGCAACAGCACTCGACAACGCCCCACCCACGGCGATCACGCCGCCGAGCAGGAGGAACTGCGCCAGGAACGCCCAGAGCACCCGCCCCCGCGGCCAGCCGAAGGCACGCAGCAGCCCGATCTCTCCCCGCTTCGCGGACATGACCGCCGTCGCCGCCGTCCCGCCCACGACGAGCAGGAAGACCACCAGCAGGGAGGCGAGCACGATCCTGGCCAGATCAAGAGCGGACTGCACCGGCTGCACGCCGGACAGGAGCGCACCGAGGCTGCTTGCGGTGAAGCCACGGTCGGTGAGCTGTCCGACCACCTCCGGAACGCCGTCGCGGCTCGTGACCAGCGCGTAGATGTACTGGTACTCCAGCTGCCGGGTGCTGTCCGTCTCGGACGCGCCCTGCTGCGCCATCAGGACCTCGTCGACCCACGCCGGTGACCCGTAGGCCGCGATCCCGCCGTCGAGCCCGACGGATGTCGCGTCGTAGACGCCGACGATCGTGACCTCCGTCGACACGCCCTCCTGCAGTCCCGCCGAGACGAAGCGGTTGTAGGAGGCGTCGAGGGTGTCTCCCACCTCCGCACCCAGGTCATCGATCATGGCGGAGGAGATCAGGACCTCGTTCGCCGCCACGGGTTCCTCACCCTCGAGGAGCGCGGGCTGCAGCGGGAGAAAGCGCGGGGTCAGATCGGGGGAGATCGTCGCGGATCCGTGCTGCACGGTCAGCAACGCCTGGTTCCAACCGACGGCCTCCTCGACCCCGTCGGTCGCACGCACCTCGTCGAGGCTCGCCCCCGTGAGTGGCTGCTCCTCGTTCGGATCGGACGCGCTGAGCATGATCGCGCGCAGCCCGGGCGATCCCAGACCCTCCTTCGCCGTCGCCGCGGTGTCGGCGGTTTCGGAGGCCAACGGCACGACCGCGCCGAAGACCCCCACCCCGATCATCGACAGGATCACCAGTGCGCGATACCGCCGGAGGATGCCGGGCATGAGCCATCCGGCCAGAGTGGTCGCCCTTCCCATCACGCGACCTCCAGGTCGATACGGCGGTCGGCGTGGTCACCGATCCGCGGATCGTGCGACGCGACCACGACTGCGCACCCTCGGTCGACGGCAGCCCGGAGGATCCGTCGGACAGCGGAGGCGTTCGCGTCGTCCAGGGCCGAGGTGGGCTCATCGGCGAACAGCACGCGTGGCCGCTTGGCCAGCGCACGTGCGATCGACACGCGCTGCTGTTCCCCACCCGACATCGTCTTCACCGGCCGTGCGGCATGCCCGTCCAGTCCGACCTCGGCCAGCGCGGCGTCCGCATCGTCTGCGGTGAGCGTCGCCGCGGCGAGCATGACGTTGCGCACAGGGGACAACTCCGAGAAGAGGCGCGGACTCTGCGGCACGACCCCGAAGAGCTCGCGCCGCAGGCGGCTCCGCGTCCCCTCATCCGACGGCAGCACCGGCACGCCGTCGATCCGTACCGTGCCGCTGCTCTCGACGACGAGCAACGCGGCGATGCCGAGGAGCGTGCTCTTCCCCACGCCCGATCGCCCACTCAACCACACCAGCTCACCGGGATGGAACTCGACGGACACCGGCCGCAAGGCGACCTCACCACGGGGGTAGAGCTTGGCCACGTCGGTCAGATCGATCATCGTCATCCTTCGCTGATGGCGACCCGGTCCGTGCGCCGCACCGACCCACGGTAGTTGTCATCCCAGGCGTTTTCGCATCCTCCCGTGTCTCACACCGGCACACAGCAGGGTCTCAAGCAGGCCTTTCCTCAGATTAGTAGTCATATGAGGCGATACCGCAGTCTCTTGTATTGAATATCGGCATACAGCAGGTCAGTCGTTCCGATGCCCGCCGCGGCCCCGGTGGCACGGAGGCGCCATCCGTCGGACCATCGGCGACCTGCAGGACGAAACGCCGCAGATCGGTCCTGCACGTCGCGATTCCTCCTGCACGTCGCGGGTGCCAGGACGGATGCCGGACGACGGATGCCGGATGCCGAATGCCGGCGGTGTCAGCCGGCGAGCTGCAGGAGCATGCGGGCGGTGACGAAGCGCATCTGCCCCCGCGGCGTACGCGGGTCGTAGCCGAGCTGTGCGATCAGCGCGACCAGGCGCTCCTGCACGCTGGAGTGGTGCCGCCCCAGACGCACCGCCGCAGCCCGCACGCTCTGCTCGTCGACCACCGCGTCGAGCAGTTCCCTGCTGCGGTCGTCCAGCCGCGCGAGCGCGACGGCATCCGGATGCAGCTCGCCGGACTCCGCGGCGCCCGCGATGAGCAGGAAGGCACCGAGGTCGTCGGCGGCCACCACCGGCTCCTTCGCGGTCGTCAGGCGCACGGCGATCAGGGCCTCCTCCCAGGAGCTCGGCAGGTGCTCCCCAAGACGCTCGGTACCGATGCCGACGCGGAGATCTCCCGCTGCATCCCACACGTCCTCCACGGCGATTCCCGCGGGGATGATCGTGGCCCTGGTCAGCCCATGACGCGTCGCCACCACCGCGGACGGATGCCGGGGCAGCGGTGCAGGGTCGGGCGGCGAGGCGATCACCCGCATGGGCTCGGCGACGAGGCGCAGCCTCGACAGCGCGGATGCCCGCTCGCCCTCGCCCGCGTAAGCACTGATCACCAGCTCGACGGCGCTCTCCGCGTCTCCGGCGCGGCGGGCGCGGAGGATGCCGAGGGCGAGGGTGAGCCGCTCCAGGATCATGGCGTCGTTGGTGTGAGGCGCGCCCTCGCGTTCGATCCAGGCGACGGCATCCGGGCCGCTGTCGCGCTGCATCCACCTGTCGCCGGGATCGACCGGTTCGATGCGCACGCCGTCGGCTCGCACCCGGATGATCTGACGCGCATCGCGCTGCCCCACGGTCGCGCCGCTGAGCACGGCCGCGCCCCGCAGCATGCTCTCGATGCCGACCGCACGCGCGACGAGGGTGTCGAAGTAGGAGACGACCTTGAGGGTCTCGCTCGCATCCGGGTCGAGGGCGGTGAGTCGCCCCAGCAGATCTTGCATGTCGGGCTCCATCGCGCGGGGATTCCACCCTACGGGGTCGACGCGCGACCCCGTAGGGTGCGGGAGTCAGCCGAGCAGGCGGTTCACCCAGTCGTTGCGGGCGGCGAGCATGGCCTGTGCGACCGCGGCGTGCGGGGCGAACATGTCGAAGCCGTGGAAGCCGCCGGCCCACACGTGCAGCTCTGCCTGGACCCCGGCCTCCCAGAGCTTCGTGGCGTAGGCGACATCCTCGTCGCGGAAGACCTCGGCGCTGCCGCAGTCGATGAACGCGGGCGGGAGACCCGCGAGATCGGTCGCCCGGGCAGGGGCCGCATAGATCGACACGTCATCCGTGCCCTTGCGGTCGCCGAGGAGCGCGGTCCATCCGGTGATGTTGGAGCCGCGGTCCCACACGCCGATGCCGTCGATCTGCTGCGTCGAGACGCTTTCGTCGCGGTCGTCGAGCATGGGGTAGATCAGCAGCTGGCCGATCAGTGCCGGTCCGCGCCGGTCGCGGGCGAGCAGCGCGGTGCCGGCCGCGAGGCCTCCTCCGGCGCTGCCACCGCCGATCAGGATGCGGTCCGGGTCGATTCCGAGGTCGGCGGCGTTGTCGGCGGTCCACACCAGACCCGCGTAGCAGTCCTCGACCGGATACGGGTCGGGGAACTCCGGCGCCAACCGGTACTCCACCGTGACGATGACACCGTTGAAGCGCTCGGCCCAGTCCAGGAATCCGACGACACCGAGCCAGCGGTTGCCGATGATCATGCCGCCACCGTGCGTGTGGAAGAAACCGGGTCCGGTGCCGGTGCGGCCCTCCTTCTCGATCACCGTCACGACGATCTCGTCGCCCCCGTGACCGGCGATGGTGAGGTCGCGGTGGGTGAAGCCGCGCTCGTCGAGCACGGTGAAGACCTCGTCCTCGCCGCTCACCGGATTCTGCCGGAGCAGCGGGATCATCTCGGCCGTCAGGGTCGAGGGCAGCTGGTCGCCGACCAGGGCCAGCGCGGCTTCCAACTCCGGGTCGAACGGAGGGCGGAGGGTCGTCTCAGTCATCAGAACTCCTTTGTTCTCGGTCGCCACTGCGGCGGCGTCCCGCCAGAATCCCCGACGTCGCCCCCGAGCGTAACCCGCCAGGCGAGGCCGTTCCGCACGCCGGGGACCGACACGTGGCGGGTGAGACGGGTGATGACGTCGCGGGAACCCCTCGAACTCCCGCGCCGCGCTGGATACACTGGCGCCGAGGGGAAGGCGGACGCCCATGATCCGAGTACTCGATGAGCAGCAGTCCTATGACCTGCTGACCACGACCACCATCGGCCGAGTCGGTTTCGTCCATGAGGGGCGGGTGCAGATCTTCCCCGTGAACTTCGTCGTGTCCGGCCACGACCTCCTGCTTCGCACCGCACCCGACGGCCTGCTGGGCGAGCTGACGCGAGAGCCCGCGGATGTGTCCTTCGAGGTGGATTACCACGACCCGCTCGGCAGCAGCGCCTGGAGCGTGCTGATGCACGGCTCGCTCTCGAGGGTGCCCGAAGAGAAGGTCCCCGGCGCCAGGGCGCGCGTGGACCCGTGGGCCGACAGCGATCGCGACCTTCCGCTGACCTTCCGCGTCGAGAAGATCACCGGTCGCAGCGTGCGCCGCGACCAGACGCACGGGAAGATCTGATCCTCCCCCGCGGGATGCCTGGTCGCTGACCAGCGCAGCGCCGCCGCCGCAGCTGTCAGGACGCGAGAGCGAGTCCTGCGGCGAGCGCGAAGCCCAGCACGGTCGCCAGCCCCGTCGACTCCTTCGCCTTGGACTGCGCCTCGGGGACCATCGAGTCGACCAGCATCACGAGCAACGCGCCGGCCGCGAAGCCGCTCGCTGCCGCGCGGAAGTCGTCGCCGGTGACGCTCGCCAGTCCGAAGCCGGCGACGGTCGCGAGGGCGCAGAGCACGGCGACGCCAGCCCACAGCAGCAGCACCCGTGACTTCGCCATCCCGCCTTCGAGCAGGTCCGCCGCCGATCCGATCGACTCGGGCAGGTTCGAGACCAGGATGGCGACCACGAGCGCGATGCTGACCGGCTCTCCTGAGGCGAGACCGATGCCCAGCACGAGCTGCTCGGGGATGCCGTCGAGCAGGGCGCCGACCGCGAGCTGGCCGCCCCCCGCCTTCTCCTTGGCCTTCGCGGCCCGCGCATCGAGGATGCGATCGGCGATGTAGTAGCTGATCGCTCCGGCCGCGACACCGGTCACGAGGGGGATGGGACCTGCGAGCGCGAGTCCCTCCTCCCACAGCTCGAACGCGATGGAGGCCATCAGGGCACCGGCACCGAAGCCGAGCACGATGCCGAGCCACCGCGGAGGCCATTTCCGGAGCAGCGCGAGCACGGCACCGATGAACAGCGGGGCCGCCGCGACCACACCCCAGAGAATCGCTCCACCCATGTGCCGCCTCCTTCACGGCCACTCTGCCACCGCTCCGGCGGAAACTGCAGATGCGGCCGGCTCGCCCCTGCGCGTCGCGCTCCGCCGGGCTGTGCTCTGCTCAGTCGCTCCGCACTCGATGGATGTCGAGGTCGGTGCGACCGGGAAGCAGATCCGTTCGGAGTGCCCGGGTGCCGTGGTAGTCGCCGTCTCGAAGTCGGCGATACGGGCTGCTCGGCGATTCGTCGCCGATCCCCGAGAGGCGTTCGACCAGGCGTGCGCTCTCGTGATCGATCTCGGAGCGCCCCAGACTGTCCGCGTCGTGGATGACGTGCAGGTCGAGTGGTTCGATCCCCGTGTACCAGAGGGTTCCATGGGTGAGGGGGAACAGCAGCGAGTCGAGATCTCCGCTGACCCCCCGGCTGCCGATGGAGCGCTCGTCCTCACCCGCCGTCACGATCACGAGGGCGCGGCGGCCGGCCAGAGGACCATCGCCGTAGCGGAGGGGGAGACCGGTGCTCGGGTCGACAGGGCCGTAGGCGAACCCGTTGGTGAGCACGCGATCGAACCATCCCTTGAGGATCGCCGGAGGTCCGTACCACCACAGCGGGAACTGGATCACGACGAGGTCGGCGGCCTGGAGCTTGCGCTGCTCCTCGCCCACGTCGGCCGGCACCTGCCCGCCCGCGTAGACCTCCCCCATCAGCTCGACCACGTTCCCGTCCCGCCCCTGCGGATCGCCCAGATCAGGGGCGGCGAGCACGGGGTCGAACCGCTGTCGGTAGAGATCGGTGATCTCGACGTCGTGGTCGCGCGACAGCGCCTCGACACCGTCGCGGAACAGCCGCGCGTTGAAGGAGCTCTCCTGAGGGTGGGCGTAGATCCAGTGGACGGTGGCGCGCGGGTGCGACAAGGGTGGGCCTTTCATCGGTGTGGCGGCGTCGGTGAGGGCGGCGTCGTGGGGGGCGGCGTCGTGGGGGCGTCGGTTGGGTCACATCAGCGTGGGTCGGAGATGACGTCCGGCGATGTGCGTCTCCACAACGGCAGGAGGGCCGCGGCCACGACCGCCGCCGCCGCGACGAGGAGAGCGACGGTGAAGCCTCCCGACCCGACGATCGAGGCGATCGTCCCGAGAACCGCGATGCCGAGGCCGCCGCCGAGCGCGAATCCGACCTCCTGGATCGCCCCGACCTGACCGGCATCGTCCTCGGTCGTGACGTCGAAGAGTGTCGTCGCTGCGAGCGTGGCCGTGATGCCGAATCCGATGCCCACGAGCACCAACGGCATCACGACGAGGTCGAATCCGGTCGACAGCCAGACGAGTCCCGCGCCCTGCACGATGAGGGCGAGCACCGTCAGCGTGGGCGAGCTCAGCCACCTCAGGAACAGCGGAGCGAGCACACCGCCGAGCGCGATCGCGACGGCCTGCGGGAGGATCGCGAGCCCCGCCTCCGCCGCGCTGTGCCCCCTGGCGTCCTGCAGGTGCAGACTCACCAGGAGCACGGTCGCCGACGAGACGCCGCCGCTCGCGACGATACGCACGATGGCGGGGCTGAACCCCGACACCCGGAAGAGCCGCATGTCGATGAGGGGCTCGCGCAGCATGCGCTGACGGCGGATGAAGAAGACGAGGGTCGCGACCGCGACGGCTCCGGCGACGGCGGCGGGGAGCGGAGCGGCGAGCACCTCGTGCAGCGCGAAGACCAGGGCACCGAGCGCCACGATCGACGCCCCGATGCTCAGCACGTCCCACGACGGCGGGCGAGAGCTGCGGGAGTCGGGCACGAGCCAGATCGCGAGCGCACCGGCGAGCACCGCGAGCGGCACGCTCCCGAGGAGCAGCCACCGCCATCCGGGGCCTTCCGTGACGACCCCGCCCAGCACGGGGCCCAGGGCGCTGCCCGCACCGAATGTCGCGGTCCACAGGCCATAGGCCAGAACCCGCTGCCGGGCCTGATAATGGGCGCCGATCGTGGCGACCACCCCCGCCACGACGAAGGCCTCGGCGACACCGAGGAGCGCGCGCACGACGATCAGCACCATCCCGTCCTGCGCGAATCCCCCCACGACGTTGAGCACGGCGAAGCCTGCCAGCCCGAGGACCACGATCCGCTTGCGACCGAACGCGTCGCCGATCCGGGCGGCGACGATGAGGGTCGCAGCGAGCGACAGCGCGTAGACGTCGACGAGCCAGAGGGCGCCGCTGTCGCTAAGGACGAGGTCTCCGCGCATGGCCGGCAGCGCGGTGGACACGCTGCTGATCGCGAGCGCGCCGATCAGGATGCCGAGGAGTAGCGGAATCATCGCGAGCCAGGGGTGGCGGGTCGTGCGTGGTCGAGCGGTTGCCGGGGAGGTCGAGAAGGTCACCACCTCAGTCTCGGGTGAAGGTACGCTTCTGACAAGTACGGTCATTCGAGGTACATACTTACACTTCGGATACCATGGAGGGCGACGGAAGGTGGAGCCGATGAGGGAGAAGACGGAGCGCATCGTCCGGAGCTGGGGCGACGCGTGCGATGCGGAGATCTCGGTCGCCGTGCTCGGCGGGGCATGGAAGCCCAGCATCCTGAGCCTTCTCGACGAGCACGAGGTGCTCCGATTCGGCGAGCTCGGCAGACTGCTCGGCGAGCCGACCGCCCGCGTGCTCACTCGGCAGTTGCGTGAGCTGGAAGACGACGGGCTCGTCGTCCGGATGGTCTACCGCCAGGTTCCCCCCAAGGTCGAGTACCGCCTGAGCGACCTCGGCAGAGGATCCATTCCGCTGGTCGAGGCGCTGACCAGCTGGGGCGGTCGATACGCCGCGCACCAGCGACGCGAGCTGGCACGACCGACTGCCGAGGTCGAGCACCTCAGCGCCGCGGTCGCGCGCTGACCGCGCCCGAGCGTCCGAAACACCCGACACGCCGCGGATAGACTGGGAAGCATGTCCAAGGTCCTCCAGTCCCTTCCCGTCGGCGAGCGCGTCGGCATCGCCTTCTCCGGAGGACTCGACACCTCCGTCGCCGTCGCATGGATGCGCGACAAGGGAGCCGTCCCGTGCACCTACACCGGAGATCTCGGACAGCCCGACGAAGACGACATCGAGTCGATCCCCGGGCGTGCGCTCGAGTACGGCGCCGAGGTCGCCCGCCTCGTCGACGCCAAGACCGCGCTGGTCGAGGAGGGCTTCGTCGCCCTCGCCTGCGGCGCGTTCCACATCCGCTCGGGCGGCAAGACCTACTTCAACACCACGCCCCTCGGCCGCGCGGTCACCGGCACGATGCTGGTGCGCGCGATGAAAGAGGACGGCGTCGACATCTGGGGCGACGGCTCCACCTACAAGGGCAACGACATCGAGCGGTTCTACCGCTACGGTCTGCTCGCCAACCCGCGCCTGCGCATCTACAAGCCGTGGCTCGACGCCGACTTCGTCACCGAGCTCGGCGGCCGCCAGGAGATGAGCGACTGGCTCGTCGAGCACGGCTTCCCGTACCGCGACTCGGCGGAGAAGGCGTACTCGACCGATGCGAACATCTGGGGTGCGACGCACGAGGCCAAGACCCTCGAGCACCTGAACGTCTCGCTCGAGACCGTCGACCCGATCATGGGCGTGAAGTTCTGGGACCCGTCCGTCGCGATCGAGACCGAAGACGTCACGGTCACCTTCGAGGCCGGCCGCCCCGTCGCGATCAACGGTGTCGAGTACAGCGACCCGGTGGCACTGGTGCAGGAGGCCAACACGATCGGCGGACGCCACGGCCTCGGCATGAGCGACCAGATCGAGAACCGCATCATCGAGGCGAAGTCGCGCGGCATCTACGAGGCCCCGGCCATGGCGCTGCTGTTCATCGCCTACGAGCGCCTCGTCAACGGCATCCTGAACGAGGACACCCTCGCGACCTACCACGAGCAGGGTCGCCGCCTCGGCCGCCTCATGTACGAGGGACGCTGGCTGGAGCCGCAGTCGCTCATGCTGCGCGAGTCGATCCAGCGCTGGGTCGGCCTCACGATCTCGGGCTCGGTCACCATCCGCCTGCGCCGCGGTGACGACTGGACGATCCTCGACACCGTCTCGCCGAACCTCTCGTACGGCCCGGACAAGCTCTCGATGGAGCGCGTCGGCGACGCCGCCTTCGGCCCGGTCGACCGCATCGGCCAGCTCACCATGCGCAACCTCGACATCGCGGACTCCCGTGCCCGCCTCGAGCAGTACGCGGGCCTCGGCCTCGTGGGCGGCGCGACCGGCGAGCTCGTCGGACGCGTGACCGCTGGCGAGTCCGGCGAGATCACCGGCTCGGTCGAGGAGATCGACGAGACCCTCGCGGATGCCGTCGACACGGCCTCCGAGGGCGCAGCCTTCGACTCCGGCACCGACTGACCCAGGCCCAGGCCCAGGGACCACCGCTCAGAGGGGGCGGATGCTACGGCATCCGCCCCCTCTGTCGTGCCCGCCCGGGGTTCTGTCCTCCACAACTCAGGATGATCGACACGCCTCGGGCCGTGCGAGCGCCTGTGGTGGCTATCGCGACCGGTTCTTCCTGAGTTGCGGAGCGCGGCCCCTCGGCATCCTGTGAGTCCTCCGAATTATCTTGCACACAGATGTGCACAATAAGTATCATGGACCCATGACCACCCGCGCACCCCGCCGCGACGCCGTCGAGAACCGCGCCGGCATCCTCTCCGCCGCCCGCGCCGCACTCGCCGTCGACCCCCACGCCTCGATCGACGTGATCGCCCGCAGCGCCGGCCTCTCGCGCCGCACGCTCTACGGCCACTTCGACGACCGCGACGCCCTGATCCGCGAGCTCATCGCGCACGGCGCGCAGCGCTTCAACGCGATCGCCGCGACCGTCACCGACAGCGACGCCCGCCTCGCGCTCGCCCGGCTCGCCGCCCTGCTGTGGCACGAGGCCGCACATGTGCAGGTCGCCGCCGCCCTCGCCCTCGACGAGGCGCATGTCGAGCACACCGGCGCCGCGCTCGCCCCGCTGCGCCGCACAGTCGCCGCGCTCGTGCGACGCGGTCAGGACGACGGCAGCTTCCGCACCGACCTCACCGCACCCACGCTGGCCCGCCTGATCGAGGAGATGGCCCGCACCGTCGTCTCCCGCACGGATGCCACCCGCACGGAAGCGGCGAACATCGCCGTGCGCACGGTCCTGAGCATCGCCGGACTGTCGTGGCGCGAAGCAGACGAACTGCTCGCCGCGCACCCCGAGATCGGTGCACCATCGAACACGGAGGCTGACGCATGAGGATCACACTGCAGGAGGTGAGCAAGGGGCGCGCAGGGCAGGCGCTCCCTTCGATGAGCCTGGAGTTCCACAGCGGCGCCGTGCGCTTCGCCCTCGCCGAGACCGAACAGCGCCCCACGGTGCTCGGTCTCATCGCGAGCGGACGGATGAAGCCCGACACGGGCCGGGTCACCATCGATGACACCGCGAACCCGAAGGAGCTCCGCCGCCGCATCGCGCTGGTCGACGCCCCTGACGTGAGCGATCCCCATCCCGACATCACCCTCGCCGGCGTGGTCGGCGAGGAGCTCATGTTCGCCGGCGTCGGCGCGACGCCCCTGCACGCCCGGCGGTGGCTCACGCAGCTCGGCTACAACGAGCTCGCCGCGACCCCGATCGGCAACATCGACCCCGCCGCACGCGTGCGCATCCTGTGCGAACTGGCCGTGCTGCGCGACGGCGTCGACGGCGTCGTGCTGGTTGCCCCCGACCGCCACGGCGGGAGCCCGGACGGCTGGTGGCGCATCGCCGGCGAGTTCGCCGACCGCGGCTACGCCATGCTCGTGATCATCGGAGGCTCGGCCGCCGTCGCCCTCGAGCGGATGCAGGAGTTCGAGGCCATCAACGCCTCGGGCCCTGTGCAGCCTTTGGTGCTCGAGGCACCGGCGGATGCGGAACCAGACCCCTGGGTTGCTGAGCCTGTCGAAGCACCCGAAAACGGAGACGCCCCGGACGACACTCGGCGTGTCGAAGCGGAACTCGCCGAGACGGCACCCGATGGTCCCGGTTTCGACGAGGACTCCGCAGCTGCACCCGACCCTGCCGCGGCATCCGACACCGACACGACCGAGAACGGAGCCGCGCGATGAAGGTTCCCTCCATGATCGCCGCCGAGCTGCGGCGTCTCACCGCGAGCAAGATGGGCATCATCGCGCTCATCGCGCTCGTGTGCGTGCCGATCCTCTACGGCGGCCTCTACCTGTGGGCGAACCAGGACCCCTACGCGAAGTTCCCCGATGTGCCGGTCGCGCTCGTGGTCGCCGACGAGGGCGCCCCCGCACCGACCACGGGCAACGACGCGCCGACGGGCGACACCGTGAACTACGGCGAGGACGTCGCCGAGAACCTGATCGAGGGCAACGCCTTCGATTGGCAGCGGGTGTCGGCCGACGAGGCCGCGACCGCCCTGCGCGATGGCACGGTCGACTTCACGGTGACGATCCCCGCGGACTTCTCCACCGCACTCACCTCGGCGGCGGGTGATGATCCGCGCCAGGCCCGCATCGACCTGGAGACGAACGACGCGAACAACTACCTGGCCTCCTCCATGGGCACCCAGGCCGTCGAGAAGATCCGCAGCTCGGTCGCCGAGATGGTCGGCAGCGAAGCGGCGGAGCGACTGCTGACCGGCCTGAGCGACGTGCGCGACAGCCTCATCACCGCGACCGACGGTGCGTCGAAGCTCACGGACGGCGCGAACAGCGCCGCCTCCGGAAGCTCCACGCTCGCGGACGGCACAGCGCAGCTCGCCTCGGGCACCGCCCGGCTCGCCTCCGGGGCGCAGACCCTCGCCTCCGGCGCGCAGCAGGTGAGCGCGGGCAACCGGCAGCTCGCCGACGTCGCCGATCGTGCGGGATCGGCGGTGCAGCAGGCCGCCGATGCGCTTCCCCAGGTGCGCACCGACATCGCCACCGTCCTGGCTGATCAGGGGCTCAGCCAGGACGAGATCGACCAGGTGCTCGCCCGGCTCGACCCGCTGGCTGCGCGTCTGCAGGACGGCAACAGCAAGGTGCAGGCCGCTGTGGGCAAGGTCGACCAGCTCGCCGCGGGTGCGGCATCCGTCGCCTCCGGCGCCTCCGACCTCGCCACCGGAGCCGGCACCGTCGCGAGCGGAGCGGCCGCGGCGAACGACGGCGCGGCACGGCTGCGCGACGGCCTGAGCACACTCGCCTCCGGCACGGCCGAACTGCGCGACGGGCTCTCGAACGGAGTCGACGCGATCCCGGCCTCCACTCCCGAACTGCGCACCCTGCAGGCCGACACGATCGCCGACCCGGTCACGGTGTCGAGCGACAAGGTCGCCTCCGCCGAGGATTACGGCGCAGGGCTCGCTCCGTTCTTCGCCGCGCTATCGGCCTGGATCGGCATCTACGCGCTGTTCCTGATCGTCAAGCCGATCTCGCGCCGTGCGGTCACGGCGCTGCACTCGCCGATCCGGATCACGCTGGCCGGATGGCTGACGCCGGCCATGCTCGGAGCGGTGCAGATGGTCGGGTTGATGGGCATCCTCGCGATCACGCTCGGTTTCACCTTCAACCATCCGCTGGGCACCCTCGGGGTGATGATCTTCGCCTCGGCGACGTTCGCGGCGATCATCCTCGCCTTGAACGTCTGGCTCGGCTCGGTCGGGCAGTTCCTCGGTCTCGTGCTGATGGTGCTGCAGCTGGTGACGGCAGGGGGGACGTTCCCCTGGCAGACCCTTCCTGCGCCCCTGGCGGCGCTGCACCACGTGCTGCCGCTGGGCTACGTGGTCGACGCGATGCGCCAGCTGATGTACGGCGGCAACCTCGGCCGCGCGGGCTGGGACCTCGCCGTGCTGGGCATGTGGCTCGTCGGCGCGTTGCTGTTCGCGATGCTCGGGGTCACCCGTATGACGCACCGCCGCACGCTGCGCGATCTGCAGCCGAGCCTGATCGGGTGAGTGCCCGCGTGCGGGGGCGCGACCCCCGCACGCGGACCGGGTGTGTATAAGATGCGAGAGCGCGTCCCCGAAACGCGCACCCGGACTCGGTGGAACCGAGTTCCCCGCGCTACCCGAAAGAGCTCTCGACGATGACGACAGACTCGCAGCCCATCGACGTTCCCGCGCGCCGCCCCTGGGGCCCGCGCATCGGGCGGATCGCTTTCCTGGTGCTGGCCGCGATCATCGTGGTCGCCGTGGCTGCCGCGTTCTTCGTGACCTGGACCATCCAGCGCTCGTTCCCCCAGACCGCGGGCACCGTGACGCTCGACGGGCTCGCATCCGAGGTCACGGTTCAGCGCGACGATCGCGGCATCCCGACCATCACCGCCGACTCCACGGACGACCTGTTCTTCGCCGAGGGCTTCGTGCATGCACAGGACCGCTTCTTCGAGATGGACTTCCGCCGCCATGTCACCTCCGGCCGCGTCGCCGAGATGTTCGGGGAGTCACAGGTGGGGACGGATGCATTCCTGCGCACGCTCGGATGGCGAAAGGTGGCCGAGGCGGAAGTCGCCGCGATGGACGAGAAGACCCTCGGCTACTACGAGGCCTACGCGGATGGCGTCAACGCCTACCTCGCGTCGCGCTCCGGCGCCGAGCTCTCGCTCGAGTATGCCGTGATCGGCATGCAGAATCCCGACTACACCCCGGAGCCCTGGGAGCCGGCGGACTCGGTCGCCTGGCTGAAGGCGATGGCCTGGGACCTCCGCGGCAACGTCGAGGACGAGTCGGAGCGCGCGCTCCTGGCCGCCGAGCTCGACGGTGGGGCGACCGCCGATCCGGATGCCGCCGCCGAGACCGCCGCGATGCTCGAGAAGCTGTACCCCGCCTACCCGTTCGACGAGAACCCGGTCATCGTCCCCAAGATCTCGACCGTGCCCGCCCTCGGCACCGATGCCGAGGCCGCGTTCACGACCGTGCCGGAGCAGGACGGTGACATCCAGCTGGCCACGACGACGCTGGACTGGGAAGAGACGTCGAGTGTGGTCGAAGCCGCGAGCATCCTGGTCGGCGACGTCGGCGAAGGCATCGGGTCGAACTCGTGGGTCGTGTCGGGGGCGCTCACCGAGACCGGGCTTCCGTTGCTGGCCAACGACCCGCACCTCGGCGCTTCGCTCCCCTCGGTCTGGTACCAGGTGCAGCTGAAGTGCTCGACGGTGGACGAGGCGTGCCCGTTCGACGTCGGCGGCTTCTCATTCTCGGGACTCCCCGGCATCGTGATCGGCCACAACCAGAGTGTCGCCTGGGGCTTCACCAACCTCACGACCGACGTCACCGACCTCTACGTCGAACGCATCGAGGGCGACCAGTACTGGCGTGACGGCGCGCTCGTGCCACTGGACGAGAGCACCGAGACCATCAAGGTGGCCGGAGGGGATGACATCGAGCTGACCATCCGCTCGACCGTGCACGGACCGATCATCTCGGGCCTGACCGACGACTTCACCGCGATCGCCGAGGACCCCTCCGCCGGGCTCGCGGCCGGTGGGGCATCGGAGCCGGCACCGGGCGCGGAGTCGTCAGGCGCCGAATACGCCGTGAGCCTGCGCTGGACCGCGCTCGACCCCGGAACCGCGGCGACCGCCATCTTCGCGCTGTCGACCGCGCAGGACTTCGACGATTTCCGCTACGCCGCGTCGCTCTTCGATGTGCCGGCGCAGAACCTCATCTACGCCGACACCGAGGGCAACATCGGCTACCAGACACCCGGTCGCCTGCCGATCCGCGGCGCCGGCGATGGCTGGCTCCCCCAGCCCGGGTGGGACAGCAGCTACGACTGGACCGGTTTCATCCCGTTCGAGGACCTGCCGGTGTCGTACAACCCGACATCGGGCTACATCGTCACGGCGAACAACGCGATCGTGACGGACGACTACGACTACTTCCTCTCGAAGGATTGGGACTACGGCTACCGCGCGGCGCGCATCGCCCACCTGATCGAGCGGCGAGCCGCGGTGGCGCCCCTGACAGCCCAGGACATGCGTGACATCCAGATGGACAGCGAGATGTGGATCGGCAAGCAGCTGGCATCCGCACTCGGCGACGTGGAGGTCTCGGGGAAGGGGCCGAAGGAGGCGGTCGAGCTGTTGCGCAGCTGGGATGCGCAGAACACGGCATCGTCCGCCGGCGCTGCGTACGCGAACGTGCTGTGGTCGAATCTCGTGCAGAACATCTTCGCGAGGCGCGACCAGCCGTTGCCGATCAGTCATCAGAGCCGTCTGTTCACCGTCGTCTCGGAGATGCTCGAAGACCCCTCCGATCCGCTGTGGACCAACGAGAAGATCGACGTCGCCGGGAGGGACGAGATGCTGGCGCTCTCGGCCGAACAGGCCTACGACGAGCTCGCCGGGCTGCAGGGCGATGTGGTGTCGCGCTGGAACTGGGGATCGTTGCACGCGATCACCCTCACCAGCGACACTCTGGGTTCGTCCGGCATCGCGCCGGTCGAGGCCCTCTTCAACCGGGGCCCCTTCCCCGTCAGCGGCGGCGCCTCGGTGGTCAACGCGACCGGGTGGAACCTCGGCGAGAGCTACGCCACCACGACCGTGCCATCGATGCGCATGGTCGTCGACCTCGCCGACTTCGACGCCTCGACGTGGAATCACCTCACCGGCGCCTCCGGCCACGCGTTCCACGAGCACTACATCGACCAGACGGCCGACTGGGCCGCCGGGGTTCAGAAGCCGTGGGCGTTCTCGGCGAAGGCCGTCGATGCGGCGTCGGTCGACACCCTGGTGCTGACGCCGAAGGGCTGAGCCCGAGGCCTGGAGCCCGAGTCTGTCGAAGGTCATCCCGGCGCGTCGACTACCGTTGATGAGTGCCGAAAAGTCTGCTCGCCCCGAAGGGCGTTCCCGTGACCCTCGTCGAGTTCGAGCGCAGCGGCGCGAGTCTGATCGCCGAGACCTTCGGCGATGGCGCGCACACGTTCGTCCTGCTGCACGGCATCGGCATGGGTCGCAGCGTCTACCTCGACGTCGTGCAGAAGCTGAAGGGTCGTATGATCGCGTTCGACCTTCCCGGTTTCGGCGAGGCCCCGGAGCCCTCCCGCACGTTCACGATGGAGCGGCACGCCGACCTCGTCGCCTCTTACCTGCGTGAGTTCGACGCGGGCAAGGTCGTGGTGATCGGTCACTCCATGGGCAGTCAGATCGCGGCGGAGCTGGCGGCGCGTCATCCCTCGCTCGTGGAAGGCGTCATCCTCGCCGGCCCCACCGTGAACAAGGCGGCCCGCAACATCCGCGCGCAGGCGACCTACCTGCTGCGCGACCTGGTGGGCGAGAGACCGGAGGTGCTGTGGCGGGGAGCGCGGGAGTATCTGCGCGGCGGTCCGCATCTGATCCGCAAGATGAAGGCGACCATCGTGCACCAGCCGGAGAAGGCGTTCGCGCGCATCGATGTGCCGGTACTCGTGCTGCGCGGCGAGAGCGACCCGCTCGCTCCCATGAGCTGGTGCCGGGAGATCATCGACAAGATCCCGGGCGCCGACCTCCAGGTCATCCCCGACCATGGTCACGGCACGCTGATCAGCGATTCCGAGCCCGCCGCGCGCCTGATCCAGCGCTTCACCGACGCCCTCTGACGCGATGGGCGTTCACAACTCCTCATTTCCGCCAGGCTCCGCTTCCGCGCTCGGCAGAGTTCCGCGCCTGCCGCGAAGAGCTCCTCGAGCTGCGCGCTCGTGACGAGGCCATGGTGAAGCAGACTGTCCAGAGTCGCGACTGCGGCACGCGGCCGCTGGCACCGCACGGACTGGCCTACGGCATCGAGCAGCGGAGCGGCGTGAAGCGGAGACCCCCGTCCCGAAGGAGCGACCCAGTGCACGATCGCACGCTCCTGGTCGACGGGGCGAAGACGGGAGGTTCCCTGCTCGACGGCCACATGAACCCTCTCGCACCGATGCACGAAGGCGCCCAGACTCCTGAGGAGGGAGAGGCACGAGAGACGACCCCCGATCCGAACAGCTTCGATGATGTCGCGATCCGTGTCGGCCAGGACATACCGATCCCGCCGCACCCGCAGCAGATGCCCGGCGCGGACGCTCGTGGTGATGTCTCTCCCGCGCATCCCCGCCGTGATCAGATCTGCCCTGGTGTAGACCGTGCGCCTACCCACGTCTGTGGCGCGTGCGGCGACGATGTGCTGCGGAAGCATCCCAACAGTCTCAGCACAATGCAGTGCCCCCGACGACGATCGACGCCGATCCGGACGAACAGACCTCCGCGCGGCGTCTGTGCAGGAGCACTGCGCGAGAGGCCGTGGCGGCTGAACTGCCGTTCACAACTCCTCAAGATGTTGCCCTGGGCAGGTCCGTCGGGGGCAGATCGGCGTCCGCCCGCCAGGTTTTGAGGAGTTGCGAACGCGAAGAGCGCCCGCCCCACCCGCCAGACCGACCGGACTAACCGGCGCCGGGAGGAGTCTGCTTCGAGTCTGCGAGCTCGTCCACGACGAGGGTCCGCTGCTCCATGGTGCCGTTGCGGTAGGCCTGACGTCCGACCATGTGTGCCGAGAGCGGAGCGGTCGCGAACTGCATCAGCACGATCGGCGCGACCAGCACGACGCCGAGCAGGATACCGCCGACGCTGCGCTGCGACAGCGCCACCGCGAGGCAGATGAGCACCAGGCCGAGCACCTGGGGCTTGGTGGCCGCGTGCAGTCGCGAGGGCACATCGCGGAAGTGGAGCAGTCCGACCGCTGCCGACAGGCACAGCACCGCTCCGAGCAGGATGAGCACGAGCACCGCGACGTCGATCACGGCGTCGGGGATCAACAGACCGAACACGTTCATGGCGTCGTGTTGTCCCTTCTCGCGACGAAGCGCGCGACGGCGATCGACCCGAACACACCGACCGCGGCGATGATCAGCAGCACCGGGATGCTCCGGGTGTGCCCGTTGATGGCCATCTCCGCGCCGATCACGCACATGACCTCGGTCAGCAGCACATCAGAGGCCACGGCGCGGTCCAGGATCGATGGACCCCGCACGATGCGGATGAGGGTGAGGATCGCGGCGACACCGAACACGATCATGATCAGGAGCAGCAGCACGTTCATCGGATACCGCCCTTCTTCGACGCGGCACGCTCGTCGGCCCTGAGAGCACGGTACTGCGCAGGGCTGCCGAGCGCACGCACGATACGGCGCTCCCAGACCAGCACGCCCTCGCGCTGCTTCTCGACGTCGGCGGCAGTGCGCACGCCGATCACGTGCAGGTACAGGATGCGGCGGTCGCGATCCGCCTCGACGACGAGCGAACCGGGAACCAGCGACGAGGTGACGGCCACGTGCGTCATCACGAGGTCATCCGCGTAGCGCAGGGGCACGGCGATGATCGCGGCTCCGGGTTGCCGCCGGAAGTCGAACACCTGCACCGTCACGTACAGCGCGCCCTTCAGCACCGCGAACAGGAACTGCACGACGAAGAGCGCCGCGTACCAGACGTTGATGCGCCCGGACAGCGCGACCGTCGGCAGACGGAACACGCGGGTCACGAAGATCGCCACCACGAGGCCGGTGAGGAACGAGAGCACCGTGAACTGCGCCCACAGCAGCATCCAGAGCACGACGAGCCAGGCGAGGAAAGGCAGCTGAGAGCCGATGTCGCGCCAGAGGTGGCGACGGGTGCGTTCCATCATCCGCCCACCTCATCCTGGATCTGCACGAGGCTGACCGGATCGAGCAGCGTGGCTCCGATGCGGTCGCACAGGGCGTAGAGCGGGCCGGCGAAAATCGTCAGCGCGACGGTGACAGCGACCATGCCCGCCGTGGCATACGTCATGATCTTCGGAATGCGGCGACGCTCCTGCTGCTCGTCGGCGGCCGGGGCGTTGCCCAGGTAGGAGATGCGCCCCTCGGTCTCGCTGGAGTCCTCCTCTTCGCGCCAGAAGGCGAGGTTCCAGGCGCGCATCAGCGCGTACAGCGTGAGCAGCGAGGTCACGATGCCACCGACGATCAGCACGATCATGAGCGGGGTTCCCACGGATGCCGCCGCCTCGAAGAGAGCGAACTTGCCGATGAAGCCGGAGAACGGGGGCAGGCCGCCGAGGTTGATGGCCGGCACGAAGTAGAGCACGGCGATCACGGGCGCGACCTTGAGCAGCCCCTTCACGCGCAGGATCGAGGTGCTGCCCGCTCGACGTTCCACGAGCCCGACCGCGAGGAACAGAGTCGTCTGCACGACGATGTGGTGCACGATGTAATACACCGTCGCGCCGATCGCCGCCGGCGTCGCTATCGCCAAACCGAAGATCATGTAGCCGACGTGGCTCACGAGGGTGAACGACAGGATCCGTTTGAGCTCGGCTTGTGCGACCGCGCCGAGGACTCCCACGATCATGGTCGCCAGTGCCACGATCAGCAGCAGCGTGTCGATGTCGTTGTCGGCGAACAGCTGCGTCTCGGTGCGGATCAGCGCGTACACGCCGACCTTCGTCAGCAATCCCGCGAACACCGCGGTGACCGGGGCCGGCGCCGTCGGGTAGGAGTCCGGCAGCCAGAAGGAGACGGGGAAGATCGCCGCCTTGATGCCGAAGGCGATCACCAGCATCAGGTGCAGCACCAGCTGCGTCTCCTGCGGCAGCTCGGTCATCCGCTCGGCGATCTGTGCCATGTTCACGGTGCCGAGGGCTCCGTAGATCATGGCGATCGCGGCGAGGAACAAGATCGACGACACGAGCGAGACGACGATGTACACCGCACCCGTACGGATGCGCGACTCGGTGCTGCCGAGGGTGATCAGCACATACGAGGCGACGAGCAGGATCTCGAAGCCGACGTAGAGGTTGAACAGGTCACCGGCGATGAAGGCGTTGAAGATACCGGCCGCGAGGATCAGGTACGAAGGGTTGAAGATCGAGATCGGGGTCTCGTCCGTGCCGTCGGCGACACCCTGGCCGATCGAGAAGAGGAGCACCGCGAGCAGCACGATGCTCGAGATGAGCACCAGCAGCGCCGCCAGACGGTCGACGTACAACACGATGCCGAACGGCACCGGCCAGCCGCCGACCGAGACGGCAAGCGGCTCACCCGCATCCACCACGACCAGCAGCACGGCAGCGATCACCGAGACAGCGGCGAGGGTCAGGACCGTGACGGCGACCTGGAGCCGGGCGTTGCGTCCGAAGATCAGCGTGATGGCGGCGCCGAGCAGTGGCAGTCCGACGAGCAGGGGAACCAGCGCGGTCACGTGCGGTCCTCTCCTTCGTCGTGCTGCGTGGGTCCTGAGTCCGCCGAGGGGCGTTCAGGCCGGGCGTCTTCTGAATCCGTCCCCGTGTAAGGCCGGGACGGCAGATCCGTCGGGGCGTCGTCCTGGATGGAGGCGTGGTCGCGCATGTGGAGCACCGTGATGGGCGCGGTCTGCACGCCCACGAAGTCGGTGGTGGCTTCGTCGTCCTCGGTGTCGCCCTCGTCGTCCATGACGTCTTCGTCGGCGTCGGTGCGCTCGCGCAGGGCGATGTCGGCTTCGTCGTCCTCGACCGTGTCGGCCTGCCCGAGCTGCCAGGAGCGGTAGATCAGCGCGAGCAGGAATGCGGAGACCGCGAAGGTGATCACGATCGCTGTGAGCGTCAACGCCTGGGGGAGCGGGTCGCTGACGCTGCCTTCGGCGTCGTAGAACGGGGCGTTGCCGGGCACTCCCATCACGATCAGCAGCAGCAGGTTGGTGGCGTTGCCGAGCAGCAGGAAGCCGATCAGCACACGGGTGAGGCTGCGCTCGAGCATCGCGTAGACGCCGCATGCGAAGAGCACAGCCATGATCACGATCAGGGTCAGCGAGACATCCATCAGCTGCTCACCGCCCGCTCACGCATGTCCTGCGCCTGTCGGTCGACCTCGGCCCCGAGGCTGCGGAGCACGTCGAGCACGAGTCCGATCACGACGAGGTACACGCCGATGTCGAAGATGGTCGAAGTGACGAACTCCATGTGCCCGATACCGGGGATCTCCCATTCCCAGAACGAGCTGGTGAGGGGCGCAAGGCCGAAGAAGAGGGGGATGACGGCGGTGCCGACAGCCAGGATCAGACCCGCACCGAGAAGGCGTCCTGCGTCCGTCGGCGCAGCGGCGCCCAGCTCCCAGCGTCCGCCCGCGATGTAGCGCATGACCAGCGCCATGCCGGCGACGAGTCCGCCGGCGAAGCCGCCGCCGGGGAGGTTGTGTCCGGCGAAGAGCAGGAAGATCGACACCACGATGATGGTGTGGAAGAGGATGCGGACGATCACCTCGAGCAGGATCGACCGGTTCTCCGGCTTCATCTTCTGACCGCCGACAAGCCACGCGCGCGGGCTGGCCTGGTTCTCGATGGTCTGGAAGCGGATGCCCTCGGTGGTCTCGACCAGCGGTCTGCTGCGTGCGGACTTCCGCGTCGCGCGGGGCAGGGTGCGGGTGGCGGCGAGCAGGTCGGCGCGGTGCGTGACGAACACGAGCGAGGCGACGCCGGTCGCGGCGAGCACGAGCACCGACAGCTCCCCCATGGTGTCCCAGCCACGCAGGTCGACCAGCGCCACGTTGACGACGTTCTTGCCGTGGCCGATCTCGTAGGCGAGCTTCGGGAACGCGGCCGAGATCGGGTCTGCGACGCGCGACTGGGTGGCGACGACCGCGATCAGCGCCATCGTCAGGCCGACGCCGATGCCGAGCAGCGCACGAGGGATGCGACCGACCGAGGCGTTGTGCTCGCCCATCCGTGCCGGCAACCGACGCAGCACCAGGGCGAAGGTGACCATCGTGACGGTCTCGACCAGGATCTGCGTGAGGGCGAGGTCGGGAGCGCCGCTGGTCGCGAACAGGGCGACCATGCCCAGGCCGGTCACCGAGACCAGCACCACGCCGGTGTACCGCTTCTGGGCGCGGACGGCGAAGATGCCCGCAGCGGCCATGATCGGCGCCACCACGATCTGCGCGGGCGTGTGCCACGCGGACAGCTGGAAACGGTCGATGTCGCTCGCGACGAGCGCCGTGACCTCCGCCGCGACGAATACCACGAAGATCGTTCCGACGTACACGGGCAGCGAACCGCGCTGGGTCAGTGTGGTGCTGAGCACAGAGAGCCGGTCGACACCGCGGACGACGAGGTAGTAGACATCCGCCGCCGTGAAGCGCAGCAGGCGGGGCTTGCGGTCCCAGCCGGTGCGGCGGGTGAGCAGGAACAGCCCGAATCCGAGCAGGATCGAGAGGATCGAGATGCCGAGCGCCGGCTCGAAGCCGTGCCAGAGAGCGAGGTGACCGGGTCCTTCAGTCGCCTCTCCCGTCGCCGCGTCGAGTCCGGGCGTCGCGGTCGCCGCATAGCCGTGCAGCGCGACGTCGAGTGCCGGGGCACCGATGCCCGCGGCGAGAGTCACGCCCGCGAGGATGATCGGCGCGGAGAGGAAGCCGACCGGAGGATCGGGCCACGCCGTGGTCGGCATCGGTGCGCCCTGCGGGTCGCGCTTGGTCCAGAACGCTCCCCAAAGGAAGCGGAGGCCATATGCCGCAGTGAGCATGGAACCGAGCACGACACCGATGATGGCGACGAGTCCCCACGGCGAGCCGGCCAGCGCATCGTCGAGGAGCGCGGTGAGGGTGGACTCCTTGGCCACGAATCCGATGGTCGGGGCCACGCCAGCCATGGATGCCACCGAGATGAACGCCGCCGTCGCCATCACCGGTGCCTGACGACCCACTCCGGAGAGCTCGTTGATGTCACGGGTCGACAACTGGCGGTCGATCACGCCGACGATCAGGAACAGCGCCGACTTGAAGAGCGCGTGACCGATGACCAGCGCGAGCCCCGCGAGGGCGGCCGCCTGCGTGCCGTAGCCGACGACCACAGCGAAGAAGCCGAGCTGACTGACGGTTCCGAAGGCGAGGATGCGCTTGAGGTCCGTCTCGCGCAGCGCCTGGATGCCGCCGAGGAGCATGGTCACGATGCCGAGCGTGATCACGATCGGTCGCCACGGGGCGCTGAAGGCGAAGATCGGGGCGAACCGTGCGATCAGGTAGATGCCTGCCTTCACCATGGCCGCCGCGTGCAGGTAGGCGCTCACCGGCGTGGGCGCCGCCATGGCGCCGGGCAGCCAGAAGTGGAAGGGGAACAGCGCGGACTTGCTGATCGCGCCGATCAGGAGCATCACGATCGCGGCATCAACGAGCGGACCGGTCGGGGCGAGCGCGAGGATCTCGCGGATGCTGGAGGTGCCGGCATCCACGACCAGCAGCACCACGCCGACGAACATGACCAGACCGCCGAGCGTCGTCACCAGGAGAGCCTGGAGCGCAGCACGACGGCTGGCTGCACGGCGGCGGTAGTGACCGATCAGGAGGTACGAGAGGATGCTCGTCACCTCCCAGAACATCACGAGCATCACGAGATCGTCGGTGAGCACGAGGCCGTACATCGCCCCGGCGAACCCGAGCAGCACGGCGGAGAACTGACCGATCCCGACAGAGTCGTCGTGGAAGTACCAGCGGCAGTAGAGCAGCACGAGGGCGCCGACACCGGTGACGATGAGAGTGAGCACCCACCCGAGCACGTCCATGTGCATCGACAGGTTGAGGCCGAGCTGCGGGATCCATGCAACCGACACGAACGGCGACGAATCGGGGTCGAGCACCTGCGGTGTCAGCACGAGCGCGTGGACGAAGGCGGCCGCGGGGACGAGGGCGGCGATCGCGAAGGCCTGGGCTCCGAGCCAGCGCACCAGAACGGGCATCAACAGCGACCCGAGGAGGAACACGGCGAGGAGCGTCAGCATATACGCGGCTCCTTGGGGCTCGTCGGCCAGATGGCACAGGCGGGCAGGTCACCCCTAGTTTACCGGGCGATCGAGGCGCTCAGGTGCGCAGTGTTCGATCCCGAGTCGATCAAATGGCCGGTTTCGCCGTCCTGACGCAGCATTCTGCCTATCGAAATCGACGAAAAGAGATCATTCAGACGAGGATGCAGGTCGTGGCAGAGTATCGAACATGACACGGGTCCGGGTGCGCGAGCTGGCGGGCTGGCTCACCGCCCTCGCCATCGCCCTGATCGTGACCGGCCAGGTCGCGGCATCCGGTCGCTCCGAGCTGCTGTTCCGCGACGGGGATTCGCTCGTCGTCGCGCTGTTCGCGCAGTCCTGGCTCACCGGCACCCCCGCGCACTGGGCGATGTCGAGCGTGCTGTTCCTGCCGGAGGCGGCCGTGTTCGCCGGCCTCGACGCCGCCCTCCCCTTCGACGTGAACGGCGTGCTCGCGGCGAACGCCGTCGTCAATCTGCTCGCCCTGTACGGCGCGCTGAGACTGGTGGCCGGTCGACGGCGCGACGACGGAGCCCCGGTGGCCTGGGCGCTGATCGGGCTGGCCGTGTTCGGGGCGCTCGCGATGACCGAGACGTCTTCCTCGCGCGATGCGCTCGAACTCGCCTCCCTCCTGCTCACCACGACCTACTACTCCGCGACGGTGATCGCCGTGGTGCTCACGATCGGCCTGATCCGCCGCTTCCTCGTACGCCAACGGCAGGGAACGGGCCTCCTCGTCGCACTGGCAGCCGTCGCGGCGCTCTCCACGCTGTCGAACCCGCTCTTCGCGGTCTGGGCAACCGTCCCGCTCACGGTCGTGCTGGCCGCGCTCGCGCTGCGATCGAGCGCTCGATCGCAGATGCTGCTTCCCCTCGGCGTCCTCATCGGCGGCACCGCACTCGGCTTCGTCGGACGCATTCCGTTCGCGGCATGGATCGCCAACACCGGGGCCGGCTATGCGCAACCCGAGCTCTGGGCGCAATCGATCGGCTACTACACCGGGCTTCTCGCCGACCGTCTGTCCACGCCACTGGGGGTCGTCGGCACGCTCCTCACCGCGGCGTTGCTCGCGGGTGCGGTGATCCGCTCGGCGCGCAGCCGCGACCCCTCGGAGCGACTGGTCGCCCTGGCCGCCTGGGTGATCCCGGTGCTCGTCGTCCTCGGCGCGATCGCTCTGGGCACCCATGCCGCCCGCTACCTGCAGCCGCTCGCGTTCGCTCCGGTGCTCGCTCTCGTGGCGGCGCCGCGCGCTCTCGTCATCCCGCATCCCCGCCCGCTCATCGCGATCGGCGCAGCTCTGCTGCTGGCGGCATCCGCGTTCAGCGTCCCGCGTCTCGCCTCGACCGTGCACACCCCCGACGCCGACCTCACCTGCGTCACCGACTGGGTCGACGCCTCCGGCCGCACCGGCGCCGGTCAGTTCTGGACCGTGCGGCTCCCGAAGCTGCACCTCGCCGACCCCGCCCAGCTGGTACAGGTGGATCACCGGCTGAACGGATACGCGTGGCTGGTGAACCGCACCGATCTCGACGTCGGCGCGGTGTCGTTCCTGGTCGAGGATGCGCAGACCGTGGCCTGGCAGCTCCCGCTCGACGTCATGCCCGAGGAGGTCATCGACTGCGGTCGATATCGGATCGTCGACTTCGGGAGCATGTCGCTCCCGCTCGGCCCGCCGCACAGCTGACGTCCGCGCGAGCCTCCGGCTCCACGGCTCTCCCGCCTCAGCGCGCAGGAGGAGCCGTCGTCGTGCCCTGGCGGAAACGGCACGTCAGGTGCTGCGTGATGCCCGACTCTCCGCGCAGCATCCTGGCGACCTGCTCGCCGGCTGCGCGCCCCTTCTCGACCGCGGGCTGCACGCTGGTGGTGAGCAGCTGCGGGCCGAGCCCATCGACCGCGATCCCGTCGAATCCGGCGACCGAGACATCCTCCGGCACGCGCAGACCGAGCTCCTCCGCAGCGCGGATGACTCCGACCGCGAGCAGGTCGCTCTGCGCGAGAACAGCCGTGGGGCGCGTCGCAGGGTCGGCGAGCAGCATGCGTCCGACGATCGCTCCCTCGTCGATGAGGCTTCCGGATGCCGAGATCGCCGACGCATCGGGGAAGACCTCACGCATCCCGGCCAGCCGGTCGATGGTCACATCCACCGTCGCCGTGGCGATCCGCTCCTGCGTCACGAGACCGCGCTCGCGCTCGGCGTCGAGGGCGAGCGTGACGAGGGCGACGTCGCGGTGACCGAGATCACGCACGTGCCGCGCCACATCGGCAGCAGCGGCCGCGTTGTCGAGCGTGATGCGCGGGATGTCGCCGCCCGCATCGCCCTCGATCACGACGACAGGGAGGCCGCGCCCGCGCACGATCTCGAGCGAGGCACGGGTGCGGCCGGAGCATCCGATGAGCACGAAGGCATCGACCGGTGCACTCGCCAGCGCAGACCCGTCTTCGCCGGGCTCGTCGCGCATCAGCAGGATGCCGGCGCTGAGCTCGGCGAGACCGTCGGTGAGGCCGTCCATCATCGCGGTGGTGACCGGATCGAGGAACGCCGCACGCAGATGACCTTCGAGCACCACCGCGACGATGCCGCTGCGTCCGCGACGCAACGAGGCGGCACGAGGGTCAGGGCCGGCGTAGCCGAGCGCCGCCGCCGCAGCGAGGACGCGCTCGCGCGTCGCTGCAGCGACCTTGGCCTTGCCGCTGAACACCACGGAGGCGGTCGATGTCGCCACGCCCGCCTCTCGCGCGACGTCCGCGATCGTCGCTCGGCGCGGCGTCTCGTGACTGCTCATGCTTCGAGGATAGCTCCCCTCGGCCTGGCAGAGTCGAATCGATTCGATATGCTGTGCCACATGGACTCCGCTCTCACTCGCTCCCAGTTCGCCCGGTGGCGCGCCGCCATCTTCGCGATCTTCTTCGCGAGCGGCCTCTCGATCGCCACGTGGGCCTCCCGGGTGCCGAGCATCAAAGCGGACCTCGCGCTCGACAACGCACAGGTCGGACTCATCCTCCTCGGCATGGGCGTCGCATCGATCATCGGCATCTCGACCAGCCCCGCCGTGATGGCGCGCACCGGGGCTCGCCGGGGGATGCTGCTGACGACGCTGCTGTTCGCGCTCGGCATCACCCTGGTGGGACTCGGGTCGACCGTCTTCGCATCGGTGCCCATCGTGCTCATCGGCATGGCGCTGTTCGGCTTCGGCAACGGCAGTCTCGATGTGATGATGAACGTCGAGGCGACGGCGATCGAGCAGCAGATGGGCAAGACGATCCTGCCCGTCTTCCATGCCTTCTTCAGCTTCGGCACCGTGATCGGCGCCGGCCTCGGCGCTCTCGCCGCACTGCTCTCGCTCACCGTCGCGGTGCACGCCTCGATCATGGGCGCGCTGATCGCCGTGCTCGCGTTCGCCTGCTTCTCCCAGGTGCCCTCGCGGCAAGCCGCGCTCGATCCGGAGCCATCCGAGAAGCCGCACTGGCGGGAGCGGATGCACGTCGCCCTCGAGGCGTGGCGCGAACCCCGTACCTACCTGATCGGCGTGGTCATGCTCGGCATGGCGTTCGCCGAGGGAGGCGCGAACGATTGGATCGCCCTGGGCACCGAGCAGGGCCACGGCTTCACGACCGGAACCGGCGCGGTCGCCCTCGCCATCTTCTCCGTGGGCATGACCGTGGTGCGGCTGTTCGGCGGACCGCTCGTCGATCGCTTCGGCCGCGTCGCGGTGCTGCGCATCCTCGCGGTGGCCGCGGCATCCGGCATCCTGCTCTTCATCCTCGCCCCGAACCTCCCTCTCGTGCTGGTGGGAGCCGCGCTCTGGGGCATCGGCGCCTCTCTCGGGTTCCCTCTCGGGATGTCGGCCGCCGCCGACGACCCCGCCAAGGCGGCGGCCCGCGTCAGCGCGGCGGCGACCATCGGCTATGTGGCGTTCCTCGGCGGACCGCCCGTGCTCGGCTTCATCAGCGAGCACATCGGCCTGCTGAACACCCTCTTCATCCTGGTCGCGCTGGTGGTGGCGTCCGGCCTGTTCTCCGGCGCCGCCCGCCCGCTCCGCGAAGACGAGAAGACTCCGGTGACGACCAGCTGACCGTCAGCTCTGCGGACGCCGCGTCAGCGCAGCGGCGTGCGCGCGACTGCGTGCACCGAGCTTCGCGAGCACGCTCGACACGTGAGTCTTCACGGTCGGCACCGAGATGCTCAACCTTTCGGCGAGCTGGGCGTTCGACCATCCTTGCGCGATGCCGTCGAGCACCTCGCGCTCACGTGAGGTGAGTTCGGGATGCTCTCGGCGTCGCGCAGGCGCATCGTGAACGCTCAGCGCCGCCGCGGCGAGCGCCCGCCGTGTCACCCTCGGGTCGAGGACGCCGTCGCCCGCGGCCACCGACCGCACCGCCTGGGTCAGGGTGGCCGCATCAGCCGTCTTGAGGAGGAAGCCGGCGGCGCCCGCACGGATCGCACCGAACACGAGCTCGTCCTCGTCGAAACTCTTCAGCACGAGCACCTCGCTGAGCCCTCGCTCGACGATCTCGCGCGTCGCCGCGACACCGTCCCGACCGGGCATGCGCAGATCCATCAGCACCACGTCCGGACGCAGAGCCGCCGCATTGCGCACAGCGACGTCACCATCGGCGGCCTCGCCCACCACGACGATCCCCTGACCCTCCAGGATGATGCGCAGCCCCGCGCGGATGGCCGCATGATCATCCGCGAGCAGCACGGTCGGCCCGCTCATGCGCGCACCGTCATCGGAATCCTCGCCTGCACCGTCCATCCGCCGGGCGCCGGGCCTGCCGAGAACTCGCCACCCAGCGCATCGACCCGTTCCCTGAGCATCGCCAGCCCCCATCCGCCGCCGGCATAGTCAGCCACGACGAGAGAGGCACCGCCCCGCGACCGCACCGCGACACCGATCCCCCGTTCGTCTTCGCCGATCGCGACGTCGACCTCGGCTCCGCTCGCATGACGGATGCAGTTCGCCAGCGCTTCCCGCACGATGCGCACGATCGCCTGCTCGACGGGATCGCTCACGGGAGACAGGTCGGGCGCCGAGAAACGGATGTCGAGTCCGGCCCGCTCGGCGTCCTCCAGCACCCCCGGCAGGTCGGCGAGCCGCGGCGTGGGAGACAGCTCGCCGTCGCCGCGCCGCAGCACGGCGATCAGAGAACGCAGCGCGGCGTGCGCATCGAGCCCGGCGCCGCGGACGGCACGCAGGGCCTCACGATCGCCGGCCTCGTCAGGGGCGCTCGACAGCGCCGCCTCGGCACGGATCGCCATGGCCAGCACGTGGCCCGCGACCACGTCGTGCAGCTCCTTCGCCATGGTCTCGCGCTCACGACGCACGGCCTCGACACGGTCGCGGGCCGCCGCCGCCGCGGCGTCATCCGCGCGCTGGCGGTGCAGCTCCGCGAGCTCGTTCGCCTGCGAGACCGCCACCGCCCACCAATAGTCCGTGCCGACGAACGCACCGAACTGCACAGCGACCAGGAACGCGGTGGGCAGCGAGGCGTCGGAGACGATCACGGCCACCCCGAACATCGCGATCACGGAGACGGCGATCGCGCCGAGGAGGCGAACTCGGGCTCGGGGCGATGCGACGAAGGCCGCAGTCCACAGCACATCGAGCAGGACGATCAACGGTCCGAGGCCGCCGATCGTCAGCAGGTCGATCGCGAAGATCACCGCGGCCGCCACCAGCGAGATCATCGGGATGCGCCGCTTCGTCAGCACCAGCAGGCACGCAGGGAGTGCCGTCGCGAGCGTCCACCACGCCGAAGCACCGGTCGGGATCAGCGAGAACATGCCCCAGATCCCGCCGAACCCGAGCGCGGCACCGAGCACACTGAACAGGGCGATGAGCAGCGCATCCGCCGTCGGACGGTGCGCGCGGTACCAGCTGCGGATCCGCTCCCCCGTGGCCTGCTCCATGTCTTTCATGCAACCACGACATCTCCCTGCGTCGCATCCGCCGAAAGGATGAGCACGCCGATGTACGACCAGACTTTCGCCCGATCCGCTGATGCGGTCCGCGCGCCCACGCTGGTGACATGGAACTCTTCGGCGGACTCCCGCTGCCCCTCTCGCTGGCCGTACTGGCGCTGCTCGACGGCCTCAGCGTCGGTACCCTTCTCATCCCGGTCTTCCTCCTCCTGAGCCCCGGTCGGGTGCGGGCAGGACGGATCCTGCTCTACCTGGTGACGATCGCGGCGTTCTACCTCCTGATCGGTCTCCTCTTCCTGTGGGGGCTCGTGAACGTCGTCGACGTGGCCGCCGACTTCCTCTCCTCACCGCTCGGTCTCGTCATCCGACTCGTCGTGGGCGCGGCGCTGCTGATCACGGCGTTCGTGATGCCCACGGGTTCGAGTACCGGCACCGGGAGACAGACGGTTGCACCGGTGCCGCCCGCGCGGATCTCCCCCGGGACGGGGATGTCGGTGAACGCTGCGGCACCGACAGCCGGTGTCGACGCTCCTCCGACGGTGGCGTCGACACCGCCCACCGCGGCACACCCCGCTGACACAGGACCCGCAGTTCCACGCACGTCCTCGCCCGGACGCGTCACCCGGTGGCGCGAGCGTCTGCTCGACCCGCGCACGCGCGCCACGGCCGTGATGGGGGTGGCGATCGCGGCAGGACTCGTCGAGGTGGCCACGATGCTGCCGTACATCGTGGCGATGACCATGCTCGCCGATGCAGGGGTCAGCACTCCGTTGCGGGTGCTCTCGCTCGTCGGCTACTGCGTGCTCATGATCGTCCCTGCGCTGGTGCTGCTGGTGCTGCGGTTGGTGGCCGCCCGGCTCGTGCAGCGGCCCCTCGAGCGCTTCGCAGCGTGGATGGAGCGCACCGGTGCCGAGAACACCGCGTGGATCATCGGCATCATCGGCTTCCTGATCGCGCGATCCGCGGCGACGGAGCTGGGGATCTTCGACACACTCGGGCAGCTCGGCGGCTGACCCGCCGTGCAGCGTCGAACCGGGTGCACGGATGCGGTTAGGCTCGACGGGTGCGTCTCGTCATCGCCCGCTGCTCGGTCGACTACACCGGTCGGCTCAATGCCCATCTCCCGCTTGCCACGCGTCTGCTCGTGCACAAGGGCGACGGGAGTCTGCTCGTGCACTCGGACGGCGGCAGCTACAAGCCGCTGAACTGGATGAGCCCTCCGTGCTCGCTCTCCACCGAGGACCCCGGCGAGGAAGAGGCCAGCGCCGGCGTCGTCGAAGTCTGGCGCGTGACCCACAAGAAGACCGGCGATGCGCTGCGCGTGCAGATCTACGAGATCATCCACGACTCCTCCCACGAGCTGGGAGTCGACCCCGGCCTGCAGAAGGATGGCGTCGAAGCCGACCTGCAGCGCCTGCTCGCGGAGCAGGTCGACCGGATCGCAGACGGGGCGACGCTGGTGCGCCGCGAGTACCCGACGGCGATCGGACCTGTCGACCTGCTGGTGCGGGATGCCGACGGCGCTGCGATCGCGGTCGAGATCAAGCGCCGGGGCGACATCGACGGCGTCGAGCAGCTCACCCGCTACCTGGAACTGCTCGGTCGCGACCCGCACCTCTCTCCGGTGCAGGGGGTGTTCGCCGCGCAGGAGATCAAACCGCAGGCTCGTGTGCTGGCGGAGGACCGTGGCATCCGCTGCCTCGTGCTCGACTACGACGACATGAAGGGCATCGAGTCGGGTATCCCCCGACTGTTCTGATCCCCTCGCCTTTCCGGCCTCATCGGCGGCATCAGTGCAGGCCGATCAACCGTCGCGGCGGTCCTTCCAGTCGCGCGATCGCAATCCTCAGCTCAGCCAGCTCGTGCTCCACGACGACGAACCTCTCGTCGACCCGCGCGAACCTCTCGTCGATCCGCGCGAACCTGTCGTCGATCCGCGCATCCTGCGCTGCGAACTTCTCATCGATCCGCGCATCCTGCGCCGCGAACTTCTCATCGATCCGCGCATCCATGCGCTCGAACCGCGCGTCCATACGACTGATCAGCCACCCGCATCCGCTCACGAAGGCGACGATGATCGATACGGCGCACGCCAGCATCGTGATGACTTCCACCGACACGAACACCCCTCCAGTTTCGCTCTGTGAGTCCGAGCCTGTCATGCCCCGGATCCAGGGGTTCCCCGCAACCACCCGTCAGGTGGAGGCAGTCTGGCGATGCACACCTGTGCAGGAGGAGTCGGCGGCACCTGCCGAGCCCATAGGCTGGAAGGCATGGCCACTTCCCCTTACTCCTGCGTGCTGTGGGACGTCGACGGCACCATCGTCGACGCCTCGATCGGCATCCTCCGTCGCTTGAACGTCGCGCTCACGCACTTCGGAAAGCCGGCCCCCACCCGCGAAGAACTGATCCACTGGATCGGCCCGCCGATGTTCCAGTCGTTCCAGGACCAGGCCGGCATGAGCCCGGAGGAATCGGCCGAGGCGGTCTCCTTCTATCGCACGCTCGGCAAGGCCGACGGCTACACGACCGATGTGGCGACGTACCCTGGCGTGACAGACCTCATCCACGATCTCCATGCGGCCGGTGTCGCCCAGGCGACGGCGAGCTCCAAGCCCGAGAACCAGGTCGACGCGCTGATAGACCACTTCCACCTGCGCTCGTCGTTCCTGACCACGGTCGGCGCGACGCCCGACGAGTCGACGCTGGCTTCGAAGACCGACATCGTGGCCGAGGCGCTGCGTCGGCTGACCGCGCTCGGCGCCGACGTGTCGCTCCCGGTGCTGATCGGCGACCGCCACCACGATGTCGAGGGAGGCAACGCCAACGGCGTGCCCGTGATCTTCGTGGAATGGGGCTTCAGCGAGGCGCACGAAGGCGACGACGCGGCGTTCCGCGCATCCACGGTCGACGAGCTCCGGGCACTGCTTCTCCGCTGATCGTCGCGCGGCAGCGCCACGTGCAGGGGCATCGGCGACGCGCAGGACGAGACGCCGCGCGCAGCTCCTGCATTCCGCGCCTTCTCCTGCACGTGGCGCATGACGGCTCCATCGCGCGCGCCCCGAACCCGGATCAGTCCCGCTAAGCACAGAACTCCCCGACGGATGCCGCGAAGACGCGGATTCCGATCGGGGAGCTCAGTGCTCTGCCCGCCTCAAAGGGCGCGGATGTTCTCAGCCTGCAGGCCCTTGGGGCCCTGCGCCACGTCGAACTCGACTCGCTGGTTCTCTTCGAGAGACCGGTAGCCGGAGGAGTCGATGGCGGAGTAGTGCGCGAAAACGTCAGCGCCGCCGTCGTCGGGGGAGATGAAGCCGAAGCCCTTCTCCGAGTTGAACCACTTGACCGTGCCCTGGGTGCTCATGTACTGCCTGTTCTGCTGGTGAAGAAGCCGACGCAGGTATGCCCCGACATCGCTAACGCTAGTGGAGGAGGCCCTCAAGGGAATAGCCGCGGCCAGATGGTAATCCAAATGTTGCACGAGCGGAATCTCAGCGACATCCGCGGATGTCGACGATCGGAAGACAGGTCTGCGGTGACACCGGCCCCGGAAAATGGTGTGGCCCTCACCGCGGGGGGAGCGATGAGGGCCGAAGACGACCGGAGGGTGCGTCAGGAACAACCCTAACCCTTTTTTCGAGATCTTGTCCCCCTTTTGGGGGACAAATCGAAAAAAAGTGAGAAGATGTTTGAGAGCGGCCCCCTCGAATAGTCCATTGGGGACTGAACTACTCGAGAGGGCCCAATCGCATGCACGGATCGTCTTGCCTCTGGGGAAGGCTGCCCGTCATCTGGGGGTGACGGAGACGATCTAATCCCCTTGTGCATGCACCTTCACCCTAGGGGAGGATGCACGATCCCGCCACGGACGATTCGTTCAGACGGCGAGAACTGCGAAGGTCGGGGAGAGGATCCGCGAGGATCGCAGGTTTCGGGAGGAGACAGGGCATCACAGCACGGAGGCACCTCCGCTCGCCCGTCTCCCCCGACTCCGCGAGTTCCGCCGCGCTGCACGGATGGTCCACCGCGCCATCGCGCGATGCATGAACAGGCCCACCCGCGAGGCTCCGGGGAGAGGAGAGTGCCTCGCGGGTGGGGGTCGGGGGACTACGAGGACACAGCGCGAGGGCGGGCGATGGCGAAGGCGATCGCGAATCCGCCGATCAGCATGAGTGCGGCATCCCAGGGGAACGCGGGCGATGTCGCCGACGCAGGCAGGGCGATCTGCGCCGCGTCATCCGATGTGGATTCCACTCGCTCCGCCCGCACCAGCAGTCGATGCGTGTTCACGCCGATGGGCGTGCAGGTGAGCAGCGTGAGGTAGTCGTGGCCCGCGACCTGTCGCAGGTCATCGCCGACATCGGGCAGCACGGTCTTGATCTGGTCCACGAGGTAGGTCAGCTTCTCGCCGGCGACCTCGACCACGACCGCATCGCCGATCTCCACCTCGCCGAGTCGGGTGAACAGGGTCTCGCCAGGGATTCCGGAGTGCCCGGTGAGCACGGCGTGCGTGCCCGCGCCCCCGACCGGAAGCGCGGAGCCGTAGAGGTGCCCGATGCCCTTCGCCAAGGTGCTCTCATCCGTGCCGTGGTAGACCGGCAGATCGACATCGATCTCCGGGACGCGGATGCGCGCCATCGGCGCGTCCGGACGCAGGGAGAGCTGGGCGAGGTAGTCCGAATGCTGATCGCGGGTGTCATCGGCACCGCCCTCGGCATTGAGCACGTACGGATCGCGGAGCGGGCCGTCCGGAAGGTCGGCGTTGTACTGCCGCGCGGCCGCGAGGATGTCGTCGAGCTCGTCGGCGTCCGTCGCAGCGACCTCCTGCGCGTATCCCGACACGGTGGAGGCGTGGGTCAGGTCGGTGACCCACGCGCCTGCCGACGGATACGCGACCAGGCAGGTGCCGGCGACGACGACGAGACCGACCACGATGTTGGCCCGCGACCATCGCCGCTCGGCACGCCGCGCCGGGGTGGCGACTCCCGCGTCTGTGGTCGTCATGATCTCCTCCTGATGCAGCGGTGGGGGTGAGGGGAGGGCGGCCGGCGACGGCCGCCCTCCCCTCACGATGCGGGTCAGGCGTTCCGACGTCGCTTGATGACGAGGAACACGATGCCACCGGCGACGAGGCCGAGGCCTACCAGGTAGAGCAGACCGGTACCGGTGCCACCGGTGAACGGCAGCTGGAAGCCGCCGTTGTGAGGCACGTTGGTGACGGTCAGGTCGATGCCCGCGGCGGTGGTGGCGGCGGTGACGGTGAACTCGATCGGCTGGGCGAGGAGCTCGTAACCGGTAGGTGCCTTCACCTCGACGAGGTAGTACTGCAGGTACCCGGCGTCACCCGGTGCGACCGTGGCCCCGTTGGCGAAGTCGCTGTAGCGCAGGCCGGTGATGGTGAGCGTGCCATCGGCGTCAGTCACCTCGAACTCCGTCTCGCCGTTCAGGGTGACCGGGTTCGTCTGCGCTGCCGCATCGGCGGCCGACGTGAAGATCTGGAAGACGGCACCGGTGAGTGCCTGGCCACCCGGTCCGACCTTCTCCACGGTCAGGCCGCCCCAGCGGGTCTCGACCTCGGGGGTCGTGGTGGGCCCGCCGGGCTCACCGGGCTCGATGTCGAAGCTGGGCAGGTTCGGGTACACGAGCGCCTGGTTGACGATCTCGCCGATCGTGTTCACCGTGGTGATGATGTCCACGACCACGCGTGTCGTGTTGTGGGCGGCGAGCACTGCGCGTCCGGCAGCGGTGAACTGGACGGTGACGGCGTTCGTCGCGGCGTCATGCGTGATCGTGTAGTCGGTGCCCTCGGCGATCGTCGTGCCGTCAGCCAGGGTCACGGTGGAGGCGACGTAGTCGAGCTTGCTGTCGAGCACGTCGACGATCTTGTAGCCGTCGATCGGGTCGACGTTGGGGATATCGGACGTGATCGTGAACGTCACCTCATCGCCCAGCTGCACGGCATCCGCATCCTCCACGGTCTTGGTCGCCGACGTGACGGCGTTCTTCGGGTAGACGTGCACGTCGTACAGCCACGCGTCATGGTTGTCGGGATCGGTCAGCGGCACCGACACGAGGAACGGTGCCGATGGCGTCACCCCCGCCGGGAAGCTGGTCTCCTCGACGAGATACAGGCCGACGGGGAGGCCCGTGAACGACGCCTGACCTGCGGCATCCGTCACCAGAGACGAACCCGCCGCGAGCGTGTATCCCGCGCCGGTGATCGAGCCTTCGGGATCTGCGGCGTCGAACACGCCCGACAGCGTCGAGGCGTTCGTCCAGCCGCTGTTGGTCGACAGGTCGATGCCGGTGACCTGCCGCACCTGGAACTCGACCCCGGGGAGCGGGGTGAGACCGGCGGTGTCCACGGCCGTGCCGTTGTTCGGCAGGCCGGTGGGGGTGTCGGGCGCTTCGAGCTTGTGCACGGTGATCGAGCCGGTGGCGTTCGGGCCGACCAGCGGCGCCGCTGCCGCCGGTGCCGCGAGGCCGAGCCCCAGGAGCACCGCGGCGGCGCTCGCTGCGAGGCCGACGCGGAGTCCGCGTCGTGCCGGATTCATGGTCTTCATGTTTCTTCCCCCTTGGGTCTGGTCTTGCGTTTCTCGGGTATTCGGGTGGGCGCGCATGTCACGCCCGGGGACCGCGTGAGGTGACGGCGAGTGCTCGTCGTCGTCGCGCGAGGTTGAGGGTGCCGGCGGTGGTGCCGGTGAGGAGGAGGGTGAGGCCGATCAGGGAGATCCAGGCCGTGCCGGGCCCTCCGGCGTCCGGGAGATCGAGAGCGGGAACGTCTTCGACACGGATCGTGCGGATGCCGTCGACATCCACCAGCTGCACATTCGAGGAGACACCGGCGCCGAGCGTGATCGTGCCGTCGGCGGCGACCGTGAACGGCACCCGCCCTGCGAGCAGCGCGAACCCGTCCAGCGCCCGCGTCTCCTCCAACCAGTACGTCCCCGCCGTGAGGGTGACGTCACGGAACAGACCCGTCACCGGAGTCCCACCCGACACCGCCGCCGGCACCGGGTCCACGAGCGCCGTTCCCCCGGTCTCCGCCGAGAAGATCGCCCACGACGACCCGTCCATCGGCACCACAGCCCCGGTCGACGCCTCACCGACCTTCTGGATCTGCACCGGCGTCGGCGTCACCTGCGACGTCGTGCAGTCCTCGTCACACGGTTCCGGATCGATCGGCGCGGCCGGAGTTCCTGCCGCTCCCGTGACCACGTTCGTGAGCGTCGACGACCACGCGTCCGCCCCCACGGTCACCCGGTAGGTCAGAGTCGCCGTCGCACCCTTCGGGAGCGTGAACGGTCCTGCTGTCAGGACCGCCCCTGCAGGATCGGCGACCGCGACCGGAGTGCCTGCGCCGATGACGAGCTGCCCCGACCCCGGAACGAACGTCGCGTCATCCAATACCTCGGCAAGGTCGTCCGACAGCGTCACGCCGGTGATGTCGACCGTGGCCGCGCTGACCGCGGTGACCGTGTAGGAGATCTCGTCCCCGGGCTCGACGACGGCGCCCTGGGCAAGGGGGACTCCGGCGACTGACGCTGATTTCGACAACGACCAGGTCAGAACCGGCTGGATCGGCACCGTCGCCGTCGCCTGGTTCGAGATGACCTCGCGGCCCTCCTGCGTCGCGCCGGCCGCGGTGGCCGTGTCGTCGATGCGACCATGAGCGACGTCCGCGTTCGTGGCGATATAGGTGCCCGTGCACACAGTGCTCTGCCCCGGGTTCAGCACCGTGACGGGGCAGGTCGGACCAGACGTCAACGCCCCCGCAGGCGCCTGCTGCACATCGGTCACCACGATGTTCTGGATGCGCACGTCGGAGATGTTCTTCACGGTGAAGCTGTAGGTCACGGTCTGCCCCGGTCCGGTGATGACTGCCGGGCTCGGTGCCTTCGTGATCGTCAGACCGACGCACTGACCGGCATCCTGAACGGCGCTCGCCCCGTAGAACTGCGGTCCTCCCGACAGCACCGTCGTGTAGGAGAGCATCGCCGTGCTCGCCGCCGTGGGCAGAGACGCGAGCGAGATCCGATTGAGCTGACCGCTCGGGGCGGCCATGAAGAAGTTGCCTCCGGACTGCGCACCACCCCACATCGCCGGTACGGTGCCGATCTGCGTCATCGACCCGTCAGGATGAATGCGGTAGACCCGCGAGTTCGACAGATTTCCATCGAGAGGGCGTACACCGAAGGCGAGGATGTCGCCGTCCGGCAGCACCGTGAAGTCGCCCGCAGAACTGATCTGGCTCGGGAACTGCGTCCACAGCGTCGTGACCCCGGTATTCACATCCAGCCGATAGATCGCCCTCGACGAGTACGACCCCACCAGCAACGTGTTCGCATCCAGCGCCGCCAGCGCGTTCAGGCTGTACAGAGTCGCACTCGGACCCGGAACCGTCGCCTGCGTCAGAATCGGCCCCGTGATCGCAACCGATGCGAGCTCAGCACCGGTCACCGGATCGATCCGCCTCAACACCGGCGCCCGACCCGTGCCACCGTCATAGTCCACCCCGTACAGCGCACTTCCGTTGCTGCTCCACGCGATGTCCCCGTACTCACGCGCCAGCGGGGTCGAGGAGACGAGCTGGAAGGTCGTGGGGTTGTACTGCTGCAGCGCATTCGCGGTGTTCGTCCACACCGGCACCGCCACGCAGGGGTCGGATGGGAAGAACCTCACCGATGCGCAGGCGGGAAGGTCGATGCCCACGTGCGCGGTGATGTTCGCGGCGCAGTTGTCGTATGTCCCCGCGGTGTTCGAGGTGACGTCCAGGGTGATGGTGCACGACGCCTGTCCAGCGTTGAGCCTTCCGTTCGAGACGACCACGGATGTCGCCCCGGCTGCGGCGGCGACCGTCGCGGTGCACGTGCCCCCCACGTTCGCGGGGGAACGCACAGCGAGGCCGGTGGGGAGGGAATCCGTGAACGACCAGCCGACCTTCTCGGCGAGCTCGCTCGTGTTGGTGACCGTGAGCGTCAGGGTGGAGGTGCCGCCCGTCGGTACGGAAGCCGGGCTGAACGATTTGTCCAGCTGCGGGGTCACGTCCAGGACGCGGATGTTGTCGAACGCACCGTCGTTGCCGATCCCGTTGCCCTGAACATTGCGCATGGTGATGCCGAGGGTGGCGCTCGTGTAGAGCATCGAGCCGTTCGCCGGGAAGCGGCCGTAGCTGACGGAGCCGCCGAATGCGGTCGTGGTCAGCCGTCGCGAGTCGGTGCAGGGGTTGATGGCCGAGCTGGACACCGGCGTCTCCGTGCCGGCCGCGTTCGTGAGGTAGAACCGGAGCGACGGCTGGTTGCCGGTGGCGCAGTTCGTCGCGGCTGCATCCACGGAGAAGGTGATGAAACGCCCATTCGACGGCACCGAGAGCTGAGAGCTGATGAACTGGCGGGCATTGGCCGGGCCGTTCGAGGACGTGTTGCTCGAGACAGCGCGGTTGGTCGTCGAGTTCTGCGGGCTGTTGAGAAGTCCGAGGGCTGCGGCCTTACGCTGCACCTCGGTCCACTCGGTCGCCCGTCCCCCGCAGACGGTGCCGCCGGGGAAAGGGTCGGGCTGGCTCAGGATGAAGCCGTTGCACGCGGTGGCGTCGAGCCAGAACGGATCGGCCGAGTAGGTCGCCCCGGATGCGGAGACGTAGTTCTCGAGCTCGGTGATGCCGGTGCCCTGCTGGAAGTCCTCCTGGAAGAGAACAGCAGGAGCGCCCGGCACCCCCGGCGAACCGGGGGCTGCCGAAGCGCTCCCTGCTCCGCCGGTCGCGCCGACCACGCCGAAGAAGGCGATGAGCATCGCCGTGCACGCCATCGCCCCCAGACGGGTCACTCGACGGCGGCGAAGGCGACGACGGTCGCCGTCGACACGGAACGGCGCTTCCGATGAATCCATGACGTTCTCCCCGATGGTCACGTGGCGCTGATCGCGACGCTCGGGGGAGATGTCCACCCGAGGTGCGGAGCCGGGGTCGACGGTACGCGCGGCAGAGAGCGGATGGAACGGCGCCGTGGTTCCGCCTTCGTTGCGCCCCCGCAACCCGCGGAACGGCGGGGCTTCACGTCGCACTACGCCGAAATCGACGTCGGATTCGCGGCGTTTCGCCGCGGTCTACAGGGGGACACCGGACCCCTCTCGATCGCTCCGCCGATCAGGTGCGCGCACGAAGCTGCTCGAGCGCGAGGTCGCGCAAGTAGCCTGGAGCCGTGACGATGCTCAACAAGGACATGACGCTCTGTATCTCGCTGTCAGCGCGCCCCAGCAACAATGGAACCCGTTTCCACAACTTCCTGTACGAGGCACTCGAGCTGAACTGGATCTACAAGGCGTTCGCGCCGACCGACCTCGCGCAGGCCATCGCCGGTGTCCGCGGCCTGGGCATCCGCGGGTGTGCGATCTCGATGCCGTACAAGGAGGATGTGATCGCCCTGGTCGATCGGATGGATGCCTCCGCGACCGCGATCGACTCCGTCAACACGATCGTCAACGATGACGGTGTTCTCGTGGCGTACAACACCGACTACTCCGCGATCGCGCAGTTGATCGAACGGAACGGCCTCGACCCCGCATCCTCCGTGCTGCTGCGCGGCTCCGGGGGCATGGCGAAAGCGACGGCCGCCGCGTTCCGCGACGCCGGCTTCACCAGAGTCACGATCGTCGCCAGGAACGAGGGCATCGGCCGCGCACTCGCCGCGCAGTACGACTTCGGATGGCGGGCGGATGCCGCGGGCCTCGAGGCGGACGTCCTGGTGAACGTGACGCCCATCGGCATGGCCGGCGGGCCCGATGAGCACGCGCTCTCGTTCGACGACGCTGCAATCGCGGCGGCATCGGTCGTGTTCGACGTCGTGGCGCTGCCGGCGGAGACACCCCTGGTCGCGGCGGGCCGCGCGGCCGGCAAGACCGTGATCACCGGCGCCGAGGTCGCGACGCTGCAGGCGCTCGAGCAGTTCGTGCTCTACACCGGCATCCGTCCCTCCGCTGATCAGGTCCGCGCGGCCGAGGACTACATGCGCGCGCAGTAGCGGTCATGCCGTGACGGTGACGCGTGCCGCGGGGTCGGAGACGAACCGGATCGGCGCGACCCCGACCCCGCGAGAGGCGCGGATCAGGCGTTCGCGCGCTTGCGCGGCTTGATGAACGCCTCGGGCTCCTGCTTCGACCGCTTCGCGAGGCGCTTCTCCTTCAGCGAGAGCTGCGGGACCTTCTTGCCGTCGCGTGCCTGCGGTGACTTCTTGGACATGTGAAACTCGCTTCCCCTTGATGGCTGGCGGCTGACACTCCCGACCATAGCCACTTCCCAGGGGAAGTCAAATTACCGCTGAACAGGAAAAAAATCCTGTTCATCTGCGCTCACTCGTCTTCGCGAGCCGCGGCGATCTCTTCTTCGACCTCTTCCGGAACCTCCGGCTCCTCCGGGACCTCCGGAAGGCCGGAGAAGTCCTCGAAGCTGTTGATCAAGGCATCTGGATTCGACATCGTGCACTCCCTCGTCGATGGATCTCTCCCCTCCAGAGTCATACGGCCGCGGCGGAAAGGGAAGGCCCCCGAGCCGTGAGGGGTCAAGACACGCCGCAGCCGGGCCCCGTGATGCGGCGCGTCTTGACCCCTCAGGGCGTGCACAGGGCGGGAGGAGCTCAGGCCGCCGGCTGCAGCCCTCGCCAGAAGATCTCGCCCGCGGTCTCGACCAGGTCCTCCGCCGCGACGCCGTCGAGCAGCCCACCCGAGCTCAGCGTCGCCACGCCGTGGAAGGTGGCGAAGGCGGTGAGCGCGATGCGTTGAGGATCGCCGGGGCCGATCGCGCTGAGCCGCTGCGCCGCTTCGACGACGCGCATCGTGATCGCCATCGACGCGTGCCCGGCCTCGATGAGTTCGGCACGGGCGTCCGGCGCATGCTTCAACCCGAACATGAGCGACAGCAGCGTGGGCTGCGCGAGCGCGAAGGCGACATACCCGCGAGCGAGCTCGTCGAATCGCTGCCGCACGTCCGCCACGGTCGTCGCCTCTGCACCCGCGACCTCGTCGAGCGCCGCGCTCAGGCGGAGGAAACCGTCTTCGGCGAGCGCGTCGAGCAGAGCCTGCTTGTCGCGGAAGTGGCGACTGGGGGCCGCATGGCTGACCCCGGCGTCACGGGCCAGCTGGCGCAACGACAGCGCTTCGACGCCATCGACCTCGATGCTCGCGCGGGCGGCTTCGAGGAGCGTGCGGCGGAGATCGCCGTGGTGATAGCGCTGTTCGGGCACCCTCCCATCCTACGAGCAGATGTAGACATTGACAACACCCGGCGACACGTGCACAATGATGACACTGACAACATCAAGGAAGGCACCATCATGACGCTCGACCTGCACGGAGGCACCGCACTCATCACCGGAGCGAGCTCAGGACTGGGCGTGGAGTTCGCCCGACGATTCGCGGCGCGCGGTTCGAACCTGGTGCTCGTGGCCCGACGCGTCGACCGACTCGAGGCGCTCGCGGCCGAGCTGCGAGCGAGCACTCACGTCGACGTCGAGGTCGTGCCCGCGGATCTGGGCGTCGCCGGCGCCGCAGCCGCACTCCGCGACGAGATCGACAGGCGCGGCATCCGCATCACCTCGCTGATCAACAACGCAGGCTTCGGCTCGCACATCGCCTTCGATCAGGCCGACCCCGCCCGCACCCGCAGCGAGATCCAGCTCAACGTGGTCACGCTGGTCGAGCTGACCCGCGCCTTCCTCCCGCAGCTGCTGCAGGGACGCGGCGCTCTGGTCACGGTCGCGAGCACCGCGGCGTACCAGCCCACACCCGGCATGGCCGTCTACGGCGCCACCAAGGCGTTCGTGCTGAGCTTCACCGAGGCGCTGTGGGCGGAGGCACGCGGCACCGACCTGCGCGTTCTCGCCGTGAGCCCCGGTTCGACGAAGACCGAGTTCTTCGACGTCGTCGGCAGCGACGCAGCATCCGTGGGCCGCCAGCAGACCTCCGCGCAGGTGATCGACACGGCCTTCCGGGAGCTGGATCGCGCGCACGGCGCACCCAGCGTCATCTCCGGAACCAGGAACCATCTGCTCGCGCTCGGCACCCGTCTGCTGTCGCGGCGTGCGCTCGCACGCACGAGCGCGCGCCTGCTCGGCGAGGTGCGGCTCGGTCAGCGCTGAACCGAGCCGTGAGGGGTCAAGACGCGCCGTAGCCGGGCCGCATGATGCGGCGCGTCTTGACCCCTCAGCGGTCGGAAAAGTCGCGACACGACGGATGCACGACCGGGAAGACCGATAGCCATGGCGGGAGCCCGCACGGCGGTGCACGTCAGGCGCGCGGAGCCGCCGTCGATGCGCGCACGATCAACTGCGACCCGAGTGTCACGACGTCGCTGATCACGCCCCCGGCCATGGCCTGCAGCAGCAGATCGACCGCCAGTGCGCCGCTGCGCTCGATCGGCATCCGCACGGTGGTGAGAGCGGGAGTCACGGTGCTGGCGAGGTCGATGTCGTCGATCCCGACGATGCTGATGTCGGCGGGGCAGCGGCGACCGAGCTCGAGCAACCCCGCCTCGAGGCCGAGCGCGACGAGGTCGTTGTAGGCGACGACGGCCGTGGCTCCGCTCGCCGCAGCGGGCGCGGCAGCCGCGCGACCGCCCTGGATCGATGCCGCATGATGACTCAGCGGGGTGAGCCGGATGTCGTGGCGCTCGCAGGCCCGTGCGATGGTGTCGGCGCGACGCACATCCGCCCAGGAGCCGCGCGGTCCGGCGGCATAGGCGATGTGCGTGTGGCCCAGCGCAGCGAGGTGCTCGATCGCCTGACTGGGCCCGTGCTCGGTGTCCATCAACACACAGGCCGCTCCGTCGATCTGGCGGTTGACCACCACGTAGGGGGTGTCTCCGACGAGCGCGAGCACATCGGCATCGGGAAGTCGCGGCGAGCACAGCAGCATGCCGTCGAGCTTGCGGGCCTGCTCGATCTGCTCGCGCTCGCGCCGCAGGTCCTCATCGGCGTCGAACAGCACGATGCGGTGGCGCCCATGCCACGCCTGCCCCTGGATGGCCTTGAGCAGAGTCGCATAGACGGGGTTGGCGACGTCCGGCACCACGACGCCGAACGTGCGGGTGGCGACGGCCGACTGCGGCGCGGAATAGCCGAGATCGGTGGCCGCCTGCAGCACGCGTTCGAGCGTGCCGTCGGCCAGACGCTCCGGTTCACCGAAGGCGCGGGATGCCGTCGCGATGGACACGCCTGCGCGCCTCGCCACGTCTGTCAATGTCGCTGCCACTGTCGCCTTCCGGTTGTCCCGCAATCCTACGATCACCGCCCGTGATGTAAAACAGGTTGACAAGTTTGTACAACTCATACACACTGCTTTACATGACGATCATCGCCGATCACCCCCAGTGGTGCGCCGAAGCCCGTGAGAGGACCACCCCGTGAACGCCCAGGGCCCCGCACTCGGGCGCGCATCGTCCGGCACGGCAACGCTTCCCACCGCTCCCTCCGGCGCCGGCATCCTGCACCTCGGACTCGGCAGCTTCCACCGGGCACACCAGGCGGTGTACACCGCGGCCGCGCTGCAGAGCACCGGTGGCGACTGGGGCATCATCGGCGTCGCCTCCCGCTCTCGCACAGTGGTCGACGCGATGCACGCGCAGGACATGCTCTACTCCGTCGCGACGATCTCGCCCGCGGGCACCTCGCTCACCGTTCCCGGCGTGCACACGGATGCCTTCGTCGGCGCGGCCCAGCCCGAGCGCATCGTCGCACACCTCGCGGATCCGCGCATCCGCATCGCGACGCTCACCGTCACCGAGAACGGCTACAGCTACTCGGCGGCCACGCAGCGCCTCGACCTCGACGACCCCGCCGTGCAGGCCGACCTGCGCGGCGGCGCACCGCGCTCCACGATCGGCCAGCTGGCCCGCGGTCTCCAGGCGCGCGCCTCGGCCGGCGGCGGCCCGCTCTCGGTGCTCAGCTGCGACAATCTCGCCGCCAACGGCAAGCACACCGAGAAGCTGGTGCGCGAGTTCCTCGACGCACTGCCCCAGGGCGAAGGAGCCGACACGCTCGCCTTCCTCGACCAGTCGGTCACGTTCCCGTCCAGCATGGTCGACCGGATCGTGCCGTCGACCACGGCGCAGATGCGCGAGCAGGTGAGCGCGCTCCTCGGCGTCCGCGACGAGGTTCCGGTGCCCGCCGAGCCGTTCACGATGTGGGCCATCGAGGACCATTTCGCCGGCGGACGCCCCGCGTGGGAAGCCGGCGGCGCCGTGTTCACGGATGAGGTGGGGCGCTACGAGCAGATGAAGGTGCGGCTGCTCAACGGCACCCACTCCCTCATCGCCTACCTCGGCGCCCTGCGCGGCGTCGCCACGATCCCGGAGGCCATCCGTCTCGACGAGATCGAGGAAGCGGCACGGTCCCTCCTGCGCGGCGAGTACGAGCCGTCCGTCGATGTGCCGTCCGGCGTCGACATCCGCGAGTACGAGAGTCAGCTCTTCGAACGCTGGGGCAACACTGCGCTCGGCCACCGCACGAGCCAGGTCGGCACCGACGGCTCGGTCAAGCTGCGCCAGCGCATCCCGGAGCCGGCGATGCTCGCGCTGGGTCAGGGCGAGATGCCGCAGCTGATCGCGCTGACGGTCGCCGGCTATCTGTCGTGCCTCGCACCGCTGCCCGGCTTCGACCCCGGCCTGCATGCCGCCGCCATGACGGATGCCGCACGCGAGCGCCTGGCTGCCCTGGCTGCGAGCGCGCGCCACGGACGCGACCTCGCCGAGCGTGTGATCGCCGGGCTGCAGCTGTTCGGTGATGAACTCGCTGGGCAGGACGCGTTCATCACCCGCGTCGGCGAACTGATCGACATCATCCGCGGTCCCGGTGTCGACGCGGCCATCTCCGACGCCGTCTCGGCATCGCACACGATCACGAAGGAGGGGCGACGATGAAGGCTCTCGCCATCCACGGCAAGGAAGACATCCGCTGGGAGGACCGCGAGGTCCCGACGCCCGGTGACGGCGAAGTGCGCCTGCGGGTGAACTACGTCGGCATCTGCGGATCCGACCTGCACTACTACTTCCACGGCGCGAACGGGGAGTACACGATCCGTGAACCCCTCACCCCCGGACACGAGCTGTCAGGCGTCGTCGACCTCGATCCGTCCGGCCGCCTCGTTCCCGGCACCCCGGTGACCGTGCACCCGGCCCGCTACGGCCCCCGCGTCCCCGGCCTGGAGAACCGCCCGCACCTGCGCCCCGGTGGCGACTACTTCGGCAGCGCGGCGGCGAACCCGCACCGCCAGGGCGGGGCATCCGAGTACCTGTTGGTGGAAGACCACATGGTGCGCGTGCTCCCCGAGAACCTCCCGCTCGAGCGCGCCGCACTCGCCGAGCCGCTCGCCGTCGCGATCCATGCCGTGAGCCTCGCGGGCGACATCAGCGGCAAGCGGGTGCTGGTCATCGGCGCCGGGCCCATCGGCCTGCTCGTGGTCGCGGCCGCCGTGCACGCCGGAGCGGGCGTCGTCGGCGCCAGCGACGTGCGCACCGAGCCTCTCGACCGTGCACAGGCCCTCGGCGCGACCGAGCTCTCGCTCGTCGGCCGCGACACCATCGCGAACGAGTCGTACGACGTGGTGTTCGAGTGCTCCGGTGTCGGGGTCGCCCTGACGCAGGCCGTCCGCGCAGCAGGCCGTGCCGGCACCATCGTGCAGGTCGGCATGCTCCCGAACGCAGAGATCGGGGTCAACCTCGCTCCTCTGCTGGCGAAGGAGCTCACGATCCGCGGCGCCTTCCGCTTCTCGACCGAGATCGACGACGCGGTGGCGATGCTCGCCGAGTCCGACGCCCTCGACCCGGTCATCTCCCACGTCATCCCCGCATCCGACGCCGTGCGCGCGTTCGAGCTCGCTCGCGACTCGTCCGCCTCGGCCAAGGTCCTGCTCTCCCTCTAGCACTACCCCCCTGTTCCCGGTCCAAAGGAGTACCTCCCATGTCAGAACCGCAGACGACGGCACCCGCCGTCGACGACCCCACCGCGAAGAGATCGGTCAAGGACCTCGTCCGCGCCGCGATCTCCGGGTGGCTCGGCACCGCCCTCGAGTTCATGGACTACCAGCTCTACTCGCTGGCCGCCGCTCTCGTCTTCGCCGACCTGTTCTTCTCCTCCGAGAACCCGGCCGTCGCCGTCGTCGCGGCGATGGCGACCTACGGCGTCGGCTACGTCGCCCGCCCGGTCGGCGCCTTCTTCTTCGCTCGCCTCGGCGACAAGACAGGCCGCACGAAGGTGCTCTTCTACACGATCCTCCTGATGGGTCTCGCGACCACCCTCATCGGCTTCCTGCCGACGTACAACCAGGTGGGCGTCCTCGCGCCGATCCTGCTCGTCATCCTCCGCATCGCGCAGGGCTTCGGCGCCGGCGCGGAGATCTCGGGCGCCGGCGTCATGCTCGCCGAGTACGCACCGGCCAAGCGCCGCGGCATCATCGCGTCGCTCGTCGCGCTCGGCACCAACTGCGGAACCCTGCTCGCCTCCGCCATCTGGGCGATCCTCCTCGTCGCGTACAGCGAGCAGGAGGTCATCGACTGGGCTTGGCGCATCCCGTTCATCGGCAGCGCGATCATCATGCTCTTCGCGATCTGGGTGCGCTTCAACCTCAAGGAGACCCCGGTCTTCGAGGAGCGCGACGACGTGGTCGACGGCAAGGCGCTCTCCCGCGAGGAGACGATCCAGCTCGCCACCGAGACCGGCGACGTGCGCACGCTCGAGGCGATGGAACGCAAGCCGTGGAAGGCGTTCTCGATCGCCCTCCTGCTGCGCTTCGGCCAGGCCGGCAACTCCGGCATGATCCAGACGTACCTGATCAGCTACATCACCGTCGTGCTGCTGCTCGACCGCTCGATCGGCGTCAACGCCGTGATCGTCTCGTCGCTCGTCGCCTTCATCACGGTGCCGCTGTCGGGCTGGCTCGGCGACCGTTTCGGCCGCAAGCGCATGTACATCGTCTGGGCGGTCATCGCGCTCATCATCATCATCCCGACGATGCTCATGATCAGCAGCGGCGTCACGCTGCAGGTCTTCATCGGCTACGTCGTGCTGCATAACCTCGCGGTGATGAGCTTCGCGTCGCTCGAGAACCTCACGCTGCCCGAGCTGTTCGGCGCTCGCAACCGCTACACCTTCACGGCCATGGCCCGTGAGATCGCCGCCATCATCGCGACCGGCGCCGGCCCCGTCATCGCCGCCGCGTGGGTCTCGGCCGTGACCGGCTCGTTCATCCCGATCATCATCATGCTCTTCATCTTCACGCTGAGCGCACTGATCGCGTCGATCTGGATGCCCGAGGTCGCCGGTCGCGACCTCACCGACCCGCGCGACGCGATCTGACCGAACCGACACCCACTCGGGGTGCGGCCGCCCGAACGGCCGCACCCCACCTCCACCCCCACTCCTGAGGAACCTCTGCCATGACCATCGAGCTCGTCGACGTCAACATCACCAGCCCCGGACGCAACTTCGTCACGCTCAAGATCACGACCTCCGACGGCATCGTCGGGTGGGGCGACGCCACGCTGAACGGTCGCGAGCTCGCGGTCGCCTCCTACCTCTCCGACCACGTCGCCTCGATGCTCATCGGCCGCGACGAGGACCGGATCGAAGACACCTGGCAGTACCTCTACCGCGGACCGTATTGGCGCCGCGGACCCGTCACGATGGCCGCGATCGCCGCGGTCGACATGGCGCTGTGGGACATCAAGGCCAAGAAGGCCGGGATGCCGCTGTACCAGCTGCTCGGCGGCGCGAGCCGCGAGGGTGTGCGGGTCTACGCGCACGCCTCCGGCACCGACTATGCGGCGCTCAAGAACGCGATCACCGGGTACGAAGAGCTCGGCTACACCGCGGTGCGCGTGCAGACCGGTGTGCCCGGCCTCGGCCAGATCTACGGCGTCTCGTCCAGCGGCCCGGGCGTGCGCTACGACTACGAGCCCGCCAAGCGCGTCGAGAACGGCCGCCCCAGCGAGGAGCGGTGGGATACCCGCAACTACCTGAACCACATGCCGGGGATCTTCTCGCAGATCCGCGAGGACTTCGGCACCGACCTGCGAATCCTGCACGACGGCCACCACCGGATGACTCCGATCGAGGCCGCCCGCTTCGCGAAGGACATCGAGCCCTACGACCTGTTCTGGCTCGAGGACTGCACGCCCGGCGAAGACCAGTCCGCACTGCGCCTGGTGCGCCAGCACTCCACCACTCCGCTCGCGATCGGCGAGGTCTTCAACTCGGTGTACGACTACCAGACGCTCATCACCGAACGCCTGATCGACTACGTGCGCTCTGCCGTCACCCACACCGGCGGCATCACGGCGATGAAGAAACTGCTCGACTTCGCCGCGATCTACGGCATCCGCTCCGGCATCCACGGCCCGACCGACATCTCGCCCGTCGGTATGGCCGCCGCGCTGCACCTGGACCTCGCTATCCACAACTTCGGGATCCAGGAGTACATGCCGCACAACGAGAAGACGCTCGAGGTGTTCCAGACGTCGTTCACGTTCGACAAGGGCTTCCTGCACCCCGGCGAGCAGCCCGGCCTCGGCGTCGAGCTCGATGAAGAGGCCGCGGCCGGATACGAGTACACCAAGGCATACCTGCCCGTGAACCGCCTGCTCGACGGGACCGTCCATGACTGGTGAGGTCGCACGCCGCGCACTGCCCACGCGCACGGTCGAGTCGCGGCTCATCGTCGTCGCCCGCGCACAGCGTGCCGAGGACTACGACGCCGTGCTCGACGTGCTGGTGGACGCCGGCATCCGCAGTGTCGAATTGACGCTCACCACACCGGGCACATTCGCGCACTTCCCCCGGTTGCGCGAGCGCTTCGGTGACGCGGTGGACCTCGGCATCGGCACCGTGACGGGCACCGACGACCTCGCTCGCGCGATCGATGCGGGAGCGGCGTACATCGTCACCCCCATCACCTCGGCCGCGTTCGTGCAGCAGGCGACGGATGCCGGTGTGCCGATCGTTCCCGGCGGCCTCACCCCGACCGAGCTGTTCGCCTCGTGGTCGGCTGGCGCATCAGCCGTGAAGGTGTTCCCCGCCGGCCAGGTCGGCCCCGGGTATCTGAAGGACCTGCGCGGCCCGTTCCCCGGCATCGTCGCGGTGCCTTCGGGTGGCGTCGACCTGGCGGGAGCCGAAGCCTGGCTGGCGGCGGGTGCGGTCGCGGTGAGCGTCGGCGGCCCGCTGCTCGGCGATGCGTTCAGCGGTGGCGATCTCGGCGCACTGCACGATCGGGCGCAGGCCTTCGTCGAGGTCTGCACACCATGACTCGACCTGCGGTGGTCACACTCGGCGAGACCATGGCGCTGGTGCGTACGACCGAGATCGGTTCTCTGCGCCACGCCTCCGAGCTGCGTCTCGGCATCGGCGGAGCGGAGAGCAACGTCGCGATCGGACTGGCTCGGCTCGGCGCCGCGGTGTCGTGGCTGGGCCGTGTCGGCGACGACTCTCTCGGTGAGCGAGTGGCGCGGGAGATCCGCGGCGAGGGCATCGAGGTGCACGCGGTCGTCGACGCGGATGCCCCGACCGGACTCATGGTCAAGGAGAAGCCGTCGGTCTCATCGACCGCCGTCCACTACTACCGGGCGGGGTCCGCGGGGTCGCGGCTGTCCGCCTCCGATCTCCCGGACGGCTGGGTCGAAGACGCCGCGCTGCTGCACCTCACCGGCATCACACCGCTGCTGTCGGAATCGGCCAGGGATACCGTGCACGCGGCCCTGGATCAGGCGAAAGCCGCGGGCGTGACCGTGAGCTTCGACATCAACTACCGGTCCGCACTGGGTTCGGCGGCAGTCGCAGGGCCCGTGCTCCGCGAGATCGCCGAGCGGGCCGACATCGTGTTCGGTGGGGCCGAGGAACTCGCCATCCTGTACCCGGAGGCGGCGCCCGAGGAGTCTCCTGCGTTGCTCCACGCGGCCGGGTGCGCTGCCGTCGTCGTCAAGCTCGGGCCGAAGGGCGCAGCCGTGCACATCGGCGACAGGGTCATCACATCGCCCGGGTTCGTGATCGACGTGGTCGACACCGTCGGCGCCGGCGACGCGTTCGTCGCCGGGTACCTCAGCGCCCTGCTCGACGGAGCCGACACGGACGCCCTGCTGCGCCGCGCCAACGCCTGCGGCGCGATGGCCTGCCTGGTGCCGGGCGACTGGGAAGCCGCGCCCACCCTGCGCGAACTCGACCGGTTCCTCACAGGCGACGCCGACCCGGTGCGACGCTGACGCGCAGATAAGCCGATGGACTGCAGGGAGGGCGCCCACTTAAGGTCGTAACTGGAAGTCGTCGCCCGCCCGAAAGGTCCTGGTCGTGTTCTCATCGGTTGTGCTCTCCCAATGGGTGCCGGACGAAGTCCGCAGTCTGCCGGCGGGCGAGGTCGCGGTGTCGGTCGATCCCGCGTTGTCGGCGAACAGATCGGTGTCGTTGCTGCGGCGAGAAGATGGGAGCGCCGTGCTCTCGGTCTCGCTCGAGCGGGCGAGGGAGCTCGAGCTCGTTGGCGAGGAGCGCGTCGACCCGGCTGATCTCTCCGCACGGATGGAGCGCGTGGGAATCTCTTTCAACGATCCGGATCATCTCTTCTACCTGGCACTCGAAGGCCAGGCAGTTCTTCTCAGCGAGAGTTTCGGTGCCGAGACGCGCCAGCTCACTGCCGCGGACGCGTCGGTTTTCGAGGACTTCGCAAGCGAAGCGCCCGAGGAGGACCTCGACGAAGCGTTCGTCGAACTCGACCATTGGCTCGTGTTCGGAACGTTCATCGACGACAGGTTGGTGAGTGCGGCGAGCATGTACCCGTGGAGCGGAACGCGCCTCGCTGATCTCGGAGTGATCACGCTCCCCGCGTTCCGTGGTCGTGGGCTGGGCCGCGTGACTGTCCGAGCGATGAGTGCAGAGGCACTGCGGCGAGGATACGAACCGCAGTATCGCTGTCAGCTCGACAACGCTGCCTCGGTCGCGCTCGCGCTCGCATCGGGATTCACTCGTCTAGGCGCGTGGGAAGTCATCGACACGGGTGAATGACGCGCTCTCTCCCCGCCCATGCCCGAGGGCGAGGATCAACACGAGGGCTCTGCCTTCAGAGCATGGTCGTGAGAACCCCGCCGTCGGCGCGCAGAGCCGCACCGTTGGTCGCTGACGACAAGGGACTGGCGAGATAGGCCACCAAGTGCGCGATCTCCGCCGGCTCGATGAACCGCTGAAGAAGCGACGTGTCGCGGACCAGTGAGCTCTTCAGGTCGCGGACGGACACCGCGTTCGCTGCGGCGATCTGTTCCACCTGACTCGAGACGCCGTCGGAGTACGTGGGACCGCCGAGCACGGTGTTGACCGTGACCCCGGTGCCCCGCGTCAGCTTGGCGAGGCCGTTCGCGACCGCGAGCGCCGCGGCCTTCGAAGCCCCGTAGTGAATCATGTCGGCTGGAACATCGACCGCCGACTCGGTGCCGACGAAGATGATCCGACCCCACCCCTCGGCGAGCATTGCCGGCAGGAGCTGACGCGACAGCCGAACGGCGCCCAGGACGTTGACATCGAACGAACGCGTCCACGCCGCGTCATCGAGCTCCGCGAAAGGCACGACATCGAAGATGCCCGCGTTGTTGACCAGCACATCGACGTGGCCGAGCTCCTCGATCAGCGCGTGCACTTCCGCGGCATCCGAGAGGTCGGCGGCGATGCCGGACACATCCGCCTCCGGCACCTCTGAACGCAGCCTCGCGACGGCGTCTGCGACCCGCTCCGGCGAGCGCCCGTTGAGCACGACCGCTGCCCCCTCGGACGCGCAGGCAGCGGCCACCGCGAAGCCGATGCCCTGCGTGGAGCCGCTGACGAAGACCTTCTTGTCATCGAGTTCGAGATTCACTGCTACATCCATTCGTGGTTTTACTTTCTTAGGAAAGTTAAGCTTAGGCGCGATGAGTTTCCTGAGCAAGTCATGATCTAGGGTGGGGGCATGACCGACCTCGGACCATCTGACGCCCTCCGCGACGAGGAGCTCGAGACGTGGTCAGCTCTCGCCACCCTGCTCGAGTGGCTCCCGGCTGCGCTCGACACCCAGTTGCAGCGAGATTCCGGCATCAGTCATTTCGATTACGGCATCCTGTTCGCCCTCTCCCAGGCGGCCGAGCGCACGTTGCGGATGACGGAACTGGCGAGCTACGCCAACAGCACGCTGTCCCGCCTCTCCCGCGCGGTGGCACGACTCGAAGCCCGCGGCTGGGCGCACCGCGCGCCCGATCCCACTGACGGCCGCGTCACTCTCGCAACGCTCACCGACGAAGGAGCAGCTGCCGCGCGCGCCGCCGCACCAGGACATGCCGCACTCGTGCGGCGCCTCGTCTTCGATGCGCTCACGCCCACCCAGGCGAAGCAACTACGCACCGTGAGCCGACGCATCACCGGCGCCATCCGCGACGAAGGCACCTGGGTGCCGCCGGCGTGACGTCGTGCAGGACATCTCGCGGCCTGCAGGAGAAGACTCCAGCGAACGATCTTGCATCCGGCAACTTCTCCTGCAGACGGCAACCGCACCGCAGCCCCCTGGATGCGGCCGGGCACGACGCCGACCTCGACGGGGCTCAGCTCTCCAACGGCTCCGGACGCGCGAGGCCGACGTAGGGCTTCAGCCGGCGCTCGAACTCTGCCCGATCGGCATCCGGCAGCAGCCCATTCGCGCCGTACATGACAGAGATGGTGTTCGGAAGCGAGCCGTACTCTGCCGAGGCTTCAGCCTGCTCCGTGAAGCGCCCGTCAGTGTCGAGTGACAGATCCTGCATCGCGAACATCAGCCACTGCCCCGTGGGGCCTTCGATGATCCCCGAGACGATCACCGACTCCTCCGGGGTCACCGCGCCGAAGGCCTGCTCCACCTCGGCGGCCGTCATGTACTCGGCGTCGTGATCGAGGGTCAGCTCCGTGAAGCCGCGTCGTGCCGCGACACTGGCGATGATCTCCAGCGCCCGCTCCTTCTCTGCCCAGGTCGTGGGCACACGGGTGGACTGGCGCCCCTGCACATTGAGCGTGCGGAGCATCGACGGCCCGCCATAGTCGTTCTGCGCGGGGAAGGCGACCTGGTCTCCGTTGCCCGTGGACGGCGGTGCCCACTCGAGACCGAACTCGGCGGTCAGCGCCGTCTCGATCTCTTCGAGCAACGCCCGTCCGGCGGCCTCTCCCTCTTCCAGGCTGGGGCCGGAGAGGACGTCGTCGGGATCGAGGCCGGGCATCCCCGGGTAGTCCCGCCAGAACACCTCGCGCTGTCCGTCTTCCGTGGCCTCGACCGTCACCACACCGCGTGCATCGGAGACGAGCATCACCGCGATGGCCGCCGCCGGGGCACCCACCACGACCGCACCGACGAGGATCGCGCCGACCGCGAAGACCCGACGGCGCGTGAAGGTTCCGCGCCGCGCGCTCACCCCCTCGGACAGCGCGGCCTGCAGAGCGCCGAGCGCCACCTGCAGACGAGGGATGCCGAGTTCTTCTGCTCCGGCGAGATCGGCGAGCCACTCCTCGCGGCGCACCTCCCGCCGCGACCGCGGAAGAAGCGCCGCGGCGATGCGGATGAGCGCCTCGGAACCGTTCATCCCGAGACCCCGAAGGCGAGTCGCGGCGTCGGCGCCGACACGACCCGGCGAGCACGCGCCGCCACGAGCGCGGCCGCCTCCACGCGTCCCTCATCCGTGAGGCGGTAGTACCGGCGGCGCGGTCCTGAATGATCGGACTCCCCCTCCCAGTCGCCGACGATCCACCCGAGCTCCTCGAGCCGGGAGAGGATCGGATACACCGTTCCGGGTGCGCGGTCCACCTCCTTGGCCAACGCGAGCCCCCAGATCGGATCCGCGGATCCGAGCAGTACCTGCACCACGTCGAGAGTGGGTGCCGTGACCCGTGTCAGCTTCGCCATGCGGCTTATTCTACATATAAAGAACAAGGCTCACAGAGCGGATGCCGCCCCGAAGTGTCCGCCGAGATGCCCTCCTTCGAGTTGACGCGAGCGCGAGTCGGCAGCTATCGTCGGATCACTGAGAGAGCGCTCTCTCCCAGTGATCACAGACTTGGAGCCATCACAGATGCTGACTTCCGACGCCCAGCCGCAGGCGTTGCCCTCGACGGTCAACGGTGACGACGCGATCCCTCGTGATCTTGCTCGCCACGAGCTGCGGCACGCATCCGACAGCGGTCACGACGTGACGACTCACGGAGAGCGGTTCCGGCTCCTCGAGCGGAGCGGAGCATCCGACGCCGACTTCCTCGCCCTCACCGCGGAACTCGAGACCCTCGGGAACCCGAACTATTCGGCGAGCGAACCCTCCGAGCTCGACGCGATCCGCGCGCTGCTTCCCGCACCGCACACCACGCCGGTCAGCGACGACATCGCCAGAGCGGGAATCCACGCGGCCTGGACGGGGCGCATCGTGGGCAACATGCTCGGCAAGCCGATCGAGGACGGCACACACTGGAGCTACGAGAAGATCAACGCCTACCTGGCGTCCGTCGACGCCGTGCCTCTCGTCGACTACATCCCCGTGTCGAGCTCAGCTGCCCTCGAGTGGGGCTTCCTGCCCAACTGGACCGAGAGCACGCGCGGACGCGTGGACGGGTCGAGCAGAGACGACGACATCGACTACACGATCCTGAACCTGCACATTCTCGAGCAGCATGGCGCAGCATTCGCTCCCGCTGACATCGCTGCCGCCTGGCTCGAGCGACTCCCCTATCGCCAGACGTTCACGGCGGAGCGCGCGGCCTACCGGAACATCGTTCGCGGGGTGCCGCCGACGCTTGCCGGCGGCACCGAGAATCCGTACCGGGAGTGGATCGGTGCACTCATCCGCGCCGACGTCTTCGGCATGGTGTGCCCCGGAGATCCGCGGAGGGCGGCCGAGCTGGCCTGGAAAGATGCGGTCGTCTCCCACCGAGGAAACGGCATCTATGCGGAGATGTGGGCGGCCTCACTGGTTGCAGGGGCTTTCGGGATCCACGATGTCTCCGAACTCATCCACGAGTCATTGCGTCATATTCCCCCGCACAGCAGGCTCGCGAGCGAAGTTCGTACCGTGCTGAACGCCTTCACGGACGGGGAGACCTGGGAGACGACGCTCGTCGCGTTGCACACGAGACACAGCGAGAAGAACTGGGTGCACAGCATCAACAACGCCGGGGTGATCACCGCCGCGCTGCTGTGGGGCGATGGCGACTTCAGCCAGTCGATCGAACTGGCCGTTCGAGGGGCATTCGACACGGACTCCAACGCCGCGACCGTCGGAGCCGTCGCGGGTGTGCTCGCGGGGCCCGAGGGGATCGATCAGCGATGGACGGTTCCCCTGCATGACCTCGTCCGTTCCGCGATCTTCGGCTACGACCGTGTCTCGATATCGGATCTGGCCGAGAGAACCGACATCGTCCGCACACGCATCTCGGGAGAAGGTGTCTGATGCCGTCGACCATCGAGAGCGCCGAAGTCATCGTGTGCTCGCCCGGCCGCAACTACGTCACCGTCAAGATCGTCACGAGCGACGGCGTCGTCGGCTGGGGAGACGCCACCGTGAACGGGCGCGAACTGGCCGTCGCCTCCTACCTGCGCGATCATGTGTGCCCGCTGCTCGTCGGGCGCGATGCTCAGCGGATCGAGCAGACCTGGCAGTGGCTCTACAAAGGCGGGTACTGGAGACGCGGGCCCATCACGATGGCCGCCATCGGAGCCGTCGATCTCGCGCTCTGGGACATCAAGGGCAAGGAGCTGGGCGTGCCCGTGTACCAGCTGCTCGGCGGCGCGGTGCGGGAGGGAGTGCTGACCTACGCCCACGCATCAGGCTGGGAGGTGCCGCAGCTTCTCGACGCCGTCGACGAGAAGCTCGAAGCGGGCTACCTCGCCGTGCGCGCACAGTCCGGGATTCCCGGAAGACGCAGCGTGTACGCGGTCGCGTCTCCCGAACCGGACGAACCGACCAACGGCTTCCCCCCGATCGAGGTCTGGGACACCGACGCCTACCTCCGCCACATCCCCGGCGTTCTCGAGGCGGTGCGCTCACACGTGGGGGATTCCATACGGCTGCTCCACGATGCCCACCATCGACTCACACCGATCGAAGCAGCGCGTCTCGGCAGGGATCTGGAGCCGGTCCGGCTGTTCTGGCTCGAAGACGTCACACCGGGCGAGAACCAGGAAGCGCTCCGCCTGGTTCGCCAGCACACCACGACCCCGTTGGCGATCGGAGAGGTGTTCAACACCATCTGGGATTGCATGGGCTTCATCTCCGGGCAGTACATCGATTTCGTCCGCACCAGCGTCATGCACGCCGGTGGGATCTCGCCGTCTCGCCGGATCAACGACTTCGCGTCGCTCTACCAGGTCAAGGTCGCCCCTCACGGCCCCTCGGATGTCTCGCCGATCACGATGGCGGCTTCGCTGCATCTCGATATCGCCACACCGAACCTCGGCATCCAGGAGTACATGGGGTACGCCCCCGACACGCTCTCCGTGTTCCGGGCCGACTACTCATTCGACAGGGGATACCTCCACCCGGGTGATGCACCGGGGTTGGGCGTGGAGTTCGACGAGGTCGCCGCACGCGCCTTTCCCTATGAACGCTCGTACCTGCCGGTCGCGGAACGTGAAGACGGTACTCCGATCGATTGGTGACCCCTCGTAAGCCCGCCATGCGATGAACAGTCCATGGCTGTCCGCCGACGACTGGTGCGATCAGTCGCTGGCGCTCCTGACGGCATCCGCCGCCAGGAACACGCACGCAGATCCACACGCAAAGGAGTGTCAAGTGGTGACCAGGAAACACAACATCATCCGATTCGGGGCAGGAGCGGCCGCGGTCGGTCTGCTGCTGACGGGATGCGCGCCGGCCGCAGAGGACGACGCCGCATCGGGCGACGTGACCCTCACGGTGGGGACGTTCAACGATTCGGGCTTCGCCGACGAGATGTTCGCCGAGTACGAAGAGCTCAACCCGGGGGTGAAGATCGTTCACAACAAGGCCGCCACGACCGACGACGCCCGCACCAACTTCTTCCAGAAGCTCGGCAAGACCGGTCTCTCCGACATCGAGTATGTAGAGGGCGACTGGTTGCCCGAGGTGATGGAGTACGCGGACCTGCTCGCACCCGTGCCTGCCGACCTGAAGGATCGCTGGCTGGACTGGAAGGTCGAAGAGGCGACCGATCCCGAAGGCAACCTCATCGGATACGGCACGGACATCGGTCCGCTGGCGATCTGCTACCGCTCGGATCTGTTCGAGGGCGCCGGCCTTCCCACGGACCGTGACGCCGTGGCCGAGCTTCTCGGTGGAGACTGGGCGCGCTACTTCGAGATCGGAGACCAGTACGTCGAAGCGACCGGGCTTCCCTTCTTCGACTCGGCGCGAGGAGTCTGGCAGGGGATGATCAACCAGATCGCCGTTCCCTACGAAGACCCGAAGACCGGCGAGATCATCGCGACCGAGAACGACGAGGTCCGCAAGTCCTACGACCAGTTGCTGGCCGCGAGCTCGACGCAGTCGGCTCATCTGAGCCAGTGGAGCACCGACTGGTACGCGGCGATGGCCAACGGCGGCTTCGCGACCATGCTCTGCCCGGGCTGGATGCTGGGCGTCATCGAGGGCAACGCGAAGGACGTCACCACCTGGGACGTCGCCAATGTCTTCCCGAACGGCGGCGGCAACTGGGGTGGCTCGTATCTCACCGTCCCGGCTTCCGGAGCCAACGTCGAAGAGGCGCAGAAGCTCGCCGACTGGCTGACGGCGCCGGAACAGCAGCTCAAGTACTTCGAGAACGCGGGCCTCTTCCCCAGCCAGGTCGAGGCGATGAGCTCGCCGATCCTTCTCGAGGCGACCAACCCGTTCTTCAACGACGCCCCCATCGGGCAGATCTTCTCCGACCGGGCGCAGGCGGTCGAGGTCGCTCCGTTCAAGGGTGAGCTGTACTTCCAGGTCGCGACCGCGATGGGCGACGCGATCGCCCGCGTCGAAGACGGCACGCAGGACGCGGGAGCCTCCTGGGACCAGTGGGTCGAAAAGGTGAACTCGATCGAGTAATCCACAGCCCCCGCCCGGGTCACGGGCGGGGGCTTCTCAACGAAATGAGACTTCGTTCATGCCTTCACATCGTTCGATCCTGCCGCAGCGGAACGGCGATTCCGCTCTCCGGGAGAAGCTGACCCGGTGGGACGTGAAGTCCGCGCCGTATCTGTACATCGCGCCGTTCTTCCTGATCTTCGTCGCCACGGGCCTCTTCCCGATCGGCTACACGGCCGTCATCTCGCTCATGGAGTGGGACATGGTTCGCGGCACGGGTGAGTTCGTGGGATTCGACCAGTACTGGCGCGTGCTCTCCGCACCCGATTTCTGGATCGCGCTGCGCAACACGGTGAGCATCTTCCTGCTCTCCACGATTCCGCAGCTCGTCGCAGCGATCATCATCGCCGCCGCCCTCGATCGCAACATCAGAGCACGCACCTTCTGGCGCATGAGCGTTCTCGTCCCTTACGTCATGGCTCCCGTCGCGGTCGCGCTGATCTTCAGCAACATGTTCGGTGACAAGTTCGGGCTCGTGAACTCGCTGCTCACGCAACTGGGAATGACGTCGATCCCCTGGCACACCGATCCGTTCGCCAGCCACGTCGCGATCGCCACAATGGTCAACTTCCGGTGGACCGGGTACAACACGCTGATCCTGCTCGCCGCCATGCAGGCGATTCCCCGGGAGTACTACGAAGCGGCGACGGTCGATGGTGCCGGGGCGATCCGTCAGTTCCTGTCGATCACGATCCCCGGCTTGCGCGGAACCCTGATCTTCGTCGTCGTCACCTCCACGATCGGTGGGCTCCAGGTCTTCGACGAGCCTCGGATGTACGACCACACGGGCACAGGCGGCCCCGACAACCAGTGGCTCACGATCGCGCTCTACCTCTACAACGTCGGATGGGGCGAGTGGGACTTCGGTCGAGCAGCCGCGATGGCGTGGATCCTCTTCGCGCTCATCCTGCTCGTCGGGCTCATCAACCTGATCGTCACGCGAGGGCTGGTCCGTGACGATGCTGCGGCGGTCGCGGAGAACCCCGGGCGTCGCGTCCTTCGCCCACGCCGTACCACCCACGACAACGCACGACCGGTCGAGGAGGCCAACCGATGAGCCGTCACCTGCCGATGCCGAGCCCATCGAAGAACGTCCGTCGCGCGCGACGGTTCTCGCGACCGAGCCCGTGGGTCTACCTCTTCCTGGGCGTCGTGCTGCTGGCCAGCGTGTTCCCCTTCTACTGGTCGTTCCTGATCGGATCCGGCGACTCCTACACGGTGCGAGACCCGCACATGTCGTGGCTGCCCGGGGGCAACTTCTGGACGAATGTCGACAAGGTCGTCAACGACCCGTCGGTCAACTTCTGGCGTGCGCTGTGGAACTCGATCTACAGCTCGACTCTGATCGCCGTCTCGGTCGTCTTCTTCTCGACCCTGGCAGGGTGGGCCTTCTCGAAGCTCCATTTCCGCGGGCGGGGACGACTGCTGGTGATGGTCGTGGCGACCATGGCCGTGCCGATGCAGCTGGGTGTGGTGCCGCTGTACATCATGTTCAGCGAGCTCGGTTGGACCGGCAACATCGGCGCGATCATCATCCCGTCGCTCACCAGCGCCTTCGGCGTGTTCTGGATGACGCAGTACCTCAGACAGGCCGTACCCGACGAGCTCATCGAAGCGGCCAGGGTCGATGGCGCATCCTCGTTCCGATCGTTCCTCACGGTCGGAGTCCCCGCGGCGCGACCGGCAGCGGCGATGCTCGGGCTCTTCACCTTCGTCTCCGCGTGGAACAACTTCTTCTGGCCGTTCATCGTGCTCGACCGGCAGGACCCGACGCTGCCGGTGGCCCTATCCCTGCTGCAGTCGGGCTACTTCGTCGACTACTCGGTCGTCCTGACCGGAGTGCTCCTCGCCACGGCGCCCCTTCTGCTCCTGTTCGTCTTCGCAGGCAAGCAGTTGGTCAGCGGAATCATGGCGGGTGCCGTCAAGGGCTGACCACGACCCCGGGATTCAGGTGGACTCGCGGACGATGAGCTCGGTCGCGAGCACCTGTCCCTGTTCGACCTGCTCCCCCGCGACCAGCGCGAGAGCCGCCTCCGCGAGGGCCGCACCCTGCTCACGCGAGGGCTGACGCACGGTCGTCAGCGGCGGAACCGTATCCGCCGCTGACGGCACGTCGTCGAAGCCGGCGACCGCGATGTCGTCTGGGATCCGAAGCCCCCGTCGTCTGAGGACACCCATCGTTCCGATCGCCATCAGATCGTTCGCAGCGAAGACCGCTGTGCACGACGCACCCTCATCGAGCAGTCGTTCAGCGGCGGCGACGCCGCCGGCGCTCGTGAAGTCCCCCGCCACGATCGGCCCGGGCTCGATGCCCGCCGCCTCGTGCGCGTCGAGATACCCCTGCAGGCGATCGGCCGCGGCCGGCGAATCCTCCGGCCCTCGAATCATCGCGATCCGGCGGTGGCCCCTCTCCAGGAGATGACGGGTGACGAACTCCGCGCCTCCCCGGTTGTCGACATCGACGTAGTGGCACGTCGGTTCGGTTGCGTCGGAGGGTCGTCCTGCGAGTACGACAGGAAGCGAAGCCGACATCATCGACATGAACGACTGCTCGATCCTGTGCGAGAAGAGGATGGCTGCATCGACCTTGCCCCCGAGCAGCAGATCCGACGTCTGTCGAGGGTCGTCCGCCGCGATCAGCACGTCGAGGAGGAAACCGGAGCCCCGCATCTTTCCCTGGATTCCAGCCACCAGCGCCCCGAAGAAGGGATCGCCGAAGAAGCGCTCCACGTCTTCCGGTACGACGAGGGCCACAGCTCCCGCCCGGCGGCTCGCGAGCGAACGGGCGGACAGATTGGGCACATAGCCCAGTTGCTTCACGACCACGTTGACGCGCTCGGCGAGCGCAGGGTCGACCGTGGACACCCCGTTCACGATGCGCGACACCGTGGCGCGCGAAACCCCCGCCTGACGGGCGACCTGTTCCAGTGTGACTGCGCTGTGCCGAGGGAGCATGTTCTCTCAATGTGTTCGTTCTGTCGCTGCGAGACAAGCGTGAGGAGCTGTCGGCGACCCGTCTCCACAATGCCCGAGATGGTGAGGCATGACAAACAGTCGATCCTCGCCTGAGCGGTCAGCGGAACGCGCGACTGATGCCCGCGGCGATCTGCGTCAGCTGCACGAAGCACAGGAAACGGAAAACCGGCCTGAGCAGTGCCCCCATGACCCTCCGGCGGCGGCGACTCGCGTGCAGCTCCCACCCAAACGAGAGACGCAGCTGCGCTCCTCCCGCGGCCGGCTCGATCTCGACTGAGACGACGCGCGCATTCGATCGCGGCTCATCGGGGTACGTGAAGTGCCAGGTGACGTGCGACGGCCGCTCGCTCCGCACGGACTCGGCGTACTGCCGACGGATGCCGTCGCGGATCTTCAGCGGCTTGCCACCAGAGCCCTCCGTACGCGTCCGCGCCTCCCAGCGACCGGTCGCGGCATCCCTCCGCACGACCTCCCCGATGGTCGGCTCCCACTCCGCGAGGCGTACGCCGTCGGCCAGCAGCGTCCACACGTCGAGCGGATCCGCCGGCACGAATGCCGTGTGCGTGCCGTGGATGGTGGGCTGCTCGCCCGCCGTCCTCCGGTGTTCAGCGATCATCGCTGCGGCGTCGTCGAGCGCGTCGATGATGCGCTCGGGCTCCACGTCCATCCGCTCGAGAAGATCCGTCATGAGTCCGCTGGGCTCGGCGAGGAGCGCGCGCAGCACGGCGGCCGAATCACCATCACGGTCCCCGGAGACGGCCGCCCTCATCACCGCGAGCACCCGCTCCGTCCAGTCGTATCCTCCGGTCTCCGGATAGACGATGCGGCCGCCGGTACTGTCAGCCTGCACGCCGAGCGAACCCAGCTGGTCCGCCTGCTGCTCCTCGATCGCCGCGCGCGTCGCATCGAGGGTGATACCGAGGCTCCGCAGCACCTGGCCTCCGATTCCCGCGTCGATCGTCAGTGCGAGGAAGAGGTGCTCGATGTCGGCATCCCGCAGTCCGAACCGGGACGCCTCCTCCATGGCCGCCAGCGAGAGGGTCTGACTCGTCGCGGCGGCGCGGATGAGCTTGCTCATGCGTTCCTCCTCGGGATCTCGATCGAGGGGTCGATCCGCTTCGCGTGCTTCTTGTGGACGGCCTGCCTCGTCACGCCGAGCGCATCGGCGATGCCCTGCCACCCGATCCCCGCACGCAGTGCCGCTTCGACCTGCCGCAGTTCGAGAGTGTCGGCGAGACGTCGCAGCGAGGCGACGGCGCGCAAGCCTGCGCGCGGGTCGGAGGTATCGGCGGCGATATCGGCGATCTGAACGGATTCCATGTCGTCAACCTACGTTGCTAATCCCCCGCTTGTCAACCTTGGTTGCTCACTTGGCCTCCGGCGCCACCCCCGCCTCCGCCCGCCAGACCGCCCGCAGCACGTCGATCACGTCGTCCTGTGCGGCGCCGGTGCCGGCCGCTTCTGCCACCAGATCCCTGATGCGCTTCAGCACGGATGCCGGCAGCAGCCCCGCCGACTCCGCGACGCGCGTGCCGGCGGCGGTGCGAGTGACCACCAGTCCGTCATGCTCGAGCATCTTGTACGCCTTGGCGACCGTCCCTGCGGCGACGCCGAGGTCGGCCGCGGTCTGGCGCACGGTGGGCAGGCGCTCGTTCGCGCCGAGCTGACCCGACACGATGAGCCCGCGCAGCTGCCGATAGATGTCCTGCGTAGGACTCCCCTCGTCGGCCGCCGACAGGATCGGAGACGCGGTCACCGCACGACCTCCACATCGGCCATGTCGGATTCCGCTCCTGCCGGGACCTTGGGCGCACGGAGCCGCACGGCGACGAGCAGCAGCAGCGCGAAGGCGAGGACTTCGAGCACCGGCGCAGCCCAGCCCGCCACCGCCGCGACTTCTGCGTAGCGCCAGATCGCCTCGTAGGGGGCGCCGCCGTTCTGACCCTCGATCACGAGCTCCGACCCGGTGCCGTTGCTCGCGATCAGCCGCCACGCACCTGCCAGCCCCAGCAGCATCGCGGCGGTCGCAACGCGTACGGCATCCCGCGCCACGGCACGGCGCGCGTCCCGCTCGGCGGCGACCGTCTCCGGGCGGATGTACGGTCGCGCCGCGTTGGCATGCAGCACACCCCAGGTGACCGCAGCCAGAAGAGCGACGCAGATCAGGACGGGCACCCCGTAGGTCCATCCGTAGAAATGCACCCGGACGGGATCGATCGCCTCTTCGTTGGGGATCGGGATCTCGAGCCATGCGGAATCACCTCGGCTGTCGGCATAGGCAGCCAGCCCCGCCGCGATCGATGTCGCCACGATGGCGACCAGCGCGACCACTGCCCCGATGAGCCCGATCCGCGGCCCGAAGCTCGTCCAGGTACGCCGAGCGCCGGACACGACAGGCACCTCCGAGGGCTTCGCACCGCGCACCTCGATCGCCGCCACGACGCCGAGGCCCAGCGCGGCGACGAAGAGCGCCGTCGCGAAGCGCCACCACGGCAGCAGCTCCCCCAGGTGCAGCACGTAGCCGCGCAGCACGTTCTCAACGGCGAAGACGACGATGACCAGGATCGCGGCGATCACGAGCACCACACGCTCGCTGCGGTAGCGCGCCTGGACGGTTCTGAGCAGCTCCGCGCTCCCGCCCTGCGCCTCGCGTAGGGCGAGCTGCGGCCGGGACGCGAAGATCAGGATCACGGCGACGACCACCGCGGCGAGGAACAGCGAGAACAGCGGCAGCGAGAACGCCGCTCTCACCAGATCCATCAGGCCCCATGTAGGTGCTTCACTCTGTGACATCTCGTCTCCGATCTCCAAGTTGTGCCATATGTCTATCACAACTTGTGCTCTGAACACGATACAAGCAGGGGAGACAGAATGGAGCCATGGAGTACGTGACGATCGAGATCCCGGTCCACCTCTGGTGGCGGGTCGACGGCTGCGTCGACAACAGCATGGCGATCGATGTGGTCGACGGCGTCGTGATGACGACGATGGCCGGCTCCTGCGTCCGCGATGCAGGATGGCGGGCGTCCGCCGCCTTCGACGGCGAGCGGGATCAGTACGGATGGCCCCCGCAGCACCATCCGCTGCCCATCGTGCTGCGCGCCGCGCACTGGGAGTGGACCCTCGAGCAGCTCGACCGCTGGGAGCCGTACTCGACGGACTCGACCTCAGCCGAGGTGCGCGCGCTCATCGCTCAGGCTCTTCGCGATCGGTGAGCAGGGGCTCGGCCGCTGGCGGAGCCTCGGCGGAAGTGCACCGACCCACGGCACCGGTCTGCACACAACCCAGCGCCCTGTCCCACCTCCGTGCTACATTCGTACCACTACACCTCCCACGCCTCTCCTGGATGCGCACTTGGGAGGTTTTTCTCTCCCTGCCAGAGGAGCATCGATGCCCCGACCACCCCGGCCTCGGGGCGCTCTGATCTACGACAAGCCGGCACTGAGCCTGGACGACCTCGTCACTCGGCTGGCTGAACGCGGGCTTGAGATACCGGATCGCGAACGGGCCGCGCGGTACCTGCGGCACATCGGCTACTTCCGGCTCTCGCCGTACACGATCCCGTTCCAACGGGGTCGGCCCGACCATGCATTCCGCGCTGGGGTTGCGTTCGATGACGTACTGGATATCTACGTCTTCGACCGGGCGCTCAGATTGCTGGTGATGGATGCGTTGGAGCGGGTCGAAGTCGCGGTGCGCGCGGCGCTGACGGATCACATGTCAACCGCATACGAAGACCCTCACTGGTACGTCGAAGCTGCCCACTTTCAGAACCACGGGAAGCACACGGGTCTCCTCAAGATTGTGCGCGACACCTCCGATACTCGTCTCGCCGGCACCCCGGAGCCAATCAGCCACCCCTCCAGCGTTGTCTATCGCTCAGCGCTCGAGCACTACCTACTCACCTACGGTGAGCCCGAGCTGCCGCCTTCGTGGCTGATGGTGGAGACCCTCACCCTCGGTCAACTGAACAACGTGATCGACAACCTGCGCGTACGTGCCGATCGGACTGCCATAGCGAGGCGTCTCGGCCTCAACGATCCGGTGCTGACGTCGTGGCTTCGCACCTACGTGCGTGTTCGGAACATCTGCGCCCACCACGGTCGACTCTGGAACGTCGGTCTGGGTGTGTACCCCGCGATTCCAGCCTCACCTGCGATCTCCTGGCTGAAGGGCGATGCTGCACTACCGACACGCTCAGAGAAACGCCTCTACCCAGTGCTGGTGTCACTCCAGTCGGTGCTCGACATGGTGTCGCCCCGGAGTACCTGGGCGCGGCGACTGCATCAGCTGCTCAGCACCCGACCGCCGATGAACCTCGCCGGCATGGGCATCCCTGCAGACTGGGCAGAGGATGAGTTCTGGTCGCGGCACCTGGGTTAGCCGGTGAAGTTGCGTTCAGGGCGCGGAACGCGCGGGTGAAGGAGCTGCGGCTGAGATGCGCCCGCGCGGCAAGACCGTCGCGGAAACCGCCCCACCGTGGTCGCTGCGGCGACGGCGACGCGCAGCCTGCCGTCCGTCGCGGGCGACGTGCCGGCGGAACAGCTGCACCGCTCGGCGTTGGCCGGCATCGCCGACCTCTACGCCACCGTCGTCGCGAACGTGTCCGACCTGCGCTGACAGGTCGGCTACTCGATCTGCCCGATCGGCTCCCGCTTCTCCGCCTGGAACTGATCCTCCGCACGTCCACGCGCCCAGTAGGCCGAGATCGACAGCGACTCCCGCGGCACGTCGCGCTGCTTCAGCAGAGCGCGCACTTCTTTGATCGTGCCGCGCTCACCGTGCGCGAAGACCCCCGGAGTGCCCTCGGCCCAGGGCAGGTCGGCAAGGGCGGCGAGGAGTTCGTCGTCGTCCTGCGTCCAGCGGATGCTCACACCCGAGGGCACCGCGGGAAGGATGCGATCCGCCGGATCGGCCACGCTGAGCAGCACATGGCCCTGCGCCGCGGCATCCATCGCCTCGACGGCGGAGGAGATCGCCGGAAGAGCGGTGTGGTCTCCGATCAGCAGATGCCAGGGCGCGGCGGCATCCGGACGATAGCCGCCGCCGGCGCCGCTGACGACGATCGTGTCACCCGGCTGAGCGGCGCGCGCCCAGGGGCCGGCGACGCCCTCGTCACCATGCACGACGAAGTCGATGACGATCTGCCGCGCTTCCGCATCGGCCGAGCGGATCGTGTAGGTGCGTCGCGTGGGGAGCTTCTCGGGCTCCTCGGCGCGCAGCTGTGCGAGGTCGTAGGGAGGAGTCAGCCCGTGTCGCGGATCGGAGAAGAGGATCTTGGCGTACTTGTCGGTGAAGAGGTTGTCGTTGTAGTCGGCGAATCCGTCACCGCCCGCCGTGATCCGGATCAGATCCGGGCTCACCTGTTCCACCCGCTGCACGGTGAGGACGGCCTGACTGGGCGCTCTGCGGGGCTGCTCTTGATTCATCACTTCTCCGGAAATCTGCGGATGGTCCACCCCCAGTCTGCCGGTGCCGGAGCGGCTCGGGGCCGCCGTGCCACCGCGACGGCACGGCAGGAAATGTCGTCGGTAAGGAAGTGGTTCGTCATCCGAAAGGGCGCGCGTCTTCTGTCGCAACAGGGGCCTGCGCAGCGGTGTGATGAGAAGCGCATCATCAGCAACTCTCGACACCCGAATGGACGAGCATGAAAAAGGGGCCTCTGGATCTTGCCGTGGGCAGTGACATCGCGATGGGGAGCGCGACGCCCGCCCGCGCGAGTGAGGAGTCTGCCGTCCATCCGGATGTCCAGTACGCCATCGATGCGGTGCCGGGGGGCACCGTCATCGATGCGCACACCGTGGTCTGGCCGGAACTCGGTTTGGAACTCTCTGTTCCATCGCCCGATTCCCGCGCCGTCGGCTCCTGCGCTACCGGATCGTACTGTGCATACGCCGGAGCGAACAGGAGCGGCACGAAGCTCAGTTGGGCGACGTGCACGACGGTGAGCACCGCGGCTTTGAGCACCGTTGGCTCGATCGCCAACGCGCGCTCGTCCGGCACGGTGCAGGCGCGGAAGGGCGCCAGCACCGTGCTCGGAACCGCCGGCCCTGGGGCGACCGTGAACCTGCCCGGCGGCACCACGAACCTGCGCTGCCTCCTATAGCGCTGCGTGTGGGCCGTTAGTCTGGTCGAGCAATCCCACCATCGTGAGCGAGGTCCCCATGTTCGGGTTCGGGGCCGTCGGTACGCTGCGGATCGCCTTCGCCAGCGTCTCGCCCTCCTCCGGCACGTCGACGGGTGCTCGCCAGGTCTCTCGGCGCCGCCACAAGAGCGCGACGACCCGAGCCGCGAGCCCGCTCGGGACAGAGAGCAGAGAAGTCGTCTTCCGGCGCCTCTTCGACGACTACTGGCCGCGGGTGCATCGCCACCTCTCGTGCTACATCGACGACGGCGACGAGGTCGACGAGATCACCGCCGAGATCTTCACGGTGGCCTGGCGCAAGCTCGATGCGGATCGCCCGATGCCCCTCACCTGGTTCCTGCGCGCGGCGAACAACAAGCTGCGGGATCGCTCCCGACGCGTCCGATCTCGCGATCTCGCCCTCGAGGCGCTGGTCCGCGGGCTCGAGACACCGTCGGAGAAGCTCGATCCCCTAGAGGTGCTCGCGCTGCGCACGGCACTCATCGCACTCAGCGCGCGAGAGCGACAGATCGTCGTGCTCACGTACTGGGATGACCTGAGCGCCGGCGAGGTCGCCGAAGTGCTCCGCACGAGTCAGAGCGCCGTGTGGACGACACTCACACGAGCACGCGCGAAGCTCCGCGAGCAGCTGGAAGGCGGTGGACAAGGATCGTGAACATCTCCGTCGACGAGCTCGACCGCCTCTTCCGGGCCGCCCATCCTGCACCGCAACAGAACACCACCGGACTCTCCGCGGCACACATCGCGATCCGCGAGAGCATCATCCGGGGTACGGGCCGCCCGCGCCCGCAGCGCGCCCGACGCACACTCCTTTGGACTGGCCTCACGACCGCTGTCGCGACGGCCGCGGCCGCCGTGGTGATCGCCGTGAACGTGCTGTCCCCGACCGGTCAGGCCGTCGCGCTCACACCGCCGCCGCTGGAGTACCGGGCCTCCGGGTCGCTGGCTCAGGTCGTGGATGACGCCGAGCAGGCACTGCTCGCGCCGCCCGACGTCGCACAGGAGTCGAGGGTCCGCTCCGTCAGCTGGGGCTGGAGCGTCGAGATGGAAGCCGGCCACGTCGAAGTGGTCCCTCAGGACATCACGTTCGTGTGGGCGCCGGGCGAGACCGCCACGAGCACGATCGTCGCGGGCGACTCCTATTGGTCGGATGCCGAGCGCCCTGCCGATGTCGAACCGAGCGAGTACCAGCCCGGGGACCTGATCGACGAGGTCGTCATCCCCCCGGAGGACTTCACGCTCCCCGCAGCGGCGGCGACTCTCTCCGGCAGCGCGCCCGAGGATCTCGAGCCCGCACTGGCCGTCTTCGGCGCCACCCCGGAATCGTCATCCGGTGAGCTGCTCGCCGCCATCGCCGGCCTGATGCAGTACTGGACGTTGAGCGACGCCCAGCACGCGACGCTGCTGCGCATGCTCGTCGACGCCGGCGGCGTGCAGGTGCTCGGAGAGACGACCGACCGCCTCGGGCGCGACGTCATCGGCCTGCGGGTCGCATCCACCATCCCCGAGCGGGTCGAGACCGTCTTCGTCTCCGTCGAGACGGGGCGTCTCGCGGGCACCGAGAGCGAGTTGATCGAGCCGCTCGATACTCTTCCCGTCGGCGTGATCTCGTACACGATGTGGGATGCCGGTCACTGAGGTCAGCCGACGAGCGGGCCGCCGATCTTCCAGTAGCCGAGGAAGGACACGCGCTCCTTCGGGATGCCGACGGCAGAGGTGAGGTGACGACGGACGCGCGCGGTGGTGCCCGATTCCCCCGCGATCCAGGCGTAGAACGCGGGGTCGTCGCGCACCGCCGGCCCGTGCTCGGCGCTCCACTCCGATACGGCGCGTTCAGCACCGGAGACATCGCCGTCACCGCGCGCGACGACCCGGATACGCGCCTTCGCCGGCGCATCCGCCGACACGATGTCGTTCACTGCGTCCTGGCATTCCAGGATCACGTCGACCACCTCCGCCGCATCCAGCGTCTGGAGGATCGACCTCACGGCGGGGAAGGCGGTCTCGTCGGCGACCAGCAGGAACCTGCGTGCGTCTTCCGGCGCCCAGTGCAGCCCGTAGCCCGTCCACCCCATCCGCCGGTCGGGACCGGTGATCACGACCTCGTCGCCCGGAACGGCGGATGCCGCCCAGGCGGATGCCGGACCCGCAGGCTCGTGCAGGTAGAAGTCCACGTCGAGCTCCTGCTGCTCCGGACGGATCGCCGCCGGAGTGTAGGTGCGCAGGACGTTGCGCTCGCCCTCCGGCAGCGCCTTCCACCGGGTGTACCAGTCCGAGGGGTGGGGCGTCGGTTCCTCGAGCAGACCGAAGTCGGCGAGCGATCCGTCGGGCAGAGGCAGGACGAGCTTGATCCGCTGGTCGGTTCCCCAGGTGGCGAAGTTCTCGAGGGCGTCGCCGGCGAACGTCAGCCGCACGAAGCCGGGGCTCAGCACCTTTCGCGAGACGACATGCACGGGGAAGGCGCTGTAGGCCCAGGGACGTTCGGTGCTCATGAACCCTTCTCCTTCTTCGAGGTGCCGCGCAGGGGCACGACCAACGGCCCGCCCGTGACCGGATCGGCGATCACGACATTCGCCAGCCCGAAGACCTCGTGCACGCGTTCGCTGGTGATCACCTGTTCCGGCGCACCCTCCGCGACGATACGACCCTCGCGCATCGCGATGATGTGCGAGGCGTAGCGCGCCGCGTGGTTCAAGTCGTGGAGCACGGCGACGATCGTCCTGCCCTGCGCGTTCAGCTCCGCGAAGAGCTCCATGAGCTCGACCTGGTGCGCGACGTCGAGGTACGTCGTGGGTTCGTCGAGCAGCAGCAGATCCGTCTGCTGGGCCAGCACCATCGCCACCCAGACCCGCTGGCGTTGGCCCCCCGACAGCTCATCGACGGTGCGTCCGGCCAGATCGCTGGTCCCTGTCGCCTCCAACGCGTCACGCACGGCGGCCTCGTCGTCATCGGACCACTGCCGCAGCAGGCTCTGATGCGGATAGCGGCCGCGGGCGACGAGGTCGGTCACCGTGATCCCGTCCGGCGCGACGGCGCTCTGAGGAAGCAGGCCGAGTCGGCGAGCGACCTCCTTCGCGGGATAGCTCGCGATCGACCTGCCGTCGAGCACCACCTCGCCGCGCGAGGGCGAGAGCAGACGGGAGAATCCGCGCAGCAGCGTCGACTTGCCGCAGGCGTTGGCGCCGATGATCACCGTGAACGAGCCGGGAGGGATGTCGGTGGTCAGCTCGTGCACGATCTCGGTGCGGTCGTACGACAGGCTGATCCGCTCGGCTCTCAGACGGGCGGATGCGGCGGCGGGGGAATCGAGGTCAGGCACGGCGTCGGATCTCCAGGATGATCATCAGGACGAGGTAGGCGCCACCCACCGACACGGTGACGACGCCGACGGGGAGCGTGACGGGCAGCAGGTGCTGCGCCACCAGGTCGGAGGCGAGCAGCAGCATCCCTCCGACCAGTGCGGAGAGCGGCATCGACAGCGAGGGGGTGCGCGCGAGCAGGCGCGCGATCTGCGGGGCCGCGAGCGCCACGAACGCGACGGGTCCGGCGACGGTCGTGGCGGCCGCCACCAGCACCACTCCGATGAGGAGCGCGATCGTGCGCACCACGGACGGCCGGGAGCCCGTGGCCGCCGCGACGTCGTCACCGAGGTCGAGCTGACGCAGCCGCGGACCGAGCAGTCCGGCTGCGACCACGAACGGCGCCGCACACAGCAACGCGACTCCCAGTCCTTCGGCGGTCACACCGTTCAGCGAGCCCGCGCCCCACGCCGACGCGAACATCGCCGTCTCGAGCTCGATCTGCAGCAGCATCCAGGTGTTGAGCGAGGCCAGGATCGCCGAGACGCCGATCCCGACGATGATGAGACGGAACCCCTGGATACCGCCGCGTACGGCGATCAGCCAGATCACGGCGGCAGTCGCGAGACCGCCGACCAGTGCGCCGATCGTGCGGGCGGAGACCCCGGCCGACACGAACACGAGAGCGAGGAGCATCCCGGTGAACGCGCCGTTCGAGAGCCCGAGGATATCGGGGCTGGCGAGCGGGTTGCGGGTGACGGTCTGGAACAGTGCTCCGGCGATCGCAAGGAGACCGCCCAGCGTGATGGCCGCGAGCGCGCGGGGCAGCCGCCACTCCATCACGACCGTGCGTTCGATGCCGTCGCCGCCCCCGAAGAGCACGGTGACGACCTCGCCGGGAGAGAGCGGAAAGGATCCGAGTCCGAGCGACAGGATCAACAGGATCAGTGTCGCAGCGATGCAGGCGCCGGCGACCAGGATGCTGCGCACGCGAAGGGGCGCCTGTACGGGTCCGAGCCGGAGGAGCACACGCCGCGGGCCGACCGTGAGCGAGGGGAAGCGGGGGGAGGTCATAGGCTGCTCGCCTTGCGTCGTCGGGCCAGGGCGATGAGCACGGGCGCTCCGACCAGAGCGGTCACGATCCCCACCGGCACCTCGGCGGGGGCGATGATGACGCGGCCGAGCACGTCGGAGAGAAGGACGACGATAGGGGCCAGCACGGCGGAGAGCGGGATGATGAGGCGCTGGTCGACCCCGAAGGTCCAGCGGATCACGTGCGGCACCATGAGTCCGACGAAGGAGATCGGCCCGGCAAGGGCGGTCGCGCCGCCCGCCAGCAGGGTGACGGCGACGATCACGCCGATCCGGATGCCGAGGACGTTCGCCCCCTGCGCGCGAGCGATGTCGTCGCCGAGACCGACGGCGTTGAGACCGGCGGTCAGGCCGAGCGCGATCACCAACCCGAACAGCAGGAAGGGCAGGATCGGCAGCAGCACGTCGAAGCCGCGGCCGAGCAGGGACCCGGCGTTCCAGCTGCGCATGGAGTCGAACGCCTCGGGGTCGCTCAACGTGAGACCCGTGGTGATGCCCGACAGCACGGCCCCGAGCGCGACACCGGCGAGCGTGAGCCGGAGCGGATCCGCCGCGCCACGACCCGAGGAGCCGACGAGGTAGACGGCCACGGTGACCACCAGCGCGCCGAGGAAGGCGAGCCAGATGAACTCCGACGCATCACGCAGACCGAGGAAGGCCACGCCGAGCGCGACCGCCAGCGCGGCGCCGGCGTTGACGCCGAGGATGCCGGGGTCGGCGAGGGGATTGCGTGTGAACGCCTGGATCAGGGCGCCCGCGACGCCCAGAGCCGCGCCGGCGACGAGGCCGACCGCCGTGCGCGGGATCCGCAGCTCGAACAGCACGTAGTTCGTCTCCGCGTCGCCACGCCCGTGCAGCGCATCCCACAGCGCCGACGGAGGGATCGGATTCGCGCCGATCAACAGCGAGAGCACGACGGCGAGCGCGAGAGCGACGACGAGCACCACGGCTCCCGTCGCTGCTCGCCTCGCACGTCGCCGGCGCGGAACGGACTCCGCGCCGGCTCGGGCGAGAAGTGTCAACGGTTCGCTTCGAGGTACTTCTCGATGTCGTCGAGCACGGCCTGCGCGCCCTTCGGTCCGACGCCGGAGACCCAGTAGCTGGTGTCGACGAGGGTCACCGACGGGAACGCCGCGGCGTTCTGGGTGATGGCGGCGGGAACGGCGGATTCGTCATCCACGGCGGTCGCCGTGACGAACACGTGGTCGGCCTGCGCGTCGAGGATGTTCTCGGGAGAGATGTCGGCCTGCAGACCGTCCGCCCAGTCCTGCGCGGGGATCGTGTAGCCGACGCACTCGAGCAGGCTTCCCGCGAACGACACCGGGCCGTAGAGGCTCAATGTGGTCTCGTCGCGCGGGCGGATCAGCTGCGCCGTCTCGCCGTCGACCGCGTACTCGTCTTTGAGGCTCGTGCAGCGCTCGTCGACCGCGGCCAGAAGGTCGGTGACCTCGTCTTCGCGGTTCAGTGCCTCGCCGATGAGCACCGCGTTGTCGCGCCAGGGGTCGGCCTGCGTCGCGATGAAGACCGTGGGGGCGATCGCCGACAGCTGTTCGTACAGCGCGGAGTGCCGTGCCTCGGTGCCGAGGATCAGGTCGGGCTTGAGCGCGGCGATGGCTTCGAGGTCGGGCTCGGGGACGGTGCCGACGCCCTCGACACCCGTGACGTCGAGGTAGGCCGGGGCCCCGGCGACGTTCGACGCCACGGCCGCACCGACAGGGGTGATGCCCACGGCGACTGCGGTGTCGAGCTCGAGCGGCTCGAGGGTCACCACACGCTGCACGTCGTCAGGCACCTCGGTCGTGCCGCGCGCGTGCTGCACCTCGTGGGTGCCGGAGGGCGCGGTCGTGCTCTCCGCATCGGCGGGCTGCGCGGCGGCGCATCCGGTGAGCAGGAGCGCGGCGGAAGCGGCGAGGGCGAAGAGGGTGGTCGCGGGGCGTCGGAGGCGTGCGGGCACGTCGGGAGCCTTTCTCGGAGCGGAGGATGCGCAGAACGAATGTCTACTTAGGTAAGGCTAACAAACTTCGGCTTTCGGACGAGCGACTCCTGCCGAGGGAATCGGTAAGGATTCCGTGGGACTGACGAAAGGGCCGCGACCGACCCGCCCGTCGCAGCCTCGCGCTCACGAAGACTGGGTCTCGTCCGCGACAGGCGCGGTGATGCGATGGGGGGCCGTGATGGCAATCGAGATCACGCATGTTCGGTTCGGTGGCACAGTCCGCACGGCAGACGAGATCATCCGATACCGCTGGGTGAACCCGGAATCGGGAAAGGTCGGCGAGATCGACAAGCCCTCACTCGTCGCCTGGGTCGAGGTCAAGGGCGGCGAAGCCTCCGTGGGCTCAGGCGGGGATCGCGTGCGAGTCGCCGTCGTGCGGCCCGGCCGGGGAGAGCCCTACCTCCGCACCCACGCGGATGGTCAAGGCGCCAACAACCTCGTCGCCCTCGACACGTTCTGAGCCACACGACCCAGAGGCGACCGTGCCCCGTGGTTTCGGCAGTTGGCAGCTGAACTCCGCGCTCTCGGTTACCCGTTCACGGAACGAGCATGGTGGCGTGATCTGCCGGAACCGTGGTGGAAGACAAGCCCCTGACCTGATCAGCGGGCCGATGCATCGCGCTCTGGTATCAGCCGCCAGGGCGCGATGCGTTGCCTGGCACCCGCCGAGACGATGTTGACTTCCCGCTGCGACTCGATATGGTCGGTGGTTACGCCTGCTGGCTCCCCGTACCGAAGGATCGATCTGCCATGACCACGCCCGCCGTATGGATGCCGCCCGCCACGCTCGCTGCCCTGGAGGCGGAGATCGCGGCTCTGGAGGAGAAGGGGAGCGAGGCGACCCTCGCCGAGAAGGCGCGTGTGATCGAGCTGCGCGCGCTCGTGAGGAACGCCGACGTGACGGTGAAGCCCGACGACGGTCTGGTGGAGCCGGGGATGCTCGTGACCATCCGTTTCGCCGACGGGAGCACAGACACCTTCCTCCTCGGCGACCGTACTGTTCTGGCCGACGATCGCGCCCTCTCGCCGCGCTCACCGCTGGGCGCCGCCGTCAACGGCAGATATGTGGGCGACGACGTCACCTACACCGCGCCCACCGGCCCGGCGACCGTCTCGGTGATCGCGGTGGAGCCCGCTTCCTGAGCGAAGCACCGGCAGAGAGCTTCATGCAAGGCGGAGCCACGCACCCCGCGGCAGGCACTACTCGGCGAGCAGCGCCTCCAGCGTCGGCATGAGTCGCTGCATGCGCTGGGGCAACGACTTCCAGCCGTCCTCCAGACCGGACAACACCTGAGACCCGACGAAGACGGTGTTGAAGAGCTCGGCGAGCAGGTCGATGTCCGCATCTGAACGGACGGACCCGTCTTCGAGGCCTCGCTCGAGGAATGTCCGCGTGACACGGACCCATTCCAGGTACGGCTCGCTCGCCTCTGCCATGACCTCCGAGGACGGCTGGCCGGCAAGTCTGATTCCGGCCTGGACCACCTCATCCCGCGCGATGAGCTCTCCGAGATCCCTCATCAACCGGAGAAGCTGCGCGCGTCCGGTGCCCGGCTCCTCCTCGACACGCACCAGCACGGATGTCATACGCTCCTGCTGCTCATCGAGGACGGCCCGTGCGAGGTCCGCCTTGCTGCGGAAGTGGAAGTACAGAGCCCCTTCGCTCACGCCGGACTCCACTGCGACATCACGGTAGCGCGCCTCGGCGTACGTCGCGCGGGCGAACACGCGTGCGGCACCGGAGAGGAGAGCGTCCCGAGTGTCGATCGAGCGCTGCTGCTTGAGCTGCGGCATCTTGCGTTCAGTCATGGAGATCTTCCTCTGGCCGATGTGTGTAGCTGAGCCCCACAGTCACATCCGGGTATTCAGCCTATGTTGCTCACTCGCCGCCCCTCACCCCCTCTTCCGGCAGAGGCCGACCTTCGCCGTGCGTTCAGTGGATGCGCTAACATCACAAAATAAAGGTGGGCACATTACTTAGAAAGTCGGAGGGTGTTCATGACGAAGAAGCGTTCCATCATCGGAGCGAGCTGCGCTTCGTGAGTCTCGCCGAGACGCGGAAGGGTGCCCTCGTGGGTGCCGCCCTTTGCCTCGTCCTGCTCGCCGGTTGCTCCGCATCAGGCGAGCGGCCCGGCTCCGACGCGACGACGGACCCCGGGTCGCCTGACTACCTCCGCGGCCAGGCTGAACAGTGGGCCGAGTACTACGGCGTCGAGGATCCGCCGGCTGTCGAGGTCGTGCGCTACGTCGACACCCCCGAACGCGATGCTGCGCTCCGGGACTGCCTCGCCGAGGCCGGATACCCGACGGAGTCCAACGGCGGAGTGAACGTCCCGTCCGGCAACGAGGCGGCTTTCGCGCTCGCGCAGTACACCTGCGCTGTGCAGTACCCCGTGCCGGAGAGGTACACGAGGACCTGGTCCGACAAGCAGATCCGTCTGCAGTACGCCTGGACCGTCGACTTCGTCATCCCCTGCCTCGAGGACCGCGGGCATTCCATCTCGGATCCGCCCAGTGAGTCCGTGTTCGTCGATTCGTGGCTCTCTGACCCGTACTTCCCCTTTGCGCAGGTCTCCCTCGCCGTGGCGGAAGACAACTTCAATCAGGCGTGGACGGAGTTGGAGGATGCCTGCCCGCAGCAAGCGCCCGGCGAAGTGCTCTGGGACGGGGTCAGCATCGACGACTGGAAGCTCACGAACGGACGTTGACCACGCATGGAGAATGGCCCCCGCACGACCTCCGGTGACGATCGCCGCGGAGCGCGGATCCCCACCAATCGTCGAACACCACTCCTCGTCGTCGCGATGATTCTGGCCGTCCTCGCCGCCGGCGCCATCGGCTGGGCGGCTTCATCCGTCCTCACTCCCGCCGACGACCCACTCGAGGCAGCGGACTACACCTACGTGAAGGTGCAGTCGGGCGCTGTGGGATCGACGACGAAGCTCAACACGGTCGCGAAATGGACTCCGGTTCCTGCCGGTTCCAATCGAGCAGTCGGAGTCGTGACAGAGGCGCCCCTCGAACCGGGCGCCGAGGTGGGCCCCGGTGAGGTGTTGTACCGCGTGGATCAACGCCCGGTCGTCATCGGCCAAGGGGACGTTCCTGCGTTCCGCGCGATCGGCCTCGATGCCGAGGGCGCTGACGTCGCGCAGCTGCAGAGCATGCTCGCCGTCCTCGGGCACTACGGCGGAGCCATGGACGGCATCGCTGGCGCGCGCACCGTCGAGGCCATCCGCGCCTGGCAGAAGGCGCTCGACGTGGAGCAGACCGGTGTCGTCGACGTCTCCGACGTCATCTACGTACCGGACCTTCCCACGCGCGTATCCCTGGACGACGAGGTGATCACTCGCGGAAACCTCGTGACCGGCGGCGAACCTGTCGTCCGCGCCCTCTCGACCGCACCGGAGTTCCGGGTACCGGTGACCGAGGCCCAGGCCGCCACGATGCCGACGGGCACTCGAGTGAAGATCACCTCCCCCAGCGGAGACCTCTGGACGGCTGCGGCGGGGAAGCAGGTCGTCGACTCCCAGTCCGGCTCGATCGACATCTCCCTGGATCCTCTCGACGGGGGGTCCATCTGCGGCGACGGGTGCTCCCAGATCCCCGTCAACGGTGAGGCGCTCCTGGATTCTGTCATCGTGACAGCCGAGGAGGTCTCGGGTCTGGTCGTGCCGTCGGCCGCGCTGGTGACAGGTGCCGATGGCCACGTCGCCGTCATCGCGAGATCCGGAGACAGGCTCGCTGTGAAGGTCATCGCTTCGGCGCGAGGCATGAGCGTCATCGAAGGCGTGGATGAAGGGATGGATGTTCGCGTTCCCGGCAGGGAGCCGACTCAGTGACTATGCACCCTCTCGTCGCTCGCGAGATCACCTTCGAGTACGGACGAAGCGATCGGACGGTGCTCGACAGCTGGTCGGCAGACTTCCCGGCCGGCTCCATGACGGGCATCACCGGACCTTCCGGCACGGGGAAGTCCACGCTGCTGTATCTCCTCGGCCTGATGCTGAAGCCCACCACCGGTCAGGTCTCTGTCGACGGCGTGCCCGTGACACACCTCCATGACGCAGGTCGAGCACGGCTGCGCGCGGACACTTTCGGCTTCGTGTTCCAGGACGCCGCGTTGGATGCGACGCGCACCGTGCTCGACAACGTGACCGAGGTCGCGCTGTACCGCGGACAGAAGCGCGCCGACCTGGCCGGCAGAGCGCGCGAACTGCTCGAGCGCTTCGGTGTCGATGTGCCGGCGCATCGCAAGCCCGGTCAGGTGTCTGGTGGGCAGGCGCAACGCATCGCACTCTGCAGAGCGCTCCTCAGCGAGCCGTCGATCATCCTCGCCGACGAGCCGACGGGCAACCTCGACCCGGCCACGAGCCGGATGGTCGTCCACGCGCTGCGCGACCGTGCCGCAGCGGGCGCGACCGTCATCGTCGTGACTCACGATCCCGCCGTGGCAGAGGCGTGCGATCTCGAGATGAGACTGGGATGAAGACGGCATCCCGTGGCATCGCCATCGCGCGAGAAGCGATGTCGACAGCGGCCTCCCAGCCGGTTGCGTCCATCGTCACGATTCTGATGGTCGCCGGCATGGTGCTCACCGTCATGCTGACGACGGGACGGACCGTGGGCGCGGAACAGCGCGTGATCGCCTCCATCGACTCCGCCGGCACCCGGTCCATCGTGGTTCGCGCCGAGCCGGGAGCAGGCGTCACCTCCGACGTCCTCGATCGAATCTCGGGCATCTCGGGCATCGAGTGGGCCGGCGCGTTCTCCTCCGCGATCGATGCCACGAACGCTGCGATTCCCGGTGGCACGCGCGTACCCGTCAGGTACGCGTACGGGAGCCGGCTCGACTACCTGGGCGTTCCTGCCGCCGACGCGCCGACGGCGTACGGCTCACCACTCGCGTTGGAGCAGCTCGGACTCGTCGACGGAGCCGGCGGCATCAGTCTCACGACAGGAGCGTCGTACCCTGTCGCAGGGCGGATCACGACGCCCGATTTCCTCGCCGGTTTCGAACCACTCGTCCTGGTCTCACAGCCAGGGGCAGCAGGAGACGAACCGGTGAGTGCACTCGTCGTCATCGCTGAGGAACCCGACCTCGTGGCGCCCGTGTCCACCGCTGTCCTCTCCGTTCTCGCCGCGGACGATACGACGAAGGTCAGCGTGCAGACGTCCGAAGAACTCGCGGAGCTGAGAAGCCTGATCCAAGGCCAGCTGGGCTCCTTCTCCCGAGGACTCGTCATCGTGATGGTGGCAGTCACAGGGGCTCTTGTGGCGATACTCCTCTACGCGCTCGTGATGATGCGACGGAAGGACTTCGGTCGCCGTCGCGCACTGGGCGCCACCCGTGGGCTCATCATGTCCCTGCTGCTCACACAGACCGCGGGGCTCGCCTTTATCGGCGTGGTGATCGGAGCGACGACGGCGAGCGCTGTGCTCGCCGTCGGCGGCGACCCGCTGCCAGGGGCCGAGTTCACCATCGCCGTGTGCGTGCTCGCGATGGGAACGGCCACGTCCGCTGCGTTGCTCCCCGCCATCGTCGCGGCGAGACGAGAACCCATCCGCGAGCTTCGCGTGCCGTGAGTGATCGCTCGTCAGCCTCGGCGCCGGGGATTCAACAGCACTCGAACCCCCTAACCTGTGGGGATGAACGTGCTCTTCGTGTGCAGCCGGAACCGGTTGCGCAGCCCCACGGCCGAGAACGTCTTCCGCGACTGGCCGGGCGTCCAGGTCGCCTCCGCCGGCCTCGCACCTGACGCCGACGAGATCCTCACCGCCGAGGACCTCGACTGGGCCGACGTGGTCATCGCGATGGAGAAGAAGCACAAGGCGGAGATCAGCCGACGGTTCATGCCACAGCTGCGCGATACCCGTGTCGTGGCCCTCGGCATCCGCGACGACTACGGCTTCATGGACCCGGAACTCATCGAGATCCTCCGCGCGAAGGTTCCCCCACACCTTCGGTGACGCTGATGCCTGTCGCCCTCGCGGCCGTGCACGGGGATGATCAGGAGCTTGGCTTCCACGAGGGTTCCTGCAGCTCACGCCACCACGCCCGTTCCGTGAACGGATAGCCGAGCGCTCGAAGTTCAGCCGCGAGCAGCCGAAACTCCCGGTCGAGTTCCTCACGATCCTGCTTGTGTCGGAACAGTGCGACTTCGTAGTCCCATGCGGCATCGAAGCGCTCGCCCCATTCGGTCAGACGCGCGACCAGCCCGGCCGGTAGCACGTCGCGGATGTCGGGCTCATCGTCATCACCGTACTGCTCAAGCGGGAACGCGTGATCCCAACTGAAGACCATCGTCTCGAACATGCCCTGAACCTAGCACCGGCTCGTCGTCCGCGACTGGCCGGGCATCCAGGTCGCCTCCGCCGCTGATCGCCGCCGTCAAGGCCGGCCTCGTAGAGCTGTGAGAGGACGGGCCACGGACGTGTCCGGAAACGGCGAAGGGCCCGATCCCACCGGACCGGGCCCTTCATCTCGCTGTGCGCGAGGGGGGACTTGAACCCCCACGTCCATAAGGACACTGGCACCTGAAGCCAGCGCGTCTACCATTCCGCCACTCGCGCGAGCGTCTCGCTCCGAAGAACTCAACTTTGCGAGGATATCACGCGTCTGGAGCGCGGAGAAATCAGCGCAGCATCGCGCAGTTCTGGGCCGTGGACGCGCCCGGATTTCGCCCCACAGCGCCGCTGCGGGGCGCACTTCCAGGTCACCTGGCTACGATGTCCCTACCAGTTGGCATGCCAGAGGAGCCCAGTGGGACTACTTGACAGCTTTGAGAAGGGTCTCGAGCGCGCCGTGAACGGCGCCTTCGCGAAGACCTTCCGCAGCGGCATCCAGCCGGTGGAGATCGCTTCGGCACTCCGGCGGGAAGCCGACACGAAGGCCGCGGTCGTGAGCCGCGATCGCATCATCGCGCCCAACAGCTATGTCGTGCGTCTCAGCCCCGACGACGCGGACCGCATGCGCGGCCTCGGCGGCGCGCTGACCGACGAGCTGCACGCTCTGCTCACCGCGCACGCGAAGGCGCAGGGGTACAGCTTCGCCGGCCCGCTCGCCATCACGCTCGAAGCGGATGACAAGGTCGCCACCGGCACCGTGCGCGTCAGCTCCGGCACCGTCGAAGGCCGCGTCAGCTGGCAGGCGGTGGTCGATGTCGACGGGCGTCGCCACTCGATCACCCGCGCCCGTACGGTCATCGGGCGAGGGACGGATGCCGACATCACGATCGCGGATGCCGGCTCCAGTCGCAAGCACGCCGAGATCCTGTGGGACGGCGAGCGCGCCATGATGCGCGACCTCGGCTCCACCAACGGCACCAAGGTCAACGGGCAGAAGCTCCGCGAAGCAGCCCTCCCCAGCGACACCACGATCACGATCGGCCGCACCGACTTGGTGTTCAAGATCGTCCCTGTCGCATCCCCTTCCCGTCCGACGGATGACTCCACCCGGGCGTTCGGAGCCCTGTCATGAGTGAACTCGTCCTGCTCCTGCTGCGCATCGGCTTCCTGATCGTGCTGTGGTTCTTCGTCTTCGGCGTCATCTACTCCCTGCGCGCCGACCTGTTCGGGGTGAAGGTGCGCAAGCTTCCCGTCGAGGCGACGGCGGGTGGCGTTCCTGCCGCGGGTGCGACCCCGGCCCCCGCGCAGGCCCCGCGGCCGGCGTCCGCGAAGCCCTCGACCGGTCCGGCGACGATCGCGACGGCGAAGCGGCTGGTCATCACGTCCGGGCCCAAGGCAGGGCTGGAGCTTCCTCTCGGCGCCGACTCCCTCACGATCGGCCGCTCCAGCGAGTCGGCTCTCGTGATCCGCGACGACTACACCTCCAGTCACCACGCGCGACTCATGCTGCGCGGCGACAGCTGGGCGATCCAGGACCTCGACTCCACCAACGGCACCTTCGTCGCCGGTCAGCGGGTCTCGGGCTCCCCCGTCACCCTCTCGCTCGGCACGCCCATCAAGGTGGGCGCCACGACCTTCGAGCTGCGAGCCTGACCCCGGCATGGTCTTCGAAGGCTCGAGCGCTGCGATCTCCCATACCGGGAAGGTCCGCTCCAACAACCAGGACTCCGGATACTCGGGAGCGAACCTGTTCGCCGTCGCCGACGGCATGGGCGGCCACGCCGGCGGTGACGTCGCGTCGAGCATCGCGATCCAGCACCTCGAGCCGCTCGACCAGGGCTACGCCTCGACCGAGGATGCGCAGGCATCGCTGCAGGCCGCCGTCACCATGGCCGCGGGCGACCTCATCCGCGCCGCCAAGGAGCGCCCCGAGCTCGCCGGCCTCGGCACCACGGTCAGCGCGATCATCATGGTCGACGACTACGCCGTCATCGGCCACATCGGCGACTCGCGCATCTACCTGTACCGCGACGATGCTCTGACGCAGATCACGACCGACCATACGTTCGTGCAGCGCCTGGTCGACTCCGGTCGCATCACCCCCGAGGAGGCGCGCTACCACCCGCGCCGTTCCGTGCTCATGCGCGTGCTCAGCGACATGGACTCCGACCCGGAGCTCGATCTGTTCGTGATGCACACGCAGCCCGGCGACCGTTGGCTGCTGTGCTCCGACGGCCTCTCCGGCGTGGTCGACGAGACGCGCGTGCTCAAGGCCATGCGCCTGGGGATGGCTCCCGGCCGCACGGCAGACAACCTGCTCAAGCAGGCCCTCGACGGCGGAGCGCCCGACAACGTCACGATCGTGCTGGTGGACGTGGGCGGACACCACCCGCTCTCCTCCGGCACCCCGACGATCGTCGGTGCTGCGTCGAACCCGCCCGGCGTGCTGGTGCCCTCCGCCCGCCCCGCCCGTTCGAACTGGCTGCACCCGGTGCGCCAGGCGGCGAACGAGCCGAGCCACTTCGAACCCGCGGCCGAGTATCTCGAGGAGCTCATCGAAGAGGACCGTCGACGTGCGAAGCGCCGCCGCCTCGGCTGGATCGCCGGTGTGCTCGTGGTGATCGCCATGCTCGGCTTCGCGGCCTTCGCCGCCTACAGCTGGACGCAGACGCGCTACTTCATCGGCGCCGACGACGACAGCGTCGTGATCTTCCAGGGCGTGCAGCAGAACATCGGGCCGATCACCCTCTCCACACCGGTGCAGGACACCGACATCCTGCTCGCGAACCTGCCCGAGTACCAGCGCGCCTCGGTGGAGCGCACGATCTCGGCGCGCTCGCTGTCGGATGCGATGGCCATCGTCGATCGGCTGCGCGCAGGGGCCGACGCGAACGCGCTGCCGACCCCCACCCTCACGCCGACGCCCCTGCCGATGCCGACCGAGACACCTGCCGGAGGTGACGGATGAGTACCGATGTCTCCGCCGACACCAGCGTCATCAAGGCCCTCAAGCGCATCCGCCTGCCCCAGACGCAGCGCAATCGTGAGTTCTGGCTGCTGCTGTTCGCCTGCGCCATCGCCGGTGCCTCGCTGACGCTGGTGCAGCTCGGCGCCCTCGGCGTCATCGACCCTGTCGTGCTCGGCATCGGCGGCGGCCTGGCGGTGCTGGCATTCGCGCTGCATTTCGTGCTGCGGGCCGTGGCCTCCGACGCAGACCCGTTCGTGCTGCCGATCGCGACGCTGCTCACCGGCCTCGGCATCGCGATGATCTACCGCATCGACATCGCGTTCAAGAACACCGGATGGGATGCGTACTCCACGAAGCAGCTGGCGTGGACGGCGATCTCGCTCGCCGGCGCCATCGCGGTCGTGATCGCGCTCCGCAACTACCGCATCCTCTTCCGCTACACCTACATCTTCGGCCTCGCCGGCATCCTGCTGCTGCTCCTGCCCTTCGTGCCGGGGCTGCGCATCCCCGATGCGAACGCCGCGGTGTGGGTGTCGCTCGGCGGCGTCTTCGCGTTCCAGCCCGGCGAGCTCGCCAAGATCTGTCTCGCGATCTTCTTCGCCGGCTACCTCGTGCGCACCCGCGAGAGTCTGACCTCGGTCGGCACGCGCTTCCTCGGCATGACCTGGCCGCGCATGCGCGAGCTCGGCCCGGTGCTGGTGGTCTGGGCCATCTCGCTCGGCATCATCGTGCTGCAGCGCGACCTCGGCACCGGAACCCTCATCTTCGGCATGTTCGTCGCGATGCTCTACGTGGCAACGGGTAAGACGAGCTGGGTCGTGATCGGTCTGACCCTGGTGGTCGCCGGCGTCGCCGTCGCGACGCAGATCCTCAGCTATGTGCGCGGACGTTTCATCAACTGGCTGTTCCTGTTCGACCCGAACCAGGTCGACCCGGATGGCGCGGGCTATCAGCCGATGCAGGGCCTGTTCGGCCTGGCTCGGGGCGGCCTGATCGGCACCGGATGGGGTCAGGGGCGCCCCGAGGTCACACCCCTCGCGCACAGCGACTACATCATCACCAGCCTCGGCGAGGAACTCGGCCTGATCGGGCTCTTCGCGATCCTGTGCCTCTACATGGTCTTCGTCAGCCGCGGTGTGCGCATCGGTCTCGCCGGTCAGGACGACTTCGGCAAGCTGCTCGCGACGGGACTCTCGTTCACGATCGCGCTGCAGGTGTTCATCATGGTCGGCGGCGTCACCCGGGTCATCCCGTTGACCGGCCTGACCACGCCGTTCCTCGCCGCAGGAGGTTCCTCGCTCGTGGCCAACTGGATCATCGTGGCGCTGCTCCTACGCATCTCCGACGGCGTCCGCCGCCAGCCCCGGGTGGTGATCGGATGACCCGTGAACTCCGCCGCCTCAGCATCGTGATGCTGTTCATGTTCATCGCCTTGTTCGCCGCGACCAGCTGGATCCAGGTCGTCGAAGCCGACACCCTGGCACAGGACCCGAACAACAAGCGCACGCGACTGGACAGCTACGAGATCCAGCGTGGATCGATCATCGTCGACGGCACCGCCATCGCGACGTCGGTGCCGAGCGATGACCAGTACCAGTTCCAGCGCGTCTACGCGGATGCCACGATGTGGGAGCCGGTCACCGGCTACTTCAACGCAGCTCTCGACTCCCGCACCGGGATCGAGCAGGCCATGAACACCGACCTGTCCGGTACCGGTTCCAACGCCTTCTTCGCCGAGATCGAGCGCATCATCTCGGGGCAGCCGCAGCGCGGTTTCAGCGTCGAGCTCTCGCTCGACACCGCGGCGCAGCGCGCGGCCTACGAGGCGCTCGACGGCCTGACCGGGGCTGTGGTCGCGATCGAGCCGAAGACCGGACGCGTGCTCGCCCTGGTCTCCACGCCCGGTTTCGACACGAACCTGCTCGCGACCCACGATGCGGATGCGGCGAACTCCGCCTACGCGCAGCTCGCCGCCGACCCGTCCAAGCCGCTCTCGAACCGCGCCATCGCCGGGGACCTCAACCCGCCGGGGTCGACGTTCAAGATCGTCGTGGCCGCTGCCGCGTTCGAGAGCGGCGACTGGACCCCCCAGTCGACGCTCCCGAACCCTGCCTCCTACACGCTCCCCGGGTCGTCGAACAAGGTGTCCAACGCCTGGGGCAGCGCCTGTGGCCCCGGAGCCACGGTGACGATCGCCGAGGCCATCCGCCTCAGCTGCAACATCCCGATGGCCGAGCTCGCCGTGGAACTCGGCGACGACGCGATCCGCGAGATGGCCGAGAAGCTCGGTTTCAACAAGAGCTTCGATATTCCGCTCACCTCGACGCCCTCCAGCTACCCGCGCGCACTCGATGATGCGCAGACGGCGTTGACCGGTTTCGGACAGGGCCAGGTCACCGCGACTCCTCTGCAGATCGCGATGGTCGCCGCGGGAATCGCCAACGACGGGGTCGTCATGAACCCGCACATGGTCGACGCGGTGATCGGAGACGACCTCTCGGTCATCCGGGCGTTCGACAACAGTGAGTTCGGCCGCGCGATGGAAGCGGATACGGCCGACGAGGTCACTGACGCCATGGTCGCGAGCGTCTCTACGGGCGCGGCGCAGGGTGCAAGAATAGACGGGGTCAACGTGGCGGGTAAAACCGGTACAGCCGAGAACGGAAACAAGCCGCATACGTTGTGGTTCACGGGGTTCGCCCCCGCGGACGACCCGGCGGTCGCAGTAGCAGTCGTCGTCGAAGACGGCGGCGGTCAGGGACAATCAGGGTCGGGCGACACGATCGCCGCTCCGATTGCGAAGAAGGTCATAGAGGCGGTGCTGGGCAGATGAGGCCGACGCAGGGTGTGTCGTTCGGTGGTCGCTACGAGTTGCTGTCGCGAATCGCGATCGGCGGCATGGGCGAGGTGTGGGAGGCGACGGATCACGTCATCGGACGTACCGTCGCGATCAAGATCCTCAAGGACGAATACATGGGGGACCCCGGGTTCCTCGAGCGTTTCCGTGCGGAGGCACGTCACGCCGCTCTCGTGAACCACGAGGGCATCGCCAGCGTCTTCGATTACGGCGAGGAGAACGGCAGCGCGTACCTCGTCATGGAGCTCGTGCCCGGCGAAGCCCTGTCGACCGTGCTCGAGCGCGACGGCGCACTCAGCGCCGACAAGACGCTCGACATCGTGGCCCAGACGGCATCCGCACTGCAGGCGGCGCACGCCGCCGGTCTCGTGCACCGGGACATCAAGCCGGGAAACCTGCTGATCACACCGGACGGCCGGGTCAAGATCACGGACTTCGGCATCGCCCGCATCGCCGACCAGGTGCCGCTGACGGCGACCGGACAGGTCATGGGAACCGTGCAGTACCTGTCGCCGGAGCAGGCATCGGGTCACCCGGCTTCGCCCGCAACCGACACGTACTCGCTCGGCATCGTGGCCTACGAATGCCTGGCGGGCAAGCGTCCGTTCACGGGCGAATCGCAGGTCGCGATCGCGATGGCGCAGATCAACGAGCAGCCACCGCCGCTTCCGCCGACGGTGCCGATCCCGGTGCAGAACCTCGTGATGGCGATGATCGCCAAGAAGCCGAGCGACCGTCCGTCGTCATCCGCCACCGTGGCGCGCGCCGCGCAGGCGCTGCGTCGCGGTGATCTGAACTCCGCGGCCATCGCCGTGCCCGCGATCGCCACCGGGGGACTCGCTGCGGACGACGACGCCACGCGCCTCCTCACCGCCACCGGCGACGACGGCACCACACGCATCCTTCCGACGACCGCCCAGCTGCCCACGGGCGCCGACGCGGCGGAAGAGACCGAGAACAAGAAGAAGAAGCGCAGCCCGTGGACCTGGCCGCTCGTCGCCCTGATCGCGCTGCTCGTCATCGTGCTCGGCGGCACCGTCTTCGCCCTGATGAACCAGGGCGGCGGTGACGACAAGCCCTCGGACCCGCCGACGACCACGCAGACCACGCCGCCGCCGACGCCATCCGACACTCCGGAGCCCGAGCCGACCCGAGTCGACGTGAGCGCCCTCAACCTGCAGGGCATGGACTGCGCGACCGCGACCAGCACTCTCAAGGACAACGGCTTCACCAGCGAGATCACCTGCGTGAACGGCGACCCGGCACCCACCGATGCCGAGGTCGGCCGCGTGTACAACGTGGAGCCCTCCGGCAACGTCGACGTCACGCGCGCGATCGCGCTGACCGTGTACGGCGCCCGCACCGCGCTGCCGGTGCCGAGCGACACCCCGATCATGACCGGTGACCCCGTTGCCGGCAGCACGGTGACGATCTCCTGGGGAACCGGATTCACCTGCCCGAGCGGCACGACGCTCTCGGGGTACGTGGTCTCGCTCACCAACGGCACCTTCGCCGGCGGGGGGCCGAACTTCCCGGCCAGCCAGCGCAACGCGCAGGTCGTGATCGGCGATGCTGTGGGCAAGCAGCTGATCGCCACCTACCAGGGTCTCTGCTCCGGCGGCGACCAGCGCACGTCGAACGCCTCTCCGCCCCTGTCGGTCACCATCACCGCCCCGGCGGTCGATCCCGGTGAAGGTGACGGCGGCAACGGCAACGGCAACGGCAACGGCAACGGGTAGCCTTATTCCAGCTCAACATCAGTTTCGCCAGGGGGTAGTACGTGTCCACAGAGCCACGCGTTCTCGCGGGTAGGTACCGCGTCGGCGAGCTCATCGGGCGCGGGGGGATGGCCAAGGTCTACCGCGGCCAGGATCTGACGCTCGGTCGCGAGGTCGCGATCAAGATCCTCGACCCCGAACTCGCCAAGGACACCGCGTTCCGCACGCGTTTCCGTCTCGAGGCCCAGGCTGCATCGCGGATGTCGCATCCGTCGATCGTGCGCGTGTACGACGCCGGCGATCCCTCGAACACCGACAGCTCCTCGGACGAGCCTCCTTATATCGTGATGGAACTCATCAGCGGCACGCTGCTGAAGGACATCATCGCGGCAGGACCGGTGCCGGTGGAGGATGCTGTCCGCTACACCGACGGCATCCTCGAGGCGCTCGACTACTCGCACCGGGCAGGTGTCGTGCACCGCGACATCAAGCCGGGCAACGTCATGGTCACCGAGAAGGGCCAGGTCAAGGTCATGGACTTCGGCATCGCTCGCGCGGTGTCCGACTCGTCGTCGACCGTGGCCGAGACCACGCAGATCATCGGCACTGCCGCCTACTTCTCGCCGGAGCAGGCGAAGGGCGAGCCGGTCGATGCACGCGCCGACCTGTACTCGACCGGCGTCGTGCTCTACGAACTGCTCACCGGACGACAGCCGTTCCGCGGCGAGTCGCCGGTCGCCGTCGCCTATCAGCACGTGAGCGAGACGCCGGTCCCTCCGACCGAGGTCAACGAAGACGCCCCTGGCGCCCTCGACCCGGTGGTGCTGCGCGCACTCGCGAAGGATCCGTACCAGCGTTACCCGGATGCCGCGCATTTCCGCGCCGCGCTCGACAATGCGGTCAGCGGCCACGCGCCGAGCCGCAAAGAGCTGGGGGCGCTCACCAGCGAGCTGTACGGCCCGAGCCCGCGCCAGGCGCAGGAGACCGCGCGCTCCCTGCGACAGCTCAGCACCGATACGACCATGGCCCGCACGCAGTCGGGGCCGCCCGTGGCGTGGATCTGGGCGGGCGTCGCTCTTCTCGCCGTACTCCTCGCCTCCGTGCTGTTCTGGGTCTGGACCATCAGCATGCGTCCTCCCGAGGTGCCCACCACGTCCCGCGTGGTCCCGAATCTGGTGAACGTCTCGTCCGAACGGGCACAGTCCGACCTGTCGGATCTGGATCTCACGACGAAACTGGTGGTCGAGACGAGTACCGACATCACCGAGGGCAACGTGATCCGCACCGATCCCGAGGCCGGAGAGACGGTCAGCGAGGGCGACACGGTCACCCTCTATGTGTCGTCCGGCGTCGAGACGTCGACCGTGCCCCAGCTGGAGGGCATGTCGCTCGCGAACGCGAAGAAGGCCCTGACCGCGGCCGGACTCGAACTGGGCACGGTGATCCAACGCAATGACAAGTCGATCGCGGCGGACACCGTGATCTCCGCGAGCGAGAAGGAAGATGCCGAGGTCGCCCCGGGCACCGTCATCAACCTGGTCGTCGCCAGCGGAAAGGTCACTCTCACCGACCTCGCGGGGTGGACGCTCGCTGCGGCGACCACGAACCTCGAATCGCTCGGACTCACCCCGACCCCCGTCGAATCACCGGACTGCCCCGCGACCGACCCGCCCACCGTCATGTCGATGTCGGCGGCCCCTGGCGACGTGCCGATCGGATCAGCTGTCGAACTGCGGTACTGCACCGGCGAGTAGGACTCAGCGCGACAGCGGGTGCAGCGCCTCCGCACGCTCGACGGCAGAGGTATCGCCGAGGGAGTCGAGCCAGTTGGCGAGCAGCCGATAGCCGCCCTCGGTGAGGACGCTCTCGGGGTGGAACTGCACACTGTGGACGGGCAGGTCCACATGCGAGATCCCCATGACCGTGCCACTCTCGGTGCGCGCCGTCACTCTCAGCTCCGCCGGCAGGTCCGCCTCGGCGAGGGCGAGCGAGTGGTAGCGACCGACATCGAAGGGAGACGGCAGCCCGGCGAACAGCAACGAGCCGTCGTGATGCACCGGTGAGGCCATCCCGTGCATGAGCTCGGACGCCTCGGTCACGCGCGCTCCGAAGGCCGCACCGATCACCTGGTGCCCCAAGCAGACGCCGAGCAACGGCAGCCGCGTGCGTGCGGCGATCCGTACCGCCTCGAGCGAGACCCCGGCGTCAGCCGGAGAACCAGGGCCAGGCGAGAGCATCAGGGCGTCGAAGGCAGGCAGCAGCTGCGAGAGTCCGGCGGAGTCGACGGCATCCGATTCGATCATCGTGGCCTCGGCACCGAGCTGCCGCAGGTAGCCGACCAGAGTGTGCACGAAGCTGTCGTGGTTGTCGACCACGAGCACCCGGATCATTCGAGGTCGATCTCACCAGGGGACACGATCGGGCTCACCCAGGGGAACACATAGTAGAAGAGGGCGTAGAGCACGGCGGAGACCACGATCAGCACGATCAGCAGCCGCACCCACCAGGGGCCGGGCAGCAGGCGCCAGAGTCCGGCATACATCAGTCTTCTCCCTCGTCGCTTTCCACAACCTATACCGACGGTGCGGCCGGGGGTGGCGGCGGGTCGGTCAGTGCCTTGGGCGGACCCTCGGCCCGGGGCTGGAAGCTCTCGAAGACCCCGTAGGCGACGATGCGCTCGGCGAGCGAGTACAGCGGCGAGCATGCGGTGAGGGTGATGTAGCGCTCCCCCGTCTGCACCTCGGGCATCTGCGGCACGTCGGCGAGCACGTCGGTCTGGGTGGGCTTGACGTACTCCAGCGTGCGGAAGCGGTAGGTGAACCAGCCGTCGCGTGTCTCGACCACGATCGCATCGTTCAGCTGCAGCTTGTCGAGCTGGTTGAACGGCTTGCCCCACGTGGTGCGGTGACCTGCCATCGCGAAGTTGCCGACCTCGCCGGGCATCTTCGAGTTCGTGTAGACGCCGATGCCGAGGTCGTCGAGGGTGCGCGCACGGCTGGTGCCACCGTAGATGCCCACGTTGTAGTCCGCGCCGAACCGCGGGATGTGCATCTGCGCGAGCCACTCCGTGTCGGCCGGGGCGGCGGGGATGACCGGCTCGTAGGTCGTCGTGCCGTCGTCGGCCGCGACCAGTGGAGGAAGCTCGGGTGCCTCTGCCTGAGCGAGCTGCGCGGAGACCGCGGCGCCTTCCTCGTTCTTCTGAGCACTGATGATGATGTCGCCGATCCACATCTGCCAGGAGACGAACAGCAGCACGAGCACACCGGCGGTGAGCAGGAGCTCCCCGAGGACGCTCGCGAATGTCGCCCGAGACCGCGGTCGGGAGCGATGCGAACGTCGCCCCCCAGGCGCGACGGATGCAGTCATGGGCGCGATCTTATCGCCCCGGGCTGAACGGAAGCCGAGGGCGGGAGCAACCGACATCGATTCGAGACAGCACTCTTGGGTACAATGACGGAATGGCACGAGAGCGCAAGAGTGAAGAGCCCGTCGTCGAGCGCGCCGAGGGCGAGGCGGCTCCGAACGCCGTCTGGTTCAAGCCGGTGATGATCGGCTTCATGCTGCTGGGGTTGGCGTGGATCCTCGTGTTCTACATCTCGGGGATGCAGTTCCCGATCCCGGGACTCGACAACTGGAACCTGGCGATCGGCCTGGGCATCGCCCTGATCGGCTTCCTGATGACCACCCGCTGGCGCTGATCCGCCACCCGCACCTCCCGAAGGGCCCCTCGCACAGCGAGGGGCCCTTCGTTTTTGCCCCTCCCCAGGACCCCACAGGCCCTCAACAAGTTATCCACAGTTCTCTCCACAGCCTGGGGAGAATTACACCGGTGTTATTCACAGGGGTTAACAACCCTGTTAACAACTCGGGATCAGGACAGAAGAAGCAGTGGGGGAACGAGGAACACGACCACGAGCAGCGCGACGGCGGTGGCGGCAAGCAGCACGATCTGCCAGATCCGCTGTTCGCGGCGCTTGGTCCTGGTGAAGATGAAGGCCACCAGGGCGCCGACGATCGCTCCGCCGAGGTGCGCCTGCCAGGAGATGCCGCCGGCGAAGAAACCGAAGGCGAAGTTGATGCCGAGGATCACGAGGATCCCGGTGACGTTCGCACCGATATGGCGGCCGATGATCAGCAGCGCTGCCATCAGACCGAAGATGGCTCCGGATGCTCCCACCGTGGGAGAGCCGGGAGCGATGAGCGCAACCATGACGGAGCCGCCCAGGCCGCTGATCAGATACAGCGCGAGGTAGCGGGCACGGCCGAGCATCGGCTCGAGGCTCTGACCCAGCATCCACAGCGCCAGCATGTTCAGCGCCAGGTGCACGAAACTTCCGTGCACGAACAGAGCAGTGAGCAGCCGCCAGGGCTCGAAGGGAACCGCGAAGAGGTTCGGATAGAGGTATGGCGCGTAGAACCAGAGCGCCTCTTTGATCGGGCCATCCATGCCCGGGATCAACTGCACCAGCCCGATGAACGAGGTGATCGCGAGCAGTGCGTACGTGACGACCGGCGCGCCACTGCGCACCGCGGTGACGGATCCACCGCCGCCCCAGCGACGCTCGGCGCGCTTCTGCGCGGGGGTGCGGTTCTTGCGCTGCTCCTTCATGCACTCGGGGCAGATGACCCCGACCGGTGCCGGCGTCTGGCACTCCGGGCAGATGGTGCGCAGGCAGCGCTGGCAGAGCACGAAGCTCTGCCGATCCGGATGCCGGTAGCAGAAGTTGTCGCGATTGCTCGTGAACTCAGGCGTCGACATCCGGATCGGCCGAAGCTGTCGTCAGGCCGCGACGATGTCGATCGAGTGCAGCACGACCGGCTTGATGGGGCGGTCACCCGGGCCGGTGGCGACGGCACCGATCGCGTCGACGACGGCCTTGGAGGCGTCATCGGCGACCTCGCCGAAGATCGTGTGCTTGCCCTGGAGCCACGGGGTCGGGTCGGTGGTGATGAAGAACTGCGACCCGTTGGTGCCCTCGGGCTTGCCCGTGATGGCGTTGCGGCGGAGGCCGGCGTTGGCCATCGCGAGGATGTAGGGAGCGTTGAAGTTCAGCTCGTTGTTGATCTCGTCGTCGAAGTTGTAGCCGGGACCGCCGACGCCCTGTCCAAGCGGGTCGCCGCCCTGGATCATGAAGTTCGGGATGATGCGGTGGAAGACCACGTCCTTGTAGAGGGGACCCTCGCCGGGCTTGCCGGTGGCGGGGTGCGTCCACTCCTGGGTGCCGTCGGCGAGGCCGACGAAGTTCTTGACCGTCTTCGGGGCGTGGTCACCGAAGAGGTTGATGACGATGTCACCGTGGTTGGTGTGCAGGGTTGCGACATGAGAGGCGTGAGGCATGCCCTCATTCTCGCAGAGCTTCCCATGTGTTGGCTTTGTTGCCGCTCCCGAACGGGGACGAGAAGGTACCGCGTACCCTGCGACTTGGCAAGGGGAGGTGTTTTCCCGCCTCGCATCCAGCCTCTTCTGGCAAGATGGGGAACCCGCACCTCCAATCGACAGGAGAACATCGTGAGCCTCAGCCGCAAGCGGAAGAAGGAACTGCGCCGACTGCAGAACGACGCGACCCAGCTCTGGGAGTCGCAGCAGGTTCTGGTCGGACACGCCGCCGATGTTGCCCGCGAGGCGAGCCGCCAGCTCGGCAGCCTCGGTCGCGAGCAGGTGCTGCCCGTGGTCCAGGACACCTACAACCGCCGGGTCGCCCCGGTGGTGGACCGTGGTGTGAAGATCGGCAAGCACGTCGTCGACGACAAGGTCGTCCCGATCGTCGGCGGTGTCGTCGGCAGCGCACTGACCGCGTGGGACGTCGCGAACGCCAAGCGCCTCGGCATCGAGAAGCAGGTGCGCAAGGCCGCCAAGCCCCAGAAGAGCGGACCCGGCCTCGGCTCGGTCGTCGCGATCATCCTGGGTGTCGCAGCCGCCGCCGGCGTGCTGTACGCGGCATGGCAGGCACTTCGTGCCGACGACGAGCTCTGGGTCGCCGATGACCCGCTGTCCGCTCCCGACGCGTGACCGCCTCTGATCCCGCCTCCGCACCTTCGGGTGACGGGGGCGATCAGCACGCCCGGGTTCGCGACGCTGCGGCGGCACGCGGCCTGACGATCGACATCCGGGAGCGCCCCGCGGCGAACAGCCTGTTCGAGGCCGCCGAACTGCTCGGCATCCACCCGTCCGGCATCGTGAAGACCCTGGTCGTCAAGCGCGCGGATGACACCTACCTGTTCGCTCTCATCCCCGGTGGGCGCTCGATCTCGTGGCCGAAGCTGCGCGCCCTCGTCGGCGTGAACAAGCTGCGGCTGCCCGAACCTGAGCTCGCACTGGCCGCGACCGGGTACGAACGCGGCACGATCGTACCCATCGGCAGCACCACGGACTGGCCGATCTACGCAGACGAGTCGATCGTCGGACAGCGCATCGCCATGGGCGCGGGAGCTCACGGCTACAGCCTGTTCGTCGACGCGGACGATCTGATCGCCGCCTACGGCGCCACAGTCGCCGACATCTCCGTTCCGGAGGAGCGTCGGGACTGACCGATCAGTAGATCCCGGCCATCCGCATGGCGATGTCGACCAGCTTCACCCGCTGCAGATCGGCGACCGCCCGGCGTGAGAACCACTCGGCCATGTCGGTCGAGCCGTCGGTCTCGAACCGCAGTCTGCCGCCGGTCACCTGTGCGCGGTAGACGATGCGCAGGGTGTGCAACGGCTCCGCCGCCTTCTGCACGCGCTGTGTGGCCGGGATCACCCGGGAGTGCACGCCCAGCAGCTCTCCGACCTTGACGCTGTAGCCCGTCTCCTCGCGGAGCTCGCGACGCACTGCGTCCTCCGGCGGCTCGCCCGGTTCGAGCCCACCACCGGGCATCGTCCAGGCCACCCGGCGTCCTTCGGTCCAGCGCGCGAGCAGCAGCCGGCCGTCGTCGTCCGTGACGACCGCGTATGCCGCGACACGCAGGTCCATGCTTTTCACCCTAGCCCCGGATACCGGCCCTCGACGTCTGTGAGTCAGACCACAGCCCGTTCCGATCGATCACGAATCGAGAAGCACGGCGCGCGGCGGCATCCGTACTCTGAAGGCATCACAGATCGCATCGCGAAAGGAACGGCCGTGGCCGACAACGAGAAGAACTTCAGTGCCGAAGAGCGCGAGGCCATGCAGGCAGCGGCCAAGGAGGCCAAGGCCCGGCGGTCCCGCGCGAAGAAGACTCCCGAGGAGCAGCGTGCCGAGGGTGAAGCCGACCTCAAGGCCGCCGTCGACAAGCTCTCCGACGACAACGACAAGAAGCTCGCCACCGCGCTGCACGAGCTGGTGACAGAGGTCGCCCCCGACCTCGTGCCGCGCACCTATTACGGGATGCCTGCCTGGGGCAAGGACGGCAAGGTGCTCTGCTTCTTCCAGCCGGCCAGCAAGTTCAAAGTGCGCTACGGAACCTTCGGCTTCGAGCCCATCTCGAACCTCGACGACGGCACGATGTGGCCGACGGCGTACGCCCTGCTCGAGTTGACATCTGCGAACCGAAAGCTGCTCGCAGAGCGCATTCGTCTCGCGATCAGCTGACGATACCGGTCGGCACGAGAAGGGCGGAGACACCGGCGAGAGCGCGCAGTAGCGTGGACGCCGTGAGCACTCTGCCCTTCTCCTCAGCCGTGTACGCCGCCCGCCTCGACCGCGCCTCCGCCCTCGCCGCCGATGCCGGACTCGACGCGATCATCGTCGGTCCCGGCCCGGACCTGCAGTACCTGGTGGGCGTCGAAGGCGACACGATCGAGCGACTGACCGCGCTCGTGCTCGGACCAGGCCTCGCTCCGACTGTCGTGGTGCCGCGCATGGAGCTGGCGAAGGTGCGCTCGACCGCGGTCGGCGAACTCGGCCTGCGCCTCGCGGACTGGGTCGACGGCGAGAACGCCTACGACCTGGTCGCCGAGGCACTGGGCGCCGTGACGCGCGTCGGGGTCTCGGATGCGCTTCCGGCGCTGCATGTGATCCCGATCGGGCAGCGGCTGGGCGTCACGCTCGAACTCGCGACCCCCGTGCTGCGCGAGAGCCGCATGATTAAGGATGCCGCCGAGATCGCGGAGCTGCGCCGTGCCGGTGACGCCATCGACGCCGTGCACCGGCGCGTTCCGGAGTTGTTGCGGGCGGGCAGGACCGAGCGCGAGGTGGCCGCGGACATCGCCGAGGCGATCGTGGCCGAAGGACACCGCACGGTCGAGTTCGTGATCGTGGGCTCGGGTCCGAACGGCGCGGATCCGCATCACGAGGTCTCGGACCGGGTGATCCAGGACGGCGACGTCGTCGTGGTGGACATCGGGGGCGCGGTGCCCAGCGGCTACAACTCCGACAGCACGCGCACGTACGCCGTGGGGGAGCCCTCGACGGAGGCCGCCGAACGCATCGCGGTGCTCGTGCGCGCACAGCAGGCCGCGGTCGATGCCGCGCGCCCAGGAGCCACAGCCGCACAGGTCGATGCCGCCGCCCGTGACGTGCTCTCCGCCGCGGGACTGGGGGAGGCGTTCCTGCACCGCACCGGTCACGGCATCGGTGTCTCGGTGCACGAGGAGCCGTACATCGCCCCCGGCAACGATCTGGTGCTGCGCGAGGGCATGGCGTTCAGCATCGAGCCCGGCATCTATTTCGCCGGCGACTGGGGTGCACGCATCGAGGACATCGTCGTCGTGACCGCCGACGGGTGCGAGCGCCTGAACGTCGCGCCGCACAGGCTCACCGTCGTCTGATCTCACTCGCGTGAGGGGTCACGACGCGCCCTAGGCGGACGCCAGGGCGCGGCGTGTCTTGACCCCTCACGAGGGAGGAGACACGAGACCGCCCTCCCCGGGGATGGGGAGGGCGGTCTCGGGTCGGAGTCCCTGGGGGTCAGGACTCCACGCGGCGCCGTCGGAGGACGAGCACGCCACCGGCGGCCAGCAGGACCAGCAGCAGGCTGATGAGCGTCAGGGGGATCGCTCCGCCCGTCCCGGCCAGTCCGTCGCCGCCACCGGATGCCGCCGCGGTCACGCGCAGCGCACCCTCGGCGCTCAGACCGGAGTCAGCGCCTTGCGCGATGAGCGTGTGATCGCCCACCGGAGCGGATGCCGGCACGGTCACCTGCACCCGGAACGCTCCGGTGCCGTCCGCCGTGACCTCTCCGAGGCTGATCGGGTCGGAGTGCAGCGTCAAGGAGACGCTCTCGCCCGAGGCGAAGCCACGACCGATGACCTCGACGCTACCGCCCTGCACCACGCTCTTCGCCCCGATCACGATCTCGGCCTCCAGCACCGGAGTGCCGCGGACCTCGAGCGTGAGCGGTGCCGACTCGGAGCCGCGGTAGGCCTCCGGGTCGGACGGCACGAACCGTGCCACGAAGGTGTGCGTACCCGAGGTCGCGATCAGCACGTCGGCGGTCGCGGTACCCGCAGTGACGGTGGCCGAACCGACCACGGTGTCACCCTCGAAGAAGTCGACCTTGCCCGCCGCGTCGGCCGGGGTGACCGTCGCGGTGAGTGCGACCGATTCTCCGGCGACGGGATCGTCCGAGCCCGCGGCCAGGGCCACCGAGGTGCTCTCCGGGGCCGAGGTCTCGGCGGTGACCCGGAGTGACGTCCGGGCTTCGACGTTCGAGACGTCGCCCAGCGCCACCACGGGGTGATCGCCGTCCACCGCATACGCGGGCACCACGATGTCGCCGCGGATCGCGCCGTCGTCATCGGCCTTCACGACCACCGGCTCCTCGTCGTCGATGCGGATCGACACGTTCTCGCCGGGGGCGAAGCCGGTGCCGGTGATCTCGACCGCGTCGCCAGGGTGCGCCTCGTCGGGTGCCGCGATCTCCGGGGCGTACTCGGGTTCCGGCTCCTCGACCGCGATCTCGAGCGTCGCCTCCGCCGACTGCACACCGTCGTCCGCCGTGACGGTCACCGTGAAGGTACCCGCCGTGGCGTAGGTGTGGTCTGCGGCGACGGCGCCGTCTTCGACCTCGACCGCGGTGACGGGAGAACCGTCACCCCAGTTGACGATCGCGGTGCTGTCTCCGGCACCGCCGGTGACCGTGGCGAGCGTCGCGTCGAACGCCTCGCCGGCGATCTGACCCGATACGGTGCCGGCCTCGACGTTCAGCGGTGCGGCGGCCGAGCGGTCGCCGTCGGAGCCGATGGCGAAGATGTGCACGCGTCCGTCGTTCAACGAACCCGGCTCCTTCGGCATCGTCAGCGACTCGACGATCTTGGGCGCGCCCTTGTCATCGACATCGAGCGTGATCGGCGCGGTCGCGAAGATCGCCGTGTTCTTGGCTCCTCCCGATTCCGCCCCCGTTCCGGAGAGACGGCCCTCCGAGATCGTCAGCACGGTGTTCTGCTTGTACGGGTTGCCGGACGCTCCGACCCAGTCGCCCAGGCTGATCGTCACCGTCTGCGTGCTGCCGTCGGTGAAGTGCAGCACGGCCTGCGAATCGCGGTTGCTCTCGGTCGCCGTTCCGACGAAGGAGAGCTGCGTGGCACCGACGCCGAGCGACAGACGCACGGTCTGACCCTCGCCGGTGATGTTGTCGGGCGCACCCGCAGCCACCGCCGGGAGGTCGTACGTCAGCTCGGTGCCCGGGATCGTCAGGGTCTCGCCCTGCACGAACCCGTCCGCGGCGAGCTTGTCGCGGTAGTAGCCGTGACCCTGCGAATCGCAGTTGGCCGCGGTGACGCCCAGGTCGCCGATGCAGACGTTGTTGAAGGCACCGACCAGCGTCTCATCACGGTAGACCGTGACGGTCGCGGTGGTCTGGGCCACCGCGCCGCTCGAGTCGCGCACCGTGATGCCGGCCGAGTAGGTGCCGGGAGCCGTGAAGGTGTGCGGTGCGCTCACCTTCCAGCCGCCCAGGTCGTCGCGCACCAGCTTCACGTCGGTCACCTCGGTGTCGTCGCCGTAGTCGACCGTGACGGTGTAGCCGGAGGCCTCCGTCTCGGTGCCGACGATCGTCGCGAGCGAACCGGTGAACTCGGTGTCGACCTTCACCCGCTGCGGGGCGCCGGCAGAGATCTGGAGTCCGTCGGCATCCGACGCCGAGGCGAACAGCTCGACCTCCGACAGCGACAGCGCCTCGCTCTTCGACGTCAGCGTGAGCTTCACGCTCGTGAAGCCATCCGCGTTCTGAGCCGTGAACGGCCGGGTCTGGGTGTCCCAGGTGAACGTCTCGCCCTCGCGGCTGTCGATCTCGGTCCACGTCGTGCCGTCGACCGATCCCTCCAGCGTCCAGCTCGACGGGGCATCCGCCTTCGCGGCACTGGTCAGCGTGTACTGCCCGATCGAGACCGGTCCGGACTGCGAGGTCCACACCAGCTCGGTCGAGTCGCCCGCGAACGTGACCTTGGAGTTCATGTTGTCGTCGGCCAGCGAGCCGACGGGCGTTCCGTCGGTGGCCGTGAGCGTGCCGCGGCCGACCTTCGTGGCGTCGACCAGCGTGGTGGGAACCTCCAGCTTCTCGCCGAGGTCCTTGGCACCCCACGCGGACGGCTCAGCGCTCATCGTGAAGTCGAGAGTTCCTCCCTCGCGCACCAGGTCTCCGTCGAACGTGGTGGAGTCGATGGCCGTGCCGTTGACGCTGACCCCGGCGACGTAGTCCTTGCCCGTCGACGCTCCTGGAGCGTTGATGACCAGGTCCGTGTCACCGATCGAGAGCGTCGCGCTGTCGAACAGCGGCGTGCCGATGGTGTAATTCCCCGATCCCACCTCGAGCGGGTAGAAGCCGAGGGCCGAGAACACGTACCAGGCCGAGAACTCGCCGTTGTCCTCATCGCCCGGGTAGCCCTGGCCGATGTCGGAACCCACGAAGAGACGGTCCTGGATGTCGCGGATCAGCTCCTGCGCTCCGGAGGGGTCGCCCGCCTCGGCGAGCACGTAGGGGATGTGGTGCGCGATCTGGTTCGACATACCGAGCATGCCCAGGCGCACGTCGCGCGCCTCCCGAGCCTCGTGGATGCCGGAGTAGTCCGCCTTCTCGCGAGTGGTGAGGAAGTCGTGCATCACGTCAAGGAGCCCCTGGCGTCCGCCGTACAGCGCGGCGAGGCCGTCGACGTCGTGGGGCGCGTGGAACCCGAAGGTCCAGGCGCTGGCCTCGGTGAAGGCACCGCCCCAGGCCTTCTTGTCGAAGTCGGCGCCGGAGGTCCAGCTGCCGTCTGCGTTGCGCGAGGTGAACGTACCCGCTTCGGGGTTGTACATCTCGACGTAGTGCTCGGCACGTGCCTCGAAGTAGGTCGCCTCCTCCTTCAGCTGCGCGACGCGGTCGGACGGCGTCTTCGGGTCCTCCGAGAGGGCCTTCGCCATCTCGGCGATGCCGAAGTCATTGATGTAGCCCTCGAGCCCCCACGACGCGCTCTCATGGGTGCTCGCCTCGGTGTAGCCGAGGAAGATCGACTGACCGAGCCCCTTGCGACCGACGGCGTTGGATTCCGGCAGCACGGTGGCGTTCTTGACCGCGGCGTCATACGCCTCGAGTGCAGTGTCGGTGCTGAGCGCACCGGCGAGGTAGGCATCGGCGAACGCGACGTCGGAGCTCGTCCCGGTCATGAGATCGGCGTAGCCCGGAGAGGACCACCGCGCGACCCATCCGCCGTCGCGGTACTGCTGCACGAAACCGTCGACCAGTTCCTCGGTCACGTCGGGGTAGAGCAGCGAGTACAGCGGCCAGGCCGTGCGATACGTGTCCCAGAAGCCGTTGTTGACATAGATCTTGCCGTCGACGATCTTCGCGTTCGTCTGCGTGTCGGTCGCCGATCCACTGGTCGCGGAGACCGGGCTGGCGTACTTGTAGACCGGCTTGGTGGCCGTGCCCGTGTTCTCGAACTGCGAGTTGGGGTACAGATTCAGGCGGTACAGGCTCGAGTACAGCGTCACCAGCTGGGTGTCGCTCGCGCCCTTGACGTCATGCACGACGCCGAGCCGCTCGTTCCACGCATCGCGGACCGCCTTGTGAGCCCGGTCGAACGAGACGCCCTCGAGCTCGAAGCCGTGGTTGGCCTTCGCCTGGTCCTGCGAGATGAACGACGACGACAGACGCAGCTCGACCGTGCGGTCGGTGGTGGTGTCGAACGCCGCGTAGCGTGCGGTGCCGTTGCGGTCGCCACGGGTGGTCGCACCGGATGCCGTGGGCTCGCGGTCGAACGTGCCGTAGACGAACATGCGCGTGCGACCCGGGTAGCCGGATCCGCCGTCGACCCATCCGCTCACGGTGTCACCCGAGATGGTGAGCTTCGAGCTGTTCACGAGCTGGTCGATCAGCACGGAGCTGGCGTCGCCGGTGAACTCGAAGCGGTAGATCGCGCCGTGGTCGGTCGCGGTGACCTCGGTGTTGATGCCGTTGTCGAACTCGACGCCGTAGATGTCGGGCCGTGCCGTCTCGTTCTCGTGGTGGAACGTGAGCTTGCGGTCGTTCAGCGACGACGTGGGGTTGGCGTTCGCGGCGGGCAGCACGGCGATCTGGTTGCGGTCGCCCATCCAGATGCTGGGCTGGTGCGAGAAGCCGATGCCGTTCAGAGCCGGCAGGTTCTGCGCGTTGTTGGCGCGCTGGTACTGGTAGATCGTTCCGACGTTGTCGGCGTTGGTCATCGGGGTGATGAAGTTGAAGCCGTTCGGCCACGCGGTCGCCGGCAGGTTGTTGCCGCGCGAGAATCCGCCGGTCGAGTTCGTGCCACGACGGGTGTCGACGTACGAGACGAGTCCGTCGGTGGTGTCGAGCTCCTCCGCTGCACCGATCGCGACGTCATCCAGCCATCCGCTGAAGGCGGTGTCGCCGGTGGGCACCTCGACGCCCGTGACGTCGGTGCCGGGGTGGTCGTACGTGAAGAGGATGTCGTCGACCGTGCGTCCGGCGAACTGGCCGAGATCGACCGTCACCTTGTTCCACTGGTTCGGCCACAGCACATTGGCCTGACCCTGCTGCCGCGCGTTCGCGCCGTAACCGTAGGAGTCGACGGCACCACTGGTGGAGAGCGACGTGCCGTCGTCGAAGGTCAGGTCGACCGCGACGAACGTGGCGGCGTAGGTCTGCTCGCCGTCGAGCACCGGGAAGACGAGGTACGACAGCTCGCTGTCATCCGCGACCGCGAGATCGACGTCGTCGTACAGGACGCTGGTCGACGAGGCGGGGCCGGCGGCGAGGTGGCGTCCGGTGTACTGCAGCGCCTTCGTGCCGGTGAAGCCGACACCGGTCTTGGCCGTGTCGGAGCTGGTGGGGCCGTTGCCGATCTGCAGCTTGAGGTCGGCGGGCTCTGGCGTCGCGCCATCGACGGCGATCGGCTCCCACCCGGCCAACTGCACGATGTTCTTACTGGGAGTCTTGGTGGCGAGCACGTCGAGGCGGTAATACGTGTACGCCTCGCTCGGTGTCGCGAGGGTGAAGGTGCGGGTCTCGCCGCGGCCGCTGAACAGCTCGCCGCTGCGCTCGTCGACGGTCACCCAGTCGGTGCCGTTGTTCGAGCCCTGCACCCGGAAGTCCTTCGGGTCGCGGTCGGGCTCATCGTTGCCGGAGGTGAGCGTGTAGCGCACCATGGGCTGGGGCTGCGCGAGCTGGTACTGCACCCACGCCTTGTTCGTGAAGGCGAGCCACTTCGAGGAGGCGTTGCCGTCGGCGACGAAGGCCGCGCCTTCGTTCGGGGTGTTCTGGGCGGATGCCGTGACGGCGGTGACGCCGCCGAGCACGCTGCCGGGGGCGAACTGACTGCCGGTGACGTTGATCGCGTTGCCGGTGCCGGTCAGCGCGGGCGCCGCATCAGCCGACTCGAACGATGACGCGAACGTCGAACCTGCCGCGGCGGACGCCTGGACCGGCGTCAGCATGGCCAGGCTCACCGTCACCGCGATGCCGGCTGCCGCCCATGATCGGCGGGCGGGTCGTGCATTCCTCGGGCTGGGGACCCTCATGGTTGCTCCTCAAACTCCACTGCTGTGTGTCGTCCGTCTGCCGCGGGTCTCCCGATGAGACCGCGTGACGATATGACATCGCTGTCATATGATGAGGACGCTACCACAGCGTTCGTCGTGCAGGGAAGGTGCATCTCGCAGCGACCGACCGCGATAATGAGCTATCCGCCCCCGGCGGGCGAGGGGGACGCATGACACGCACAGACGACGAGGCGACGCCGCGGCCGACGCTCGCGCAGGTCGCCGCCCGCGCGGGCGTCAGTTTGAAGACGGCATCCCGAGCCCTCGGCGGCGAGTCGTACGTGAGCGCGAAGACGCTCGCCAGCGTGCTGGCCGCCGCCGCCGAGCTCGACTATCAGCGCAACGCCGCCGCGAGCCTGCTGGCCAGCGGACGCCTCGCCGAGTCGATCGGACTGATCACCGGAGACTTCACCAACCCGTTCTACTCCGCGCTCGCACAGGCCATCGAAGACGAGATCCGTCCCCGCGGCATGCACCTCTCGGTCGCGAACTCCCGAGAGTCCGCCGAGCAGGAGCAGCGCGTCGCCCACGACCTCGCCGACCGCCAGACCAAGGCCGTGATCACGGTCTCCGCCATGACCGACCACTCCGACTACGCGCAACTGCAGGCCCGCGGCATCCCCGTGGTCTTCGTCGACCGTCCGGCCGAGAACCTCGACGCGGACTCGGTCGTCTTCGACAACCGCGAGGGGGGACGCCTGGCCGCCCGGCACCTGATCGACGCCGGCCACCACCGCATCGCCTTCATCGGCGACTACGCCTGGCTGCCCACGTATCGCCAGCGCCTCGCCGGCATGGGCGACGTGCTCGACGGTCACAGCTCGGGGTGGCGAGAGCTGCTGCGCACCGACGCGCACGACGTGCCATCGTCGCGGGAGTGCATGCGTGACCTGCTCGCGCTGGAGACCCCGCCGACCGCGGTGGTCGCGGGGAACAACCGCATCCTCCTCGGTGTGATGGAGGAGATCGCCGAGCACCCCGAGGCCTCACCCGCAGTGATCGGCTTCGACGAGCCGGAGTGGGCGCAGGTACTCGGCATCAGCGTCGTCACCGGCGACGTCGAGGCACTGGGCCGTCAGGCCGCTCGCCTCGCTGTCGCCCGCCTGAGCGATCGCACGCGCGCGTACGAGAGCGTCGTGATCCCGATGCAGCTCATCCCCCGACGCTCGACGGCCACGCACCCCGGTTCGACGATCTGATCCCGTCCGGTCGACTCGAACTCTCCCGCGTGAGGAGTCAGAACACGCCGTGGAAAGGAGCTCTGGCGCGGCGTGTCTTGACCCCTCACGCCAGTACAGCCTCGACCTCGTCGGCCGAGACCAGGTCGGCCATCGTGGCCGTGCCGCGCGTGGAGCCGGCGATGCGGACGGCGGCGAGGGCGGTGAGCCGGCCGGTCGCCTCGGACTGACCCGAGCCGGCAGCCTGTCGACGCTCGCCCGTGCGACGATTGCGAGCGACCACATGCCAGTCTTCGCCGCCGACATGCGGGGCGATCGAGAGCACCCCGCGCAGGGCGGGCAGGCGTCCGACCAGATCGAGGGATGCCGTCATCGCCGCCGAGCCCAGTGTGAGGTACGAGCGGATGACGGGCGACCCGGTCGGTGCCAGCAGGATGTGGTCGGGGAAGTCCGCCCGCAGATAGCGCCTGGTGCGACCGTCCGGACCCTCGGCACGCACGCTCGTGCGGAAGTTGCGCACCTTCCCGGCGTCCGGCGGCAGGTGGATGTCGGTGCCGACGAGGCCCGCCGTCCAGGCGACAGCGGCGGGCCCGTGCTTCTCCCCGCTGCCGAGCATCACGAGCACGTCGATCTGGTCGCGCGGACGCGTGTCGAGCGCAGCGGCGAGCACCGTCGTCAGTCCGGGGGCGAGCCCGGCACCGAGCACCACGAGTCCGCGCGCGGCATCCCGGAGCGCGGCGAGATAGCTCCCGGTTGCCGAGATGTCGACCAGGGGTGTGCGCGCTGTCGCGGTCGCGAGCTCAGGACGCTCGATGCCGGAGGCGTTGATCACCACGTCATGCTCGCCAGCGAGAGCGGCCAGAGGCGCGAGGTCTCCGCGCAGGTCGATACGCACCCCGCCCGCCTCAGCGCGACTGGCCGCAGTCACGGTGTGATCGGCTCGCTCGAGCTCGCGCCGGATCACGGTGCCGACCGCGCCGCGGGCGCCCAGCAGCAGCGCCCTCATCGGGTGCTCGCAGAGGAGGAACGTCGTACGGTCATGATGCAGCTCCTTCCCGCCCCGCGTGCGTCGCGAGCGGACTCCATCGTCGAACCACGGAGCCGTCGACATCCAGCTCGTTTGCGGATTCTGCAAAGATGGCGAGCATGGATGCCGATACCGCCGCCGTGCTGGAAGCGATCGGCCCCCGGCTGCGACGGCTGCGCTCGGCACGACAGCTGACCCTGGCCGAGGTCGCAGCGCTCTCCGGCCTCTCGGTGAGCGCGCTGTCGCGGATCGAGACCGGACACCGGCAGCCGACGCTGGACGCGCTGATCCCCCTCGCCCGCGCCTTCGCCGTCTCACTGGACCGGATCATCGGGGCACCCGAGACCGGGGATCCACGGGTGAACCTCGAACCGCAGCGACTCGGCACGGGCGGAGTCGCCGTGCCGCTGACCCAGCACCCCGGCCGTGTGCAGGCGTTCAAGCACGTGCTGGGGCCACGGGAGCCCGTCTTGGCGAGCCACCGGGGTCATGCCTGGATCCACGTGCTCGCCGGACACCTGCGGCTGGTCATCGGACGCGAGGAGCACCTGCTCGAACCGGGGGAGCAGGTCGAGTTCGACTCCTCACTCCCGCACTGGTTCGGGCCGGCCGATCAGCTGGCGGTCGAGATCCTGCACCTCTTCGTCCCGGACGGCGAGCGCCCGGTCACCCGCACGCTTCCAACCTCACCCACGTGAGGGGTCACAACACGCCGTGCGCCCGCGCGTACTCGCGGCGTGTTGCGACCCCTCAGCGAGCAGGGTCGGTCAGACGAGAGCGGCAGCGCTCTGCAGCTCCTGCGCCCGCAGGGCGCGCTCGACCTTCTCGACGTCGCGCACGGCACCGCGGTCGGCCGAGGTCGCCATCGCCGCATACGCCCGCAGCGCCAGCGACACCGGCCGGGCACGGTCGACGGGCTGATAGCCGGTGCCCTCGAGCAGGCGGGCACGGCGCTCCTCGAGCTCGGCCTCGCTGACCTGCAGCGACATGGAGCGCGAAGGGATGTCGATGTCGATGATGTCGCCGTCCTGCACCAGGGCGATCACGCCGCCGGCGGCCGCTTCGGGGGAGACATGGCCGATCGACAGCCCCGACGTGCCGCCAGAGAAGCGGCCGTCCGTGATGAGGGCGCACACCTTGCCGAGCCCACGACCCTTGAGGAACGAGGTCGGGTGCAGCATCTCCTGCATACCGGGGCCGCCCTGGGGGCCTTCGTAGCGGATGACGACCACGTCGCCCGGCTGCACCTTCTTGCCGAGGATCTTCGCCACCGCCTCCTCCTGCGACTCGCACACCACGGCGGGACCGGAGAACACCAGGATCGAGGGGTCGACGCCGGCGGTCTTCACCACGGCGCCGTCGACAGCGAGGTTGCCGCGGAGCACGGCGAGACCGCCGTCGACCGAGTAGGCATGCTCGACATCGCGGATGCAGCCGGTCGCGGCATCCTCATCCAGGGCCGCCCAGCGCTCGGACTGCGAGAACGCGCTCGACGAGCGCACCCCGCCGGGGGCCGCATACCAGAGGTCCATCGCGGCATCCGTCGCCTTGCCCCCGCGGATGTCCCAGTCGTCCAGCCAGGCAGCGAACGAGGGGGAGTGGATGGTGCTGACGTTCTCGTCGAGCAGGTTGCCGCGGCGCAGCTCGCCGAGGACTGCGGGGATGCCGCCGGCGCGATGCACATCCTCCATGTAGTACATACGGCCCGAGGCCGGGTTCGGCGCGATCTTCGCGAGGCAGGGCACGCGGCGCGAGACCGCGTCGATCTCGTCGAGACCGAAGCTGATGCCGGCCTCGTGGGCCGCGGCGAGCAGGTGCAGGATCGTGTTGGTCGATCCGCCCATCGCGATGTCGAGCGCCATGGCGTTCTCGAACGCCGCGAAGCTCGCGACCTCACGTGGCAGCACCGAGGCGTCGTCGTCCTCGTAGAAGCGGCGGGTGATCTCGACCGCGACCTCACCGGCCTTCTCGTACAGCGCGCGGCGGGCGGTGTGGGTGGCGAGCACCGAGCCGTTGCCCGGCAGGGCGAGGCCGAGCGCCTCCACGAGGCAGTTCATCGAGTTCGCGGTGAACATGCCGGAGCACGAGCCGCAGGTCGGGCAGGCGTTCTCCTCGATGCGCTTCATGTCGGCATCCGAGACGGTGTCGTTCGCGGCTTCGGAGATGGCGTCGACCAGGTCGAGCGTGCGCACGGAGCCGTCGACCAGAGTCGCGCGACCAGCCTCCATCGGGCCGCCCGAGACGAAGACGGTCGGGATGTTCAGGCGCAGCGCGGCCATGAGCATGCCGGGGGTGATCTTGTCGCAGTTCGAGATGCAGACCAGCGCGTCGGCCTGGTGCGCATTGACCATGTACTCGACGGAGTCGGCGATCAGGTCGCGCGAGGGGAGCGAGTACAGCATCCCGCCGTGGCCCATCGCGATGCCGTCGTCGACCGCGATCGTGTTGAACTCACGCGGGATGCCGCCCGCGGCGGAGATCGCGTCGGAGACGATGCGCCCGACGGGCTGCAGGTGGGTGTGACCGGGGACGAACTCGGTGAAGCTGTTCGCGACGGCGATCATCGGCTTGCCGAAGTCGGCGGGGTTGACGCCGGCAGCGCGGAACAGGGCACGGGCTCCTGCGGCGTTGCGGCCGTGCGTGACGGTACGGGAGCGAAGAGGGGTGGGCATTCTTCCACCCTGGCGCCTGCCCGCACTCGAAGGAAGACGGCGCTGACACTAGTAGTGAGAGCACTAGGTTTGTATCCATGGCGAGCGACGAGCAACAGCGGAGGGAACTCGGCGCCTTCCTGCGCGCCCGCCGCGAGCACCTCGATCGCGCCGCCTTCGGGCTCCCTCCCGCCGGACGCGGCCGCACGGTCGGCCTGCGCCGCGAGGAGATCTCCTACCTCTCCGGCGTCAGCGTCACCTGGTACACCTGGCTCGAACAGGGACGCGACATCAACCCCTCCCGCCAGGTGCTGGATGCCGTCGCCACCACACTGCACCTCACGGTCACGGAACACGACTACGTGCTGACGCTCGCCGGTTTCGCCCCCGCACGCCCGGGCGGAGGAGCGGCCGTCGAGACCGCGCCCGCCCACGTGCAGCGGTTCCTCGACGCGCTCGATGAGCATCCGGCGTACGCTCTCGCGCCCGACTGGGGCGTCGCCGGGTGGAATGCGGCCTACGAGGCTCTGTACCCCAACGTGGCGCAGACCCCGCCCGAACAGCGCAACCTGCTGTGGCTGATCTTCACCGATCCGTATGTGCGCTCGCTGCTCGACGACTGGGATGTCACGAGTCGCCGCTTCCTGGCCGAGTTCCGCGCCGAGGCCGGCCCCCGCCTGGGAGACCCCCGCTACCGCGACCTCGTCTCGCGCCTGGTGGAGGCGAGCCCGGAGTTCCGGGAGCGCTGGGAGAGCCACGACATCCGCGGATTCCAGTCCCGCGAGCGGGTGTTCCAGCATCCGGAGCTCGGACGACTGGTCTTCGAGCACCACCAGCTGCGCCCCTCGGACCAGACCGAGATCCAGCTCGTCGTCTACGTCGCGGATGCCGATACCAAGGAGCGGTTCGCCGCCGCGAGAACGTAGGCTCCTCCCTCGACGCCGTACACCTGGCTCGCGGCCAGGTGCTCCCAGCCGTTCAGGCCCCGACCGCGTCTCGCGTCGAGCCGGTGCGGTTGATACCGTCGAGCGCATGAACGTCTTCGGCATCGCGACCGCTCTCGCCGGAGTGGTCCTGTTCCTTGCAGCTCTTCTGGCCACCCTGCGCGCGAACCGCGACGTCCGGATTCCGTATGGGACGCGGCCCGCGACACAACCCCACGGTTCGGTGGCCATGCGCGCGCTCGGTGCCGGTCTGACCGTCCTGGGCGCCGTATTGGTCGGCCAGACCTCCGTATGGTGGGCGCTCGCGATCGTGGTGGCGGGTCCGGGCGTCGCGCTGGTCGCGATCGCGGTGCACAACGCCCGAATCCGTCGGCTGCCGCGCTCATCTTCGGCAGGATGACTCGGCGACTCTCGCCTCTTCCACGCCCCTCGGAGTTGTTAACAGAGTTGTTAACACCTGTGGAGGGAGTCGAGTCACCCGGAGTCGCCGCCTCGTCTAGACCACGTCGTCCACCACGTCGAGCCCCCGCCCGGATGGATCCTCGGGGATCAACTCGGCGAGTCTCCTGACGCCCTCCACGATCTGCGGTGGGGTGGCGGCGCCGTAGGACAGCCGGAGGAACGGCGCGGGCGGCTCGTTCACGAAGAAGTGCCGCCCATCGCCGACCAGCACTCCGGCGGCGTAGGCCGCGGTTGTGATCTCCCGCGTGTCCGCGCCCTGCGGCAACCGCACCCAGAGATGGATGCCACCGCGGGGGATCGCCTGGATGCGACCGGCAGGCATGGCGGTGTTGATTGCCGAGACCACCGCATCACGCCGGGCGGCGAGTTCGACACCCAGACGCTTGAGGTGCCGCGGCCAGACACTCGAGGAGAGAAGACTCTGTGCGATCTCCTGCACGAGGGGGGCGACGCAGAGGTCGTCAGCGGTGCGGGATGCGCGCAGCCGTGCTCCCGCCGGACCACGTGCGATGACCGCTCCGATCCTGAGTCCTGGTGATGCTGGTTTGGACAGGGTGAGCACCGTCACGACGTGCCCGTGAGGATCCTCGGTGATGAGGGGGGACGGCGTCGGCCCATCGATGTTGAGGTGTCGAGCCCAGTCATCCTCGATGACGAAGGCGCCGTGTCGGGCTGCGAGCTCGAGTATCAGCGCGCGGCGCTCACGACTGAGGACCGTCCCGGTAGGGTTCGCGAAGCTCGGCTGGAGGTAGATGATCCGCGCGCGAGTGCGTTCGAGCTCGTCCGCAAGGCGGTCCACCAGGATTCCATCGGCGTCGGCGGGTACCGACGCCAAGGTGAGTCCGGCGCTCTGTGCGGCGAGGATCGCGCCGGGGTAGCTCGGGCTCTCGGTGATCACCGTGGATCCTGGTTCGGCGAGAGTACGCATCGCGAAGACGAGACCTTGTTGCCCACCGGAGACGACGAGCACATCGTTCGGATCGACTCGATACTCGGCGGCGAGGATCCGTCGGAGTTCAGGGGATCCGGCAGGCGGGGTCATCGCCCACGCGCGATCGCCCTTGGCCGCGCGAGCGCTGATGCGTCGGAGCTCGTCGTTGGGCAGGAGTTCGGGTGCGAGGTAGCCCCACGAGAGCGGAATGTGCTCGGGGGTGCCGTATCCGCCCAGGCGAGATGCGCGGTCGGCATCGACGCGGACAGGTCCGAGAGCCTGCGACTGCCACGAGAAGTCCGGCGCCGCCAGATGTTGGCGCTGAGCCACGAAAGTCCCTCGGCCAGGCTCGGCACGCACATGACCCAGCGCACTCAATCGGGAGAGCGCCGCAGATATGGTCGCCGCGCTGGCCTGGAACTCCCTGGAGAGCTCCCGGACGCCGGGCAGCTTCTCACCCGAAGGCGCGTCGGCGATCCTCCGCTGCAGGGCGGAGGCAATCTCGGCCGCTCTGTTATCGTTGGACATGAGTCCAGTAGATAACGTTTCTCCATTATGTTCAAGTCTGTTACCGATCCGCCCTCGGCGTCGCGCTGACTCGGCGGTTCGGGCATGACCGGGCGATCTCTGCGGCGTGACATGTCGCTGTCCGCGATCGTGGCAGGGTTCCTGTCGGCTCTGATCAATTTCGCCGGACCGTTCCTCGTCGTGCTCGAAGCCACTCGGGCCGCAGGTCTCGATGAGGCGCAGACCGCGTCGTGGGTGTGGGCGCTCTCGATCGGCAACGGTGCATGCAGCATCGCGCTGAGCCTCTTCACCCGCATCCCGGTGATCGTGGCCTGGTCCACTCCCGGCGCCGCGCTGCTGATCGCGTCGCTCGGCGGCTTCTCGTTCGCAGAGGCGGTGGGGGCCTTCCTCGTCGCCTCGGTCGCCGCCGCGATCGTCGGGTACACGGGGTTGTTCGGGTGGCTGCTCTCCAGAATCCCCGGGCCGATACTGCAGGCACTGCTCGCGGGCATCCTGCTCCCGTTCATCGTGAAGGCGGCCGGCGCGTTCGCGAGCGCACCGGTGATCGCGGCGAGCATCGTCGTCACGTTCTTCGTGGGCAAGCGATTCTTCGATCGCTTCGCCGTTCTCGCGGCCTTGGTGGTCGGCCTGATGACGACCTGGGCTACAGGTTCCCTCCATGAGATGACTCCTGCGCTCACTCTGAGCGGACCTCTGTTCACGATGCCGATACTCACCCCCTCCGCCATCGTGAGCATCGCACTGCCGCTGTTCATCGTCACGATGGCTGCGCAGAACGCACCCGGACTCGCGCTGCTGCGCTCGCAGGGATACCGCCCGGACGACCGGCTCCTGGTGGGGACCATCTCCGCAGTCTCCGCAATCCTCGCGCCGTTCGGCGCGCACGGCATCAACCTCGGTGCGATCACCGCAGCGATAGCGGTCGGGCCCGAGTCGCATCCGGACCACGCGAAGCGCTACATCGCAGGGCTTTCGGGAGGAGTCACCTATCTGCTCGTCGGCTCGTTCGGAGGCATCCTCGTCGCGGGGTTCCAGGCGATCCCGACCGAGACCGTCTCCGTCATCGCCGCCGTCGCCCTGCTGGGCTCCGCGCTCACCGCCCTCACCGGTGCGATGAGCGGCGACACGCGCACCGGACTCGCCGCCATCACGACTCTGGCGGTCACGATGTCGGGCGTCGTCCTGTTCAGTGTCGGCGCTGCGTTCTGGGGCTTGCTCGCCGGTACAGTCGTCTATCTCGCCCTTGCTGCGCGCGGGCAGAGCGCACTGCACCCGGACGGGCGACAAGACCCCGCCACGGCAGCCGTCGACAGCCGCGAGGTGCGCGAGCGGCGAATGCAGCGAGGGCGCAGGAAGGGCTGAGCGGCCGACGCATCCGTCCGGCAGCAACAACACGAAAGCCCTGGTCAACGACCAGAGCTTTCGTCATACTGTCTCAACACAGTGTGGAGCCTAGGAGATTCGAACTCCTGACATCCTGCTTGCAAAGCAGGCGCTCTACCAACTGAGCTAAGGCCCCGTGAGGGAAATATTGAATTGAGAGTGTGGGGCTACCAGGACTTGAACCTGGGACCTCTTCATTATCAGTGAAGCGCTCTAACCACCTGAGCTATAGCCCCGTCAACCTCCGAAACTTTACCGGAGTTTCGCGGAAAATCCGAATCGAGGGAGAGGACCCGTACGGAGGCCCCTCCCTCGAAGGAGATCAACGGCCCGGACGGATGGTCGCCCTGCCCGCTTCGAGCGTGACATCGATGGTGCGGCGGGCGTTGGACGACTGCTGCACCTTCGCATCGAGCGAGCCTGCGCTCACATCCTGGGTGAGGTCGTACTCGACGTCAGGCACGGTCAGATCCACCGACCCCGCGCTCACATCGACCGCGGTCCGTCTCGGCGCTGTGCCCGTGAGCTCCACGGTGAGGTCGCCGGCGGAGACACCCAGATCGGCCTCGTCCACGCCGTCGAGCAGCACATCGGCTCGCCCCGCGCTCATCTGGACGTCGAATCCGGTCGCAGTGCCCCGCACGTCGAGGGCTCCGGCGTTCACGTCGATGTCGAGCGCCCCGAACTCCCCGACCACGTCGAGGCTTCCGGCGTTGAGGGTGAGGTCCGCGTCGAGCTCCTCTCCCTGCAGGCTCTCCGGCAGCGTCAGCACGGCCACCTCCTCGTCTCCGAACCAGCTCCCGAACCACCAGCCCCACACGCCCTGCGGACTGCGCACGACCAGCTCGTCTCCGTCCCGCTCGAAGGTCCACGCCGCGCCGCGTCCGTTCGTGATCGCGAGCCGCGCCTCGTCGACGTTGCCGTACTCGACGCGCATGCTGCTGGCATCCGCGCTGACGTCGATACCCGTGAGTCCCTCGGTCGACACGGTCTGGACGGAGTCGGGAGTGCTCGACGACATGATGCTTCCGGCAGCGGCGGCCGCGGCGGCACCACCGGAGCCCAGGATCGCGATGCCGCCGACGATGGCCGTGACGATCATCACCGCTTTCGAGCCGGCAGAGCGCCCCGTTGCGGGTGGCGCCGCCATCTCCGGCGAGGGGGCCTGCGGAGCGGGCTGCGTGCCGGAGGCCGGCGGGGGAGTGAGCGGGGTGTGCCCGCCCGAGAAGTCGTTCTGTTCGGTGGTCATCGTGCCACTCCTGTCTGGCCGGTCGGAGGCGTCGGGCCTCCGGTGTTCTCGATGTGTGCAAGAGCGGCGAGCACGCGGCGGTTTCCCGACTCGTCCTGCTCGAAGCCCAGCTTCTGGAAGATGGCGGTGATGTTCTTCTCGACACTCGCCTCCGAGAGGAACAGCAGCGCGGCGATCGCCTGATTCGACTTGCCCTCGGCGATCAGCGCGAGCACGGTGCGCTCCCGCTCCGTGAGCCGGAGCATCCGATCGTCGCGGTTGCGGCGGGTCAGCAGCTGCGCGACCACCTCGGGGTCGAGCACGGTGGCTCCCTCCGCGATGCGCTGCACCGAGGCGAGGAACTCCGAGACGTCGGCGACCCTGTCCTTGAGTAGGTAGCCGAGCGGCCCGCCCTGCGCGGCGATCAGATCCGACGCGTAGCGCTCCTCGACGTACTGCGAGAGCACCAGGATCGCCAGCGACGGGTGGGTGGACCGCAATCCGAGTGCTGCGCGGATGCCCTCGTCCGTGAAGGTCGGGGGAAGCCGCACATCGAGGATGCAGAGCTCCGGGTCGCTGCCGGCGACTGCGTCGGCCAGACCGGCGGTGTCGGGGAGAGCCGCGACGACGACATGACCGGCGTCTTCGAGGAGGCGGACGAGACCTTCGCGCAGCAGGACGGAGTCCTCGCAGATCAGGATGCGCATGGCACGTTCACCTCCAGGCTGGTCGGACCGCCCTGAGGGCTGTCGAGTCGGAAGGTGCCGCCTGCCGCGAGCACCCGGTTGGCGATGCCGTCGAGTCCGCCGCCGGGCTGCAGCTGCGCGCCGCCCATGCCGTTGTCCTCGACGCGTGCCCAGAGGGTGTTCCCTTCGCGGATGCGCACGGTGACACGAGCCTCACTCGCTCGCGAGTGCTTCGCCGCATTGGTGAGGGACTCCGCGATGGAGAAGTACACGGCGGCCTCGGCCTCGCGACTGCACCGCCCGTCCATCCGCACATCGAGACTGACGGGGATGTGCGAGCGGCCGGCGAGTGCCGACAACGCCGCGTCCAGTCCGCGATCGTCGAGGACCGAGGCATGGATGCCGCGGGCGAGCTGCCGCAGCTCGGTGATCGCAGCCTTGGTGGAGGTGTGCGCCTCGGCGATCAACTCCTTGGCGGTGTCCGGGTCGTTGTCGATCTTCTGCTGTGCCAGCCCGAGCGTCATGCCGACCGACACCAGACGCGGCTGCACGCCGTCGTGCAGATCCCGCTCGATCCGGGTGCGCTCGAGATCAGCCGCGCGGACCGCACCTTCACGCTGCGCGGTGGATGTGCGCACCTTCTCGGTGAGCTCGGTCTCGCGGCTGCGGATCACGATCGCCAGCGCCAGCGTCCGGTGCAGCAACGCGAGTCCGATCATGCCGACGACGGAGACCGCGATGCCGAGGATGCCGATCAGCGGGGCCAGGTCGACGGGGATCCCGCCGCCGAAAGCGCCGAGCACGGTGTCCGTCGATGTGATCGGCGCGAAGATGAGGAACACCGACCACACCACAGCCCAGAACAGCCGGAGCACGATGAGGCCGAGGATCGCGGCGATAGCGAGGTTGGCGACCGCGCGCCACATGCGTCCGTCGATGGCCTGTCGTCCGAGCGAGCGCAGCCAGCCGCCGAAGCCGGGGCGATCGCGACGGCGCAGAGCGAGCGGTGCGATCGGGGTGCGGTAGAGCTCACCGACGCGGGCTACCTCGAACCAGCCGACGCCGAACAGCGCGTAGACCAGACCCACCAGGAGGACAGCACCGACGCCGGCGGCGAAGAGCAGTCCGAGGCCGGTGCCGAGGAGCCCACCGAGAGCGCTGAAGATCATGCCGCCGATCACCCCGACACCTGCCAGATGCAGGATGGTCGTGAAGATGCACAGCGGCGGTTTCGCGGCCGTCACCGGCGGCGCGGTCGCAGTCTGAGTGGTCATGCTTCCAAGGTACGGGCGCCCCGTGCGCGCCGACACCGAGTCAACCGGACTCCTGCGTTCGGGTTTTCCCTACCCCGCCGGGAACGACGAAGGGCGGATGCCGCAGCATCCGCCCTTCGTCGATACGGGGTCGTCGATCCTGTCGAAGGATCAGTTCGACATGAAGCCGACGAGGAGTCCGCCGGTCACCTTCACGGCGAGGTTGTAGATTCCCGCGATCACGGCACCGAGCACCGTGAACACGATCAGGTTCAGGATCGCGACGACCGCGGCGAAGGCCATGACCTGCGGCAGTCCCACGAGCGTCGACAGCGCGATCGCACCATCCGAGAACTTGTTGATGAATTCATCGGCTGTCGCCATGATGCCGGTCGCCTGGAGCACCAGGAAGATCAGGAAGAACGACACCATCGTGACGACTGCGAGCGCCACCGCTCCGAGGAACGAGAGCTTCACTGCCGACCAGAAGTCGACGTAGACCAGACGCAGGCGGACCTGCTTCCCGCTGGTCTTGCGCGTGGACTTCTTCGCCAGCTTGTCGGCTACTGTGCTCATGCGTCGGTACTTTCCTCAGGGTTCTGTGTCGTCTCGGGGGCTTCGGATTCCCCCTCCGCCTCCGTGGCGTCCTCGTCGTTCGCGAGGCCCCGCTCACTGTTGCGGGCGATGGCGAGGATACGGTCGGCTTCCGTCGTCCGTGCGAACACCACTCCCATGGTGTCTCGGCCCTTGGCAGGCACCTCGGCCACGGCAGAGCGTACCACCTTGCCGCTGGACAGAACCACCAAGACCTCGTCGTCCTCAGCGACGATCAGACCGCCCGCGAGAGTGCCCCGATCATCGTTGAGCTTGGCGACCTTGATGCCCGTTCCGCCTCGTCCCTGCACGCGGTACTCCTCGACCGCGGTGCGCTTCGCGTAGCCTCCGTCGGTGACGACGAACACGAACTTTCCGAGTGCGGCGACCGATGCCGACAGCAGGCAGTCCCCGTCGATCTTGAACTTCATGCCCCGCACACCGGCGGTCGCGCGACCCATCGGCCGCAGTGCCTCATCGGTGGCTTCGAACCGCACCGACATGCCTCGACGGCTGATGAGGAGGATGTCATCCTCCTTGTTCACCATGAGCGCGCTGACCAGCTCGTCCTCGTCGTTCAGACGGATGGCGATGACGCCGCCCTGACGGTTGGTGTCGTACGCGTCGAGACGGGTCTTCTTGACCAGGCCCTCTCGCGTCGCCAGCACCAGATACTCGGCGACCTGGTAGTCACGGATGTCGAGCACCTGCGCGATGTTCTCGTCCGGCTGCAGCGCGAGCAGGTTGGCGACGTGCGTGCCCTTCGCGTCGCGGCCGGCCTCAGGCACCTCGTAGGTCTTCGCCCGGTAGACACGGCCCTTGTCGGTGAAGAACAGCAGCCAGTGATGCGTCGTCGTCACGAAGAAGTGCTCGACGATGTCATCCGCACGCAGCTGCGCGCCCTTGACCCCCTTGCCGCCACGGTGCTGGGAGCGGTAGTTGTCGCTGCGCGTGCGCTTGATGTAGCCCTCGCGCGTGACGGTGACGACCATCTCCTCTTCGGCGATGAGGTCTTCCATCGAGACGTCGCCGTCGAAGCCGTGCAGGATGTGAGTGCGACGATCGTCGCCGAAGCGGTCCACGATCGCCGTGAGCTCTTCGCGGATGATGGTGCGCTGACGCGACTCGTCGGCGAGGATCGCCTTGAAGTCCGCGATCTGACTCTCCAGTTCGCTCGCCTCGTCGAGGATCTTCTGACGCTCGAGGGCAGCGAGGCGACGCAGTTGCATGCCGAGGATGGCATCTGCCTGATCGTCGTCGATGTCGAGCAGGGCTTTCAGACCCGAGCGGGCGTCATCGACCGTGGGGGAGCGGCGGATGAGAGCGATGACCTCGTCGAGGGCGTCGAGCGCCTTCAGGTACGCCCGCAGGATGTGCATCCGGGCCTCGGCCTTGCGCAGCCGGAAGCCGGTGCGGCGCACGATCACTTCGATCTGGTGCGAGATCCAGTGCGAGATGAAGCCGTCGATCGCGAGCGTACGCGGAACGCCGTCGACGATCGCGAGCATGTTCGCGCCGAAGTTCTCCTGCAGCTGCGTGTGCTTGTACAGGTTGTTGAGCACGACCTTCGCGACGGCGTCGCGCTTGAGCACGACGACCAGACGCTGACCGGTACGGTCGGAGGACTCGTCGCGGATGTCGGCGATGCCGGTGATCTTGCCGTCGCGGGCCAGATCGCCGATCTTCACGGCCACGTTGTCGGGGTTCACCTGGTACGGCAGCTCGGTGATCACGAGGCACGTACGGCCCTGGATCTCCTCGACGTTGACGACCGCGCGCATGGTGATCGACCCGCGACCGGTGCGATACGCCTCGTGGATGCCCTTGGTACCGAGGATCTGCGCACCGGTCGGGAAGTCCGGGCCCGGAATGCGCTGGATCAGACCGTCGAGAAGTTCTTCGCGCGTGATGCCGGCATTGTCGAGCGCCCACAGCGCCGCATCCGCGACCTCGCGCAGGTTGTGCGGCGGGATGTTGGTGGCCATGCCGACCGCGATACCGACCGAGCCGTTGACCAGCAGGTTCGGGAAGCGCGCCGGGAGCACCGTGGGCTCCTGGGTCTGACCGTCGTAGTTGTCCTGGAAGTCGACGGTCTCCTCTTCGATGTCGCGCACCATCTCGAGCGCGAGCGGAGCCATCTTGGTCTCGGTGTAACGCGGGGCAGCAGCACCCATGTTGCCGGGGGAGCCGAAGTTCCCCTGTCCGAGAGCGAGCGGGTAGCGCAGCGACCACGGCTGCACCAGGCGGACCAGGGCGTCGTAGATGGCCGAGTCACCATGCGGGTGGTACTGACCCATGACCTCGCCGACCACGCGAGCGCACTTCGAGAACGACTTGTCGGGGCGGAACCCGCCGTCGTACATGCCGTAGATCACGCGGCGGTGCACCGGCTTGAGTCCGTCACGGACGTCAGGCAGCGCACGGCCGACGATCACGGCCATCGCGTAGTCGAGGTAGCTGCGCTGCATCTCCGACTGCAGGTCGACCTGGTCGATCTTGCCGTGTTCGTGTACCGGCTCGGGGCGTTCTTCGTCAGTCATGTGTCTGTTTCGATTCTGTCTTGGCTACCGGACTCCGGGATGCCGCTTCGCTCGCAGAGCGGGGACCCTCCCGCTTCGCGGGCCCCTCCCGATGCTCGCTCCGCGGCATCCCTGCGTCCTCACGTCGTGCGTGGCGGCAGCCTCCGATTCGCGTGTGTGTATGTAGGTGGGGATCAGATGTCGAGGAAGCGGACATCCTTGGCATTGCGCTGGATGAAGCCTCGTCGGGATTCGACGTCCTCACCCATCAGCACGCTGAAGATCTCGTCCGCCGCCGCGGCATCCTCGATGGTGATCTGCTGGAGCGTACGAGTGGAGTGATCCATCGTGGTCTCCCACAGCTCCTTCGGGTTCATCTCACCGAGACCCTTGTAGCGCTGGATGCCGGCATCCTTCGGGATGCGCTTGCCGTTGTCGAGGCCGTGCTTGAGCAGGGCGTCGCGCTCGGCGTCGCTGAAGACGTACTCGTGTGCCGAGTTCGACCACTTCAGGCGGTACAGCGGCGGCATCGCGAGGTACACGAAGCCCGCCTCGATGAGTCCACGCATGTAGCGGAACAGCAGTGTGAGCAGCAGCGTCGTGATGTGCTGGCCATCGACGTCGGCATCGGCCATCAGCACGATCTTGTGGTAACGCGCCTTCTCGATGTCGAACTCTTCGCCGATGCCCGTGCCGAAGGCCTGGATCATCGCCTGGACTTCCTTGTTGCCCAGCGCCTTGTCGAGACGCGCACGCTCGACGTTGAGGATCTTGCCGCGCAGCGCCAGGATCGCCTGCGTGTGCGGGTCGCGTCCCTGCACGGCCGAACCGCCTGCGGAGTCACCCTCGACGAGGAAGATCTCGCTGATCGACGGGTCCTTGCTCGTGCAGTCCTTGAGCTTGTCCGGCATCGCCGCCGACTCGAACACGCTCTTGCGACGGGCGGTCTCGCGCGCCTTGCGGGCGGCGAGACGAGCGGTCGCGGCGTCGAGCGCCTTACGGATGATGTTCTTCGCCTGGGCGGGGTTGCGGTCGAACCAGTCGCCGAGCTGATCGCCCACGACCTTCTGCACGAACGCCTTGGCCTCGGTGTTTCCGAGCTTGGTCTTCGTCTGACCCTCGAACTGGGGCTCGCCCAGCTTGATGGAGATCACCGCGGTGAGTCCCTCGCGCACATCGTCGCCGGAGAGGTTGTCGTCCTTCTCCTTGAGGATGTTGTTGGCGCGGGCGTACTTGTTCACCAGAGTGGTGAGCGCCGCGCGGAAGCCTTCCTCGTGCGTTCCCCCCTCGTGCGTGTTGATGGTGTTCGCGTAGGTGAAGACGTTCTCGGTGTAGGAGGTCGTCCACTGCATCGCGACCTCGAGCGAGATCTTGCGCGCGGTGTCCTCGGACTCGAACGCGATGATCTCCTCGTTCACGACCTCGGCGTGACGCACCTTGTTCAGGTACTCGACGTAGTCGACCAGACCGCGCTCGTAGAAGAAGACGTCGCCCGGCTGCTTCGTGACGGTCTGTCCGTCGACCTCGATCTCGTAGGCCGACTGCGGGCGCTCGTCGCGCAGGTCGATGCGCAGCCCCTTGTTCAGGAACGCCATCTGCTGGAAGCGGGTGCGCAGGGTGTCGTAGTCGAACTCGATCGTCTCGGTGAAGATCTCGGCGTCCGGCCAGAACGTGATCGTCGTGCCGGTCTCCTCGGTCGCCTCACCCTTCTCGAGCTTCTGCTGCGGGGTGCCGCCATTGGCGAAGCTGTGCCGCCAGACGAAGCCCTTCTGCTTGACCTCCACATCGAAACGCGTCGACAGCGCGTTCACGACGGACGAACCCACACCGTGCAAGCCACCGGAGACGGCGTAGGCGCCACCGCCGAACTTTCCACCGGCGTGCAGGATCGTCAGCACGACCTCGACGGTCGATTTGGTCGGATCGGACGAGTGCGGGTCGACCGGGATGCCGCGACCGTTGTCGACCACGCGCACGCCGCCGTCGGCGAGCATCGTGACGACGATGGTGTCGGCGTAGCCGGCCAGCGCCTCGTCGACCGAGTTGTCGACGATCTCGTAGACCAGGTGGTGAAGACCTCGGGGACCTGTGGAACCGATGTACATACCGGGACGCTTGCGGACGGCCTCGAGGCCTTCCAGGATCTGGATGGAGTCCGCACCGTACTCGCCGGGCTGCTTGATCTTGGGGGAGATCGACGTGGAATGGGTCCCCTCGTCCGCCGGTGTCTGGGTCTGTGAGCCCATCGAAGGGTCCGGCGTTCCCTCGGTGTTGGATTCCGTCTCGTCAGCAGGGGATTCAGGCGTCATCAGAGGGCATTCTCCACATCGATATCACGAACTCCCATTCTAGCGGGGTTTTATCGTGGAATGCCGCTCAACGGCCGCGTGTGGCCCTCTGAGCCGTCGGGACCCTGCCGATGGTGTCCTACCCGTAGGTATCGCGTGGACCCCGCCCTGGGACGGCTCTGGGACCCCATTTCCAAGAGGGAACGTCCGGTCCGATGAAGCGGAGGTTCTCCACGCCGGCATCCGGATAGCGTCGTCCGATCTCGGTGACGATGGTCGCGCGCATGTACTGGAGGTTCTTCGCCCAGGCCGTCGAATCGCACTTCACCGTGAGCAGACCGCGCTCCAACGAGACCGGCTCCGAGTGCTTCGCGGTGTCGGCCCCCGCGAGGTCCGCCCACTGACGCACCAGGTCTTCGCGGGCGAGCGTGGTCTGCCACCCGGAGTCCCGGCTCAACTTGTCGAGCACGTCGCCGAGGGTTCCGGGGTCGCGACCGGGGGTGAACGGGGCGTTGTCATCATCATCACGGATGCGGCGCTTGCGCTTCCACGAGTTCGGGCTCGGCTTGAGACCACGCAACCGCAGGTAGGTGGAGACGGTCTCGGGGGCTTCGGATGCCGCGGCGGCATCCACGGTGATGTCACTCATCCGTCGCCTCCTGATCCGTGACGTTCGCTGTCGCCGCGCCGGTCGACACACTGCGGTCGTCGCTGATGGTCCCTGCGCTGATGCGCACCACGTGAGCGTGCAGCACCTCGGGGATATCCTCCTCCACGGCCGCCGTGACCACCACCTGCTCATAGCCGGCGGTGAGGTCGGCCAATCGCTGGCGACGGTTGGCGTCGAGCTCGGCGAACACGTCATCGAGGATCAGCACCGGATCGCCCGCGGGCGACTCGCTGCGCAGCAGCTCCGCCGATGCGAGGCGCAGTGCGAGAGCGACTGACCAGGATTCGCCGTGTGAGGCATAGCCCTTCACGGGAAGAGAACGCACACGCAGAACCAGATCGTCGCGATGGGGACCCGTGAGCGTCAGGCCACGCTCGAGTTCGCTCGAGCGCTTGGCCAGGAGCGACGCGCGGAACATCTCGGCGATATCGCCGGAGGTCTCGATCACGGCATCGCCCTGGGCATCGACGCGCCCTGTCTCTTCTTCGGGGTCTGCACCGCGCACCGACAGCGCCCATTCGAGCTGCGGCTGATGATCCGCGCCGGCGATCGCCGCGTAGGCATCGGCCACCGGCTTCTGCAGATCTGCCGCCAGCCGCTGACGAGCCACGATGATCTCCGAGCCGAGCGCGACCAACTTGTCGTCCCACACGTCGAGGGTGCTCAGCGCCTCGCCCTTGATTCCGCGAGCCCTCGCCGACTTCAACAGCGCATTGCGCTGTTTGAGCACACGATCGTAATCGGCCAGAACCGCGGAGAGCCGGGGCGTGCGCTGGATGAGGAGCTGATCGACGAAGCGTCGACGCGACGACGGATCTCCGCGCACGATCTGCAGATCCTCCGGCGCGAACAGCACCACATGGGCATAACGGGGGAGCTCGTTGGTCTTCGACAGGGAGCCGTTGATGCGCGCCTTGTTCGACCCCTGACGATTCAGCTGCACCTCGACCAGCACTCGGCGCTCACCGTGTGAGAGACGGGCACGGATGATCGCGTACTCCTGGCCGTCGCGCACCATCGGGGCATCGGACGACACCCGATGCGAACCGAGCGTCGCAAGGAACACGACCGCCTCGGCCAGATTCGTCTTGCCCTGCCCGTTGAGGCCCACCAGCACGTTCGGTCCCGGGTGCAGCACGAGATCTGCGGTCGCGTAATTGCGGAAATCGACCAGACTCAGGTGCTCCACAATCACGGTTTCACCCTACCTTCGGCGTCTGACACTGGACACACGACGAGACGGGAGCGTCTCCGGCGAGGAACCGGTGTCAGCGCAGGAGGAGGTTCGGCTGCAGCAGGTACTTGAAGGAATCCAGGCCGGCCTGGTCGACCGAGGTCTGGCTCGTCACGAGGACCGGGCTCAGCTTGTTGGCGTTGTCGCTCGAAGTGAAGGTCACGCGCACGAACTCGCTCTTCACCGCGCCGAGGGCTTCGATCAGGTACTGCGGGTTCAGCCCGAGGGTGACCTCGTCACCGCCGTGGAGGATCGCGTCGACCGATTCGGATGCACGCGCGTGCTCACTGCCCGACGCATCCATGGTCACACTGTCGCTCGAGAACGTGAAACGCAGCGGGGCGGCGCGGTCGAGCACGAGTGCGACACGGCGAACGGCCTCGACGAGGTCTGCCGTGTTGATGACCGCGTAGTGGTCCGTCTGCTCGGGGAACAGTCGGCGCACGGGCGGGAAGTTGCCCTTGATCAGCAGAGAAGTCACGGTCTTGTTACCCGAGGTGAACGCGATGATCTCGCGATCGCCCGCACCCGAGAAGGCGATCTGGATCGTGCCCGCATGCCCGAAGGTCTTTCCGACCTCGAGCAGCGTACGCGCGGGAACAAGCGCCGTCGTCTCGACGGTCTCGCCGTCCCACGGGACATCCCGGAGAGAGACCCGGTAACGGTCGGTGGCGACGAGGCTGAGATTGTGACCGGAGACCTCGAGCTGCACACCTGTGAGAACGGGGGTCACATCATCACGGGAGGCGGCGAAACCGACCTGGGAGATCGCCGTGGCGAAATCGTCGGCCGGCACGACACCCGACGAGCCGGAGACCTCCGGGATCGAGGGATATTCCTCGACCGGCATCGCTGCAAGGGTGAATCGGGCGGATCCGCAGGTGACGGTGATGCCGCCGTCTTCTTCGACGGCGATCTCGATCGGTGCGTTCGGAAGCCGGCTCGCGATGTCGGACAGCAGTCGGCCGTGCACGAGGATCGTGCCGGGCGTATCGACTGTCGCCTCGATGGTCGTGCGAGCCGACGCCTCGTAGTCGAAGGCCGAGAGTGTGAGTCCCGAGCCATCCGCCTCGATCAGGACGCCGGCGAGGATCGGCTGGGGATTGCGCTGCGGCAGAAGCTTGACGACGAACGAGACTGCCTCGCTGAAGACATCGCGGTTGACCTGAAACCTCACGGGTGCTCCCTTGTCGTCATTCTTCGACGTGTGTCGTCGTCTGTCCCTGTGCAGGGCTTCCCATGCTAGCCCCAGAGTCACAGGTATCCCTACGCCCGAGGGATTTGTGATTCGGATCCCGGTTTTCACACTGTCTGGTGATCGGATCGCGCCTTAACTGGGTTAACTCCTTAACAGTGTTAACAGCTGTGGATTCTGTGGATAACTCGGTGGATAGCTGTCGGGAGTAAGGAACTACACCTTTGTCACTTGTGGAATCCCTGAGGAAACCGGGGGTGGAGGACGATCCGGCCCCTGGGGACTTCCCCGGAGTTATCCACAGGTTTGCGTGATCGGCCCACATCCGGGCGTCGCCGTTCAACATTCATCCACAAGTTATCCACATGTGCATAGACGCATTTACCGGGGGCCCGGTCGGCGTGTCAAGTCGGCAAAAAGGGGGACACCCCACCCGAACGGATGCGGTGTCCCCCTCTGCGGGAGTGTGACGAGCCCTCAGCGGCGACCGAGCTGAGTGGTGATCTCCGTGACCTGGTTGTAGATCGAGCGCCGTTCCTTCATGAGTTCGCTGATCTTCTTGTAGGCGTACATCACGGTCGTGTGGTCGCGATTGCCGAAGAGCTGCCCGATCTTCGGCAGCGACAGACTCGTGCGCTCACGGCACAGGTACATCGCGATCTGGCGCGAGGTCGCGATCTGCTGCGATCTGCTCGATCCGTAGAGGTCGTCGACCGTGAGCTTGAAGTACTGCGCGGTGGCGGTGATGATGTCGGTCGGCGAGATGATGTTGTCTTCCGCCGTGTCGATGATGTCGCGCAGGACCGTCTGCGCGAGCGAGATGTCGAGCGCCGACCGGTTGAGGCTCGCAAAAGCCGAGACGCGGATCAGGGCGCCTTCGAGCTCGCGGATGTTGGAGGACACGACGGTCGCGATGTACTCCAGCACCTCATCGGGGATGTGGAGGGCCTCGCTCTGTGCCTTCTTACGGAGGATCGCGATACGCGTCTCGAGGTCGGGTGCCTGCACGTCGGTGATGAGGCCCCACTCGAAGCGGCTGCGCATCCGGTCCTCGAAACCGGTGAGGTGCTTCGGCGCGACATCGCTCGTGATGACCACCTGCTTGTTGTGGTCGTGGAGCGTGTTGAAGGTGTGGAAGAAGGCTTCCTGGGTCTCCGCACGTCCCTGCAGGAACTGGATGTCGTCGATCAGGAGGATGTCGACCTCGCGGTAGCGCGCCTGGAACGCGGCGCCACGGTTGTTCGCGATCGAGTTGATGAAGTCGTTCGTGAACTCCTCGCTCGACACGTACCGCACTTTGACGCCCGGATAGAGGGACTGCGCGTAGTCGCCGATGGCGTGGAGGAGGTGCGTCTTGCCCAGACCGGAGTCTCCGTAGATGAAGAGGGGGTTGTACGCCTTGGCCGGCGCTTCGGCCACGGCGACGGCTGCCGCATGGGCGAAGCGGTTGGACTGACCGATGACGAAGTTGTCGAAGGTGTACTTCGGGTTGAGGCGTGACTCGTGCCGCATCGGCGTCGGCTGTTCCATGGGGGACTCGACGCGCACATGGTCCTGCCGCGCGAAGTCACCGTCCTGACGTCCGAACTCGGACACGGGGATCGGAGCGGTGGGCTGCTCGGCGAGTTCGTGATTGACGACGACGCGGAAAGCCGTGACCTCATCGCCCAGGTGGGTGAGCGCTTCCATGATCGGAAGACGGAGCCTCTTGTTGATCTGCGCCGCGGTGAGATCGTTCGGAACCTCGAGGTAGAGGGTCGCGGCCATCACGCCGGCTGGGACGGCGAGGCTGAGGAAGCCCTGGAGCTGTGGAGTGACGCGATCATCAGACTCCAGCAGCTCCTGCACCGTGGTCCAGATCGGGACGTCGGGCTGGGCTGGTGTGGACATGACGCTCCGGGCGGGGGATCGGTGAGGGGTCCTCGATGCTGCGGTCCCCTGTGGATAACTTGCTCTGCCACGGTAGTCATCCGGGCCTCGAACGGCAACCTGCCCTTGAAAACACGCGAGCGTGTTGTGCACGCGCCGAGCACGAGGGTTGTGGATAATGGCTGTGCGGTTCACTCTGGACGCCGTATGCCTCAGCGCGCAGATTTGCTCTGCGCGCCACCAAGACGTACCCTTACTTGGTTGACTTATGCCATTTTTGGCAGTACCCCATGTCTCCGGTCGCAGTGAACCCGGTGGCAGCATTCCCGGAGTGATTCCATGACTAAGCGCACCTTCCAGCCCAACAACCGTCGTCGTGCCAAGAAGCACGGCTTCCGTGCTCGCATGCGCACCCGCGCCGGCCGCGGCATCCTCGCCGCTCGTCGCGCGAAGGGCCGCACCGAGCTCTCCGCGTAGTCCGCTGTGCTCGCCCGCCCGTATCGGCTGACCCGCGGGAGCGACTATCGACTGGTCGTTCGACGTGGATCCCGTTGTGGCGGGGCGCGCGTCGTGACCTCGATGTTGTCGACGGGCGAGAGCACCGTTGCACGGTTCGGTTTCATCATCAGCAAGCAGGTGGGGAACGCCGTGGTGCGCAACTCCGTACGCAGACGGCTCAAAGCCGTCTGCGCGGAGGCGCTGCCGCGCGTCCCCGAGGGCACGGATGTCGTCATCCGTGCCCTTCCTGCGTCTGCCACCGCGACCTATGCGGAACTGAGTGCGGATGTGAACCGCTGCCTCGGCCGACTGAGTCCGGCGCCTGCCGAGGTACCGACATGACGGCTCTTCCGGCTTCGTCGATCGGCGACGCGCATCTGCAGGGTCGCGATCTGCTGCGGAGCATCCCGCTGATCCCGCGCAACCTGGTGCTGGGATTCCTCGCGGGATACCGCACGGTGATCTCTCCTCTGTATGGAGATGTGTGTGCGTACTACCCGTCGTGTTCCGCCTACGCTGTAGGTGCAGTGCAACAGCACGGCGCTGTGCGGGGATCGCTGGTCTCGGCCTGGCGCATCCTTCGTTGCAACCCTTGGTCTCGCGGTGGCGTCGATGACGTTCAGCCGCACAAGCACTTCCGCTACGACCTGACTGCTCGCGGTTTCGTCGTCCCTGCCCGAAAGGACTGATCAGTGGGTCTTGATCTCCTACTAGCCAGCACAACTCCCAGCGACGCGCCCGCCGCGGGAGGCTTCGATCTGCTCGGCACCATTCTGTGGCCGCTGAAGTGGGTCGTCGAGCTGATCCTCGTCGCTTGGCACTGGCTTCTCACGGCGGTCGGGCTGCCGGCGGCATCCGGACTCACGTGGGTACTGTCGATCGTCGGTCTCGTCATCGTGGTCCGTGCTGCTCTGATCCCGCTCTTCGTGAAGCAGATCAAGAGCCAGCGAAAGATGATGGAAATTGCTCCTGAACTGCGAAAAGTACAGGAGAAGTATCGCGGCAAGAAGGACCAGCTCTCTCGTGAGGCCATGAGCCGCGAGACCATGGCGCTGTACAAGAAACACGGCACGACGCCGATGTCGAGCTGCCTGCCTCTGCTCGTACAGATGCCGATCTTCTTCTCACTGTTCAGCGTGCTGAGCGACGTCAGCAAGCACGCGAAGGACAGCATCGGAGGAGTGGGCCTGCTCAACCCGGAGCTGACCCAGCAGTTCTACGACGCCAAGCTCTTCGGGGTGGCCTCCCTGCACGAGACGCTCGGGAATGCCGTCGACACCGGTAACACGACCGCGATCATCATCCTCGTCACGCTCGTCGTACTCATGATCGGTTCGCAGTTCTTCACCCAGCTGCAGATCATCTCGAAGAACCTGTCGCCCGAGGCCAAGACCGGCCAGGCGTACCAGATGCAGAAGATCATGCTCTACGTGCTGCCCCTGGGCTTCATCTTCTCGGGCATCTTCTTCCCGCTCGGCGTCGTCGTGTACTGGTTCATCTCGAACCTCTGGACCATGGGACAGCAGTTCCTCGTCATCCGCGAGATGCCGACCCCCGGCTCTGAAGCGGCGAAGGCGCGCGAGGAGCGGTTGGCCCGCAAGGGCAAGGCGATCGACTCATCGGGCAAGGTCGTTCCTATGTCGGTGTACGAGGCGGAGCAGCAGCGCAAGCTCGAGGAAGTCGAGAAGGCGAAGGCCGAGGCTCCGAAGCGACAGCAGCCCGTCGGCAAGAAGCGTGCGAAGAAGAAGGGGAGCGCCTCATGACCGAGAGCGTGACGGAGAGCGTCGAACCCACGGTGGCTCAGCTCGAGAACGAAGGCGACATCGCCGCGGATTACCTCGAGGAACTCCTCGACATCGCTGACATCGATGGCGACCTGAACCTCGACGTTCGTCAGGGCCGCGCCTACGTATCGGTCGAAGCGGAGGATGACGGACTCGCACTCCTCTCTGCTCCCGACACGGTGCAGGCTCTGCAGGAGCTGACGCGCCTCGCAGTGCAGAACAAGACCGGTGCGTTCTCTCGTCTGATCCTCGACATCGGCGGATCTCGCGACATCCGCCGTCGGCAGCTGGAGACTCTGGTCGATGCTGCGGCTGTCAAGCTCGATGAGGGATCGTCGCAGGCGTCGCTGCCGGCCATGTCGAGTTACGAGCGCAAGCTGGTGCACGACATCGCCTCGGACCGTGGCCTGGTGTCGGAGTCCTACGGCGAGGGTGCAGACCGGCACACGGTCCTTCGCCGACGTTGATGTTTCACGTGAAACATCAACGGGGAGTGCGCACGTGACTGTTCTCGAGAAGGAGCCGAGGATAGCCGCTGATCTCTTCGGAGATCGGATCGACGTGGCGCGACAGTTCACGGATGCGCTGGCGCGTGAAGGGGAGGAGCGCGGTCTGATCGGACCGCTCGAGCTTCCTCGACTGTGGACGCGACACATCCTGAACAGTGTGATCGCAGCTCCGCTCTTCCATGGATCTGTGGCGGACATCGGTTCCGGTGCCGGCCTTCCCGGTTTGGTGCTCGCCATCGCACGTCCAGATGTGCAGTGGACCCTGATCGAGCCGATGGAGCGGCGTGTCACCTGGCTCAACGAGCAGGTGACGGCACTGGGCCTGGAGAACGTGGTGGTTCACCGTGCCCGCGCTGAGGATGTACGCCGCCCCGACGGATTCGACGTCGTGACAGCGAGAGCTGTGAGTGCGTTGCGTACCCTCATCCCCCTGACTGCCCCGCTGGTGAAAGACGGGGGAGAGCTCGCGCTGCTCAAGGGCATGAATGTCGATAGCGAGATCGCGGCGGCGCAGAAGGCCATCAAGAAGTTCACGTTGTCAGATGTGCGCGTCGAGGTTCTCGGCGATGGGGTGCTCTCGGAGACGACCCGGGTTCTCCGGGCTGTCGTTCGATAGTTATCGTCGCATGTTTCACGTGAAACATGCCTCGTGCCCTGATGCGTGAGGGCAATGATGGAGTACCCGCCTCTGTCGTTGCTCTTCGGTGCGCTTCTCCTGTCAGGGGAGAGGGAGCCCTGCCCGCAACAGCCGCTCTTCGCGATGCTCAGTTCGGGAGTATCCCCATCGTTCCTCGGTCGTGTCTTGACCTCGGGGCCGTGGCGAGACACTCGTGTAGTTCGACATCGGTTGACTCGGGTGGCGGGTCGAGTCCGACGATGGCCGCGCGCGAAGATGGGTTTCACGTGAAACATGGGCATGGCGGCGTGCTCACTGAGACTCACCCGTATCGAACACCTCGTGGGGGCTGTAGCGGGAGCTGACGTGCTCTTGAGGGAAGCGCGGAGCGGGGCGTCGAGATGTTGGTCCCTCGCCGAGGAAAGACGATGCGTGCGCCTCGTTGCGGTACGCGGCCGCTCTCGAGGGTGGTTGTGAGACGGTCACTCGCGAGGAGAGGTCGGTTACGTTCGACCGCCGTGTGGTGACCGCATCGAGCGTGACTCGCGGGGCGTGAGGCAGTGGAGTGTTGCACGTGAAACACGGGAGTGCGGCTCGAGCACTCAGGGAACTGATGACCTGGCTATGCATTGACTGAGGGCGTTATCCACAGGTAGTCCGAGGTCGTGCAGAACGCGGATCGTCGTCGGCTTCCCTGTGTTTGATAGGAAACGCGGGCGCGGATGGCAGGAGAGAGCCGGCAAGTCCCGTCCCGAATGGGCGTTGCTCCACAGATCCATCCACAGGCCCGGGAGCCGGTCTCGGGTGAGGGCTCGGGTAGGCAGGACGGGGCGTTTCACGTGAAACACATGCTCCACGCGCTTCGCGAAGCGGACTGCGTGATCTGGTCAGGGAGTACGGGGGCGTCGATGCCGAAGCTCTTGCACAGCACACACCCTCTCTCGACGTCGCGAGGTCGGCGAGAAAGTGGCTGCCGGGCGTTGATGGATGCCGGGTTCCTCCGCTCATCCCGGCTGTCTCCCCTCGCAGTTCTCGCTCGGAAGCGTGATGCGCGCGCTGCCGAGAGGGGCGGACTCCAGGGAACCGTGAGCTCTGCTGGAGGTGCCAAGCTCAACATCACGAGCAACGCAGGTGCGAAGACACGACATCGACGCCGTGGCCGCTCAGAGGATGCGTCACGTGAGACACCCTCCTCGCTGTCGGGCTACCTGAGTAGGCGCGGACACCATCCGATCGGCGATCGATACAGTTCACTCCAGCGGAGGGCGATCGATCACGCCCTCCGCAAGAGAGGTGCGTTTCACGTGAAACACCTCTGGGCATCGGGGCGCAAGTCGTGTGGGACATGGCGATCGCACGAGGTGTCCGCAGTGCGCGACGCTCGGCGGGCGGTCCATACCCCGCTCTCACGTCGGCAACACGAATCGCGCCTTCTCGGAGGCAGTGTCCCTCTCAGTCTTCAGGTGATTCCTATCGGAATGGAGGCGCGGGTGAATGGCGCCGAGGGTGGGGCGGGGCGTGAGCAGACGGGACGATCCTCTGCGCGCGTCAGGGAGCAATGCGATGGACAGGACGGAAGACCGACGATCATGGTCCGTCCCAGCGATTAGAGTAGAACGCGGCCCCGAAAGGAGTGGATGTTTCACGTGAAACAGTCCGACAAGGCATCCTCGAACGAATCGTTCGGTATGGATACACCGCTCGCGCGGGAACTCGCAGACCTCTCCGCCCGGCGGCGTGCCCTGGAATCCGCCAAAGTGGAGTTCACGGGTGGCACACGCGTGCTGACGGTGTCCAACCAGAAGGGTGGCGTCGGCAAGACGACCACCGCGGTCAACGTCGCATCAGCCCTCGCAGGGCTCGGTGCCAAGGTCCTCGTGATCGACCTCGACCCCCAGGGCAACGCCTCGACAGCGCTCGGTGTTCCGCACAGTGCGGATATCCCCAGTGTCTATGACGTGTTGATCGACGAGTTCCCCCTCGCTGACATCATTCAGCAGAGCCCAGAGAACCCGAACCTGTTCTGCGCGCCCAGTACGATCCACCTGGCCGGCGCCGAGATCGAGCTCGTCGCGCAGGTGGCACGCGAACATCGACTGCGTCGCGCGCTGGAGGACTACCTCACTGGGAGCCCGATGGACTTCGTGATCATCGATTGCCCCCCGTCGCTCGGGCTGCTGACGATCAACGCGTTCACTGCAGCGTCTGAGGTGTTCATCCCTATCCAGTGCGAGTACTACGCACTGGAGGGGCTCAGCCAGCTGCTCGGCAGCATCCAGATGATCCAGAAGCACCTGAACCCGGCGCTTCACCTCTCGACCATCCTGTTGACGATGTTCGACGGGCGTACGCGGCTGGCGCAGCAGGTCGCGGATGAGGTCCGCACCCACTTCCCGACTCAGGTGCTCGAAACCGTCATCCCGCGCTCCGTGCGGGTGTCGGAGGCCCCGAGTTTCGGCCAGACCGTGATCGCCTACGATGGGCAATCCGCCGGCGCGATCGCGTACCGCGAGGCCGCTGTCGAGATCGCGGCGCGCACAGCGTCGCAGAGCAAGGAGAAATGATGGCGAAGCGCACTGGATTGGGCCGTGGAATCGGCGCTCTCATCCCGACCGCCGATCAGTCCGAGCGTCCCGTGGACGTGTTCTTTCCCGGCGCGAGCCTGCGGCCGTCGCCGGAGACCACGGCGCCGACCGAGGATCCTGATCTGACCGCAGTTCCCGGCATCCATCTGGTGCAGGTCGACCCGCAGAAGATCGTGCCGAACCCGCGACAGCCCCGCACCCACTTCAATGCGGAGGACCTCGCCGAGCTGGTGCACAGCGTACGCGAGTTCGGTGTGCTCCAGCCCGTGGTGGTGCGCAAGAACTCCGAGGGTGACTACGAGCTCATCATGGGGGAGCGGCGCACCCGCGCGGCGCGGGAGGCCGGTCTGGAGACCATCCCCGCGATCGTGCGTGAGACCGCCGACGAGGATCTGCTGCGCGATGCGCTGCTCGAGAACCTGCATCGCTCCGAGCTGAACCCTTTGGAAGAGGCTTCCGCCTATCAGCAGCTGCTGGAGGACTTCGGCATCACGCAGGAGGAGCTCGCAACGCGGATCGGACGCTCGCGTCCGCAGATCAGCAACACGATCCGCCTGCTCAAGCTTCCGGTCCCCGTGCAGCAGCGGGTGGCGGCCGGTGTGCTCACCGCTGGTCACGCACGGGCGATCCTGAGCCTCGAGAGCGCTGAGGCCATGCAGCGCCTCGCTGACAAGGTCGTGAATGAGGATCTCTCCGTCCGCGCCACGGAGGAGGCCGCGAAGCACCAGCCGGCGGCGGCGGGCTCGACCCCGAAGCCGACGCCCGGAGCGCGACGCGCCTACCTCGACGAGGTGGCAGGAAAGCTCGGAGACCGGCTGAACACCCGCGTCAAGATCGCGCTCGGCGCGCGAAAAGGGCAGGTCACGATTGATTTTGCTTCGATTCAAGATCTGAACCGCATTCTCGAGGAGCTCGGCGAAGAGGGCTACGGAAAGAGCTGACGCCGCCCGAGGCGTGCCGGGACGGGCCTAGACTCCCCTCAACAGACGTCGGGGAGGACATCATGTCAGCGACACCATCGGGTTCGGCTCTGAAGGGTCGCGTGATCGCGATCAGCATCGCGGCGGCATTGGGCGGCTTCCTCTTCGGCTTCGACACTGCGGTGATCAACGGGGCGGTGGACGCCCTTGCGGGATCCGGTTCCGGGTTCGATCTCGGCGTCGGACTCAAGGGCTTCGCCGTCTCATCCGCGCTGATCGGCTGCGCGGTGGGCGCATGGTTCGCCGGTCCGCTCGCCAACCGGTACGGGCGCATCCCGATCATGGTCGCCGCAGCGATCCTCTTTCTGCTCTCTTCGATCGGATCAGGCCTCGCATTCAGCGTCGTCGACCTCATCATCTGGCGCGTCGTCGGTGGACTCGGTGTCGGCGCGGCATCCGTGATCGCGCCGGCCTACATCGCAGAGGTCTCACCCGCGCGGATGCGCGGACGTCTGGGCTCGCTCCAGCAGCTCGCGATCGTCACCGGCATCTTCGTCGCGCTGTTGTCGGATGCGATGCTCGCGGATGTCGCCGGGGGAGCGGCAGAGCCTCTCTGGGGTCTATACGCATGGCGCTGGATGTTCATCGCCGAGGCGATCCCCGCGATCGTCTACGGCATCATGGCACTGCGCCTGCCGGAGTCCCCGCGCTATCTGGTCGCCAAGGGGCAGCTCGAGAAGGCATCCGAGGTGCTGACAGCGGTGACCGGAACGGTCGACGTCGACGCGAAGATCACGGAGATCACCGGCACGATCAACACCGAGCGCTCGGAGTCGCTGCGCGACCTGCGCGGCAACCGCTTCGGGCTGAAACCGATCGTGTGGGTCGGGATCCTGCTCTCCGTCTTCCAGCAGTTCGTCGGCATCAACGTCATCTTCTACTACTCCACGACGCTGTGGCAGTCGGTCGGCTTCGGTGAAGCGCAGGCGCTCACGATCACCGTGATCACCTCCGTCACCAACATCGCCGTGACGATCGTGGCGATCCTGCTGGTCGACAAGGTGGGGCGGCGCATCATGCTGCTCGTCGGCTCGGTGGGCATGACGATCTCGCTCGGACTGATGGCCCTCGCCTTCTCGTTCGGCACACTGGATTCCGCCGGAGCGGTGACGCTTCCGGACCCATGGTCGACCGTGGCGCTGATCTGTGCGAATGCGTTCGTGGTGTTCTTCGGGGCGACATGGGGCCCGTTGGTCTGGGTGCTTCTGGGAGAGATGTTCCCGAACTCGATCCGTGCCGGTGCCCTGGCCGTCGCCGCAGCGGCGCAGTGGGCGGCGAACTTCTTCATCTCCACGACGTTCCCCGCGTTTGCGCAGATCGGTCTGCCGTTCGCCTACGGCTTCTATGCCTTCTTCGCACTGCTGTCGTTCTTCTTCGTCTACTTCCAGGTCGCAGAGACCAAGGGCAAAGAGCTGGAGGAGATGAGCGACGACGTGAAGATCGAGCGCCGACCACGGCGCACGCGCGCGTAGGCTGGAAGCATGACCGAGTCCGTCCCCCGCCGTGCCAGCCTCGAAGTGCTGCGTGCGGAGGCGGCCGACGAACTCGCCGTGCTCATCCAGGAGCGTCTCCTCGGTGGCGAAGACCCCTGGGAGTTCATGGAGGAGCTGCCGAGCGTCGACGAGCTCGTGGTGTACCTCTTGCGCGCCGACAACATCACGGCCAACGACGGAGTGCGCCCCAACGCCGCTCGGCACTACCGTGTGCTGCGTCAGATCGCTCTGGAGTACCCAGAGCTCACCCCGGCCGTCTGGGGCCTCCTGGACGAGAAGCAGCGCCACCGGCGCTGGGACCCTTCGGTCGCCGACGCCTTCTGACCGGTACGCGCGGCCCTGGGGGCATCCGTCCGTCACCTTCTGCGGAGAATGTGAACTTTCGCGGTCGATATCAGCGGGATCGTCCGCAATTCTTGAGATCGCCCGTGATTCTTGGCGCACCGGAGCCGGTGCGCAGAGCCAGTTGCGGGGTGTGAACCCCGGACGGGTCAGAGCCGGGGACGCGAAAGGCCGCCGCCTCCCGGAGGAGACGGCGGCCTGGACGTGTGTGGGAACTCAGCCGATGAAAGCGGCGAGGTCCTTCTCGAGGGCGAACTTGGGCTTCGCGCCGATGATGGTCGTCTTGACCTCACCACCGCTGAAGACCTTCATCGCCGGGATCGACGTGATCTGGTACTTCATCGCCAGCTCGGGATTCTCGTCCACGTTGAGCTTGAGGATCGTGATCTTGTCGGGGTTGTCGGCCTGGATCTCGTCCAGCACCGGGGCGACCATGCGACACGGGCCGCACCACTCCGCCCAGAAGTCCACCAGCACGGGACCCTCGGCCTGCAGAACGTCCTGCTCCCAGGTCGCCTGGCTCGTAGCCTTTGCACTCATCAGAGTTCTCCTTGATTCGAGGTTCGTCTGCTACAACAGCCGACGAGGTGAAACTGTTCCCGCGGGGTCACGCAGTGAGGATCTCGGCGGCCTCGGCAGCCGGGACCTCGACCGAGGCGTCATCGAAATCCGCGAGGAAGTGCTCCGCGTCGAGAGCGGCGACCGTTCCGGACCCGGCAGCCGTGATGGCCTGGCGGTAGGTCGGGTCGATGACGTCTCCGGCAGCGAAGACGCCGGGGACCGACGTCACCGACGAGCGTCCGTCGACCCAGATGGTGCCCTCCTCCGTGAGCTTCAGCTTGTCGTGCACGAGGTGCGTGCGCGGGTCGTTGCCGATCGCGATGAAGAGTCCATCGAGCGGGAGGTCACGGAGGGTGCCGTCGACCGTGGAGCGCAGCTGCACGCCGGTCACGGAGTCGCCACCGAGCACCTCGGCGACCTCGCTGTTCCACACGAACTCGATCTTCTCGTTCGCGAACGCGCGCTCCTGCATGATCTTCGAGGCGCGGAGCGAGTCCTTGCGGTGGATGACGTAGACCTTCTCTGCGAAGCGCGTGAGGAAGGTCGCCTCCTCCATCGCGGAGTCGCCGCCACCGACCACGGCGATCGTCTTCTCGCGGAAGAAGAAGCCGTCGCACGTGGCGCACCACGAGACGCCGTAGCCGGAGAGACGCTCCTCGCCCTCGATGTCGAGCTTGCGGTACGCGGAACCGGTCGCGTAGATCAGCGCCCTGGTCTCGTGCTCCGCACCGCTGCCCAGGATGACCTTCTTGACGGGGCCGTCGAGCTGCAGCTCGGTGACGTCGTCGTAGACGACCTCGGTGCCGAACTTCTCGGCCTGCTCCTGGAACTTCGCCATGAGCTCTGGGCCCTGGATGCCCTCGGGGAAGCCCGGGTAGTTCTCGACCTCGGTGGTGTTCATGAGCTCGCCGCCGACCTCGACCGAGCTCGCGATGAGCAGCGGCTTGAGGTTCGCTCGGGCTGCGTAGATGGCAGCCGTGAATCCGGCGGGGCCGGAGCCGATGATGATGACCTGACGCATGTGCTCTCCGTCTTAGAAACTGCAGTCGAATGACCTTCGAGTGCTTCAACCCATGGTAGCCGCGAGGCATTCCCTGACCAGGGTCGCGTGTCGGGCTGGGAGACGGCTCGATGGCCGCCTCAGCGGCCGGGCAGGAATCGGCGCACCAGGGCGCCCGCGACCGTGAGCTCGGGGGCACGCATCAGGGCGAGGATGCCGATGTAGACCCCGACCACGACGAGGCCGATGACCGCGGTGCCGAGGGCGCCGAGGAACTGGCCGGCGACCATCCATCCGTCGGCGCCTCCGGCGAGCAGGTAGACGCCCCAGCCGGCGAATCCTGCGGGGATGCCGGCGACGGCGAAGCGGCCGATCGTGAGCATCCAGCTGCCGACCTGCAGGCCGCCGATCTTGCGGTGCAGCAACCAGGTCGCCACCACGGTCTGCAGGATGCTCGCGATCGACTGACCGAGGGCCACCGCAGCGGCGAGAGAGGTGATCGGGATGACATCGGCCTCGAGCAGACCCCAGGCGGCGAGAGTGGTCGCCACGATCAGCACGCACTGGAAGATCGTGAACCAGAACGGCGTGCGGGTGTCGTCGTAGGCGTAGAACGTGCGCTGCACGATGAAGAGGATCGTGAGCGGGATCAGGCTCACGAGGTAGCAGAGCAGGACGAGGGCGGCGGCTTCGGCGGCGCTCGCGGCGCTGACGTCTTCCGTGGCCTTCGAGAAGACGCGGGATGCGGGGATCGCGGAGGCTGCGACGGCAGCGACGGCAGCGACGATGAAGAAGAGGAGGGTGCGGATGCTCCGCGCGATGTCCGCACGGACCTCCTGATGGCGGCCCGCTGCCGCGTGCTCGCTGATCTGTGTGAAGTAGGGAGTACCGATCGACAGCACGATGACCGAGTACGGCAGCATGAAGATCAGCCAGGCGTTCGCAGTCACCGTCGCCGAAGCCCCGGCACCCGCCGCCTCGCTGATGATGAACCCCTGCAGCATTCCGGCGGCAAGACTCGCGAAGGCCATCAGGAAGGTCCACCCGGCGAGGCGCCCGACAGCGCCGAGACCGACACCCCGCCACCGGAAGTCGGGCTTCAGAGCGAGACCGGTGCGACGCCAGAACACCAGAAGCACGACCGCCTGAAGGGCGATGCCCAGTGTCGCCGTGCCGCCGAGGGTGTTGATCATCGCCGGCGTCCACTCCGCCGCGTTCGTGGAGACCGGAGCGAACACGGCGCCCAGGATGAGGAACCCGATGATCGAGACGACGTTGTTGATGACGGGAGCCCAGGTGAACGGACCGAAGATTCGACGGGCGTTCAGAGCTTCGCCCAGCAGGGCATAGAGGCCGTAGAACAGGATCTGCGGAAGGCACCAGTACGCGAGCGCTGTGGCGAGAGCCAGGATGTCGGGCGATGCCTTGCCCGCGGCCAGATGAACCAGCCACGGGGCAGCGGCCGTCGCGATCCCGGTGATCACGACCAGGACGACGGTTCCCAACGTGAAGAGTTTCGAGATGAAGGCGTTCCCGCCGTCGGCATCCGCCGCGGCCTTCACGATCTGAGGGACGATGACGGCCGTGAGGATACCCACGGAGATCAGCGAGAACACGCTGTTCGGGAGCTGGTTGGCGAACGTGAAGGCATCGGCCGGTCCCGATTTGTAGGAGCCGATCACCCCCACCAGCACGATGCTGCGCAGCAACCCCGTCACGCGCGACACCATGGTGCCCGCGCCGATGATGGCGCTCGCGCGGCCGAGGCTACTCATTCGGCTTCTCGGTCGAGGCGGCATCCGGGCCAGTGTTCACAGCATCCTCTTCCACAGCATCCGGATCGGCGGCTTCGTCTGCATCCGCCGCTTCCGCGTTCGCCTCGTTCCGTCGGCGCCGCACAGTGCGCCACACGCCCAGCCCGATCAGCACGACGATCAGCCCGCCGAGGACGGCGAGCCCGATGGTCTCCCATTCGGCACGCACGGCGACGCGGACGCTCTCGGTTCCACCGATCGGAACACCGGTGGGAGTCGACAGGCTCAGCCGGAGCGTGAGCTCGCCACTACCGACACGGGCGGACACGGGAACCTTGACGCGGGTGCTGGACTTCGCGGGGACCTCGGCGATCGTCACCGGTTCCACATCGAGGCGCAGGTCGGTCGGGATGACCGTCAGCTGCACGGTCACCGGCCAGGGCAGGTCGTTGCGCACCCGGAAGGGGAGATCGGCGGCAGCGGTGAGCAGCTGGATCGTGCTCGACGGAGGGATGCTGACCGCGCTCAGGGTCTTCTGTGTCGCTGTGCGGTGCGCGGCGACCTCGGCACCGAAGGAGTCCGCCGGGATGCCGACGGCGAGGGTGCGCAGGATCCGGATGCGCTCGGGGCTCAGCATCAGCTGAGGGTCCGTGAGGATCGAGGAGAAGCCCGTGAGCGTGTTCTCGTCGGCGAGCAGCTCGCCGACGGCGGCAGCGCGACCCGCATCGGGCTTCGTCGTCAGCTTCGCAGCTGTTGCGGGTGTGGCGCGGAGGTCGGTGAGACCGAATCCCACGGTGTCGGCGGTGGAGATCGCATCTCGCAGCGCATCGGCACTGCGGGTCTCGTCGCGATCGAGTCCGACGAGCAGAGGAGTGGTGGGGGAGCTCTGTGAGGCGAGGAAGAGATGCGCTGTCGCTGCCGCCAGAGAGCGTTGGCGGGCCGCGGTGTGGTTCTCTGCCGCTGCCTGCGACAGCACTCCCGACGCCGCATCGTCGGTGACCAGGATCGCGGACGAGCCCACGGTGGCGTGCGCAGAGGTCTCGCCGCCGACGCTGCTCGACGGGAGGACCGTGAGAGGAGCGCGGCCGAGGTAGTCCGCGAAGGTCGCCAGGTCGTCTTGGGTGACGTCTCCGCGCGGCCAGAGCACCCCGGATATCGAACCGTCTACCTCGGAGAGCGTCTCGTCGTCGGGAAGCGTGGGCGTCTCCGGCGCCGCGGGGGAGGGTGTGGCGCTCATCGCGGGGGCATCCGTGATCGGAGCGGCCGGCGTCTTCGGGAAGTTCCGTTCGTCGAGGAACGGTGCGAGAGTGGTCGGCTGCAGCAGCGACGGGAGCTGGGCCTGTGCCTGCGCGGTGGCATCCGCGTCACCGAACTGGAGGGCGAACCGCTCGTTCGGCAGCTCGTCGAGCCGGGCGAGCCACTCGGTCGCCGATGCCGGTGCCGCGGTGCCGAGCACGCGGATCGAGGCCATGATCGCCGGGTCGATGGCGAGGATCGCCGCGGTACCCGCGACGCCGTCGAGCTGCGCGGTGAGCGCGCCGTCGTCGGCAGTGAGCGTGCTGAGCTCGTCTGACGTGAGCAGCGCGCCGTCGGCCGGAGTCGCCGTGATCGGCACGAGAACACCGACCCGCGCGGCCCTGCCGGCCGTGACGACCAGCACGCTCGTCGCCTCGGCATCGCGATCGACCTCGTCATCGGTTTCCGCTGCTCCTGTGGTCGCGCCGGTGAGAACCGCGCGCAGCGGGTAGACCCCCGGAGCGATGTCGCCGAGCACGTCGTCCGGCATGACGACGGTCGTCGACTCCTCGTCGCCGGCATCCACGGAGGTCGTGGTCTCGCTGCCGAGCGCGGTGAAATCACCGGAGGCGTCGCCGTCGTCGAGCCAGGTGGTGATCGCCTCGTTGTCGACGAGCGGTGTGCGGTTGAGCTCGACATGCACTCGTCCGCCGCTCAACGGCGACTCGGTCTCGTTCTGCACCGTGACGATCGCCGACGTCGAGCCGCCGACGGCCACGGCACCCCGTGCCCCCGCCGAGACGTAGAGCTCGACCGTCTCGTCATCCTTCGTCGGAGCGTCGTCGGTTGCGGCGACGACTCCGCTGGGAGCCACGAATCCACAGACCCCGAGTGCGATCGCGAAGACCGCCGTCCTGCGCGTGAGTCGCAGAAGGAGCGCACGGAGGCCGGCTTCGGGGGTGGTCACGGTCATGAAGGTCTTCCTCGAACGCCCGGGACAGGGCTGATCGTGAGTACTGACCTAGTGATTCTAGGAGGCCCGAGGAAGGAGAACCCTGAAGGCGCGTAGAGTGACGGCCGTGTCCGACACCCCTGCACCCGTCCCCGAACCCTTGCTGTGCGCGGCGCTCGCCGCCGATCTCGACGCCGCCGACCTGCGCTCGGAGCCTCTGCGGAGCCTCTGGGGGGAGGAAGCGGACGACGCACTCGCCCGCGGCATGCGCGAGCCGATCCTGCGGGAGATCCGCGGCGACGACGGGGTGCTGGCGACCCTCGGGCGTCTGCTGGTGCTGGGGATGCCGCAGCCCCGGGAAGCCGTGGAGGCGGCGCTGCCACGACTGAGGGTGGCAGGACTCGTCGGTCTGGGTCTCGCGAGAGCGGATGCTGCGACGGTGACCCCCACCGCGCTGTTGCGCCCGCAGTCGTTCGTCGACACGGACGGCGTCGGTGAATGGTGGATCGCCAGCGACCTCGACGAGGTGGCGCTCGATGGTGCGCTGCCGCCCGATCACGTCCTGGGTGTCGGCGGCGCCTCGCGCACCCTGGCGGAGATCGTGGTGCCGATCGAGGTGGAACGCGCACTCGATCTCGGCACCGGGTGCGGCATCCAGGCGTTGCTGGTCGCCCGCCGTGCCGGCACGGTGGTCGCGACGGACATCTCGGCTCGGGCGCTCGCTTACGCCGAGATCAACACACTGCTCAACGGCGTGAGCAACATCGAGTTCCGCTTGGGCAGCATGTTCGAGCCGGTCGCCGGCGAGGCCTTCGATCTGATCGTCTCGAACCCGCCGTTCGTGATCACGCCCCGCGGAGACGATGTGCCCGAGTACGAGTACCGCGACGGCGGACTGGTCGGCGACGCGCTGGTGGAGCAGTTCGTGCGCACCGCGCCGTCGTACCTCACCGAGGGCGGCATCGCGCAACTGCTGGGCAACTGGGAATCACGCGGCGGGGTGGCCGGTCTGGCGCGGCTGGATGCGTGGGTGCCCTCGGAACTCGACCTCTGGGTGATCGAGCGCGAGCAGCTCTCACCCCTCGGCTACGCGGAACTGTGGATCCGCGACGGCGGCACGACCCCCCGCGACCCGGCGTTCACCCCGCTGCTGACCGCCTGGCTCGATGACTTCGCGGCCCGGGGGGTGACCTCGATCGGCTTCGGCTACGTGCTGATGCGCCGTGGTGTCGGTACGCCGTTGCGCCGGACGGAGCGCCTCGTGCAGCACGTCTCGGGTGTCGGCCAGGCCCTGGGCGCTGGGCTGCACGGTCACGATCTTCTCGCCGATGGCGTGCCCGCCACGCTGCTCACCGCGGCGGATGTGACCGAGGCCCGGCACCTGCTGCCCGGAAACGACGACCCGAGCGTGATCGAGCTGCGCCAGGGTGGCGGGTTCGCGCGCACCGTGAACGTGGACCCCGCGCTCGCCGCATTCGTCGGCGCTTGCGACGGCGACCTCACCGTCAGCCAGATCGCCCAGGCCCTCGCCGACCTGTTCGACGTGGCGCTTCCCGAGCTGTGGAACGAGTTGGAGCCGCGCATCCGCTCGCTCGTGCTCGACGGCTTCCTCGTGCCGGCGGAATAGTCCCCGGCATCCATGCGTTCGAATAGATCATGAAGGCTTTCGGATTCCTCTCTTTCGGGCACTACGCCGACGTGCCAGGTTCGGCGACCCGCACTGCGGGCGACATGCTGAAGCAGACGATCGCGATCGCGGAGGGCGCCGACGAGATCGGAGTCAACGGTGCCGCGGTGCGCGTGCACCACTGGGCGCGCCAGGCCGCGTCTCCGATGCCGTTGCTCGCAGCGATGGCGGCACACACGAAGCGCATCGAGGTCGGCACCGGCGTGATCGACATGCGCTATGAGAACCCTCTGCAGTTGGCAGAAGAGGCGGCCGCGCTCGACCTGATCGCCGACGGGCGGATCGCACTCGGCGTGAGCCGTGGGTCACCCGAGACGGCGCTGCGCGGTTATGAGGCCTTCGGCTTCCGCGACCAGGAGGACCCCGAGCGCGGCAGTGTGCTCGCCCGCGAGAAGTTCGACATCTTCCTGCGCGCGATCGACGGTGAACGCCTGGCTCAGGGCGACCCTCGGATGGTCGGGGCCGGGCACTATCTCGCGATCGAACCACAGTCGCCGACGCTCCGCGACCACATCTGGTGGGGCTCGGGATCCCGCGCCACCGCCGAGGAGACCGGTCGCAAGGGGCTCAACATGATGAGCTCCACGCTGGTCACCGAGGCGACGGGGCAGCCGTTCCACGAGCTTCAGCGCGAGCAGATCGAGCTGTTCCGTTCCGCGTACAAGGAGGCCGGTCACACCGGCACCCCGCGCGTCTCGGTGAGCCGGAGCGTCTTCCCGCTGATCTCCGACATGGACCGCGCGTACTTCGGTCTGCGCAGCGAGGAGAACGGCGATCAGATCGGCGTCATCGACGGCTTCCGCTCCACGTTCGGCAAGACCTACGCGGCAGAGCCCGACGTGCTGATCGAGCAGCTGAAGAACGATGAGGCCGTGATGGCCGCGGACACCCTGATGCTGACGATCCCGAACCAGTTGGGGGTGGACTACAACCTGCACGTGTTGCAGGCCTTCGCCGAGCACGTGGCTCCGGCGCTGGGGTGGAAGCCGAACACGGAAGGGCCTGTCGAGGGGTACGCGATCTGAGCTGGTCGACCGAGGGGCCCCGTTGATAGGCTCGCGTTCATGAAGACCAACTGGACGCTGCTACTGACCTCAGTACTTCTTCTCGCGGGCTTCTTCCTCGTGCGCAGCACCCAGGAGTTCTCGCAGGGTCTCGGGTATGCCTTCATCCTGGGCGCATGTGCGGTCCAGCTTCGCTACATCCTCAAATCGATCAGTACATACCGCAAGCGTCAGCTCAACCAGAGCTGATCGGGCCGTAGCGCGCGGACACTGGCATCCTGATGTCCGTCGACGAGCACATACTCCTTCGAGGCACCTGCCGACGCCGTGCGCATCGGCGCGGTCGGAGCGGACGGGCAGGGTCCGCTGGCGAGAACAGGCCTCGGGCCGGAGACGTTCGCCTGAGCCGCGGGTGGCGCGGTCGTGCTGATCCTCGGCGCGACGCTGCTGATCGCCTCCCGTCGTCGCTCGAAGCGCGACTGACGCGCGTTGCACCCCTGCGGCACCCCCGGCGAGTGCGGTCGTCACGTCCCCTACGCTGTGAACGTGCCGGAGAAGTGGACTCGACGAGTGCTGTTCGTGGAGGATCAGCAGATCGTCAGCGTGCTGGTCGGCGAGCTCCTCGTCGCTGCCGGGTTCCTGGTGAAGTCGGTCGCCACCGCAGCCGATGCTGTGGACCTTCTCGAGGACTTCGATCCGGACGTACTCGTGACAGACATCGAGCTCGGCTCCCGTCCTGACGGCGTCGAACTCGCCATGATCGCCCGTTCGCTCGCTCCGCATCTCGGGGTCGTGTTCCTCACGAGCTTCACTCGCGCGGCCACGACCGGATTCGGCCGTACGATCACCGGTGCGGTGACCGTGGACAAACTCACCTTCAGCGATCCGAGCGAACTGGTGGCCGCGATCGAGGCATCAGTGCGTGCGGACGCCACGCCCGTGCCCGGAGTGGAGGGGGATGAGGAGCTGATCGACCGGCTGACGCCGCATCAGCGACGCATACTCTCGCTGATCGCTGCCGGGCTCTCGAACCGGGAGATCGCGGAGCGGAGCGGAGCGAGCCTCCGTGCAGTGGAACGAAGCGTCAGCCGCGTGTTCGACACGCTCGGCGTCTCGCACGTGAGTGCCATCAACCCGCGGGTCGCCGCAGCGAATCGGTACAGCCGACTCTTCGGCCGCCCCTCGGAGCAATGACACGGGTCGGCCGCGTGCGCGCAGCGCGTGACGTGTTCACGAGCGGAACCTTCTTCACGCCATGGAGCTGGGTGCTGACGGCTCCTTTCGCGCTGACCATCCTGGGTGGTCACGACGCAGCGTCCACCGTTCGGGATCGTCTCGCGGGGGTGGCGGTCGCCGCCGCCGTCCACGTGCTGTGCGGTCTGCCCGGCATCCTCGCCGCAGGGGGTGAGCGTGCGACCTCGTCACGAGGCGCACGCGCCGGCATCGTCGTCACGGCACTCCTGATGATCGGGGTGATGCGTCCGGTCCTCATCGGATGGTTCACGCAGCAGGCCGGGCTGCCCGGCTTTCCCGTGCCGATCTCGATCCGCATCACGACCAACCTCTTCGCCGTCTTCGTCGCCACCACCCTGATCGCGGTTCTCGTCGGATCCCTGCGCCGTCGGAAGGAGACTGTCGCCGAGCTGGGAATCGTCGCGGGATGGCTGAATGCGGAGAGGACATACGGGCGTCGGCTGTTCGCAGAAGTCGATCGTGTTCTCGCCGACGAGGAACGGGCCCTGCTGTTTCGACTCGATGAGCTCGAGCGTCGGGGCGGAGCCCTTTCGGCATCCGCGCGGGCAGAGGCATTGTGCACGTTCAGCGGCATCGCCGTACGCTCCGCCAGTCGTCACCTCTACGAACTTCGGGAGGGGGATGCGCTCGCGGCATCTCTCGAGAAGGGACGACCGCCGTCGCCGCCCGCTCGCCCCCGCGGGATGCGCCTGGTGCCCGCGGCGACCGGAACGCCGATCGCCCTGTATCTCGTGCTGCTCGCCCCGTTCGCACTCGCCCGGCTCCCATTGACGACCGTCCTCCTGGCCGCAGTCATCGCCGGGGTGATCGGCTGTGCCGGTGAGATGCTCCTGCGGTGGGTGGCCGTGAGAGTGATCGGGCGGTGCACGTCGGCGCTGGTCGTCATCGTCGGGAGCGTGGTGATCGCGGCGCTGATCCTGATGGCGACGGCATCCATCGCCGGCGGTGGGGTGATTCTGACGGCGCCCGTGGTGTACGCCGTCGTCGCGATCATGTGCGCCGCGGTCGCCGGTCTCGCCACGGAACTCCGCGCCCAAGAGATGATCCTGTCCGAGCAGATCCGCGCCTACAGGGTCGACGAGCACGATGCACACCGTCGCGCCGCACAGCGTTTGTTCGATGCGGCCCAGGCACTGCACGGGCGTGTGCAATCGACCTGCCTGGTGGCGGCCGTGCAGCTCAGCCGCGCAGATGAGGGCAGCGTCTGGGAGGACGCGCTCGTCGACACTCGACGGGCCATCGAAGGACTTCGGCACGCCGCTCCCCGGCCGGCAACGACGTCCGAAGCGACGTTCAGCGCGGTACTCGCGGGCTGGAGTCGTGTCATCGACATCCGCTTTCACGCAGAGGAGGCCGCCTGGGAGATCGCCGACCGGCATCCGGAGATCCTGCAGCAGGTGGTCGATGCGACGTCCGAGGCTCTCACGAACATCCTGCGACATGGCACCGAGCGGGCCGCGACGGTGACACTGTCAGCATCCGAAGCACGTCTGCGGCTCACCGTCGATTCGCCCGGGGGAATCCGCTCCGTCGCCGGCGACGGCATCGGCCTGCGGGCACTGCGAGCGCGCGCGGAGTCCGCGCACCTGACGCAGCACGAGGGGGCCGTGCGTCTGACGGTCGCGTTCCACGGCCAGACCCACGGGTCGTAATTCCCGAACCTCCCGCCGCGCGCCCGGATGGCGGGAGATACCGTTCCAGCGACGGCATCGAGGAAGAAGGATCATGCACGTGGGCGACCTTGGCCAACTTCTGCCGCTGGCAGTGGGCAGCATCATCAGTCCGTTGCCGATCGTCGCGATCGTGGCGATCCTGCTGTCCCCCCGAGGTCGGGCCAACGGGCTCGCATTCGCCGGCGCGACCACTGCCGTCGGTGCGGTGTTCACGATGATCGCGGCGGTGACGACGGCCGGTGCCGGTGCCGGACACTCGGACGGGGACGACACCGTCGTTCTGGTGCTGACCGCCGCGCTCCTGATCGGCTTCCTGGTGCTCGCCTGGCTCAGCTGGCGCAGCAGACCGCGCGACGGTGCAGAACCGAAGACCCCCTCCTGGCTCGCCGCCGTCGATTCCCTCACCCCGATGAAGGCCGCGGGGCTGGGTGCCCTGATGGCGGCGACGAACTCCAAGAACATCCCGCTCGAGCTGAAGGCGGGCGCGCTGATCGGAGCCCACGATCTTCCGCTGCTGACGGTCATCCTCGTCAGCGTGGTGTTCGCCATCATCGCCGCGCTCGGGGTGCTGCTGCCCACCGCGCTCGCCGCCAGTGGCTCGCAGACCATCGCGGGCGGGCTCAACCGACTCAAGGTCGAGATGGTTCGGCACAACGCGGTCATCATGACCGTGCTGTTCGCGATTCTCGCCGGTGTCGAGGGCGCGCACCTCATCCATCAGCTCGCATGACAGGAGAAGCATCCGTGGACGATCAGGAATCCGTCATCGCACAGTCGGCGCTCGGTGCCTACGCAGGCCTCAGCGACCGAGGGATCGTCTCGTGGCGGGGCATCCGTTACGCCCAGGCCCCGGTCGGCGAGCGGCGGTGGTGTGCGCCCGTCGCGGTGGAGCCGCACAGTGGGGTGGCCGATGCGACCTCGTTCGGCGCCGTGTGCCCGCAGCGACCCAACCCCGCCGTGCCGCTCGGTCCCGATGCCGTGATGGACGAGGACTGCCTCTCGCTGAATGTCTGGACCGCGGACGGTGCGCTCGACGCCGCGCGCCCGGTCATGGTGTGGGTGCACGGTGGGGCCTACACCTTCGGTTCGTCGAGCCAACCGCTCTTCGACGGTCGACGAATCGTCGAGGACGGTGAAGTGGTCGTCGTCACCGTGAACTACCGCCTCGGGGGACTGGGCTTCGTCGATCTGACCGGCCTCGCTGAGCACGGGGAGGTCGTGGACAGCAATCTCGCGATCCGCGATGTGCTCCTCGCGCTCGAGTGGGTGCAGGCGAACATCGCCGGATTCGGCGGCGACCCCGCGCGGGTGACCGTCTTCGGCGAATCGGCCGGCGGAGGCATCGTGTCGACGCTGCTCGCCGTTCCCTCCGCTCGGGGGCTGTTCGCACGCGCGATCGTGCAGAGCTCACCGGCGAGTTCGGTCTACGGAACCGATCGCGCCCGCACCGTCGGGCAGCGGCTCTTCCGTGAGCTCGGGGTGAGGACCATCGACGAGGCTCGAGTGTGCAGCGCCGAGCAGATCGTCGAGGCGAGCATGGCCGTCTACGCCGAGGTTCCCCGTGAGACGCCCGGTGTCCTCCCGTTCGCACCGGTCGTCGACGGGGTGCTCATCCCGGAGCATCCGCTCTCCACCCTGCAGAACGGACGGGGCCTGCCGGTGCCTCTCATGATCGGCACGAATCGGGACGAGGCGACGCTGTTCAAGTACATGAAGTCCCCGCTCATGCCGATCACCGCCCCGACGCTCGACGCGATGTTCGACGCGATGGCATCCGAGTACCGGCGCGAGGAGCTTCCGAGCAGGGAGCAGGTCATGGCGGTCTACGAGGATGCCAGACACCGCGCGATCGGGCTCGGCATCGCGCGCGACATCGGATTCCGCATGCCCACGCTCTGGCTGGCAGAGGGACACAGCGCGGTCGCGCCCGTGTGGCTGTATCGATTCGACTTCACCACCACCATGCTGCGTCTGCTGGGCATCGGCGCCACCCATGCGACAGAGCTTCCCTACGTCTGGGGCAACCTCGACACCACTCCGAAGGACCCCACGTTCCTGCTCGGAGGACGCCGACGCGGGCGGGCCGTCTCGAAGCGGATGCTCGCCCGCTGGACCGCGTTCGCCCACGGTGGTGCGCCCGACGTCGACGGCGCTGATGCGTGGCGGACCTACGACCTCACCGACCGCTCGACGCTGGTGATCGATGAGCAGGATCGCGCCGTGCCCGACCTCGATCATGACCTGCGCGAAGGCTGGGGAGACAGGGTGCTCGCGTTCCGCTGATCCTTCGTCGAGTCGGGTACGACAGGTCGTCCGGTGACGGCGTCAGCCCTTCGGCGGACCGAACAACTCCTCACCGTGCTCGTGCAGCAGTCGGTAGGCGTCCGCGAAGGTCTCCGGCTCCGGCTCATCGGGGCGCCCGTAGCGGGCGATCAGCAGTCCGAGCAGTCCGCGCGCGGGGGGAGTGAGCGGCTTCTGCTGATCCTTCTCGCCCGGATGCGGCGGATTCTGCTCGGGGTTCGGCGGGGTGTAGGCGGGGGTCGTGATCGGCCAGTCGGCGGGATGCCGCGGCTGTTCGAGATTCACGACGCCGAGGATGTTGTTCGCGGACTCGTCCCGGTCGTTCAGGGGCTTCAGTCCGTGCAGGCGCGAGAGGGTCGCGGTCACCGAGCCGTGATGCATCTCGTCGTGGATGATCGTCCCGCGTCTCGTGTACGCCGACACCGCGATCGCCGGTACCCGGCATCCGAGGCGGTCGAACGTGAAGCCCATCTCGCCGGGACCGGTGTCGGGCGTCGGCTTCGTCGCGGAGGGCGGAGGCACGTGGTCGTAGCATCCGCCGTGCTCGTCGAAGGTGATCAGCAGCAGGGTGTTGACCGCGTTCGACCCCTTCGCCGACGCACTGGTGCGCACCGCCTCGTAGATGTCGTGGATGAGCCGGTCTCCGGCGCGCACATCGGAGATCGCGCTGTCGAAGATCTCGGAGCCGTCGACGTCGCTCGCGCGCACCTCGCCGAACGGCGGATGGAAGTCGTTGTGGTCATAGACCATGCGAGGCTCGATGAACGCGTAGGCCGGGAGCGTTCCGTTCCTGGTGTCGGCGTAGAAGTCCTCCATCGTGCCGAAGTGCTCGGTACGCCAGTACTTCTCGAGCACGGCGGCGTGCAGCATCCCGGTGAAGGAGACGAGCTGCAGCTTGTCGATGTAGACCTTCCATGAGATGCCGGCATCCTCGAGGCGGTTGAAGACCGTGGGCGCTGCGGGTGCGTCGAGCCACTTGCGGTAGCCGCCACCCGCCTGGTTGGTCACGAAGCCGTGCGAGGTGGAAGCGTGGAAGAACGAGCGGTTGCAGAAGGTCTGCGACGGCACTCCGGCGTACCAGTGGTCGAACACCGCGAACTCGGAGGCCAGGGTCGACAGCGTCGGCAGCATCTCGGGGGAGAAGGAGCCCATGATGTGCCGGGCCTCGTCGAGCGACGGCTCGACGCCCTTGCGTAGACGGCGCAGATTGACGAAGTAGTCGGTGAGGAACCCGGACATGGTCGCCTTCGTGCCGTGCGCCGGAGCGTTGAACGGGGCCTGCATGCCGTCGACGTAGAGGTCTGCGTTGGAGGCCGGGTCGATCGTGTCGAACAGCTGGGTGTTGACGTGCGGATACTCCTCGCCAGGATCCGGGTCGGGGAGGCTCATGATGCGATCGGTGTCGCCGGTGTGCACATGCGCGGGCACGGCGGTGCCGTCGGGAGCGGTGTTGCTGTGGTCGCCGAACGCGAGCCCGTCGAAGGTCTCGCCCTCGGGCAGCGTGTCCTTCGAGTACAGGTAGCCGAGGAGGTTGTCGAACGAGCGGTTCTCACCCATCACGACGACGATGTGGTCGAAACCCGGCTCCTTGCGCGGAGTGAGAGCGGCGAAGGGGTCGGGCTCAGCGGCGAAACCGCTGCGACCGTTCGCCGCCATGCCTGCGCCGATCGCGGCTCCGCCCGCCCCGCCGACGACGGCGCCGGCCAGTGCGGCACCGCCCATCTTGAGGAAGCCGCGACGGGAGGTGTCGGGTACGGGAGAGCGTTCGTCGTCGTCAGCGGCCACGAGCCGATCCTATGACCACGACCGGCTCGGCCGCAGGCCCCGGTGGTCGGGGGAGGGCCCGAGCCCAGGCGCCCGGGGCCGGAAGGCGGGACCCGGGGGTCAGGCGGCCGCGATCCAGAGCACGGCTCCGTCGCGCCAGCCGAGGCCGGCGGCGCCCTCGGGGATCGGCTCTTCGTGCCGCGGGCGGACGACGCGCAGCCGCCGACCGGCGAGCTCGACGATGTACACGATGTCGGCGCCGCGGTACACGTGCGTGACGACCTCGACGCCTACGGGAGCATCCGCCCCCACGGCCGGCGACAGTCGCAGGTCCTCCTGGCGCAGCACGACCTCTCCGGCACCGTCCGGTCCGGCTCCGGTCAGCGGCACCTGGACCGCAGTGCCGTCGAGGGTCGCGACGGCACCGGAGCGGGTCGCCGGAAGAAGGTTGGCCGCGCCGATGAAGTCGGCCGCGAAGGGAGTGCGCGGTGCGCCGTAGAGCTCGGCGGGTGCACCCTCCTGCTCGATCACGCCGGCGTTCATGAGCACGATCCGGTCGGACAGGCTCATGGCCTCCTCCTGGTCGTGCGTGACGAACACGGTGGTGAGGCCGAGCGTGCGGTGCAGTTCCTTAAGCTCGACCTGCATGTCCTCCCGCAGGCGGGCGTCGAGGTTCGACAGCGGCTCGTCGAGCAGCAGCACGCGGGGCTCGAAGGCGATGGCGCGGGCGAGCGCGACGCGCTGCTGCTGACCGCCGGACAGCTGTGCCGGCATCCGATCTGCCAGGTGGCCCATCTGCACCCGTTCGAGCGCCCGCACGGCCAGCTCCTTCTGCTCGGCCTTCGACTTCTCGCCCGACATCCGCAGTCCGAAGCGCACATTCTCTGCCACGCTCATGTGCGGGAAGAGCGCGTAGCTCTGGAACATCATGCCCAGGTGGCGCTTCTCCGGAGGGAGTTTCGTGACATCCTCTCCCGCGATCTCGATGGTGCCGCCGCTGGGCGACTCCAACCCCGCGATGCAGCGGAGGAGCGTCGTCTTCCCGCACCCTGACGGGCCGAGCAGAGAGACGAACTCCCCCGACTGCATCGAGAGGTCGATGCCCTTGAGCACCGACGTCCCCTTGAAGTCCTTGGTGAGTGAGGTGATGGTGAGTGTTGTCATCAGACGAACAACCTTCCCAGGCCGATGATTCGTTCGAGCACGATCATGAGGACGACGGTGAGCAGGACCATGAGGGTCGAGACGGCCGCCACGGTGGGCGACGTGCTGAACTCCAGCTGGCCGTAGATGGCGATGGGCAGCGTCTCGAGCTGCGGGGTGCGCAGGAAGAGGGCGATGACCGCATCGTCGAAGGAGATGTTGAAGGCGAAGAACGCGCCGGCCGCGATGCCGGGGCGGGCGATGGGGAGCACCACCAGGCGGTAGCGGTTCCAGGCGCTGGCGCCGAGCGTGCGGGCCGCCTCCTCGGTGAAGTGGTCGGCTCTGGTCATGACACCGGTGACGGTGCGCATGACATAGGGGATGGCGATGACCACGTGGATGGCGATCAGCACCCCGACGTTCGGGGCGCCGATCGTGAGGGACGAGATCGAGAGGGCGCCGATCGCGAGGATGATCGTGGGGATCGTCAGCGGCGACATCAGCAGCCCCTGGATCGCCGCACCGCCGGGGACCTTGAAGCGGGTCAGGGCGAGCGCGGCGGCGGTGCCGATGGAGGCGGCGACGATCGCGACCGTGATGCCGACCAGCAGGCTCAGCCGGAAGGGCTCCAGGTAGGTGTCGGAGGTGAGTGCCTCGACGTACCAGTCGAGCGTGAAGCCCTGACCCGGGAACGTGAGGAAGCGGTTCTCGCCCACCGACGCACCGGCGACGACCATGAGGGGGACGAGCATGTACAGCGTCACGACGACGCCGAGGACGATGGCGAGGACTCTGCCGAGGATCGGAACGGAACGGACCATGGTCACACCTTCTGCTTCCCGAGTCGGGACGTCGCTGCGAGCACGAGCATGACGCCGGCGAACAGCAGCACGGCCTGCGCGGCCGCGAACGACCAGTCCAGGTTGGTGGTCGCGTCGACGTAGATCGTCTGGGCGAACACCGGGATCTGCGCCCCGCCGATGAAGCGGGGGGTGATGAACGAGCTCACCGAGAGCACGAAGACGAGCGAGGCGCCGGCGACGATGCCGGGGATCGCCAGGGGGAGGACGACGTGTCGGAGCGTGCGCCAGAAGCCGGCGCCGAGCGTGCGCGACGCCTCCTCCAACTGCGGGGTGATGCCGGAGATCACACCGAGGATGCTCAGCACGGCGAACGGCAGGAGCACCTGCACCATCGCGATCACGACACCGGTCTCGGTGCCGAGGAAGCCCTGGGTGCCGCCGACCAGGAACTCGGCGCCGGGGATCTTCATCAACAGACCCGACGGCCCCATGAGCACGACCCAGCCGAACGTCCGCACGACGACGCTGGTCATGAGCGGCAGGATGACGACGATGAGGAGGAAGGAGCGCACCTTCGACCCGGCGCGCGCCATCACGTACGACAGCGGGATGGCCAGCACGAGGGTGATCACCGTCTGGATCACCCCCAGGCGGAGCGAACGCAGCGCCGCCTGGAGGTGATATTCACTCGTGAACAACCGGGTGAAGTTGTCGAGGGTGAACCCGCCTGCCGACGATTGCACGCTCATGAGGAGCATGCCAGCCACCGGGGTGATGAAGGCGAGCGCGAGCAGCACGATCGCCGGCAGGAGCAGGAGCCAGGGCTCCCTACGGGTTCGGACGCTCATTTGGTGATCAGCGCATTCCACTCGTCGGTCCAGGACTGCCGGTCGGCGGCGATGTCGCCGGGCGCGTAGACCACGACGTTGTCGAGCTCGTCACCGGTCAGCACCGCATCCGCGGCGTCGCCCGAGAGCTCGGCCTTGGTGTTCACCGGCGAGTACCGCATGTTCTCCGCGAAGACGGTCTGCGCTTCGGGGCGCAGCTCGAAGTCGATGAAGAGCTTGGCGAGGTCGGGGTTGTCCCGTCCTTCGACCACGTTGGCCGTGATGAGGGATGCCGTGGCGCCCTCCTCCGGAACGATGAACTCGACCGGGAGGCCTGCATCCTGCAGGGTCCCCGCGTAGTCCATCGCGTAGGGGGCGATCCACGTCGCGCGCTGGGCGAACGCGGTCTGCAGGTCGGGCGAGGTGGGCACGACGATCGCGTCACCGGACGATGCCAGGGCACCGAGGTCGGCGATCGCCTGCGACGGGTCGTCGATGCCGCCGCCGAGGGCATCCGCGACACGGAGCATGGAGAGCACGCCGTACGTGTTCGAGAAGTCCGTGAGCGCGACGTGCCCAGCGTAGGCATCGTCGAACAGGTCGAGCCACGAGGTCGGCGCGGGCGCGTCGGCCTCGGTGTTGTAGACCAGCCCGATCGGGGCGAGCTGGATGACGGGCCCTTCGCCGCGCTCGAGACCGGCGGTGGCGAGGTCGATGAGGTCGCCGGACTCCGAGAGCTCGTCGGCCGCGATCGGGGCGATGAGCCCGTCCTGGGCCGCGGTGAACTCCTGGCCACCGGAGAAGTGCACGACGTCGATCTGCGGGCTCGCCTTCTGGGCGGTGACCTGCGCGAGGGCATCGGCGCTGTAGAGCGTGATCAGCTCGACCTTGGCGCCGGTCTCCTCCTCAAAGGGATCGACGACGGCCTCGATGAAGGCCTTCTCCCAGTCGCCACCGAACGAGGTGACGACGATGGTCTCGCCGGCGAACTCCTTGTCGCCGCCTGCGGTGGTGTCGTCACCGGCTGCACAGCTGGCGAGGACGAGGGCTCCGGCGGCGACGAGCGCTCCGGTCGTGAGAATTCTGCGGGTATTCATGCACTGCTCCTTCGGGATGGGTCCAGCACGGAATGGACGCCTAGACCAGGCGTCCGATGGTGAGCTGCTTCGCTCCGTCGATGCGGATCGCCGCGCTCTCCTTGGCGAACTCCGCCAATCCTTCGGTGATGCCGCCCCAGATGTTGACGGGTGTCCATCCGAGCGGGCCGAGAGTACGTGCACCACGATCGTAGAAGACTCCGATCTCGTACCACTCGAACGGCAGGCCGCCCATCTGCATCGGACGCTGCCAGTACCACTGCAGATCTCCCGGTGCGGGCACGACCTGCTGGTTCTCGAACGGCACCTTCTCGGGGTCGAAGTTCTGTGCCTCTTCGGGGAGGCCGACCATGACCTCGGGTCCGGCGTACATCGCGTGCATCGCCTGCATGGTGACCGGCTTCTCCAGCGCACCCCACATGGCCTCGCACGTGCGAGGGGCGAGGTCCTCGAACAGGGTGGCGACGGCGCGGACGCCGTTCTCGTACTCGAGGAAGACCTGCTTGGTCATCGTGTTCCTTTCTCCGCAGCGGCGTGTTCCGCTGCTCGTTCATGGGCGGCCGAGACGAACGCCGCGAACAGCGGGAGCTCCTCTGCGGCCTCGACGGGGTCGATCATCTTCTCGGGGTGCCACTGCACGGCCCAGAAGGGCCAGTCGCCGTCGGCTTCGACCGCTTCGACGATCCCGTCCGGCGCCCACGCGACGGGGCGCAGACCGGGGGCGGGGATGTCGACGGACTGGTGGTGGATGGTGTTCACGACGCGTTCGCGCACGCCGTAGAGTGCCGCGAGCCGGCTGTCCGACGCGAACGAGACCGGATGCCGGGCCGAGAGCTGCTCATCGGCACCGCGCACGGGGTGGTGGTCTTCGGTCGAGGGGATGTCGACGATGAGCGAGCCGCCGAATGCGATGTTGCTCACCTGGAGGCCGCGGCAGATCGCCAGCACGGGAAGGCCGCGCTCGCGGGCGCCGAGCGCGAGCGCGATCTCGAATTCGTCGCGAGCCGGGTCGTAGGTCTTCTCGGGTTGCGGCTGGGCACCGTAGCGGGCGGGGTGCACGTCTTCGCCGCCCGAGAGCACGAGTCCGTCCAGGCGGTCGAGCACCTCATCGACCCCTGCGGTCGGCGGCAGCAGCACGACGGCTGCGCCCGCGGCCTCGAAGGGTGCGGAATACTCGGTGCCCAGGCTGTGCGCAGGGCGCCCTGCACCCAGGTCGGTGTCGATGAAGCGGCGCCACGTGGTGATGCCGACGAACGGGCGGGTCATGAGAGCGCGATCCAGGTGGTCTTCAGGTCGGTGAACTTCTCCATGGCGTGCAGGCTCTTGTCGCGACCGAAGCCGGAGCCCTTGACCCCGCCGAAGGGGATCGTCATGTCGCCCTCTTCGAAGCAGTTGACCCAGACGATCCCGGCGCGCAGTCGGCGCGAGAGCGTGTGCACGGCGTTCAGGTCGTTGCTCCACAGCGCCGCGGCCAGCCCGAACTCGGTGCCGTTGGCGATCGCCAGGGCGTCCTCCACGTCGTCGTAGGCGATCACGGAGAGCACGGGGCCGAAGACCTCGCGCTGGGCCACCTCGTGCTCCGGGGTGACGCCGAGCACGACCGGGGCGAAGTAGCTGCCGCCGTCGACGGCGTGGAACCGCTCAGCGCTGCCGGCGGCGAGCACCCCGCCTTCGGCCTGGGCGCGCGCCACGAATCCGGTGATCCCGGCGAGCTGCTTCTCGCTGACGATCGCGCCCATCGAGGTGGTGACGTCGAAGGGGTCGGCAGGGAGGCTGTTCCTCGCCACATCGGCGGCGATCTCCAGCGCGCGCTCGTGCTGCGAGCGCGGCACCAGCAGGCGGGACGATGCCGTGCACATCTGCCCCTGGTTGTAGAAGCAGCCGTCGGCGGTGGCGCGCACCGCGTTCTCGAGGTCGGCATCCGGCAGCACCAGGCTCGCGGTCTTGCCGCCGAGCTCGGGCCAGACGCGCTTGCCGTTTGATGCGGCGGAGTAGCCGAGGAAGCGTCGGCCGACCTCGGGCGAGCCCGTGAAGGTCACGACATCGACGTCGTCGTGCTCGCCGAGCGCACGGCCGGCGATGTGTCCGGCGCCGGGGGTGACGTTGAGCACGCCGGCGGGGATGCCGGCTTCGTGGGCGAGCTCCGCGAGGCGGAGCGCCGAGAAGGTGGTGTGCTCGGCGGGCTTGAGCACGACGCTGTTGCCGACGGCGAGTGCGGGGGCGAGCTTCCACGCGGTCATCGTGAGGGGGAAGTTCCAGGGCACGACGGCCGCGACGACACCGGCCGGCTCGCGGGTGACGAGCGCCAGGCTGTCCGGCGCGGTGACGGGCATCTCGTCGAGGACCTTGTCGGCGGCCTCGCCGTACCAGCGGAAGCAGTTCACGACCGCGCGGAGCTCGGTCTGCAGCGCCTCGCGCACGGGCTTGCCCATCTCGAGCGAGATGGTGAGGGCGAGCTCCTCGGCGTTGTCGTGGATCTTCTGCGCGAACGCGATGAGCAGCTGTCCGCGCTCGCGGGGCGCGATGCGCGACCACACGCCGGAGTCGAAGGCGCGGCGTGCGGAGCGCACAGCCCGGTCGACGTCGGCGACCGATGCCGCAGAGACCTCGGGGAGGATCCGTCCGTCGCGGGGGCTCGTCGGGGTGAGGGGTTCGGCCGAACCGGCCTCCCAGCAGCCGTCGATGAACATGCGGGTGCGCAGGCGCAGGGTCGCAGCGCGATCCGCCCAGTCGTCTCCAGTTGCCGTGAACACGGTCGTCCTCTCCAGGGGTGAAGGCCCTGGAGAGATAGTCGCCCTATTTCGCCATTAGGTCAAGGGTTGGCGAACGATCTCGCCATTTCTTTACATGTCCGTAACAGAATCGGCCTAAAGGCGGATCGCTCCCGTCGGCATATCGATGGCCAGCGCCTCGGGCGCCTCGTCGACGATGAGTGACCCGCGCAGCACCGGCGTGATCACCACGAGCGATTCGACGACCTCCAGGCCGTCGTGCCCCGCCACCGCGGGACCGGTCAGGAACTGGTAGAACTCGTCGGCGTCCTTCACGAGCACGTTCGCGAGCAGCTGCGAGGTGCCGGTGGTCGCCGCGATGAACTTCACCTCGGGCGCGGCCGCCAGCGCCGTGCCGACCTTCTCGAGCCGATCCATCGGCACACGCAGCCACACCAGAGCCTCCAGCCCCAGGCCGAACAGGCTCGGCACCACCTCGGTGCGCGGGTGCATCAGACCGCGGCGGTTCAGCGACTCCATGCGCCGGCGGGTGGTGGTGACGTTCACGCCGAGGGCGCGCGCGAGCTGGGCCACCGGCATGCGCCCATCCTTCAGGAGCAGCGTGATGAGCGCTTCCTCCTCGTCGGTGAGCGCATCGGCGGGGTCGACCTCCGACCCCGAGGACTCGTCGAGCATGCGCGCCTGCTCGTCGGTGAGCACTCCGGCGCGCCAGTCGTGGCCGGAGCGGAAGAACTTCAGCACCGTGGTCACGTTGATCGACGCGATGCCTTCGAGCTCGGGGAAGTCGGTGAAGAGCAGTTCGCGGATCGAGGCGTCATCGCGTGGCAGCAGCATCCCGGCGATGTCGCTGCTGCCTTCGAGGACCGAGACCGACGAGGCATCCGACCGGCGGGCGAGCGTGCGGGCCACGTGCCAGAGGGCATGCGGCTCTGTGGTGATGCGGAAGAGCACGGCGCGAGCGTGCAGCACCCGGGCGGGATCCACGTAGGTGGAGACGCGGACCAGTCCTCGGTCGAGCAGGCGCTGGCCGCGGCGGGCGACGGTGCGCTCGGGCAGATCGACCGCGCGGCCGATCTCACCCCACGAGGCGCGGCCGTTCACCTGCAGGGCCGCAGCGACGATCCGATCGGTCTCGTCGGCCATCACATCGTTCGCGGGCACGGGCTTCTCCTTCGGCGGGACGGACTCGGAGGAAGGTTATCCCAGTACGGCCTCCGCTCCCCGCGCACGACTTCGGAGATGGCGGACGACACGCCGTGCAGGATGCCGAAACCACGGCGCGTCGTCCGCGGCATACGAAGCTGTGCTCGGGGCCCCGAACCGGACGCGACCCGACGGATGAGCAGGGGCGCCGCCGAGGCCGAAGCCCCGGCGGCGCCCCTGGTCGGATGCCGACGACTACTCGGCGTCCACCTCTGCGTGCGGGCGGCGACGGCGCATCGCGAACAGGCCGAGGCCCAGCGCGAGAAGCACCACGGCACCGATCACGTACGGCGCACTGTCGGCCCCGGTCGTGGCGAGGTCGCCGTCGGTCGAGCCTCCGGTGTTCCCGCCCGGGGTCTCGTCGCCCCCGGTGGACGCCGCGGTCACGGTGAGCGAGGCCGTGACCTCGGTGCCATCGGCGCGGACCACGGCGAGCGTGTGCACGCCGGCCGGAGTGTTCGCGGGGATCGTCAGCGTGCGGCGGAAGGCACCGTTCGCATCGGCGGTGGCCGTGCCGAGGTCGACCGGGTCGGACCGCAGTTCGAATCGCAGCTCGGCGTCGGCCGCGAAGCCGCTTCCACTCACCGTGACGGTTCCGCCGGCAGCGACGGATGCCGTGCCCAGCTCGATCTCGGCCGGAACCTCGGGCTCCGGGGTGACGGGCGGCGTGACCCCCTTCTCGGTGACCCACTTCTCACCGGCATCCGACTTGGTCACCGTGAAGGTGTCGTAGACGGCACCGACGGGGAGGTCGGTCGTGGCGTTCTCGGTCTTCTCGGCGAGGTACGAGCGGTAGACCAGCTGGTTCTTCGACACGTCGATCACCTGGTAGGTCGTGACGCCCTGACCGCGCAGCACCTGGGTGGCGCCGTTGTTGGTCCAGACGTTCTTCTCGGGAGTCTCGAGGTCGTAGTGCTTCGCGCCCGAGTTCGACACGACGTACACCGGGCCGGTCGTGAGACCGGGGGTCTCGGTGGCGTCGGTGTTCACGTAGCCGCGGGCGTAGGTGTGGTCATGGCCCATGAGCACCAGGTCGATGTCGTTGCGCTGGAAGATCGGCAGCCAGTCGGCGCGCAGCACCGGCTCGTCGCGACCCTCGGACGCCGAGAGCACCGGCTGGTGGAAGGTGACGACGTTCCACTTCGACGGACTGTTCTGCAGCAGCAGGTCGAGCCAGGCGCCCTGGAAGCGGGTCCACAGCACGTCGACCTTGTTCGCGGGGCAGTCCGTTCCGGTGCAGGACGGGAGTCCGGCCGGGGTGAGGAACGTCTTGTCACGGGTGGCGTTCAACGTGATGAAGCGCACGTCCTGGTAGTCGGTGTAGTACGCGGTCTCGGCGGCGAACGAGCTCCAGTGGTCGAAGAACGCGCGGTACTGCTGCGCGACCTCGGAGTCGCCCTTCGCGAGGTCGGCGAGCTCGCCGACCGAGCTGGTGGACGGGTTGTTGTGCGGGTACTCGAACGCGGCCTTCCACGCCGTGAGCAGCTTGTCTCCGGAATACTCGTGGTTGCCCGGCGCCGCCATCACGTTGGTGCGGACCGCGGAGTCCTTCATGCCCTTGAACCAGTTCAGCCACTCGTTCTCGTTGCTGGACGTGTTGATCAGGTCGCCCGCGTGCACGGATCCGATCGATCGCGGAGCATTCGCCTCGGCCTGCTTCACGACGCTCGGCCAGGTGGTGTCGAGGCCGATCTGCGCGTCGCCGTAGTAGATGAACTGGAAGTCCGTCGCCTTCGGGTCGGCGGTGCGGAACTGGTACCAGTCGCTCCAGCTGCCCGGCAGGCCGACGCGGTAGCGGTACTCGGTGGCGGGGGTGAGGTTCGTCACCGTCGCCGAGAAGTGCTTGTTCGGGTTGCCGTTGACGACGCCCGCGTCGTAGGCGTCGATCGTGCGGCTGTCGCCACCGGCCGCCGGGGCGATCTCGACCTGCCCGACCGTGTGCGAGGCGTCACCGGCGAGCCAGGTGAACGCCTGCGAGACCTCGGGGTTCTCGGTCGGGGTGAGGATGACGCGGGTGGGAGCGGCGACGACCGGGGTGCCGGGGTCGGCCGCCTCGATCAGCGTCAGCGACGACATGTCGAAGTAGATGTCGGAGCTGGACTCGCGGTCCTGGAACAGCGAGACGGCGATCGTGTTCGTGCCGTCGTGCAGCAGCTCGCCCTCAGCGCTGAACGAGCTCGTCAGCGGGTCGCCGTTCGAGTCGCCGGCGTACTCGACGTTCGTGGTGTCGGTGATGCGGCCGTCCACGTAGCGGGCGACCTCGGTGCCGTTGATCCAGACGATGATCGCGTCGTCGTACGTGATGGTGCTCTGCAGGGCGGCGACCTGCTCCGCCACGCCCGCCTCGAGCTCGAACGTGGTGCGGAAGAAGTACGTCGGCACGGTCGGCGCCTTGGTGCCGTCGAGGTAGTGGGTGAGCAGCGTCTTCGGCGTCTGCGGGCCGACCGCGCCGAGCTTGCCGTTCTTGGCGCCGAACGAGCCGGGCGCCGTCTTCCAGGTGCTGTCGTCGTAGGCCGGGAGCGTCCAGTCGCGCAGGGCCGCCGGCGCGGGCGACGGGTCGGATCCGTCATCCAGGTAGTGCCAGGCGGTGTCACCGGAGATCAGTGAACCCGTGGGCACCTCGGGTTCGGGTGCGGCGAGGGCCGCGGGGGCGACGACGGCGCCGCCGAGCAGGGCGAGGAGCGCGACGGAGGTGAGTCCGTGGCGCCGCCACCGCACCGCAGGGGTGGGGGAGGTCATGTCAGTCCTTTGTGGGGTGAGGATTTCCGTGCTCAGCCGCACGGGGCCCCTTCAGCCCATCGGTGCGGGATGACCGCGGGCTGACCTCCGGGCAACCGGCAGATGAACGGATGCTGCGGCAGCCGGCGTCGCATCGATACCCTGGGGGCATGAGCGACTCCGGAGACTCGATCGATGCCCGCGTCGCGGCAGTGGAAGCGGACTTCCGCGCCAGGCAGACCCGGCTGTTCCTCGGGTTCGCGCTGGTCGAGGGTCCGGTGCTGCTGATCCTCGCGGTCGCGATCTTCGCCTTCGAGGTGATCGACCCCGATGTCGGCGTCTGGCTGCTCGTCGCGGTCGCCCTGGTCGGCGGGTTCCTGATGAGCGCGCTGCTGGTGCGTCAGATGCAGGCGCGCACGCAGGCCCTCGCCCAGGCCAAGGGGGAGAACCCGCTGTTCTGACGCGTCTGGCGGCCGGATCGTATACCGGTGAGCCGCCCGGATCTCGGTATGGTCGGTCGAAACGATCCCGGGGGGCGATCATGGGGAAGAAGAGCGTCGTCGACTGCCTTCGCGAAGTGCTGCAGCGCCGGAGAGCAGCCGACCCGCCGGCCGATTCGGAAGAGCCGGTGTCGCGCACCGGCGGCGTGGACGCGGATGCCGTGGTCATCGCCGAGACGAGGTATGCCCGGTCGCTCCGGCGCACGGCCGGTCGCGCGTCGCTGGTCGGGATGCTGCTCGTGGCGGTGCAGCTGCTGTTCGTCTGGTTGACCGGCCTCGTTCCCGACAGCGGGACGTCGCCGTTGACGCTCTCTCCGGCCACGCTCGGCCTCGACCAGGGCGGTGCTGCCCTGGTGCTGCTCCTTCCGGCATCGATCGCCTTGCAGGTGCTGCTACGGATGCCGCGGGACCACGAGAACATCGAGCCGGAGAATGCGATCGCTCACCGGCAGTTCTGGGGGCATGTCGCCGGGGTCGTGGCCATGTCCTCGGCGTTCGTGGCGCTGTCGACGTTCCTCGGCGCAGCGGCGTCGCGCTTCCCCGAGACCTTCGATGTGGTGCAGGTGTTCGGGGTGCCCGTTGGAGCGGTGATGACGCTGCTCATCGCGGCGGATGCCGCGACCCTCGCCGATCTGGAAGCGGAGAAGCTGAGTCTGGCATCGTCGCGCACCGGAGCGGTGATCGCGCGCATTCGAACGGCCATCGACCGCATTCCGGGTGAGCGCGACCCGCATCCGCGACGCTCGCTCACCCTGCGCGGGGGGATAGTGACCGTGCTGACGATCGGGGCGGGTGCCTTGCTCGTGCAGGCGATGCTCGATCGTGTCGGCTTGACCGTGGCCTACGTCGTGTTCGCTGCGGTGCTCACCCTCTTCGCGGTCGGGGCGGCTCTCCAGGCGATACCGTCGGCGCTGCAGGCCAGGGTGCTCGACACGATGATGCTGCCCATACCGCCGGCGCTCGTGTCGGTCGTCGTCGCCATGGAGGGAGGCGTCACGGCGATGAACCTCGGTTCCGGTGACGAGCTTCCCCGATATCTCGTTGGTCTCGCGTACGGGTTTCTGATCCTGGTGCCGCCGGGGGCGGTCATCGCTGCACTGATCCTCCTGCCGGGCACGAGGAAGAGGTCGCCTGCACTGCTGGCTGCCGCTCGATCTGCACTCGAGGCACAGGTCGAGCGCCTGCAGCAGGTGCGGACCAAGAGCGAACCGGAACCGTGGCGGGTGTTCGCCGTGGTCGCCATCCTCCTCAGCCCGCTGCCGCCGGCATCGTTCGTGCTGGTCGTGATCGCCAGCTGGCTGCGGCGCGCGAGTGACGATACCCGTCGTGGTCTGCTCGTCGCGGCGTGGGTGGTCGCCGCACTGGTCGCGGCGCTGGAAATCGCCGCACTGCTGCTGCCGATCTACGGCGAGTTCCTGGGATGGTTCCCCGGCTCGTAGCGCCGGAGTCGCCGCCGCGCGTCAGAACGTGCGCTCGAGCGGGTGGTTCTCCAGCTTGCCGACCACGCCGCCGGTGACCAGCCGGTGAGCGGCGGTGTGCGGCTTGCGCGCCGCCTGGGCGACGACGCCGTCGCCGAACTCACGGGCGAGCTGGAGGCGCGGGTACTCGGCCAGCACCTCGCGAATGAAGTCGGCGGGAAGCGCGTCGGGTCGCGCGCCCGAGATGTCGAGACCGGTGCCGATCTCGAGCAGGTAGCCCTCGATGTCCATCGCGGGGTCGACCGACGGCCAGTTGTGTCGGATGATCACCTCGAGCGCGCGGCGGCTGCGCTCCGCGTCCCACCCGGCACCGGTCGTGAGTGCCACGGCGACGTGCCCACCCGCCTCTTCATACGACAGGTCCACGTTGTCGAACGCAGGGACGATCCCGATATCGTGCAGCATCGCCGAGACGTACAGAAGCTCGTGATCGATGTCACCGCGGTCTTCGACGACGGCGAAGGCCTCCGCCCACAGCCACGACCTCACCACATGGTTCTGGATCGACGCGGAGTGGTACTGCGCCGCCAGGGCCCTGGCGGCGCGGGCCGCAGGCGTGGCGGGAGGCGTGAATGTGCGCAGGTGCATGATGGGCATCAGATTACCGGCGCGACCCCGCCCGGTACGCTGGAACCCATGCTCAACATGGCTGACGGCCTCGCTCGTCTCGGTGCGCTCGCCGAGAATCCGGTCGTCCGCACCCTCGCCACGGCCTTCGCGGATGCCGGATTCGACCTCGCCGTCGTCGGCGGCCCGGTGCGCGACGCGCTGCTCGGCCGCGAGACGCACGATCTCGACTTCACGACGAATGCCTCGCCGGACGAGATCCTCGCGATCGTGAAGCCGATCGCCACCGCGCACTGGGACATCGGTCGCGCGTTCGGCACCATCGGCGCCCGCGTGCAGGGCGAGCAGGTCGAGATCACCACGTACCGCGCCGACAGCTACGACGGCGTGACGCGCAAGCCGACCGTCGAGTTCGGCGACTCGATCGAGGGCGACCTGGTGCGGCGCGACTTCACGGTCAACGCGATGGCGCTGCGGGTGCCTTCGGTGAAACTGGTGGATCCGACCGGGGGAGTGGAAGACCTCGTCGCCGGCATCCTGCGCACTCCTGCCGACCCGCGCATCTCGTTCGGCGACGATCCGCTGCGCATGCTGCGGGCCGCCCGTTTCAGTGCGCAGCTCGGGTTCCGCGTCGAAGATGCGACGGCTGACGCCATAGCCGAACTGCGTGAGACGCTGAAGATCGTGAGCCCCGAGCGCGTCCAGTCGGAGCTCGTGCGCCTCATGCAGAGCGATGACCCGGTGCGCGGCATCCGCGTGCTGGTGCGCAGCGGACTGATCGACGAGTTCCTTCCCGAGGTCAGCGCGCTGCGTCTCGAAGTCGATGAGCATCACCACCATAAGGACGTCTACGAGCACTCGCTCACGGTGCTGAGCCAGGCCATCGAGCTGGAGAAGTCCCGCAATCCGGGCGCCGAGCCCGACGTGGCCCTGCGCATCGCCGCGTTGCTGCACGACATCGGCAAGCCGCGCACCCGCAAGCTCGAAGACGGCGGCATCGTCACGTTCCATCACCATGACGTGGTGGGATCGCGGATGGCTCGCAAGCGGATGCAGGCCCTGCGCTTCGACACCTCCACGACGGATGCCGTCGCCACCCTCATCGAGCTGCACCTGCGGTTCTTCGGCTATGCCGAGGGCGCCTGGACCGATGCGGCCGTTCGACGCTACGTGCGCGACGCCGGCGACCAGCTCGATCGCCTGCACATCCTCACCCGCGCCGACGTGACCACGCGCAACAAGCGCAAAGCCGCGCGCCTCGCGGGCGCCTACGACGACATCGAGTCGCGGATCGCGGCGCTGCGCGAGCAGGAGGAGCTCGACTCCATCCGTCCGGAGCTCGACGGCAACCGCATCCAGCAGGTGCTGGGCATCACGCCGGGGCGCGAGGTGGGGGAGGCGTACAAGTTCCTCCTCGAGCTGCGTCTCGACGAGGGCGTGCTCGGCCCCGAGGTCGCCGAGGAGCGCCTGCGCGCGTGGTGGGCCGCGCGCGGCTGAGGCGGCTCCCTCGTGGTCCCCGTGAGGGGCCTTCGCCCCAGCCGAGACCCCTCACGGTGAGGAGGCTCCATCGTCTCCTCGGGCACTCTCCACAGATCCGTGCCCTTGACCGCTCCCCTGGGCGGTCCGAGGGATGCGCGGCGCGGTGGCGACTCCCCGCTCATCGCGCGGTGGCATCCTTCTCCCGAATCCTCTCGGACGCCGGCATGCGGCAGAGACGCAGATGTGTCATTCCCCGCGTCCTGGACGCGTTCTGTCCGTTTTTCGTCGCGATTCCGGCTCCTTCGCCGCGTGCGTCTGCATTGCACGCCAACGAGCGGGCGGCACTCCGTGCACCTCCTGGAACGCGCGCCGCATGGTGCGGACGCAGCTGAAGCCGCTGCGGCGCGCCACCTCCGTCATCGTGAGCCGCTCCGCCCCGAGGATGAGCATCGCGGCGACACCGACCCTGTGGTCGCGGATCGCATCCTGCACCGCACGATCGGCTCGTGCGTAGGCACGCTGCAATTGACGGGCCGACACATGGAGCGTGTCCGCGAGAGTGTGCAGGGTGAAGTCGACGGAGTGCCCGTGATCGGCGATGCGACGATCCGCGAGTTCGCGCAGGGCGTCGAGCGGATGCCCGGCGAGGATGTCCTGTTCCGTCGGGTCGTCCGGTCGCGCGACCGAAGCGCCGATCTCGACGAAGCCGTTGTGGATCACCCCGTCGATGTCCGCCTGTCCGTCGAAGCTCTGACGAGAAGCCAGCGCCGTGCGCACACGGGCCACGGAACGGAGCTGCGTGCGGAGCTCGCGCACCGAGAACGGCTTCGCGAGGTAGTGGGCGACGCCCAGCATCCGCATCTGGTCGATGCTGCGGGCACGTCGGTCTGCGGTGACCGCGATCACATCGACCTCGTTGCCCAGGCGGGTGCGCAGCATCCGGAGCACGTCGATTCCCGAGATCCCGGGCAGCTGCAGATCGAGTAGCACCACATCGGGAGGTTCGCTCGTCATCATCTCCACCGCCTCCTCGCCCGAGTAGGCGACCCCCGTCACGACGAATCCGGGAGTTCCCTCGACGAACATCCGATGCAGCTGCGCCGCCATCGGCTCGTCGTCGACGATCAGGACTCCGAGCTCAGGCATCGGGGAACCTCCACTCGTCGGAATCCGGCACCGGGAGTCGCGCCTCGAACTGCGCGCCACCCAGTTCGGACGGACGGCACACGCATGACCCGCCCAACCGGGTGACGGCGCCTCGCACGATCGCGAGACCGTATCCACGCGCGTCGCGACCGGTCTTCGTCGTCATGCCGAGCGCGAAGATCTGACCCCTCAGATGTTCCGGGACCCCGGGCCCGCTGTCGTCGACCTGGATCGTCACCTCGAGGCCACGCCCATCGCCCGCGGGCTGAGAACGGATGCTCAGGCGCACCCGGTCATCCACCTCGCAGCTCTCGACGGCATTGGAGAGGAAGTTGCCCACGACCAGCAGGCCGGCCTCTGTGAACAGCGGTTCCGCGCCCGCGAGGTCGGGCAGAGCGGCACCGGGCGCGACGACGAGCTCGATGCCGCGTTCGCGTGCGCGAGCCCGGTGCGCGTAGACGAGTGCGCGCACACTCGGGTCCTCGATCCCGTCCGCAGGCATGCCGAACTCCCCGGACACCCCACCGGCTCGAACGAAATCCAGCGCGCGATCCGGCTCCTTCATCTCCAGCAGTCCCTCGATGATGTGCAAGGTGTTGGCGAACTCGTGTCCGCGCGAGCGCAGCGCATCGATATGACTCTGCGCTCCGTCCAGCTCGCGCAGGAGCGAGGCATCACGTGAGTAGTCCCTGAGCATGACCAGCCGGCTCTCGCCCGCGGCGTGCGAGAGCGTGAGATCGGATGACAGCATCAGCACGCGGTCACCGATCTGGATCAGATGAGCGTCGAGCGCGTGACCGCCGTTGCCGCCGCTCGCGGTCGAGAGCACCTCCTCCGCGCTCCGGCCGATGTCGGCGTGCGTCACGGCGAGGAGGTCCTCGGCCGCGCGATTGAACCACAGGAGCCCGCCGTCCTTGTCGATCCCGATCGCCGCGTCGGCGATGCTCTCCAGCAGCGTCGCCCTTTCGCGCACGATCTGGTCGACCTGCTCCGGCTCCATGCGGTACGCCGCGCGAGTCATGCGCACCGACAGCACACGCAGCAGGATGAAGGAGGGCGCGGCCGCCCCGATGATCAAGAGCGAGACGGGCAGGGCGATGCCCATCACCCGACTGCCGAGCCAGCGCTGATCGATCTCGACGAACAACCAGCCTCCGCGTGCGAGCGGAAACGAGAATCCCGGTCCGGTCGATGCCCCCGGCTCGTTGCCGAGCCCGTCCACGTGTCGCCCGATCGCTCCCTCGCCGTCAGGACCCTCCGCCGCGATGATGTCGCCGGTGGCATCGACGACGGCGTACAGGGACAGCGGTCGTCCCAGCGGGCGGGAGTCTCCGCTGAGCACGCGATCGGCGATCTCATCGGCGACCGGACGCTTCAGCATGCCGAGGACGCCGCGCTCGTTCTCGGCACCCGCGAACGTCAGAGCGCCCACCAGCGTGACGGCGAGAAGGATCGCGAAGACGAACGTCTGCGCGAGGAGCACGGCTCTGCGCGACATCCTCCTCGCGCCACGGTGTCTACGATCGGCGCGGATCGCCGATGACCCCGTCTGCACATCCCCTCCGACCCTGCTCTTGCTGGTCTAGTGCTGCGACCGATTCGGACGCAACGCAGCATCGCGGTTTCCCTCACTTCCGGGGTGCTGCGGATTCGACGCCGATCGGGTGATCCGCGCTCTGTGCCTCGCCGCGTCAGCGTCGTACACTGGCAGGACGCTCCACCGCTGATGATCGGAGACTGCCGTGTCTGCCTTGTGGCACGACTCCCGGGACGTCCAGCCTGCGACCTCCCGTCTCCTCATCGAGCGTGCGCACGAGGAGTTGCTGGCGGGCAACCTCGACGACCAGCGTCTCGCGCACGTGCGCCCTCTCGTGCGGGAGTCATGGGAGCGGTCGTGGCGTCGTCGCGTCGGCCCCGAGGCCGCGCCCGTGATCGAGCTCGTGAGCGAGGAGCTCGAGACCTATCGCCTCGCTCATCCCCTGGCCTCCGCGATGGACATGATCCGGGCGCTGTTGCTGCCGGGCGACGCCGAAGACAACGGGGTCGTCATCGCGGTCGGCGACCAGGCCGGGCGCCTGCTGTGGATCGAGGGCGACCGGCAGCTGCAGTCCCTCACCGACGGGATGGGGTTCGTCGCCGGCGCGAACTGGGCGGAGGACGCCGTCGGCACGACCGCCCCCGGCACCGCCCTCGCACTCGGTCAGTCAGTGCAGATCCGCGGTGCCGAGCACTACAACCGGCTCGTGCACCCGTGGTCGTGCTCGGCGGCTCCGGTGCGGGACCCCGAGACGAAGCGCGTGCTCGGCGTGATCGACATCACCGGCGGTTCAGAGGTCGTCAGCCCGCAGGCCCGACTCCTGGTCGATGCGACCGCTCGCGCCGTGGAATCCGAGCTTCTGGTGGCACGGCTGCGCTCACGGGCCGAGACGCCGTCTCGCCCTCATGCGGCGGCCTCCCGCACCCGCGCCACCGCCCGGGCGACGCTGCACGTGCTGGGGCGCGATCGGGCGCGGCTCGAGACCGAGTCCGCGCACGAGGAGTCGATGATCGAGCTCAGCGCCCGGCACGCCGCCATCCTGCTGATGCTCGCGGTGCACCGGCAGGGACTCTCGGCCGAGCGTCTGTGCGAGCTGGTCTACGGCCCCGGGGTCTCTCCCGACACTCTGCGCCCCGAGATGGTGCGGTTGCGCAAGGTGCTCGAGCGCGCGGCCCCCGACCTGGTGCCCGAATCGCGTCCCTATCGGCTGCCGCTGCCGCTCGACACCGATGCGCACGATGTGCTCTCGCTGCTCGACCGCGGAGCGCACCGCGTGGCGCTGACGGCCTACCGCGGACCCGTGCTGCCGGAATCGACCTCACCCGGCGTCGAGGAGTTCCGTGAGTCGGTGCGCGCCGGTCTTCGAGAGGCGATGCTGTCGGAGGCGAGCCTGGATGTGCTGCTGGCCTATGCCGAGATCCCCGAGGGGCAGGCTGACGTCGAGATCCTGCGCCTGGCGCTCGAGATGCTGCCCGCCCGGTCGCCGAAGCGCGCCAGCCTGGTCGCCCGCATCGAGCGAGCCGAGTAGCGCCGGGACCGACTGCAACTGCTTGCAACGTTGCGCACCCGGGTGCAACCTCCCGCGACCTACCTTCGGAGGACACGCCGCAGCACCGACGCGCGGCCGGTCGAAGGAGTCACGATGACCATCGTCGAAGAAGACGTGTCCACCGCCTACACGGCCCCGGGGCAGCCGGGGGCCCTTGCGAACTACCGCGCTCGCTACGGCCACTACATCGGCGGCGAGTTCGTAGAGCCGGTCAAAGGCCAGTACTTCGAGAACGTCAGTCCCGTCAACGGCAAGCCGTTCACCGAGGTCGGCCGCGGAACCGTGGAAGACATCGACCGCGCGGTCGATGTCGCCTGGCAGGCATTCGCGGGCTGGGGCAAGACGAGCCCGGCCGAGCGCTCCGTGATCCTCAACAGGATCGCCGACCGCATCGAGCAGCACCTCGAGGAGATCGCCATCGCCGAGACCTGGGAGAACGGCAAGCCGGTGCGCGAGACGCTGGCCGCCGACATCCCCCTCGCGGTCGACCACTTCCGCTACTTCGCCGGCGTGCTGCGGGCGCAGGAGGGCGGCATCAGCCAGCTCGACGAGAACACCGTCGCGTATCACTTCCACGAGCCGCTGGGCGTGGTCGGCCAGATCATCCCCTGGAACTTCCCGATCCTGATGGCGGTATGGAAGCTGGCCCCGGCGCTCGCCGCGGGCAACTGCGTCGTCATCAAGCCGGCCGAGCAGACGCCGGCATCGCTGCTGTTCCTGTTCGACATCATCGGCGACCTGCTGCCGGCCGGCGTCGTGAACATCGTCAACGGCTTCGGCATCGAGGCGGGCGCTCCGCTGGCTCAGCACAAGCGCATCCGCAAGGTCGCCTTCACGGGCGAGACGACGACCGGCCGCCTGATCATGCAGTACGCCTCGCAGAACCTGATCCCCGTGACGCTGGAGCTCGGAGGCAAGAGCCCGAACGTCTTCTTCGAGGACGTCGCCCGCTCCACCTCCGACCCGTTCTACGACAAGGCGCTCGAGGGCTTCACGATGTTCGCGCTCAACCAGGGTGAGGTGTGCACCTGCCCCTCGCGCGCACTGATCCAGCGCTCGATCTACGACGGTTTCCTCGCCGATGGACTCGAGCGGGTCAAGAAGGTCGTGCAGGGCAATCCGCTCGACCCGGCGACCATGATCGGCGCGCAGGCCTCGAACGACCAGCTCGAGAAGATCCTCAGCTACATCGACATCGGCAAGCAGGGCGGCGCCCGCCTGCTCACCGGCGGTGAGCGGGTCGATCTCGGCGGAGACCTGAGCGAGGGATACTACGTCGCTCCGACCGTGTTCGAGGGCACGAACGACATGCGCATCTTCCAGGAGGAGATCTTCGGGCCGGTGCTCTCCGTGACCTCGTTCGACGGCTTCGACGACGCGATCTCGATCGCCAACGACACGCTCTACGGCCTCGGTGCCGGTGTCTGGAGCCGCAGCGGCGACACCGCCTACCGCGCCGGCCGCGCGATCGAGGCCGGTCGCGTCTGGACGAACACGTACCACCAGTACCCGGCGCACGCCGCGTTCGGCGGATACAAGCAGTCGGGCGTCGGGCGCGAGAACCACAAGATGATGCTCGACCACTACCAGCAGACCAAGAACCTCCTGGTCTCGTACGCGGAAGGCCCGATGGGCTTCTTCTGAGTTCATCCCCGGGCGGACGCTGCATTCTCAGCGTCCGCCCGGCTCCCTTCCCGGAAGGCGGCAGTCATGGTCAGCATCGGCACCTACCAGCGCGTGGACGTGACGGATGCGGCGGCATCCCTCGTGCGTGATCTGACCGTGCAGCACGGACCGCTCATGTTCCATCAGTCGGGCGGATGCTGTGACGGCTCGTCGCCCATGTGCTACCCCGTGGGCATGTTCATCACGGGGCCCGGCGATGTGCTGCTCGGTGCGCTCGACGTGGGGCTGGAGGCACCCGTCGAGGTGTTCATGTCGGAGTCGCAGTTCGAGTACTGGAAGTACACGCACCTCACGATCGACGTGGTGCCGGGTCGGGGGGCCGGCTTCTCGGTCGAGGGGCCGACGGGGATGCGGTTCCTGATCCGGTCCCGGATGCTGAACGACGCGGAGCTCGCGTACTTCGGGCTCTCCGCGCCGTCGGCGTGAACGACGGTCCAAGAGTGGCCAGAATCCCGGCTATCCGATGGCCAGAAACACCCGATATGGGGTGACTTGTTCGCTTCGGCGGGGGATGTGTCGCGGTCTCAGCGCGGCAGCCGCGGAACGGCGTCGACGAGCGCGCGCGTATAAGGCTGCTGCGGGGCATGGAGCACGGCCGCCGTGGCCCCCTGCTCGACGACACGACCGTGCTGCAGCACGACGGTGCGGTCGCAGGCCGAGGCGATCGCTGTCAGGTCGTGCGACACCATCACGAGCGACAGGCCGTTCTCGCGGCGCAGCCGGTCGAGCAGCTCGAGCACCTGCACGCGCGTGGTGACGTCGAGGGCGCTGACCGGCTCGTCGGCCAGCAGCACGCGGGGGCGCGAGACCACGGCGCGCGCGATCGCGATGCGCTGACGCTGTCCTCCGGAGAACTCGTGCGGGTACCGGCGTGCGGTGTCGGCGGGCAGCCCGACCGACTCGAGCGCCTCGGCGATACGGCGTTGCGCATCGGTGCCGGATGCCAGACCCAGCGAACGGAGTGGTTCGCCGATGATCCGGTCGATGCGTTGGCGGGGGTCGAGAGACGAATACGGGTCCTGGAACACCGGCTGCACGCTCGCGCGGAACCGACGCATCTGTGCGCGATCGCGCAGAGCGAGCGGGGTGCCATCGAACAGCACCTGTCCCTCACGCGGGGCGGCGAGGCCGAGCATCAGCCGGAGGATCGTCGACTTTCCGGCCCCCGACTCACCGACGAGGCCCAGCGAGTCTCCCTCGTCGATGCGCAGCGAGATGTCGTCGAGAACGCGGCGCGATCCATAGGAGAATCCGGCCGCGCGCAGTTCGAGCAGCGTCATGGTCCGACCTCCCCGGCGTCGAGGAACGCATCGAGCGCACGGGCGCTGTCGACCAGCATCCGCGTGTACGGCTCGGCCGGCTCCTGCAGCACCTGCGCCACCGGCCCCGCCTCGACGACGAGCCCGTCGCGCAGCACGACGATGCGATCCACCATGCTCGAGACCACGGCCAGGTCGTGGCTGATGAACAGCAGCGCCATGCCGCGCTCTGCGACCAGGCGCTCGAGAAGAGTGAGCACGCTGTCCTGCACGGTGACGTCGAGCGCGGTGGTCGGCTCGTCCGCGATGAGCAGCTGCGGGCGGGCCGCGAGGGCGATCGCGATCGCCACCCGCTGTCGCTGGCCACCCGATAGCTCGTGCGGGTACGCGCGCGAGATGCGCGGATCGGAGAGCGCGACCTCGTCGAGCGCAGCGGCGATCGCGGCGCGCAGTTCCTGACCGCGCAGCCCGAGGTGGCGGCGCAGCGGTTCGGCGATCTGACGCCCCACCCGCATCAGCGGGTCGAGCGCGGTCAGTGGCTCCTGGAACACGATCTGCGCGACGGGTCCGCGCAGTGGTCGCAGATCGGCATCCCGGGCTCCGATCACCTGGTGGCCGTCGAGCAGCACCGAGCCCGACGCCGAGAGCGAATCCGGCAGCAGACCGGTCACCGCGAGCGAGGTGAGCGACTTGCCGGAACCGGATTCGCCGATCAGGCCGAGACGCTCTCCGGCTGCGAGCGAGAACGAGACCTCGCGCACGAGAGCGTGGGATGCCGAGCGCACCGAGAGGCCGGCGACGTCGAGAAGGCTCATCGACTCCTCCTGCGGGTCGGGTCGGCCAGGTCGCGCAGTCCGTCGGCGAGGAAGTTCACGCCGAGCACGAGCGCGATGATCGCGACACCGGGAGCGATCGCACCCACAGGAGCGGTGAGCACGGTGCCCTGTGCCTCCTGCAGCATCCGGCCCCACGATGCGTTGGGCGGGGGAGCGCCCAGACCCAGGTACGACAGGCTCGCCTCCGCGAGCACGGCGGCACCGAACTGCAGCGCGAGACTCACGGCGAGGGTCGGCGCGATGTTCGGCAGCACGTGCTGGAAGACGATGCCGAGCACGCTCGTGCCGCTCGTGCGGGCGGCTGTGACGAACTGCTCCTGCAGCACACGACGAGCGAGGATGCGCGTGAGCCGCGCGACCACCGCCGACATCGCGAGACCGATCGCGAGCACGGCCGACCACAGTGACGCGCCCTGGATGGCGACGACCAGCATCGCCAACAGCAGCACGGGAAAGGCGATCACGACGTCGAGTCCTGCCGAGAGCGTGTCGTCGACCCACGGTCGGGAGAACGCGGCGATCAGGCCGACGATCGTGCCCAGCACCGCGGCGATCGCGACCGCGCAGGTGCCGACGATGAGGGCGATCCGCGCGCCCCACATCAGCTGGGAGAGCAGGTCGCGTCCGAGCCGATCCGTGCCGAGCAGGTGCAGCGCGCTCGGTCCCTCGAGGCGGCTGCCGCTGGTGTCGGCGAGCGGATACGGCAGCCAGAACAGCGAGACCAGGGCGATGAGCACGATCGCACCCGTGAGGACGAGCCCGATCAGCAGGGTCGCCTTCGGCCGCCGCCGCACGGGCACGGATCCGGTGATCAGTTGTTCGGCGACGCGGCTCATCGATTCCCCGAGACGCTCGTGCGCAGACGCGGATCGATCAGGCGCTGCACGATGTCGGCGGCGAACCCGACCATCAGCACGAACAGCGTGCTGATGACGAGGACACCCTGGATGACCTGGAAGTCGTGCTGCTCGATGGCCGACAGCAGCAGACTCCCGAGTCCGGGAAGAGTGAAGACGCTCTCGACGACGACCGCGCCGAGCAGAGTCGTGGACAGCTCGATGCCGAGGACCGCCACCACGGGCACCGCGCCGTTGCGTACGCCGTGACGCAGGAGAGCCTCGGCGGTGCCGGATCCGCCGGCGCGGGCGGTGCGGAGGTAGTCGCTGCCGATCACGTCGAGAGTGGCCGAGCGGACGTAACGGCTGAGTGAGGCGCTCATGACGATCACGATCGTGATCACCGGGAGCGCGAGCGAGCGCAATGCGTCGGCCGGATCCTCCCAGTCATCGCGAGGGAAGCCGCCAGAGGGCAGGAGGCCGAGTCCGAGTGCGAACACCCACACGAGCACGACGCCGACCCAGAAGACGGGGACGGCGACGCCGAGCTGCGCGAAACCCGAGAGCGCGATGCCGTACCAGCGGTCGGACTTCACCGCGGCGGTGATGCCGATCACGAGCGAGACGAGCAGTGCGACGGTGAAGGCGATGAGAGTGAGCGGAAGGGTCACGGTCAGGCGGTCCGCGATGTCGGGTCCGACCGCACGACCGCTCAGGAACGACTCGCCGAGGTCGAAGCGCAGCAGCTGTCCCGCCCAGGTCGTGAACTGCTGCGGGAGAGGCTGATCGGAGCCGACCTGTTCGCGGGCGGCCGCGATCTGCTCGGGAGTGGCGTTCACGGACAGCAGGGCGTTCGCCGGGTCGCCGGGGAGCAGGCGCAGCAGCACGAAGATCGCGATCATCGCGACGATCAGCGACACCACGAGGAAGGCGAGGCGGCGCAGCAGGTAGGCGAGCATGGCTTCTCAGGATGACGAGGGGGATGCCGACGCGCGGCATCCCCCTCGCACGTCAGGACTTGACGATGTCGTAGGCGAAGAACTGCGAGTTCAGGCCGTTGACCGGGTACCCGCTGAGGTCACTCGAGGCGACCACGATCTGCGGGTACAGGTACAACCATACGCTCGCGGCATCCGCGGCGATCTTCTCGTTGACCTGCTTCAGAAGGGCGGTCTGCTCATCCGTCGTCGCTGCCTGCTCGGCCTCGGCGACCCACTTCTGCACGTCGGCGTCGTCGTAACCCCAGTAGAAGTCGGGGTTGCCGTACCAGACGACGTCACGGTCGTTCACGTGCTCCTGGAGAGTGGCCTCGAAGTCCTGCTCCTTGAACACCTTGGTGTACCACTCGTCGGCGCTGATCGTGTTGATCTCGACCGTGATGCCGACCTCGGCGAGCTGCGACTGCAGGAACTCCGCCACGGCGGGGTGCGGGTCGTAGCTCGGGGTGTCGAGCGTGAACGTGAAGCCGTCGGCGTACCCGGCCTGCGCGAGCAGGTCCTTCGACAGGTCGATGTCGTACGGGTTCACGCTCGTGAGGTCCTCGTACCAGGGATCGGTCGGCGGAACCATGGAACCGATCAGCGTGCCGTAGTCGCCCCAGATCGACTCGAGGAGCTTCTTCGTGTCGATGGCCGAGTAGATCGCCTTGCGCACCAGGACGTTGTCGAAGGGGGCGACCCGGTCGTTGAACGCGAGCAGCTCCTTCGTGGTCGACGTGCCTTCGCTGATCACGTAGTCGTCGTTGTCGAACTGCGAGAGCGAGTCGGGGCTCTGCACGCTGGTGATCACATCGATCTCGCCGGTGAGCAGGGCGTTGTTCTCGGCCGTCGCGTCGGTGAAGTACGTGTAGACGACCTCGCCGTTCTTGGCCGGCTCGCCCCAGTAGTCGTCCCAGCGCTCGAGGGTGAGGGTCGAGCCCTTCTTCCACTCGTCGAGCGTATAGGGGCCGGTGCCATCCTCCGCGGCGGTGATGTCACCCGCTTCATCGTTGACGATCCACACGTAGCTGAGGTTGTAGAGGAACGAGATCGACCGCTGCGACAGCGTGAACACGACGGTCTGGTCGTCGGGGGTCGCGATGTCGGCGATCGTCGAGAAGCTCGACTTGCGAGCCGACACCGAGTCTTCGGCGGTGACGGCCTCGATGCTCGACTTCACGTCGGCGGAGGTGAGCGGGTCGCCCGAGTGGAAGGTCACATCGTCGCGCAGCGTGATCGTGTAGGTCAGGCCGTCGTCGGAGACCTGGGCGTCTTCGGCGAGCAGCGGCTCGACCTCGCCGTCGTCCGTGAGCCGGTACAGGCCTTCGTAGACGTTCCCGGTGAGCGCCTCCGTCACGCCCTGGCCACCGCCCTGGGTGTTGCTCAGGTTTTTGGGCTCGTACAGCGAACCGATGAAGATCGTGGCGTCTTCGCTCGCCGTGGTGTCATCGCCCGTGCCGGACGCGCAGCCGGCCACGAGGGCGAGCGTGGCGACGGCGCCGAGCGCGCCGAGGATGCGGGTTCTTCTCATGAGTGCTCCAGGGTGAGAGTGTGCGGCGTCACGCCGCGTAGATGTCGAAGCCGTCGCGGAAGACGACGTTCTTCTCACCTGCTCGGATCGGCAGGGGGAAGCGGTTGGATGCCGGCGGCAGCGGGCAGTTGTACTGCGCGCTGAATCCGCACGGCGGCACGAAGGCCCTGTTGAAGTCGAGGACGACGGTGCCCTCGTCATCGCGCAGCTGCACGAACAGGAAACGCCCGGAGCCGTAGGTCTCCGATCCGTTGGTCTCGTCGCCGAAGACGAGCAGCAGCGTGCCGCCGTCGTCGAACGCCGCCAGGTCGTACTCGCGTCCGTCGAGCGTGAGGCGGATGTCGCCCGGGACGACGAGATCGCGCGTTCCGCCGTTGTCGCGGATGTGCTCGAACGACACCCGGCGGTCGCCGGCGACCGGGGTGAAGTGACCCTCCAGCACCCACGCCGGGTCGTACTCGTAGGTGTCGATGCGGTCGAAGGCGCGGATCGCGGGTGCGTCGGCATCCCAGACACGCAGTCCGTGCTGGTCTTCGCCGGTGTCGATGTCGGTGCGCTGGATCGGCGTCACGGTGACACCGGCCCGCGCCGCATTCTGCTCGGCTTCCAGATCGGGGCGTTCGCCGGTCCAGCGGGTCTCGATCAGCGCCAGGTTGCCGGTGGCCCCGGTGACGGAGGCGCGGCGTTCTGCTTGCCAGAGGGTGTGGGATTCGCGTTCAGACATCACCTTCCATTCTCTTGCATGCAGACGGGGGTGGGGCCGTGACCGTCACTTGCGGTAACGCGGTCCGCGACGGCCTCGGGTGCCGCATCGTCGGAGCGGGGACCTTCGATGAGACTCATCCGGCACATGAGATCGCACGCCGCTGCGCCTCAGGCTAGACGGCGCAGACCGAGCAAGCCTGGAGGAGAAGGTCAAGCACGAAACCCTGCCGTCACCAATAGGCGTTGGCGACCCTCTCGATCTGGGCGGCCGGAACGTGGAGGACGCGCAGAACTTTCATTATGGTGCTGGCTCTGGATCCGTGGCCATCCGCCTCGTCGAGGCGCCGCTCCATGCGTGCATATGTCGACACGTCGATTTGGGCGGATTGAGCTACTTGTTCTTGTGTCATGCCGCGAGCTAGCCGAGCCCGCAAGTTGGGCGTAGAAAATACAGGATTCGGAATCTAGTTGGAGGAATCGCGGCAGTCCTGATGATGGCCGGGCTGGGAGTGGTCGGGCCACCTCCCGCAAACGCTGCCAGCGCGGGCATCTGCGACTTTGGCATTCTCCTGACGGCACGAGGCACAGGCGCTGCCGCAGGTGCGGGCCTCGCTCACGGCAATCGAGTGTGGACGACGGGAGGACATGGAGACGAGCTGCTTTCTCTGGCATGGCATTTCAAAGCGAGTAGTCCGCTGCCGATGTATGTGGCATCGGTGAACTACCCCGCTTCGGGCGACGGAAACTACTTCAACAGTGTGATGGTTGGCCGAGCGAACCTCGTCAACGAGATCAACTGGCTAGTCCAACAGTGCGGCTCGTACACGCCCGCGATATTCCTCGCAGGACATTCCCAGGGCGGCGCCGTAGTACTAAACGCACTCCTTCAGGTTTCGGGTGCCCCGAATCTCTCCATCAGAGCTAAGAGTGCGATTCGGGCCGTAGTCGTATTCGGTGATCCGAACTTCTCCCCCAACCAGCCATACAACGCCCCCGGTTCCCCCACTAACACGGACGGGCTCATGGGTGGAGGCATCCAGGCATACAAGGATCAGTACGCTTCCTACCGGTCATGGGGCTGGCCGATGGGTAGTTCCTTCCAGGGCTGGGTCTATAAGATTCGTTCATACTGCTATTCCGGCGACTTCTTCTGCAACCGCGGGAAGGCCTCGAACGCCATGAACATTCACAACCTTTACGGCGAGAACTCCACGACGGCCGCTCGTCAGTGGATGGAGTACATGGTAAATGCGTTCTAGGGTGGAGGAGTGATGGCCACTAGGGAAGCACGGCGCGGCGTGCTTAGCACGGCGCTTTGGGGAGTGCAGTTCGCGGTGGCAGGGGTTCTGATCCCGTTCGTCTATTTCAAGAGGATCTACGTCCCCCATTGTGATCAGCAGTGCAATTTCGAACTCTTGCATGCGACCGGGAACATCTTTGCCGCATTCGCGGTTTTGTTGTTCTTACTCGTTGGCGCGCTGCAGTTTTTGCTTCCAGGGCGGCCGAGGTGGTGGCTTCCGCTCGTTGGAATCTTGGTCACCGCGGCCGGTGCCTTCGTTGCTAGCTATGTCAGTGAGGTGGCGCTACTGATGCGGTAGGTCATGCCCAGCGAAGGCCTGGCGCCCGGGCGCGAACGAGGAGTCATGTGGCGGTTTCACTTGGTTTTGTGCGCTCAGGTGGTCGACATTGCTGCCGATCGGGCGACGTCCTCCTCGCCCACGTGTACTGACCCAGATTGGCGTTCACCGAGGGGTGTCTGATAAGTAGATGGGCGGCCGCCTGGGACGCTTGAGGCGTGTCGCGTTTCCAGTTGCTCTCGGATGCTCAGTGGTTGTTGATCGAGGGCATGCTGCCCAGCTCGACGGGTCGGAAGGGGCGGCCGTTCTCGGATGCCCGGTCGATGGTCGAGGGCATCATCTATCGGTATCGGTGTGGGATCGCGTGGCGTGATCTGCCGTCGGTGTTCGGGCCGTGGCAGACGGTGTGGACGTGGCATCACCGGATGGCAGTCGAAGGCACCTGGGACAGGGTGCTCGCGACGCTCGCCGCGCAGGCGGACGCGGACGGGCTGATCGACTGGTCACTGTCCGTGGACTCGACGATCGCCCGGGCGCATCTGCACGCGACGAATACGACTCGCCCCACGGGGGGATGGATCGCACTACACGAATCTGGCCGTCGAGCCGCTTGATCACGGGATCGGCCGCTCCCGGGGCGGGTTGTCGACGAAGATCCATCAGCTCGTCGACGGCAGCGGGCTCCCGCTGGTCACACTGATCACGTTGGGTCAGGCTGGGGACTCGCCCATGCTGTTGCCACTCCTGCAACAGTTGCGAGTCGGCCGGGACGTATGCCGGCCACGCACCCTCCCGGACGCGGTCCGCGGAGACAAGGCCTACTCATCACGCGCGATCCGGAAACACCTGCGCGAGCGGGGCATCAAGGCCGTCATCCCCGAGCCCAAAGATCAGAAAGGGCATCGCAAACGGCGCGGCTCACGCGGCGGCAGACCGATCAGGCTCGACGCCAACGACTACAAGAACCGGAACGTCGTCGAGCGCCGGTTCTGCCACACCAAGCAATGGCGCGGCCTCGCCACCCGCTACGACAAGCGCGCGATCGTCTACCGCGCCGCAGTCCTCATCCATGCAGCAATCGCGTGGACCCAGCAATTATCAGACATGCACTAGGTGTGATGTCCAGGCAGGTTGTTCTCGATCCTGCTGATGGGCGGGGCTCCGATTGCGGAGTGGTGCCTGTGATGATTGTAGAAGTGCATCCAGCCGGGTAGCGCGGCTCGACGTTCGGCCTCGGATCCATAGAAGCGGGCGTAGGCCCAGCCATCGGCGAGAGTGCGGTGGAAGCGTTCGATTTTGCCGTTCGTCTGTGGACGGTAGGGGCGCGTGCGTTTGTGCCGGATCCCGAGCGCCGCGCAAGCGTCTCGCCAGGCGTAGGACTTGTAGGCGGAGCCGTTGCCGGAGAGGACGCGTTCGACTGTGACGCCGTGGTCGGCGAACCAGGCGGTTGCGCGTTCGAGGACTCCGATCGCGGTGACCGCTTTCTCGTCCATGCAGATCTCGGCGTAGGCGACGCGGGAGTGGTCGTCGATGACGGTGTGAACGAACGCAGTGCCAACGTTGGGTTTGTAGTGGGCGTGCCGCTGCCCGGTCCGCTTCGCCGTCGCCTCCCGGTTCCGATCGCCCTGCTGTCTGCCGACAAACCGCCACCCGCCGCCGTCTGGGATGTTGCCGAATTTGGTGATATCGACATGGATCAGCGACCCGGGATGGTCGTGCTCGTATCGTCTGATGGGTTCTCCCGTGACCCGATCGATGTGGCTGAGCCGGTTGATCCGGCACCGCACGAGCACGGCGTGGATGGTCGAGGCGGGGATGCCCAGCTCTCCGGCGATCTGCATCGGCCCGAGCCGTCGCCGCCAGCGTGCCTTCACGATCCGTTTGACCATCGTCGGCGACGTCTTGGTCGGCATCGACCGCGGCCGACTGGACCTGTCGGTCATCCCCGCAGGCCCTTCGACCCGGAACCGTGCAGCCCATTTCCGTGCTGTGGGCGGTGAGGTCATGAACATCTTCGCCGCGACAGCGACCGGCCAACAACGTCCCTGGACATCACAACTAGGGGCGGTGATCTGGACTCCATCGTGCTGGAGCGGAACCGGAGTACTAAGGGCTCACGTCGCTCGGGACCTGAGACCGGACGTAGGAGGATCTGCCTGCGTAGGTCGATCCGAGCAGGAGGCTCCTGCGCTGGCTCGGTCGCCTACCTCCGGTAGGGACAGGGACCATGCGCCTGAATGAACGCAAGACATTGCAACGTCATCCGGTATACCATTCTCCTGAGCGCCGAGCATCGTCAGTCCCCAGCTGACCGCGGGCGCGACGGCTACGCCGTCATCATGCAGGAGGAGGATCCCCAGTTCTTCTTCTGATCCCGAGGGGGGATGGGGTGGGCGGCTGTTCCCCAAACGGCACCCACCCCCACATAGATGGGAGCGCTCCCTCTAGTTCAGTCGGCTCCAGAGCCAGAACACGCCGAACGCGATCAGGACGACGATCGGCAGCCACGTTCCGCTGCGCTTGAGCCGACGGCCCTGCGGTGCGACACCGGGTGGCGGAGTGAGCAGGCCCGCAGGCGGAGCGAAGGGCAGGGCGGCATCGGATGACGCTGCTGGTCGTGACGCCGCGGATTCCGCGTGCTCGGCGAGCAGCCGCTCATCGCGCCACCGCGCCCACTGGTCGAACTTCGTGAGCAGCGCCCCGACGGCACCGAACAGCCACGCCCACGTCGCCGGATCGAGCGTCGACACCTTGCGCTGCGTGTACAGGAAGAGCCAGTCGTCGACGATCTCGACGTCGAGCTGTGCGGCGTTGTCGATGAAGCGGGCCATGATGTCAGGCGTGAACAGGTACAGCGCGTCGCGCTCATAGCCCGCCGGGCAGTACAGCGTGAAGTGCTGGTCGAAGTCGCCCTCGAGCGACAGTCGCTGCTCCTTCTGGAACGAGGCCGGCAGGTTCGATCCGAAGCCGTTGTTGCCCTTGGCGTCGAGCACGATGTTCGGCAGCGGCACGTCGAGCTTCACCGCCACGTAGCCCCATCGGTACGTGGTGGAGTTCTTCCCCCTCTGCACCGTGTACTGATAGTTGCCGAACTCGACGAAGCGAGGCGTCGAACCCCGCACCAGGTCTGTCGCCAGACGCGAGCGTCCCAGGCTGAAGATCATGCCCGGCAGCGGCGGGTCGGCGACGCGAGCCTCGTACGACATCCCGTTCGCCCGTGCGAACCGGTCGAGCCGATAGCGGGTGTCGCGTCCGTTGCGCCAACCCAGCCAGATCATGATCGCGATCGCGGCCAGCACCAGGCCGATGAGCAGCAGGGGGATCGCGGCAGCCGCGGGGGAGCCGCTGGCCGCGGCGAGACTGACGATGACCGTGACCACGGTCGGCACCAGCACGAGTGTCACGACGACCGCGACGACGATGCCGATGATGGTCGAGATCGCCGGCCCCTGCGCTCCGCGCGCCCGCACCTCAGCGGCGAATGCGCGGACGGCTGCCGGATCGACAGGGTCGGTGAGGGGTGCGGCGTCGAAGGTGAGCGGAGACTGCGGAGCGCTCACCGATTGACCTCGTCGCCGTGCCAGCCCAGGTCGGCGCCCTCGGCGATCGGCAGGGCCTCCAGGCGTTCGTCGGCGCAGATGGCGCGGATGAGTTCGGCGGATCCGGCCACCACGGTCGAATCGAAGTCGACCTCGGTCACCACGACCCACGACCGATCCTCCGGCCAGATGATGCTGGGGCCCTGCGCAGAGGCCTGGAACCCGTGCTCTTCGGCGATGCGGTCGCGCCACGGCACGTCGAGCACCCATTCCGGATCTGCGAAGAGGCGCGGCGGCACGGAGAAGAGCACGTGGTCGCGACCGGGCAGTTGAAGTCGTGGGCCCTCGGAGATCTCGCGCGACAGGATGCCCTCCTGCCACGACGGCTTGCGGAACACGTTGTTGAACGGGTCGTGCGTGCTGCGGTTCAGCATCGCCTCGTGGTTCGGATCTTCGCCGACGATGAAGAAGGCGCGCGAGGGCGATTCGCCCAGGTAGCCGACGAGCCCGCCGGTACCCTCCCACAGCGCGGCGTAGCCGGCATCCGGGGTGTGCGTATGGGTGACCAGGTGCGTGGCGACGGCGGCCAGGGCGTCGACGTCGAGCTCACCATCGATCGGGGCCGTGAACTCGCGGCCGTCAGGGGCGACGCGCGTCCGCCAGTCCTCCTCGGGAGGTGTCCGCACGAGTCGCTGCCACTGCGCCAGCGGATGCAGCGTCGTGCCGAACGCAGCGGCGGTCTCCGCCCAGGTGGTGGGCTCGTCGACGAAGAGGCCGACGAGCCGAGCCTGCTCGTCCGGAGCCAGGCGCTCCCATTCCTGGTGGGTCGGGACCGCGCGGTCGGGCAGGGATCGCACCACAGCGGGGTGGAACACCCGGGCGTACGCCGGGTATCCGTGCGGGACGACGCCATGCATGGTCCCGTAGTCCTCATCGAGCTGCTCGCGCAGCCATTCGCCGACGCTGGGGTTCGCGATCCACTCCATGCGACCCACGGTACCTGCCGCGCGACAGGCGTGCCCTATGATCCGAACGTCGAGAAGTGAGTCTTCTGAGGGGATCGCGCGTGGTGGATCAGACGCCGTTGCAGAATGGGGGACTCGCCCCCGAGTACCCGATCCCGACCGCACGGCTGCTGCTGCGACCGATCGCGGCCGACGACGCGGTCGCGATGCACGCGTACAAGTCGGATCCGGATGCGGTGCGCTACGTGCCCTATGCCCCGCTGACGCTCGGCGAGGTCGAGCAGCGCATCGCGACGACCTGGTCGCGCACCGTCTTCACGGCGGAGGGCGACGGGATCTGCCTCGCGGTGGAGGAGCGCGAGAGCGGTGCGCTCGTCGGCGACGTCGTGTTGTTCTGGCGCAGCGAGACCGATCGCGCGGGCGAGGTCGGCTATATCTTCGACCCCCGGTTCTCGGGGCGCGGTTACGCCACGGAGGCGGTCGACGCGCTGCTCGCGCTCGGCTTCGACGGGCTCGGACTGCATCGGATCGCGGCGCGGATCGATGAGCGCAACGCCGCGTCAGCACGCGTCGTGGAGCGGTTGGGCTTCCGCCGCGAGGCGCGTCTCGTCGAGAGCGAGTGGTTCAAGCAGGAGTGGACGACGCTCCTGATCTACGGCCTCCTCGAGGGCGAGTGGCGAGAGCGGTCCGCATCCGTGCGGTGATCGCATCCCGCATAATCGAGGGGTGACTGCCACTGCAACGATCCCCTCCCTCGACGGCCGCCGATTCCGGATGGTGTCGTCCACCACCTCTGCGGTCGACCCCGCTGCGCCGAGCATCTTCGAGTACTTCGAGCGCGACGGGGCGATCTGGGGCGGGTACGAGGGTGACACGGTCACATTCGGCAAGTTCGTCGGGACCCGCACCGGGGATTCGATCTGGGTCTCGTTCGTGCACGTGCTCGTCGCGGACGGCACCGTCGTGACCGGGGACGGCGAGAGCGATCTCGAGTTCACCGAGGACGGAGCGATCCGCCTGGTCGAGCACTACGAGATGCACGGACTTCCGCAGCTCAGCGTGTGCGAGGAGATCGCGGCCTGAGGCCCGCCTCGCACCCGTGAGGGGTCAAGACACGCCGTGCTCGGATGCCGCGGCGCGGCGTGTCCTGACCCCTCACGGGTGGGTGGGGGTCAGCGCGGGGGGAGCGTGTCGCGGCCGGGGGAGGCCGGGGTCCAGCGCGTCATGCCGAGCAGGGCACTCGCGCTCGCGCGCTCGGGGAGGTCGCCCGGCAGCAGGTACGGGCGGCGGATGACTTCGTCGAGAACCACCACGCTCACGACCGTGCGCACCTCGGGCAGCTGCGCGATGACGCCGGTCGAGAACTCGTGCACACCGCTCACGTCGACCGCGCGGATCAGCAGCATCGCATCGTGCTCGCCCGTGGTGATCGCGCACCACTCCACATCCGGCATCTCGAGCACGCGGTCGCGGAACGACGCCCAGGCCTGCGGCAGCACCGTGACGAACACGAGTGCGCCGATCGAGAGTCCGGCCTTGGCCTGATCGACCCGTGCGCTGAAGCCCGTGATCACCCCGTCGTGCACGAGCGATTCGACCCGCGTGTACGCATTCGCCCGGGAGATCCCCACCTTGTCCGCGAGTGCGGCGATCGAGACGCGACCGTTATCACGGAGCACTTCGAGGATTCTGTACGCGGTCTCGTCCAACGGGGTGGCATTCCGTCCAGAATGCTTTGACTGTTCGGCATCCTTGCTGGACATATTGCTCCTCACGTCCAAGGTTCTAGACAGACCATGATGATGATCCGCATCCTTGCTGGACACATCGTCGCATATGATGCGAATCTGATCACCGGTCGTCCACATCTGGCTCGGCCACACCCGAATGTACTCCTCGCCTCTGGAGGCTCTCATGTCGTCACGTCGCAGCACGTCGGTCATCGCGATCGGAGCCGTTGCGCTCCTCGCGCTCGCAGGATGCTCAGGAGGGAACTCGGCCAACAACGGCGGCCAGTCCTCCGGCACGGATTCGCTGGTCATCGACACGGCGTTCTCGATCGAGACGGCCGACCCCGGCCACACCTACGACCCCACCGGCAACATGATCGCCAAGGCGCTCTACGAGACGCTGGTCGACTTCAAGGGCTCTGACGTGTCGACCCCGGTCCCCGGCCTCGCCTCCTGGGAGCAGAACGACGAGGCGACCGAGTTCACCTTCACGCTCGAGGGCGACCGCGTCTTCTCCGACGGCTCGCCCATCGAGGCGAAGGATGTCGTCTTCTCGCTGCAGCGCATCCAGGGCATGGCCGACGCCAAGCCGAACTTCCTGCTCGGCGGCCTCACCATCACCGAGGTCGACGACAAGACCATCGAGTTCACATCCGAGACCCCGCTGCTGCAGCTGCCCGCGATCCTCGCGAACCCGGCGCTCGGCATCGTCAACTCCGACGTCGTGATCGAGAACGGCGGCACGACCGACGGCACCGACACGGCGCAGAAGTTCCTCGACGGGGAGTCGGCCGGTTCCGGCCCGTTCGTGCTCGACACGCTCGACCTCAGCTCGCAGGTCGTCCTGACCCGCAACGACGAGTACAACGGCGACGAGGAGTCGGCATACAAGCGCGTCGTCGTGCGCAACGTCTCGGAGAGCGCCACGCAGCTCGCCAACCTCAAGGGCGGCGACTCGATGGTCGCGATGGACCTGAACGGCGACCAGGTCGCCGGTCTGGGCGACGACATCACGGTGGACTCGGTCCCGTCCGGACAGACCATCTTCCTGCTGCTGAACCAGTCCGAGGCCGTCGCTGGTGACCTGGCGAACGTCAAGATCGCCGAGGCCATCCGCTACTCGCTCGACTACGACTCGCTGCTGGAGCTGGCGGGCGCCGGTTCCGTGCAGGCGACCGGTGTCATCCCGCCCGGATTCGAGGGCGCGCTCGACAGCGGAGTGACGCAGGACCTCGACAAGGCCAAGGCCGCGCTCGCCGAGGCCGGCTACACGGGCCAGACCCTGAAGCTGCAGTTCCCGAACGACTACCCGGTCGGTGGCGTGGAGTTCACCCCGCTCGCCGAGCGCATCCAGGCACAGCTCGAAGACGCCGGCATCACGGTCGAGCTCGCCCCGGCCCCGTTCGCGACCGAGCTCGACGCCTACGTCAACGGCACCGAGGGCTTCGGCCTCTGGTTCTGGGGTCCGGACTACGCGGACTCCGCGAACTTCCTGCCCTTCGGCCCCGGTCTGAAGGTCGGTCTCCGCGCCGGCTGGGCCGCTGAGGCCAACCCGGCCATCGCCGCGATCGCTGCTGATGCCGCTGCAGCCACCGACGCCGCTGCGCGCACCGATGCCTTCACGGCCTTCGCCGAGGCCATGCAGACCGAGGGCCCGTTCGTGCCGCTGATCGTCCCCGGTCGCAACATCTCCTCGGCCGACAGCGTCACCGGCGCCGTGTACAACTCCGTCTGGGAGATGGACATCGCCGAGATCACCCCGGCCGGCTGAGCGGACATCTCATGACGACAGTGGCGGTGCAGAGGCAGGCGCAGCGGCGCCGGTCGCCTCTGCTCGGATACCTGCTGCGGCGGGCCGGCACCTCCCTGCTCCTGTTGGTGGGCGTGACGATCGTCACGTTCGCGCTCACCAACCTGGTGCCGGGAGACCCGGTCTCGGCCGCACTCGGTGAGGGCGCGTCCCAGAACCCGGCGACGCGCGAGGCGTTCATCCGGGAGCACGGACTCGACCAGCCACTGTTCGTGCAGTACTTCATCTATATGGGGAACCTGCTGCGCGGGGACCTCGGCACGTCGCTGGTGACCGGACGCCCGGTCACCAGCGACCTCGCCACCGCGGTGCCGGCCACGATCGAGATCGCGATCGGCGCGATCATCCTCAGCCTCGTGGTCAGCATCGTGCTCGGCACTCTCGCCGCCTACCGGCGCGGACTCGTCACCGACCAGGTCATCCGCGTGGTGACGCTGGTGGGACTCAGCGTGCCGACCTTCTGGCTGGCGCTGGTCAGCTTCTATGTCTTCTTCCTGGAGCTGCGCATCGCGCCCGGCTCCGGACGCATCTCCCCGTCGATCACGCCGCCCCCGCGTGTGACCGGGCTCTACACGGTCGACTACCTCCTGAACGGCGACGCGGTCGGCTTCTTCGACGCCCTCGCGCACCTCGCCCTGCCGGTCATGGTGCTGTCGCTCGTGACGATCGGTCTGCTCACTCGGTTCATCCGCACCTCGGTGCTCGAGGTGCTGGGCAGCGACTACGTGCGAGCCGCGCGGGCCAAGGGACTCCCGGCGATGCGCGTGATCCTGGACTACGTGCTCCGCGGCGCCTCGCTGCCGATCCTGACCGTCGTCGGTGTGGCCTTCGGGGCGCTGCTCTCGGGGACGGTGCTCGTCGAGTCGGTCTTCGCCTGGCCGGGATTGGGCACCTACGCCTATAACTCGGCCGCGAACCTCGACCTGCCCGGCATCATGGGCGTCGGTCTCGTGGTCGGATTCATCTACCTCCTCATCAACTTCGTCGTCGACCTGCTCTACGGCGTCCTCGACCCGAGAGTGAGGATCGCATGAGCCGCATCGCCGCCGCGACCCCGGCCGGACGCTTCCGCTTCCGGTGGCCCCGAGCCTGGCGCACCCCGCTCGGCATCATCGGCACCGTGATCGCGGGCGCCTGGGTCATCGTCGCCTTCACGGCGCAGTGGTGGGTGCCGTTCGGCCCCAATGCCCAGGTGCTCCCTCGCCTGCAACCGCCGGGTATCGACACGATCCTGGGCACCGACGGCAACGGGCGTGACATCTTCTCGCGTCTGATGACCGGCGCCACCGTGAGCCTGCCGCTCGCGCTCACCCTGGTGATCGCGGCCATGATCATCGGCACCGTCATCGGTGCGCTCGCCGGGTACTTCGGCGGCTGGCTCGATGAGACCCTGATGCGCATCACCGACCTGTTCATGGCGTTCCCGACCGTCATCCTCGCGATGGTGGTGGCGGCATCGCTCGGCCCTTCGCTGTTCAACGCCGTGATCGCCGCGATCGTGGTGTCGTGGCCGCAGTACTCCCGCGTCACCCGCAGCATCGTGCTCGGCCTGCGCGGTCAGAACTACGTGATCGCCGGACGGCTGCTCGGCCACTCGCCGCTGCGGACGCTGTTCGTCGACATCCTCCCGAACATCGCCGGGCCCGTGCTGGTGCTGGCGACGCTCGACATCGGCGCGGCCATCCTGCTCCTCTCCGGGCTCTCCTTCCTCGGTCTCGGCGCGCAGCCGCCGACGGCCGAGTGGGGATCGATGATCTCCGGCGCGATGCAGAACTTCGATGCCTGGTGGCTCGGAGTCTTCCCCGGACTCGCGATCCTGACCGTGGTGCTCGCGTTCAACTTCCTCGGTGACGCGATGCGCGATGTGCTCGACCCGACGGCCGAGATCACGCACGAGAAGCAGGCCGAGCACAAGGCCTCCGCGACCGGAGTCGCCGCATGAGCGCCCAGAGCACGCCGGTTCAGGGGGCGGCGACCACCGTCGCCCCGACGCTGAGCATCCGCGACCTCACGATCGACATCGGCCGCCCGCTCGTCAAGGGCGTGTCGATCGACCTCGCGCCCGGTCGCATCCACGGTCTCGCCGGCGAGTCCGGCTCCGGCAAGACGCTGACCTCGCTGGCGGTTCTCGGATTGCTGCCGCGACAGGCCCGCACCGGGGGGTCGATCCGCCTCGGCGACGACGAGCTCGTCGGTCTCGGACGCCGCGCGCTCAACCGCATCCGCGGGAAGCGCATCGCGATGATCTTCCAGGACCCCTCGGCGTCGCTGCATCCGCAGCTGCCGGTCGGCCGTCAGCTCACCGACCACATGCGCGTGCACCTCGGCCTCAAGGGGGCGGCGGCGCGTGCCAGGGCGGTCGAGCTGCTCGAGACCGTGCAGGTGCCGAACCCCGACGAGGCGCTGAAGCGCTACCCGCACCAGTTCTCGGGCGGACAGCGTCAGCGCATCGCGATCGCGTGCGCCCTCGCGTGCGACCCCGACGTGCTGCTGGCGGACGAGCCGACCACGGCGCTCGACGTCACGGTGCAGGCCGGCATCCTGCGGCTGCTGCGCGATCTCGCCACCGAGCGACGCCTGGCTGTGCTGCTCGTCACGCACGACCTGGGCGTCATGAGCGCGATCGCCGACGAGGTGGCCGTCATGAAGGACGGACGCATCGTCGAGCGGGCCGACCGCGAGACCCTGTTCCTCTCGCCGCAGCACGAGTACACGCGCACGCTGCTCGCGGCGCTGCCCGGTTCGAAGATCGAGGAAGCACCCGAGGGAGAGGCCGCTGATGAGTGAGGTCGCTGTTCTCGACGCGCAGAACATCGTGGTGCGCTACCCGGGCAACCCGCCCGTCATCGCCGTGAACGGGGTCTCGCTCAGCGTCGCCCCGGGTGAGACCGTCGCCCTGGTCGGCGAGTCCGGCAGCGGCAAGTCCAGCCTGGCGCGTGCCGTGGTGGGCATCGAGAAGACCGCGGGCGGGACGGTGCTCTTCCGGGATGCGCCCGTGTCGCCGCTCGGCATCCGTCGCCGTTCGATCGCGCTCACCGGCATCCAGATGGTGTTCCAGGATCCGTCGACCTCGCTGAACCCGCGACGCCGGATCGGCGAGCAGATCGCCGACGGCATCGCCACTGCTCGCGCACGGGGTGCGGAGGGGTCGACCGTCGAGGAGTGGCTGGAGCGCGTCGGGCTGCCGACGACCGTGAGCTCGCGGTTCCCGCACCAGTTCTCAGGCGGGCAGAAGCAGCGCATCGCTATCGCCCGCGCGCTGGCCGCGCGACCATCGCTGCTCGTCGCGGATGAGCCGATCTCGGCACTCGACGCCTCGACGCAGACGAGCGTGGCCGGACTCATGCGCGATCTCGTGGCAGAGGCCGGAGCCGGGATGCTGTTCATCTCGCACGACCTCGCCGTGGTGCGGCGCATCGCCGACCGCACGTTCGTGATGTTCGGCGGACGCGTGCTGGAGTCGGGTCCGACCGACCGGGTGTGGGCTGATCCGCAGCATCCGTACACGCGGGCACTGCTCGCCGCGATCCCGGAGCCGGACGGCGCCGGTCGCATCCCCGTCGCGCCGACGACCGAGGAGCGCATCATCTGGTCGGAGATCCCCCCGGTCCTGAACTGAGGTCGTTCGCGCGCCTCGTGCGGCAGCCCTTGTCGGGTTCGTCGGCCCTCTCGCTCCCCTCGCCCGGTGGTCCCGTCGGGCGAGGGGCCACAACGTACCACCGGGCTGCGCTGGGCGCTGTGCCTGTCGACGGCCCCGCGTCCCTGATTGTCGAAGGCGATGATCTGCGACCTCTGCGCACCCAGCCGGCGCATCTGGTCGCGACGGCAGAGCTGTGACTATCATGTCTCGGTGCCGGACCGGGAAGATTTGAGAACTGTTCCACAGGCACCCCTCGAGGGGGTGCGCGTGCTCGACGTGTCCACGCTGTTCGCCGGGCCTCTGGCGGCGACATTCCTCGGGGATTTCGGTGCGGACGTCATCAAGGTGGAGCACCCGATACGTCCGGATGCCTCGCGGGGGCACGGACCCCAGAAGGACGGTGTCAACCTCTGGTGGAAGACACTCGGGCGCAACAAGCGCACCGTGACGATCGATCTGAGCGACCCCGCCGGCGCCGAGGTGCTGCTGCGGCTGGTGGCCGATGCCGACGTCATGATCGAGAATTTCCGCCCCGGCACACTCGAGCGCTGGGGGCTCTCGCCTGAACGTCTGCAGAAGGCGAATCCTCGGCTGGTGCTGGCCAGGGTGACCGCGTTCGGGCAGTTCGGTCCGTACTCCGCGCGGCCCGGCTTCGGCAGTCTCGCCGAGGCGATGAGCGGCTTCGCCGCCCTCACGGGTGACCCGGATGGCCCGCCCACGCTTCCCCCGTTCGGTCTCGCCGACGGGATCGCCGCTCTCGCCACCGCCTATGCCGTGATGGCCGCGCTGCGCAGCGCCGAGAGTGACGGCCACGGTCAGGTCGTCGACATGGCGATCATCGAACCGATCCTCATGCTGCTGGGCGGGCAGATCACCGCGTGGGATCAGCTCGGCATGGTGCAACCCCGCACCGGCAACCGCTCGGTCAACAACGCTCCGCGCAACGTCTACCGGTCCCGCGACGGCGTGTGGCTGGCGGTGTCGACGAGCTCGCAGTCGATCGCTGAGCGTGTGATGACCGTCGTCGGGCGTGCCGAGCTGATCGAAGAGCCCTGGTTCCGGTCAGGACATGAGCGGGCGCTGCACGCTGACGAGCTCGATGAGGCGGTGCAGTCCTGGATCGGGGCTCATGATGCCGACGAGGTCGTCGCGGTGTTCGAGGCGGCGTCAGCGGCCATCGCCCCGGTCTACGACGTGCGCGGCGTCGTCGAGGACCCGCAGTATCAGGCGTTGGGCACGATCGTGCGCGTCGAAGACGACGACCTCGGCGACGTCGCGATGCAGAACGTGCTGTTCCGCCTTTCGCGCACGCCCGGGTCGATCCGCTGGACGGGGCGCAGACACGGCGCCGACACCGACGAGGTGCTGCGCGATGCCGGTCTCTCCGACGCGGAGATCGCGCGCCTCAAGACCCGGAGAGCGGTGTGATGGACGGCTACCGCAGCGGTCTCTACGTGCCGGGGGATCGTCCTGACCGCTTCCTCTCGGCTGAGGAGAGCGGTGCCGATCTGGTGGTGTTCGACCTCGAGGATGCCGTCGCACCGGAGCGCAAGTCGGCGGCGCGCGACGCCGTGCTCGAGTGGCTCCGCGACGGGCGGCGGGGGAGTGCCGCGGTGCAGGTGCGCGTGAACGCGGGCGATGAGCGGGATCTGCGGGCCGTCTCCGCACTCGCTCCCGAGGTCGGCATCCGGCTGCCGAAGGTCGAGAGCACCAGCGATCTCGACCACGCGGTCGCCCTCGCACCGGGCCGGCCGCTCATCGCCCTGCTCGAGTCCGCTCGTGGGGTGGTGAACGCTGTCGCGATCGCTGATCATCCGGCCGTGGTCGCCCTCGCGCTCGGGGAGAGCGATCTGCGCAGCGAGGTCGGGGGAGGGGAGGCGATGATCACGCACGCGCGGCTGTCGATGCTGTTCGCGGCGCGCGCCGCGGGGCTGCCTGCACCTATGGCGTCGGTGTACCCCGCGATCCGTGACCTCGAAGGGCTCGCCGCCGACACCCGCCGCGCTGCCGATCTCGGACTCTTCGGCCGGATGGCTGCGCATCCGCTGCAGCTCGCGGTGATCGCCTCGATCTTCGCCCCCACCGCGGCCGAGGTCGCCTGGGCGAGGGACGTCCTCTCGGCGCTGCAGGGGGGAGGAGTCATGACCCTCGCCTCGGGCGAGATGGTCGACCCTGCGATGCGGGGGCGCGCCGAACGGATTCTGGGGATGACCGAACCGAGGTCTTGACACCCGGAGGGAGTCCGCCTAGATTCCCTGGAGCCCAACCAGCGCCGATTTGGAAACGTTTCCAAATCGCACCGTGGAAACGTTTCCGCTCGACGAGGAGAATCATGGGGACGAAGCCGACTCTGCACGAGGTCGCCGCCGCGGCCGGTGTCTCACTCGCTTCCGCATCACGCGCCCTCACCGGCCGTTCCGCGAGCCCGGAGATGGTGCGAAAGGTACGCACGGCGGCGAAGCGCATCGGCTACCTGCCCGACGCCACGGCGCGCTCACTGCGTCTGGGCGGTCATCCCCAGGTCGTCTTCGCCGTCGACGACATCGGCAACCCGAACTACGTGCAGATGCTGCGCGCGATCGAGGAGGAGCTGGGAGAGACGACGCGGATCAGCGTCTCGGCGACCGGCCGCCGCCCCGACCAGACGGTCGAACTCGTGCGCATGCTCAGCATGGGGGCCGGCGACGGCCTGATCATCTCGCCCCTGCGCGTCACCCCCGCGCTTCGCCAGGCGCTCGCCGACACGGTCGTGCCGGTCGTGGTCATCGGCACCCTGCACTCCGAACTCAGCATCGACAGTGTCTTCGTCGACTCCGCGGTCGCCGTCGGGATGGTCGTCGACCACCTGGTCGAGATCGGGCGCACCCGGATCGGCGTGATCAACGGGCCGGGCAACACGAACCCCGGTGCGGCCCGCCGCGCCGGATTCGCCGCCGCCGTCCAGCGCCACGGACTGACGCGCACCGATGCCCTGCAGATCACCGCGGCCGACTTCACCGTCGGCGCAGGGGTGGATGCCGCCGAGCGGCTGCTCGCCGCGACGACGGAGAGCGGCGACAAGATCGACGCGATCGTCTGCGCGAACGATCTGATCGCGATCGGCGCCATCAACGCGATCCGCCGGCAGGGTCTGCGCGTACCGGAGGACATCGCCGTGACCGGCATCGACGACACCGATCTGGCCGCGCTCTACAGCCCGCCGCTGACCTCCGTCTCCCTCCAGTCCGAGCGACGCGGGCGGATCGCCGCGCGCATGCTCAGCGAGCGTTTCGCCGATCCCTCGCGCCCCACACGGCGCGAGACGGTCGAGGCCACTCTCGTCATCCGAGCGTCAACGATCGGGGAATCCGCATGAGCTCGACAGCTGTGAAGACGGCCACGACGAAGGGGATCGCGCCCAAGCCGGGCGGCCTCGCCCGTTCGCGCCGCAACGAGGCGCTCGGTCTCGTCATCCCGACGCTGATCCCCATCCTCGCGCTCAGCGTGATCCCGCTGTTCATCGGCGTCGCCACGGCGTTCACCGATTCGCGCCTTGCCCGGAATCACGAGACGCAGTTCGTCGGATTCGAGAACTTCATCAAGCTCGGCTCCGACACCCAGTTCTGGCAGTCGTTCGGAATCGGCATGATCTGGGCCGTCACCGTGACCGCCCTGCAGCTGATCGGCGGACTCAGCCTCGCGCTGCTGCTCAACACCGATCTGCGCTTCCGTGGAATCACCCGCGTGCTGGCACTGATCCCGTGGGCGATGCCGCCCGTCGTGGTCGCTGTGATGTGGCAGATGATCTACTCGCCGACCAACGGGCCGCTGAACTGGCTGATCGAATCGCTGGGAGGGCCGGAGAACATCAACTGGCTGGGCGACTTCGGACTCGCCCTTCCCGCCGTCATCCTGGTCGGAGTGTGGGTCGGCATGCCGCAGAACACCGTCGTGCTGCTCGCCGGCCTGCAGCAGGTGCCGGGCGAGCTCCTCGAGGCGGCCGCCGTCGACGGCGCGAGCACCTGGCGCCGGTTCATCAGCGTCACCCTGCCGGCGCTGCGGCCAGTGATCTTCTCGATCGCCAGCCTCAGCTTCATCTGGAACTTCAACTCCTTCGGCATCGTCTACGTCATGACCGAGGGCGGTCCGGGAGGTCGCACGATGCTGCCGATGCTGTTCACGTACCTCGAGGCATTCAAGTCCCGCAACACCGGAGGGGCGGCGGCGATGGGTGACGTCATCGTGATCTTCCTCGTCGTGATCCTGGTGATCGCCCTGTGGCGTCAGCTGCGTCCGGAGAGGAGCCCGCGATGACTCAGAGCACCGTCACCCGCGTCATGGTCACCCAGAACACGACGAAGAAGCAGCGCAGAACGATGAATCGGCGCACCAAGAAGCCACTGGTCCGCATCCTGCAGTACGTGGCACTCGCGGGGTTCCTGATCTTCCTCGGTTTCCCGCTGCTGTGGCTGATCTCCACCGCGTTCAAGTCGTCCGCCGAGATCAACTCCCTCGCCGTCAACCTGTTCCCCCTGCAGCCCACGATCGACAACTTCGTGGTGGCGCTGGAGCGGCAGGGGCTCGTGCGCGCGGCAGGCAACAGCCTCCTCGTCGCCATCGCCACGACGATCATCGTCACGCTGCTCTCGATCCCCGGCGCGTACGTCATGGCGAGGTACCAGGGCAAGCTCCGATCGATCGGGGTGGGCTACATCCTGGTGAGCCAGATCTTCCCGGTGATCCTCATCGTCATCCCGCTCTTCTTCATCCTGCGGTCGGCCGGCCTGGTCGACTCCCTGCTCGGGCTCGTGGCGGTCTACTCCGTCTACACCCTGCCGTTCTCGCTCTGGATGCTGCAGGGATACGTCGCGGCGATCCCGTACGACATCGAAGAGGCCGCGTCGATCGACGGTGCCAACAAGGCGCGCACGCTGCAGCGGGTCGTATTTCCGCTGCTGATGCCGGGGCTCGTGGCGACAGCGATGTTCAGCTTCGTCTCGGCGTACAACGAGTTCTTCTTCGCCCTGGTGCTGCTGCAGTCGCCGGAGAACTACACGCTCCCCATCGCCCTCAGCACGTTCGTCGGCGGCGAGGGCAAGGTCGCGGTCGGGCCGCTCGCCGCCGGGGCTCTGCTGTCGAGCATCCCGAGCATCGTCTTCTTCACACTGCTGCAGAAGCGTCTCGCCACCGGCCTGCTCTCCGGCGCCGTCAAGGGCTGAGCTGGGCACATGGACTTCCTGCAATTCCCATCACATAAAGAAAGAGGTATGAAGTGAAGAAGCTTCATCGCGCGTCCATCGCGCTCGCCGCAGCCGCGGTGACGGCGCTGACCCTCGCGTCCTGCTCCGCGGGCGGCGACACGACCGACGACGCCGGCGACGGCGAGCCGGTATCGATCACCTTCCAGTCGTTCTCCGACCAGCCGGCTGCGATCGAGGCGACCAAGGAGATCGTGGATGCCTGGAACGACGACAACCCCGAGATCCAGGTCGAGATCGTGCAGGCGCCGACCGACAGTCTGGACGACAAGCTGACGACGCAGTTCGCGGGTGAGGTCGCGCCCGACATCATCCACTACGAGGTGCTCGGCATCGTGCCCTTCGCCCGCGACGGCTACCTCGCCGACCTGAGCGAGCTGCTCAGCAAGGAGACCATCGACGACATCGACCCCGGCGTGCTCGCCTCGGTGACGGTGGACGACCAGATGATCGGCGCCCCGACCGAACTGCAGACCTACGTCGTGTTCGCGAACAAGAAGCTGCTCGAGGCGGCGGGCGTGGAGATACCGACGGGCGACTCCATGACGTGGGATGAGCTCGACGAGATCGCCAAGGCCACGACGTCCGGCGATGTGCACGGCATCACGTGGGGGCTGAAGAGCCCCACCGCGGCGTTCATGAGCCTCGGCATGGGCTTCGGCTCCGAGTACTTCACCGGCGAGGGCGACGACATGAAGGTCGACGTGAAGGACGCCGACCTCGAGGTGCCGAACCGTGTGCGGTCGATGATCGAGGATGGCTCCGTGGACCCGATCGGCGTCACGCAGTCGGGCTCCGACGTGCTGGCGACGTTCTACGCGGGCAAGGCCGCCATGACCGTGCAGGGCTCGTACCAGGTGGCGAACATCGCCACCGATGCCCCGGCCGACATGGACTGGATCGTGCTGCCGCCGCTCGCCGGATCCGAGGGAGCGGTGCAGGCCGCGAACCCGCAGACGCTGTCGATCAACATCGACTCGCCGTACCAGAAGCAGGCCGCGAAGTTCCTCGACTACTTCATGCAGACCGACAACCTCGTGAAGATGAACATCGCCGATGGACTCATCCCCACGACGATCTCGGCACGTGAGGCGCTCGCCGAGCAGACGGCCGATCAGAACGGCTGGCCCGAGATCGTGCAGTCGGCAGAAGGCCTCGACGGACCGGCCTTCCTGCAGGCGAACGGCTTCGTGCGCTGGAAGGACACCGTCGCGACTCCCGCGTTCCAGAAGTTCCTGGGCGGAGAGATCGACGACAAGGGCCTGGCATCCGAGCTCGATGACGGCTGGGCACAGGTCAACGGTTGACGACGGTGGGGCGGATGTACGCATCCGCCCCACCTTTAAGAGAGGAATGGCATGAGCTGGATTCGGGAACGCACGGCGGCCGTGCTCGCGGGGTCGGCCATCGGCGACGCCCTGGGTGGGGCGGCCGAAGGCTTCAGTCCGGAGAAGATCAAAGAGCGGTACGGGGGTCCGATCACGGGCATCGTCCCGCCCTATCACCTGGACTGGCAGACCGCTCGACCGGTCAGCCCGTACCACAAGGGTGACGGGCACATCACGGATGACACCCTGATGACGCAGGCGCTGATCCGGGTGTACGCAGAACGTCGAGACCACATCGACGCGTTCGCCGTCGCCGAGCTGCTGGTGCCGCTGCTGCAGACCGAGATCCGCTGGATCCCGGAGCTGGAGCGCGAATCGATCCTGCTGCAGCGCATCTTCCTCGCCGAGAAGTGGCTGGTCACGCGTCTGCAGTACGGCCATGTCGATCCACGGGAGGCGGGCGTCGGGAACGTGGTCAACTGCGGTGCCGCGATGTACATGGCACCCGTCGGCATCGTCAACGCGGGCAATCCCGAGGCGGCGTACGCCGAAGCGATCGACGTCGCCGGGGCTCACCAGTCGAGCTATGGACGGGAAGCTGCCGGGGTGTTCGCCGCCGCGGTCGCCGCCTCCGTCGCTCTCGATGCCACGGTCGACTCGGTGATCGACGCCGCGCTGCGCGTCGCCCACGACGGCACGGCTGCAGCCATCCGCGCGGTGGTCGATGCGGCCCGAGGCCTGGGTCCCGACGCCGACGAGGAGCAGATCGGGCTCGCCCTGCGCGATGCCATCCGTCCTTTCGACACCGTGGGAGACGCGTATCGCGAGCCTCTCATGGATGCGCGAGTGCCGTCTCGGACCAAGTCGATCGAGGAGCTGCCCGTCGCGCTCGGCTTCCTCGTCGCGCATGAGGGAGCGTTCCTGCCCACCGTGCTCGGCGCCGTGAACTACGGTCGCGACTCCGACTCCATCGCGTCGATGGCCGGAAGCCTCGCCGCCGGCATCGGTGGTCAGGCGGTCATCCCGTCCGACATGCTCGACACCATCGCCACGGCCAGCCGGGTCGACTTCGATGAGTACGCCGCACTGCTGTCGAGCGTCGCGGTGGATGTCATGCAGAAGGACGCGGCTCGCGCCGAAGCCGACCTGCGCCGCGTGGCCTCGCTCCGGGGGGCGTGATGCGCCTGACCTGGGCCCAGCCGGAAGACCTGCTGCCGCACGAGCTGGTGCAGGCGCGTGCCGAAGGCAAGCACGTCGAGGCGATCGCTGCCTGCTGGACCGCTGCGGGCGGCACGCTCGACCCCGTGCGCGGCGGGGCGACAGCGGATGCGGCGTCCGACGACCTCCGGATGCTGGCCCGCGCGCTGCTGATCGAACTCGACGCGGTTTCCCCCGCGGAGCCGGAGGCGACGACATGGGACGAGGTACGTGCCGAGCTCACCGGCACGCCCGCACCGATCGCGACGCCGGATGGCGCCGCTCTCGTCGGCCGTATCCATGGCGCCTGGGCCGGGCGGTCGGCGGGGTGTCTGTGGGGAAAGCCCGTCGAGAAGATCCCGCGCGCCGGGATCGAGGAGATCCTGCGGGCGACGGGTCGTTGGCCGCTCACGGAGTACTTCTCCGCGCAGGGGCTGCCGGACGACGTCGCACGCCGTTGGCCATGGAACCGGCGCTCGGCGGTCAACTCCCTGGTCGAGAACATCGCGGGGATGCCCGAGGACGACGATCTCAACTACCCGCTCCTGAACCTCCGGGTGCTCGAATCCGCGGGTCGCGGGTTCACGACCGACGACATCGCACAGGCGTGGTTGGCAGACCTCCCGGCGGGACGCACCTTCACCGCTGAGCGCATCGCGTATCGCAACCTCCTCGACGGCTATCGCCCGGATGAGGCTGCTCGCGTGCGCAACCCGTTCCGCGAGTGGATCGGCGCCCTCATCCGCACCGACGTCTACGGCTGGATCAACCCCGGTGACATCACCGAAGCGGCCCGCATGGCCTGGACGGATGCTCGCCTCAGCCACACCCGCAACGGGCTGTGGGGAGCGATGTGGGCGGCGGCGCTGACCTCGGCCTCGCTCGTCGCGGCATCCGTCGACGAGGTGCTCGATCTCGCAGCGACCGCCGTTCCCGTAGGGAGTGACCTGGGGGAGGCGATCGCCTTCGGAGCCGCGCTCGGGCGCGGCGACCTCGACGACGCGGCAGCGATCGACGCGCTGCACGAGGCCTACGGCCACCTGCACTGGGTGCACACGATCAACAACGCGGCCCTCATCGCGTTCGCGCTGGCACGCAGTGGCGGAGACTTCGCCCGCGGAGTGCCGCTGGCGGTGATCACGGGGTGGGACACCGACTCGGCGGGAGCCACCGTCGGTTCGGTGCTCGGCGGGCTCGCCGGCGTCGACGGTCTGCCCGCTCGTCTCATCGACCCTCTGCAGAACCGCATCGCGACGAGCCTTCCCGGGCTCGACGGTGTCGAGATCGACGACCTCGCCCGCCGCACCTTCGCGCTGCTCCCTGCCCACTCCGTTCATTCCCAGAGACAAGGACGTTCATGACTTCTCCCACGCCGACCCTGCAGGACCGCGTCCGTGGTTCGCTGGCCGGACTCGCCATCGGCGATGCGATCGGTCGGCCGGTCGAAGGCTTCTCCGCCGCCGAGATCCAGGCCGCCCATGGCCGTGTGACCGGGTACCTCGATCCCGAACCGGCCGGCAGCGACGACACCGAATATGCCCTGCTGACCGCGAAGACCGTGCAGCGCGTCGGCGTGAATGCCACAGCTGATGACTTCGCGCAGACCTGGATCGAGGACGTGCTCCCGCAGGCTGACGACTTCAAGGGCGGGGGGTTCAGCGAGATGGCCGCGATCGACAACCTCCGTCGCGGCATCCGCCCGCCCCTGAGCGGCGACACCATGCACGGCTGGAGCGACGGGCTCGCGATGCGGGTCAGCCCGCTCGGCATCGTCGCCGACGGCGATGTCGAGCTCGCCCGTCGCCTGGCCGAGGCTGACGGTGCGGTGAGCCACACGACCGAAGGCATCTGGGCCGGAGTGGTCGTCGCGGTCGCCGTGACCACGGCTCTCACCGGAGCGGATGCCGCCGCCTGCTACGACGCAGGGCTCGCCGCGATCCCCGCGGACAGCTGGACGGCCCGCAACCTGCGTGATGCGCGCGACCTGGTCCGTTCCGGACTCGATGACGACGCGCTCGCCCTCGCGCTCCACGACCGCCTCGCCGTGGCCGACTACTTCTGGGCCGACCTCGCGCCCGAAGCGGTCGGGCTCGCGATGGCCTCGGTGCTGCACGCCGGGGGGCGCGCGTCTGACAGCATCCTGTTCGCCGTCAACATGGGACGCGACGCCGACACGACCGCGGCGATCGCCGGCTGCATCGGGGGCGCGATCTCCGGCATCGGCGATCTGCCCGAGGAGTGGGTGGCAGGACTGCGTCCGGTCGTGGGCTCGTGCATCCGCTCGATGGCCGGGATCCACCCGCTGGATGCCGCCGACACCCTGACCCGCATCGTCGAGGAGGCGCGCGCATGACCACCCCCCTGATCGACCTGTTCACCCGGGGCATCGTCGCCGGCGAGTCCGCGTCGTCGATGAACGCCGACTTCCGCGTCTACGCGCTCCCGCCCAAGCGTGTGAACAGGGTGCGCATTCTCGCCAAGCTCGGCGACGATGACCGCACCACGACCGTTCCGCGTCCGTTCACGCATGCGGCCCCGCCCACCACGCTGCATCCCGGACCGGGCGAGAACATCGAGTGGTTCGCGTTCTCCGCACGCCAGCACGCACGCGGGCTGGGCCTGACCGAATGGCGCGAACTCGCCGAGCTCGAAGCCGACCCCGATGGAGGGCTGCGCGCCCGCATCGGCACGAAGCTGGCACTGCAGAACCTGCGCGCAGGCGCCGAGCCACCGCAGTCCGGCCACGACAACGCCCACTACTTCGATGACATCGCCACGGTGCGGGCGCTCGCCGCCGTCGCGGTTCACGGTGCAAACGGAGCTCTGGACGCCGCAGAAGCGGATGCCGCCGTCACCCACTCGCTCGACGGCCTCTGGTGTGCCAGGGCCAGTGCGGCGCTGTTCGGTGCGCTGGTCGATGGCGCCGCGGCGGCCGACGCCGTGCGGGTCGCGGTCGATCAGCTCCCCGAGAACACCTGGAGCCGACGGATGGCGGAGACTTCGCTGCGGGTCGCGGCCGAGGCGACGGGCCCACTGGACCGGGCGCGCCGCCTGAGCACCCAGGTGGGCGACTGGGTCTACAGCTACCCGATCGCAGCACCCGAGACGTTCGGCTTCCTGCTCGCGCACGTGGCGACGGCCCGGAGCGCCGACGACCTGCTGCTCGGAGCGCTCGCACAACCGCGGAACGCCGCATCGCTGCCTGCACTGGCCGGTGCAGCCGCCGCCGTGCTGTTCGGAGAGAGCTGGATTCCCGCGGGACTGGAGGTCGATGACATCCGTCTCACCGGACTCGGCATCCCGGCAGTGGCGGGACGCACGGTCGCCGAGGTGATCGCCGGCTGACGGACGACGCCCTGCGGAGTCCCGGGCGTCCGTGTTCGCGCCACGCCCGGGACTCCGCTAGACTGGGTAGGTTGTCTGCCTACCGGCATCCGATCTGGATGCTTCGGGCCGACACGTTCACACACCCTCCTGCTCTCGGGAAAGTCCCGAGAGCCGTTCTAGTCCGAAGGAGGTGGGTAAGTGACGCACCAGTACGAACTCATGGTCATCTTGACCCCCGAGGTCGACGAGCGCCAGGTCGCACCTACGCTCGACAAGTTCCTCAAGGTCATCACCAACGATGGCGGATCGATCGACAAGGTCGACATCTGGGGCAAGCGCCGTCTCGCCTACGAGATCCAGAAGAAGACCGAAGGCATCTACGCCGTCGTCAACTTCACCGCGACCACCGAGGCCACGCAGGAGCTCGACCGTCAGCTCAAGCTGAACGAGCAGATCATGCGCACCAAGGTTCTTCGTTCGGAAGAGGCTCAGGCGATGGTCGCAACCGAGGCCAAGCGCACCGAAGAGAAGGCAGCCCGCAAGGCCGCCAAGGCTGCGAAGGCCTAAGTCTCATGGCCGGCGAAACCGTCATCACCGTGGTGGGCAACCTCACGGCCGACCCCGAGCTGCGATACACGCAGAACGGGCTGCCGGTGGCGAACTTCACCATCGCTTCCACGCCGCGCAACTTCGACCGTGCTGCGAATGAGTGGAAGGACGGCGATGCGCTGTTCCTCCGCGCATCCGTCTGGCGCGAGTTCGCGGAGCACGTGGCGGGTTCGCTGACCAAGGGCATGCGCGTCATCGCGCAGGGTCGTCTGCGTCAGCGTTCCTACCAGGACCGCGAGGGCAACCAGCGCACGGCGATCGAGCTGGAGGTCGACGAGATCGGCCCCTCGCTCCGGTACGCCACGGCGCAGGTCACCCGCGCTGCCTCGAACGGTGGTGCCGGCGGTGCCGGTGGTGCCGGTGGCGGACAGTCTCGTCCCGCACAGGTGTCGGAAGAGCCGTGGTCCACGCCCGGCTCGTCGACCAGTGCAGATGCCTGGAGCACTCCGGGCAGCTTCGGCGACGACACCCCGTTCTGATCAAATCTCTGGATGTGCGCGTGCGCGCATCCGCTCATCAATAAGGAAGAACCATGGCTGGAAAGTCGAGCGGCGACCGCCGCAAGCCGCGGAAGGGCGCGAAGAACGCTGCTCCCGCGAAGTCCATCCGGGTCGGTGTCATCGATTACAAGGATGTCGCCACCCTCCGCAAGTTCGTCTCGGAGCGCGGCAAGATCCGTGCCCGTCGTATCACCGGTGTCTCGGTGCAGGAGCAGCGTCTGATCGCCACGGCGATCAAGAACGCGCGCGAGATGGCGCTCCTGCCCTACGCTGGCGCCGGCCGGTAAGGGGTATCGAGATGGCAAAGCTGATTCTCACGAACGAGGTCGCCGGGCTGGGTAGTGCCGGTGACGTGGTCGAGGTCAAGAACGGGTACGCCCGTAACTTCCTCATCCCGCAGGGTTTCGCTACGGCGTGGACCCGCGGTGGCGAAAAGCAGGTCGCTTCGATCCAGGCCGCGCGTCAGGCACGCGCGATCCACGACCGTGACGACGCTCTCGCGCTGAAGAACGCTCTCGAGGGCACCAAGGTGCGCCTCACGGTCAAGGCCGGCAAGGAGGGTCGTCTCTTCGGCTCCGTCAAGACGGACCACGTCGCGGATGCTGTCGCAGCCGCCGGCCTGGGCTCGATCGACAAGCGCAAGGTGCACATCACGTCGCCCATCAAGGTGACCGGTGAGCACGAGGCGACCGTGCGTCTGCACGACGACGTCACCGCAGTCATCACGCTGCAGGTCGTCGCCGCCAAGTAACTCCGTTCCTCGGGTGTTGAGCCCGTCGACGCACGAACGCCCTCTGTCTTTCCGGACAGGGGGCGTTCTGCATGCGCGGTAGTCGTCTTCGGCACCGGTTGCAGGAGATTCTGCGGACTGCAGGCGGATCCGGCCGGGATTCCTCCTGCACGTCGCCGATCCTCCTGCAGGTCGCGGAGATGTGTGGGCCGAGATCGCCTCGATGGCACGGCGGATGCCTCGTGGAGCGGAATCCCCACGAGGCACCCGCTATGTGGCGCGGGCTGCGACGCGGCAGGATGCCGGGACGCGGTGCCCGGTCGCCGTCACCGCCGACGCACCCGCGCACCGACGGTGCAGGGTCTCCTCCCCCGAGGACTCCCGCACCGCCGGGGCTGTGGCTACGCCGTCATCGTGCGGCGACGCACCAGGGCGAGACCGCCGAGCAGCAGCAGCGCTCCGATGGCGAGCAGACCGGGTGCGGGGGCGCCGCCGGTCGTGGCGAGGCCTTCCGCCATGCCGGTCGTGGCCGCGCCGGAGGCTGATGCTGCACCGGGCCCGACGGGGTCGGTGCCCGGGTCGGTGCCCGGGTCGGTTCCGGGGTCGGTTCCGGGGTCGGTTCCGGGGTCGGTTCCCGGGTCGGTTCCGGGGTCGGTTCCGGGGTCGGTTCCGGGGTCGGTTCCGGGGTTCGTGCCCGGAGTGGTGACCGTGCTCTCGCCTCCCACGGCGATGGCATTGCCGCCGATCGTGATCGGAAGGGTGACCGGGAGCGACAGCTGTGTACCGCCGAGGATCGAATCCAGACCGGTGGTCACACCGCCCCCGCTGGCCGGAGCGGCCGGGACGGCACCGGCACCGCCGGTGACACTGCTGTCGCCGAGGACGCCGATCGCGTTGCCGCCGACCGTGACGGGAGCGGTGACCGGTGCGGACACCTGCGTGCCACTTCCCACCCCGTCGTCACCTGATGTCGTCGGTGCGGCCGGGGTGCTTCCGGACGTGCCGGAGGGAGCGACCGCAGCCGGTCCGGCGACAGTGCTGTCACCGAGGATCGAGATCGCGTTGCCGCCGACCGTCACCGGCGCGGTGACCGGCGCGACGACCTGGGTCCCGCTGCCGACGGCATCCGATCCGTCCGTGACTGCCCCGCTCGGAGCGGGGGATGCCGGTGCTGCGGCCCCCTGCTCTGCCGGTGTGCTCGCGCCACTGGTGCCGAGCAGTGCCACCGCGTTGCCGGTGACTGTCACCGGTACATCGACCTGCAGCAGCGCCTGCGTGCCCGAGAGCACGCCGTCGATGCCGGTGGTCGTGACGGATGGCACCCCGGCCGCGGGAGTCTGGGCCTGGGGAGCCTCACTCTGGGAAACCGCGGTCGGAGTGCTGGTCGAAGAGGTGCCGAGAAGGCTCACCGCGTTGCCCGTCACGGTGACGGGAACGGTGACGGTCACGGCGGCCTGGGTGCCGGAGGCGGTGCCGGATTCGCCGCTCGTCGCGGGAGCCGGGGCCGGAGCGGGGGCTGGGGCCGGAGCCGGGGCTGGGGCCGGAGCCGGGGCTGGTGCCGACGCGGTCGAGGCGCCGAGCACCGAGATCGCGTTGTCCACCACGGTGATCGGCGCGGCGAGCGGGGCCACCACCTGGGTGCCGGAGAGAAGTCCATCCTCTCCCGATGTCTCGGCCGCGTTCGCGGCTGTCGCGCCGAGCAGGGTGATGCCGCCGGCGATGAGCGTCCCCCAGAGGGCACGCTTCAGATATGTACGCATGATGTTGCTCCTGACTGGGTGTGGGGTGTCTGGGAAGTGCGCACGCATCTGGAGTGCGCGCAGCACAGCATCTGCCGTTCACGAAGAACGACGAGACGACCCGTCAGTCAGGAGAGACGTCGGTGTCGGCGACCGGAGACGCCGGCAGGGCGTCGTCGGATGCGCCGGCAGCCCGCTCCCAGGCACGGAGCGGGGGCACGCCGGGGTCGCTGAGGCGAGCATGGGCGTACGAGGATCCTCCGCCGGGGCCGGCGGAGGAAGTCGGGGATGCGGGGGCGCCGGGTGGGCCGCCGGGGGCGCCGTCCGTGGGGAGGGTCGCCGGGGACGCGTCATCGTGCAGAGCGGCACCGGACGGTGGCGCAGAGGCGTCGCCTGAGGTGGATGCCGTCGTCGTCGCGGGTGCACTCGAGAGCCCTGCCCCGATGGTGACCGAAACGCCGGTCGCCGCTGCGACCGGGGGAGCATCCGTCGGGGTGGCCGGAGTGTTCGGCGCGGGCTCGGTGCCGGGAGTCGTCGGGTCGAGGCCTTCGAGCACCGGCGGAAGAGTCTCGGCAGCGACGCCGCCGATGAGTCCTGCCGCATCGTCGACGACGCTGACCACATCGCGCCCGATCTCGGTCACGCCGAGATCGCCGATGACGGGAAGGCCGGCGACGACGTCCAGGATCGGATCGGTGATCTGCGCGACCGGCGAGTCGGTGAGCAGGTCGGTGACGGGAGTGGTGACGGCCTGCGCCGTGTCAGCGACGGTCTTCACCACGGGCGCTGCCGCTGGACCGACCGCGGGCACTGCGGCCACGGTCTCGGTGACCGTCTTCACGGCCTCCGGCGCTACCTGTTGCACCGGAGCGACGGCGGTCTTGACGACCGGGGCGACGACCTGGGTCACCACGGGAGCGACGACCTGCGTCACGACGGGCTCGGCGATACTCGTGACGGTCTGGTCGACGACAGACGTGAGTCCGTCGAGCAGACCGTCGTCGCCTTCGTCCGCGTGCGCGGCACCGCCGGTGAAGATCGTGAATGCGGACCACAGGAGCACGCCGAGGCCACCCCAGATGACGCCGGCTGGTACGCCGCGTCGGGTGGCCCGAACGTCCACGTCAACCTCCCCCTCCGAAGGCAACGCACGTCTACACGAAGTGCATCGATTGCCGGAGACCTTACTCGCACGTACACCCCCTGTCTAGGGGGTTTTCGGCGCGATCCGGATGATGTCCGTCCGTGACGCGCCCGGGGGATTCTGAGCTTGACTTTCCCCAGGTTCTGCACATTCCTCCCCAGACGGGGCAACCTTCAATCGAGTATTTAAACTGTTTTCCATCCACAGGGTGGGGAAACAGGAAAGTCCAGTTCAGGCTGAATAAGAAAGTTGTCTCTGTTGCCCCTCCACCGAGTTATCCACAGTAGTTCTGCACAGACACTCCGATCTTGTTCGCACATTTTGCACAGGGTTATCCACAGGCCGTGTTGCATGTGGATAGCGCCCCTCGTAGCGTGGGCGAGCGACCGAATGTCGGGGGCGTCTGGTTCGCTGTGCAGGAGGCCATCACGTGGCCGATGCGCATACGGCTCCACCTCCCGCGTGGGAGCCACGCACTCAGAAAAGTCGCATCGAAGGGAACAGTGTGTCGATCGCGGACATCTCGCAGGACCGTCTCGGAGGGCAGCGCACTCCGGAGCGCGTGCCGCCGCACGACCTTCTCGCGGAGCAGAGCGCCCTGGGTGGCATGCTGCTCTCGAAGGACGCCGTCGCCGATGTGATCGAGACGCTCAAAGGCGCCGACTTCTACATCCCCAAACACGAGTTGATCTTCGAGGCCATCCTCTCCCTCTACTCGCACGGCGAGCCCACCGACGTCGTCGCCGTCACCGACGAGCTCATCAAGACCGGTGAGCTCGGCCGCGCTGGCGGTGCCGACTATCTGCACACCCTGACCTCGATCGTCCCCACGGCCGCGAATGCCGGCTACTACGCCGGAATCGTCTCTGAGCGTGCGGTGCTGCGCCGCCTCGTCGACGCGGGGACCCGCATCGTGCAGCTGGGCTACGCGGGCGAGGGCGACGCGACCGACATCGTCAACAACGCCCAGGCTGAGATCTACGCCGTCACCGGTGCCGAGACGGCCGAGGACTACGTTCCCCTGCAGATAGCCGTCGACGCCGCTCTCGAGGAGATCGAGGCGGCCAGTGGGCGCGATGGGTCCATGACCGGCGTCCCCACCGGCTTCAAGGAGCTCGACGAGCTCACCAACGGTCTGCACGGTGGCCAGATGATCGTCGTCGCCGCCCGACCCGCCATGGGTAAGTCGACGCTCGCGCTCGACTTCGCGCGATCGGCATCCATCGGTCACAACCTCCCCTCCGTCTTCTTCTCGCTCGAGATGGGCAAGAGCGAGATCGCGATGCGTCTGCTCAGCGCCGAGGGTGCGATCCCGCTGCAGAACATGCGCAAGGGAAACCTCGACCCTCGCGACTGGACGACGGTCGCCGCGACCCGCGGGCGCATCAACGACGCCCCGCTCTACATCGACGACAGCCCCAACATGACGCTGGTCGAGATCCGCGCGAAGTGCCGTCGGCTCAAGCAGCGCGAGGGTCTGCGCATGGTCATCATCGACTACCTGCAGCTGATGACGTCGGGCAAGCGCGTCGAGTCACGCCAGCAGGAGGTCTCGGAGTTCTCGCGTAGCCTCAAGCTCATCGCCAAGGAGCTGCAGGTTCCGGTCATCGCCCTGTCGCAACTGAACCGTGGTCCCGAACAGCGCACCGACAAGAAGCCGGCGATCAGCGACCTGCGTGAGTCCGGCTCGATCGAGCAGGATGCCGACATGGTCATCCTGCTGCATCGCGACTCGGTCTACGACAAGGACGTGCGTCCCGGTGAGGCCGACCTGATCGTGGCCAAGCACCGTAACGGTCCGACGGCGACCATCACCGTCGCGTTCCAGGGCCACTACTCGCGCTTCGCCGACATGGCTCCGGGCGGCGACTTCCACTGAGTTGTAGGTTCCGCGTGAAGATGACAAATTCCACCGCTACTTGTCAGTCACTTGGCAGTACTGCCAAGTACAGTGACCTCGCGCGCTACTCACAGGATACCTGCAGGAATATTTCTGCACATAGAGAGCGTGATTGTCGGAGGTGTCCGCTACGATAGTTGCCATGGCAGACTTCGCTTCTGATCGTCGGACCGGCCGGGTGATGCTGGGCACGGTCCGGGTCGCGCGTGGGCTTACGCAGGGAGCCTTGGCAGCTGCGACGGGGATCTCTCAAGCGGTGTTGTCGAAGGCTGAGGCTGGTCTGGTCGAGCTGGACGCGGAGCGCCTGGAGACGCTAAGTGCTGTATTGCGCGTGCCTCCTGTGCTACTGACCTTGCCGGTGGATGAAGGGGCGGCGCCGTATGTGTTTCATCGCAAGCGTTCCACCCTTCCGTTGTCGGTCGCGAACCGGCTGCGTGCCGAACTGGAGCTGCTGCACCTGCAAGTAGCTGGGCTAGTCGCGGGCAGCACGCCGGTTCGTTTGGTACGGCATCCGCTCCCGCCAGACGGGTTCGATACGCCGGAGGAGATCGCACGCGAGGTCCGGGCGTCCATCGGCGTCGTGTCTGGTCCGGTGGCGGACCTGGTAGGTGCGCTGGAAGCTGCCGGGGTCGTGGTGGCGAAGCGGTCGCTGGGATCGGAGCGCATTGATGCGCTCGTGAGCTGGCCGGAGGGGCAGCGACCGGTGGTGCTGCTGGGGGACCATATCCCTCCGGATCGGCAGCGGTTCTCGTTGGCTCACGAACTAGCGCACGCCGTGATGCACCAGGTGCCGTCGGAAGATCAGGAGTCCGAGGCAGATCGGTTCGCAGCAGAGTTTCTGATGCCAGCGAAAGATGTACGGCCGGACTTGGCGGCGGCTCCAGTGACCATCCCGGGCTTGGCCCGGCTGAAATCCAAGTGGCGAGTGTCGATCGCGGCGCTACTGCGACGCGCGGTGGATCTAGATGTGATCAGCGAGGGGCGGTATCGGCAGCTAAACATCGAACTCTCCCGGGCCGGATACCGCAGTGTCGAACCGGTCGCGATCGCTGAGGAGCATCCCCGCCTGATCGGCCGGGTCGTGCGGCAGCGGCTGAACGACGGCGAGGCCGTGGAGGAGTTGGCGCGGGACGCATTCCTTGATCAAGACGAGTTTGAGGATCTTTACGTAAGGAGCTCAGCATGACGGATCAGAAGAACCTCGGGTTGGTCGACAGCACGCTGAGATCGCGGACGTCGCGTGAGCCGCTCGTCGGCACCACGCTGATCGAGCGTACTCTGGCGGGCCGAGTGTTCACGATGGCCGGTGGGGAGACGATGCAGACCGCGCCGTACGTGAACTCGGAGCGTGGTGGCATGGTGTTGACCGGGCCGACGGCGCTGCAGACAGCAGGGCACCTGCGGGCCCGGCACGAGGAGCTAACCTTCCTCATCGAGCCGACCTCGGTATTTGCTCTCGCCACGGCAGAACGCCCCTTGATCATCGACGAGCCGGCGGATGCGCTGTTTGCGCCGACAGTCGAGGAGGTCCTCCAGGCGCAACGCGATGCGGGGGCATCGGTCGCTGTGATCCCAGCGGGGTTCGTGGATGTCGCGGACTCCGAGGCGCTTAAGGCGATCCTTGCCGCGGCCAACAAGATTGACCGCGATGACGCGATCCTGCCCTTGGCGGTGCACCAGAAGTGGTCGACGCCGGAGCTCATCTCACAGTTGATCGCAGTCGCCACGCGCAGCCGCCATCCGGTCGCGCTGGCACTCGGGGCGAAGGCCGGTGACCCGCTGAACCTCAAGGGTGGACCGGAGTCGTATCGGCGGTTCTTCGGAGAAGTCAAGGGTGCGGTCCCTTGGCGGGCGGACCTCGCCGGGATCGATGCGATCGTGTACGGCGCGCGGGCGGCTGCCATCGGTCAGATCCCGAGTCTGCGTCGTCTGTCAGTGCCAGGGAACAAGTCATTCTCGAGTCGCCCCAGCGACCGGGCGCCGCACGTGCTGATGCCGGAGCTGATGCGATTTGCACGGTCCAGTGAGATGCACATGAAGTGGTTCGCGAGCGCCACCCCGTGGCCGTGCCTGTGTGCGCATTGCGGGGGCCGCGCGGTGGACTCGTTCACCGGCTCTGATGAAGATCGATTCCTCGCACACCTGCACAACCTGGCCGTGTTCGATGAGATCGTTGCGACCGCAACCTCGATGAGCACCGCTCAAGCGGCTCAATGGTGGAGTCAGCGGTTGGCTGAGGCTGAGGCCGAGCATGTCCGACTCGCCCAGCACACCGGCGTCATGATCCCTCTACCTCCGACTCTCGCGCGGTGGCGTTCGCTGGGCTGAATGCTTGCGCATACATGCGCTCTGCGAATAGCCACGAAGCACCCGTGAACCGGGTGGGCTGAAAAGGTGCTGGCGTGACGAGCGTGCGTTCGTCGTCGTCATCAGTCACGGTCACGCCGACACCGTAATAGCTCGCCTCCAGCAGAAGCGTCTCATCGACGCGCCCGGATGGAACGACGAGTCGACGACGAGCGTAGGGGGCGAACGTCGTTGCAAGTTGCAAGGTGCGACGACTCAGCGGACCGAGAACGGAAACCAGTTCCACCGTCACAGGCGGCTCTGCCGTGCGGACGACCGCTGGGCAGTTCCCGGCGATGGTCCGTTTCTCGGCGAATCCGAATCGGACCGCGCGTCTAGTCAGGCCTCGTTCGTACGCTCCGAGTGCAGCGATGGCGACGGGTTGATCGACCGAGAGCGTGAGCAGGAATCGCAATGTGTCCAGGTCTTGCACCGGTCGAGTCGCATTCGCCGCGCGACGTCGCTGGATCTCCTCTCCGTGTAGCTCGAGGTCGGCGTGCACTCGCAGCACACCGGAAACCCAACTCGCGCCGGACGTGCCGGCGGTGGCGGTGGAGGAGCTAGTTGTCATGGTGGCCTCCGAAGCCTAGGGTCTCAGTGACCTCGGACGTGAGCTGTGACGCCGCCTGCCATACGAGATGTTCGCGGCGCTGGTAGGTGAGGGTGCGTTCCCCTTCGACGCGGCCCACGACCTGAACGAGTCCGGCACGCTTCAGGCGTGCGAGTAAGCCGTGCACGATGCTCCCGGCTAGACCCGTGGTGCGCTCGATGACTGGAGCGCTGAAGGTGGTGTCCGGCGCCTGCGCGATCTGCGACATCACGGTGAGCATGTGCTCGCTGCCGAAGACTGCCTTCGACAGTTCGGCTGCTCGGGATCCGATGGGCACGGTCTCAGTCTACGCATGAATTCATGATTCGTGAACATTGAATTTCAATTGAGTTGGCGACGCGGCGTTGCCCTCATGTGCGGTTAGCCAGATCCAGTCACCACGAGGTTGACCACGCCTCGGGTGAATGCGCGTGCGGCGGCTGCGCGCACTCGTGGCTCCACCGCGGGGCGGGCGCAGTGGCTAGCGCGCTCGAAGATCGGGCGGGGCATCGGGGATCAACTCGTCCACGGAAACGGCGAGTACTTGAGCCATCGCGATCAGCGTACGAAGCGTGGGATTCGCTGGGTTGCCAGGCCTCGACTCGCCCTTCTCATACTTCTGATAGGTGTAGCGGGTGAGCCCGGAGCGGTAGGCGACCTCTTCTTGGCTGAGGCCGGCGCGCTCGCGCACGGAACGAAGCGTGGTCGCGAAGCGCTGGGAGTAGAGGCTCCACTCCTGCTCAGTCGCTTCGTTCCGACGGGTCACATTCTCAGCGTGCTGAAGGTGGAGCCGCGGTATGGCCTAATCGGTATGGCATAATTTGGGAGGCCATACGAAACAATCCTTGCTCTCCGGATTTCCTCCGCTGCTCCTGCACGTGTGCTGCCCTTCTCGACGACAGCCGGTCGCATCTCGGGAGAGGCCCGTGCGTGCGATCGTGATTGAGATGGTGGCGGTGGGACCCGATTCCAACCCGATCTGGTGGAGAGGAATCGGCTCGCCGGCTCCTGCATCTTGGGCGTACGTCTTCGAGGACTTCACCGGCGACGACACGGCGGAGTCGTGGGCTCTCGCCGCGGCGGTCTTCGTCGCTCAGACCCGTCGACGGACGGGACTGAGTCCGACATTCGCGGAGCTGTTCGCTCACCTCCTACCGGACACGTGCGGGCTACCGGCTCCCTTTCCGCCAGGCCTGGAGTTCATGGAGCGGCGTCGTGCCATCTCGGGGTTTCGTGGGCATGTGGCGATCGAGTGGCGGCGTCGCAACATGATCGCGTGGGATTCCGGAGTGACGCGAAGCCTGCGTGTGGGGCGAGCGTTCAGAGAGCTCTCTCGCGCGAGGAACAAGAGTGGCAGGGGGCGTGAAGATCGCGATGTCTGACGCCAACAGCAGACTCGACGTCGATGTGGTTAAAGGGCAGGTCACGCTAGGGAGGCCCGCATGAACGACGAGTATCCGCCGAGCATCCGGAAGATTGTCGCGCGCATCGATGCGGGTTGGCCGCCCGTCGTGGACGTCAACCCTGGCTGGTACACACTCCTGGAACGCCTTGATGCCGCGCTCGTGGAGATCGCACCCGATTACCGTGTGCAACAGGTCAAGTCGAAGTTCGGCTCGCTGAGTTACTCCGCGAGTCCGTCGGATGACCCGTACGACTACAACGAGGCGTTCATCGAAGCGATCCGAGCTGCGGAGTGGGCCAGCATCGAGGTGTGCGAGCTCTGCGGCGTTTCGGCAAAGCAGTACGTGATTCGGATGTGGGTCTGGACGGTGTGTGACGAGCACGCGGACGCGCTGAGGTCCATGTCGCACTAACCGCTGTTGCGCTGCGCGTACTGGCGGGCGGCGTCCCACCAGGGGTTCTCGTTGATGACATACGGGCGGGTGCGTTCACCAGGCGCTGTGCCGACGAAGGTGATGAAGTCGGCGTCTCTGAGCTTCTTCATGAGGGAGGTCACGATGCTGTTCGGAAGTCCGGTTCGCTCGACCAGCAGTTTCGCTGAGATCCACCGCCATCTCCACCCGGAACCTGCACTGACCCGGCTTACCGGCTGCCTTTCCGCCGGCACACGACGAGGGCCTTTCGATCCGTGCCACCGCGGTCAAGCTCGGTCTCTCGCGTCAAACGGTCGCTCGGACTCGAGACGCGCACAGTATTCCCTCGAGACCGGGTCGCCGGCCGCGATTCCACGTAGACATCGAGTGGCTACGCGAGCAGTACGAGACGGAACGACGGGCCGGGGCTAGCTTCGCTCGCGAGCTCGGCTGCAGTCCGACGACGATCCGCAGGCATTTCCGCGCGGCGGGCCTGACGCCGGTCGCAACGTAGCGATCGATGTCGCATCGCGAGCAACGCCGCCATCATCAACACTTCGAGCGGCGGCGCCCGAACATTCGAACGAACTTCACGAGCGGGCGCCCCTCCTCGTTGCCATGGCGGAGGGCCCCGCGGGATCGATCGCAGCGCCGTCGTAGGTGACCTCTTGTGGCATTTTCCGAACAACGTTATCTTGAGGTGACGACCCGAACCGGAGACCGACCGTGCGCACCATCCCTCGACCGATCGAGCCTGCCTCGCTCGCCGTCACCTCGGGTTCGGGTCCGCACACGTCGTTGACCTCGCGTCCCGGCATCGGCGCCGTGAGCCCGACGTGTCTGCGCGTTGAGATTCCGGGCTCGGGCTCCGGGCGCCTGACCGCCGACCTCACGTTCACGACACGGACCTTGCAGCCGGGCGATCTGCTCGAGTACTACGTCTTCGCCGAGTTCGTACCCGGGCACATCCCCGATCACGGCGCGATGCCGTGGTGGGAGGGAGGCTACGCGGCCACGGGAACCTCGATCGACCTCCTGTTCTCCGATGGGCGCCGTCTTGTCGACGCGGGAGCTCGCGATCATCACGGCTTCGGCATCGACGCGGAGGATCAGGGACGATCCCGCAGCATCTCCGTCGATCAGTGGACGCGGAAGGAGGTCGACCTGTCGGCGTTCGCGGGCGTGAGCGTGGTGTCTGCGCAGATCCACGTGAGTGCGCACGCCTCCGTATACGACGCCGTCGCATGGGTGGACGGGCCCTTCCTCGCGACCGCGCCCGCTCCGAGTAAGGACGGCCCGGTAGGTCTGGTCGACACCCGCCGAGGGACCCACTCGTCGGCGCGCTTCTCGCGGGGCAACACCGTCCCTGCCACGGCCCTCCCGAACGGAGGCGTGCTGATCGTCCCGATGACGTCGACGGACGACCTCGCGTGGCCCTACTCGTACCACCAGCACAACGACGCCGAGTGCTGCACACCGTTCCGCGGAATTGCGCTGTCCCACACGGCCACGCCCTGGATCGGGGATTGGGGGCGCCTCCACGTGCGCCCGGTGCCGGCGGACCTCGACGAGGTCGGGAGCCGCTTCCGCCACGCCGACGAAGTCGCCCGGCCCCACGATTACGCCGTCCGTCTGGAGAACGACATCGTCATCCGGATCGCTCCAGTCGCGACCGGCGCGATCGCCGCCGTCCGCTTCGCCGAAGCGGGCGGAGCCCTCATCCTCGACCAGGGGCCGGCGGGCGGAGAGGTGCGCGTGATCGAGCGCGACGGACGCGCGGTGATCCTCGTCCGCAACGCGCACCGGGCAGGCATGATCGCCGGTGCTCCAGTCACTCACCATGCCATCGCGTTGGACTGCGCGTTCACGGTCGACGATCCGCCGGCGCAGGGCTCCTGGGCCACCAGCTTGACGCTGAGGATGGACGTGCCCTCCGTGACGCTGTACCTCGCGACATCGACGCTGGGCGCCGAGCAGGCGCTGCGACGGCTGGACGAAGCGGTGGCCACGGGCCTGACCGTCGACCGGGCCGTGGCCGACGCGGCACAGGTGTGGAACCGCCTGCTCGGTCGGATCCGTGTCGACGGTGCGAGCCGCGATCAGCTCGTGACGGTGTACTCCTCGCTCTACCGCCTGTTCCTGTATCCGAGCGCGCTGGGCGAGCACTCGGAGTCCGGTGCCATGTCTCCCGATGTGTTTGCCTTCCGCCCCGAGTCCGCGCCCACAGGCGATGCCGTCGCCGGTGACGTGGTCGTCAACAACGGATTCTGGGACACGTATCGCACGGCCTGGCCCGCATACGCCCTCTTCGCACCGGAGCGCGCCGGACACCTGCTCTACGGGATCGTCCGGCACTATCAGGAATCAGGCTGGGTCCCGCGGTGGACCTCTCCCGGCTTCATCGACTGCATGGTCGGGACGAGCAGTGACATCGTGTTCGCGGATGCAGTCGCCAAGGGCGTCGAGCTGACAGACCTTGAAGCCGCGTACGACTCCGGGATCAAGAACGCACTCGTGCCCTCTCCGGAACGCTCGGCGGGTCGCAAGGGAGCGGAGCGCGCCCTCTTCCGCGGACACGTCGACGACACCGTCGAGGAGGGCCTGTCGTGGACGCTCGAGAACGCCATCAGTGATTTCGCGCTGGCCGAGCTGTCCCGGATAATCGGCGAGCGGTTCGGCGAGGAGCATCCACGAGCGGCGGAGTTCCACGCGAACGCCGTCTACTTCCGTGACCGCTGCCGTGCCTACGCGACGATGTTCGATCCGATGAGTGGCTTCTTCCGCGGACGGGCGCCGCACGGGGCGTTCTCGATCCCCGATCCGCAGTTCGATCCGCGGGTGTGGGGCGGCGACTACGTCGAGACCAACGCCTTCGGGATGAATTTCACGGCGCCGCACGACGGTGCAGGCCTCGCGCGTCTGCTGGGCGGGCGCGACGGGCTCCGTCGTCGCCTCGACCTCTTCTTCGACACCAACGAACGCGGCGACGAGGCCGTGTGGGGCGCGTACGGTCGCACTGTGCACGAGATGACCGAGGCACGCGACATCCGCATGGGCATGTTCGCCCCCTCGAACCAACCCGCGCACCACATCCCCTATCTGTACGCGCACACCGACGACAAGGCACGGATGCAGCAGATCGTACGGGAGTCGCTATCGCGCCTGTTCCTCGGTTCGGAGTTCGGTCAGGGCTACCCGGGAGACGAGGACAACGGCGAGATGAGCTGTTGGTATCTCTTCGGTGCGCTCGGTCTCTACCCCCTCGCACCGGGATCACGCGAGTACGTGATCACCACACCGCTGTTCTGCGGCGCGGAGTTCGACGTCGCCGACGGCCGGACCGTACGTATCGAGACGCGCTCCGACCACGCGGATGACGTGTTCATCCAGCGCGTGCGCGTCGACGGCGAGGACTGGCACCGTGTGACCGTCGACCATCATCGTCTGCTCGCCGGATGTCGCATCGAGATCGAGCTCGGCAGCGTGCCCTCCGACTGGTTCGACGGGAGCTACCCCGCATCCGTCACCCGGGACGATGAGGATGTGCATCCCCTCGCCGACATCATCGACCAATCAGCGACAGTGACCGGAGACGCCGACGACGTCCGTGCCCTGTGCGACGACGATGCGCGTACGGAGACGGTCGTCACCGGGCAGGGCTGCGTGTGCATCGTCACCGAGCAAGCGAGGGCGGTGCGGCTGTATACCCTGACGTGCGGGGCCGTGCCTGCGGAAGGGCCGTCGAGCTGGGAGGTGTTCGCCGAGGATGCCACGGGCGCACGGCGCCTCCTCTGTGCCGAGAACGGTGTCACCTGGCGGTGGCCCCACGAGACGCGCGTCTTCGTCGTGCCGGAACCGCTGAGCGCGCACATACACCTCCTCCGGATCGGCGACCCCGAACCCCGTTCGCTCGCCGAGCTCCAGCTCCTCGCCGCCCGCTGATCCGCCCCGACACTTCGGAACCAGCACCCTGCACCCCCCCACGAAAGGTATTCCCATGACGCGCACCGTCGTCGATCTGGCCTCGCTCACCTGGACGCTCGAGGGCTGGCGTCCCTGGGAGTGGGAGCTGGCCTCCGCCGTGGAGACCGCCGTCTCGCGCAGTTGCGACATCGGCCCGGTCCCCGCCCGATTCCCGGGGTCCGTGCGCGGTGCGCTCTGGGAGCACGGGCTGATCCTCGATCCGTCGATCGGACTCCAGTCCCGGGCGAGTGAGTTCATCGAACATCGGCACTGGGTGCTGCGAGCGACTCTGCCGGCGGATCTGCCACAGGGCGGACTCGAGCTCGAGTTCGACGGTCTGGACGGACCCGTCGTGGTGTTCATCGATGGCGAGCGCCGTGCCGAGACGGCGAACTCCTTCGTGCCGCTGCGCGTCGACCTTGGAGATGCGTCGTCGCGTTCCGGAGCCTCGATCGCTCTCGTGTTCCTGACCCCTCCTCCCTACCTGGGGCAGATCGGCCGTACGTCGGAGCTTCGAGACTGGCGGCCGCGCTTCAACTATGGCTGGGACTGGACGCCGCGTGTCGTGCAGATCGGCCCGGCGCGTGCGGGGCGGCTCACCGTGCGCCAGGGGGCTCCTGCCCCGAGGGACCTGATCGTCAGGGCGGAGTTCAACGCCGAGACCACGGCGGAGACGACCTCAGGAACCGGGACCGTCAGCGGATCCGGAACCGCGACCGCCGGTGCCGAACTGCGGATCGCGCTGCTGTCCTCCGACGGAGATGCTCGCGCCGAGACGAGCGCCACGGCGGACGCGGAAGGGTCGTTCCAGTTCACGCTGACCGCGGACGGGGTGACCGGATGGTGGGGGACCGGGCGCTGCTATGTCGTGCGAGTGACGGAGGACGAAGAAGGGCAGGCGGTCGAACGCCGGATCGGGTTCCGAGACGTCCGCTGGCAGAGCAACCCCGGAGCCCCGGATGACGCCGAACCGTGGCTGCTGCACATCGACGGCGCGCCCGTCTTCATCCGCGGCGTCAACTGGATCCCGCTGCGGGGCGACTACGCCGACGTCGGGCTCGAGGAGTACCGACAGCGCCTGGAGCAGTACCGCGACCTTGGCGTGAACCTGCTGCGGGTCTGGGGCGGATCCGCCCGCGAGCGCGACGAGTTCTATGAGATGTGCGACGACCTGGGGCTGCTCGTGTGGCAGGAGCTGCCGCAGAGCTCCGCGGGACTCGACAACCACCCGCCCACGGATGCTGCCTACGCCGCAGAGCTCGCGGAGATCGCGGAGCACTACGCCCGAACGCTGCATCATCACCCCTCCGTGATCGTGTGGAGCGGGGGGAACGAGCTCGCGGGCGCGCCCGGTGAACCGACTCCCGGCACCCCGCTCACCTTCGACCATCCGGCGCTGCAGGCGGCGAAGGCAGCCATCCGCGCGATCGACCCCGACCGCAAGGTGGTGCCGACCTCACCGACCGGACCCCGGTACGTCGCGGACGAGAGCGAGTTCGGGCAGGGGCTCCACCATGATGTGCACGGGCCGTGGGTGGTCTCACCCGACCCGGCGGAATGGGAGCGGTACTGGCATGCCGACGATGCGCTGCTGCGCTCGGAGGTCGGTGTCGCGGGGGCCAGCAGCGTCGATCTGCTCGAGAAGTACGGGATCGACGGCGCGAACGCCGAGGAGCGTGCACAGCTCTGGCGCCACACCTCCAACTGGTGGTTCGATCGCGATGACATCCCGGAAACGGACCTGCCCACCTGGGTGGAGAAGAGCCAGCGCGAGCAGGCGGCCGCCCTCACCGTCGCGGCATCCTCGGCGATGGACCGCTTCCCCGCGTGCGGCGGCTTCATCGTCTGGATGGGCCACGACTCCTTCCCTTGTGCGATCAGCCTGGCGGTAGTCGACTACGAGGGAAGGCTGAAGCCGGCAGCCCGCGCGCTCGGACAGGTGTACGGCCGGACCCTCGCGGCCGAGAAGCGCGGCTGAGCGAGACGGCGTCGGACGACACGGGGTGATTGGTGCAGGCCCGCGACTGATCACCCCGGTTCATGGCGTCGTCACCGGCCTCAGCTCTCGGTCCGCTCCAACACGAAGGAGCGCGACATCGTGAACGTGGCCACGCCCTGCCCGTTCGCGTCCACCTCACGCGGCCCCGCACCGACGAGCGCGTATCGCGCACCGGGAACGAGCCCGGCGACGCGAACGCTGCGAGGCAGGTCGTCGGCCAGGCGCAGGAGGACGCGTTCAGGCGAGTGCGACAACTCGATCGTTCCCCAGCGCGCACGGAACGGTCCGCCTCGCATCGGCGTGATCGACACCGACGTCAGGTCCAGGTCCAGCCCGCAGAGGCCCTCGCGGAGCAGGTTGTCCGTCAGATCCGGATACTCGTGGTACCCGTCCGGGCGCACCAATCGCCCGTCCTCGGCGTAGCGCTCCCGCATCCAGACCCGATCGAGCAGATCCCCCCGCACCGGCTCGAACAGCGAGCGGAACGCGGCGGCGTCGCCCATCGCGCGTCGTGCGAGAAGGTCCGCCCACCACAGCCTCCCCATCGCTATGTCGGAGTCGCCCACGTTGCCGCCGTAGCAGTCCGCGGCGGTGTAGGGCCGCAGGCTCACATACGTGCCCCTGCCGCCGGGATGGGTGAGGGGATGGTCGTCTAACAGGCCGACGATGCGGCGGGCCTGTTCGGCCGTGGCGGCGCCGGTGGCGATCGCGAGGTAGTTCTCGGTGTCGACATGGTCGTCGAGCAACGTGCCGTCGGTGGCGATGCTGGTGACGAAGTGGTCGTCGGAGGCCGCCCAGAGCGCACCGAACCCGGCCTTCACCGCATCAGCCGCTGCTTCGAGCCGATCGCCGATGCCATCACCGGCGACCCGGGCGGCACCGGCAGCTCGACGGAAGGTCCGCAGGGCCATCGCGTTCGTATCCAGCGTGATACCGGCGCGTCGGAAAGTGTCCGCCCAGAGGGCACCGGTCACGGAGAGCAGGCCGGTCTCGGGGTTGCGCTGCCGGAGAAGCCATTCCGCTGCCCGTCGGAGTCCGCGTGCCCAGACGTCCTGGAACCACTCGACGTCGCCCGTCGCGCACGCGATCTCGATCGCCGCCTCGATGAGGAACATGTTCGGTCCGGGTTGCGGTGAGCCGGAGATGGCGAGGTAGAGGGGCTCCTCGCCGTCGAAGTGGTGCGGGACGAGGCCGTCCGGCCGGATGCCGTCGACGGATCGTTCGACGATCATGCGCGCCTGCTGCTGCAGGAACGGGATGCCGGAGAAGGCCAGCGCGGTGGATGCGCTCCACGCGTCCGGGTCGAAGAACGTGTGCAGCGTCCCGTAGGCGCGCTCCGGGGCGAAACTCGTCGGGTACGTGCTTCCCCGGTGCTCGAGGCTGCCCAGGCACGGCACCTCGGACGCCCACAGTGCGAGCCGATGGGCGCGAAGATCCCGCGGGTCGGAGTAGTCCACGGCATTCTCGAAGAGCCGCGGTGCGGGGTCCGATGCGTCCAGGATCCGGATGACGACGTCTCGGGTCTCTCCCGGTTCCATCGCGACCGGTCGGACGTGCTCGACCGGGTCCCAGGCTGCGTCGCTGACGCTTCGAGCGTGGTCGCCGATGGTCCCGGCGACGACGACCGAGAGCATGAAGGTCTCCGGGCACCATCGGCAGACCACGGCGCCGGAGGATGCGTCGTCGAGGTGCACGACGCGGCTGTCGCTCACGGACATGGCGTATGCGGTGAGCAGGGCGGCAGGCGGCGCGATCCACCGATCCGCGTCACCGAAGCGCTGCACCACGCCCTCGTCGTACATCGCGACGCCGAACGGGCGGCCGAGATCGATGTCGACGACGACGACACCCGAGACCTCGGCCAGCGCCGTGACCTTCACCGTGACGGAGAGGTCTCGTCTATCGGCCGCGTCGGCGAATTCGACAGCGTGATCGATCTGCAGGAGGTCGTCCGTGAGGTGGGTGCGGAGGAAGACGCCGGTCTCGGCTCCGCAGGTCACGGTGCGCAACGGAACGGTCCCATCGATGCCGCTCACGTGAAGACCTGCCGTTGTGTTCCCAGGCCGTCGATGGAGAGATCGACGACGTCTCCTCGCTGCAGGTAGGGAAAGCGGCCGGACAGCGCGACGCCTTCCGGAGTTCCCGTGAGCACCAGATCGCCGGGTTCCAGCGCCATGTACTGGCTGAGATGCCACACGATGTGGTCGACGTCGAAGATGAGGTCGGCGGTGGTCGAATCCTGCCGGGGCTCGCCGTTGACGAAGCTCCGCAACCGCAGCGCGGAGGGGTCGATGTCGTCGGTCGTCACGAGCCACGGTCCGGTCGGGCTGAACGCGGGGGAGCACTTGCCCTTCGACCACTGGCCGCCCGACTCCTCCAACTGGTGCGCCCGTTCGGAGACGTCGTTGACGATGACGAATCCGGCGACGTGGGCGCGAGCGTCGGCAGCGCTGGGGAGTGCATAGGCGCGTCGACCGATGACGACACCCAGCTCGACCTCCCAGTCGGTCTTCGTGCTGTGCGGCGGGATGGGCACGTCGTCGTTCGGGCCGGACATCGTGTTCGGCGTCTTCAGGAAGACGACCGGCGCGCTCGGCGGTTCCGCTCCGGACTCGGCCGCGTGCGCGGCGTAGTTCAGACCGACGCAGATGATCGCGCTCGGACGCGCGATGGGGGAGCCGGTGCGGAGCGTCTCGGCGCCCGCCAGGAGCGGGAGGGAGCCTTTGGCGAAGGCTTGGCGCACACGCTCCAGTCCGCCGGATTCCAGAAAGGCTCCGTCGATGTCCGCGGTCAGTCCGCGCAGGTCGAACGTCGAGCCCTGGGCGATGGCGACGGGGATTTCCGCGCCCGGAGCGCCTAGTCGTGCGAGTTTCATGCGTGCCTTTCGTGGATGTGCCCGAGGCTGGTGTCAGCCGCGGAAGGGGGGCCGGGCGTCGCCGCGGACGCCGGTGTCGTCGATCGCGAGGACGGCGCCGTCGAGCGGATGCGTCCAGCGCTCCGCGGTCGCAGTGGTGACGAAGAGGACGTCGCCGTCACGGCCGCCGAACGCACAGGAGGTCGGTCGGAACACCGGCAGCGCGACTCGGCGCATCACGTCGCCGTCGGGGTCGAGCCGGACGACGGCGCCACCGTCCCACATCGCGACCCAGAGGCAGCCCTCCTCGTCGAGGCAGAGCCCGTCGGGCAGTCCGTCCCCCGGTGCGAACTCCGCGATGGTGTCCGCGCGCTGCGGCAGCCCCCGGTCGTCCATCTCGAACGCGACGATCTGGGACCGCAGACTGTCGGCGAGGTACAGAGTCTTGCCGTTCGCGCTCCACGCCATCCCGTTGGGGAGGGTGAGCCCGTCCCAGATCGTCGTGACGGTGCCGTCGCCGTCGAGGAGGTGCAGGCTGCCGGCTCCGTCGACGCTCTCCACGTGCGTGCTCCCCGCGATGAGGCGCCCGCGCGGGTCGCAGCACGCATCGTTCATGCGGTGCCGATCGTCGAGCATCTCGAGCTCCCGTGCGACGTCTCCACCGCGGCCGATCCAGGCGAAGCCGTGCAGGGTCGTCGCGATCCACCCGCCTTCCATGCGCGGTGCGATGGCACTCAGGTAGCGACCGAGATCGACGGTCGACGTCTCGCCGGAGGGCGTCGAGGAGACGTGGATCCTCCCGACGGGCATGTCGATCCAGGCCAGCGACGACTCCTCCGTCAGCCAGATCGGACTCTCTCCAACCGCGGCTCCGGGGCGGGTCAGCGCCGTGGGCGGGGCAGCGTGTGCAGGCACGGGACTCACCTATTCATGCATATGAACTCGGGTTTAGTATTATGAACAGCGAGATCGTATCAAGGATCGCCCACGCATTTACTCATCGAGGAGAATCATGCCTGCATCCCCATCCGTCGAGTCCCTTCCCCGGGCTCTGGCGCACGCACCGTGGGATACGGGGGACCAGTCCGTTCGTGTCACCCGCGTCTCCGTCGTGACCACGGCTCCGGCCGGTGCGCCGCTCATCCTCGTGAAGGTTGAGACCGATCAGCCCGGGCTCATCGGATGGGGGTGTGCGAGCAGCCCGCAGCGCCCGCTCGCCATCATCAACGTGATCGAGAACTACCTCGGCCCGATGCTGATCGGTCGCAACGCCCTCGACATCGAGGACTTCCACCATCTAATGGAGCTGAGCCCGTACTGGCGTGGCGGGGCGATCGAGAACAACGCGCTCGCCGGACTCGACATCGCCCTGTGGGACATCAAGGGCAAGGTCGCCGGGCTGCCGGTGCACCAACTCATCGGGGGCAGGACACGCACCCGCATCCCCGTCTACGGCCACGCCCACGGAAGCTCGCACGCCGAGGTGATCGACAGCATCCGCGATTTCGTCGAGCGCGGATATACGCACGTGCGTGCCCAGGTCGCGATCGCGGACGCGGACACCTACGGCGCACACGGCGGTGAAGACGAGAGCGCGCTCGCCGCGATCCGTGCCCGTTCGGTTCCGTGGCTGTCGCGGGCGTACCTGCGCGCGGTTCCGCCGCTGTTCGACGCGATCCGCTCCGAGCTCGGATTCGACGTGGAGCTGCTGCACGACGTCCATGAGCGGCTCGCGGTCGTCGACGCCATCCAGCTCGCCAAGGACCTCGAACCGCATCGCCTGTTCTTCCTCGAAGACGCGATCGCTCCCGAAGACCTCTCCTGGTACCGCGAGATGCGGCAGGCGACCTCGACCCCGCAGGCGGTGGGGGAGACCTTCGCGGATGCCGCCACGTTCCTTCCCCTGGTGACCGATCGACTCATCGACTTCGCGCGCGTGCGGATGGGCGCCATCGGCGGGCTCACCCCTATGGTCAAGCTCGCGCACCTGTGCGAGTTCCACGGCGTGCGACTGGCGATCCACGGTCCCGGCGACATCTCGCCGATCGGGCACGCCGCCTCCATCCACGTCGACGCGTCCTCGCGAGCCTTCGGCATCCAGGAGTCCGTCGAGTACTCGGATGCGGTGCGTGAGGTGTTCCCCGGCGCGCCCGTGCTCGATCGCGGCGACTTCGACATCCCCACGGCGCCGGGGATCGGTGTCGAGGTCGATGAGGCCGAGGCGGCGCGTCATCCGATCCCCGACACCCTGACCTACGAGACCTGGTCGCTGCTGCGGCACGGCGACGGCTCACCCGCGCGGCCGTGAGGGTGACATGCGAATTCTGATGACCGGCGGTGCCGGACTCGTCGGGCGCGCCGTGGTCGCACATCTGGCGTCCCTCGACCACGAGATCATCTCCCTCGTCCGCAGGCCGTCGGCGGAACAGCTGCCGGCGCGGGTGTCCGAGCGGATCGCGGACGCCACGGATGCGACGGCCGTCGACGAGCTCATGGCCGAGCAGATCGACGCCGTGGTGCATCTGGCGGCGATCCCTTCACCCGGGGACCGGACCGCCGTCGAGCTGGCCGCCGCGAACACGATGGCGACCCTCGCAGTACTCGAAGCGGCGGCACACCATGACGTCAGGACGGTGGTCCTGGCATCCAGCATCTCCGTGCTCGGGATGGCCTGGTCGCCGGAGGCGATGCATCCGGTCTTCGTGCCGGTGACGGAGGAGCATCCGCTCCGACCCGCCGAGGGGTACGCCCTGAGCAAGGAGATGGATGAGGCCGCTGCTCGCATGGCAGCGCGTCGATGGGGACTCTCGGTGGTGTCGCTGCGCCTGCCGTTCACGGGCACCGCGGAGATGATCCGCGAGCGCGCTGCCCTGGCGGAGAGGGACGACAGCACCCGGCTCGCCCTCGCGAAGGAGCTCTGGGCCTACCTCGATGTGCGGGACGCGGCGCGTGCCGTGGAGCTCGCCATCGCCGCGAGTCGCACGGGTAGGCTGTCGGGGGCGCACGTGCTGAACGTGGTCGCAGATGACGTTCTCCTCGACGACGACATCGCTGATCTCCTGGAGAGCTGGCATCCGCAGACGCCCGTGGTCGGAGAGCTCACCAGGGGTGCGTACACGACCGCCGCCGCCGCGGAGAAGATCGGTTTCCAGGCCGTGCACCTGCTCGGGCACTCGTCATCACGCGATGGCGATGGGGGTCGGCCGTGAGGGAGGAACTCGAGTGAACGAGAACAAGACAGCCGTCGTGAAGTCCGCGGATCGCGCTCTCAGCGTCTTGGAGTATCTGGCGAGAGAGCCGTCGCCGCGATCACTCGCCGACATCGCCGCGGAGCTCGGGATTCCCCGCAGCAGCGTGTTCGGGCTGCTGCACAACCTGACCGGCCGGGGCTGGCTGACGGCGTACGACGGTGCGGTCACCACGTACCGCATCGGTCCGCAGGCGCTCACGGTCGGCTCGGCGTACATCGCGGGTGACGACATCGTGCGTCGGTCGGAAGCGGTGATCGACGAGCTCTCGGCGGCGCTGGGCGAGACCGTGCATCTCGGTGTGCTCGACGGCAGTGAGATCGTCTATCTGGCCAAGCGTGACGCGCGACACAGCCTGCGCCTGGTCAGCAGTGTCGGCTTCCGGTTGCCGGCCTACGCGACGGCCCTGGGGAAGATGCTGCTGAGTGATCTGAGCGGTGCGCAGCGCGACTGGATCCTGTCGCTGCCGCGGCGCCGCATCACCGCGAAGACGCTGGTGGACGGGGATGCCTTACTGGCCGACCTGGAGGAGACACGCGCGCGGGGTTACGCGATCGACGACGAGGAGAGCACCGAGGGTGTCCGCTGCTTCGCCGTTCCCCTCGGGACCCACGCGCCTCATACGCACGCGATCAGCTGCTCGGTGCCCGTGGCGCGTCTGGACGATGTGTTCCAGGACCGGGTCGTCCAGGAGCTGAGACGCGCTGCCGCAGCCTACGCGCAGATCGAGAGCACGTTCGGTTCCGAGGGCTGATCTCCGCGGGGCACCCGAGATCCGAGATCCGTCCACTTGCGGGCGAGACAACGTTGCATTACTGTTCACAAACAAGAACTCACGTTCACACACATGATTGGGGTTGCAATGAAGCGATCGAAGCTCATCGCCGGGATCGGGGCCCTCGGCCTCGTGACGACGCTCGCGGCGTGTTCCGGCCAGACCGAGTCCGGCGGCGACGCCGAGGCGCTCACGGTGTGGACTTTCAAGCAGTCACAGGTCGCCGCCCTCGAAGCAGCGGGCGAGGCGTGGACCGAGGAGAGCGGCCGCCCTGTCGAGGTCAGCGTCTACACGCCCGATGATGCCTATCTGACGAAGGTCCAGGCGGCAGCGAAGTCCAAGACGCTGCCCGACATCATCTCCGTGCACAGCCAGGGAGAGGAGTGGAAGCTCGCACAGGCAGGCATCATCCAGGATCTCACCGACGACTTCGACGCCGACTGGCAGAGCGACTTCCTTCCCGGCGTCGTCGAGGCGACGCAGCTCACCGACGAGGCCATCAAGAACTCCGGCACCGACCCCGCCACGACGCTGCAGGACCTCGAGCCGGGCAACCTCTACGCGGTGCCGTACCTCGCCGGTACCCCGGGCGTGGTGTTCTCGAACAAGAAGCTGCTCGCCGCGGCCGGCGTCGACCCGGAGACCCCTCCGTCGACGTGGGAGGAATGGATCGCGGCCATCGAGAAGACCAAGGCGCACGACAGCGAGAGCGGCTCCGTCGTCACCGGGCTCCAGGTGCCGCAGACCGGATACTTCTGGCTGTACCGCCCGCTCGCGTACGCCTACCTCGGCGCGGATGACTTCACGTCACGGCAGGGCGAGACCCAGGACCCGGCGTGGACCTCGGCCAAGAGCGTGGAGACGCTCGACCTCTACGACCAGTTGACGCCGCTCTGGGCTCCCGGCGTGCTCGGCCTTGGCATCGACCAGGCGGACCAGGCCTTCGCTTCCGGTGCCGCGGCGTGGGACGTGGGCGGAACGTTCACGCTGTCCTCGCTGAGCACCTTCGGCCTCGACACCGAGGACGTCTCCGTCTTCGCCGTCCCCCCGTCGGAGAAGGGCGAGCTCGACACGATCAGCTACCAGGCGAGCCCCCTCGTCTCCGGCGCGATCAGCTCGACCACGACGAAGAAGGAGGACGCGCTGAGCTTCTTGAAGTTCCTGACCAGCGACGAAGGTGCGACGATCTTCGCCCAGGAGGCGAACGACCTCCCCGCGACGGCGATCCCTGTCGAGTCGCTCACCTCCCCGCTGCTTCAGCAGCTCGTCGGTCTGGTCACCCCCGTCGACGGCGTGGAACCGTTCAACCCGAACGACTTCTCCGCCGATCCGGGAGGGGACGTCGCCAACGCCACCGCCGTCGAGTTGGCGAAGCTTCCGGCCAAGTCGGCCACGACCGAGCAGGTCGCCGCGTCACTGGCCGAGATCTACGCGAACGCCTGGAAGGTGCTCGAGTAGATGAGTTCGGTGACAGCGACTGAGGCGCTGATCGTCGTCGATCCCAAGGGCAGGCGCCGGGCGAGCACCCGGCGCCTGCGCCGAGGCTGGTGGGTGGGGCTGCTCTTCGTGGCTCCCGCCACCCTCCTCTTCGCGGTCTTCGGCGTCTACACGATCATCTACGGCTTCCTGCTGAGCTTCGCTCGGTGGAACGGTTTCTCCCCCGAGTGGACGTGGACGGGCATCGACAACTACGTCGACCTGCTCGGCGGCAACCCGGCGGTATCGCCGCGGGTCGCGAATGCGACGACCCACACCGTGATCGGAATGATCGTCCTTCCCGTGGTCGTCGTCGCCATCGGTCTTGCCCTCGCGTTGCTGCTGAACTCCGTGAAGCGGTTCCGCGGCTTCCTGAGAACCGTCTACTTCCTCCCGTTCGTCACTGCCGGCATCGCGGTGTACTACGCGTGGCGGTTCATGTACCAGCCCGACGGCGCCGTGAACGCGGTGCTCCGTCTGATCGGCCTCAACGCGATCGCTCCGACCGACGGCTTCCTCGGCGGCACGGCGACAGCGCTCGGCGCCGTGCTCGCTGTGCAGGTGTGGTCGAGCGTGCCGATCGCGATGCTGCTCTTCCTCACGGGGCTCCAGACGGTCGACGACTCCGTCATCGAGGCGGCTCGCATCGACGGCGCCTCGGGTGGCCGCATCGTTTGGTCGATCGTCGTGCCTCTGCTCAATCCGATCACGGCCCTCGTCGTGGTCATCATGCTCAGGGAGTCGTTGCAGAATTTCCAGCTGTACCTCCTGATGACCAACGGAGGACCCGTCGACTCGTCCAACACCCTGGGCCTGCAGACCTACACATTCGCCTTCGGCGCGGCAACCGACCTCGGATACGCCAGCGCACTGGGGTGGATCCTTGCCATCGTCGCCATCGTGTTGGCGATCGTGAACATGCGCATCCTGAGGAGCCGCCAATGACTACCCCGCGACTCACCCGCACGCCGCTCGCGAAGATCGGTGGGGGTGGCATCCGTGCCGTCGTGATCGTCCTTCTCGTCATCTACGGGCTCATCTCGGTGTTCCCGTTCCTCGTGATGCTCGGCGGCGCCCTGAAGACGAATCAGCAGGTCATCACCGACCCGTTGCCGTTCACGACCGCTCCGACGTTGCAGACGCTCATCGACACCTTCGCCGTGCTCGACGTGCCCCGGCTCTTCCTCAACAGTCTGGTCATCGCCGGGGGATCCTGCCTGCTGATCCTCGTCGTCTTCCCGCTGGCGGGCTACGCGTTCGCCGTGCTGGAGTTCCCGTTCAAGAAGACCCTGTTCGCGATCTTCGTGGGCGCGCTGTTCGTGCCGGCCGTGACCGTACTGCTGCCCATCATCATCCTCAACCAGGAGCTCGGCCTGGCCGGATCACCGCTCGCGGTCATCCTCCCCGTCGTCAACGGGGCGGCGCCGATCGCGATCGTGCTGATGCGGTCGTACTACTCCAGCGTGCCGCGAGAACTGCACGAGGCGGCGGTGCTGGATGGATGCAGCGAATGCGCCATCTACTGGCGGATCTACTTCCCCCTCTCGCGATCTGCGCTCATCACGGTCACGATCATCAACTTCGTCGCCGCCTGGAACGAGTACGTGCTCCCGCTGCTAACCAACGATGACCCGTCGAAGTACCCGCTTCCGGTCGGCTTGCAGAGCCTGCTGGCGACGAACGTCGTGCAGTGGAACCAGGTGATGGCTGGCGCTCTCATCACGGTGGTGCCGATCATCATCCTGTTCGTGCTGCTGCAGCGCTTCTTCATCAACGGACTCCAGGGATCGGTGAAGGGATGAACTTGACGGGAACGGACCTCGACGGCCTGGTCGCCGTGATCACGGGCGCCGCGAGCGGCATCGGCGAAGCGACAGCGGGGGTCTTCCGCGAACGGGGCGCTCGGGTGGCGGTCGTGGATCGTGCGCTCGGGACGCGACCGAGACCGAACAGCTACGTGTGCGATGTCACGGATGCGAGCGCTGTCGCGGCGACGGTCGACGCGATCGCCGCCGATCTCGGAGGCATCGATGTGCTGGTGAACAATGCCGGCATCGGTGCAACCGGTGACGTCGAGAGCTCGAGCGACGAGGAGTTCGCGCACGTCTTCGACGTCAACGTGCTTGGTATGGTGCGGATGGCTAGGACCGCGATGCCGTACCTGCGCAAATCTGCGCATCCGGCGATCGTCAACGTCAGCTCGATCGTGGCGATCGCCGGGGTCGTCCAGCGCGCCGCCTATGCCGCGAGCAAGGGAGCGGTCTCCGCGCTGACGCTCGCGATGGCGGCCGACCACGTCCACGAGAGGATCCGCGTCAACGCGGTCCTCCCCGGCACCGCGGACACCCCGTGGGTAGAACGCCTCCTGACCGACACCGTTGACGCCGAGCGTGCAGCGGAGCAGCTGCGTCGCCGGCAGCCGCTGGGCCGGCTGGTCTCGGCTTCGGAGGTGGCGAACGCGATCGCGTATCTGGCTTCGCCCGCTGCCGCCTCCACGACGGGGACGCTGTTGACCGTCGACGGAGGCATGGGCGGGCTCCGCCTGGTCCCCGCGTCGTGACGCCACGGACCGGCTGAACGGAGCCGGCCCGCACAGTGCAATCGCTCGAGCAGTCCGAACAAAGGAGTTCTGATGTTCCGTCGTATCCGGCAGATCCTGGGCGCCGCCCTGGCCGTCGTGGTGATCGCCGCCGTCCTCGTCCCCGCGAGCGCGGCGCAGGCGGCCACCAAGATCCCCGATCAGTTCATCGCGAAGATGTACACCGAGGTGCTCGGCAGGGCACCCGATCCCAGCGGCTGGGCGCACCACCGCAGCTCCTTCGTCGGCACGGGATGCGATGCCGCATCCCTCGCCGGGAAGGTCCGCGAGTTCTTCAGCACCGCCGAGTTCGCCTCCCGCGGCTACGACGATGCGGAGCGCGTGCTCGTGGCTTACCGGGCCGTCCTCAATCGCGAAGCCGACGTCACCGGCTTCACGGACCGGGTGACGCGGATGGGCGCCGGCGCGTCGTTCACGACCGTCGTCGACGAGCTGCTCGGATCTCCGGAGTTCGCGAGTCTGGCGACCAGGATCTGCGATCCCGCTGCGACCGGCTACGGCTTCGACGACTCGGGACTGCCGCTGGACCTGCCGAATGCCGGATCGGGATTCCGCGGTACACAGGCGCAGCTTCAGGCGGTGCTCGACGCCACGCCGGCCGGCGGAACAGTCACCATCGCCCGGCACGCGGTCGTGCGCCTGACGACGTCCCTGTTCATCCCCGCCGGCGTGAAGCTCACCACCGCCGGTTCTCCGTCGGCGCAGTCGTACGCATCGATGGCGCGGCTCACCCGCGAACCGGGGTGGACCGGGCCGTCGGTGCAGCTGGTCGGCGGCGCGACCCTCGATCGCGTCTGGGTGTCCGGAGCCCGCGGCCGGGAGAGCGGATGGGACCGCGACCGCGCGTCGATCCTCATGCTCGGCGGCACCGGAACCTCCGTCGTGTCGTCACGGTTGTCCGAGCCGTCGGGTGCATCGAGCCTGCGCTCCGCGGGTGCGGGTGACAGCCTGCCCTGCACCGGCAACCTCATCCGGGGCAACCTGATCACCTCGTACACCGCCGAGTTCACCACCATCCGTCAGGCGGACGGTCTCTCGGTGGGCTGCGAAGACACCCTCGTCGAAGGCAACGCGGTCATCGATGCGACGGATGTGGCGATCGTGCTGTTCCCCGTCTCGGCCACGGTGCCGCAGGCGAGCCGCGTCACGGGGAACACGGTGATCCACGCCGGCATCCGGGCGCAGGGCTCGATCGCGGTGGACTCGCTCTTCGGCGCGACGGGCGACGCAGCGGGCACGAGCAGTCGAAGCTTCGCCGGCGGTTCCATCGACGCGAACACGCTGTGGATGGGCGAGGGCGTGACCGCCCAGATCGCCATCTCGGTCGGTGGGCGCCCGTGGTACGGCGCCAACGGTCTCACCTTCACCGGAGGCAGCGTCACGGGCAACACCTCCGCGGGACTGCCGGTGCGCGCGGCGACCGCGATCGCCATCTCCGGTGCCCTGGGCACGACAGTCAGCGGCAACACGCTGACCGCCGCCCTCATCCCCTCCGCCTCCCCGTGCCCGAGCCACGCGATCGGCGCCAGCACGTCGGCCGGCTATGCGTCCGGAACACTGCCCGGTGCGACGGACGCCCTGTACTACGGCTGCATCCTCTTTCCCTGACCCTTCCTGCACCACCCCTTCAGATGGGAGCTTTCCATGCATCAAAGATTCCGTATCCCCTTGGCCACACTGCTCGTCGCCGCCGTCGTCGGTGGCACGACGGTCGGCATGCCAGTCGCGCCCGCATCGGCGGACTCTCCGCCGGGGCCGCAGGCACTCCTCGTGAAAGCACCCGACGGTGCGCCGGTGGTCGCGCGGTACGACGCGGCGGACTTCGGCGTCGACCCCACCGGTTCGCACGACTCCAGGGCCGCACTGCAGGCCGCTGTCGATGCGGCAGCGTCGACCGGCGGCGGTGTGGTGTGGCTTGGTGCCGGCCGCTACCTGCTCACCGGCGGCATCCAGATTCCCAAGTCGGTTAGCCTGCTCGGTGCCTGGCGCGACCCCGACGATGCGACGGACCTCGAGGAGCGCGACGATCTGACGGTGCTCATCGCTCAGCCGGATCCGGCATCGTCGACACCGCTCGTCACGGTCGGAGGCAGCGCGGGCGTCGAAGGCGTCACGGTCTTCTACCCGGAGCAGCATGCGGACGACCCGATCGCGTACGCCCCCACGGTCAAACTGGCCGACCGCGGCGAGGACTTCACGACGTTGCGGCACGTCACCCTGGTCAACCCCTACGAAGCCGTGCGGGTCGGTCCGGAGGGCAACGAGCTGCACTGGATGAACGAGGTGTACGCGTCGCCGCTGAAGAAGGGCATCACGATCGACTTCGCGACCGACGTCGGCCGCATCGAGGGCGTGCATCTGTCGCCCGAGTACTGGGAACGATGGGACGGCACATCGGCGGAGTCGATCGCCGCCTTCACACGCGAGAACCTGACGGGCCTGGAGATCGGACGTTCCGACGGGCAGTACCTCACCGACCTGGACGTCACCGACGCTGCGATCGGCATACGCATGCGCAAGGATGTGGCGGTCGCCGGCGACCCGGTGACCTCCGCGAACGGACAGTTCACGTACGTGTCGCTGGATCGCGTGAATCGCGGGCTGGTGCTCGAGGAACTCAACACGCAGGGCGTGCAGCTGACCAAGGCGTCGATCCACGCGAACGTCGGGGAGAACCCGGTGGCCATCGAGATCGCGCCCAGCCTGAACGACACCGTGCTGCAGTGTCACGAGTGCGAGATCGCCGCGCCTGACGGAACCGGTGTCCTCCTGTCCGAAGGGACGGATGGCGCGGTGAGCCTGCACGGCGGGTCCATCGCCGCAGGGACGTCACGTGCGGCGGTCGTCGATGGCGGTGCATTGAGCGTCACCGCGACGACCGTGGGACGCACCGCGGACCGGAGCGCTCCGATCCTCGTCACCGCCGGGGCGGGCGCCGTCACGGTCGCGGGCCTGGCTGAGGACGATGTGCAGCTCGTCGATCGTGATCGTTCGCAGATCTCCGTCGTCGCCAAGGCGCCCAAGCAGGATGCTGCTCCGGAGCGTCCGGAGCATGAGGTCCCCGCCGGCCCCAAGGGGAAGACGGTGGTCGATGTGACCGCCGCGCCCTATCGCGCCGCGGCCGACGGTTCTGCCGACGCCACGGCCGCTGTGCAGCGTGCGCTGGACGACGTCGCCGCCGACAAGGGTGGCATCGTCTTCCTCCCGCCGGGGACCTACCGCATGGATGGAACTCTCGACGTCCCGCGAGGCGTCGAGCTCCGTGGCGCGCAGGTCACCTCCTTCCACAGCAACGGGGCTGCGACTCGACTGCTGACGACGCAGGGCGCGGGCAAAGCGAAGGGGACGCCGTTCATCACGCTCCAGCGGGGTGCGGGCGTCACCGGCCTGCTGATCTGGTACCCGGAGCAGAAGGCGGATGCGGTCACCGAGTACCCGTTCGCCATCAAGCTGGCCGGTCGGGATGCCTGGGTCCGCTACGTGAACTTCGGCAACGCTTACCAGGGCGTCGACGCGGAGACGGCGAACACCACGGGCCACCAGATCGACTGGCTCATCGGTGCGCCGCTCAAGACCGGCCTCGCGGTCGGAGGCGGCTCGTCGCACGGTACCGTCCGTCACGCCCACTACAACCCGCACCTGTGGTTCCGCACGATCGGCTCGGGTCTTCCTGGTGCCCCGGCCGACTACGACAGCATGATCAAGCTCTTCTTCCAGATCATGGGCTTCCAGGACCGCAACCTCACCACGTTCCGCTTCGGCGACGCCAAGAACGAGGTCGTCGACATGAGCTTCGGCTACCGCGGCCACTACGGGGTCCATCTGGCGCCGCAGGACGGGCGCGGCTTCTCCGGGCTCCTCTGGGGGCTCTGGGTCGACGGCCTCATCGTGTCGTACCAGGTCGACGGCACCTCGGGTAAGGGTGTCGACTGCGTCAACTGCTCGGGCAATGCCGTGCCGGACGGATGGGACCCGACGACGGACACCACCACCCCGCCGCCGCCGGAATCGCTGTCCGAGGCGTACATCAGGGTCTCGTCGGCCGCCGGGGACAAGACGCGCGTCCGCTTCTCCAACTGGGTCGCCGGTGCGTTCAACTTCACTCCGAACTACGGGGTGATCGTGCAGGCGGGACGGGTGGACTTCTCCCAGGCGTACTTCCTCGCCAACGCCAAGGACGATCGCGGCACTCTGCTGTTGCAGGGCGGAGAGACCACGGCGGTGAACGTCGTCTTCGGCCGCATCGGCAAGATCAACGCCAACCGTGACGGCATGGAACGGCAGGCGCCGCTCACCGAGGTCGTCGCCGGCGCGGAGGCGCGCGGCCGCATCAGCGTGGTACTGGGCAGGGATGGCTTCACGGCTGTCCTGCCGTCGGGCAAGAAGGCGGTCACGGTCGACGGTGCGGTCTGGCGGCCGTCTCCCGCGGCGGCACCCGTGCCCTTCGAACCGACGGACACGATCCCGACCGCATACATCGAGCTCCTCTACACCGAGGTGCTCGGTCGTCCGGCGGATCCCGGCGGGATCGCCTTCCACGAAGCGTTCTTCCAGAACGACGGATGCAGTGTCGCGACGCTTCGTCAGCGGTCGTACGGGTTCTTCGAGTCGGGGGAGTTCACCGCCCGAGGGCTGACCGACGCGGAGAAGGCCGGGGTCCTGTACCGCAGCATCCTGCAGCGGGAGCCGAGCGACCAGGAGCGCGCAGCGGTCGCGGACCGCCTCGCCTCCGGCCTGGCGATCACCGTGATCTCGGACGAGCTCTACGCGACCACGGAGTTCCTCGGACTGGCCCGTTCCCTCTGCGAGGTGGACTGACCGGACATGCGGCGGCCGGGCGGGCGGGTGCATTCCCTCCCGCCCGGCCGTCAGCCGTACGCGTCGCCGGAGGTCGGCGCGTGCGGTCGTCTCAGTCGAGTTCCGAGCCGCGGAGCACAAGGCTGGTCGGCAGCACCTCGAAGCGTGCCGGCGTCGTCGCCTCCCGCGCGAGGCGCTGGAGCACCACCTCCGCGGCCAGGCGTCCCATCGCTTGGGGATCCTGGCTCACGACGCTCACGGCGGGGCGCACGAGGGTCGCGGCTTCGAAGTCGTCGAAGCCGATCAGAGGCAGTCGCACGTCCTCGTGGGCGAATGCACGGAGGGCGCCGATCGTGGCGCGGTTGTTCGCGGCGAAGATCGCGCCGGCCCGCCCGGTCTGCAGGAGCGCGATCGCTGCGGCGTACGCCTGCTCTTCGCTGTGGGCGCCGGTGTTGGCCAGGGTCGGGTCCGGCTGCTCGCCCCGCGCCCGCAGGGCATCGACGTAGCCGAGGTAGCGTTCCTGCATCGTGTAGATCGACAGGGAATCGCCGAGGAAGGCGACGTCGCCGTGTGTCGAACGCAGCAGTTCGACGGCTTCCCTGGCGCCACCACGGTTGTCCGCGACGATGGTGTCCGCGCCATCCAGGGCTGCGGGGCGGTCGATGAACACGACGGGCGGATGGGGCTCGCGCACGGACGACCAGCTTCGGCCGGGGGAGCGCGGCGGCACGACGATGATCGCGTCGACCTGGCGTTCGAACAGGCTGTCGACGAGACGGTCGTGCGTCGCGCCGTCCTCCTCGGAGCTCGCCGTGATCAGCAGGTACCCCGCTTCGGTGAGGACCGATTCGGCACCGCGGGCGATCGACGAGTAGTACGGGTTCGCGAGGTCGCTGATCAGCAGGCCCACGGTCTTGCTCGTCCAGCCGGGACGGATGCTGGCCGCCGCCAGGTTGCGTCGATAACCGAGCTTGGTGATGGCAGCGGCGATCCGTGCGGCCATCGCGTCGTTGATGTTGTCCGCGCCGTTCACGTAGCGCGACACCGTCTTCAACGCCACCCCGGCCTCGGTCGCCACATCGATCATCGTCGGGTTCCTGGCCACGGCATCCCCCTCTTCGTCAGGGACAACGATAGCCGACGTGTCAGTGGGCGGTTCGCGCCGCCTCCGTGGTCGACGACGGCAGCGAACGCACCGCAGGTAGCGGCGGCCGGAACTCGATGATCTCGATCTCGCCGTCGACCGCGGTCGGCCCTCCCTCGTATTCGAGAAGCAGGGTGTTCCCGGCCTGGACCTGCACATTCAGCGGGCCGCGCGTGAGGGCGGCGGCACCGGACAAGACGATCACCACGGCGAAGCCCGGCTCGAGGTCATCGCCCGGTCGGTACGCGCGGCGGGAGAGGCGGAAGTACTCGTCGGCGCTCGCCGGGAGGGTGGGTGTCCGGGCGATCAGCGAGCCGAGCCGGTCCTCGGTCATGCGCTCACGCTCGACCGCCGTCAGGGCCGCGTCGAATCCGAGGCCGAGGTGACCGTCCCTGGAGCCGTCGATGGCGAAACCGTGCCATTCCAGGAGGATCGACAGATCCTCCGGCTCCTGGACTTCGGCGAGGAACACGTCCTGTCCGATGGCGTGCAGGACCCCCGGGGGTACGAACACGGTGTCGCCGGGTTCGACCGTGCGCGTGTGCAGCAGGTCCAGCAGGTCGCCGGTGCGTTGATGTGCGACGAGGTCGGAGAGTTCGGACATGCTCACGTCTTCGCGCAGGCCGAGGTGCACCTCTCCGCCGTGCAGAATGTGCCAGGCTTCGGCCTTGCCGTGGGGCCGCAGGAGGTGCTCCTGCGCGAAGGCGGTGGCGGGGTGGGCGTGCACCGGGAGTCGTTGGCCGGCGTCCAGCAGCTTGACGAGGAGTTTCGAGTCCGACCCCCATGCGGAGACGTGTGCCGCGCCGAGCCACCGTTCGGGATCATCGGCGACGGCCTGACGCAGGGTGCGACCGTCGGCGAGTGAGGTGAGGCCGAGGGAGGGGTCTCCGAAGACCGTCGTCACCGACGCCAGCCAGTCCTCCGGCACGTACTGCTCGTCGTCCGGGATGGCGCGAAAGCTCGCGATCCGGCTTCCTCCGCGGTAGAAGCGGTTCGCGGGACGGTTCGCCGGCAGGATGTGGATGCTCATTCGGATTCCTCGGCTAGACAACGTTGTCTAACCCACAGTACTGTGTCGATGGAGCGCTGACAACCGTCCGGCTCCCGCATCGACCGATGACCGCACCGAAGGAGTCCCGTCGTGGCGCAGTACCGCCTGAATCGCTTGTTCAATCCCGTCTCCGGACGGGTGCTCGACGTCGCCGTCGACCACGGCTTCTTCGGGGAGCCGAGCTTCCTCACCGGCATCGAAGACATGGACCGCGTCATCAACGTCCTGGTCGACGCCGGCCCCGACGCCATCCAGCTCACGCTCGGTCAAGCGCGCCTGCTGCAGTCACGCCCCGGCAAGCAGAAACCGGCACTCGTTGTGCGCACCGATGTCGCCAACGTCTACGGCAATCCCCTGGACTCGCATCTGTTCAGCCGCCACGTCCCCGACGCGATCGAGCAGGCCGTGCGTCTGGACGCGGTGGCGGTCTGCGCCAACCTGCTGCAGATCCCGAATCACCCCGAGGTCCGCGAGCAGTGCATCCAGTCCATCCTCGAACTGCGACGACGCGCGACCGACGCCGGGATGCCGCTCATGATCGAGCCCCTCGTGATGCAGGACAACAGCGTGGCCGGCGGCTACATGGTCGACGGGGACACCGACAAGATCCGCACGCTCGTCCGGCAGGCGCGCGAGCTGGGGGCGGACCTCATCAAGGCCGACCCGACGGACGACTCCTCGCAGTACCACCGCGTCATCGAGGTCGCCGGCGACGTACCGGTGCTCGTCCGCGGAGGCGGGCGCGTCGACGACGAGACGCTCCTGCAGCGCACCGCCGACGTCCTCGCCCAGGGTGCGAGCGGCATCGTCTACGGCCGCAACGTGGTCCAGCATCGGAACCCGGCCGGGATCACGCGCGCCCTCATGCGGGTGCTCCACGAGGGGGCGTCGCCGTCCGAGGCCGCCCTCGAGATCGATCGGGCGGTCGCACGATGACCGGGCGCACCGTCAACGTCGCCATCGTCGGCGGCGGACTCATGGGACGCGAGATCGCGGCGGCCATCCAGCGCTGGCCCGCGCTCGTGGATCACCCCGTCCGACCGCGACTGACCGCCGTGTGCGACGTCAACCCCGCCGCGTTCGCCTGGTTCGAGCAGATCGACACGGTCACCACGACCGTCACCGACTATCGCGACCTCCTCGCGGACGACTCGATCGACGTGCTCTACATCGCCGTGCGGCACGACCTGCACGAACAGCTCTATGTGGACACGATCCGCGCCGGCAAGAGTCTGCTCGCTGAGAAGCCGTTCGGCATCGACCGCGCAGCGGCGGACGCGATCCTCGCCGCCCTGGCCGAACACCCGGAGTCGTTCGTGCGGTGTTCGAGCGAGATGCCGTTCTTCCCGGGAGCGCAGGCCGCGATCGCGCACGTCGCGTCCGGGGCACTCGGTCGCCTCATCGAGGTGCGCAGTGCATTCCTGCACTCCAGTGATCTCGACCTCGACAAGCCGATCAACTGGAAGCGACAGGCGAGGTTCTGCGGCGAGGCCGGTGTCATGAACGACCTGGGTCTGCACGCATGGCACGTACCGTTGCGACTGGGGTGGACACCGGCCAGACTCACCTCCGTGCTGCAGGACCTCGTTCCCTTCCGCCCGGGGGCCGACGGGCGCCCCGAACGATGCGACACCTGGGAGAACGCGACCGTCAACAGCTGGTTCGACCAGGACGACATCGAGGTCCCCCTGCGGGTGGAGACCAAACGCATCGCGCCGGGTCAGAAGAACACCTGGGAGTTCGAGGCGATCGGGCTCGACGGGGGCGTTCGGTACTCGACGGCCCGACCCAAGACGGTCGAGGTGTTCGGTGTGATCTCTCCCGCCGGCATCGGTGCCGAGCAGAGCTGGCAGCGGATCCAAGTGGGCAGCCAATCAGTGTGGCCCACGGTGACGGGCGGGATCTTCGAGAGCGGCTTCAGCGACGCGATCCTGCAGATGTGGGCGGCGTTCCTCGCCGAGCGGGAAGGCGCGCTCGGCGATCGCTTCGCGTGCGCCACACCGGAGGAGGCGGCGGCCACGCACCGGATCTATGAGGCGGCGCTGGCCGCTCACGCGTCCGGGCGGACGGAGCTCGTCGAACCGGTGGGAGTGCGGACGGCATGATGGCACCCCGCCGGATCTCGGTCGCGGGCCACGTCTGCGTGGACCTCGCGCCGACGCTGCGCCGGGACCCGCCGCGCGAGCCGGGAGGACTCTTCGACGTCGGCGCGCTGTCGGTCACCGTCGGCGGCTGCGTCGGGAACACCGCGCTGGCGCTCGCCGGGTTCGATATCGACGTCGAGGTGCAGGGCGTGGTGGGTGCCGACGCGCTCGGGATGATCGTGCGCGACGAACTCGCCGCCGCCGGCATCCGCTCCTCGCGTCTGTCCACGGCGCCAGGTGGGACCTCGTACAGCATCGTCATCGAGCCGCCGGCCCAGGATCGCACCTTCTGGCACCACACCGGCGCGAACGACCACTTCGACGGCACCGACGTGAACGTGAACGGCATCGACCTGCTGCACGTCGGCTACCCCATGCTGTTGCCTTCGCTCGTCGCCGACGACGGCGAGCCCCTTCAACGCCTGCTGCAGCGGGCGAAGGATGCCGGAGTGACCACATCGCTCGACCTCGCCGTGCTCGATCCCGACGGACCGACGGGGCGGGTCGACTGGGGGCGCGTGCTCGCGCGCACTGCACCGCTCTTGGACATCCTGACCCCGAGCTTCGACGACCTCGTGTCGATGACCGGCAGCACGGAGTCGTGGTCGGCCTCGCGTGAACAGGCGTTCGCGGAGGAACTGTCGGCGGCGGGGGTCGGGATCGTGGCGATCTCGGCCGGAGCCCGAGGGATGTCGGTGCGGACCGCCGGCGCGGAACGGCTGCGCCAGGCCGGCCGCGCGCTCACCGACCTGAGCGCATCCTGGTCGGATCAGGACTTCCGCCACGATGTCACCGAGGTCCGTGTCCCGGTGACCACCAATGGTGCGGGCGATGCGTCGACGGCCGGCTTCCTCGCGGCCGTGCTGCACCAGCGGGGTCCCCGCGATGCGGCAGAGTGGGCGGGGTCGGCATCGCGTGCCGTGCTGCACGGTCGCCGACCACACATCAGCGACCTCACCGCGGGGCGCGTCTGAACGAGTCCCGCCCCGAAGCGGGCACCAAGGAGAAGAGATGCCGCAGGTGTGGCCCGAAGAATGGGCGGTCGCGCATGAAGACCTGCTCGCGAGCGCCGAGATGTACGCGTCGCGACACGGGCGCGTCGTGCGGGTGCGCACCTTCGGCGGGTGGGACGTGGAACTCCTCCCTGATCGGTGTCTGGACATCGGCTTCGCGCTGCATGACGGCACCCCGATCTCCTGGGTGTCACCCGTGCGTGACCGCCGCCCTCTGGATCGCCCGCGCGACTTCGACTGGCTGGCACGGTTCCACGGCGGGCTCGTGACGACGTGCGGGCTGCGCGGATTCGGGGCGCCCGCCGCTGACCGGGGCCAGCACGGCGATGCCAGTCATCTGCCGGCGGGTGAGGTCGCGATCTCTCGCACGGTGACGGCGGATCTCGCGGAGATCGCGGTCTCGGCGGTGGTCGAGGATGCGCGAGTGTTCGGGCCGTCGCTGCGGCTGACCCGCACCGTGATCGTGCGGTCGACCAGGGCCGGCGCGGCCGCGTTGGAGCTCGTCGACGTCGTGGAGAACCGGGGCCCGGGTGTGGCCGAGGTGGGTGTGCTCTACCACGTCAACCTCGGGGCTCCGCTGGTGGTTCCCGGCGCCCGGATCCTCGTGGACGACGACGCGCTGGACCAGCGGGCGACAACGCCGATCGATGCGGGTGTCTTCCCCGCACCGGAGGACGCGTTCCAGGAGTATGTCGTCGAACGGTCGGGTTTCGCGGGGGACGCGGGATCGGTCTCGGTCCACGGTGAGGTGGGCGAGCTGCGGTTGACGTGGAGCGCCGACACACTGCCGCACCTCGTCCAGTGGATGTACCCCGCGCGTGGACGGTGGGCTCTGGGCATCGAGCCCGCCACGTCGTCGCTCCTGGACGCCGATGCCGAGCTGGTGGCCCTCGGCCCGGGGGAGACGCGGCGACAGGAGCTGCGGATCTCGATGTCGTCACCGGAGGGGGAGAGCACGTGCCGAGCGATTCCGTGAGCCGATCCCGCATCCGGGACGGTTACGCGGCGCGGGCGGTCGAGTACACGGAGCTGTTCGGCGAGATCGAGCAGATGGGTGCGGTCGACCGGGAGCGCATCGCGGTGTGGTCGGATGGTGTCGACGGTCGCATCCTCGACGTCGGGTGCGGACCGGGGCACTGGAGCGCGTTCCTCGCCGAGCGCGGCTGCGAGATCGAGGGCCTGGATCTCGTACCCGAGTTCATCGCGACGGGACGGTCCCGATACCCGCACGTGCCGTATCGCGTCGGCTCTGTGACCGACGTCGACATCGAGCCGGGGTCGCTCGGAGGTGTGCTCGCCTGGTACTCCCTCATCCACGCGGACGCGGAGGAGCTCCCGGTGCTCCTCCGCGCGATCCGGCAGGGGTTTCAACCCGGCGGCGGGCTGCTCGTCGGATTCTTCGACGGGCCTGACGGCGAGCCGTTCCCGCATGCGGTGACGACGGCGTACTACTGGTCGATCGCCGGGATGACGCGGCTGCTGGAGCACGCCGGCTTCGCCGTGGTGGACAGCGATGCCCGAGTGCAGGACGGCAGGCGTCCGCACGCGTCGCTCAGCGCCGTCGCCGTCTGACGCCGCAGCTCAGCCGTAGAACTCGGCAGGATGCGGGCCGGTGCGCCCGTCCCGCTCCAGTGCGTCGATCGTGTTCAGCTCAGCGGAAGCGCGTACTCATCCGGCAGCAATGTCGATAGCGTCGCGTCATTGCGGTTGGTCGCCGCCGACGTCGATCCTGTGAGCGGGCGGTAGGACTCCGCCAATTCGCGTGGAATCTCGGGCCCAAAGCGACTGCCAACTACCGTGGAATTGAGGCATCCTGCGCCATCTCGAGCCGGAACCTACATGAGTCGCAGCACCTCCTGATGCAGCCTGAACTCAATCCCGGGTGCGCCGACTGAGCCAGTCGATCTGCTTCAGCCAGTGCGCGGTTCCGCCACCTTCGTGGTCGTTGTAGGCGTACTCGACGATCTCCTTCGGAGACGTTACTCGATTGAGGGCGGCGTACACGGTGGATGGCGGGCAAGTGTGATCCTGCAGTGCGACCGAGTAGATGCCGGGAGCCTGCACGCGTGGTGCGAAGTTCGCGATGTCGACGTACGACAGCGTCGAGAAGACGGATGCTGCGCTGTCGCGATGAACGGCCAGGTACCGCCCGAGCTCCAGGTACGGGCCTGCTGTCGCGAGTCCGACGGCGCGGGCGGGGTGCGCGAGGAAGGGGACGTCGGCGAGCACGGCCGTGACGCGAGGGGCGAGCGCGGCGGCGGCGATCGCGAGTGCTCCGCCCTGGCTCGACCCGGCCGTCACGATCCGATCGGCATCAACCCCGTCGATGAGTGCGACGGATCCGACTGCGTTCGCCGCATCAGTGATAAGCCGCCGGTAGTAGTACCCCTGAGGCGATTCGATTCCCCGCGTGAGCATCCCGGATGAGGCGGGGCCGGAACCATGCGGATCGGCGGTGGCTCCACCCGAGCCCCACATCGAGCCCTGCCCTCTCGAGTCCATGATGAAGTGCGCGTAGCCGGCCGCCACCCAGTGCAGACGTTCGTGGGGGAGGCCTCGCCCCTCGCCGTATCCCTTGAACTCGACGATCGCCGTCAAGGGGCTGTCTCGACGCGTCGGAACGAGCAGCCACCCGGAGATCGGGTCGCCGCCGTACCCGGCGAAGGTGACGTCGAACACGTCGATGTCGGGGAAGTGGGTGGGCACTCGCCGGAGTTCGGGTGCGGCGGGCGGTGAGGACGCCAGGGTCTCGCGCCAGAAGCCGTCGAAGTCGATCGGCTCTTCGACCGCGGGTGCGTAGGTGCGGAGCTCGTCCGCGGGAAGGTCGAAGAAGTTCAACGGCCCTCCTCCTCTCGTGCTGTCAGTGCCTCGACGGCGGCGAGTGCCGCGCCCGCCAATGGAGCGTCGGTGCCCAGGGCGGCGGCACGCACCGGCACCGGGGCGATGAGATCGTGGGCGTTCTCGGCGAAGTTCCGGCGCAGTGCCGACCAGTACGGATCCCCGGTGCCGGCGACACCGCCACCCACCACCACGACGTCGGGGTCGAGTGTGGTGGAGAGATGTGCGAGCGACCTGCCGAGCAACCGTCCGCCGGAGGCGAGCGCTTCCAGCGCGAACGCGTCGCCCTGCCGGCTGGCGTCGGCGATCTGCTCCAGCTTCCAGTCGCGCCCGCTGAGACCGCGGTAGGTCAGCTGCATGCCGGGTCCGCTGACGTAAGGCTCGAGGTGGTCGATCTCCCCGCATGCGCATCGCCGGCCCTCGTGGAGGCCGGAAGGGAGGTGCGCGACGGTCCCCGCGAGCCCACTCCGGCCATGCAGAAGTCGTCCCTGCGAGACGATCGCTCCGCCGAGTCCCGTACCGACGGCGACGATGAGTGCGTTCTCGAGCCCCCGCGCGCTCCCGAGCGCATGCTCGGCCACGGCGGTCGCGTGCACGTCGTTGAGAACCGTCGTGGGCGCACCGAGTGCACTCTGGACGTCGTCTGCGAGGTCTCGCCCCGCCCACCCCGGCAGCAGGTCGGTGGCGGCGACCACCCGGCCCCGCCGGTCGATGACTCCCGCGGTCGCGATGCCGATCGCGTCGACGCGGCCGTCGGCAGCGTCACGGGCTGCAATCGCCTGCTCGATCACCGCGCGTACGATGCCGTCGCCCTCGCGCGGCGTCGAGATTCGCGACACCGGGCTCCGCAGGACACCGGTGCCATCGACGAGCGCGCTCGCGATCTTCGTTCCGCCGATGTCGAGTGCGACGATCATCCGCTCAGGTCGTGTCATGCGGTCGCCCCACCCCAGGTGTGTCGGAGGTCGTCGACGGTGGGCGCCAGGCGCGCATCGCCGGCTAGTGCCAGTCGTGCGTAGCGCCCGCGACGGGCGGACAGGATGTCGATCGCTCGAGCGAGATCGGAGATGCGCAGAGCCGTGTAGGTTTCGTCGTCGAACGTGAGCGGGATCGCGGTGCTGTCCGAAGGTCGCAGCCAGAGCGGCCAGGCATCGTCGGGGGTGGGGAACGCGATCCGGATGCTGGTGACGGTAGGGCCGACGTCTTCCATCGCCGCGCACGCGTGCTCCGCGAGCCTCTTCGACAGCCCATACGACTCAAGGGCGTCGCCCTCGCCCTCGGGGGTCTCTGATCGCGAATCGGCGAAGACCGACATCGAGCTCACGTGGATGAACGAGCCGACACCGGCCGCGGCGGAGGCACGGATGCCGGTGTACACCGAGCCGACGTTCACGGCGAACGCGTCCCTCAGGGTGGAGGCCGGATACGGGGGAGGCGTCCGGACGGGAACATTTGCGAGGTGGACGACGATGTCGACACCCGTCAGCACGGACGTGAGGGCAGCCTCGTCGAGGACATCGACGATCGCCGCCGGCTGGTCCGCGTCGGCGGTCGCTCCGGGGTGCACGTCGATCCGGCTGACCTGCCAACTGCCGTGACGGATTCGTGAGAGCTCGCTGCCGACGAGGCCGGCGCCGCCCAGCAGGGCGACTCGAGGTGTGGATCCCATGAGGGTTATGTATACACCAATTTGTTCGCGGGTGTCAGGAAAGCCGGTCGGTAGGGGCGTAGAGCGTCGTGTGATACGAGTAGCGGTCGCCGCGGTACAGCGACTGGGACAACTCGATGGGATCGCCATCTTCGTTGCGGAGCAGGCGCTCGACGGCCAGTGCGGAGGACCCCTTTCCCAGTCCGAGCAGGGCGGCCTCGTCGTCGCTCAGTGACTTCACCCCGAGCGTCTGGTCGGCCTGCTGGGGGCGTTGGTTGTAGTTCAGGACGAGGGTCTCGTAGAGCGACCCGTGAATGTCCATGGCGGCCAGGCCTGGGTATCTCCGCGTCGACAAGTAGGTGGTCTCGAGGGCCATCGGCTCGCCATCGGCGAGGCGGAGGCGGTGGATGCGCGTCACGGGTTCCTGTGCCACGAGCTGGAGCTTCGCGGAAACACTGGGCGGCGCTGCTTCCTCCTGCTGGGCGAGCACCTGAGAGGTGGGGATGAGCCCGCGTCGCCGCATGTCCTCGGTGAAGGAGGTGAGCTCTCCGGCCTTCTGCACGACGGCAGGCGTCGTGAAGGTGCCTGCTCCCTGGATGCGGTACACCCGGCCGGCGCTCGCGAACTGGTCGACGGCGCGTCGCACGGTGGATCGGCTGACGCCGAACCGGTCCATCAGCTCCTGCTCCGTCGGCAGCTTGCTGTTGGCGCGCGGCGCGGAGTCGATGAGCGACTGCAGATGCTCGCGCAGCGCGTCGTGCTTGGTCGCCTGTTTGTCTGTCATGTGGTCTCCAGGGTTGACAACAGGGGGCGAACTCGTCTAGATCTAAACGTATGTACAAATCAGCCCCGTTGTTTCAACGGTAGCTCAACTCTAGGGAAATGCATTGAACCTCGGCGTAGATGAACGAGCTCAGACGCTCGAACGATTCCACGGCGGGCTGGTCGTATCGTGCCAGGCCGCGCCGGATCATCCGATGCGATCGATTGACGTGATCGGTCGTCTCGCCGCTGCTGCCGAACTGGGCGGTGCCATCGGCCTCCGCCTCGAGGGGGAAGACGACATCAGGCACGTCCGTGAGCGGACCGGACTGCCGATCATCGGGTTGAAGAAGACCCGTTCCTCGATCGGACGCCCCGGCATCACCCGCTCGATCGACGACTGTCTCGCGGTCGCCGCCGCCGGCGCGGATGTCGTCGCCCTCGAAGTCGTCGACGATGCCGACCGTCCCCTCGCTGCGGCCCTGGAGATGCTGCGGATCGCTCGGCGGGAACTGACGATCCCCCTCCTCGCGGATGTCTCGACCAGCGCCGAGGCGAGCGCGGCCATGGATGCCGGCGCTGATGCCGTCGCCACCACCTTGGCCGGCTACACCCCGGCCACGGCCCACGCGAGCGTGCCGGACTTCGCCCTCATCGAGAGCATCGCCTCCCGCGGCATCCGCGTGATCGCCGAAGGTTCCGTCACGACGCCGGCGGATGTGTCGCAGGCGCTCGCCGCGGGCGCGTGGGCGGTCGTGGTCGGCGGTGCGATCACCGACCCATTGCAGATCACGGCCAGGTTCGCCCGTGCGGCGAACGCCGCGGAAGCGACACCTCTGCACGCGACCACGGGGTCACGGCATCCCCTCTCCTGACGTCACCGCCGGCGACGATTCCGCCCGAGCACCACTACCCGAGCACCACCACTACCCATGCATCACAAGGAGGAGAAATGAAAACCAGCAGGAAGTTGGCGGCCATGGCGGCCGCAGCGGCGACGGTCTCGCTCGCCGGTTGTTCCGCAGGGTCGACTCCGGGGACGACATCCGAGGAACTGACGATGTGGATCTACCCGGTGATCGCCGACGAGGCAGAGCACCGCGCGTTCTGGGACAAGCAGATCTCCGAGTTCGAAGCCGATCACGAAGGCGTGACCGTGAAACTCGAGATCTTCCCCTGGGCCAACCGCGACGAGGGCCTGACGACGGCGATCCTGTCCGGCACCGCTCCCGATGTGGTCTACTTCGTGCCCGATCAGATCCCCGCCTACGTCAACACGCTGCGCCCGCTCGACGACGTGATCGGCGAGCGTGACGGTGAGTACCGTTCCGCAGCGCCGGCGGGCGTCACCTACGAGGGGCACGCGTACGGGGCGCCGGTGCTGATGAACTCCAGCACGCTGCTGTGCAACAAGAGCGTGCTCGACCAGGTGGGGGTCGACACTCTCCCGACCACCTGGGACGAGTTCCTCGAGCTCGGCGCGACGCTCCAGGAGGCGGGCTTCGAGCTGATGCCCTACAACGGCAACAGCTCCTTCAGCCTCAACATCTCGTTCTACCCGTGGCTGTGGCAGGCGGGCGGAAGCGTGTTCACCGAGGACGGCAGCGATATCGCCTTCGACTCGGACGAGGGCCTCGCGGCCCTCACCTACCTCCGCGGCCTCGTGACCGACGGCTACATGGATCAGGACGCCCTGACGGTCGCCCCGTCCATGGAGCAGAGCGGACTCGCGCTCGGCACCACCGCGTGCACCACTCAGCACGTGCCGCAGGAGGTCGAACCGTTCTGGGGCGAGGAGAACATCCTTGTCGGCGCACCGCTCTCCGAGGAGCGCAGTATCGGTTACGGCACGGTCTCCTCGCTCGCCGTGTTCAAGGATGCACCGGACGTCGCGGCGGAATGGGCGGCGTTCGCCACCCGTCCGGAAGCCCTCGAGGAGTTCAACGAGCTCTCCGGCTACTTCAGCCCGTACGCCGACTCGACGCTCCACTCGGACTCGGAGATGTACGCGGCACTGGAGGCGACACTCGACACCACGACCGTCGGTGAGCTGCACGTGTCATCTCGCAAGGTCATGGGCGCCGTCTCTCCCGAGTTGCAGGCGGCCCTGCTGGGTCAGAAGACCCCGGAGGAAGCGCTCGCCGCAGCCGCCGAGGCGGCACGCCAGGTGCTCGCGAAGTAGAACCTCCGGAGGCTCCCGCGGCACTGCGGTCGCGGGAGCCTCCGCTTCACAGAAATGGATTCGTCGATGAATCAGATGATGGCTGGTGCTTCGGCGCCGACCGCGCCTCGGCGGAGGCGACGGCATCGCGGCATGTGGATCGGCCTCGCGTTCGCGGCACCCGCGCTGATCCTGTTCGTGGTGTTCCGCGTCTTCGCCTCTGGGGCAGGACTCGGTCTCTCGCTGTTCAGCGTGGGAGTCGACGGTTCCGCGATCTGGGTGGGACTCACGAACTTCGTGCGCCTGTTCGCCGACCCGGTCTTCTGGGGGTCGCTGGGCGTCACCGTCCTGTACACCGTCTTGACCGTGCCGCTGTCGATCGGCGCGTCGTTCCTCTTCGCGCTGCTCGTGCGAGGCAAGTTCCGCGGTGTCGGTTTCTTCCGCTCGGTGTTCTTCCTCCCCACCGTGACCAGCCTCGTCGTCGCGGCCACGATCTTCATCTGGATCTTCTCTGTCGACGGGCCCGTGAGTGGCATGCTGGGCACGGGCTCCTGGCTCGCATCCCCTCAACTCGTTGTGCCGGCTCTCGTCATCGTCTCGATCTGGGTGCGCTTCGGCTACGGCATGCTCATCCTGCTGGCGAGTCTGAACGAGATCCCCGAGGAGATCGAGGAAGCCGCGAGACTCGACGGCGCTCGGTGGCGCCATCAGGTGCGGTGGATCATCCTCCCGCACGTGCGCCCGGCGATCTTCTTCCTCGCGATCACCGAGACCGCGGTCTCGTTCCAGGTGTTCGACCTCATCAACGTCATGACCGGGGGCGGCCCCGGGCGTTCCAGCTACGCGCTGGTGATGTTCCTCTACGACCAGGGTTTCCGCTACTTCGACTTCGGCTATGCGAGCGCCATCGGCGCGGTCCTGTTCGTCATCGCGTTGGCCTTCGCCCTCGTGCAGCACCTCGTGATCGGTCGGGAGAAGAAATGACTCGCAACGCACGGATCTGGCGGTGGGTCGCACTTCTCGGCGCCCTCGTCATCGCAGTCTTCCCCTTCTACGCGATGGTCGTGCTGAGCCTCAAGCCCGGACAATCGCTGTCCTTCCCGGAGGCTCTGGCTCCGTGGCCGTTGAGCATCCACGCCTACGACACCGTGCTCAGCGACGGTCGTATCCTCCGCTGGCTGGCGAACACGACGATCTACAGCGTCGTCAGCACGGTGATCGTGCTCCTGATATCGGCGATGGCCGCCTACGCGTTCGCGCGCAGGAGATTCCCCGGGAGCAACGCGGTCTTCTGGGTGATCATCGCGATGATGATGGTGCCGTACCACGTCACACTGATCCCCACCTTCATGATCGTCGCGGAGTTCGGCGGAGTGAATCAGTACTGGGGTCTGATCGTGCCGACTCTTGCGAACGCCCAGGCGATCTTCCTGATGCGACAGTTCATCGCCGGTCTTCCCGACGAGCTCTTCGAGGCAGCGCGGATCGACGGCGCGGGGGAATGGAGGGTCTTCGCGACCCTCGTGCTTCCTCTCTGCAAGCCGATCCTCGCGACACTGGGTGTGTTCGTCTTCCTGTGGCATTGGAACGACTACCTGTGGCCACTCATCATCGCGAAGAGCGATGCGATGCGCACGCTCACGGTGGGGCTCGCTTCGATGCAGCAGGAGGTGGTCCCGCTCAGTGTGCTTTTGGCCGGTGCGACCCTCTCCTTCCTGCCGATCTTCGTCGCATACCTCTTCGCCCAGCGTTCTTTCCGTCAGGGGTCGTCCATGGCGGGGATCAAGGGCTGATGCATCCCCGACTCCCGTGCGCAGGTTCGAACGCCGCGCACCGTCCAGAATCTGTCGTCACATCGTGAAGGGAACATGTCCAATGGAGAAACTGCGTCACAGCAACGAGGAGATGATCGTCGCGAGCGACGATCTGGTCACCTGGTTCGGACAGCAGACGGGGCGGCTCCTCGTGGTCGGAGCCGGCGGAAAACTGGGGCCGAGTCTTCTCGGCCTGGCGGCGGACGCCAACCGACGTGCGGGCCAGCCCGTCGAGATCGTCGCGGCCTCGCGCTTCTCCGACGATCGAGCGCGCGCCGAGATCGAGAGGCTGGGGGTCACCACCGTCGCCGCGGATGTCACCGACATCGACGATGTCCGTGCGCTCCCCGACGCGGACCACGTCGTCTATCTGGCGGGCGCGAAGTTCGGCACCGACGGGAACGAGTCAGCCACATGGGCGGCGAACACCTTCGCCCCCGGACTCGTCGCCGATCGCTACCGCGGTTCACGGATCGCCGCCCTCTCGACTGGCAACGTCTATCCGCTGAGCCCCGTCGCCAGCGGGGGTCCGGACGAGTCGATCGCTCCCGATCCGGTCGGTGAGTACGCGATGTCGTGCCTCGGACGCGAGCGGATGTTCGAGTACGCGGCTCATGCGTTCGGAACCAGGGTGTCGCTGATCCGCCTCAACTACGCGGTGGAGCTGCGCTACGGAGTACTGGTCGACCTCGCACAGGCGATCGTCGACGGCAAGACGATCGATCTGTCGATGGGACACGTGAACCTCGTCTGGCAGGGCTACGTCAACGAGGTCATCCTCCGCTCGCTCGACCATGCGAGCGCGGAGCCGTTCCGCTTGAACCTCGCCGGCGATGAGGTCCTGAGCGTCCGCACTCTGGCGCATGCACTGGGCGAAAGCCTGGGTATCGAGCCCGTCTTGGCCGGGCAGGAAGCGGACACGGCTCTGCTCTCGGACGCCACCCTGTGCCACCGGTTGTTCGGCGCGCCGCGCGTGACGATCGACGAGCTCGTCGCCGAGACGGCTGCATGGATCGGTAGGGGCGGAGAGACGCATGGCAAGCCGACGAAGTTCGAACGACGTGATGGGAAGTTCTGAGATGACCGAACACATGACCGCGATGGCGCGCCTGCGCACGGGTGGCGTGATCCCGGCGCATCCGCTCGTGCTCGACGAGCAGCGCAGACCCGATTGGGGCGCCCAGCGCGCGCTCACCGAGTACTACCTCGACGCCGGGGCGATCGGCCTGGCCGTCGGTGTGCATTCCACGCAGTTCGAGGTTCGTCAGGAAGAGGGCCTTCTACGACGGATCCTGTCGGAGGCGGCGGCTGTCGCCGACGACCGGGCAGAGCGGCCGATCCTCGTCGCGGGTGCAGCGGGATCACTGCCCGAGGCGCTCGCCGACGCGGCGACCGCACGCGACTGCGGGTATGACTTCATGCTCGTCGCGCCCTACGGCGCGGGGGATGTGTCGGAGCAGGATCTCGTTGAGCGGACCCGCGCGATCGGGGAGATCCTGCCGGTGATCGCCTTCTATCTGCAGCCGGATGTCGGCGGGCGGATCCTCAGCGAGGAATATTGGCGGCAGATCGCCGACCTCGACTGCGTCGTCGGGATCAAGGCTGCCCCGTTCAGTCGATATCGCACCCTCGAGCTGCTCCGTGGCGTGGCTCGATCCGCCCGTGCGCAGGAGATCGCCCTCTACACGGGAAACGATGACAGCATCATCGCCGACCTCCTGTCGGACTTCCATCTGCCGGACGACGACGGCGAGCCCAGGCACCTCCGCTTCGTGGGCGGGCTGCTCGGACAATGGGCTGTGTGGACGCAGGGTGCTGTCCGCATCATGTCATTCGTGCAGGACGCGCGCGCGGGTGACCGTGACGCGCAGACGCGCCTTCTCGATCTGGCCTCGGATCTCACCGAGGCCAACCGGGTCATCTTCGACGCCGCGAACGGTTTCGCGGGGTGCATCCCCGGCATCCACGAGGTGCTGCGACTGCAGGGTCTCATGAAGAACACGCACTGTCTGAACCCGCACGAGGTCCTCTCGCCGGGCCAGCGCGAGGCCATCGCTCAGGCGTGGGAGATGTACCCCGAGCTGCGCGACCGGGAGTTGGTCATTGACACGGGGCTGGGCGCGCGCTAGTAAAGGTACGTACAAATACGAACGAGGGAGTTCGGCAATGAAGCGACATGGAATCAAGCGGGGGCTGACCCTCGCGGCGATCGGCGCGATCGTCAGTGCGCTCTTCGTCGCGGTGGGGCCCACCGCCGGCCCGGCCACGGCGGAGGCGCCGGTCACGGTCACCAACCCGAGCTTCGAGTCCGCCCTCGTCGGCGGATCGATACCGGGGTGGACGCAGCCGTACGGATCGTTCACGCTGTCGTCGGACGCCTCCGACGGAGCGACGAGCGTGGAGGTGGTCGACACGAGTGCTACCTCGGCGGCAGGGTTGCTGTCCGTCCCCGTCGCCGTGACGCCGTCGCACAACTACCGTCTCGTCGTCGACTCGCGTCGTATCGACACCGCTGGAAACGTGTACATGCGGTACTTCGACGCGAACAACGCCCTGATCAGCTCTTCTGTAGCCACTTTGAGCGGCGGGGTCGGCGTCTGGTCGACCACCACCCTCGCCTTCACCCCGCCGGCGGGAACGGTCACGGCATCCGTCCTGCTCTACATCGGTGTCGCTCCCGTCGGCTCGATCCGGTTCGACAATGTGCGCATTCTCGATGACGGACTCGTCCGCAATTCCGGGTTCGAGACTCCGCTTGCGGGTGGTGTGATCCCGGGATGGAGCGTCGCGTACGGCGTCATCGGCGACTTCCAGACCAGCGGAACGCAGAAGCTCACCGGCAACGCCTCGTTGCGGATGATCGACGGGTCGGCGACCGCCGCGTCGGGGCTGATCTCGGATGCCGTCGCCGTCACCGCCGGCGCTCGGCTGAGAGTGACGGCAGGAGTCTTCAAGGTCACTGGTGCACCATCGTTGTTCGTACGTTTCTACAACGCTGCGGGTGGTCAGTTGAGCAACCAGAGCGTGGGCTACGCCACCGTGCCGAACTCCTGGGACGACCTGGCGATCGATGTCGTCGCACCGGCAGGTGCGACCAGCCTCCGTGTGCTCCTGTACTCCGGCTCCACCACGATCACCGAGGCGTTCTTCGATGATGTGACGGTCGCACCGCAGCTCACGGAGGAGATGAGTGCGGGTACCCCGCTCTACACGGTCAACTCGGCGATCTCGGAGGTGACGACGACCTCGGGCGGTGATCAGGTCGCCTACGTCGCCTCCTACGGATCCCCTGCGCGTATCTCGCAGATCGACGCCATCACGGGTGAGCTCCTGCAGAGCAGCACCCTGCCGGGTTCCGGCGGAGCGTGGGGCCTCGCGGTCGGCCCCGACGACTCGGTGTACATCGGCGGATTGTCGTCAGGCCAGCTCTACCGCTGGGTGCCGGGGAGCGGGAACGCCGTGCAACTCGGGGCACCCGTCGCCGGCGAGATCTACATCAACGCCGTGTCGGTGGATCAGGCCACTGGGGTGGTCTACGGTGGCACGTTCCCGAACGGGCACCTGTTCGCCTACGATCCCGCGATCGACGAGACCCAGCCGTTCGCCGCGGCGATCACCGACTACGGTCAGGCGATCTCCGGAGCGACGTATGTGCGGTCCGTCGAGGTGACCGGTTCGAAGGTCTACGCCGGCACCGCGACGAACGCCGGGCTGGCTGTTCTCGACATCCCCTCGCAGACGATCACTCCGATCGCTCTCCCGACCGAGCTCACCGGATCCGCGTTCGCCTACGGGCTCACGGCGGCCGGCGGGTATCTCTTCGTCCGGGCGGAGACCCCGGGCAAGGCGGCCGCGATGAAGCTCGACACCGGGGCATGGACGGTGCTCGGCGATAGCTTCGGCCTGTTCCCCTCACCCGTGAACGACGACGGCGAGGTCTACATCCTGGGGGAGGATGCCGCGACCCTCATCGTCTTCGATACCGTGACGGGGACGACGACAACCGTCTCGATGCCCGAAGACGTGGCGAACATGCGCAAGCCGGGCTGGATCGAGATCCCCGGTGACGCCGACTTCCCCGGCCAGACGCTCTCATGGGTGAGCACCGTCGGGCGACTGCACCACTTCAACCCCACGACCGGTGAGCTGCGCATTCTCGAGACCGAGGTGGCGCAAGAACCGGCGACCATCCACGATCTCACCGCGACGCCCGACGGCGATGTGCTGATGACCAAGTTTGTGGCCGGAGGTGTGACGTCCTACAACCCGGACACGGCGGCGCTCACGAACCACGCCACGAAGGTCGGCCAGGTCGAGGGGTGGGTCCACGACGGCTCGACGACCTGGATGAGCTCGTACACGAAGTCGAGCATCTGGGAGTTCGATCGCGCGGCCGCCGTCACGTCGTCGAACCCGAAGAAGCTCTTCGACCTCGAGAGCGCGGGCCAGGACCGGCCGATGGCGCTCACGGGCCTCGCCGACGGAAGGCTCGCTGTCGGCACCGTTCCTGTCTACGGCGCGTTGGGCGGAGCCATCGCGGTGTTCGACCCGTCGACGAGTCCGGTCGTGCCGACCGTCTATCCGGCGCCGGTCGCCGACCACAGTGTCGTCGCGCTGACGTCGCGACGTGAGTCGGGCACCGACTATCTGTTCGGCGGCACGAGCATCGACGGCGGGCTGGGCAGCGTGCCCACCGCGACGTCGGGTGTGGTGTTCAAGGTCGATCCGGATGACGGCTCCGTCGTCTGGTCGGTGTCGCCGATAGCGGGCGAAAGGGCGTTCCCCGATGTGACGATCGGGAGCAACGGCAACGTGTGGGCGATCGGAACGGGCACTCTCGTCGAACTCGACCCCGCCACGGGAGCGACGCTGCGAACGTTGCAGATCGCACCGGTGTCGACCGCGGTGACCTGGATCGGTTCGAGCGTCGTCTCGGATGGAGCTGGCACGCTCTTCGTTCACGCGGGCAAGCGTCTGTTCGCCGTCGCGGAGTCGGACCTTGCCGTCTACACGGTGGCGACCGGCGTCGACGTCGTCGCCATGGACTTCGCCGACGATCGTGCGTGGGTGGGGAGGAACGCGACGCTCTCGTGGATTGACATCTCCGCGTTGTGATGGTGCCCGAGGGTCGAGCGCTCGGCCCTCGGGCACGACGGCACCGGACCTCCGATGCCGCCGGAGACCGCATCGTTCCGGGCGCGAGCAGACGCCTACACCCCGCTGAGCGGCCTCCCCGCCTCCAGCCACTGCTCGGGCGTCACCTCGGGGTGGTCGAGCCAGTAGTCGGCGTAGTAGTCGATGAGGGGTGCGTACTCGTCGACGATGCGCCGCAGCTCGTGGATCGAGTCCGCCCCCTCGGGCGCGATGTCCACGCGCAGGTCCAGACGGGCTCGCCGCGCGCCGCGCACCGTCGTGATGATCGACGACGACACATGGCGCCTGCCCTCGCCGCCGGCCGCGAGTCCGGCCTCGAGCGACTGCACCAGCCGCTCCTCGAACGGCACGTCGCTCGCGGACTCGAAGCGTGCGCCCATGGCTTCGAGCACGCCCGCTCCGACCAGCCCGTTGCCCAGCACGGCGAAGCCGTCGCCGACGAGGTGTCCCGCGTACAGCTCGCCCTCCACATAGTCGCCGGTGTGGGCGGCGACGCGGCCATCGTCGAGCACGATCCCGAGCTGCCGGTACCGGAAGGACGGATCGGTGGTCGACAGCGCCGCGATGATCGACCGCGGATCCAGCCCGGTCTGTCCGAGATCCCACGCCCGCTGGCCGAGGCGCCAGTCGGAATGCCACTGGCTGGTCACGGCCACGCCGCCCGCCACCTGCGGACAGCGCGACGCGAGCGCGATCGATCCGGTGCCCTGGCACACTCCCACGGCTCCGGTCGCCGGGTCTGTGGCGATGATGCTGAATGTCATGACTTCTCCTCTCGTCTGAGTGGGGGCGCACCGTCAGCGCGCCCCCACTCGCAGGGCGCTCAGCGCGCCGTGATCTCCCAGCGGATGACGATCTTCCGCAGCACTCGCACGGCGAGGTTGAGCAGGATGCCCAGGACAGACAGGATGATCAGCAGCGCGAACACGGCCGCCGTCTCCATCCGTCCCTGCGCCTGCAGGATCAGCACACCGAGACCCTTCTGGGCTCCGACGAACTCCGCCACGATCGCGCCGATCATCGAGTTGGCGACGGCCAGCTCGAGCCCGGAGAAGATCTGCGGGAGCGCGGCCGGCAGCATGAGCCTGGTCTGAATCTGCAGCGGCTTCGCCCCGTTCACGCGGAACAGGTCCAGCTGATCCCGATCGACCCCGCGGAACCCGTGCAGCGCGTTCACGAGCATCGGGAAGAACGCCAGCAGCACCACGACGACGACCTTCGACGGCATCCCGAATCCGAACCAGATGATGAACAGCGGCGCGACGGCCACCTTCGGGATCGACTCGATCGCGACGATGTACGGGAACACCACGGCATAGGCGGTGGGGGATTGCGCCAGCAGGATGGCCAGTACCAGCCCCGCTACGACACCGATGACGAGACCCAGCAGCACGATCGACATCGTCGAGGCGGCGTTCTCCAGATACCGCGGCAGCGCCGCCGGATCGAACAGGGCCGCCAGCACGTCGCTGAGCGGAGGCACGACGTACTCGGGGGTGTTCGTCCACCCCGGCACGAACTGCCAGGCGAGGAGCAGCACCGCCAGCAGGCCCAGTGAAGCGAGAGTGCGCTTCATGGGTGTGTTCACGAGTGGCCGCCGGGCCGTTGCGGTCTGCATCGGCGCGGTCTGCGCGTGCACGGTCATGCTGCCACCTCGAAGTGTCGACGGATGTGTGCGGTGAGCGCGGCGAACTCGGGATCTCCGAGCAACTCCGGGGTCCGCGTCTTCCCGAACGGGATGTCGATGATCTCGGCGATCCTCCCAGGGCGAGCGGTCATCACCACGACGCGCTCAGCGAGGAACACGGCCTCGCTGATGCTGTGGGTGATCAGGACCGCGGTGGTCGCGGTCTCCCGCCAGATGCGGTTCAACTCCACGTTCAACGCGTCGCGGGTCATCGCATCCAGGGCGCCGAACGGCTCATCCATCAGGAGCACGGCCGGATCGTGTACGAGCGCCCGGCAGATCGCAGCACGCTGCTGCATGCCTCCGGACAGCTCATGCGGATGCTTGGACACGAAGTCCCCGAGCCCGACCATCGTCAACAGGCTCGTCGCGTGACCGCGGTCGGCCGCCGTGACGCGTCGCTTCAGGCTCAGCGGCAGCAGCACGTTGTCGAGGATGTTCAGCCACGGCAGCAGCGTCGCCTTCTGGAAGACCATCCCCGCCTCTCCGCGCGGGGCTCCGATCGGCACTCCGGAGATCGTCGCCGACCCGGCCGTGTGCTGTTCCAGTCCTGCGAGGATCCGCAGCAGCGTCGTCTTGCCGCATCCGCTGGGGCCGAGGATCGAGACGAACTCACCCTCGCCGATTCCCAGGTCCACGTGCGAGAGCGCGGTCACATCCCCGGTGCGGGTCTGATAGACCTTCGACAGGTCTTCGATCTCGATCAGCGTGCTCATAATGCCTCCAATCCATAGACACGAGTCAGGTTCTCGTTCAGTACTCGACGGGCCAACCACTCCGCCTGCGTCGTCGTCCACAGCCGATCCGCCACCCCGGATGCGAGCGCCCGGTCCAGCAGCAGACGGCCACGAGCCACCGACGCGACGTGGAACTCCGGGTGCCCGGTGTCCGTCCCGAACATGACCTTGTCGGCCGGCAACAGCTCCAACCATTCCTGCAGCATGCGCTCCAGCGCATGGTGGTGCAGATACGGCATCCAGGAGAAGTCCACGAACACGTTCCCGTGCGCCTGACTGAGTGCGGCCAGATGGGATGTGTAGGGATACCCGCCGTGGATGAGGATCACCCGCAGCCGGTTCAGTGCACGATCCGACAGCAGCGGCTCCAGGAGGCGCGGATCGGCGCCCGACAGCAGCAGACCCGGTTCGGCATGGCCCATGCCGGTGTGGATCTGCAGGGGCAGCTCACGCTCCACCGCCAGCTCCGCGATCGCGAAGATCAGGTAGTCGGCGAGGGCGGTGTAGGCCGGTGTCTCGACCGCCGCGGCGTCCTGTCGCAACAGCGCATACGCCGTCTCGGCCTCCTCGCGGGAGCGTCGGGTGAAATCGAGCGAGCGCACGTAGGCCGAGGCGATCTTGAGGCCGACGAATCCGCTCTCCTGCCGCCGGACGATCGATCCGCGCACGAAGTCGAGGTAGGCGCCGAGCGTCGTCGGCGGTTCGCCCAGCCCCTCGGCATCCAGCAGATCCCGCAGGATCGAGCCGAACACCCTCTGGAACCTCGGGGTGTCCGAGCCGCGACGGCGGAACACGGGGTGACCGAACGGATACAGGTACGGGTCGATCCGTCCGATCGGCTTGTACCGTTCGGGAGACCAGGACTGCGCATCGATCGCGGGGATGTCGGTGAGCACGAGGGCCGTCTCCGACACCTCCAGCGCGCGGTCGTACAGGCCGGGGAAGTCGTCCTCGCGCTGCTGCGCACTCACCCGTACGGCCTCCGCGTGGTCGAGCTCGCCGTAGAGGGCACGGGTTCCCTCAGCCAGCGAGACCCCGTAGACCGACGTCGACTGGAAGACAACGCTCTCGTCGATGAGCGCCTGGATACCGTGGTCCGCCTCCAGCCGGGCGAGCGTGGTGTCATCGTCGGCGGCCCGGGCGGCGATGAATGCGTCGAACACCTCGACAGGAAGGTTCGCCTCGACGTGTCCCATCGCGTTCTCGCGCTGCAGGGCGTCGATTCCTTCCAGTCGCTCGCCCGGCCGCACATAGCCGGCGTGGGAATGGTGATCGATCGCCGGGATACCGGCGGTGAAGGTCGGGATGCTCATTCGGCGCTCCAGTTCTCGGCCTCGGCGATGACCGCGTCGGCGTCGAAGTCGTTGTAGGCGGCGACGAAGGTGTTCGGTGCCGCGGCGACCGTGTCGACGGCGGAGTCGATGATGCCGGCATCCAGGGCGAAGGTTCCCCATGCCGTCAGCGCAGCCTCGTCATACGCTCCCCACGACTGCGTGCCCTGGGGGTCGCCGGCGGTCAGCAGCGCGATCCGCGCGTTGAGTGCGACCAGGTCGACCTTCAACTGGTCGTCGATCGAGTTGCCGGCGACCAGAGTGTCGGGGTATTCGTCGTACATGATGCGCAGCGCCGCCTCGGGGTTGGTCGCCGTGAACAGCGTCGCCTTGGCCATCGCGCGCCCGAATCCCTCGATCACCTCGGGGTTGTCTGCCACGAAGTCGGCACTGGAGAAGTACGTCGTGGAGAAGAGGGAGGCGACCTCGTCGGTCGTGAAGTAGCGCAGGGGAGTGCCCTGCGCCTCGAATGCCGCGTACTCGGTATCCCACAGCGACAGCGCATCGACCTGACCGGTCTTCAGGGCCTGCAGCGCAGCGGCGCCTGTGCCCACCGCCAGGTGCGTGTAGTCGACATCAGGCTCCAGCCCCGCTGAGGCGAGGATGCCCTCGGACAACAGCATGTTCGAGGTGCCGAGGCTGTATTGGCCGATCACCGCGCCCTCGAAATCGTCGAGCGACGTGATCGGGCTGTCGTCGAGCACGGCGAGCGATCCGGTCTGCTTGCGGATGTAGTTGTAGACGAGCTGCAGATCGCTGCCCTTGGTCATGGCCTGCCAGATCGGCTCGGGCGGCGTGCTGCCGATGTCCAGCGAACCGGAGTCGATGCCCTGCACGATCGAGGTCGAGTCGCCCGTCACGACGATGTCGACCTTCAGGCCCTCGTCCTGGAAGTAGCCCAGCGCCTCGGCGACGGCCATCGGCGAGTTGTTGGCGCCCATGTTCGTGGGCAGCCCGAATTCGACCGGGGTCAGGGCGTCCGTCGAGCCGCCGGTGCTGTCCGTGTCTGTCGAGCAGCCTGCGAGAGCGGCGATCAGCGCGGCAGCGGTGACTGCTGCGGCGGTGGTCCGGATGGTCTTCATGGTGTCTCCTTGCACATAGTCGAGGTGATGCTGTTCGGGTCGAGCAGGTAGTGAAGGTCGAGCAGGTAGTGAAGGTCGAGCAGTTTCGGCATCGCCGAACACCGCTGTCGTCGAACGACGAAGCGGGCGTAGCAGGGGGCCGGCGTCGGTGCGGGCCCCGGGGTCAGGTTGTGACGGGTCAGGTTGTGACGGGTGGGGCTGCGGAGGGTGGGGTCACCACCCACAGTGCTTCGCCGACGGAGTCGCCGACGTTCACGATGCTGTGCGGAGTCGACGTGCGATAGTCGATGCTGTCGCCCGGTTCGAGGATGAACTCCTGGTCGCCGAGGTTGAAGCGGAACTTCCCTCGCAGGATCACGCAGACCTCCTGCGAGTCGCCGTGCGTGTAGTTCTCGCCCCCCTCGCCGTGGCCGGGCTCGTACTCCGAGGTCAGTACCTCGACGTTTCCCAGCGGCGGTTGGGTGATGCTGAAGTGGCGGACGGAGTTGCCCGAGGAGAGCATGGGGCGCTCGCCACGGCGCAGCACGGTGCCCACCGCGGGCTGAGCGCTGAACAGCTCGGTCCATGGAATCCCGACGGCCGCCGCGATGCGCCGGACGACATCCAGGCTGGTGTTGGCCTGGCCGTTCTCGATCTGGCTGACGTACCCGGCGCTGATGGATGCTCGGCGCGCGAGCTCACGAGTGGACATCTGCCGCAGTGTGCGCAGCTCACGCACGCGAGCGCCGAGATTGCTGTCGTCCATCCCGCCCTCCCCTCTCCTGGTAATCAGTTCGATTACCTCCAGTAAGCACACTGTAAACTGGCGCGGGTTCGGTGACAAGACATTTGTGTTACGGAAACGTAAACTGTGCCGGATGACGCGGGGGCAGAAGACGGCCGACCGACGCGTGCGCGAGAGCTACTCCGCGCGCGCGGCAGAGTACACGGCCCTCCTCGGCGACATGTCGCACTCGGTGATCCATGCGGATGCCGATGAGCTCCCGTCACTCCTCGCTGCCGCACGCCGCCTATTGCGCACCGGTGGACACCTGCTCCTGGGGTTCTTCGACGGCCCGGACGGCGAACCGTTCGCGCATGCCGTGACGACTGCCCACTTCTGGTCGATCCGCGGGATGACGGAGCTGCTCGAGGGGGCGGGGTTCTCCGTCGTCGACGGTGAGGCGCGGATTCAGGAGGGCCGTCGACCGCACGCGTCGATCAGCGCGGTCGCGGTCTGACCCGGCGCCTCCGCGACGGATGAGCCGACGCCGCTCAGACCGTCTTGGTCGCCTGCAGCGTGTAGGTGAGCGGAAGCCGCTCCGCGTGCTCGGTCAGCGTCCACTCCCCGTTGTCGTCGAGATGCATACGCCCGGGCAGGGCCTCCCACGGCACGCTGGTGTGCTCGACGAACTGGGTGATGGTCATCCCCGCATCCAGGACCGCCGTCAGGATCTCGCCGATGCCGTGGTTCCACTCGTGGGTGACGGAGGCACGGATGCTCTCATCGGTCTCGACGTAGGTGCTCGAGTCGTCCCAGACCAGCGGCTCGGACTGCTCGAAGTACGGGTAGCCCAGGACGAGCGCGTCCGCCTGGTTCTCGTCGATCGCCCAGAGCACCGGGTGTCCCTCGCGGATGAAGAGGCGACCGCCGGGGGCGAGCAGGGACGAGACCGTGCGTGCCCAGGCGGTGATGTCGGGGAGCCAGCACAGTGCCCCGATCCCGGTGTAGACCAGGTCGAAACGACCTTCTCCGAGTGCGGACACCGCGTCGTCGACGCTCGCCTCGACGAACACGGCCGAGCTGTTCGCGCGCGCGGCCAGGTCACGAGCACCTTCGATCGCGGCGGGGGAGAAGTCCAGGCCGGTGACCTGGGCACCCAGGCGCTCGAGCGAGATCGTGTCGGTGCCGATGTGGCACTGCAGGTGCGCGGCGCGCACGCCGTGCAGGTCGCCGAGCCGCTCGCGGTCGAAGGCGACGACGTCGGAGAGCCGGGTCGGATCGTCGACATAGGACTGGACGGCGTACTCGCGCGAGGCCAGATGCAACGGCGCGCGCTCGTCCCAGTTGGCGCGGTTGAGGTCGTACGAGGAGGAGTGCTGCACGAGAGTGTCCTTGCTAGTGCGGGGGTGCGGAGGCGATGTCCGGTCAGGGGCGGACGCGGACCGTGCGTCCCTCGAAGGTCACGAGGTCGCCGTCGTGCAGCTGACGGCCGCGGCGGCGGTCGACTTCGCCGTTGACGGTCACGTAGCCGTCGATCACGACCTCCTTGGCGTCGCCGCCGGAGTCGAGCAAACCGGAGTACTTCAGGAACTGGCCGAGGCGGATCATGTCGCCGCCGATGGATACGTCGTCGATCGGAGCGGAATTGGTCATCTCTGAATGCTAACGGCCTGTCGGGCGGCGCACCCCGATCGCTACACTGATCGTCGTGAAACGGGATTCATCCCAGCATCTGCGCGAACCCGACGGCAATGCCGAACGTCGCAGACTGAACCTCCTGCTGCGGTCGGCGATCGGACGGGGGGACTATCCGCGCGGTCGGCTCCCTCGGGAATGGGAGCTGATGGATGCGACGGGCTCCACCCGCGCCGTCGTGCGGGATGCGATGCGCGAGCTGGCGGAGTCGGGGGTCGTCACCCGAGACCCGGGACTGGGCACGCGCACCGGGGTGCTCCCGTCGATCTTCGGCCTCCGGGCGTTCCACGGTGTCGACGGTGTGCCTGAGCAGTCGACCTATCCGCGCGTGACCGATCGTTCGGTCATCCGCACTCCGCCGGTGGTCGCCGCGCGGATTCCGGACTGCGGGCCCGAGGTGCTGCGGGTCGAGTACATCGCGGTGGCACTGGAATTCCCCGGCGCCGTGTCGACCAACTACTTCGTGCTGCCGCGGGCCGATGCGCTGCGCGATGCCGAGTTCGGCCACAACATCTACGCGTTCCTGGCGAACGGAGGCATCCACCTGTCGGCGAGCGAACTGCTCATCGGCGCGGCCGAGACCGACCCGTACACGGCGGGGCGCCTGGTCATGGAACCCGGTGCGCCGGTGCTGACTCTCGAGCAGATCATGTACGACGAGGCGGGCACTGCGATCTGCTTCTCGACCGTCGCGCAGCGCGGCGACCGGGTGCGCTACTTCGCCCATAACGTCACGGCAGGTGTGTCTCCTGTCGACGACGATGCCGTTCAGGGTGCCGCGGAAGAGGGCACCCCGGCGGCGTAGCATCCGCTTCTGCCCGGTGTTCTCGCGGCCGTGAGCGGCGCAATCCAGGCGCAGTCGCGGCGGCGTTGTCGTCGTGATCCGGAGCGCCATAGCCTCGTGACGAGCGATGATCCACCTTCGGAGATCCGGAGGGGAACAGCGCGACCCGACGGATCTCCGGCCCAGCGGAAGTCCCTATGGCCGCCGTCGTCGACGGCGCAGGAGCCGACGACGACCGCTCACCCGCCGGACCCCACCTCGCCGGCGGGTGAGCGCCGGCGTCAGCTGTGGGCGTGGGAGAACACGGCCAGTCTGTCGCCCCGCATCGCCACCACCGAGAAGCTCAGCGGATCGCCCGCCTCGTCGTAGATCGTCTGCTCGAGGAACAGCACGGCGCTCGACGAACGGGTGCGCAGACGCAGTGCGAGGGCGTCTCCGGCCGTGATCGCGCCGATCACGAAGTCGGTCGCCGAGACGCCGAGGCCGCCCGCGGCGAGGAAGCTGTAGACGTTCTCTCCGAAGTCGGCGGTCCGCAGCGGCTCGGCCTTGGGCAGCACGAAGTAGCCGGTGGACACCCCGTCGGCCTGGTCGTCCGGCACCGAGATGTACTCCACGCGCAGCACCTCGGAGCCGGCGGTGGGCAGGCGAGCAGCCACCATCGTCGGCGTCGGCACCGTGGCGACGTCGATCACGCGCGGATGCATGCTGTACTGCGGCACGCCCCCGACGGCCGGCATCGTCAACAGGTTGAACGGAGTGGGCCGGTTGTCGGTCGGCAGAGTTCCCGCTCCTCTGGTGCGGGTGAGGATGCCGACATCTGCCAGAGCGGTCAGGGCGTCGCGCGCGACGGCGCGCGACACGTCGTACGTGGCCGCGATCTCGTCGTCGGTCGGAAGCCGCTCGGGATGGTCGCCGCGGGTGATCGCCGCCCTCAGCAGGAGTGTCAGTCGGCGCCGTGCCGCGTCGCCGGGTCGTTCGCTCAGATCCATGCCCCGCCTCCCCAGGCACAGCATAGTGACGCGGGCAGCGGCGGCGGAAGAGCACAGCCCACTGCCCGCGTCACCCCGGACGAGCGGGGACTCAGTCGTCGATGTCGGTGCCGACCACCGCGAACGCGGCGTCGATGTCGATGTCGATCGAACGGTTGTCGGCGGTCAGCACGGAGACGTCGTAGGGGCTGACATCGTCGGTGTCCACGTCGAGGTCGGTGACCATCCCGTCGGCCTCGTCGAGCGCGGCCGCCACGAGCGAGCGGATGGTCGCCTCGTCGAGGGTGAGCGCGGGGCCGGTGTCGTCGCCATCCGCGGGATCGGTGGAGACGATGGTCGTGCGGAGGTCGGCGTCGACGCGCACCTCGGTCTCGTCACCGTTCGCGGTGGTGAGCTGCACCTCCCAGGTGCCGTCGCGCTTCGCGTCGACCGAGGTGACATCGCCCTCGGCCGCACCGCGGGCAGCGTCGGTGATCGCCACGAGCTCGTCGGCCGAGGCGGTGCCGATGCCGGTCGCCGAGCTGCCGCCGCCGCTCGAGTCGCTTCCCCGATCGTCGTCTCGGTCGCCGCGCTGGTCACCGCGCTCGTCGGCGGCGTCGTGATGGCGGGCGTCGTCGGAGACCGAGGCGTGATCGTCGTCGTCACCGAAGTCGTCACCGATCGCGGCGCCGACGGCGATCCCTCCGCCCGCGAGAACCACGGCGGCGGCGACACCACCGCCGATCAGCAGGGCACGGGAGCGGCCGGACTTCCGAGCGGCGGAGGTGGGGGCTGCGGGCGTGGGGTGCTGGCCGGATGCTGCCGGATGCTGCTCCGTGGCGTCGGATGCCGCAGGCGGCGCGACCGGCACGGTCAGGGCGTCGGGCGTGGAGGCCGTCGTGGGCTCGGGGGTCTGGTCGGGGGTGAGGTTCTTGTCGTCCATGTGACGATGCTCCCGCGCAGGCGCTGAAGCCATCCTGAAGCGTCCTGAAGAGGTCTTCAGGACAGCGCGCGTCCCCTCTCGCTCAGCGGGCGAGCGGCAGCGTGACGACGAATCGGGCGCCACCCCAGCGGGAGTCGTCGACCGTCACGGTTCCCCCGGCCGCGGCAGCGATGCCGCGCACGATCGCCAGGCCGAGTCCGCTTCCGCCGGCATCCCGGCTGCGGGCCTCGTCGAGCCGCACGAAGCGCTCGAAGATGCGCTCGCGCTCCTCGGGTGGGACCCCGGCGCCGTCATCCTCGATCGTCACGAAGACGTGCGCACCGGAAGGGGCAACGCCGATCGCGATGCGTCCGCGGCTGTGGCGGGCGGCGTTGTCGGCGAGGTTGCGCAGCAGCTGTCCGAGCAGGCGCGGATCGCCGCTCACGCGCGCGGCACGGATACCGGCACCGTCGACATCGAGACCGGAGACGCGCAGACGTCGCACCTCACCGAGCGCGATGTCGTCGAGGTCGACGGGCTCCGCGTGGCCGTGCACCCCCTCGTCGAGCCGGGCGAGGAGCAGCAGCGACTCGACGATCCCCTGCAGCCGGAGTCCCTCTTCCGAGACGACCTCGGACAGCTCGCCGATGCTGGTGGTGGCCGGATGCGCCTGCGCGAGTTCCGCGTGCTGACGGATGGTCGCCAACGGGGAGCGCAGTTCGTGCGAGGCGTCGGAGATGAAGCGCCGTTGCGCCGCCGCGGACGCGTCGAGGCGATCCAGCATCCCGTTCATGGTCGTCGCGAGTGCGGCGATCTCGTCCGCCGATTCCGGCACGGCGATGCGCTGATGCAGTCGCTCCGCGGTGATGCCGTCGACCTCCTGGCGAATGCGGGTCACCGGGCGCAGCGCGCGTCCGACCACGAGCCAGGTCGTGACGGCGACCAGGAGCAGCAGCAGGGGAACGGCGACCGCGAGCAGAGTCGCGACCGTCGCCAGGGTCTCGGCGCCGTCCTCGACCGACAGGGCCAGCACGAGCGTCTGATCGTCATCGAGGTCATCCGACACGATCAGCATCGGCTCGCCGTCGATCGTCATGCGCTGCGGGTCGTCGGAGACGGGGAGGGGTGTCGACCCGAGCGCCTCGCGAGCGTCCTCGCTGGCCGCTCGGACAGCGCCATCGTGGCCGATGAGCTGCACGATCTCGTCGTCCAGTGAGTCGAGCGATCGTCCTCCCGGCCCGCCGCCACGCTCGGTGAGCTCTGAGATCCGCTGCTCCGCCGCGCGCTCGGCGCTGCTGTGCACGCTGGTGCTGAGAACGCCGTAGAACGAGAACGCGCCCACGAGCAGGGCGGCCGCCACGACGAGGGTCGCGCCGAGCGTCGTGCGGCCGCGGACCGAGCGCCAGCCGCGCTCAGCCACCGTCGGCCGCCAGCCGGTATCCCGCACCACGGATCGTCTCGATCGCCCCACGGCCGAACGGCTTGTCGAGCTTGCGGCGCAGATGCCCGACGTAGACCTCGACGATGTTCGGGTCGCCGTCGAAGTCGTCATCCCAGACGCCCTCGATCAACGCACGCTTCGACAGCACCTGGCCGCGATGGCGGATCAGGTACTCGAGCACCGCGAACTCGCGTGCGGTCAGCGGCACGGGTGTCTCACCGCGCCACACACGATGCGCGGCCGGATCGAGCCGCAGGTCGCCCGCTTCCAGGATCGTGGGGCGGGCGACGGCACCGCGTCGTACCAGGGCGCGGATGCGGGCGACGAGGATCGCGAACGAGAACGGCTTCGTGACGTAGTCGTCTGCGCCGGTCTCGAGCGCCTCGACCTGATCCCACTCGCCGTCTTTCGCGGTGAGCATGAGCACCGGTGTCCAGTTCTCCTCGGCGCGCAAGGCCTCGCACACCTTCCATCCGCTCATCCCCGGCATCATGAGGTCGAGCACGATCGCGTCGTAGCGGGTCTCGCGGGCGCGCCAGAGCCCGTCGATGCCGTTGTGCGCGACGTCGACCGCGAAGCCTTCGGCCTCGAGTCCACGCCGGACACCGTCCGCCAGACGCACCTCGTCGTCCACCACCAGGATCCGCATCCCTCCAGTGTGGCGGTCTGCGGCTGAATCGGGGCTGAAGTGGGGGATGCAGCGACACGGCGCTGCATCCCCCGCGCGGGCAGGCTACTGAAGCCGGCGGCGGCGGAACGCGGCGGCTCCCGCAACGACCGCGCCAGCCGTGAGCAAGGCACCTGCCGCGATCAGAGCGGGGATGGGCGCCGCGCCTCCGGTGGAGGCGAGGTCGTCGCGCACCGCCACCCCGCCGGACTGCGAAGAGTCGTCCGGGTCGGCCGGTGACGCGGGGTCGACGGGCGTGCCAGGATTCGTCGGCGTGCCCGGGGTGGTCGGATCCGTGGGGTCGACGGGCGCGTCGGTGGCGGCCACCGGTGCGCTCTCGACGGCGGCGGCATCGAGTGCCGTCACGACCCACGTGTCGGCACCGGCACGTGCCGTGGATCCCGTGTCGGCGGGCAGAGTGAAGCGGAGGGTCGCGTCGCCGCCGGCCCACACCGTGTCCACGAGAGAGCCCGGTGCCGAGATGATCTCCGCAGGGGTGCCGGTGCCCCGGTAGATCGCATACTGCCGTGCTTCCTGCGCGTCGCCGGCGGTCCAGGTGAGCGTGCCGTCGGACACGGTCGGAGAGACCGGTGCAGCGACGCTGCCATCAGACAGCCACGGCTTCGCGGGGACGAGCGTCGGGTACGCGAAGGCTTCGCTCTTGAGGAGATCGATCGCGGTGTTCTTCGCCTGATGCTTCGGCTGCTGGTCTGCGGGCAGTGCGGTCAGGGCGCTGGGCTTCATGTCGTTGTAGCTGAACAGGACGCTGCCGTCGATGCCGTCGAGAGTCTGGTTGAAGCGGATCTGGTTCGGCACTTCCTCGGGGTTCATCCACGCGGGATCGAAGCCACCGTTGTTGACGTGCTTGTAGAGAGCATGCCCGACGTACACCTGCGTGTGGCTGTCGGCGGCGACGTCGCTCCACCACTGTGCGAGCTCGCCGTACGGCGCGGCGGCCTGATCGAAGCTCCAGTAGATCTGCGGCACGAGATAGTCGATGAGCTCGTCCTGCACCCAGCCGCGGGTGTCGGCGAAGATCGCGTGGCTGTAGCTCTGCGATGAGCCCGTGGGTGTGTTCGAACCGGCCGGGTCGAGCGCTTTGTGCTCCCAGATGCCGAAGGGACTGATGCCCAACTGCACCGCAGTGCCTGCCGACTGGTTGTGCGCGTCGACCGCGTCGCCGACCTGGGTGATGAGCCCGGTGATGTTGTCGCGTCGCCAGGACTCGACGCCCGCAGCGGTGTCGGGGTAGCCGGCGGTGAGGCCGAAGTCCTCGAACGTCGCACGGTCCTCTCCCTGTTCTCCGAAGAACACGTTCTGCCCGTCCACCGTTATCCGGTAGGGGTAGAAGTAGTCGTCGAAATGGATCGCATCGACATCGTAGTTCTCGACGATCTCCGCGACGGATGCCGCGACGTACGCGGGGACGTCGGGCTGACCGGGGTCGAGGAAGAGCTTCTCGTCGAACGACAGCACCCAGTCCGGGTGCTGCACGGCGAAGTTGTCGTCGGCGAGGACGCCTGCGGCGTTGAGAGCGGCGATGTACTCGGGGATCGAGAGTGCCTTCACCTCGGCAGCGGTGAGCCCGAGCGCGGCGAGGGTCGCGGGCGCGGTCATCTTGGTGTTGGTGACCCGGTAGGGGTTGAGCCAGGCGTGGAACTCCATGCCGCGTGCGTGCGTCGCGTCCACCATCCTCTGCAGCGGATCGTAGCCGGGGTCAGCGCCCTGCGTGCCGGTGAGGAACTCCGACCACGGGTTGAGGTCCGACGGGTAGTAGGCATCGAGCAGGGGGCGCACCTGGAAGATGACCGCGTTCATGTTCCAGGAGGCGAAGTCGTCGAGCACAGCCGAGTACTTGGCGTCGAAGTCCGCGGCGTTGCTCGGCTTTCCGAAGTTCAGGTTGCCGATCGTGCCGACCCACGCGCTCGAGAAGCGGCGATTCTCCTCCACGAGCGACGTCGGGATCGAGACCTGCTCGCCAGATCCCGGGTATGTGTAGACCGGTTGGGTGCTGTAGCCGTAGCCGCCCGCGGCATCCTTCACGTATTTGGTCAGCGGTTCCGCTGCGGGAGCGGCCCCCGCGGCACTGGGGAGCGCTATCAGGAGCAGGGCAGTGGTGGCAGCGGCGACGGCCGCAGTTCGTCTCATCATCGAGTCCTCGTTCGCTTGGAAAAATTCTCCATCAAAAGGGGTTAGCTTGGAAATATATACCAAAGCAGCGCTCGGGATGAGGAGGGGACGAGATCATCGATGACGATCGCGGGCACTACCCCCGTTTCCAGGGGGCCCGCAGAGGGTGACCCCCGGGTCACACGTCGGTGCGGAAGCCGGCCGCCTTGTGCGTGCCGTCACAGAACGGCTTGATCGTCGAGAGTCCGCACCGGCAGAGGGCGACCGTGCGGCGGCGCGGCTCGATCGGGTCGCCCTCCGACGTGCGCAGCTCGACAGCGCCCCGCACCACCAGGGGGCCGTCGGGGTAGGGCGTGATGGTGGCCTCCCGGTCGGCGGCGCTCATCGGGGGTCGTCCGTTCGCAGCGAGGACTCTCCGCGCTCCCAGGCGTCGAGCATGTGCCCGGCCGCCCAGCCGTCGACGGTCAGGCAGGCGGATGCGCCGAACATGATGTCGGACAGCAGCTCGGGACGATCCTCGGTCAGACTGCCGGCGAGGTCGCGCGCGGCGATCTGCTCGTGCACGGCATCCGCTTCGACGTGCTCGTCGAAGTAGTCGGTCACGTCATCGCCGAACCCCAGCCGCCGCATCCCCTCGCCGTAGAGCCGATTGGGGATCGATGAGGTGATCTCGAAGGCGGCCAGGTGCCCGACGATCGCGCCCACCAGGCGGCGGTTGATGCCGAACATCGACATCATGTTGTGCGAGGCGAGGGCGATGGCCGGGGCGTGTTCCAGGTACGCGCCGTAGGTGTCGTCGAGTCCCGCGCCCCGCATCGCCTTCGCGAAGATCGTCGCATGCACGCGGTCGGGTCGCCCGCCGCCGTATTCGTCGGACTGGATCTCGACGAGCGCGGCCTTGGCGCGGCCATGCAGCCGAGGGATCGCCCAGGAGTGCGGGTCGGCCTCGTGCAGCGTGTAGATCGAGCGCTGGATGAAGAACTCGCGCGCCTGCTCCGTCGTCGCCTTCTTCGCGAGATACCGCGACAGGCTGGGCCCGGTGTCAGCCTCCGCCAGCGCGAACAGCGCGCGACCGACCGCGTCGATCGTGGCCTCGGGGAGGGGCGGCTGCGGCACGGATGCCCGCAGGGCGCGCTCGAAGGCGTCTTCCAGAAGCCGCCGCGTCGCGATCAGTTCCGGGTCCCATTCGCGCGCGGGATCGATCTGCGGGAGCGCGCCGTACGACGAGGCGAACAGCAGGAAGAGCGCGAGCTGGATGTCGTCATCGCGCACGACGTCGTCGGTTCGAGCGATCGCTGCCTCGGCCTGCGCGAAGTGGTCGGACTCCTCGTCGCCGGTGAGGCGGCGAACGAGCGCAGCGCTCAGCGGACCTCGGTCCTGCAGGTCTGCGGATGTCGCGGTGCGGACGGCACTCGGGCTCACGGTACTCCTCATCGATCGGATGAGAGGCAGTCTGACCCGGCTGAACAGCGGCGGGAAGGGTCTTGACTCCCGCCGCTTGTTCAGGTTCGCGCGTTCAGCGGCTCGGCGGTGTCACGGGGCGACCGGGTAGTGGCTGCTGACCGCGATGCGGTTCCAGCTGTTGATCACGACCGTGAGCCAGGTGACCGCGGCGATCTGCTTCTCGGTGAGCACCCCGTCGACGTCGACACCGCGATCGGCGAGGCGTCCGTGGTCGCTCAGCAGGGTCACGCGCTCGGCGATCTGCAGGGCGGCCTGCTCCTCTGCGCTGAAGTACTGCGACTCCCACCAGCCTGCGAGCACGGCGAGGCGGTCGGACGTCTCCCCGGCCTTCACCGCGTCGGCGACGTGCATCTTCAGGCAGAACGCACAGCCGTTGAGCTGTGAGGCGCGGATCTTGATCAGCTCGACCAGCAGCGGCGACAGCCCGGCATCCACTCCCGCGGCGGCAGCCTGGGCGCTGAACTCGAGCATCGCCGTGTAGGGCGCTGCATAGACCTTGCCGATGTTCACGTGCGACACGTCATCTCCTTCGTTCCGGGGCGCGGGCGCGCCTCCACCGGGTATGACGAGGCAGGTCGCGGAGGTGTGAGGTCGTGCGTGTTCACAACTCCTCAGAAGTCGCTCGGTCGGCGCCGTCGGACGCGGTTCTGAGCCTGATCGCGCGCGTTCTTGAGGAGTTGTGAACCGCCACAGCCGGGCCCGCGCACGACGAGGCCCCCGCGCCGTGGTGCGCGGGGGCTTCGGGGGTGGGAGGCAGGCCCGTGATCAGGACGCGGCAGGGACCGACGCGTTCGCGATGAGGCCGTCCATCAGCGCGCGGGCGTTGCCGTAGCCCTCCGAGATCGCGGCGTGCTGCATGGTCAGCAGCACGTAGTCGGCGTTCTCGGCGATCGCGAACTCCTTCTCGATCGTGGTCCACGCCGGCAGCACCCAGGGCTTGTCGTTCGCGCGGGCAGCGGCGATCACCTTGCGGAAGTCGTCGAAGTCCGCCTCGGTCTGGCGGTAGGCACCGCGACCGCTCATCGCGGCGAGGTCGCCGGGGCCGATGAAGATGCCGTCGACGGTCGGCAGCGCGGCGATCGCCTCGACGTCGCGGAGCGCACCCGGGTCCTCCACCATCGGGAACACCTTGATGTCGCGATCCTGGGCGGCGATCCACTCGTCGGAGTATCCGCGGTAGCTCATGGTGCGACCACCCGCCAGGCTGCGCGAGCCCAGCGGGGGGAACTTCGCGAAGTCCGTGATGCGCTTGGCGTGCTCGACGCTCTCGATGTGGGGGATGATCACGCCGTCGGATCCGAAGTCGAGGGCCTGCTGGATGGCGCCGCGCTCGGGCACCAGCACCTTGGACAGCACCTCCAGGCCGAGGCCCTTGAGCAGCGGGATGAAGCGCTCGAGGATCGAGAGGTCGAAGGATCCGTGCTCGATGTCGAGCACGACGAAGTCGTAGCCGAGTCCGGCGACGATCTCGCCGATCGCGCTGCTTCCATCCGACAGCCAGGCGCCCTGCTTGAGCGTGTGAGACATGTTCTTCCTTTCAGTTCTGTGGTGACGGCGTCAGGCCGAGGCGACCACGGTGAATCGACGGTTGGCGAGCGAGGGGTTCACCGAGCGCACCTCGGCGACGCGCTGTGGCGTGGCATCCGCCACGGCGATGCCGCTCCGCTCGCCGATCTCTCCGAGAGTGATGCCCATCGGATCGACGATGATGCTGCCGCCGGTGCCGACCGACGGCCCCTGCGAGACGGCCGCCACGTAGAGGGTGTTCTCGATCGCCCGTGCGCGGGCGAGGGTGTTCCAGTGGTCCTCCTTGCGCGCACCGGGCATCCAAGCCGCCGGATACAGCAGCAGGTCGACTCCGGCATCCGCGTGTTCACGGGCCACTTCGGGGAAGCGCAGGTCGTAGCAGGTGAGCATCCCGACGGTGATGTCGTCGATCGTGAACGTCACCGGACCCGCGATGTCGCCGGGGCGGATGTGGTCGGATTCGAGGAAGCCGAACGCGTCGTACAGGTGGAGCTTGTGGTAGACCCGCGAGAGACCCTCGTCCGGCGTCACGAGCACGAGCGTGTTGTAGCCGCGCGCCTCGCCTTCGATGGTCTCGAGCATCCCGGCGACGATCGAGACACCGGTCCGGCGCGCGAGGGCGGCGAGGCCGGACACGAACGGACCGTCGAGCGGCTCGCCCTCCTTGATGAACTCCTCGTCGAGCTTCGGTGCATCGAACATCGCGAACTCGGGGAAGACCACGAGGCGTGCGCCGGCGGCGGCCGCCTCTTCGGTCAACCGCGCGATCTCCGCGAGGTTGGCGGCTTTGTCTTCGCCGGAGACCATCTGGCCGATCGCGAACTTCATGACTCTCCTTCGGTTGGGGTGAGGCCCTCCAGATCGGAGAGCTCGGTGATGCAGTGGCGGACGAATGCCCGCCCCACGGAGTCGAGGCGGCGCTCGAACCACGAGATGGATGCCGTGAGCCCCACGGGCGGGTTGACCAGTCGCCGGTAGACGACATCGTGCGGGTGGATGTCCGACAGCGACTCCGGCATGAACCCGACGCCCATGCCCGCCGACACCATCGCGGCGTGATCCATGTACGAACCCATCACCTCGAGAGTGCGCGGGGAGAAGCCGGCGCGCATGCACGCCGCGACGACCGCGTCGTAGCCCGCCGGGTTCGCCACCCGGGGGCCCTGGAGGATGCGCTCGCTGCGCAGTTCCGCGAAGCTGATCTCGTCCTGGTCGGCCAAGGCGTGGTCCAGCGGCAGGCAGGCGAGGTACTCCTCGCTGAACAGCGTCGTCGAGGACAGGTCCTTCAGATCGGGCTGGGTGAGGAGCACGGCGACGTCGATCGACCCCTGCTCCAGCTCATCGATCAGCAGCGAGGTCGCGATGCTGCGCACCTGCACGTTGGCGGCGGGATGCGCGCGGATGAAACGACGCACCGCCTTCGCCGGCGTGCTGTACATCATGGCGGGCACGATGCCCACGCGCACGCGGCCGAACTCGTGGCTGCGCTCATCGTCGAGGAGCTGGGTGATGTGCTGCATCGCCTCGAGCACCCTCCGGCAGCGGAAGTAGAACTCCCGCCCCGCCTCGGTGGGCACGATCGGGCGCATGGTGCGGTCGATCAGCGCGACGCCGACATCCTTCTCGAGTCGCGAGATCTGCTGCGACAGCGCCGGTGGCGTGATGAAGAGGCTCGCGGCAGCCTGCTTGAAGCCCCCGGCGTCGACCAGTGCGACGAAGATCTCCAGTCGTCGGGTCTCCATCCCTATCCCCTCCTCAACGCGAGCCGCTCGGCGCGGCGCACCTGCTGGATCTCGGGATCGGGCACCGGTGCGGCGGCGATCAGACGCTTCGTGTAGTCGTCCGACGGATGGTGCAGCACCTCTTCGGTCGGCCCCTCCTCGATCACATCGCCGTGCCGCAGCACCACCACCCGGTTCGACAGCGTCTCGACCACCGAGAGGTCGTGGCTGATGAACAGGCAGGAGAACCCGAGCTCGCGCTGCAGGGCGAGGAACAGATCGAGCACCTGCGCCTGCACCGAGACGTCGAGTGCGGAGGTCGGCTCATCGGCGATCATGAGCACCGGATCGGTGGCGATCGCTCTGGCGATGCCGATGCGCTGACGCTGGCCGCCCGACAACTCGTGCGGGAAGCGGTCGCACCAGTCCGGGTCGAGCTGCACCTGCTCGAGCAGCTCCTTGGCTCGCGTCCGGCGGGCGCGGGGGTCGCGGACGAGCCCCTGCCAGAGCAGCGGGTCGGAGATGGCCTGCCCGATGGTGCGCCGGGGGTTCAGCGATGACGCGGGATCCTGGAACACCATCGTCACGTGTCGCCGCAGCTGCCGCAGCGCGCGACCCGGTCGGCCGGTGATGCGCTCGCCGCGCACCTCCAGCACGCCCTCCGTCACGGGCAGCAGGCCGATCGCGGCCTTGCCGATCGTCGACTTGCCCGAGCCGGATTCGCCCACGAGGCCGACGATCTCACCGCGCGCGACCTCCAGATCGATGCCGTTGATGGCTTGGAACCCGGGGCGCCGCCAGCGACCCGGGTAGCGGATGACGGCATCCTGCAGCCGCAGCACCGTCTCGGGCAGCGGCGTGGCTGCGGTCACTCCGTCGATGCGCAGCTTGTTGCGCGCGGCCGAGAGGAAGTCGTCGGCCTTGCCGAGGTGCGGCACCGCGGCGAGAAGTGCCTGCGTGTACTCCTGCTTCGGGGAGCGGAACAGCTCCGCCGACGGGGCGCCCTCCACGACACGGCCATCCTTCATGACGACGACGTCGTCGGCGATATCGGCCACCACGCCCATGTCGTGGGTGATGATCAGCACCGCCATCCCCATCCGTTCCTGGATCTCGGAGATCAGGTCGAGGATCTCGGCCTGCACGGTGACGTCGAGAGCGGTCGTCGGCTCGTCGGCGATCAGCAGATCGGGCTCGGACGAGATGGCCATCGCGATCATGGCGCGCTGGCGCTGTCCTCCCGAGAGCTGGTGCGGATAGTGATCGACCTTCTCCTCCGGATCGGGCATGTGCACATCGCGCAGCAACTGGATCGCGCGGTCCCTGACGGTCTTCCGGTCGAGGTCGTGATGATGGCTGGTGAGCGCCTCGGCCAGCTGATGGCCGATCGTGTACACCGGGTTCAGCGCGGTCATCGGCTCCTGGAAGATCGTCGCGATCCGGGACCCGCGCAACGGCCGGAGCCCCTTGTCGCGCAACGGCACGAGGTCGACGCCGTCGAAGAGGATGCGTCCGGTGCGCCGGGCGTTGGCGGGCAGCAGATCCAGGATCGACATCGCGGTGACCGACTTGCCCGACCCCGATTCGCCGACCAGGGCGAGAGTCTTGCGCCGATCGACGCGGAACGAGACGTCGTAGGTGACCTGACGCCAGCCGTCCGGCGTCTGGAACTCGACGGACAGGCCGTCGACCTGCAGCAGCGGTTCGTTCATGAGCGCTTCTTCGCTTTCGGGTCGAGGAGATCGCGCAGGGCGTCGCCGAGGATGCCGAACGCGAGGATCGTCAGCACGATGACGGTGCCGGGCACGAGCAGCACGTGCGGGTCGGTGGTGAGGTATCGCTGCCCCGCCGCGACCATGGAGCCCCAGGACGGCGTGGGCGGAACCACGCCGAGCCCCAGATAGCTGAGTCCGGATTCCATCAGGATCGCGGCGGCCATCGTGAGGGAGAACTGCACGATGATCGGTGCCGAGACGTTCGCGAGCACCGTGCGGAACAGGATCACGACCGTCGGGGCGCCGAAGGTGCGGGCGGCGTCGACGTACTCCTCACGTTTGGTCGACAGCACCTGTCCGTAGGTGATGCGGGCGAAGATCGGGGCGAACAGCACACCCATCGCGATGATGAGCGTGATCGGTCCGGGTCCGTACAGGGTGACGGCGAGGAGCGCGAGCACGATCGGCGGGAACGCGAGGATGACGTCGACCATGAGCCGCATCGTCACGACCTCGGTGAGTCCGTTGAAGTAGCCCCCGAGCAGGCCGAGGAGCGTGCCCAGCACGGTGGCGAGCAGAGTGGCTCCGAGGGCGATGAACAGCTCGACCTGCGCACCGAACATGATGCGCGAGAGGATGTCGCGCCCCAGCTCGTCGGTGCCGAGCAGGTGGCCGGGGCTGAACATCGGCTGCAGACGCATCGCGACGTTCTGCGCGATCGGGTCGTAGGGGGCGAGCAGCGGCGCGAACGCCATGAGGATGATGATCACCAGCAGGTAGACCACCATGACGGTCCGCAGGGGCGTGATCGCCTGGCGGATGCGGGGGCTGAGTTTCATGCTCGCCTCACTCGGGGGTCGAGGATTCCATAGATGATGTCGACGACGATGTTGATCGCGATGAACAGCAGGGCGATCACGATCACGACGCCCTGCACCACGGGGTAGTCACGGGTGGTGACGCCGTCGACGAGCAGGCTCGACAGGCCGGGGTAGTTGAAGACCCGCTCGACCAGGACCGTCGAGCCCAGCAGCGTGCCGAAGCCGATGCCGACCACGGTCACGACTGGGGTGAGCGAGTTGCGCAGCACGTGCCGGCGGAACACCGTGAGCGGGGCGAGGCCGATCGACTTCGCGGTGCGGACCCAGTCCTGCGTCTGCACCTCCAGCACGGCCGATCGTGTCATCCGGGCGATCTGCGCGGCGAACCCGACCGCGAGCGCGATGGCCGGCAGTGTGAGGCTGGCGAGCGAACCGAGCAGATCCTTGGAGGGGTCCACGTAGCCTCCGGCCGGGAACCACTTCAGCGTGATCGAGAAGAGCAGGATCAGCACCGCGCCGAACACGAACACGGGCAGGGCGACGCCGATCGAGCTGAGCGCGGTGACCAGCGTGTCGACCCATCCGCCCCGGCGGGCGGCGAGGGCACCCATCGCGACGCCGATCACGATCGACAGCACGGTGGCGAACACGACCAGCATCAGGGTGCGCGGGAGTCGGGCCCCGATGGCCTCGAGCACGGGCTGGGAGGTGCGGAACGACTCGCCGAGGTCTCCAGTGAACACACCGCTGAGGAACGAGAGGTACTGCGTGAGCAACGGCTGGTTGAGCCCCAGCTGCTCGCGCAGCTTCTCGACGGCTTCCGGGCTGGGCGCCCCGCCGTCGCCGGTGCTCAGCAGCAGCACGGCGGGGTCGCCCGGAACGAGTTGGAGTGCGGAGAAGATGAGGGTGAGGACCAGCAGGACCAGCCCCACCCCCATCGCCACCCGCTTCAGGATGAAGAACAGCACAGGACTTACTCCACCGAGGCGTGCGCGAGGTTGAGCGAGCTGTAGAAGACGAGGAACCCTGGCAGGGTCTCGAACCCGCTCACCCTGTCGTTGTAGGCGTAGGCCTGCTCACGCGTGTTGATCGAGGCGAAGGGCACGTCCTCGGCCCAGAGCTCGGCGACCTGCGCGTAGATGTCACGCTTGGCGTCGTCATCGCTGGAGCGGAGACCCTCCTCGATGAGCCCGCGCAGCGTGTCGTTGGAGTAGCCCCAGCCGACGTTGAAGTTGCGGCTGTCGACGACCCAGCTCAACAGGTACGACGGGTCGGTGACGACGCCGGCGTCACCGGAGACCGCGATGTCGTACTCGCCCGCGTTGCCCTTGCTGACTCGGGTCGACCAGTCGGGGGCGTCGAGGGTGACGTCGATGCCGATCGCGCGCAGATCCTCCTGCACCGAGAGGGCGTTGTCCTGCAGGAACGTGTACTGCGAGGTCGAGAGCAGCGTCGCCGAGAAGCCGTCGGGGTAGCCTGCTTCGGCGAGGAGCTCCTTCGCCTTGTCGGGGTCGTAGCTCCACAGCTCGGCCGCGGCGGGGTCGTAGGCGGGGTCGTCCTCGGGGATGACGATGCCGTTCAGCGGGGCGCCGTTGCTCTGGAATGCCGCCAGCACCGCGTTCTCGCGGTTGAGGGCGTAGGCGACGGCCTGGCGCACCTTCGGGTCGGCGAACGGGCCGTCGGTGACGTTGAACTGCACGTACTGGAACGGCCCCTGCTGGGCGTCGACGGTGAGGCCGGCATCCGACACGCGCTGGAAGTTCTCCCACGGGACGTACTCGATCATGTCGACGTCGCCGCTGAGCAGTGCGTTGGTGCGTGCCTCTCCGTCGGGGTAGAACTTCACCTCGATGCTGTCGAGCGCCACATCATCCGCGTCGTAGTAGTTGTCGCTCTTCTCGACCGTGAGGCCGATCCCTTCCTCGAGGTCCGTCATCTCGAACGGGCCGGCGCCGACCCAGTTCGGGGTGTCGGCGTTGAGTGAGGCGTCGGGGACGATCGCCGCGAACGGAAGCGCGAGGTACTGCAGGAACGCGGTGTTCGGCTGCGCGAGGGTGATCGTGACGGTGTCGCCGTCGGTGGAGATGTCGGTGATGTCCTTGAGCCCGGCGGCGAGCTGGGAGCCGTTCGCAGGGTCGCGGTAGTAGTCGAGCGAGTTCTTGACGTTCTCTGCGGTGAGGGGCGTGTCGTCGTGGAAGGTGAGATCGGGACGCAGGGTGAAGACGTAGCTGGTGGGATCGGTGGTGTCGACGGACTCGGCGAGACCCGGAGTGACGGCCCCGCTCTCGTCGTAGGTCATCAGGCCGCGGTGCACCATGGTGAGCAGCTGGTTCACCGCACCTCCCTGCTGCATGCCGGTGATCGGGGTGGCGGGTTCGGCGGAGAGGCCGAAGGTCAGGGTCTGCGATCCGGAGCCGGCGTCTCCGGAGTCACCGGATCCGCCGCAACCTGCGAGGACGAGGATGGATGCGGCGCCGAATGCGATGGCGCCGATCCAGCGGTGCGCCTGACGGCTTTCGTTCCGGCCGAGGTGCTGTGAAATGGGCATGACAGAGTCCTTCCATGGTGCAGGGGGCACCATCGCTCGAATGTCACGAAGCACGGAACGTCATCATCGACGGCTCCGTTGCTCGTCGGGTGTGGAGGTCTGAGTGGGACAAGACCTTTCGTGATCGATTATCTCGGCATGCCACATAAGCAGCTAGTTCGACTTTTCAGACGGAGATAACAAAACACTTAACTACCCCTGCTGAACAGGGGTTCTTCTGCGAGAAGCCGTCTTTCGTGGAGAAAGCGTGTGCTCGTGGCAGTGAACGGGCGTCGCGAGAGGAACAGGACGATCGCGTGCGTCGCCGGTATGTCCCGGGGGGATGCGGCTACCTGAATATGTAAGGACTTGGCTGGTCGTGCAAACGGCCGATCGTCTGTCCTCCGAATGGGCGACAGACAGTACGTCCAGGTGATCCTACGTTGACGGTGATGGCCCTGGCTAAGGAGTGCTCGCCGAAGGCGAGTCGGTCAGTGGTCGGTAAAGAGCACTCACTGTGAGACGATCCCGTCTTGTCGCTGCGACCGGCGCATTCTGTCTATCGCCAGCCTCGCGCCGGCAACTGCCGCGTCGGCGACTGATTCCTCGCCTACCCCAGAGGAGGTGTCTGCCGTAGTGGCCAGAGCGGCCGCGAATGCTGGTGTTTCCGTTGTCTCCACCGACGGCGAGTTGGACGTCACCCCGGCACTCGATGCGTCCGGGGGCGTCGTCGTCAGCGCGGGCAATGTTGCCCCGCTGACCATCCCGCTCCCTGATGGGTTGTCGCTCGACACGGCAGAGAAGACCGATTCCGGTTCTACGGTGTACTCGGCAGATCAGGGCAGCGTTGATGTGACGGTCGACGAAGTAGTGCAGGGCGTTCGCGTGTCCACCGTGCTGTGGGACGGATCGCAGGACGCGTTCTCCTACACCCTTCCCGAAGGCGTCGACGCTGCGCCCCAGCCCGATGGGTCGTTGGAACTGACGCGAACGGAGGTTGTAGAGGCTGAGGGCATCACCGCCGAAGTGACCGCGACTATCGGAAGCATCGAGCCCGCGTGGGCCGTTGACGCGAACGGGGCCGAAGTGAGCACCGCGTATGAGGTTGCGGGTGGCGTGGTCACTCAGGTCGTCGACGTCGAGAACGCGGCGTTCCCTGTCGTTGCAGATCCCACCTGGTCCCTTACGAGCCCCGTGCAGGTACGAATTCGTTTCACCCGCGCAGAGACGGCAACCATCGCCAACGGCGGCTGGGGCGCTACGGGACTCACCGCTGTATGCGCCGCAGCTGGCGCGGCCGTCGCGGGCCCTCCGGGAGCAGCAGCCTTCGCAGCAGGATGTTTCCTCGCAACCGGCCCCATGGTCTACACGGCCGGTGTCGCGCAGAACTCGAAACCGAAGCGGTGCCTTGAGCAGTTCATGACCTTTGTGCCCCTCTCCGGCGTGATTGTCGGCGTACCCTGGTACGGAACGTACGCATGCAAGTGACGGACACCATGACCTACAGCAATTCACTGCGGCGCCGACTGAGAGCGCTGTTCTCGCCCATAAGGCTCGTGCTCTTCGCTGCCGCGGTGATCTTCGCGGTCGCGTTGAACGTCGTGTTCATCGGTAACGGCGGGTCGCCCGAATGGGTGGGTGCGCTCTCTGTCGTGCCCCTTCTCGCCTTCGCAGGATGGACGGTGGCTACCGACTACCGCCTCAGGCGTCGCGAGAGGGGCAACCGCTAGAACTGCGGCGCCTTCCCGGGTGCTCGGCCTGATGATCGGGCATCCGGGAAGTCTCAGCCTTCTGCGTCGTGCTCTGCTCCGTCTTCCGTCGGGAGAAGGGCTCCCCCTCGGGAGGAGGCGCATCCCCGACCTCCGCCCGCCCCGGAGGTGCCTAGGCTGGAGCCATGACCAAGAACTCGCTCTGGACCGTCGTCGGTGTCATCCTCGCCGTGGTGATCGCGTGGTGGCTGGTCAGTGCGCTCTTCTCGGTGCTGTGGTTCATCGCGAAGCTGGCCATCGTGCTGGTGGTCGCCGTCGGCGTCTTCTTCTTCCTGCGCTCGGTGTTCGGCCGCAGCGACGACTGACCCGGCCGGTCACCGCGGGAAGGTGACCCCGACAAGTTCCTCCGAGATCCGCCAGATGCGCGACGCATCCTCGGTGCTCTTCAACGGGGCGTACAGGGGCTGCTCCGACGGCATCCCGCCCATGCGTCCTGGGCCACCGGGGCTGTACAGCGCGCGCGCACTCGACGTGCTCAGCGTCGCGGCCGCGAGGGCAGGGAGCGCCGCGCTCTCAGGAGTTCCGACGATCAGTCCGCGCGCAGAAGCCCACCGGATCACCCGCACCTCGAGGGTGTCGGTGGTGCGCCCGAGCTCCGGTCGCGCCGCCAGCAGGCTCGTCGGGGCGACACCCGGATGCGACAGGTTGCTCGTGATGCCCCATCCGTGCGCCTCGCTCTGACGGTCGAGTTCGAGACCGAACAGCCCGAACGCGATCTTCGACTGGCGGTAGGCGCGCATGCCGTCGTATGACTGCTCCCACTGCAGATCCGACCAGTGGATGCGTCCGCTGCTCGCCGCCACGCTCACCTGCGACGTCACCCGGGCGCTGCCGGCACGCAACACCGGCAGCAGATGTGCGACGAGTGCGACGTGACCGAGGTGGTTCGTGCCGAACTGCAGCTCGAACCCGTCGGCCGTCGTCTGCCGCGTGGGGGGAGTCATCACGCCCGCGTTGTTGATCAGCAGATGCACCGGCTGCGCGTCGGCGTTCATGGTCTCGCCGAAGGCGGCGATCGAGTCCAGCGACGACAGGTCGAGCGGGGTGGTGCGCACCCGGGCGTGAGGCACGGCATCGCGGATGCCGGCGGCTGCCGTCGCGCCCTTCTCGGCGTTGCGCACGGGGAGCACGATCTCGGCTCCGGCCCTGGCGAGGCGGGTCGCGATGCGCAACCCGATCCCATCGCTGCCGCCGGTGACCACGGCCGTCTTTCCGGTGAGGGACGGGATGTCGATGTCGGGGATGCTGCGCGTCATGATGCTCCTTCGAGGGTCGCATCCAGCATGCGTGCCTGCCGCGACCGCATCCAGGACTCCTCATGCAGTGGATACGCGTACCGGGACGGTGCGAGGATCATGATCGGCACAGCGAGGAGATGAGATGGCGATCGACAGAGCAGCCCTGGCGGGGTTCCTGCGTCTGCGCCGCGACAGCCTGCAGCCCGAAGACGTCGGGCTGGGCCGAGGGCAGCGCCGACGCACCGAAGGACTGCGTCGCGAGGAGGTCGCCGCGCTCAGCCACATGTCGGCGGACTACTACGCGCGCCTCGAGCGCGGGGACGGGCCGCTGCCGTCGGCGCAGATGCTCGCCTCCATCGCTCAGGGGCTGCACCTCACGATCGACGAGCGCGACCACCTGTTCCGGCTGGCCGGTCATCAGCCACCGGAGCGCGGCGGGGCGAGCGAGCACGTCAGCCCCGGCATGCTGCGGATCCTCGATCGGCTGCATGACACTCCGGCCGAGATCGTGACCGAGCTCGGGGAGACTCTGCGGCAGACGCCGCTCGGAGTCGCGCTGACCGGCGACACGGCGAGCATCCGCGGACCGGAGCGGAGCCTCGGATACCGCTGGTTCAGCGATCCACGCACGCGGGCGCTGTATGCCGAGGAAGAGCATGACTTCCTCTCCCGGCTGTGGGTCTCGGGTCTGCGCGAGGTCAGTGCGCGGCGGGGGAGCGGGTCGCGGGCCGCGGGGTTCGTCGAGGCACTGCTCCCGCGCAGCGCCGAGTTCCGCGAGCTCTGGGACCGGCACGAGGTGGGTCTGCGGCCCCGCGCGACGAAGCACTTCGTGCACGCGGAGCTGGGGCCGCTCGAGCTCACCTGCCAGAGCCTGCTCGATCCGGAGCAGTCCCACGCCCTGCTCGTCTACACCGCAGTGCCCGGCTCGGAGAGCCAGGAGAAGCTGCGGCTGCTCTCGGCGCTCAGCCCGCGGACCCTTTCGTCCTGACGGGCGTCTGCCCCGCACGGCTTCGGGAGGAGAACTCGGCCTCGGGAGGAGCATCCGGGCCGAATCGTCCGCCCGACGGGGAGAAGTCCTCCCGACCCGGATGCCGTCGCCTCACGATGCCGGCGGCTGCATCGTCATGCGGGTATGAGACGACTCCACCTCCTCGCCCTCGCCGCTTCGGCTGCTCTCGGAATCTTCGTCGGAGGATGGGCGTACTTCGCCTCCGCCGCCTTCTACGACTCGTTCCCCGGCGTTCTCGGCTCCTGGGTGTCCGTCGACGGACCCTACAACGAGCACCTGATCCGTGATGTGGGAGCCATGTACCTCGCGCTCGCCGCGGCCAGCATCGGCGGACTGATCTGGCGGAACGAGATCGCCTTCCGCATCCTCGGCATCGCCTGGACCGTGTTCGGACTGTTGCACTTCGCGTACCACGCGCTGCACCTCGAGCACATGTCGCCGGTGTCCGCGATCGGCGAGATGGTCGCCCTGGGCATCAGCCTGCTGCTGGGTGTCGTGCTGCTGCTCCCCGAACGGACGCCGTCGCGCCGCGACTGAACCTCAGCGGGCGTCATCCTCCGCGCGCCGCGGGCTCGGATCGGGAGGCAGGATCTCGACCGGCGTCGCCGAGGCCTTCACCTGTGCGCGCCACCAGATCACGAACCCGGTCGCGGTGAACAGGCCGTAGAAGACGTACATCAACCCGGTCGCGTAGTAGCCCGAGCTGAACAGCAGCGGCACTCCCACCACGTCGACCGCGATCCAGATGAGCCAGAACTCGGTCCATCCTCTGGCCATGCCGTAGGTCGCCAGCAGTGAGCCGACGAAGGTCCAGGCGTCCGCCCACACCGGCTCCCACGAGCCGAGCGCACGGAACAGGGGGGTGAGGGCGACGGTGCCGACGATCATCACGAGGACCATGCCGATGCGCGCGCTCGTGGGTGCCCAGCGCGGGGTCACCCGTCCGCCCGAGGCGTTGCGCCAGCGGATCCACCCGTAGATCGCGACGGCGATGAACATGACCTGGCGCCCCGCCTGCCCGAGCAGGTGCGGCAGCGAGTGGTCGGGACTGAGGATCGAGCCGAGGAAGACGGTCAGCAGCAGCAGGTTGCCGACGATGCCCACCGGCCACGCCCACACCTTGCGTCGCATGCCGCCGATCGCGCTCGCGAGCCCGAACACGTTGCCGACGACTTCGCGCACCAGCAGCGTCTGCCCGCCCGGCAGCACCCACTGGGCGTTGAACGCGTCGACGAACCACTGCAGTGCATCCATCGGGTCTCCGTTCAGGACGCGGTGTCGGGAGCGGTGCGCTCGTCGAGGATGAGCTGCAGCAGCGTCAGATCGAGCCAGCGGCCGAACTTCACGCCGACCTGCGGCATGCGCCCGACCTCGTGGAAGCCGAGCTTCTCGTGCAGGCGGATCGATCCGACGTTGCCGCTCTCGACCGCCGCGACCATGACGTGCACGCCCTGCCCGCGCGCCCTCGTGATGAGCTCCTGCATCAGCGTCCTGCCCACGCCGCGTCCCTGCTGGTCGCCCCTCACGTAGACCGAGTGCTCCACGGTCTGCCGGAATCCGCTGTGCGGACGGAAGCCGCCGAAGGAGGCGTAGCCGATCACGCCGGTCTCGTCCGCGGCGACGATCACGGGAAAGCCGTGATCGGTGCGGTCGGCGAGCCATGCCGCCCGGTCATCGATGTCGACGGCGTCGTCGTTCCAGATCGCGGTGGTGTGCACCACGGCGTGGTTGTGAATCTCGGTGATCGTCTCGAGGTCGGCGACGACCGCATCCCTGATCTGCACTGGGCTCTCCTGCGTCTGCGCTTCGGGCGCGCAACGCTGACGTTAGCAGGATGCGGAGGATGTCGGATCGCCGACGTTCTGCCCGGTGCGGGCCGACGGATGACGGAGAGGAGGACGGATCACGGACGATTCGTCGGCGATCTCTCCGTGATCCGTCAGGCCGTCCGTGATCCGTCGCCCCCGGGGTCGGCTGAGTCGGCCGAACCGCCCGGGCCGTCCGCCCCCGAATCACCGCGCCAGGAGGTCAGCTTGGCCGGATTCAGCACGATCCACACCCGACTGATCCTGCCGTCCTCGACCGCGAAGTTCATGACGGAGGCCACTTCGCCCTCCGCGCGGAACACGAAGGCGAGGCCGTCGCCCGTCTGCAGCTCCGCAGCCTCGAGGTGGGGGTTCTTCTGAGCGATCCCGAGCAGGAACCGTGCCACCCGGTCGGCGCCGCTGACGACGTTGAGCGCCGCGCGTACGACTCCGCCGCCGTCGCTGCGCAGCTCCACGTCGGGGGCGAGCACCCGGATCAGCTCGTCGACGCCGCCCGTGAGCGTCGCGGCGCGGAACGCGCGCACCACCCGGTCGTGCTCCGCCCGCGGCACCGCGGTGGCACGGTTCTCGCGCACGTGGCGCCGCGCGGATGTCGCCAGCTGCCGCACCGCTGCAGGGGAGCGCCCGAGGATCTCGGCGATCTCGGGGAAGGGCACGTCGAAGATGTCGTGCAGCACGAAGGCCACGCGCTCCGACGGCGTCATCGACTCCAGCACGACCAGCAGCGCCGTCGACACCGAATCGTCGAACGACACGCGCTCCAGAGGGTCGGTGATCTCGCGCGAGGACGCCGACACCCGGCCCCCGTCCGCGAACGTGTCGGAGGGCACCGGCTCCGGCAGCCACTGGCCCACGTACTGCTCGCGGCGTCGCCGGGCCGAGGTCAGCAGATCGAGCGAGATCCGGCTGGCCACGGTCGTCAGCCAGGCGCCGAGGTTCTGGATGGCGCCGCGCTCGGCATCCGTCTGCCGATACCAGCGCACGAACGTCTCCTGCACGACGTCCTCCGCGTCGGCGAGGGTGCCGGTCATGCGGTAGGCGACGGCCAGCAGCCGGCGGCGTTCGCGGAACACCTCGTCCAGGTCGTCGTGCACGTTCTCTCCTCGCAGCGGATGCACTGGAAGACTACCGACCTCACACCTGCGCCTCCGCCATCGTCGGTGTTGTGACAGGGTGACGCGCAGAGCACCCGTAACGAAGGGAACCCCATGAGGATCGCCATCGCAGGAGGCAGCGGAACCGTCGGGCGTCACGTCACGCAGTCCGCGCGCGACGCCGGCCATGACGTCGTCGTGCTCAGCAGGGCGAACGGCACGGATGTGCTCACCGGCGAGGGGCTTACGGACGCGCTCGCCGGAGCGGATGCCGTCATCGACGTCACGAACCTCTCCACCACGCTCTCGGCGAAGAAGTCGAGAAGCTTCTTCGAGACCGCGGCGCACCATCTGCTCACGGCCGAGCAGCGGGCCGGCATCGGCCATCACGTCGTGCTGTCGATCGTCGGGATCGACGACATCGACACCTCGTACTATGCGGGCAAGCTCGCTCAGGAGCGTGCGGTGGGCGCGGGCCCCGTGCCGTTCACGATCGCCCGGGCGGGTCAGTTCCACGAGTTCGCGGGGCAGATCCTCTCTCTGGTCGGAGGACCGTTCGCGCCGATGCCGCGCACGCTCATGCGTCCGGTCGCCGCCCGTGAAGTCGCCGCCCACCTCGTGCGGGTGGCCGAAGCCGGCGCGGTCGGCCGGGCGCCGGACCTGGTCGGCCCGCGCGACGAGACCCTCGCCGACGTCGCGCGACGCCAGCTCGCATTCGACGGCATCCGTCGCCGGGTGCTCGACATCCGGCTGCCCGGGGCCTACGGCAAGGGACTCGCGTCGGGCGTGCTGCGCGGAGGACCGGATGCGCTCCAGGGTGAGATCACATTCGACGAGTGGCTGCGCAGCGCGGATCACGTGAGGGCGTGAGCCGCGGTTCGTCGCCGGTCAGACGTGCACGTCGGCGGGGGATTCCTCGCCCTCGTGGAAGTTCGGCTTCTTGCCCAGCATCCGCGCGACGGCGAGCACGAGCCCGACGATGATGAGCCCGGCGATGAGCCCGGCGACAGCGGAGAACAGGGTGTCGCCGATCCAGACGATCACCGGTCCGAGCGGCTCCAGCAGGTGCTCGATGCCGTGCAGCACATCGGCGCCGAAGTGCAGGCCGACCTCGCCGAGGTTCACGAGCAGCAGGTGGCCGCCGACCCAGAGCATGGCGACGGTGCCGAGGATGCTGATGAAACGGAAGACTGCGGGCATCGAGCGCACGATCCGCGTGCCGGTGTGACGGATGCGCTGCACCGGGTTCTTCGCCATCTTGAGGCCGATGTCGTCGATCTTCACCAGCAGCGCGACCGCGCCGTAGACGACGCCGGTCATGATGAGCGCGATGACGGCGAGGACCGCGAGCGTCGTCCAGATGTCGAGGCCCGCCTCGAGGTTCGCGAGCGAGATGAGCATGATCTCGGTCGAGAGGATCAGGTCGGTGCGCACCGCGCCCCACACCAGCTTGTTCTCGTTGCGGTCGCCCTCGTCGGCATGACCGTGCTGCACGCCGAACCACTCGAGCACCTTCTCGGCCCCTTCGAAGCAGAGGTACGCACCGCCCAGGATCAGCAGGTACGGCAGCACCCAGGGCGCGAAGGCGGTCAGGAGCAGGGCGATCGGGATGATGATGACGAACTTGTTCGCCAGCGATCCGACCGCGATCTTGGCGACCACAGGCAGTTCGCGTGCAGGAGTGATGCCCTGCACGTACTGCGGAGTGACGGCCGCGTCATCGATCACGACGCCGGCGGCTTTGGCCGAGGCCTTCATCGCCGCGCTCAGGATGTCGTCGACGACGGCGAGCAGACCAACCGACATGTGCGTCCCCCAGGTTCTTGTGCAGACGAGAAACTATATCCACATCGTGCGTCGGTGGAGGTGCCTTCGGCGTCGGCTACTCGCTGTCGAGGAAGACACCGACCCGGTCGCCGTCGAGCACGAACTGCAGCGCCGTGCCGTCGGGGAACGCCGCGCGCAGCTCGGGCGGCGCATCGGCGGTGAGCGGAACCTCGATGGTGGCGGGGAAGACCCCGACTCGGCACCCCGAGTAGATGGGGCCCTCGACGCCCCAGGAGTCAGTGGTGAAGTCTTCGGCCGCCGGTATCTGATCCGAGGTGACGGCCATGAGGCAGGCGGCGTCCGGCGTGGCCGGACCGTTGAAGCCGCTCGCGCTGAGGAAGAGCGTGAGTCCGTGGAACTCGAAGGCGGGTGAATCCTCCACCGCTCCCATGAACCCCGCCGGAACATCGATCGTGGTCGTGGGGGCCAACGTCGAGATCTGCGGCGCTCCGGATGACGCGGAGACCGGCGCGAACGACACCACGGCGTACGTGACGCCGGCGGACAGTGCGGCTGCGGTCGCGGCGGCGATCCACAGCGTGCGGCGTCGGTATCGACGCGGACCGGCGGGCTCCTGCGGCGTGATCGCCGCCTCTGCGGCGACAGGATGCTCTGCCGACGCAGGAAGGTGCGGCGACGCGGGAAGCTCTGTCGACGAGGGAAGCTCCGGCGCTGCAGGGAACAGCGCGTCGAGGGCGGAGGGGCCAGGGGCGGGCTCATCCGGCATCCGCACACCCGCCGGCACGACCTCGGCCTCCACCGGGGCCGCGGCATCCGCGCTCATCGACTCCGCGCGGCGCGCGGAGCGGAGACCCTCCAGCTCGTGGAGGCGCCGGACAGCCGCCGGGTCGTCCGCGATGTCGGGGTGCGGACCATAGGCGCGTGCGCGCAGCGTGCGGAGTTCTTCGTCAACGGCATCCATCCCCGGCATCGTCTCATGTTCGCGGCGTCGGGATGGTCCACCGAAACTCACAGCGCGCTCCCAGCCCTGCGGGACCAAAACGGCGGCCGCGCTGGTTGTGATCATCAGACGCTGCAGCCAGCCGCGTCAGACAGGAGACAGATCGTGTCGAACGACTACCGCAAGACGTCCGAGGCCGTCAGCGACCTCACCCACCTGCAGTACGAGGTCACGCAGGAGGACGGCACCGAGCCTCCCTTCCGCAACGCGTACTGGAACAACCACGAAGACGGCATCTACGTCGACGTCGTCTCCGGCCAGCCCCTGTTCAGCTCGGCCGACAAGTTCGACAGCGGCACCGGATGGCCGAGCTTCACCAAGCCCATCGAGGCGGATGCCGTCACCACCCGCACCGACCGGAAGCTGTTCATGACGCGCACCGAGGCCCGCTCGACCGGGGCGGACAGCCATCTCGGGCACGTCTTCGACGACGGACCCCGTGACGCGGGAGGATTGCGGTACTGCATGAACTCCGCCGCTCTCCGCTTCGTGCCGGCCGACCGGCTCGAGGACGAGGGGTACGGTCGCTACAGCAGCCTCTTCACCCACCAGACCACCGACAACGCCGAGGAGCAGTCATGACCGACGACACCGGAACCATCACCCGCACCCCCGGAACCGAGACCGCTGTGCTCGCCGGCGGCTGCTTCTGGGGCATGGAGGACCTGATCCGCCGCCAGCCCGGAGTGCTCGCCACCCGCGTGGGCTACACGGGCGGCTCGAACGCGCACGCCACGTACCGCAACCACCCCGGTCACGCCGAGGCGGTCGAGATCGTCTTCGATCCGACCAAGACCACGTACCGCGACATCCTGGCGTTCTTCTTCCAGATCCACGACCCGTCGACCAAGGACCGTCAGGGCAATGACATCGGATCGAGCTACCGCTCCGCGATCTTCCCGCTCAGCCCCGAGCAGGAGTCCGTGGCGCGCGACACGATCGCCGACGTCGACGCCTCCGGTCTCTGGCCGGGCAAGGCCGTCACGACGATCGAGCCCGAGGGCCCGTTCTGGGAGGCCGAGGAGGAGCACCAGGACTACCTGATCAAGTACCCCAACGGCTACACGTGCCACTTCCCGCGCGCGGGATGGGTGCTGCCGAAGCGCGAGGAGAGCGCGGCGGTCTGACCGTCGTTCTCAGGCCCTTCGCCCTCGAGGCGGAGGGCCTTCTTCGTGCCCGGTGGCGACGCCTGGAATGGCAGCGCGCGGAATGAAGGTGATCGCACGGAATGAAGGAGCGGATGCTGCATCCGCTCCTTCATTCCGCGAGATCTCCTTCGCGGCGGGAGGGCAGCGTCAGCCCTCGCGGAGGAACGCCAGTGCCGCTTCCTTGAACTCGCGCGAGCCGGGCGCGTTGAAGTGGTTCCGGTTCGGGATCTCGAAGAAGCGGGCGTCGGGGGCGGCGGATGCCAGGGCGCGGGAGCCTTCGATGATGGCGTCCTTCGACCCGGTCGCGAACAGGATCGGGCGAGTCGGAGCATCCGCCGGGTCGGGGTCGATCGCCCCGGATGACCGCATCCCCTCGGCCAGAGCGACCAACGCGCTCAGGTCGTTGCCGGGCACGCGCTCGGTGAGGGCGATGTAGTTCTGCGTCGTGGTGTCGCTGACCGGGGTGCCCTCGGCGATGTAGGCGCGCACCTGATCGAGGTCGAGACGGGCGAGGGGGATGCCGTCCGGCACGCCGCCCAGCACCGCCCTGCCGATGCGCTGTGGAAGATCGCGCACGACCTCCCACCCCACCCGTGCGCCGAGCGAGTAGCCGACGTACACGGCGTCGTCGACGAGGTACGCATCCATGACCGTCTCGACGTCGGTGACCAGCGTGCGGATGCTGTAGTCCTCGGGCTGATGCGGCTTCTCGCTGCGCCCGTGGCCGCGCTGGTCGAGGGCGAGCACGCGGAACCCGGCTCTCGTCAGCTCGCGCACCCACCCGGTGAGCACCCAGTTGTCGCGGGCGTTGGATGCGAACCCGTGCACGATCACGACGACCGGGGCGTCGAGGTCACCCCAGGTGTACGTGGCGAGCCGCGTGCCGTCGGCCGCGTACACCTGCTGGGGTTCGGGCATGCGGGTGAGGTCGGAGAGAGGAACTGCCACGGCATCCATTGTGCTCCTGCATCGGGAGCCGGGCTCGCAGACTGAGCCGTGAGGGGCGCCGAGCGGCCACGCACCGTCGTCGCCGGTCGAGTGAATATCCGTCAGCCCCTTGTGCCGGCTTGGGCTAATGGACTAGAAAGTAGACCATTAGCCCAATCCGAAGAGGATGGTTCACATGGATGCTTCGACAACGACGTCGCAGAGCGCAGGAACAACACGGGATCGCGACCTGCGAGGAAACCTCGGCGCGGTGGCCGTCACCTTCATGGTGATCGCGGCCGCCGCTCCCCTCACAGTGGTCGGCGGCCTCGTGCCGATCGGCTACCTCATCGGCAACGGGATCGGATTCCCGGTCATGTTCCTCGTGGCCACCGTCATCCTGCTGCTCTTCTCCGTGGGCCTCACCGCGATGAGCCGGTACCTGCCCAAGGCCGGATCGTTCTTCGTCTTCGCCACCCACGGACTCGGCCGCACGCCGGGCCTCGCGACCGCGTACCTCGCTCTGGTCTGCTACACGACGGTGCAGATCGCCGTCTTCTCCTACCTCGGGGCGACGATCAGCTCGAGCATCGCGCTGCTGGGCGGGCCGGAGATCCCGTGGTGGCTGCTCACCCTCGCGAATGTCGCCATCGTCGGCAGCCTCGGGTATCGGCGGATCGAACTCAGCTCGCGGGTGCTCGTCGTGGTGCTGCTGGCCGAGATCGGCATCGTGGTGCTGCTCGGCGTGGTCATCCTCGCCACGGGCGGCGCCGACGGTGTCACGTTCGGCACCTTCGTGCTGCAGAACGTCCTCTCCGGTGCCCCGGCGCTCGGGCTCATGTTCGCGATCGCGAGCTTCATCGGATTCGAGTCGACCGTGGTCTACCGCGACGAGGTTCACACGCCCGAGCGCACCATCCCTCGCGCCACCTACGCCTCGGCGATCGTGATCGGCCTGTTCTACGCGTTCGCGTCGTGGACGATCGTGGTCGGCGTCGGAGAAGGGGCGATCGTCGAGGAAGCCGCGGCGGATCCGACCACGCTCATCACCCGCGTCACCGAGCAGTACCTCGGACCGGTCGGCTCGGTCATCGTGGCGCTGCTCTTCCTGGGGAGCATGTTCGCGGCCGTGCTCTCACTGCACAACGTGCTGACCCGGTATCACCACGCCATGGCGAATGCGCGGCTGCTACCCGACCGCGTGGGCACTGTGCACACGCGGCACGGCTCTCCGCACGTCGCGTCGATCGTGCAGGTGGTCACGTCGGGACTCGCGATCGTCATCCTGGCCCTCATCGGCTTCGCGCCGGAGAACATCTTCTCCTGGTTCGCGGGCATCGGGACCCTCGCGATCGTCATCCTGATGGCGGTGACCTGCCTCGCGGTGATCGTCTACTTCGCCCGCCACCGCGTGCTGCGCAGCCCCTGGCACACCGTCATCGCGCCCGGTCTCGGCTTTCTCGGGCTCGCCGTCTCGGCCGTGCTCATCGCCGCGAACTTCCCGCTGCTGGTGAGCGACGTCGACGAGACGGGGGCTCCGGCGTGGGGACCGATCAGCATCACGCTCGTCGCCGTCGTCGTGCTGGCCCCGATCGCCGGACTCGTGCAGGCCGCGATCATGCGCCGGAAGACGCCAGAGGCGTACGCGCAGATCGCCCGCCGCTTCGACGAGAACGCCTGACTCTCGACACCCGCCCGCTCTCCACGAAGGATGGACATCATCACTACCCGCACCCTGCACCCACCGCTGATCGGGATCACCGGACGGCGCAAGTCCGCCGGCATCGTCGGAGCGCCCCACGGCTTCGTCGACGCGCCCCTGGAGGCGTACATGAGCGAGTATGCGACCTCGGTCGTCAGCGCCGGCGGCCTGCCGGTGCACCTGCCGATGGATGCTGCGCCTGAGGAGTTCGTCGCACGTCTCGACGGCATCGTCATCTCCGGCGGCGACGATGTCGATCCGCGCCGCTACGGACAGGCCCCCGGGCCGCATACGTTCCAGATCGACCCTGAGCGGGATGAGTTCGAGTCCGCGCTCATCGCGGCGGGAATCGCCCGGGGAGTCCCCGTGCTCGGCATCTGTCGAGGCGCGCAGCTGCTCAACGTCGTCCGCGGAGGCACGCTGCACCAGCACCTCCCGCTCGGCGAGGGCGAGTCGCACGGCTCGTACGCCTACCCGCGAGCCCATCGGGTGCACGATGTGCAGACCGCGCCGGGGAGCGTCGTGCAGGCGCTCTACGGCGAGACGACCCGCGTGAACTCCTTCCATCACCAGGCCGTCGATGTGCCAGGTGAGGGCATCGTGGTCACCGGAAACGCGCCGGACGGGATCATCGAGGCCATCGAGGTCCGCGGCGTTCCCGCGATCGGGGTGCAGTGGCACCCGGAGACCTTCGGGGGAGACCCCGTCTTCGGCTGGCTCGTGGAGCAGGCCGTCCAGTACTCGACGCAGAGCAAGGAGACGAAATGAGACATGCAGACAAGAACGCCTTCCTCACGGGGGCAGGGTCGGGGATCGGACGCGAGACGGCACTCCGGCTGGCATCGGAGGGCGCGCGCGTGCTCGTCACCGACGTCTCGCTCGACGGGGCGGCGGAGACGGTCGCACTGATCGAGGCGGCCGGTGGCACCGCGATCGCGGCCACGGTCGACGTGCGCTCGCGTGAGCAGATCCGCGCCGCCGTTGATCTGGCACGCGAATCCTGGGGGGCGCTGCACCTGCTCGTGAACAACGCCGGCGTGGTCACGGAGCACTCCTTCGAGACCCTGACGGAAGAGGCCTGGGACTTCGTCTTCGACATCAACCTGAAAGGGCAGTTCCTGGTCGCCCAGGAGGTCGCCCCGCTGATCGCGGAGTCCGGCGGAGGCGCGATCGTGAACCTCTCGACCGTCGAAGCCCTGGTCGTCGTCACCAGCACCGGCACGGCACAGCCGCACTACAACGCCAGCAAGGCCGGCGTGCCCATGCTCACCAAGGCCCTCGCCGTCGAACTCGCGGCGAAGAACATCCGCGTGAACTGCGTGGCTCCGGGCCCGATCGCCACCGACTTCTTCGACTACGAGAGCGTCACGAGCGCCGAGGGACTGGAGTTCATGAAGCAGCGCCTGCTGGTGCCGCGCGTGGGACTGCCGTCCGACATCGCCTCTGCGGTCTCCTGGCTGCTCAGCGACGAGGCATCCTGGATCGACGGCATCCAGCTGCCGGTCGACGGAGGGTGGCTGACGCGATGATCGACGACGTGCGGCTCGCGCCGGATGAGCTCGAGACCGCGGGCATCCGCACCGTCATCGTCGCGACGCCCGACCTGCAAGGGCGTCTGGTCGGGCGCCGTATCCCGGTCGAGGGGTTCGGCCGCGTCGTGGCGAACGGCGTCGACATCTGCACCTGCGCCTGGGCGTGGGACATCGATCAGGGTCTCGAGCTGATCGACGCCAACAAGTTCGCCGTCTGCGGCATGCACAACGGGGTGCCGGACGTGACGCTGATCCCCGATCTGGAGACGCTGCGCCCGGCCGCGTGGCTCGACGGCGTCGCGATCTGCCTCGCCGATCCGGTCGACGTGCACACGAAGGAACCGCTGCCCCTGTCACCCCGTGTGATCCTCAAGCAGGAGCTCGCCCGCATCCGCGAGGCCGGGCTGACACCGCAGGTGGGCACGGAGCTGGAGTTCTACCTGTTCCGCAACGACCCCCGCGAGCTGCGCAAGTCGGGGTTCCGCGACCTGGATCCGACCACGCTCACCCCCTCCGACTTCATGATCCACGAGGGCAACCTGTACGAGCCGTTCTTCCAGAAGCTGCGGGCCGACCTGCGCGCCAGCGGCATCATCGTCGAAGCCGCGCAGAGCGAATGGGGGCTCGGGCAGTGGGAGATGACCTTCACCTACGGCGACCCGCTGGAGATGGCCGACCGGCATGCGCTGTACAAGCTCGCCGTGCGCGACACCGCGGCACGCGCAGGGATGTCGGCGACGTTCATGGCCCGCCCGCTGAACGACCAGCCCGGTTCCTCCTGTCACGTGCACGTGTCGTTCCTCGATCACGACGGCACAGAGGCGTTCTGGGATGCGGATGACCCCGAGCATCTGAGCCCGCGGATGCGGTCCGCGATCGCCGGGGCGTTGGAGCACGCTCCGGCGTTCATGGCCTGGTACGCGCCGACCGTCAACGCATATCGCCGCAGCAACTCCGCCGATGTCGCCGGCAACGGTCGCACCTGGGGGTTCGACAACCGCACCACGACCGTGCGGGTCGTGGGGCACACCCCCTCGGCGCTTCGATTCGAGTTCCGTCTGCCCGGCGCCGACACCAACCCGTACTTCACCCTCACCGGTGTGCTCGCCTCGGCGCGCGACGGCATGGCGCAGGGGACCGCGCTCGGTGACGCCGTGCGGGGCAGCGCGTACGACCTGCCGAACGACGGGGCGATGCCGACCGACCCCCGCCGGGCTGCCGAGCTGTTCGCGGCGAGCAGGCTCGTCCGCGAACTCCTCACCCCCGACCTCATCTCGCACCAGCAGGTGCTGCTCGAGCACGAGTGGACCACGTTCATGTCTCGGGTGACCGACTGGGACCTGCACCGCTACTTCGATCGGATCTGATATGACGTACCCCGCGCTGCGCACCTGGATCGGCGGTGTCGCCGAAGACAGCCCGGAGAGCGACGGCTCCTGGCTGCACGACCCCAACACGGGGGAGCCGCTCGCGCCGTCGCTGTCGAGCTCGACCGCGCAGGTCGACCGTGCCGTGGCGGCCGCGCAGGCGGCGCACGACGATCGGCGGTGGCGCGGGTCGACGCCCGAGCGCCGGGCGGAGCTGCTCGACGCGCTGGCGGAGTGGGTCGATGTCCGCGCCGAGGAGATCGCTCGGCTCGATGCGCTCAACAGCGGCGTCCCGATCTCGGTCACCCGGCTCTTCGGCGGGGCGAACGGTGCCACGCTGCGCGATGCGGGCCGTCGGGCGGTGGCCGTGCAGGACTCCCGACTACTCCCCGCGGAGCAGGGCGAGGTGCGGCTGCACCGTGTGCCCTGGGGGCCGACCGCGCTCATCCTGCCGTGGAACGCGCCGTCGGCGATGGCGGTCAAGAAGACCGCGTTCGCGCTCGCCGCGGGCGCCGTCGTGGTGCTCAAGCCGTCGTCGTTCTCACCGTGGAGCGCCCAGCTGCTGCTGGAGGGTGCGCACGCGGTCGGCATCCCCGATGGCGTCGTCAACCTGGTGCAGGGGAGCGGAGGTGTGGGACGCCGACTCGTGGGCGATGAGCGCATCGCGGCGATCTCGATGACCGGCTCCACGCCGACGGGCAGGGCGATCGCGGCGACGGCAGCGGCGCGCTTCGCCCGGCTGCAGCTCGAACTCGGCTCGAACAACGCCGCGATCGTGCGTGCGGATGCCGATCTCCCCGCGGCGGCGAAAGCCCTGGCGGATGGGGTGCTGAAGCTCTCCGGTCAGTGGTGCGAGGCGCCACGGCGCGTGCTCGTCGACCGTGCGCGCCGCGACGAGCTCGCCGCGCTGCTGGCTGACGAATTCGGACGACGCGTGATCGGGTCGAGCCTGGACGAGGCCACGGAGGTGGGGCCGGTGGCGTTCGCCGCGCGTCGCACCGAGCTGGAGGAGCAGCGTGATCGCCTCGTGAGGCAGGGGGCAGAGGTGTTCCGGGTCGACCGCACACCGGACAGCGGCTGGTTCTTCGCGCCGAGCGTGGCCGTGCTCGACGGCCCCGGCCTGGCGGACGAGGTGTTCGGGCCCATGATCCAGGTCGGCGCATACCGTGACGAGGATGAGGCGGTGCGCATCGCCAACACCGGTCAGGTCGGCCTCGCCGGCTACGTCTTCGGCGGGGATGAGGCGGCTGCGGCCGCTCTCGGCACACGGCTCGTCGCGGGCGAGGTCAAGGTGAACGGCACCAGTGTTCTCGACATGTCCGCGCAGTCGGCGCAGAGCTTCTTCGGCGCCAGCGGACTCGGCGGTCACGGCGACGACGATGTGCTTGACTTCTTCGTGGGGAAGCAGATCGTGGGCGTGGACAGGCCGGGTCTCCCCCTTTAGGCGGACGGAGTACGCATGGGTGAGCGCGACGAGGCGCACCGCGACTTCTCCCGCGCTGTGCTGCAACCCGTGTCGGGATATCAGGCGGTGGTGGGCTTCCTCCGCCGCGAGATGGCGCTCGGCCGCATCCGCCCGGGCGATCGACTGCCCCCGGAGCGTCGGCTCGCCGAGCAGCTCGGCGTCGCTCGAGAGACCCTGCGGCAGGCGCTGCGCATTCTCGAAGGCAGCGGCCAGGTCGTGATCTCGCGAGGAGCGTCGGGCGGTGCCATCGTGCAGGATGCGGCGCTGGACCCGCGGCTGATCCGCGAGGAGGTGCGCACGCGTTCGGCGGAGATCGGCGAGCTCACCGAGTTCCGCGTGATCGTGGAGTCGGGTGGGGCAGCCCTGGCCGCTGCGCGGCGCACCGACGACGACCTCGAGGCGATGGTGCTCGCTCAGCGCGATCTCGCCGCATCCGAGACCAAGGCGGATTCCCGCATCGCCGACACCGACTTCCACATCGCTCTCGCGGAAGCGTCGCGGAACGCCCTGGTGCGCGACGCCGTGGAGGAGGCGCGAGTGCGCATGTTCGAGTCCGTCGACCTGATGAGCTTCGAGTTCGTCAAGGAGTCGAGCTGGGGAGCGCACGAGAAGATCCTGGATGCGGTACGCCGCGGCGATGCCGAGGGTGCTGCCGCCGCGATGCGCGCCCATCTGCGCACCACGAGCGAGGAGTTCGCCCGGGTCGTCGACCTCTGAGCGCCGCGTGCGGGCTCCCTGAGTGCACGAGGACCTGCCGAGTGCACGGCCTCGACGCGATGCGAAGCCGTGCACTCGGCAACAGGCCGTGCACTCGGAGGTGCGGAAGGGTCAGACCTCGCGGCGCAGGGCCTCGCCGAGGGTGGCATCCACGTTCGTCCAGTACTGGAAGAAGCGTTCGCGGATCGCGTCGATGGTGATGCTGCGGCCCTGACCCGTGAGGGTCTCCAGGAACCGGGCCCGCTGTGCATCGTCGAAGACCGTGCGGTAGAGCGTGCCCGCCTGACCGAAGTCGTCGTCGTCCAGGTGCAGGGTCGCGGCAGCGCGCATCAGCTCGCCGTCGGACTCCCAGCTCGCCTCGACACCCGCGACCGGGTCGGCCACCGGGCCACCGGCCGGGCCGAAGGAGTGCGGCGTGTAGACGCGGTGCGCGGCATCGTTGTGCCGGTACTGCATCTGCCCTTCGTGCATGTAGTTGCGCGTCTCGGCGGCGTGCGCCTGGTTCACGGGCAGCTGGTTGTAGTTCGCCCCGATGCGGTAGCGCTGCGCGTCGGAGTACGCGAACACGCGCGCCATGAGCATCTTGTCGGGCGAGATGCCGGTGCCGGGCACCTGGTTCCCCGGCGAGAACGCGGCCTGCTCGATCTCGGCGAAGAAGTTCTGCGGGTTGCGGTTCAGCGTGAATGTGCCGACCTTGATGCGCGGGTAGTCCTTCTTCGACCAGGTCTTGGTCAGGTCGAACGGGTTGAACCGGTAGTCCTTCGCCTCGTCGTAGGGCATCACCTGCACGTACACGTCCCACGAGGGGTGCTCGCCGCGGTCGATCGCGTCGAACAGGTCGCGGCGGTAGTAGTCGGCATCCGATCCGGCGAGCTGCTGCGCCTCGTCGGCGCCCATCTCCTCCACGCCCTGCTTCGACAGGAAGTGGTACTGCACCCAGAAGCGCTCACCCTCGGCATTGATCCACTGGTAGGTGTGCGAACCGTAGCCGTTCATGTGGCGCCAGCTGCGGGGCAGTCCGCGGTCGCCCATGAGGTACGTCACCTGGTGCGCAGTCTCGGGCGAGAGGGTCCAGAAGTCCCACTGCATGTCGGCGTCGCGCAGGCCGGAGTCGCCGAGGCGCTTCTGCGAGTGGATGAAGTCGGGGAACTTCATGGCGTCGCGCAGGAAGAACGTCGGGGTGTTGTTGCCGACGATGTCGAGGTTGCCCTCCGACGTGTAGAAGCGCAGCGCGAAGCCGCGCACGTCGCGCCAGGTGTCGGGGGAGCCCTGCTCACCGGCCACAGACGAGAACCGCAGCAGGGTCTCGCTGGTGGCGCCGGGCTGGAACACCGCGGCGCGGGTGTACGCCGAGACGTCTTCGGTCACGACGAACTCTCCGAACGCGCCGCCGCCCTTGGCGTGCGGGTTGCGCTCCGGCACCCGCTCGCGGTTGAACGAGGCGAGCTTCTCGACCAGATAGCGGTCGTGGAGCACGGTGGGGCCGTCGGCTCCGACGGTGAGCGAGTGGGCGTCGCTGGCGACCGGGGTGCCGGTCTGCGTCGTCGTGGCGGGCTGGTTGGTGGCAGGATTCGTCATGTTCTTCTCCTTCTGCGCGCAGGCACGGCGAGCATCCCTGTCTCGCGGATGGCGAGAAGGGGCGGGCGCGTCGGACTACTGCGCGGCGTTCTGGCAGCTGGGGCACACGCCCCAGAAGGTGACTTCGGCTGTCTGGACGGTGAATCCCCCGGCTGAGGACGGGGTGAGGCACGGCGCGTCGCCGACCACGCAGTCCACATCGCCGACCGCACCGCAGGAGGTGCAGACGACGTGGTGGTGGTTGTCGCCGATGCGTCGCTCATAGAGGGCTGCGGAGCCTGCCGGTTCGATCCGGCGGATGAGTCCCGCCGTCGTCAGGTCCGCGAGGATGTTGTGCACCGACTGGATCGACGTGGTCGGCAGCACCGCGGACACGGCGCGGTAGAGCCGCTCCGCATCCGTATGGGCCATGGAGGTCAGTGCCTCGAGCACGGCGACGCGGCCCGCGGTCGCGCGCAGCCCGGCGCCGCGAAGCGCCGAGTCGAGTGCTGTCTCCATGCCTCGACCCTACCGGTTCTTTTGAGTGATTCAAAAGAGCGGATGCCTTGGGCGTGTCATCCGGTTATCGCGTCACCCTGCGGCCGACGTATCGCGGAGCGGATGACGGATCACGGAACGATCTGTGGCGATGTCTCCGTGATCCGTCATGACTTCCGTGATCCGTCACCCGCCGAACCGGGGACTTCAGCTCCGGCGTCAGCCACGGGTGATCGTGAAGCCCGCGCCCCGCACCCGCACCTTCGCGCCCTGCACGGCCTGGCCACGCGAGGAGCCGTCGGCGTCGTAGGCCCGCCCGTTCCCGCGCCCGAGCGCCGGCACCCGCTGTTCCGCGCGCGTGCCGTTGGCGTAGAGCACCGCGGTTCCCGCCGTGGTCGTGTACACCGCGTTCACGATGCGGGGCTGGATGACGAGTGCGTCGAGTCGCACGTCGCCCCGGCTCGTGCACCGCACGGTCACGGCGGCATCCGGCAGGTCGCCGCCGAGCAGCTCGGGCACCAGCATCCCGTCCGCCTCGGTCAGTCCGCGATCGCCCGTGCCGCCGGCCGGGGTCTTGGTCGTCCACAGGCGACGACGGCCGCGGAACACCTCCCACACGGCGTCGCCCGCGGCCGCGGCCTGACGCCAGACGAGTCCGTGCAGGGTGCCGCCCGCTTCGGTGACGTCGAACTCGACCCACTCGCCCTTCGGCAGCCGCACGAACGCGCCGCCGGAGAGGTTCCCCTCGCCGGTCCACGCGCCACCCGCCGGGGTCTCGACCACGGCGCCGGCCGACCGGCGCGCGGTCTCGGCGTCGATCACGCGCAGCCCTGAGAACGAGCGCAGGCCGGTGATCGAGGTCGCGATGTCGGCGACGTCGCGGTGGGCGTCGAGCAGCAGCATCGTGAGCAGCCCGTGGATCGTGGACTCCGCGCCGGAGTTCCGGTTCACGCGTCCGTCGGTCTCCACGCCGTCGAAGGTGACGCCGGTGGCGGGGTCGTACACGGGCACGCCCGCGGTGTTCGCGCCGAAGAACCAGCCGGCGGCGAGACCGGCGAGAGCGCGATGGCCCTCTCCGCCCGCGGCGACCGCGCCGGCCACCCGGCCGTGCGCCCCGTAGGCGATCTGCGCCTCGGCGGGCAGCGGCGCCCACGCGTTGTGCGGACCGCCCGAGGCGAGCACCTGGGGCGTGAAGCGTCCGGCATCGGCGACCGCGGCGGCGGTCCAGTCGCGGCGACGCAGCAGCGATCCCGCGCGGGCGAGCGCCTCGGGTGCGGCCGCGCCCCAGGCGTGCCAGAAGCCCAGTGAACCGGTCCACGGCAGCACGGCGCCGAACGGCCAGCCCTTCGAGGGGTCGGTGGACATCGCGGCCACGCCTTCGCCGTAGGTCTGCAGTGCACCGCGGCTGCGGGAGTCGCCGGCTTCGGCCGCGGCGGCCAGGCCGAGCATCGCTTCGGCCGTGGCATCCGCTCCTCCGGCGATCAGCCAGGCGGGGAGCTTGCGGCCGTCGCTGCGCACCCACTGCCCCGCGCGGGACAGCGATTCCTTGCCGAGGGCATCGAGGCACAGGTGCAGGCGGGCGCGCAGGAACTTCGCGAACTCGGCATCCTCGCGCCGGAACGCGGCATAGCCCTCGCCGAACGCCCACACGCTGCGGGCGAGCCAGTAGGACTCGGCGGAGTCGGACGGATCGGGGAGCTCGACGGGGATCGCGCTCGGATTGAGCGTGCCGTCCTCCTGCTGCCACAGCACCACGCGTCCGGCGTTCGGACCCGTCGTGGTCTGCAGGAACGCGAGCGAACGCAGCAGGTCGCGTGCCTCGTCGCGGCTCTGCGCCTCGCCGGTGGCCTTCCAGTCGCGCAGGAACACGATGGCCGCACGGGCGATGTCGTCCGCGTTGTAGGCGCCCTGCGTCCAATACCCGGTCACCGCATCGCGCGTGCCGCCGCCGACCGGGCGGAAGCCGCCGGCCCCGTCGGTGTCGGCGTAGGTCCAGGGGGCGCGCACGATCGGCCGGGTGTCGATCCCGAACGTCGTGTGCGTGTCGCTCGGCGCGACAGGAACCTCAGCCAACAGGAAGCGCAGGTGCGCGAGGTTCGTCAGGCGAGGGCGCCGGGCTGCCTCGAGGGGCAGTGCACCGGCCGCGCCTGCGGTGGTGGTCGTCGCGCCGACGGCGGTGTCGACGGGGAGGAGGGCAAGGGCGGATGCCGTCGCCGCGATGGTCAGGAATGAGCGTCGTGAGGTGTCCATGTCGTCACTTCTTCGTGCGGTCGGTGGATGTTCGGTGGGGTGGGGTGGGGTGGTGTCGGTGTCGGTGTCGGTGTCGGTGTCGGTGTCGGTGCGACAGATCGCGGAGCGGATGACGGATCACGGAGGAAAGTGCGGAGATTCCTCCGTGATCCGTCCGAACCTCCGCGATCCGTCGGGTCGAACCGGGGCCGGACCGGGGTCGAACCGGGGCCGGAACCGAGGCCGTGGCGGGCAGGACCCCGGGCCGTACGGGCCGGATTCAGGGGGTGTCGGAACCGGGCTCGCGCAGCGCACGACCCCAGGACTCGGCCGGATCGTGGATGGCGACCGCGAGGGTCGTGTCGGACTGCCCGTAGTACGCGAACCACTTGTCCTGGAACTTCACCAGACCCTCCACGAAGGTCACGTTGGAGACCAGGCCGTGCGTGTCCTCGAAGGTCTGCGGACGCAGCCACGGCTCCTGCATCCGCGCGATCACCCGGGTGGGGTCATCCGGATCGATCGCGATCTGGCCGCAGCGGTAGTCCACGTCGACCGTGCCGTCGTCATGCACCGTGCGGGTGGCGCCGTTGGTGAGGAACAGCAGCAGTCCGTTGTCGGTCACCACGGGGGAGGTGCCGATCTCGACCAGGGCCTCGTCCCAGGTGCCCGGCGTCGGCGAGTACATCGGCTCGGTGTCGGGGGTGCCCGGCGTCCAGTGGATGAGGTCGTCGCTGGTGGCCCAGTAGATCGCGCCTTCGCCGAAGTACATCCACCACGTGCCGTGCATCCGCTGCGGCACGATGACCCCGGCCTTCGACCAGTTGAACCCGCGCGGGTCCATGGTCTTGAACGTGTCGAAGTCGTCGAACAGCGGGCCGTGCTTGGTCCAGGTGCGCAGGTCGGTCGAGGTGGCCAGGCACAGCTGGGCGCTGCGGCGGTCCCACCCGGTGTAGGTGAGGTAGTAGGTGCCCTCGATCAGCGCGATGCGGGGGTCCTCGCAGCCGAACCGCTCGTAGTCCTCCGAGGGCGAGAGGATCGGTGCATCCTCGCGGGTGAAGGTGACGCCGTCGCGCGACCGGGCGATGCCGATGTGCGAGACGATGTCGTCCGCATGGGCCCGGTAGAGGAGCACGACCTCGTCGCCGTCGACGATCGCGGCGGGGTTGTAGAGGTTCGCGGACTCCCAGCTCGCGCCGCGGGGACGCAGGATCGGGTTGCCCTCGTGGGGCGTGAACGGTCCGAGGGGGAAGGAGGCTCCGGTGAACATGGATGCCCTTTCTGGCTAGACAGCGGGGGATCAGCCTTTGACGGCTGCGCCAAGGTCGGTGGCGGTGAAGAAGCGCTGGAAGACGACGAACAGGATGACGACCGGGAACGCGAGCGCGGTGGCGCCGGCGAGGATCGCCCCGTTGGGGTTCGCGGTGGACTGCGCGACGTTGGAGATGTAGTTCGCGAGGGAGACGGCGAGCGGCTGCAGCGTCGCATCCTTCGTGATGAGGAACGGCCACAGGAATTCGTTCCAGGGGCCGATGAACGTGACCAGCACGACGGTGACGAGCACCGGCTTGATGAGCGGGATCGCCACCGAGGTGAGCAGGCGGATCTCGCCCGCGCCGTCGATGCGGGCGGCCTCGAAGATCTCCACGGGGAGAGCTTTGAAGAACTGCACGAAGATGAACACCGCCGTCGTGTTGATCAGGAACGGCAGGATCATGCCCAGGTACGAGTCGCCCAGGCCGTAGTTGCGGGTGATCTGCACATACAGCGGGATCATCAGCAGCTGGAACGGCACCATCTGCACGAGCAGCATCAGCACCCACACCACTCCGCGTCCGCGGAAGTCGAGGCGGGCGATCGCATAGCCGGCCAGCAGCCCGAACACGACGGTTCCCAGCAGCACGCCTGCGGTGAAGATCAGCGAGTTGAGCAGCGAGCCCATCAGGTCGATGCGCGAGTCGATCGCGATGAAGTTGTCGACCGTCCAGCCGCCGGTGGGCAGCAGTTCGCTCGGCGAGTTCGTCGGGTTCTCCTGGAACGCTCCGACCAGCATGAAGTAGAACGGGAAGGCGAACCCGATCGCCGCGACCGTGAGCAGGATGATGCTCAGGATGCGGGGCAGTGAACGTCGGCGTCTCATCATCGCTCCCTGGTTGCGCGGTTGGCGGCCAGCGACAGCATCCCGACCAGGATCACGAGGATCATGCCGATCGCCGCCGCCGTGTCGGGGTTCTGCTGCTGGATGCCCAGCTGGTAGATGAGCAGCACCGGGGTGGAGGAGGCGCCGTCCGGGCCTCCGCCGTTGGTGAGCAGGTACGGCTCGGTGAAGAGGTTGGCGCCGGTGATGATCGAGAGGATCAGCACGAGCGTGGTCGCGCTGCGCACCCCGGGAATGGTCACGTGCAGGAAGCGCGTGAACGGGCCCGCACCATCGGTCTCGGCCGATTCGTAGAGCTCCTTGGGCACGTTCTGCAGCGCGGCCAGGTACAGCAGGATGTAGAAGCCCAGCTGTTTCCAGGTCACGTAGAGCGCGATCATCGGCATCGCCAGTCCGCTGTTCACGAGCCACGAGGGGTCGGGCGCGAGCGGACCGAGCACGGTGTTGATCAGGCCGTTCCCCGAGAACAACAGCATCCACACGCCCACCAGCGAGACACTCGCAGTCAGGTACGGCACGTAGAACGCCACGCGATACGCGGCGACCCAGCGGATGCCCGTGTTCAGCGCAGCTGCCAGCACCAGCGCCAGCACTGCGGTGAGCGGCACGTTGATCACGAGGAACACGAGGGTGTTGCGGAACGCGTCCAGCACCCGCGGATCCGTGAGCACCGTCACGAAGTTGTCGAAGCCCACGAACGGGCGGTCGACCTCGACGCCCGGCGCTGTGAAGAAGTAGTCGTGGAAGGCGATGTAGACCGCGAACCCGAGCGGGTAGGCGAAGATTGCGATCACGAAGACGAAGTACGGCAGCGTGAAGAGGCCGCCGATCGGTTGCGCACCCAGCCATCGGGTACGCAACCGTCGGTTGTCGGTCACGATGTCACTCGGCGACGAGCTTGTCGATCTTCTCCGCCGCGTTCGCGAGGAAGTCGTCGATCGAGTTCTTGCCGAAGATCACCGCGGCGGAGTACTCGTCGCGGAAGGCCTGCCAGGCCTCGACGGAGTTCGGGATGCTGGGCACATCGGCGGTCGCCTCGGCCTGCTTGGCGAACGCCACGTAGTCCGGGTTCGCGTCGAAGTAGTCCCCGTAGGTCTCGGTCAGGTCGGTGCGCATCGGCATCTGTCCGGTCTGCTCGAGCAGTTCGCCGTCGCTCTCGACGCTGGTCGAGAACTGCAGGAACTCCCATGCCGTTGCCTGGTTCTTGCACGACGTGAACATCGAGACGCTCTTGGAGTCCGCGAAGGTGATCGGGTTCTCGCGGCCGTCGCTCGTGGGCACCGGCATGAAGCCGACGTCGACGGTGTCGGCGTACGACGGGATCGCCCAGGGGCCGGCGAGCTGCATCGCGGTGGTCCCGGCCGACATCGCGTCGTCGGTCGAGGCTTCGTTCGGCGCGAGCTTCTCGTCGTAGAAGGTCTTCCAGAACTCGGCGACCTCGCGGCCGGCATCCGAGTCGAACGTGGACTTGCCGTCCTCGACGAGCATCGTGCCGTCGGTCTCGGCGAGGTAGAGCGGGTAGAAGTCGAACCACGGCTGGTAGAACTCGCTGGTGGGAGCCGGCCAGATGGCGCTCTGCACGCCGGAGTCGACGATCGCGCGGGAACCCTCGAGGAAGGCGTCGTAGGTGTTCATCTGCGGGTCTTCGGGGTCGATGCCCGCCGCCTCGAACAGCGCCTTGTTGTACATGACCATGACGGGGTTCGACTTCCACGGAAGCTGGTAGAAGCTGCCGTCGGTCGAGTAGCTCTCGACGTCGCCGCTGCGGGCGGTGATGTAGTCGCTGCCGCCGTCGATCTTGCTCAGGTCGACGAGCCCGCCCTGCTTGACCCAGCCGGAGACGGCTGCGGGGGCGACGTTGTAGACCAGGCAGGGAGCGGTGCCGGCGGTGATGGCCGCGGTGATGGCCTCCTCGGACGAGGAGCCGGCCGGGATCTCCTGCGCGGTGACCTTCTCGTCGGGGTGGTCGGCGTTCCAGGCCTCGACGACGGCGGTGCCCCAGGCGACCTCCTGCTCGTTGTTCGAGAGCCAGACGTTGATGGGTCCGGTGCCTTCGGCGGAGCCCGAGTCGTCTCCTCCTCCTCCTCCGGCGGAGCATCCGGTGGCGACGAGTGCGACGGCGCCGATGAGCGCGACTGCGCGGATCTTCTTCATGGTGTCCTCCTCGACACAGTGGGTGGAGCGGCCGACGATGCAGCCGTGCTCTCGCGGAAGTGCACGACGTTGCAGTCGACGATCTCGGTGCGCGGGTGCGCTCCGAGGATGTCTGCCCGCAGCAGGCGGGCGGCAGCGCGGCCTCGGGCCGCGGGGTCGGATGAGACGCTGGTGAGCGCCGGGGACAGATGCGCCGACAGGTGATCGTCGTCGAATCCGGAGATCGCGAGGTCGTCGGGGATGACGAGACCCTGCGAACGGGCGAACGAGAGGCCGGCGATCGCCATGGTGTCGTTCGAGTACACGATGGCGGTCGGACGCTGGGGGAGGGCGAGCAGCTCCTCGGTGAGGGCGCGACCGCTGGCAGCCGTGAAGTCGCCCTCGCGCAGCAGGGTGTCGTCGCCCATCGTGTCGATGTAGGCGTCGGCGCGGGCACGGGAGTGCACGTAGTCGAGCGGGCCGGAGACGTGCGCGATGCGTTCGTGCCCCGCGTCACGCAGGTGGGTGATGATCTCGCGGACCGGCGCGGCGTCGTCGGTGCGGACGCAGGAGAACGCGGAGGGCTGTTCGTACGCGCCGACCAGCACCGTCGGAAGACCGAGGTCGTCGAGGAACGGCACGCGCCAGTCGTCGTCGCGCAGGTCGAGCAGCAGGGCGCCATCGGCGCGGCCGTGGGTGAGGGCACGGTAGGCCCGCTCCTCGGCCTCGCGGTCGGGCACGACCTGCAGGATCAGCGCGGTCTCGGTCTCGGTCAGCACCGACTCGACTCCGGCGATGAAGGCGGGGAAGAACGAGTCGTTTGCGATGACCTCGGGGTCTCGGGCGAGCACGACGGCGACGGCGTTGGCGCGGCGGGTGGCGAGGGCTCTGGCGCTCTGGCTCGGCACCCAGTTCAGCTTCTCGGCCGCAGCGAGCACCTTCGCCCTGGTCTCTTCCGAGATGGGGCGGTTGCCGCTCAGGGCATGCGAGACCGTGGCCTTGGTCACGCCTGCCTCTCGGGCGACGTCGGCGATCGTCGTGCGGCTCATGCCACCTCCTCGTGGGAATGACCCACGCAGCGAGGTGGGTACGGCAGCGAGCGTAAACCGGTTTGATAGCAGAAGTCAATGGGGTTGCCGAGGTTCCCCCGGTGCAGGGGATTGGTCACCGGGCGGATGCGGAACGAGCGGGCGGAACCCTCAGCGCGCGGCGTCCCACCAGTCGAGCACGCGGGTCCCGAACAACGTCAGCCACGGCGAAGGAGCGCCCTCGGGGACATCGACCGAGACCCAGGTGCGGCCGAGCAGCGGCGCTCCCTGGCGCCAGGTCCCGTCAGGGAGACGCGCGGCCCGCGCCAGCGCCACCGCGTCGTCGAGCCGGGGGTCCGGAGGGACTTCTTCATACAGCGAGACAGCACGGAAATGGTCGAGTGCCGTGATCGCGCTGTAGCGGTGCCGGTGCGGATAGGTGAACTCGTGCACGAAGTCGCCCACCGGCTCGCCGGTCGACAGCCGGTGGAGCAGTCGGCGCCGCAACAGGTACTCCTCGCCGCCGTGTCGAGCATCGCGAACGGAGTGATCGCCGGTGAGCTGTTCGTAGTACAGGAGCTCGCGCACCGCGTTGAGGGTGGAGTGGAACGACGATCTGGTCGACCTCCCCTCCTCGGCTTCGCAGTTCCAGCCGCCGTCCGCGAGTCGATGCTCCACGAACCACCGGGCCAGTGCGCTCATCTCCACGCCGAGCCAGGCTCCGGTGGCGAGGGTGAAGGCGTTGATGCACACGTCGACCTCGCCGCCCCAGTAGGGAAGATCGTCGTACTCCCAGCGGCTGTTCACGGCCAGCTTCTCGGCGGTGCCCTCGAGGATGCGTGCGTCCAGCCCCGCGTCACGCAGGTCCTTCAGCGCCCAGGTCGTGGCGACCCAGGGCTGGCCGGGCGCATCCGCCTCGGCGCTGCCGAAGAAGCCGGCGGGGAAGTACGCTCCTCCCGCCCACTGCCCGTCGGGGTCCTGATGTGCGAGCACCGCGGCGCCGAACCCCTCGGTCGCCACGCGGTCCCTCGTCGCCTGCCACACCTCGGGTGGGGCATCGAGCAGGTCGCGTTCGACCTGCCAGCGCAGGCTCGGATCGGAGTCGAGCAGCCAGTCGCGCACGTCGGTGGAGATCGCCATGCGCGGAACGCTACTCCTGGCGGGGGACGGGCGGAACGGCCTCAGGTGAGAGCGCCTCAGACGAAGCGGACGGTCTGCTGCAGCCGGGTGCGCACATCGAAGAGCTCGTTGCCGCCGATGGCCCGCGCGCCGGGAACGCCCTGCCGCAGCACCATCGCGAGCGCGCTGCGACGCACCACGACGACGGGAACGCCGCGGCTGGTGCCGAGCGGGGTGACCGCCTGGGACAGGTCGTCATCTGGGAGCACGATGATCGCACCGCCGAAGCGCACGCGGGCGGCACGAGCGACGGTGCGCATGCGCGAGAGCGTGCCGGTGACCGGGGCGCGCGTGCCGAGGCTCGGTCCGGTGATCTCGCCGCGGCGGAAGCCCACGACCCCGCCGAAGTCCTCGGACATGATGCCGTACAGGCCCGAAGGGCTCAGCACCACGTGGTCGAGCTTGTCGTCGGCGTCCTTGCCCGCATCGACGTCGTGCCACACCGTGAACCCCATGCCGAGGTCCGAGACCGTGCGGGCGGTGGACTCCTCGGCCAGAGCATCCGCGAGCATGCGGCGCAGTTCGCGCGGCGCCGAGCGCACCAGCGCGGGGTCGTACGGATCAGGGACCTCGACACCACGGCCGGCCCACTCGCGGATGAGCACGAGGTAGCGCTCGCGCCGCCAGCCACCGGGGTGGCCGTAGGAGCGGGCGCGGGGTCGGGTGTCGGCGCGGGCTGCGGGCGGACGCCATCCGCTCCACGTGGTGTCGGTGGCCACACCGGTGCGCCGGTCGTAGGCGGCGCGGTCGTCGGGGGTGCCGACCAGCTCCCAGGCGCGCTGCACCTGGATGAACACGGCGGCGTCGCCACCCGTGTCGGGGTGCGTCTGCCGGAGGCGGAGCCGATATGCACGCCGCAGCTCGGCGTCGTCGACCGTGGCTTCCACGCCGAGGATCTCGTACGCCGAGGCGGAGAGCGGACTGTCGAACATCGCTCTCCTTCCAGGTTCGCGGCATCCAGGATATCCGCCCTGGCGTGTGGGTTCGCCGGAGGCGGGCGTTCATAACTCCGGAAGAACCGCAGCATCGGCACTGCGGACCCGCGTCATTCCGGGGTTCTCGGTCGCGGGGGCGACAGTTCTTCCTGAGTTGTGAACGGCGACCGCAACTGCCGCGGCGACGGCGGCGCTCAGTCCGGCACGTCGACGATGCGCTCGGCGCCGATCACGGGCATGACGGCGCCGGCGGATGCCGCGGCGAGCTCATCCGTCAACCGCGCGATCTCAGACTCCGGCACCCAGAGCTCCAGGGTGGCGAGGGTCGCGTACTGCGGCTCGCCCAGCGTCGCCCCGTGGTGCGCAGCCCAGTCGCGCAGCAGGTTGTCGTAGCGGCCGGCATCCGCGTGCGCCACGTCGATGCGCACCTGCGTGAGAGCCGCCCGACGCACGAGCGCGGCGAGGTCGAGCGTCTCGGACACCGCCGAGGAGTACGCCCGCACGAGGCCACCCGCGCCGAGCTTCACCCCGCCGAAGTACCGCGTGACCACCGTGACGACATCCGTCAGCTCGCGTCGGCGCAGCACCTCGAGCATCGGCACACCTGCCGTGCCCGATGGCTCGCCGTCATCCGAGGACCGGGCCTGATCGCCGAGGAGTCCGGTGACCATCGCGGTGCAGTTGTGGTTCGCATCCCAGGCGCGCTTGCGGATGCCGGCGATCACGGCCTCCGCCTCCTCGACCGAACCGACCGGTTCGATGCGCGTGAGGAAGCGCGACTTGCGGATGCTGATCTCGTGCTCGACCGGCGTCGCGATCGTCGCGGGGTACGTGCGGGCGGAGGTCATCCGCCTCAGGATATCCGCGCACCGTCAGCAGTCCGCCCCGGATCGGTCGAACGATGGAGGCGCACGTCAGCCGTCGGCGCAAGAATGTGAGGATGTCGTCGTTCGAACCGCCCCGCGCTGCCGCCGCCGTGGCCCGGCCGGCCCGGACCTGGGCGAGCCTGGTGGGATCGATCCGCATCGGACAGGCTGTCATCACCGCCGTGCTCGTGGTGATCGGCGCGGTGCGCGCGGCATCCGATGGCATCCCTCTTCCGATCGTCGTCGCTGTCTCGCTGGTCTTCGCCGGGTGGTACGGCGGGGGACTGCTGCTGAGCGAACGCACCGACGATCGACGCCTCGCCACCGGGTGGTTGCTCGGGCTGACCGCGATCTGGCTCGGCGCGGTCGCCCTCTCCCCGGAGTTCATCTGGCTCGCCTTCTCGCTGTGGCTGCTCGCCGGCTTCGTGATGCAGATGCGCGGGGCGGTGCCGCTCAGCGCCGTGATCCTCGCTGTGGTCATCATCGCGCCGCTGGCGCACACCGGCACCACGAGCTATGCGAACGTGATCGGCCCCCTCGTCGGCGGAGTCTTCGCGCTCGGCATCTCGCGCGGGTATCTCGAGCTGGTCCGCGACGGGCGGGAACGTCGACGCCTGATCGCGTCGCTCGTCGCGACCCAGGAGGAGATGGCGGCGCTGCAGGATGAGCTCGCGCGCACGCAGCGCGAATCCGGGGCGAGCGCCGAGCGCACGCGCGTCTCCCGTGACATCCATGACACCGTGGCGCAGAGCCTGTCCTCCATCGGGATGCTGGCGCGTTCGGGCGTCGAGCTGAGCGGGGATTCTCCTCCGCGAAAGACGCTCGAGCAGATCGGGGCGCTCGCCGCCGAGGGGATGGCCGACGCCCGGCGCATCGTGAACGCGCTCATGCCCGCCGAGCTCGAGGCGACCGCTCTCGGGGATGCTCTCGAGAGGATGCTCGAACGGCTCGCCGATGAGACGGGGATCGAGACGACCCTGCATGCGGACGAACAGCTGCCGTCGCTGGGGCTCGACGCCGAGGTCGCGCTGTTGCGCACGGCCCAGTCGGCGCTGGCGAACGTGCGGTCCCACGCGGGCGCATCGCGGGTGGTCGTCACACTGGCCGATGCCGGGGAGACCGTGCGTCTCGACATCGTCGACGACGGGAGGGGCTTCGACGCCACCCGGTGGGCCGCCCGCGGTGGTGTCGGATCGGACGGCGGGGGCTACGGACTGCGCTCGATGCGGGCGCGGCTGCGCGAGCTCGGCGGAGGGCTCGATGTCGAGAGCGCTCCGGGCGACGGGACCGCTCTTTCGGCTCATCTCCCGCTGGGCGGCATCCCGGCCGTGCGGGCCGCTGCGGACGGGGTCAGCGGATGACCGCCCTGACCGTGCTGCTCGACGACGACCATCCGATCGTCCGCGCGGGCGTGCGCTCGCTGTTCGACCGACGCGACGACATCGACGTGGTCGGTGAGGCAGCCTCGGGGGAGGAGGCCGTCGCGCTGGCCCGGCACCTGCACCCCGACGTCGTCCTGTGCGACCTGCGCCTGGGTGAGGGGATGAACGGTGTGCAGACGACCGCAGCACTGCGGGCGCAGGACCCGGCCCCTGCCGTCATCATCCTCACGACGTTCGATCGGGATGCGGAGATACTCGGGGCGATCGAGGCCGGAGCGGCGGGATACCTGCTGAAGGACATCGCCCCCGAAGACATCGTCCGCGCCGTCCGGCAGGCTGCGGCGGGAGGGCTCGTGCTGACGCCGGAACTGAGCGAACGGGTCGTGCAGGTCATGAGGGCGCCGCGGGTGCGGCTCACCGAGCGCGAGCTCGATGTGCTGCGTCTGCTCGACACCGGTTCGTCGAACCGCGAGATCGCGAAGACCCTCTTCGTCACCGAGGCCACGGTCAAGACGCATCTGGTGCACGTGTTCGAGAAGCTGGGTGCCGACAGTCGGGCGCGGGCGCTCGCGATCGCCCGCGAGTCCGGCCTGATCTGACGGCACCGGCGTCTGCATCCGCATCTCCACCGTTCGATGGATCCCCGATCCGGCGTCGACGCCGAGGCTGGAATCAGATCGAAAGGAATCTGATGCGCAGATTGTTCTACGCCGCGTTCGCCTCCATGGTGGCCGGGGTCGCCTCCGGGCTCTTCTACCGCGAGTTCACCAAGCTCAACGACTTCCCCGAGGGGGCATCGACGCAGCTGGGGCTGGTGCACACGCACCTGCTCACGCTCGGCTTCGTCGTGCTGCTGATCGTGCTGCTGCTCGAGAAGCAGTTCGCGCTGTCGCAGAGCCGCCTGTTCGGCTGGTTCTTCTGGACGTACATCGCCGGTCTCGTCCTGACCTCCGCGATGATGGTCTGGCATGGGTGCCTCACGGTGCTGGGGCTGGAGTCGTCGAAGATGATCGCCGGCATCGCCGGGCTCGGCCACATGCTCCTCACCGCCGGGATGATCCTGCTCTTCCTCGCCTTGCGCACGCGCCTGACCGCGCCGGCCACGGCCCCCGCTGTCGCCTGATCGCTCCGGTGGCAGAGAGGCACCTTCCCCGCAGGGACGGTGCCTCTTCCGCGGCCGGGGTGCCCTGCGTGAAAACCAGTGGATGACAGGGGCCGAATCGATTCGATAAGCTGGTGCCTCCCCCCGATCCGCACTCCAGTCCTGCGAGCTCACCTTCATGGCCACCTCCCTCACCACGGGCCGTCCGTGGCGTGTCATCCTTGCCTTCTCCGTCCCGCTCCTGCTCGGCAACGTCGTGCAGCAGCTGTACCAGTTCGCCGACGCCATCGTCGTGGGCCGGCATCTCGGTGTGGACTCCCTGGCCGCCGTCGGCGCCACCGGGGCGCTGCTGTTCCTGCTGCTCGGCTTCGCCTGGGGATTGACCAGCGGTTTCGCGATCCCGATCGCTCAGGCCTTCGGGGCTCGTGATGACGATGCCGTGCGCCGCTCCGTCGCCACGGGCGTGGTCCTCAGCGCCATCACCAGCGTCGTGCTCATGATCGGTGCGCCGCTGATCGCCGAACCTCTGCTGGCGGTGCTCCAGACGCCTCCCGAGCTCATGGCCGAGGCCACCGTGTTCACGCAGATCAGCTTCCTCGGCGCCGGCGCCACGATGTTCTTCAACTACCTCTCGGCGATCATCCGCGCGATCGGTGATTCACGCACCCCGCTGGTGTTCCTCACGGTGTCGTGCGCGCTGAACGTCGGACTCGTGGTGCTCATGGTCGGTCCCCTGGAGTGGGGCGTCGGCGGCGCCGCACTCGCGACCGTGATCGCCCAGGCCGTGTCGGTCGTGCTGTGCCTGGAGTTCGTGCGCCGCCGCCTCCCGATGCTGCACCTGCGCCGGGCCGACTGGCGCATCACCCGCGCCGATCTCGCCGAACACCTGCGTCTCGGACTGCCCATGGGCTTCCAGGCCTCGATCATCGCGATCGGCACGCTCACCGTGCAGGTGGCGCTGAACACCCTGGGCGCCGACGCGGTAGCCGCGTACACGACAGGATCCCGCGTCGACAGCCTCGCCGTCGCGCTGCTGTCCTCCCTCGGCCTCGCGGTCTCGATGTACGCAGCGCAGAATCACGGCGGACGCCGCCCCGACCGCATCCGTCGAGGCGTGGTCGAGGCGACGTGGATGGCGATCGTCGCCGGCCTCGTGCTGGGTGGTCTGCTCATCGCGTTCGGCGCCCCCATGGTGCGGTTGTTCATCGGCGACGGCTCCGACGATGTCGTCGAGCTCGCGCACCTCATGCTGATCGTGAACGGATGCGGCTACTGGGCGCTCGGCATGCTGTTCGTGCTCCGCGGCGCTCTGCAGGGACTCGGCCACACGCTGGTGCCCACGGTGACCGGCGTGATCGAGCTCGTGATGCGCGTGGGCGCGGCTGTGGTGCTCGGGGCGGCCATCGGTTTCACGGGCGTCGCTCTCAGCAACCCCTTGGCGTGGGTCGGGGCGATCGTGCTCCTGGTGCCCGCGTACGTGCGCGCGCACCGGGCGCTCGGGCGCCTGCCTGTGGATCCGATCGATGCGACCGAGACCTCGGCGATCGCGATCGTGGGGCCGACCGACGGCTCGATGGTCGTGGACGCCGTGATCACGCAGTCGGTGCCGGTGATCCGCTCCTCGCGTCTGCGGCGTCTGCGGTTCACCCGGCCGAAGCGCAGCGCCCGCCGCTGACGCCGTCCGCGGGCCGCGCGAGAAAGATCCTCCTGCAGGATGATGCGTGTCGCACTGGAGACGGATGGCTTATCGCGGACACTTTCATAGTGTGAAGTAGCGGATGTTCCGCAGACCGGGGGGTCATCATGACGACATTGAGAGTGGCTAATGAACTGGCCGCTGTGTTGGTGCCGATCGGCGTCGTCGGTGCCGCGTTGGCGGCGCTGTGCGCGATCGTTGCGGGGATAGCGATCATGCGAGGGGCCGGGGGGCTCATCGGTGGCGCAGTGGGGCTGTGGATCCCGTTCGCGCTGCTGAGTCTGACCGCATCGTTCGCGAACCAGTGGCTGCCGCTGATCGCTTCGGTGGCGGCGCTCGCCGCGATGCTGGTGCTCGGGGGCGTGGCGCGCGCGATCGTGAACGTCGCCGACGGCGGACGCCCGTCGCGTCGACCGGTCACGGCTCCGGTGGCCGTGGGGGCCCCGGTCGTGTCGACGGTGAAGTCGTCGCCGGTGACGTCGGCGATTCCGATCGTCTCGACGCGCTGAGCGCGGTCGTCGCCCGTTCAGAACTCCTCACAGGCGCGGGTACCTGTGAGGAGCTCTGGCGTGCTCGCGGGAGTCCGGCTGCCCGGCCTCGCCGTTCTTGAGAGGAGAAGAGGGGGGCTCAGCGGTAGTCGCGGTCGCGGTGCTGACCGGCGTCGTCGCCGGAGTCCACCCGAGCAGCCTCGCGGGCGCGCAGTTCGACCCGGCGGATCTTGCCCGAGATGGTCTTGGGCAGCTCGGGCACGAACTCGATGATGCGCACCCACAGGTGCGACGACAGTCGGTCATGCGCGAAGGCGAAGATCAAGCGGGCGGCCTCGGCTTCGTCGGCGGTGGCATCGGGATGCAGGCACACGTACGCCTTCGGTACCGAGAGTCGCGTGGGGTCGGGGCTCGGGATCACGGCCGCCTCGATCACGAGCTCGTGCTCGAGCAGCACGGACTCGAGCTCGAACGGCGAGATCTTGTAGTCCGAGGCCTTGAACACGTCGTCGGCACGACCGATGTAGGTCAGGTAGCCGTCCGCGTCGCGAGAAGCGATGTCACCGGTGTGGTGATAGCCGCCGACGCGGGATTCCGCGGTCTTCTCCGGATCGTCGTAGTACCCCGCCATCAGGCCGAGGGGCGCATCGGCCAGGTCGAGCGCGATCTCGCCTTCCCTGTCGACCACCGCACCGGTCACCGGGTCGAGCAGCACCACAGGGTAGCCGGGCAGCGGGCGGCCCATCGAGCCGACCTTCACCGCCTGACCGGGGGAGTTGCCGATGCATGCGGTCATCTCGGTCTGGCCGAAGCCGTCGCGGATCGTGCCGTCCCAGGCGTCGCGCACGCGGTCGATGACCTCGGGGTTGAGCGGCTCTCCCGCGCCCACGAGCTCGCGCGGCGGGTGAGTGAGGCGGCTGAGGTCGGCCTGGATCAGCATCCGCCACACGGTCGGCGGGGCGCAGAACGTCGAGACGTGGTGGGTGTCCATGACCTGCATGAGCGTGTTCGCGTCGAAGCGCTCGTAGTTGTAGACGAACACGGTCGCCTCGGCGAGGAACGGCGAGTAGAAGCTCGACCAGGCGTGCTTCGCCCATCCGGGCGATGAGATGTTGAGGTGCACGTCGTCGGGGCGCACGCCGAGCCACCACATGGTCGACAGATGGCCGACCGGGTAGGAGACGTGCGTGTGCTGCACGAGCTTCGGACGGTTGGTCGTGCCGGAGGTGAAGTAGAGCAGCGCGGTGTCGGTGGCGGGAGTCGGCCCGTCGGGCTCGAACGTCGTCGGGGCGCTCGCCGCATCCGCGAACCGCACCCAGTCGGAGGGGGTGCCCTCGCCGACGCCGATGCGCAGGATGGCGTCGTCGATGCCCGTCAGCCGGTCACTCAGCGACCCCAGCGTCACCACGGCGCGGGCGCGCCCGTGCTCGATGCGATACGCGAGGTCGGATGCCGAGAGCAGGGTCGAGGTCGGGATCGACACCGCGCCGATCTTGGTGATCGCGAGCATGACCTCCCACAGCTCGATCGTGTTGCCGAGCATCACGATCACGTGGTCGCCGCGGCGGATGCCGAGGCCTGTCAGCCACGAGGCGACCTGGTCGGAGCGGGCGGAGAGCTCGCCATAGGTCCAGGCGCGCAGGCTCAGGTCGGCCGACACGATCTGCACGGCGGGGCGGTCGGGGTTCTCGGCAGCGACGACGTCGAACCACTCGAGCGCGAAGTTGAACTCATCGACCTGCGGCCATGCGAATCCGGCACGCGCGGCGGCGTAGTCGGTCGCGTGCGCGAACAGGAAGTCGCGCATCTCGCGGACGGTGTGCGTGGCGGCGGTGGCACTGCGGCTCATGATGCTCCCTTGCTGGCGTGCAGTCCATCCTCCCGCACGTAGCGGGGGAGCAGGCCGACGCCGTCGCGCAGCTCGAACACCAGCTGCGTCTCGGTGCCGCGCACGACCGAGTGCACGGTGATGTGCTCGAGCACGATGTCACGCAGCGCCGTGGCATCCTGCACCGCCACGTGCACGAGGAAGTCGTCGACCCCGGCGACGTGGAACACCTGCAGCACGCGCGGAATGTTCGCGAGCGCGTCGAAGAGCGCGGTGACCTTCTGCCCGGTGTGGTTCGCGAGACGCACCTTGATGATCGCCTGCAGCGGGAAGCCGACGGCGGCCTCATCGAGACGGATGCGGGTGTCGCGGATGACTCCGCGCTCGCGCAGCGACCGCACGCGGTGCGCGCAGGTCGATTCCGCGAGGTTCAGGCGGTGGGCGAGTGCCTTGTTCGTGATGTCCGCGTCGTGGGTGAGGACGGCCAGGAGTTCGAGGTCGATCTCGTCGAGCGGCGTGCCTTGCGCTTTCGCCAATGTCATCCCTCCTCGGATGTCGAATATTGCTCAGAATAGCGAGATGCGGCTCTTCACTGGCGAATACTGTCGATTCTCTGCACTGAAACCGAGATTCCGGCAACGTGGAGGCATGACTGCACCGCTGCATCCTGACACCGTCGCCGTGCACAGCGGCCGCTCCGACCTCGAGGGTCTGGGGGTCCACGCGCTGCCGATCGACCTGTCGACCACGAATCCGCTGCCGGACATCGAGCGCGGAGGCGACTCGTATGAGGCGATGGCGACCGGTGGGCGACCACCGGCCGACGGCAGCATGGTCTACGCACGGCTGTGGAACCCGACCGTCGCCCGGTTCGAGGAGGCGCTCGCCGAGCTCGAGCACGCCGAGGCGTCGGTGGCGTTCGCGTCGGGCATGGCGGCGATGACCGCGGTGATCCTCGCGCACACCGGGGCGACCGGGCTGCGGCACGTGGTCGCCGTCCGCCCGCTCTACGGCGGTACCGATCACCTGCTCGGGTCCGGCTTGCTCGGCGTCGAGACGACCTACTGCTACCCGGATGAGGTCGCGGCGAGCATCCGTCCCGACACCGGACTTGTCGTGCTGGAGACGCCGGCCAACCCCACGCTCGAGCTCGCCGACATCGCCGACGTGGTGCGGCAGGCCGGCGCGGTGCCCGTGGTCGTCGACAACACCTTCGCGACCCCGGTGCTGCAGAACCCGATCGACCTGGGCGCGGCGATGTCGCTGCACAGCGCCACCAAGTATCTGGGGGGACACGGCGATGTGATCGCGGGTGTGGTCGCCTGCAGCGAAGAGACCGCCGAGGCCCTGCGCCGGGTACGGGCGGTGACCGGGGGGCTGCTGCATCCGCTCGGCGCCTACCTGCTGCACCGCGGGCTCACCACGCTGCCCGTGCGGATGCGCCAGCAGCAGGAGAACGCGCGCCGAGTCGTGCAGTGGCTGATCGACAGGCCCGAGGTCGCCGAGGTGTTCTATCCGGGGCTCGACGGCGACCCGCACGGTCTCCTCGCGCGGCAGATGCGGGGCACCGGCGCGATGATCGCGATGCGGATGCAGGGTGGGTTCGCCGCGGCATCCGCCGTCACGACGGCGACGACGCTGTTCACGCACGCGGTGTCGCTGGGAGGTGTGGATTCGCTGATCCAGCATCCGGCGGCGCTGACTCACCGGCCCGTGCCGCCGGAGGCGCGACCGGCCGCCGATGTGCTGCGCCTGTCGATCGGGCTCGAGAACGTCGACGACCTGATCGCCGACCTCGCGCAGGCGTTCGCGGCGCTGCCCGCCGTGGTCGGCACCTCGCCGCTGCCGTCGTCGGAGGAGGTCGTGCGGGCCTGAGAGTCAGCCGGGGAGGCGGATGGTGCCCGTCGCCAGACGCTCGGTGGGCATGCGGTCGCGGTTGTAGGTGATGTCGCTGTAGCCGTGCGGGGTCGGCACGCCATCCTCGTCGAGGCTCACGAACACGATCTTCTCGATCGTGAGGATGCGCTTGCGCGTGATCATGTTGCGCGCCACCGCCCGCATCGTGAGCGAGGTGTTCCCGAAGTGCGTGGCCTGCAGGCCGATCTCGATCAGGTCACCCTGCACCGCGGACGCCTCGAAGTTGATCTCGGAGATGTGCTTGGTCACCGCGCGGTAGTTGCCCAGCTGCACGATCGCGTAGATCGCGGCTTCCTCGTCGATCCATTTCAGCAGGCTGCCGCCGAACAGCGACCCGTTCGCGTTGAGGTCCTCGGGCCGCACCCACTTGCGGGTGCGGAAGTTGAGTCCGTCCTCCGACCACGCCGGTGCCTTCTGCTTCGCCATGTGCCCGAGCATAGGAGTGGCATGAGTCCGCGGTGTTACGGCGAGTTTTCACGGAGGTGCGCGGGGCCGCGCGCGGGGTGCGCGGGGCCCCTGCACGTCGCGGGGGCGAGGAGGACGAGGAGGGGTGAGGCTGGGCGAGGTGGGCAGGAGGTCGGCATCCGTCTGCTGGGGGCAGAACAGCCCAGGGCAGAATCGGGTGCGCCGCGACGGATGACGGCGGATGCTGAGGGCATGAGCGAAGACAACCCCATCCCGCAGTTCGGGCCCGAGGCCCGCCGCGCGCTGTTCCACGAGCGGGTGCTCGTGCTCGACGGTGCCCTCGACGACGACAACGGCACGCTGCTCATGACGCAGCTGCTCACGCTGTCGGCCGAGGACCCCGCCACCGACATCGCGCTCTGGATCCACTCGCCCGGCGGCTCCGTGCCGTCGATGCTGGCCATCCGCGACATCATGCGGCTGATCCCCAACGACGTCGCCACCCTCGCGCTCGGTCTCGCGTGCAGCGCGGGACAGTTCCTGCTGTCGGCTGGCACGCACGGCAAGCGGCGGGCGCTGCCCCACGCGCGCATCCTGATGCACCAGGGATCGGCGGGCATCGGTGGGTCCGCCGGCGAGATAGAGACCCAGGCCGACGACCTCCGCCACATGCGCGACACCGTGCTGGGACTCATCGCCGCCGACACCGGGCAGCCCGTCGAGCGGATCTTCGAGGACTCGCTGCACGACCGCTGGTATACAGCCGGCCAGGCGCTGGACTACGGGTTCATCGACGGCATCGTCTCCTCGATCGACGAGGTCATGCCCCGCAGGCGAGCCCGCGTCGGACTGGGGGTCGGCGCATGAGCGGCTACACGATCCCGAACGTGATCGCGCAGCATCCGCGCGGGGAACGCATCATGGACGTCTACTCGCACCTGCTCGCCGAGCGCGTGATCTACCTGGGCACCGGCATCGACGCGGGGGTCGCGAACGCGCTGATCGCGCAGCTGCTGCACCTGGATGCCGACAGTCCCGAGGCCGGCATCCAGTTCTCCATCAACAGCGAGGGCGGCGACCCCGGTGCAGCGCTGGCGATCTACGACACCCTGCAGCACATCCGTCCGGCCGTCGCGACGACCTGCGTCGGACAGGCGATCGGGCCCGCGGCACTGCTGGTCGCGGCGGGTGCGCCGGGGCAGCGGGCGGCGCTCGCCCATGCGCGGATCGTGCTGCACCAGCCGGCCGGTCAGTCGCGCGGCGCGATCCCCGACCTGATCCTCGCGGCCGACGAGGTGGTGCGGGTGCGCAGCGACATGGAGGAGATCCTCGCCAGGCACAGCGGACGCACGGTGGCCGAGCTGCGGGCCGACACCGACCGCGACCGGGTGTTCACCGCCTCGGCGGCGCGGGAGTACGGGTTGATCGACACGGTGCTCGGCGCGCGCGGGGACTGACTCCCTGCCGGTCGCGCGCCGGCACCGCGTGAGAGGCCGAGAGCGGATGCCGCGGCTCAGGCCGCGAGCGCGAACGCCTGGCGCGACACCGACACCGACACCGACACCGCAGCGGATGCCGGGACCGCGGTCGATCGCAGCTCGTCTGCCACGGCGCTGGTCAGCTCGATCAGGCTGGTGTCGAGCGCCCCGGCGATCGCGGCGATCATCTCGCTCGACGGCTCCTTGCGTCCGCGCTCGACCTCGGAGAGGTACTGCGGTGAGACGCCGGCCTTCTCGGCGGTCTCGGTGAGCGTCTCGTCGCGGTCATGTCGTCGACGGCGCAGCTGGTCGCCGAGCAGGTGGCGCCAGAGCGGCTCTGGGTCGCTGAGGCGGGGGCGAGCGGGGCGCGGTGCGCGCGGGAACGGGACGATGTCGGCCATGCCTCACGATAATCCGCGGCATCCGGCGGGTTCGAGGGTTTCTGCTCAGAGCAGAACGGTCAGGCGCCGGAGCAGAACGGTCAGGCGCCTACAGCGCTGCGGTCACGCCGGGCAGCAGCTTGCCGAGGATCGCACCGAGCTGGTCGCGCTCCTCGGGGCTCAGCGGATCGAGCACCAGCTCGCGCACCTGATCCACGTGCACGGGGGCGGCGGTGCGCAGCATTTCCCTGCCCTCCGGCGTCAACGTGGCCGAGAGCGTGCGCTTGTCGGTGCGGCACGAGGTGCGGCTGACCCAGCCGCGCTCCTCGAGCGAGTCCAGCGCATGGCTCAGGCGCGACCGGCTCAGCCCGGCGATGCGGGCGAGCTCGGTCATGGTCACGGCGCCGTCGTTCTGCCCGGCGAGGGTCACCATGATCGCGTAGCGGGCGTGGTTCAGGCCTACCTCGTCCTTGAGCGTGCGGTCGAGCACCTGCGGCAGCAGCTGGACGAAGCGGATGACGGGGAGCCAGGTCGCCATCTCGGCGTCGTCGAGGCGACGCGGGTGCCGCGGCTCCGCGGTCATGGTCTCCTCCAGAAGTGTCACGCTGCTGACAGGTCGAGCGTGTGTGCCGTGTGGTCCCGCTTGGCCTGCAGGTAGCGGGAGTTCGACTCGGACAGGTGCACCTCGGTGCGCACCCGCTCGGTGACTCGGATGCCGAGTGCCTCGAGCTGCACGGCCTTGTCGGGGTTGTTGCTCAGCAGGCGGATCGCGTCGGTGCCCACCGCGCGCAGCATCTGCGCGGCGACCGTGTAGTCGCGCTCGTCCTCGCCGTGCCCGAGGGCGACGTTCGCCTCGTAGGTGTCGAGGCCCGCATCCTGCAGTGCGTACGCGTCGAGCTTGGCGTACAGGCCGATGCCGCGTCCCTCCTGGCGCAGGTAGAGCAGGAAGCCGCCTTCTGCCGCGATCCGCTCCACGGCTTCGCGCAGCTGGGGGCCGCAGTCGCAGCGCTCTGAGCCGAAGACGTCGCCGGTCAGGCACTCGCTGTGGGGGCGCACGAGGGGTGCGTCGCCGCCGTCGGCCGCGCGATCGAGCGCGGCGCGCCAGTCCCCGAGTCCGAGCAGCAGGTGCTCACGTCCGTCGACCAGTCCGTCGAAGGTCACGACGTCGGCCGTGGTGGAGAAGCCATCGCCGAAACGCAGCGGCACGCGGACGCGGGTGCGCTCCGTGGCGACCGGAGCGACGGTTGAAGTTTCAATCATGTGGGGTGCAACGCGGCATCCGCCGGAGTATTCCCGGACGCGCCGAGATTCGGAGGCTACTCCCGCGCGCGCCGACGCACGAGCTTCAGCTCGCTGGCAAGGATGCCGAGCACGACGAGCCCTCCGCCGATCAGCGCCGTGGCGGGCAGGCGCTCTCCAGCGATACGTCCGATGACCCCCGCCCAGACAGGCTCTCCCGCATAGATGATGGTGGCCCGCGTGGGCGAGACCGACTTCTGCGCCCAGTTCATCGTGAGCTGGATGATGCAGCTCGCCGCCCCCAGCCCCACCGCGCAGCCGACCCAGATCCACGAGAACTCCGGCACGCTCTCCCCGGCCACCGGCATCGTGAGCAGACCCAGGACTCCCGCCGTGAGCAGCTGGACGATCGTGATGCGTCCGAGGTCGATCTTGCCGGCGAACACGCTGATCAGGATGATCTCCGCGGCGATCGGCAGGGTGCTGAGCATGGTCGCGATCTCACCGGCGCCCAACGTCAGCGTCAGGGCGTCGGGTCCGGCGATGAGCATCAGCCCGACGAACGCGAGCCCGGCGCCGACGAAGGCCATGGCGGGCGGGCGTTTGCGGAACACCGCCCACTGCGCGAACGGCACCATCGGCACGTACATCGCGGTGATGAAGGCCGAGGTGCTGCTGTCGATCGTCTGCAAGCCGACGGTCTGCAGGCCGTAGCCGAGATAGATCATCACTCCGATCGCGACGCCGGCTCCGATGTCAGGCCAGCGGATGCCGCGCAGCACCCGTCGGAAGATCACGACGCTGATGACACCGGCGACGAGGAACCGGATGCCGACGAAGAACCAGGGCCCGGAATGCTGCATCGCCCAGTGCACGAGCAGGAAGGTGCTGCCCCAGATCGCGGTGATCGCGATGAGCGCGGTCTCCTGGGGCCTCAGACGCATCCAACGCAGAGTGGAGGGCATGGAAGGGGCCCTTTCTCGACGGCGCCGGATCGAGCATACTCTCGCCGGAGAGGACGCTCGGCGTCAGAAAGGGTCATGCAGGACGGATGCCGGCGGCGACTGGGTAGCCTCGCAGCATGACCAACTTCACGACCGTCGATGAGCTGAACGAACTGCTGGCCGAAGGCGCATCCGTGCGCGTGCTCGACGTGCGGTGGCGTCTGGATCGTCCCGACGGGCACGCGGACTACCTCGAAGGTCACATTCCCGGTGCCGTGTACGTGCCACTCGACACTGAGCTGTCGACTCACGGCGAGCCCTCCGAGGGGCGGCATCCGCTGCCATCGACCGAGACGCTGCAGACCGCAGCGCGGCGCTGGGGCGTCCGTGCAGGCGATGTCGTGGTCGCGTACGACGACGCGAAGGGGCTCGCGGCGGCGCGGGCCTGGTGGCTCCTGCGGCAGGCCGGCGTCGACGTGCGTGTGCTCGCGGGCGGCATCCGCTCGTGGACGGCGGCGGGACTGCCGGTCGCCACCGACGATGTGACCCCCGAAGTCGGAGACGTCGTCCTCGACGAGATCGGCGGCCAGGCGCTGACGATCGACGAAGCCGCCGCGTTCCCGGCATCCGGTGTGCTGCTCGACGTGCGCGCCCCTGAGCGCTACCGCGGCGACACCGAGCCGCTCGACCCGGTGGCGGGTCACATCCCCGGTGCGGTGAACCTGCCGACAGGGCTGCACCTGGACCCGGAGGGCAAGGTGCTCGACCGCATCACGGTGCTGAAGACCTTCGCGAGCGTCGGGGTGACCCCCGGTTCCTCGGTTGCGGCGTACTGCGGCTCGGGCATCACCGCCGCGCACACCGCGCTCGTGCTCGACGAGGTCGGCATCGAGGCGAAGGTCTTCCCCGGATCGTGGAGCCAGTGGTCGAACACGCCCGGTCGCCCGATCGCGACCGGCGACCAGCCCGGCTGAGCGGCAGTCGGGTTCAGCCCCGCGGGCCGTATCCCCACGCCAGCTCGATCGCGCCGGGACCGAAGGCTCGTCGTACCTGGTGCACCGAGGTGCCGCCATCGAGCGTCATCTCGGCGACCGTCGTGCCCGTCGGGGTCTCGATGCGCTCCTCGCACCAGTCGGGCAGGGCGTCGGGGTGGAAGCGGGTCCACACCAGCAGCTCGCGGCACTGGCGCGCTACGGCGTGCCCCGTCTCGCGCATCGTCGGATAGTCGGGCGGATACGAGATCGACCACTCCACCACGGTCGTCTTCGGCGCGGTCACCGGAGCATCGAACTCGAACAGCACGCCGTGCACCTCGCCGCTGGGGTGCGAGTACCGTGCCGAGATCCTTCCGCCCGACACCGCCGAGATGAGGGGCGCAGGGGTGTTCACGCCGGGCGTGAGCTCGAGGAACGGCGTCGCGGTGATCGTGCCGCTCGTGGACTGCACGATGCTGCGCGTGCTGCAGAACGCCACGTTGCCATCGGCATCCACATCCGTCACCGAGTGGGTGGTGACTTCTCGGGACATGTCGGGGTATGGCGCGCCGAGTGCCGCGTAGGCGTCTCGTGCGGCGCGTTCGATCGCCTGCTCATCGATCGGGAACCGGCTCGGGCCGAGAGGTCCCGTGCGATTCGTCGGTCCGAGGAACTTGGTCAGGAAGCCCTGGTCGAGATCGAGCAGGCTCTCGAGGTCGGCCACGGCCGCCAGCGACTGCGCCCCCTCCGGACGGCGTGCGCCCGAGCGCCAGTAGCTCAGCGTCGCGAGCGACACCCGGTTCCCTCGTGCGCGCAACCTCTCCTGCAGCCTCGACAGCGTGATCTGCTTGGCGCTGATGGCGTCTCGGAGCGCGCCGGCGAAGGGATCGGCGCCGGTCTCCTTCGAGTCGCTTCCGATACTCATCACAGACCCCCTCCGGTATGTGAAGACGACGTCTCTAAAATGAGCTTACGACCGCACGCGTGCACCTCAAGGGACGGGGTGAGGTGTGGGGTCGCCGGCTGACTCGACGCAGGCAGGGTGCCCGACCTTGCGAACGAGCAGCCTGACGCGGCGACGCCCCCCTCGCTGCGTATTTCGTGAGGCCCGGCGATCCGTCTGGGGAGAGATCGGCCGGGCCTCACGAACAGACCCGCGTGGCACTCTGCGCCCCGCCCCGGGACCCGGCGGATGCGCCCTGTGCCCCCGCGTAGACTGGGGGGAACATCCCGGAGGACTCTGCATCGTCATGTCTGCCCCTGCCCGCGCGTTCACCGTGCGTCACATCCAGCTGTTGCGCGCGCTGATCGCAGCCGCCGCGGCGCTGATGATCACCTTCTCGTCCGACCATTCGGCTCCGGTCGGGCTGGCCGTGTTCAGCGGCTTCGTGTTCGTGACCTCGCTGGTGCAGATTCTGGCCGCCTGGCTCGTGCTTCCCGCCGGGTCCCGCTGGTCTTCGATCCTCCAGGCTGCGTTCGGTCTCATCGCGGGCATGGTCACCGGCATCCCGATGTGGCGCACGGACGACCTCTTCTTCATCGTCGTGGTCACGTGGGCGCTGCTCACCGGGGCCGTCGAGGTGCTCGCCGGCATCCGCGCTCGTCGCACGTCCGACCCCCTGGCGCGCGATGCGATCACGGTCGGCGCCTTCGGCATCCTGCTCGCCGTGGCGCTGCTGCTGATCCCGGCAGGCTTCCAGCAGGAGTACACGATCGACAAGGCCGGCACCTTCGTGCTGTCCGGCATCATCCTCGGCGTGGGCCTGTTCGGAGGGTACGTGGCGATCGTCGCGGTCTTCCTCGGCATCGCCGGCCTGACCCCGCGTCGCGCCGATGCCGTGGCGAGCTCCGCCGCGGAGACGGCTGACGACGCTCCAGATACTGCACAGCACTCGACCGCAACGTCGGCTGAGCTCGGAGGAGACCGATGACCGACGAGAAACCGACCCGGCGCGACATCCTGCGTCCGCTGCACCTGCTGGGCATCGCCCTGGCGTGTGGTGTGTTCGCGATGATCGTGACGCTGGTCTCGACTGGCGCCTTCACATCACGCGTCAACACTGCGATCGCGAACGGCACCTACGACGGATTGACCCCGATCGTGCTCGGACTCGTGGTCGGTGGCGGGGCGTTCATCGCGACACTGCTGATCCTGGCCATGCTGATCCTGGCCGTCGACCCGGCCGACGTGACCAAGACCGTCGACCGGCCGGTGCTCTACGACCCCGAGCCCGAGGGCGACGCGGGCACGGCGTCTTCCGGTGACGCCGGAACCGGTCGCACAGACTGACTTCGACGCCGCGGTCAGTCGCGGCCGGCGTTCACGACTCAGGAACACCGACGCTTGTCGCGCCCGGGTTTTCCGTGGTTGCGCGGACCGCGGGTCCGAACCCCGGCGATTCTCCTGAGTGAGGAACGGCCGACGTCGGTGCCGGGGCCTCAGCTACACAGAAAACGCACCTGCGCGGTCGGCGCGAGGTGCGATTCTGTTCTGCCGGGCTGCGCCCTAACGGGCCAGGCGCTCGGCGATACCGGTATAGGTCGCGGGAGTCAGGGCGAGCAGGCGCTGCTTGGCCGCGTCGCCGATCTCCAGACCCTGCACGAACTCGGCGAGCTCGGCCGCACCCACGCGGTGTCCGCGCGTGAGCTCCTTGAGCAGTGCGTACGGGTCGGTGATCGTGGAGCGACCGGCGACGACCTCGGCACGGATGACGGTCTGGATGGCTTCGGCGAGCACCTCCCAGTTCACATCGAGATCCGCGAGCAGCACATCGCGCGAGAGCGAGATCTCGGTGAGGCCCCGGCGCAGGTTGTCGAGCGCGAGCAGGGAGTGCCCGAACGCGACGCCGATGTTGCGCTGCGTGGTCGAGTCGGTCAGATCGCGCTGCAGGCGGCTCGTCACGAGCGTCTGCGACAGCGATCCGAGCAGGGCGCCGGAGAGCTCGAGGTTCGCCTCGGCGTTCTCGAACCGGATCGGGTTGATCTTGTGCGGCATGGTCGACGAGCCGGTCGCACCGGCGACCGGGATCTGCGCGAAGTATCCGAGCGAGATGTAGGTCCAGATGTCGGTGGCGAGGTTGTGCAGGATGCCGCCGGCATGGCGCACGCGGTCGTAGAGCTCGACCTGCCAGTCGTGCGACTCGATCTGGGTGGTGAGGATGTTGAAGCCCAGCCCCAGCCCCTCGACGTACTCGCGCGCGATGGTCGGCCAGTCGGCGTCGGGGTCTGCCGACAGGTGCGCAGACCAGGTGCCGGTCGCGCCCGAGAACTTGGCCAGGTACTCGGATGCAGCGATCTGGTCGCGCACACGCTCGAGGCGCCACGCGAACACGGCGATCTCCTTGCCCATGGTCGACGGCGTCGCCGGCTGTCCGTGGGTGCGCGAGAGCATGGCGGCATCAGCGTGCTCCACCGCGAGTTCGCGCAGCTTGGCGATCACGCCGTCGAGCGCGGGCAGCCAGACGCTCTCGACCGCACGCTTGACGGTGAGGGCGTACGAGACGGAGTTGATGTCTTCGCTGGTGCAGGCGAAGTGCGTGAGCTCGGAGATCGCGTCGAGCCCGAGCGTCGAGAGGCGATCGCGCACCAGGTACTCGATGGCCTTGACGTCGTGACGGGTGACGGCTTCCTTCTCGGCGAGCCAGTCGATCTCGTCCTGGCCGAAGTCGCGGTAGAGCGCGCGCAGGCGCTCCTTGTCGGAGTCCGACAGCGGCGATGTCTCGAACAGCGACCGGTCGGTGAGGGCGATCAGCCACTCGACCTCCACCTCGACCCGGGCCCGGTTGAGTCCGGCCTCCGAGAGGAAGTCGGCGAGTCCGGTCACGGCGGCGCGGTAGCGACCGTCGAGGGGGCTCAGGGGCTGCGGCGGAAGCGAAGGCTGGAAAGTCAGGGGAGTCCTCCTGATCGGGCCCCTCAGATGCGGGGCGTGCGGGGGAGGCGAAGAGCGGGTTCGAGCTGGCGGAACAGGCCCCGCGTCGCCGCCTCAATCATACCGAGCACCGAATCGAACATGTCGGTGCCGGCGTAGTACGGGTCGGGGACGTCGTGCGTCGATGCGTCGGGGTCGAAGGCGAGCAGGAGCGTGACCTTGCCCTCCTGGTCGTCGTCCATCGCCCACTCGCGCAGGATGCGCTCATGCGTCCGGTCGAGCGCGACGATCAGGTCGTTATCGGCGAAAGACGCCAGCGTGAACTGCTTGGCGCGGTGCTGGGAGCCGTCGTAACCCCGACGTGAGAGGGAGTCGATCGTCCGGTGGTCGGCGCGCTCGCCGAGGTGCCAGTCGCCGGTGCCGGCGCTGCGCGAGACGATGCGCGAGCCGAGTCCTTGCCTTTCGGCAAGATCGCGGAACACCACCTCGGCCATGGGCGAGCGGCAGATGTTCCCCGTGCAGACGAAGATCACGCGGAAGGGATCCGGGGATGTCACTTGCCTATTCTGCCTCTACCGGCCGATCCTGCACAGTTCCGGGAACTGTTCCTGCACGATAGAGAATGACGGCGGAGGCTCCACAGTGGCCGTGCACCCGTCGTTCACCGGGTGCGCTAGAGGCGGATGCTGGTCGCATGCACTCCTTCATCACTGCGGAATCCTGGTCCTCTCCTGGCCTCTGGTCCCGGCTCGTCGCCGGCCGGGAGAGCCGTGCCGCATGGGAAGCGGTCGAGGAGGCGGCGGCCAGCCTCCAACAGCTCGCGGTCGACGCCGACTGGCATGCACAGGGCGTGCGCGCCTTGCACGCGCTGCTCACGGAGTTCCAGAGCCGGGCGGAGGAAGTGATGGCCGAGCTGTATGTGCGCGACTGGGAGATCATGCGGGCGGGCGCATCGTGAGCGATGACCTCGACATCCGCCACGGCGGTGCGATCGCGGTCGACACCGAGGCGATGCGGGATGTCGGCACGCGGCTCGCGGCCGTGGGAGTGCGGTTCGCCGACGCGCATGCAGCGATCACCAGGGCGCATGCGGCGGTCATCGCTGAACCGGAGCTCGCGACGGTCGATGCGGTTGCGCTGTCAGCGGCCGGGGGTCGCGCCGCAGCGCTGGGAGAGGAGTGCGCGGATGCGGCGGCCCGTACGGCGCTCATGGCCGACGCCTTCGAGCTGGTCGAGCTGCGCGCGCAGGCGCAGGCGATGGGGGCGGGCGGCACCGCGGATGCGGCGGCTCTGCAGCGACGGATCGAGCATCTGATCGCATCCGACGACCGGGTCGCGAAGATCGCCGACTGGCTCGTCGCCGAGTGGAAGGACGATCGGTTCGAGGGGATGGGCGACCAGTACGACCTCGGCGGCCTGGCGGCACCGCTGTTCTGGGGCGGGCCGCGCGCGGGCGTCGTGCTCGGTCTCGGAAAGGTGCGGCCAGGGATGACGTTGCAGGGCGTCGCCGACCCGGTGACCGTCACGGCGGTGCGCACCTCGACTCCGACCCGTGCGCCCGAGAGCCTGGCCGACGCCTTCCGGAGGTTCCCCACCGCCCCGGGGGCCCAGGTGAAGGTCGAGCGGCTCGTGATGGCCGACGGGTCGAAGCGGTACATCGCCTACGTCAAGGGGTCGCAGTCCGTGGCGATGGGAGGGGCGGAGCCCTGGGACATGCGGTCGAACACGCAGCTGTACGCGGGGGAGAAGTCGGCGTCTTATCAGGCGACACTCGACGCGCTGCGGGCGGCAGGGGCGGAGCCGGGGGACCGGGTCGATGTCGTGGCGCACTCGCAGGGCGGGATGATCGCGGCGCACCTCGCGATGGAGAGCGGGTACGACGTGCGGGTGCAGCTGACCGCGGGCAGTCCGGTGGAGCCGACGCTCGACGACCATCAGCTCATCGTCCAATTGCGCCACACCGACGACGTCGTCTCGTCGCTGGCGGCAGGAGGCTCGCCGGAAGGAACGGGGTCGCCCGACAGCTTCATCGCGCAGCGGGAGGGCGACCCGGCGCGGGGGCCGCAGGACCTGTTGCTGGCACCGCACCAGCTCGAGGCGTATGTCGAGACCGCAGAGCAGGTCGATGCCTCAGACGATCCTCGGGCTGAGGCGCTCGATGACTACTGGTCCGAGCTCGACGGAGCAGTGGAGATCACGGCGACCGAGTATCACGCAGAGCGCGATGACCCTGATTCCGGCGCCGAGCTCCGCGGCGTGCGGAGTCGATTCAGTCGCGCCGGGGCTTCTTACTCTGCGGACGAAGGATGAAGCCGAAGATGCCGTTGATCACCGAGATGATGAGTGCCGCCACGACGCCCCACCAGAAGTCGCCGACCGTGAGGCCCCAGCCGAAACCGCTCGTGATCCAGGCCGTGAGCCACAGCAGGAAGCCGTTGATCACGAAACCGATGAGACCCAAGGTGATGATGTAGAGCGGGAACGCGACGATCTTCACCACGGTGCCGATGATCGTGTTCACGAGCGCGAAGATCGCGGCGACCAAGAGCAGCGTCAGCACGAGCTGCAGCGTCTCGGCAGGTGGGAACGCGGTGATCTGCACCTGCAGGGCGGGGATCAGCGTCACGACCCACAGGGCGAACGCGTTGACGACGACTCGGATGATGAAGCGCATGGTCCGTCCAGTCTTCCACGATCGCGGTGCGATGTCAGCGGTTTGGTCCGGGCTCGACCGGGAAGGACGGTACTCCCTCGGGCCTCGGGCCTCGGGCCTCGGGGCACCGGCCCCGCCCGGGCTTCTAGACTCGAGACTGTGACCGAGCCGATCCTGCCCCGCATCCGTCCTGCCATCGCCGCCCTCGCGCCGTATCGGCAGGGCAAGCAGGCGGGACCGGACGCATTCAAGCTGTCGAGCAATGAGAACCCGTTCGATCCGCTGCCCTCTGTGGTCTCGGCGCTGCAGCACACGACGCCGATCAACCGCTATCCGGATGCCACCGCCACCCGTCTGCGCGAACGTCTCGGCGCGCGCTACGGCGTCGAGCCCGACCAGGTGCATGTCGCCGCGGGCAGCGTGTCGATCCTGCATCAGCTGATCCTCGCGACCGCCTCGGTCGGCGACGAGGTCATCTACGCGTGGCGCTCCTTCGAGGCATACCCCAGCCTCCCGCTCGTGGCGGGGGCGACCGGGGTGCCGGTGCCCCTCACAACCGGATCACGCCACGACCTCGACGCGATGGCGGATGCCGTGACCGACCGCACGCGCGCGATCATCCTCTGCACGCCCAACAACCCCACCGGCCCGATCATCACGAGCGCCGAGTTCGCGGCCTTCGCCGAGCGCGTGCCGTCCGACATCCTGATCATTCTCGATGAGGCATATGCCGAGTTCGTGACGGCCGCGGACGCGGTCGACGGTCTGGCGGAGCGCGTGTTCGAGCGCCACCCGAACGTGGTCGTACTGCGAACCTTCTCCAAGGCTTACGGGCTGGCCGGCCTCCGCATCGGCTACGCGATCGGCAACGAGAAGGTGCTCGACGCTGCTCGCACCACCGGCATCCCGCTGTCGGTCACCTCCGCCGCCGAGAACGCCGCGATCGCGAGCCTCGATGCCGAAGCCGAACTCCTCGAACGCGTCGCGGTGATCGTCGAGCGGCGCACACTCCTGGTCGACGGCCTCCGGGCGCAGGGCTGGGACGTGCCCGATGCCCAGGCGAACTTCGTCTGGCTGCCGACCGGAGCGGGCACGGACGATGCGGCTGCGGCCTTCGTCGCGGCGGACCTGATCGTTCGTCCGTTCTCGGGCGACGGCATCCGCATATCCGTCGGAGAGCATGAGTCGGTGGAGAAGGTCCTACAGGTTTCGGAATCCATTGTGCGGACCCTCCAGCCCTAGGACCGGTTCCTCGGATAGCGTGGAACGGTGACCTCGTCAGAGACTGAACTCGTCCGCGTCCTCGAGGCGGATGGCCGCTTCGCGCCCAGTCCGGCTGCCGAACAGTACCTGCCGTTGATCGACGCGATCAGCGACGCAGAGCTCGAGCAGTTCTACCGGGACATGGTCGTCATCCGCGCCATCGACACCCAGGCGACCAACCTGCAGCGTCAGGGGCAGCTCGCCCTGTGGCCGCCGAGCCGCGGGCAGGAGGCGGCTCAGGTCGGCTCCGGCCGTGCCGCCCGTGCCCAGGACACGATCTTCCCGTCGTACCGCGAGCACGTGGTGACGCGCATCCGCGGCGTCGACCCCGTCGACATCATCAAGCTGATGCGCGGCGTCTCTCACGGCGGGTGGGACCCCAGCGATCCCAAGAACGGCAACACCCGGTTGTACACGCTGGTTCTCGGCTCGCAGGCTCTGCACGCCACCGGCTACGCCATGGGCCTCGCGTTCGACGGCAGGTCCGGCACCGGCGACCTCGACCGTGACGAGGCCGTCATCGTCTACTACGGCGACGGTGCTTCCAGCCAGGGCGACGTGCACGAGGCGATGGTCTTCGCCGCGAGCTACCAGGCGCCGACCGTCTTCTTCCTGCAGAACAACCAGTGGGCCATCTCCGTGCCGGTCGCGACCCAGTCGCGCGTGCCGCTCGTGCAGCGCAGCGCCGGCTACGGCATCCCGAGCGTCCGCGTCGACGGCAACGACGTGCTCGCCAGCTACGCCGTGTCGCGCGTCGCACTCGACGAGGCCCGCAGCGGCAAGGGTCCGCGGGCGATCGAGGCGGTCACCTACCGGCTCGGCGCGCACACCACCAGCGACGACCCCACCAAGTACCGCGGCAGCGACGAGGAGGAGTCCTGGGCGCTGCGCGACCCGATCGTCCGCATGCGCGCGTTCCTCGAGGGCAAGGGCGCCGCGGCATCCTTCTTCGCGGACGTCGAGACCGAGGCGGCGGATGCCGCGGAGGACCTGCGTGCCCGCACCGTCGCGCTCGGCCCGCCGCCCGCAGGCAAGATCTTCGACCACGTCTACAGCGAACCGCATCCGCTGATCGACGAGCAGAAGGCATGGCGCGCGCAGTACGAGGCATCGTTCGAAGGAGACCAGGCATGACCCTCGAGACGATGCCGTTCAGCCGCGCGCTGAACGCCGGTATGCGCAAGGCCATGGAGGATGACCCGAAGGTGCTCCTCATGGGTGAGGACATCGGCAAGCTCGGCGGGGTCTTCCGCGTGACCGAGCACCTGCAGCGCGACTTCGGCGACCGCCGTGTGCTCGACACCCCGCTGGCGGAGTCCGGCATCGTCGGCACCGCGATCGGACTGGCCATGACAGGTTTCCGTCCGGTCATCGAGATCCAGTTCGACGGCTTCGTGTTCCCTGCGTTCGACCAGATCACCACCCAGCTCGCCAAGCTCACCAACCGGCACGAGGGTGCGCTGAGCCTCCCGATCGTGATCCGCATCCCCTACGGCGGACACATCGGCGCGGTCGAGCACCACCAGGAGAGCCCGGAGGCGTACTTCGCGCACACCCCGGGTCTGCGCGTGGTGTCGCCGTCGACCCCGAACGACGCGTACTGGATGATCCAGGAAGCGATCGCGTCGAAGGACCCGGTCATCTTCATGGAGCCGAAGAGCCGCTACTGGCAGAAGGGCGAGGTCGAGCTCGACGCGTCCGCGGCGCCGCTGCATGCCTCTCGCGTCGTGCGCACCGGCACCGACGTCACGCTCGTCGGACACGGGGCCATGGTCACCGTGCTGCTGCAGGCGGCCGCGCTCGCCGAGGCCGAAGGCACCAGCTGCGAGGTCGTCGACGTGCGCTCGCTGTCGCCTATCGACTACGCGCCGATCCTCGACTCGGTGCGCAAGACCGGGCACATGGTCTACGCGCAGGAGGCCCCGGGCTTCACCAGCATCGGCAGCGAGGTCGCGGCGACCGTGATGGAGCGCGCGTTCTACGCGCTCGAGGCTCCCGTGCTGCGCGTCTCCGGCTACGACACTCCGTTCCCACCCGCGAAGCTCGAGGGCGCGTATCTGCCGGATGCCGACCGCATCCTCGAAGCCGTCGATCGCTCGCTGGCCTACTGACACCGCCGTTCCATGTTCACAACTCCTCAAACCCGGGCCGCAGAAAAGCTGAATCTGCGTCAGAGTGGGGTTCGCCCCGCATTTCTGAGGAGTTATGAACGAGGCACCTTCCGAAAGGACCGCTCATGAGCACGCAGAACTTCAGCCTCCCCGACGTCGGCGAGGGTCTGACCGAGGCCGAGGTCGTGACCTGGAAGGTCGCGCCCGGTGACAACGTCGCCATCAACGACGTGATCTGCGAGATCGAGACCGCGAAGTCGCTCGTGGAGCTGCCGTCGCCGCACGCCGGCGTCGTGGGTGAGCTGCTGGTCGCCGAGGGGACCACGGTCGAGGTCGGCACCCCGATCATCACCTTCGTCACCGCCCCTTCGTCAGGCTCAGGAACCGATTCGGCGGTGGCTGTGGCACCCGCCCCGGAAGAGGGCGGTGGCTCGGTGCTCGTCGGCTACGGCACAGGCGGTGGGGCGACCTCGCGCCGCAAGCGCGCGGCCGCGCGCCCGGTGCGCTCCTCGGTCGGTGTGATCGCGAAGCCGCCGATCCGCAAGCTCGCTCGCGACCTCGGTGTCGACCTCACGACCGTCACGCCCACGGGCGCCGACGGCGAGGTCACTCGGGATGACGTCATGAAGCACGCGTCGCAGGCGAGCGTGTTCCGCAACATCGAGACGCCCGAGTGGGGTGCCGTCCGTGAGGAGACCGTGCCGGCGCCGCAGAGCGCCCCGGTCGGTCTCGCGCGCGGGATCGCCGCCCCGGCCGCCGTGGCAGGCGACGACAGCCGCACCGAGTCGATCCCGGTCAAGGGTGTGCGCAAGGCCACGTCTTCGGCCATGGTGCAGAGCGCGTACTCGGCGCCGCACGTGACGGTGTGGAAGGAGATCGACGCGAGCCGCACCATGGAGCTCGTGAAGCGCCTCAAGGCCTCGCCGGACTACGCCGACATCCGCGTCTCCCCGCTGCTGATCATGGCCCGCGCCGTGATCTGGGCTGCGCGCCGCACGCCGATGGTCAACGCCGCCTGGATCGAGACGGATGCCGGCGCCGAGATCGCCGTGCGCCACTACGTGAACCTCGGCATCGCGGCGGCCACGCCCCGCGGTCTGCTCGTGCCGAACATCAAGGACGCGCAGGACCTCGGCATGAAGGAGCTCGCCCGCGCGCTCAACCGTCTCACGCTGACCGCGCGCGAGGGCAAGACCAGCCCGGCCGATCAGCAGGGCGGCACCATCACGATCACCAACATCGGTGTGTTCGGGATGGATGCCGGCACGCCGATCATCAATCCCGGTGAGGCGGGCATCGTGGCCATGGGCACGATCAGCCAGAAGCCGTGGGTCGTCGACGGCGAGGTGCGTCCGCGCTGGGTGACCACGGTCGCCGGATCTTTCGACCACCGCGTGATCGACGGCGACGGCATGAGCCGCTTCATCGCCGACGTCGCATCCGTGCTCGAGGAGCCCGCGCTGCTCGTCGACTGAGACGCGCGGTCGAAGGTGCTTCGCAGCGTAGGCGATGACCCCGGCGTAGGTCGTCGGGGGAGGCATCGGCCTACGCCCGGGTGATCGCCTACCTCCGGATGCCGGGGATGCGGGGATGCCGGGAGGAGCGGGCTATGCGGTCGCCCGCAACCGCCGCTCCGCCAGCAGGGGCACGGCGTGGTCGCGGGCGGCCTGGCGTGCGGTGGCGACGGCTCCGCGGGAGACGACCTCCGCGCCGAGGCTCGAGGCGAGGATCTCCGGAGCGGGCAGGTGCAGCTCGTCCGGCAGGATGCGCCGCGCGGCGGCCAGTACCGGCTCGATGCTCTCGGCCACGGCTCCGCATACGATCACGCGGGCGGGGTCGTACATGCTGCCGAGCACGCCGACGATGCGGGCAACGGTCGCGCCGACGCGGGACGTGACGAGCAGGGCGTCCGGGTCGCCGGACGTGGCCAGCGTCAGCACGAGGCGCGGGTCGATGCGGTCGCTCTCGGCGAGCAGCCCGACCGCGCTGTCGGAGGCGATCTCGCCGGCATCCACGGCCAGCCGCACCTGGTCCTGCACGGCGTAGCGGAGGCCGAACGCAGAGCCGACGCCGACGATGTGGTCGAACACCACGCCCTCGCCGACGCCGCCGTGCGCGCCGTGCAGCACGTGGCCGTCGACCACCACGCCGCCACCGAAGCGCTCGCTCGCGAGCAGGGCGACGTAGTCTCGGCATCCGATCGCGGCGCCCTCCGCGCCCTCCGCGATGGCGGCGAGCTGTGCGTCGTTCTTGATCTGCACGACCGGGGCCCATCCCTGCAGGGCGTCGGCGAGACCGGGGTTGGTGCGCTCCCAGAAGCCCTCGGGGTGCGGGGGAGAGATGCCGTTGCGGTTCACGGGGGCTGCCACGCCGACGCACAGCGCCAGGACGTCGTCCCGCGTGACGTCGGCTTCGGCCAGAGCGGCGTTCAACCGCTCGAGGATCGTGGCGCGGCGTGCAGCCGCCGACTGGTCGGGGTCGAGGTCGGTGCGGTGGTGGACGAGCGTGCGGTCGAGCGGGTCGGCGACGGTCACGGCGAGGTGGGTGTCACCGGCGTCGATGCCGACGACCACCCCGAGATCCGACGACAGCACGAAGCGTCGGGAGGGGCGTCCGGAGCGGTAGCTGCCGACCGCGCGCGCGTTCGGGAGCTCGCGCAGGATCGCGGCGCCGAGCAGGGTGTCGATCGCGTCGATCGCGGTGGAACGGGTCAGCGAGGTGCTCGCCATCGCCTCGGTCGCGGTGAACTCGCCGGCCGTCCAGGCGAAGTCGAGGACGGCGCCGACGCTCGCGCGTCCGGTGCCCAGGTCTGCGGAGACTTCTGTCACAGCACTTGACCTCCCTGTCATCCAATGAGAGAGTACCGTTCGACAGAGTAAATTCGCTCACTAGATTTAGTACGCGGATCTACATATCGAAAGGACGACGGTGTCTGTGAATCGAGTACGCGCGGTGCGACTGGTCGCCGGGGCTCTGGGGCTCACGCTGGTCGGGGCCGCCCTCACGAGCTGCGCAGCCGGCTCCGGAGCGGAGACCATCCGCTTCACCTTCAGCAAGCGCGAGGCGATCGGGTTCATGACCGATCTGGTCGCCGAGTACAACGCCTCCCAGGACGACGTGGAGGTCGTGATCGACACCTCGGGTGTCGACGTCGTCTCGGCGAGCTTCGTGCGGGGGAACCCGCCTGACATCATGCTCGCCAACTACAACTACGAGATCGCCCGGTTCGTGCAGCGCTGCGCGCTCACCGACCTCTCCGAGACGGATGCGGCGGCCACCATCCGCGATGATCTGCAGCCGCTCATGGATCAGTACGGCTCCTGCGCTGGCCGCACGAGTGCGCTGCCGTACTCGGTGATGGCGGCATCCGTCATCTACAACAAGGAGATCTTCGACGCCCAGGGGCTCGAGGTGCCGCAGACCTGGGACGAGCTGATCGCGGTCTGCGACCAGCTGAAGGAAGCCGGCATCGACCCGTTCTACGGCACGTTCAAGGACGACTGGACCGTGGGTCAGGGCTGGTACGACTACACGGCCGGCGGCTCCGTCGACGTGATCGACTTCTTCGATGCGCTCGCCCAGGAGGGGACAGAGGTCGGCCCCGACTCCGAGGTCTCGTTCCAGAAGGACTTCGCCGAGCCGATGGACCGGATGATGCTGCTCGCCGACGAGTACACGAATGCGGATGCCGCGAGCCGCGGCTACGGCGACGGCAACCTCGCCTTCGCGAAGGGCGAGGCGGCCATGTATCTGCAGGGTCCGTGGGCGTTCAGCGAGATCGCCAAGACCGCACCCGACCTCGAGCTCGGCACCTTCCCGATGCCGATGACCGACGACCCCGCCGACCTCGGCGTGCGCGTCAACATGGACCTCGCCGCGATGATCCCCGAGGGTTCGCGCCACCAGGAGGCCGCCCGCGACTTCCTGGAGTTCCTGTACCAGCCGGAGCGGATCCAGGAGTACAACGCCTCCCAGCTCGGCTTCACCCCGACGAAGGATGCCCCCGCGCCCGACGACCCCCGCATCGAGGGGATGATCGAGTACTACGACAACGGGCAGATCTATCAGGGCCCGTCGGTGCTGGTGCCCAAGACCCTCCCGATCTTCAACTACGCGCAGGCCATGGTGCTCGGCGCGTCCACCACCTCCACGCTGCGCACCATGGATGCCGACTGGGCCAGGATCGCGTTCCGCGCACCCCTCCCGTCGACCCAGGACACCGCATCAGCATCCGGCGAGACAGAGGAGTCCGCGCCATGACGAACACCGCACTGCCGAACCCGGCAGCCTCCCGCATCACGAAGCCGAGCGCCCCGACGACCGACACCACGGCGATCGTCACGGGCGGGAAGCGCACGCTCGGTCGACGCACACGCCGGGTCGAGCCGATCTACTACCTGTTCCTGCTGCCCACGCTCGTGCTCTTCACGCTCGCGATCACGGTGCCCGGCGTCGTGGGCATCTTCTTCAGCTTCACCGACTCGATCGGCATCGGCGAGTGGAACTTCAACGGCCTCACGAACTACATCGCGATGTTCAGCGATCCGGCCATCCTGCAGAGCTATCTGTTCACGTTCGGCTTCTCGATCGCCACGGTGATCGTCGTGAACGTGGTCGCGTTCCTGCTCGCGGTCGGGCTGACGTCCCGCATCCGCTTCAAGACCGGGCTGCGCACCATCTTCGTGATCCCGATGGTCATCTCGGGCATCATCATCGCCTACGTCTTCAACTTCCTGTTCTCGAACTCGATCCCCGCTGCGGGTGCCGCCACCGGGATCCCGTGGCTGTCGACGAGCCTGCTCGCGAACCCGGATCTGGCGTGGATCGCGATCGTGATCGTGACCGCGTGGCAGGCCGTGCCCGGCACGCTGCTGATCTACATCGCCGGCCTGCTCTCGGTGCCAGGGGAGGTCTACGAGGCCGCGAGCATCGACGGGGCGAGCAAGACGCAGCAGCTGACGCGCATCACGCTCCCGCTGGTCGCCGGCTACGTGGTGATCAACGTCATCCTCGGGTTCAAGGGGTTCCTCAACGCCTACGACATCATCGTCGGACTCACGAACGGCGGTCCTGGCACCTCCACCCGCAGCGTCGCGATGACGATCATCGCGGGCTTCAACGGCGGCGACTACGCCTACCAGATGGCCAATGCGACGATCTTCTTCATCGTCGCCGTGCTCATCTCCCTGCTGCAGCTCTCGCTGACCCGCGGAAGGAACGCACTCTGATGTCGACGCAGACCATCACCACCGTCACCGCCTCCGGAAAGAAGCCGCGCATCCGCATGGAGCGCGTGAACTGGTCGGGCACCATCATCCTGATCCTGTGCGCCGTCACGGTGCTGCTCCCGCTCTACGTGACGATCTCGATGGCGTTCAAGACCACGGCGCAGGCCGTCGACGGCAACGCCTTCTCGCTCCCCGCACCGTTCAGCCTGGACGGATTCGTCGAAGCCTGGAACCTCACCAAGTTCCCGGTCGGCGCGGGTATCTCGCTGCTGGTCACCGCCGGCACCGTGATCGCGACCATCGTGCTCGCCGCGTTCGCCTCGTATGCGATCGTGCGCAACTGGGACCGCAAGCTGTTCCGCTACTCCTTCTTCTACCTGTTAGCGGCGATGTTCATCCCGTTCCCGGTGGTGGCGCTGCCGCAGATCCAGCTCACCGGACGCGTCGGACTCGACAACCCCTTCGGCGTGATCATCCTCGCCACCATGTTCCAGCTCAGCTTCAGCGTGCTGCTGTTCACCGCGTTCCTGCGCTCGATCCCGCTGGAGCTCGAGGAGAGCGCCCGCATCGACGGCGCCACGACCTGGCAGACGTTCTGGCAGCTGATCTTCCCGCTGCTCGCGCCGATGAGCGCCACGGTCGGCATCTTCGCGTTCCTCTACGCCTGGAACGACTTCATGATGCCGTCGCTGATCATCTCGGATCCGGCGCTGCAGACGCTCCCGGTGCGGCAGAACCTGTTCCAGAACCAGTTCAGCAACAACTACAACGTGTCGTTCGCCTCGTACCTCATGGCGATGGCCCCGGCGATCCTGGCGTATCTGTTCACGCAGCGCTTCGTCATGGAGGGTGTCACGCAGGGCGCCGTCAAGGGCTGACCCCACACGCACAAGACCGCAACAAGAATAGGAGCACCACCCCTCATGACCGATGCGCTTCTCACGGAGTCCCGCGAAGACGAGAAGACGGCGGCATGGTGGCGTCAGGCCGCCGTGTACCAGATCTACCCCCGCAGCTTCGCCGATGCGAACGGCGATGGACTGGGCGACATCCCCGGCATCCTCTCCCGCGTCGACTATCTCGCCGAGCTCGGGATCGATGCGGTCTGGCTCAGCCCGTTCTACCCCTCGGCGCTCGCCGACGGCGGGTACGACGTGGCCGACTACCGCAACGTGGATCCGCGACTGGGCACCCTCGACGACTTCGATGCGATGGTGACGGCGTTGCACGCGAAGGGCATCAACGTCGTGGTCGACATCGTGCCGAACCACACCTCGGACCTGCACGAGTGGTTCCAGGAGGCGCTCGCCGCCGGACGCGGCTCGGCCGCACGGGAGCGGTACATCTTCCGCGAGGGGACGGGGCCGGATGGCGCGGAGCCGCCCACGGACTGGGTCTCGGTCTTCGGCGGCAGCGCCTGGGAGCGCGTCGACGACGGCCAGTGGTACTTCCACAACTTCGCCGTCGAGCAGCCGGACCTGAACTGGGACCACCCCGAGGTGCGCGCGGACTTCCTGAAGACCCTGCGCTTCTGGTCGGACCGCGGCGTCGACGGGTTCCGCATCGACGTGGCCCACATGCTCACCAAGGACCTCAGCGAGCCGCTGCCTTCGCGCGCAGAGCTTGACGCGATGGACCGCACCTCGGGCACGCATCCGCTGCTCGACCGCGACGACGTGCACGAGATCTATGCCGAGTGGCGTGAGGTGTTCAACTCCTACGATCCTCCGCGCACCGCCGTGGCGGAGGCGTGGGTCGAGACGCCGGAGCGCCGTGCCCGCTACGCCTCGGCGGAGGGTCTCGGGCAGGCGTTCAACTTCGACCTGCTGGTGGCCGACTTCGACGCCGCGCAGTTCCGGAGCATCATCGACGACAACCTGCAGCAGTCGGCGCGCACCGGCTCGTCGACCACGTGGGTGCTGTCGAACCACGACGTCACCCGGCACGCGACGCGCTACGGGCTCGCACCGCTGAACGGACGCCCGGTCAAGCAGGGGACGGAGTGGGTCATCGCCGGTGGTCCGGCGGATGAGCTCGACCGTGAACAGGGGCTGCGTCGCGCGCGGGCGGCCTCGCTGCTGCTCTTCGGCCTCCCCGGCAGCGCCTACCTGTATCAGGGCGAGGAGCTCGGGCTCCATGAGGTGGCCGAGATCACCGCCGAGCAGCGCCAGGACCCCGGGTTCTTCCGCCAGGCGGAGTTCGACGGATTCGGGCGGGACGGATGCCGCGTGCCGCTGCCCTGGACCGCGGAGGGCGTCTCGTTCGGATTCGGTGACGCCGAGGCCCACCTGCCGCAGCCGGACTGGTTCGCCTCGGCCGCGGTCGACGTCGAGGCGGCCGACCCCTCGTCGACGCTGTCGCTGTATCGCGAGGCGCTGCGCCTCCGCCACCTGCTGCAGGCGGAGGAGAAGCTGGAGTGGATCGAGACCGGGCGGGCGGACGTGCTGCGGTTCGCGCGGCCGAAGGGCTGGCAGATCGTGACGAACTTCGGGACCGAGCCGTTCGATCTCGGCGCGGATGCCGCCGACGCGGTGCTCTCCAGCAGCGCACTCGAAGGTTCTGCGCTGCCGGGCGACGCCACGGTCTGGCTCGCGCGAGCGTAGGTGATGGAGCGGGCGTAGGCCGATCTGGGTGGGATCGGCCTACCTCCGCATCATCTCCTGCCTCCGAACAAAGAGCACAGCACGGATTTGATAATGGTTCTCATTAGCGTTTAGAGTGAGGGCATGAAGAAGTCCGTGATCGCCCTCGCCCTCGCATCCGTCGCCGCCCTGACGCTGGCCGGATGTTCCACCACTCCCGCTGCGGGAGAGGGCGATGACGGCACGATCACGGTGGTCGCGAGCACCAACGTCTACGGCGACATCGCCGCGACGATCGGCGGAGACCGGGTCGACGTGACGTCGATCATCTCCTCGGCGAGCCAGGATCCGCACTCGTACGAGGCCACCGCACGCGACCGGCTCACCGTGCAGAAGGCCGACCTCGTGATCGAGAACGGCGGCGGCTACGACGCCTTCATCGACACCTTGCTCGAAGACGCGAAGGACCCTCACCTGGTGACCGCGGTCGAGTACTCGCACGACTTCCCCGGCAACGAGGGCCACGAAGCGGAGGGCGACGAAACCGAGCACGACCATGATCATGCCGAAGGTGCCGAAGGCCACGAGGGTCACAACCACATCGAGGGCTTCAACGAGCATGTCTGGTTCGATCCGCACACGATGATCCACGTCGTCGAGGCGATCGCTGCGGAGCTGACCGAGATCGACCCAGACGGCAAGGCCGACTTCGAAGCCAACGCCGCGAAGCTCACCGCCGATCTGGAGGGCTTCGAGGCCGACCTCGCCGGTCTACAGGCGGATGCCGAGGGCATGAACGTCTTCATCACCGAGCCCCTTCCCGGTTACCTCGCCGCCGCGGCCGGCCTCACGGACGTCACCCCTGAGGGCTTCGCCGAGTCGGTCGAAGAAGGAACGGATGTCGCCCCCGCCGTGCTGCTCGAGGCGCTCAACGTGATCGACAGCGGAAAGGTCGGCGCGCTGCTCACCAACGCCCAGACCGGCGGCTCCGAGACCGAGCGCGTCGAGGCCGCCGCGAAGGATGCCGGCATCCCCGTCGTCGCCTTCACGGAGCTGCTCGAGGACGGATCGTCGTACTCTGAGTGGATGAGTGACGCGATCCAGAGCCTCGCCGCCGCGATCCAGTCGTGAGCGGGGCCCTTCGACACGCTCAGGGACCCAGCGAGGGTCGCGGCGAAGGATCCACGGCGAGCCCCGTGCTCGAGATCGCGAACGCGTCGCTGCACCGGGGCGACCGCGAGCTCTGGTCGGGGCTCGACCTCACGGTGCAGCCCGGCGAGTTCATCGCCGTGCTCGGGCCGTCCGGCTCCGGCAAGACCACGCTGCTGCGCAGCATCCTGGGCCTGCAGCCGCTGTCGTCCGGCACGATCCGCGTCGCCGGCGAGCCTGTGCACCGGGGCAACGCGCGCATCGGGTACATCCCGCAGCAGCGCTCCCTCGCCCCCGACACCAGCATGCGCGCGCGCGACCTGGTGGCTCTCGGCGTGCAGGGCAGCCGCTTCGGCTTCCCGATCCCGCACCGCGGCGACCGCGCCAAGGTCGATCGGCTGCTCGAGGCCGTCGGCGCCGCGCACTATGCCGATCGCCGGGTCGGGATGCTGTCCGGCGGCGAGCAGCAGCGGCTGCGGGTCGGACAGGCCCTCGCCGATGAGCCCTCGCTGCTGCTGTGCGATGAACCCCTGTCGAACCTCGACCTCGCCAACCAGGTCGGAGTGACCGACATCATCGACCGCCAGCGCCGCGAGCGAGGAGCCGCGGTGCTGTTCGTGACGCACGACATCAACCCGATCCTCGGTCGCGTCGACCGCATCCTCTACATCGCGGGCGGGCGCTTCCTGCTGGGCACTCCCGACGAGGTGCTGCAGACGCGGGTGCTCACCGAGCTGTACGGCACCCCGGTCTTCGTGCTGCGCGCCGGCGACCGCCTGGTGGTCGTGGGCGTGCCGGATGCCGAGCCCCACCACTTCCATGACGACGACCACGACCATGGGGGTGCCGCATGAACGCCCTCGCCGGCATCGCGCCGATGGTCGACTGGAGCGACGTCTTCTCCTTCCAGGACTACGGCGAGCTCGTCGCCCTGCTCGCGAACTCGATCGTCGCCGGCGCGGTGCTCGGTATCGTCGGCGGACTGATCGGCGTCTTCGTGATGCAGCGCGACCTCGCGTTCGCGGTGCACGGCGTGAGCGAGCTGTCGTTCGCCGGTGCCGCGGCCGCGCTCCTGTTCGGGGGCAGCGTGGTGATCGGATCGCTCGGCGGTGCCCTGGTCGCCGCGATCCTGATCGGACTGCTCGGGGCGAAGGCCCGCGACCGCAACTCGATCGTGGGCGTGCTCATGCCGTTCGGCCTCGGCCTCGGCATCCTGTTCCTCTCGCTCTACGACGGACGCAGCGCGAACCGCTTCAGCCTGCTCACCGGCCAGATCGTCTCGGTGTCGAGCCCGGATCTCGGCTGGCTGATCGGCATCAGCGGCGTGGTGCTGGTCGGGCTGCTGGTGATGTGGAACCCGTTGCGGTTCGACTCGCTCGATCCGGAGTCCGCCGCCGCGCGCGGTGTGCCGACCCGCGCGGTGAGCCTGCTGTTCATGGTGCTGCTCGGACTCATCGTCGCGGTCAGCGTGCACATCATCGGCGCACTGCTGGTGATGGCGCTGCTGGTGACCCCGGCCGCCGCGGCCATGCGGGTCACCGCCGGTCCGGTCGCGGTGCCGCTGCTGGCCGCGCTCTTCGGGTTCGTCTCGGCCGTCGGCGGCATCCTGCTCGCCCTCGCCGGCACCCTCCCCGTCAGCCCCTACATCACGACCCTGTCGTTCACGATCTACGTGGTGTGCTGGCTCGTGCAGCGGTCGCGAGCACGGGTGCGGCGCGTGCCGGCGTGACCTCGACCCGACGGATCGCGGAGCTTCGGACGGATCACGGGGCTTTCTGCGGCATCCGTTCCGCGATTCGTCATGAACTCCGTGATCCGTCGCACGGAGCGGCCCGCCGTCGCCCCATCCGTTCCCAGCCCTCGGCAATGCCCGCCGCATAGACTCTCGGTATGGCTCAGCGGAACACCTGGCAGCGCGAACGCGTGCGCGAAGCACTCGCCGACGCGCGCGGTTTCGTGAGCGCGCAGAGTCTGCACGCCGCGCTGCGCGATGACAACACCGGTATCGGACTGGCGACGGTGTACCGCGCCCTGGCCGGACTCGCGGCCGCCGGTGACGCCGATTCGCTGCAGAGTCCTGAGGGTGAGGCGCTGTATCGCGCCTGCACCACGCAGGGCCACCACCATCATCTGATCTGCCGCTCGTGCGGTCTGACGGTCGAGATCGAGGCGAAGGACGTCGAGCAGTGGGCCCACCGCACGGCGGCCCTGCACGGATTCACGGATGCCGCGCACGTGGTCGACATCTTCGGACTGTGCACGCCCTGCGCCAACAAGCGTGACGCCGAGAGGGCTGCGTCGGCGTGATCCTCCGGGCAGACTCAGGGACCCGGCCTGGGGTGTCGCGTGCAGGTCATTCTCATCGCCCCTCCTCCCCGCGTTCGCCGTGGATCGGCGTCGCGCTCGGGGCCGTCGTCATCGCGGCGCTGTTCCTGATCGACCGGTTCCTCCCCACGCTCTTCCCCGCATCGCTCCCCACGCGCGCGCAGGACGGTCTGACCCTCGCGCTCAGCGTGCTGATCGAGGCGCTGCCGTTCGTGATCCTGGGCGTGATCCTGTCGATCGTCGTGCAGGTGTGGCTGCCGCCGGATGCGATCCAGCGCTGGCTGCCGAAGCGGGCCTGGGCGCGACGAGCCGTGCTGTCGCTGCTGGGCATGCTGATCCCGGTGTGCGAGTGCGGAAACGTGCCGTTCGCCCGCGGCCTCATGATGCGCGGACTCGCCCCGGCCGAGGCGCTCACGTTCCTGATCGCGGCGCCGATCGTGAACCCGATCGTGATCCTCACCACGCACGCGGCGTTCGGGTGGGACGGCGGCATCCTGGTCGCGCGCCTGGTCGGCGGCTACCTCATCGCGAACCTCATCGGCTGGATCTACAGCCGTCACCCCGCGCCCGATGCGCTGCTCACCCAGCGCTTCGTCGAGACATGCGACCGCGTCACGCACGAGCACGGCACCCCCGTGAAGCGCAGCCTGACGCAGTTCCTCGTCGAGCTGCGGGCCGTGATGCCGGCGCTGGTGATCGGCTCCGCGCTCGCCGGAGCCGTGCAGGTGCTCATCCCGCGCGACATGCTGCTGGCGATCGGCTCGAACCCCGTGCTCTCGATCGTCACCATGATGGTGCTCGCGATGACGGTCGCCATCTGCTCGAACGTGGACGCCTTCTTCGCGCTGTCGTTCGCCTCGACGTTCTCTTCGGGGGCGCTGGTGGCCTTCCTGCTGGTCGGGCCGCTGGTCGACATCAAGATGCTCGCGCTCCTGCGCACCACCTTCACGGCCCGGACCCTCGCCGGCATCGTGGGCATCGTGCTCACCGCGGCCTTCGTGATCGGGATCGGGGTGAACGTCCTTGTCTGAGCAGGCTCCCTCGCGCGCTCGTGCGCTCGGTACCCGGTGGCTGGGCGTCGGTCTGGCCTCGGTCGTCGCGGTCGTCACCCTCGGTCTCGCGGTCACCGGTCGGCTCACGCTCTACATCAGCCCCGAGTCGATCTGGTTCGCCTGCGCCGCCGCCGTCGTGACCCTTGCGGGCGCGATCTGGTCGTGCACGCTGCCCATCGGGGCGGAGGGCGATCACGGTCATGACCACGGGGTTGCCGCGGACGCCGAGAGCGACAAGGCCCCTGCCGCGTCGAGACGACGCACTCTCGCGACGGTCGGCGCGGTGGCCGGCGGGGTCGTCGCCACGGGCGTCGTCGCCGCGGCTCTCGTGCTGCCCCCTGCATCACTGTCGGTGGAGCTGGCGATGTCGCGCGCGGGGGAATCGACCGCGCTGTTCGCCGGCGCCGACACGGTCTCGCTCGGCGTCGCCGACACCACGACCTTCGGCATCGGCGACTGGGCCAGCGTGTTCGCCACCGCGACCAACACCGCGGCCTACGACGGCGCCGATGTCACGCTCACCGGCTTCGTGACGCCCGGCTCGGGGTCGGATGGCGTGAATCTGACGCGCCTGGTCATCACGCACTGCGTGATCGACGCGCAGACCGCCACGCTCCCGGTCGAGGTCGACCCCGGCGAGTACAAGACCGGCCAGTGGGTCGAGATCACCGGAACCGTGCGCGCGGATGCCGACGGCGCCCTGCACATCGAGCCGAGCGACGTCGTCGCGATCGACGAGCCGGGAGACCCGTATGAGTACTGACGACGAGCGCCCCGAGGTGCCCGCCGTCCCGCGGACGCGCGCCGAGATGCGGGCAGCCCGCGAAGCGGCGGAGGCAGCGGAGGCCGAGCGGATCAGTCGCGCGGTCGCGCACACGGAGCAGGCCGCGCCGGATGCCGCTCGGCCGGATGACAGTGCGGATGACGCGGCTGCTCGTGACGCGGCGGCGCGCGAAGAGGCTGTGCGCCGGGCGGGCGACCGCGAGATCGCGGAGCAGGAGGCCGCTGCACGGAAGATGGCCGCCTTCGAGGCTGCCGCGCGCGATGATGTCGAGTCGACCGCCCTTCCCGCCATCCCCCTCGCCACCGAGCCCGTGATCGTCGGCGTCCAGCCGGAGACTCCAGGGGCGGAGCCGGAGGGATCGCAGACTCCGGCGGCGGAGGACGAGACCGGGGCTGCTGAGGGATCCGGGTCCGACGACACATCCGCTTCCGTGCGGGAATCCCGCACTGCCGCGCCGACGCGCACGTCGTCGTCGCGCCGCTTCGTGCTCACGCTGGCCGCCGTGCTCGGCGTGCTGGTCCTCGTCGGCACCGGGTTCGGGATCGTCAGCCTGATGCAGGGGCCGCGCGTGACGAACGTGCAGTCCGATGCCGCCCAGGCGATCGAGTCGTCCGGCAGCCGGGTCATCCTCACCGCCAACCAGTCGCTCGCCGCGATCGATCCCGCGCAGGTCACGGTCGAGCCGGCGGCTCCGTTCACGGTCGACGCCTCAGGGCGCAGCATCGGCATCCGCTTCACCGTGCCGCTCGACGACGACACCGAGTACACGATCCGGGTGTCCGACGTCGTCGGCGCCGGAGGCGGGCCGAAGACGGACCTGACCACCACCGTCACGACGCCGCCGTCGAGCTTCTTCCTGCTGCGCCGTGACGTCGACGGCGAGGACAAGATCTTCCGCACCGACCTCACCGGTGACGGGAGCGTGGTCTTCTCCGCCGACAAGATCAACGACTTCCGGGCCACCTCCACCCAGCTCGTGGTCGCGGTCGAAGAGGACGAGGGATCGAAGCTGTTGGTGATGAACCGCGACGGCTCCGATCCGCGTGAGCTCGAGCTGCCCGGAGTCGGTTATGTGAGGGCAGTCCAGGTCTCCGAACGCGGCGGGCTCGTCGGCTACAGTTACTCCGACCGACAACTCAGCGACACCGAGGGCCGCGCGAGTGTGCTGGTCACGCAGTCGCTCAAGGGCGACGACAAGCCGCAGGTCATCGAGGTCGCCGACAAGGAGGCCAGCGTCTTCGCCTGGCAGTTCGTGCCCGACAGCGCCGCCGTGCTGTTCCTCGATTTCGACGGCGCACTGTCGCTCGTGGACCGTTCGAGCGACGCCGGAGTGCAGTCCCTCGGGCTGGCGGCCAACATCCAGGGCGTCTCGCGCGGCACCTACACCGCGATCGTCGAGCGGTTGGATGGCACCGTCGTCGAGCTCAACCTCACCGACGGGTCGGAGGTGCCGCTCGCGGCATCCGATCCCGACTACGGCACGGCGACCACCATCACGCCGTTCCCCGGCGGCACGCTGCGGCACGTCGTCGCCCGCAACGAGAACGGCATCCCGACCGGTCAGGCGATCATCCGGGTCGGTGACGACGGTGCGGCGGAACCGCTCGTCGAGGTCGCAGCCACCGACTCGATCCTGCAGGCGTGCGCGTCGCCGAGCGGCCAGTACGCGGCGGTCGTGATCGCGCCGGATCTGGCGAACAACCCCTACGACGAGATGCTGCTGCCGCTCCCGCAGAACATGGAGACGCATCTGCTCGACCTGCGCACCGGCAAGGAGATCGTCGCGCTGACGGGCTTCGACCTGTCGTGGTGCCAGACGGCTCCGCGGTTCTGACATGGCCGCGTCGGACGGTGCACTGCGCCGAGCGGCCCGCACGGAGCTGCGCGGATCCGCGGTCGAGGTCGCCCCGCGGTTGTTGGGCGCCGAGCTGCGCACGGTCGTCGACGCGCAGAGCGGCGGAGCGCTCGAGGTGCGGCTGCGGATCACCGAGGTCGAGGCGTACCACGGCCAGGGAACGGGCGAGCGCGCCGACCCCGGCTCGCATGCGCGCATGGGGCGCACGAGCCGCAACGCCACGATGTGGGGAGAGCCGGGGCATCTGTACGTGTACCTCAGCCACGGCATCCACTCCTGCGTCAACGTGGTGTGCGGGCCCGAGGGGCAGGGTGACGGCGTGCTGCTGCGGGCGGGCGAGGTGGTCTTCGGCGAGGATGCTGCGGCTCGGCGCCGCGGAGGCACGCTGCCCCTCGGGCCGACCGCGCGCCGCGACCTCGCCCGCGGACCTGGTCGTCTGGGGCAGGCGGTGGGGCTGCGGCATCCGCTCCACGACGGCATCGATGCGGTCACGGGGGAGGAGTTGCGCGGAGCGCGCGCCGAGCTCTGGCTGGGCGACCCCGTGGCGGAGGTGGCGACCGGCCCTCGGGTGGGTGTCGCGGGCATCGCCGGGACGGATGCCTTCCCCTGGCGCTTCTGGATTCCCGGCGACCGCACGGTCTCGCCGTTCCGGTGGGGGCGGGGTGCGGCGGAGGCGGCGGCGTCCCTCTCGGCGGGCGACGCGCCCGGCCCGGCATCCGTGCTAAGCTGACTCCTTGTCTGCGCACACTCCTGTGCGCAGTTCGTGTGCTCCCCCCTTCTGCGGCCGAGGAATCGGCGGGTGGAGGGTCGCGCGCAGACAAGGGATCTTGGGTGAGGCCGTCCGGTCTCACGGTAATGAAGGAGTAATCATGGCAGCAGTGTGCCAGGTGACAGGAGCTGTTCCCGGCTTCGGTCACAACGTCTCGCACTCGCACCGCCGGACGAAGCGCCGCTTCGACCCGAACGTGCAGAAGAAGACCTATTTCGTTCCGTCGCTCGGTCGTAAGATCACGCTCAACGTGTCCGCCAAGGGCATCAAGGTGATCGACGTCCGCGGCATCGAGAACGTGGTCAAGGACCTCCAGGCGAAGGGTGTGAAGCTCTAATGGCCAAGAAGGCTCAGGACGTACGTCCGATCATCAAGCTGCGTTCCACGGCAGGTACGGGATACACGTACGTGACCAAGAAGAACCGCCGCAACACCCCCGACCGCCTCGTGCTCAAGAAGTACGACCCGGTCATCCGTCAGCACGTCGAATTCCGAGAGGAGCGTTGATCAATGGCTAAGAAGAGCAAGATCGCTCGCAACGAGCAGCGCAAGGTCATCGTCGAGCGTTACGCAGAGCGTCGCGCAGAGCTGAAGAAGACCCTGGTCGACCCGAACGCCACCGACGAGGCCCGCGAGGCCGCACGCGTCGGCCTGCAGAAGCTGCCGCGCAACGCGTCGCCGGCTCGCGTGCGTTCGCGCGACGTCATCGACGGCCGCCCCCGCGGTGTCCTCACAAAGTTCGGCATCTCGCGTGTCCGCTTCCGTGACATGGCACACCGCGGCGAGCTGCCCGGCGTGACCAAGTCCAGCTGGTAAGTCTCAGCAGACGAGAGGGGCGAGGATCTTCGGATCCTCGCCCTTTTTGCGTGCCTGGGGTGTGGCGGTTGGCCGCACGGCGCGAAGGAGATCTCTGGGGATGCAGGACGCATCCGGGGATTCGCTCCTTCATGTCGCGCGTTCTCCGTCATGCCGTGCGGGGGGGGGGGGGGGGGGGGGGGGGGGGCGGATGGCACTTCCTCTGCACATCGGAGCGAGGAGAGGAGCTCTGCACAGTGACCGTACCGAGGCGCTGTCGAGCCTCGCCGGCGCGCCATCATCGTTCGATGGACCCCGTCGGAGAACTGCAGCATCGTGGCGGAGTCACGCGCGTGAGCGCCCTTCGAGCGGCCGGAGTGAGCGCGTACGCTCTTCGTCGCTCGAAGGAGCGGGGTGAACTCCGCACGGTGCGCCAGGGGTGGGTTGCACTGCCGGACGCCGACCCGGAGGTGGTCGGAGCAGTGGCGCACGGGGTGATCCTCAGCTGCGTCACGGCGGCGAGGAGGCAGGGACTGTGGGTGCCGGAGAAGTCGCCGCTGCACGTCGCCGCCTCGCCGCATGCCGCGAGAATCTCGGTGCCGTCGCAGGTCGTCGTCCATTGGGCCAAGCCCATCGTGCCGCGTCCGCCGGATGCGACGGTCGATGAGCTGGTGAACACGCTCTCCGTGATCGCACAATGCCAGCCGTTCGAGTCGGCGCTGGTGATCTGGGAGTCGGCGATGAACAAGGGGCTCATCGACGCGGCGCGGCTGCGCGGTGTGGATCTGCCGCCACCGGCTCGCGAACTCCTGATGAGGGCGCGGCCGTTCGCCGACTCCGGGCGGGAGACGATCTTCATCTCCCGCCTGCGCTGGATGGGACTGCGGATGCTGCCGCAGGCGTGGATCCTCGACCGGCGGGTCGACCTGCTGATCGGAGAGCGGCTCGTCGTCCAGATCGATGGTGCGACGCACACCGGTGCGCAACGTACTCGTGACATCGCCCATGACGCACAGCTGGTTCTTCGCGGCTACCATCCCCTACGGTTCAGCTATGAGCAGGTCATGGAGCGCTGGCATGAGGTACAGGCCGTGATCATGGAGGCGGTTGCCCAGGGCAAGCACCTCGCCTGACCGGGTGTCCTCGCGCGCACATTGGTCGCCCCCGGCGACGCTCATCGGCCGCTCTGAGGGCCTCGAACCTGTGAACAGAGTGACAAAAGTGGCGCGACACGCCCTGGATATTGCCAAAACCCGCGAAATGACGCGGGAATGAGGGTGGTGGTTGGTACATTCAAGGCGGTCACTCGACCAGGAGCATCCGCTCCGACACCTACAACGATGCGACGGGATCTCGTCGCTGGAGGATGACATGGCTGACAAGTCCATCACCAAGACCGAGCTCGTCGCGAGCATCGCAAGCGCCACGGGCCAGAGCCAGGCCACCGTCTCCGGTGTCCTCGACTCGCTGTTCGCCACGGTCTCCGACGCTGTTGCCAAGGGCAGCAAGGTCTCGATCCCGGGCTGGATCTCGTTCGAGCAGGTCGACACCGCTGCCCGCACCGGTCGCAACCCGCAGACCGGCGCCGAGATCAAGATCCCGGCCGGCAAGCGCGTCAAGGTCACCGCTGGCTCCAAGCTGAAGGCTGCCGTCAAGTAATTCGACCGCACCTCGTCGAAGGCCGTCGCCCGTGTGGGCGGCGGCCTTCGTGCATGTCCGGACGGATACCGCCGGGCAGGTCGGACGCCGTGGATCCGCGGCTTAGGCTGGAGGGGTGAGTTCCCGCGCCGCTACGACCAGCCGGAGTTCGGCGTATCGCGTCGCCGGCGTGGCGATCCTGATCGCCGCTGCGCTCGTGGCCGTGGTCATCGCCCTCCTCATCGGCGGTGGGGCCAAGACGCCGCTGCTGCAGGATCCGGGCCCGTTCGTGCTCTGGGGCACACCGATCGCGAAGCTGATCATGAACATGGCCGGCGCCGCGATGCTCGGCTCCCTGGTGCTCGCGCTGTTCGCGCTGCGCAGCGGTGACAAGTCGTTCGACAGCGCCCTCAACGTCGCCTCCATCGGAGCCGCGGTCTTCACCGTCGCCGCGGGTCTCGCCGGCTTCCTCGCCTTCATGGTCGCATTCGCACCGAAGCTCAGCCTCGAGCGGGAGTTCGGTGCGCAGCTCGGCCGCTTCCTGCTCACGCTGCCGCTGGGCCAGTCGTGGCTCATCACGACCGTGTTCGGCGCGGTCATCACGGTGCTCGCCTTCGCGTGGCGCAGCTGGACCACGACTCTGCTCACCGCGATCCTCGCGGCCGCCTCGTTCCTGCCCCTGGCCACGCAGGGCCACGCGGGCGATCTCGCCGGTCACAACGTCGCGGTCAACTCGATCCTGCTGCACACCATCGGCGCTGCGGTCTGGCTCGGCGGACTGCTGCTGCTCGTGGTGCTCCGCGGTCGCCCGGACGTCGACCTTCCGCGCCTCGTGGCCCGGTACTCCACGCTCGCGATCGTCGCGTTCATCGTGGTCGCCGTCTCGGGCGTCGCGCGCTCGGTCGTCGCGCTCGGCGACTGGAGTGCCCTGTGGACGCCGTACGGCACCATCCTGATCGCGAAGGTCGTGCTGCTGGGCGGCATGGGCCTGCTGGGCGCCTGGTACCGTACGCGGCTGATCCCGAAGCTGGCAGGGGAACGCGCCTCCCGTTGGTTCTGGATGCTGGTGCTGTGCGAGGTCGCGCTCATGGGCCTGGCGTCGGGCGCCGCGGCCGCGCTCGCGCGCACCCCTCCGCCGACCGGTGAGGTGGCGTTCGCTCAGACACCCGCCGAGGTGCTGACCCGCAGCGCGCTGCCGCCGGAGTTCACCATCGACCGCTGGTTCACGGCATGGGACCTCGACATCCTGTGGCTGGTCGCTGCCGGGTTCGGGCTGTTCTTCTACCTCGCCGGCGTCATCCGCCTGCATCGTCGCGGCGACCGCTGGCCGATCTATCGCACCATCTTCTGGGTGCTGGGCATGCTGATGCTGGTCTGGGTCACCGGAGGCCCGATCAACGCGTATCAGGAGTACCTGTTCAGCGTGCACATGCTCGGGCACATGATGCTGTCGATGGCGATCCCGCTGCTGCTCGTGAGCGGGGCGCCGGTCACGCTCGCCCTGCGTGCCATCCACAAGCGCGACGACGACACCCGTGGTGGCCGCGAGTGGATCATGTGGGCGGTGCACTCCCCGTTCTCCCGCGTGGTCACGCATCCGTTCGTCGCGGCGGGGATCTTCATCCTGTCGCTGTGGGCCTTCTACTTCACCGACCTCGTGCGCTGGTCGATGTACGAGCACCTCGGTCACGAGTGGATGGTCGCGCACTTCCTGATCTCGGGCTACCTCTTCGTGTTGAGCCTGATCGGCGCGGACCCCGTGCCCTACCGCCTGCCCTACGCCGGCCGCCTGATCACCCTGATCGCGGTGATGGCGATGCACGCCTTCTTCGGCATGGCGATCATGATGCAGGAGGGGCTGATGGTCGCCGACTGGTTCGGCTCCATGGGGCGCACCTGGGGCCCCGAGCCGATCGACGATCAGTACATCGGCGGCGGCGTCGCCTGGTCGATCGGCGAGATCCCGACGCTGATCCTCGCGATCACCGTCGCGATCCAGTGGAGCCGTGACGACACCAAGGTGCAGCGCCGCGGCGACCGGCATGCCGATCGCACGGGCGACGCCGAGCTCGAGGAGTACAACGCGAAGCTCGCGGCGCTCGCCGAACGCGACCGTCGTCAGGGCGAGCGCGCCTGACGGCGGGCGCGGAGGTCAGTCCCCTTCGGGCTCGCCGGGTGAGCCGACGCGGATCGACGCCGAGCCGTTGGGCAGGATCACGATGGATCCGTTGACCTGGAAGGGGACGTCTTCCGAGACGGGCTCGATCGAGCCATCGAACAGCGACTGGATCTCGACCTCGACGTGCGCCACGGCGTCCGCAGGGGGAATCTGCCAGTGCCCGCCATCCGGAGCCACGGTCACTCGGGGCTGCTGAGCGATCGACCACTTCGGCAGGGAGGCGATGCGGTTGCTGACCTGAAGTCCGAACGGGCAGGCCGTGGGTTGAAGGACCTCCTGCGACGTGCACTGTGTGAGGAACTCCTCGACACGCTCCTGCACGACCTCGACGAACTCCTTCGTCGGGGTCGTCTGCACGTCGAGGGGAGTGATGGCGAGAGGGGTGTCGGCGAGCACGCCGATGCCGGTCGCCTCGGCGATCGCGGTGTCGACCGTCACCGAGTAGAGGCCCGGTGTGAACACGAGGAGGGAGAGCGGATCGAGAGCGCCGGCCTCGGCGCCGTCCGTCGAGATCTGCCGGCGGTCCACCTCGAACCCGTTGACGGCGAACTGGTCGGCACCACGGAGGGTGAGATCGACAACGGCGAGCGGACTGGTCGTGAATCGCCAGTTGGGGGTGACGCCGACCCAGCCGTCCTGGGCGACGAGGAAGGTGGTGGTGCCCTCGTGGCCGCCGGCCTGGTAGCTGACGGTCACGGCGGTCCCGCCGTCGACAGGTTCCTCGGCATCGATATGCACGTCGGTCAGCGGTGCCAGCGCGGCATGGCGGAGCATCGCCTCGGAGGCTCCAGGGGCGACGCCCGCCTGAGCGAGGGTCTCCCGGTCGACGGCGACTCCGGGGATGCGCAGCGCGTCGGCCGCCCGCCCCGCGGAGAGCAGGTCGAGGTAGCGGGTGACGAACGCGGACGGGCCATAGAACTGCTGGTACAGCGTGGAGGCGCCGGCGCCGATGGCCGCGACCAGGAGCAGTCCGACGACCGTCAGCATCGCGAGATCGACGGCGAGACGGGCGCGCCGAGGCGCCGTCGTCTCCACCTGGTTCATGGCGCCAGTCTAGGAGTGCGTCCTGAGACGATGCCGAGCGCCACGAGGTGCCGGCTGGAACCTGGCCGTAGCATGGGGGAGCCTCTGCATCCATCCGCTTCCCCGTGAGAGATCCGTGTCCCATCCCGCCCTGTCCGACGAGCAGCACGAGCTGTTCCGTCTCATCGAGGACACCAGCGAGCACGTGTTCATCACCGGACGTGCCGGCACGGGAAAGTCGACCCTGCTGCAGTACTTCGCGTGGAACACCAAGAAGCAGATCGCGATCTGCGCACCCACCGGGGTCGCAGCGCTCAATGTCGAAGGACAGACGATCCACTCGCTGTTCCGTCTGCCGATCGGCCTGATCGGTGATGGCGACATCGATCAGAACGACGCCACCCGCCGCATCCTGAACGCCATCGAGACCCTGGTCATCGACGAGATCTCGATGGTCAACGCCGATCTCATGGATGCGATCGACCGGTCGCTCCGCCAGGCGCGGGGCCGGCGGGGAGAACCGTTCGGCGGGGTGCAGGTCGTGATGTTCGGCGACCCGTATCAGCTGGCGCCCGTGCCTCCGCGCGGCGACGAAGCGCGCTATGTGCAGGACCACTACCGCTCGTTCTGGTTCTTCGACGCGAAGGTGTGGGCGGGCGGCTCCGGGGGGACGGGCTCGTCCGACCAGCAGGGGCTCTTCGAGGTCGACACCAGGGCGAAGCTGCACGTGCGAGAGCTGGTGCAGATCCACCGCCAATCGGATGACGGCTTCAAGGCCATGCTCAATGCCGTGCGCTACGGGCGGGTCACGGCCGAGATCGCCGGAGTGCTCAACGCCCAGGGGGCGCGAAAGCCTCCGGAGCCGGAACCGGGCGAGGTGCCGATGATCACCCTGGCCACGCGCAACGACATCGTCAACGGCATCAACAGCCGTCACCTCGCCGCGCTCGCAGGCAAGGAGCAGACGGCGCGCGCCGAGGTGAGCGGCGACTTCGGCCGTGGCGAGGCCTCGCTGCCCGCCGAGGCGGAGCTCAAGCTCAAGGTCGGGGCGCAGGTGATGTTCCTTCGCAACGACACCGCGATGACGGGCGAGCCCCCGCGCTGGGTGAACGGCACGATCGGCACGGTGGTGCGCATCCTCGGCAGCTCTGTGCGCGTGGACATCGACGGCGAGGAGGTCGACGTCGAACCGGCTGTCTGGGAGCGATTCCGCTACGCGTACGACCAGAACACCAAGAAGCTCAGTCGTGACGTGGTCGCCGAGTTCACGCAGTTCCCGTTGCGGTTGGCGTGGGCCGTGACGATCCACAAGTCGCAGGGCAAGACGTACGAGCGCGCGATCATCGACCTCGGGTCGGGGGCCTTCGCGCCGGGTCAGACCTATGTCGCGTTGAGCCGGCTGACCTCGCTGGAAGGGCTGTACCTGTCACGCGCGCTGCGGCCCCGGGACATCCGTGTCGACGAGGATGTGCGTCGGTTCATGCGCGATTCCTGGCTGGCGGCATCTACTCCGGAGATCCCGAAGAGCTGACGCAGCGACCCCACGCGGTCGGGTCCCTGAGCCTGTCGAAAGGCCCCCAGGGGTCGACAGCTCAGGCGGCGGCGCGTGCCCGGTCGAGGTCCTCGAACAGCTCGGTGTTGAAGCGGTAGGCGAGCAGGACCTCGTCGATCACGCGCTCGCGCTCGGCGTCGTCCCACGGGGCGGAGTCGAGCTGCTCGCGGTAGACGTCCTTGAACGCGGCGGGGTCGGCGATGTCGTCGAACAGGTAGAAACCGATCCCGTTCGTCTCGAAGCCGAAGCGACGCGCCATCACGCGGCCGATGAAGATACCGCCGGACAGGTCGCCGAGGTAGCGCGTGTAGTGGTGCGCGACGAATCCGCCTGGCCAGGTCGCGCCGACCTGACGGATGCGCTCCACGTAGCGCTGGGTCGTCGGCAGGGCGACGATCTGCTCGCGCCAGTCGGCACCCAGCAGGAACTCCAGGTCGGCCTCGAGCGCGGGAAGGCGCGTGAGCTTGTCGCTGAGGAACACGGAGACCACCGGGTCGTGACGCAGGCGCTCGCCGGCACCTTCGAGCGCGTCGTAGATGAAGTAGTGCTGCGCGACGAGGGCGATGTAGTCCTCGCGAGAGCCCTCTCCCTTGAGAAGGTCGGACATGAAGCCGGCGGTCTCGCTGCGCGAGTGCGACCCGGAGGAGCGCTCCCGGAGGGCGGCGGAGAAGGACAGGATCTCGGACATGACCTCAGTGTAAGGGTTACCTAAGTCGTCACGAAACCCGGAGGCGCATGAATCTCCGATGCGTATCCTGGGGATCAGTCGTGCGGGCGCGGCTCGATGCCCAGGCGCTCGCACGCGGCGTCGTAGATCGCGACGACTTCGCGGCGCACCGCGGGGCGGTCGGTGATGGGGCCGCCGGGCCACGCCACTCTCAGCTCGGTCGTGACGCCATGGCGGGTGACGTCCCACGCCCCGCCGTCACCATCGAAGCCGGTCATCACCGATGCCGTGATCGCGTCGCCGTCGACCGGGGAGAACGCCCGGGCGATGAGGAGGTTGTCGTCGGTGTGGTCGCCGTTCATGTGACGCAGCACGGCGGCGATCACGTCGGCATCGAAGGTGTGGGGCACATTCACACCCTATGCCGCGTCGCGCGGGGTGGTCTTTCAGCATCCGCGTTCTAGACTCGGGAGACATCATCTCGGGGGTTTCCTTCCATGCAGCTTCTCTCGTCGCGCCGGTGGCGCGCCGCCGCGGCCAGTGCGGTCGTGCTCGGTCTCGTCCTCACCGGTTGTACTGCGGAGGACACCTTCACGTACACGCCGCCCGCTCAGGTCGACGGGGCGCTCCCCGACGACACGGTCGCCGCGATGCAAGAGGCCGTCGACAACGCTCTGGTCGCATCCGGTGCCACCGGCGCGGTCGTCGGCGTCTGGGTGCCCTGGGCCGGATCCTGGGTGACCGGTGTCGGCACGACCGAGAAGGACGGCGCTCCCGTCGACACCGACATGTCCTTCCGGATCGCGGATGTGACGCGCCTGATGACCTGCGACGTGCTCTACGCGCTGGCCGATGAGGGCACCGTCGAGCTCGACGCTCCCGTCCCCGAGTACGTCTCCGGCGTGGCAGACATGAAGGACATCACCCTCCTCGACCTCTGCAACGGCACCAGCGGCGCCGGCTCGTCCGAGGCGACCGTGAAGTCTGCGTGGATGAACACGCCGGGCCGGATCTGGTCCCCGCTCGAACTGGCCGGGTACGGCCTGGGGCGGGAGCGGATCGCGCCGCACACCACCTACCGCGATTCCGACGCCGGATACCTGCTCCTGGGCCTCGCGCTGGAGCGCGCCTCGGGGATGTCGGCGTCAGAGCTGATCGCGGAATACGTCACGCAGCCCCTGGGGCTGGCCGACACATCGCTGCCGGGCGACGCTGCGGCTCCGCCGTCGACCGGAGCCGTGCTGAACGGGCACTATCTTCCCGCGGTCGAGGGTGGCTACACCTGTGCAGCGCCCGTAGACATCACCACGCTGTCCGCCAGCAGCGGCTTCACGGATTCGGGCGCCGTCTCGACCATCACCGACCTCGGCCGGTACATCCAGGCGGAGGCGAAGCAGGTACTGCGTACCAAGGAGGAGCCGGACCGCTTCGGTTCCCCGCTCCCGGTCAGCGCTTCCGCGCCATCGTGGTACCAGGCCACGGGAGGTGCCTACCTCGTCGGCTCCCTCGTCGGGCAGCACGGGTGGACACCCGGATACGCCACAGCCGCCTACTCCGACCCGACGACCGGCTTCACGGTGGCCGTGGTCCTCAACGACTCCACCGCTGCCGGCAACATCGCCGCCTACCTCTCCTGGGAGCTCGCGGCGATCGCGTCGAAGGCCCCCGCCGCCGAGGGCCAGACGGCGCCCGAGTTCGGTCTGCCGTTCACCGCGGAGCAGTACCACGAGGCGATCGGCGCAGCAGCCCTCACCTGCGTCCCCCCGCCCGCGGAGTGATCCCGGTCTGACCTGCGGCGACATCCGAAGGGAGCGTCGATGACGATCATCGACAACGCGATCTACGTCGACGGCATCCGCACGGAGAACCCGCAGAGTCTCAGTGAGACGTTCGAGCGGATGCGCGAGCGGCAGGGCATGAGCTGGATCGGACTGTACCGCCCCAGCGAAGAGGAGATCCGTGAGGTCGCGGACGAGTTCGGCATCCACGCGCTCGTCGTGGAGGATGCGCTCGCCGGGCATCAGCGCTCCAAGCTCGAGCGTTATGGCGATGTGCTCTTCATGGTGCTGCGACCGGCGCGGTATCTCGATGAGGCCGAGGAGGTCGAGTTCGGCGAAGTGCACGTCGTGGTCGGACCCGACTTCGTCGTGACGATCCGTCACGCCGAGTCGCCGGATCTCGGACGCGTGCGTCGCCGCCTCGAGGACGACCCGACACTGCTCGCGCGCGGGCCGGAGGCCGTGCTGTACGCGATTCTCGACGAGGTGGTCGACGAGTACTCTCCCGTGCTGGCGGGGCTCGAGAACGACATCGACGAGATCGAGAGTCAGCTGTTCGAGGATGACGTGGACGCGACGCAGCGCATCTACGAGCTCGGTCGCGAGGTCATCGACTTCCAGCGCGCGACGCAGCCGCTGTCGGGGATGCTGGAGGCGTTGTTGCGCGGCTCCGAGAAGTACCTGGTCGACGAGGAGTTGCAGCGCTACCTGCGTGACGTGCTCGACCACACGCTGCGCGTCGCCGACCGGGCGAACACTTTCCGCACGGTGCTCGACAACGCCCTGACGGTGGAGTCGACGATCGTCGCCCGCCGCCAGAACGAGGAGATGCGGCGGATGACCGAGCTGAGCATCCGCCAGAACGACGAGGTCAAGAAGATCTCCGGCTGGGCGGCGATCCTGTTCGCGCCCACCCTGGTCGGAACGATCTACGGCATGAACTTCGACCACATGCCGGAGCTGCACTGGGTGCTGGGGTACCCGATGGCGATCGCGATGATGCTCGCGATGGGTCTCGGGCTGTACGCCGCGTTCAAGCGGAAGGGCTGGCTCTAGCTCCGCACGGTGGCAGCGGTGATCTCCGCCTCGATCCTCGGGCGGTTCTCTCCGATCCGCGACGTTCAGCATTCTCACAGAAACCCCGCGCGCCCCCCGCGTGGAGGAGGCCCCGAGTCGATAGATTGTGGTCGCGCGAGAGGCGGCAGAGCCGGCCGAGTGCGCGGGCGATCACGCGGATCGCTCCACAACCTCACAAGAAATGAGCCCACTCATGACCGGTACCGCACGCAAGGCGCTCGCCGAAGCGCTCGCGACCTTCCTGTTCGTCCTCGCGATCATCGCCGCGGTCAACAGCGGCAACCCGCTGACCCCGCTGGCCATCGGTTTCACGCTCGCCGTCCTCGTCTACGCGACGGGCCACATCTCGGGTGCACACCTGAACCCCGCCGTCTCGGTGGGTGTCTTCCTGCGCGGCGGCCTCAGCGTCGCCGACTTCATCGCCTATCTCATCGCCCAGCTCGTCGGTGGCGTGCTCGCGGCTCTCGTGAGCCTGACCGTGTGGCCGGCCGGTGAGAAGGCCATGGTCATCGAGGTCGGCCCTGCCTTCCTCGTCGAGGCGTTGTTCACCCTGATCCTCGTGTACGTCGTGCTCAACGTCGCCACCTCGAAGGACACCGCGGGCAACTCCTTCTACGGTCTCGCGATCGGTGGCGTCGTGTTCGTCGGTGCGACCACGGTCGGCTCGATCTCGGGCGGTGGCTTCAACCCGGCCGTCGCGCTCGGCCTCTCCGTCAGCGGTCACTTCGCCTGGAGCTCGCTGTGGCTCTACTTCGCCGCCCCGATCGTCGGCGCCGTGATCGCCGCGATCCTGTTCCGCGTGCTCAACACCGAGGACGCGAAGAAGATCGCCGCCGGCGAGTAACTCCTTCTCTCCGGAACGCCGCGTATCCCACCCGGGGTGCGCGGCGTTCTCGCGTCTGCGGGGCGGATCCGGCGTCCGTCCTGCGGGGGATGCGCCTGGCGTTCCCGGCGTCGTACCGTGGCGACATGCTGATCGTCGAAGAGCTCCACCTGCTGCTGCTGCGCCCGGACGGTCGCCTGGAGACCTCCGCGGCGTCGTACCGTCTGTTCGGCGAGGTCGCCGCTGTGCTCGTCGACCTCACGCTGCACGGTCGGGTGATCGTGACCGAGGGGAAGAAGTCCGTGGTGCAGGTCGTCTCGGCCGACCCGACCGGGCATCCCGTGCTCGACGCCGTGCTCGCCCGATTGGTCCCGCTGAGCGGCAAGCGCCTGCAATCGCTGGTCCACTCCTCGAAGCTCGACCCGCTCGACGAGGTCGTCGCCTCACTGGTCGCGCAGGGCGTTCTCGCTCGCGGCGAACGGGGCTTCTTCGGCTGGGGTGCGCAGCGCACTCCGGAGTCCGATCCCGGCCCCGAGGCGCTGCTGCGCTCTCGGCTCGCCGCGGTGATCGCCGGCACGGCCGCGCCCACTGCTGCCGACCTCACGCTGCTCGCCATCCTGCAGGGACTCAATGCCGCCCACCCGCTTCTCCGCCACGACGTCGGAGAGCTCTCGGCCGGTCAGCTGCGCAGGCGGATCGAAGCGCTCACGACCGGATCACCCGCGGGCGACGCCGTGTCGCTGGCCGTGACTTCGGCGATCGCCGCGACCATGATGGCGGTCATGACCCCGGTCATCGTGGCGACGACCATCACCTGAGCGGTCGACGCCGGGCGCCTGTCGTCGTCACCCCGCCGCGCACGATCTTCCTGCAGCGCCCGCGAAGGCGATGTGGTGGAATGGGCTCGACGAGCGAAAGAAGACGCCCATGAGTGTGATCTCCCGCGGTTTCGGCGCACGCAGAAGAGAGTCGAACGACCGGCTTCCTCCCGGCCAGTACCTCACCGAGGACTTCCCCGTGCTGTCGGCGGGGCCGACGCCGCACGTGTCGACGGACGACTGGGAGTTCGCGGTCGTCGGGCTCGACGGCCAGCGGTACACCTGGTCGTGGGACGAACTGCGGGCGCTCCCCGTCGACGCCATCACCACCGACATCCACTGCGTCACCCGCTGGTCCAAGCTGGGCACGCAGTGGCGCGGCGTCGCGGTGGACCACCTGCTGGAACGCGTCGGTGCGGACGGCGCCTTCACCCAGGTGCACTCGTACGGCGGCTACACGACCAACGTGCCCAGGGCCGACCTCACGGGAGGGAAGGCCTGGATCGCGTTCGAGTTCGATGGGCAGCCTCTCGCCGCCGAGCATGGTGGCCCTGCCCGGCTCCTGGTCCCGCACCTGTACTTCTGGAAGTCCGCGAAGTGGGTGCGCGGGCTGACCCTGCTGGCCACCGACGAGCCGGGCTTCTGGGAGCAGAACGGCTACAACATGTACGGCGATCCGTGGAAAGAGCAGCGGTACTGGTGACCGACGGGTCGTCGTGGCGGACCGCCACCGTGGTGGAGGTGCGACCGGCCGGCTCGCACGGCCGGATACTCCACCTGCGTGTCTCGGAGTGGCCGGGGAACCTCGCCGGCCAGCATGTCGACGTGCGCCTGACCGCCGAGGACGGCTATCAGGCTGTTCGCTCCTATTCGCTGGCGTCTGCGGGGACCGCGACCACGCTCGAGCTCGCCGTGGATGAGGTGCCAGACGGGGAGGTGTCGCCCTACCTCGTCGAAGACGTGCGCCCCGGCGACCAGCTGGAGGTGCGCGGACCGATCGGGGGCTACTTCGTGTGGACTCCGGAGCGCGAGGGGCCGGTGCAGCTGATCGCGGGCGGCTCCGGCATCGTCCCCCTCATCGCCATGGCCAGAGTCCACGCGCGCTCTGCGAGCGCGGTGCCGATGCGATTGCTCTACTCGGTGCGCGCCCCCGCGGATGCGTTCTACGCCGATGAGCTCGACGCTCTGGCCGGCGACGCCTTCACGCTGGACTGGGCCTACACGCGCACGGCGCCCGAAGGCTTCTCGCGTGCGGCGGGCAGGGTCGACGCCGCAACCATCGCGGCGTCGACCATCGCCCCTGCCGAGCGGCCGACGGTGTTCGTCTGCGGCCCGACGGGGTTCGTCGAGACCGTGGCGGATCTGCTCGTGGCGGCGGGACATCCGCCGGAGCGGATCCGCACCGAGCGCTTCGGAGGAACCTGATGAGCGGCATCCATCCTGGTCGACGCGCCCGTGTCGACGGCAACGCCGCGGGCGGTCGTCTGTGGGAGCTGTTCGGTCGTGACATGACGACCGCCCGGGCGCAGTGCGGGCAGTGCGACCGGGTGGCGGAGCTCGCCGATGCGATCGCCGAGGTGGACGACGCGGGTGTGATCCTGCTCTGCCGTGGATGCTCCCGCATGCTGCTGACCTGCCTGCGCTCAGGCGACGGGGAGCAGCTCGTGATCGGCGCCCTCGCGCGGCTCGAGCTCCGCTGAGAGCCGGGAGGCACTGCGCGCCTGCCTATTTCTGGACACCTGTCTAGAAACGGGCGTAGGATCGAACCATGACCCGCGCTGACGCGACCCCCGACCTCGCGACCGTGCGCGACGGGATCCGGTCCTCGTCCGACCGCCGTGTGACGGCCACGCGCAGCCGCCTGTTCGATGCGGTCCGCGATCTCGCCGCGGAGGGCGCGGAGATCACGGTCCGCAGTGTCACCGAGCGCGCAGGGGTCAGCCGCGCCACCTTCTACACGCATTTCTCCGGCATCGACGACCTCGCCCTGCACCTGCAGGAGCAGGCGTTCCACGACATCGCGGAGGAGTCCAGGCCGAGGGATGGCGCCGCCCTCGATGCGACTCTCATGGAACGGTCCCAGCGTGCGCTGATCGCGCACTACGCCACCTACCGCTCTCTCTACGCCGCGGCTTTCGCGGTTGCGGTGCCGCGCGGCGCCGAGTCCCGCGTCGCCGAGCTGATGAAGGTCGAGATCCTCACACACCTGCGCGGCTTCGCGCAGCCGCCCGTGGGGATCGATACCGACATCGCCGCGACCTACATCGCCCACGCTGCCACCGGGGTCATCGCCTCGTGGGTGCTGGGAGAGATCGAAGCGACGGAGGATGAGCTCGCGCGCCACCTGACGCAGCTCATGCCCCGCTGGATGCACACCGGCATCCCCGCGGTCACCGGAGATGCCGATGGCCGACGTCCTGAAGGAGAGAAGCAATGAAGGCAACGCTCGTCCGCGAGATCGGTGCAGGATTCGTCAGCGCAGACATCGACATCGCCGCGCCGATCGGCCGCGAGGTGCTCGTCGATGTCAAGGCCTCCGGCCTGTGCCACACCGACCTCACGATGTCGAAGTACGACCTGGGCAACGCCCTTCCCGGCGTCTTCGGGCATGAGCTCGCCGGCGTCGTGACGCAGGTGGGACCCGCCGTGACGGAGATCGCCGTGGGCGACCATGTCGTCGGTTGCCTGGTGCAGTACTGCGGCGCCTGTGAGAAGTGCCTGTCGGGCAAGGTGTTCCAGTGCCTGCACCCGGAGACGACGCTGCGTGCCGAGGGCGATGCTCCTCGCCTCAGCGAGAAAGGCGCCCCTGTCGGTCAGGCCTTCGGGCTGGGCGGCTTCGCGCAGCAGGCCCTGGTGCACGAGAACCAGCTGGTGAAGGTGCCCGACGAGGTGCCGTTCGCACAGGCCGCGCTGCTCGGCTGCGGTGTCGTCACCGGTGCGGGCTCGGTGCTCAACACCGCCGACGTGCAGGCCGGCGACGCGATCGTCGTGATCGGTGCGGGCGGTGTGGGACTCAACGCCATCAACGGCGCCCTCGTCGCGGGGGCCACCACGATCATCGCGGTCGACATCGCCGACGACAAGCTCGACAAGGCCCGGGAGTTCGGCGCCACCCACGTCGTCAACTCGAAGGAGGTCGACCCGGTCGCCGCGGTGCTCGAGATCACCGGACGCGGTGCGGATGCCGTGTTCGATTTCGTCGGCACCAAGGCCGTCGCCGAGCAGGGCCTCGAGATGGCGGCACCCGGTGGCGGGCTGTACCTGATCGGGGTGATCGACCCGACATCGCACATCGACGTGCACCAGGTCGGCCTGATCGGATCGCAGAAGCGCATCCAGGGCGTCTACATGGGCTCGACCACGGCCAAGCGCGACATCCCGATGTACGCGAAGCTCTACCTCGAGGGTCGCTTCGAGCTCGACTCGCTGCTGTCGAAGGAGATCGCCCTCGACGAGGTGAACGAGGGCTACGACTCGCTGCGAGACCCGAACATCACGCGCGTGGTCATCACCTCGTTCTGACCCGTCGAGGCGCGCTGCGGGCTCGCTGTGACTCCCCGGACCCCGGTTGATCTCGCCGGGAGTCCGGGGTTTCTGCGTGCTTCGGCGCGGGGGAGCGGCAGGGACGGGGAAACCGATTTCAGAATGAGCGTTCCGGTGCTAACATGTGCCGGAGAGAGTGTGAACGCTCTCGATGATTCAATGGAGAAACACATGTACGGAGCGCACGGCGAGAACCGCCAGCGGCGCAATGGGCGCATCGGAGGATCATGCGCCCGCCGTACGACGGTGCTATAGAAAACGGATCGATCGCGACTGCGATTCTGTCGATCCTGCCGATGAATCGGTGCACCGACGTCTCTCCCATCCGTCATCACTGAGGTGATACGCGTGCTCCTGGAGTGACCGGAGCGCGCGGAGCGTAGACGCGCCGCCTCGGTCTCTGCCTGGAGTTCGATCATGCCCTCGACCTACCCCCTCTCCCGTATCCGCCGGCAGTTCCCCGCGCTGCGAACAGGGAGTGCCCTGTTCGACTCACCAGGTGGCACCCAGACGCCGACCCGCGTCGCTGAGGCCATCCGCGACGCGATGTTGAGCCCCGTCTCGCAGCGTGGACGCAACAACTACAGCGAGCAGAACGCCGACCGCATCGTCCGCGGCGCCCGCGCCGCGATGGGCGACCTGCTGAACGTCGACCCGCGGGCGGTCTTCTTCGGCCGCAGCGCGACGCAGATCACCTTCGACGTCGCCAGGGCCGTCGCCCGTCGCCTCGGTCCCGGCGATGAGATCGTGGCCAGCCGTCTCGATCACGACGCGAACGTGCGGCCCTGGGTTCTCGCCGCCGAGCTCTCGGGCGCGACCCTGAAGTGGATCGACTTCGACCGCGCGACCGGGGACCTCCTGGTGGATGACGTGCAGCGTGTGCTGAGCGATCGCACGCGCTTCGTCGCGGTGACCGCGGCGTCGAACCTCTACGGCACCGCCCCCGACATCGCGGCGATCGCGGAGGCCGTGCACGCCGTCGGCGCCGAGATCTACGTCGACGCCGTGGCGTACACCGCGCACGCGCTCGTCGACGCCGCCGCCCTCGGGGCCGACTACATCGTGTGCTCGCCGTACAAGTTCTGTGGTCCGCACATCGGCGTGCTCGCCTCCAGCATCGAGAAGCTGGAGGCGCTCGTGCCCGATAAGTTGCGCCCATCGACCATGCAGATCCCCGAGCGATTCGAGTTGGGCACCCTGCCCTATGAGTTCCTCGCGGGTGTGACCGAGACCGTGGAGTTCCTGGCCGACATCATCCCCGGCGACGGCACACGTCGCGAGCGGCTGGCGCGCTCCTACGCGGCGGTCGTCGCGCACGAGGATGCCCTCTTCGAACGCCTGGTCACCGGACTCGCCGCGATCGACGGGGTCGAGCGCGTCGGCTCTCCCCGCTCGCATGTGCCTACCGTGCTCTTCCGTGTCGCAGGTCGCACCACGGCGGATGTCTGCGCCGCACTCGGACGTGAAGACGTCGCAGTGATGGGCGGCACCTTCTACGCGATCGAGGCCGAGGACTGGGCCGATCTCGGCGAAGGCGCCGTGCGCGCCGGCATCGCTCCGTACACCTCGTCCGAGGACGTCGACCGTCTTCTCGCCGCCGTGCGCGCACTCACCTTCTGAACGTTCCACCCCTACCCGAAAGGACACACAATGAAGTCACGTCTTTCCCTCCTCGCCCTCTCGCTCGTCGGCATCGTCGCGCTCTCCGCCTGCACGTCGACCCTCCCCACCGATACGGAGGAATCGTCGGCGCCCGCCGCCGAGGATCAGCCGGCGGCGGCAATCGTCGCGGCGGTCGAGGCAGATGTCGAGATCGAGGCGTTGCTCCCTGCGCAGTACGCGGATGCCGGTGTGCTGCAGGTCGGCTCGAACCTGCAGTTCCCTCCGGCCAACTTCTACGCGGCCGACGGCACCACGCCCATCGGATACGAGGTCGACCTCGCCACCGCGATGGCGAAGCGGCTCGGAGTCGAGGTCGCATACAACGACTCTCCTTTCGAGAACCTCATCACGAGCCTGCAGTCGCAGCGGGTCGACTTCACGATGGCGGGGATGAACGATCGACCTGACCGACAGGAGATGGTCGACTTCGTCGACTACTTCAAGACCGGCATCGGCATCCTCGTCGCGAAGGGCAATCCCGACGACATCGCCGAGCCGGCCGATCTGTGCGGGCACGGAGTGACCGCGGGAGTCGGCAGCTCACAGGAGGCCTGGGCGCTCGCGCTGAGTGACGAGTGCGTCGCCGATGGGGCCGAGCCGATCGACGTCGTCACGGTGAACAGCGACCAGCAGCGTCTGAACTCGGTGAAGACGGGTCGAGTGACTGCCGAGCTCAACGACCTGGCCAACCTGGTCTACGTCGCGCAGACCGCCAACGCGGGGGAGGACTTCGAGGTCGTCGACCTGCCTCCGCTCGAAGGTGCGCTGTACGGCATCGGGGTCAACAAGGAGACGCCGGAGCTGCGCGCAGCGCTCGCCGCATCGCTGCAGTCGCTCATCGATGACGGCACCTACGGCGAGATCCTCGCGGCCTGGGGGCTCCAGGCCGGCGCCATCGAGACGGTCGAGATCAACGCGGGGCAGTAGTGAGAGCGGGGGACGGTCCCGGCCGTCCCCCGCTTCTGCTCCTCCTCCCCGAAAGGAAGCCGTGAAGACATCACCCCCGACCGCCCGGATCAGCACTCCGCTGGCGGCACCCAGAATCTACCGACGCCTCCACTTCTGGCGATGGGTCAGCGCTCTCGTCGTGCTCGGCGCGGTCGCCGGAATCATCGTCGTCCTCGCCGGCGCGCGCATCCGGTGGCCGCACGTGCTCCAGTACGTGGTCCTCGACACCATGGCCCAGGCTGCATGGAACACCGTGGTCCTCGCGGTCGCCGCGCAGCTTGTGGCCGTCGTCATCGGCGTCATCATCGCGATCATGCGCATCTCCCGCAATCCGGTGGCCACCTCGGTGGCGACCGGATACATCTGGATCTTCCGCGGAGTCCCCGTACTGGTGCAGATCCTCGTCTGGTACAACCTCGCCCTGGTGATCGATCGCATCGTGATCGGGGTCCCCTTCACCGACTGGACGTTGATCGACCAGCCGACCAACGCGATCATGACCGCATTCACCGCGGCGCTTCTCGGCCTCGCCCTCAACGAGAGCGCGTACATGGCAGAGATCATCCGTGGGGGGCTCAAGGGCGTCGACGCGGGGCAGACCGAGGCGGCGCACGCCCTCGGCATGAGCCCCATGCACACCCTGGCGCGGATCATCCTGCCGCAGGCGATGCGCATCATCATCCCGCCCACCGGCAACAACTTCATCAACATGCTGAAGACGACATCGCTGGCATCCGTGGTGACGTACTTCGAGCTCGTGAAGGCCGCTGCCAACATCTCCAGCCGCAACCTCGAAGTGATGGAGACCCTGTTCGCCGCGGCGGTCTGGTACATGATCATCGTCACGATCGCGAGCATCGGACAGTTCTATCTGGAGCGGGCCTTCGATGGCAGCAACCGACGTGGACGCCCGCGCACTCTGCGAGTGGCCATCCGCAACGCCCTCGTGCGTCCGCCCTTCTCCCGACGAGGTATCGATGAATGACAACACGGCGCTCGTGCGCATCAGGCAGGTCAAGAAGTCCTTCGGGGACAACACGGTGCTCCGTGACATCACGATGGACGTGCATGCGGGGGAAGTCGTCTGCCTCCTCGGCTCGTCGGGCGCCGGCAAGAGCACTCTGCTGCGAGCGATCAATCGTCTGGAGAAGATCGATGCCGGACAGATCTGGGTCGACGACATGCTCGTCGGCTTCGGGGCCTATCGTGACGGCGTCCGGGAGCTCACCGAACGCGGGATGGCGACCCAGCGCGCGCACATCGGCATGGTCTTCCAGCGCTTCAACCTGTTCCCGCACATGACGGCGCTGCAGAACGTGATGGAAGCGCCGCGCGCAGTGCGGCACCTGCCGAGTGCGGTGGCGAAGCAGGAAGCCCGTGAATTGCTGGTGAGCGTCGGCCTCGGCGACAAGTTGGACCATCATCCCGCGCAACTGTCGGGGGGACAGCAGCAACGTGTCGCGATCGCCAGAGCGTTGGCGATGAAACCGCAACTCATGCTGTTCGACGAGCCGACCAGCGCTCTGGATCCGGAACTCGTCGGCGAGGTGCTGAAGGTCATGACCGAGCTCGCGCGCCAGGGGATGACGATGATCGTGGTGACGCACGAGATGAACTTCGCGCGCGACGTCGCAGACCGCGTCGTACTCATGCACGGCGGCGAGATCGTGGAGGACGCGTCCGCGAAGGACTTCTTCGAGAACCCGCAGCACGAGCGAACGAGGCAGTTCATCGCGAGCTCGACCCGGGGCGCGTGAGGGGAGGGCCTCGCCGTCGCGCGAGCGGCGAGGCCGCATCCCACGGGCGGACGTGAGAGATTGGGACGGATGACTTCGTCCCACTCTCTCGCCCCCGCCCGCACGCTCCTCGTCGGCTACGGCAAGCTCGGCGCGCTCCTGGCGCCGCGGCTGCACGCCGGCGGCGGGGAGGTCCTCGCGCTGCGGCGGAGCGACGGTGCGCTGCCCGCCGGCGTCACCGGAGTCCGGGCCGATCTCTCGGCGCCGCTGCCCGAACCGCTGCCGCCGGTGGAGGCGATGGTGGTGACGCTGCCGCCGCGCGGCCCCTCCGGCTACCGCACCGCGTTGACGCACCTGGCCGCTGCGCTGCCTGCGGTTCCCGCCCGCACGGTCTTCGTCTCGTCGACCGGGGTGTTCGAGGGGTGGGGAGCCGAACGGCCGATCACGGAACAGGACGACCCCGCGCCCTCGAGCGAGCGTGCGCGCGAGCTGCGTGACGGCGAGCGCGCGGCCGTCGAGCTCTTCGACGCCGTCATCGTGCGCCCGGCGGGTATCTACGGCCCGGGGCGCGAGTTCCTGATCCGGCAGGTGCGGGAGCACGCGACCGTGAACCACCGCCGTCGCACGAACCGCATCCACGACGCCGACCTCGTGCGCACACTCGACCTGCTGCTGCGGATGCCGGAGCCGCCGCGCGTGCTGCACGCGGTCGACGCCGCACCGGCTCCTCTCGGCGATGTGGTCGGCTTCATCGCGCAGACCCTCGGCGTCGAGGCGCCGCCGGACGACGCCTCGGCTGCGGCGACCGGCACGGTGCTCGACGGCTCGCTGCTGCGTGCGGTGCTGGGCGAGCTGGAGTACCCGACCTACGAGGCGGGGTATGCCGCGATGCTCACGAGCCCGCCGCGATCCACCCCCGTGTGAAGCCGAGAACACGGCTGCCGTCGGTGTCGGCGAGTGAGGCGCTGACGAAGGCGGTGGCGCCTTCGGAGGTCTGCCACCGGAACCGGTACTCGTCCGAGAGCACGGCCGCGGCGATGGCCGCTCCCGCGGACTCCGCCGTCTGCGCGTTCGCGAACGCCCCGGCGGTGCGGGCGATGTACGCGTCGAGCAGCGCGGCGTAGGGGCCGTCGGCCTCGGGGCGCTCGGCGTTGCTGACGAAGTCGCTCGCGACCGCGGCGGGCTCGATCACGCTGACGCGGATGCCGAAGCGCTCGGCGACGGGGGCGAGCGACTGCATGAATCCCTCGACCGCGAACTTCGCTCCGCAGTAGGTGTCGGCGAAGGGCTGGCCGACCGCGCCGCCCACGCTCGTGATCGTGAGGATCTGCCCGCTGCCGCGCTCGCGCATGCCGGGCAGCACGAGCTTGGCGAGGTTGACCGGCGCCAGGTAGTTGACCTCGAGCTGATCGCGCACCTGCTGCATGCTCGCCTGCTCCGCGGTCGCCACGCTCCCGCGCCCGGCGTTGTTCAGCAGCACGTCGATGCCGCCGAGTTCGGCCTCGATCTCGGCGACCAGGGTGGCGGCTGCCGGGTGGTCCACCACGTCGAGGGCGCGGACATCGATCGTCACCCCCGCGGCGGAGGCGGCCGCGTGCAGACGGTCGGCGCGGGCGACGTCGCGCATCGTGGCGACGACATGCAGCCCGTGGCGGGCGAGTTCGACGGCAGCGTGCAGCCCCATGCCAGAGGAGGTTCCGGTGATCAGTGCGACTTCAGTCATGAGAGCACAGTACGCCGGTTCCGCTCCGCCCTCTTGCGCACCGGACCTCACCGGCGCAAGCCCCGAGACGGAACGCGATCCGCGCCCTACGCTGCACACGTGAACGACTCCTCCGACCGTCATCCTGATGTGCTGTGGGCCTGCGTCGAAGACGGCTTCCATGTCGGAAGCCGCGTCGGCGAGTTCCTCGGCTACGTCGATCGTCAGCCCGACGGCTCCTACGCGGCATTCGACGCCCGTGCGCAGAACATCGGCCGCTTCGACACTCTGCACGACGCCACCTCGGCCGTCGGCTCGTCCGACTTCGCGCCCGCACAGCCGGGTGATGCGCGCGACCAGAAGGACGGTGTCGTCCTGTGACCGCCGTGTCCGCAGACGACCTGGTCTCCCTCGTCTACACGAGCACGGCGGTGCGCCCCCTCGATGATGACGCGTTGTCCGGCCTGCTCGCCCAGTCGCGAGACGCCAACGGAGCCCGCGCCGTGACGGGGATGCTGCTCTACCGCGACGGCCGCTTCATCCAGGTGCTGGAGGGGGCACGGGGCGTCGTCACCGCGCTCGCCGCTGTGATCGCCCGTGACGGCCGTCATCGCGGCATGAGGATCCTGCTGCTGGAGGGCATCTCGGCGCGCCAGTTCCCGGACTGGACCATGGGCTACCAGAGCCTCTCGCGACTCACGGAACCGCGGCCGGACGGGTATCGGGACTCGTTCGCCGATCTCGACGTCGACTCCGACCGCTCCCGCACGGTGCGCGCGCTCTCCGAGCTGTCGCTCTGGTTCCGCGTGCGCGCCCGCCGCTGAACGACACGGGGGATCGGGAACCTCTTCGGGGAGGGAATAGCGCCCCCGATCCCACCGCGGATGCACGCGCATCCCGACGAGCGACTGGGGAGGACGCTCGTCACATGCATGACCCCTTCGCGACCAGAACGTGACGTGAATCGTCCGAGTCGGCGCCGATCAGCGGGGTCGACAGCGCCGCGAAAAGTATTTCTGCAATCCGCGTCACGATCTCCGTCGGCATGAGTCCGGTATGGCGAAGAGGTCACTGTGGGCGAGAACCCCGGTGTGCCATTGGGGGCCACACGGCCATACAGGGAGGGAGACGTTCAGGTGGCTGAACGCAACAAGACACGGCGGGTGCTGTCGCTCATGGGGGTGACGGCGCTCGGCCTGGGCGCAGTGATGGGCGCAGGCACGGCCGCATACGCGGCTCCGCAGGACTACGGCAACATCGACCCCGATCGCACGGGTTCGCTCACGGTGCACAAGTATCTGCACCAGGACGGGGATGTCGAGGGCGATATCAGTCAGGCCCCGGCCGCGGGTGACTTCACCGACCCGGTGGCGGGCGTGGTCTTCACCGCGTACCCGCTGCTCGAGAGCGGCACCCCGATCGACCTGAGCGTTCCGGAGAACTGGAACGATCTGAGCGACCTCGCCGCCGGTGCCGCGTGCGCGGCGCCCGCGGGCTACACGCTCGGCGCGCCGATCACGCTCCCCGCGACGGACGCCCAGGGCGCGGCGAGCATCGATCTCGCGGTCGGTGTCTACCAGGTGTGCGAGACGTCGGCTCCGGCGATCATCGTCGATCGGGCGACGCCGTTCATCCTCACCGTTCCGATGCCGCACGAGAGCGGCTGGGTGTACGACGTGCACGCCTACCCGAAGAACGGCGAGGGCGTCGTCGAGAAGACGGTCGAGCCGCAGCAGGACACCGGACTCGGAGCGGTGATCCGCTTCCCCGTGACGGTGCCCGTGCCCACGATGCAGCAGACGTGGACCGGCTTCGCGATCCGCGACACGCTGGACGACCGTCTCGAGCCGATCGCCGCCGCTGACGTGGAGGTCACCGCGGGTGGCGCGGCGCTCGACCCGTCGTTCTACGAGGTCACGGTCGTCGGTCAGCAGGTGACGATGAACTTCACCGCGGCCGGCATCGCCTGGCTGAACGAGGGCCCGAACGCCCACGTCGGCACCGCCATCAAGGTCGTGTTCGCGGGAACCGTCGTCGCGGTCGGCGACGGCGCGATCACCAACCAGGCCGAGCTCTGGCCGAACAACCCCGGCTTCGACCCCGACGGTCAGCCGCCCGTGCCCTCCAACGAGGTGCAGACCTACTGGGGAAACCTCGAGGTGCAGAAGCGCAGCGCCGGGACCACCGGCTCTGAGGGCCGCCTGAACGGAGCGACGTTCGAGGTGTACAACGCCGCGGACCCGTACGCCGAGGACTGCTCGGCCGCCGTGGCTGCCGGTGACCCCGTCGCCGTCAACGGCCAGACCGAGTTCACCTCGGCAGGCACCGGAGTCGTCTCCATCGCCGGGCTCTTCGTGAGCGACAGCGTCAACCCGGCGATCGACGCCACGCAGCGCTGCTACGTGCTCAAGGAGATCGCCGCGCCGTCCGGGTACGTGCTGCCCGCTGACCCGTTCACCTCGGTGGCGGTGCTGGTCGGAGCGACCACCACCTCCGACAACGTCGAGATCGTGAACACCCAGCAGGAGGTGCCGCCGCTGCCTCTGACGGGTGCGAACGGTCAGCTCATCCTGATCACCGCTGGTGCGGGTGCGCTCATCGTGGCCGTCGGACTGCTGCTGATGAAGCACCGCCGTCGCGTGGTCGCCGGCGAGTAACACCGAGCTGTTCCGGGCTGAGGGGCACTCAGGCCCTCAGCCCGGAACACCTTCGCGCACAGAAGGGGAGAGAGCGGCATGCAGACACGGGAAGCGCCGGAGATGGCGGAGCCGGCCATCGGCACCGCGCTGCGCGGCGACCGCCGCGCAGTGGCTGCCCGGCGGTGGAGGCCCGGCGGGCTGACCATCGTCATCGCCGTGCTCGCCCTCGGCGGGCTCGGCGCCGGACTCTACCCGATGACGGCGGCATGGATCACGTCCTACAACCAGTCGCGGGTGCTGGTCGGCTACGAGACGGCGATCGCCGATGTCGAGCCCAGCGCAGAGGAGCAGCTGCGGCAGGCGCGGGAATACAACGACGCCCTGAGCGCCGGAGTCGTGCTCGGCGAGAATGCGAACATCCCGGTCGGTGACGGCACGCTCTCGGACGACTCGCTGGACTACACCAAGATCCTCAGCGCGAACGCGGCCGGTCTGATGGCGCGGGTGAAGATCCCTCGTATCGATGTGGACCTGCCGGTCTACCACGGCACCAGCGACGCCGTCCTCGCCCGCGGTGCCGGCCACCTCGAAGGGTCGCACCTGCCCGTCGGCGGGATCGGGACGCGCTCGGTGATCACGGCGCACCGCGGTCTCGCCAACGCGACGATGTTCACCGACCTCGACCGGGTCGAGGTTGGCGACACCATCACCGTGGAGACCTTCGGGCGGGTGCTGACCTATCGGGTCAGGGAGACCAAGGTGATCGAGCCCGACCAGACCGACACCTTGCGTGCCGAGCCGGGCGAAGACCTGGTGACGCTGATCACCTGCACGCCGTTGGGGATCAACACGCACCGCATCCTCGTCACCGGGGAGCGGATCACGCCCACACCGGAGGCCGACCTCTCGGCAGCCGGACAGGCCCCGGTGATTCCGGGCTTCCCCTGGTGGGCGGTGCTCGGCGGCGGAGGGGCCCTTCTCGTCGCGGCGTACGTGGCCCGGCAGGGCTTCGCCGATGCGCGGATGCGGATGCCACGCGACACGGCAACACATGAGACCACGAAGGAGACTCACGGCGATGGCGCCTGAGTCCAGCGAAGACGACGCAATGACGACACACACCACAGGGGGAGAGATGCGGGAGAAGAGCATGTTCGGGCGGCGGCGGCGTTCGCGCCGTGCGTTCGGAGGATGGGCGCGGAGAGCCGGAGCGGTCATGGCCACTCTGGCTGTCGTCGGAAGCCTCGGCATCGTGTACGGCGATGCTGCGCAGGCGGCGACCGTGTACGAGATCGAGGGGCAGTGGCAGAAACCGGTGCCCGCACAGGTCTCTTCAGGGGACGCGCTCGTCTCCGAGTGGCGGTTCAACATCAACGATGACTCGGCCGCGCCCACGAACGATCCCGTGGACAACGTCACGGTCACCTTCACCGCGCAGAACGCGAAGTTCACCGCGTTGCCGTCCGTCTGTCTGACCGAGGGCGTGGATCCGATCTCGTCGATCTCGGCCGACGGTCACACGCTCGTCTGCAACCTGGGGACGCGCGAGCAGGGGACCGCGGAGCTCATGCTGGCCGGGCTGAAAGTCGATGGCGCCACCGGCTCTGGCGTGACGATCTCCGGATCGGTCGGCGGCGTGCAGGCGGCACTCCCGGAGATTCCCATCCTGAACGCGTTCGCGATGGACATGAAGTTCGATGCCGGCCGCCCCTCGAGCACAGGGGCAGGCGCTCGGCAGGAACTCTCCTTCCCCTGGTCGCTGCGCCACGCCCCTGGTTCGGCGGCAGGTCCGAACAGCGTCAGCTACGACCTCACCTTCTCGTCGACCGCCGGCAACACGATCACTGCGATGACGCCGGGGTGCGTCGTTCAGAGCTCCACCCAGGCGGGGCACCCGTATTCGGGCACGGGACACCCGGCGGCCGAGACGGCGCCGTTCCCTGCGACGTGCACGCTCACCGCTCTCAGCACCAACCGCTTGCGTCTCACCCTGACGGGTATCGACTACTCCAAGACCCTGCGCCCGAGTCTCGACTCGGGCGGCACGGCTCTTCCCGCTGAGTGGGATGTGGTCGCCGCCGGTCTCATCAAGATCCAGTTCACCTACACGGACCCGACGTCGACCTCGTTCCAGGCGAGCGTGCCCACGTACACGTCCCAGCTCGGGACGACATCGGTCGACGACGCGTCGAACAACACCAACAGCGTCGCCTCGACGCGAGGAGTCTGGACGGGCGGGTGGAGCCTGGGAAACCTCGACCCACCGGCGAAGGGGTCGGTCTGGACGGACACCTTCCGCACGCTCGCCGGTCAGCCGGCGCTCTCCAGCTCAGGAGTGCGCCCTCCCCTGGCCGGGGCGACGCGGAGCACCCAGGTCTGCACGATCGTCGATTCGCGCTACATCGACGTCACCGACGCGGCGATGGGAACCATATCGGCGGGGCAGGTCACTGCCTACCCGGGTGTGCAGTACCAGTACTACACGGGCAACGGAACGTCGAACAACATGAACCCGCTGCACGCCAACTACAACCCCAACACCTTCACGTGCGACGGTACGGGGTGGACGACTACACGTCCCGCCAACATGAGCACCGTGCGTGCCGTGAAGGCGATCATCACGCCGGCGGTGGGTCTGACCATTTCCGAGGCGATCCCGCGTCTGTTCGTGAAGTCCGTGATCAAGCCCACCGTGGCCGTCGGCCAGGACATCTGGACGTGGACCTCCTACACGCTGGACGGTGGAACGACGTGGTCCAACCAGACCCGTTCCATGAACCCTGCGGACGTATCGGCAGTCGGCGTTCTGACTCCGAACTCGCGGTATCCCTTCACCGCCGGTGGGCGCGATGTGCTCCGCATCATCGCCGCGACGCCGACGATCCAGAAGGTGGTCGATCAGCAGGAGACGATTCCCGGCGCGACGGTGAACTACACGCTCACCTATCGTGCCGAGGCGCCGTCGAACGCGGTCATCGGCCAGATGACCGTGCGAGATCTGCTGCCGGCGGGCATGGAGTACGTGGCCGGCAGCGCCTCGACCGCACCGACATCGATCACCGGGCAGAACATCGAGTGGGCCTTGAGCAACGTGCCGACGAACACGGAGTTCGTCATCACGTTCAGCGCACGCATCCCCGCCGATGCGAAGCCCGGAGACGTGTTCGCGAACACGGCAACGGCGTCGGTCGGGGGCGTCACGGTCGATTCGAGCGCCTCGACGCAGATCCGCGACGGCGGCTACACCATGCTCACCAAGACCGCCGCGCAGGCGAAGGTCCCCCATGACCACGGTGTGGCCCAGGACTCGTGGACCGTGCGCATCTCGTCGAAGGACACCCGCCCGCAGGCGTTCACCGACACCGTCGACATCCTCCCGTACAACGGCGATGGACGCGGCACGGACTTCACCGGCGACTACGTCCTGAGCGCACCGGTGCAGGCAGCCGCCGGAGCCACGGTGTACTACACGACCGCTGACCCTGCGACCCTCGTCGACGATCCTGCGGACGCGTCGAACGGCGCGGCCGGCACCGTCACGGGGAACACGGTCGGATGGTCCACGACGTTCGCGGCGAACGCCACGGCCGTGCGCGTGATCGGGCCCGCCCTCGCCCCGTCGGCGATGCAGGAGTTCACGATCGCCGTCGTCACGAGCGGCGCGACCTTCGAGGACGTCTACGTCAACCGGGCCGAGGCGCGATCCGATCGCACGAAACTGGCCATGCGCACCTCGAGTCGCTTCGAGATCGGCGCGGTGAACTCCGTCGCGCTGAAGAAGTACGTGCAGGACGCGGAGGGGGAGTGGCATGACGCGAACGACGTCGACGACTACCCCCGGTTCCATACGGGATCGACGCTCACGTACCGTCTGGTGGTCACCAACACCGGTGACCAGACGCTGCGCGACCTCGTGATCACGGATGACCGTGTCGATCTGGCCGCCCTCGATCCCCTTCCGGCCGGCCTCGCCGCGGGAGCGGTGCTCCCCGAGCTGCTGCCGGGTGAGGCGAACGCGGTGACCATCGAGTACCAGGTCGACCTCACCGACCGGCCCGATGGCGGGTACCTCGTCAACACCGCGTGCGTCGCCCCTGAGGATGCGCCGGCGCCGGCACCGGGCGAGCCCGCACCGGTCGAGGAGTCGTGCGACCCCGCCGGTATCGAGGTGCTGCCGTCGAGCCTGTCATGGGAGAAGGTCAGCGTCGAGAACGGCACTCGACTCGAAGGTTCCGAGTGGGAGCTCACCCCCGTCGACGCGGATGACCAGCCCGTCGGAGCATCCGTCGCGGTCGTCGACTGCGTCGCGGGTGACCCTGCGGAGTGCACCGGACCGGACGTGGACCCCGAGGCGGGTCTGATCCGAGTGGAGCCGCTCGAGGACGGCCGCTACCGCCTGGTGGAGACACGGGCTCCCGCGGGCTTCCAGCTCGACCCGACACCGCGATTCGTCGATGTGCAGGGTGTGACGGCTCTGTCGGAGGCGATCGAGAACGAGCTCTCCGAGGTGCCGTCGATACCGTTCACCGGAGGTGTCGGAAGCTTCAGCTTCTGGGTCGGTTCCGGGGCGCTTCTCGCGCTGATGAGCGCGGGTCTGCTGTGGCAGCGGCGGCGGAGGGTGCTCGGCTGAGCCCCGCTGCCCGAGGGGTGCCACTCGCCGCAGCGGCGAGCGGCACCCCTTCGTCGGGCAGACAGTATTCCAATATGCTCGATCAAATGACGCTCTCCGGGGGGTGGAGCGGCCGCGGCGCACGGAGAAGGGAAGCCGACGATGAGCGCAGGGGAGACTCCCGACTCCCTCTCTGATCAAGACCTCGTTCAGCGCGTCCGTGAGCAGGACTCCGGGGCCTACGCAGAGCTGTGGCGGCGTCACGCCGGTCCCGCGTACTCCGTGGCGCGGACCTTCGACTACCTCGACGCCGATGACATCGTCTCGGAGGCATTCGCTCGTGTCCTGCGGTCGATCAAGGCCGGCGGCGGCCCCACGACCGGGTTCCGTCCGTACCTCATCATGGCGGTGCGCAACGTCGGGCGGCGGTGGTACGTGCAGGAGACCTCCATCGCGGTGGACGATTTCGAGTACGTCATCGACCCGGCCGCTCCCGAGGGAGAGCTCTCCGCGGTGGAGAGCTTCGAAGGAGGGGCGGCGCTGGAGGCCTTCCGCGGGCTGCCGACCCGTTGGCAGGAGGTGCTCTGGTACAGCGAGGTCGACGGCATGAAGCCGCGCGACATCAGTGTGCTCCTGGGGATGGCCCCCAACGCCGTGTCGGCTCTGATCGTGCGTGCGAAGCGGGGTCTGCGCGATGGATGGATCACCGCACAGCTCTCCGGGGCGAGGACGCCGGAGTGCCGCGAAGCGCTGAAGGGCATGGGAGCGCACACGCGTGATGGGCTGTCCGCACGGGCGCGCGCCACGCTCGAGTCGCACCTGTCTTCGTGCCCCACGTGTCCTCAGGCGCTGGAGGAGGCGAAGAACCTCTCGAACCTGACCATGTCGGTGCTCCCCGCAGTGGCGGGGGTCTCGGGTGCTGCGGGCTACGTCTCCACCCTCGGGCCGCCTCCGCTCTCGGTGGCGATGGCATCGGGGGCCGAAGCCCTGGTCTCGGACGCGCCCGCGGGCACGAACGCGTCGTCGCGGCGGCGCAGGCTCGTCCTCCTCGCTCTGCTGCTGCTCCTGCTCGCCCTCGGGGCGTTCGGCGCCTATGCCGCGCTCACCTCGCCGTCGCCGTCGGATGCCGGGGCGCAGCCGTCGACCGCGCAACCGGCACCCTCGCCCGGACCGGCAGGCTCCACCCCGCCGGCTTCCCCGTCTCCGGGCGCGACCCCGTCGCCGCTCCCATCGCCGCAGGTCTCGTCTCTCCCGTTCCTGCCGGGTGCAGAGCCCTCCGCGGCTCCCGGAGCGGGCGGAGCAGGACGTCCCGACCAGGGTCCGCCAGGGCAGGGCGAGACCCCGTCGACTCCGGCGGCGCCCGGAGCCGCGATCGCTCAGCTCGACTCCCGGATGTATCCGAAGGTCTCGGGCGATGATGCGGCGCCGCGCGCGGTGGTCGAGATCCTCGACAGCGGGGGTGCGACGATCGCGAACACAGTCGCCGGAGCGGACGGTACCTGGACCGCGCATCTGACGTCCGCCGACGCCGGCACGCGATCCGTCACCGCGCGACAGATCGTCTCGGGCCGGACCTCGCCCGCGAGTGCACCGCTCACCTACACCCTGTCGTCACCGCCGCCCGCGGCGACGCCGGTATCCGGCACGACGGTGACCGCCACCCGGTTCCGCTTCGCGTTCACGGCGGAGGCGGGCACGGTCCTCCAGCGGCAGATCGTCGGCGCGACGCCCATCCAGACCATCCGAGTACCGCGCAGCGGCGCATGGAATGAATACCTCTCAGTGGCGCCAGGCTCGCACTCGATACGCCTCCGCTACGCGAACCCGGCGACGGGAGATTACGGGCCGTGGACGACATGGAACTTCACCGCGGAATGAACTCCGGCCCGCGCTGCGATGCGCGGGCCGGAGGTGGGGAATCGGGGGAGGGCGGCGTTCGCGGCCCGTCCCCCCTCCCGGCCTGGGGAGACCGGGAGCATCCGACCTGGGTCGGTCAGGTGGTGGGGAACCTGTACACATCAGGACTCCGGCGTAGCGCTTTCGTGACGCGGATCACCGAACTGTTTCCCCGAGGGTTCCGTTCTCACGCTCAGCGCGGCAGGCGGCCGCGACCGGCCGCGACCTTCGGCGCAGTGCTGGCCGTCGCCGCCGGACTCTTGACGGCGGTGAATCCCGTGGCGGGGCCGGTTCCCGCGTCGGCCGCTCCGGGCGACGCATTCGATCCGACCGCCCCTGCGATCTTCATCGCGCAGAACAGCCCATCGCAGCTTCAGCGTTCGCAGACGCTCGAGGACGGTTCCTTCGTGTTCAGCGATGAGGGCGGGACGGCTCCGGTCGGCTACAACGCGATCGGCTTCAACGAGGCGGACAACTTCATCTACGCGATGGTCACCGGCAATGCGACCCCGGGTATCCCGCTCGGATCGCTGGTCCGTGTCGGGCAGGGGGGCACCGTCACGCGTGTCGGCACGGCGGTGTACACGCATCCGGCGACCGGCTCGACCCGCTTCTTCTCCGGGGCGTTCAACCCCGCCGACGGCTTGTTCTACATCTCCGATTTCGGCCCCAACACCACGGTGCACGCACTGGACGTGGCCACCGGGGCCGTCGTGAGCACCATCGACCTCGGCGTGCAGCCGGGCGTGCAGGACTTCGCCTTCAAGGACGGGTTCGCGTGGGGCGCGAACAACGCCGGCGATCTGCGCCGCATCGACGTGGCGACGGGCAGCATCACGGTCTTTCCCGGGGTGATGCCGGCCGCGACCGACGGGTACGGCGGGGTGTGGAACTTCGGAAACGGCAATCTGGGCTTCTCCGCGAATGCGACGGGCGATGTCACCCAGCTCGAGATCACCGACGGCGCCACCACGACGCCCGGCTTCCAGATCATCTCGACCGTGCCGGGCCCCGGATCCGACTTCAACGACGGTACGGCCATTCCGGGACTGCCCACCGATCTCGCGATCGCCAAGGAGGTCCCGGCGACGCATGAATCGGGCGAGCGCATCAGCTATGAGATCACGGTCACCAACAACGGTGCGGGGGAATCGAGTGGCTGGACGGTGTCCGACACACTCCCCGCCGGGCTCAGCAACCCCGCGGTGGTCGGCGGCTTCACGGTCGACGTGAGCGGGAACACGGTGACCGTCAGCGGTGGTCGTCTCGACCCGGGGGAGTCGACCTCCTTCCAGATCGAGGCCGACTCCGCCGCGCCCGTCGGTTCCTGCCTGTCGAACACCGCGACGGTCCTCGGCAACGAGCAGGATCCCGTGGCGGGCAACGACGCGGCGACGGCCGTCACATGCGTGCCTGCGCTGCCGGTCGCGTCGTTCGCCATCGAGAAGTCGGTCGAGCCCGAGGTGGCACGCCCCGGCGATGTCGTGACCTACAACATCACGGTCGAGAACACCGGGGAGGTCGCCTACACCGACGATGATCCTGCGTCTTTCGCCGACGACCTCTCCGATGTGCTCGATGACGCCGTGTACAACGACGATGTCTCCGCGGGTGGGGCGGTCGATGGCGACCTGCTCACGTGGGCCGGACCGCTCGACGTGGGCGAGACGCTTCAGGTGACCTACTCGGTGACGGTGGACGACCCCGTCGGCGGCGACTTCTCGCTGCGCAACGTGGTCACTCCCGCGGCGGTCGGCGGGGCGTGCGTCGATGACGGGTGCGGCACCGATACCGCGGTTGCGGCGTACTCGGTCGAGAAGACGGCGGACGTGCAGGATGTGGTGGGCGGAGGAGAGGTCGGCTACGAGGTCACGGTGACCAACATCGGGCAGGTCCCGTACACCGCGGACGCGCCGGCGTCATTCATCGACGATCTCTCCGGGGTCTTGGATGACGCGACCTACAACGGCGATGCCTCCGCCGGTGCTGTCGTGATCGGAGACGAGCTGTCGTGGAGCGGGGCGCTCGGCATCGGTGAATCCGTCACGGTGACGTACTCCGTGACCGTCGACCGGTCGGAGAACGGCGATCGGATCCTGCGGAACACCGTCGTCGCCGATGGGCCCGGTGGCACGTGCGCGGAGCCCGGCGCCTGCCGCACCGAGACGTCGGTGGCGAGCTACGAGGTGCGCAAACAGGCGTCGGTCGAGCGCGCCGCCGTCGGCGACACCGTGCGCTTCACGATCACCGTGACGAACACCGGCGACGTGCCCTACACGGCGGACACGCCCGCGTCGTTCACCGACGACCTGACCGGTGTGCTCCGCCTCGGCACGTACGACGGCTTCGCCAGCGGGGGTGCCGACTACGACGAGCCGGTGCTGTCCTGGGCGGGCGCATTGGACGTGGGCGAGACGGCGACCGTGACGTACGCGGTGACCGTGGAGCGAGCCGGGGAGCTCCGCAACGTCGTGACGACTCCGAAGGGAGCCGGGGCGAACTGCCCGGCGGGCTCGCTCGACGAGGATTGTGTAGCCGTGACCACGGTGTTCCCCTCGGGTCTCGCCGCGACAGGAGGCGCCGCGTGGATCGGAGGTGGCGTGCTCGGCGCGGTGCTTCTCGGAGCGGGGCTGTGGTTCACCGTCCGCCGCCGCGCCGTGCGGCAGGGCTAGAGCGAGCGCCGGTCACAGCGCCGGATCGAGGCGTGCGAGCGCGGCATCCATCTGCGCGGCCAGGTGCCGGTACCCGATGTCGGAGGGGTGGATGCCGTCGGCTGCCATCCAGCTCTCGTCGGCTCCGGCGTAGTGCCCGTCGAGCCAGCGGCTCGCGCCGGGTATCCAGTCCGCATCGATCGCTGCGGCGGCATCCGCGGTCCAGTCGATGATCGTCGCGACGGAGTCGGGGCGCTCGTCGGTGTACCAGAACGGTTCGACCACGATGATCCGCGCGGTGGGCAGAGCGTCGCGGAGGCGGGTGAGATCCGCCGTGATGGTCTCGTGGATCAGGTCGGCGCGACCGGGGAAGCTGAAGTTGTCGTTCAGGCCCATCGTCACGAAGACGATGTCGGGGCGTTGCGCGATGACGAGTGCGGGGAGGTCGTTCTCGCCGAAGTCGGCGCGGTGATTCACGAATCCGAGTCCGTTCACGCTCGGGTTGAACTCGTTCCAGCCTCGCTCTTCGCTGATGAGGGTGGACCAGCGCAACGACGGGTCGCTGGCCCCCGTGCCGAGCGTGTAGGAGTCGCCGTAGAAGGCGACCAGCGGACCGGCTCCCGGCGTGGCCTCGGTGTCGGGAGCGGGCGCGGTGCTGCAGCCGGTGAGCCCCAGGGCGAGGGCGACCACGGACGCGAGAGAGCGGAGACGGCGCATGGTGCTTGTTCGATGCAGACCCCGCGATGGATGGGACCGCCCCGGGGTGGGTGATCCCGGGTGATGATGGAGGGATGCCCCCGCAGTCCCCGATGACAGGAGCCCGGATGTCTCTCGCCGCCACCTTCGACGCGATCGAGGTCGACCATCTCCGCCGGCTCGGCGGCCTGAAGTGGTCGGCCTTCCCCGACACCCTGGGTGCGTTCGTCGCCGAGATGGACTTCGGGGTGGCGCCGGGCATCTCCCGCGCCCTGCACGAGGCCGTGGACCGGGGTGCCTTCGGCTATCTCCCCGCCTCCGTCTCCGCAGAGATGTCCGAGGCGGCATCCGGATGGCTGCGCGATGCGTACGGCTGGGGAGTGCCGGCATCCGATGTGCATCCGATCGCCGACGTCATCCACGCGCTCGAACTGGCGATGACCCACTTCTCCCGTGCCGGGAGCCCCGTCATCGTTCCGACGCCCGCGTACATGCCCTTCCTCTCGGTGCCGCCGGCGGCAGGACGGGAGGTCATCCAGGTGCCGATGACCGTGGTCGACGGTCGGTACTCGCTCGACCTCGACGGCATCGACGCCGCCTTCCGGGCGGGTGCGAACCTGCTCGTGCTCTGCAACCCGTACAACCCGGTCGGCCGGGTGTTCGATCGCGATGAGCTGCTCGCCGTCAGCGAGGTCGTGGAGCGGCACGGCGGACGCGTGTTCTCCGACGAGATCCACGCCCCGCTGGTCTATGCGCCGGCCGCCCACATCCCGTACGCCTCGATCTCGGATGCCGCCGCCTCCCACACCGTCACGGCGATGTCGGCCTCCAAGGCGTGGAACCTGCCCGGTCTGAAGACCGCGCAGATCGTCATCACGAACGACGCGGACCGCGAGGTCTGGGAGCGCATCGGCATGATGGCGTCCCACGGAGCGAGCAACCTGGGCGTGATCGCCAACACCGCCGCCTATCGTGACGACCGGGAGTGGCTCGCCGAGGTCGTGCAGTACCTCGACGGCAATCGTCGGTTCCTCGGCGACGCCCTCGCCGCCCGGATCCCCGAGATCGCCTATCGCGCACCCGAGGGCACCTACATCGGCTGGCTCGACGCGCGCGCCCTCGACCTCGGCGCACAGCCCGCCGACTTCTTCCGTGAGCACGCGGGCGTCGCGATGACCGACGGGGCGGCGACCGGCCTCGTGGGCGTGGGATTCCTGCGCTTCGTGTTCGCGACCCCGCGGCCGATCATCGAGCAAGCGGTCGATCGGATGGCGGACGCGCTCGCTCGCCGGCGGGCGTGAGGAGGCTCCGCAGATCATCCGCGGAGGATGAGAGCCGCGCTCCTCGGGCGCGCGATCGGTGAGCATGGCGGTGGAGGATGCCGAACCGCGGCCCTTCGTCACCGAGAGCTCGCGGCCTGCCGCGGCGCTGCGTCAGAGAGGAACGAGACCATTCCGGGTTCGGTCATCGGGGAGACGCTTCCCCTCACGCTCGCCATCGCCATCAGTCCGCTGACGATCGTCGCGATCATCCTCATGCTGCTGTCCCCGAACGCGCGCCGCACCGGCCCGGGGTTCCTGATCGGATGGGTTGTCGGGATCAGCGTCCCGGTGGTCGTGTTCGTGTTCATCGCCGGGTCTCTTCCGGCCGGGGGCGAGTCCGGTGGCCCTGACGTCGTGCGTGCGATCGTGCAGTTCGTGCTCGCGGCGCTGCTGCTCCTGCTCGCCGTGAAGCAGTGGCGGGGGCGACCGGCCCCGGGGGAGGACCCGGCTCTTCCGAAGTGGATGGCGGCGATCGACTCCTTCACGTTCGGGCGCGCTCTCGGACTCGGGCTGCTGCTCTCGGCCCCTCGCCCGAAGAACCTCCTGGTCGCCGCCAGCGCGGGCATGCTGATCGGAGGGGCCGGACTGTCTCCGTCGTCGCAGGCCATCGCGGCCGCCGTCTTCATCGGATGCGCGGTCTCGACGGTCGTGATCCCTGTCGTGGCCTTCCTGTTCGCCGCCGACCAGCTCCGCGCGCCGATGGAGAGGTTCCACGGCTGGCTCGCCCGCGAGAACGTGGTGATCACGACCGTGCTGCTCGTCGTGATCGCCGTGATCATGGTCGGCAAGGGCATCGGCTCCCTCTGAGCGCACCGTGGCGGGTCGCCGGCGACCGGTGAGCCTCGGTAGCCTTCGAGCGTGGGATTCTCGGTGTTCGGACTGATCGTGAGCATCGTCGTGCTCGCTCCCAACCTGCTGCTGCTGCGGTTCCCCCCGCGCGGGCGGAACATCGTCGCGCCGGTGCCGCAACCCCTCGGATGGGTCGAGCGGGCGGGTCAGGCGCTGTGCCTCGTGGTGCCGGCGATCACGCAGCCCGGTGCGATCGTGTGGTGGTGGGTGGCACCCGCCGCTGTCGCGCTGGCGACCTATTACGGACTGTGGGGGCGGTACCTCCTCGCCGGTCGCGATCAGGCTCTGCTCTACGCCTCGCTCTGGCGTGTTCCGGTGCCGATGGCGGTCACGCCGGTCGTCGTCTTCCTCAGCGCCGCAGCGTGGCTCGGCAATCCGTGGATCGCGCTCGCCGCCGTCGTGCTCGCCGCCGGCCATATCCCGGTCGCGCTCCTCACCCGACGCGCGATCGGCTTGGCTGCGTCAGAGTGACGTGCGGTCTCTCCGCGCGGCATCGCACTCCCACGACGTGATGTGGTCGTCGTGCTGCTCGACCGCGGCCCGAGATTCTCGCACGCCGTGAGGGGTCACGACACGCCGCGCCCACACCGCGGGTCGCGGCGTTTCTTGACCCCTCGGCATCGCGGGGGCGGGGGGCAACGTAGGGCTGCCCCGCCAGGACGGCGCGATCAGGCCGGGACGGCGCGCTGACGCACATCCCGAAGGATGCTGACGATGCCGAGGGCTTCTGCGTCGCTGAAGAGATCTGCCGGGTAGAAGGCAGTCGAGCAGGATCTCAGAGGGGTCCGACATCGCCTCGAGCGTGGGCCGCGCGGTACTCGGCGTACGCGGCATCGGCGTCGCGCCCCTGCTCTCGATACATCTCCCCGAGCGCTTCGAGAGCGAGGACGAGTCGGTCTCGCCTCTCGCGGTCGACGGCGCCGTCCAGCAGCCCCACCGCTCGGAGCAGAGCGGATTCCGCGCGTCGGTGCTCTCCCAGGTCTGCGAGGAGCGCGCCTTGAACGAAGAGCGCGGTGACGTGCATCTCATCGGGTCCCGCTACCAGATGTGCAGCCTGGCCGATGCCCATCTCCGAGGAGAGCCGCTCGAATTGCGTCACCGCACTCGACATCGATTCGATGGCCTCTACATCACGGTCGAGGCTGAGGCGGAGGGTTCCCTGCAGGTACAGCGAGAGCGCGAGCAGGTGTCGTACGCGCTGGTCTGCCGGCTCATCGCGCACCAGATCCTGCGCGAGTGTCACCGCGTCAGTCATGACGTCCAGGGCTTCGGGGGTTCTCCCCAGGACGTCGAGTGCACCGCTTGACATCTGGAGGGCGCCGATCTGCAGCGTGCGGGCGGCGAGCTCGTCCGAGGAGCCCGCGCTCAGCGTCGCGGCGAGCTCTGCGCTCTGCGTGGCGCCTGCCAGGGCATCGTGTGCGCGCCCCTCGGACAGATCCACGGTTGCGAGTCCGAAGAGCGAGTTGCTCAGGAGCAGGCGAGACCCGGCGTCCTGCTGATCGCGGCGCATGATCCTCGTCGAGATCCTGACGGCGCGTGTCATGGCGGAGCGAGCACTCGTGGCGTCGCCGCACTGCAGGAGGAGCATGCCCTGAAGTGTGAGGGAGACCGTCACCAGGTCGACATGGTCGTCGTCTCGATCGGCCAGGCTCTGCGACAGGGATGCTGCTCGCGCGAGCAGATCTGTCGTATCGGGCGACCCCGACGCAAGTGTCATCAGGGCGCTCATGAGCAACGCCGTGACGAGACGCACTTCGTGCGCGTCCTCATGCGGGTACAGGACGCTCAGCATCTCGGTGATCTTCGCGGTAGTGGAGAAGTGCTCCCGCGCATCCGCGAATCTTCCCGCCTCGACGAAGGCGAAGCCGGCGGTGAGCGCGGCGGCAGAGAGGGCGGCTTCATGCTCGATGGGGAGGGCTTCGGAGAGGAACTTCAGACGGTCGACGGACTCCCGCAACCCGTCAGCCACCCGACTCATCGCGCGGAGTGGCTCGCGGGCCCCGCCCGACTGTGGCCGGGGTGCCGCGCCGTGATCGTGCCAGACGATCTCCCGTGTCGATACGCCGTTCTCCTCGCGCAGTCGAAGCGAGACGGGACCCACTTCCGATGCACTCGCCGGCGTCTGCTGGACCATCTGCCGCGCGACTGCGGCGGTGATCTCCCCACCCCTCAGCAGAAGACCCCGTCCGGACGTCGCGGCGACCCCCTTCGCCCGGTTGGCGCGCACGGAACGCTTGAGGCGAGCGAAATCGACCTCGTGACCGTCGAGACCGATCCACGCCTGTTGACGTATTGCTCCGGCGGATGCAGAGGAGACGTCGATCGGTTGTCCTCCCTTCAGCGGCAGGTCCGGTCGTGTCGTGGTGTCGCGCGAGAGGGCCCAGAAGACCTGGGCGACCGTGAGCAGTGCTTCAGCGGACTCGGTCGACAGGGGTATGTCGGCGATGTCCGACAGTGCTCGATAGAGGGAATCGCGGAGGTGCTCGGCGTCATGAGGCGCCGCCTCGTCGGGAAAGAAGTGAGGGCGCAGGAATGGCAGCAGACGAGTCGGCCGTCGTGAGCGTTCGAGGAGCGCATCGTCGTACTCGTCCGACATGCCGTAGTCCTCGGACAGCAGATCGAGGTAGCTCGCGATCACCATGATCTGCAGAGCTTTCGGATCTGACCCCTCCCTCACGTCGGGAGGGAGGGCAGCCCACAGCGCGCTGCTGATCGTGAGCTGGATCTCGCCTGTCATGGACTGATCTTGTCATCCGGACAGACTGGCGCGCTGTCCAGACAGCGCGGAACTTCTGTCTCCTTCGCGAGCGCATCACGATGATTACGGCCCCGAGAGTCGGCGGCCACGTGAAGGAGAAGACGATGACCATCACCCCCGCACCTGCGATCCACGCCCCGAGCCTCCGCTCAGTCTTTACGGACATCGCATCCGACCCCGCCGTCAAGGAAGGGCTGCGCCAGGCCTTGCGAATCGGCGGGAAGACCTTGGCCGACGCCTGGGTCACGCACCACGGGAACGAGGCCGTCATCGCCCTCGTGCGCAGCGCCCTGGTTTCGCGCGGATGAGCCGCCCGGCTCGCCCGCACGAGAGGGCGAAGTGCCGCTTCCGCCGTGTGTACGGCGCCTCGCCCACAGGTGAGGGGTCAAGACACGCCGTCCCCGAGGCGCGCGGCCCGGCGTGTCTTGACCCCTCAGCGTCAGGTGTCGACTCCTCAGCGTCGCGGGGCCGGTATCGGGGCGCCGGTCAGGACGCGGAGCGCTCCCGCACCGTCGCCCGCGTGAGCCGAGGGATCAGCGCCGGCGTGCTCTCGCGGTACGCGATGTAGTCGGCGCGATCGCCCCACTTCTTCTCGGCGCGGGCCTCCAGCAGCGGGATGCCGCTGACCCGCGTGAGCAGCAGGATGACGAACAGCGGCGAGAGCACAGCGACCCACTGCCATCCGACGAGCACCGGGGCGGCGGTGAGGAACACGCCCACCCAGATCACGATCTCGCCGAAGTAGTTGGGGTGGCGTGAGCGCGACCACAGTCCGGTGCGGATGAACTCGTCCTTGTTGCGCGGGTCGGCGCGGAACGCCGACTTCTGCGCATCGGCGACGATCTCGATCACCATGCCGACCACCCACACGACGATTCCCACGATGCTCAGCCAGCCGAGCGGGGCGCGGGCACTGGCATCCGTGCTGATCGCGATCCACGCCGCCGCAGCGGTCAGCGACACCCACGCGCCCTGGATCACCCACACCTGCAGGAACCGCAGGGGCGACCGCTTGATCTCGTCGAATCGTCCGTCGGATCCGGCCTTGTGCACGCGCAGCGCCAGGAAGGAACCGAGACGCACGGCCCACAGCATCACCATCGCCGCGAGGATCCAGCTGCGCGCATCGGGCATCGGGGTCAGCAGCACGAGGGCAGCCGAGATCGCGAAGAAGGTGAGGCTGCCGGTGAGGTCGAAGAACCGCTCGGTGCGCAGGATCATTGCCGGGATGAACGCGATGATCTGGATCGCGAACGCCGCGGCGACGGCGAGGGCGAACAGGGGGATGCCGCCGAGCGTCGCGCTGTTCTGGCTGCCGGCGAGGGCGACGAGGGCTCCGATCACGAGGGCGGCGATGATCGCGATGAGCGACGAGCGCGAGGACGTGGGGCTGGTGGGCGTCGGGGAGGACATGGTGTTCTTTCTGTTCTCAGAGGTACAGGTCTTCGACGGTGACGGCCGCGCGATCCAGCACGACGCTCCGCTTGAGCTTCATGGTGGGGGTGACGAGCGTGCGGTCCTCGAGGTCGGCGAAGACGACGCTGAAGCGGCGCACCTGTTCGCTGCGCGCGACGAGCGCGTTGGCGGCGTCGACCGCTTTCTGCAGGTGGGCGCGCAGCGTCGGATCGGTCACGGCGCGGATGTCGGGCTGCACCGACAGGGGAATGATGATGCCCTCGGCGGTCGCCCACTCCCTGGTCTGCTCCGGGTCGAGCACCAGGAGTGCGGAGAGGTACGGCTTTCCCTCGCCGACCATGACGGCATGCGACACGAGCGGATCCGCTTCCACCGCGCTCTCCCAGCGGGTGGGCACGATCGTCTTGCCGTTCGAGGTGACGATCACGTCTTTCAGTCGGCCGTCGAGGATGAGCTTGCCCTGCTCGTCGAGTCGTCCGAGGTCGCCGGTGCGGAAGAAGCCGTCGATGAAGGCGTCCTCGTCGTGCGCGGGGTTGCGATAGCCGCCGAAGACCCCGATGCCGCGGGCGAGCACCTCGCCGTCGTCGCTGATGCGCACGGTGAGTCCCGGGAGCGGTGACCCGACGGTCCCCGAGGTGATGCGGCCGGGCAGGTTGCCGGTGAGCGGTGCGGTCGTCTCGGTCAGCCCGTAGCCCTCGATGACGGGCACTCCGATGCCGCGGAAGAAGAGCGAGAGCTCCGGGTCGAGGGCGGCGCCGCCCGACAGGATGTACCCGACGCGCCCGCCCATCACGGTGCGCAGTCGCCCGAAGAACAGCGCCTCGAAGAGACGGTGGCGCAGGCGGAGCCCGAGGTCTCTGCGGACACGGCGCCCGGCGTCGATCCGCTCGGCGCGACGGCCCCACGCGACGGCCGTCGATCGGGCGGCGGTCCACACGCGGGTCAGACCCTTGTCGGCGGCCTTGGAGGCGGCGGCCGCCTGGATCTTCTCGAGCACTCGCGGCACGACGACCAGGAAGGTCGGGCGCAGGGTGTCGAGGGTGGCGACGACCGTCGACGGGTCGGACAGGTGCGCGATGCGCATGCCGCTGGCCAGGCAGATCAGCTGCAGCCCGCGTGCCAGCACATGCGCGAGCGGCAGGAAGATGACGGTGTTGCCGTCTTCGTTCACGATCTCGCGATACGCGGCGGCGATGTTCAGCACCTGGCCGAGGAAGTTCCGGTGCGTGAGCACGACGCCCTTGGGTTCGCCGGTGGTGCCCGAGGTGTAGACGATGGTCGCGGGATCGTCCTGGGAAGCGGATGCTCGGCGGGCCTCGAGCTCCTCGTCGGAGACGTCGGCGCCTCGTGTCACCAGGTCGAGGAGAGAGCCGGATGCCGCGGCGCCCGTGTCGGGGGAGTCTCCGGCATCCATCGTCCACGCGCCGAGAGTGACCCCCGGCGTCTGCGCGAGGGCTGCCTGCAGGAGGGACGCGTGCCTCCAAGTGCCGCCGATGCCGAGACGCACCTCGGCGTCGGCGACGATCGCGTCCACCTGAGAAGGCGAGGAGGTGTCGTAGATCGGCACGACGACCGCTCCGGCGTACCAGGCGGCCAGGTCGGCGACGGCCCATTCGTAGCGCGTCGGCGCCATGATCGCGATCGCATCGCCCGCCTCGATCCCCTGGGCGATGAACCCCTTCGCGAGGGCCCGCACCGAGTCCGCGAACACGGCCGTGGTGACCGGATGCCAGCTGCCCGAGGAGGCGGCATCCGCTCCCTCGACCTCGAAGGCGACATGATCGGGAGCCGTGTGCACGCGCGCGACCAGCAGATCGGTGACGTTGCGGTAGCCGTCGAGGTCGGCAAGCGGGGGCGTCGATGACTCGATCATCGGGGCTCCTCTCGGGTCATGGGGCCAGGTCGCGGGCGCGCGAGTACCGCCCTCTCTGCTTTGTTCGGAGCCGATGCGGATTCGGATGGCATTCATTTCGACGAGAGGTGATGTCGGGATGTCTCGGCGGGAGAAGGGATTGTCCGGGCGCTCGGCAGCTGGAATCGTGGGGGAGATGATCCCACAGATACGCAGCACGACCTCCTACTGGTGGGCGCTCGGAATCGTCGGGACGTTCGCCGTCGTCCTCGTGATCCTGCTTCTGGCCGGTGTCCTCGGATCGACCGTATGGTGGACCGCCGCGGCGATGATCCTGCTCGCGGTCTCGCAGGTCCTGAGCATCCTCCGCATCCGGCGCAATAACCGACGGCTCGTGGCGAGGTCCAGCTCGCTGAACTCGCTGTCAGCGCAACCGCCGAAGCGTCCCGGAAACACGCCATGATCTGGTGATGACTCTGTTGTCAGGTCCAGAGCCCTTCCGGACGTCCTTGAGCTACTTCGCTTCGTGCTCGAGGGTGATGACGAGTTTCCGCGCCGATACGCCGCGGCGAAGGTCGTCGATGGCCTCCTGGATCGCCCGAAGTCCGTGCCCTGTGATGTGGGCTTCGGGGTAGAGACGGTGGCTGCCCGAGGCGAGGGCGGCAGGGAGATACCCGGCCCAGACGGCCGGGCCCACGGGAGAAGTGGCGATGGCGCTCCCCCAGATGAATGTCGCTCTGATGCCGCGGGCGCGACTGCGCACCTGCAGAAGCGCCGTGCGCGTTCCGAGCTTCAGGAAGAGGCGGATGCGGGCGAGGGAGAGGCCGCGAAGGCGCGGTTGTTCGTAGAAAGACACGGGAGGGCTCGCCATCGCGATCTGCGTGGCACCGGTGGCGCGCGCGATCCGCAGACAGGGCTCGGCCGATCCCACCGCGACGGCGAGGATCCCCGCCACCGCGGAGCCGCCGACCGCTTCGATGATCCGATTCGGAGTCTGCGGCTCGTGGTAGTCGAAGACGGCTTCCGCTCCCAGCTGCCTCATCCGTTGGTGGTTCTTCGCAGATGCTGTCGTGATGACGCGATAGCCGGCGGCCCGGGCGAGTTGGATCGCATTGCCTCCGACCGCCGTCGCACCTCCCCAGATCACGACGACCTCGTCGCGAGGTGCCGCGCTTCCGAGACGGGAGTAGTCCAGTCCCAGCAGCTCCTTCTCGAACAAGCCGGCCGCCGCCGTCGATATCGCCAGCGGCAGGACGGCGGCATCCTCGAACGCGGTCGTGGCCGGCAGAATGGCGGCCAGGCTCGCGTCGACCGCGGCGTGGGACTGGAAGCCGCTCTCCGAGACGGCGTCCCGGCCCTTCTCCAAGCCCATTGCGTACGCCACGACCCGGTCTCCGATGGCGAAGTCGTCGACGCCGGCACCGGTGTCGACGACGACGCCCGCGACGTCCTCCCCGAGGATCACCGGGTAACGCAGCCAGCCGTACATGACGGTGCCGTTGGACTGGATGATCGCATCGAGCGGATTCACCGCCACCGCGCGCACCTCGATCACCAGCTGCCTCGGCCCCGGCTTCGGCATCGGAGCCTCTCGGATCGTCAGGTCCGCATAGGGAGAATCGATCCACGCCGCCATGTTGTCGCTCATCAGCATCCGTTCTCTGTGCCTGATGACATCTCGTGTCATCACCACTCATCTTATGACAGTTCGTGTCATCATGGAGCTATGCCTCGTTGGTCCCCGGATGCCGCGTTGCGGTTGGAAGCTGCCGCGATGACCCTGTTCGCGGAGCAGGGATACGCGGGAACCACGGTTCCCCAGATCGCCGAGGCAGCGGGGTTGACCACACGGACGTTCTTTCGCCACTTCTCCGACAAACGCGATGTGCTGTTCCTCCGAGATCGCGAGCTCCCCCAAGCGGTGGGCGACTTCATGGCGTCCATCCCACAAGATTGCGGCGGAACGGCCACCGTGCGCGCAGGCCTGGCAGCCGCATGCCGAGGCATCCAGGGCTGGCGAGAGCAGATCGCACGGCGGCGCCGCATCATCCGCAGCGAACCCGCGCTGCACGAGCGTGATCTTCTGCGCAGTCATCACCTCGCGCTCGCCATCGAAGGCGCATTGGGCCAACGGGGCATCGACCCTGTGCACGCACACACCTTGGCAGCCCTCGCCGTGACCTGTTTCGACCTCGCGATGGACAGATGGCTGGAAGGGCCCTCCGACCTCTCGTTCGAGGATGCCCTGACGGCGGTGTGGACAGACTTACAGGGATGGATCAACGAATGACAGGGCGATCGCGCCGCCCGTAGGGCATCGAGGGAAGTTCTCGTCCGAGCTGCAGTCACGAGGTGAGCCAGGAGCCCGGAACAGCTCTGCGAGCGAAAGTGGAGGGACTGACGGGAATCGAACCCGCGCTATCTGCTTGGGAAGCAGAAGTTCTGCCATTGAACTACAGTCCCGAACCTGCGCCGGGAGGAACAGGTGAACGCCAGCCTACCTGCCGACCGCCGTATGGCAAAAGCGCCGACTCGGCCGGGGCAACTAGGCTGAACCCGTGCTTCTCAGCGACCGCGACATCAGGGCAGAACTCGCATCGGGCCGTATCGGCCTGGAACCGCACGCGCCGGAGATGATCCAACCTTCGAGCATCGACGTGCGTCTCGACCGGTACTTCCGGTTGTTCGACAACCACAAGTATCCGTTCATCGATCCCTCGGTCGATCAGCCGGAGCTCACGCGGCTGATCGAGGTCGATCCCGATGAGCCGTTCATCCTGCACCCCGGCGAGTTCGCGCTCGGGGCGACGTTCGAGCAGGTCACCCTGCCCGACGACGTCGCCGCGCGACTGGAGGGCAAGTCCTCGCTCGGGCGCCTGGGGCTCATCACGCACTCGACGGCCGGGTTCATCGACCCGGGCTTCACGGGGCACGTGACCCTCGAGCTCGCGAACGTCGCGACCCTGCCGATCAAGCTGTGGCCGGGCATGAAGATCGGGCAGCTCTGCTTCTTCCGTCTGACCTCGCCGACCGAGAACCCCTACGGTTCCGGTCCCTACGGCAACCGCTACCAGGGGCAGCGGGGCCCGACGGCATCCCGCTCCTTCCAGAACTTCCACCGGACGGATGTCGGCACGACAGACGTCGGAGCCGTCGGAGGCTGACATGAGCGACGACAGCGCCACCCCGCACGACCCGGAGACCCCGCCGGCACCGGCGGACGCGCCGTCGCCCGCTGATGCGCCGTCACCCGCTGACTCGCCTCTCGCGACCCCGGAGCCGGTGATCCCTCCGCCCCCGCCCGAGATCCCGATCCCGGACGGACTCCTTCCGTCGGCCTCCTCCAACGCGCCGGACGCGGTGATCCCGCCCCCGCCGCTCGACATCCCATCGGCCGATTCCGTGATCCCTCCGCCTCCGCCCGAGGCGATGGTCCCGTCCCGGCGCAGCACGCGGCCCGCCAACCCCGCTGACGCACCGGCCGCGGTGTCGGAGGAGTGGTCGCAGCCGACGATGACGCCCGAGGTGTCGTCGGGCGGCTACCGCGGGCTGACGGCGGCGATCTTCGTGTTCCTGCTCGTGCTCTTCGCGGGCGCGATCGCGCTGGTCGTCTATCTCGCCACGAGCACGCGTCTCGAGTTCCCCACGTTCGGCGAGGAGTCTCCGGTCAGTGCGCCCTCGGGCGCGACCACGACCGAGGGCGATGCGTCGACCGTGTCGACGGAAGCGCTCACCGCTGACCCGTGCACCGCTTTCTGCGCCGAGATCGCCGGGCAGGTCGGTTCGTCGGTGATCGGCGCGGACGGAGCGATCGAGTGGCAGCTCATGCATCCCTGGACCGCCGCCGAGTCGGCTGCACTGCCCGCCGAGGAGGCGACGGCGGCCACCTACGAGTCGGAGGCCGGCTCCCTCTCGTTCATGGTGTGGCGATTCACGGATGACGCGACGGCCGAGGTCGCATTCGCCATCGCCGAAGACGGGCTCGGCGAGCCTTCGAACTCGAACTCCGTGTACGACGACGGCCGCGGCACGCAGAACACCTACCAGGACGACACCTCCACGACGGTGCTGTGGATCGTCACGGGCGACGAATCGCAGCCATGGGTGCTGCAGGTGCAGGGCGACGACGACGCGGTGCGGCAGTTCTACCTCGCGCTGCCGATCTGAGCGCGGCCATGGAATGGACGCTGCGCCCGAGCGCGCCCGCGGATGCCGCCTGGATCGCCGAACTACGTGCTGTCGTGCTGCGTGATGACCTCACGCGGCTCGGTCGGTTCGATGAGGTGCGCGTGCGGCAGCGCTTCCTCGACTCCTTCCGCGCGGAGGCGACCCGGGTGATCGTGGTCGACGGGGCGGACGCGGGGTCGATCGCGGTGCGGTCCGACGACGACGTGCAGTGGATCGAGCACTTCTACCTCGACCCGGCGCTGCAGGGGAGAGGCATCGGCGGTGCCGTGCTGGAGCGGGTGCTGTCGGATGCTGCGGGTCAGACGTTCCGGCTCAACGTGCTGCAGGGCAGCCCCGCGCTCCGGCTGTATCTCCGTGCCGGCTTCCTGCTCGACAGCGAGGACCCGGTCGACATGTTCTTGACGCGGCCCGCACGCTGAGACGAGAAGAGGGACGGATGCCGAAGCATCCGTCCCTCTCATCGTCTGTGCACCGGGTGCGTCAGGCGTCGCGTCCGCGGGAGTAGCCCGCGTCGAAACCGCGCTCGTACGCGTGCTGCGCGAAGCGGACCGCGCGCTGCGGGCCGTGGTGGCCGCGCTCGTGGTGGTCGCGCTCGTGGTGACCGCGCTCGCCGTGCTCGTGTCCGGCGTCGCCGCGCGAGCCGAAGCCGTGCCGGGGATCGAAACCGTGCCGACGACCGAAGCCGCGCTCGCGGCGGCATTCGCCATCATGAGCATCCGGACCGAACGGGCGACCGAAGCCGCGCGGGAAACCGTGTCCGCGTCCGTGCCCACGCTCGCCGAAACCGTGCCGGCGTCCGCGGGGGAGAGGGGTCTCCTCGTCCCAGCCGAACGCCCGCGCGATCTTCTCGAGCGAGGCGAGGGTGGTCGCCATCTCTTCTTCGGAGACGGCGTCGGTGACCTTCGCGCGGATGCCGTCGACGATCGCACCGAGGCGATCCTTCGCGGCGCGTCCGTCGTCGGTGAGGGTCCAGCCCTCGCCTTCGGATGTGACCCAGCCGCGCGCGATGAGGCGATGCAGCTTGTGGTCGTTCAGGGGGCGGCGGGCCGGGACGGTGCCGTCGACGACGTTGAGCAGGCGCCAGTCGCGGCGACTCGCGTGCTCGCCCTCGAAGGCGGTGGCGAACTCGGCCGCCATCAGGCGGTCGGCGGCCTTCAGCCAGTAGCCGAAGGGGCGGGAGGTGTGAGCGGGGTTCTGTGATTCAGAGGTGTTCATGAGAAGTCCTTAGTTGTCAGTGTGCATGTGTATGTCAGAGTGCATGTACATGTAGTGTGACATGCGATCTGAATGCATGTCAAGTCGCATGTAAAATCGAGGCGTGACCTCCGAAGAGATCGACCCGTCCGAAGCCATCGCCCAGGCGCTGTCCCGTCTGCGCGGTCGGCGACCCGGCGACCGCGGCGGCGGAGGGCGCGGGCACGGCGGGCCCCACGGCTGGCCCGGCGGGCCGCACGCACATGAGCGCGGGCACGGCGACCCCTTCGGTCACGGCCACCCCGGCATGCCGCCGTGGATGGCGGACCCCTCCGGGCGCCTCGGAGGGCCGGCACGCATGCGGATGCTCGAGGCGCTGGCTGCGGCATCCGCTCCCCTCAGCGTGAGTGCGCTGGGTGAGGCGATCGGCGTCGATCAGCCCCGCGCCTCACGACTCGTGCAGCAGGGCGTCGATCGCGGCTACGTGCGCCGAGAGGCCGACCCCGATGACGCCCGGCGTACGCGTATCGCGCTGACCGATGAGGGGCGCAAGGTCGCCAGTGGGATGCGGGGCGAGCGCCGCGAGATGCTCGGTCGTGCGCTGGCGGCTTTCACCCCTGAAGAGAGCGCCGAACTCGCCCGCCTGCTCAACAAGCTCGCCGACAACTGGCAGCGCTGACGCTCAGCTGTTGGTGCGCGGAGCGCGTGCGCCCAGCGCCCGCGCACAACTTCGGAGATCGTGTTCGACACCCCGCGGCGGCGGATGCTCCGACGGCGTGTCGCGCGCGGCATCCGAAGTCGTGTCCGGCCCGAACCCCGGGCCGGGCCGGGCCGGGGTTCAGCTCAGCGCGGAGCCTTGACCGGAAGCAGCAGCAGGAAGCCGGCGATCAGCACGATCATGATGCCCAGGATGCCGTAGGCGGTCTGGCTGGTCAGCACGATCAGCAGCGTCCAGGCGCCCGAGGCCATCCAGCTCGCCGCACGACCGGTGGTGGCGTAGAGACCGAAGATCTCGCCTTCGCGCCCGGCCGGGGTGACTCTGGCCAGGAACGAGCGCGCCGCCGCCTGCGCCGGACCCACGAACGCGCACAGGATGAGTCCGCCGACCCAGAACACCATCGCCCCGCCGTCGCGCAGCAGGAACACCGCGAGGCCGGCGACGATCATCGACCCGATCGAGGCGAGGATGATGCGCTTCGGCCCGAGCCGGTCGTCGAGGCGCCCCGCGAGGATGGTCGAGACGCCGGCGATCAGGTTCGCCACGATGCCGAAGATGATGATGTCCTGCGTGCCGAACTTGAACACCGCGGTGCCGATGATCGCACCGAAGGCGAACACGCCGCCGAGGCCGTCGCGGAACACGGCACTCGAGAGCAGATACCAGAACGTGGGGCGGGTCTCGGGGTCGCGGTAGAGCCCGCGGATATCGGTGACCAGCAGCACGTACGACCGGAAGAACCCGACCTTGCGCTCGGGGCGGCCCAGCGACGGCTCCGGCACGTTGAGGAAGATCGGGATGCTGAAGACGATGGCCCACACAGCGCAGCCGACCGCGATCAAACGGTACGCGAGACCGTTGTCGGTCGACATCCCGAACCAGTCGAAGCTGTCGAGCACCACCACGATCACCAGGGCGATGATGCCGCCGAGATACCCGAAGCCCCACCCGAGGCCCGAGATGCGGCCGACGTTCTTCGGGGTCGCGATGCCGATCAGCATGGCGTTGGAGTTGACGGCGGCGATCTCCTGGAACACCGTGGCCGCCGAGATCAGGGCGACGCCGAGCCAGAACAGGCTCGGGGTCGGGGTGACGAACCAGAGTCCGAGCATGCAGAACACCAGCGCGCCGGTGCCGATGCCGAGCCAGAGCTTCTGGCGCCCTGCGGCATCCGCCCGCTGTCCGAGCACCGGGGCGAGCAGCAGGATGCCGAACGCGGCGATGGTCGAGCCGAGCCCGAGGCCGGAGGCGAGGTCGGCCTCGGCCGCGAGGCGCACCGGGTCGTCCTCGCCGAGCGCGGCGATCTCCGGCGGCAGGAACCCGGTGCCCACCAGGTAGAGCGCGGTGAAGACGAACGTGAGGATGACGGTGTTGAAGGGCTGCGTCGCCCAGTCCCACAGCGCCCACGAGTAGACCTGCTTCTTCGGCGCCGGTGTCTCGCCGCGGAGGTCGAGGCCGACCACGCCGACGGCGCCGCTGTTCGCGATCGCCGGGGGCTCGGGAACGGCGGGGCGAGAATCGGGTTCGCTCATGCTCGCAGTCTGGCGGTGCCGGGTGAACGCGCGGTGACGGCGCGCCGCGCGCGCAGCCCGCTTCATGTTCTGCGGCCACCTTCACCTTCTGCGGCGCGGATGCGCGCGTGAGGCCGCAGAACGTGCGGTTGGCCGCAGAAGTGGAGCACCGGCCGGGTGGCCGCAGAAGTTGAGGCCGGCCAGGGTGGCCGCGGACGAATGGTCGGATGCCGCGGACGCCTGGTCGGGCGACGACCGGCGGATGCCGCGAGGCTGGGAACATGACAACAACCGCGCCCATCCCGACGGCCGTCCCGCGTGCGGAGCGCATCCGCTACGGCGCTCTCATCGTGCTCATGCTCATGGGCTTCCTGCTCGTCACGGCGGAGTTCCTGCCCAACGGGGTGCTCACCGAGATGGCCGAGGCGCTCGGCGTCACCCCGGGCCAGGCGGGGCAGACCGTCACGGTGACCGCGCTGGTCGGCCTGATCGTCGCCCCGACCGTGGGGCTGATGTTCCCCCGGCTCGACCGCCGCTCCCTGCTGGTGTGGATGGCGCTGGCCGCCGCCGTATCGAACCTGGTCGTGGCGATCGCGCCGAACCTCATCATCATCCTGCTCGCACGCTTTCTGCTGGGCGCGGCGATCAGTGCCTTCTGGGCGATGTCGATCACGGTCGCCGCCCGGCTCGCCGGTCCGGAGCACCTGGGCAGGGGCGTCATGTTCACCTCCGCGGGTGTCTCGCTCGCAACCGTCGCCGGTGTTCCGCTCGGCGTGATGCTGAGCGAGCTCGTGGACTGGCGGATGGTCTTCGCGATCGCGGGTGTGCTGATGGTGCTGCTCGCCGCAGCCCTGCGGCTGTCGCTGCCCTCGGTTCCGGCGGCTCAGGCCTCGAGCCTGCGGCTGCTGGTCGACACGCTGCGTCGTCCGGGCATCGGCCTCGGCATGATCGGCCACATGCTCGTGGTGCTCGGACACTTCTCGGCCTACACCTACGTGCGCCTCGCGCTCGAGCGCATTCCGGATGTCGACGCGTCGACGATCGTGGTGCTGCTCGCCCTGTTCGGCCTCGGAGGTCTGGCCGGCAACATCACGATCGGCTTGGTCATCGACCGCTCCTTCGCGTTCTTCGCCGTCTTCGCCCCGCTCGTGATCGCGGCCGCCGTGATCTCGATGATCCTGTTGTTCGGCACCGTGATCGGCGTCGCGATCGTGGTGCTCGTGTGGGGCTTCTTCTTCTCGTCGTGGCTGATCGTCGCGAACACCTGGGTCGGGCACCGGATGCCGGACCGGCTCGAGGCCGGCGGCAGCCTGGTCGTCGTGGGGTTCCAGGGCGCGATCACGATCGCCGCGGGGGTGGGCGGTCTGCTCGTCGACACCCTCAGCATCGAGCTGGTCTACGTGATCGGCGCCGCATCGCTGCTTGCGGGAGCGGCGTTCTTCGGGGCCTCGAACCGCGTGCGGACCTGAGCCCGACCTGAGCCCTCGGGTTACGCGGAGACGGGGGTGCGCTGCGCCTGGCGCCACGCCGAGGGGGTCATGCCCGTGCGGCGGCGGAAGGCGCGGCTGAAGCCCTCGTCCGAGGCGTAGCCCAGCTCGCGTGAGGTCTCCGAGACCGAACGGCCCTCGTCGAGCATCCGCTTGGCTGCATCGATGCGCACCTCGGTGACGTAGTCGGCGGGGGAGCGGCCCAGGGCCGAGCGGAAGCGCGCCGCGAACGCCGAACGCGACATGGCGCCGACGCTCGCGAGTCGCTCGACGGTCCACTCCCGACCCGGTTCCTCGTGGATCGCATCGACCACGCGGTCGAGGAACGGATCGTTCGACATCGACGGCCATCCGGCTGGCGCGCAGCCGTTCGCCGCCCAGGCCCGGATGACGGAGAGCAGGACGGTCGTGGCCATCATCCGGCAGATCAGCGGATCGCCCTGGCGCACGGGGCACGCGGCCGGATCGACCAGCCCCATGTTCTCGGCCAGCGCGGCGGCGGCGGGCTCGAGCGCGTCGAACCCGGTCACGGTGATGACGTCGGGGAGCACGGCGCTGAGCCGGGAGGTGGTGTCTGCCAGGACGAGGTCGACGACCATGACGCTCGCCCCGGCATCCGCCTGCAGCAGGAACGCGGTGTCTCCCAGGGTCAGGAACGCGTCGCCGGCGCGCAGGCGGTCGGATCCGGTCGTGACCGCGAGGCTCTGGGAAGTGCGGTCGACGCTGAGGCTGCAGGCGGAGGTGAGCGGCGGATGCCCCTGCACGCTGCCGCCGGCGACGTAGACGAGGGTCACGGCGCCGGCGGCCAGCGGAAGCAGCCCGCCGACGGGGAGGGAGACGCGGCGTGCGACACCGACCTGGAGGTCGACGGCGTTGAGCACCTGCGACAGTGCATCCGCGTCCACGATCGTCATGCCTTCGGCAACGCCGCTTCCGGGCCCGGTATTCCGCCGTCGGCACAGGACCGGCATCGACGGCCCCGATACGCTGGGAGGAACCCACCCGAGGAGTCCCGTGTTCCGCTCACCCGACCGCCTGTTCCGAGTTCTCGCGATCGCGGAGGCGATCACCTGGACGATCCTGATCTCCGCGATCATCGCCAGGGCGGTGGGAGCACCGGGAGTCGTCGTCACGATCGGCGGCGGCATCCACGGCTTCGTGTTCCTCGCCTATGCCGCCACCGCCGTGCTGGTCGCGCTGAACCAGCGCTGGCATGTCGGTGTCGCGGCGCTCGCCGTGGTCAGCGCCGTGATCCCCTACGCCACGATCCCCACCGAGATCTGGTTGCACCGCACCGGGCGCCTCGACGGAGCCTGGCGTCTCGACGCCACGGACGATCCCCGCGACGGACGCTGGTACGACCGGCTGATGCGCTGGTTCCTGCGTCGTCCGTGGGTGCTCGCGGTGCTGCTCGCCGGCGGGATCGTGGCGCTCTACGTCATCCTGCTGCTCGTGGGGCCGCCCGGCGGCAAGTGACCGCCCGGTCGCCGGGCGAGATCCGTCAGGGCGTGACGACGACCGCGTTGCGTTCGACGACCTCGGCCAGGATGCCGTTCGCATCGCCTCCGGTGCAGTCGACGATCACGTACAGCCCGACCCCGGTCGCGGTGAAGGCGCGCGCCGCGATGATCCAGGTGCGCTCGCCGTCCTCGCCGGTGACCTGCCGGTTCTCGACACCTCCCGAGCCGCCGACCTGGTAGCTGAACTCGCCGGTGGTGGCGAGAGCTGTGACCTCCTCGGTCGTCGACTGCAGCAGGGCTCCCAGGATCGCGTCCGACGACGCGCTGTCGTCGCCGGGGACCACGGGGACGTCGGGAGTGAGCCCCTGCCAGAACTTCGCCGTGCACATGCCGTCGGTCGTGCCGTAGGTCCAGCCGCCATTGCCGTCGTCGGGCGTGACGGTCTCCCACCCGTCGGCGGTCATGAACCCGTCACCCCATTCGATGTAGGTGGTGGCCGGGAGATCCTGTCCTGCCTCGAACGTCAGCTCGGCGGGGAGATCGCCGGTGGGCTCGTCGATCGGCGCATCCGACGCGGTCGGCGACGGCTCCGCGGCTCCGGGGCCGTCTGACGGGATCTGGGCGTACAGGCATCCGCTGAGCGGGATGACCGACACGGCCACGATCGCGGTCGCAGCGAGGTGGAGGAGCGGTCTGGTCGAGCGGGAGCGCGTCATGCCGGTCAGCCTAACCCTCGAGGGCCGTCCGGCTCGATGGGGACTTCTTCCCTGTGGATCGGTGTGCGCCGATCAGTGGGCGGTCGCGACGCCGACCGCGTCGTGGACCATGACGGCGGCCACCCTGGCGCCCGCCCCGGCCGCGACGATGAGCTGCTGCGGGCCGGGGATCGCGGCATCACCCGCGGCGTAGAGACCGTGCACGTCGGTGCGTCCGGAGCGGTCGGTGATGAGGTTGCCGTCGCCGTCGAGCGCCGGAGCGATCCCGTCGAGGAACGACAGCTCGGTCTGCCACTCCGGCCGCACGAAGCCGCCATCGAGCGCGACCTCGGTGCCGTCGGCCAGCCGGACGGCTTCCAGTGCGCCGCGCTCGCCCACGAGCTCGGTGATCGGATGCCGCTGCACCGCGACCCCCGCGGCCTCCAGCTCGGCCTGCTGTGCGGCGGTCACGGCATCCGATCCGAGCGTGAACACCGTGAGGCTGTCGGTCCACCGGGCGATGAGCCGCGCGCGGTCGGCGAGATCGGCGGACTCGCCGATGAGGGCGAGGCGGCGGTCGCGCAGCTCCCATGCGTCGCACGCGGCGCAGCTGAACAGGCTGATGCCGTAGAAGCCGCGCAGGTTCGGCACGTCGGGCAGGGTCTCGCGCAGACCGGTGGCCAGCAGCACGGAGCGCGCGATGACCGAAGTGGCCGGCTCACGCCGCCCGACCTCGGCGGTGAACCCGGCATCCGTCGTGCGGAGGGCGAAGACGCGTTGGCGCGAGCGGATCTCGATGTTCGGGTAGGCGGCGAGTTCCGCGCGGGCCAGCCGGCGCAGCTCGTGCGGCGGCAGGCCGTCTCGTGTCAGGAAGCCGTGGGACTGCAGTGTCGCGGCGTTGCGGGGCCGGTCGGCGTCGACCACCAGCACACGCATCAGGGAGCGGCCGAGGTTGAGTGCGGCGGAGAGGCCGGCCGGGCCTCCGCCGATGATCAGCACGTCGTAGGGAGCCTCATCCGTCATGCGCATCCTCCTGCGGGCAAGGGCGGCGACGTGGGGGAGCGCGCGCGGGAGCGGCGATCATGGCGGCGCCGCCGGGCGAGCCGCATACGGGAGTAAGGCTCGCCTAACCCCTATCCTGCCAGTTCTGCGATGCGGGTGGGTGCGCTTCCCGGCTCTTCGCGTGCACCGAGTGCCACGACATCGCCGATCACGATCACGGCGGGGGAGCGTACCTGCCGGGTCGCGGCGACCCCGGCGATGGTTCCCAAGGTTCCGATCGTGACGCGCTGGCGCTCGCCGTAGCCGTCTTCGATGATCGCCACCGGGCAGTCGACGCCCCGGGTCGCGGCGAGCACGTGCGCCGAGTGGCCGAGCGTGGTGACGCCCATGAGCAGCACGACGGTGTGATCGCGTCCGCCGGGGAGCTCCTCGATCTGGTCATGCCCGGTGACGACGGTGAAGGCTGTGGCGATGCCGATGTGGGTGAGCGGGATGCCCGCCACCGCGGGCACCGCGATCGCGCTGGTGATGCCGGGGACGACGTCGACCGGTACCCCTGCCGCTTCGCAGAACAGCTGCTCCTCCCGGCCGCGCCCGAAGACGAAGGGGTCCCCGCCCTTCAAGCGCACGACGTCGCGTCCTTCGCGCGCGAGCTGCACGAGCAGCGCGTTGATGCCGTCCTGGGGCACGGGATGGTGACCGGGGAGCTTGCCGACATCGATCACCTCGGCCGTGAGGGCGATGCCGTCGGCGGCGAGCTGGGTGAGCACGGATCGCGCGCCCAGTCGATCGGCGACGATCACATCGGCCTGCTGCAGGGCGCGCAGGCCGTGAAGGGTGAGCAGGCCCGCGTTACCAGGGCCGGCGCCGACCAGGGTCACCCGTCCGGTCATCAGACGGCCCCGGCGCCGCAGGGCTGCGCGGCGTGCATGGGGTGCCCTGCCTGCGTCGTGTGCCCCGCCTGCACGGCCTCACCCTCGAGCTCGGCCGCGGCCTCTTCATAGCGCGCGACCACGAGTGCGATGAGGGGCTCCGGCACGCTGATGCCGTTCAGGAGCGGGAGCGTCAGGCTGCGGCCCGCGGAATGCCGCACGGCGAGGTCGAAGAAGTAGCCCCGGGCGAGCAGGTAGGTCGACACGACCGCGTCGGGGTGGGCCGCCAGGGCGGTCGGCAGGTCGGGCTCGCGGGCGGCCAGGTAGGCGAGATGCACGGGGCGGCCCAGACGTGCATGGAGCTGGGTGGCCATGCCCTCGGCGTCGGTCAGCGACCGGGGGTCGCGCGACCCGGCCACCGCCAGGATCACCGGAAGGTCGGACGCCCCGGACAGGCGCTGCGCCAGCACCTGCGCGAGCCTCGGGTCGGGGCCGAGCGGGTCGGCGACGACCGCGTCGATCCGGTCGGCCACCATGCCGTGCAGGTCGTGGTGCACGTGGAACCCCGACGACAGCAGCAGGGGCACCACCACGACCGGCCCCTCGATCGCCGCGAGGGCGCCGGGGGCGTCGGGCTGCTGCACGTCGACGAAGGCGCTGCGCACCTCCACGTCCGGCAGGCGAGCCGCGACCTGGACGACGAGGTCGGCGATCGCGCGGGCACCTTCGACGTCATCGGTGCCGTGCGACACGGCGAGCAACGTGGGGTGGGCCATGAAGGCGACTGTAGGCGCGGTCTGTGACCGGGATGTTTCGGGCGTGTGAGATGTCGGTTCACAACTCCTCAAGATCCGGGGTCCGCTGTCGTGTGTGCGACGGGTGGACGCGGCTGATCCGGGGCTGCGCCCGGCTTCTTGAGGAGTTGTGAACGAATGGGCCGGGATCGTGGGCGACGTGGCGGATCACTCCGTCGAGGTCGACGAGCACGGCACGGATCATGGGGCCATTGTTCCGCGGGGCGAACGGCACGGCCGCATGCCTCGTCCGCCACGGTATCGATGTCGACCTCCGACACCTGCAGGACGCCGAACTCCGAACCGTATGCCAGTATTTCGGATTTGCTCTCTGATCAGGGATTCCAATGTCGGTGGCCCCTGCTGTACTGAGGGCATGACGGCACTGATGGATGCGACGAGCGAGCAGGTGTCCACGCTCGATGAGCTGGTCGACCTGCTGCAGTCCGTCGAGCGCACGATCAGCAGTCTGCAGGCGGCTCGAGATGGGATCCTCTCGCTGGGCTCGCGGTGGGCGGTCGAGGTCGCCGATCAGGCGCAGCATCCCGACGCAGCGGATATGACGGCGCGCTCCGTGGCGGCTGAGATGGCCACTGCTCTGCGCATGAGCGACCGCACGATCCAGCGGCGCATGGTCGACGCCGACTGGCTGGTGACCCGCTTTCCGCTGGTCTGGGCGGCGCAGGGCTCCGGGCGCATCAGTGCGGCTCATGCGAGGGTGATCGTCGACGCGGCCGAGCACCTCGATGCGGCGGATGATCGCGACGCCTACTCGACTCAGATGATCGCCCTCGCCGAGGTGGAGTCCCCGAACCGGCTGGGGCGGATGGCTCGTCGCGCTGCCGAGCGCTTCCAGCCGCGGTCGCTCGACGAGCGTCATCGCGATGCGCGCGAGCAGCGCGGCGTCTGGGTGACGGACGCGGCCGACGGCATGGCGAAGCTGGGGCTGCTGGGCCCGGCCGCGCTGGTGCACGGGGTGTTCGATCGGCTGACGGGCATGGCCGACGCGGTGAAGGCTGCGAACGCCGCGGATCGTGATGGCGGTCGTTCCGCTGAGCCCGATGCGCTCGCTGCGACGGTCGACGGGCGCACGGTGGATCAGGTCCGGGCCGACCTCGCGCTCGACCTGTTGCTCACCGGTGCTCCTGCCGGACATGACGGGCACGCGGGGGCGCTCAGTGCCATCGCGGCTCACATCTCCGTGACGATTCCCGTGATGACGATGGTGGGGCGTGACGATGTCGCCGCCGAACTCGACGGATGCGTGCCGATCGACATCGACACCGCGCGGCGGCTGGCGGGTGCGGCATCCGGGTGGGATCGGGTGCTCACCGACCCTGTCGACGGATCCGTCCTCGCGGTGGATCGCTATCGACCGAGTGCGCGCTTGCGGCGGCACCTCCGAGCCAGGGATCAGCGATGCCGATTCCCGGGGTGCGGGCGGTCTCCGAGTGAGAGCGACATCGACCACACGCACGATGCGGCGCTCGGCGGGGCGACGCAGGAACAGAACCTCGCGCACCTGTGTCGCCGACACCACATGCTGAAGCATCACACCCCGTGGCACGTGGAGCGCCTCGACGGCGGGGTTCTGTCGTGGACGAGTCCCGCCGGACGAACCTATGTCGACAGGCCGCAGCCGCCGAACACCGTGAGGTTCCGGGACTCGATCGCGCCTCCGTTCTAAAGTTGAGCCAATTCATATCAACTTTGTTTGACAGCATCCGAGGGTCGGAGTACAGTTGAGTCATCGCGACTCAGGTTTCCCTGATCGCCGCAAGTTTCTGAACCGATCAAACGTCCTCAACAAAGGAGAAAACACATGGCACGTGCTGTGGGAATCGACCTCGGAACGACGAACTCCGTCGTCAGCGTCCTCGAGGGTGGCGAGCCGAAGGTCATCGCCAACGCCGAAGGCTTCCGCACGACCCCGTCGGTGGTCGCATTCACGAAGGACGGCGAGGTGCTCGTCGGCGAGACCGCGAAGCGCCAGGCCGTCACCAACGTCGACCGCACGATCTCTTCCGTCAAGCGCCACATGGGCACCGACTGGAGCTTCGACATCGACGGCAAGAAGTGGACGCCGCAGGAGATCTCCGCGCGCATCCTCATGAAGCTGAAGCGCGACGCCGAGTCGTACCTGGGTGACACCGTGACCGACGCGGTCATCACCGTCCCGGCGTACTTCAACGACGCCGAGCGTCAGGCCACGAAGGAAGCCGGCGAGATCGCGGGCCTCAACGTGCTCCGCATCATCAACGAGCCCACCGCTGCGGCGCTCGCCTACGGTCTCGACCGCGGCAAGGAGGACGAGCTCATCCTCGTCTTCGACCTCGGTGGTGGAACGTTCGACGTCTCCCTGCTCGAAGTGGGCAAGGACGACGACTTCTCGACCATCCAGGTGCGCTCGACCGCCGGTGACAACCGTCTCGGTGGAGATGACTGGGACCAGCGCCTCGTCGACTACCTGATCAAGCAGTTCAAGGAGACCACGGGCGTCGACGTCTCGGGTGACAAGATCGCCCTGCAGCGTCTGAAGGAAGCGGCGGAGCAGGCGAAGAAGGAGCTCTCGAGCTCCACCAGCACCAGCATCAACCTGCCGTACCTGTCGCTCACCGACTCCGGCCCCGTCTCGCTCAGCGAGACCATCACCCGCGCGAAGTTCGAGGACCTGACCAAGGACCTGCTCGACCGCACCAAGAAGCCGTTCGAGGATGTCATCCGCGAAGCCGGCATCAAGGTCGCCGACATCGACCACATCGTGCTCGTGGGTGGATCGACCCGTATGCCCGCCGTCGCCGAGCTCGTCAAGCGCGAGACCGGCAAGGACGCGAACAAGGGGGTCAACCCCGATGAGGTCGTCGCGGTCGGCGCTGCGCTCCAGGCCGGTGTGCTGAAGGGCGAGCGCAAGGACGTCCTGCTCATCGACGTCACCCCGCTGAGCCTCGGTATCGAGACCAAGGGCGGCATGATGACCAAGCTCATCGAGCGCAACACCGCGATCCCGACCAAGCGCAGCGAGACCTTCACCACGGCCGACGACAACCAGCCGTCCGTCGCGATCCAGGTCTTCCAGGGCGAGCGCGAGTTCACGCGTGACAACAAGCCGCTGGGTACGTTCGAGCTGACCGGCATCGCGCCGGCTCCTCGGGGCATTCCGCAGGTCGAGGTCACCTTCGACATCGACGCGAACGGCATCGTGCACGTGTCCGCCAAGGACAAGGGCACCGGCAAGGAGCAGTCGATGACGATCACGGGCGGCTCCTCGCTGTCCAAGGACGACATCGAGCGCATGGTGCGCGAGGCCGAGGAGAATGCGGCCGAGGACAAGAAGCGCCGTGAGGCCGCCGAGGTCCGCAACCAGGCCGAGACCCTCGCCTACTCGATCGACAAGCTGATCAAGGAGAACGAGGACAAGCTCCCCTCCGACGTCAAGGAGTCGGTCCAGGCCGATGTCGACGCCCTCAAGACGGCTCTCGCCGGCGAGGACGACGACGCCGTGAAGACCGCGTTCGACAAGCTCAACGAGTCGCAGACGAAGCTGGGCGAGGCGATCTACGCGCAGTCCCAGGCGGATGCCGCAGCCGGGGCTCCGGCTGACGGCGAGGCTCCCGCGGCCGATGGCGCCTCCTCTGAGGAGGATGTCATCGACGCCGAGGTCGTCGACGACGAAGAAGACAAGAAGTAATCATGACGGACAAGAACTTCGACGAAGTGCCTGACAAGGATCAGCACGCGGGCGGGGTTCACGGTGAGGGGTCGGATGCTCAGGCATCCGGCCCCGCGCCGCAGAACCCCGACTCCACCGAGGCCGCTGCGGCCGAGGGCTCTGACGACGACCTCACGGTCGACGACATCCTCGGCGCGACGCAGACCGGTGAAGCCGCTGCGGAGGATGCCGTGCTCGCCGACCTCGAGTCGACGCTGCTGAACGACCTCAAGCGCCTCCAGGCCGAGTACGCCAACTACCGTCGCCGCACCGAGGACCAGCGTCAGCTGGAGGTCGAGCGCGCGAAGGGCGAGGCGGCCAAGGGCCTGGTGCCGGTGCTCGACGATCTCGATCGTGCCGATCAGCACGGCGATCTCGTGGAGGGCACCCCCTTCGCGGCGATCGCCGAGAAGGTGCGAGCGGTCGTGGAGCGCCTCGGTGTGGTCTCGTACGGCGAGAAGGGTGAGGAATTCGACCCTCAGCGCCACGAGGCGATCTTCCAGCAGCCCACCCCTGGCGCCGAGAAGACCACGATCCTCGAGGTCATCGAGGTGGGCTACCGCCTCGGAGACGTCGAGCTGCGTCCTGCGAAGGTCGTCGTCGCTGTCCCTGCAGAGTAGGTGATCAATGGCTAGCCAGGATTGGTTCGACAAGGACTTCTACAAGACCCTCGGGGTCTCGAAGGACGTCAGCGAGGCTGAGCTCAAGAAGGCGTATCGCAAGCTCGCGCGCAAGTACCACCCGGACTCCAATCAGGGTGATGCCAAGGCCGAGGCCACGTTCAAGGAGATCAGCGAGGCGTATTCGGTGCTCTCCGACGCCGACCAGCGCAAGGAGTACGACGAGATCCGCGCGATGGGCTCTGGCGCCCGCTTCACGGCGGGCGGCTCGGGTGCCGGCGGGTTCGAAGACGTCTTCAGCCGCTTCGGTCAGAGTCGTGGCGGACAGGCCGCTGACTTCGAGGACATCTTCGCGATGTTCAACCAGGGTCAGGGCGGTTCCTTCGGCTCCGGTCGGTTCGGGCAGACGTCCGGCGGATTCCGCGGATACGGCGGTCCGCAGCGCGGCGCCGACGTCACCGCGCGCACCACGCTCGACTTCGCCACAGCCGTGCAGGGGGAGACCATCTCGCTGCAGGGTGACGACGGCAAGCCGTTCAAGGTGAAGATCCCCGCGGGGGTCGCCGACGGGCAGAAGATCCGTCTGCGCGGCCGGGGTCGCCCCTCGCCAGACGGCGGGGACAACGGCGACATCGTCGTGCAGATCTCGGTGCGTCCGCATCCGGTGTTCACCCGTGACGGGCTGAACCTCCGGGTGACGGTCCCGGTGACCTTCACCGAGGCCGCCCTCGGCGCGACGATCGAGGTGCCCACGCTCGGTGGCGACACGGTCAAGCTCCGTGTCGCACCGGGTACCCCCTCCGGGCGTGTGCTCCGCGTCAAGGGACGCGGGGTCAAGACCTCGAAGGGCACCGGCGATCTGCTCGCCGAGCTGCAGGTCGCGGTGCCTTCGCACCTCGATGATGCCGCCCGGGAAGCGCTGGAGAAGTACCAGGCGCTCGAGCCCACGGAGAACCCGCGGGCCGAGCTGATGGCGAAGGCGCGGCGATGATGAACGCGACACCGGGGCAGGAGGTGGAGGGCCATGGCTGAACGCCGCATGGATGCCGACACCCCGGTGTTCGCGATCGCCGCCGCGGCCGAGCTCGCGGGCATGCATCCGCAGACCCTGCGCCAGTACGACCGCATAGGGCTGGTGGTGCCCGGTCGCACGTCGGGCGGTTCGCGCCGCTACTCCACCCGCAACATCGAGCAGCTGCGCCAGGTCGCTCAGCTCTCGGCCGAGGGAGTGAGCCTGCCCGCGATCGCGCGGCTGCTCGACCTCGAAGACGAGAACCGGATGCTCCGCCGCCGCGTCGCCGAGCTCGAAGCCGCCGTGCGCTCCGAACGGGAGAACCGTCCCGGCGTGCGGGTGTTCGCCGCCGGTTCATCCGGCGTCGTGCCGATGCCGAGCGGACGACGTCTGCGCCGCTCGACCGAGGTCGTGCTCTGGAGCCCGCGCGGCGGTCGCTGAACCCGTATCCTGCCCCGCAGCGGCGACGTGTGTATCCTGTCAACAGTCAACAGGAGGTCGCCGTGACGCAGACTGTCAAGCGCGGAGAATCCCTCGGAGCCCAAGTGGCTCAGGTGCTCAGGCACCGTATCGTGCGTGGAGAGCTCGCGCCGGGGGCCCGTATCACCGAGGAGGCGCTCGCCGAGGAGTTCGCCGTGAGCCGCGGTCCGATCCGCGACGCCCTCACGCAGCTCAGCTTCGAGAAGCTGATCGAGGTACAGCGTCCGCGCGGTGTGTACATCGTCGGCCTCACGCAGGACGACGTCGATCAGCTCTACAGCCTGCGCGGCGCGCTCGAGCAGCTCGCGCTCTCGCGGGCCATGCGTGTCGACGATGCCGCGCGCTGGGCGCCGATGGCCGCTGCGGTGGGGCGCATGGGGGCGGCGGCCGACGCGGGTGATCACGCCGCGTTCGTGGCTGCCGACCTCGAGTTCCACTCGCAGATCTATGCGCTCGCCGATCATCCGCGCCTGGAAGGCGCATGGGCGCAATACCTGCCGACGTTCACCGCACTCCTCGAGGTGACCATCAACCACGATGAGGATCTGCACGAGTCCTCGGGCGACCACGTGAAGCTCATGGACGTGATGCGCAGCGGCACGCCGGAGCAGGCGGCGGAGGTGCTCACGGCGCACCTCGACGGTGCGCGCGATCGGATGCTGAGCGAGCTCGAAGACCGGCCCGCGCACTGAGACAGTGTTGACTGTTAACAGTCAACACTGATAGCCTCGCGGTGTCGACAACACGGTCGACCCACGTAGAGGAGCAAAGATGCCCCGCAAGCGCATCACCCGGGCGGCCGCCGCGATCGCCGCCCTCGCAGCCACCGCTCTCATCGTCTCGGCCTGCACCAAGGTCGAAGAGGGCGAGGACGCCGCGTCGACCTTCCCCGAGAGCGACATCCGCCTGATCATCCAGGCCAACCCCGGCGGAGGCTCCGACCTCTCGTCGCGTGCCCTGGCCACCGAGCTCGAGAAGATCCTCGGCGTCAGCATCATCCCCGAGAACATGCCGGGTGCCGCCGGCGCGCTCGCGATGGAGTACGTCGGCGCGCAGGACCCGGACGGCTACGTCATCGGCTTCGCCCCCGTCGAGATCGCGATGCTGAACACCACGCAGGGCGCCAACGTGCTCCCCGAGGACTTCGACCTGCTCGGCCAGATCATGCTCGCGCCGGGTGTCATCACGGTCGGTGCGAACAGTGGCATCGAGTCGTTGGAAGACCTCGTCGCTCAGGCGAAGTCCGGAGCCGTCACGGTCGCGAACTCCGGCGCCGGCTCGATCTGGGAGGCCGCGACCGTCGGCCTCGGCACCGCCACCGACGCCACCTTCACCCCCGTCCCCTACGACGGTGGTGCGACCGCGGTCGCCGCTGCCGCCTCGGGCGAGACCGTCGCCGCCGTCTCCGGACTCGGCGAGGCGCTCGCGCAGGGCGAGGCCGTGCGCATCCTCGCCGTCATGAACGACGAGCGGCACCCCGACGCAGAAGACGTGCCCACGGTCGACGAGGCCATCGGCGAAGACGTCGTGTTCGGCGGCTGGGGCGGCATCTACGCCCCGAAGGGTCTGCCGGACGATGTGAAGAGCGAGCTCGAGGCCGCCGTCAAGGAAGCCGTCGAGTCCGACACCTACCAGCAGTTCCAGAAGGACGCGGGCAACCTGGTCGTCTACCGCGACTCCGCCGAGTGGACCACCTTCGTCGACGAGCAGTTCACGCTGTTCAAGGACCTGTTGGGCTGAGCGCCGAGACTCCGACGCTGCGGGGCCGGACTCATCGCCGGCCCCGCAGCGCGACTCGCACTCCGTTCACGCAAGGAGCATCATGTCCCCCTCCGAGACCCCGGTCGAGACCGCAGGGCAGGACCAGTACCAGGGCGCCCCCGCCTCGCGGCGCCTGGAGATCGCCTTCGCCGTCGTCGCGCTGGCGTTCACCGCCGGCTACCTGTTCCTCACCACGCAGATCTCGCTGCGCCGGGAAGTAGCCCCCGGACAGATCGACGCCCGGTTCTGGCCGCTCGTGATCGGCATCACCGGCGTCGTCGTCGCGATCGCGCTGCTCGCCATCGCGCTCACCCGCCCTGCGCCCACCCGAGAAGACCTCGAGCGCATCCAGCCGGGCGGCTACGTCCGCGTCATCGCCACGCTCGCCATCACCGGCGCCTTCATCGCCGTGTGGTCGCTCAGCACCGTCATCCTCTTCGGCTACCGCATCGAGGTCTTCCCCGTCGCCGCCGCTCTCCTGATGGCCGCCCTCATGCTCCTCTACGGCCACCGTCGCTGGCTGAGCCTGATCATCTACTCCGCCTCCGTCACGGCGTTCGTCTACGTCGTGTTCGGCATGCTCCTGAGGATTCCCCTGTGAACGCGCTCATGGAGGGGCTGAACTCGCTCCTCGACATCTCGATCCTGCTCTACATGCTGGTCGGCCTCGTGCTCGGCTTCATGGTGGGAGCCTTCCCCGGCATCACCGCGACCATGGCGGTCGCCCTCGCCGCCGGCTTCACGATGACACTGGAACCCGTGCAGGGCCTCGCGGTGCTGCTGACGATCTACGTCGCCGCGAACTTCGGCGACCGGGTGCCCTCGATCCTCATCAACACGCCGGGCACTCCGGCCTCCATCGCGACCACCCTCGACGGATACCCCATGGCCAAGCAGGGGAGGGCCGGCCTCGCGCTGACGATCTCCGCGATCGTCTCGGCCGTCGGCATCCTCGCCTCGCTCGTGCTGTTCTCGGTCGCCGCCGTGCCGATCGCCAGCTTCGCCCGCGACTACTTCAAGTCGCCCGAGCTGTTCGCGCTGGTCGTGTTCGGAATCTCGATCATGATCGGCATCTCGTCGAAGTCGATGCTCAAGGGCATCCTGGCCGGACTCTTCGGCCTCATGCTCGGCACGGTCGGCACGTACGCCGCGACCGCGGATCAGCGCTTCACCTTCGGCGTGCTCGAACTGGTCGAGGGCGTGAACTTCATCGCCGTGATCATCGGTCTCTTCGGCATCGCCGAGCTGTTCGACCAGCTGCTCACGTACCGCACGTCGAACGTGCGTCCCATCTCGAGCCTCGGCCGCTGGTGGCCGAACCGGTCCGAGCTGAAGCAGAGCGGCCGCGCCACGGCGGTCGGCGGCGCGGTCGGCCTCGGCGTCGGGCTCATCCCCGCAGCCGGCGGCGACATCGCCGGACTCATCGGGTGGGAGCGTGCCCGCAAGGTGTCGAAGCACCCCGAGATGTTCGGCAAGGGATCGATCGAGGGCGTCGCCGCCTCCGACACCGCCTCCAGTGCCACGCTCGGCGGATCGCTCACCACGACCATGGCGCTCGGCATCCCCGGCGACTCGGTCATGGCGGTCATGATCGGATCGATGATCATCTGGGGCATCACCCCCGGCCCGACGCTGTTCACGAACCGCCCCGACCTCGTCGTCTCGATCGTCGGCATCATGCTGGTCGCCACGATCCTGTCGCTCGCGCTGAGCCTGGTGCGCATGAAGGGCATGGTGAAGCTGCTCGACGTGCCGCAGCCGTACCTGTGGAGCGGCATCCTGATCTTCTGCATCATCGGCACCTACGCCACCTCGAACAGCCTCTCGACCGTGGTCACGATGCTGGTCTTCGGTGTGATCGGCGTGCTGCTCAAGCGGATGCAGGTGCCGGCCGGTCCCGTGGTGCTGGGTCTGCTCCTCGGCCCGCTCGCCGAGGAGAACCTCGCCCGCACGCTCGCGATCCTGCCGACGCGTGGGTTCTTCGAGGTCGTGAGCCCGATCGCCCTCGTGCTGCTGGCCCTCGCGGTGCTGTCGATCGTGATGCCCGCGATCCGCGCCGCCCGCAAGCCCCGTGACCAGCGTGCCTCGCTCGAGGACTCGATCCTGCCCGACGAGAGCATCGTGCAGATCGAGAAGGCCCACGACGAGCTCGCCGCGAACCCCGACCTGCTGACCTCGACGGTCCGCAGCGTCGACACATCTGCCCGTGCGACCCGCAAGGCGCGCAAGAACTCCAAGGAGAACGAGAAGTGACCCGCTACGACATCCTGACCGCCGTCCCCACCGCGTTCCACCGCGATGGGAGCCTCGACCTCGAGGGCTCGCGGGCGATCTTCCGCTTCGTCGGGCAGTCGGGCAACGAGGGCGCCTTCATCCTCGGGACGACGGGCGAGTTCCCGGCGGTCGACGCGGTCGAGTTCGCGGCGCTGGTCGAGGCGGCGCTCGAGGAGCTGGCGGATCGGATGCGCGTGATCGTGCACGTCGGTCAGCCCAGCACCTTCGAGGCCGTGCGGCTCACGCGCATCGCCCGCGAGCTGGGGGCGACCGAGTTCGCCGCCCTCACCCCGTACTACCTCAAGTCCACGGACGACTCGATCTTCGAGTACTACCGCGCGCTGTCGGAGGCCGTCGGCGACGGGCGGATGTACGTCTACATCTACCCCGCCCGCAGTGGCAACCCGGTGTCTCCGGAACTGCTCGTGCGCCTGGCCGCGCTGCCCGGCATCGTCGGCGCCAAGGTGAGCGAGCTCTCACTCGACGAGATCGCCGCCTACCGCGCCGTGGTGCCGGAGGACTTCGAGCTCTACACCGGCGCCGACCGCGACCTGATCGCCGCCGTCGCCGCGGGTGCGCAGGGTGTGATCTCGGGGGTCTCGTCGGTCACGCCCAAGCCCTTCCGTGCCCTCGCGGATGCCGGACGCACGGGGGATGCCGCCGCGATCGCTCACGCGCAGGTCGCGGTCGACGCCGTGGTGTCGCTGATCGGCGGCGACATGGCACGCATGAAGGAGGCGTACCGCGTGCTCGACGTGGTCGACACCTACTGCCGCATGGCGATCGCGGATCCGACGGATGCCGAGCGCACCGCCGTCGCCGAGGTCGTGGCCGCACACCGCTGAGCGGGCTGGCCCGGGTCGGCGGGCACAACTTCGGATGCCGTGGGGGACACCCCGCGGCATCCGTCGTTTCCGGGGTGTTGCGGAAGGGAAACCGCGAGGTCGCGACATTTCGGCCCGCCGGAGGCCTCTGTCTTTCGTTTACGCAAGCCGAAGCATATGAAAACACAAAAGGAGCAAGACTTTCAGCGAGCTGCCCCGTAATCCTCGCTCTCAATACGCAAATAAACCTAAACTGAGCGCAGCCGGCATCCGCCGCGGACTTTTACAGCGAAGTAAGGGGATTGCAGATGAAGCTCAAGAGGAGCCTGGCAGGGGTGGCCACGGTCATCACTGCGCTGGGGGTCACCGCCTGCGCCGGCGGCGCAGCACCGGTGGAATCGGGCAATGCGTCGGGGGACGCGATCACGTTCCGTTCGTGGAGCCCGATCGAACAGACCACGCGCCAGATGATCGACGCCTTCGAAGCCGAGAACGAGGGCGCGAAGATCGACGCGACGATCTTCAACTACCCGGAGTACCTCGTCGACCTGCAGAGCCGCGCGAGCTCGAACACCATGCCCGACGTGCTCGGCCTGCAGCCCGGAGCGCTCACGCAGCAGTACCGCGAGAACCTGATGCCGCTGCAGGACTGCGCTGCCGAGACCTGGGGCGATGACTGGCAGAGCAAGTTCTACCCGATCGGCATCGAGCAGGCCCGGATGGGCAACCCCGAGGGCGACGACAACTTCTACTCGCTGCCGATCCTCACCCAGACCGTCAACCTGTGGGCCAACTCCGAGATCTTCGATGCCGCGGGCCTGAGTGTTCCGAAGACGTGGGATGAACTCGTCCAGACCACGAAGGACCTCAGCGGGGGCGACGCCGCGCCCTTCCTGCTCCCCGCCAAGGACTCCTGGCTGCGCAACGTGGTCTTCCTGCAGATCGCCAACAACGTCTCTCCCGGCACCGTGTACGAGGCGGAGGACGGCACCACGGACTGGACGGATCCCGCGATCGTGAAGGCATTCGAATACTGGGGCAAGCTCTTCTCCGACGGCATCGCCCAGGACGGCGCGATCGGTCTCGACGCCTACCCCTCCGCCGTGAACCAGTTCGAGGCGGGCAACGCCGCCATGATCCCGCTCGGCGCCTGGTGGATCCAGCAGTCGGACCCGACCAAGTCCGACATCCCGCCGCTCTCGGAGGGCATGGCCGGCTACGAGCCGTTCCTGTTCCCGACCATCCCCGGAGGGGCTGCCGAGTCGCAGTTCGTCGGCGGCATCGACGTGAGCCTCGGCATCTCGAAGAACACCGCCAACCCCGAGCTCGCGTGCAAGGTGCTCACGGACTTCATCGCCGGCTCGGCCGCGCAGAAGCTCGTCAACACGATGAACGACGTGCCCGCCGTCACCGGCCTCGCTCCCGAGAAGTTCACGAGCGAGAAGCAGGAGCAGATCTGGAACCTCTTCGTCGACGAGTGGCTGCCCCAGGTGAAGTGGTCGCGCTACTTCGAGTCGCCCAAGCTCGACCAGGCGGTCGCCGACGCTCTGGCCGCGATCGCGACCGGTGACGCCACTCCGCAGGAAGCAGCGGAATCCGTACAGGCTGTCCAGGACACTCTGTAACAACCGGATTCGTGCGGGGTTCGGGGCGCCATCCCCGAACCCCGCCTGAGAGGAGCGCGCATGAAGACCCTGACGAGAGAAAGGCTGGTGGGACTGGCCTTCCTGGCCCCGACCCTCATCCTTTTCGGCGTATTCGTCGTCTACCCCATCTTCTACAACGTGCAGGCGAGCACCTTGCAATGGGACGGCGTGAACGTCGGCACCCCCGTCGGGATCGACAACTACCTGGAGCTGTTCCAGGATCCGACGTTCCTCATCACCCTCCGCAACTCGGCCTTCTGGATCGTCCTGACGATCATCCCGCAGGGGGTCATCGGCTTCCTTCTGGCTGTCGCCCTCAACCAGGGGCTGCGGGGCAGCACGATCTACCGGGCGATCTTCTTCATCCCCGCGATCCTCTCGCCGGTGGTCGTCGGCATCGTCTGGCAGCGGATCCTCGACCCGTTCAACGGCGTGCTCACCGCCATCGGCAAGGCCACCGGCCTCGAATTCCTCGGCGGCAACTACCTCGCCGATCCGCAGACCGCGATCTTCGCCGTGATCTTCGTGAACGTGTGGATGTGGACCGGGTTCTCGATGCTCTTCTACCTCGCGGGGCTGCAGCTGATCGATCCCAGCCTGATGGAGGCAGCGCGCATCGACGGGGCGAACGGCTTCCAGACCATGGTGCGGATCACCTTCCCGCTGCTGAAGACCACGACGCTCTCGCTCGTGCTGCTCGGGATCATCGGCTCACTCAAGACCTTCGAGCTCGTCTACGTGCTCACCCAGGGCGGTCCCAACCATGCATCCGAGATGCTGCCGACCTTCGCGTTCCTTGAGGCCTTCCAGCTGCAGAACGTGGGCTACGCCTCGGCGATCAGTGTGGTGCTGCTCGTGATCGCCGTCGTGAGCTCCCTCTCGATGGTGCGGGTGTTCGGCGCCGGATTCATCACAGGAGACGAGAAATGACCGCGATGAACGAGACCCGCAACCTCATCGTCCCGAAGGAGGCGGCGAAGACCCGCTCCCGGCATGGTGCCCCTGGGCGCCGCGTGGGCTGGCTCCACGTCGTGCTCATCCCGCTCTCGGTGCTCTGGCTGGTGCCCATCGTCATGGTGATCGGGCTGTCGATGATGCCGCCGAACAACCCGGGCACCCAGTTCTTCGGGATCTTCCCCGAGGAGTTCAGCATCAAGAACTACCTCACGATCTGGGCACAGAACCCGATCCTGCTGCATCTGCTCAACAGCCTCCTGATCACCGTGCCCTCCGTGCTCCTGGTGTGCCTGCTCGGATCGATGACCGCGTTCGCGCTGGCCCGGCTGCGCGTGCCGTTGAAGGCGCTGATCTTCGGCATCCTGATCCTCGCGCTCATCCTGCCGATGTCGAGCATCGTGGTCGCGACCTTCCGGATTCTGCAGTCGATGCAGCTCTACAACAACCTCCTCGGTCTGGTGCTGGTCTACACCGCGCTCGGACTGCCGTTCGCCGTGATCATCATCCGTACGTCCTACCTCGCGATCCCGCTCGAGACCTACGAGGCCGCACGACTCGACGGGGCGAGCGCGTGGCAGATCTTCTGGCGCATCTACCTGCCGCTGGGCAAGCCCGCCCTCGCGGTGGTCGCGGTGTGGCAGACCATGATGAGCTGGAACGACTTCCTGCTGCCGCTGGTGACGCTGGGCGACAACGCCCTCAAGCCGCTCACGCTCGTGCCGCTCGCGTATCGGGGCATGTACCTCTCGCAGCCGGGTGCTCTCTTCGCGATCCTGGTGCTGATCTCGATCCCGGTGGTGCTGCTGTTCCTCTTCATCCAGAAGTACCTGGTGAACGGACTGTCGGGGGCGATCAAGTGAGCGTCATCGGACTCGACCTCGGCACCAGCGGCGTGCGTGCCGTGGCCTACTCGACCAGCGGGGACGTGCGCGGTTCCGCCTCCGCGGCGCTCACGCTGCTGCGCGACGGCACCGGCCGCGTGGAGCTGGAGGCCGGGGAGATCATCACGGCGGCGGAAGACGTGGTCCGCCGTGCCGCGCACCAGGCCACCGTCGCCGGCGATCCGGTGCAGGCGATCGGCTTCAGCGTTCTCGGCGAAGCTGTTGTCCCGATCGACGAGGCCGGCGCGCCCGTGGCGCGGGTCGCCGTGAGCATGGACACCCGCGGAACCGCGGCCGCCGCCGCGGTCGGCGAGATCCTGGGAGAGGGCCGCTTCACCGCGATCACCGGTCAGCCTCTGCACGGCATGTTCTCGCTGTTCAAGATCATGGCCGGAGACCCCGCCTGGGCGGATGCCGCCGGCTACCGCTGCGTCGGCGACCTGCTGGCCGAACGGTGGAGCGGCATCGCCGCGATCGACCTGGGTCAGGCGGCGCGCACCGGCATCCTCGATGTCGACAGGGGGGAGTGGAGCGCGGAGATCCTGAGTGCCGCCGCAGCCTCGGCGCCATGGGTGCGGGCCGAGAGCCTGCCGATCCCGGTCGCGTCCGGCAGCGTCATCGGCCAGGTGCGCGCGGAGGCCGCGGATGCTCTCGGCGTCGCAGCAGACACCCCGCTGGTGGCGGGCACGCACGACCAGGCCGCCGCGTTCCTCGGTGCTGGGGGAGAGCCCGGGGTGCGCTCGGTGATCGCGCTCGGGTCGAGCGACTGCCTCACCGTCGGTTCGCGCGTGCGCCCCCAAGGGCTCGGGGCCACCGGCTTCGCGAGCTATCGCCTCGACGACGAGGTGTGGGTGACCCTCGCCGGCACTGCGGCGGGCGGGTGGGCGCTCGAATGGCTCGCCGGTCTGCTGAACCGCAAGGTCGCGGACGTGTTCGGAGCGCTCGCCGACACGCCTCCCGCGCTGCTCGTGCTGCCGTACCTCGCCGGTTCGGGCACGCTCGACAACGACCCCTCCGCACGCGGCACGATCCACGGACTGACCCTCGACACCACAGTGCCGGAAATCGCCCGCGCGGTCGTCGAGGCGGCCGGATTCGAGTTCCACAAGATCATCGCTGCCCTGCGCGCGCACGGAGTCGAGGTGTCCGACCTCTCGGTCACCGGGGCAGGAGCGGAGAACGCGGATGCGCTCGCCGCCCGCGCTGCGGCTGCGGGAGCGGCGCTCAGTCCGGTCGGGCGGGATGCCTCGGCCCGAGGCGCCGCGATGCTCGCACTCCGCGGCATCGGCGCAGACCCGACGCCGTTGCGGCTCGAGCCCGACGGACTCGCAGCGGGTGTCGACGACACCTTCGCCGAGTGGTACGCGGATCAGCGTGCCGCTTACATCGCGCTGTACGAGGCGACCCGATCCCTCGCCCCGCATCTGACCGCACGACCTCAGCCACACGAACCCCAGCCCCATCAGAAGGAGAACATGACATGACCGAGACCACGCTGCAGGTCGACTTCGACATCGCCGCCGCGAAGAGGGAGATCCTGGACTACTGCCTGCGCTCGATGGAATACGGCCTCAACTTCAACACGCAGGGCAACATCAGCATCCGCGTGCCCGGAGTCGAGGACCGCTTCCTCATCACGCCCACCGATCTCGAGTACGACAAGATGACGCCGGAGGACATCGTCCTGGTCAACGGCGACAGCGAACTGATCGAGGGGCGCCTCGGCCCGTCGAGCGAGGTCACCGTGCACATGGCGGTCTACAAGCGCCGCCCCGACGTCAATGCGATCGTGCACTCCGAGCCCATCTACTCCAACGTCTGGGGCGTCGTCGGCTCCCCGATCCTGGGCACCCTGGTCAACATGGTGATCTACACCAAGGGCGACGTGCCCATCATGCCGTTCGAGCTCAGCAACAACACCGAGTTCGGAGAGCACATGTGCGACGCGATGGGCGACCTGAATGCGGTCGTCTGGGCCAACCACGGTCTGCTCACCGTGGGGCCGAACCTGCGCGACGCCTTCAAGACGAGCGTGGCCGTGGAGTCCGCCGCGAAGGTGCAGGCCTACGCCCGCGCTCTCACCGACACCCCGATCGTGCTCGACTACGACACCCTCGGCATCACCGAGTCGCTCTGAGGCTCGGGATGACCCTTCAGACGCTGCGGGCCGCGCTCGCCGAGGCCGAAGCGGGCGAGTACGCCGTCGGCGCCTTCAACGTGTCGAGCATCGATCAGGCCATCGCGGTGCTCGATGCCGCAGAGGCCGAACGCTCGCCCGTGATCGTGCAGTCGATCGCCGGCATGTCGGCCTATGACGACGAGTCACGCTGGTGGACGCGGCTCCGCGGCCTGGTCGAGGAGTACTCCGAGGTGCCGGCCGTGCTGCACCTCGACCACGGCCGCACCTACGACGACTGCGTGCGCGCGATCGACCACGGGTTCACGAGCGTCATGATCGATGCGTCCCGATCGACCGACACGGACGAGCCGGCCTCGTTCGACGAGAACGTGGCGGCGACCCGACGAGTCGTCGACACCGCAGCGCCGGCCGGGGTGAGCGTCGAAGGCGAGCTCGGCACGATCGGCGGCGCGGAGGCGGGGGTCAGCGGCATCGTCGAGGAGATCGTCTTCGCGGACCCCGATCAGGCGGTCGAGTTCGTGGCGCAGACCGGGGTGGATGCGCTCGCCGTGGCCGTCGGCACCAGCCACGGCTCGGTCAAGTTCACGGATGCCGCGGGTGGCCAGCGTCTGCGGCTCGAGCTCATCGCGGAGATCAAGAGCCGCCTGCCCGACACGTTCCTCGTGCTGCACGGCTCCTCCTCGGTACCGGCTGATGCCGTCTCGGTCATCAACGCGCACGGCGGGGAGGTGCGCCCCTCCTACGGGATCTCCCCGGCGCAGAAGTCGCAGGGCGTCGCCGCCGGCATCCGCAAGATCAACCAGGGCACCGACTCCCACCTCGCCTGGAGCGCGGAGCTGCGACGCTTCCTGCAGGAGAATCCCGCCGTGGTCGAGCCGAGCGAGCAGCTGCGCCCGGCGATCGGAGGCTTCCGTGCCATGGTCGCGCAGCGGATGCGCGAGTTTGGATCATCCGGACGGGCCTGATCCCGATCAGGTCGGGGCCGTGACGGCGATGATCCGGCTCAGGCGAGCTCGATCGTCAAACCGGCCTCTCGAAGCGCCTCCAGCTCGCCCGGAGGCGCTTCGACGCCCGTCACGAGCGTGTCGATGCGGTCGAGCGGCGCGACCTGGATCATCTGGCTCTTGCCGATCTTGGAGCTGTCGGCGACCACGATGCGGCGGGCCGCGGAGTCCAGGTAGCGACGCTTCATCGTGACCTCGGGGAGGCTCGAGTTCGTGAAACCGGTGACCGAGACCCCGTTGCATCCGATGAAGCACAGGTCGCTGTGCACCGAGCCGAGGAACATGTCGCCCAGCGGGTCGATCAGCGAGCGCTGCTTGTAGCTCACGGTTCCGCCGGTGACCACGACGGTGATGTGGTGCGGCTCCGCCACACCCAGCTCGAGAGCGATCGTGAGCGAGTTGGTGAAGACGACCACGCCCCGCAGATCCTCCCTGGCGCGCAGCGCGCGGGCGAGGGCGAGGGTCGTGGTGCCGGCGTCGAGCAGGATCGCCATCTCGCTCTCGACGAGCGCCGCGGCCGCGTTGCCGATCCGCCGCTTCTCGGTGACCGCCCGGGTGAGTGCGCGTTCGTAGTCGGGGGAGTGCGCCGTCGACTTGATGCCCGACATCGCGCCGCCGTGCACGCGCTGGATGATGTTCTCCTCGGCGAGCAGATCGAGGTCGCTGCGCACCGTGACCTCGGAGACGCTGAGTGCCCGGCTGAGCTCCTGCACGCGGGCGAAGCCCTGGCGTTCGATGATCGACACGATCTGCTCGCGCCGCACTGCGGCGGGGACCGTCTGCGACCACTCTGGCATCCCCTCAGCGTACTCGGGAGGGGCCCGCCCGCGATGCGTCGGAGATCTGCGGAATCTCGGATTCCTTCCGCCCTCGGCATCCGTGATTCCGCAGAACTCCGAACCACCCGCGGGTTCAGTCGGCGAGACCGTCCGGGAGGTCGTCGTCGGTGACGAGAGCCTTCGCCTGTGCGGCAGCGCGGTCGACGAACAGGCTCGCCGTCCAGACGAGGGCGACGATTCCGGGCAGGAGAGCGGTCATCCTGCCGCCGGCGAGGCCGGTGATCGAGAATCCGGCGAGGATGAGGATCGCGACGAGTGAGATCGTGAGCCACACGCGCGGATGCCGGTGGCGGAAGCCGGCCGGGCGTGAGCCGACGGCATCGATCTCCGCGCGCATCCCGTCGTGGAACTGCTCGCGGGCGTCGCGCGCCTCGATCACCTCGAGGTCGAGATCGGGAACATCGCGGACCAGATCCAGGCAGGCCGTGTCGAGGGAGAGGATGTCGAACAGTTCGTCGAGGATTCCGTCGTCCGCTTCACGGCGGAACAGCGCGCGCAGGCGGCCCGCATCCGTGGAGTCGAGTTCGAAGTGCGCGATCCACGCGTTGACTTCACCGTCGGGAGGGATGACCTCGTCGAGCCATGTGCGCACCAGGGCGCCATCGACGGTCTGCCCCGGCTTGCTCGGATCCGACCGAACCCACGGGCTGTGCCATGACGCGATGTTCGGCCGACGCCGGCCCATGAACACCGCGGCGCATTCCGAGCCTCGGCGCCACAGTGCTATCCCGTCGGTCATCGCCCAGAGCCCGCTGTCGAGAGCGGTGCCACGATCCGTGTCGAGGTGCGGTCGCAGCGCACGCCCCAGATCACCCGCGTCGACCGAGTCGAAGCTCATGCCGCATCGCGCGCCCAGCATCGCGATGAACTCCGGCTCCTTCCGGATGGTCCAGGCGATGGCGTCGATGGAGGCTGTCGGGCTCGTCTCGGTATCCGAGTCCGGGTGCGCATGGTCCGCATCGGGAAGGAGCAGTTCTCCGTCGAGGTTGATCTCGGGCCCGAACCGCTGCCTCAGCACGGAGCAGACATCGTCGAGGGGGATCCCCCGCCAGGTGACGGCTGGCGCGTACTCGTCCGGAACCGTGAGGATCGTGGTGTCGCCGTCGCTGGGGATGAGTGCGAACGTGCCCGTGTCGTTCATGGTGCTGTGACGCACGGCGGCAGGAACGCGGAGTGACGCGAGAAGAGCAGCGAGCTCATCGGCCCGATCCTTCTCAGACGGTGGAAGCCGGAGAGTCAGCCAGAGGATCCCGGGCGATGCGAGCACCAGCACATCGTAGCGAGGCTGCGGAGATCTGCAGGATCTCGGATGCCTCGCGCCCGCGGCATCCGTGATTCCGCAGAACTCCGAACCCGGACGAGCCGGGCACCCGCCGCAGCGTTGCTCGGCATGCGATAGGTTTCAGATATCAGAATAGTTACGTAACCATTTTTGCTTGACACCGCTCAAACAGGCGGGTTACGGTAGCGAAATCGATTTCACGAACCCGACCGCGAAATCGACTGCATCGTCGCAAAGAACTTGCTGCCCAAAGGAGTGAACAGTGAAGTTGAACCACGCACACCCGTCTCGCCGTGCTCGTGCACTGCGGATGACCGGTATCGCCGCCGTCGCCGCCCTCGCCCTCGCTGGATGTTCCGCATCCGGTGGCGCGGGTGACGGCGCAGAGGCCGGGGGAGAGCTCACGTTCTCCAACTGGCAGTTCCTGGAAGACGGCAAGGGTCCGATCATCTGGGATGCCGTCAAGGGCTACACCGGCCCGAACGACGACATCGAGCTGACCAAGGTCGAGATCCCGTTCGCCAACTACGCCGACAAGCTCAGTACCGAACTCGGCGCGGGCGGCGGTCCCGACGTCATGGTCCTGCAGGACAGCCAGTTCGCGTCGCTCGTCGACGCCGGCGTGCTGGAGCCGCTCGACGACATCGCCGACGAGCTCGGCGACAGCCTCAACAACACCAACGAGGCCGGCTTCTTCCAGGACGGCCAGTACGGCTTCAACTGGGAGCGCCCGACCTACAACACGGTCATCTACAACAAGGACATCTTCGCGCAGCTCGACCTCGAGGTCCCGACCACGTTCGAGGAGTTCCTCACCACGGCCGAGACCATCAAGAGCGAGCTCGGCATCGCCGGATTCGCGGGTCGTCACCAGACCGCCGAGATCGATGGCTGGACGCTCGAGATGGCCAACTGGATCTACGGATTCGGCGGCGAGCTCAGCGACGGCAAGAAGCTGACGATCGACAAGGCCGAGAATGTCGAGGCCGTCGAGGCGTTCCTCGAGACCTTCGAATCCGGTGTCGCACCGATCGGCGACGACGCCTCGACCTTCCGTGCCAAGTTCGGCCAGGGTCAGGTCGGGATGCTGTTCGAGAACTCGGGCGTCGCGACCACCATCACCAGCAACCCCGACAACGTCGTCAACGGCGAGAACATGGGCGCAGCCCCGCTCCCGCTCGCGAACGCCGGATCGAACTCGCAGCTCATCATCGCCGTCAACGCGAACAGCGACAACGTCGAGGCCGCGAAGGACTTCGTCCGTTGGGTACTGGGCGAAGAAGGCCAGACGGCGATCCGCGCCGGTCTCGGCGCCTCCGCCATGGCGACCGACGTCGAGCCCGACGCCGAGTTCCTCGCCAAGAACCCGTGGGCCACGCAGTTCCTCGAGGCCGCGAAGACCTCGAAGTCCACGCTCGTCGAGGGGTTCGAGACCGAGAGCAAGCCGATCTGGCGCGAGGTGCTGACCGCGGTCGAGGACCTGCGCGTCAACGGCGGCGACGTGAAGAGCACGCTCGCCGAGGTGCAGAAGTCCCTCGAAGCCGAACTCGGCTGAGCAGCGCAGACCCGACTGCGCATCCGAGGGGCGGGAACCCCCGTCCCGCCCCTCGCCCCCACTCCTGAAAGGACCTCAGCATGGTCACCCGCACACTCGAGGCGCCTCGGTCGGCGCCTCGCGCTGCGCCGTCGAAGCGGCCGCGAGGCAGCGGAGCCGTCGGGCGCTTCATCGAGCGCAACGGCGCCTACCTCTTCCTCTTCCCCGCGATCGTGTACCTCGCGGTCTTCACGGTCTTCCCCTTGATCCGTGGCCTGATGCTGTCGTTCACCGCGACCAAGCTCGTGAACCCCGCGGGCGGCAAGCCGGTCGGCGTCGAGAACTACGAGTACCTGCTCTCCAGCGACAAGTTCTGGACCTCGGTCGTCACGACCCTGCTGTACACGCTGTTCACGGTCGTCTTCTCGGTGGGCATCGGCACCGCGGTCGCCCTGCTGCTGAACACCGCCTTCAAGGGCCGCGGCATCATCCGCGCGATCGCCACGATCCCGTGGGCGGTGCCGACGGTGGCCGCGGCACTGATCTTCGTCTGGATCTACAACAACGAGCAGGGCATCCTCAACCGCACCACCGCCGCGCTCGGCATGGGCCAGCACGGGTGGCTGGTCGATCCGCAATACGGGCTGTTCGCCGTGACGCTCGCCACGGTCTGGAAGCTCACCCCGCTCGTGATGCTCGTCATGCTGAGCGCGCTGCAGAGCGTGCCGCAGGAGCTGCGCGAGGCGACCTGGGTCGATGGGGCCACGCGGTTCCAGTCGTTCCTCGCCGTCACCCTGCCGCACCTCATGCCCACGCTGCGCGTGATCACCCTGCTCATGACGATCTGGTCGATCCGGCGCTTCGAGATCATCTTCCTCATCACCGGTGGCGGTCCGCTCGATGTGACGAACACGCTGGTCGTGAACGTCTACCGCACCGCCTTCCAGGACCAGAACCTGGGCCGAGCCGCGGCGATCGGCGCCCTCGGGCTCGTGCTGTCACTGCTGGTGACGGTCGTCTACTTCATCGTCGAGCAGATCCAGGAACGTCAGGAGAGCCAGCGATGACCACCATGCGCATCCCCACCGATCTGCCGCGTCGTCGTGGCGTCGCCGCCAAGTTCGGCAGCCTCGGCAAGGCCGTGCTCATCACGCTGCTCGTGGTGTTCGCCGGCTTCCCGGTGTACTGGATGCTGGGCACCTCGCTCGGCACCGAGTCGTCGCTGTACGGAGGCAGCCAGCCGCTGATCCCCGAGTTCCAGAACATCGGCCAGTGGGGCGGCTTCCTCTCGGACATCCCGATCTTCCGCTGGCTCGGCAACTCGTTCGTGATCGCGGCCGGCACCACGATCCTCAGCCTGGTGCTCGCGACGATGGCCGCCTACGCGCTCAGCCGCTACCGGTTCCACGGACGCGGCGTCGCCGGGTTCATCTTCTTCAGCACGCAGATGCTGCCGGAGGCGCTCATCATCGTGCCGCTGTACGCGATCTTCGCCGGGGCGGGACTGCTGAACAGCCACTGGGGCCTCGTGCTCGCCGACACCGCGTTCGTGATGCCGGTCGCCATGTTCATCATCAAGAGCGGCATCGACAAGATCCCCTACGAGATCGAGGAGTCGGCGCGCATCGACGGATGCTCGCGTCTGCGCATCCTGACCACGATCGTGCTGCCGCTCATCATGCCGAGCATCGCGGCCGCCGCGGTCATCGCGTTCTTCGACGGCTGGAACGAGTTCATGTTCGCGAACACGTTCATCTCGTCGTCCGACCTGTGGCCGGCATCCGTGGGGCTGTCGTCGTTCCTCGGCCAGTTCTACACGCCGATGAACGTGGTCATGTTCTGCGCGCTGCTGTTCGCGCTCCCGGCCATCATCTTCTTCCTGTGGGCACAGCGGGGCATCGTCTCCGGCCTCACCGCAGGATCCGTCAAGGGCTGAACGCCCTGCAATCTGGAGTTCTCCTCTATGTCTGAAGTACTCGATCCGCTGTTCTCCGTGCGAGACAAGGTGGTGGTCGTCACCGGCGGCTTCGGCCAGATCGGCGCGGAGTTCGTGCGCTCGCTGCACGAACGCGGTGCCCGCGTCGCCGTCACCTCCCGCAGCGAGGTGGCCGACCCGGCCGGCCGCCTCGGACTCGACGACCCCGACGGCCGGCTGCTGGCGGTCGCGATGGACATCACTGACCAGGCGAGCGTGGATGCCGGCTTCGACCGGGTGCTCGCGACCTGGGGCGTGCCGACCGTGGTCGTCAACAACGCCGGACTCGACACGCAGCCCAGCGCCCCGCCCGAGGTGTCGGGACCGTTCGAGGAGTTCCCGGTGGAGGTGTTCCGCGAGGTCGTCGACACCAACCTCGTCGGCACCTTCCTCGTGACGCAGGCCGCAGGGCGGCGGATGCGGGATGCCGGCGTCGGAGGGTCGATCGTGAACGTGGGCTCGATCTACGGCATGGTCTCGCCGGTGCAGGACATCTACGCCTACAAGGCCGAGGACACCGGCATCCCGTTCATCAAGCCGGTCGCCTACTCGGCCGCCAAGTCGGGGCTGTACAACCTCACGCGTTACTGCGCCACGTACTGGGGGCGTGCGGGCATCCGCGTCAACACGCTCACTCCCTCCGGTGTGCGCCGTGACACGCAGGATGCGAAGTTCCAGGCGAACTACATCGAGCGCATGCCGATCGGCCGCATGGCCGAGGCCGACGAATACAACGGCGCCCTGGTGTTCCTCGCCTCCGACGCCTCGGCGTACATGACCGGGTCCAACGTGGTCGTCGACGGAGGGTGGACCGCATGGTGACCGACGTGCTGGGCGACCGCCTCTTCACGGCGGCCGTCACCCCTATGCGCGCCGACGAGAGCATCGATCACACGGCGCTGAGCGCGATGCTCGACAGCGACATCCGCCGCGGGGTCGAGGGCCTGTACGTGTGCGGGTCGTCGGGGGAGGGCGTGCTGCTCTCCGAGGACGAGCGCATCGCCGTCGCCGAGACCGCGGTGACCGCGGCTGCGGGGCGGGTGCCCGTGGTGTCGCACGTCGGCGCCATGTCGACCGGTGAGGCGATTCGCATCGCCGCCGCCGCGAAGGATGCAGGAGTCGCGGCGATCTCCATGATCCCGCCGCTGTACTACGGCTACTCGACCTCCGATGTGGTGCGGCACTTCCGCTCCGTGATCGATGCCGTCGACCTGCCCTTCGTGCTCTACAACATCCCTCAGTTCACCGGACGCGACATCTCCGAGGGCGGCTTCGACGAACTGCTCGCGCTGTCGCAGGTGGTCGGCGTCAAGCACACCTCGCGCAACCTCTACGGAGCCGAGCGCATCATCCGCCGCTACCCGCACCTCACGCTCGTGAACGGGTTCGACGAGTTCTACCTGCCGGCGTTGTCCATCGGGGCCCGCGGGGCGATCGGCACCACCGTGAGCCTGCAGATCGAGCTGTTCCTCTCGCTGCGCCGTCGCTTCGCGCGGGGAGACCTCGAGGGGTCGCGCGCGGTGCAGGTGCGCATCAACGACACGGTCGAGGGCATGGTCGAGGTCGGGGTCTTCGGTGCGGCCAAGTATCTCGGCGGGCGCCTCTCGGTGCCGCTGGGCGACTGCCGCGCCCCGTTGCCCGCCCTGGATGACGACGGGCGCGCACGCCTGGATGCGGTGTTCGCCCGGCTGCAGGAGCACATCGCCGTCACGGCCGAGGAGGATGCCCGAGTCGCCTGACCTGAGGTCGGTGCGCGTGCCGTCAGTCGGCGTCGAGGTGCGACTCCCACGTCCAGGCCTCATCCGGCTGCGTGGAGACGCGGGCGGTGGCGGCCTGGATCTCTCGGACGTACGCGCGCATCGAGATCGGCAGCGGCGCAGTGAACACGGTCTGTGCGGTCAGCCGGGTGTCGAGGGATTCGAGGGAGTCGGCGACCGTGCGGAAGACGTCGGCGAGGAGCTCGACCGACTCGATCGTGGTCGCCGTCGTGGTCGATGTGGTGGTGGTCACTCCGCGGCCGTGACCGGTGAGGATGCTGCGTCCCGCGGAATCGTGAGCCGTCGGGAGCGTCCATCGCGTATCGGTGAGCCGGTTGTGCAGGGACACGAGAAGGCGGAGGGAGTCGGCGATGTCCTTCTGCGCTCCCGGGCGGATGACCTCGCCGAGATCCGCCCGCGCGAACACGTCGACGCGTCGCCACAGCGGCTGATTCGCCGGCGGCTGCGGGCCGGTCAGCGCGATGATGCCGCCCAGCGCCTGCGTGATCCGGAGAGCCGAGGACGTCGCGGAGCTCTGCGCCTTCGTCAGTCGCTTACGGGCGTCGCCCTCCGTTGCGTGCGACTCCGATTCCATGTCTCCAGCATGTCAGATCCGATGTCCGCTCCTGCGTGATAAGACCTCCTCGGTCGCACTGAAATCGGTTACAGTGAGTGCCCATGACGACGATCTACGATGTCGCGGAACGCGCGGGCGTCTCGCCGGCGACGGTTTCGCGGGTGTTCAACGGCACCAGTGTCTCGGCGGAGAAGGTCGCCGCGGTGCGCAAGGCCGCTGCCGAGCTGAACTTCACCCCGAACCGCACAGCGCGCTCCCTGCGTACGCAGAGCTCGGAGGTCATCGCCCTGGTCATCCCCGACATCGAGAACCCGTACTTCACCGAGATGGCGCGCGGAGTCGAGGATGTCGCTTCGGAGGCCGGGTACTCGGTCGTGCTGTGCAACTCCGACTCGCAGACCGAGAAAGAGGCGACGTACCTGCAGATCGCGATCGCCGAGCACATGTCGGGCGTGATCATCGCGACGGCATCCGAGGCGACGAGTCTCGATGCCATCCTCTCGACCGGGCGTCCCGTCGTCGCGGTCGACCGGGCCACCCGCTATGACATCGACGGCGTCGTGATCGCGAACAGGGCGGCGGGCGTCGCGGCGACCGAGTCGCTGATCGAGGCCGGGTACCGGCGCATCGCCTATATCGGCGGACCTGAGGACATCGACACCGCCGCCGACCGTGCGGCCGGGTGGCGGTCCGCACTCGCCGCTGCCGAGCTGCCCGCCGCCTCGCCCGCCGAACTCGGCGCGCTGCAGCGCTTCGCGACCTTCCGCGTCGACGGGGCCCGCGCGGCGATGGAGGAGCTGCTGGACCTCCCCGAGCCGCCGGATGCCGTCGTCGCCGGCAACAACCTCATCGGCGTCGGGGCGATCCAGGTGCTCACCGAGCGGGGGCTCACGCCGCCGCAGATCGGGGTGGCCGTGGTCGGCTCGCTGCCGTTCACCACGCTGTCGCCGACCGCGGTCACGATGGTGCGCCTTCCTGCCCGGCACATGGGCGTCACGGCGGCGCGCATGCTGCTCGAGCGCATCGGCGGCGATGCCCAGCCCGCACGCACCGTGGTGCTGCGCGGCGAGGTGCAGCACGCCCGTGCGGTGCGCGCCTGAGTGGTTCGTCTCGCATGACCTCGGAGATCTGCATCATCTCGGACCTCGCTGACTGAATCGCTCCGAGATTCCGCTGATCTCCGAAGTGTCGCATCCGCACTTGCGACATGAAATCGATTTCAGATACGCTTTCGGAGGGCCAGCGCGATCGAGGAGGACGCCATGCGATGCACTCTGGGAGTGGATGTCGGCACGTCGAGCACCAAGGGTGTGCTGGTCGCCGCCGACGGCGCGATCCTCGCCTCGACCACCCGCGCGCATGATGTCTCGCGCCCCCGCACCGGATGGGTCGAGATGGATGCCGCGATCTGGTGGGATGAGTTCGTCTCGATCACCCGTGAACTCCTGAGCGCGCACCCGGACGCCGAGGTGATCGCGGTCGGCGTGAGCGGCATGGGCCCCTGCATCCTGCTCGTGGATGAGGACGACGAGCCCGTGCGCCCCGCGATCCTCTACGGCGTCGACACCCGCGCCGGCGCGCAGATCGAGCGGATGACCGCCGAGCTCAGCGCGGAAGAGATCATCCGCGTGGGCGGCTCGACGCTGACCTCACAGGCCGGCGGGCCGAAGATCGCCTGGGTCGCCGACGAGGAGCCGGACGCCTGGGTCCGCGCGCGCCGACTGTTCATGCCCGCATCCTGGCTCGCGCGCAAGCTCACCGGCGCCTATGTGCTCGACCACCAGTCGGCGAGCCAGGTCTCTCCGTTCTACGACATCGAGAACGAGCAGTGGCACGCGCCGTTCTGGTCGCAGTACGCCGCGCGCATCGCACCGCCGCAGCTCGCCTGGGCGGGCGACATCGCCGGCTCCGTCACCGACGACGCGGCGGCGCTCACCGGCCTCGCCGCCGGAACCCCGGTCATCACCGGCACGATCGACGCGTGGACCGAGGCGGTCAGTGTGGGCGCGCACGAGCCCGGCGACCTCATGCTCATGTACGGCACGACCATGTTCATGATCTTCACGAACAGCGTGGCGACCGGCGCGGAGACCCTGCGCACCCCCTCCATGTGGACCACGGCCGGCGCGTTCCCCGGCACCCGCAACCTCGCCGGAGGGCTCTCGACCTCCGGCGCCCTGACCGCCTGGCTCAAGGACCTGACGGATGCCGACTATCCGCAGCTGCTCGCCGAGGCCGAGGCCTCGGGACCCGGAGCGCGCGGACTGCTGATGCTGCCGTACTTCGCCGGTGAGCGCACCCCGATCCAGGACCCGGACGCCCGTGGCGTCATCGCAGGGCTGACGCTCGCGCACGGCCGCGGCGACCTGTATCGGGCCGCGCTCGAGGCGACGGCGCTGGGCGTGCGGCACAACGTCGAGACCATGCGCGCGGCCGGGGCCGACATCCGCCGCATCGTCGCGGTCGGCGGGGGGACCCAGGGGCAGCTGTGGCTCCAGATCGTCTCCGATGTGACCGGTCTGGTGCAGGAGGTGCCGGCCACGACCATCGGTGCGAGCTACGGCGCCGCGTTCCTCGCCGCCACCGCGGTCGCTGCAGCGGGAGAGGACGCCGACGCCGAGGCCCCGCTCATCGCCGACTGGAACCCGGTCGCCCAGATCATCACGCCGGATGCCGCGCTGCGCCCGACCTACGACACCCTGTTCGACCGGTACGTGCGCCTGTACTCGGCGACCGCGGACATCGCCCATGAGCTCGCCGCCGACCAGCGTGCTTCGACAGGCTCAGCGACCCACTCCGGTGGCTCGGCGGCCCACACCCACCCCACGACGTCATCAACGGAGGAATCATGACCTACACACTGCCGACCCCGGCATCCCGTCCGGCATCCGCCCCGAAGACCGCCTACCTGATCGCCTCCGGCGACCTGCGCGAGGCCGCCAACACCGGCGGCTGGCCGGTGCAGGTCGAGCTCGAGGCGGGCGTCACCGGCGTCTTCAACGACCTCGGCTGGACCGTCATCCGCGCCAACGACGTCGACCCCGCCACCGGCCACGGCTTCATCTCGAGCCAGCGCATGGGCCTCGAGGTCTTCAAGAACATCCCCGTCGACGCGCCGCTCATCGTGGCAGAGGCCGTCTGGCAGTACTCGCACCACGTGCTCGCCGGTCTGCGCACGCACCAGGGGCCGATCCTCACGGTCGCGAACTTCGCGGGCGACTGGCCCGGGCTCGTGGGTCTGCTCGGTCTGAACGCCGGGCTCACCAAGATGGACAAGCCCTACGCGACGATCTGGTCGGTCGACTTCACCGACGAGTGGTTCCGTGCCGGCATCAAGGAGTGGACCGAGACCGGCGCCATCACGCACGACGCCTCGCACGTGCGCGCCCTGCCCGAGCTCCCCGACAGTCCCGAGAAGCAGCTGGGGGAGGCACTCGCCGCCGAGCTCCTCGCGGAGAAGGCCATCATCGGCGTCTTCGACGAGGGCTGCATGGGCATGTACAACGCGATCTTCGACGACGAGCTGCTCAACAAGACCGGCATCTACAAGGAGCGTCTGTCGCAGTCGGCTCTGTACGCCGAGATGCTGAACGTCCGCGAGGAAGAGGCGGACGCCGCCTACGACTGGCTGATCGACGCGGGCATGACCTTCGTCTACGGCGAGGACGCCGCCACCGAGCTGACGCGCGAGCAGGTGCAGTGGCAGTTGAAGATGTACATCGCCGCTCTCCGCATCGCCGACGACTTCGGCCTCGACGCTGTCGGCATCCAGTACCAGCAGGGGCTGAAGGACCTGGTGCCGGCATCCGACCTGGCCGAGGGCATCCTGAACTCCACCGAGCGTCCTCCGGTGACCTCGCGCGACGGTTCCCGCGTGCTGCACGAGGGCCGCGCGTTCCCGCACTTCAACGAGGCCGATGAGGGTGTCGCGGTCGACGCGCTCGTGACCGACCGCGTGTGGCGTGCCATGGGTCTGGTGCCCGACAACACCCTGCACGACGTGCGCTGGGGTGAGGACTACGACGGACAGTTCGTGTGGGTCTACGAGATCTCCGGTTCGGTTCCGGCCTCGCACCTGGGCGGATGGCAGAACGCAGAGGGCTGGCGTCAGGGCCACGTGTTCTTCCCGGCCGGCGGCGCCACGATCAACGGCGTCTCGAAGCCCGGCGAGCTCGTGCTGTCGCGCGTCTTCATCGCCGACGGCATCCTGCAGGCCGACATCTTCCGCGCCTCTGCGGTCGAGCTGCCCGCGGAGGAGACCCAGCGCCGCAAGGACGCGACGAACCCGGAATGGCCGATCGCCCACGTGGTGCTGCACGGCATCTCGCGCGACCAGTTCATGGCCCGCCACAAGGCCAACCACGCTCAGACGGTCTACGCGCCCGACGCCGAGACCGCCGACAAGGCCCTGATCGCCAAGGCCGCGATGTTCGCAGGCATGGGGATCAAGGTCAACCTGGTGGGAGACGTCGCCGTCTGAGGCTGCCTGCCCGTTTCGGCGGTAGGCGAATACCCGGGCGTAGGGCGATCCTGTGCAGATCGGCCTACGCCCGCGGGATCCCCTGCCGTGGCGAGTTTGATCTCGGGCCTACAGTGAGGGGATGCCCCCGGTGAAGCGTGTGACGATCACGGATATCGCGCGCCTGGCCGGCGTCTCACCCGGGGCGGTGTCGTTCGCGTTGAACGGCCGCCCCGGGGTGAGCGAGCAGACGCGGCAGCGCATCCTCGCGATCGCCGAGGAGCACGACTGGCTGCCCAGCTCCACCGCTCGCGCGCTCACCGGAGCGCGGGCGGGGGTGATCGGCTTCGCGGTCAACCGCCCGGCCCGCACGCTCGGAGCCGAGGCGTTCTTCACGGATCTGATCGCCGGCATCCAGTCGGCGCTCGCCGCGCAGCGCATCGCGCTGCAGACCGTGCTGGTCTCCTCGGTCGAGGACGAGGTGGCGACGTATCGCCGCTGGCGCAGTGCGCGCCAGGTCGACGGCGTGATCGTGATCGACCCGCGTGACGACGATCCGCGGCTGCCGACGCTGCACGAACTCGGACTTCCCGCGGTCGTGATCGGCAGCGTCGCCTCGCGCGCGAGCGACCCGGCCGCCCTCTGGATCGACGACCGCCAGGTCGCGCGCACCGTGTTCGGCCATCTCGCGGGGCTCGGGCACCGCTCCATCGCCTACGTGGCGGGGCCGGGGGAGTTCCAGCACACCCGTCTGCGCGCTGAGGAGCTCACGGCGCTCGCGGATCGCGGGGTCACCGGCGAGGTCATCCCGACCGACTCATCGCCGGCCGCGGCATCCGCGGCGCTCCACCGACTGCTCGACGCCGCGGAGCCGCCGACGGCTGTCGTGTTCGACAACGACGTGATGGCGATCGCCGGGCTGCGCACGGCGCAGGAGTGCGGAGTGCCGGTGCCGCTGCACCTGTCGCTGTCGTCGTTCGACGACTCGGTCGTGGCGGCGCTCGTGCATCCGTCGATCACCTGCGCCACGCGCGACACCTTCAGGCTCGGAGCGGATGCCGCCGCGTTCCTGCTCGCGCAGATCGACTCGCCCGAGGTGCTGCCCGACCGCGCCGCCGCCGTGCCGCAGCTCACGGTGCGCGACAGCACTGCGGCGCCCTCACCGCGCTAGACAGCTAGACCGCGCGGTGCTCGACGACCGTGTTCTGCGAGGCGTAGCTCCAGGGCTCGACGGCCGGCCGCACCAGCTCGGTGATGCCGCGCGCGGCGAGCACATCGGAGTTCGCGGCATCCCGCGAGGTCACGAAGGCCGGGTCCGCTCCTGCCTCGCACGCGTCGACCCAGGCCTGGAAGATCGCGCCACCGGGGCTCATCGCCCCGCGGCTGATCGGGGTCTCGGCATCGTCGACCTCGACCACGATGCCGAGCGGGCGCGCGGGCGCGGGCCGGCGTTCGCGCAGCTCGGGGATCAGCTCGGCGAAGCGGCGGCCGATCGGCTTCGCCTCGCCGTTCTGGTCGACCAGGCCGAGCGTGTACTCCAGCTCCGGGAAGTCGGCGAGGCTGCGGCTGACGTCGTGCGAGCACCACCACGTGACGCCCCACAGGTTCTCGGTGCGCACGACCGAGCGCAGCGTGGCCTCGAGGAAGTCGGGCGTCTGCGCGGGCGTCAGGCAGTTCGACGGGGCGCCGACCTCCTGCAGCCAGATGGGCTTGTGCGGGTCGGTGGAGAATGCGCGCGCGAGCTCGATCATGTACTCGGCGTGGCGGTCGGAGGCGACCGAGCGGCCGCCGTAGCGCTGCGCGGTGCCGTTGAAGATCCAGGAGTGCACGGTCGTGATGTCGCCCAGACGGGAGGCCAGCGCGGGCGTGAAGCCGTGTCCGTCCATGTACCAGGCCGCGTCGTACTCGCTGTGCACGTGCTGCTGGGCGGGGGCGGAGGCGTGGGCCGCATCGAGCAGGGTCGTGATCCAGTTCGCCGCTTCGGCCTCGGTGACCGGCCAGGGGGAGGGGTGGGTCTGTGCCGAGAACTGGTTGGTCTCGTTGCCCAGCGTGAAGCCGAGGAAGTTGGAGGCATCGCCCAGGCGCTCGCCGAGGCGGGTGACCAGCTCGGCCTGACCGCTGAGCGCATCCGGGTGCGTGAACATGTTCTTGTCGTGCCAGGTGAACAGCCATGAGGGGATGAAGTCGAAGCTCGACAGGTGCCCCTGGATCACGTCGACGCTGGCATCGAGTCCGAACTCGGCGGCGACGTCGACCACGGCGCGCACATCGTCGACCGCTTCATTGCGAATCAGGGTGCGGTTCGGCTGCAGCACCGTCCACAGCGGGAAGATGCGCACGTGGTCGAGGCCCAGCGCGGCGAGGGCCTCGAAGTCGCGACGCACCTCGTCGAGGTCGAGCGCCATCCAGGCGTGCATCCACTGCGAGCGAGGCGTGTAGTTGGCGCCGAAGCGCAGCGGAGCGTCCATGCGGCAACTATACCGATTTAGTTCGGGCGGATCACGGCTCGGCGGATGCCGCCAGGAAGGCCCGATAGTCGGCGAGCGAGACTTCGGCGTAGGCGCGCGCCCAGTCGAGCAGGGCCTGCCCGACCACGCGTCCGCTGCCGATGTAGCCGGCCACCTCGGATGCCGTCACGGACTGGCTGTGCGCACGGGCGATCGTTGCCGCGCACGCCTGGGCATACGTGATGAACGGCCCGTCGTCGAGCTCCTCGACGTCGATGCTCCCCTTCATGTCATGGAACTGCCGCACGTAGAAGTCGGCGTTCGGACCGCGCAGGTGCCCGAGGAACGGATCCGAGAGCGCCTGCAGGATGCGCTGCATCGAGACCACGCGGGCGCCTTCGCCGGAGGCCTCGATCATGTGCTGCAGCGCCGGAGGCTGCGCGATGCGGCCGTACTCCTCGAGCACGCTGCGGGAGGCCTGCTTCGGCTGCATCAGCAGGGTGTGGCCTTCGCCGTCCTGGAACAGCACGAGGTAGCAGCGGGTTCCCACGCTGCCGACGCCGACCACACGCCGGGCGATGTCGCTCACGGAGAAGTGCTCGAAGAGCAGTGCGACATCGGCGCTCGCGGTACGGCGGTACTGCGCGACCAGGTCATGCACCAGCTCGTGCACCTCCGTGCCGACCGGGGTCGTGGTGGGAGCCTGCGGCAGGAAACGACGGCGGCCCGCGGCATCCACCTCGGTGAGCCGTCGCACCGCGCGCTCGCCGGTGCGACGCTCGGCCTGCTTGACCGCGCTGCGGATCACCTTCTGCGACGCCTTGTCGAGCAGACCTCTGGCCGAATCGACGCTGAAGTGGGTGAAGTACCGCGCGGTCGGACTCAGTTCGGTGGCACGCCGGATCCCCCGTGCGTACGTGGCGACCGTTCCGCGCACGGCCTCGTCGATCACGTCATCGGTTCGACCGGACGCCTGTCCGCCGACGACGATGCTGGCGACCAGCCGCTTGACGTCCCACTCCCAGGGCGCCCAGGCCGCCTCGTCGAAGTCGTTCAGGTCGAACATCAGGCTGCGCTCTGCCGAGGCGTAGAAGCCGAAGTTCGACACATGCGCGTCTCCGCAGGAGGCGACGAGGATGCCGCTGTGTGGAGCATCGGCGAGATCTGCGGCCATCAGCGCCGCTGTTCCCCGGTAGAAGGTGAAAGGGCTGACCGCCATCCGCTCCGCCCGCAGCGGGACCAGCTCGGGGATGCGATCGCGGTTCTGCGCGGCGAGGATGCCGAGAGGATCGCGGGCGCTGCCGGCAAGCTCAGCCAAGGTGCGCCGGGGCGTGCGTTTGCGCGCGGCGATGCCGCGGTCGAGGAGGTCGCGGTACGAGGCCGGTGCGGCCCACTCGGAGGTCATGGGGTCATTGTGGCAGGTGGGCGGGTGCGGGTGCGCTGAGGGAGTCCGCGGAGGTAGGTGAATACGCGGAGGTAGGCCGATTCCGGGAGGATCTGCCTACGCTCGAGCGATCGCCTACTCTGGCAACAGCTCAGGCGGGCGGAAGCCGCAGCACGTCGGGAGACTCGCCGCCGGTGAGGTCGTCGGCGATGCGGATGCTGCGTGCCAGGTCGTCGAGCGCCCCGATCACCGTGCCGAACCGCTCACGGTCGCTGCATACCGCGGTCACGGTGATCAGGTGCGTGCCGGTGTCCCACGTGTAGGTCGCGAACGGTGGCGCCGTGGGCGACTCCGGCACCGGCACGACCAGCTTCTCGCCCACGCCGAGGCGCGTGGGGAACGAGACGGTGTCGTCGTAGTCCATCGGCATCGACGCGCGGGCGATGCGCACATCGGGGGTGAGCTGCTGCGCCGTCGCCATGGCCACGATGAGCTCCGGCTCCTCCTTCCAGGTCCACACCAGCACGCGCCCGTCGGCCTGGCGCATCATGAAAGGCGCGGCCTGGCTCATCGCCCAGGCGCCGAAGCGCGAACCGGGGCGCTCGGTCGCGCCGAGGGCCGAGTTGGCCTGGCCCAACAGCATCCGGATCGCCGCCTTGCGGTGGCGGCGTCCTCGCCACCCGAGCGAGTCCGTCACGGGAATCCACAGAGCGGGATCGGCGTCGGCAGTCAGTCGCATGCCTCCACGCTAGAGGGTGAGCCTGGAGGATGCCGGTACGCCTGGGCCGCGCGCGCAGACCCCTCGGGTAGAGTGGCGAACGCCCCGACCAGGGCCTTCCTTGGCCGCCGTACCGTAAGGCAGCATGTCTTCTTCCTCTTCCGATCCGAGTGCTCCCGCGACCGGGAAGCGACCGTTGCGCATCCTGATCGGCTGCGACACCTTCGCGCCCGACATCAACGGCGCCGCCCGCTTCGCCGAGCGCCTCGCCGCCGGTCTCGTGCAGCGCGGCCATGACGTGCATGTCGTCGCACCCAACCAGGCCTACCGCCGCGCTCAGCCGCGCACCGAGGTGATCGAGGGTGAGCCGATGACGCTGCACCGCCTGCCGTCGGTGCGCTGGGCGCCGCACGACTGGCTGCGCTTCGTGTGGCCGTGGCGCAGCAAGCACTACGCCCGCAAGATCCTCGACCAGGTCAAGCCCGACATCGTGCACATCCAGTCGCACATCGTGATCGGTCGCGGCCTGGCGTACATCGCGCACGAGCGCGGCATCCCGGTGATCGCGACCAACCACGTGATGGCCGAGAACATCCTCGACCACAGCACGTTCCCGAAGTTCATCGACGATCAGATCCTGAAGTGGGCCTGGGGAGACGCCAAGCGCACCTTCGACCTCACCCGCGCGATCACCACTCCCACGCGGCGCGCGGCGGACTTCCTCGAGAGCTCGATCGATGTCTCCGGAGTGATCCCGGTCAGCTGCGGCATCGATGCGTCGCAGTACACGCCAGTGCTCGGGGCGCGCGAGCAGAACCGCATCATCTTCGTGGGTCGACTCACGGCCGAGAAGCAGGTCGAGGTCATCCTGCAGGCGATGACCAAGCTCGACCCGGCGCTCGGCACCACGTTCGACATCGTCGGGGGCGGCGACCAGCGCAAGCAGCTGGAGTCGCTCGCAGCGAAGCTCGGACTCGCCGATCGCGTGACCTTCCACGGACGCACCACCGACGCGGAGCTGCGTGCGCTGCTGTCGCGGGCAAGCCTGTTCGTGATCGCCTCGATCGCCGAGCTGCAGTCGATCGCGACCATGGAGGCCATGGCCTCGGCGCTGCCGATCGTGGCGGCGGATGCGGTCGCCCTCCCGCACCTCGTGCACGACGGCGAGAACGGCTACCTGTTCCCTCCGGGTGACGCGGATGCGCTCGCCGCCCGGCTGACGGATGTGCTGACGGCAGAGCCTGCGGAGTTCGAGCGGATGCAGCAGGCCTCCCTCGACGGCGTGGCGATCCACGACATCAACCGCACGCTCGACACCTTCGAGGCGCTGTACCGCGACGAGCCCCTGCCTGAGTGACGATGCACATCGTCTTCTTCGGCGATCAGCACCTCGACTCGCTCGGCGGGGCGCAGGTGTCGATGCGGCTGCAGCGGGAGTTCCTCGAGCGTGCCGGCCACACCGTGACCGTCGTGGCGCCGAAGATGCACGGGCCTCGTGCGGCCGCGCCGTCGGAGCGACCGGCCGGGAACATCGACCTGCCGTCGGTGCCGATCACGACCGACCGCGAGTACTCGATGAGCTGGCCGGGCCGCGCGACCGACCGCTTCCTCGACCGGGCGATGACGCACCGTCCGCCGGTCGACATCGTGCACGTGCAGGCGGACTTCTGGGGCGCCTATATCGGCCACCGGTATGCCGCGCGTCACGGCATCCCCGTCGTGCAAACGATGCACAACCGTGTCGACGTCGGTATCGCGGCGGTCACACCGCTGCACAAGCCGGTGCTCGCGGTGCTCAACACCTGGCGGCGCGCGGCCCTGCGCGGCATCGGCGCTCCGGTCCGGGGCGCCGATGGCTGGGCGTTCCTGCGCGGCCTCGCGGCGGGCGCTTCGGCGGTCACGGCACCCTCGACCCACTTCGCGCGTCGGCTCGAGGAGCACGGTGTGTTCACGTCCGTCGACGTCATCTGGAACGGCATCGACGATGAGGTGCGCGATGCCACGCTCGCGGCGGCTCCGGCCGAGCGCGAGCCCGGTCGTCCGCGCTTCGTGTGGCTCGGGCGGATGAGTCCGGAGAAGCGGCTGCTCCCGTTCCTCGAGGCGTTCGTGGCGTCGGGGGTGGATGCCGACCTGGAGATCATCGGCGGCGGAGCGCAGCGTGCCGCGGCGGAGAAGATCGTCGCCGACCACGCGCACGTGCGGTTCTCTGGACGGCTCACCTACCCGCAGACGCTGGCGCGCATCGCCGCCGCCGATGCGCTCGTGCAGACCTCGATCGGTTTCGAGACGCAGGGCATGACACCGTTCGAGGCGGCGACCCTCGGCACCCCATCCGTCATCTGCGACCCCGATATCGCCGCCGAGCTCGGCGGCGGTCTGTGGGCGGTGGCGGAGTCGTCCGCCGCGCCGGGGTCGCGTGAGCAGGAGGCGCAGCGGATCGCAGCCCTCGCGCACACGCTGCGCGAGGCCGCGACCGACATCGCCGCAGGAACCGCGCCGACGCCGGTGCCCGCGGTGGTCGAGGGCTTCCGTCAGTCGTCGCGCACCGCGGCGATGGTCGAGGTCTACGAGCGGGCGCTCGCGGCTTCGCGCTGACACTCCCGCATTCGTTCCCCGCGGTGGGATCGCCTCGGCTCAGAGGTCCCCGGGAAGCGTGGCGTCTGAGCGCCGCTGTCGTCGCCGCTGGATGAAGCGAACGATCGCTCGCACGATGAAGAAGATGATCGCGAGGATGGCGAGGACAGCGAGCAGCGTGATGATCAGTCCGGACCAGCTGAAAAGCGTGGCGTACATGACTTACTCTCCGTTGGTGTTGTGAGCTTTCAACGTACTGGCGACGTACGGAGCCGGTCTGCCCCCCATCTCAGGGGGGGGCAGATGTCGAACTCGAGATCGTCGATCGGCTTCGAGACGCGTGGCGCGCTGAGCGTCGTGCCGGGGCTCTACAGGAAGCGGTAGAGCATCGACGAGGCCCACTCGATCGCGAGCGTGATGAGGTACGCCGCGGAGAGTCCGATCGCGATGCCTGCCCAGAGGTGCGGCCCTGGGCGACGAGCGGCGATCACGCCGAGCACGAGCGCCGTGATGTACCCGAGGAGGGCGATTCCGGTGGACCCCGCGGTGAAGACGGCGATCGTCCAGTCGGCGCCCGGATAGACGAGCGGATAGAGCAGCGAGGTCAGCAGTCGCATCCCCGCGGAGAGCAGTGCGACGATCAGCGCGACGCGGCCGAGCGCGTTGCTCGTGCGCGGTGCGGAGGCGGCAGGGGCAGCAGGGTGCTGAGCCGCGGCCGGGTACTGCGGAGAGGTCGGGTACTGCGGAGAGGCGGGGCGCGGAGTCGAGGTCGGGTACTGCGGAGCTGTCGGGTAGCGGGCGGCCGCCGGCAGCTGCCCGGACGCGGGGTACTGGGGCTGAGCCGGGAGCGGCTGCACGGATGGCGGAACAGGGGGGTGCTGCGGCTCGCTCATGAGGTCGAGCGTAGTCTCGCCGCGGAGCGGACGGCGGCTGTCAGCTCTTCGTGCCGGTGAACGCCAATGTGCCTCCGAGTCCGATCATCATGACCCCTCCGGTGCCGGACAACGTCGACATGCGCCGCGGCGATCGCGCGAACCAGGTGCGGGCCGTGCCGGCGGCGAGAGCCCACGCGCTGTCGCAGACCATCGCGAGGGCGGGGAAGATCACGCCGAGCAGCAGGAGCTGCGCCCAGACCGGACCCGCCGACGGGGCGACGAACTGGGGGAGGACCGCGACGAAGAACGCGATGGTCTTGGGATTCGTGACGCCGACGATGAAGCCCTGACGCAGGAGCGTGCCGGCGGAGGCCGGAACCTGTGCCGTCGCGGACCGGTGATCGTGGCGGTGACGGATCGCCTGGACGCCGAGCCACACGAGGTAGGCCGCGCCCACGATCTTGATGACGGTGAAGGCGGCGACGGATGAGGCGACGATCGCGCCGACGCCGAAGGCCACGGCCAGCACTGCCGGCAGCGTGCCCAGACGCTACACCGAGGGACCATGGTCGGCGACCCTGCTCCAGTCCGTGGGGGTGGCTCGGTAGCCGTCACGACGAACCTCCACGACGGTGGTGATGACGGCCCAGATCGCGAGGGCGGCGAGTGCGATGAGGAGTATCATGGCAGAAACGCTACGATCGATGTCGATCGGCCACGAGTGGCAGAAATGACTGCCTTCGTGTGAAAACTGCCAACCACGGGAGCGCGCATGAAGACGGTCGCCTGCATCATCCAGGACGGGTTCGCCCCGTTCGAGTTCGGAGTGGCCTGCGAGGCCTTCGGGCTCGACCGTTCGGATGACGGGGTGCCGAACTTCGACTTCCGCATCGTGGCGCCACACCCCGGCGTCGTCGAGTCCAAGATGGGCTTCTCAGTGAATGTGGAGCACGACCTCTCCTTCGCCGCTGAGGCCGACCTGGTCGTGTTCTGCCCGCTCCCGCGCGCCTACTGGGACCGCATCGACCCGCTGCTGCTCGACGTCGCCCGTGATGCCGTGGCCCGCGGCGCGTGGGTCATGAGCGTGTGCAGCGGGTCGTTCATCCTGGCCGCCGCGGGGGTGCTCGACGGACGCCGGGCGACCACGCACTGGATGTACTCCGACGTCATGGCGCAGATGTACCCGCAGATCGACATCGACGCGGACGTGCTGTTCGTGCAGGACGACAAGATCATCACCAGCGCCGGCACCGCCGCCGGCATCGACGCCTGCCTCCACCTGCTCCGGCAGGAGCTGGGCGCCGAGATCACCAACCGCATCGCCCGGCGCATGGTCGTTCCTCCGCAACGCGACGGCGGCCAGGCGCAGTTCATCGATCGCCCCATCCCGGTGGTGCCGAGCGGTTCGCTCGCGACTGTGGCCGACTGGGCGGTGGCGCATCTGCGCGATGACCTCGGCGTCGATCAGCTCGCCGCCAGGGCGCTGATGTCGCCGCGCACCTTCGCGCGTCGGTTCAAGGCGGAGTACGGCGCGACCCCGGCCGCGTGGCTCGCACGCCAGCGCATCATCCACGCCCAGCGGCTGCTGGAGCGCACCGACATGGCGCTGGAGCAGATCGCCGACGAGTGCGGCTTCGGCTCGGCGGCCGTGCTGCGACAGAACTTCGGTCGCGTGCTCGGCCTCACGCCCACGGCCTACCGCGCGCGCTTCTCGTGCGCGGAGGAGTCAGCCGCCTGATTCAGAGCGCGCGGGTCGTCGAGCGCTCGACCAGGGTGCACGGCAGCACCAGGTGTGCCCGCTCCTGCTCCGGCTCATCGAGCAGGGCCAGCGTCATCTCGACCGCTCCCCGTGCCATCTCGAGGATGGGCTGGCGCACCGTCGTGAGGTCGAACGCCTCCCACGACGACATCGCCACGTCATCGAAGCCCAGGATCGACACGTCCTCCGGCACCGCGACGCCCAGCGCCTTCGCGGCGTTCAGCGCGCCGAAGGCGACGAGGTCGTTGTGGCAGAAGAGCGCGGTGGGCGGGTCGGCGCGCTGCAGCAGGCGGGTGGCCGCCTCGAAGGCGCGGGTGTAGTCGAGGTCCGCGACCTCGAGCAGATCGTCGTCGAAGGCGACATCGGCGGCGGCCAGCTCCTGCAGGAAGCCGTCGTGGCGGTCGCGCACCGAGGTCGCGCCCAGCGGGCCGGCGATCACCCCGATGCGTCGGTGTCCGAGCGAGACCAGATGGCGCCCGGCGATCCGGCCGCCTTCGAGGTTGTCCGGCGAGATCGTCGCGGTCTCCGGTGCGGTGCCCGGACCCATCGTGACCGAGGGGACGCCCAGCGAGACGATGCGCCCCTCGTCATCCGCCGGCAGCAGGGTGGTCGTCAGGATGACCGCATCGACGTTCGTCTCCCAGAGCGTCCTGGCCAGGTCCTCCGTGGTGTCGGCGCGTCCGCTGAGGATGAGCGCGCGGTATCCGGCGCGGGTGAGCTCGTCGCTGATCGTGTGCAGCAGTTCCGCGTAGTAGCTGTTGCGCGGGTCGCCGAGCACGACGCCGATCGTGTGGGTGCGGCTGGTGACCAGGCTGCGCGCGCTGAGGTTCGGACGATACCCCAGCTGCTGGATGGCGTTCTCGACCTTGGTGCGGACCCGCTCGGAGACCCCCTCGTGGCCGTTGACGATGCGAGACACGGTCGTCTGCGACACGCCTGCGGCCTTGGCGACGTCGATGCTCGTCACTCCGCGAGATCTGGGCGGCATGGTCTCCCTCTTCCGTCCGGAACTTCCATCGTAGACGGACGGGAACGCGAGGATGACTACGCAGTCGTGCCGGTGTCCGCACTCCAGTGCGCGGGTGAGGGCAGCGCGCGGTCGTGCACCTCGACGCCCGTCGCGGTGACGGATGCCACGCAGTAAAGCAGCGACTGGGTGGGGTAGCCGTGCGGACGGTTGTCGCGGATGATCGCCCTGTCGTCCTCGGGGGAGAGGGCGGTGGTCTCGGCCAGCAGCGCGATCCATTCCTCCGCCCACGCGGCGCTCGCGGCAGCGGGGCCGAGCGCACGGAAGTGGGGCAGCCAGGCGTGGATGCGCGGCGTCGCATCGTCATCCAGATCGTCGTGCGCGATCATGTGGGTGCCCGCGTCGATCGGCGTCTCGCGCAGTGTCATGCCGTCCCACGACAGCACCCTGGCACCCTCCGGTCGCACCTCGAGCAGGTTGAAGCCGTGCATCGGCAGCGGCCCCTCGGGCGAGCGTCCCACGACCGACTCGAGGGCGAGCGATCCGCGGGAGACGGCGCGGTCCTCGGTCAGGCCTCCCACGTCGGCGCGGTTGAGCAGCACGGCCAGCCGGCGCTCTGCGGCGTTCACGGCGAGCCAGGCGCCGCCCGCGCGCCGGTCGCGGATGCCGGTGACGCCGGGGTACCGCTCCGGCCACCACGGGCCGAGTCCGTCCCACTCGCGCTGCGGGTCCTCGTCGCGGACGGCGAGCAGTCGGGCGGATCGCGCATCCTCGACATCGATCACGACTGTGCACACGCGTCTCAGTCTAGAAGCGCGCACAGGCGCCGGCCCCGGCGCGGCCCCGCTGCGGCAGAATCGGAATGTGAACATCGTCGTCGGAGTCACCGGTGGTATCGCCGCCTACAAGTCCGTGCACCTGGTGCGCCTGCTCACGAAGGCCGGTCACGATGTGACCGTGGTGCCGACGGAGGACGCGTTGCGATTCGTCGGACTCCCCACGTGGGAGGCGATCAGTCGGCATCCGGTCACCACGAGCGTGCATGACGACGTCGCGAAGGTGCGTCACGTCGCGCTCGGGCAGGCGGCGGAGCTGGTGATCGTCGCCCCGGCGACCGCGAACACGATCGCCTCGATGACGGCGGGGCTCGCGAGCGACCTGCTCGGCACGACGCTGCTCGCCACACTGGCCCCGGTCGTGATCGCCCCCGCCATGCACACCGAGATGTGGCAGCATCCGGCCACCCAGGCGAACATCGCGACGCTCCGTGCGCGCGGCGTGCACATCGTCGGTCCCGCCGAGGGCGAGCTCGCCGGAGGAGACTCCGGACCCGGACGGATGTCGGAGCCGGAGGAGATCATCGCCGCCGCGCTGGCTGTCGTCGCCCCGCAGGACCTCGCCGGCCTTCGCGTCGCCATCTCGGCCGGCGGAACCAGGGAGCCGATCGACCCGGTCCGGTTCCTCGGCAACCGCTCCAGCGGGCGCCAGGGAGCCGCGCTCGCCGCGGAGGCCGCCGCACGCGGCGCGGAGGTCGTGCTGGTCGCCGCTCATGTCGAGCACGCCGTCCGTGCTGCCGCGCTGCATCCCTCGATCCGCGTGCAGGACGTCGGGACCGCCGCCGAGCTCTCCGCAGCGATGAAGGATGCCGCCGCCACGGCCGACGTCCTGATCATGGCCGCCGCCGTCGCGGACTACCGGCCGGCCGAGGCCGCCGACCACAAGCTCACGAAGGACGAGGGGGTGCTCACGCGCATCGACCTCGTCGAGAACGAGGACGTTGTCGCCGCTCTCGCGGCTGCGCGCGCCGAGGGGCGAGCGCCGTCCGGGCAGACCATCGTGGCGTTCGCGGCGGAGACCCTGCATGACGCCGAGCAGCGCCGGGAGCGCGCACGGCGCAAACGCGAGCGCAAAGGGGTCGACCTGCTCGCGGTGAACCTCGCCGACGCCGAGCACGGCTTCGAGCGGGCGGAGAACGCCGTCGAGGTCATCGGGGCGGACGGCACGGTGGTGGCGACGTCGTCGGGAACAAAACGCCAGGTCGCAAGCGCGATCTGGGATGCGGTTCTCTCCGCGCGCTGATCCGGAGGGCATTGCCGCGGGAGTGGTCGCCTGGTAAACTTGAGTCAATAGAACTCAACTTTTACCGTTCGGTCTGAGAGGCGCGGACGGATCCGGCAAGAAGGAGTCTCCTCAGGAGGGACAGATGACCACCCCGCAGAACAGTTCGCAGAACCAAGATCAGCAGTCCGCCCTCGAGCAGTTCGGTATCAACCTCACCGACCGTGCACGCCAGGGCAAGCTCGACCCCGTGATCGGGCGCGACAGCGAGATCCGTCGCGTGAGCCAGGTGCTCACCCGGCGCACCAAGAACAACCCGGTGCTGATCGGCGAGCCCGGCGTCGGAAAGACCGCGGTCGTCGAGGGCCTCGCCCAGCGCATCGTCGCGGGTGACGTGGCCGAGTCCCTCAAGGACAAGGAGCTGATCACGCTCGACATCTCGGCGCTCGTCGCCGGCGCGATGTACCGCGGGCAGTTCGAGGAGCGACTGAAGCAGGTCCTCAAGGAGATCACCGAGTCCGAGGGCCAGATCATCACCTTCATCGACGAGCTGCACGTGCTGATGGGCGCCGGCGGCGGGGAGGGCTCGGTCGCGGCATCCAACATGCTCAAGCCGATGCTGGCCCGCGGCGAGCTGCGCCTGATCGGCGCGACCACGCTCAACGAGTACCGCGAGTTCATCGAGAAGGATGCCGCCCTGGAGCGCCGCTTCCAGCAGGTGTACGTGGGCGAGCCCACGGTCGAGGACACGATCGCGATCCTGCGCGGACTCAAGGAGCGCTACGAGGCGCACCACAAGGTCGCGATCTCCGACGGCGCGCTCGTGGCCGCCGCATCCCTGTCGAACCGCTATCTGCCCGCGCGGCAGCTGCCGGACAAGGCCATCGACCTGATCGACGAGGCGGCATCGCGGCTGCGCATGGAGATCGACTCGGCGCCGGTCGAGATCGACGAGCTGCGGCGCCACGTCGATCGCCTCAAGCTCGAGGAGCTCGCGCTCAAGAAGGAGAAGGACGCGGCCTCGAAGGAGCGCCTCGCCACCCTCCGGGCCGACCTCGCGACCGAGGAGGCCAAGCTCGGTGAGCTGCAGGCCCGCTGGGAGCGCGAACGCGCATCGCTGAACCGTGTCGGCGACCTGAAGACGCGACTCGACGCCGCGCGCAGCGACGCCGAGCGGGCTCAGCGCGAGGGCAACCTCGAACGCGCCTCGCGGCTGCTGTACGCCGACATCCCCTCGCTGGAGCGCGAGCTGGTCGAGGCTGAGCGGTCGGAGCAGTCCGAGCCCGACGAGGGTCGCATGGTCAACGAGCAGGTCACGGATGAAGACATCGCCGGCGTCATCGCGGCGTGGACCGGCATCCCTGTCGGCCGCCTGCTGCAGGGTGAGTCCGAGAAGCTGCTGCACCTCGAGGCTGAGCTGGGCAAGCGGCTGATCGGACAGAAGGATGCCGTCAAGGCGGTGTCTGACGCGGTGCGCCGCTCGCGTGCGGGCATCAGCGACCCCGGCCGGCCGACCGGTTCGTTCCTGTTCCTCGGCCCCACCGGTGTGGGCAAGACCGAGCTGGCCAAGGCACTCGCGGAGTTCCTCTTCGACGACGAGCACGCCATGGTGCGCATCGACATGTCGGAGTACGGAGAGAAGCACTCGGTCTCGCGGCTCGTCGGTGCTCCTCCTGGATACATCGGCTACGAGCAGGGCGGTCAGCTGACCGAAGCCGTGCGGCGTCGCCCGTACAGCGTGATCCTGCTCGACGAGGTCGAGAAGGCGCACCCCGAGGTGTTCGACGTGCTGCTGCAGGTGCTCGACGACGGCCGTCTCACCGACGGGCAGGGCCGCACGGTCGACTTCTCCAACGTGATCCTGATCCTGACGTCGAACCTCGGATCGCCGATCCTGATCGACCCGGTGCTCGCGCCGGAGGAGAAGCGCGATCAGGTCATGACGCTCGTGCGCCAGGCGTTCCGTCCGGAGTTCCTGAACCGTCTCGATGACATCGTGATGTTCCAGGCGCTCAGTGAAGACGACCTTGCGCAGATCGTCGAGCTGTCGGTCGACCAGCTGCACACGCGGCTGCGCGACCGCCGACTCACCCTCGCGGTCACCCCCGACGCGCGATCGTGGCTCGCCGAGCGCGGCTACGACCCGATGTTCGGTGCGCGTCCGCTGCGGCGACTGATCCAGTCCGAGGTGCAGAACAAGCTGGCGACCGCGCTGCTCTCGGGCGGTGTGCGCGACGGCGACACGGTGCGGGTCGACATGGCCGCAGACGGCTCCGGCCTGGTGCTCACCAGCGCCACTCCCGAGCCCGACCTCGACGATGACGTGATCGAGGCCGAACTGCTCGACGACTGAGAGTCGCACTCCGCAGCAACACGAGAGCGCCGCCCCGGAAACCCGGAGCGGCGCTCTTCGTGTGTGTGAGAAGCTCAGGCGCTGAGGATCACCGTCTCGGCGATCGGGCGGCGCACGCGCGGGGCGACCTCGCGCTCCTGCAGCACCTCGGGCAGGGCCTCGACGTCACCGAACTCGCCGACCGCGAAGACGGTGGCGGGAACGAAGCGCTCCTCCAGGTCGGCGAACTCGCGCACGACCTCGGGGTCGAAACCGCTCATCTGGTGCACGAGGAGACCGTCGTGGTGTGCCTGCACCGAGAAGTGCGCGACGGCCTGACCGAGGTCGTAGAAGGCGTGCGTGATCGGGGTGCCGTCGGCGGTCTCGGTCTCGGCGATCGCGACGACGAGCACGGCGGCGTTCGCGGCCCAGGCCTGGTTGAAGCCGACCAGCGCGTCGACGACCTGCGCGTGCAGGGCGGTTCCGCGACGGGCGACGATGAAGCGCCACGGCTGCGAGTTGTTCGCGGAGGGGCTCCAGCGGGCCGCTTCGAGAGCGGTGGCGAGCTTGCCCTCGTCGATCGAGTTCTGCGCGTCGTAGGCGCGGGGGCTCCAGCGTCCGGCGAGGACGTCGAGGACGGGGTGCTCGGTCGGTGCGGTGCGATCGATGACGGGAGTGCTCACGGTGATGCCCTTTCAGAAGGAGTGGATCGGACTCCTTCGTCCGGCTACAGGGGACTCAACGGATGCACGTGCATGCATATTCCCGCCGTGTTCCCCGATGACGGAAGATGACGATCTCCTGGCCTGTGTGGCGCGGAGCAGGTCATTCGAGCAGGTTGTGCGAGGCGGCGGATGCCAGGGCCCGGCGCACCGCGCGGATCGACGGGGCTGCGGCTGACACCCGCCGCGCGGAGGAGAAGATCTCGCGCCGCGGCTGCGCCGGCAGAGGGGTGAGCGCCACGGTCGGGGTCTCCCCGGCCCAGACGAGCTCAGGCAGGAGTCCGGTGGCGAGCCCGGCGCGGATGAGGCGCACGTGGGCGGTGAGGTCGGCGACCTCGAAGCGCACGTCCGGCTCGAACCCGGCCGTGCGGCACAGCTGTTCCGCCCAGGCCCGCGATGCGGTGCCGGCAGGTTCGAGCACCCAGGGCTGCTCGCGCGTCGACCAGAGCGCGGCGACGGCATCCGCGGTGTCGGGAGTGCCCGGGCGTCGGGCCAGGGCGATCGCGTCGTGGGCGAGCGCGACCCGGTCGAGGTCGGCGTGGATCGGCCGCGTGACGCCGGGGTACTGCTCGGCGAGGATCAGATCGAAGTCGCGGCTGGAGACACCGACCAGCCCGGTCTCGGGGTCGCACTCGGTCACCTCGACGCGCAGCGCCGGATGGTCGGTCTTGAGCGACTCGAGCGCCCGGGGGAGCAGCGAGTGCGCGGCGGACTGGAACACCGCGATCCGCACGGTGCCGGTCACCTCGGTCAGCGACTCCGCCACCGCGACCTGGGCGTGCTCGAGCTGATCCAGGATGCCGATCGCCTCGGCCACCAGCACGTTGCCCTGCGGGGTGAACTGCACACCCCGGCCGACCCGGCGCAGCAGCGGCACGCCCACGTCGCGCTCCAGTGCGCTCAGCTGCTGCGAGACCGAGGCCTTGCTGTACGAGAGGGCGTCGGCGACGGCCGACAGCGTGCCGCGGCGACTGAGTTCCACGAGCATCCGCAGGCGGTTGACGTCGAGCACGGCGGATCCTCTCGCGGCGGGGAAGTTCGTTCAGCCTGAGTGAACAGAATCAACTCGAATCGGTTGATAGACGGAGCCTACCGCCGCGGATGACAATGATCCAGCCGCACACGATCCCGAGGTGTGCGCTCCCGACCTGGAGGTTTCCCGCCGATGACTGCCGTCGACACCACTCCCCGCACCTCGGACGTCGCCGCCGTCGTGCAGCGCTGGCTCGCCGAGAGCGAGACCCACCCCGTCGAGCCGGCCGCCCAGCGTCTCGCCGAGGTGCTGAAGGACCCGAACGGACTCGACTTCACGGTCGGCTTCGTCGACGGTGTCATGCGCCCGGAGGACCTGAGCGTCGCGGGTCGCAAGCTCTCCGAGATCTCGGAGATCACCCCCACTCTGCTGCCCTGGTACCTGCGCGCCGCGATCAGGACCGGCGGCTTCATGGCCCCGAAGCTCCCCGGCGTCGTGGTGCCGATCTCCCGCCGCGTGCTGCGGGCGATGGTCGGCCACCTGGTGCTCGACGCGACGCCCGCCAAGCTCGGCCCGGCGATCGCGAAGCTGCGGGGGAGCGGCAACCGTCTGAACCTCAACCTGCTCGGCGAGGCGGTGCTCGGTGAGCGCGAGGCCGGCCGCCGTCTGCAGGGCACCCGCGACTTCCTGGCCCGCGACGACGTCGACTACGTCTCGATCAAGGTGTCCAGCGTGGTCAGCCAGCTGTCGATGTGGTCGTTCGACGAGGCCGTCGCCGACGTCGTGACCCGCCTCACGCCGCTGTACGAGCTCGCGGCACGTTCCGAGGCTGCCGGCAAGGCGAAGTTCATCAACCTCGACATGGAGGAGTTCCGCGACCTCGACCTGACGATCGCGGCGTTCACCAGCATCCTCGACCAGCCGGGACTCGAGAACCTCGAAGCCGGCATCGTGCTGCAGGCCTACCTTCCCGACGCCCTCGGCGCGATGCAGCACCTGCAGGAGTGGGCGACCGCGCGGCGGGCGAAGGGCGGAGCGCCGATCAAGGTCCGCGTCGTCAAGGGTGCGAACCTGGCGATGGAGCATGTCGACGCCGCCGTGCACGGCTGGCCGCTCGCGACCTACTCCACCAAGCAGGACTCCGACACCAACTACAAGCGCGTGCTCGACTGGGCGCTGACGCCGGAGCGCCTGGATGCCGTGCGCATCGGCGTCGCCGGGCACAACCTCTTCGACATCGCCTACACGTGGCTGCTCTCGCAGGCGCGCGGTGTCGACGGCGGCGAGCTCGTCGAGTACGAGATGCTGCTGGGCATGGCGACGGGTCAGGCCGAGGCCGTGCGCAAGGACGTCGGACGCCTGCTGCTGTACACGCCGGTCGTGAACCCGGCGGAGTTCGACGTGGCGATCGCCTACCTCGTGCGCCGGCTGGAGGAGAACGCCAGCCCGGAGAACTTCATGTCTGCCGTCTTCGAGCTGGCCTCGAACCCGACGCTGCTCACGCGCGAACGGGAGCGCTTCGAGCGGTCGCTCGCCGGGCTCGAAGCCGACCGCTCGGTGCCGACGTCGAACCGCGTGCAGAACCGGCAGACGGAGGCGGATGCCGCCACCCCGACGACTGCGTTCCACAACCAGCCCGACACCGACCCCGCACTCGGCGCCAACCGCGCCTGGGGCCGCGCGATCCTGCAGCGCTCGGTGCACACGACCCTCGGTGTCGATGCGATCGCCGCCGCACGCGTCGAGACGGCCGAGCAGCTCGACGGCATCTTCGCCGCCGCCACCGCCGCCGCCGAGAAGTGGGCTGCTCTTCCGGCCGCCGAGCGTGCCGCCGTGCTGCACCGCGCGGGCGACGAGCTGGCCGCACGCCGCGGCCAGCTGCTCGAGATCATGGCGCACGAGGCGGGCAAGACCCTTGCCGAGGCCGACCCCGAGGTCAGTGAGGCGATCGACTTCGCCCACTACTACGCCGAGCGCGCGAAGGACCTCGAGACCATCTCCGGCGCCGAGTTCCTCCCCTCGAAGGTCACGGTCGTGACCCCGCCGTGGAACTTCCCGGTCGCGATCCCCGCCGGCGGTGTGCTGGCCGGACTCGCTTCGGGCTCCGGGGTGATCATCAAGCCCGCCAAGCTCACGCAGCGCTGCGGCGCCGTCATGATCGAGGCGCTGTGGGCCGCCGGCGTGCCGCGCGATCTGCTCGCCCTGGTCGACCTCGCCTCGCGAGATCTGGGCACCCGCCTGGTCGCGAGCCCGGAGGTGGACCGCGTGATCCTCACCGGCGCCTACGAGACCGCGCAGCTGTTCCGCTCGTTCCGGTCCGACCTGCCGCTGCTCGCCGAGACCAGCGGCAAGAACGCGATCATCGTGACGCCGTCGGCCGACCTCGACCTCGCCGCCGCCGACGTCGCCCGCAGCGCCTTCGGCCACGCGGGGCAGAAGTGCTCCGCGGCGTCGCTGGCGATCCTCGTCGGCTCGGTCGCCGACTCGAAGCGGTTCGAGCGTCAGCTCGTCGATGCGGTCGCCTCGATGCGCGTCGGTCTGCCCGACGACCCGAGCACGCAAATGGGGCCGATCATCGAGCCGGCCGACGGCAAGCTGCTCGCCGCCCTCACCGAGCTCGGCACGGGCGAGAAGTGGCTCGTGAAGCCGCGCAAGCTCGACGCCGAGGGGAAGCAGTGGACCCCCGGTGTCAAGACCGGCGTCGCCGAGGGCTCGTACTTCCACATGACGGAGTTCTTCGGCCCGGTGCTCGGCATCATGCACGCCAAGGACCTCGACGAGGCCATCCGCCTGCAGAACGCGGTGGACTATGGCCTCACGGCCGGCCTGCACTCGCTCGACTCCACCGAGGTCGCCACCTGGCTCGACCGCGTCGAAGCGGGCAACCTGTACGTGAACCGCGGCATCACCGGAGCGATCGTGCAGCGTCAGCCGTTCGGCGGCTGGAAGCGCTCGGCCGTCGGTGCCGGCGCGAAGGCCGGTGGCCCGAACTACCTGTTCGGCCTCGGCGAGTGGGCGGCCTCCGAGCTGCCGGCCGCGGTGCCGGGCGCAGCGATGGCGCCCGCGATCGAGGGGCTGCTGCGTGCGGCCGCCGGCGAGCTCGACGGTGCGCAGAGCGACTGGCTGCGACGGGCCGCCGCATCCGATGAGCACGCCTGGACCTCCGAGTTCGGCGCGGTGTCCGACAAGTCGGGTCTGGGGGTCGAGCGCAATCTCTTCCGCTACCGTCCTGTCGCCGTCGACGTGCGCCTGTCGGAGGACGCGCCGCTGGTGGAGAGCGTGCGCGTGCTCGCTGCGGCTCTGCGCAGCGGCAGCCCGTTCACGGTCTCGGCCGCGAGCCTGCCGAGCGGTATCGAGAAGGCGCTGCGTGCGCAGGGCGTGTCCGTGACGCACGAGAAGGATGCCGCCTGGGTGAAGCACTTCGCCAAGGCGGTGTCGAAGGGCAAGAGCAGCTGGCAGCGGGTGCGTCTGGTCGGCGGCGACGCTTCGGCGCTGTTCACCGCGCTGGGCGGAAGCCCCGACGTGGCCGTCTGGTCGCACGCCGTGACCGGCGCCGGACGCGTCGAGATGCTGCCGTTCCTGCACGAGCAGGCCGTGTCGATCACGAACCACCGCTTCGGCAACCCGACCGGGCTGACGGACGGCGTGATCTGACCGCGGTCCGATGACGACGAAACCCCCTGCCGCAGATCGCGACAGGGGGTTTCGTGTCTGGCGTGCGCGTCAGCCGCGCAGTGCCTCCTTCAGCTTCACGCGCGTCCCCATGCGCAGGAGCGAGTTCTCGTAGATCTTCGCGCCGATCACGATCGCGGCCACGCAGCTCGCCAGGAGGATCACGAGGCTCAGCAGCGGCTCCCACCACTGCGCCTCGCCGACGAACAGGCGCATCGGCATGCCGACCGGTGCCGAGAACGGCACGTACGACATGATCGTCAGCACCAGCGGGTTGTCGTTGAAGACGATCACCAGGATGTACGGCGCCATGATCAGCATCGTGATCGGGGTGGTCGTGGAACCGATGTCCTCCTGGCGAGAGACCATGGATGCCGCTGCCGCGAACATCGACGCCAGCAGGATGAACCCGAAGAGGAAGAAGACCGCGAACCAGATGATCGGCGCCCCGAGGGTGGCGAGGATCTCGTTCTGACCCGTGATGATCAGCCCCACCGTGGCGATCGCTGCGAGCGCGAGGATCTGTCCCATCGCGAGCACCGTGTTGCCGATCACCTTGCCGGCGAGCAGGGTGCGGGCCGGGATCGCCGACAGCAGCACCTCCACGACGCGGGTCTGCTTCTCCTCGACGACGCTCTGCGCGATCGTGCCGCCGAAGGTCGCCGCGGCCATCATGAACACGAGGCCGAAGCCGATCGCGATGAAGTAGCGCAGCAGCGGGTTGGTGGTCGCGGGGTCGAGGATCACGATGTCGGGTGACTGCGACAGCCCGGAGACGAGCGAGCCGGGGGCGTCCTTCAGTGCGATGATCGTGTAGCCCGAGGGCCCGTCGCCGCGAATCACCGCCGCGTCGACCTTCTCGGAGCGCACGAGCTCCTCGGCTGCCGCCTCATCGGCCGCCGCGGTCACGGTGACGTTCGGCAGTGCCGAGACGGCGGCTTCGGTCTGCGATGTCGCCGCCACCGGCATCTTCTCTGCCGCCGCCCCCTTGCTGGCGAATCCCGAGAGCAGGATGCCGACCAGGGCGATCAGCAGCAGGATGCCGGTCGAGATGAGGAACGCCTTGCTGCGCAGCTTCGACCCGATCTCGCGCTCGGCGACGAGCCAGATGCCGTTGGAGTTGCGGACGGGAGCCGGAGTGCTCACTGGATGACCTCCTTGAAGATCTGGGCGAGAGAGGGATGCTTGGGGGAGAAGCTCGCGACATCGCCCCGTTCGACGGCGGATCGCAGCACGCGCTGCGCGGTGTCGGGGCCGTCGGCGTCGAACAGCGCATAGCCGCCCTCGAAGTCGACGACCGTGATGCCTGGTTCGGTGCGCAGCCAGCCGGCGTCGCCCGCCGAGATCAACTCGTAGCGGTTGCCCGCGTGCTCGGAGCGCAGCGCGTCGCGCGAGCCGGATGCCCGGATCGTGCCCCCGGCGAGGATCACCAGGTCATCGCACAGGCGCTCGACCACGTCGAGCTGGTGCGAGGAGAACAGGATGGCCGCACCCTTCGCGGCGCTGGACTGCAGCACCCCGGCGACCACATCGACCGCGAGGGGGTCGAGGCCGGAGAACGGCTCGTCCAGGATGAGCACCTCGGGGTTGTGCACCAGGGCGGCCGCGATCTGCGCCCGCTGCTGGTTGCCCAGTGAGAGGGACTCGATCGTGTCGTTCAGGCGCTCACCCAGGCCCAGCTCGGTGAGCAGCTCGGTCGCCCGCGCCGTGGCCTCGGGCTTGTCGAAGCCGTGCAGCCGTGCCAGGTAGACGATCTGCTCAAGCACCTTCATCTTGGGGTAGAGGCCGCGCTCCTCCGGCATGTAGCCGAAGCGGCGACGGTCGGCCGTGGTCAGCGGCGCGCCGTTCAGGTCGACGGTCCCGCCGTCGGCGGACAGCAGCCCGAGCACGATCCGCATGGTCGTGGTCTTGCCGGCGCCGTTGCCGCCGACGAAGCCGGTGAGTCGTCCAGGGGTCACGGTGAAGGAGACGTCGTCGAGCACGCGCCGAGAGCCGTAGCTCTTGGTGATGCCCGTCAGTTCCAGGGGTCCAGTGGTCATACCCCCACGCTAGGGAGTTGCCCCTGCCCCCGGCATCCCCCCTGCGGCGGACCCCTCTGCTGTCATCCGCTCGGCGGATGCTGCCGCCGAGTGCACGGGATGCTGCCGAATGCACGGCGTATCCACGCGCGGATGTCGTGCAGTCGATGCGAAGCCGTCCGCTCGGCGGATGCCGGCGGATGCCGGAGCAGAGGACTCCGGCGTCAGCGCCGGGTGTGCAGCACCGTGCGCACCAGAAGGCCGGCGATGAGCGCCCAGAACGCGGCGCTGACGCCGAGCACCGCGACGCCGGATGCCGCGACCAGGAAGGTCACCACGGCGGGGAGCCGTTCGCCGGGGTCGTCGATCGCCTGCTGCACCGATGACCCGAACGCGGCGAACAGGGCGAGACCGGCGACCGCGGGGATCACGGCCTCGGGCGCGAGGAGGACGAGGGCGGCGAACGCGGCCGAGAACCCGCCGAGCACCAGGTACGACGCACCCGTGGAGACTCCGGCGACCCAGCGTCGTCGCGGGTCGGGGTCGGCATCCGGCGCTGCGGCGAGGGCCGCGCTGATCGCGGCGAGGTTGATCGCGTGCCCGCCGGCCGGTGCGCCGAGCGCGGTGCCGAGTCCGGTGACCAGCATCGCCGGGCGCCAGGGCACCTCGTACCCGAAGCTGCGCATGATCGCGACGCCGGGGACGTTCTGCGAGGCCATCGTCACGATGAACAGCGGCAGCGCCAGGCCGACCAGCGCGCCGACCGTGAACCTCGGAGCCGTGAGCTCGAATCGCGGCAGCAGCAGCGCGGGATCGACGGGCGCCCCCGCCTGCACGAGCGTGACCGCGACGACCACGGCCGCCGTGACGAAGGCCAGTGGAACCGCCCACCGCGGCGCGAACCGGGCGAAGATCAGCCAGGTCACCACGACGGGCACGACGCCCCAGGGGTTCGCCACGAGGCCGGTGATCGGTGCGAGGCAGAGCGGCAGCAGCACACCGGCGAGCATCGCCTGGGCGATCGACGGCGGGATGCGGGCGATCAGCGCGCCCAGCGCCGGCCAGAGCGCGGTCAGCAGGATGAGTGCGGAGGCCACGAGGAAGGCGCCCACCGCGGCCGGCCACCCGCCCTCCACCGCGCCGGTCGCGGCGAGCAGTGCGGCGCCGGGAGTCGACCACGCTGCGGTGATCGGCATCCGATATCGCCAGGCGAGCACGATGCACGCGAGGCCCATCGTCAGGCTCAGGGTGAGAAGCCCGCTGGCCGCCTGCGCGGGCGTCGCGCCCACGGCGTGGAGCCCGGTGAGCACGACGGCGAAGGAGCTCGTGAAGCCCACGAGCGCCGTGACGACGCCGGCCAGGATCGGGCGGGACACCCCGTTCGGGCGGGAGATCGCAGCGGTGTCTGGCATGCTCCGAGGCTAGCGCCCGGTGCGCGTCGCTCGGTCGCTCTAGGCGAGCCCGAGGCGGTGCGCCAGCACGACGGCCTGCACGCGGTCCCGCGCGCCGAGCTTCTGCAGGATGCGCGACACGTGCGTCTTCACCGTGGCCTCGCCGATGTACAGCGCTCCGGCGATCTCGGCGTTGCTGCGGGCGTCGGCGAGCAGCGTCAGCACCTCGGACTCGCGCTCGGTCAGCGGCTCGGCGAGCACGGTCGCGGGTCGTGCGGGTGCCGTCGAGACCGATGCCGTGACGGGAGGGGTCGGCGTCGCGGCGAACCGGGCGAGCACGCGACGCGTGACCTCCGGCGCGAGCATCCCGTCGCCGGCGGCGAGAGCGCGCACGGCGGCGATCAGGTCCTCGGCGTCGGCGTTCTTGAGCAGGAACCCGCTGGCTCCGGCCTCGAGCGCCCTGTGCAGGTAGTCGTCGCGGTCGAAGGTCGTGACGATCGCGATCGCGGCGGCCACTTCGGGGTCGGCCACGATGAGTCTGGTCGCCTCGATGCCGTCCATGTCGGGCATCTGCACGTCCATCGTGATGACGTCGGGGTGCAGAGCGGATGCCTGAACAACCGCATCCGCGCCGGTCGCCGCCTCGCCGACCACCGTGATGTCGGGCTGCGTCTGGAGGATCGTACGGAACCCCGCACGGAGCATCGCGTGGTCATCGACGATGAGCACGCGGATGGGGGTGGTGGTCATGCGAGCTCCTTGGTCGCAGGGGAGAGCGGTACACGTGCCCGCACCCGCAATCCGCCGTGCGGCCGCGGCGATACCTCGATCGTGCCGCCGGAGGCGATCGCACGTTCGCGCATGCCGAGCTGCCCGAGGCCAGGGCGCAGTTGACCGACCGTGCGGCCGGTGTTGACGATCTCGACCTCGACGCCGTCGTGGTCATAGCGCACCCGCACATCCGCCGTCGCTCCGACGCCCGCGTGACGACGGGCGTTCGTGAGCGACTCCTGCGCGATCCGGTAGAGGTTCACAGCCACCACCGAGGGCACCGGCACGGGTTCGCCGATCACCGTGTACTCCGTGGGCAGCCCGGCCTCCGTGGAGGACGCGGTGAGCTCGGCGATGTCGTCGAGGGTCAGGGTGGATGCCGGCTCCGCGGTGTCGCCGCCGGGCGTGCGCAGCGTCTCCAGCAGCTGGCGCAGTTCGCTGATCGCGTCGCGCGCGGAGGACTCGATCCCGGTCAGGATGCGCTTCGACTCGGCCGCATCCCGGTCGATCACCAGCCGCGCGGCCCCCGCCTGCACCCCCATGACAGACACGTGGTGGGCGACCACATCGTGCAGCTCCCGCGCGATGCGCACCCGGTCCAGGGCGACCGCCTGCGCGGCGGTGACCTCACGCTCGCGCTCCAGCTCGATCGTGCGCTGTTCCAGCACCGTCCGTTCGGCGGCCGACGCCCACGCGCGCTCGCCGAAGTAGTATGCCCCGCCGAAGTAGAGCGCGTTCAGCAGGATCTGGAGCATCATGAACGCGATGTAGGGCGAGAACGCCCCGGCGACGACATCGGCCTCCTCGGCCTGATTGATGGCCTCGTAGTACATGGTGATCAGCAGCCAGGCGAACATGCCGATGATGATCGCGGTGCGCACGATCATGGCGCGGCGGCGGTCGTTCATCCAGGCGCCGACCGAGTACAGGCCGATGAACATCGCGATGTTGCCGACGTAGAGCTCCGGCACCTTCACGGTCACCGCGACGAAGTAGGCCGTCGAGGTCACGGCGGCGACGATGCCGGGCCAGCGGCGACGGTACACGAGGGGGGTGGTCACGACCACGGCGTAGATCAGCGCGGTCCACAGCGGCGCCTGCTCGTCGCCGTAGATCTGCGCGATCGACGACAGGGCGGCGCTGATGACGGCTCCGACGAACAGCACGGCCGCCAGCAGCACGTCGTTGCGGCGGTCGCGGTCGGTCGGCGTGCGGGTGAACGGCATCCTCCCACCGTAGGGCGGAGGGGGATGCCGGGGCATCCCCCGTGAGACGGACGAACCCCCGCAGACAAGGGTTGACCGTCGCCCTCGGAGAGACGAGCATCGACTTCGGAAGCCGACGGGGAACGGCCCCGCACCGACAGAGGAGTCACCATGACCCAGGTCTTCGTCAACCTGCCCACCACCGATCTCGACCGCAGCAAGGCGTTCTACACCGCGATCGGATGCGAGATCAATCCGCTGTTCACCGATGAGAACGCCGCGTGCGTGGTGTGGTCGGATGACATCTTCTTCATGATCCTGAAGCGCGAGTTCTTCGCCACATTCACCGACAAGCCCATCGCCGACCCGCACGAGGTCGCCCAGGTGTCGGTCTCGTTCAGTCGAACCTCGCGTGAGGATGTCGATGAGATCGTCGACAAGGCCCTCGCCGCCGGTGGCACCGAGCCGAAGCCCGCGCAGGACTACGGCTTCATGTACTCGCGAGACATCGACGATCCGGACGGCAACTCGCTGGGCTTCCTCTACATGACCCCCGAGGCCGTCGAGAACGGTCCGGAGCACGTCGGCTGAGCGGCGCACCGGATTCGGGCCCTGTGTCATCACGGGCACGCTCACGGAGACCGACGCAGGCGCCCCATCCCGCTGACGTTGACCTTCGGATAGCTCGCCGAGCCGGACAGGTCAGCCGAGCAGTCGCTCGATGACCTGCGCCACTCCGTCGTCGGCGTTCGACGCGGTCGTCTCGTCGGCGGCATCCTGCACGAGGGGCTCGGCATCCGCCATCGCCACACCGCGTCCTGCCCACCGCAGCATCTCGACGTCGTTGAGGGCGTCGCCGAACGCCACGACCTCGGCGCGGTCGATACCGAGGTGCAGGCACAGGCGGGCGAGGCCGGTGGCCTTCGTCACGCCCTCGGCCATCACCTCGACGAACGGCGCACCGGACAGCGTCGCCTCGAAGCCGGTGAGTCCCAGCGAGCGCAGTGCGTCGAACAGCGCGGCGGGAGCGAGCTCCGGATGCCGGATCACGAGCTTGAGGCTCGGAGCGGCCAGGACCTGCTCCAGCGGCACGCCGCCCATGGTTTTGGGGTCGCGCTTGTGGTCGCTGAGGTCGGCGATCTCCGCGTAGCCGTGCTGGGCGACGAAGGTCTCGCCGCCTTCCCGCACGCTCGCGAACAGCAGTCCAGGGATGCTGGCGCGCAGCGCCTCGGCGAGGGTGCGGATGGTCTCGGGCGGAAGCTCCTCGGCGAACAGCATCCGGCCGTCGGTGAGGTGGGTCGCGTAGGCGCCGTTGCTGCACAGCGCCCACCCGTCGAACGCCGCGTCGGCAGCGATCGCGCGCAGGCCGATCGGCTGACGCGCTGTGACGGGCACGACGTGGATGCCGCGACTGCGGGAGGCATCGAGCGCGGCGCGTGTGCGCGGCGTGACGGCCGACGACGGGTCGAGGAGCGTGCCGTCGAGGTCCGTCGCGATCAGCCGAATGGCCACAGCGCTGAAATCGATCGGGGCGTCACGAGAAGATCATCGGCAGATCGTCGTCGTCTTCGTCGGCACCGCCGAGATCGAACTCGACGACCACCGGCACGTGGTCGCTGGGCTGCTCGCCCTTGCGCTCGTCGCGGTGGATGGATGCGCCGCTGACCCCGTCGGCCAGCGTGCGGGAGCCGAGGATGAAGTCGATGCGGATGCCCTCGTTGCGCGGGAACTTGAGGCGCTGGTAGTCCCAGTAGGTGAAGCCCTCTGGCAGCAGGGGGCGGACGACGTCGGTGACTCCGGCGTCCTGGAACGCGAAGAACGCCTGCCGCTCCGCGGGGGAGACGTGCGTGGAGACACCCTCGACGATGTCGGGGTCGTTGTTGTCGGAGTCGAACGGGATGATGTTGAAGTCGCCGACCAGCGCCAGCGGCAGGTCGGGGTTCGCGGCGAGCTCGGCCGCGGTGGAGTTCTTCAGAGCTTCGAGCCAGTGCAGCTTGTAGGCGTAGTGCGGGTCGTCGAGCGAGCGGCCGTTCGGCACGTACAGGCTCCACACCCGCACGCCCTCGACCATCACCCCGAGCGCGCGGGCCTCGAGCGGAGCATCCGGACCCTCGTGGCCCTTGGCGAAACCCGGCATCCCGTCGAACGCGGTGCGCACGTCGGTGATCGGCAGGCGGCTCGCGATCGCGACGCCGTTCCACTGGTTCAGCCCGTGCACCTCGACGTGGTACCCGGCCTCTTCGAACGGTCCGTAGGGGAACTGCTCGGGTTTGCACTTGATCTCCTGCATCGCCAGCACGTCGATGTCTTCGCGCACGGCGAATTCGACGGTGCGGGTGACGCGGGTGCGGATGGAGTTGACGTTCCAGGTGGCCAAGCGCATGCCTCCAGCCTAGTTGCGGCATCGGACACGCAGACTTCCCGCGGAACACGACGCCCGCGCCTTCTACACTGGATGCCGTGACCGCACTCGACGCAGACCGCCAGACACTTCTCGACCTCATCACGGATGAGGCGGTGTTCCACGGCGACTTCACCCTCTCCAGCGGCAAGAAGGCGACGTACTACGTCGACATGCGCAAGCTCACCCTCGATCACAGGGCCGCACCGGCGATCGGCCGGATCATGCTCGACCTGATCGGCGACCTGGATGTCGTGGCGGTCGGCGGACTCACGCTCGGCGCCGACCCGATCGCGAACTCGGTGCTGCACGCCTCGGTCGCCACCGAGCGCCCGCTCGACGCGTTCGTCGTGCGCAAGGAGCCGAAGGACCACGGTCGCGGCCGCCAGATCGAGGGCGCCGACGTCAAGGGCAAGCGCGTCGTGGTGCTGGAAGACACCTCCACGACCGGACAGTCCGCGCTCAAGGCCGTCGAAGCCCTGCGCCGGGAAGGGGCCGAGGTCGTCGCCGTCGCCGTGATCGTCGACCGCAAGACCGGGGCCCAGGCCGCGATCGAAGCCGAGGGGCTCGAATGGCGCGCCGCGTTCGACCTCGACGACCTCGGACTCGACCCGCAGTGAACCGCTACGCACTGGCCGTCGATGTGGGCGGCACGAAGCTGGAGGCCGCGCTCGTGGCCGACGACGGCACCCTCGTGCCAGGAAGCCGCAGCCGCAGGGCCACGGGCCGGGACGCGACGCCCGCGTCACTCGACGAGGCGATCGCGACGGTGATCGCCCACGCACTCGCCCGTCTCCCCGCCGATGCCGAGCTCATCGGCGCCGGCATCGGCAGTGCCGGACCGATCGACCGGAACGTCGGACAGATCCTCCCCGTGAACATGCCCGCAGCCCGTGGATACGGTCTCGCGGATGCCGTGCGCACGACCGCCTCCGGGCTTCTCGGTCGCGAGCTGCCGACCGTCTTCGGTCACGACGGCGGTGCTCTCGCACTCGCCGAGTCCTGGCTCGGTGCGACGAAAGACGCCCGCTCTTCGCTCGCGATCGTCGTGTCGACGGGCGTCGGCGGCGGTTTCGTCGCGAACGGCGCTTACATTCCCGGTGCCACGGGCAATGCCGGACACCTCGGCCAGGTCCGTCGCGAAGGCGGGTTGACGCTCGAGGAGATCGCCTCCGGTCCGGCGAGCGCCGCCTGGGCGCAGCAGCAGGGCTGGACCGGCGCGACCGGCGAGGACCTGGCGCGGGATGCAGCGGCCGGCGACGCGATCGCTCGAGCCGCGATCGAGCGCTCCGCGAAGGCCGTCGGCGAGGCGCTGGCGGACGCCGCCACGCTCGTCGACCTGGACATGGTCGCGATCGGCGGCGGATTCTCGCGCGTCTCCGAGGACTACATCGACCTGGTGCAGCAGGCTCTCACCGCGAGTGCGGCACACGAGTACTCGCGGCGAGCCCGCGTCGTACGCTCGGGTCTCGGCGACGAGGGGCCGCTGATCGGCGCCGCGGCGCTCGTCATCCGCTGAGTGCCGGCGCTGAATCCAGGCGCTGAGTGCAGGCGCTGAGTCCGGGCGCTGAGTCCAGACGCTGAGTCCGCCGTCCGTTGTCAGTGGCCGGGCAGGACGAGATGCCGTACCGGACCCTCCCACCGTGCGACGGCGATCTTGAGTGCGGTCGTGTCGTCGATGACGGTATCGACCCGTGCGGTCAGTCGGTGGTCGAGTTCGTCGATGCGTGCGCCGAGCCGCTGGTCGAGTTCGTCGATGCGTGCGCCGAGCCGCTGGTCGAGGGCATCGATGCGTGCGGTCAGCCGGTGATCGAGTTCGTCGATGCGTGCGCCGAGCCTGTGGTCGACGGCGTCGATGCGCCGCACGCACCAGGCGAAGCCCGCGAGCATGGTCGTACCGAGGGTGAGCACGATGCCGACCGCACTCACCACGATCGCCAGGATCTCTGCGGACACGAACATGCCTCCATTCTGTTAGGGGTGTGGGGCGGGCACCAGCGAAACTACTCGAAGTGGGGGCTGGGACAGACCGCGCAGACCGCGGGCGCCGGAGGCTGTGGAGACTCGCTCGATTCGTCGGGCGGTGCAGAGGAGAGTCCCATTCCGTACACTCTCCTAACAAATACGTCGTAGGCTCGGGTGAGACGACGGAAGGACTGCGCATGCGCGTACTCGGCCTGCTCTCGGGCACCTCACACGACGGCATCGACGTCACAGTGGTCGAATTCGACGAGACCGACGGTGCGCTCCATGGCGACGTGCTGCTCGAGGACAGCATCCCCTACGGCCCGGAACTGCGCGCACGACTGGTCGCCGCGCTCCCTCCTGCCCAGACGACCCTCGCGGAGGTGTGCGAGCTCGACACCCTGATCGGGCAGGCGTTCGCCGAGGTCGCCGCCACCGCCGCGGCATCCGTCGGGGGAGTCGATGCCGTCTGCACGCATGGCCAGACCGTGTATCACTGGGTCGATGCCGGACACGCTCTCGGCACCCTGCAGATCGGGCAGCCCGCGTGGATCGCCGAGCGTGTGGGCGCTCCGGTGGTCTCGGATGTACGCATCCGCGACATCACCGTCGGAGGCCACGGCGCCCCGCTGGTGTCGTTCCTCGATGAACTGCTGCTGCGCGGACGCCCCGGCACCTCGGCCGCGCTGAACCTGGGCGGCATCGCGAACATCACGGTCGTCGGCGACGGCATCTCGGCCTACGACGTCGGCCCGGCCAACGCCCTGGTCGACGCCGTGGTCGTGGATGAGGGGCTGAACGACCTCGGCTACGACGAGGATGCCGCGATCGCCCGCACCGGCGCTGTCGACGAGACGCTGCTCACCGCGCTGCTCGCGGACCCGTACTACACGCTCCCCTCCCCGAAGAGCACCGGCAAGGAGCACTTCCACCTCGACTACGTGCGGGCGCTGCTGTCCGGACGCGAGATCTCGACGCCCGACCTCGTGCGCACGCTCACCGAGCTCACGGTGCAGACGGTCGCGCGGGATGTGCGGGCGGCGGGCATCGGCTACCTCGCGGTCTCAGGAGGCGGATGCCGCAACCCGCTCATCATGGAGGGATTGCGCACCGCGCTGCCCGAGGTCGAGGTGGTGCTGGCGGATGAGCTCGGCGCCTCGGCAGACAACAAGGAAGCCGTGCTGTTCGCGCTGATCGGCTGGTGCACGATGCACGGCGTGCCCGCGGTGATCCCGGGAGGAACCGGCGCGAGCGCTCCGCGCATCCTCGGCACGATCACGCCGGGAACCGGTCCGTTGCGGCTGCCGGAGCCCGTACCCGTCCTGCGCAGCCTGACCCTGCAGTCCTGATCGGCTGGATCGGCGCCCGGGGTCAGCGCGGAGGGCGCTGGTCGTCGTCCCAGGGGCCTTCCCACCAGCCGGCGCGGCCGTCACCCTCGTCGGAACCGCGGCGGCGTGAGCGCACGAACTGCACGATGAAGATCGTGAGCGAGCTCAGCAGGATCAGGAACACCACCAGGAACAGCACGTCGGACTGGTTCATGGGCGCTTCCCCTCTGCGGCATCCGAGACGATCTTGGCGATGCGGGCGCTGCGCGTCTCGGGGCGCTTCGCCATCGCGATGTGGGTGAGGCCGAACTTCTTGACCGACTTCGGGAACGCGTCCCAGTTCGCGCGCGCGGCAGGGGAGGCATCGAGCGCTGCGGCGAACTCGTCCGGCTCGATCCCCGCCTCCGGGCCGTCGAGCATCTCCCACGCTCCGTTGGCCTTGGCCACGTCGAGCGCGCGGATGCCGGCGGGCGCCAGCAACCCTGCCGCCTCGAGCTCCGCGATCCGCACCTTGTTCGTCGCCGCCCAGCCGCTGCTCGCCCGCCGAGGCGAGAACCACTGGGCGTTGATGCCGTCGAACGTCCGCACCGGCCCGTCGATCCACCCGAAGCAGAGTGCCTGGCGCACGGCATCCTCGTAACCGAGCCCGTCGACCGTGCCTCCGCGTACGTTCAGCAGCCAGACGCCGGGGGTACGCCCGTGGTGCTCCTCGAGCCAGGCGCGCCAGGCCGCGGCATCCGCTGCCGTCAGCCGCTCGCCCTCGTCGAGTGCACCCATGTCAGTCCTCGTCGAGCGTCGGAATCGTGCCGGTGACGGTGGGGAGCAGGTCGGCGACCGAGTCCACGATCTCGTCGGGGCGGAACGGGTACTTCTCGATCTCGGTCTGGTCGCTGATGCCGGTGAGCACCAGAATCGTGTGCAGACCGGCCTCGATGCCGGCGACGATGTCGGTGTCCATACGGTCGCCGATCATGCCGGTCTTCTTCGAGTGCGCACCGATCTTGTTGAGCGCCGAACGGAACATCATCGGGTTCGGCTTGCCGACCACATAGGGCTCCTTGCCGGTGGCCTTGGTGATGAGCGCGGCGATCGCGCCCGTGGCCGGCATCGGGCCCTCGGCGCTGGGGCCGGTGGCATCGGGGTTCGTCACGATGAAGCGCGAGCCCGCGTTGATGTGGCGGATGGCCTTGGTGATCGCCTCGAACGAGTAGTTGCGCGTCTCGCCGACCACCACGAAGTCCGGGTTCGTCTCGGTCATGATGAACCCGGCCTCGTGCAGAGCGGTGAGGATGCCGGCCTCGCCGATCACGAACGCGGAGCCGCCGGGCAACTGCTGCGCGAGGAAGTCGGCGGTGGCGAGCGCCGAGGTCCAGATGCGCTCCTCGGGCACGACCAGCCCGCTGGATCGCAGGCGGGCCGAGAGGTCGCGCGCGGTGAAGATCGAGTTGTTGGTGAGCACCAGGTAGGGGATGCTGTTGCGCTCCCACCCGGCGAGCATCTCGGACGCGCCGGGGATGGCGTCGTTCTCATGGACGAGCACGCCGTCCATGTCGGTGAGCCAGCATTCGATGTCGTCGCGGTGTGCCATATGCACAGCCTATTGCGCGGAGGTGTCGAGCACCTGCGGGTCGGTGGGAGACGCTACGGTGCGGGCGTCTCGCGGACGAACTGGGGGTCTCCCGGTGTGATGCCGAAGAACAGCGGGTCGGTGGGGGACTCCACGTCGGTGGGAAGATATCCGGCGAGGAAGACCTCGTCACCGAACAGCATGTCGGAGAGCTCATGGGCGTCCCCGGGGCGGCAGGAAGTGTCGGCGGCGACTCTGACACGGCCTTGGCCGTCGAACTCGATCAGGAGCTGGGAGAAGCCGCCCTGGTCGCGCACCGCGACCTGGATCAGCGACTCGTCTCCAACTCCGAGGACGCGGCGGCTCGGGGACAAACCTGCATCCTTTAGATGCTCTTCGACCGCGTCGGCGTTCGATTCACGCGTAGAGGGGTCCAGATTCAGGCTGCGATTGAGGTCGAAGCGGTAGCCGGCACCGTTGTCGCACTGATCAGGTTGCATCCCGTAGACGCCCAACTGCCCGATCTCCCAGGGCCCAGTGGACAGGACGGATTGAACTCCGTTCACGAACTCCCGATAGTCCATATACGTTTGCTTCGCGTCCGCATACAGAGCATCTCCCGTCGGCGCGGGGGCCGCGCTGTCGCATCCGGTCATGATCATCGCTCCTGTCAATGCCAAAGCGAGCGCCGCGAGCGCTCGCTTGCGTGCGTGCCTATCTCGGATCACCAAAGCCACCAATCATCGCTTCCGTATCCGCCCGGTGTCGTCAGCGGGTCGCCGGTCTTCAGGATATGCACGATGTTCGCGAACGACTCCGAGCCGTCTTGCAGGTATCCGCCGGGGTGGCCCGTCGAGCCGATGGGGAAATCGCCCTCGTCGTGCGTTCCGTGCCCGGGAGTCTGCAGCAAGGGATCGCCGTCGTGATGCTGTTCTGTCGGCGTGCTTCCGTCCTGGTTCGGCCCGTAGCCACCGTTGCTGTCGAACGACACGGCACCGTCGAGGCTGCCGGGATCGATGGGGTGCGTACCCCAGCTGAACGGGTTCTCGGGAGCCCACCGTCCTATTTCAGCCCAGGCGTCTTCGGGAGATGTCGATGCGTAGATGTTCGTTCCGGTGTAGTCGACGCGCGCGCTCGGATCATCGCCGAGAGTGCGATCCGTGAGTCCCGCCGAACCGATGGCGATCAGTTTGTCGACGCCCAGATTGTCGGCGGCGCTGCCGACCGCGAGAAAGGCAGTGGTGCTGCCGTACGAATGGCCGATCACTGTGGTGATGGCATCGCGAGGAGCGACCTGATCGAGCCCGCGCAGGAAGCCGGTCAGAGTCTCCGCCCCGACGACAGCCTGCTCTGTGCTCGCGACGGTCGCCAGGTTGGGAGTGTCATAGCCGAACCACACAATGGAGGCGGTGATCCCGGTGACGGCATCGTTGAGGTTCTGCGCGGTGTCGCCCCAATCGCCTAGTTGGTTCAGTTCGGTCATCATTCCGCCGAGCAGGACGGTGATGTTCGTCACGCCGGTGAGTGGGTCGACGATCCGGCCGGGGTCATAGGTGAAACCGTCGACGTAGAGCATCGCTGCCGTTGCCTGGTTCTTGTCGAAGAGGTTAAGGGAGACGGGCACGCCACCTCGGCGCAGTTCCTCCCGCAGCACATCGATCTCCGTGTCGCGCGGATCGCCCCACTCCACGGCATCCGCATCCATGAGCGTCTTCACGTTCGCGGCGATCCGGTACTCGTACGGCACTCCCTCGAGGTTCCCGACGAACCCCGGATACCTCTCGATGTAGTGCTCCTTCTGCTTATCCGTCAGCGTGTCCCAGATCGCCGCGACCTCGGCTGGCGAGTCCGCGTCGGCGAGGGATGCGAGGGTCGTGGCATCGGCGGCGGAGACGTAGGTCTCGTCTACGCTCGCGAGGGCCGCGACAGCTCTGGCGTACGCGTCATCCCAGGACTCGTATGCGCGCTCCCAGGCGTTCCACGCGTCTTCGAGGTCGGATGCGGCGGTGGTGCTCGCGGTCTGAGCCGTCTCGACGGCATCGCGGAAGCGCTCGTCCTTGGCGTGAAGAGTCCGAGTCGGAATTGTCGTGTCTTCCCCGGAGCTCCACGCTTCGTAGTCGTCGCTGCCCTCCCACGTGGTCAGTGCGGTCTGGGCATCGGCCAGATCTGCGTTGGCAGTATCGACCGCGGCTTGCGCCTCGGTCACCGACGCCATGAGCTGGTTCGCGCGTCCGCCGTGCTCCTCCGCGCCCTGGCCGTAGGTGAGGACGATCCCCTTGATGCGGCGGATGCGAGCGGCAGGCGCGGCGAACATGGTGGCGACGTCGCTCGCCATGCTCTTGGCCTGACCCAGCGCCTGTCCGCGCCCTTCGAGGTTGTCGGCCAGATTGCGCAGCACGAGCTGCATCGTGCCGACCTCTTCCGCCGCATCCTCGAGATGCCCGTGCAGGCTGTTCATCTGGCCCGCGTCGTAGTCGATATGCTCGAACGGGTAGCCCTTCGGTGACGCCGTCACAGCGGGAGATCCTCCCAGCCCGAGCCGAGCTGCAGGTCGAGATCGGCCGTCTGCGTCTCCAGCGCCATGATGCGCCCTGCGACCTTCAGCACGTCGTCCTGCCCGATCTGCACGAGCGCATGCGTCTCGCCGATCGCGCCCTCGAGCATCTCGCGCAGGGATGACCGCCCCAGCGGCGCCTGCACCCCGGTCTCCGCGGAGTGGGCCGTGCTCATCTTCGCGTCGAGCTCGCGCGCGGAGACTTCGAGCTCGGTGCGCTGTGTGGAGAGCACCAACTGCGTGATGCTGAAGTCCTCTGACATGGATCTGTCCCCCCCGGGTCGACTCCACAGTACGAGATCCGCGACGGATGCTCAGGCGATGACCCCCATTAGTGGTGGTTCAGGGCGGTGGCTTCAGGCGCTACGTGTCAGGCCGTGAGCCAGATCACATCCGCCGCATGCGCGATTTCGGCCTGCGTGCCGTCGACGGAGAAGCCGCCCGGCGTCACCGACACGTCGACACCCACCGCGATCCCGACGGCCTCGACCGCGCGCAGGATCTCGGGGTCCCGGTCGTCCACGCGCAGCACGCGTCCCACGTGCCCCACCGGCGCATCCGCGAGCAGCACGAACGGCTCGCGCTCGACATGGCCGTCGGCATCGGGGATCGCGTCGCCGTGCGGGTCGAACCGGGGGCGCCCCAGACGGGCGTCGATGCGTTCCAGCAGCCGGTCGCTGATCGTGTGCTCCAGCACCTCGGCCTCGTCGTGCACCTCGTGCCAGCCGTAGTCGAACTCCCGCACCAGCCACGTCTCGATGAGCCGGTGGCGCCGCACCATCGCGAGGGCGCGGCGCGTGCCGGCATCCGTCAACCGCACTGCGCCGTATGGCACATGAGAGACGAGGCCGGCGGCGGCGAGCTTCTTCACCATCTCTGTGACCGAGGACGGAGCGATGCCGAGCTTCGCGGCGAGCACCGACGGGGTGATCGGGGCGTCCTGCCATTCGGTGTGCGCGTAGACGGTCTTGAGGTAGTCGTCTGCTGCCGGGGATGCCACGGAATCAGTCTAGGTCAGCGCCCTCTACGCGTTCGCGGCGGCCAGGAGCATGACGAAGGCGACCTGCCCGGCGAAGAACACCACGAGGAATCCGAGCAGCGCAGCCGCGAGCGACAGGCGCCCGTCGAAGCCGGGGATCGAGGCGATACCGATCTTGCGAGCGCGGAACGCCGATACGAGCGTCGCGATGCCGAGCGCAAGCTGCACCCACGGGCCGCCGAAAGGCAGCACGGTCGGGAACGCGACCAGGAGGCCGCCGATCACGCCGGTCGCGATGCCGATCCAGGTGAGGATGCGAACGGTGCGGCGGGCGTGATCGGCAGACATGACTCCGAGCCTATCCGCGGCTCAGGCTCCGGTGAGCACCAGCCAGAGCAGGGCGCCGTTGAGAGCGATCAGCAGCACCGAGGCGATGATGCCCGCGGCAGTCGTCCACGCCCGGTTCGCCCATACGCCCAGGGTGCGGCGCTGCGCCGTGAGCGCGACGAGAGGGATCAGCGCGAACGGGATGCCGAACGACAGCACGACCTGGCTGAGCACGAGCGCGAGCGTGGGGTCGACCCCGACGCCGAGGATCACGAGCGCGGGGATGAGCGTCACCAGGCGCCGGGCCAGCAGGGGGACGCGCACGTGCAGCAGTCCCTGCATGATCTCGGCGCCAGCGTAGGCGCCGACCGAGGTCGAGGCGAGACCGGAGGCGAGCAGCCCGACCGCGAAGAACGTCGCGACGACGGGCCCGAGTCCGGCAGCCAGTGCGGCATGCGCGCCCTCGAGCGAGTCCGTCCCTTCGACCCCGGCGAGGTTCGCGGCGGCCAGCAGCAGGATGCCGAGGTTCACGGACCCGGCGATGACCATGGCGATCGACACGTCCCACCGGGTCGCGGTGAGCAGCCGGCGGATGCGTGACACATCGGTGCGCACGGCCTCGGCGGCGGCATCCGGAGCCTGGTTGTTCGGGGATGCCGAGCCGAACCGGTCGCGGCTGAGCGCGGAATGCGCGTAGATGGCGTGCGGCATGATCGTCGCGCCCAGGATGGATGCGGCGAGCAGCACGGATCCGGTGCCCTCGAAGCGCGGCACCAGGCCGCCCATCACGCCGGCGGGGTCCGGTGGCGCGACGAAGACGCCGGCGACGAAACCGATCGTGATGATCGCCATGAGGCCGATGATCACGAACTCGAAGTGCCGCGGTCCCCGTCGACTCTGCACGGCGAGGAGGATCATCGACACGGCGCCGGTGATGAGGCCACCGAGCAGCAGCGGCACGTCGAACAGCAGGTTCAGCGCGACCGCGCCGCCGATCACCTCGGCGAGATCTGTGGCCATCGCGACCAGTTCGGCCTGCAGCCAGTAGGAGCGTCGCGCCCAGCGGCTGCGGAGGCGCGAGCCCAGCACCTCGGGAAGGCTCTGCCCGGTGACCACCCCCAGCTTGGCCGACAGGTACTGGATCAGCCACGCCATCACGTTGCCGGCGATGACGACCCAGACCAGCAGGTAGCCGTACTGCGCGCCCGCCGTCATGTTGCTGGCGACGTTGCCCGGATCGAGATACGCGACGCCCGCCACGAGCGCGGGTCCGAGCAGCCACAGGCTGCGCGGCGGGGTGGTGCGCGTCACGGGCGCCTCGGCGAGCTCGGAATTTTTAGGCATGCCGAAAGCGTAGCGGATATTTCGGTGCACCTAAATATCTCGTCTCGAGATGTCCGGATAGCCTGGCGGGATGGATGAGCAGACGCCCGAGAGCGGCACGCCCGAGCGCACCACCCATGGCGTCGGTCCCTGGCCGGGCGGCGCGGACGCGTGGCCTGAGGGGGAGCAGTACGACCCCGAACTGCTCGAGGTCGGGGATACCCGCAACGTGATCGACCGCTACCGCTATTGGCGGATGGAGGCCATCGTCGCGGACCTCGACACGCAGCGGCATCCGTTCCACGTCGCGATCGAGAACTGGCAGCACGACATGAACATCGGCTCGATCGTGCGCAGCGCCAACGCGTTCCTGGCCGACACCGTGCACATCATCGGCCGCCGCCGCTGGAACAAGCGCGGCGCCATGGTCACCGACAGGTACCAGCACGTCGTGCACCACGACGACGTCGAGACCTTCGCGGCCTGGGCGGCGGGGGAGGGCATCCCGATCATCGCGGTCGACAACGTCGAAGGATCGGTGCCGGTCGACAAAGCCGAGCTCCCCGAACGCTGCGTGCTGCTGTTCGGTCAGGAGGGGCCGGGGTTGTCTGCGGAAGCGCTCGCCGCGGCATCCGGCCATGTCGAGATCACCCAGTACGGCTCGACGCGCTCGATCAACGCCAGCGCCGCCGCTGCTGTGATCATGTACGAATGGTGCCGCCGCTTCGCGCGATGATGTGGACTGTCATGCCGCAGCTCATCACACGGCTGCGGACAGCCAGCGGCCCGAGCGCACCCGCCAGCCCAGCGTCGCCAGGCGGGCGAGCAGGTACACGCCGAAGAAGGCCAGTGAGAGCCAGACCAGTCCGGCGCTGCCGTCGACGCCCACGGCGGCGATGATCCACAGCGCGGGCAGGAACGGCACGAGGTTCAGGCCTCCGGCGATCGCGAGATAGCGCGCGTCGTTCGCTCCCATGAGCACGCCGTCGAGCACGAACACCACGCCGGCGATGGGCTGGGCGACCGCGAGCACGATCAGTGCCGGCTGCACCAGCGCCGCGACCTCGGCGTCGCCCGTGAACACGATGCCGAGCACACCGGAGAGCGCCGCGATGAGACCGCCGACGATGACGCCGAACCAGGCGCCCCAGGCCACGGTCCGCCCGAGCACGCGGTGCACGCGCTGTTCATCGCCGGCACCGAGCTCCTTGCCGATCAGCGCCTGCGCGGCGATCGCGAGTGCGTCGAGCGCGAACGCCGCCGCTGAGAAGATCGTGAAGACGATCTGCCAGCCCGCGAGCTCCTGGGTGCCGAGGCCGGTGGCGATGCCGACGGTGACGAGCAGCGCGACCCGCAGGCTCACGGTGCGCAGGAACAGCCATCCACCGGAGCGGGCGGTGTCGCGCAGGCCGTCGCGCTGGGCTCGGAGCGAGGCGCTGTGCGTCGTGGCCAGGCGGCGGATGACGAGCGCGTACGCGGCGACCATCCCCCATTGCGCCGTGATGGTGCCCGCCGCGGAACCGGCGATGCCCCAGCCGAAGCCGTAGATGAAGAGCAGGTTCAGCAGGGCGTTCGCCCCGAAGCCGAGTCCCGCGATCCACAGCGGCGTGACCGTGTCCTGCATGCCGCGCAGCAGGCCGGTCGCTGCGAACACGATGAGCATCGCGGGCAGGCCCCACATCGAGATCACCAGGTAGTCGTTGGCCTGCGCCGAGACCGCGTCGCCCGCGCCGAACAGCGACACGAGCCAGGGAGAGGACACTGCGCCGATCACCGCGAGCACGGCTCCGAGTCCGAGCGCGAGCCACATGCCGTTGATGCCGACCGAGACCGCGTCTCCCGGCTGCCCTGCGCCGAAACGGCGGGCCACGGCCGGCGTCGTCGAGTAGGCGAGGAACACCATGAGCCCGACGATCGTCTGGAGGATCGCGCCGGCGATGCCGAGGCCGGCCAGGGGGGTGGTGCCGAGATGCCCGACCAGTGCGGCGTCGACGATCAGGAACGCCGGTTCCGCGATCAGCGCGCCGAGTGCGGGGACGGCCAGCCGCAGGATCTCTCGGTTGAGGGAGATGCGCGCGGTCATCCTCAGAGCCTATGGGCTGGCGTCGACGTCGCGCCTCCTGCCGGCGCCGGCATTCTTGCGCGGTCGTAGGGTGGAGGACTTCAACAGCCGGGTGCGCGAAGCCAGACGCCAGTTGCAGGGCGGCCCGCCCGTCGTGACCTCGCCGCGCGACATCGATGCCGAGGTCGCCGCCTGGGCGGCACGACGCGCTGCCCGATCCGTGGCCGCGTCTGCAGAGGAACCCGCGCGACCGCGCCGCCGCTTCGGCATCCGTCGCCGGGATTGACCCCGCCACCGACGCTGAGCGCTTCGCGCCGAGCGCACGGCATCGACTCGAGAGCTCGTTCCGCGCCGGTGGGAGAGGCGGGTCATAGGGTGGACGCATGACTGACGTTCTCCCCGCAGGCCTGGCCACCGACGAGTTCAGCTCCGACATCCGTCCGCAGGACGATCTGTACCGCCACGTCAACGGCGCGTGGCTCGCACGCACCGAGATCCCGGGTGACAAGGCCCGCTGGGGATCGTTCCATCTGCTCGCCGAGCAGGCGGAGGCCGACGTCCGCGCCATCATCGAGGAGTCGCAGGATGCCGAGCCCGACACCCTCGCCGGCAAGATCGGCGGGCTGTTCGCGAGCTTCATGGACACCGAGCGCATCGCCGCAGCCGGGGTGACCCCGCTCGCGGAGACCCTCGCCGAGATCGAGGCGATCGACGGCATCCCCTCCTTCCTCCGCACGGTCGGCGCCTACGACCGCGACGGTCGCGCGCACCTGATCGGCTTCTACGTCGACGGCGACCCCGGCAACCCCGAGCGCTACGTGCCGGTGGTCGTTCAGTCCGGTCTGTCGCTGCCCGACGAGAGCTACTTCCGCCTCGACACGTTCGCCGACACCCGTGCCGCCTACCGCGCGCACCTCGAGCGCCTGCTGGGGCTGGCCGGGATCCCCGATGCAGGGTCGACGGCCGACCGCGCGATCGCGCTCGAGACCGAGCTCGCCGGGCACCACTGGGACAACGTGCGCAGCCGCGACGCGGTCGCCACCTACAACCTGAAGACCTGGGACGAGGTGCAGGCGCTTGCCGGCGTCGACCTCACCCCGTGGCGTGACGCGGTCGCCCCGTCGAACCCGGCCGCCTTCGCGGAGATCGTGGTGTCGCAGCCGAGCTTCCTCGAGGGACTCGGCTCGCTGCTGACCCCCGAGCGCCTCGACGACTGGAAGGCATGGCTGCGCGCCCAGGTCGTGCACGCCGCAGCCCCCTACCTGACCGACGAGTTCGTGCAGGAGAACTTCTCGTTCTACGGCACCGAGCTCACCGGTGTGCCGTCGATCCGGGAGCGATGGAAGCGCGGCGTCTCGGTCACCGAGAGCGCCCTGGGCGAGGCGATCGGCAAGGTCTACGTCGAGCGGCACTACCCGCCGACGGCGAAGGCCGCGATGGACGAACTCGTCGCGAACCTGATCGAGGCCTACCGCCAGAGCATCACGGACCTCGAGTGGATGACCGCCGAGACGCGCGAGCGGGCGCTCGCCAAGCTCGACTCGTTCACGCCCAAGATCGGGCACCCCGAGGTGTGGCGCGACTACTCCAGCCTCGTGATCGACCGCGCCGATCTGTTCGGCAATGTGCGCCGCGCCGCGATCTTCGAGCACGACCGGCACGTCGACAAGGTGGGCAAGCCGATCGACCGCACCGAGTGGCACATGCCTCCCCAGATGGTGAACGCGTACTACAACCCGTCCATGAACGAGATCGTGTTCCCCGCGGCGATCCTGCAGTACCCGTTCTTCGACGCCGGCCGTGACGCCGCCGCCAACTACGGCGGCATCGGCGCGGTCATCGGCCACGAGATCGGCCACGGCTTCGACGACCAGGGCAGCCGCTACGACGGCGACGGACGCCTGCAGGACTGGTGGACGGATGCCGACCGCGCCGCGTTCGAGGAGCGGACCAAGGCGCTCATCGCGCAGTACGACGAGCTGGTCCCCGAGGGGCTCGACCCGGAGCACCACGTCAACGGCGCGCTCACCATCGGCGAGAACATCGGCGATCTGGGCGGTCTGGGCATCGCGCTCAAGGCCTACGAGCTGTCGCTGGGTGGGGCGGAGGCGCCGGTCATCGACGGCTACACCGGCGTGCAGCGCCTGCTGCTCTCCTGGGCGCAGGTGTGGCAGCAGAAGAGCCGTGACGCCGAGACGCTGCGTCTGCTCACCATCGACCCGCACTCGCCCAACGAGTTCCGCTGCAACCAGATCGTCCGCAACATCGACGCCTTCTACGACGCCTTCGACGTCGCTGAGAACGATGCGCTGTGGCTGCCTGCGGAGTCGCGCGTGACGATCTGGTGATGATCCTCGGGGCTCCGATGACCATCAGGTGATGATCGCCGGGGTGTGAACGGGCTGCGCTGTGGCTTCCCGCGGCCTCGCGGGTGACCATCTGGTGATGATTCTCGCGGGGCGGGTGACCATCCGATGACCATTCTCCGGAGTCTGTGAGAGAACCCCGACAAGCGGGGTTACGATATCGGTGCCGCTGGGGAACGTGCCCCTCGGCGTCCCCTTCCACCTCCTCGGTAAGGATCCTGCGTGGGCGCGCCCAAACCCTCGGTCCCTGACCCCGCCAACGGGTCTGACGCCGCGCTGCGCCGCTCTCAGCGCACGGGGCGGCGCCTTCCACGGCGGGCCGCCGTCGGGCGTCGGTCGTTCACCTCGACCCTGCGCGCGCTGGAAGCTCTCGTGGACTCCGGCGCTCAGGTATCGGTGCACGTCGTCGACCTCGACAGTCACGAGCACGTGCTGTCGGGCGACGATCACGTCACCTTGCCCATCGCCGGGCTCGGGGTGGTGCCGCTGCTGATCGAGGTCGCGTCCGGCTTCGAGAGCGGGCAGCTCGATCCGCTCGAGATCGTCGAGCGCACCAGCATCGACGCGGTGTCGACGTCGGGCCTGTGGCGGCATCTGCACGCACCCGCTCTGCCGCTCGAAGACCTTGCCGTGCTGGCCGCGACGGCCGGCGATCCGATCGCCGTGAACGCGCTGCTGCAGAAGGTCGGGCACGAGCGGGTGCGCGAGCGCATCGAATCCCTCGGGTTGCGCCGCACGGCCCTGCTCGACCGGTTCCGCGACCAGCGCGGACCGGATGATGCGCCGCAGGTCGCCGTCGGCAGCACGCGCGAGCTGGCCGGACTGTTCTCGGCCCTCGTGAACTCCGCGGTGGTCGACGCCGCGGTGAGCGCCCAGGTGTCGGAGTGGCTGAGCCTCAACCAGGATCTGAGCCTGGTCGCGTCCTCCACCGGTCTCGACCCCTTCGCACACGACCATGATGCGCACGGGCTGCTGTTCGTGAACAAGACAGGGCGCGACCGCGGAGTGCGTGCCGAGGCAGGCGTGCTGGCCGGGCCCCGCGCCGGCGTCGCGTACTCGCTCATCGTGTGCTTCGACGACCTGTCGATCACGCACCGGCTGCGCGCGCACGACGCGTTCCGCGTGCTGGGCGTCGAGCTCATGGAGTACACGCACTGAGGCTCGCTAGCATCGAGGGATGACCCGCTCGGACTGGACCCCGCATCGCCGTGACGACGGCGAGCTGCTCGGGTGGATCCACCCGGTGGGGGAGCTGTGGGCGGCCGTCGACGTGCTGGGGCGCCCGGCATCCCCCGCCACCGAGTGGCTCGACGCAGAGGCGGCGCTGGAAGAGCGTGGCATCGCCTGGCTCGCCGACCCGTGGATGCTGGAGGGCGAGGCCGAGCGCCCGCTACGTGTGCGCATCCTCGAGGTGACGCCCGATGACGAGGGGGCACCGGGGCGCATCGTGGTGAAGGTCGACGACTTCGGCGACATGACGAGGCCCGCGACCGCGCAGTTCGTGGTGGAATGGCCGATCCCCGCACGGCTCCGGCCGCCACGCGCGGACGATCCGGATCCGCGGACCTTCTCGCGTTGAGCCCTCAGCCCGCCGCGTTCATCCGGGGAGCGACGGATGCCGCTCCCCGGCGTGCTGCTTCGGGATGAACAGCGACAGCACCACAGCCACGATGCCGGCGACGATCGCCAGCCAGAAGCACACGTCGAACGCGGCCCGTGTGGGCACTGAGACGCCGCCGACGTCGATGCTCATCGCGGCGAGCACCCCGCCCATCACGGCGGAGGCGCTCGACGTGCCGACGGAGCGGAACAGCGCGTTCAGCCCATTGGAGGCGCCGGTCTCGCTCGCGGGCACCGAGCGCATGATGATCATCGGCATCGCGGCGAACGTGAAGCCGATGCCGACGCCGATCAGCAGGTTCGCGGCCAGGATGTGCCAGACCTCGCTCGACCACAGCAACACGAACACGTAGGCGAGCACGATGGCAGTCGCTCCGACCGTGAAGAGCGGCCGCGGGCCCACCGTGCGCTCCAGCCAGCCCGACAGCGGCGAGATGACCATCATCACGAGTCCGGCCGGCATGATGATCAGCGACGCGGCGACCATGTCTAGCCCGAAGCCCGAGCCGGACGAGACCGGCCCCTCGAGCAGCTGCGGGAAGGTCACGTTCGACGCGAACAGGGCGAAGCCCATGCCGATCGCAGCGATGTTGGTGAACAGCACGGCCGGTCGCGCGGCGACGCGCAGGTCGAGCAGCGGGTCGTCGGTGCGCAGCTGGTACCAGCCCCACCCCAGCAGCACCACGACGCCACCGATGATGCAGGTGAGGCTGAGCGGAGCTGTCCAGCCCCACTCCGCGCCACGCGAGACGAACAGCAGGATGCCGGTGAGGCCGATCGCGAGACCGATGGCCCCGAGCACATCGAGGCGTCCGGGGAAGCGGAGCACGTCTTCGGGGATCACGGCGAGCACGAGCGCGAGACCGATCACGCCGAGCCCGGCCGCCAGCCAGAACAGCCAGTGCCAGTCGGCGTTCTGGGCGAGCAGCGCGGCGACCGGCATCCCGATCGCGCCGCCCACGCCCATCGTGGCGCTCATCAGCGCGACGGCGGTGCCGAGGCGTTCGGTCGGCAGCACATCGCGCATGATCGCGATGCCGAGGGGCACGACGCCGGTCACGGCGCCCTGGAGAGCGCGACCGATGATGACGCCGACGATCGAGCCGGACAGTGCGGCGATCAGCGAGCCGAGGATGAGCAGGGCCAGGAGCACGATCACGACGCGGCGCTTGCCGTACATGTCGCCCAGGCGGCCGGAGATCGGCGTCGCCACCGCCGCCACGAGCAGCGTGATGGTCACGACCCAGGTGGTGTCTTCGCGTGATGCGTTCAGCAGCTGCGGGAGCTCCGCCTGCAGCGGCACGACGAGCGTGAACATGAACGAGGAGCAGAGCCCGGCGAACGCCAGCACCGCCACGATCGCCCACTTCGGAGGGGTGCGGCTGAGTCGTCTTCTGGCATCATCCTCGTTCGCTCCCACCGGCCAAGGCTATCGGCGTCCGCAGACACCGGGGCCGCTCCGAGGAGGCTTCCGCGCGTTCCCGATTCTGCGATCGGGCGAAGGAGGGGCAAACTAGGCGCGTGCGAACCATCCGTGATCTCGACACCGTTGAACTCATCCTCGATGCCCAGGGCATCCTCGATTCCATCCGAGGCCCCGAGCGCGTCATCGATGCCGGCACCCTGCGCGCGCTGCAGCAATCGGGCAACTACGTCGTCGGTTTGTTCGACGGAGAGGGCGACCAGGAGCGCATGGTCGGCGCCTCGATCGCGTTCTTCGGTGCGCCGGCGCAGCGGGCGATGCACTCGCACATCACCGCGCTGCTCCCCGAGTACCGCGGTCGCGGCTGGGGACGCGAGCTCAAGGAGCACCAGCGCCAGTGGGCGTTCTCCCGCGACGTCGGCCGTATCACCTGGACGTTCGACCCGCTCGTGGCCCGCAACGCCCACTTCTTCCTCACGGTGCTCGGTGCACGCGTGACCGGGTATGCGGTGAACGTGTACGGCATCTTCGGCGGCGGTGACGCAGGCGACGAGAGCGACCGTCTCGACGTCGAGTGGGCGCTCGCGGACATCGCCAAGCCGCCCGCAGCCGACCTCGTGGTCGAGACCCTCGAGATCCCGTCCGACATCGAGTCGCTGCGCGCATCCGACGCGGCCGCCGCCCATGAGTGGCGCACGCGTCTGCGCGCCGAGATGGAGGAACGGCTCGGGCGTGGCCTCCGCATCGCCGGCTTCGACGTGGAGCGCGGCTACCTCTTCACCGCCTGAGGGTCACCGCCGCAGCAGCACGAAGTCGTCGGCGCACGCCATCGCGAGCGCGACCCCTGGCTCGACGGTGCTCTTCGTCGAGCCCGGGGGCCCAGGACGACCCCGGATAGAATGGGGACGCCCGTGTTCACGCGGCCCTCACGCATCCGACCATTGGAGCCGCCATGGCCGAACAGCCCCGCCTCGGCAAGGTCATGGCCCTCGCCCGTCACCGCGGGTTCGTGTTCCAATCGGGTGAGATCTACGGTGGTTCCCGGTCGGCTTGGGACTACGGCCCCCTCGGCACGGAGCTGAAGGAGAACATCCGTCGGCAGTGGTGGCAGACCTTCGTGCGCGGTCGTGGTGACATGGTCGGACTGGACTCCAGCATCATCCTCCCCAAGCGCGTGTGGGAGGCCTCGGGTCACGTCGCCACTTTCACCGACCCGCTTGTCGAGTGCCGCCAGTGCCACAAGCGTTTCCGCGCCGACAACCTGATCGAGGACTTCGAGGCCCGCAAGGGACGCACGGTCGAGAACGGCCTGGCCGGCATCCCGTGCCCGAACTGCGGCACCAAGGGGCAGTACACCGAGCCCAAGGCGTTCTCAGGTCTGGTGAAGACCTATCTCGGCGTCGTCGACAACGACTCCGCCCAGTACTTCCTTCGCCCCGAGACGGCGCAGGGCATCTTCGTGAACTTCTCGAACGTGCTCACTGCGAGTCGCAAGAAGCCGCCGTTCGGGATCGGCCAGGTCGGCAAGGCGTTCCGCAACGAGATCACGCCCGGCAACTTCATCTTCCGCACGCGTGAGTTCGAGCAGATGGAGATCGAGTTCTTCACGCCTCCCGCCGACGCGCAGGAGTGGTTCGAGCACTGGGTCGACGCCTGCTGGAACTGGTTCATCGATCTGGGCATCGACCCTGAGAACATGCGTCAGGTCGACGTGCCGGAAGATGACCGCGCGCACTACTCGGCCGGCACGATCGACGTCGAGTACAGATTCGGCTTCGCCGGCAAGGAGTGGGGCGAGCTCATGGGGGTCGCCAACCGCACCGACTACGACCTCTCCAGCCACAGCGAGGCCTCCGGCCAGAACCTGACCTACTTCGACCAGGCCACGGGTGAGCGATACACGCCGTACGCCATCGAGCCGTCGTTCGGCCTCACCCGCGCCATGATGGCGTTCCTCGTGGATGCCTATGCCGAGGAGCAGGTGCCCACAGCCAAGGGCGGCACCGACGTGCGCACCGTGCTCAAGCTCGACCCGCGCCTCGCCCCTGTCAAGGCCGCCGTGCTGCCGCTGTCGCGCAACGAGAAGCTCTCGCCGCTGGCCCGCGAGGTCGCCGACGCCCTGCGCGCCTCCTGGGCTGTCGACTTCGACGACGCGGGCGCGATCGGCCGTCGCTACCGTCGCCAGGACGAGATCGGCACCCCGTTCTGCGTCACGGTCGACTTCGAATCGCTCGAGGACCGCGCCGTCACGGTGCGCGACCGCGACACGATGGCGCAGGAGCGTATCTCGATCGACGAGCTGCACGCGTACCTCGCCGAGCGCCTGCGCGGCGCCTGAAGCCGCCCGGGGAACTGGATCCGTGCAGCTTCTGCGGCCCTCTGCACGTTCTGCGGCCACATCCTGATGATCAGGCCGCAAGAGTTGCGTGGGGCCGCAGGAGTTGCTGAGTCAGCGTGCGGGCGTCAGCGTGCGGGCGTCACCGCAGCGAGGAACGCCTGCGCACCCTGACCCGTCTTCTCCATGCTCAGACCTTCTTGGCCGCCGCCTTCATCGCCTTCTTGTGCTCGCGCACCTGGGCGAGCGACTCGGGTGAGACGATGTCCGCGACGCTGCGGAACGAACCCTCCTCGCCGTAGGCGCCGGCGGCCTCGCGCCAGCCCTCGCCCGTGAAACCGTATTGCTTGCCGAGCAGCGCGAGGAAGATCTTCGCCTTCTGCTCGCCGAACCCGGGCAGAGCCTTCAGGCGCTTCAGCACCTCGGCGCCCGAGGGAGTGTCTCCTGAGCCTGACGAAGGGCGCGTCCAGAGCGCGGCGGCATCGCCGCCCCAGTCGTCGACGAGCGTCTGGCACAGCGTCTGCACGCGGGTGGCCATCGACCCGGGGAACCGGTGCACGGCGGGGGTCTGCCGGAATGCCTCGAGGAACTCGTCCGGAGCCATGCCGGCGATCGCGGTGGCGTCGGTCGCGCCGGTGCGCTGCTCGATCTTCAGAGGCCCGGCGAAGGCGGTCTCCATGGGCACCTGCTGATCCAGCAGCATCCCGATCAGCAGTGCCAGCGGGTTGTCGGTGAGCAGGGCGTCAGCGGCGGTGTCTCCGGTGATGTGAAGGGCCATGCCTCCAGTGTGCCACCCGCGACACGAGCGCGCGGCGACGGATGCCGAGCGTCAGGCCGAGGCGGATGCGGCGTCGTCCGACGCGCTCTCGGCCTCGGGAACGATGCCGTACAGGGCGCCGATCGCTGCCGTGAACTCGTCCGCACGACCGGCGGCGGCGAGCTCGTGCGCTCGCGAGGTGGGCGTGTGCAGCAGCACGCCGGAGAGGTGGCGCAGCGCCTGCTCGATACGGCCGTCTTCATCACCGCGCGCACGGGCACGGGCGATCTCGGACTCGAGGAGCGAGAAGATGTGCGACCGCAGTGCGACGACGGCCGGGGTCACACTCTGGCGCTCACCCACCACGTGGAAGGTGTCTGCGGCCTCGCGCACGACGCTGCGCGCCGCATCCGTGGCCTGCAGCTCCTCAAGTGGAGCGTGCAGGCGGATGGTTTCCAGATCGAGCAGCGCGACGCCCTCGAGCGTGGACACTGCGGGGTCGACGTTGCGGGGCATGCCGAGGTCGACGACGAGCTGGTTGTGCGAGCCGACCGGGCATCCGATCGCGGCGGGTCCGGTCGGGGCCAGGAGCTGCTCCGGGCCGAGGACCGGCTCCGTGGCGGTGGTGCAGGTGATCAGCAGGCTCGACCGCGCCGCCGTGCGGGCGTAGTCGTCTGCGGCGACGGGGCGGATGCCGTGCTTCGCGGCGAAGGCCTCCGCGCGACCGGAGGGGGAGTACACCGAGATGTTCTCGGCACCGCGCTCGCGGAGCGTGGCGAGGGTGACGGCCGCGTACGCGCCCGTGCCCACGAGCAGCACGCGCTCGGCGGACCAGTCGGCGATGCGGCTGTCGGCGAGCTCGAGTGCGAGGCGCACGAGCGAGCGGCCGGCGCGGCCGAGGGCGGTGACGTTCTTGACCTTGCGCTGCGCCTGGCTGGCGCGCTGGAACAGGCGCTCGAGCTCGGGGGAGGTGGTGCCCTCCTTGCGTGCCGACTTCAGTGCACGACGCACCTGGCCGGCGATCTCGCCCTCGCCGGAGACGACGGACTCGAGCCCGGAGGCGACGGAGAACAGGTGCTCTGCAACGCGACGGCCGGAGTGCACGGCGTACGCGCCGTCAAGCTCGGCGGCAGGGACGCCGGTGACGGCCTCGACCGCTTCCAGCACGGCTTCGACGCCGATCGCGCCGGCCGCGGTGACGGGTTCGTCCATCTCCACGTACGCCTCGAAGCGATTGCACGTCGCGAGAACGACCGCACCCTGCACGCACGGAGCCATCTCCACGAGAGTGGGGGCGACGCCGTCGGGGGTGCGGCTCAGGCGTTCGAGCAGATCGAAGGTGGCGGTCTTGTGACTCGCCGTGACACACAGCAGCACCCGACAATCCTACCCGAGCCCGTGCCGGCCATCTCCGCGCACTCACAGAACGCGGATGGGAGGATGGAGACATGGCCCTCTCCGATGCTCCTCTTCTGCGCGCCCTCGCCGGCGATCGCCCGGCTCAGACCCCGGTCTGGTTCATGCGTCAGGCGGGTCGGTCGCTGCCGGAGTATCGCGAGCTGCGCGTCGGAACGCGGATGCTGGATGCCTGCCTGACCCCGGAGCTCGCGGCCGAGATCACCCTGCAGCCGGTGCGCCGGCACGGAGTGGACGCCGCCGTGTTCTTCAGCGACATCGTCATCCCGCTGCGGCTCGCGGGCGTCGACGTGGAGATCGAGCCCGGCCGCGGTCCGGTGTTCGCGAACCCGGTGCGCTCGGTCGCCGATGTCGACCGGATCACCGCGATCGACCCCGCCTCGCTGGACTCGACCGCGATCGCCGAGGCCGTGCGACTGGTCACGGCCGAGCTCGGCGACGTCCCCCTCATCGGCTTCGCCGGAGCTCCTTTCACGCTCGCCGCCTATCTCGTCGAGGGTGGCCCCTCCAAGGAGCACCTGCGAGCCAGGGCCATGATGCACGCCGACCCCGATTCGTGGAACCGGCTGGCCGGCTGGCTGGCGCAGATCTCCCGCGCGTTCCTGATCGCTCAGCGCGACGCCGGAGCGTCGGCCGTGCAGCTCTTCGACTCGTGGGCCGGTTCCCTCAACCCGGCCGACTACCGCGCGTTCGTGGCGCCCCACTCGCGCGCCGCGCTCGAGGGGATCGACATCCCGAAGATCCACTTCGGCGTGGGCACCGGGCCGTTCCTCGCCGACATGCGTCTCGACGGCGCTGTCGACGGCGTCGGCGTCGACTGGCGCCAGCCGCTCGACGAGGCCGCCGCCCTCCTCGGCCCCGACACCACGGTGCAGGGGAACATCGACCCCGCGCTGCTGTCGGCGCCGTGGCCCGTGCTCGAGGCCCATGTGCGCGACGTGCTGGCCCGCGGCCGTGCCGCGCGGGCCCACATCGTCAATCTCGGCCACGGCGTCCCGCCCGAGACCGACCCCGATCAGCTCACGCGCATCGTCGAGCTGGTGCACTCCCATGGCTGAGGCGCCGGCACCCGCGGTGCTGGCAGCACGGGCCGCCGAGACGCGCATCGTCGTGATCGGCGGCGGCATCGGCGGGCTGCTGGCCGCGCGTGAGTGCGCGAAGGTCGGCATGCGGGTGACGCTGCTGGAGGCCGCGGACACGGTCGGTGGAGCGATCCGCCGCACCGAGCTCGACGGCATCGTGCTGGATGCCGGTGCGGAGAGCTTCGCGACCCGAGGCGGTCACGTGCGGGCGCTGCTGGAGGAACTGCACCTCACCGACCGGATCGTCGCCCCAGCCGCAGGGCCGGCCTGGCTGTCCGGCATCCCCGGTGTCGGTGCGGCGCCGCTGCCGGTCGGCGGCCTGCTCGGCATCCCCGCGAATCCGTTCCAGGATGACGTGCGCCGCATCATCGGCTGGTCCGGCGCGTGGCGCGCCTACGTGGACCGCGTGCGACCGCCGCTGACGATCGGCCACCAGCTCAGCCTCGGGCGCCTGGTCGCCTCGCGCATGGGGGCCAAGGTGCGCGATCGTCTCGTGGCTCCCGTCACGACCGGGGTCTACTCGGCATCGCCGGATGACGTCGACGTGGATGTCGCCGCACCGGGCCTCAACGCCGCACTCACCAGGGTGGGGTCGCTCTCTGGCGCTGTGCAGGCGCTCCGCGACACGGCCGCCGCGGGGGCGGCGAAGGCTCCGGGTGCCGCGGTCGAGGGTCTCGTCGGCGGGATGACGGTGCTGATCGATGCCCTCGCCGCCGAGCTCGCACGCCTCGAGGTCGACGTGCGTGTCGGCACCCCGGTGGAGCGCGTCACGCGGCACGGAGCCGGCTGGCGCGTGGTCGCGACCCATGATTCCGACGAGCCAGCCGAGGACGAGCCGGCCGGGGACGAGCCGGCCGGGGACGAATCGGCCCAGACCGACTCTGCAGAGAACGAGTACTTCGCCGACGCGGTGATCGTCGCGACCGAGGAGTCCGTCGCGCGCGCCCTGCTCGCCGAGACCGTGCCCGCGCTCGCGGCGACGGACGCGGCAGAGGCCCCGCAGATCGAGCTCGTGACCCTTCTGCTCGACGCCCCCGCGCTCGATGCCGTGCCGCGCGGCACCGGAGTGCTCACGGTGCCGGGCAGCCACACGGCGAAGGCGCTCACGCACTCGACCGCCAAGTGGGACTGGGTGCGCGAGGCCGCGGGAGGCCGCCACGTCGTGCGCGTCTCGTTCGGCGCGCAGGGAGAACCTGCCGCGACCGCCGCGCTCGACGATGACGCCGCCGCGGCCCTGGCCCTGAGCGAGGCTTCCGCTCTGTTGGGTGTGCCGCTGACGGCCTCGTCGCTCGTCGCCGCCGAGCGCTCGCGCTACGTCCAGTCGCAGCCCGCGTCGATCATCGGGTCGGGGGAACGCCGGTCTGCGGCGCGCTCCGCCGTGCAGAGGACGCCGGGGCTGGCAGTCGTCGGCGCGTGGCTGGCGGGCACAGGTCTCGCGCAGGTCGTGCCGGATGCGGTGACCGAAGCGGATCGACTTCGACGCGCCCTGCTCTGGGATTGACGCTCCGCTGTCTGTCAACCCCCTGACGTTTAGATGCCGAAATCGGCATACGGGGTTACGCTGGGTACCTGGCCGACGGGGATCGAAGCCTGAGGCTCGACCGGAACAACGTGAGGAGACCCCATGAAGGGGAAGATCGGACTCGTCGTCGGACTCGGCGTGGGGTACGTCCTCGGCACACGCGCCGGACGCGAGCGTTATGAGCAGATCAAGACGCAATGGCTCAAGGTCTGGGAGCTCGACCCCGTGCAGGAGCGCGTCGAGCAGGCGAAGAGCTTCCTCGGCGACAAGGCTGCTGCCGTGCCCGGTGCGATCTGGAACGGCGCGGTGAAGATCGTGAAGTCGGTCCAGGGCAACGGAACGCCCGGCCAGAAGCTCGACTCCGCCATCGCGAAGAGCAAGGACGCCGCCGCCGAGGTGGCGGATGCGGCCGAGGAAGCGGTGGACGCGGCCAAGACCGCCGCGAAGAAGCCGGCAGCGAAGAAGCCGGCAGCGAAGAAGCCGGCGGCCAAGACAGCCGCATCCAAGAGCACGGCCTCGAAGAGCACCGCTGCCAAGAGCTCGACCACCAAGAAGGCCGGCGCCTGAGATGCCGCGCGGATACCGGGATCGAGCCGACGACAGTCTGCTGACCCTTCTCGGCGACCTCCCCGAGCTGGTCACCAATCTCGTCAAGGCCGAGATCGACGCGGCGAAGACGTGGATCTCGCGGACGGCCAAGGACGCCGGTATCGGTTCGGTCTGGTTCCTGGTCGCCCTGTTCTTCCTGTTCTGGGCGGTGCCGGTCGTGCTCGTGTTCGCGATCGCCGGGTTGTCGTCGTGGTGGCCGGTGTGGCTGTCGGCTATCGCCGTGTTCGGCATCCTGATCCTCGCCGTGCTGCTGTTCGCTCTGCTCGGCATCCTGAAGTTCCGCAAGGTCCTCGCCCGGCAGAACCCCGCGCAGGCGGTGGCCGAGGACATCCGACTCGTGAAGGACGCCGGCGATGACCGTATCTGACAACCTCCCCCGCACGGTCGTCCCCGCGGGGATCGTCGACCCCGTCGCCTCGGCGCGCGCAGAGCTGAAGGCCGCTCTCGCCGCGATCGAGGTCAAGGGCAACATCCCCCGACGCGTCGAGAAGGCATCGGCCAGGGCTGCGGCCAAGGCGCGCGTCTTCGCGGACCGCAACCCGATCGGCGCCGTCGCGGCGGCTGTCGGACTTGCCGCCGTGGTCGGCGGTGCGGTCTGGGCGATCGCCCGCGCGCTCTCGCGCTAGTCGACGTTTCGGGGTAAGCGCCCTGGGGTCCCTGAGCCTGTCGAAGGGCCGCATTCGCGGGCGCTCCGCAAAGAGGGCAGACTGGGGTCATGTCCGAAGTGCGCGAAGAGAACCCGTCCGGCTTCACCCTCTGGGCCGTGTGGCGACGCAATCCCGATGTCGCCGTCACCGAGTCCGACTCGACCGAGCTGGAGACCATCGTCTCCTACGTCGAGGACTCCGGAGTGACCGTGCGCGGCTTCTACGACGTCTCCGGGCTCAAGGCCGACGCCGATCTCATGGTCTGGCTGCACGGCGACACTGCCGAGGAACTGCAGCGTGCGCTGCGTCGCCTGCGTCGCACCGAGCTGCTGCGCTCCCTCCTGCCGGTGTGGAACGTCATGGGCGTGCACCGCGACGCCGAGTTCAACCGTTCCCACGTGCCCGGGTTCCTGCGCGGCATCGAGCCCAAGGACTGGCTCTGCCTGTACCCGTTCGTGCGCACGCCGGAGTGGTACCTGGCCCCCGAGGACGAGCGCCGCAAGATGCTCGCCGACCACGGACGCAAGGGTGCGGCGTTCACGGGCGTCATCGCGAACACCGTCGCGGCCTTCGCGCTCGGCGACTACGAGTGGATCCTGCCCCTCGAGGCGGATGACGTGACCGAGCTCGTCGACCTCATGCGCGACCTGCGCTACACCGATGCACGGATGTACGTGAAGGAGGAGCTGCCCTTCTACACCGGGCGCAGGCTCCGGTTCGACGAGATCGCGGACGTGCTGCAGTAGGCCGTGCGATGACCACTCCGATCCGCTTGGGTACCCGGCGCAGCGCACTCGCGCAGGCGCAGTCCGGTCATGTCGCGACCGCCCTCGAGAGAGTGACGGGGCGTCCGGTCCAGCTCGTGCCGATCACGTCGGAGGGCGACACGAATCGAGCGTCCCTGTCCGAGATCGGCGGACAGGGCATCTTCGCCACGCGGTTGCGAGAGGCGCTGCTCTCCGGCGAATGCGACTTCCTCGTCCACTCGCTCAAGGATCTGCCGACCGCGATCCCCGCCGGTCTCGTGATCGCGGCGACGCCGCCGCGCGAAGACGCGAGAGATGTCGTGCTCACCCGCGACGGCATCCCGCTGCACGAGCTCCGCTCCGGCAGCACCGTCGGGACGGGTGCGCCGCGCCGGATCGCGCAGGTGCGCCGTCGCTCGCCGCACGCAGAGGTCATCGACATCCGCGGCAACGTCGACTCCCGCCTGGCGCGGGTCACGTCCGGGGAGCTGGATGCCGTCGTCCTCGCCGCCGCTGGGCTGTCGCGTCTCGACGCGAGATCCCCGCTGCGACGCGAGGAGCTGGGGCTCGCCGAGTGGCCGACCGCTCCGGGGCAGGGCTCGCTCGCCGTGGAGACGACGGAGGATGCCCCGGCCGAACTGCGCGCAGCCCTCGCCGCTCTCGATCACGGGCCCACTCGTCTGGCCATCACCGTCGAGCGCGCGATCCTGGAGGGCCTCGACGCCGGATGTCAGGCGCCGATGGCCGCTCACGCGGTGGTCGAGGGGACGTCGGTGCGGGTCAGAACCGTCGTCTATTCGGCCGACGGAGACCGCCGGATCGGCCTCGACGTCACGGAAGACCTGAACGGGGAGTATATTCGTCGGAACGGCAGTGGCAATGGAGCGGATGCTGCCGATGGTGCAGACCCGGTGCACGCAGCGCGCGAGCTCGGGTTGACTGTTGCCCGTCGGCTGCTCGATCAAGGGGCGGCCGACCTCGTCTCCCGAGAGCATCTTTCCTCATGACATCCGATATGAAGCAGGACCGACCACTGGACGGCTGGCGCATCCTCGTGCCCCGCGGAGGGCCATGGGGCGACGGTGTCGCCGCCAGTCTGCGCGCGCAGGGAGCGATCCCCGTCGTCGCGCCGCTGATCAACTTCGCGCCCACCACCGACCAGGCGGCGCTCGACGTCGCCCTGGAACAGTTGGCGGCCGGCGAGTTCGACTGGCTCACCGTCACGAGCGCGACCACGGTGGACGTGCTGTTCGCGCATCGCGCGGCCGTGCCCCCATCGACCCGCATCGCGGCCGTCGGCGAGACGACCGCTGCGGCGCTGCAGGCCGTCGGCTACGAAGTGGCCCTGGTGCCGACGCGGGACAACTCCGCCGAGGGCATGGCGGAGCAGCTCATCGCGCTCGAGACCGACCCCCGGCGCATCCTGGCGCTGCGCAGCGAGATCGCCAAGCCCGTGCTGAGCCGCCTGCTGTCGGAGGCCGGACACGACGTGCACAGCGTCGTGGCCTACCGCACGGTCGGCGTGCCGGTGACCGACCGCATCAAGCGCGATGTCGAGAACGGACGCATCAACGCGATCCTCATCACGAGCGGTTCGGTCGCGGAACAGGTGCGCGAGCAGTTCCCCGAGATCCCCGACGAGACGCTGCTCGCCGCGATCGGTCCTCGCACCGCGCGCGACGCGCAGAAGGCCGGTCTTCCGGTCTCGGTCGTCGCCGACCGGCAGACGGTCGATGCGCTGATCGATGCGGTCTCCCACTTCACGCTTCCGCACGCGGCAGACGAGTTCGCGCCGTGAGCTTCCCCGAAGTCCGATTGAGGCGTCTGCGCCAGTCGCCGGCGGTGCGCGATCTCGTGCGCGAGACCTCGCTGCAGCCACGACAGCTCGTGCTGCCGATGTTCGTGCGCGAAGGACTCAGCGCGCCGGTCGCGATCGGTTCCATGCCCGGTGTCGCCCAGCACTCGCTGGACTCCTTGCGTGCAGCGGCGGTCGAGGCCGCCGAAGCCGGTGTGGGCGGTGTGATGCTGTTCGGCGTCCCCGCAGTCCGCGACGCCCGCGGTTCGGGTGCGGATGATCCGCACGGAATCCTGAACGTGGCGGCAGAGGCGCTGGCTGCCGAGGTCGGCGATGCCCTGGTCGTGCAGACCGATCTGTGCCTGGACGAATTCACCGACCACGGCCACTGTGGTGTGCTCGGCGCCGACGGGTCCGTCGACAACGATGCGACGCTCGAGCGGTACACGTCGATGGCGCTCGCGCAGGCGCGTGCCGGATCGCAGCTGCTGGGCCTGTCGGGCATGATGGACGGCCAGGTCGCCGTCATCCGCGCCGCGCTCGACGCCGAGGGCTTCACGCAGACCCTGATCCTCGCCTACGCCGCGAAGTACGCCAGCGCCTTCTACGGACCGTTCCGTGAGGCCGTCGACTCGCAGCTCACCGGCGACCGCCGCACCTATCAACTCGACCCAGGCAACCGCCGCGAGGGTGTGCGCGAGGCCGTCGTCGACGAGGCCGAGGGCGCTGACATCGTCATGGTGAAGCCCGCCATGGCCTTCCTGGACGTGCTGCGCGAGGTGCGTGACACCGTCAGCATTCCGGTCTGGGCATACCAGGTGTCCGGCGAGTACGCCATGATCGAGGCTGCCGCGGCGAACGGCTGGATCGATCGTCGCGCCGCCGTCCTGGAGTCGCTGCTGTCGATCCGCCGCGCCGGCGCCGACGCGGTCCTGACCTACTGGGCGACCGAGGCCGCCCGCTGGCTGCGCGCCTGAGCCGTATCCTTCTCTTCTTCGGAGCATCATCATGACCGACCGCAATGACGACCTCTTCTCTGCTGCCCGGGCGGTGATCCCCGGCGGAGTCAACTCTCCGGTGCGCGCCTATGGCTCCGTCGGCGGCACCCCGCGCTTCCTCGCCTCTGCGAAGGGCGCCACCGTCACGGATGCCGCGGGGGTCGAGTACATCGACCTCGTCGCCTCATGGGGGCCTGCGCTCCTCGGGCACGCCCACCCCGAGGTCGTCGCCGCCGTGCAGGAGGCAGCGACCCGCGGTCTCTCATTCGGTGCCCCGACCGAGGGTGAGGTCGAGCTCGCCGCCGTGATCGCGGAGCGGGTGCGCTTCGGCGAGACGCGGCCGATCGAGCGTGTGCGGCTGGTGTCCACCGGAACCGAGGCGACCATGACCGCGATCCGTCTGGCGCGCGGTGCCACGGGGCGCGACCTGCTGGTGAAGTTCGCCGGTCACTACCACGGGCACTCGGACGGGCTCCTCGCGGAGGCCGGCTCCGGTGTCGCGACCCTCGCGCTGCCCGGCTCGGCCGGAGTGCCCGCACCGATCGCGGCGCAGACGCTCGTGATCGGCTACAACGACCCTGATGCCCTCGCGGCGGTCTTCGCCGAGCACGGCTCCCGCATCGCCGCGGTCATCGTGGAGGCTTCCGCGGCGAACATGGGCGTGGTCGCTCCGCTGCCCGGCTTCAACCGTCTGATCGCCGACACCGCGCACGCGCACGGCGCACTCATGATCCTCGACGAGGTGCTCACCGGCTTCCGCGTGCACCCCGCCGGGTTCTGGGGCCTTCAGGCGGCTGCGGGAGAAGAATACCTTCCCGACATCGTCACCTTCGGCAAGGTCGTCGGTGGAGGGATGCCGCTGGCCGCGCTCGGTGGCCGTGCCGAGGTCATGGACCTGCTCGCCCCCCTGGGACCGGTGTACCAGGCGGGAACCCTGTCGGGGAACCCGCTCTCGGTCGCGGCCGGCCTGGCCACGCTGCGTCTGGCGACGCCCGAGGTCTACGCGACGGTGGACGCCGCCGCTGACCGGCTCTCCGTCGCGCTCGACGCGGCGCTCGCGGGTGCCGGCGTGACCCACGCGGTCGCAAAGGCCGGCAGCCTGTTCAACGCGTCGTTCCGCGCCTCCGCCCCGCGCGACTACGCCGAGGCCCAGGCGCAGGAATCGTTCCGCTACGCGCCGTTATTCCACTCGCTGCGGGAGCAGGGCATCGCGCTCCCGCCGAGCGTCTTCGAGGCCTGGTTCCTCACCGCCGCTCACGGTGAAGACGAGCTCCAGCGCATCGAGGCCGCGCTTCCGATCGCGGCCGAGGCTGCGGCAGCCGCGCGGCCCTGAGCGCGCTCAGACGAACATCACCCGACGCGGCGGCGCATCGCTGTAGTGCCGACCGAGCGGACTGACCCAGTCCAGGCTGCGATCGGGAAGCTGTCGCGCCGTCCAGCGATGGCGCTCATCGATGTCGGGATGCTTCAGCACGTGGTGTCCTGCGCAGAAGTGACTGAGGTTCGACAGACTCGTGCGTCCGCCCCGCGCATGGTCGTGGTTGTGATCGATCTGACAGCGGTGCACCGGCATCCGACAGCCGGGGAACCGGCAGTGCTGGTCGCGCGCCCGCAGGAATCGGCGCATGCCCTCGGTCGGACTGTACGTGTCGGTCTGGGTGACCATTCCGGTCGGGTCGAGGAAGAGCCGGGACCAGCCGCCATTGCGCCCGGCGAGATCGCGGGCGATGTCAGGATCGATCGGCCCGAAGCCGTCGAGCTCGGCGGGGCGGTCGTCGGTGCCGGCCAGCGTCGTCGCGGCGATCGTCACCTGGACGTGGGCCTGGATCCGGTCGACACCCGCCCCGGCCGCATCGCTGGGGTCGGACGCGAGCAGCAGATCGGTGAGCAGATCCGTACGCACCTGGTCGATCGTCCGCGTGTCGGCCGGGGCCTCGACGGGGCACGGCTCGGGCAGTGGGTCGGTGGTGAAGGTGTCGCGATCGCCGAAGATGGTCCACTCGTCGATCCCTGGCGCGCTCCAGTCCAGGTCTTCGGGGAAGATCGGACTCTCCCCGGAGTCGAGGTCGTCCGGGTCGAGCACCGGTTCGACGTCGTCGCGCGCCGCGATGACCCCACGGGCGAGATGCGTGAGCCGGTCCATGATCGCCGCTGCCAGGTGCTCGGGAACCACCACGGTGATCAGCGCGAGCCCGTCGTCGACGGAGCGCATCGTGACGCGTCGCTCCGATGCCGCGCGGCGATGCCGATCGACCAGTGTCTCGCCTGCGAGGGCCGCGGCGATCTGCCGCACGAGGGGGCGAGTGCGCGCCGGTGTGTCGTGCTCGGCGACGACCACGGCTGCGGTGTCGTAGAGCTCCAGGGCCGCGGCATCCGCCGTCCCCTCGCGGACGGCCTCGCGCACCACCGCACCGGCGCGGACGATCTCGCGTACATGCGCCGCCGTGATCCCGCCCCGATGGAACGACGCACGGGCCACGGGATGATCGGAATCGAGGAACACGGCGTCGGAGAACGCGTACTCGACGCTGCCCTGCGAGACGTGGCCGGCGGCGGAGTACTCGGCGATCATCGACCGGTGGATCGTGTCGCGGTGGTAGGGGCTCTCCTGCGTCTCCGCATCGCGCAGGAGCACGCGATCGACGAGCAGCTCCATCGATTCCGCCTCGAGCCGGGCGATCTGGCGCCGCTTCTCCACCCACGCATCGAGCAGCGCGGCACGCTGCTCGGAGTGGTCGGAAGAGGTCTGTGACATGCTGCTAGCCTAGAACATATGTACGACACTCGGTCGGAGTCATCCACAGGCGCGGCCACCGCGTGCGTCGCCCGGATGGCGGGTTCCGACAACGGATCGTTGCGTTCCTGTGAGCAACTTCCAGACAACTGGCAGGACCGCGCTGGCAGACTGGAGTCATGGTGACGTTGCTGTTGGATCAGACGCAACTGGAGGTCGTGCTCTCGCCGATCGAACGTGCCGCGACCTTCCACCGTGAGAATCTGCGGATCGCACGCGAGACCATCACCAAGGTGCAGTTGACCGATGACGCGTGGACCTGGTTGCGGGGGGTGCCGAACCCCGGCACCCACATCCCCGGCATCCTCGCTGCCGGCAGCTGGAAGGCCGCGGGCAGCCTGGATTTCGTGCTGATCCGTCGCCGCCGTCCGAGCGTCGTGATCGACCTCGACGGGGACGCGCAGTACCGGCGTCTGATCCTCACGACCCGACACGGACTCTCGCTCACGCAGGCCCTGCGCCTCGAGGTCTCCAGCGAGGCCGCCGATGTCGAGGAGATCGTGGCGACCTCGCCGACGCCCGTGACGAAGGGCAGCCGTCGTCCGGTCATCCGTCCTCGGCCCGCCTGACACCCCGCTGACATGTGAGAAGCCCTCCGCGACCCAAAGGTCGGGGAGGGCTTCTCGCCTGTCGGAGCGCGCCGGCGTCAGTCCTGACGGTGCTCGCCTTCGTGGTGCTCGCCTTCGTGGTGCTCGTCGGATGCCGGAGCGTCCGCATCCGTCACGACCGGTTCCGCGGCGGGCACGGTGTCGATGACGCCCGTGGAGGCGACGCTCCACGCGGAGCCCTCGGAGCCCTCGGAGCCCTCGGAGCCGAGCGGGTAGTCCTTCGGCTCGTCCTCGTAGTAGGCGCGCGCGGCGGCAGCGAGCATCGAGCTCACCGCAGCGGATCGAGGGTCATCCTCGGACTGCTCTCCCTCGGACTGCTCGCCCTCGGAGGCCTGGCCGCTCCCGCCATCGAGGTCGGAGAAGATCTCGAGACCGGCAGCATCCTCGTCGGCGGCATCTTCGTCAGGTGCGTCATGCGCCTCGACGGGAGCCGCCTCTTCCCCGGGGGTCTCGGTCGTGTCGTGGTCTTCGCCGGAGATCTCCGCCTCATCGCCGCGGCCGGCGAAGATCTGGCTGACATCATGCACGGGCTCTTCCTCGTCGTCGGACGAAACCGGTGCGGCGGCGGGAGCCGCGGTGCCGAACAGGATCTCGTCGAACGAGGGAGCGGACGTGTCGGAGGGAAGCTCGTCGGACGGAGCCTCATCGCCCGCCGCGGGCTCATCGGCGGCGACCGGTGCGATCACATCCTCCTCGGCGGTGTCGGCATCGACGTCGGCGGGAGAGCGCCAGGCGCTCTCGGACGCGCGGATGCTCTCGGCGACCTCCTCCACGGCGGCGACCGCCACGGCATCGTCGACGGAGGGTGCGTGCTCGTCGACCTGCTCGTCGTGTGCGGGATCGGCGCCGGCAGCGATCGCCGCCGCTGCCGCAGGATCCGAGGGGGCCGCCTCGGACACCGCAGCCGACACGGCCGAGGCCTCGGCGATCTCGGCGATCAGGGTCTCATCGGCGGTATCCGTCGCGACGGCATCCGCCGACTGGTCTGCCTGCGCGGCATCGGCAGCGGTCTCGGCGTCATCGGCGCCGGCAGCGAAGGCGAGCGTGAGCTGCGAGGCGGCGGCCGACGCGCGGGGCTCCAGCTTGCCGCCGCGGACCAGTTCGATGAAGACGTCTTCCAGCGTCGGACCGCGCTGCACGAGAGTGCTCAGCGCGATGCCGGCCTGGGCCGCGACGGCGCCGACGGTGCCGGCATCTCCGCCGCGCACGGTGAGGCCGGAGCGCAGCACCTCGACGTCGAAACCGGCGGTCGAGAGTGCGGTCGTGAGGGCGGCGCGGTCCAGCGCATCCACGACGACCGAGCCTGCCGCCGGGTCGGCGAGCGTCTCGATGCCGCTGGAGAGCACCAGCTGGCCCTTGGAGAGCACCAGGACGTTGTCGGCGACCTGCTCGACCTCGCTGAGCACGTGCGAGGAGACGAGGACGGTGCGGCCCTCATCCGCCAGACGGCGCATCAGCAGACGCATCCAGCGGATCCCCTCGGGATCGAGACCGTTCGCCGGCTCGTCGAAGACGAGTGCGCCGGGGTCTCCGAGCAGCGCGTGCGCGACGCTCAGCCGCTGGCGCATGCCGAGCGAGAAGCCTCCGATGCGCGAATCGCCTTCGCCGTCGAGACCGACCAGCGCGAGGACCTCGTCGACGCGGGCGAGCGGGATGCCGTTGGCCTTGGCGGCGATCGTCAGCTGTCGGCTGGCCGTGCGGCGCGGGCGGTAGGCCGTCTCCTCGAGCACGGAGCCGATGGTGCGCAGCGGCTGGCGGAGCTCTGCGTACGGCGTCCCACCGATCGTGGCGGTGCCGGATGAGGCACGTACCTGACCCAGCAGGATGCGCAGGGTCGTGGTCTTGCCGGCCCCGTTGGGGCCGAGGAAAGCAGTGACTGCACCGGGCTCGACACGGGCGGAGAGGTCCGAGACGGCGGTCACCTCATTGAAGCGCTTCGTCACATGTGTGAACTCGAGCACCTGTCCGTCGGGCATCCGCGACCTCTCCTTGCATTGGGCACTTCCCTCTATCCTGCCGGAAAAGCGCTCGGATCGCGTATTTCATGCGGATTCGGGCGTCGTCCGATCGGAGTAGCCTGGCTCCTGTGACCGATTCCACGCCTGCTCCCCGCGTCCTCGTCCGCACGGAAGGAGCCCTCGGTCGGCTCACCCTCAACCGCCCCGAGGCGATAAATGCCCTCGATCGGGGGATGATCGAGATCCTCACGCAGACGCTCGACGCCTGGCGCGACGACACCGATGTGCAGATCGTGCTGATCGATGGGGAGGGCGAGCGCGGCATGTGCGCGGGCGGAGACGTGCGCGCACTGCACGCCCAGATCGTGGGCGGTCGCGCAGAGGAGACCGCGGAGTTCTTCCGCGCCGAATACGCGCTCAACGCCCTGATCGCCGAGTACCCCAAGCCGGTCGTCGCCCTCGCCGACGGCATCACGATGGGCGGCGGCATCGGCCTCGCCGGTCACGCGGCGATCCGTATCGTCACCGAACGCTCGAAGCTGGCGATGCCCGAGACGCGCATCGGCTTCACCCCCGACGTGGGCGGCACCTGGCTGCTCGGTCGGGCGCCCGGGCGGTTCGGCGAGTACTTCGGACTCACCGGTCAGACGATGAGCGGAGCGGATGCCGTGTACCTGGGCTTCGCCGACCACTTCGTGCCGTCCGACCGACTCGACGCGCTGCGTGAAGCCCTCGCCTTCCGTGCCGACCCCACAGGTCCCAGCGAGATCGTGCTGCTGTTCGACGAGACCCCTGAGCCCTCGGCGCTGCCCGCGCTCCGCCCCGCGATCGACGAGGCCTTCTCGGCACCGACCGTCGCGGAGATCGTCGACCGTCTCCACGCGCAAGGCGCCACGGATGCCGCTGCCATCGCCGACCTGCTCGAGGGGCTGGCCCCGACCGCGCTCGTCGTGACGCTCGACGCCGTACGCGAGGCCCGCGAGGCATCCGGCCTCCGCGCCGCACTGGAGGGCGAGTACCGCCGGGTGCTGTGGTTCGTGAACGAGCACCCCGACCTCGTCGAAGGCATCCGCGCGCAGCTCGTCGACAAGGACCGCGATCCGCACTGGCAGCCTGCCACGCTCGCCGAGCTCGACTCGGACGCCGGTGCCGACGCGCGGGCGTACGTACCCCGGCATCCGCTCTTCTGAGCGGTCTACCGGCTCGGGACGGATTCTTCGGCAGGATGCAGAAACCGCTGGCCGTGCCGCGGAATGGTTCGCTGTCAGCGAAGGTCCCCTGATAGGGGGATACGAATGTCGGCGCTTCGTGGCACTCTGTCTTGTGGCCGATTGTCGGTCGGCGTCCGTCAGCCGAGAAATCCGCCGATTCATCCTTCCTAGAAAGTCCGCCTGTGCTGGGAAAAATCCTCCTCCGTTATCTGTCCCGATACCGATGGCTGCTGCTCGCCGTGCTGGTCTTCCAGCTCGCGAGCGTGGCAGCGACGCTCTACCTTCCGCGCCTCAACGCCGACATCATCGACAAGGGCGTCGCCCGCGGTGACACCGGCTACATCTGGAGCACGGGTCTGTTCATGCTCACCGTGTCCTTGGGGCAGATCATCGCCTCGGTCACGGCCACCTACTTCGCCGCACGCGCAGCGATGGGCGCGGGCCGCGACATCCGTGCCGACGTCTTCGGCAAGGTCAGCGGCTTCTCCGAGCGCGAGGTGTCGCAGTTCGGAGCCGGCTCGCTCATCACCCGCAACACGAACGACGTGCAGCAGGTGCAGATGCTCGCCATGATGGGGGCGACCATGCTCGTCACGGCGCCGCTGCTCGCGATCGGCGGCATCATCTTCGCCGTCCAGACCAACGTCGGCCTGAGCTGGCTCATCGCCGTCTCGGTGCCCCTGCTGCTCATCCTCGCGGCTCTCGTGATCGGCCGCATGGTGCCTCTGTTCCGCAAGTACCAGGGCAAGCTCGACAACGTCAACCGCATCATGCGCGAGCAGCTCACCGGCGTCCGCGTCGTGCGCGCCTTCGTGCGCGAGCGCATCGAGGAGGAGCGCTTCCGGGGTGCGAACACCGACATCATGGACGTCGGGCGCAGGGTCGGCTCGCTGTTCGTGCTGCTGTTCCCGCTGTTCATGCTCATCCTCAACGTCACCGTCGTGTCCGTCATCTGGTTCGGCGGCATCGAGGTCAACAACGGCACGGTCCAGGTCGGCACGCTGTTCGCCTTCATGCAGTACATCGGCCAGATCATGGGCGGCGTGATCATGGCGAGCTTCATGGCGATGATGATCCCGCGCGCCGCGGTCTCGGCCGAGCGCATCGGCGAGGTCCTCGACTCCGAGTCGACCCTGGTGCGTCCGGAGAACGGCGTCACCGAGTTCCCCGCGCCCGGATCCGTGGCCCTCGACGATGTCGAGTTCACCTACCCCGGCGCCGACTCGCCGGTGCTCACCGGAATCAGCTTCGCCGCGCAGCCCGGTGAGACGGTCGCGATCGTCGGTTCCACCGGTTCGGGCAAGACCACGCTCGTGTCGCTCATCCCGCGTCTGTTCGACGTCTCGGGCGGCGCGGTGCACGTCGGCGGCACCGATGTGCGCGAGGCGGATGTCGAGGCGCTCTGGGACAGCATCGGACTGGTGCCGCAGCGACCGTTCCTGTTCACCGGTACCGTGGCGTCCAACCTGCGCTACGGCCGCGAAGAGGCGACGGACGAAGAGCTCTGGCGGGCGCTCGAGATCGCCCAGGGGCGCGATTTCGTCGAGGAGATGCCCGATGGGCTCGAGTCGCGCATCGCTCAGGGCGGCACGAACGTCTCCGGCGGACAGCGTCAGCGTCTGGCGATCGCCCGCGCGATCGTGCACAGGCCGCAGATCCTCGTCTTCGACGACTCCTTCTCGGCGCTCGACCTCACCACGGATGCCCGGCTGCGCCAGGCGCTGTGGCGGGAGCTCCCGCACGTGACGAAGATCGTGGTCGCGCAGCGCATCTCCACCATCACCGACGCGGACCGCATCGTCGTCCTCGACGGCGGCACCATGGTCGGGGTCGGCACGCATGAGGAACTGCTCGAGACGAGCGACACCTACCGAGAGATCGTCGAGTCGCAGCTGGGGGTGGACGCATGAGCGAGCAGAGCACCCCTTCGACCGGCTCAGGGACGGGTACCCGAAAGCAGCGCGGTCCCGCTCGCAGCAAGACCGCGACGATCGAACCCGAGCTGACCGCCGAGGAGAAGTACGAGGCGGAGCTCGCGGAGCAGGCACGCCAGAACTCCGGCTCCTGGGACAGCGTCGCGCCGGGCAAGGCCGACAACTTCGGTCCGAGCTTCGCCCGGATGATCGGGTTGCTGAAGCCGTCGGCCCTCTGGTTCGTCTTCGTGTCGATCCTGGGTGCCATCGGCGTCGTGCTGACCGTCGCGGCACCCAAGGTGCTCGCCGAGGCGACCAACCTCGTCTACAAGGGGTTCATCTCCATCCAGCTCGGGCAGCCCAGCGACGGCTTCCCCGGGTTCCCGGCCGGCACCTCGCAGGATGCCGTCATCGAGGCGCTGCGGGCAGGCGGTCAGGACGACTTCGCGAACCAGGTCGGTGCGCTGGGCGACTTCACGGTCGGCCAGGGGATCGACTTCGACGCCCTGCGGCTGGTCATCGCCGCGGTGCTGAGCATCTACGTGGCCGCCGCGTTCCTCACCTGGATCCAGGGCTACGTGATCAACGTGATCATGGTGCGCACCATGTGGCGGCTGCGTGAGTCGGTCGAGGCGAAGATCAACCGCCTGCCGCTGGCGTACTTCGACAAGGTGCAGCGCGGTGAGCTGATCTCGCGCGTCACGAACGACATCGACAACATCACGCAGACGATGCAGCAGTCGCTCTCGGGTGCGCTCACCTCGGTGCTCACCGTGATCGGCGTGCTCGTGATGATGTTCTCGATCTCGTGGCAGCTCGCGCTCGTCGCGCTGATCACGCTGCCGCTCATGGGCGTGATCTTCGGCATCATCGGGCCGCGGTCGCAGAAGGCCTTCGGCAGCCAGTGGCGCAAGGTCGGCAGGCTCAACGCCCGCGTCGAGGAGGCTTTCTCCGGCCACGCGCTGGTGAAGGTCTTCGGTCGCGAGAAAGATGCGCTGGCGAAGTTCCAGGACGAGAACGAAGAGCTGTTCCAGGCGAGCTTCAAGGCCCAGTTCCTGTCCGGCATCATCATGCCGGCCATGATGTTCGTCGGAAACCTCAGCTACGTGGGCATCGCGGTGCTCGGTGGGCTGATGGTCGCGAACGGTCAGCTCCGACTCGGCGACGTGCAGGCGTTCATCCAGTACTCGCAGCAGTTCACGCAGCCGCTGTCCGAGCTGGGCGGCATGGCTGCCGTGGTCCAGTCCGGCACCGCGTCGGCTGAGCGGGTCTTCGAGCTGCTCGACGCCGACGAACAGGAGGCCGATGACGTCGATGCCCCCGAGCTGGTGGAGGGCAGGGGCGTGATCGAGTTCCAGAACGTCGCGTTCTCGTACACGCCGGAGCGCCCGCTCATCCGGGACCTGTCGTTCCGGGTGGAGCCGGGTCAGACCGTCGCGATCGTCGGACCGACCGGTGCGGGCAAGACCACGCTGGTCAACCTGATCATGCGGTTCTACGAGCTCAGCGGCGGGCGGATCATGCTCGATGGGCAGGACATCGCCGAGGTGACCCGCGACGAGCTGCGTTCGCGCACCGGCATGGTGCTCCAGGACCCGTGGCTGTTCGCGGGCAGCATCCGCGAGAACATCCGCTACGGCCGCTCGACCGCGACCGATGACGAGGTCCAGGAAGCTGCCACGGCGACCTACGTCGACCGTTTCGTGCACGCTCTCCCCGAGGGGTACGACACCGTGCTCGACGAGGATGCCGCGAACGTGTCGGCCGGTGAGCGCCAGCTGATCACGATCGCACGGGCGTTCGTCGCGAAGCCGTCGATCCTCATCCTCGACGAGGCCACGTCGGCGGTCGACACCCGCACCGAGCTGCTGCTCCAGAAGGCGATGGCTGCTCTGCGCGAGGGGCGCACCTCGTTCGTGATCGCGCACCGGCTGTCGACCATCCGCGACGCCGACCTCATCCTGGTGATGGAGCACGGTGACATCGTCGAGAAGGGCACGCATGACGAGCTCATCGCGGCTCAGGGCGCCTACTGGCGGCTCTACCAGTCGCAGTTCGAGCAGGCCGCGACCGACATCGACGCGGAAGATGCCCTCACCGGATCGACGCCCGTCGTCGTCAGCGGCGAGGCCGACGATGCGACGGCGGCGGCCGTGGTCGGCGCCTCCGTGGGCGCGCAGGTGCCCGCCGCCGAAGTGGCGGCCGCTGAGGCCGTGGTCGAGAAGCCCTCCGCGGATGGCTCGGATCGCAGCAGCGCTTGAGAGCAGTGCCTGACCATGGCACGTGAGCGCGCGTGCCAGACAGAGGGGGCCCGCCTGGAACATCCAGGCGGGCCCCCTCGCGGTCTGCCGGTGGCGCTGGTGAGGTGCGGGTGCTCGCGGGGCCTGCGGGGCCTGCGGGGCCTGCGGGCTCAGCCGCGCGGGCCGCGCGGGCCGCGGTGTGGCCTGCGGAGTCAGTTCCGGGCGGTGTCGAGACCCAGCAACTCGATCGGATGGGTCAGTCGCCACCAGGGGCTCGGGCCCTCGATGTCATCGGCGAGCACCAAGGGCGTGGTGGTCGAGTTGAGCGGTCCCGCCGTGGTGAGGGTACCGATCTGTTCCCCGGCGCCCCACTCCGAGTTCAGCGCGAAGTCAGGAGTAGCCTGCGCCGCTGCGCCGTTCCAGAGGATGACGTCAGCATCGGCATCGGTGATCACATCGATCCTCTCGCCCCACACCGTGCGGACTTCGCCGACGGCGGTGCCCTGAGGGACGGCGGGTGCCTGAGCCTGCAAGGCGGCCTCGGTCTCGGCGAACAGGCTGCGTGTCGCGGCGAGGCGTTGCGCGTCGTCGTCTTGCGTGAGCACGGCGGCGAAGAGATGAACGGTCGTGTCGCCGACGGTGATGTCCTTGGCGGTCAGCAGATTCCATCCGACCAGGGTGCCGGTCTTGATCCCGACCACGCCGGGGTCGACGAGCATCCCGTTCGTGTTCTCGACAGTGCCGGCTCCGGGAAGGTCCACCGACTTCGTCCCGACGATCTGGGCGAAGACCGGGTTCTTCATCGCATACTCACCCAGGGCGACGAGAGCCTCCGGTGTGGAGACGTTGCGTTCGTCGAATCCGGACGGCGTCACGACGGTGATGCCGGAGAGCCCGCGGTCGCGCAGCCAGACCGTCGCGGCCTCGGCGAAAGCCCGATCGGATCCCCAGATCTCCGATGCGAGACGGTCGATGTAGTTGTTCGCTGACCCCAGCAACGTCCCCTGGAGAAGCTGATACTCGGTGAGCACTCCGCCGACCGGGACGTCGAGCGCGGACTGGTCGGACTGCCGGTACGACCAGTAGTCGAGGCTGTCGCGGTAGGTGAAGGAGAACTCCGGGCCTTGCTCCCCCAGAGCCAGCGGCATCCGGTCGAGCACCATCAGGCTGCTGACGACTTTGGTGATGCTGGCGATGCTCACCGGGTCGGCCATCGAGGCCGACGTCGCCATCCCGCCGATTCCCACGGCGGCGCTGCCCTGCGCCGGCCAACTCACTGCTGCTGCCGGGGCTGGCACCGTGGCGAACTCCACGGACTCCACTGTCGGCGCGACCTCGTGCAATGGCCACATCAGAGCGCCTCCCACGTAGGTCGCGAGGAGACCGGCCAGCACGCCCAGCGGTACCAGCAGTCCAGGGCGTGCGATCGCCGGACGGAGCTTCGCCCCGCGCATCAGTGCGACGCCGGGGTCGACGTCGGAGACCTGGTCGAAGGTCGGAGCCGGAGAGCTGCCGGCGACGGTCTCGGCGTCGACCCACGTCAGAGCTGTGGCGTGCGTCTCCTCATCGGCCCACCGCACGGCAGCGGGCCTCAGGGACTCGGGGCTTTCCGCTCCGTCGGCGGGGGAGTCTTCCGCGAGGGGTTCCGGAGGGATCACTGTCTCGTCGTCGCTCTCCACGGCTTCCGCCTCTTCCGGCGCCGCGGTCTCGGGCGCGACTGCCGGGGAATCGGGCGCGACTGCCGGGGTCTCGGGCGCGACTGCCGGGGAATCGTCGCCGGCGGTGGCGTCGCCGGGGGCAGCTGTGTCGGTGGCCTCGGCAGGATCAGAAGCGGTCACTTGCCTAAGCTACCGAATTCATCGACCGATTCGCGGCCGCGCAACCGGGAGACACGGCCCTGCACGACTGGGTAGGATCGGAGACACAACCACGGGAGTCCGGCGAGCCGGGCTGAGAGGGAGCGAATCGCGCTTCGACCGTCGAACCTGATCTGGGTCATGCCAGCGCAGGGAGGAGTTCAGATGAGTACGTCCACGTCCACATCCGCACAGCAGTCATCCGCTGCCTCGAAGGATCTTCGTCGCGCCCCGGTCTGGCGCTGGCGCGTCGTCGACATCGTCGTCGCCGCGGTCCTCGGTGTCGCGATCGGCCTCGTCTTCTGGGGCTGGAACACGATCGGCTACGCCTGGTTCGGCGCGGCCGATGCGCTGACCCCCGGTCTCGGCGGCATCGCCGTCGGCATCTGGCTGCTCGGCGGCGTGGTGGGCGGTCTCGTGATCCGCAAGCCCGGCGCCGCCCTGGTGGTCGAGCTGGTCGCCGCGATCGTGTCGATGTTGATCGGTAACGTCTGGGGCATCTCGACGGTTCTCTCCGGGCTCGTGCAGGGACTGGGCGCGGAGATCATCTTCGCGCTGTTCTTGTACCGCCGTTTCGGCATCGCGGTCGCAGCGCTCGCGGGTGTCGGCGCTGCCGTCGCCGCCTGGGTGTTCGAGCTGTTCTATGGAAGCTCACCGAACATTCTGAAGTCCCTCGAGTTCAACACGATCTACCTGGTCAGCGTCGTGGTGTCGGGTGCGATCCTGGCCGGTGTCGTCGGTTGGTTGCTCGTGCGCGCCCTCGCGGTCACCGGTGCCCTCAGCCGCTTCGCCGCCGGGCGAGAGCACGTGCGCGAGGTCTGAGCGTGACCTTCGCCGCCCCGGCCCGCGTGCAGGCTGCGGGCTGGGGGTGGCGTTACGCCGGGCGCAAGCGGCCGGCGGTCGCCGACGTGAGCTTCACGATCGAGCCGGGCGAGAGGGTGCTGCTGCTCGGTGCCTCCGGCGCGGGCAAGTCCACGCTGCTCGCAGGCCTCGCGGGTGTGCTCGGCGACGACGACGAAGGCGAGCGCACCGGTTCGCTCCGCGTGGATGGCGCCGCGCCCGAGTCCCGTCGAGGACAGGTGGGTCTGGTGCTGCAGGATCCGGATGCCGGGATCGTGCTGTCGAAGGTCGGCGACGACGTGGCATTCGGGTGTGAGAACCTCGGCGTCCCCGCATCCGACATCCCCGTCCGCGTGGCCGAGGCGCTGGACGCCGTCGGGCTCGATGTGCCGCTGCAGCGACCGACCAAGGCGCTGTCGGGCGGACAGAAGCAACGGCTGGTACTGGCCGGCGTGCTGGCGATGCGCCCCGGCCTGCTACTGCTCGACGAGCCGACCGCGAACCTCGACCCCGAGGGTGTGCGCGAGGTGCGCGCGAGTGTGGAACGGGCCGTCTCCGCGAGCGGGGCGACGCTGATCGTGGTGGAGCATCGCACCCCCATCTGGGTCGATCTGATGACGCGGGTCATCGTGCTCGCCGCCGACGGTGGTCTGCTCGCGGACGGTGCGCCCGAGCGGGTGTTCGCCGAGCACGGCGCCGTGCTGGCGGATGCCGGAGTCTGGGTGCCCGACCGGGGCATCGACCTTCCCGTGCTCGAACAGGTGGCAGCATCCGATGTGCTCACGGCATCCGGTCTCGCGGTCGCGCGCGAACCGCGCGTCGTGGTGCAGTCGGGGCTCGAGCTGCACGTGCCGCGTGCCAACGCGACGGTGATCACCGGGCCCAACGGTGCGGGCAAGTCCACGCTGGCGCTGACTCTCGCTGGTCTCATCCCCGAGCAGGCGGGGGAGGTGCGCGCCGCCCCCGAGCTCGCAGGGCGTCGCGGAGTGCGTCCGATCCGCTGGACATCGCGCGAACTGCTCACCCGCATCGGCATGGTGTTCCAGGAGCCGGAGCATCAGTTCCTCGCGCAGACCCTGCGGGATGAGCTCGCGGTCTGTCCGCGCGCGCTCGGCTGGGACCAGACGCGCACCGATGCCGTCGTCGACGAGCTGCTGGAGCGGTTGGGGCTCGCCCCGCTCGCCCTCGCCAACCCGTTCACCCTTTCGGGCGGTCAGAAACGAAGGCTGTCGGTGGCGACCGTGCTCGCGGGAGCACCGGAGGTGATCGTGCTCGACGAGCCGACGTTCGGGCAGGACCGACGCGGCTGGATCTCGCTCGTCGCGCTGCTGCAGGAGGAGATCGCACGTGGTCGATCGGTCATCGCGGTCACTCATGATGACGCCGTGGTCCGGCACCTGGGCGGGCATCGCATCGAGCTGGCGGCGGCCTCATGACCATCGCCGAGAGTACGCGGACCGTCTGGCTCGACGGCGTGAACCCCGTGACCAAGCTGGTGCTCGCGGTGCTGCTGTCGGTGCCGCTGTTCGCGTCGATCGACGTCACGAGCGCTCTGGCCGCGATCGCACTGCAGCTGCTCTGCCTCCCGCTGACCGGGCTGCGGTTGCGCACGGTGCTGAAACGGCTGCTGCCGATCGTGATCTTCGCGCCGATCGCCGGTATCAGCATGCTGCTCTACGCCGAGCCGGCCGGGCACATCTACTTCACGTTCGGGTTCGCGACCATCAGCGACGATTCGATCACGCTGGCGATCGCGGTCAGCCTGCGTGTGATCGCGCTCGGGTTGCCCACGATCCTGCTGTTCGGCGGTACCGACCCCACCCAGCTCGCGGATGCCCTCGCTCAGGTCGCGAAGCTGCCGAGCCGCTTCGTGCTCGGCATCCTCGCCGGCACCCGGATGCTGGGACTCTTCCTCGATGACTGGCGCACCATGAGCCTGGCGCGCCGAGCGCGCGGCGTGGGCGACCGCGGGGTGCTGCGCCGGTTCTTCTCGATGGCGTTCGTGCTGCTGGTGTTCGCGGTGCGCCGCGGCTCGAAGCTGGCGCTGGCGATGGAGGCGCGCGGCTTCGGCTCCGGCATCCCGCGCACGTGGTCGCGGCCGTCGCGACTGCATCCGCGCGACGCCGTCGCCCTGCTCGGGGGAGTCGCGATCATGGGGCTCGCGCTCACGGCCGCGATCGTCGTGGGAACCTTCCGCTTCGTCTGGAGCTGAGGAGCGCCCGCTCAGGTCTCGTTCCAGAGCCGCCGGTAGTACGCGAGCCGTTCGCGATCGGGTGCGACCCCATAGGCCTCGATCAGGGTGTCCTCCCAGCCCGGTCCGAAGTTCCAGGCCGTGCTCATCGAGGCGACGGCGATGTCGGCCAGCGGTCCGCGGTGCCGAGGGCGGCGAGATCGACGAACCCGACGGGGCGGCCGGCGTCGTCGAGCAGCGTGTTCGGCATGCAGGCGTCGCCGTGGCACACCACCAGCCGGTCGATCGACGGCGCATCGTGCAGGTCGTCGGCCACGATCGTGCCGCGCTGGGCTGCGTCGGCGATCCGCTGGTGCGTGCCCCACTCCCAGGGGCACTCGGCCACCGGCAGTGCATCGTGGAGCGCGCGAAGGCCGACGCCGACCGCTCGCACTGCGGTCTCCGGTTCGGCGGCCCAGCGCGGGTCGACCGCGCTGCGCGCATCGATCGCGACCGTCACGAGCCACTCGTGCGCGTCGTCCTGTCCCTGCGCGATCACCTCGGGGGTGGCGATCCAGCGCCGTGCCCAGTCCATCCGCTCGGCTTCATCCCGCATGGACGCCTCGAGGTCGAGCGGGCCCCACTTGATGTAGCGCCCGTCATCGGTGCGGAACGTCAGCCCGCCGATGCCGTTCCGCCAGACCGGCGTCAGGGCGGCGCCGGCGGCGAGCTCGCGCACGCGGTGCGGCACGGCGATGTCGTGGGCGGGGATGCTCATGGCCCCATCCTGGCAGCCCGCTCCTCTCACAGTGTCGTCCACCGGTCTCCGAAGCCGTGCACACCCGGAACGGGGCCGCACGGGCATCTGCCACTCAGGTTCACGTTGGCTGAGACTGCGTCGCGCGACTATCCTCGGACAGAGCAGCCGACGACGTTCAAGGGAGAACACGATGCAGATCAGCGGTCAAGGCGCGCTCATCACCGGAGGCGCCTCCGGGCTCGGGCTGGCCACCGCCAGGCGGATCGTCGCGGCCGGCGGACACGTCACGATCATCGACCTCGCCTCGTCGAGGGGTGCCGAGATCGCGGACGAGCTCGGTGGGCTCTTCGTCGCGGCGGACGTGACCAGCGTCGACGAGGTCCAGGCCGCTGTCGCCACCGCGCAGGCCGCCGCGCCGCTGCGCATCGTCGTGAACTGCGCAGGGATCGCCCCACCGGCCAAGGTGCTCGACCGCGAGGGCAATCCTGCGGTGCTCGCCGACTTCGAACGCGTGATCCGCATCAACCTCGTCGGCACGTTCAACGTCATCTCACAGGCCTCTGCCGTGATCGCGAAGAGCGAGCTGCACGACGAGGAGCGCGGCGTCATCGTGAACACCGCGAGCGTCGCCGCGTTCGACGGCCAGATCGGCCAGCCCGCCTACTCCGCCTCCAAGGGCGGCGTGCACGCCATGACCCTCCCCGTGGCGCGCGAGCTCGCCCGCTACGGCATCCGGGTCTGCACGATCGCTCCCGGCATCATGGAGACGCCGATGCTGATGGGGCTCCCGCAGGCCGCGCAGGACTCCCTGGGTCAGCAGGTCCCCTTCCCGTCGCGGCTCGGCCGCCCCGACGAGTACGCCGCGCTCGTGCAGCAGATCGTCGAGAACGGCTATCTCAACGGCGAGACCATCCGCCTCGACGGCGCCATCCGCATGGCACCGCGCTGACCCCGCGGCCGCCCTTCCCTTTCGCGATCGAGAACCCAGGAGAACCCATGTCCCTTGCAGGCAAGACCATCCTGATGTCAGGCGGCAGCCGCGGCATCGGGCTCGCGATCGCGTTGCGTGCCGCGGCAGACGGCGCGAACATCGCGATGCTCGCGAAGACCGACACCCCGCATCCGAAGCTCGAGGGCACGATCCACACGGCGGCCGACCAGATCCGCGCCGCGGGAGGCCACGCCCTGCCGATCGTGGGCGATGTGCGCGACGACGACGACATCACCGAAGCGGTGCTGAAGACGCAGGGCGAGTTCGGCGGCATCGACATCGTCATCAACAACGCCAGTGTGATCGACCTCTCGCGTTCGCTCGAACTCGGCGCGAAGAAGTACGACCTCATGCAGGACGTCAACGTGCGCGGGACGTTCATGCTCTCGCGCGCCGCGGTGCCGATCCTCAAGGATGCCGAGAACCCGCACATCCTCTCGCTCTCGCCGCCGCTGAACCCCACGCCGAAGTGGCTCGGTGCGCACACCGGCTACACGCTTGCGAAGTTCGGGATGACGATGGCCACGTTGGGCCTCGCCGCAGAGTTCGCGCGCGACGGCATCGCGGCGAACACGCTGTGGCCGCGCACCACGATCGCCACCGCGGCGGTGCAGAACCTGCTCGGCGGCGACAAGGTCATGGCCGCGAGCCGCACTCCCGACATCTACGCGGATGCCGCCTACGCGGTGCTGTGCAAGCCGGCGCGCGAGTACACCGGGCAGACGCTGATCGTGGAGGACGTGCTCGAGGCCGAGGGAGTGACGGACTTCTCGGGGTACGCCGCGATCCCCGGCACACCGGACAGCGCGCTGTTCCCCGACATCTTCCTGGACTGAGGGGCGCTCAGAACAGCAGATACAGCGCGCCCGCGATGGTCAGGGCGATCACGATGCGGTCGAACAGGCGCTGATCCATGCGCCGGGCCAGGCGGATGCCGGCGAGCGCGCCGATGACCACGAGCGGGGCCAGCACGGCATCCATCAGCAGTACGTGTCCCTCGAAGAGACCGAGGCCCGCCAGGAACGGCACCTTGATCAGGTTGATGATCGCGAAGAACCAGGCCGAGGTGCCCAGGAACACCTGCACCGGAGTGCGAGTGGCGAGGAAGTACATCGACATCACGGGGCCGCCCGCGTTCGCGACCATCGTGGTGAAGCCGCCGAGCGTGCCGTAGACGCCGGAGAGCACCAGGCCACCGGGCGCGGGAGCGGCCACTTCCGTGCGATTCTGCCGCCACCGGCGCCACAGCGTGACCGCGATCATCAGCAGCAGGATCACGCCGATCGCGCGGCGGACGATGCCGTCGCCGGCGAGGGCCAGGAACGCGAATCCCGCGATCAGCCCCGCGATGACGGCGGGCGCCAGGCGCAGCAGGGTCGGCCAGTGCGCATGACGCCGGTAGGTGATGAGCGCGAACACATCGCCGACGATCAGCAGGAGCAGCATCGCGGCCGTGGAGGTGCGCGCGGGCAGCACGGTCGCGAACAGCGCGATCGCCAGGATGCTGCCGCCGGGCAGGGCGGTCTTGGAGATGCCGATCGTCACCGCGGCGAGGGCGAGTGCCGCCCAGGCCCAGGGCTCGAGCCCGATCACGGGTGCAGGGTCATGGGTCAGCCGCGTGTGGCGGCGAGCGCAGCGGTGAAGCGAGCCGCGCGCTGCTCGATGTCTGTCCAGTCGGAGGCTGTGATCGATGCGCCGTTCGCCAGGTCGCCGCCTGCACCCACCGCCACGGCACCGGCAGCGAACCAGGCGGCGAGGTTGTCGGGGCTCACGCCGCCGGTCGGCATGAGGGGAGCGTCGGGGAACGGGCCGCGCAGCGCGCCGAGGTACGACGGGCCGCCGAGGGACGCCGGGAAGATCTTCACGACGTCGACGCCGAGCTCGAGCGCGCCCATGACCTCGGTGGGGGTCATCGCCCCGGTCATCACGACACGACCGGTGTCGAGCATCGACCGGGTGAGGGCGGGGAGCGTGCCGGGGCTGACCAGGAACTCGGCTCCGGCGTCGGCGGCGAGAGCGGCCTGCTCCGGCGTCGTCACGGTACCCGCGCCGATGTAGGCCGCGTCGCCGTGGCGGGCGATGAGCTCGCGGATCACGGCGGGGGCGTCGGGGGTCGAGAAGGTGACCTCGATGCCGGTGACGCCGCCGCGGATGATCGCCTCGGATGCCTCGAGCGCGAGCTCGGGGGAGGGCGCGCGGAGCACCGCGAGAATGCCGGTGGTGCGGGCGCGGTCGAGACGATCAGACATGGAGCTCCTTCACAGGGTGGGCAAGGTCCATTCTCCCTGACCCTAACCTGTCATTACAAGTTGCGCGATCTCGCGAGTCGTTCAGCGGATGCGGTGCGGGCCCCAGGCGTCGATCACGTTCTTGGACTCCTTCAGCCCCAGGCCCGTGTGCTCGCGCACCAGCTTGATCGCGACGATCGGCTGGCCTTCGGCGACCAGCCTGTCGATCTCCGCCACCACGGATGCCGGGAGCGCTGCGCGCACCGACGAGGGGGTGGCCGCCGCCGGGGTGATCGAGGAGTACGCGGCGCCGGCGTTCGAGACGGCGGCGAGGTGGGGCGCGGTGGTGCTGACCGACCAGTGCTCGATGCGGTCCTTCGCATCCTTCAGACCGAGGCCGGAGTGGTCGCGCAGCATCTTTATGGCATTGATCTTCTGCCCCGCGGCCACCAGTCGATCGATCTCGGCGATCACGGGCGGGGTGAGGCCGGAGACGGTCGACATCGCAGAGGTTGCGGGAGCTGAACGCGGCGTCGCGGCGGTCGGCGTGTACACCTGAGCCTGCGGCGCCTTCGGCCGCATTCCCTTGAATGCGGCGTTCAGGATGATCACGACCACGATCAGCGCGATGACGATCCCGACGACCCAGACGATGTCCATGGCGTCAGTCTACGGAGACGGGACCCGCTGCCCCAGGGCCCTCCCATGCGGAACCCCGTACCCTGGAAGGTATGACTGAGCCCACTCGCATCCGTTCCACGGGTCCCGCCACGCCGCAGGTGCGCCCGGCGACGGAGGGATGGACCCAGCAGAAGGATGCCGAAGGGCGTCCGCTCCTGCAGTTCGCCAGCCCCAAGCGCGGCAAGCCGCCGGTGCACCTGGCCGACCTCACGCCCGCCGAGCGCGTCGAGAAGGTCAAGGAGCTCGGGTTGCCCGGCTTCCGCGCCAAGCAGCTGTCGACCCATTACTTCCGTCACTACACGTCGGACCCCGAGCAGATGACCGACCTCCCGGCCGACACCCGCGAGCAGCTCGTCGCCGGGATGCTGCCGCCGCTGCTCACCGAGGTGCGGCGCCTCGAGACCGACCGTGGCGACACCATCAAGTTCCTGTGGCGCCTGCACGACGGCGCGCTGGTCGAGTCCGTGCTCATGCGCTACCCCGGCCGCATCACGCTGTGCGTGTCGAGCCAGGCGGGCTGCGGCATGAACTGCCCGTTCTGCGCCACCGGTCAGGCCGGCCTGACGCGCAACATGTCGACCGCCGAGATCGTCGAGCAGATCGTGCGTGCGAACCGGCTGATCGCCGAGGGCGGCCTCGGCGGCAAGACCCTTCGACAGGCTCAGGGACCGGGTCAGACACCGGAACGTGTCTCCAATATCGTCTTCATGGGCATGGGGGAGCCGCTCGCCAACTACAAGCGCGTCATGGACGCGGTGCGCATCATGGTCGCGCCGCAGCCCGACGGCCTGGGCATGAGCGCCCGCGGCATCACGGTCTCGACCGTGGGCCTGGTGCCCGCGATCAAGAAGCTCGCGGACGAGGGCATCCCTGTGACCTTCGCACTGTCGCTGCATGCCCCCGACGACCATCTGCGCGATGAGCTCATCCCGGTGAACTCGCGCTGGAAGGTCGACGAGGCCCTCGACGCCGCCCGGTACTACTACGAGAAGACCGGTCGCCGCGTCTCGATCGAGTACGCGCTGATCAAGGACATGAACGATCACGCGTGGCGCGCCGACCTGCTCGCCGAGAAGCTCAACGAGCGCGGCCGCGGCTGGGTGCATGTGAACCCGATCCCGCTGAACCCGACGCCCGGATCGATCTGGACGGCATCCGAGAAGGATGTCACCAACGAGTTCGTGCGTCGGCTCAACGACGCCGGCATCCCGACGACCTTGCGCGACACCCGAGGCAAGGAGATCGACGGGGCCTGCGGGCAGCTCGTCGCGACCACCGAGGACGAGGCCGCCTCGGCCGCGACGGCCTGAGCGCAGGGCGCCGGACTCAGCGCTCGCCGAGAAGCTGGGGGCGCACCGCCTGCAGTCGGCGATCGAGCGCCTCCAGGAACGCGGCGACCGCGGGCTGACGCAGCGCCTCCGGGCGAGCGACCAGCCAGTACGGCAGACGCTGCGCGACGAGATCGGGCAGCAGCCGCACGAGGTCGTCGTGCGGATCGGCGAGGAACGCGGGGAGCAGTCCGAACCCGGCGCCGCCGCGGGTCGCATCCACGTGCACGTACACGTTGGTGCTGGCGACGGCATCCGTCATCCCCGGCACGGCGCGACGCGCATCGTCGAGCGAGTCGACGTGCAGCATCGATTCGATGAAGTACACGAGGGGCTTGCCGGTGAGATCGTCGAGCGTCTGCGGCGTCGGATGCCGGCGCAGATAGTCGCGGCTCGCATACAGCCCCAGCGCGTAGTCGGCGAGATGCACGGCGCGGGCGCGACGCACCTGCGGGCGGCCCACCACGACCTCGAGGTCGGCTCCGGTGCGCTGCTGCGAGGCCTGCCGCGTGCCGGTGATGATCTCTAGGCGCACATCGGGATGCCGCTCCTGCAGCTCCGCCATCGCCGGTGCGGCGACGAATCCGCTGAAGCCGTCGGTCGCTGAGAGGCGGATGAGCCCTGCCACGCGCTCGTCGTCGCGGGCGTCGAGGCCGTCGAGCGCCCGCTCCACGCTCTCCGCCGCGGCGAGGGCGCGGGTGCCGAGCGGGGTCAGCTCCCATCCGCCGTCTTCGCGCGAGAGCACCCGCCCACCCAGCTGCGCCTCGAGCGCGGCGATGCGTCGGGCGATCGTGGTGTGGTTGAGCCCCAGCTGCTGGCCGGCGGTCGTGTAGCGGCCGGTGCGCGCGACCGCGAGGAGCACCAGGAGGTCATCCGCGCTCAGCGGCGGTGCGGGGAAATGCGCCATCACATCTGCAGTTTTGCATATCCGCCACCCTGGCGCCTGTGCTGGAAGCTGAACTACTCTCCCCTCATGGCGACGGCACAGGTGCACAGACGATGACGCTGTCGGCGACCGCACGCGGCACGGATCTGAAGGGCAGGACCGCTCTCATCACGGGAGCGGCCAGTGGGATCGGTGCCGCGTGCGCCATGTCGTTCGCGGAAGCGGGTGCGCACGTGCTGGTCGCGGATCGCGACGCCGACGGCGCTGCGCGCGTGGCCGCGTCGATCGGCGGAGAAGCCCTGGTGATCGACCTCGGCGACCTCGACGCCCTCGCCGCCGGCACGTTCGACGCGGACATCCTGGTCAACAACGCCGGCATCCAGACCGTCGCGCCGATCGTCGACTTCGACCCGCTGGTCTTCCGCCGGATGCTCGACATCATGGTCACCGCACCCTTCCTGCTCACCAGGGCGGTGCTGCCGGGCATGTACGCCCGCGGCTGGGGGCGCATCGTGAACATCAGCTCGGTGCACGGCATCCGCGCGAGCGAGTTCAAGTCCGCCTACGTGACCGCCAAGCACGCGCTCGAGGGCCTCTCGAAGGTCACCGCCCTGGAGGGCGCGGTGCACGGCGTCACCAGCAACTGCCTCAACCCCGGGTATGTGCGCACGCCGCTGGTCGAGAAGCAGATCGCCGACCAGGCGCGCGTGCACGGCATCCCCGAGTCCGAGGTGATCGAGAAGGTCATGCTCGTCGAGTCCGCCATCAAGCGACTGCTGGAACCGGGAGAGGTCGCGGATCTCGCGCTCTGGCTCTGCGGCGACACCGCCGCCTCGGTGACCGGGGCCTCGTACGCGATGGACGGCGGATGGAGCGCGCGATGAACGGGCTCGCGGTCTCGGCCTTCGGACTCGCGGATGCCGGGCCGGCGCTGCTGGCGATCCACGGCATCACGGCGAACGGCCTCTCGTGGCAGCGGGTCGCCGCGCACCTGCCGCAGCGTCGTCTGCTCGCGCCGGACCTGCGTGGGCGCGGTCGCAGCAACGGTCTTCCCGGACCCTACGGACTCCGGCGGCACGCGCTCGACCTCGCCGCGGTGCTCGATGCCGACGGTGGCGGCGCGCGTATCGTGCTCGGGCACTCCATGGGCGCGTTCGTCGCGGTCGCTCTGGCCGTCGCGCGCCCCGACCTCGTCGCCCGACTGGTGCTGGTCGACGGCGGGTTCCCCCTGGCGCTGCCGGCGGGCGCGACCAGTGCCGAAGACCTCGACGTCGCCGCGCTGCTGGGCCCTGCTGCCCAGCGCCTGTCGATGGAGTTCGCCGACGACGAGGCCTACCTCGATTTCTGGCGACAGCATCCGGCGTTCGTGCGGGACTGGTCGCCCGCGGTCGAGGCCTACGCACGCTACGACCTCGACGGCGAGGCGCCGCACCGTAGGCCCTCCACCGTGGCCAGCGCGATGCTCCAGGACGGGGCCGAGCTCTACGGACCCGGCTGGTACCTCGACGCTCTCGGCTCGCTGCGGATGCCGGTGACCGTGCTGCGCGCCCCGCGCGGCCTGATCGACGCCGAGCCGCTGTATCCCGTCGGTGCTCTCGAGACCTTCCGCGCGCTGGTACCCCAGCTCGCGATCGTCGAGGTCGACGACGTGAACCACTACACGATCCTGTTCGCCGACCGGGGCGCTTCCCGGGTCGCGGCGGCCGCGATCACATCCGCACCCGAGATCCCGACGAAGGAGTCGACATGACCACTGCCCTGTTCGACGGCATCCATGCCCACCGCATCGAGACCGCCCGCTACACCGCGAACGTGCTGGAGCGCGCGGCGGCCGACCCCGGGGCGCCGACCGCCACCGTGGTGTTCGTGCACGGCAACGTCTCGTCGTCGCACTTCTACCAGCCGACGATGCTCGCACTGCCGGATGACGTGCGGGCGCTTGCGATCGACCTGCGCGGATTCGGCGACAGCGAGACCAAGCCGGTGGATGCCACGCGTGGGCTGCGCGACTTCGCCGACGACGTGCGGGCCGTGCTCGACGCGCTCGGCCTCGACGCGGTGCATCTCGTGGGATGGAGCATGGGCGGCGGCGTCGTGCTGCAGGTGGCGCTCGATGCTCCCGAACGCGTGCGGTCGCTGACACTCGAGTCGCCGGTGTCGCCATACGGCTTCGGTGGTACGCACGGAGCCGACGGTGTGCGCAACAATGCCGACGGTGCCGGCACGGGTGGCGGTGGTGCGAACCCCGACTTCGTGGCGCGGCTCGCGGGTGGCGACACCACAGCAGACGAGCAGACCTCGCCGCGCACGGTGTATCGCACCGCCTACGTCGCGCAGCCCGAGCGGCAGGCGGCGAACGAAGACGCCTGGGTGGCGTCGATGCTCACCACCAAGACCGGCGTCGACAACTACCCGGGCGACGGTGTGGCCTCGGAGAACTGGCCGGGATTCGCCGCCGGCACCCGAGGGGTGCTCAACACGATGGCCCCGCAGTACCTCGACCTCTCGGGCATCGTCGACCTCGCCGTGAAGCCGCCGATCCTCTGGGTGCGTGGGGAGAAGGACGCGATCGTGTCGGATGCCTCGTTCTTCGACCTCAACCAGCTGGGGCTGCTCGGAGTGATCCCGGGGTGGCCTGGTGCCGATGTCGCGCCCCCGCAGCCCATGGTCACGCAGACGCGCGCCGTGCTCGACCGCTACGCCGCTGCCGGCGGCACGTACCGCGAGGTCGCGCTCCCCGAGGCCGGGCACGCGCCGCACCTCGACGAGCCGCAGACCTTCGATCGCGAGCTGGCGGCGCACCTCGGGGTGTGAGGGCGGGGCCTCCAGAGTTCAGCGTGAGTCGGAGGCGCCGAGGCGTTCGGCGCGGTCGAGCCACCGGGTGACGGTGGGTTCCGCGGCCGCCTTGACCCCGAGCATCCGATGCGTGCGCACGGAGCGGATGCCGCAGAGGCGCATGGTGTTGCGAGCGACCTGGGTCTGCGCGGGCAGGCCGGTGAAGGGCACGGCGAACCACGGGGTGTCGGCGAGCAGGAGCAGGCGTCCGCGCCGTGCCGGCAGCAGTCCCTCCGGGAGGCCGAGCTTCGTGTAGCGGTACTCCTGCTGGGGGAGCAGAGCTCGATCGAAGAAGCCTTTCAGCACCGCGGGCACAGATCCCCACCACAGCGGCGTCGCGACCACGACCGTGTCGGCCTCGCTGAGCGCGCGCTTGGCGTCGACGAGGTCGGGTTCGAGCGTCATCCGCTCGCGGTAGCCGAAGCGCAGGTGCGGATCGAAGTCGAGATCCCGCAGCGCGAGCACGCGGGCGTCGCCGTGCCCCTCGGCATAGCGCTGTGCGAGTGCGGCGGTCAGGGAGCGGGCGTCGGGATGGCCGTCGATCACGAGGGCGGACATGCGGGATTCCAATCTGGACACTGTCAAGTAGGTGGACACTGTCAAGATAAGAGAGGATGTTGCGCATGTCAAGTTCGAAGGACGGCTACCACCACGGCGACCTCGCCCGGGCGCTGGAGGACGCCGCGATGCAGCTGCTGGAGCGGATGCCGGCAGCCGACATCAGCCTGCGCGAAGTCGCCAGAGCCGCGAACGTGAGCCACAACGCGCCGTACCACCACTTCGCCGACCGGCTCGGTCTGCTCAAGGCGATCGCCGAACGCAGCATGGCCGATCTCCTCGCGCAGGTGCGGGCCGCGGCATCCGAGTCGAAGACTCCCAGGGAGCTGTTGATCGACGGGGGCTCCGCGTACATCCGCTTCGCCGTGGAGCATCCGCATGCCTTCGACGCGGTCTACGACCCGACCGTGTGCGTGCCGGGTTCGCCGACCGTGACCATGGCGCCGCTGATCGAGGGGCTCGAGTCTGTGCTCGCCGAGGCGGCCGTCGCGGCGGGGCTCGACCGCCCCGGCGACGTGGTCTCGCTGTGGGGACTGATCCACGGCCTGGGCACGCTGGCCGCGGCCGGCCACTTCACGCTCGACGACGCTCTCGCAGCGCACGCCTCGACGGTGGACCGACTGCTGGGAGTGTGAGCATCCTCCCGTCGCGATGGCTCGACGGGCATCGCGGAGTGCGCATGCCTACCGAGACCCATCACTCCCGCCGAGGCCCATCGATCCCGACGTCACGTGCGGTGGGTGTGGGCGTGCATGATGGGTCTCGACAAGGGGTGGGAGGAAGAAGCGGGTAGGGAGAAACCTGAGAGCGGTCGCAGGACTCTTCCAACGGATGCACAGGGATGCTTCCCTACATTGGTCTGATGCCCTATTCCGCCCACCGACCGGGTCGCTTCGACTCGCAGGGTCGGATCATCCTCGACAGCGACCCGAACGCCGACACGGATGACCTCGACTTCCTGCGCGAGTTCGAGCCCACCGGCGCCGAGGATCAGACCAGGGAGACTCCGGTCTCCGAGCCGTCCGACGTGACCCCGGCTGAGGAGTCCGCCCTTCGACAGGCGCAGGGACCCGATGAGGAAGCGCCCGGCGGACGCAAGCCGCGTCAGCCGCGCGCTCGTCGCGTGCGGAAGCCGCGCACGCCGGGATCCCGCGCCAGGACCCTCGCGATCCTCGGCGGAGCGGAGGGCGAGATCCTCGACCGCGTGCCCGGCGAGACGCCGCGCTTCGTGCAGATGTTCTTCGTGCTGGCTGGCACCGCGCTGGTCTCGGCGATCTCGATGCTGTTCGCCCTGACGACCGGGGTGCAGGCCGCGATGTGGCTGGCCGTGCCGCTCGCGATCGTGTGGGCGCTGATCATCTTCAACCTCGACCGCTTCCTGACCTCGACCATGAGCTCGACCAGGAACGTCTGGCGCCTCATCGGTCTCGCGATCCCGCGAGTGATCATGGCCGCGATCATCGGCTTCGTGGTCGCCGAGCCGCTGGTGCTGCAGATCTTCCACAACGACATCGCGCGCGAGGTGGCCTCGACCAACATCACGCAGGCGCAGTCCGACCAGGAGGCGCTCGAGAGCGGCCCCGAGAAGATCGCGCTGGACGCCGCGACCGCCCGCGTCGCCGAGCTGGAGAACCAGGCCGCGACCGGCATCGTCGCCGGCACCGACTCGTCGTCGGCGACCGAAGCGGCCGCACAGGCCACGGTCGACGACGTCACCGCGAAGATGACGGCACAGCAGGAGGTCATCGACCAGGCCCGCACGCTCTATCAGTGCGAGCTCACCGGAGAAGGCGCCGGCACCGTCCCCGGCTGCACCGGCGTCAATGGCGAGGGCGCGAGCTCGGACGCCGCGAAGGCCCAGCTCGCCGAAGCGCAGCAGACCTACGACGCGCTGGCCGCCCAGCTGCGCACCGCCAACGAGGAGCTCGCCGCCGCCGGGACCGCGGCCAAGGCGAACACCAGCTCGTCCGAGTCGCAGAACCGTGAGCAGGCGAAGGCGCAGCTGCCGGCTGCGCGCGACACCTACGACCAGGCGCTCGCTGCGTACAACGCCAGGGCGGATGCCGTCGCGCAGGGCAACGCCGGAGCAATCGGACTGCTCAGCCAGATCAGCGGACTGAACCGGCTCAGTGAGAAGGAGTCGACGATCCTGTGGGCGCACATCCTGATCGCGGCGCTGTTCTTCATGATCGAACTGCTGCCCGTGCTGGTGAAGGTGCTCACGAGCTACGGCGACCCGAGCCTGTATGAAAAGGCCGCAGCCATCCGCAAGCAGGTCGCACTCGACAAGGTCACCGCGGAAGGCTTCCGCGACCGCGCGGCCATCGTGACCTCGCAATCGCAGGAGATGCAGGCGGATGCCGGCTCGGGCGAGCCTCAGACGCGTGCGGAGCGCCGGGAGGCCGCCGAGCGCGAGCGTGCGGAGAAGCGGGCACAGGCGCAGACGCTCGAGGAGCAGGAGCAGCTGGTCCAGCCGGCCGTCTGATCCGGAGCGTATCTCGGCGCGTGAGGGGTCAAGACATGCCGCAGCGGATGCTCGACGCGCGGCGTGTCTCGACTCCTCACCGGAGTAGCGGGCGGGTCAGGCGAGCTGAGGGATCCGCTCGGGCAGTGCCGACGTGTCCTGAGGTTCCTGCCGGTCGAGATCGTGGATCCGGACGGCGCGAAGCGCTGGGTCGGCGCGGACCGCGTCCACGAGCGACCGGATCAACGCGATCGTCGACGAGGTGCCTCCCCAACGCGACCCGGTGACGGCGGCCTCGATGCGGGTGAGCGGCTGGTGCAGCGCCGCGTCGTGCTGGCGGACGTCATCGCTGAGCCATTCGACGAGCTCAGCAATGGTCCAATCGAGGTCGATTGGTCCAAGATCGGGGGATTCGTTGGCGAGGAAGGTGTCCATTGGTCCAGAATCAGGTCTCATGAGCACGGATGGCAGGGCCAATGTGCGGCCAGTGGATCATCGATCGACCACGGATGGCTCGGTCGTACTGGTGCGGGCCGGGGAGGTCACGTCGGAGGGGCTGTCGGTGCGCCTCGGACGCTGGACGCACGGCGACGGCACACTCGCGGCGCGGCTGTCCCGCGGGATCGCCGACCTCATCGCCGGGGGTGAGCTGCGGCCGGGAGACCGGCTGCCCGCAGAGCGAGCACTCGCCGCGGCGAGCTCGGTCTCACGCGGCACCGTGGTCGCCGCCTATGCCGAGCTGGCCGAGAACGGTCTGGTCGAGCGGCGGCAGGGCAGCGGCACGCGCATCGCCGGGACCACGGGACCTGCATCGTCCGCACAGCGCCCCGGCCGCGGCGAGGCCCTGTTCTCGGCGCTGCCCAACGCGATCGACCTGCTGCGCACGGTGCCGCAGATCCCCGCGCTCGCGGTGCAGCTGATCCGCGACCATCAGCCCCGGCTCGATCTGGCACTGCTGCCCGAGACCGACCCAGCGGGGCTCCCCGTGCTGCGCGAACTGATCGCCGACATGTACCGCGCCGAGGGCACCCCCACCACACCGGAGCAGATCCTGGTGACGCACGGCGCGCAGCAGGCGATCAGCCTCGTGGTCAACGCGCTGGTGGGACCCGGCGATGTCGTGCTCGCCGAGGAGGTCACCTGGCCGGGAGTCACGGATTCGGTCGGGCTGCGCGGCGGCACCGTGCACGGCATCCCGATGGGGGCGGACGGCCTGGATGTCGACGCGCTCGAGGTCGCCATCGCGCGGCTGCGCCCCGTGCTCATCGCGGTCAACCCGCACCATCAGAACCCCACGGGCACACGTCTGCCCGCCGCCGCTCGTCACCGCCTCGCCACGCTTGCCGCGCAGTACGGAGTGCCGGTGATCGAGGACCGGGTGGTCGCGGGCATCTCCTTCGACGGCGTCGTGCCGCCCACACTCGCCGCCGAGCGGGCGGACGCCCCGGTGATCGTTGTCGAGTCCGTGTCGAAGTGGGCATGGGCGGGGCTGCGGATCGGCTGGCTGCGGGCCGACCCCGTGCTCGTGCGGCGGCTGCGCGGCGCTCGGCAGCTCGCCGACCAGTCCACGAGCGTGCCGGGGCAGCTGATCGCGCTCGACCTCATTGCCCGCGCCGACGATCTGCGCAGGGAGAACAGTAGAGTCCACCAGGAGCGGCTGCGCCTGCTGGAACAGCTGATGGCGGAGCACCTCCCGGACTGGCGCTACGACCCTCCGCGCGGTGGGCTGTCGCTGTGGGTCGCGCTGCCGGTCGGCTCGTCTGCCGCGCTGGTGCGGGTCGCGGCGACCCACGGCGTCTCGATCGCGGGGAGCGCGGCGTTCGCCGCATCCGCGTCGCCCGACGACCACATCCGCATCCCGTTCACGGCTCCGGACGACGTGCTCGCCGAGGGTATCCGCCGCCTCGGCGCCGCGTGGCGGGAGTATCGGGATGCTCTCTCCTGAGGAGTCACGACACGCCGCGCCGGAGGGGTGGGGCGCGGCGTGTCGTGACCTCTCAGCGAGCGTGTCTAAGGTGTGGGCATGAGTCGACGTCGACAGACCGTGTGGGTGGCACTCGCGGGGGTGGCGGCGGTGACGCTGTACGCAGCGTTCGCGGCCGTGCAGATCCTCGTGCTGAATCCCCTCGCCGCCGCTCCGGGACTCACGCTCGACGAGATCCACGCGCGCATGTCGGACGAGGGGGAGTCGCTCGGTCCGTCGATGGTCCTCGGCATCCTCGGTGCGGGCGTCGTGCTCGCGATCGGCGTGGCAGCGGTCGCGATCCGGCAGAAGTCACGTCCGCTCGTCACGGCGATGGCCTTCCTCGCGGTGCTGACCGGGGGAACACCGGCGTACTTCGTCGCCTCCTTCGGGCCGGGGATGGCACTCGCCGACACCTTCATGATCAGCGGCGCCGACGCCTCGCACTGGGCCCTCGTGCTCCACCTGACCAGTGCGCTGTCGCTGCTGGTCGCGGTCATCGGCGCGGTCGTCATCGCCCTCCGCTCTCCTGCCGCGCCGGCACTCGCCTGAGACCGGTCACGGATTCCGGCCTCGGTGTCCATGGCACCGACTAGCGTTGGACCATGGTCAACTATCGCTATCTCGGAAACAGCGGCCTCAAGGTCTCGGAGATCACCTACGGCAACTGGGTCACGCACGCCTCTCAGGTCGGCGACGACGCCGCCGTCAAGACGGTCCACGCAGCGCTCGACGCGGGCATCACCACGTTCGACACCGCCGACACCTACGCGAACACTGCCGCCGAGGTCGTGCTCGGCAAGGCCCTCGCCGGCCAGCGCCGTGAGGGCCTGGAGATCTTCACGAAGGTCTACTTCCCGACCGGTGCCAAGGGCCCCAACGACACCGGCCTGAGCCGCAAGCACATCCTCGAGTCGATCAACGGCTCTCTCTCCCGCCTCGGCACCGACTACGTCGACCTGTACCAGGCGCACCGCTTCGACTACGAGACCCCGCTCGAGGAGACGTTCCAGGCCTTCGCCGACATCGTCCGCCAGGGCAAGGCGCTCTACATCGGTGTCTCGGAGTGGACCGCGGAGCAGCTGCGCGAGGGGCACGCGCTGGCGAAGCAGCTCGGCATCCAGCTCATCTCGAACCAGCCCCAGTACTCGATGCTGTGGCGCGTGATCGAGGGCAAGGTCGTGCCGGCCTCCGAGGAGCTCGGCATCTCGCAGATCGTCTGGTCGCCGATGGCACAGGGCGTGCTCAGCGGCAAGTACCTCCCCGGCCAGCCGGTGCCGGAGGGCTCGCGCGCGACCGACCCGCACAGCGGCGCCGACTTCATCAAGAGCTTCCTGCAGGACGACATCCTCACCGCCGTGCAGCGCCTGAAGCCCATCGCCGACGAGGCGGGGCTGTCGATGCCGCAGCTCGCGATCGCGTGGGTGCTGCAGAACCCGAACGTCGCCGCCGCACTGGTCGGAGCATCCCGTCCGGAGCAGCTCGCCGAGACCGTCAAGGCCTCGGGCGTCAAGCTCGACGCCGACACCCTGGCCGCGATCGACGCGGCACTGGGCGACACGGTCAACCGCGACGCCGAGGCCACGTACTCGACCTCGCCGAAGTCGCGCCTGGTCTGAGGGCTCTCACGAAGAAGGCCGCCGTTCCTCGGAACGGCGGCCTTCTTGCTGCGCGGTGCGGCCGTCTTACTCCTTCACGGCGCCTGCGGTCAGCCCCTGCACGATCCAGCGGCTCGCGAGCGCGAACATCACCATCGTCGGCAGGATCGTCAGCACGGCGGCGGCGCTCATGGAGCCCCAGTCGATGTTGAAGGTCGAGATGAACCCGTTCAGCGCCGACGGCACGGTGCGGTTCGCATCGGTGTTCATCAACACGACCGACAGGAACAGCTCGTTCCAGCAGTTGACGAAGTTGAAGATGAACGCCGCGATGATGCCAGGGGTCATGACCGGCACCAGCACCCGGAACAGCGCGCCGAGGCGGGAGCATCCGTCGATCATGGCGGCCTCCTCCAGCGCGTCGGGCACGTTCTCGAAGAAGCCCCGCAGCATCACGGTCGAGAACGGGATGCAGACCGCGATGTAGACCAGGATCAGACCCGGCTTGGTGTCGACGAGCCCGAGGTCGGTCATCATCGAGTACAGCGGTCCGAGCGCGATGAACGCCGGGATCATCTGCGTCAGCAGGAAGGCGATCAGCACCGCCCCCTTTCCGCGGAACTCGAAGCGGGCGATCACGTACGCGCTCAGCAGGGCGATCAGCGTCGCCACGGCGCCGGCGACGATCGCGACCAGCGCCGAGTTGCCCAGGAACACCCCGAAGGAGCTCTGCTGGAACAGGCTGACGTAGTTCTCGAGTGACGGCTCGCTCGGCCAGTACTCGAGCGGGAAGCTGTTGATCGTTCCGGGCGACTTGAACGAGGTCAGGGCGATCCAATACAGCGGGAACAGCGTGATGACGAGCCAGAGACCGAGACCCACGACGCGCACCACACCGCCCACGGTGAACTTCCGCTTCGGGCGAGGGGCCCTGGCCAGATCGGGGACGGTCAGACGTCGTGTCTCCGTGACGGTGGTTCCGGTGATCGTCATCGCTGCGCCCTCCGCATCGCCATCAGGTAGAACGCGCAGAACACGAACAGGAAGGCGACCACGATGAGGCCGATCGCGCTCGCAATGCCGTAGTTGCCCTGCTGGGTGTAGTTGATCATCCACGTCGTGATGATGTGGGTCTGGTTGGCCGGTCCGCCGCCTGTCATCGCGTAGATGATGTCGGGGAAGTTGAAGATCCAGATCACGCGCAGCAGCACCGTGAGCAGGAGCGTCACGGAGATGTACGGGATGATGATCGAGAACAGCTGGCGCGCCTTGCCTGCGCCGTCGAGGCTCGCCGCCTCGAGCATCTCGTCCGGCACGGACTGGAGAGCTGCGAGGATCATGATCGCGAAGAACGTCACGCCGTACCAGATGTTCGCCACGATCACCGCGAACATCGCGAGCTTCGGATCCGCCAGCCAGGGCAGCGGTGCGTCGATCAGCCCGACCTTCATCAGCAGGTCGTTGACCACACCGAACTCGGCGTTGAACATCCAGCGGAACAGCATCCCGATCAGGAAGCCCGACACCGCCCACGGGAAGAACACGAGCGCCTGGTAGAGCCCGCGGAAGCGGAACCGCTTGCGCAGGGCCAGGGCGATCAGGAACCCGATCACCAGTTGCGGCACGAGCGAGCCGACCACCCAGAGGATCGAGTTCCACGCCACGACCGGGAAGGCGGGGTCCTGGAACACGGCCACGAAGTTGTCGAACCCCACGAACGGGGTCGACGTGAGGTCCCACAGGTTCCAGTCGTGGAACGCCATGCGGGCGCCCTGCAGCATCGGCCAGTACGTGAACCAGCACACGAACACGATCGCCGGGGCCATGAAGGCCAGCAGCGTCAGCGCGTGACGTCCGCGGAACGGCCGGCGGCGCGGGCCGCGGGGGGCTCCGCCGGACGTGCCGACGGAGCCCCCTTCACGAAGTGCGGATGCCACGGATCACCCCTTCTCCGCGGCGTACTTCTCGGTCCAGAAGGTGTCCCAGGAGGCGAGCAGGTCGCTGGTCGACATGTTGCCGAGCAGCACGTTCTGCACATCCTGGTCGGACTTCTGGATCCACTCGGTCCACCAGCTGACCCCGCGCGGCTGACGCACGTTGACGTAGGTCTCGGGGTCCTCCGTCATGGTGACGTAGCTCGTCCAGGGGCCGGTCGAGTAGAAGTCGTCATCCGCGGCGGAGGCGATGATCGGCACCAGGCTGTTGGCCTGCGCGAACTCGGTCGCGGGCTCCGCCGACGACAGGAACTCGACCAGCTTCACGGCCGCCTCCTTGTTCTCGCTCTTCTCGGCGACGCCCCAGCCGGCCACGGCCAGAGGCTGCGCAGCCTTGCCGGAGGGGCCGACCAGCAGGGGTGCCGTGTCCCACTGATCCTCGGTCAGCGAGGAGTCCTGCACGGTCGCGATGACCTCGGGATCCTGCAACAGGAAAGCGGTGGTGCCGTTCGTGAAGCCGGCGACCATCTCGGGGTAGCCCCACGACACGGCGGAAGGCGGGGAGGCCTTGGTGAACAGGTCGAAGTAGTCGTCGACGGCATCCTGCGCCTCGGGGGCGGCGAAGATCGTCGAACCGTCCTCCATCAGGAACGCGTCGTCGACGTCGAGGCCGTCGATCGTGTACGCCTCGATCGCGGCGACCACGTTGCTGTTGGCGTTCGCGCCGCCACGGAAGGCGTAGCCGTAGATGTTGTTCGACGGATCCTGGATCGCGCTGGCCTGCTCGAGCAGATCCTTCCAGCTGTGCGGAGGGCCGTCGAAGCCCGCATCCTTCACGAGGTCGGTGCGGTAGAACAGCGACAGGCCGTAGAAGCCGTAGGGGACGAAGTAGCTCTTGCCGTCCGCGGCGACCGAGGCGGACTGCGCGTTGTCGGTCAGGGCATCCCAGCCGTCCCACTTCTCGAGGTCGGGGCCGAGGTCGTAGAGCCAGCCGTTGTTCGCGAACGGGCCGACCGTGATGTCGCGGACCTCGAGGAGGTCGACACCCTTGCCGGACTGCAGCATCTGCTGGATCTTCTGGTCCGCCTGCTCGGTGGGAGGGGAGACCAGGTTGACCTTGATCTTCGGGTTCTCCTTCTCGAACTCGTCGAGCATGCCGCGGATCAGCTCCGTGCGAGCGGGATTGGTCAGGCTCTCGACCATCTGCAGGGTGACGGTGCCGTCGGCGGACGGGCCGCCTCCTGCCGAACAGCCGGTGAGCGCGAGGACGGCGACGGTGCCGAACCCCGCGGCGGTCGTCAAGATCTTGTGCTTCACGATGTGCCTCTCAGTTGGGTGGGTGGTGCGGGTCTGGGTGCGCGATGACGCGCGTCAGGGGATGACGAGGGAGGGGGCAGGGCGGATGCCGGCGCGCTGCAGGATCTGCGGGATGCAGCGCTCCACGAAGGCCTCGAAGTCGGAGGCCTCGGTGTACAGGTGCGCCGACAGGCGGAAGTAGCCGATGCCGCGGAAGCTGGTGAACGCCGTCTCTACGCCGGTCTCGTCGAGCAGCTGCATGCGCAGCTCGTCGGCCTCTTCGCGGGAGGCGCCGAGTCCGAGCGGCAGCCGCACGAGACGCATCGACGGCACAGCGGACGGCAGCGGGGTCAGCGGGTCCTCGTCGCCGTAGGGGCGCAGGGCCTCGGCGATGATCTCGGCGCCGGCATCCGCCCGCTCCGACATGGCCGTGCGGGCGTTCGCCCAGCCGAACTCGCCCTCGATGTAGTCGATCGCCACCGGTGTGCTCAGATAGGTCGTCGCATCGATGGTGCCCTGGGTGTCGAAGCGCACGGGATAGGGCTCGTTCGCGGCCCAGGAGTCGATCAGCGGCCACAGTTCGTCGCGGTCGGAGGCGTTCGTGACGAGGAGCGCCGAGCCCCGCGGGGCGCAGGGCCACTTGTGCAGGTTGCCGAACCACCAGTCACCACCGGCGACCGCGGCCGCATCGGCGATCAGGCCGGGGGCGTGCGCGCCGTCGACGAGCGTGCGCACTCCGCGGGTGGCCGCGAGCTCGGCGATGCGGCGGGTGGGCAGCAGGCGGGCTGTGGGGGAGGTGATCTGGTCGACCACGATCAGCCGGGTGCGCGGGGTGAAGGCGTCGTCGAAGCGCTGCACCACCTCGTCGTCGGAGGCGAGCAGCGGAAGCTCGACCGTGCGGACGGTGGCACCGAAGCGGCGCGCGAGACGCTGCGCGCCCATCGTGATCGCCCCGTAGCCCTGGTCGGTCACCAGGATCTCGTCGTCGTGCTCCAGCTGCAGCGCGTTATACACCACGGTCGCGGCGGCAGAGGCGTTCGGCACGAAGACGCTGTCGTCGGCACGCGCGCCGACGAAGGGGGCGGTCCGCTCGCGGGCTGCGCGCACGCGCTCGCCGATGCGGGGAAACCACTCGACGGGGCTCAGGTCGGCCTGACGACGCAGCGCGTCCTGGTGGGTGACGACGGCGGTGGGCACCGCGCCGAACGACCCGTGGTTGAGGTGGATCACACCGGGATCCAGCGGCCACGCATCCCGGGCCCTGACGCCGGAGTGCAGCGTGAGCGGAGCGGGGAAGGGCGAGACGGGCATAGGTCCTCATCGGGGAGAGTGGCGAGTTGTTGCACAACTTTGCCATAGGAGTTCCGAAACCGCCACGAAAAGGTGAAGATGAAACATAGTTGTCATACGAATTTGCCGAGACGACGTCATCCGCCAGACTCGCAGAAGGGTGGACGGCGTCGGGGAGGATGGCGATGAGCGCACTGGACACGGCGCTGCACGGGCTGCGGGCGCTGATCGCCGACGGTGCGCTGCGCCCGGGCGACCGCCTGCCGAGCGAGGGCGAGCTCTGCGAACGACTCGGAGTCTCGCGCGGATCGCTGCGTGAGGCGATCCGGATGCTCGCGGCGCTCGGGGTGCTCGACACGCGCCACGGATCGGGAAGCTACGTCAGCGAACTGAGGGCCGCGGATCTGATCGGCAGCCTGTCGCTCACGGTCGGACTGCTGCCGATGGCCGGGGTGCTGGAGCTCACCGAGCTGCGCCGGGTGCTCGAGCCGCATGCCGCCGCGCTCGCCGCGGCCCGCATCGACGCCGAGACCATCGAGCGGCTCGACGGCATCCTCAAGGAGATCGAGGCGAGCGACGACTTCGAGGATCACTCACGGCTGGACCACGACTTCCACATGACGATCTCGCGCGTCGCCGGCAACGAGGCGCTGACGAGCCTGATCGATGTGCTGCGCTCCCGATCGCGGGCGTACCGCATCCCCGACGCGCACGATGCCGCCGAGCTCAAGCTGCATTCGGATGCGGGCCACCGCGCCATCCTGCGCGGACTCGCCGCCGCCGACCCTGTCGCTGCGAGTGCCGCGGCCTCGTCGCACGTGGCGTACACCGAGTACTGGGTGCGCCGGTACACCGACGTCGAGGACTGAGGAGCTTCTCGCCGAGGGCGCGCGAAAACCCAGACGAGGTGCGATGAGGTCAGCGCGTCGGCCGACGGCGCGCCGCCCGGATGCGGGATCGTCTGGGTTTCGGTGCGCTGAGCGCGGAGGCGGCTCAGCCGAGCGTGATGTCGACCTGGATCTCGGCGGCCAGGCGCTCGAGATCGTCGCGCAGCGCGTCGAGGTCGACCGACGACGGAACGCGGGCCGTGACGGAGGCCTCGAACAGGCGCCCACCGGCCATCGCCGCATCCCGCGTCTCCGTGGCCAGCTCCTCGATGCTGAGGGCATGGGCGCTGAGGACGCCGGAGACATCGCGCACGATGCCGGGGCGGTCGTTGCCGAGGACTCGGATCTCGAGCAGCTGGTCGTCGACGCCCGCGGTGTCGGCCGTGCCGGTGAGCACGGCGAGGGTCAGCAGTCCCTGTCCCTGCAGTCCCCGCAGTGCCGACTGCAGCTCGTCGGAGCGCTCGGCCGGGACCGAGACCTCGATCACTCCGGCGAAGGTGCCGGCGAGCTCGGCCAGCGAGCTGTTCTCCCAGTTTCCGCCGTGCGCGTCGACGACATCGGCGACGGCTGCCACCAGGCCGGGGCGGTCGGCGCCGGCGACGGTGAGGATCAGAGTAGTCATGCGGCCAGCGTAGCCCGCGGGTCGCTGTTCATAACTCCTCAAGGACGGAGGTTCAGGGACCTCAGTTGCCCGCAAGCGGTTCGATCAGGCGCGGTCTTGAGGAGTTGTGAACCGGCGGGACGCGAGCCCTTCGACAGGCTCGGGGACCCAGGGCGTGCGGCTACTCGACCCAGACGCCGGACTCCAGGAACGCGTCGAGTCGCGCGCGGTGCGGGGCGAGGTCCCAGCCCTGGTCGGCGACCCATTCGTCGTTGAAGTAGGTGCCGGCGTAGCGGATGCCGCTGTCGCAGATGAGCGTCACGACGCTGCCCGTCTCTCCGGCCGCCCGCATCCGCGCGATCAGCTGGAACGCACCGTACAGGTTGGTGCCGGTCGAGCCGCCCGCCCAGTGCAGCGTGCGCTCCCGCAGCAGGCGGATGGCGGCGATGGAGCCGGCGTCGGGCACCTGGATCATCTCGTCGATCACGCTCGGCACGAACGACGCCTCCACCCGCGGTCGGCCGATGCCCTCGATGCGACTCGGGCGTCCCGCCGGAGCATCCGGCGTGCCCTTCCAGCCGTCGTAGAAGGCGGAGCCCTCCGGGTCGACCACGGCGATCTGCGTCTCGTGGCGGCGGTACCTCACGTACCGGCCGAAGGTCGCGCTCGTGCCGCCGGTGCCCGCGCCCACGACGATCCAGCGCGGGATCGGATGCCGCTCCTGCGCCAGCTGGCTGAACACGCTCTCGGCGATGTTGTTGTTGCCGCGCCAGTCGGTCGCGCGCTCGGCGAACGTGAACTGGTCGAGGTAGTGGCCGTGGCAGTCGGCGGCGAGCCGCTGGGCCTCGGGCGACATGTCCTCCGCGCGGTCGACGAAGTGGCAGCGGCCGCCGTAGAACTCGATGAGGTCGATCTTCTCCTGGCTGGTCGAGCGGGGGACGACCGTCACGAACGGCAGTCCCAGCATCCGTGCGAAGTACGCCTCGGACACCGCCGTGGAGCCGCTGGACGACTCGACCAGCGTGGTGTCCTCACGGATGCGGCCGTTCACCAGGCCGTACAGCAGCAGCGAGCGGGCGAGCCGGTGCTTGAGCGAGCCGGTGGGATGCACCGACTCGTCCTTCAGATACAGGTCGATGCCCCACTCGGGTGGCAGCGGGAACAGATGCAGGTGCGTGTCGGCGCTGCGGTTGGCGTCGGCCTCCAGCAGGGCGATCGCGGTGCTGGTCCAGGAGGTCATGATCTCGAGGGTAACGCGCCCGCTCACTCCCGCGGGTGCTCGGGTCCCAGCACCGCGGCGCTCGGCTCGCCCGCCGCATCGCCCTTGAGCTCGATGAGGATCGTGTGGGTGGGCGTGGTGCCGGTGTTCTCTCCGGAATGGCGCTGCGCCGCGAGCCACACGGCCTGCCCGGCGGTGAGCGCGGTGTCGAAGGTGCGCTCGCCCGCACTGAGTCGGCGGGAGAAGTCGCTGAGGGTGACCATCACACTGTTCGGATGGTCGTGCGGCGTCGTCCTGTCGCCGGGCTGGTCGGTGTATTCGAGCACGCGGACGTGCTCGTTCTCCCAGAGAGTGCGGTAGTGATCGGGGTTGGTGAGGGTGGGATCGTCGGTGATCATGCGGCGACGGTACACCCGCGACGGCGCGATGGTCAGGGGTACTTGGAGCGCGTGCAGTCGACCGCTCAGCTCACCGTGCCGGCGCGCGAGGTGCCGCCGTCGCCGTCGATGTGCAGCAGCGAGGCCTGCGACTGCTCCTGCTGCAGCTGGAACTCGAAGCGCGAGCGATCGCCGCGGTGGTAGGCCACGAAGTACTCGATCGGTGCGCCGTCCTCGCCGCGGCTGACACTGCGCAGGCGGAGCAGAGCCGAGCCGGCGCTGACGCCGAGGTGCTGCGCCTGCTCGTGCGTGGCCACGGTGGCCTCTGCCGAGCGCACGCCGCTCGTCGCGACGATGCCGTTCTCGGCCAGCAGTCGGTACAGCGAGCGCTCGGCGAGGTCGACGCCGAGGGTGAGGGTGCCGACAACTTCCGGCATCCAGGTCGTGGAGAGCGACCACGGCTCGCCGTCGACGTGCCGCAGGCGTTCGAGCACGACGACCGGAGATCCGACCGGCACGTCGAGGGCCAGGGCGATCTCCTCGTCGGCGGTCGTGCGCTCGTGGCGCAGCACGTCGCTGTGCACGTGGCCGCCGCGCCGCTCGACGTCGTCGTACAGGCCGACCAGCGTGTGCACCAGGCTCTCGCTCGTGCGCGGGCGCGACACGAACGTGCCCTTGCCCTTCACCCGCTCGACCAGGCCCTCGTGCTCCAGCTGCGCGAGGGCCTGGCGCACGACCGTGCGCGAGATGCCGTAGCGCTCGCAGAGCCGGTGCTCCCCGGGCAGCGGGTCGCCCGGCTGCAGACCGTCGCGGGCGATGCCGTCGATGATGAGCTGGCGCAGCTGGTCGTACATCGGGGCCGCCGAGTGGCGGTCGATCGCGTCGACGCCGGTGGCGTCGGACACGGTGTCGCTCCTGGTGATCGTCTCGCTCATGTCAGTACGCGACCCCCGCGTGGAGGATCACGTTCGCATAGGGGGTGAACTCCCCCGAGCGCACGAACGCGCGGGCCTGGTGGGTCAGCTTCTTGAACTCGACGTGCGGGATGAGCTCGATCTCGAACCCCATGCCGGCGAAGCGCTCGCGCAGCGCTTCGAGCACCTCTGGGCTCTTCTCCGCGACTTCGGCCGAGACCGTCGCGCCCTCGACCACGAGCTCGGCGAGCACGGTGTCGAGGACGTCGAGGAACGCCGGTGCGCCAGGGCGGTAGGCGAGGTCGATCCGCTCCGACGACGGGGGGATCGGCAGGCCGGCATCCGTCACGACCAGCAGGTCGGTGTGTCCGGTCTCACTGATCACGCGCGAGAGCGCCGGGTTGATCGTCGTGGCTGTCTTGCGCATCGGGTGTTCCTCCGTCGGCCGCGTATGCGGATCAGTTCGCCACGGGCGCGGATTCGCGCGCGGCGAGGAAGGCGTCGACCTCGACCCGCAGCGGCAGGCTGGGCGAGGCTCCCTGCTTGGTCACCGTGAGCGCGCCGGCGGCGGTCGCGAGGCGCACGGCATCCGTGAGCGTGCTCCCGTTCGCAAGGGCGGCCCCGAGGTAGCCCGCGTAGGCGTCGCCGGCGGCGGTCGTGTCGACGGCCTCCACCGGGAACGGCGGCACCACGGTCGAGCCGTCGGCCGTCACGACGCACGAGCCCTGACCGGCGAGGGTGATGACCGCGGCGCCGACGCCCTGCTCCAGGAACCAGCGGCCCGCGCGCTCGGCGGAGTCCGCATCGGTGACCTCGATGCCGCTGATGAGCGTGGCCTCGGTCTCGTTCGGCGTGACGATGTCGATGCTGCTCCAGACCTCCGCGGGGAGGGGAGCCGCCGGTGCGGGATCGAGGATCACGGTCATGCCGTGCTCGCGTCCGCGCGCGGTGATGTGGGCCGTCAGCGCCGAGGGGGTCTCGAGCTGGGTGAGCAGTACAGAGGTGGTCGAGGAGAGGGCGGCGAGCGCGGTGTCGATCTGCTCGGTGCTCAGCGCGGCGTTCGCGAGCGGCACCATGACGATGTCGTTCTGCGCGGAGGAGTCGACGCGGATGTGGGCGATGCCGGTCGGACCCGGCACGGTGCGCAGGTGGGCCAGGTCGACACCCGCGTCGCTGAGCCCGTTCACGACGAGGTCGTGGAACAGATCGTCTCCGACGCAGCCGACGAAGCTCGTGCGTGCCCCGGAGCGCCCGGCCGCGACGGCCTGGTTCGCGCCCTTGCCGCCCAGCATCAGGGTGAACTCATCGCCCAGGATGGTCTCTCCGCGAGCGGGGAGCCGCTGCGAGAAGGTGGTCACATCGGCGGTGACGCTTCCGATGATGACGACGCCTGAGCGGTCGGCGGGGTGTGCGAGAGACATGTCGCTCCTGATCTTCTTCGACAGCATGCGGGTACGCCATCTGTGTCTTTGACATCGTCGGCGGCTGTCATTACATTAGCCGAAGCTGAACCTGTAACGACAGGTTGCTCGCAAGGAGACCCGATGACCGCGATCGCGCCCCGCCTCTATGTCGACAGCGCAGACGTCGATCGCGTCTCCCGGCTCCTCAGGGCAGGGGTCGTTCACGGTGTGACGACCAACCCCACGATCCTCGAGCGCGGCGGACGCGCTGCCGCCGAGATCCCCGACCTCTATGCGCGTTGGGCGGAGGAGGGAGCGCGCGAGATCTTCTTCCAGACCTGGGGAGGGGACACCGCCTCCTTCCTGCGCAACGCCGAGGGCATCCGCGCGCTCGGCGACCGGGTGGCCGTGAAGGTGCCGGCGACCGCCGACGGTTTCGCTGCGGCATCCGCTCTGGTCCGCGACGGCGCCACGGTGCTCGTCACCGCCGTCTACTCGATCGCGCAGGCACTGGCCTGCGCCTCGATCGGAGCGCACTACATCGCGCCCTACCTCGGTCGCATGCGGGACGCCGGCATCGACGGGGACTTCGTGATCGCCCGGATGCAGGAGGTGTGCGCGGGCAGTGGATCGAACGTGCTCGCGGCATCGCTGCGCTCGGCGGATGACATCACCGGACTGCGTCTGGCCGGAGTGCCCTATTTCACCGCGGCCCCCGACGTGATCGACCAGGTGATGTTCCACGGGGTCAGCGACAGCTCGGCCGCCGAGTTCGACGCGGCCATGGTGCGTCTCGGGGCCTGAGGAGCGCAGCTCGCGTTCATAACTCCGCAAAGATCGGGCGGTTCGCTCGGATCGGTGCCGGAATCGCGCGGCGCGGGGCAACCCGGTGCGGATTCTGGAGGAGTTGTGAACCGGCTATGCGGATGCCGCCTGCCGCAACCAGCGCTCGACACCGGCGATGTGGGCCGTGGCGAGCGATGTCGCGAGCGAGGGGTCGCGCAGGGCGATCGCGTCGGCGATGGCGCGGTGCTCCGACAGCGTGCGCTCGACCACGCCGCCCTCGGTGAGCCCGCGCCACACCCGCGCGCGGACGGTCTGGCTGCTCAGGTGCTCGATGAGGCTCGCGAGGTAGGAGTTGCCCGCCATGCGCACGATCTCGCGGTGGAAGCGGATGTCGTGCTCGACCAGCGCCTCGATGCTGACCGAGGCATCGATGCTGGCCACCTCCTGCACCAGGGCCGCGATCTCGTCATCGCTGCCCAGCGTCGCGGCGAGGCCGGTGGCCTGCGACTCCAGCATGCGCCGCACGGCGAAGATCTCGAGCATCGAGTCGTCGTCGTGCATGTCGACCACGAACGAGATCGCCTCGAGCAGCAGGTGCGGCTCCAGGCTCGTCACATAAGTGCCGTCGCCGCGGCGCACGTCGAGGATGCGGATGACTTCGAGCGCCTTCACGGCCTCGCGCATCGAGTTGCGTGAGAGGCCGAGGCGTTCGGACAGCTCCTTCTCCGGCGGCAGCCGATCGCCGGGGGCCAGCTCGCCCGACACGATCATCGCCTTGATCTTCTCGATCGCATCGTCTGTGACAGCCATGGCGTCATCCTAGCGATTGATCGGATGTCTGGGGCAGGATGGTCGCATGCGCGTTCTCGATTCACACCTGCACCTCTGGGATCCGGAGCTTCTCGCGTATGACTGGTTGGAAGGTCCGCTCGCGTTCCGATTCGCCGACACCGAGCTCGCGCACGCCCGCGTGGAGCGCGCCACGACCGAGAGGGCGGTGTTCGTGCAGGCGGAGACGGTCGAGGACCGCTTCCTCGACGAGGTGCGCTGGGTGGCGGACATGGCGGAGGCGGTGGGTGTCGTCGGGATCGTCGCCGGGGCGCGGCTCGATCGCGGTTCCGATACGGTCGCGCATCTCGACGGTCTGGCCGCCGAGCCGCTCGTGGTCGGCGTGCGGCACAACCTGCAGGGTGAGCCGGACGGGATGGCGGTGTCGGCCGCGTTCGTCACAGGTGCCCGTGAGGTGGCGAACCGCGGGTGGAGCTTCGATGCCTGCGTCCGCGCCGAGCAGCTGCCCGAGATCGCGCGCTTGGCCGGAGCGATCCCCGAGCTGCGGATGGTGCTCGACCACCTCGGCAAGCCCGCGGTGGGCACGGCCGCGGCTCCGCTCGCCCCGACGACCGAGTGGGTGCGCGACCTCGACGAGCTGTCGCGGCATGCGGAGGTGTTCTGCAAGCTCTCCGGCCTTCCTGGCGAGGCCGGCGGCGACTGGGATGCCGCGCAGCTGGAGCCGTTCCTCGATGCCGCCGCCGACGCCTTCGGGCCCGAGCGACTGATGTGGGGGAGCGACTGGCCCGTGTCCGTCATCGGCCCCGCGGAAGACGGAGACCCGCACGCTCCGGCCGACGGCGCGCCGACCTACCAGTACACGGCCAGGTCGCGCTGGGCCGATGCCGTCGCCGCGTGGGCCGCGGACAGGGGTCACGACGTCGACGCCGTCATGTGGTCGAACGCCGAACGCTTCTACCGGACGGACGCGCGCCCCACGGCGGTGTCTGATGCGGCCCCGCGTCGCCGCGGCATCCTCGGGTGGCTCCGCGGCTGAGCGCATCCGCTCCGGTCATCCGCCACGTCGCGAAGAGCTCTCCAGGTCGCGAGGGGTCAAGACACGCCGCAGCACGAACGTGCGGCGCGGCGTGTCTTGACCCCTCGCGAGAGAGGGATGCTTCGCGGCGCTACTCCGGTCGCGGTCGCAGCGACGCCATGCCGCCGTCGACCTCGAGGAAGGTGCCGGTCGTCGAACCCGATGCCGGCGACACCAGGTAGGCGACGGCTCCGGCGACCTCGTCCGGGCTGACCAGACGGCCGTGCGGCTGGCGAGCGGCCAGCGCGGCGCGCTCGGCGGCGGGATCGGTGGCCGAGTCCAGCAGGCGTCCGACCCAGGGGGTGTCGGCGGTGCCGGGGTTCACGGCGTTCACGCGGATGCCCTCGCGCAGGTGGTCGGTGGCCATCGCGCGGGTGAGCGCGGACACGGCCCCCTTCGACGCGCTGTACAGGGCGCGCTGCGGGAGTCCGGTCGTCGACGCGATGGATGCAGTGTTGCAGATCGCCGCGGCGGGCGACTCGCGCAACCAGGGCAGTGCGGCCGCGGTGACCCGGGCGATACCGGTGACGTTGATCGACAGCACGCGGGCCCACTCGTCGTCATCGTTCGCGGCGATGTCGCCCTGGGCGCCGATGCCCGCGTTGTTGACGACGATGTCGATGCGGCCGAACTGCGCGGCGACAGCGGCGACTGCGGCGTCGACGCTGGCGCGGTCGGAGACGTCGGCGGTGAACGCGGCGAACTTCTCATCCGCATGAGTGGTGTCGCGGTCGAGCACGGCGATCTGCGCGCCGTCATCGTGCAGGCGCTCCGCGATCGCGGCTCCGAGCCCGGATGCCCCGCCCGTGACGATCGCCACGAGTCCGTCCAGTGGTGCGGTCATCTCTGTGCCTCCCATGCCACGAACTCCTGGCGCTGACGGCCGAGGCCGTCGATCTCGATCTCGACCACGTCGCCGGCGGCGAGGTAGGGGTACTTGCCCGACAGTGCGACGCCCTGCGGGGTGCCGGTGAGGATGAGGTCGCCCGGCTCCAGGGTCACGTACTGCGACAGATGGTGCACGATGTGCTCGACCGGGAAGATCATGTCGCTCGTGTTCGAGTCCTGCCGCGGCTCGCCGTTCACGAAGCTGCGCAGGCCGAGGGAGTGGTGGTCCACCTCGTCGGGGGTGACCAGCCAGGGGCCGGTCGGGTTGAACCCGGGAGCGATCTTGCCCTTGGACCACTGGCCGCCGGAGACCTCCATCTGGAAGGCGCGCTCGGAGACGTCGTTCGCGGCGACGAAGCCGGCGACGTGGGCGAGAGATTCCTCGGGGGAGTCGAGGTAGGCGGCACGGGTGCCGATCACGATGCCGAGCTCGACCTCCCAGTCCGTCTTCTCGCTGCCGCGCGGGATCGTCACCGCATCATTCGGCCCGACCACCGTGTTCGGGGTCTTCAGGAAGATGATCGGGATGGTCGGCGGCTCCGAGCCGGACTCGGCCGCATGGGCGGCGTAGTTCATGCCGATGCAGATCACGGCGCTCGGTCGCGCGATCGGAGCGCCGATGCGGAGGGATGCGGCATCCTCGAGTTCGGGGAGCTCGTCGGCGGCCAGCGCTGCGGCGACGCGAGCGCGGAAGTCGCCGGCGAGGAAGTCGCCGTCTACATCGGATGTCAGAGGGCGGAGGTCGAGGTGGCGATCGCCCTCGATGAGGACGGGAATCTCGCTCCCTGGGTCGCCAAGCCGCGCGAACTTCATGATTCTCCTGATTCGTCGGGGAGCCGCCGTGCGACGGCCTGTCTCGTTGACAGTATAGACATCGGATGTTTACACTCCAAGAGGTCTGCACGGGATTTCTCCGTGCATGGAGAGGAACCCCCGTGAGCCGTATCGTCGCACTCGACACCACCGACATCCGCTTCCCCACGTCGCTCAGTCTCGACGGCTCGGATGCCATGAACCCCGACCCCGACTACTCCGCGGCCTACGTGATCGTGCGCACCGACGCCGCCGACGGCATCGAAGGACACGCGTTCGTGTTCACGATCGGTCGCGGCAACGATGTGCAGGTCGCCGCGATCGATGCGTTGGCCGGACACCTGGTCGGGCGCGAGATCGAGCCGCTGCTGGATGACATGGGCGGCACCTTCCGCGACATCATCGGCGACTCGCAGCTGCGCTGGCTCGGCCCGGAGAAGGGCGTCATGCACATGGCCATCGGCGCGGTCATCAACGCGCTGTGGGACATCAAGGCCAAGCGCGCCGGGCTGCCGCTGTGGCAGCTCCTCGCCCGGATGACGCCGGAGGAGCTCGTCGACCTGGTCGACTTCCGCTACCTCACCAACGCGCTGACCCGCGAGGACGCGCTCGAGATCCTGCGCGCGGCCGAACCCGGCCGTGCCGCGCGCGAGCAGGAGCTGCTCGCCACCGGCTACCCCGGCTACACCACCAGCCCCGGCTGGCTCGGCTACTCCGACGAGAAGCTCGAACGACTCGCCCGCGAGGCCATGGCCGACGGATTCACGCAGATCAAGCTCAAGGTCGGCGCCGACCTCGACGACGACATCCGCCGTTTCCGCAAGGCGCGCGAGGTGTGCGGCCCCGACTTCCCCATCGCGATCGACGCGAACCAGCGCTGGGAGGTGTCCGAGGCGATCGAATGGGTGAACGCCCTTGCCGAGTTCCATCCCGCCTGGATCGAGGAGCCCACGAGCCCCGACGACGTGCTCGGCCACGCCGAGATCGCCCGCGGCATCGCGCCGATCCGCGTCGCCACCGGCGAGCACGCGCAGAACCGCGTGATCTTCAAGCAGCTGCTGCAGGCCGACGCGATCTCGGTGATGCAGATCGACGCGGTGCGCGTCGCCGGCGTGAACGAGAACATCGCCAACCTGCTGCTCGCCGCGAAGTTCGGGGTGCCGGTGTGCCCGCACGCGGGCGGCGTCGGTCTGTGCGAAGCCGTGCAGCACCTGTCGATGTTCGACTTCGTCGCCGTCACCGGCACGCGCGAAGGCCGCATGATCGAGTTCGTCGACCACCTGCACGAGCACTTCGTCGTCCCCACCGACATCCAGGGCGGCTCCTACATGGCGCCGACCGCGCCCGGCGCGAGCATGCAGATGAAGGCCGAGAGCATCGCCGCCTACACGTGGACGGGTGCGCATGTCGTCGCCTGAGTCCGGTACGCCCCGCCTTCGCATCCCGACGCTCGGCTACGGCGCCGCGAACGTCGGCAACCTCTTCCGCCCGCTCAGCGATGAGGAGTCCTGGGCCGTGCTGGACGCGGCGTGGGAGAGCGGCATCCGCTACTACGACACCGCCCCGCACTACGGACTCGGGCTGTCCGAGCGTCGGCTCGGCTCGTTCCTGCAGACCAAGCCCCGCGAGGAGTACGTGCTGTCGACCAAGGCCGGGCGTCTGCTGCGGCCGAACCCGGAGCACGCGGGAGGCCTCGACACCGCGAACGACTTCCACGTGCCGGACGACCTGCAGCGCGTCTGGGACTTCTCAGCCGACGGCATCCGCGCCAGCGTCGAGGAGTCGCGCGAGCGTCTGGGGATTGAGCGCATCGACCTGCTCTACCTGCACGACCCGGAGCGGCACGACCTCGACCTCGCGCTCGCCGAGGCGCTGCCCGCGATGCAGCAGCTGCGCGACGAGGGCGGCGTGACCGCGATCGGCATCGGATCGATGGTGTCGGAGGCGCTCGCCGCGGCCGTGCGCTCGGCCGACCTCGACCTGATCATGGTCGCCGGCCGGTACACGCTGCTCGAACAGCCCGCCGCGGTCGACGTGCTGCCGGCCTGCCGGGAGACCGGGACCGGGATCGTCGCGGCATCCGTCTTCAACTCCGGACTGCTCGCCGCGAGCGAGCCCCGCCGCGACGCGCGCTACGAGTACGGCCAGCTGCCCGATGCGCTGTGGGACCGGCTGGTGCGCATCGCCGCGGTCTGCGCCGCACACGACGTGCCCCTGCCGGCGGCCGCGATCCAGTTCCCGCTGCAGGCCGCCGAGGTGCGCGCGGTGGTCGTCGGCGGCAGCCGTCCGGCGCAGCTGGTGCAGAATGCGGAGTACGCGGCACTCGATATCCCGACCGCGCTCTGGCAGGAGCTGGCGGCCGAGAGACTGATCCCCGCGCGCTGAGGCCGCATCCGACCAGACCGACCCGACCGAGAGAGGAGCCGTCGTGCTCGAAGGAATCAATCCGCTGCTCACCGGCGAGCTGCTGCTGCACCTGGACCGGATGGGGCACTCCGACTCCGTGGTGATCGCCGACGCGCACTTCCCGGCCTGGGCGCTCGGCGCGCGGGTGGTCGATCTGCCCGGCACGTCGACGCCGGAGGTCGTGGCCGCGATCCGCAGCGTGCTGCCGCTCGACGACGCGCCGGGCATCGACCTGATGACCTCGGCCGACGGCGCCGTGCTCGACGTGCAGCACGAGCTCATGGCGGCCGCGGGAACCACGCTCGACACGACCCGTTTCGTCGAGCGCTTCGCGTACTACGAGGTGGCGAAGAGCGCGTACCTCATGGTGCGCACGGGCGAGACCCGCAAATACGGCAACGCGCTGCTGCGCAAGGGCGTCGTGGGGCACGCCTCGGCCTGAGTGCTGGCGGGCGGTGTTCACAACTCCTCAATAGTCCCGGGGCGCTCGGTCCGTCGGCTCGGAGTCGTGCCCTGCGGCGGAGCCCTGACGGCTGGGTGGCAGAGTTCTTGAGGAGTTGTGAACGCGCGGCGCGGGCACCCCGGCGGGATCAGTGCCCGACGGTCGACTCGCGCACCACGAGCTCGGCCGAGAACGGCGTCGGCGCGGGCGGCGGCGCGGTCGGATCGGCGAGCTGCTGCAGCAGGGCGGCGCCCGCCGCGCGGCCGATCGCGTAGCCGGGCTGACGCACGCTCGTCAGCGGCACCACGCCCTGGTGCGCCTGGTCCACGTCGTCGAACCCGACGAGGGCGATGTCCTCCGGCACGCGGATGCCGTGGCGCAGGAACTGCGTGAGCACGCCGACGGCCACCATGTCGTTCGCGGCGAACACGGCATCGGGGCGGTCTTCGGGCGCCATCGCGACGATCTGCTCGGCGACGCGCAGCCCGTCCTCGGTGATGAGGTGCGGCACGTCGAGCACGGTGATCGACGCGTCGGAGCCCGCGACGGCCTCGCGCAGGCCCTGCAGCCGGTCGTTCGACTGGCTCACGGTCGGGCTGCCGAGGAACACGATCCGTCGGCGCCCGATCGACAGCAGGTGCTCGCCGGCGAGGCGCCCGCCGCCGACGTCGTCGAAGAGCACCGAGGCCACCTTCGACGAGGGCCGGATGGGACCGACGACCACCGAGCGGATGCCGCGGTCGGCGAGGCGCTCGAGCTGCGGCACCACGTCGTCGAGCGGGTAGATCACGATGCCCTGCACCCGGTGCGCCTCGAACATCTCGATGTTGCGCCGCTCCTGCGCGCTGTCGCGGTTGCTGTTGCTGAAGAACAGCGACCAGCCGCCCTCGCGGGTGACGTCCTCGACCCCGCGGGACAGGTCGTGGAAGTAGGGCAGCCAGGCGTCGAGCAGGATCAGCGCGAGCGCCTTGCTGGAACCGGCGCGCAGCTGGCGCGCCGACTCGTTGGGGACGTAGCCGAGCTGCGCGATCGCGGCACGCACGCGCTCCCGGCTGGCCTCGCCGAGCACGTGCGGGTGGTTGAGGTAGTTCGACACGGTCGAGGAGGAGACCCCGGCGAGCGCGGCGACGTCTTTGACGCTGGCGGGCATCGGAACTCCTTCGTCTCGGTGGCCGCACGTGCGCAGATGAGCGGTCCGCATCACACTATCGCGCAGACTTGGCACGTGCCAAGAAAGTTCTTGACACGTCGCCACGGGCCGACGTAGCGTGTGACCCAGCTCAACTTGGCACGTGCCAATTGATCGAGGCGACGGTGCCGCACACCCGCCTCCGAGGGATCTCATGAACATCGGCTGCCACGGGCTCGTCTGGACAGGGAACTTCGACGCCGACGGCATCCGGCTCTCGGTGGAGAAGACCAGAGAGGCTGGTTTCGACCTCATCGAGTTCCCGCTCATGGACCCGTTCGCCTTCGACGTGCAGGCGGCGAAGGAGTCGCTCGAGGAGCACGACCTCGCCGTGAGCGCGTCGCTCGGACTCTCCGAGGCGACCGATGTCACCAGTTCCGATCCGGCCGTCGTCGCGGCGGGTGAGGCGCTGCTGCTGCGGGCTGTGGACGTGCTCGCCGACCTGGGCGGACAGCACTTCTGCGGAGTGATCTACAGCGCCATGAAGAAGTACATGGAGCCGGTCACGCCCGCGGGGCTCGTGAGCAGTCGCCGGGCGATCGCCAAGGTCGCCGATCATGCAGCCGCGCGAGGGGTGTCCGTCGCCCTGGAGGTCGTGAACCGCTACGAGACCAATGTGCTGAACACCGCGCGGCAGGCGATCGAGTACCTCGCCGAGGTCGATCGTCCGAACCTCGGCATCCACCTCGACACGTACCACATGAACATCGAGGAGTCGGACATGTTCGCGCCGGTTCTGGATGCCGAGCCGAGCCTGCACTACGTGCACATCGGCGAGAGCCACCGCGGCTACCTCGGTACGGGAACCGTCGACTTCGACACGTTCTTCAAGGCGCTCGGTCGGATCGGCTACGACGGTCCGATCGTGTTCGAGTCGTTCTCGTCGGCCGTGGTCGCCCCGGACCTGAGTCGGATGCTCGGCATCTGGCGCAACCTCTGGACGGACAACGCCGAACTGGGGGTGCACGCGAACGCGTTCATCCGCGACAAGCTCGTCGCGGTGGACTCGATCCGACTGCACTGAGTTCGCCGGAAGCGGCGGAAACCGGTCCGGATCGGAACCTGTGGCCAAGATGTTATTACAGGTCTTCCCATCCGACCCGACGTTAGATACATTTAGATACAACTTGCGCATGATGCGGCGTAGGCTACAGAATTGATCCGATGTTTACGGCAGCCCGAACTGCCGGCATCACAACGGAACCTCCAAGGAAGCAGGTGAGCACATGAGCGATCCCATTCTCAGAGTCGAGGGAATCAGCAAGGGCTTCCCCGGTGTGCAGGCGCTGAAGGATGTGCACCTCGAGGTGCGCGCCGGCGAGGTGCTCGTGCTCGTGGGCGAGAACGGCGCCGGCAAGTCGACGCTCATGAAGATCCTCTCCGGGATCTACACCAAAGACGAGGGCACGATCACGTTCGAGGGCCAGGAGGTCGAGCTCACCAGCCCGCTCCAGGCGCAGGAACTGGGGGTCACGATCATCCATCAGGAGCTCAACCTGATGCCGGATCTGACCGTCGCGCAGAACATCTTCGTAGGCCGTGAGCCCAAGACGGGCCCGTTCCTGTCGGAGCGCAAGCTCAACGCGCAGACCACGGAGCTGCTCACGCGCCTCGACATCCGCTTGAACCCCCGCCAGCTCGTCGGGGAGCTCACGGTCGCCGAGCAGCAGATGGTCGAGATCGCCAAGGCGCTGTCGTTCAACGCCAAGGTCCTGATCATGGACGAGCCGACATCCGCGCTCACCGACTCCGAGGTCGAGACGCTGTTCGTACTGATCGAGCAGCTCAAGGCGCGCGGGACGGGCATCGTCTACATCTCGCACCGCATGGACGAGCTGCGTCGCCTCGCCGACCGGGTCACCGTGCTCCGCGATGGCACATACATCGGATCACTCGACAAGTCCGAGGTCAGCATCCCGAAGATCATCGAGATGATGGTCGGACGTCCGATCGACGAGGGAACCCGTCCGCAGGCGCGCGAACATGAAGGCGACCCCGTCGTGCTGAAGGTCGAAGGGCTCTCCACCAAGGCGCTGCTCAAGGACGTCTCCTTCGAGCTGCACAAGGGGGAGATCCTCGGCTTCGCCGGTCTCATGGGCGCCGGTCGCACCGAGACCGCTCGTGCGGTGATCGGCGCCGACCCCCGTGACGGAGGCACGGTCACGATCGGCGGGCGGGCGACCAAGATCAGCCAGCCCGCGGATGCCGTCAAGCACGGCGTCGGCTACCTCTCCGAGGACCGCAAGCTCCTCGGCCTCATGCTCGAGCAGGACGTCACCTTCAACACGGTGCTCGCCTCGCTCGGCTCCTACGCCAACGCCATCGGCTGGATGGGCGACGGCAAGGCGAAGAACCGCACCAAGGAGTACGTCCAGCAGCTGCGGGTCAAGACGCCCTCGGTCAACCAGGTCGTCAAACTGCTCTCCGGCGGCAACCAGCAGAAGGTCGTCATCGCCCGCTGGCTGATGCGCGACTGCGACGTCCTGATCTTCGACGAGCCGACCCGAGGGATCGACGTCGGCGCGAAGGAAGAGATCTACCGCCTCATGCAGCTGCTCGCCGAGCAGGGCAAATCCATCATCGTCATCTCGTCGGAGCTGCCGGAGATCCTTCGCGTGGCGAACCGCATCGCGGTCTTCGCCAACGGCCGGATCACGGGAACCCTCCGCAACGAGGAAGCAAGCCAGGAGAAGATCATGCAACTCGCAGCACACGGGGAGGAAGACTGATGAGCGCTCCACAGCAGCCCGGATCGTCGACGACGACGATCATCCAGACGGCGGTCTCGGAGAACACCGACAAGCGCGACATCGTCGGGTTCCTCAAGAAGCAGGCCCAGCAGTCGCTCGCCTTCGGCACGCTCGTCGTGCTGGTGGTCTTCTTCGCGATCGCCAGCCCCAGCTTCTTCACGGTGAGCAACATCACCACCGTTCTGCTCTCGACAGCCGTGATCGCGATCCTCGCGCTCGGCACCACCTTCGTCATCATCACCGGCGGCATCGACCTGTCGCTGGGCACCGGCATGGCGCTGGCCGCCGTGATGACCGGTGTCTTCGTCACCAAGATGGGGTTGCCCGTGTGGGTCGGCGTGATCGGCGGCATCGCGACAGGTGTGCTGATGGGCCTGATCAACGGCGTCAACATCACCTTCCTCCGGCTGCCCCCGTTCATCGCGACGCTCGCGATGATGATGATCGCCGGCGGTCTGGCCCTCGTGATCTCGGGTGTCGCGCCGATCTACTTCGCGGCGGACAACGGATTCCAGCAGGCCTTCGCCATCGGCACGCTGATCCCCGGCCTCCCCAACGCGGTGCTCATCACCGGCATCCTGGCGGTCGTCGCCTGGCTCGTGCTGTCGAAGACGCTGCTGGGGCGCTACACGTTCGCGATCGGCTCCAACGAAGAGGCGACCCGCCTCTCCGGCGTGAACACGCGTCGCTGGACGATCCTCGTCTACATGTTCGCCGGCGCCTTCACCGGCATCGCGGGCGTCGTGATCGCCGCCCGACTCGGCTCAGCGCAGCCGCAGATCGGCACCGGCTACGAGCTGCAGGCGATCGCGGCCGTCATCATCGGCGGCACCTCGCTGCTCGGTGGCCGCGGATCGATCCTCGGCACCGTGATCGGCGCCCTCATCATGAGCGTGCTCGTCAACGGCCTGCGCATCCTGTCGATCCAGTCCGAGTGGCAGAACATCGTCGTCGGCATCGTCGTGCTGATCGCCGTCTTCTTCGACTCGCTGCGCAACCGCACCCGCACCTGACCCTCTGAACCACGGAGCGTGGCACCCGTGCCCGCCACCCTCCGATCGGCACCAGCCGAGACCGCGGAGCGATCCGCACGGCACACAGCACCAGGTATGTCCACACCGTCGACGCAGTCGGCACTCACAAACAACGGAGTTTCCATGAAGTTCGGCAAGAAGACCGCATTCGCGGCACTCGTCGCCTCGGCGGCACTCGTCATGGCCGGATGCGCGGGCGACACGGGCGGCGGCGACGCCGGCAGTGGCGACGGCGGCAGCGGCGACAAGATGTACATCGCACTCGTCTCGAAGGGCTTCCAGCACCAGTTCTGGCAGGCCGTCAAGAAGGGCGCGGAGGAGCGCGCCGCCGAGCTCGGCGTCGACATCACCTTCGAAGGCCCCGCCGCCGAGACCGAGATCGACGCGCAGCTGCAGATGCTGCAGACCGCGATCGACAAGGGACCGGATGCCATCGCGTACGCCGCCCTCGACCCCGAGGCCTGCGTTACCCCGCTCGAGCAGGCCAAGGCCAAGGACATCCCCGTGGTGTACTTCGACGCACCGTGCGATGGCGACGTGGGGCTGAGCCTCTCCGCCACCGACAGCAAGGTCGCCGGCGCGCTGGCGGCAGAGCACATGGCCGAGCTCATCGGCGGCAAGGGCGAGGTCGGCATCGTCGGTCACTCGCAGATCAACTCGACCGGTGTCGAGCGTCGTGACGGCTTCGTCGAGAAGATCGAGGCGGACTACCCCGACATCAAGATCGTCGACATCCAGTACGGCGACGGCGACCACCTGAAGTCGGCGGACATCGCGAAGGCCATGATCGCGGCGCACCCTGACCTCAAGGGCATCTACGGCACCAACGAGGGTTCCGCGATCGGCGTCGTGAACGCGGTCAACGAGCTCGGCCTCGAGAAGGGCAAGCTCACGATCGTCGGCTTCGACTCCGGCGCAGCGCAGATCAATGCGATCAAGGACGGCACGATGGCCGGCGCCATCACGCAGGACCCGATCGGCATCGGCGCACAGGTCGTGCAGGCAGCGTACGACGCCGCCAACGGCAAGGACGTCGAGGAGTTCTACGACACCGGTTCGTACTGGTACGACAAGACGAACATCGACGACCCGAAGATCGCGGCAGTTCTCTACGAGTGATCTGAGTGGATGAAGAAGCCCCTCACCTTCGGGTGGGGGGCTTCTTCTGTGTGGGGGTGGTGTGTGTGGGGAGGGCGCGCGGTTTGCAGGAGGGGATGCCGGTTGCAGGAGCGGATGCGGGGTTCGGTCCTGCACGTGGCGGATCGTCCTGCACGTGGGCAGAGGGCGGTGCAGGGGGCTGGGCCAGGCCAGGCCGCGGGCCGCGGGCCAGAGGGGCAGAGGGCCGGGCCGAGCCGGGCCGTCGGGCGGGAGGCCGAGCCCGCGCCGCGACTCAGATGCGGCGGAGGAAGGTGAGCTGCGACGAGGGCTCGACGATGAGCTCCTGCAGCGCGGCGTTGAAGGGCACGCCAGCGGGAGAGGCCAGGTGCGCCTGGAACGCCGCGTCGTCACGGTAGACCTCATAGACGAAGAAGCGGTCGGAGTCGTCGACCAGGCGGGTGGCGTCGAAGACGATGTTGCCCTCCTCCGCGCGCACGCCCTCGGCGAAGTCGCGCAGGAGTGCGGCGACCTGATCCCCGGCTCCGGGGCGTGCGGTGAACGTCGCGTGCAGGATGGTCGGCTCGGACATGAGGCTCCTCGTGGTGGCTCGAGCGGGCAGGGGAGGGAGGCAGGGGAGGGAGGCAGGGGTCAGGACAGCGTCAACAGGCGTGCGGGATTGGTGATGAGCATCCGTTCCACCGCCGCACCGCCGATCAGGTCGCGCAGGCGAGGCAGGTAGCGTTCGCCGAGGTAGGCGAGTCCGGGCATGCCGCCGTAGGCGCTGTACCGCGTGCGGCGCGCGACGTCGCCGCCGAGCACGATCCGCTCGCCGGCACCCCGGTCGACCGCCGCGGCGGTGAGCACGAGCAGCTCGGCGTCGGAGCGGGTGCGCGGCCGCGCGAATCCGTCGTAGCCGAGGTAGGCGCCGCGCTCCGCGAGCGAGGCATGCAGACCGGCGTCGGGGTCACGGTCGGCGTGGGCGAGCACCACCCGCTCTGCGGTCACACCCTCGGCGGCGAGCAGGTCGAGCACCTCGTGCGCGGCCGTGCAGAACTCCAGGTGCACCATGATCGCGGCGCCGGTCGCGCGGTGGGCCGCGGCCAGTGCCCGCAGGGTCGTGCGCTCGAAGTCGCTGATGCGCCAGTAGTCGATGCCGCCCTTGAGGATGCCGGCGCGCACGGTCGAGCCGTCCGGCGCCTGGGCGCGGGGGCCGTGCGCTGCGGCATCCGTCTGCGGCATCCCCTCGGTGATCTCGGTGATGAACTGCTGCGCGAGCTGATCGGCGTCCTGCGACCGGGTCGGATGGTGCGCGTCGTAGTGCGCCTCACGGTGGCGTCCGGTCGTCGCCACCACGTGCAGTCCGGTCGCGGTGCTGATGCGCGCGACCGCCTCGGGGTTGCGACCGAGCCCGAACGGGGTCGCGTCGACCATGGCGGCGAATCCGCTGTCGCGCAGCAGTCCGGCCTCGGTCGTCGACCGCGTCTCGTCGTCGAGCTCGTCACCCGGCAGGAGCGGGGTGATCTGGAACAGGTGCTCGTGATAGTTCGTCGGCCCGAGCAGCGACGGGTCGATGTCTCCGAGGACCGTGCGGATCATCGGCGGGCGAACTCCGCGGCGTCGGCGAGCTGTTCGACGATCTCGGGCGTGAGCTCGAGCTCGAACACGTCGGCGACGACCTGCGACCAGCCGTGGATGAAGTAGCGCCATCCGTCGACCACGTGCAGCGCGCGCGCGGCCTCCTGCGCGCGCGCCTGGTGCAGGAACTCCAGCGATCCGCGGTAGTTGAACTCCCACACGACCGCGTTCTCGGGGAACACCACGTCATCCGTCAGGGGCGAGCCGGGGCGGTCCTTTCCGAGGCCGGTGGCGTTGACGATCAGCGAGCCGGCCGGAGCCGCGGCGACGAGGGCGGCTGCGTGCTCCGCGGTGTCGGTGCGGACGGAGGTGATGAGTCCCTCAGGGGTGCCGTGCTGCGCGTGGACCTCGCGGAGGTGCGTGAGCTTCTCGTCGTCGCGGGCCGTGACGGTGACCTTCGACGGGGTATCCGCACGCTCGGCGAGGGCCCAGCTCAGCGCGGTGCCCGAGCCGCCGGCACCGAGGATGACGACCTCCGCTCCGGTGCGGGCGAAGTGGTCGGCCGGCAGGAAGTCGTTCAGGGCGAGGTCGACCGTGAGCGGATCCTTGGCCCGGCCGATCAGCCGGTCGCCGCGCTTGGAGATGCTGGAGATCTCGCTGCACGACACCGCGAACGGGTCGAGCTCGTCGAACAGGCCGGATGCCGCGGCGTACACGTTCATCTTGTGCGTGGTGACCAGGGCACCGCGGTGACGGGGGTCGTCGCGGATCTGCTCGACCATCGCGATGTACTGCGCCGGGGTCGCGTCCATCGGCAGATCGTGTCCGACGAGGTTGCGCGTGGGCAACCCCAGCACCTCGGCCCAGCGCGGGAACACCTGCATGATCGACGAGGAGCCGGTGCTGACGCCGACGAAGCCCATGTAGTCGGCGGTCGCGGCATCCGGCGCCGGGGGCGCGTCGGTGGTGAGGGAAGAGGACATCGGGGACTCCTAGCGAGCGGTCACGGGGTGGGCGGGCTCGGCGCCCTTGAGCACGGCGATGACGTCGTCGAGCGAGAGGGAGCCCATGTTGTCGACGGCCTGGGTGGTCTGCGCGCCGAGGTGCGGCGTGACGATCACGCGGTCGGCGAGGTCGGCGGCCAGCAGCGGACTGTGGGTCGCGGCGGTGTCTCCGTAGAGCGTGTCGGCGGCGAACCCGGCGAGGATGCCGTCGCGCAGGGCGTCGGCGATCGCCGCCTCCTCGACGAGGTCGCCGCGGGCCGTGTTCACCAGCACCGTGCCGCGGCGCATGCCGCTGAGGCGACCGGCATCCACGAGCAGCTGACCGCCGGGGGCGTGCAGCGTGATGACGTCGGCGATGCGGAACAGTTCGTCGAGCTCGACCGGCTCGGCACCGTTCGCGCGTACGAGGTCGGCGGGGAGGTACGGGTCGGCCGCGACGATGCGCGATCCGAAACCGCTCAGCCGCTTCGCGACGCCCTGGCCGATGCGCCCGAACCCGACGATGCCGACCGTCGCCGCGCCCAGCTCGCGCCCTCGTCGTACGGACCAGTCGCCGTCGCGCACGCGGCGGTCGCCGTCGGGGATGAAGCGCAGCATCGAGAGCATGAGGCCGACCGCGTGGTCGGCGACGGCATCCGCATTCGCCCCGGGGGTGTTGGTGACCGGGATGCCGCGGCGACGCGCCGCGTCGAGGTCGACGGCCTCGGTGCCCACGCCGTAGCGGGCGATGACCTTGAGCTTGGGGGCGACGGCGAGATGCGCCTCTGCGACTTCGCCGGTGCCCGCGATCCACGCATCGGCGCCGTGGAGCAGGGAGCGGAGTTCGTCGAGGTCGTGGTGGGCCGGCCCGCGCAGGATCCGGTGCCCGGCGCGGCTGGCGCGCTCGACCAGGTCGAGGTCGCCGTCGGAGAAGGAACGGCTGGTGACCAGGATGACGCCCATCAGCGCGACCCGCCGGCGAACCAGGGCGCGAGTGCCGTGTAGGCGTCGGCGAACCGGGCGTGACGCTCGGCGTAGACCGCGTGGCGCCCGGCATCCGGGGTGAACTCATCGGTCACCTCGCTGAGCGCGCGCGCGGCCGCGAAGTCCGCCAGCCCGAGCCCGACCGCGCCCGTGACGGCGGCGCCGAGGCTGTTGGCCTCCTCCACGATCGTGCGTCGCCGCACGGGAACACCCCACACATCGGCGAGCACCGAGAGGTACACGTCACTCTGCGCGCCGCCGCCGACCGCATCGATGCGGTCGATCACGGCGCCGGACGCCCGGAAGGCCTGGATGCAGGTGAGCAGATTGAACGCCGTGCCCTCCAGGACCGCGCGCATGAGGTGCGCCCTGGTGTGGTGGCGCGCGAGGCCGACGAAGGCTCCGCGGGCGTCGGGGTCCCAGAGCGGTGAGCGCTCGCCCAGCAGGTAGGGGAGGAAGTACAGGCCCTCGGTGTCGACGTCCGCCGAGGCCTCGGCGGTGAGGTGGCCGGTCTCGGGGTGGGCGGGATCGGCCGAGAGGGCCTCGGCGATCCACTGCACGGATGCTCCGCCGGCCTGCATCGTGGCGGTCGGCACGAACGAGCCGGGCACCACGTTGTCGAACGTGAAGGTGCGCATCGCGGGGTCGTGGAGGGGCTGGTCGGCGGCGAACGAGATCCACGACGAGGTGCCCAGGCACACGTAGGCGCCGTCCTCGGGTGCGACCACGCCGGAGCCCACCGCCGCGATGGGGCCGTCGCCGCCGCCCATCACCACGCGCACGCCGGTGTGCAGTCCGAGGGCAGCGGCCGCGGCATCCGTCAGGGTCCCGGCGATCGCGGTGGACTCCCGCACCTCGGGGAACAGCGAGGGGTCGAGACGGGCGGCCTGCAGCACCTCGTCCGACCAGGTGCCGGTCTGCTGGTCGTAGGCGTTCGTGCCGGAGGCGTCGGAGCGGTCGGTCGCCAGGCGGCCGGTGAGCCGCAGCACGATGAAGTCCTTCGCCACGCAGACGCGACGCACGCGGGCCCAGACGTCGGGCTCGTTGTCGCGCACCCACATGATCTTCTCGACCGAGTACGTCGGGTTCAGCCGGTGGCCGAGGATGCCGTACGCGTGCTCGGCGCCGAGGGCGGCCTCGAGCTCGCGCTGCTGCGCGCCGGCGCGTGTGTCGGCCCAGATGATCGCCGGGCGCGCGGGCTCGCCGTCGGCGTCGAGCAGCACGGCGCCCATCATCTGCCCGCTCACCACGAGACCGGCGACCGCGCTCGGCGCCGTGTCCGTGCGGGCGAGCAGGTCGCGGGTGGCGGCGACGACGGCCTCCCACCAGTCGGTCGGGTTCTGCTCGGCGATGCCGCCGGCCGCGAAGTGCGCAGGGTAGGGGACCGTGACCGCAGCGATCAGACGGCCGTCGTCATGGTGGAGCGAGGCCTTGTTCCCGGTCGTGCCGAGGTCGTGCGCGATGAGCATGGTCGCAGGCTATGCCGTGGGGGCGGAGGTCGAGTCGGCGGGCGCCGAGTACGGACGCAGGTCGACGGCGCCCTCTGCGCCGCGGTAGGCCCGGGAACCCATGCCGTGATCGAGCACCCAGCCGTAGTCGTGGCCGGCGCCTCCCGGGTAGACCGCGAGGAACGCGTAGGGCTCGTCGCCCGTGTTGACCGAGCGGTGCGCCCAGCCCGGCGGGATGTAGCCGATCGTGCCGGGGAGCATGTCGAGCCATTCGGTGCGCTCGCCGTCGAACATCAGCAGTCCGCCGCGGCCCTTCAGCGCGAGGTAGATCTCGCCCTGGTGGTTCGGATGCTGGTGGCCCTTCGTCATCCACAGCTCGCCGGAGGTGTCGCCCGGCATGATCGTGGTGATCGACTGGGGGAGCTCGCGGTCGATCTCGGGCACCGGGGAGCTGACCACGGTGTACACGACCGGGTTGTCGCCTGCGGATGCCGCGGCCCACGCGTCGCCGTCGAGGAAGAGCCCTTCGAGGTCGGACATCCGCCGTGTGAGCGTGGGCCCTTCGGGGGAGAGCGTGAGCCTCTCGGCGTCGAAGGCGATCGCCATCGGGGAGATCGGCGGGGTGTGGAACTCGGGCATGCGGTGCTCCTCGTGGCGGATGCTGCGGCGCTGCGCAACCTGTAATAACAAGTGAGCATACCTGTTATGACAGGTGCCGTCCAGACAGAAGCGCACATCCGCGCAGACGGCGGTGCGCACCTGCGCGGTGCGCGGCATCCGCTCTGCGCGAGGGGTGTGCGGAGAAGGGGGTTTCGAGAGTCGGAGGGGCGGCGCATACTGACTGCGTCGGTTCGGCGAAAGGGAGCATCATGGCGCACGGAGACATCACCCACATCGACATCCCGGTGAGCGATCTGGGAGCGGCGACGGCGTTCTACAGCCAGCTGTTCGGCTGGAGCATCTCCGAGCCGCCCGGCTTCGAGGGGTATCCCATGTGGCGGGCGCCCAACGAGCTCTCGGGTGGCGGACTCGCGCCCCGGAGCGAGGGCTTCACGCAGCCCCGCTCCTACGTCGAGGTCGATTCGATCGACGACACGATCGCCGCCGCGCTCGCTGCGGGGGGATCGGTCGCGATGCAGAAGCAGCCCATCACCGAGACGAGCGCCTGGGCCGTGATCGTCGACCCCGACGGCAACCACATCGGATTGTTCGACGGTGTCGTGTCGATGGACTGACCGCGGGTTCCGTCTGCGAGCGGGCTAGGCCTCGGCGCGACGGGCGCGGTAGGCGGCGACGGCGTTGCGGTTCGCGCACGCGGTCGAGCAGTAGCGCTTCGAGCGGTTGCGCGAGAGGTCGAGAGCGAGCGCCTCGCAGGTGTCGTCGGCGCACACCGAGATGCGCGAGCCCTCGTCGGCGCGGATGACGTCGATCAGCGCCATCGCGGTCTCGATCAGCACGCGCTCCGAGAGCGGACGCTCGTCGGCGACCGCATGCAGGTGCCAGTCCATGTCGCCGTGGCGCACCAGGTGGGGGGAGAGATGTGCGGCGGCGAGGGCGCGGTTGACGTGCGCGGCCATCTCGTCGCGCGGGGCCAGCAGCATGGCGCGCAGGTGTGGACGCAGGTCGCGCAGTGATGCGAGCTCCGCCTCATCGCGGTCGAGACGGCCGGTGTAGGGGAACTCCTCGAGGAACGCACGCTCCTCGACGAGGTCGGTGAGCGTGTCGGGATCCTCCGCGGAGTTCACGAGCCAGACGGCGGCCCGGAGTCCTTCTTCCGTGTCATCGGTGAAGATCATGTTGACATCTTACATTCGCCGCGAGTAGCGTCACATGCCATGAGCACGGTGAGCAATGACGTCATCGCGAGCCGGGGCGTGCGCCTCGGGCTGCCGCTCGCGATCGGCGCCGCGTTCGCCTTCGGGATGTCGGGCGGGTGGGCACGGGGCCTGATCGACGCCGGCTGGACGCCCGGTGCTGCTGTCACGGCGCGGATCTGGGTGGCGGCTCTCGTGCTGCTGATCCCGGCGATCCTGTCGCTCCGAGGGCAGTGGGGTGTGCTCCGCCGCAACATCGGCATGATCGCCGCATACGGACTCCTCGCCGTCGCCGCCACACAGCTCTGCTACTTCCAGGCGGTCGCCGTGATGGACGTCGGCATCGCCCTGCTCATCGAGTACACGGCCCCGGTGGCGGTCGTGCTGTGGCTGTGGCTCCGCCGCGGCGAAAGGCCCAGTCGCCGCAGCATCCTGGGCGCGGCGATCGCGTTCGTCGGGCTCGTGCTGATGCTCGACATCCTCACCGGCGCGACCGTGAACGGCGCCGGCATCCTCTGGGCGCTCGGCGCGATGATCGGCGCCGCGACCTACTTCCTCCTCTCCGCGAGGGCCGACACCGGACTCCCGCCCCTCGCCCTCGCCGGTGGCGGATTGCTGCTCGGTGCGATCGGGCTCACCGTCGCAGGGCTCGTGGGCGTGCTGCCGATCGCCTGGACCACGGATGACATCACCTATCGCTTCGGCAGCGTGCCGTGGTTCGTGCCGGTGCTGGCGATCGGCCTCATCGCCACCGCGCTCGCGTACCTGCTGGGGATCGTCTCGACCCGGATGCTCGGCTCGCGCCTGGCCTCGTTCATCGCGCTGGCCGAGGTCGTCGCCGCGCTGCTGTTCGGCTGGCTGCTGCTCGGTCAGCTCCCTGACCTGCTGCAGATGTTCGGCGGCGTGCTCGTGCTCGCCGGGGTCGTGGTCGTGAAGCTCGGGGAGCCTGCGCCGGCGGAGTTCGTGGAGCCGCTGCCGGAGGCGGGCCTGTCGGACGTGGAGCCGGAGGGCGCTGCGGCCTGACCGAGGGGCCGCGATGGGTCCTTCTCCCCATCGCGGGCGTTCGGAGGCACCACTTATGCTGGCCTCGGCAGTACGGAGGGGGCGACATGGCAGATGGAGTGGACATCCCGCTCGAGTCGATGCGGGCGCTGAGTGAGGCGCTCGGCGTGATCATGGGCGAGTTCGGCGACGAGGGTGCCGGCGCGCGCACCAGCAGGCTCCTCGAGGCGATCGGCGAGCCGATGGGGGACACGAGACTTGCTCGCGCCGCCGACGAGTTCGAGTCCGCCTGGGACGACAAGCGCGAGACGCTGCGCCGTGAGCTCGAAGAGATGAAGACCCGCATCGATGACGCGCGCGAGGGGTGGCGTGAGGCCGACCTCGAGCTCGCCAGGAGCATGGAGCCGAAGAAGTGACCGAGAACTCCTTCCTCTACTCACGGGCGGACATGCCGCACACGCCCGGCGGACGTGAAGTCAGGTCGATCGACGGTTCGCCGTCCTCGATCGCCGCGCACGCCACCGCCATCGAGGACCTGGGCCAGAAGATGGCGAGCGCAGCCCTCACGCTCGAGCTCTTCGCCGACGGCACCGTCGGCAAGGGGGAGTCCTTCGAGGCGATCCGCGAACAGGCGAAGAAGGTGCACGCCGACCTGTCGACCGCGGCCAAGAGGTACCGCCCGAGCGGGGAGGCGCTCGCCGCATACGGACGCAGCCTGGAGACGGCCCAGGGTGCGACGGGGTGGAGAGTCAGCGGGGCCGAGCGGACCTGGGAAGAGGTGCGCGCTGCATCTCTCGCGCTCGGAGGTGCCACGGCGGAGAAGCGCGAGTGGGAGCGCAACGAGCGCAACGATGTCGAGCAGACCGGTACGGCGCCCAGTGACGCCTCGGAGCAGGCAGCCTTCGATGCGGCGGTCGAGGACTGGGAGTACTACTGGTCAGGCTTCGATGCGCCGACCGAGACGTGGGAGGGGGCCTATGAGGCGGCGTGCTCCGGCCTCGAGAAGGTCAACGAGGACGGCGTCTCCGACAGCTTCTGGGACAACTCGATGCCGTTCGTCGAGGCGATGCTCGCGGTGCTCCTCGTCGTCGGTATCCTCCTCATCATCGTCGCGTTCGTCGTCACGGGGCCGCTCGCCCTCCTCGCCGGCGTGCTCGCGGCGGTCGCGGGCGTGCTCAGTCTGCTCGGCGAGATCGCCAAGCTGAACGCCGGTCGTGGCGACTGGCAGAGCGTCGCGCTCGCTGCGGTCGGCATCATCCCGTTCGGCAAGCTCGCCAAGTTCGCGACGTTCGTCAACCCCGGCAAGTTCCCGCAGCTCACGGCGGTCTTCCGGATCGCCGGAGACGACTTCGCCCAGTACGGCAGCAAGCTCGATGACTTCCTGAAGACCCGGATCCCGGATCTCTTCGAGGGGGCGCATGGTCTGAACTCGCAGAACCTCATGCGAGTTCTCTACACTCCCAAGTTCCTCCTTCAAGGCAACGTACGCGTCGACGGGTGGCGTGCAGGATGGCAGGCGCTCGCGGGGAATCCGACCAACGCCGCGCAGGCGATCGGCGGGGCGGCCGACGTCTACGTGAGGTTCCTCGGCACCCTCGCCGGTGTCAACAGCGCGCTGAGCTAGTGCCGTTAGGCTCGATACCGGCATTCGACGCCGGTCGATTCCAGGGAGGCTCCGATGTCGTTGCGCGCCGAACTCGTCGGGGGATCTGCGGGCATGCCTGCCTTCGCCGTCCTGCTGCCGGCCGGGTGGGAGGCGACGGACGCCTCCTTCACCTCGATGCGACCGCGTCTCGACGCGATGCTAGATCGCTTCCCGGTCGCGAATCGCGCCATGATGCGCGCCCGGGTCGACGAGATGATGCAGGCCGCAGGCGCCGAGGCCTCGCGTGCTGAGATCGTTCGCGTGTTCGCGCCCGCGGGGGCCGACCCTGAGGACTTCGTGCCGGTGAGCCTCGTCGCTTCCTGGCTTCGCGCGCCCGTCGGTGGGTTGCTGCAGGATGTCGGGAGCGGCCTGATCGCGAACCGCGGTGCGACCCCACTCGACCCCTCCGGCACGATCCTGCGCTGGCAGATGGACGCGAAGAGCGCGGTCGAGGGGGGAGAGGTCGATGTCGCAGGTGTCGGATACCTGATCCCGGTGCCCGGGCACCCGGCCGTCGGACTGATGTTCCGCTCGCAGATCCTGCGCGGCGCCGCGGGAGCGCAGGTTCCCGACGAGGGTCTGCGGGCGATCTCGCTGCTGTGCGACGGCATCGTGGCCAGCGTGAGGTGGCGTCGTGGCTGAGCTGACGATGCGGGCCGATCCTGATATCTGGCAGACCGTTCCGGGGCCGGACGAGGTCGCCGCCTGGTACGAGCGGCAGGTCGCCACGGCGCCCGAGGCTGCGCGGGAAGCGGTGGCGACGGCATCCGCGCTGGCGATCGGTGCACGCGTCGACACCGATCTGAGCGCGGTTCTCCTGCTGTGCGACCCGGCCGCTGAGCTGTACGCGATGCTCGGTATCGCGGCTCTCGACGGCGTCCCCGCTCCCGCGAGCGGCGAGGGTGCGGTCGGCATCGCCGAGGCGCTCGTGCCGAGTCCGTGGCCAGGGGAATCGCTGTCGTTCGATCTTGATGGCGTCGCCGGTTGGCGGGTGACCCTCCTCGATGAGCAGGGCTCCCTCGGCGACGAGACCATCGCGCTGCCCCAGACGGTGTCGACGGTGTACGTGGCGGAGGTGCGCGGGCGCTGTGTCGTGGCCGCTCTGTCGTCGCTCACGCCCCTCGCCGCGGCCGTGGCCCAGGGGCTGGCCGAGCAGGTGGTGGCGACGTTCGATGTCGCAGAAGGAGATGAGCATGTCGGCTGAACGGACCTCGGCCCGTCCCACGCAGCGCGAGCTCCTCGACGCCGCGACGGCGGAGATGAACGCCTTCGAGAGCATCGGTCGCAAGGACCTTGCTCTCGAGGCCTGGCATTCCGCCCGAGAGGCGGCCGAGAAGGCGCGGAAGGATTGCTGGGCGTGGTTGCGGGCTCAGTACGGTGCGCGGAACCCGCACTGGGGATGGGCTTCGTTCGTCCTGCTCGGCGCGGCGCTGTGCGCGGCTGCGGCGGCCGTGCTCACCAGCGGGTTCCGATTCGACCCCGCAGAGACGGCGGCGGCCGCGACAGCGCTCGCTGCGGTCGCCGCATTCGGTGACCTCATCGTCATCCTCGCGAGTCGATTCCGTCCGATGAGTCGGGGAGCGTTTCGCTCGCAGGTGATCGTCACGGTCGCCCTTGTCGCTGCCGCCGCGTTCCAGGTCTCTCACGGTCTGTCGACTGCTCCCGCGGTGATCGGTGCTGCGGTGATCGGGGCCGGAGCACTCATCGCCTACTTCGCCGCGCGTGCGGCCGATCCCGAAGGCGCCGAAGAGATCGACACCGCCATCAACGTGGCGCTCGCGCGCATGCGTCCAGAGGTCGCGGCGATCGGCGAGCGGATGCAGGCGGATCTCACCGATCGATTGAGCGAGCCGGAGCGTGCGGCGATCACAGGGGCCCGCGGTCAGCTGCCGGCCGGGGCGCCGGTCGACGAAACGACACCGGCGGGCGGCGTGATCATCACCGTGATCCTGGGGACCTGGATACCCGAGGTGCTCCGAGAATCGGATGCCTGAGGGGCTCACCGAGCAGGTCGCGCATACGCGCTCGAATCTGCCGACCAATCGCGCGCACATCGATGCGAAAGAGGTCGAGCGCGCGGTCTTCGGCGTCGTCGGGCACAGGGACCTCGCACTCCGGATCTGGGCGGACGCGAATGAGGCGGCCGTCGAAGCCTGGCGCGAGTGCCGACGTCGGATGAGGCGGGAGTACGGCGCCCGGAGTCCGCATGGCGGCTGGACGGTCCCGGTGCTGTTCGTCGCACTCCTCGCGGGAGCTGTGTCCGCCGCGGTCGCCAGCGGGTTCCGCAGCGAACCAGCCAAGACGGAGGTGCTGCTCGCGGTGCTCGTGGGCTTCTCTGCGCTGGCGGATCTCGTCGTCCTCGTCGTCGCCGGGTGGCGCCCGCGCGCGCATCGTTGCACTGCGGGCGGCGGTGCTCGCCGATCTCGCCGCTGACGGGATCGTCTTCGAGCCCGTGCCCGCGGCGACGCCGGCTGGCGGGGTGATGATCTCGGCGCTCATGGAGCACTGGCATCCGTACTCGCGGCAGAAAGCATGATCGCGTTCTGAATGTATACGGCATGGGGTAATTCTCGGACCACAACCCCCTGATGGGCGCCATTGTGTATACACTGAGGGGATGACCCTTCCCGTCGAGCGCACCACGGCCGGCGATCGTGCCTACGCGGCGCTGCTCGACGGCATCCAGTCCGGAGCGCTCGCCGCCGGCACCGTGCTGGGCGAGGTGGAGCAGGCCGAGCGGCTCGGCGTCAGCCGCACGCCGATGCGCGAGGCGCTGCGCCGACTCGCAGCCGACGGACTCGTCGTGCAGCAGTCGCCGCGCGTCACCGTCGTGGCGGGACTGGATGCCGACGACATCCGCGCCCTGTTCGAGATCCGCCGCGCATTGGAGGAGACCTCCGCGCGTCTCGCCGCCTCCCGCGGCGACGCCGCTCTGTTCGCGGCGCTCGCCGAGGAGTTCGCGCACGTCGACCTGACGGCTGACGCGGGGCGCGACGCGTACTACGCCCTGATCGCGCGCTTCGACGCGGCCCTCGATGAGGCCGTGGCCAACGACTACATCGCCTCGGCTCTGCGCACCGTGCGCACGCACCTCGTACGGGTGCGGCGCATGGCGCGCGACAAGCCCGACCGGCTCGCCGCATCCGCCTCCGAGCACCGCACGATCGCCCAGGCGCTCGCCGCCCGCGACGGCGACCTCGCCGCCCACGCCACGCACGTGCACCTGCACAACGCGCTCACCGGCATCCTCGACTCCCTGACAGCCAACCCCGAAGGTGTGAAATGACCGTCACGCATCACGTCCGCGTCCACCGCAGCGAAGAGAACCTCGCACGCTCCGAGCAGCTCGCCTGGAAGATCGCCGAGGTCGCCGCCGACCAGGTCGAGGTCGAGCAGCCCGTGGTCGACATGATCATCAACCGCATCATCGATAACGCCGCGGTGGCGGCGGCGTCTCTCACCCGCGGCCCGATCAACGCGGCGCGTGCGCAGGCGTTCAGCCACCCGGTCTCGACGGGCGGCGTGGGCGCGAACCTGTACGGTGCCGCTCTCGACCACCGCACCAGCCCCGAGTGGGCGGCCTGGGCCAACGGTGTGGCCGTGCGTGAGCTCGACTACCACGACACGTTCCTGGCGGCGGAGTACTCGCACCCCGGCGACAACATCCCGCCGATCCTGGCGGTCGCGCAGCACACCGGCAAGGACGGCCGTGCGCTGGTCCGCGGCATCGCGACGGGCTACGAGATCCAGATGGACCTGGTGCGTGCGATCTGCCTGCACAAGCACAAGATCGATCATGTCGCGCACCTCGGCCCGTCGGCCGCCGCCGGTATCGGCACCCTGCTCGGCCTCGACGTCGAGACGATCTACCAGGCCGTCGGCCAGGCGCTGCACACGACCACGGCGACCAGGCAGAGCCGCAAGGGCGAGATCTCCACCTGGAAGGCGCACGCCCCCGCCTTCGCCGGCAAGATGGCCGTCGAAGCGGTCGACAGGGCGATGCGCGGACAGACCAGCCCCGCTCCGATCTACGAGGGCGAAGACGGCGTGATCGCCTGGATGCTCGACGGCAAGGATGCCGCGTACGAGGTGCCGCTGCCTGCGCCGGGCGAGCCCAAGCGGGCGATCCTGGACTCCTACACGAAGGAGCACTCGGCCGAGTACCAGGCGCAGGCGTGGATCGACCTGGCCCGCAAGCTCGGCACCGAGAACCCTGCGCTGCGCGACCCCGCGAACATCGCACAGGTCGTGCTGCACACCAGCCACCACACGCACTACGTGATCGGCTCGGGCGCCAACGACCCGCAGAAGTACGACCCCACGGCGTCGCGCGAGACGCTCGATCACTCGATCCCGTACATCTTCGCGGTCGCGCTGCAGGACGGCGGGTGGCACCACGTCGACTCCTACGCCCCTGAGCGTGCGGCGCGGCCCGACACGGTCGCGCTGTGGCACAAGATCACCACGGCGGAGGATGCCGAGTGGACCCGCCGATACCACTCCGAGGACCCTGACGTGAAGGCGTTCGGCGGTCGGGTGGAGTTCCGCCTCACCGACGGCTCGACCGTGGTCGACGAGATCGCGGTGGCGGACGCACATCCGCTCGGCGCCCGGCCGTTCGCCCGCGAGAACTACATCGCGAAGTTCCGTCTGCTGGCGGAGCCGGTGCTGGAGCCGGCCGAGATCGAGCGGTTCCTCGCGCTCGTGCAGCGTCTGCCGGAGCTCACGGCCGCGGAGGTCGGCGAGCTGTCCATCGTCGCGAAGCCCGGGCTGCTCGAGGCCGCCCCGGCGCCGTCCGGGCTGTTCTGATGCGGGCGCGGATCGGGGAGCTGTTCACAACTCCTCAAAGATCGGCGTGCAGCGCGCATGATCCGCGTGATCTCGTCGTCGCTCTCCTCGTAGGCAATGATTCTTGCGGAGTTGTGAACCGAGCCGCACCGAGAGGAGAGAACTGATGCTGTACTCCACCACCACCCCGGCCGAGAAGCGGCGGCTGTTCCGGGAGCGGCTCGCGAGCGGCGAGCTGCTGCGCTTCCCCGGGGCGTTCAATCCGCTGAGCGCCCGCCTCATCGAGCAGAAGGGCTTCGACGGCGTCTACATCTCCGGCGCCGTGCTCGCCGCCGACCTCGGGCTCCCCGACATCGGCCTCACGACCCTGACCGAGGTCGCCGGTCGAGCCAAGCAGATCGCCCGCATGACCGACCTGCCCGCGATCGTCGATGCCGACACCGGCTTCGGCGAACCGATGAACGTCGCGCGCACGATCCAGGAGCTCGAGGATGCGGGCCTCGCCGGCATGCACATCGAGGACCAGGTCAACCCCAAGCGCTGCGGGCACCTCGACGGCAAGAGCGTGGTCGACGAGGACACGGCGGTCAAGCGCATCCGTGCCGCCGCCGACGCGCGCCGCGACGAGAACTTCCTGCTGATGGCGCGCACCGACATCCGGGCCGTGGAGGGACTTGACGCCGCGATCGACCGTGCCAAGGCGCTGGTGGATGCCGGGGCCGACGCGATCTTCCCTGAGGCCATGCGCACGCTCGACGAGTTCGAGGTCATGGCGAACGCGCTGGACGTGCCGATCCTGGCGAACATGACGGAGTTCGGCAAGAGCGAGCTCTTCTCGAGCGCGCAGCTGCAGAGCGCCGGGGTGCGGATCGTGATCTGGCCCGTGTCGCTGCTGCGCATCGCGATGGGCGCGGCGGGCCGTGCTCTCGATACGCTGAACGACGAGGGGCATCTGACCTCGAAGCTCGGCGAGATGCAGCACCGCGCCGATCTCTACGACCTCATCGACTACGAGTCGTACAACCACTTCGACTCCGGGGTCTTCAACTTCACACTCGAGCGGTAACCCACGAAGGAGTGACATGACCGAGCCGGACATCAAGAAGGGCCTCGCGGGCGTCGTCGTCGACACGACGGCGATCTCGAAGGTCAACCCCGAGACGAACAGCCTGCTCTACCGCGGCTACCCCGTGCAGGAGCTGGCGGCGACGCAGTCCTTCGAGGCCGTGGCGTACCTGCTGTGGCACGGCGAGCTGCCCACACGCGAAGAGCTGGCCGCGTTCCGGCTGACCGAGCGGCAGCACCGCGCCCTCTCGCCCGCGGTCAAGGACGCGATCGACCGGCTGCCCCTGGACTCGCATCCGATGGACGAGGTGCGCACCGCGGTGAGCGTGATCGGCGCGATCGAGACCGCGGGCATCGCCAATGTGCTCGATGCCGTCGGCACGCCGGAGCAGAACCAGGAGCGCAGCCTCACGCTGTTCGCCGCGCTCCCCGCGATCGTGTCGTACGGGCAGCGGCGTCGCCGGGGACTCGCCCCCGTCGAGCCGCGCGACGACCTCGACTACGCCGCGAACTTCCTCTGGCTCACGTTCGGCGAGGAGCCGGACCCGGTGGTGGTCGACGCGTTCAACCGCTCGATGATCCTCTACGCGGAGCACTCCTTCAACGCCTCCACGTTCACGGCCCGCGTGATCACGTCGACTCTCAGCGACCTGTACTCGGCGGTCGTCGGTGCGATCGGCGCGCTCAAGGGGCCGCTGCACGGAGGCGCGAACGAGGCCGTCATGCACATCTTCGACGAGATCGGCACGGCCGACCAGGTCGAGGGCTGGCTCGATGCCGCGCTCGCCGAGAAGCGCAAGATCATGGGGTTCGGCCACCGCGTGTACAAGCGCGGCGACTCACGGGTGCCGACCATGAAGGCTGCGCTGGACTCGCTCATCGCGCACTACGACAGGCCGGAGGTGGGCGAGCTGTACGACAAGCTCGAGAGCGAGTTCGTCGGGCGCAAGGGCATCTACCCGAACCTGGACTACCCCTCGGGCCCGGCGTACAACCTGATCGGCTTCGACACGCTCACCTTCACCCCGCTGTTCGTTGCCGCACGCATCACCGGATGGACCGCGCACATCGTCGAACAGCAGGCGTCGAACGCGCTGATCCGTCCGCTGTCGCTGTACGACGGTCCGGACGAGCGGCACATCGACGAGTACGAGCCCGACACCTCGGCGATCGAGGTGCTCGAACGTCCGGAGGAAGCTGCCGGCTGACACGGTTCGCCCGGGGTTGTGAAGCCCCGAGACCCATCATCGGCACCGAGACCCACCCCCGCCGACGTCGGCGGGGGTGGGTCTCGGCGTCGTCGGTGGGTCTCGGCGATCTCGGTGGATGCCGGCGTCGGTGGATGCCGGCGATCTCGGTGGATGCCGGCCGGGCAGGAGGGTCGCGCTCACAGGGCTTGTGTTTACAACGTCGTAAATTTGCCTTGACATCGGAATATTGGCGCGACATGCTGTCAGGCAGCGGTATTACGACGTTGTAAACCTGCTCTTCTCGCGGCGTCGTGATCTCGCGAAGGACCGGCTCCCCAGGGCACGGTCCGCACCGTGTGCGGTTCTGCGCGCGGATGACACGAGAGGAATCAAAGGTGATGAGAACTCGAACGAGTGCCTCCCCCCGCGGCGGTCGCAGCCGCTGGGTCGCACTGCTGGCGGCGACGGCGGTGGGGGCCGGCTCGCTGCTGGCCGCGCAGCCCGCTGCGGCTGCCGATACCCCGGCGGATCCATGGATATCCCAACCCGCCGACGGTCTCTACCGGTTCACGGTGCCGGACTCGGTGGTGCGCAGCCAGGTCGGCAGCGCGCCGGCATCGCTGGCGGTGGAGGGCAACTTCGGCCCTGGCCATAGCTGGTCCCAGCTGAACCTCGGCCTCAGCGGCGGTTCCTGGACCGCCACGATCGGGCCGCTCGAGCCCGGACAGTACTCCTTCCAGTACAAGGCGACGATCGCGGGCACCGAACAGCTCGTCACGTTCCGCAACCCGGCCACCGAGCAGCCGGTCACCGCGAAGCCGTCGTACAACACGTTCTTCGTCGGAGGAGCATCGGCGGCATGGCAGGCGGACGTCCCCGCGGGCGGCGAGCTGCACACGCTGACCTACGACAGCGCCACCGCCGGCGAGGAGCGCTCCGCCCAGGTGTGGACGCCTCCGAGCTACGACGCGAACCGCGCCGACGAGTACCCGGTGCTCTACCTGCTGCAGGATGCCGGCCAGGCGTACAGCGAGTGGACCGAGCTCGGGCGCGCCGCTCAGATCCTCGACAACCTCGCGGTCGAAGGCGCCATGGAGCCGATGGTCGTCGTGATGGGCGACGGCAACTCGACCGATGTGCGCTCCGAGGTGCTCGACGGTCTGCTGCCTGCGGCGCGCGAGGAGTTCCACATCTCGGATGACGCCGCGGACCAGGCCATCGCCGGCATCGGCCGCGGCGCTTCGCAGGCGCTGAACCTCATGGTCACCGACCCCGGGGAGTTCTCGAAGGTCGGGTCCTTCTCGGGGAACCTGGTCAGCAGCATCAGCGCGGCTAAGGCCACCCAGATCAATGAGGGCACCGACCTGATCCGGCTCTATGTCGGCAACACCACCGACCGGTCCTACAACCAGAACGTCGCCCTGACCGCCAAGCTCGACGCCGCCGGCGTGGAGTATGAGTTCGACGGGGTCAACCCGAGCTACGGCGGCATCTGGGAGACCTGGCGGGAGTCGCTGCACGACTTCGCCTCCCGGCTCTTCCACGATGTCGACGACCCCGGGATGAGCGAAGGGCACCGCGCCCTGAACGGCGCGCACTCGCTCCCCGCGACCGGCACCACGCCCACCCCCTGGGTCGACGAGCACGGCGTCGTGACCTTCGAGACCGGCACGGAGTTCAGTGCCGCGAAGAACGTCACGATCTGGGCGAACTGGGCACCGGCCGGCAACTGGCTCCGCATTCCGATGGAGAAGGTCGGCGACCGCTGGCGCCTCACCCTCGGGCCGCTCGAGGGCGGCTCGTACTACTACAAGTTCGTCGTGGATCGCGTGGACCACAAGGATGCGGGGAACCCGACCGTGGTCACCTCGGAGTCCAAGTGGAGCACGTTCTTCGTGGCGGGAAGCGGCGTACGCGGCGAGTTCACCGGCGACGTGGCGCCGGAGCTGCGCGGCGCGGTCGAGACCATGGACTACCCGACCCTCGCCGGTGCGCAGGATCGCTCGGCCTACGTCTGGACCCCGCCGGGATACGACCCCGACCGCGAAGAGCCGTACCCGGTGTTCTTCCTCCAGCATGGCGGCGGGCAGACCTGGAGCGACTGGATCCAGGTCGGACGCGCCGCGCAGATCCTCGACAACCACTACGCCAAGGGCACCATCCGTCCGATGGTCGTCGTGATGGCGAACGGCAACGGCGTCGATTATCCGAAGGAGATCCTGCAGAACATCGTTCCGGCCACCGAGGCGGCGTACAACGTCAGCTCCGATCCGGCGCAGCGCGCACTGGCCGGTCTCTCGATGGGCTCGGGTCACGCGCTGAGCACGCTCTACGCGCACCCCGGAGAGTTCGCGTACATCGGTGCCTTCTCGGCATTCAGCGCCCCGCCGGCCAGCGCCGACGTCGACGCGATCAACGCCGGCACGAAGCTCCTGGCCGTCTACACCGGTGACATCCAGGACTTCACGTACCAGAACACGATGTCGCTCATCAGTGCGCTCGAGGCCCGTGGCATCACGCACGAGTTCCACGCGCCGATCCCCGGGCCGCACAGCTGGGACGTCTGGCAGAAGGCGTTGATCGACTTCGCGCCGAAGCTGTTCGCCGCTGACACGGCATCCGGTATCCCCGTGACCGCAGCGATCGCCGAGGGGGAGAACGGCGTGCTCGCGATGACCGTCGCGGAGTTCGGCGCCGGGATCGCCCTGTCCGCTCCGCAGAACGTGGGTGACCGGCTCCGGTTCACCGGTGAGCTGCCGGAGGTCGCAGTGACGGACTCCCGCACGGCGCAGCAGGCGGGCCTGGGCGGATGGACCGTCGCGGCTCAGGCGCAGCCGTTCACCTCTGGGGGCCAGACCATCCAGGCCGATCACCTCGGCTGGGTGCCGAAGGTGCTCACGCCGCGTGCCGGCCTCGCGGCCGGAGACGCGTTGGCGACCGCACTCGACGGCGGTTCGGGCCTCTCGACCGCCGGTGAGCTGGCGAGTGCCTCCACCGAGGGGCGCTTCGGGTCCGCGAAGCTCGGGGCCGGTCTGCAGCTGGAGGTGCCGGTCGACACGCAGCCGGGGTCGTACTCCAGCGTTCTGTCCATCTCGCTGTTCCCGGTCGACTGACCCGGAACCTCACCCCGTGCGGCCGGTCGATCCGTCGGCCGGCCGCACGACGGCTTGGAGCACCATGAACCTGCATCCCCTCTCGCTGCTGGGCGCGACCGCACTGGCGCTGTTGCTCGCTATCGGGCATCCGGCCGCTGCGGGCGCGCATCCCCTGCCCGTTCCCGCCGAAGCCGACCCAGCTCCCGATCCCGCCGCGGGAATCACCTGGGCGCTGCAACCGGCCGTCGATGGCGCGCCGGACGGGCGGGTGTCCCTGCGGCACCGGGTCGATCCCGGCGCGTCGGTGGAGGAGAGCCTCGCGCTGTCGAACTTCAGCGCCCAGCCTGCGACCTTCGCGGTCTATGCGAGCGACGGAACGGTCGGCGGCGATGGCAGCTTCGACCTCATCCCCGCCGGCCAGGAGTCGACGGGCGGTGGCGCGTGGGTGGCGCTCGGCGCCGTCGATGGCGCGGCGCCGCGCGACGACGGCGGCTTCGCCGTGAGCGTTCCCGCGGGGGAGAGCGTCGTCTTCCCCGTGCACATCGAGGTCCCCGCGGATGCCGCTCCGGGCGACCATCCGGCGGGAATCGTCGCCGAGCTGCTGCCGGATGCCGCCTCGGAGGTGCAGCTCGCCTCGCGCGTCGGCGTGCGGGTGCATCTGCGGGTGTCCGGCGACATCGTGGCGGGAGTGCGTCCCGATGGGGTGCAGGCGACGTACGAGCCCTCGTGGAATCCCTTCGCCCCCGGAACGCTGGTGGTGCGCTACGACCTGGCCAACACGGGCAACGTGCGGCTGGGGGCCGAGACGGTGGTCGGGACGGCGGGGCCGTTCGGTCTGCTGTCAGACGAGTCGCCTGCGCTCGCGCAGCGGGAGCTGCTGCCGGGCCAGTCGAGCCCCGCAGAGGTCAGGGTCCCGGTGTGGCCGCTGTTCCTCGCGGACGGTCGGGTCATCGCGTCCCCGGCCGCGGTCGGAGACGATGAGATCGAGGGCGCGCTCGCGGCGTCGGAGGAGGCGTTCACCGTGTGGACCGTGCCGTGGGCACAGCTGGCGCTGATCGTGCTCGTCGTCGGAGGCGTGCTGCTGTTCCGGCGCCTCCGCACCCGCTCGGCGGCGCGCGTGCAGGCGCGGATCGACGAGGCCGTCGCAGCCGCGCAGGGCGCTGATCGCGCCTGAGCGACGACGGCACCGGACGCGACGTGGAGGAGGGTCAGCGGCGGTTCCCGGGGAAACCGGTGGACTCGCGGCGCACGATGCGGAAGTCGGGCGTGATGGTGCGTGGGGGGCGGCGCACGCCCTTCTCCTCGATGCGTTCGATCAGCAGGTCGACGGCGGCGACGGCGATCTGCTCGCGACCGACGTCGACGCTCGACAGCGACGGCACCGAGAAGTGCGCCTCGTCGGTGTTGTCGAATCCGATCACGGCGACGTCTTCCGGAACGCGCAGGCCGGCTTCGCCGAGTGCGCGCAGCGCGCCCAGACCCATGGTGTCGTTCAGCGCGAAGACGGCGTCGAACGCGACGCCCTCTTCGATGAGCTGCCGAGTGGTGTCGGCACCCGCGGCATGGTTCCAGTGGATGCTGGGGCGGATGAGGCGTGGATCGATCGGGATGCCCGCCTGATCGAGTGCTTCGAGATACCCGTCCAGACGCAGGCTCGCCGAGCTGACCTCGGCGCCGCGCTGCTCTTCTGCCCCGATGATCGCGATGCGCCGGCGGCCGGTGTCGATGAGGTGCTCGACGGCTGCGCGCGCCGAAGTCGTGTTGTGCATGGCGACATGGTCGGTGGGGCCGTTGAAGATCCGCTCGCCGAGCAGCACCAGCGGGAAGTCGGTGCCGAGCGCGTCGGCGTCGCTCTGCCCGAGCGCGGACGGGCTGAAGACCAGTCCGTCGGTCAGGCGCAGTCGCCCTCCGCTGACGGCCTGGAGTTCCCGGGTGCGCTCGCCGCTGGTCTGCTCGACCACGACGCCGAGGCCCCGCACATCAGCGGCGCGGATGACCGCATCCGCCAGCTCGGCGAAGTAGTTCTCCCGGAGCGCCGGCACCGCGAGGCCGATCACCCCGGTCTTGCCGGAGCGGAGCCCGCGGGCCGAGAGGTTGGGGCGGTAGTCGAGCTCATCGATCGCGGCCTGTACGCGCTCGCGGGTGTCCGGCCGCACGTGCGGGAAGTCGTTGATCACGTTCGACACGGTCTTGATCGACACGCCGGCGAGGCGCGCGACGTCGTGCATCGTCGAACCCATGATCCCGCCCATCGCAGTTCGCACCGCCGCTGCGGCACATTCCCCATACTCTAGCTTCCGTGCTGCGCGACGCTGCGGAGCGCGGTTCGGTCGGCTCCGGCGCTTCCGGTGACCGTAAGATGGCGCAATGCCGACCGAGCAGCGCCGACCCGTCCGCCCCGAGCGGATCAGTCCTCGTCTTGTCGTCGACGACGTTCACGACCAGCTGCTGCGCCTGATCATCGACGGGCACCTTCCTGCCGACTCTCCGCTGAGCATCGACGCGCTCGCCCGCGAGTTCGGCGTCTCGTCCAGCCCGGTGCGCGAGGCGCTCACCCGGCTGGAGTCGACGGGCCTGGTCCAGCGCCTGGCATTGCGGGGCTACCGCGTCGCGCCCGCGCTCACCGCCGACGAACTGGCTGATCTGATCGACGCGCGTCTGCTTCTGGAGCCGGCAGTGGCGGCGGCGGCCGCGCTCCGTCCGGCCAGGGAAGGCCTGGTCGACGAGCTCGAGGCGAGCGTCGTCGCACTGGCGGCGGCGCCGCGCGGCGAGCAGTTCGACTCCTTCCGTGCCTACTACGACGCCGATCGCGAGTTCCATCGGGCGATCGTGGCCGGTACGCACAACCGTTTCCTGGTGCATGCCTACGACGCGCTCGGCAGTCACGTGCAGCGCTTCCGCCTGTTCTCCGGGCGAGGCGTGACCGACGCCGAGGCGACCGTCTCCGAACACCGGGCCATCGCGCTCGCGATCGCGGCAGGGGACGCGGATGCGGCGTCACAGGCCATGCAGGCTCACCTCGTCGGCGTGCGGACCCGCGCGCTGGCCGAGATCCACGACTGATCCCACCCGGACCATCCGTTCGCGGCGATCCCTGCCGCAGTCTCGCTCCCGCTGACGGCCAGTGACTCTCCCGCAGTGGGGCGGCGGTCGCACGGCCCGTCGATGATGCGCACCGGCCGCAGACGTGCGGCACGCGTCCCGTGGCGATCGCAGTCCGGCGCGCCCGCTCGCGAGAAAGCGCTCGTCGATCTGCTCAAACCGTGTATCGTGCATGATACCGGATTCAATGGAGTTGATGGATGATGGCGTTCACTGCCGAAGACTGGCCGATCGCGGCCGCCATGCTGCCTTTCACGGCGCACCTGCCCATCGGTGCAGGGCAAGACGCGCTGCGGCGCGAGTGGTCGACGACGCTGCAGGAGGTCGCCGATGCGGGTTTCGCGCACGTCGACCTCACCGACTCCTGGCTGCGCTACGGCGACCTGGATGCGCGAGGCCGCGAGGCGCTGCGCGCAGCGCTGGCGGACGCGGGTCTGCGCGCGAGCTCGGTCTCGGCGATCCGGCGCAGCGTGATCGAGCAGGGCGCCGGGGAGGAGAATCTCGCCTACAGCCACCGCACGCTCGATTTCGCCGCCGAGTTCGGGATCGACGTCGTCTCGGTCGGGCTGCATCAGGCGCTGACGCCCCGGCAGCGGGAACAGCTGTGGTTCTGGACGGTGGAGGGCCACCGCGATCGTCCGGATGACGCCGAGGCGTGGGCGCTGGCCGTCCGTCGATTCCGCGAGCTCGGCGCACACGCCGCCGACCTCGGCATCCTGCTGTCTCTCGAGATGTACGAGCACACGTTCCTGGGCACGGCGGCATCGGCCGTGCGCATGGTCGAGGAGATCGGCATGCGTGAGGTCGGATTGAACCCCGACGTGGGAAACCTGATCCGGCTGCACGAGCCGATCGAGGACTGGCGGGAGGTCGTGGCGCTGACCGCGCCGTTCACCAACTTCTGGCACGTCAAGAACTACACGCGTGATGAGGACCCGGCATCAGGGGTGATCACGACGGCGCCCACGTATCTGGAGAGCGGGCTCATCGACTACCGCTCCGCGTTCCGCGTCGCGATCGAGAACGGATTCCAGGGAGTCATCTGCACCGAGCACTACGGCGGTGACGGGCTGAGCATGAGTGCCGCGAACCGTGACTATCTGCGCAGCCGGATCCTGCCGCGCCGCCCGTACGAGCCCGGAACGAGCCGGGTCGCCCAGCACGCGGAGAGGGTCGCCTCATGACGCGCATCGTCTCGGATCCGGACACCTTCGTCGCCGAGGCGCTGGACGGTCTCGTGCTCGCGCACTCGCAGGAGCTGCGCCGCGTCGACGGGGGTGTCGCTCGGCGCTCGCCGCTCTCGTCGGGACAGGTCGCGGTCGTCGTCGGGGGTGGATCCGGTCATTACCCCGCCTTCGCCGGGATCGTCGGCGTCGGGATGCCGGCGGCGGCCGTGTGCGGCAACATCTTCTCGTCGCCATCGGCAGGGCAGGCGGTGCGCGTCGCCCGCGCGGTCGAGGCGGGCGGGGGAGTGCTCTTCAGTTACGGCAACTACGCCGGCGACGTCATCCATTTCGGGGAGGCCGAGCGTCGTCTGCGCGACGAGGGCCTTGACGTGCGCACCGTGCTGGTGACCGATGACATCGCCAGCGCCCCGGCGGCAGAGGCCGCGCAGCGCCGGGGCATCGCCGGCGACCTGTGCGTGTTCCGGATCGCCGGTGCGGCAGCGGAACGCGGCGACTCCCTCGACGCGGTCGAGAGGCTCGCGCGGCATGCGAACGACCGCACCCGCACGATCGGCGTCGCCTTCTCCGGATGCACGGTGCCGGGTGCGAGCGAGCCGCTGTTCGAGGTGCCGGAGGGGATGATGTCGATCGGGCTCGGCATCCACGGCGAACCCGGCATCCGCGATGTCCCCGTGCAGGCGGCGCCGGAACTGGCGCGAACCCTCCTCGAGCCTCTGCTGGCCGAGCGTCCGCAGGGTGCGGAGTCGCGTGTCGCGCTTCTGGTGAACGGGCTGGGGACCGTGAAGTACGAGGAGCTCTTCGTGCTCTTCGGGCACCTGCATCGCGAGCTCGAGCAGGCGGGCATCGCGGTGACGAGTCCGCTCTGTGGCGAGTTGGTCACGAGTCTCGACATGGGAGGCGTCTCGGTCACCCTGCTCTGGCTCGATGACGAGCTGGAGGAGCTGTGGGATGCTCCCGCGGCGTCGCCCGCATTCCGGCGCGGCACAGTCGTCGATGCGAGCAATCCGGATGGCGCGGAGCGCCCTGGCCCGATCGCGGTCGACGAGGTCATCGAGCACCGCCAGGCATCCGCCTCCTCGCAGCGCGCCGCCGAGACCGCGCGTGAGCTGCTGGCGCTGGCCCGCGATGCCGTCGTGGAGCAGGCGGACAGCCTGGGGGCGCTCGACGCCATCGCCGGAGACGGCGATCACGGGATCGGCATGAGCAGGGGTCTGGAGGCAGCTGTCGCGGCGGCATCCTCCCTTCCGGCCGGTGCCGGGCTCTCGGCGCTGCTGACCGCGGCGGGTGAAGCCTGGTCGGAGATCGCCGGGGGTACTTCGGGGGCGCTCTGGGGCGCCGCCCTGTCGACTTTCGGTCGCGTCGCCGACGACGCCGGAGCGCAGGGCGGAGAGGCCGTCTCGGCAGCGGTGACGGCTGCTCGCGCACGGATCGCCCAGCTGGGCGGAGCCGAGGCGGGGGACAAGACCATGCTCGATGCGCTGCTGCCGTTCGACGTGGCGCTGCGGAGCGCAGTCGCCGAGGGGGCACCCGTCGCGACCGCGCTTCGGCAGGCCGCGTCGGCGGCGAGCGGGGCGGCGCAGGAGACCGCGAGTCTGCGTCCCCGGAAGGGGCGTGCGCGTCCGCTGGCCGAGAAGAGCCTCGGACATCCCGATCCGGGTGCCGTGTCGTTCGCGTTGATCGTGGAGACGCTCGCGGACTGGGCCGATGCGGATGAGCACACAGAGGAGCAGCGATGACCGGATGGAAGATCGTGATCGGCGCGGATGACGCGGGCTACGAGTACAAGGAGATCCTCCGCGGTCTGCTGGAAGCGGATCCGCGGGTGGCGCGCGTGGTCGATGTCGGCGTGGATGCCGACGGTCACACCCCGTATCCCCGCGTCGCAGCGGAAGCGGCGAGCATGGTCGCAGACGGTCGGACGGACCGGGCGCTGCTCGTGTGCGGCACCGGGCTGGGCATGGCGATCGCTGCGAACAAGGTGCGTGGCGTGCGGGCGGTGACGGCGCACGATGCATACTCGGTCGCGAGGTCGGTGCTCAGCAACAACGCGCAGGTGCTCGCGCTGGGGGCCCGGGTGATCGGGCCGGAGCTGGCTAAGACGCTGGTCGACGAGTGGCTGGGGCTGACGTTCGATCCCCGGTCGGCCTCGTCGGCCAAGGTGGAACTGATCGATCAGATGGACGCGGAGGAGTCGGCATGACGGAGCAGGTCGCAGTGGTGGGGTCCGGGTACATGGGAGGAGGGATCGCGCAGGTGATCGCGCTGTCCGGGCGCCAGGTCGTGCTCGCGGACGTGACGGCGGAGCAGGCCGCGCAGAGCCGGGAGCGCATCATCCGCAAGGCGCAGGATTTCGAGGCGCGAGAACTGCTCCCGCTCGGCGCGGCGACGCGCATCGCCGAGGGCGTGGTCGCCGCGGCATCGATCGAGGAGGCGGTGGCCGCAGCCGACATCGTCGAGGAGGCGGTACCGGAGATCCTCGCCGTCAAGCACGAGACCCTGCGCCGGATCAGCGCGGCGGCGCCGTCGACGGCTGTGATCGGCAGCAACACCTCCACCATCTCGATCGCATCGCTCGCGGAGGCCGTCGAGCGACCGGAGCGCTTCCTGGGCGTGCACTTCAGCAACCCGGCCACCTTCATCCCCGGTGTCGAGGTGATCCCGCACGCGGGCACCGACCGTGCCGTCGTCGCGCGGGTCATCGGGCTGCTCGCGGAGTGCGGCAAGACCGGGGTCGAGGTGCCCGACGTCACGGGCTTCGTGCTGAACCGGCTGCAGTACGCGCTGTTCACGGAGGCATCCCGCCTCGTCGAGGAGGGTGTCGCGACAGCGGAGTCCATCGACACCATCGCCCGCACGACCTTCGGTTTCCGGCTGCCGTTCTTCGGGCCGTTCGCGATCGCCGACATCGCCGGCCTCGATGTCTACGAGTTCTGCTACGGCTCGCTGGGGGAGGCGTATCCCGAGCGGTTCGCGGAGCCGGCAGCCCTGCGCGACCGGGTCGCGCGGGGCGAGCTCGGAGTCAAGAGCGGGCGGGGCTTCCTCGCGACGCCGCCCGAGCGCAGCGCAGAGCTGGTCGCGTACCGGGATCGGGCCTACGCGGCGATGGCCGTGCTGCTCGATGAGATCGGTCCGGCGCCGGTCGACTACTAGACGCGGTGCCGGTATACCGGCGGCGTCTTCCTTGACACCGCAGGCAATGTCTGCGGTAAAATTACAACGTTAGAAATACAACGTTGTAATCCTAACCATCTCGCGTCCCGACGACCGGATGGGGCATTGAACAATGAAGTCCAGTATCCGAAGGGAAACACAGTGAAGACGAAGCACGCTCTCGCTGCGGCACTCACTCTCGTCCTCGCGGGCGGCCTCGCTTCGTGCGCCGACAGCGGCGGCACGGAAGCGAACGGCGGCAACGCAGCCACCAACTGCACGAACACGATCGAGAAGAAGGATCTTCCGGTCGTGACGATGTGGGCGTGGTATCCGAACATGGAGCTCGTCGTCGACAACTTCAACAAGGCGAGCGATGACGTCCAGGTCTGCTGGACGAACGCGGGACAGGGCGGTGACGAGTACGACAAGTTCCAGACCGCGATCACCGCGGGCACCGGCGCCCCGGATGTGATCATGATCGAGGCCGACCGCATCCCGACCTTCCAGGTGCAGAACGCGATCGTCGACATCGCCGCGTTCGGCTATGACGACGTCAAGGACAACTACAGCGAAGGTGCCTGGAAGGACGTCTCGGTCGGCGAGGGCGTCTACGGCGTTCCGGTCGACGGCGGCCCGATGGGGATGATCTATCGCAAGGACATCTTCGACACCTACGGCATCACCCCTCCGACCACCTGGGCGGAGTACGAGGCCGCGGCGCAGAAGGTCAAGGACGCCGGCGGCCCGCTGTTCGGAGACCTCGGGGCCAACGTGCCGGCAGTCATGATGGCGCTGCAGTACCAGAACGGTGCGCAGCCCTTCACCTACGACTCTGCCGACCCCGAGAAGATCTCGATCAACCTCAACGACGACGCGTCCAAGGAGGTCCTGGACTACTGGGACGGCCTGGTCGAGAAGGGGCTGGTCGGCACGCAGGATCAGTTCACTCCCGAGTACATCGCCGGCGTCATCGGCGGCGACTACGCGACCTACATCTCCGCGGCCTGGGCCCCGGGGTACCTGACGGGCGCCGGCGTCGGCGAGGGTGAGGACGCCGGTGTCTGGGCGACCGCTCCGCTGCCGCAGTGGGACGCCTCCGACCCGACCTACGTCAACTGGGGCGGTTCCGCCTTCTCCGTCACGAGCCAGGCGTCGAACCCCGAGCTCGCGGCGAAGGTCGCCTTCGGCGTCTACGCCGACGAGGCATCGCTGACGGACGGATGGCAGAACCAGGTGATCTTCCCGCTCAACCTCACCGCTCTCAACTCTCCCGACTTCGAGAACTACGAGGTGCCGTTCTTCGGCGGGCAGTTGGCGAACAAGGAGGTGTACGTCCCCGCGGCGAACGGGTACACGGGCATGACCTACACGCCGTTCGGTGCGTACTACTTCGACGCGTTCAACGAACAGCTCGCGTCGATCAACGAGGGGTCGGTCTCCGGTTCGGAGGCGGCCGACGGCCTGCAGGAATCGGTCGTCAAGTACGCAGAGGAGCAGGGCTTCACCGTCGAGTGATCGTCCACGCGGTGGGTCGTCCGCTGAAGCGGGCGGCCCACCGCGTCCCCCTTCCCCCCTCAAACCAGGAGTCATCCATGACTGTCGATATCGCGGTTCGCCCGCAGCCGACGAAGACGAAGACGCGCAGTGCGCGGCGCGGTGGCGCGTCCACGCACGGCCGCGTCGGGTGGGCGTTCGTCGCCCCCTTCGCGATCGTCTTCCTCGCACTTCTCGTCACGCCCCTGCTCTACGCGCTCTACCTGAGCCTGTTCCAGACACGCCTGATCGGCGGGACGACGTTCGTCCTGTTCGACAACTACATCAAGGCCTTCACCGACCCGAACTTCCTCGACGGCATCCGCTTCGTCATCGGCTTCTCCGCCATCCTGATCCCGCTGCAGATGGCGGTGTCGCTCGGGGTGGCGCTGATCCTCGACGCGGTGGTCACCCGATTCGCGCGCTTCTCGCGTCTGATGATCTTCCTGCCGTACGCGATCCCCGCGGTCATCGGCGCCCTCATGTGGGGGTTCCTGTACAGCAAGAGCTTCGGCCCGATGGCCGAGATCTTCGGTCTGTTCGGCATGGCCGGCCCCGACATGCTCAGCCGCGACCTGGTCTTCTTCGGCCTGCTCAACATCGTGACCTGGCAGTGGGCCGGGTACTACATGATCATCATCTACGCGGCGCTGCAGGGCATCGATCCGACGCTGTACGAGGCGGCGCGCATCGACGGGGCGAGCGGATGGCAGATCACGCTGCGCATCAAGATCCCGCTGATCGCCCCGGCGCTGCTGCTGATCCTCGTGTTCGCCCTGATCGGCACTCTGCAGTTCTTCAACGAGCCGCAGATCCTGCGATATCTGGCATCCGGAGCGATCCCCGCCGACCTCACGCCGAACATGTACGCCTATCAACAGGCATTCGCACTGGCCAACTACAACTACGGATCGGCCATCTCCTTCGCGCTCGGCGCCGTGGTGTTCGTCTGCGTCTACCTCTTCATGTTCATCACCCGAAAGCGCGGGAGCTTCCTGTCATGACGACTCTCACCGACTCCACCCGTGCGGCGCGGCGCCGGCACCTGCCTCTCCAGGTGCTCCTCGGCTTCCTGGTCGTCTACTTCCTGATCCCCTTCTGGTGGGTCATCGTGAACAGTTCGAAGGATGCCGCCGGCCTCTTCGGCGGCGGGAGCTCGCTGTGGTTCTCCTCCGACATCGACTACTGGGGAAACCTGGTCGACCTGTTCACGTACCAGAACGGCATCTACGCGCGGTGGATGCTGAACTCCGCCCTCTACGCCTTCGTCGGCGGCATCGGTGCGACCGTGCTCGCCGTGACCGCGGGCTACGGATTCGCCAAGTTCCGCTTCCGTGGCCGGAGCTTCAGCTTCGCGGTGCTGCTCGGGTCGGTCATGGTGCCGACCACGGCGCTCGTCATCCCGACGTTCATCCTGTTCTCGCAGGTGGGGCTGACGAACACGATCTGGGCGGTGATCCTGCCCACGCTGCTGAACCCGTTCGGGGTATACCTCATGAACATCTACACCCGGGAAGCCGTGCCCGATGAGCTGCTCGACGCGGCCCGTGTCGATGGCGCGGGGGAGCTGCGCACGTTCCTCCAGGTGTCGATCCCGCTGATGCGCCCAGCGATCGTCACGGTCCTGCTGCTCTCGGTCGTGGCCTCGTGGAACAACTACTTCCTGCCGCTGGCGATGCTCTCCGACAACAGGCTGTTCCCCGTCACCGTCGGCATCGGCATGTGGCAGGGCATCGCCTCGGCGAACAACGCCGGCGGCACCTCGCTCTGGAGCATCATCATCCTCGGCTCCCTCGTCTCGGTGATCCCGCTGATCATCGCGTTCCTCACCCTGCAGAAGTACTGGCAGGGCGGGCTCTCCATCGGAAGTCTCAAGTAGTCCCGACTGCTCGTGACCTCCACTCTCCCCATGCAAAGGTGAAAATGATCAACGCACGACTCGCCATCGACCCGCACTTCACGGTCGGCGACATCAACCGACGGCTCTTCGGGTCGTTCGTCGAGCATCTCGGACGGTCCGTCTACGGAGGAATCTACGAGCCCAGCCACCCCACGGCCGACGCCGACGGATTCCGCGGCGACGTCATCGAGCTGGTCAAGGAGCTCGGAGTCTCCACGATCCGGTACCCCGGCGGGAACTTCATCTCGGGCTACCGCTGGGAAGACGGCATCGGCCCGCGCGAAGAGCGCCCTCGGCGGCTGGACCTGGCGTGGCACTCGATCGAGACCAACGAGATCGGCCTCGACGAGTTCGCCGCATGGGCGGAGGGCATCGGCAGCGAGCTCATGTACGCGGTGAACCTCGGCACCCGGGGGATCGAGTCCGCGCTCGACGTGCTCGAGTACACGAACGTCGCCTCGGGCACGTTCTGGTCGGAGAAGCGCATCGCCAACGGCAAGAAGGATCCGTACAACGTGCGGATGTGGTGCCTCGGCAACGAGATGGACGGCCCGTGGCAGGTCGGTCACTCCACCGCGCACGAGTACGGGCGCCTGGCGGTCAAGACGGCACGGGCGATGCGGATGGTCGACCCCGATCTCGAACTCGTCGCGTGCGGCAGCTCGAGCGCGTCGATGCCGACCTTCGGGGAATGGGAGCGGATCGTCCTCGAGGAGACCTACGACGAGGTCGACTTCATCTCCTGCCACGCGTACTACGAGCCCAAGGGCGGTGACTACGAGAGCTTCCTGGCTTCGGCCGTGGACATGGACCGCTTCATCGAGGCGGTCGTGGCGACGGCCGACCACGTGAAGGCGCTGCGACGGAGCGACAAGACGCTCAACATCTCGTTCGACGAATGGAACGTCTGGTACCAGTCGCGGTTCAACGACGTCGAGAAGATCACCGCGGCCGACGAATGGCCGATCGCTCCGCGTCTGCTGGAGGATTCTTACTCGGTCGTAGACGCCGTCGTGTTCGGCAACCTGCTCATCTCCCTGCTGCGCCATGCCGACCGGGTCACGGCGGCGAGCCTCGCCCAGCTGGTGAACGTGATCGCGCCGATCATGACCGAGCCGAACGGCAAGTCCTGGCGTCAGACGACGTTCTTCCCCTTCGCCATCACCTCGCGCCTGGCGCGCGGGCGGGCGCTGGAGGTGCGGCTGGAAGCGCCGACGTACGCGACCGAGACCTACGGCGACGTCTCGCTCGTCGACGCGGTCGCCACGCACGACGAGGAGACCGGCGACACGGCGCTGTTCCTGGTGAACCGCAGTCTGACCGAAGAGGTCACGGTGCAGATCGATGTGAGCAGGCTCGGCGACGTGTCGGTGACCTCGGCGCAGACCCTGCAGGACGACGACATCCACGCGCGCAACACGATCGACGACCCCGAGCGGGTCGGCATGCAGGAGAACACGTCGGCCCGGGTGGCCGACGGCACGATCTCCCTCACGCTGCCGGCCGTGTCATGGACGGCCGTGACGGTGCGATGACAGCCGAGGGGCGGGCGGCGCGGCGGTGATGGACTGCCGCCTCGTCGTCCGTTCCTTCGGGCGCCGCTGGTCGGTGCCAGCGCGCACATCGAGCGGGCCTGCGGGTGAGACCCGCGCATAGACTGCGACAGGACAACGGCGGGCGGGCGAAGGAGTCTCGGCATGAACGAACGCAACTGGGCGGGCAACCTCACGTACCGGGCCTCCGCGCTCGCGCATCCGGAGTCCGTCGACGAGGTGCGCGCGCTGCTGGCGGCGGACGGGCCGATGCGCGTGCTCGGATCGCGGCACTGCTTCAACGACATCGCCGACACCGACGGCACGCTGATCGCGCTCGACCGCCTGCCTGTGGTGTTCGAGGTCAACGCCGAGCGGGATGCCGTGCGTGTGTCGGCCGGTCTGCGTTACGGCGACATCGCGCCGCTGCTGGAAGCCGAGGGACTCGCGCTCGCGAACCTCGCCTCACTCCCGCACATCTCGGTGGCCGGAGCGGTCGCCACCGGAACGCACGGTTCGGGTGACGCGATCGGCTCCCTGGCGAGCGCGGTCCGCGCGGTCACGATCCTCACCGCCGGCGGCGAGATCCGCAGCCTGCGCCGTGGCGATGACGGCTTCGACGGCGCGGTGGTGAGCCTCGGCGCGCTCGGCGTGGTGCTCGATCTCACGCTCGACGTGGAGCCGACCTACCAGGTGTCCCAATACGTGTTCGAGCATCCGAGTTGGGATGCCGTGCTTGCCGACTTCGACGAGGTCACCTCGATCGGCACGAGCGTCAGTCTCTTCTCGACCTGGGAGCGCACCGACTTCGTGGACCAGATCTGGGTCAAACAGCGCCAGCCCGAGGCACGGGAAGCCGCACGGGAGTCGCTGTTCGAGCGCCTGGGTGCGGAGCCGGCGGTGTCGAAGCGGCATCCGATCCTCGGCGTCGACCCCATCGCCTGCACCGAGCAGTTCGGGGCGCCGGGCCCGTGGTTCGAGCGCCTCACCCATTTCAAGCTCGAGTACACGCCGTCGGCCGGTGCCGAGCTGCAGAGCGAGTACCTCGTGCCCCGTGCGGAGGCCGTCGCGGCGATCCAGTCGGTGCGGATGCTGGCCGGACAGATCGCGCCGCTGCTGCTCGTCAACGAGATCCGCACCGTGCGCGCAGACGACCTGTGGCTCAGCTCGGCGTACGGCACGGACGCCGTCGGCATCCACTTCACCTGGAAGCCCGAGGAGGAGGCCGTCCGGGCGCTGCTCCCGACGATCGAGGCCGCACTTCCCGAGACCGCGCGCCCGCACTGGGGCAAGGTGTTCACGCTCGATCCTGCCGAGATGCGCGCGCGGTATCCGCGCGGGGATGACTTCGCCGCGCTCGCGGCTGCGTACGACCCCGAGCGCCGGTTCGTGAACCCGTATCTGGAGCGCCTGGGGCTGTAGGGGCAGAGCAGACCGCGGGGTGAGGGCGGCTGATCGGCGCGCCCTCGGCACCGAGGTCTTGTGCGTTGCGACCTGTTACCGGTAACATGCGGATAGCAGTGATCGTGGTGCGGCTCGACAAGGTCCGCCGCGCTCGCGCTGCTCGACGTTCCGGTATCTCAAGGAGGAGAGTGCATGAACAGCATCGCCGGTATCCGACTCTGTCGACACGGTCACCGTGCCGCACGCCGTCGTCCGGCGCGCGAACCCGGGCAAGGGCAGCCTCGGCAGCCACGCTGAGCGCGCCCGCGCCGAACCCCATCTACCCCACAAGGGGACCGAAGTCCGCCCTGCGGCGATCCGCTGCGGCGCGAGCCCTCGGTCGCATCCCCACCCTCGCCTGAGGTCAGCACCCTCGACGGCCTTCTCCTTGAGGAGGCCGTGATCGGTGCGCGCCCGCGCGCCCTCACGCGAATCGATCCGCAAATCGATCCACAAGGAGAACACCAGTGAAACCACAGCCCAGATCCACCGATCGGCACCGCAGCCGATCCGTATCGCGCCCCGCAGCGCTGCTGGGAGTCGCCGCTCTCATCGCATCGTCCGTGACCGCCGTGGGAGTGCCGGGGGCGGCCTTCGCCGCTCCGTCCGACCTCATCCAGAACGGCACGTTCGAGAGCGGGCTGTCGGGATGGACCGCACCGCTGGGCGGCACGCTCACCGAGAGCACGGATGCCCGCACCGGCGCAAAGGCCCTCGCGATCAGCGACCGTTCGAGCTTCCAGTCCGGCCCCACCGCCACGGTGACCGGGCTGCTGAAGACCGACCAGTCCTACGACCTGTCGCTCTCGTTGAAGTTCGACGCCGGCCGCGCCACGCAGAACTTCAACGTGGTGCTGTGCACCTCGACGCGCAGCCGCTGCGACGTCGTCGCCTCCACGACGGCGACGGCGGGCGCGTGGTCCACGATCGAGAAGACGTTCACGCCGCTGTCGGCCGACTACGACATCATGTTCGTCGAGACGCCCTGGAACACCGACATCCAGTCCTTCGTGATCGACGACGTCTCGCTGACCACCGACGACGGCGCCCCCGCCGTGACCGAGCCCCCGGCGGTGCCGGGCAACCTCCTGCCGGACGGCCGTTTCGTCTCCGGCTTCACGGGATGGACCAACACCCGCGGCGGCACGCTGGCTCTCAGCGATGATGCGGCGAGCGGCGCCCACTCGCTGAAGGTCACGGGCCGCGAGAACACGCAGTCCGGTCCGTTCGCGAACGTCGCGGACAAGATCGAGCTGGGCGCCTCATACCGCCTCACCGGCAAGCTCAAGTACGACGAGGGCAACGCCACGCAGCAGTTCAACTTCACCTTCTGCCCCACCAACTTCAACGGCTGCGCCGACTACGGGCACACGTTCACGAAGGGCGAGTGGGGCACGTTCTCGCAGGAGTTCACCGCCGAGGCCAAGCACGTCGCCGCAGGGTGGCTGTTCGTGGAGACCCCGTGGGGTTCGAACGCCCTGCAGGACTTCTCGGTCGACGAGCTGTCGCTCGTGAAGATCGCGGACGCTCCCGAGGGGCCGGAGTTCACCAGCCTCGAGAAGGTGCAGACCAAGCCGGTCGGCGATCACAACCCGCTCGTCGGCCACAAGTTCGGCGCCGACCCGCACCACCTCGTCTACAACGGTCGCCTCTACATCTACTCGACCGATGACACGCAGCAGTACGACCTGAACAGCAAGGACGAGAACGGTCTGCCGACGCAGTCCAACGGCTACGGCGGCATCACCCGCCTCAACGTGATGTCCACGACCGACATGGTCAACTGGGTCGACCACGGCTCGGTGCCTGTCGCTCGCGAAGGCGGCGCCGCCCCCTGGGCGCGCAACTCCTGGGCTCCGGCCGCGATCGAGAAGAACGGCAAGGTCTACCTCTACTTCTGCGACAGCGGAACCGGCACGGCGGTCGTCGTCGGCGGCTCGCCGCTGGGCCCGTGGGAGGACCCGCTGGGCAAGAAGATCATCCCCGACACGGTGTCGCGCGACTACATCGCCGAAGGCGGCTTCCCCGCCGGCATGTGGCTCTTCGACCCCGAGGTCTTCATCGACGACGACGGCCAGGGCTACCTGTACTTCGGCGGCAACTCGCAGATCGGCACCTCGCCGAACGTGCAGGGACCGCAGAACCCGAAGTCGACGCGCGTCGTGAAGCTCAAGGACGACATGGTCACCCTCGACGGCGACCCGGTCGAGATCGACGCCCCCGGCATGTTCGAGGCCTCGAGCATGTTCAAGCGCGACGGCAAGTACTACTACTCGTACTCGTCGAACTTCCAGGTGAACGAGGCGCCGGGGCTGTACCCGTCGCGCGGTGCGATCGCGTACATGATGACCGATGACCCGATGAAGCTCGGCTCCTCGGAGTACGCGGGTGTGGCGTTCCAGAACCAGGGCACGTTCTTCGGAGCGGGCAACGGCGGCAACAACCACTCCGACATGTTCACGTACAAGGGTGAGACCTACTTCACGTACCACGCGCAGACGCGCGGGGCGGCGTGGGCGGCGGCGCTCGGAACCCCGGGCTCGACGCAGGGCTACCGCTCGGTGCACATCGACAAGCTCGAGTTCAACGAGGACGGCACCATCAAGCCGATCGTCGGAACCAAGGCCGGCGTCGCGCAGGTCGAGAGCTTCGACCCGTACCGCACCTTCGAGGCGGAGACCCTGGCCTGGCAGCTCGGCATCACCACGACCAAGACGGATGCCGCCTCGGTCGAGTTCCCCGAGCACAACGGTTCGGGCAACATGGTGCTCTCTGGCATCGATGACGGGGACTTCTCCGGCATCTCCGGTGTCGACTTCGGTTCCGGCGCGCAGAAGGTGTCGGCGAAGGTGAAGCCGCTGGTCGAAGGAAGCAGCATCCAGGTGCGTCTGGATGACGTCGACGGCCCCGTCGTGGCGGAGATCCCCGTCGACGGCACGGTCGGAGAGTGGACCACGGTCGAGGCCGAGGTCACCGGCGCCACCGGAGAGCACGACGTGTTCTTCGTCTTCGCCGGTGCCGAGGGCACGGATGCCGAGACCGACCTGTTCGAGGTCGACAACTGGGCGTTCACCGCGATCGATGACGAGGGTCCCGGAGAGCAGCTCAGTGCGCAGCTCTCCGTCTCGACGGTCGCCGCAGGAGGTAAGGTCACCGTGACCGCCACCGGCGTGACGGCCGACGAGGTCGAGATCGGCATCGAGAGCACCTACCGTGCGCTCGCGACCGCGACCACCGCAGACGGTCGGATCGAGACGACCGTCACGATCCCCGCCGACACGACGGCCGGTGCGCATCACATCGTGCTGCGTGACGGTGAGACGGAGCTCGCGCGGCTGCCGCTCACGGTCACCAGGGCGAGCACGGGCGGCGGCACCGACGGCGGCACCGATGGCGGCACCGACGGTGGTCCCTCCACCGGCGGTGAAACCGGCGGTACCGACGGGTCCCTCGCGAACACCGGAGGCGACGCGAGTGCGTCGCTGACGGCAGCGTGGATCGGTGCGCTCCTGCTGGCGCTCGGATCCGGGTTCTGGCTCCTGCGTCGCCGAGGCCGCTCGGTCGTGGAGGCCGAGACGGAGTGAGGTGAGGTCACCGCCCTCCCTGCGGTGACCGACCTCTCCCACAGCCCGCCCCTTCCTGCTGCCCCCACAGCAGGAAGGGGCGGGCTTTCGCGTGCACCCCGGTCGGCGACGGCAGACGATCGCAGGCTCCGCGCGGGGTGAGTGGGCACCCCAGCGTGGGCGCCTCAGCGTGGGCACCCCAGCGTAGGCACCCCAGCATGGCCACCTCAGCGTGGCACCCCAGCATGGGCACCTCAGCGTGGGCACCCCAGCGTGGCGCTGGATCGGCCGCCCCTCGCCTCCGAATGGTCGCATCTGGTCTCCTCGCGGCGCGTGTAGCGACCATTCACGACCGCTCGGCCCGGGAAGAGGGCGAGATGGTCGCTGTCCTGCGCGGATGCGTCAACATGCGACGACTCCCGCCGCGATACGAGAGTGGAGACGAGGTCTCGACTGACGCATCGCGACGGGAGTCGTCGCGGGGTGGGGAAGGGATCAGCAGGTCTTGGCGGCGAACGCCTCCGTGACCGTCGAGCCCGAGACCGTCGCCTGCACCTCGCCCGCGGCCACCGCGGCGGCACGGGTGCTGAAGGTCACTGTCTTGGTCTGGCCCCCGGCGAGGTCGACCACCTGCGTGCCGTAGGCGGACGACACCGTGACGCGCACGGCATCCGTGCCGGCATTGGACACCTTCACCGTGAGCACGACCTTGCCCGCCACGCAGCGCGTCGACAGGTCGAGTCCGATGCCCGGGGTGACGGTGACCGTCGCCGTGACCGGCATGCGCGAGGCGTCCTGGGCGACACCGCGCACCGTGAACGTGCCGGCGGTCGCGTAGTCGGCGGGGTCGACGCCCTCCCACGCGACCTCGACCGTCGTGGTGTCACCGTTGGCCGTCGTCAGCCTCGCCTTCGGCAGCACGGGGGCGGTGCCCGCGCGGGTGGACGCGGCGATCGGGGCGACGTCGGTCACCGCGATCTCTGGCGCGAAGCCCTCCAGCACCGTCTGATACTCGGCGCGCGTCACCGGGAGTACCGTGCCGTGTCGGGGCTTGCCGCCGTCGCTGTTCTGCGGCAGGTTCGCGCGCAGGGTCGAACCGAGCGCCTGCCACGATGAGCCGTCCGTGATGTCGTCGGAGCCGAACGGGATGTAGTGGTTCGGTCCGCCGTGGTACGACGGCTGATCGATGAACAGATACCACGAGTGGCCGTTCACGTCGCCGGGGTTCGCGGCGAAGATGTTCGGTCCCTCGCCGCTGGAGTACGTGCCGCCGGGTTCGCCGTTGGGCAGTCCGGTCGCGATCTTCTCCTTCACGAGGGTCCACTCGTCGGCGCTGCCGCTGGTGCCGGGGAGCGAACCGCTGATCGTGGCGAGCAGATCGGTCGACTTCTCCTCACGGATCGTCATCGACGCCTCGTCCTTGGTGAAGCGGTAGTACACGCCGTCTTCCTCGGCGACGGTCGAGTCGATCAGGCCGAGGCCCGTCCCCCGCCGCACGTCCGACCAGATCTGCGGCTCCGAGAACGTCACGAAGTCATCGGTCGTGGCGTACATCATGCGGTTGTAGGTGACGGCGGTGCGGGTGGAGGCATCCGTCGTCGGGTAGAGGTTCGACGCCCAGAAGACGACGTAGCGCTGGATCTCGTCGTCCCAGTACGCCTCCGGCGCCCAGGTGTTGCCCGCATACGCCGACGACACCTGCACGTGGCGCTGCGCGGACCAGTTCACGAGGTCGGTGGACTCCCACACCTCGATGTACTGCGATCCCGAGATCTGCGCGGTCGAGAAGCCGCCGGCCAGGCCGTCGATCTTCAGGTCGGTCGCGAGCATGTAGAACTTGTCGCCCTCGTGCGAGCGGATGATGAACGGATCGCGCAGACCCTGGGTGCCCTGCGTCGAGGTGAAGATCGGCTCGCCGCCGTTCAGCGTGTTCCACCGCAGCGCGTCGTCGCCCTTCGAGGCGGCCAGGCTCACCCGCTCGGCTCCTGCACCTTCGCCGGTGAAGAAGGCCCAGACGTAGGCCTCGGGGTCGGCCTCGTCCGCCGGTTGCGGGCGCACGGTCAGCGCGAAGGTGCGCGTCGCCGTGGCGTCGCCGACGGATGCCTCGACCGAGAGCGTCGCGGATGCCGACGCCGCGCCGGCGGCTGGGCGAGTGATCGACACGGTTGCGGATCCGTCGCGCACGCCGGTGCGAAGAGCAGCGGACGCGGATCCTGTCGTGACGCTCCAGCTCAGAGCCGATCCGTTCGCGCCGGTCGTCGGCACCGAGAACGACGCCCGGATGTCGTCGGTATCGGCCACCGTGACGGCAGCCAGATCGGCGTCGACCTTCGCCTGGTCGGAGAGCTCTGCGGGTACCGTGACCGTGAACGTCCGGGTGGTCAGCGCGCCGCCGACCGTGAACGTCGCGGTGAGGGTGGCCACGGCATCCGCCGAGCCCGGAGCGGGGCGCTGCACGGCGGCCGCACCGCCGGTGATCTGCACGGCAGGGCTGTCGGAGGCCCACGAGATCGCGACGCCGCTGGTGGTGGTCGGCAGGGTGAACGCCGTCGTCGCGGTCGACGGGACGGTGACCGAGGCCACGGCCCGATCGAGCGCCTGATCCGTGAAGAGCTGCTGCACCTGCGTGGAGCTGAGTGCGCTCTCGTAGACGGCGAAGTCGTCGACGTCGCCCGCCCAGCCGGCGTCGTTGTAGGTCGAGCGTCCGAGATAGCCGACCAGGGTCGAGCCGAACGACGACACGTCGCGTCCGATCGTGACCGACGAGATCTGCGCGCCGTTGACGTACGTCGTCAGGGTGCCCGCGGTGCCGTCGATCACGCTCGTGTACAGCGACATCCCGGAGGGAGTGCGCGCCCCCGTCGTCGCGGCATTCGTCGCACCCGCACCCACCTCGGTGCCCCACGGGGCGCCCGCATTGGTGCCGTTCGTCACCACCGACTTCACGTAGCCGCTCGGGTTGGCCGGGTTGAGCAGCCAGTAGCCGCTCGAATAGCTCGCACCCGATGCGACCGGAGCGCCGATGAACGCCGCTGCCGTGTTGGCGGGGCCTGTGCGTCCGCTCAGCCAGGTCGACACCGTCAGCGTCTTCTTGCCGACGAGCCCCGCGGTCGGGATCTCGAGATAGCCCGCGCTCGACGCGCTCCCCCCGGGCAGCGACAGCTGCCCGTTCTCGATCTTGGCGCCGTTCTGCCTGATCGTGGCGTTGTAGCCGTTGCCGGTGGCGTCACCGACCGTCGTGCCGGAGGCGGCATCGAACGTGTAGTGGATGAGAGGCGTCGGCCCCTCGGCGGCGACCGAGGCCGTGTGCGTCGACACGGCTCCGATCGCCACCACGGTCGCGGCGGCGGCGGCCACGGCCGTCGCCTTCCGGATGCTCCGGGTGAACAGACTCGTCATGGTCATGTCTCCGATCAGTTGCAGGTGCCGGCGGCGATCGGGGCGGAGCCCGTGAAGGTCAGCCCCTCGGGGCCGCTCGCCTTCACCGTGATCGTCCCGGCCGGGACGGCCGCGAGACGGGTGGTGAACGACGTCGAGGTGGACGCCCCTGCGGCGAGGGACAGCGTCTTCGCGCCGTAGGGGGTCGTGACCGTCACGGATGCCGCGACCGCCGCCGTGTTGTGCACGGTGACAACGAGCTGGGCCTTGCCGAGCACGCAGCGCAGGCTCGAGGTCGTGGTGACGGTCAGCGTGCTGACGGGAACCTCTGCGGAGGCCGAGGTGGTGACCAGGCCGTCACGGTATCCATCGTAGGTCGCGGTGACGGCGGTGACCTCGGTGGGGATGTCGACCGCGGCCGTGCCGTCTGTCAGGGCGACCGTCGCGCTCCAGTCGCCGCCGGTGAAGGTGACGGTACCGGCCACGTCGCCGCGGTCGGCCGCGGTGACGGTCGCCGTGGCGCGGTCGCCGTCGATCTCGAGCGCGGTGGTCGAGGAGACGGCCTCGATCGAGGTCCAGTCGTGCATGGCGGTGAGCACGGTCTGGGGGACGCTGACGAAGGCGCCGTGACGCGGGCTGGCCGGGAGACCGCCCGCGGGGCGGACGTTCCAGGACGAGCGCTGCGAGAGGCGGTCGGACTGGCGGCTCGACGCGATCTCCGCGCCCGTGGTGAGGAAGGCCCGGTAGCCGCCCGCGCTGTAGTTGTCGACGAGGAAGACGTAGCCGTCGCCCGAGGTGTTGTTCGGGTCGCCCTCGTTGAGCTTGATGATCTCGGGGCCCTCGCCCGCCTGACCGGTCTCGAGCGTCGTCATCCGGGTGTCGGTGAGCTGCCAGGTCGTCGTCGGGTCGGCGTTCCAGTTCGACGATGTCGTCGGTGCGGTCAGCACGGTCGAGCGCTCGAGGAAGATGTCCTTGCCGGCTTCGAGCGTGCCGGCGGCGCCGGACTCCTCGTTCTTGGTGAAGCGGTAGTAGTAGTCGCCGATCTTGGTGACGGTGGAGTCGATGCGCGCGTAGCCGGTGTCCTGCCAGCTGGTGGGCGGGTAGGTGAACGTCTTGAAATCGCGGGTCGTCACGTAGAACATGCGCGCGTATAGGTTGTCGCTGTTCGTGTGACTCGCGTCGGAGTACATCCGCGAGGCGAAGAACACCACGTACGACTCCAGGTCATCGTCCCAGTACGCCTCGGGCGCCCAGGTCATGCCCGCCTCGGGCTTGTTGATCGTGATGCCCGTGTTCTCGCCGTTGGTGCGCGTCCAGGAGACCATGTCGGTCGACTCCCAGACCTCGACCTTGAGGCTGCCCTGCGACTGGGCGGGGCCCCAGCCGGTGCCGCAGCTGATGCAGAGGTCGGTCGCGATCATGTAGTACTTGTCGCCGTCGTGCGAGCGCAGGATGTACGGGTCGCGCAGACCGGTGGTGTCGGCGGTCGACGTGATCACCGCCTTGCCGTCGTTCACGGGGGAGAAGGTGAAGAAGTCGTTGCCGCTGGTCGCGGCCTGGTAGATCTTCTCGTCGCCGTCCGACTTGAAGTACGCGCTGGCGTACCCGGCATCCGGGGCGGTGCGGGCGTGCTCGGCGATCGTCACGGTGAACGCGCGTGACTGGGTCGTGCCGTTCAGTGTGGCGCGGGCGGTGAGGGTGACGTCGCGGTCACCCGTGCCGTACGCCGGGCGCTCCACGATGCCGCCGCCGCGGTAGGGGTCGGCCGCGCCGACGGAGGGGGCGACGTAGGTGGCATCCGTCGCGGTGACCAGATCTTCATCCGACGAGGACCAGGTGATGGTCGAGCCGTCGACAGCGCCCTTCGTCACCAGCGCGAGGTTCTCGGTGGTGCGCTCTGACAGGTCGATCGCGTCGAGGTCGGCCGAAGCGGATGCCGCGGCCACGGTCACCGTGAAGGTGATCGGCGATCCGGACGCGGGGGTGGCCGTGATCGTGACCGTGGTGTCGGTCGAGATCGCGCGCGAGACCACGCCGGTGTTCGAGATCACCGCGGTGTCGGACGACGACCAGGTGAGGGCCACGCCGTTCGAGGATGCAGGGAAGGTGAGGTTGCTGCGCACCGCGTCGAGGGTGGCGTTGGCTCCCGTGATGACGGGGAGCAGATCACCGCGGAGCAGTGCCTGCGTGGTCGCCGACTTCTCCGACGAGGTCGGCATGCTCGCCGTCACCTGGTCGGCGGTCAGCGAGGTGTCCCAGAACCGCACGTCGGTGACGTCGGCGGCGAGCAGCGCGTCTCCCGTGTAGAGCGAGCGGCCCAGGTAGCCGAGGGTGCCGGTCGCGGGGACGATGGAGCTGAGGGTGGAGGAGTGGGTGGTCGTCGAGATGACCTGGCCGTTGCGGTACAGCGTGAGGGTGTTTCCGCTGCCGACCATCGTGAGGGTCGTGAAGCCGGGATTGAGCCCGCCTCCCGCGGGCAGCCGGGTCTCGCCGTTGCCGGTGGGGGTCTTGACCCGGATGCCGGAGAGCACCTGGTTGCTGTAGCCCCCCTCGCCGGAGCGCGGGTTCACGAAGACGTGGTTGCCGAGCGCGGTGGTGTTCCACGCGCCGACGCCGTCGCCGATCACCCAGCCGAACTGATTCGCCGCGGTCTGGGTCGCCACGGTGTACTCGACCGTGAAATCGTTGTCGGCGCCGGTGACGAGGCCCTGGGGGAGTGCTGCGTAGCCGTCCTTCCTGAAGCGCAGCACATCGTCACCGCCGGCGTCGACGAAGGACGCGTCCGTGAAGCCGGTGAGGGTCGCGTCGCGTCCGTTCCCCGACACGTCGAGCAGCCTGGTGCCCGTGTGCGACATGTCGTAGTGCGCGGTGGGCGTCGGCACGTCGGCGGCGAACGCCGCTGAGGGGGCGAAGGCGCACAGCGATGCGGCGAGAGTCCCGACGATTCCTGCGGCCATCAGCCGCCTGCGCGTGGGTGGGGAGGGGCGGGACGCGCTCATGGCGGGATCTCCTGTCGTCGTTGACTGATGCTCCGCTGAATGCGGTCATCCGGGGGGCGCCCTTCGGGTGGGCTCCTCGGAATGTTAGCGGACACATCCCCGGAAATACAGGGGTCCGCAAAAAACCGGGAGCGGGAGCCTCTCGGTCGCCTGTCCATACTTGACGCGCCGCGGGCGGAACCGTAGGGTATCGATGTTCCCGCTAACAATCTGGGGACGGCTGCACTCCACTGGGGGAGTGCGCCGGGCAAGGGCGCCCACGCAGTTCCTGCCCGATGCCTGAAGCGAACCCGACAGCCACAGGCTGATCATCGATTCGGCACGGTACCCGCCGGCCGAGGAACTGGAGAGACCACCATGAGCAAGAAGAGCCTGGCCGCGCGCTGCGCCGTCGGAGTCGTCGGCGGCCTGATGCTCGCCGGTGTGGGCGTCGCCGCCTTCGCCGACCCGAGCGAGAACGGAACCGGCGACGTCGATGTCACGGTCGACATCGCCTCCACCGAGACCGGCGCGTTGAGCCTCACCGTCGCAGGAACCGAGACCTCGCTCACCGAGACCGGGTCGACCGCCTCGTTCCGTCAGTTCACCGGCGCCCTGCCGAACGTCACCGTGACGGACACCCGTGAGGATGTCGATCCCGGGGTGTTCTGGTACGTGACCGGGCAGGCGAGCGACTTCGTCGGGGCCGCAGGCCAGCCGAGCATCACCCCCGACCACCTCGGCTGGACCCCGAGCATCGTGACCGCGAACGACGGCGAGGTCGCAGAGGGCGACACGGTCGGCACCTCGATCGACGGCGGCGCGAACGGCGTCGGGCTGGTCGGGCAGGAGCTGCTCGCCCTCGCCCTCGATTCGGCTGATGCGCAGGCGACTTCCGGGCAGTGGACCGCGACCGCGAACCTCGTGCTGAAGACCCCGGTCACCGTCGCACCTGGGTCGTACACCTCGACGCTCACGCTCTCGCTGTTCGAGGACTCGTACTGAGCACCTCCTCCGCCGGAGACACGATGATCACCCACCCCCGCACTCGGACCGCGCTCGGCGCTGCAGCTCTGCTCGCAGTGCTCGGCAGCCTGGTGCTCCCCACGGCGGCGATCGCCGCTGAGGCGCCGGGCGACGCGGTCTCGTGGTCGGTGTCTCCGGCGGACACCACGGGCGAAGACGGTCGTGTCGCGATCGAGCACGAGCTGGACCCCGGCGAGAGCGTCGACGAGCACGTCGTGGTACGCAACCTCGGCGCCGGGGATGTCGTCTTCGCGCTCTCCGCTGCGGACGGCTTCTACACGGAGGCCGGCAGGTTCGACATGCTCGCCTCCGACCAGGAATCGACGGATGCCGGCAGCTGGATCGCCATCCCGGACGAGGTCGAGATCCCGGCCGGCGGCTCGGCCGTGATCCCGTTCACGATCACCGTGCCCGAGAACGCGGAGCCCGGCGATCACGCAGCGGGGGTCGCGGCGTCCGTGATCTCGGTCAAGACCGACGCCTCGGGGGCGACCGGTGTCGGCGTCGAGAGTCGGGTCGGGGTCAAGGTCATCACGCGCGTAGCCGGTGAGATCGCGCCGGCCTTCGCCGTCGGCAACGTGCAGACCGACTTCCGGGTCGACCCGAACCCGTTCGAGGCGGGAGAGCTCACCGTCACGTTCGAGGTGGAGAACACGGGGAATGCACGGATGGATGCCGCAGGCAGCCTCGACATCGCCGGCCAGCAGGTCGCCTTCCCGGCCGACGGTCAGCGCCCGCAGGTGCTGCTCCCCGGCGAGAGGCGCTCGTTCACGCTCACGCTCACGGGCGTCTGGCCGCTCTTCCTCGTCTCGGGCGATCTGACGGTCGCGCCGGTCGCCGCATCGCTCGACGGAGAAGCGCTCGCCGTGGAATCCTCGACGACGTCGGTCACGGTGTGGGCGATGCCGTGGCCGCAGCTGCTCGTGGTGGGCGGCGCCGTGCTGCTCGTGCTCGCGCTGCTCTGGAACCGCATCCGCTCCCGTCGCCGGGTCGAGACACTGATCTCGCAGGCCGTCGAGCGCGGTCGCGAAGAAGCCCTGGCCCTCCCGGCCGACGAACGAGAGAAGGTCGCCGGATGACGTTCCCCCTCGCCCTGATCGACGACGCGGATGCCGATGTCGGAGGCGGCGTCGGCGGCGTGCAGATCCACGTCGAGATCGCGCCGCTCAGCACTCCGCCGCCCATCGACGGCCTCGCCGGTACCGGTGCGGATCTGCCGATGCTGCTGATCGCCGCCGGTGTCGCACTGCTCATCGTCGGGGCGATCCTCCTCGCGCGACGGGTTCGGAGGCGATCCGCCGGCTGACCTCTTCTTCTCGGCCTGCGGGGCCGACCGAATGCCGTCCCGGATGGCATCCGGCGAACGCGCCCCTCGCGCACTATCGTTGTACCGTTCGCGGTCATCGTGCGAAGGGGGGCTTCCATGACCACCGATTCCGCATCCGGCGGCGCGTCGCGCAAGCCGAGCATCTACGACGTCGCCGACCGTGCGGGCGTCTCGCATATGACCGTGTCGCGCGTGCTCAACGGCCACCCGAACATCCGCGCGTCCACCAGGGACAGAGTGATGAGGGCGATAGACGAGATGCACTTCACGCGCAGCTCGATCGCCCGCGCCCTCGCGACCAACCGGGCGATGCGCATCGGCGTGATCGTCGACAACCCGGGGTTCTACGGCCCGAGCAGCGTGCTGCGGGCGATCGAGGTCGCCGCCAGGCAGAACGGCTACGCCGTGAGCAGCTTCTCGGTGGGCGATGCCGATGGTCGCCGGGTCGACGCCGGCGTCGTCGAGCTCGTCACCCAGGGTGTCGACGCCCTGTGCGTGATCGCACCGCGCGCCTCATCGCTCGACCTGCTGCGTCAACAGGCGATCGCGCTGCCCACGCTGGTGGTCAAGGAGGAGCCGGACGAGCAGATGCACACGGCATCCGTCGACCAGAGGGCGGGGGCGACGGCAGCGGTGCGTCATCTGATCGACCTCGGGCATCGCACGATCCTGCACATCGCGGGTCCTCCCGACTGGTTCGATGCGAAGGCGCGCACCGAGGCCTGGCAGGCGGCGCTCGAGGCGGAGGGGCTCCCGGTCGTGCCGCCGCTCATCGGCGACTGGTCCTCCGACTCCGGATACGAGTTCGGCCGCGAGCTCGAGCTCGGCGATGCGACGGCGGTCTTCGTCGCCAACGACCAGATGGCGCTCGGGCTCATGCACGGGCTGGCGGAGCGGGGCATCCGTGTGCCGGAGGACGTGAGCGTCGTCGGGTTCGACGACGTGCCGGATGCGCGGCACTATCAGCCCCCGCTCACCACGGTGCGCCAGCACTTCGCGCTGCTGGGCGAGGTCGTGATCGGCGAACTGCTCGCCGCGATCGAGGGCGAGCAGACCGAGGAGCGCGAACTGATCCAGCCCGAGCTCCGCGTGCGCGCCTCGACCGCCGCCCCTCGGGCCTGAGCTCTCCACCGCCCGCCGCGTCGCGAACGCGAGGCAGGAAGGGACGCTCGGCGCGCGGTCGGACGAGACTGTTGACGTCGACACACGCCATCCCTATGCTCATTGTTACCGCTCACTGTTGACGTCAACACACTCTGAGGACAGACGATGAAGTCGAAGAGAACCATTTCCGCGCTCGGGATCGGCGTCATCGCCGCCGGCATGCTCGTCACAGGGAGCCCCGCGGCCGTCGCCGCCGCCGTCCCGCTGACGATCACGCCCAACCCGGCATACGCCTCCGAGCCGTTCGAGGGATGGGGGACCAGCCTCGTCTGGTTCGCCAACGCCACCGGCGGCTATCCGGATGACGTCCGCCAGGACCTCCTCGACAAGGTGTTCGGCGAGGACGGACTCAACCTCAACATCGCCCGATACAACATCGGCGGAGGCAATGCCACCGACGTGCCCGGCTACCTGCGCCCCGGCGGAGCGGTCGACGGCTGGTGGAACCCTGACCTGGCCAGCTCGACCTACGCCGACCGGGCCGACTACCGGGCGGCCTGGGATGGCGACGACCCGGCGAGCTACGACTTCGATGCAGATGCCACGCAGCGCTGGTGGATCGACGCACTCAAGGACAAGATCACCCACTGGGAGGCGTTCAGCAACTCCCCGCCCTATTTCCTCACCCAGAGCGGGTATGTGTCGGGGGGCATCGGCAACGGGAACAGCGAGCAGCTGGCGCCGGCCGATATGGAGGCGTTCGCGGACTATCTCGTCACGGTGGTCGAACGCCTCGAGCAGGAGCATGGGATCGACTTCGAGAGCCTCGACCCGTTCAACGAGCCGAACACGAACTACTGGTCCACGACGCTGGGCGGCAACGGCTGGCCCACATCGGCGAGCCGTCAGGAGGGCGCCCACATCGGGCCGGCCGCACAGGACCAGATGATCAAGGTCCTCGCCGCGCGGCTGGCGGAGGAGGGCACCACCACTGACGTCCCGATCTCCGCGATGGACGAGACCAACCCGGGCATCTTCGCGACCAACTGGAACGCGTGGAGCGACGAGGCCAAGGATGAGGTCGCGCAGCTCAACGTGCACACCTACGGCACCTCTGGCCGACTCGTGGTGCGTGACATCGCGAAGAGCGCAGACAAGCCGCTCTGGATGAGCGAGGTCGAGGGCGACTGGGACGGCACCGGGTACAACCTCACCAACATCGAGAACGGTCTCGGCATGGCCGGCCGGATCGTCGACGACCTGCGCGAGCTCGAGCCGAGCGCCTGGGTCTTCTGGCAGCCGGTCGAGGACACCTACAACATGGAGAAGGTCGAGAACAAGAACTGGGGTTCTGTGTTCGTCGACTTCGACTGCAACGCGGATGGTGACTCCGAGCGACGCATCGCCGACGGCGAGGCCGACCCGAGCTGCCAGGTGCAGACCAACGCGAAGTACAACACCGTGCGCAACTTCACGCACTACATCCGGCCCGGTGACGCGCTGATCCCGACCGACAACACGCAGACCACCGCCGCGGTGGATGCCGACGGCGACGGTCTCACGCTCGTGCATGTGAACTCCGAGCCCGCCGAGCGTCGGATCACGATCGACCTCTCGCGCTTCGGCACGATCGGCGCCGGTGCGACGGTGACCCCGATCGTGACGACTCAGTCCACGACCGAGGATCCCGAGAGCAACGCACTCGTGCAGGGCGACGCGGTGGCTGTCGATGCCGCGAACCGCACGGCGACGATCACGGTGCCCGCGAAGTCGGTCACCACGCTCCTGGTCACGGACGTCTCGGGTGCCGCGGACTCCGCCACCGCACTGCGTGACGGGCACAGCTACCAGCTGTTCGGTGTGCAGAGCGGCAAGGCTCTGGCTGCGAACGGCGCGGCGGCGGTCATCCGCACCTCCGCCACCACGGCGTCCGCCGCGACCGCGCAGACCTGGACCGTGCAGAGCCTCGCGGGCGAAGGCACCGATCGTCATCGGTTCGCCCTGCGCGCGGGCGACGGCCGCTATCTCGCCGAGTCCGGTGGTGCGGTGACCGTCGTCACCGCGAGCGCTGAGGAGGCGGCATCCGATCCGGCCCTGCAGTGGATCTCGTCGACCACCGACGGCAAGACCTTCTCGATCCTCAGCGTCTCGAATGAGCGGGTGCTCGACGTCAACGGCCAGAGCAGCGCCGACGGCGCGAGCGTGGGACTGTGGACGTCGAACGACGGGTCGAATCAGCGGTGGACCCTGGCCGACACCGAGATGCTCTCGGTGAAGGATGTCGCGACGGGCACCGCGACCGGCATCGCCCCCACACTGCCCGCCGCCGTCACGCTGGTGTACCGCGGCGGCGTCGAGCGCACGGCTGCGGTCTCGTGGGCGACCGCGGGGGTCGACTGGTCCTCGCCGGGCACCCGCACCGTCGTCGGCTCCGGTACCGACCTGTTCGGCGCCTCTTTCCAGGCGACCGCCAAGATCGAGGTCGGCAGCGTCGGCTTCACCGAGCCTGTGTCCGTCACGACCTACGCCGGCGCGCCGCTGGCCACCGTGCAGGCGTCCGCTCCCGGTACCGTGCCCGCCATGGTCGGCGCCACCGATCAGCGGATCGACCGGGCGGTCACCTGGAACTGGGACGGCATATCGACCGCGTCGTTCGCGAGCTCCGGGGTGGTCACGGTGCCAGGAACCGCGCAAGCGCCCGGCGGCGCCGCGCTGACGGCGACGCTGTCGGTGATCGTCACCGAGCCGACCGCGGCGAACGTGGCACCGGCGAGCACGGCATCGGCGACGTTCACCGAGAGTTCCAGCTACAGTGTCGACCGCACCAAGAACGGCGTGACGACCGACAAGGGCTGGTCGAACTGGCGCTCCGGCACCAAGAACGCGCAGGACACCCTGACCTACACGCTGGCCGCGAGCTCGACCATGCAGAACGCGAAGGTCTACTTCTACAAGGACGGCTCGTCGAACACGTGGCCGCAGTCCCTGTCGGTCGAGTACCGCCTGGGGACCGGGTCGTGGACGTCGCTCGGGTCGGTCGAGGTGCCCGTGCCCGCCGACGGCTCGGCCCCGGTGGTCGAGGTGCCGATGAAGGGCGTGCAGGCGGATGCGGTGCGCGTCGTGATGAACGCACGCTCCGCGACGCACCTGGTCGTGTCCGAGGTCGAGCTCTCTGCCTCGGCGCCAGGCGTCTCGACGGTCGCCGTGCTCGCCGCGGTGTCGCTCGACGGCATGCCGTTGGCCGGCTTCTCATCCGCGACCACCGAGTACGAGGTGCCGTGGGCAGCGGGCGAACGTCCCGTCGTGCGCGCCGTCGCCGTGGATCGTGCGGCGTCGGTGCAGGTCGCGCAGCCGGATGCCGACGGTGAGGCGGCGATCGTGGTCACGGCGCCGTCGGGGGCGACGCGCAGCTACACGCTCACCTTCGTGGAGGCGGCGGAGCCCTCGCTCAGCGCCACCGTCGCGAGCACCGTGCGCTGCGTCGCCGGCAAGGCGCAGCTGGTCCTCTCGGTCACCAACACGGGTGACGTCGCCACCGATATCACCGTGACGACGCCGTACGGCACGAAGTCGCTCGTCGGGGTCGAGCCGGGTGCGCGCTCGGCGGCGATCGCGCAGGCCACCCGGCTCGCGTCGTTCCCTGCGGGCAGCGTGCAGGTGGACCTGGCCGCGGATGTCGCCGGCACCCGTCTCACCGAGCGCGTGCAGGTGGCGTACCTGCCCGGCTCCTGCGGCTGATCGTCGGAACAAGAAGGCCCTGCGGACGCTGTCCGTGGGGCCTTCCCGCGTCTCGGAGGTCGGCGGAGATAACCATCGACGCCGAGAAATGTTTCCGCTAACATTCTCGTGAAGTCGCGCTGAGGCGACTCGCACACACCGAGGACTCATCGATGACGCTGCCTCCCGCTCCCTTCGTCTCCCCGCGCACACGCCGTACCCGTGGGCGCCGTTCCGCCGTCGCCGGGCTCGCGCTGAGCGCCGTCGTCGCCTCCTCGCTCGCTGCCGTGGCCCCGGCATCCGCAGCGGAAGACGAGCATCTGCAGCTCCGGTACGCCTTCGACGAGACGTCCGGCACGACGGCGCACGACAGCTCCGGAAACGGCCGCGACGGTGTCATCGCGGGTGGGGCGGCACTCACCGGCGGCGAGGGCATCTCCCTGGACGGCGTCGACGACCACGTGGCACTGCCGGCGAACGCGCTCGCCGGGCTCACCTCGATCACGGTCAGCACCGAGGTGCTGGTCGCCCCGGCCCAGAAGACGGCGTACATGATCTGGGCGATGGGCAACACCGATGCCGCGGGTGTCGGCAACGGCTATCTCTTCGCGACGGGCGATGCCTACCGGGCCGCGATCGCCGCAGGGAACTGGTCGACCGAGCAGGGCGTGAACAGCGCGGCGAACCTCGCCCGCGGTGTGTGGAAGACGCTCACCTACACGCTCGATGACGCCACCGACACGAGCCGGCTCTACCTCGACGGGGTGCAGGTCGCCCAGAACACCGGCGTCACGACCACACCCGCCCAGATCGGCTCCGGCGTCACCGCGGCCAACTACATCGGGCGCTCGGTCTACTCCGCCGACAAGTACCTGCTCGGCAACGTGCGCGACTTCCGGATCTACGACGTCGCGCTCTCGGCCGGCGAGGTCGCCGCCCTGGTCGCCGACGACGCCGTGCGGGTGCAGCGAGACCGCGCCGCACTGAGCATCGGCGACACCGGTGCAGTGACCGCCGACCTCGTGCTGCCCGCTGCCGGCGTGAACGGCGCGGCCGTGACCTGGTCGTCGAGCGATCCCGAGATCGTCTCGGATGCGGGTATCGTCACGCGCCCCGCTGCCGGGCAGGACGATGCGGCGGTGACACTCACGGCGACCCTGAGCCGCGGCGGATCCTCGACCATGAAGGAGTTCGTCGTCACGGTGCGGGCGCAGCCGGGAGCGGATGCCAGGGCGCAGGCCGACCTCGATGCGATCGTGATCCCCGGCGCCGCCGACATCCGCGGCAACATCACCCTGCCGGCCGACGGCTCGGTGAACGGCTCGGCTGTCACCTGGAGCGCCTCGCCCGCAGGCATCATCACGACGGAGGTGCAGGACGGCAAGGCCCCTGGCGTGGTCGCCCGCGGTGCCGCCGACCAGCAGGTCGTGCTGACCGCGACCGTCGCGGGAACCACCGCGACCCGCAGCATCCCGGTGACGGTGACCGCCGCGCCGGAGGGACTCGACACCGACTACACCGCCGGGTACCTCTGGACGCACTTCGCGACCGAGGGGGGATACGAGAAGATCTTCCTCGGGTACAGCCAGGACGGCCTCCAGTGGTCGAAGCTCAACGACGACGCCGCTGTTCTCGCGAATCTGGCCGGTGACCTGGGCGTGCGCGACCCGCACCTGGTCCGCGCCCCCGAGGGCGACAAGTACTGGATCATCGGCACCGACCTGCACGCGGAGGGCGGCGGCGCCGGCGGTTCCGGCTGGGACCAGCTCAACGCCAGCCAGAACATCGTGGTCTGGGAGTCGACCGACCTCGTGAACTGGAGCGACCAGCGCATCGTCTTCGCCGGGTTCGACCAGGCGGGATGCGTGTGGGCGCCGGAGGCGACCTACAACGAGGCGACCGGCGAGTACTACGTGTACTGGTCGGCGCGCGATCGCAGCGAGAACGGCACCGATGACTGGGCGCTGCGCGTCTACCTGACCAAGACGCGCGACTTCGTCACGTTCTCGGAACCCGAGGTCTGGCTCTCGCTCAACGAGCAGGGCGACGGTGCCGGCGGCACGAACATCATCGACACCACCATCGCCGAGGAGGATGGCATCTTCTATCGGTTCTCGACCTCCGACTGGCAGACCGTGGTCGACACGGCCACGAGCCTGGATGGCCCGTGGACCCGCGTGATCGATCGCGGCGAGGCCGCGGCGCACGGGCTCAAGGCCTCGATGGAGGGACTGACGGTGTACCGGTTGCCCGACGGGCGCTGGGCGGTGATGGGCGACCAGAACGGTTACTACGCCCACGTCGCCGACTCGCTCGCGAGCCTCGACTTCACCCAGCTCGCCGTCGGTACGGGCGCCGACCAGTACTCCTTCGACAAGGCGTTCCGGCACGGATCGGTGCTCCGGCTCTCGGCGCAGGAGCAGGAGCGGGTGCTGGCCGCCTACGGCGATGACCCGGTCGAGCCGGAGCAGCCGTCGGAGGAGGCGATCGCCGAGTACACGTTCGACGACGGCACGCTCCAGGACTCGGTGGGGGCGGCGGATCTGACCGCATCCGGCACCGCGGCCGTGGTCACGGATGCGGAGCGTGGCAAGGTGCTCCGTCTCGACGGATCGACCAACGGCTTCGCGTCGTTCCCGCAGGGCTTCTTCGATGGCCGCAGCACCATGACGGTGTCGATGGACGTGAAGAGTGAGAAGTCGAGCGGCAACTTCTTCACGTTCGCGTTCGGCAAGGACTCGAACGCGTACTACTTCCTCCGGGTGCGGGGCGCCGACGTGCGCAGCGCCATCACGAAGGCGTCGTACCAGAACGAGTCGGCGGTGACCGGTTCGGTCTCCTCCGGGCAATGGCACCACTACGACCTCGTCTTCGACGGAACGCGGATGACGGTGTACGTCGACGGCGTGCGGCTCGGCGAGAACGCCGCGCTGAACACCACCGTCGACGGTCTCGGGAGGAACCTCCTCGGCTACCTCGGCAAGTCGATGTACGGTGCCGACGGCTATTTCCAGGGCTCCTTCGACGACGTGAAGATCTACAACCGGGCGCTCACCGCATCCGAGATCCTCACTCAGGCCGGGGCGTTCGACCAGCTCACCGGCATCTCACTCGCGGATGCATCGGCGCTGAAGCTCGACCCGATCGCCGACGGCGCTGACCGCACCGCGCTGCTGCCGCTGGTGAAGGGCACGGACGTCTCGGCTCTCGCCCCGACATTCACCGCTGCCGCGGGGGTCACGGTCTCCCCGGCGTCCGGGACCGTCGTCGACCTGTCGTCGCCGGTCGAGTACACGCTCACCGCGCCGGACGGATCGGAGGCGATCTGGACGCTCACCGCCCAGATCGTGAATTCGCCGGTGCTCGACGGGCTGTACGCCGATCCGAACATCGCCGTCTTCGGCGACACCTACTACATCTACGCGACCACCGACGGACATGCGGGGTGGGGTGGCAAGGACTTCTACGTCTGGTCGTCCCAGGACCTCGTGGACTGGACCCGTTCGGAGCAGCCCTTCCTGACCCTCGACGGAGCGAACGGCAACGTCCCCTGGGCGACGGGGAACGCCTGGGCGCCGACCATCATCGAACGGGGCGGCAAGTACTACTTCTACTTCTCCGGCCACAACCCCACCTATGACCGCAAGACCATCGGGGTGGCGGTCGCCGACAGCCCGGTCGGTCCCTTCGTCGCCCAGCCGACGGCGATGATCGTCAACAACGAGTCCGTCACGTCGGGTCAGGCGATCGACCCGGCGGCATTCCACGATCCGGTCACCGGCAAGTACTACCTCTCGTGGGGCAACGGCAGTCCGGTCATCGCCGAGCTGAACGACGACATGGTCTCGATCAAGGCGGGCAGCTACCAGCGGATCAGTGGGCTGACCGACTTCCGCGAGGGCGTCTTCCTCAACTACCGCAAGGGTCTGTACCACCTGACCTACTCGATCGACGACACCGGATCGGAGAACTATCGCGTCGGCTACGCGACGGCCACGAGCATCAACGGGCCGTGGACGTACCGCGGTGTGATCCTGCAGAAGGACCCCTCTCTGGGGATCCTGGCCACGGGGCACAGCTCGATCATCAACGTGCCGGGCACCGATGACTGGTACATCGCCTATCACCGCTTCGCGATGCCGGGCGGAGACGGGCAGCACCGCGAGACGACCATCGACCGGGTGACGATCGGTGCCGACGGCCTCTTCCAGACCGTGCAGCCCACCCTCACCGGTGTCGCGGCACAGACCGTGGGTGCGCGGCTCGACGTCACCGCCACGGCGGCCACCCGCTGTGTGGCGGGCAAGCTCACGCTCGTGGTCACGGTCGCGAACGGTTCGGATCGGGCGGTGACGGCGTCGATCGACGGCGCCTACGGGAGCAAGGACGTCACGATCGCGGCCGGCAAGTCGACGTCGGCGACGTTCGCCACGCGGCTCGCGGCGATTCCGGCGGGCACGGTGACGGTCGCCGCAACCGCGGAGGGAGCCGTGGATGCGTCCGTGACGGCGACGGTCGCCGCCGCGTCCTGCCGCTGAGCGACCGCACCCGACGACCGGGCTCCGCCGACCTGCGCGGCGGGGCCCGGGCGCGTCGGGAGCTCCGATTGCACGGTCGAGGCTGTTCTCGGTAACATCTCTGCAGGCGGGACCGACGGAGGTGCTCATGGCCAGCCTCGGCTCCGACAAGCCCGGCATCCGCCACGTGGCAGATCTCGCCGGCGTCTCGCACATGACCGTGTCGCGCGTGCTCAACGGTCATCCGAACATCAAGCCCGACACGCGTCGGCGCGTGCTCGAGGCGATCGAGGAGCTCGACTACCGCCCGAACATGGTGGCCAGGGCGCTCGCCACCCAGCGCACACACCGCATCGGCGTCATCATCGAGAGCGCCGTGTCGTTCGGGCCGACCAGCATCCTCCGCGCCGTCGAGATGGCCGCGCGCACCTCGGGGTACTCGGTCAGCGCGGTCGCCCTGCATGAGGGCGACACCCTGACGCCGCAGGATGCGGTCGACAACCTCACCACCCAGGGCGTGGACGCGCTGTGCGTGATCGCTCCCCGCTCGTCATCCGTCGCCGCACTCCGGCGGATCTCGCTGAACGTGCCCATGCTCGTGGTCAAAGCGGATGCCGACCCCACCTTCCTCACGGTCTCGATCGACCAGCACGCCGGCACCTCGCTCGTGGTCGATCATCTCGTCGCGCTCGGCCATCGCGACATCCTCCACATCGCGGGTCCGCTGGACTGGCTCGACGCCAGGGCTCGCGAACGCGCGTTCCACACCAGGGCCAAGTCGTGGGGCATCCGCGAACGCCCGATCGTGGTGGGCGACTGGACCGCCGACTTCGCCTACGACTTCGCGAAGGGGCTCACCCGGCTGCCCGACTACACCGCCGTCTTCGTCGCGAACGACGACATGGCGATCGGCCTCATCCACGGACTCCACGACCGAGGATTCGAGGTGCCGAAGGACCTCAGCGTCGTCGGCTTCGACGACGTGCCGCTCGCCCGCCACTTCCTGCCGCCGCTGACCACCGTGAGACAGGACTTCGCCGCCCTCGGTGCGGCGGTCGTCGAGATGCTCCGTGCGGCTCTCGATGAGCGCGAGCTGCCGAAGCTGACCCGCATCCCGACCGAGCTCGTCGCCCGAGGCTCCAGCGCCGCTCCCCGGCCGGTGCGATGATGTCACCGCGCACTCGCACCCCGATCGTCGAACTCACCGGCATCCGCGTCGAGTTCCCCGATGTCGTCGCGCTCGACGACATCGACTTCCGCCTCTTCCCCGGTGAGGTGCACGCGCTGATGGGCGAGAACGGCGCCGGCAAGTCGACGCTGATCGGCGTGCTCACCGGGACCCACACCCCGGTCGCCGGCACGGTCGTGGTGGCGGGGGAGGAGCGGCGGTTCTCCGGCGTCGCCGACGCGAGGGCCGCCGGCATCGCGACGGTGTTCCAGGAGACCCAGCTCGGACCGACGCTGAGCGTGGCCGAGAACGTCATGCTCGGACGAGAGCGCCGCGGACGCTTCGGCATCGACTGGAAGCGCACGAGGGCGGACGCCGCGGACGCGCTGGCCCGGCTCGGACTGGACGACATGGATCCGCGGACGCCGATGGCGATGCTGTCGCCCGCCCAGAAGCAGCTGGTCGCGCTCGCCCGATCGATGGTCGACGACCCGCGCATCCTCGTGCTCGACGAGCCGACGTCGAGCCTGGACCGGGCCGAGGTCGATCTGCTGATGCGGGTGATCAGGGGACTCCGCGATCGCGGGGTCGCGATCCTGTTCGTCTCGCATTTCCTCGAACAGGCCTTCGCGATCAGCGATCGGATGACGGTGCTGCGCGGCGGGCGCCGGATCGCCGAGACCCCCACCCGCGAACTCGAGCGCGCAGATCTCATCTCGCAGATGCTCGGCAAGGACCTCGAGGCGCTGCGCGCGCTCGGTTCCGAACGCAAGGCCCATCACTATGCGGCCGATGGAGAACCCGCGCTGCGGGCGACGGGCGTCGGCCGCCGCGGGGAGCTGGATCCCACCGATATCGACGTGTATCGGGGAGAGATCGTCGGACTGGCAGGGCTGCGCGGTTCCGGGCGCACGGAACTGGCGTCGCTGCTGGGCGGGTCGGTCCGTGCGGACAGCGGTCAGCTCAGAGTGGACGGCGAACGCGTACAGCTGCGCAGTCCCTCGGCCGCGCTGAAGAGCCGCATCGCCATGTCGGTGGAGAACAGGAGAACCGACGGCATCATCGCCGACCTCAGCGCGCGCGAGAACATCGTGCTCTCGCTGCAGGCGCTGCGCGGATGGACGAGGCCGTTGTCGCCGTCGGAGATCGCGGCGCTCGCCGAGACCTATGTCGAGACGCTCCACCTGGACCCCGCTGATCTCGGGCGACCGGCCGGTCATCTCTCCGGAGGCACGCAGCAGAAGCTGCTGTTGGCGCGCGCACTGGCGACCAGACCCCACGTGCTGATCCTCGATGAACCCACCCGTGGCATCGACATCGCGGCGAAGCTCGACATCCAGCGACGGGTCAGTCAGCTGGCCGGAGACGGGGTCGGTGTGGTGTTCATCTCGTCGGAGCTCGAGGAGGTCGTGCGCCTCAGCGACCGGATCGTCGTGCTCAAGGACCGCGACAAGATCGGCGAGCTCAGCAACGGCCCTGCGGTAACCGTCGACAGTGTCGTGGAGCTGATCGCCGCGGAACTGGATCCGCTGGACGACTGATGTGTGTCCGGTAACAACGAATTCATCACGAACCACCCGCGAATCTTCGGAAGCGCTTGTGTTCCGAAAATTGTTCCCGGTAACATGAACCACGCGACGCCCTCCCGGCGTCCTGTCATCACATCCGGACCGGCACGGTCCACCCCCGGGAAACGACCCGGAATCTCGAGGAGGAGATCAAATGTCTGCAATGAAGCGCACTCGTACAGTTCTGGGACTTGCCGCCGTCGGCGCGCTCGCGCTCGGTCTGGCGGCATGCTCGACCGGAGACACCGGTGACGCCGGCGATTCGGGCGACTCGGGCGAGCTCACCACGGTCGGCTTCGTCGCCGTCGGTCCCGAGGGTGCATGGCGCCAGGCGAACGAGAGCAACATCCAGGACACGTTCACGGAAGAGGCCGGCTACAACCTGAAGTACGCGCCCGCCACGAACCTCGACCAGAAGTCGCAGATCGACGCGTTCACGTCGTTCGTCGACGAGGATGTCGACGTGATCCTCCTGTCCGCCACCGAGGCCAGCGGCTGGGAAGACTCCCTCAAGCTCGCCCAGGAGGCCGAGATCCCGGTGATCCTGCTCGACCGCGGCATCGAGCCCGACGACACGAGCCTGTACGTCACCCGCATCGCCCCCGACAACGTCGAGGTCGCCAAGGAGGTCGGAGCCTGGGCCGCGGCCGAGTTCCCCGACGGAGGCAACTACGTGGTCCTCGAGGGCCCTGCCGGTGTCGGCGTCGTGAACGAGCGCAACCAGGGCTTCGACGAGGGCCTCGGCGACTCGTCGCTGAACAAGGTCGACGCGCAGACCGCGAACTGGTCGGCGGAAGAGGGCAAGAGCGTCTTCGAGACCATGCTCAAGGCCAACAACAACGACATCCAGTTCGTCTTCGCCCAGAACGACGAGATGGGTCTCGGCGCCGCCCAGGCCGCAGAGGAAGCCGGTCTCGTCATCGGCACCGATGTGAAGATCGCCACGATCGACGGCACCAAGAACGCCATGCAGGCGCTCGCCGACGGTCAGCTCAGCTACGTGCACGAGTACAACCCGCTGTTCGGTGAGACCGCACTCGAGGTCGTCGAGAAGGCTCTCGCCGGCGACTCGGTCGAGTCCTACATCATCGTTCCGAGCCAGGCCTTCGACTCGGCGGAGGCGGCCAAGGCCGTCCTCGCGGACCGCAAGTACTGAGCATCATCCCGTGATCTCGGGGGCGGCGCCGAGCGCGCCGCCCCCGAGACCGCACAGACGGAGAGACAACGATGAACGAAGAACTGCCCATCGTCGAGATGCGCGGGATCACCATCGAATTCCCCGGAGTGAAGGCGCTCGACGGAGTCGACTTCCGCCTCTTCCAGGGTGAGGTGCACGCGCTCATGGGTGAGAACGGCGCCGGCAAGTCGACGCTGATCAAAGCCCTCACCGGTGTCTACCGCATCGACGCCGGATCGATCGTCGTCGCAGGTCAGGAGCGCAGCTTCGGTGGCACCGGCGACGCGCAGGCCGCCGGGATCTCGACCGTCTATCAAGAGGTGAACCTCGCCCCCAACCTCACCATCGGCGAGAACGTCATGCTCGGACACGAGGTGCGCGGACTCTTCGGCGTCAACTGGCGCGCTACCCATCGCGCCGCCACCGAGGCGCTCGCCCGGCTCGGACTCGACCACCTCGACACCCACCAGCCGCTCTCCACGCTCTCGATCGCGATGCAGCAGCTCGTCGCGATCAGCCGGGCCATGGCGATCAAGGCCAAGGTCCTCATCCTCGACGAGCCGACCTCCAGCCTCGACGCCGCGGAGGTCGAGGGCCTCTTCACCGTGATGCGCACGCTGCGCGACCAAGGCGTCGCGATCCTCTTCGTCTCGCACTTCCTCGACCAGATCTATGCGATCAGCGACCGACTCACGGTCCTGCGCAACGGACAGTACGAGGGCGAGTACCTCACCCGCGACCTCGACAGGCACGCCCTCATCTCCCGGATGATCGGCAAGGACCTCGACGCGCTCAAGTCTCTCGGCGGCAACCGCCGCACCACTCCACGCGAGGCCGACGAAGAGGCGTTCCTCTCGGCATCCGGCATCTCCCGCGCCGGGTCCGTGCACGCCACCGATCTCGACATCCGTCCGGGGGAGGTCGTCGGCTTCGCCGGGCTCCTCGGCTCAGGACGCACCGAGCTCGCCCGTCTGCTCTACGGCGCAGACCGCAGCGAGTCCGGCCAGATCGCCATCAAGGGGCGCAAGGTCGACCTCTCCTCGCCGTCGGCCGCGCTCTCGCAGCGCATCGCGTTCTCGACCGAGAATCGTCGCGACGAGGGCATCATCGGCGACCTCACGATCCGCGAGAACATGATCCTCGCCGTCCAGGCCAAGCGCGGATGGGCGCGGCCGATGCCGCGCAAGGAGCAGGACGCGATCGTCGACAAGTACATCGCCGCGCTCAACGTGCGTCCGGCCGATCCGGAGCGGATGATCAAGAACCTCTCGGGCGGCAACCAGCAGAAGGTGCTCCTCGGGCGCTGGCTCGCCACCGAGCCGGAGCTGCTGATCCTGGACGAGCCCACTCGCGGCATCGACGTCGGCGCGAAGGCCGAGATCCAGGAGGCCGTCGCAGAGCTCGCCGACCAGGGCGTCGCCGTCGTCTTCGTCTCGTCGGAGCTCGAAGAGGTCGTGCGTCTGTCCGAGCGGATCGTCGTGCTCAAGGACCACAGCAAGATCGGCGAGATCCAGAACGGTCCCGACGTCACGGCGCAGGAGATCGTCGATGTGATCGCCGCTCACGGCGTGGAGGCCGCGGCCACCACCCTCGAGGAGGAGCTCGACCCGATCGAGGTCGTCCACGTCGCACCCGCCGCCGCTTCCGATGTGCAGCCCGAGACCCTCGAGGGGGAGACCCGATGAGCGCTTCCGCTCGTGCGTCCGTGTGGCGCGATCTGATCCGCAAGCCGTTCTTCTGGGGCATCGTCGCGATCGTCGCGCTGCTCGCGCTGAACGTTCTCAAGGATCCGACGTATCTCGCGATCTCGATCAACCCGAACAACGGCAACCTCGTCGGCAACCTGGTCGACATCCTCCGCCAGGCGGCACCCATCATGATGATCGCGATCGGCATGTCGCTCGTGATCGCGACTGGCGGCATCGATCTCTCGGTCGGCTCGCTGATGGCCGTCGCCGGAGCCGTGTCGATGGAGTTCCTCGCCGCGGCGAACGACTCCGGCTCGGTCGGCGTCGCGCTCGCGGCCGTGGGCCTCGCGCTGCTGGTCACCGCCATCCTCGGCGCGGTGAACGGCATCCTGGTCGCCTATGTCGGGCTGCAACCCTTCATCGCGACGCTCGTGCTGATGCTCGCGGGGCGCGGCATCGCCAAGGTCATCACCGGTGGGCAGAACACGGCGGCGTCGAGCGATCCGTTCCGTTGGATCGCGAACGGCTTCGTGATCGGCATCCCCGTGGTGTTCATCCTCGCGGTCGTCATCGTGCTGCTGGTCGCGTGGGTGGTGCGGCGCAGCGCCCTCGGCCTCATGATCGAAGCCATCGGCATCAACCCGAAGGCGAGCCGGATGGCCGGCATCAAGCCGAAGGGGCTCCTGCTGACGACCTACGTGCTCAGCGGCATCCTCGCGGGCATCGCCGGGGTGATGTCGGTCGGCAGCGTCATGACCGTCGACATCTCCCGCACCGGCTACCAGCTCGAGCTCGACGCGATCCTCGCCGTGGTCATCGGCGGCGCCTCGCTCGCGGGTGGCAAGTTCTCGCTCAGCGGCGCCTTCGTCGGTGCTCTCCTGATCGCGACCCTCGACAAGACCGTGCTGTTCCTCGGCGTCTCGTCGTCGGCCACCCCGGCCTTCAAGGCGATCGTGATCGTCGCCATCTGCCTGCTGCAGTCCGAGCGGGTGCGCAGCTGGTTCCAACGTCGCAAGAAGGCGCAGACGCCCTCACCGCGAGTCGAGATCGTGAAGGAGGCTGCAGCATGAGCGTCATCGCAGCAGCACCAGTCCAGAGTGCCGGAACGAACTTCGTCGACCGGATGCGTCGGCAGCTGAGGGCGAACCCGTCGGTGGTTCCGACCATCGCCTCGGTGGTCATCTTCGTCGCCATGATCGTGTACGGCGAGATCGCCTACGGCAAGATCGTGCAGGCGAGCACCCTGTCGAACCTGCTCATCAACAACGCGCACCTCATCGTGCTCGCGGTCGCGCTGACCTTCGTCATCCTCACCGGCGGTATCGACCTGTCGGTCGGCTCGGTCATCGCGGTCTCGTCCGTCGCCGGCGTCATGCTCTCGAACGCCGGGTGGGATCCGCTCGTCGTGATCGTGCTCATGATCGTCATCGGCGGGCTCTTCGGACTCGTCTCCGGCGTGCTGATCAGGTACTTCAATGTGCAGCCGTTCATCGCGACTCTCGCCATGATGTTCCTCGGACGCGGCCTCGCGTCGCTGCTGAGCACCAAGCCGGAGCAGCTTCCCGCCGACTCCCCGATCCGTCTGATCGCCGAGAAGATCAAGATCATCGACGGGCCGAAGGTGAACGACCTCGTCATCACCCCGGCGGTGATCATCGCGATCGTCGTCGTGCTCGTCGCCTTCTTCGTGCTGCACCGCACCCGTACGGGGCGCACCGTCTACGCGATCGGCGGATCGGAGAACTCCGCGCTGCTGATGGGGCTCCCCGTGCCGCGTACCAAGGTGCTGGTCTACGTGATCAGCGGCTCGCTCGCCGGCCTCGCCGCCGTGCTCTACACCGCGCGGCTCGGGACCGCCCAGAACATCACCGGCATCGGCTGGGAGCTCGACGCGATCGCGGCCGCGGTCATCGGCGGCACCGTGCTCACCGGTGCGTACGGCTACGTGCTCGGCTCGGTCATCGGAGCCCTCGTGCTCGGCCTCATGACCGTGCTGATCACGCGTGACGGTGGCATCCCGCCCGAGATGACGACCATCATCACCGGCGGCATCCTGCTTGTCTTCGTGCTGCTGCAGCGCGTGGTGACGCGCAAGAAGGAGTAGCCGCCGCCCGGTCGGTGCTCCGGTCGCCCGGTCACTCCGGCGGCAGAGTGGTGCCCCTGTCGACGAACAGGGGTGCCTCTCTGCGACCCGGAGGGGCTAGCGCGGGGTCCGCGCCAGAAACGGTCGGGGCCAGGCGCCGAGGGCGAGCACCGCGATGATCGTCTGGACCAGCCCGGTGACGAAGTAGATGCCGTGCAGAGGCGACCACACGAGCATGATCGCGATCTCCACGAAGATCCAGATCATCATCGTCAGACCCGCGGCGGCGTGCACACCCCAGGCGACGCGGTAGCCGCGGGACTGGGCGATGAGCGCGAGCGCTTGCACCCCGCCGACCACGACCCCGAGGATCACCCCGGGCCAGAAGTACGAGCGGAAGACGCTCCCCTCGATCCACTCGGGCGGGAGTCCCATCCCGCCGCCGACCGTCAGGCCCACCATCCCGGCCAGCGCGGAGAGCAGGCTGAACCACGCGATGCCGATCAGGCCGAATCGGATGGTGCGCGGCGGGCGCGGCGTCGAGCGCATGGCACCACGGTAGCGCTGCGGTTCGCGTGGCGGTGGGCCGGCGGACCGTGAGAAGTCCCCGGTCCCGCTCGGGAAAGGTGCGTGGTCAGACGTGGTCGCGCCAGGAGTGCTGCGGGTCGAAGCCCAGCACGCGGCGTGCCTTGTCGATGGACAACAGGGTCTCGTTCGGACCGACCTCGCGCGTCAGCGGCACGTCGGGGAAGACCTCGGCGAGCAGCTCCGCGTTCGGACGCGACATCACGGTGTCGGCGGCCGCGATGATGAACCGGTCGAAGCCCGGGGCGGCGACCTCGAGCGCGCGCTGCACGGCCTGCGCGCCGTCGCGGGCGTCGATGTAGCCCCAGAGGTTCCACTTGCGGCGCAGGGCGTCGGCATCGAAGTCGGGGAACTCGGCGTAGTCCTCGGGGTTCATGACGTTCGAGAACCGCAGGGCAGTGATCGACACATCGGGATGCCAGCGCACCAGCTCGCTCGCCAGCTGCTCCTCGAGCGTCTTCACGAGCGAGTACACCGACTCCGGACGGGCGGGGTAGTCCTCGTCGACAGGCGCGTAGGGCGGCGGCACGTCGAACGGCAGACCGAGCACCGTCTCGCTGGAGGCGTAGACGATGCGGCGGATGCCGAGCCGTACCGCGGCCCAGAACACGTTGAACGTGGCGGGCATGTTGTTGTGGAAGGTCGCGACGTCGCTGCGGATGCCTGGCGCCGGGATCGCGCCCAGATGCACGACGGCGTCGATGCCGTCGTGCCGGTCACCCACGGCCGTGAAAGCGTCGATGACCTGACCGTAGTCAGTGAGGTCGACCTGCACGAAGTCAGGGCCGCGGGTGCCGGTGACATCCATGCCGATGACCTCGTACCCGTTCGCACGGAGCTCCCGTGCGACGACGTTGCCGAGCTTGCCCGATGAACCAGTGAGAGCGATGCGCATGTCACCAGAGTGGCACGGCGGCGGGGCAGCGGCGTCGCACGTCGTACACTCGTCGGCGTGAGTGACACGAGCAGCGAGCCCCGCCGAACCGTCGGCGTGCGTGACGTCGCCGCCCGTGCCGGAGTCTCGCGCCAGACCGTGTCGCGGGTGCTGAACGACCACCCCGATGTCGCCCCCGAGACGCTGGAGCGCGTCCGCGCGGCCATGGCGGAACTCGGCTACCGGATGAACAACGCGGCCCGCGCTCTGGGCACCCGGCGCTCCCGCACGCTCGGTGTGCTCGCGTCGGACGCGCTGCAGTACGGGCCGTCGCGCAGCATCGCCGCGCTCGAAGCCTCGGCGCGCGATGCGGGGTACTGGGTCAGCGCGGCGTTCGCGGATGCCGGTGATGCCGCGGCCGTGGTCGCTGCCGTCGACCACCTGGTCGCACAGGGCGTCGAGGGGATCGTGGTCGTGGCACCGCACGCACGGACTCTGGCCGCGCTCGACGATCTGCGCATCGATGTGCCGGTGATCACGCTGCACTCCGCGGGCAGGGGGGCGCCAGGGCTCTCGGTCGATCAGGCCGCCGGCGCGCGCCTGGCCGTCGCCGCCCTCGCCGATGCCGGTCACACGCGCATCGCGCACCTCGCCGGCCCTGCGGACTGGCTCGAGGCCGAGTCGCGAGCGGAGGGCTTCGCGGCCGAGCTCACGGCCCGGGGGCTGGACGCCGGGCCCGTGATCGCGGGCGACTGGTCGGCGGGGTCGGGATACGCGGCCGTCGCCGCGGTGCGGGAGTCCGGCGCCACGGCGGTGTTCGCGGCGAACGACCAGATGGCGCTCGGCCTGCTCGGGGGCCTGCATGAGGCGGGGCTCTCGGTGCCCGGAGACATCAGTGTGGTCGGGTTCGACGACATCCCGGATGCCGCGTACTACTGGCCTCAGCTCACCACAGTGCGGCAGGACTTCGACGAGCTCGCACGCCGGGCCGTGGCCGCCGCGATCGGCGGTGCCGCGACCGAGACTCTGGCCCCGGTGGCCCCTGAGCTGATCACGCGCGCCTCGGTGGCTCCGCCCCGCTAGCGGCGGCTGCCCGGCTTTCGTCCATAACTCCTCAATTAATCGCGGAGGACCACACTGCGGCCGCGCGGCGGCCCGCAACGACGCAAGCGAGGCGGGTTGTGTGTTGCGAATCTGCGGAGTTGTGAACACGCCGCCTCTGCCCGAGCGCGTGCTTGACGCACCCGAGGCCCCCGTGACACACTTCTGTGACCGGTCACAGTGACCGGCCGTGAACCCCCAGAGGTACCTGTGAGCAACGCCGCCCCCACTTTCGATCCCGCCGTCGAGAGCGCGATCGCCACCGTCCGCGCCGATGTGGCCCGGCTGCACAGCGAGCTCGTGCGCTACGACCTCATCGTCTGGACCGGCGGCAACGTCTCGGGTCGGGTGCCCGGCGCCGACCTCTTCGTGATCAAGCCGTCCGGCGTCTCCTATGACGACCTCACGCCCGACAACATGATCCTGTGCGACCTCGACGGCGCCGTGATCCCCGGCACTGCCGGCAGCGACCGCTCGCCCTCCAGCGACACCGCGGCGCATGCCTACGTGTATCGGAACATGCCGGAGGTCGGAGGGGTCGTGCACACGCACTCGACCTACGCGGTGGCCTGGGCGGCGCGCGGCGAGGAGATCCCCTGCGTGATCACGGCCATGGCCGACGAGTTCGGCGGCCCGGTGCCGGTCGGCCCCTTCGCGATCATCGGCGACGACTCGATCGGACGCGGCATCGTCGAGACGCTCCGTGGTCACCGATCGCGTGCCGTCCTGATGCAGAACCACGGCCCGTTCACGATCGGTGCGGATGCCAAGGATGCCGTCAAGGCCGCGGTCATGGTCGAGGACGTCGCCCGCACCGTGCACATCGCCCGTGAGGCCGGTCCGCTGATCCCGATTCCGCAGGAGGCGATCGACCGCCTGTACGACCGATACCAGAACGTGTACGGCCAGAGCGCGGACGCCCGCCGATGAGCGCCCGCGACGACATCGCCGCCGGTCGCACGAGCCTCGGCATCGAGCTGGGCTCCACCCGCATCAAGGCCTGCCTGATCGGCCCCGATGCGACCGAGGTGCTCGCGACCGGCTCCTCCGCCTGGGAGAACCGGCTCGAGGACGGCCTGTGGACCTACTCCCTCGACGAGGTGTGGGCGGGACTGCAGGCGGCCTACGCCGCCCTCGTCGCCGACGCGGAGGCGCAGCACGGCATCCGTCCCGACACGTTCGGGGCCATCGGCATCTCGGCGATGATGCACGGCTACCTCGCGTTCGACGCGGAGGGCGAACTGCTCGTGCCCTTCCGCACGTGGCGCAACACGAACACCGGCGTCGCGGCGGCGGAGCTCAGCGAGACCCTCGGCGTGAACATCCCGCTGCGCTGGTCGATCGCGCACCTGCACCAGGCCGTGCTCGATGCCGAGCCGCACGTGTCCCAGCTCGACTTCGTCACCACCCTCGCCGGCTACGTGCACACGCAGCTCACCGGCGAACGGGTGCTCGGTGTCGGCGATGCGTCCGGCATGTTCCCGATCGACTCGGCGACCACCGATTACGACGCCCGGATGCTCGAGGCCTACGCCGCACTCGTGGGCGACCGGCTGCCCGCGCCGCTGACGGCGCTGTTCCCGACCGTGAAGCCCGCGGGAGCGGATGCCGGTGCCCTCACGGCCGCCGGCGCCGCACTGCTCGATCCCACCGGTGCACTGCGCAGCGGCATCCCGCTCTGCCCGCCCGAGGGCGATGCCGGTACCGGGATGGTGGCCACGAACGCCGTCGCACCGCGCACCGGCAACGTGAGCGCGGGGACGAGCATCTTCGCGATGGTGGTGCTGGAGCGGCCGCTGTCCGAGGCGCATGAGGAGCTCGACCTCGTCACGACGCCGGCGGGCGATGCCGTGGCCATGGTGCACTGCAACAACGGGGCCAGCGAGCTCGCGGCGTGGGCGGGGCTCTTCACGCGCTTCTCCGCGGCTGCCGGGCAGCCGCTCGACGACGACGCGGTGTTCGACGTGCTGTTCCGCGAAGCCCTCGCGGGCGAGACGGACGCGGGCGGACTGCTCGCCTACAACCATCTGGCGGGCGAACCCATCGCCGGGCTCACGGCAGGGCGACCGCTGTTCGTGCGCACGCCGGACAGCGACTTCAGCCTGGCCAACTTCGTGCGCGCGCAGCTGTACGGCGTGTTCGGCACGCTCGCGCTCGGCATGCAGACCCTGACCGACGAGGGGGTCGCGCTGGACCGGATGTTCGCGCACGGAGGCATGTTCCGTACCGCCGGCGTCGCCCAGCGCTTCCTCGCCGGTGCGCTCGCCGCCCCCGTCGCGGTCGGCGAACTCGCCTCGGAGGGTGGGGCATGGGGCATCGCCGTGCTCGCTTCCTACCTCTCGCACTCCGACGACCTCGACCTGGGGGCGTACCTCGACGAGCAGGTCTTCGCCGCGGCATCCGTCTCGGTCGCCGACCCTGATCCGGCCGACGTCGCCGGCTTCGCCTCCTACCTCGATCGCTACCGGGCGGGGCTGGCCGTCGAGGCCGCCGCCGTCGCATCGCTCTGACGCTTCCGCACCACCTGAAAGGCATCACCATGGCACTGACCACCTCCCTCGACGGCTACGAGGTCTGGTTCCTGACCGGCAGCCAGCACCTCTACGGCCCCGAGACGCTCGCCCAGGTGGCGGAGCAGTCCCAGCAGATCGCCCGCCTGCTCGACGAGTCGGCCGAGGTGCCGGTGAAGATCGTCTGGAAGCCCGTGCTGACGGATGCCGCCGCCATCAAGCGCACCGCGCTGGAGGGCAACGCCGACGACCGTGTGATCGGGCTCGTGGCGTGGATGCACACTTTCAGCCCCGCGAAGATGTGGATCGCCGGGCTCGACGCCCTGCAGAAGCCGCTCGCGCACCTGCACACGCAGGCGAACGTCGAGCTGCCCTGGGCCGACATCGACTTCGACTTCATGAACCTGAACCAGGCCGCGCACGGCGACCGCGAGTTCGGGTACATCCAGACCCGGCTCGGTGTGCCGCGCAAGACCATCGTCGGCCACGCGTCCGACCCGCGTCTGCGCCGCGAGCTCGGCACCTGGCAGCGTGCGGCGGCCGGCCTCGCGGCATCGCGCGACCTCAAGCTCGCCCGCTTCGGCGACAACATGCGCTTCGTCGCGGTCACCGAGGGCGACAAGACCGAGGCCGAGCTGCGGTTCGGCGTGCAGGTCAACACCTGGGGCGTGAACGAGCTGGCGGAGGCCGTGGCCGCGGCATCCGACTCGGCGATCGACGCCCTGGTCGCCGAGTACGAGGAGCTGTACGAGGTCGCGCCCGAACTGCGCCGCGGCGGCGACCGGCACTCCGCGCTGCGCGACGGCGCCGCGATCGAGGTCGGGCTGCGGTCGTTCCTGGAGGAGGGCGGCTTCGGCGCCTTCACGACCTCGTTCGAGGACCTGGGCGCGCTGAAGCAGCTGCCCGGTCTGGCGGTGCAGCGGCTCATGGCCGAGGGCTACGGCTTCGGCGCCGAGGGCGACTGGAAGACCGCCGTGCTCGTGCGCATCGCGAACGTCATGGGCGCAGGGCTCCCCGGCGGTGCGAGCCTCATGGAGGACTACACCTACGACATGACCCCGGGTGACGAGCTGATCCTGGGTGCGCACATGCTCGAGGTCTCGCCGTCGCTGACCACAGCGAAGCCGACGCTCGAGATCCACCCGCTCGGCATCGGCGGCAAGGATGACCCGGTGCGCCTGGTCTTCACGGCCGACCCCGGCCCCGCGGTCGTGGTCGCGCTCAGCGACATGCGCGACCGGTTCCGCCTCACCGCGAATGTGGTCGAGAACGTCCCGCCGCGGGCATCGCTGCCCAAGCTCCCCGTCGGCCGCGCGGTGTGGAAGCCGCAGCCGGACTTCACCACCAGCGCCGCCGCCTGGCTCACCGCCGGTGCTGCGCACCACACCGTCATGTCGACCGCTGTCGGCATCGAGGCGTTCCGCGACTTCGCCGAGATGGCCGAGGTCGAGCTGCTGGTGATCGACGACAGCACCACGCTGCCGGAGTTCCAGAAGCAGGTCCGCTGGAACCAGGCGTACTACCGCCTGGCGCAGGGACTCTGATGGCAACGTCCCGACTGAGCGCTCGGTCCCTGAGCCTGTCGAAGGGCCGCTGATGGCTCCGCGCTCCGGACGCCAGCTGCGCATCACCGGTCACGGCTACACGGCGGATATCGCGAGCGTCGGAGCAACACTGCGGGCGCTCACGTTCCACGGACGCGACCTGGTCGTGCCGTTCGACGCCGACGAGGTGCGACCGGCCTACCGCGGCGTGACACTCGCGCCGTGGCCCAATCGCATCGTCGACGGCCGCTATCGCTTCGCCGGGGTCGAGCACCAGCTGGCCCTCACCGAGCCCGCGCGCGCTCAGGCGCTGCACGGACTCCTCGCGTGGGTCGAGTTCGAGGACCGCCTCGTGCTCGACGACCGCGTCGCGCTCGCCGCCGTGATCGAGCCGCAGATCGGGTACCCGTTCCGCGTCGAAGTCGAGGTCGAGTACCGTCTGGAGGCCGACGGACTGCGACAGACCGTGACCGCACGCAACATCGGTGCGGATGCCGCGCCCTGGGGCACCGGACCGCATCCCTACCTGGTCGCCGGTCCCGGACGCGTCGACGACTGGACGCTCGCGCTCCCGGCATCCGAGGTGCTGACCGTGACGCCCGATCGGCTGAGCCCGGTGGCGGTGGAACCGGTGACGGAGCATCCGGAGTGGGACTTCCGCGAGGCGCGGCCGATCGGAGACGTGTTCATCGACCACGCCTTCACCGAGCTCGCGCGCACGGATGGCATCGCCGAGGTCCACCTGGTGACGCCTGCCGGCACCGGAGTAGGACTGGCGTGGGACGAGGGATGCCCGTGGGTGCAGGTGCACACCGCCGACACCCCCGCGGTTCCGGCGACGCACCGCATCGGGCTCGCGGTCGAGCCGATGACCTGCCCGCCCGACGCCTTCAACTCGGGTGTCGACCTGGTGACCCTGGAGCCCGACGCGACGCACGCCGCGTCCTGGCGCATCTTCGCCGTCTAGGTCTGTCCGGGCCCGGGATACCGGCCCCGGCCCCGGCCCTGGCCTCGGCATCCGCGCCATCTGCAGGAGATCTCGCGATCTGCAGGAGGAATCACCGGCGGATGCTCCTGCATCCGCGCCCGCGCCCACTCGCGCGCCCGTGCCCCCGACGGCGCGAACCGACTAGTGCAGCAGCCCGGCCGCCTGCCGTGCGGCGCCGAGTGCGACGTACTCGCCGGCAGACGGGACCTCCACCGGGATGCCGAACACCTCCGGTGCGATGGCCCGCACCGCGGCGGACTGTGCCCCGCCCCCGATCAGCAGCGCGCGCCGCAGTGGCACCCCGGCCTCTCGCAGTGCGTCGAGACCGGCGCCGAGTCCGGACAGCATTCCCTCCACCGCGGCGCGCGCCAGATTCTCGCGCGTGGTGGAGGCGAGGGTCATGCCGCTGAGTGTCGCGGTCGCATCCGGCAGATTCGGGGTCCGCTCACCCTCGAAGTAGGGGACCAGGGTGAGTCCGTTCGCACCCGCCGGGGCCGCCAGCGCGAGTCGGCTCAGCTCGTCGTGATCCACGCCGAGCAGCGCTGCGGTGACGTCGAGCACCCGGGCCGCGTTGAGCGTGCACACGAGCGGCAGGAAGTGACCGTCGGCCGAGGCGAAGCCCGCGATGATCCCGGAAGGGTCGGCGGACGGATGCTCGCTCACGGCGAAGACCGTGCCGCTGGTGCCGATCGACACCACCACATCGCCGGGACCGGCGCCGAGCCCGAAGGCGGCGGCGGCGTTGTCACCGGCGCCGGGGCCGACGCACCGGCCGTCCGCATCCTGCACGTGCTCCTCCGCGCCGAGCACGCGCGGCAGCACCGCGCCGTGACCCAGCGCGGCGACCAGCAGCTCCCGGTCGTACTCGCCGGTGGTCGGATTCCAGTACCCGGTGCCCGAGGCGTCGGAGCGGTCGGTGACGAGCTCCTCCAGCACCGGCCCGAGGGGCGCCGCCTCCGCACCGGCGGGTCCGTAGCCGCGCAGGCGCCAGGTGAGCCAGTCGTGCGGCAGGGCGACGGCCGCCACCCGCGCCGCGTTCTCGGGCTCGTTGTCGCGCAGCCAGCGCAGCTTCGAGATCGTGAAGGATGACACCGGCACGACACCCGTGCGCGTGACCAGCTCCTGCGCGCCGAACTCGGCCACGAGGTCGGTCGCGGCGTCGGCGGAGCGCGTGTCGTTCCACAGCAGGGCGTCGCGGATGACGGCGCCGGCGGCATCGAGTGCGACCATTCCGTGCTGCTGTCCACCGATGGCCCAGGCGTCGACGCCGTCGAGTCCTCCGGCTTCGGCGATCGCGGACGAGAGCGCCGTCCACCACGCCTCGGGGTCGACCGCGGTGCCGTCCGGATGTGCCGCACGACCGGTGCGCACCACGGCGCCGGTCGCGGCATCCGTCACGACGACCTTGCAGGACTGGGTCGAGGAGTCGACCCCGAGCGCGAGTGCCATGCCGGACTCAGCGGGCGCCGAGCAGGTGCTCGGTGGCAAGCTGCTGCAGCCGGACGAAGCCGAATCCCTTGCCGCCGAGGTATGCGTCGGCGTCGAAGTCCTCGTAGGCGCTGCGATCCGCGAGCAGGTCGTCGTAGGACTCGCCCTCGTTCAGGGTCGAGGTCGCGAGCTCGGCGACCTTCGCCGCAGCCAGAGCCTCCTGCACCTCGGGGTCGGCACGGAACGCCGCTGCGCGCTCCTTCAGCAGCAGGTAGGTGCGCATGTTGGCGGCGGCGGAGTCCCACACCCCGGTCTCGTCCTCGGTGCGGCTCGGCTTGTAGTCGAAGTGGCGGGGGCCGTCGTAGGCGGGGACACCGTTCGGGCCGCCGTTCTCGAGCAGGTCCACGAGCGAGAACGCGTTGTGCAGGTCGCCGTGACCGAACACCAGGTCCTGGTCGTACTTGATGCCGCGCTGGCCGTTGAGGTCGATGTGGAACAGCTTGCCGTGGAACAGCGCCTGCGCGATGCCGGCGGTGAAGTTGAGTCCGGCCATCTGCTCGTGCCCGACCTCGGGGTTCACGCCGACGAGTTCGGGGCGCTCGAGCGAGTCGATGAACGCGATCGCGTGACCCAGCGTGGGCAGCAGGATATCGCCGCGCGGCTCGTTCGGCTTCGGCTCGATGGCGAAGCGGATGTCATAGCCCTTGTCAGTCACGTAGTCGCCGAGCAGGTTGACGGCCTCGCGGTAGCGCTCGAGCGCGCTGCGGACATCCTTCGCGGAGTCGTACTCGGCACCTTCGCGGCCACCCCACATGACGAAGGTCTTGGCACCGAGCTCGGCGGCGAGGTCGAGGTTGCGCAGCACCTTGCGCAGCGCGAATCGGCGCACCTGGCGGTCGTTGGAGGTGAAGCCGCCGTCCTTGAAGACGGGAGCCGAGAAGAGGTTCGTCGTCACCATGGGCACGATCAGGCCGGTGTCGGCGAGTGCGCCCTTCAGGCGATCGATCTGCGTCTGCCGCTCGGCGTCGGCGGATCCGAAGGCGAACAGGTCGTCGTCGTGGAACGTGAGTCCGTAGGCGCCCAGCTCCGACAGCTTCTCGACCGCGTGGACGACGTCGAGCGCGGGGCGGGTGGGGCCGCCGAACGGATCCGTGCCGTTGTAGCCGACGGTCCACAGTCCGAACGAGAACTTGTCGGCGCGGGTGGGGGTGAGGCTCATGATGCTCCTTCGCATGGTGCCGCACGGCGGCTTCCCGTAAATTGTTGTGAGCAACAACATATAGCCTGAGGGTGCCGATGTCCAGCCTTCTAGACTGAGACGCCGAACCCCACGGAGGACGATGTGACCACGGATGCTGCGCCGAAGGACAACGGCGACGGCGTGCGCGCCCGCAACCTCGCCCGCATCCTGCGACTGGTGCACCTGGGCGGCCCGCAGTCACGTGCCCAGCTGACGACCGCGACCGGGCTGAACAGGTCGACGGTCGCTGATCTGGTCGGCGAGCTGGTCGGAGACGGGTGGGTCGTGGAGCGCGACCCCGACCCCGTCGGCCGGGTCGGTCGTCCATCGCCGGTGGTCGAGGCATCGCCCAAGAGCGTCGTGATCGCGGTGAACCCCGAGGTCGATGCGGTCGAGATCGCTGCGGTGGATCTCGCGCGGGGGATCGCGCTGCGCGAGCGGATCGAGTCCGCCACGGTGCTGAGCGCGTCGGCGACCGCCGAGCTCATCGCGGAGGTGATCGCGCGCTGGCGCGGGGGAGCCCTGCGCGGCTTCCGCTTCGTGGGCGTCGGGATCGCGGTGCCGGGTCTGGTGCGCGCCGCTGACGGCCTGGTGCGCAATGCCCCGCACCTCGGCTGGGTCGACGCGCCGCTGCGCGCTCTGGTCGCCACACACACCGGGCTGCCGGTCGCGGTGGGCAACGACGCGAGCCTCGGTGCCCTCGCCGAGCATCTGTTCGGAGCCGCAGAAGGCGCGGACGACGTCATCTACCTGAACGGCGGGCCCTCGGGCATCGGCGGCGGGATCATCGTGCACGGGCTGCCGGTCGGAGGAGTCGGGGGCTACGCCGGCGAGTTCGGGCAGAACCGCGTGCGCGCCGCGGGAGCGGATGCCGGCGCTGCCGTCGTGCTGGAAGACACCGTCAGCCGCGCGCGGCTGCTCGCGGTGCTCGGGCTCCCCGCGGCGGATGACCCCACGCTCGCCGAGGCGCTGGCCGCGGCAACCGGAAGTCCGGGCCAAGCGCAGGACGAATGCGGCCGCCAGCGCGCGGTGCTCGCCCAGGCGATCGCGGATGCCGTGAACATCCTCAACCCCTCCGTGGTGGTGCTCGGCGGCTTCCTGGCGATGCTGGTCGAGAGCGACCCTGAGGGTTTCGCCGCCGCCGTCGCGACCGGGGCGATGGCCGAGAACGTCGAAGGTCTGCGCATCCTCTCGGCATCCCTGGCCGCCGATCGGCTGCTGCTGGGCGCGGCCGAGCTCGCGTTCACCTCGGTGGGCGTGATTTGAACCCGGTCAGCGGGCGAGCCAGGAGCGCAGGGTGCGGGTGACCCAGGGCAGCACCCAGTAGGTCATGATCGGGGTGAGCACCAGCGTGGTGCACAGCACGCGGAGCCAGATCGGCAGCGCGTCCCACCCCGGCACCGGGCTCATCGCGTAGGTGAAGGCGAGGTTCACCGGGAAGAACCCCAGCCAGATGGTGACGGCCTGCTTCCAGCGCGGCGGGGTGTTCACGACGGCGACGGTCGACGTCCCCTCCGCGGCGGGCAGCGTGATCGAGCCGGTCGAGGGCTCGTCGAACCACCCTTCGATGCCGCTGCGCCGCCGCGATCGCTCGCTGCGGATGAAGCCCTCGCCCATCGACAGCCACCAGGCGCGCTCGCCCGACCGCTCCCAGGCGACCAGGGTGTCCTCGTTCGCGAAGCGGTACAGCATGTGCCACACCTGCGAGTCCTCGCCCGCGCGCACCCATCCGGAGCCGAGGAACCCCGGGTACTTGTGCGCCATGTTCACGCCGGTCTGCACCCACGCGGTCGCCTCGGCGATGCGTTCGGGATCGACCTCGCGGCGGATGGAGACGGTGATGGGTTCGCTGGACATGGCGGGTCCTCGCAGGAGTGAGGCGGGCCGGATCGCGGCGCCGAACGGAGCTGCGCCAGGGGTGCGGCGCGAGATCGATTCTACGTTCCCCAAATATGGGGGAAATCGCGGCCAGATGTCCCCCAACGCTGGGGGAATCCCCGGCTATTCGGTGATGGCGGCGATGTTCTGTCATCTCCTTTCAAGGGGGCGATATATCCGCCAGCCACGGATAGGGGAGAAAGACCGAGATGCGAACACAGACACAGGGGATGCTCGAGCGAGCCGCGCGGCCAGGCGGTCGCGTCGGGAGAATGCTGCTCGCCATGCTGGCCATCGTCGCGCTCGGACTCGGACTGCAGACTCCCGTCATGGCCAGCGCGGATGCCACGTCGGTCCCGTCGATCTCGATCACACCGCTCACGCCGGCCAGCCAGCCCTCGGGCACGGCGTTCGGGTACCGCGTGTCGTACACCTGCAGCAACGTCAACGCGTCTCCGTGCGCCGAGAGCCCGACCGTGACGATCCCGCTCGGAGCAGCGGCGAACCCCGCGTGGACGGTCAAGGTCGGAGCGAACCCCCTCATCACGTCGTGGACGGTCACCGGGGGCAACCTGGTCATCAGGCTGGCGGACCTCACCGAGGGCGTCGCGGGCACCATCGGCATCACGATCACGCCCCCGAACCACACGACGCCGAACGGCACGAGCTGGACGCTCACGCCGACCATGACGTTCACCGACGGCACCCCGACCGTGTCGGCCCCCGGGGTGACCTCGACCGCGACGGCGATCCCCTCGATCCAGGTGCAGAAGTCCGTCGAGCAGACGTTCTACAAGCCCGGCGACACCGTGAAGTACACCCTGTGGTGGACCTGCCCCCGCAGCAATCTCGGCGTGCTCGGCGATGAGAACCTCTCGAGCCTGCGACTGGTCGACACGCTGCCGGCTGGCCTGACCTACCTGTCCAGCTCCCCGTCCGCCACCGTGGCCGGACAGACGCTGACCTTCGATCTCACTGCGGCTCAGCTGGGCTCCAGCTGCTCGGCCAGCGCGGACGCGCCCGTCCCCGTCACCGTCAACGCGCGCGTCAACGCCAACGTCGCCGACAACACCGTGCTGCGCAACGTCGTCAACGGCACGGGCACGTCGATCAGCGGCACCACCCTCACGGGGTCAGGTGAGGTCTCCGTCACCGTCGTGTCGACACTCCCCGGTGCGACCGTCACCAAGCGCGGCTATGGCCCTCTCCTCAACACGGTGGGCGACAGTGGCACCTACGATCTCAATCTGAACGGCTACACCTCGGCCACGTACCCCGGGCCGTGGCTCGGGCGCGGCGACGCGAACGTCTCCACCTCCACGATCTACAACAGCGCTGCACCTTCGTTCCGCATCGAGGCGCTCTACGCGCTCGACGTGCTGATGCCCGGCCCCGGCCTGCAATCCGAGGTCGTCGACCCGGTGCCGTGCACGACGAACGTGAGCGGTACGTCGTACTCCAGCAATGCTCCGGGCACCGTGTGCACGGATCCCGCCTTCCATCCGACCATGGTCACGATCTGGGCGCGGACGACCGAGAATCCGCAGAACGTCGGAATCCCGTCCGCGTTCGCCCCGCAGGCGCGCCTCACCGACGGCTCGATCGTCACCCTGACAGCCGGCCCGATTCCCTCCAGTGCGGCGATGCTTGCCAATGGTCCCGGCCACCGCAGCTACTTCGTGCCCGCCTCGGCGATCGGCCGCGTGGCGGAGATCATCCTGCCCCGCACGACCGACATGACCAACACACGCATGAACGTGGTGATCGGCGGCTATGCCGACTCGCGTCGAGCCGCGGGTGACATCCTCCGCAACCAGGCGGCGATCAGCTCCTACGCGGTGGGCGCGACGACGCCCTACGCCACGGGGACCTCGTCCGTCGGCCGGATCTTCATCCTGGACGGGCCGCAGATCGGCGTGACCAAATACTGGTACGCCGCAGGGTCGGAGTTCCGAGTGAACAGCGAGGTCATGCTGAAGGGGCCGACGACCGGCGATCTGACCTTCGTCGATCGCTTCCCCGCCGGCGTCTCGTTCACCGGTCCCGCTGTTCTCGACGCATATCGCTATGGCGCCGGAGCCTGGAGCTTCAACATCCCGACGACGACGACCGTGACGGCCGACCCAGTGACCGGAGAGACCATCGTCACCGTGGTGGTCAAAGCCGCGACCGTGAACAGCCTGTTGCCGGCCTCGAAGGGTGAGCGCATCCGCTTCGAGGTCCACCTCCCGTCGAAGGTGCAGTTCCCGGGCAACTACGTGAACAGGGCGACCGTCAACCTCTCCGATCCGCAGGTGAACAACTCGATCTGCACACAGGGCACGAAGGTGGCGGGCACGACGGGGGCTGGACACCAGTGCGCCTCCTCGACGTCCTTCACCGTCAATCCCGACCCGACGTCGGACGCGGTCCGTCTGACGAAGACGGTACGAGGAAGCCTCGACACCGCGTTCAAGAGCTTCCCGGCGATCGGCTATGTCGCATCGGCGGGGGGAAACGCGACCTACCGGCTGAACTGGACGAACAAGAGCCAGCAGAACGTCGGCAACGTCGTGATGTACGACCTGCTTCCTCGGGTCGGGGACACCGGCACCGTCGCGGGAACCGTGAACCAGCAGCGCGGGAGCACGTTCCGGCCGATCCTCACCGGGCTCTCGACGCTCCCCGCAGGGGTCACGGCGTTCTACTCGACGTCGACGAACCCGTGTCGGCCCGAGGTGCTGCCGAACGCCCAGAACCCGGACTGCGTCGACGACTGGGTCGCCATGCCTGCGTCGCCGTCGGCTGCGCTCCTGCAGACCGTGCGCGCGCTGCGCTTCGTATCCACCGCGACCTACGCGTTCGATCAGGGCCTCGCGATCGATCTGACGATGACGACGCCCGCGTTGAACAGCGCCGGTGACGTCGCGTGGAACACGGTCGCGACGGCGCAGACGAATCTGTCGAACGGACAACCGATCAAGCCGGTCGAGTCGGCGAAGGTGGGCATCGCCCGCGAGGACTTCAGCCACATCACGATCGACAAGGTCGTGGACAAGACCACGGCCAACGTCGGCGACACGCTGACCTACACCGTCACGGCCGTCAACGACGGGGGCCGCGACCTCACCGACATCACACTGCGAGACACATTGCCGGAGGGGGCGACCTTCGTCTCCGCCAGTGGGGGAGGGACGTACGCGAACGGCGTCGTGACCTGGAATCTGGCGACCATGCCACTCGGTCAGCTGTTCAGCTACACCGTCACGGCGAAGGTCGCGAAGGAGGGCACCACGCTGGTGAACCGCTGGGGGGTGGACGGTCCGACCCCGGTGACCCCGCTGCATCCGTGCCCGGCGCCGAACGACGACGAGGAATCCTGTGCGACGACGACGGTCCCGTCCGTGGCGCTGACCTTCGCGAAGACCTCGGTCCCGGCGGCCGGTTCGATCGTGAAGCCCGGCGACACGGTGGCGTACACGGTCAAGGTGACCAATGCCACCGCCACCGCATCGACCGCAGGAAAGGTCACCGACGACATGTCGGACGTGCTCGACAAGGCGACGCTCGTCGCACCGCCGACCGTGACCTGCGCTCCGACCGCGAACTCGTGCGGGCAGGTCGACTACACCGCAGGAGACGACTCCTTCACGTGGTCGTCGAGCGTCGCACGGCCGCTGGCGGCGAACACGTCCGCGACCATCACCTACACGGTGCGCGTGGGCGACGACGCCTCCGGAACGCTGCGGAACCTGCTGGTCGAACCCGACATCGCCGTCGAGCATCCGATCCTGCAGGTCGACAAGGTCGTCGACAAGGGGGCCGGTGCGCTCGTCAACCCCGGTGACGACGTGACCTACACGCTTTCGATCGCCAACACCGGCGCGGTCGCGAGCGGCTCCTTCTCGGTCTTCGACGACCTGTCCGATGTGGTCGACAACGCCACGTTCGATCCGGATTCGATCAGCATCAGCCCCGCGGTCGGGACGGCGGCCTACGACGCGGGAACCCGGCGCCTCACCTGGACAGGAGCGCTCGCCGCGGGGCAGAGCGTGCAGGTCTCGTACACCGTCACCGTCGATGACGACGCCTTCGGCGAGCTGCGGAACGCGTTCGTGGACAAGACGGTCGTCAATCCGATCTCCGGATCCCTGCGCTGGGACAAGGTCGACGACTCCGCCGATGCGCGCCTGCTCGCCGGGGCCGAGTGGACGCTGCAAGGCCTGGACGAGAACGGGCAGCCGGCGGGCGCCACGCTGACCATCGTCGATTGCACGCAGGCCCCCTGCGGAGGGCCGGACAAGGATGCCGAGGGCGGACAGTTCCTGGTGCCGGGGCTGGTCCCCGGCGGCTACCAGCTGATCGAGACCAAGGCCCCGGTCGGATTCGTGCGCGATGACACCCCGCGCACGGTGCTCGTGCACGGGGACACCCAGGTGACCGTGCTCGACGACATCGTGAACCGCCAGCAGCCGGCACCCGTGCTCCCCTTCACCGGTGGACTCGGCACCGAGCATCTGCTGGCCATCGGCGCGGCGCTCCTGCTCCTCACCGCAGGCCTGGCCGGTTGGCGGCGCATCCGCCGCCGCACCTCCTGACCCCGAGGCGGGTGCCTCCCACTCCCGCCCGCCTCGGACCCACCTCGGCGCGATCTCATCGCCCGACCACCCTCATCGCACCAGCGATGCATGAAAGGAAAGAACCATGACCGCACTCACGCACACGCGTGGCCGGCGCGCGGCCGCACTGACTGCCGCGCTCTCCCTCGGGGCGCTGAGCGTCCTCGCTACCGGCGCGGCGGCGAACGCGGCCGCGATCGATCCGGATGAGACCGGCTCGATCACCATCCACAAGTACGCCAACCCCGGCAACGGCGCGGCGAACCCCGACGGCACCGGCACACAGCCGAACACGGATCCGATCGCCGGAGTGGTGTTCGAGTACTGCCTGGTCGACGGCATCGATCTGCTCGACGGCGGCAACGCCGGCTGGGATGCGCTGAACGCGATCACACCGGCGCAGAAGATCGCGGCGCAGACCGGATCCACCCTCGCCGGCTTCGACCTGACCGGATGTCAGACGGTGACCACGGGCGCCGACGGCACCGTGACCACGACCGCCCTGGCCACCGGAGCATACTTCGTGCGCGAGATCGACGCGCCGGACAACGTGGTGGCCCCGGCCACGCCCTTCCTCGTCACGATCCCGACTCCCGCGGTGAACCAGGGTGTCGCCGGAGCTCCGCTCGACGGCGAGTGGGTGTACGACGTGCACGTGTACCCCAAGAACACGGTCGCCGAGGGCCCGCGCAAGAACATCGTCGGTCAGGAGGAGAACGGGGCAGCCCTCGGCGCGCCGATCGACTACCAGGTGACCACGAAGATCCCGGCGCTCGGCGCCGGAGAGGTCTACGAGACCTTCTCGCTCACCGACACGCTCGACGCGGCGCTGACTCCGAACACGGCACTCGACACCGTGAGCGTCGCCGTCGCTGGCGGCGCGGCCTTCGTGCAGGGCGCCGACTACAGCGCGGTGTGGTCGGGCCAGACCCTGACCGTCACGTTCACCGCTGCCGGGCTGGCGAAGCTGCAGGCGGGGCAGAACATCGTCGTGTCGTTCGAGGCCGCCGCGAACACCGTCGGCGAGATCAGCAACGTCGCCTACGTCAACCTCAACGGGCTCACCCTCACGCCTGGCACGCCGAACGGACCCGGCGGCTCGCCCACGAACCAGATGACGACCCGCTGGGGCAACCTGGTGGTCGACAAGGTGAACGCCTCCGATGCGAACGACGGCCTCGCCGGCGCCGAGTTCGAGATCTACCGTGGTGAGACGGACGAAGCCGGGTGCATCGCCGACATCGACGCTCTTCCCGCCGTCACCGTCCCCGGCACCACGACTCCGCTCGTCGTCACCTCCGGAGCGGACGGCTCTGTGGTGTTCCCCGGCCTCTGGGTCGGCGACACCGAGCTCGAGGTCGCGGCCGACGGCACGGTCACCGATGTGAACCAGCCGGGGCACGACGTCACGCAGCGCTGCTACGTGCTCAAGGAGATCACCGCCCCCGCCGGTTTCGTGCTCCCCGTGGGCGCTGCGGCGCTGACCGAGGTCATCGTCGCCGCGGGAGACAACGGCACGGCCGCGCTCCTGGACATCACCAACACGCAGCAGGGCGTTCCCACGCTGCCGTTCACAGGAGCCGACGGTCAGCTCGCGCTGACGATCGGCGGTATCGCGCTCCTCGCGGTCGCCCTGGGTGGGGTGCTGATGGTTCGCCGGCGGCGGTCGATCGAATCCTGATCAGGACCGAGAGGAGTCCCCGAGCACCGGAGCGGATGGTGTCGAACCACCGCTCCGGTCCCGGCGCGCACCGCGGAGCGGTGTCGGGTCACCGCTTCTGGGGCGTGGTGCGCGCCAGGGTGCCGGAACACAAGGCTGTGTCTCCGGCACCCGAGCGGAGTCGGGGGAGATGAGGAACGGATGCGGAGACTCAGTACACGCGGTCGCGCCGCGGCGTCACCGCCCGATGTCGCGGGAGGAAGGGTGTCCGCTCGGCGACGCCCTGATCCGCTGCTGATGGTGATCGTGGTGGCGGCCGTGGTCGGTGCGACGGTGTTGGTGTATTCGCCCGCCGCGACGTGGCTCTCGGACTACAACCAGAGCCTGATCGTCGATCAGTATCAGGACGACGTGCGCGACGCCGATCCGGGTGCCGCGGAGCAACTCGCACAAGCGCACCGCTACAACGCGGCGCTGTCTGCGGGTGCGCTGGTCGGGGCAGGGGAGAACGTCCCCACGAGCGACGCGGAGGCGGCAGCCGGTTTCGACTACGACCAGCTCCTGCGCACCCGCACCGGGGTGATGTCGCGCATCCAGATCCCCTCCATCGCCGTCGACCTCCCGGTGTACCACGGCACGGACGATGTGACGCTGCTCCGCGGAGCGGGGCACCTGGAGGGAACCTCGCTGCCGGTCGGGGGCGCGAGCACGCACGCCGTGATCACGGCGCACCGGGGGCTCGCCGACGCTGTGATGTTCACCGACCTCGATCAGCTGCGCGACGGCGACCGGTTCACCGTCACCACCTTCGGCGAGGTGCTCACCTACGAGGTGGTGGACATCGCCGTCGTCGCGCCGTCCGACACGCTGTCCCTGCGGCAGGAAGCCGGCCGCGACCTGGTCACCCTCGTGACCTGCACTCCGCTCGGGATCAATTCCCACCGCATCCTGGTCACGGGAGAGCGCGTCACACCGACGCCCCCGGCGTCCACGCGCGCCGCGGAGGCGGGAGCGGAGGGGGCGGGCTTCCCGTGGTGGCTCCTCGCGTACGCCGGCGCCCTGTTGCTGATCGGCGTGTACGCGTGGCGGAGCTCGGCATCCAGCGCGCGGGCGCGTGGGGATCGCGATCAGTCGGGCGTTGACGATACGTGATACGTGACGCATGTCTGCGTGTCACCCCTACTAGCAGGGGATTGCCTCCGCGTTCCTTGCAAGGTCGTCCTGACAGCGGGTAGACCCGATGGTGGCGGTCACGACCGCCATGAGGGACCCTTCCTCCCCGGGGGGCCTCAGGGCTGCGGGGGACGGCATCTCCTCGCAGCCCTCTGTCGTTGAGGGGAGGTGTGTGCGGGGGAGATCGTGGGGCGCATGCGCAGAAGAATGCCGGAGGAAGTAGGAGCAATTTGGGGAACGAAAGTCGTATGGTCGTGTGCGTCGGGATCATCGATGACCACCGGGCGATGCTGCTGGGCACGACCGCGATCGTCAACGGTCATCCGGGTCTGCACGTGGTCGCCGTGGGCAAGACGGTGGCCGAGCTCGTCGCATTCCGGCAGCGGATGGATGTCATCCTGCTCGGCCTGACGCTGTCGGACGGATCGACGCCGGCACAGAACATCGCGGCGCTGGCGTGGACCGGAGCCCGGGTGCTGGCGTATGTCGGCGACGAGCAGATCGGTCTCATCCGTGAAGCGGCCAGAGCGGGAGCCGTCGGGATGGTCAAGAAGTCGGACGAGGCGCCGCAGCTCGTCGCCACGGTGCGGGCGGCGGCGCGCGGCCAGCTCGCAGCCAGCGCGGACTGGGCGGCGCGGATCGGCAGAGGAGAGTCCGAGGCCGCGCGCGTGAACCTCTCGACGAGGGAAGGCGAGGTGCTCGCGCTCTATGCCGCGGGCGAGACGGCCGAGCGGGTGGCGCAGGCACTGTTCGTGTCGCGGGAGACCGTGCTCGATCACATCCGGCGCATCCGGGTGAAGTACGCCGCGGTCGGCCGGCCGGCCCTCACCAAGGTCGACCTGTTCCGCCGGGCTGTGGAGGACGGCTTCGTGCAGCAGGATCCCTGACGTTCTGCGCCCGCGGCACGCGGGCGCAGAATGGGGATATGAGTACACGCAGCGAAGCGGTCCTTGTCGACGTCGTCCGCACACCGGTGGGGCGAGGGAAGGCAGGAGGCGCGCTCTCCGGGGTGCACCCGGTCGACCTCGCTGCCGGGGTGCTCTCCGCGATCCTCGAGCGGAGCGGGCTGGAGTCCTCGCAGATCGATGACGTGCTGCTGGGATGCGTGAGCCAGGTCGGCGAGCAGTCGATGAACATCGGGCGGCAGGCCGTGCTCGCGGCGGGCTTCGACGAGAGCGTGCCCGCCTCCACGATCGATCGGCAGTGCGGATCGAGCCAGCAGGCCGTGCACATCGCTGCCCAGGGGATCATCGCCGGCGCCTACGACATCGTGATCGCCGGTGGGGTCGAGTCGATGAGCCGCGTGCCGTTGGGCTCGTCCGCCGCGGGGGGATCGCCGCTCTCCCCGCGGCTGCGGGCGCGCTACCCCGAGGGACTCGTGAACCAGGGTGTGTCCGCCGAACTGATCGCCCAGCGTTGGGGGCTCGACCGGGAGCGGCTCGATGCCTACGCCGCCGAGTCGCACCGCCGCGCCGCGGCAGCCTGGGCAGACGGGTTCTTCGACAGGACGACGGTCGCGGTCACCGAGGCTCCCCAGGCGAAGTCCGACGAGACCGTACGCGCGGGAACGACCGGCGACGGCCTCGCCGCACTCTCGCCCGCATTCCGCACCGATGCCCTTGCCGCGCGCTTCCCCGACCTCGAATGGCGAATCACTCCTGGCAACTCCTCGCCGCTGACCGACGGGGCATCCGCGGCGCTGCTGATGAGCGCCGAGCGCGCCGAAGCTCTCGGCCTCAGGCCGCGCGCCCGGTTCCACGCCTTCTCCGTCGTCGGCGACGATCCCCTCATGATGCTCACCGGCCCCATCCCCGCAACGCGGCGGATCCTCGAACACGCCGGCCTCGCCATCGACGATCTCGACGCCTATGAGGTCAACGAGGCCTTCGCCTCGGTGCCGCTCGCCTGGGCGGCCGAGCTGGGAGCTGATCCGGCGAAGCTCAACCCGCGCGGAGGGGCGATCGCGCTCGGGCATGCGCTGGGCTCTTCCGGCACGCGGCTGCTCGGCACGCTCATCGACCACCTCGAGGAGACCGGAGGCCGATTCGGTCTGCAGACCATGTGCGAGGGCGGTGGGATGGCGAACGCCACGATCATCGAGAGGCTGTGAGTCCCGGCATCCGCGCCTGACCGCACGCAGAGAAGACCCCCGCCGACCCGATTCGGCGGGGGTCTGTGCGGTGTGGGACCGCTGCGGGAGCGTGACCCGCTCACCGCGGCGCGGAAACCTATGACTACCCGATCCGGTCTGAGTCTCTTCGCGCATCTGCAGTTGTAATCGATCGACGTGGACGCTGGGTGAACGCGCGGGGAACACCTTCGTCATGGCAATTACATGGACGTCCTAGTAAATCTCCGGATGTCAGAGTAAAGTCGACATAGTGCCAATGAGGGCACGGAGGGACGTCACAAAATGACTCGAACTATCCCGCACTTCGTGGGCGGATCGCATCTCATGCCGGAGACCGGGCGCTTCGCCGACGTGTTCGACCCCAGCACGGGCGCCGTGCAGGCCCAGGTGCCGCTCGCCTCGGTCGACGAGGTCCGCGCTGTGATCGCGAACGCCGAAACCGCACAACCGGCCTGGGCGGCGACCAACCCGCAGAAGCGCGCGCGTGTGCTGCTGCGCTTCCTCGATCTCGTGCAGCGCGAGATGACGCCGCTGGCTGAACTGCTCGCCCGCGAGCACGGCAAGACCGTCGACGACGCGAAGGGCGATATCCAGCGCGGGCTCGAAGTCATCGAGTTCTCCGCCGGAGCCCCGCACCTGCTCAAAGGGGAGTACTCGACCGGCGCGGGTGCCGGGATCGACGTCTACTCGATGCGGCAGCCGCTCGGGGTCGTCGCCGCGATCACTCCGTTCAACTTCCCCGCCATGATCCCGCTGTGGAAGGCCGGGCCTGCGCTCGCCGCGGGCAACGCGGTCGTGCTCAAGCCCAGCGAGCGGGATCCCTCGGTGCCGGTGCGCCTGGCCGAGCTGTTCCTCGAGGCGGGACTGCCTGCGGGCGTGCTCAACGTCGTGCATGGTGACAAGGAGGCCGTCGACACCCTTCTCACGGACGACCGGATCCGTGCAGTGGGCTTCGTGGGGTCGACCCCCATCGCGGAGTACATCTACGCCACCGCTGCGGCGCACGGCAAGCGGGCGCAGTGCTTCGGTGGAGCCAAGAACCACATGATCGTGATGCCGGATGCCGACCTCGACCAGGCCGTGGACGCCCTGATCGGCGCGGGCTACGGTTCGGCGGGGGAGCGCTGCATGGCGATCTCGGTCGCGGTCCCCGTCGGCGCGCAGACCGCGGATGCGCTGGCGGCGAAGCTCACCGAACGCGTCGCGCAGTTGCGCATCGGTCCCTCCCTCGCCGCCGACGTCGACTACGGACCGCTCGTGACGCGGGCGGCCGTGGAGCGGGTCGAAGGGTACATCCAGCAGGGAGTCGACGAGGGGGCGACGCTGCTCGCCGACGGCCGCGGCTTCTCCGTGCCGGGGCACGAGGAGGGTTTCTACCTCGGCCCGACCCTGTTCGACCACGTCACGACCGACATGGCGATCTACCGGGAGGAGATCTTCGGCCCCGTGCTGGTGATCGCCCGCGCCGCCGATTACGAAGAGGCACTGCGGATGGCCTCCGAACACGAGTACGGCAACGGCGTGGCGATCTTCACCCGCGACGGCGATGCCGCCAGGGACTTCGCCGCCCGTGTGGAGGTCGGCATGGTCGGCGTGAACGTGCCGATCCCCGTGCCCATCGCGTATTACACGTTCGGCGGGTGGAAGCGCAGCGGCTTCGGCGATCTGAACCAGCACGGCGCCGACGCCTTCCGCTTCTACACCAAGACCAAGACGGTGACGAGCCGCTGGCCGTCAGGGATCAGAGACGGCGCCAGCTTCGTCATCCCCACCATGCACTGACCCCACCGAATCCAGGGACCTGAGACATGACCATGACCAGCACCGCCACCACCACCGCCGAGGAGCGCGAGGCGATCCTCGGAGCCGTCCGCGAGTTCGCGGAGACCGAGCTCGCCCCGTTCGCTGCCGAGCGCGACGAGAAGCACATCTTCCCGCGCGAAGCGCTCGGCAGGGCCGGAGAGCTGGGGCTCGGTGGCATCTATGCGCGCGAGGAGTCGGGCGGCACCGGTCTCGCCCGGGTCGACACCGTCGCGATCTTCGAGGAGCTCGCCAAGGGCGACCCCGCCGTCGCGGCCTATATCTCGATCCACAACATGGTGGTCTGGATGATCGACACCTACGGCAGCGATGAGCAGATCGCGCGGTGGCTGCCCGATCTGACCGTGATGTCGGAGTTCGGCGGCTACTGCCTCACCGAGCCCGGGGCCGGCTCCGATGCGGCGAACATCGCGACGACCGCGGTCCGCGACGGCGACGACTACGTGCTCACCGGGGTCAAGCAGTTCATCTCCGGCGCGGGTGAAGCCGCGGTCTACGTCGTGATGGCCCGCACCGGCGAGCCGGGTGCCCGCGGTATCAGCGCCTTCCTGGTGGCGGGCGATGCCGAGGGGCTCAGCTTCGGCGCCCCGGAGAAGAAGATGGGGTGGCACGCGCAGCCCACCCGGCAGGTCGTGCTCGACGGGGTGCGGGTGCCGGCATCCGCTCTGCTCGGCGAAGAGGGCCGAGGCTTCGCGATCGCGATGTCGGCGCTCAACGGCGGTCGCCTCAACATCGCCGCCTGCTCGCTCGGCGGCGCGCAGTGGGCGCTCGACCGGGCTGTGCAATACGTGCACGAACGCGTCGCGTTCGGGGAGCCTCTCGCCGAGAAGCAGTCGATCCTGTTCGCCATCGCCGACATGCGCACCGATCTGCAGGCCGCGCGGCTCATGGTCCGCGACGGCGCCGAAGCGGTGGACGCGCACGCGCCGGATGCCACGATGCGCTGCGCGATGGCCAAGCGCTTCGCGACCGACGCCGGTTTCGACGTGGCGAACCGGGCACTGCAGCTCCACGGCGGTTACGGCTACCTGCAGGACTACGGCATCGAGCGGGTGGTGCGCGACCTGCGGGTGCACCAGATCCTGGAGGGGACGAACGAGATCATGCGGCTGATCGTCGGACGCGAGATGCTGCGGCCCGCCGGGTCGGCCTCGGCGCGGAGCGCATCATGACCCGCATCGCGTTCCTCGGGCTCGGCCACATGGGTCTGCCGATGGCGAGGAACCTCGTCGCCGCCGGACACGAGGTGCACGGCTTCGACCTCGTGCCCGCGGCGATCGCGGCAGCCGGAGACGCGGGCATCCCGATCGCGGCGAGCGGGGCGGATGCCGTCGCCGACGCGGAGGTGGTCATCACGATGTTCCCCGCGGGGAAGCACGTGATCGACGCGTACCGGGGCGAACTGCTCGCCGCCGCACGCCCCGGCACGCTCTTCATCGAGTCCTCGACGATCGCGGTCGACGAGGCGAGGGCCGCGCACGAGCTCGCGATCGCGGCCGGTCATCGCAACATCGATGCCCCGGTCTCCGGCGGGGTGGTCGGCGCCGAGAACGGCACGCTGGCCTTCATGGTCGGCGGGGACGACGAGGACTTCGCTGCGGCGCTGCCGCTTCTCGAGGCCATGGGAAAGCGCATCGTGCACTGCGGAGGACCGGGCCTCGGCCAGGCCGCGAAGGTGTGCAACAACATGGTGCTCGCGGTCTCGCAGATCGCGGTCGCCGAGGCCTTCGTACTCGGAGAGCGGCTCGGACTCGAGCACCAGGCGCTGTTCGATGTGGTGTCGCAGGCATCGGGGCAGTGCTGGTCGATCACGACGAACTGCCCGGTTCCCGGTCCTGTGCCCACGAGTCCTGCCAACCGCGACTACCAGCCCGGATTCGCGGGAGCGCTGATGGCCAAGGACCTCGGTCTCGCGCTGCAGGCGATCGAGCAGACCGCGACGGATGCGCAGATGGGCCGACTCGCCCAGCGGATCTACGCCGCGTTCGCGGCCGGTGACGGTGCGGGGCGGGACTTCTCGGGCATCATCACCGACATCCGCGAGGACCGGGTGTGATGGCGTCGCCCCGCCGCTCGCGGCGATACTGAGGAGACGACGACGTGGAGGCGGGAACAACATGACCGAGTACGAGACGATCCTGGTCGAGCAGCGCGGACGCGTGGGGTGGATCACCCTGAACCGACCGGAGGCGCTGAACGCGCTGAACAGCCGGCTGGCCGACGAGATCACCGCCGCCGCGCTCGCATTCGACGCCGATGACGGGGTGGGCGCGATCGTCGTCACCGGATCCGAGAAGGCGTTCGCGGCGGGTGCCGACATCAAGGAGATGGAGGGGATGTCGGGGGCCGAGATGCTCGAGACCGACCACTTCGGCGTCTGGCATGCGTTCGCCGCCGTGCGCACCCCGGTCATCGCCGCCGTCTCCGGGTTCGCCCTCGGCGGCGGGTGCGAGCTCGCGATGATGTGCGACATCATCCTCGCGGCCGACACCGCGAAGTTCGGGCAGCCGGAGATCAACCTCGGAGTCATCCCCGGCATGGGCGGCACGCAGCGACTGATCCGGGCCGTCGGCTACTACAAGGCGGCAGAACTCGTGCTCTCCGGTCGCTTCATGGGCGCGGAGGAGGCGGAGCGAGCAGGGCTCGTCTCGCGGGTCGTGCCTGCGGCCGACCTGCAAGCCGAGGCGACCACGCTCGCCGAGACCATCGCCTCGAAGTCCCTGCCATCGCTGTATGCGGCGAAGGCCGCCCTGGATGCCGCGATGGAGACCACCCTCGCCGAGGGGCTGGCGCACGAGAAGCGCGCCTTCGCCGCACTGTTCGACACCGCCGACCAGAAGGAGGGCATGTCGGCCTTCCGCGAGAAGCGCGCGCCCCGGTTCGAGAACCGCTGACGTGATGTTCACAACTCCTCAAGAAACGCGCGGATCAGGGCGTCCGGTGGGGCATATCCCCGGACTGGCCGCGGTCGTGAGGAGTTGTGAACGCTCAGCCGCGCAGCGACTCGACGATCTTGGCGATGCGCCGGTCGCGCGTCTCGTCCTGCTTGGCCTCGGCGACCGTGCGGGAGTGCTCCTTGCGCGCCGAGTAGCTCAGTGCGTCGAAGGCGGTGCGCAGCGCGGGGTCGGCGTCGAGGGTCTCGGCCAGCGCGGCGGGCACCTCGACCGTACGCTCGGCGGTATCCACCCGGATCACGGCGTCGACCTCCTGGCCGATCTCGAGTCCCAGCTCGGCGCGGACGGCCTTGTTGAATCCGATCATGTTCTCGCCGCCCATGCGCGCCAGCCGCAGTCGCGCGGTCTGTCCTCCGATCGTGACGACCACGGGAAAGGCCTTGCCTCCGCCGAGGGATGCGACCTGCTCGTCGCTGAGCAGGATCGCCGCAGCCGGACCGCGGCCGGTGAGGACGGTATGCACGCGCAGTTCACTCATGGCGACAGGGTACGCCCATCGCCTTCGATCTCGGACACGATGGCCGTGTTGCGTTCGGCGATGAGTCGGCGCAGATACGCACGCAGGAAGAGCGCGTCGACGGCGCGCCCCAGCGGTCCGAGCGGCGAGTGGAATGTGACGGTGTCGCGCATCAGCGTGCCGCGCGGGTGCTCGTCGAACACGTGCTCGTGCAGGAACGCGCCGAACGGACCGGCGAGCTGGCGGTCGCGGAAGGCCCGCGGCGGATCGATGTCGAACACGATCGTGCGCAGCCGAAAGCGGATGCCGAAATGGCGTGCCTGCCACGTCACCGTCGAGCCCTCGGTGAACCGCCCGCCCATCGGGGCCTCGATCATCGTCTCGCGGTACCGGGCCATCGACCGCACGTGCACGGCCGGATCGAGGGAGGCCGCGAACACGGCGTCTGGTGGTGCGGCGACGACCGTCTCGAGCACGAACCGCGCCATGTCAGAGCGGTTCGGGGAGGGGGCGCGGGTCGGTGAAGTCGCCGGCGTCCTTGCGCAGCCGCGCCACGATCGCCACGAGCTCGGCGGCGTCCGCAGAACCGATGCCCGGGTCGGCGAACACATCGGCGTTGAGCGCTGCCGTCGCCCGCTCGACCAGATCGCGCCCAGCGTCGGTCAGAGCGAGCAGCGCCGCCCGGCCGTCGTGTGGATGCGGCTCGCGCACGATCAGTCCGTCGCGCACCAGCCGGTCGGCCGTGCTGGTGACCGTGGTCGCGTGCACCTGGAGGCGGGCCACGACGCTCGACAGCGGCAGGCGACCGGCGCGGCTGAACGCCAGCAGCCGCAGCACCTCGTAGCGGGCGAAGCTCAGTGCGAACGGCTTGAGCGCGGAATCCACCCGGGCCAGCAGCAGCTGCTGCGCGCGCATGACCGAGGTGACGACCGCCATGCCGTCCGCGGCATCCGACCATCCGTGCGCGATCCACTGACGCTTCGCCTCGGCGAGCGGATCAACGGGCAGCGGGCGGGATCGGACCACGTCTCCACGCTACCGGTGGGCGCAGTCGCCGCGGTGGCGGCGCGACGGGAGCAGATCAACAGACGCATGGGTCTGCGTCGCAACAGAAGTGGCACTCAGTGTCGCAGGACTAGAATCGGAACAGTCGTGAGGAGCAATCGATGAAGATCTTCGTCCTGGTCAAAGAGGTGCCGGACACCTATGGCGATCGCACGCTGAATCTCGAGACCGGATTGGCCGAGCGTGCGGCCGGAGACGTGGTGCTCGACGAGATCACGGAGCGGGCGCTCGAGGTGGCGCTGAGTCACGCCGACAAGAACGAGGGCGTCGAGGTGGTCGCCCTCTCGATGGCTCCCGAGACATCGACCGCGTCGATCCGCCGCGCGCTCGCGATCGGTGCGGCATCCGCCGTGCACATCTCCGACCCCGAACTCGCCGGCGCCGATCTCGGACTGACCGCCGAGGTGCTGGCCGCCGCCATCCGCCGCGCCGAGCCCGACCTCGTGATCACCGGCAACCTGTCGACGGACGGCTCCGGCGGGGTGCTCCCGGCGATGCTCGCCGAGCACCTGGGCTATGCGCAGGCCACGGCGCTCTCGTCCGTCGAGATCACCGCGGATGCCGTCTCCGGCAGTCGTGCCGCCGATGCCGGTGCCCAACCGGTCTCCGCGGCGCTGCCCGCAGTGATCTCGATCACCGAGGCGCTCCCCGACGCGCGCTTCCCGAACTTCAAGGGCATCATGGCGGCGAAGAAGAAGCCGCTGGAGGTGCTGTCGCTCGCCGACCTCGGTGTCTCCGCCGACCCGGCAGCGGCGCCCCGCACGATCATGACCGCGGTGGCGGAAAAGCCCCCGCGCGCCGCGGGCGTGAAGATCACCGATGAGGGCGACGCCGGCACGAAGCTGGTCGAGTACCTCGTGCAGAACAGGCTGGTGTGAGATGACGACTCCCGAGAACCCGATCCTGGTGCTGGTCGACGTCGACCCCGCCGGGAATGCCGCGAGCAGCACGGCGGCGCTGATCGGTGCCGCCTCCACGGTCGGCTCCCCGGTCGCGCTCATCGTCGGCGGCACGCAGTCCGCCGTGGATCAGGCCGCGGCCGCAGGCGCTGCACTCGTGCTCACCGCCGAGGGCGATGAGACGGCGCTCACCGTGCCGATCGTCGATGCCCTGCAGGCGGCGTTCGACCGCGTCGGACCGGACGCCGTGCTGATCTCGAACTCGATCGCAGGTCGCGATGTCGCCGGCCGCTTCGCCGTGCGCACGAAGAGCGCGCTCTCGGTCGACGCGATCGGACTCTCGCGCGACGACGAGGGCATCGTCGCCCATCACTCGGTGTACGGCGGCGCCTACCTCGTGGACTCCGCGCCGACCTTCGGGGTACCCGTGATCACGGTGCGCCAGGGGGCGGTGGATGCCAGGGCGGATGCCGTCGCCTCCCCGACCGTCGAGGCGATCGAGGTCACCCCGTCCGGAGCCGTCGCCGCCACGGCCGGTGCGGTCGAGGCGGTCGAGGTCGCCTCCTCGCGCCCAGAGCTGCGTGGAGCGACCCGGGTCGTCTCGGGCGGTCGCGGCCTCGCCTCGAAGGAGAAGTTCGCCCTGGTCGAGGAGCTCGCCGATGCGCTCGGCGCCGCGGTCGGAGCCTCCCGTGCCGCGGTCGACGCGGGCTACATCCCTCAGTCGCACCAGGTCGGGCAGACCGGCGTCTCGGTGTCGCCGCAGCTGTATGTCGCGCTCGGCATCTCCGGCGCGATCCAGCACCGCGCGGGCATGCAGACCTCCAAGACCATCGTCGCGATCAACAAGGACGGCGAGGCGCCGATCTTCGACGTGGCCGACTTCGGCATCGTCGGCGACCTGTTCACGGTCGTGCCCCAGGTGATCGCCGCCCTCGAGGCGCGGAAGAAGTAGCCATGCCATCGCGGATGCTGAGGCGCGGACTGCCGCGCGTGGCGGGCGGGGATCCGTGGCCGCCCGCCGTGGAGGTCGAAGACGCGGCGGCGAAGGACGAGGCGTCCCCGACCTCGCGGCACTCCGCACTCCGCGTCCGTCGCGGGCTCCCGCGCGTGCCGGGAGGTGAGCCCTGGCCTCCCGCCGAGGCGACCGCTGCCCCCGCGAATGTCTCGCCGTCCCCGGCGCCGGCTGAGGCATCCGCTCGCCCGGAGGCGCCCACAGCACCGGCAGCGACGGTGCCGACCGCCGCACCGATAGCTGCGGCACCGAGTGCGGGCGCAGCGCCGGCACCGGGCGCAGCCGCCTCCGCGGTGCGCCGCGGGCTTCCGCGCGTGGCGGGTGGCGACCCGTGGCCTCCGGCCGGAACGCTGCCTACGGCGGCAGTGTCCTCGGAGGGTCCTTCGTCAGGCTCAGGGGCCGAGGTCGAGGTGGGCTCAGGGACCGAGATCACTACTCTCCCGGCAGCCCGCACGAGTGTGCTCGCGGCCGACATCGACACTCCGCTGCGCGGCGCGCGCACGGTCTGGAACGGCCGTGCTCCGCGTCACCTCCCCGCTGCACCGGCGCCGGCATCCGCTCGTCGTCGTCCGACCTGGCCGCAGGCGATCGCCGCGCTCATGGGGGCCGCGGCTCTCGGCGTGCTCGCGGGGGCCGCGATCGCGTTCGTGCGCGCGCTGCTGAGCTTCCCGTTCATGCAGGACTTCCTCGCGGCTTTCCCCGGCGAGTACGAGCCGGCGATCGCGGTCGCGCCCGGGTTCGCTCCGTGGGTCGGCTGGCAGCACTTCTTCAACGTGTTCCTGATGGTGCTGATCATCCGCTCCGGTCTGCGGGTGCGCAGCGAGAAGCGGCCGACCGTCTTCTGGTCGCCGCGCAACAACCCCAAGGGCAAGATCAGCCTGACGCTGTGGTTCCACCAGGCCCTCGACATCCTGTGGCTCGTCAACGGAGTGATCTTCGTGGTGCTGCTGATCGTCACCGGGCACTGGGTGCGCATCGTGCCGACCAGCTGGGAGGTCTTCCCGAACGCGCTGTCCGCGGCGCTGCAGTACGTGTCGTTCGACTGGCCGCACGAGAACGGCTGGAACAACTACAACAGCCTGCAACAGCTCGCCTACTTCACGACGGTGTTCCTGGCCGCGCCGCTCGCGGCGATCACCGGTTTCCGCATGTCGGGCATGTGGCCCAAGAAAGCAGAGCGTCTGTCGAAGGCGTACCCGGTGGAGTGGGCCCGTGCCCTGCATTTCCCGGTGATGCTGTACTTCGTGGTGTTCATCATCGCCCACGTGGCGCTGGTGATGCTGACCGGGTTCCTGCGCAACCTCAACCACATGTACGCCTCGCAGGATGCGGTCACGTGGACCGGGTTCTGGGTGTTCGTGGCATCCCTCGTGGTGATCGCCGGAGCGTGGTTCGCGGCGCGCCCGCTGGTGCTCGCGCCGATCGCCAAGACCATGGGCACCGTCTCCGGCCGCTGAGCCCTGCGCGTCAGCCACGCGCCGAGACCCACCACCAACGCCGAGACCCACCATCGCAGACGTCTGCGGTGGTGGGTCTCGGCGTTACGGGTGGGTCTCGGCGACCCGGACCCGCGCGAAGCGGATCAGCGGGTGAAGCGCACCTCGGTCAGCGTCTCGCCGAGGAACGGCTCCGTGTGCTGCGCGCCGTCGAGGGTGAACCCGTTGCGCGTGTAGAAGCGGTGCGCGCGAGGGTTGTCCTCGGCGACCCACAGGTACAGCGGCTCATCCTTCTCGATCGTGGCGTCGAACAGCTTCTGGCCGATGCCGGTGGAGTGCCAGGCGTCGAGCAGGTAGATGAAGTACAGCTCGCGGAGCGCAGGGGCATCCTTGTCGCGAGCAGGACCGGAGCCGGCGAAGCCGACGATCTCGCCGTCGACGAGCGCGGCGTTCATCTTGAAGTCCGGGCCCTGAGAAGCCCAGTGCGTCCACAGCTCCGCCATGCGACGGGGGGACACCTTCTCGAGCGCGGCCTTGCTGATCAGGTGGTCGTACGTCTCGTGCCAGCACTGCGCGTGCACGCGACCAAGGGCTTCCGCATCCACATCACGGACCGGACGGACGATGACTTCGGGCTGGGCTTCGGCGCTCATGCGGCGACTCTACGCGTGGCTTCCGCGATCAGGAAATCGAGCGGATGCCCCGTCACCCGCTCCCGCGGGTGATGGAGGAATCCGACAACGGTATTCGCGGATCATGCGCTTCTGGCTACGATCGATCCTCGTGAACGTGATCTGGCGCACTCTCCTGGTGATCCTCGGCGCTCGGCGCCGCGTGCGGCGGGGCGATGTCCTCGATCCGAATGCCGTCGGCAGCATCCGGCTGACGACCCTGCCGACCGACATCGACATCCTGCGCCACATGAACAACGGCCGCTATCTGTCGTTGTTCGACCTCGGGCGCTGGGATCTGCTGATCCGCACCGGGCTGTTCGACGCGATGAACGCTCGAGGATGGTACGCGGTCGTCTCCAGCGAGACCGTCACCTTCCGCAAGTCTCTCGAACTGTGGCAGCGCTTCGACGTGGAATCGCGCTTCGTGGGTCATGACGAGAAGGCGCTGTTCCTGGAGCACCGCGCCGTCGTGGACGGTGAGGTCTACGCCAAGGTCATCGTGCGGGCCCGGATGCTGCGCCGCAGCGGCGGCACGGTCTCGCACGAGGAGCTGTTCGGCGCCCTCGGCAAGCCGGAGGGACTGCCGGAGATCGACGAGTGGATCCACGACTGGGCCGCGGCATCCGCTCTGCCGTCGACGCGCAGCGCGGCACCGAGCATCTGGCACTGATCCCGGCGTGCCCGCGCCGCGACGCCCCAGGCGAGGCGCCGGGCAGGAGAGGGGTGGAGTCATAGGCTGGGGCCATGGTCGAGTCGTCGTCATCCTCCGCTGATGCCGCGGCATCCGCGCCCCTCGCCGAACGTGCTGTCGAACTCGCCCGCCGCTGGGTGATCGAGGCGGGCGCCGTCGAGGTCGACCCCGCCGCTGAGCGTCTGGCCGGAGTCCTTCAGGATGCCGGCGGGCTGCCGTTCACGCTCGGCTTCGTCGACGGCGTGATGCGCCCGGAGAGCCTGGGTGCTGCGGCATCCCAGTTGCACCGGATCGCCCCGGATGTTCCCGGCTTCCTGCCCTGGTACCTGCGCGGAGCCGTGCGTCTGGGCGGCGGCGTCGCGCCCCTGCTGCCGTCGCCCGTGGTGCCGATCGCCCGCAGGATGCTGCGCGAGATGGTCGGCCATCTCGTGGTGGATGCGCGACCGGCGAAGCTCGGCCCCGCCCTCGCGAAGCTGCGTGAACCGGCGGACGGCGCGGAATCCCGCGTCCGCCTGAACCTCAACCTGCTGGGCGAGGCCGTGCTGGGCGAGGCTGAGGCCAAGCGCCGCCTCGACGGCATCCACGAGTTGATCCGGCGTCCCGACGTCGACTACGTCTCGGTCAAGGTCTCGGCCATCATGAGCCACATCTCGATGTGGGCGTTCGACGAGGTCGTCGATCAGGTCGTGGAGCGACTGCTGCCGCTGTATCTGACAGCGGCGGGGGATGCCGGCGCCGGGCCCACATTCATCAACCTCGACATGGAGGAGTACCGCGACCTCGACCTCACGATCGCGGTGTTCACCCGGCTGCTGGAGGATCCGCGACTGCAGGGTCTCGAGGCGGGCATCGTGCTGCAGGCCTACCTGCCCGATGCTCTGCCCGCGCTGCAGGAGCTGACCGCGTGGGCGCGGGAGCGCGTCGAGTACGGTGGCGCCCCCATCAAGGTGCGTCTGGTCAAGGGGGCGAACCTCGCGATGGAGCAGGTCGAGGCGAAGCTCCACGGCTGGACGCCGGCGACCTACGACACCAAGCTCGACACGGACGCGAACTACCTGCGCTGCCTCGACTGGGCGCTGCAGCCCGAGAACACCGCTGCCGTGCGGCTCGGCATCGCCGGACACAACCTGTTCGGCATCGCCTATGCCTGGTTGCTCGCGGGGGAGCGCGGCGTGCGCGACCGGATCGAGTTCGAGATGCTGCTCGGCATGGCGCAGGGGCAGGTGCAGGCGGTCTCGCGCGAGGTCGGAGCCGTGCTGCTCTACGTGCCGGTGGTCGCCCCGGCGGAGTTCGACGTGGCCATCAGCTATCTGGTGCGGCGACTCGAAGAGAGTGCCTCGCCCGACAATTTCCTCTCGGCGGCGCTCCGGCTGGACGACGACGAGTCGTTGTTCGTGCGCGAACGGGACCGCTTTCTCGACGCGCTCGACCGCTCGACCGAGCCGACGTTCTGGCGCGGGCCGCGGCGCACCCAGAACCGGCTGGCCCCGATGCACGAGGCCGTGCGCCCCGTGCCGGCAGCCCCGGCACCCGAGGTGGACCTCACCAAGGCGGTGCTCGGCATCTCGCGCGGGTCAGACGGGGAGCCCTTCCTCGAGACGGCTGTCTACTCGGCACGGGAACTGGATGCGGATGCCGGTGGCGCTCCCGGCTTCGTGAACGCGCCGGACACCGACCCCTCGCTCGCCGCGAACCGTGAATGGGCGCAGGACGTGCGCGCACGCATCGCGGACTCCACGGCCGGGGTCGACACGCTCGCGACCTCACGTATCGACGACGCCGAGACGTTGGATGAACGGGTTCGCCAGGTGCGCGATGCGGCACCGAGCTGGGGATCCCACCCCGCGGCGGAGCGTGCCGAGGTGCTGCTGCGTGCGGCGGCCGCGCTCGAGTCGCACCGAGGCGAGCTGATCGAGGTCGCGGCATCCGAGACCGGCAAGGTCTTCGCCGAGGCGGATGTCGAGGTCAGCGAGGCCGTCGACTTCGCCCGCTACTACGCCGCGAAGGCCCGGGAGCTCGACGCGATCTCGGGTGCGGCCTTCGTTCCGGCCGCGGTGACCGTGGTCGCCCCGCCGTGGAACTTCCCCGTCGCGATCCCGGCGGGGGGAGTGCTGGCGGCCCTCGCCGCCGGCTCCGGCGTCGTGTTCAAGCCCGCACCACAGGCTCGCCGATGCGCTGCCGTCGTCGCCGAGGCGCTGTGGCAGGCGGGGGTGCCGCGCGACGTGCTGGCGCTCGTCGACATCGAGGAGGGCGAGCTCGGTCAGGCGCTCATCACGCACGAGGCCGTCGACCGCGTGATCCTCACCGGCTCCTGGGACACCGCGGCGCTGTTCCGCTCGTGGCGCCCCGATCTGCCGCTGCTGGCCGAGACCAGCGGCAAGAACGCGATCATCATCACACCGTCGGCCGATCTCGATCTGGCGGTCGCGGATCTCGTGAAGAGTGCGTTCGGGCACGCAGGCCAGAAGTGCTCGGCGGCGTCGCTCGCGATCCTCGTCGGTCCGGTCGGCCGGTCGCAGCGCTTCGCGCGGCAGCTCGCGGATGCCGTGCGCTCGCTGCACGTCGGATGGCCGAGCGACCCTCTGGCCGAGGTGGGCCCGGTGATCGAGAAGCCGCACGGCAAGCTGGCCTGGGCGCTGACCGAGCTGGAGGGTGACGAGCAGTGGCTCATCGAGCCGGCCGTCGCGGCCGACGACGAGAGCGGGCGGCTGTGGCGCCCCGGCGTCCGCGTCGGCGTGCAGGCGGGATCGCGCTTCCACACCGAGGAGTTCTTCGGTCCGGTGCTGGGGGTCATGCACGCGCCGACCCTCGCGCGGGCCGTCGAGCTGCAGAACGCGGTCGCCTACGGGCTGACCGCGGGGCTGCACACGCAGAACCCCGACGATCTGGCGTTCTGGCTCGACCGGGTGCAGGCCGGAAACCTCTACGTGAACCGCGGCATCACCGGCGCGATCGTGCAGCGGCAGCCGTTCGGCGGCTGGAAGCGCTCCGCAGTGGGTCCGGGCGCGAAGGCCGGGGGACCGAACTACCTCATCGGACTGGGCACCTGGCGTTCGCACCCCGGCGCCGCGGCATCCAGCACGCTGCATCTGCGCGGCCTGGACTCGCGCATCACGGCGCTCATCGAGTCGGCTCAGCCGTCTCTGGAGTACGAGTCGTTCGAGTGGCTGCGCCGCGCCGCCCTGTCGGATGCCCTCGCCTGGGGCCGCGAGTTCGGCCAGGTGCGCGACGTCTCGCAGCTCGGGATCGAACGGAACCTGTTCCGGTATCGACCGGTGCCCGTCGAGATCCGCGCCGCCGCCGACGCCCCGCTGCAGGACCTGCTGCGCGCGGTCATCGCCGCGGTGCGCGCGGGGGCGGGCTTCACGCTGTCGACGCCGGTCGGGCTCCCTGCCGGGGTGCGCCACGCGCTCGGCGACCTCGACGCCGCCGTGCACCTGGAGAGCGACGAGGAGTGGATGCAGCGGATGCTGCGCCGCGAAGAACCCGTCGAGCCGGGCGCGGCTCCGGCGCCGTGGGTGAATCGGGTGCGTCTGGTAGGCCCGCGCGATGCTGTGGCGGAACTGCACGGCCTGCTGGCCGCCGCGGTCCAGGGCGACCCCGACCTCGCGGTGTACGACGGCGAGGTGACGGCGGCCGGACGCATCGAGCTGCTGCCGTTCGTGCACGAGCAGTCCATCAGCATCACCGCCCACCGCTACGGCAACCCCGACCGCACCTTCAGCGACGTGATCTGACGTCGACGCTCGCATCCGCGCCCGCGCCCGAGCCCGCGCCCGAGGTGAGGGGTCAGAACACGCCGTGTCTCGTGGCGGGGGAGCGGCGTGTCTTGACCCCTCGTTGGAAGGCGAGGTCGAACGCGAGGAGGCGGCGTGAGGTGCTGGCGAGGTGGCGTGCTGGCGAGCTGGCGGGGTGGCGGGGTGCTGCGAGGTGAGGGGTCAGAACACGCCGTGTCTCGTGGTGGGCGTGCGGCGTGTCTTGACCCCTCACGAGGAAGGTCGCGACGCGTGTAAAGAATTCTTGACACGCGTCGCGGTGGCGACGTACAGTGAGCGTGTCAATAATTCTTTACACGGAGGTCGTCATGGTCTACGAGGAGCGCAACGCCTGGGCGGGAGTCATCCTGACCCCGATCTCGCTGGCCGTCTATATCGGGCTGGTCTTCCAGCTGGCCGGGGGAGGACCGCTGACCGAGGTCGACTGGTTCCCCCTCATGCTGTGGGTCATCGGCGCGAGCATCGTCGCGACCATCGTGCTGAGCATCGTCTGGGGCATCATCGCGCGGGTGAAAGACCCCGAAGACGCGGGCCGCTCCGACATCCGCGACCGCGACATCAGTCGTCTGGGCGGGCGTGTCGAACAGGCCTTCCTGGTGATCGCGGGGCTCGGAGTGATCGTGCTGTGCGCGGTGGGCGCCGACGTGTTCTGGATCGCGAACACCATGTACGCCGGATTCGCCGTCGCCGCCCTCGTCGGCAGCATCGCCCGCGTCATCGCCTACCGCCGGGGCCTGGTGTGATGGTCAAGCCCACGCTCGTCTCCAACAGCATCCGCCATCATCGGGAGGCTGTCGGCCTCACGCAGGCCGAGCTCGCCCGCACCGTGGGGGTGACCAGGCAGACCCTCATCGCGATCGAGCAGGAGAAGTACTCGCCGACGCTCGAGCTCGCGTTCCAGATCGCCCGCGCCTTCGGCGTGGGACTCGACGACCTCTTCCAGTACCCCGAGCAGTGAGAGAGCGAGAGCACTGACATGACCGAGATGATGTCCGCGTGGCGCGGCGAAGCCTACGGGCCTTCCACCGGCACGACGCTCGCCCAGATACCCGTCCCCGTCCCGCGTCGCGGCGAGGTGCTGCTGAAGGTGCGCGCGACCGCCCTGAACGCGGGTGATGTGCGCCTGATGCTCGGCGATCCGCTGCTGGTGCGTCCGATCTTCGGGCTCACGAGGCCGAAGTTCCCGGTGCGCGGGATGGATGTCGCCGGCACGGTCATCGCGGTCGGGCCGGATGTGGTCGGCGCCGAGGTCGGCGAAGAGGTCATCGGCGAGCTCTCCGGTGGCGGAGGACTCGCGCCCTACGCCACGGTCGCCGCATCCCGACTCGTGCCGCGGCCGACCGACGTCGCCCCCGAGCCCGCCGCCTGCCTCCCGATCGCCGGGGGCACCGCGTGGCAGGCGCTCGACCTGGCCGGCGTCGGGCTGACCGACGCGACGGCGCCCCGCGTGCTGATCATCGGGGCATCCGGTGGTGTCGGCACGTTCGCGGTACAGCTGGCGGCGCTCCGAGGGGCCGAGGTGTGGGCCACGTGCGGCGCGCGCAACGCCCCGCTCATCGAACGGCTCGGCGCCGTGCGCACGCTCGACCACCGCACGCATCCGCTGTCGGAGCTGCCCACCGCGCACTTCGACGCGGTCATCGACATCGCCGGAGGGATGCCGCTGCGCGAACTGCAGCGGCTGACGGCGCCAGGCGGCACCGTCGTGCTGGCGACGGGCGACGGCGGACACGTGCTCGGGCCGGTGCCGCGGATGCTGAAGGCCGCGTTGCTGTCTATCGGGTCGCGCCGCCGCATCCGTCCCCTTGCCGCGACGACCCGGCCCGAGGTGCTGCGCACGCTGCTCGAGCTGACCGCCGAGGGGCGCATCGTGCCGGTCATCGAGCGTGAGTATCCGTTCGCCGAGGCATCCGCCGCCCTCGCGCACATCGAGGCCGGTCACACGGTCGGCAAGGTCGTCGTCCGCGCCGCGTAGCCGCGGCACCCTGGCGTCGCAGAGCCCTCGGATGGCACAATGGAGCGTGGCGTGCCCGAGTCGCATCTTCCCCGGCGCCGGCTCTGAACGAGCGGCGGGTCGAAGGACCGTCGGGCCCCTGGACAGCGTCCGCCGCATCCGTTCCTTGAGGAGCATCCATGTCCTTCGAAAGTACGATGTCGACGCCTGAGACCGCGGTCGCGTCAGCACCCACGCGCACCGCGCACCGCCGCCGCTACCTGATGTGCCGCCCCGAGCACTTCACCGTCAGCTACACGATCAACCCGTGGATGGAGCCGACGAAGCCGACCGACACGGCCAAAGCGGTCGCGCAGTGGCAGAAGCTCCACGACCTGTACCTCGAGCTCGGTCACGAGGTCGAGCTGATCGAGCCCCTCGCCGGCTACCCCGACATGGTCTACACGGCCAACGGCGGGTTCCTGATCGAAGGCCGCGCCTACGTGCCGAAGTTCCGCTTCGTCGAGCGTGCCGGTGAGGCCCCCGCGTTCGCCGACTGGTTCCGCGCGGCCGGCTACGACACCGTCGTCCCGGAGGAGGTCAACGAGGGCGAGGGCGACTTCCTGCTCGTCGGCGATGTGATCCTCGCGGGCACCGGGTTCCGCTCGACCGGCGACAGCCACCGCGAGGTGGGCGAGGTCTTCGGCCGCGAGGTCGTGTCGCTGAACCTCATCGATCCGCGCTTCTACCACCTCGACACCGCGATCGCCGTGCTCGACCCGGTGCAGGGCACAGACAACGGCGGCCCGGAGCGCGCGAACATCGCCTACCTCCCCGGTGCTTTCGACGACGCGAGCCGCGCGATCCTCGAGGAGCGCTTCCCCGACGCGATCCTGGTGTCGGATGAAGACGGCTCGGTGTTCGGGCTGAACTCCGCGAGCGACGGCTACAACGTGGTGATCTCGCCCCGCGCCAAGGGCTTCGAGGCGCAGCTGCGCGAGCGCGGCTACAACCCGATCATGGTCGACCTCTCCGAGCTGCTGCTCGGCGGCGGCGGCATCAAGTGCTGCACGCTCGAACTGCGGGGTGCCGAGTGAGCGGCGTGGGGGGCGCTTCGCCCTTCGACAAGCTCAGGATCCCAGGCTCAGCGACCGAGCGCGGGTCGGCCGTGACGCACGTCGCGCACAACTACCACCCGCTGCCCGTCAACATCGCCCGCGGTGAGGGCGCCTGGGTGACGGATGTCGAGGGCAAGCGCTACCTCGACCTGCTCGCCGCGTACTCCGCGGTCAACTTCGGGCACCGTCATCCGGCCCTCGTCGCTGCGCTCACCGAGCAGCTCGGCCGGGTGACTCTCGTCAGCCGTGCGTTCCAGAGCGATCGGCTCGAACCGTTCGCCGCGGCGCTCGCGCAGCTCTGCGGCAAGGATCTGGTGCTGCCCATGAACACGGGGGCCGAGGCTGTCGAGACCGGCATCAAGGTCGCGCGCGCCTGGGGCTACCGGGTCAAGGGCATCCTCGAGGGCAGGGCGCGCATCATCGTGGCCGCCGGGAACTTCCACGGTCGCACGACCACGATCGTCAGCTTCAGCGACGACGATCAGGCGCGAGATGACTTCGGTCCCTACACCCCCGGCTTCGATGTCGTGCCTTACGGTGACGCGGATGCCATCGCCGCCGCCATCACCGACGACACGGCCGCGGTGCTGGTCGAGCCGATCCAGGGCGAGGCCGGGGTCGTGATCCCGCCGGAGGGGTACCTGCGCCGCATCCGCGAGATCTGCGACGAGAAGAACGTGCTCTTCATCGCCGACGAGATCCAGTCGGGACTCGGCCGCGTCGGCGAGACCTTCGCGTGCGACCGCGAGGGCGTGGTGCCCGACCTGTACCTGCTCGGCAAGGCCCTCGGCGGCGGCATCCTCCCGGTGTCTGCGGTCGTCGGCGACGAGGACGTGCTCGGGGTCATCCGCCCCGGCGAGCACGGATCGACCTTCGGCGGCAACCCGCTCGCCGCGGCCGTCGGACTGCGCGTCGTGGAGATGCTGGAGTCGGGCGAGTTCCAGGAGCGCGCCCGGGCCCTCGGCGCCCACCTCGACCAGGGTCTGCAGCCGCTCATCGGACACGGCGTCACGGCCGTGCGCATCGCCGGACTCTGGGCGGGTGTCGACATCGACCCCGCCAAGGGGACGGGGCGCGAGATCGCCGAGAAGCTGCTCGATCGTGGTGTGCTGGTGAAGGACACGCACGGGCAGACCATCCGCATCGCACCGCCGCTCGTGATCCGCGCGACCGAGCTCGACTGGGCCGTGGAGCAGCTGCGGGTGGTGCTCGGGGCGTAGCCCGCGGCATCCGGCCCGGCATCCGGCATCCGCAGGCTGAACTTTTGCGGCCCTGATCAAGAATCGCGGACGAATCGGGAGGATTCCTCCGCGATTCTTCACGTCCTCCGAAAAACTGAAGGCCGGTTCAGGGCGGAAGGCCGGTTCAGGGCGGAAGGCCGGTTCAGGAGGCAGGCCGGCGCAGGGCGGCAGGCCGGCGCAGGGGCTCAGGCCGGCGGGTTATCGGGGTCGAGTAGCTTGAGGGTCTCCTCCTCGGCGGGGTTGTCGGCGTGCAGCTGCTGCTCGGTCGTCTCGTCGCCCCCGAGCGGAGCCGGGGTGTCGTCATCGCGGCTGGCGTCGCCTTGGATGGCGCCGTCGGGGGAGTGGCCGTGGCTGGCGTCGCCCTGGATCGCGCCGTGCGGGGAGTCGCCGTGCGAGCTGTCCCCCTGGATGGCTCCGCCCTGGCTGCCGCCCTGCGGGTCGTGCTCCTCGGTGCCGTCGACGTCGGATGCCCCCTCCGCGGGGTCCTGGGGGTGCGGTGTGGTGTCGGTGTTCTCAGTCATGACGCGAACGTACGTCCGTGAGGCCGAGGCCGCGCACCCCCTTGACACCGCGGCCGAACAGGTCAGCGCGGGTACTGCGGCGACTCGTCCTCACCGTGCGAGGGCACGTCCGGGTCGTCGTACCCGGAGAGCTCGTCGGACGACACGAGGTCGTCGACGTCGAGGGTGGCCGGTCCGGCATCCGCCTTCGACTCGGAGCTCAGCAGCTGCGCAGGGATCCGGATCGGCGTGGTCGGCGCGACCGGCAGACCGAGTCGGCGCTGCAGCGAACGCATCCACCGCGGCTGGGCGCCCAGCACTCCGCGTTCGTCGCGGGCCTCGACCTCGAGGCCGTAGTAGTCGCCGATCTTGTCGATCAGCTGCGCGCGCTCCGCGCGGGCGTAGGCGCGTCGCTCGCGGGTGAACGCGACGACCGTCGACCAGCAGATCAGCAGCATCACGACGCTGAACGGGAGTGCGATCGTGATGGCGGCGGTCTGCAGCGCAGTCAGGCCACCCGCGAGCAGCAGGGCGATCGCGAGGGCCGCGGTGACGGCGACGAAGAACGTGCGGATCCAGCGTTTCGGGTTCTGCTGACCCCCGGTCGCGATCATGCCCATCACGAGGGCTCCCGAGTCGGCGGACGTCACGAAGAAGATCGCGATCAGCAGCACGGCGCCGAGGCTCACGATCGCGCTGCCGGGAACCTGAGCGAGCAGTTCGAACAGGGCGCCCTGCAGGTTGACCGTGCCGTCGGCCCCGGTCAGCGTGCCGGGGGACTGCAGCTCGAGCGCGAGCGCGGACCCGCCCAGCACCGCGAACCACAGGATGCCGAGCAGGGTGGGCACCAGGATGACGCCGGCGACGAACTCGCGCACCGTGCGGCCCTTCGAGATGCGGGCGATGAAGATGCCGACGAACGGCGCCCATGAGATCCACCAGCCCCAGTAGAACGAGGTCCACTGCGCCTGCCACTCCTCGCCGGCGGTCCCCTGGAAGGCGCTGACGTTGAACGAGAGCCCGATGAAGTTCTGCACGTAGTAGCCGATCGACTGCACGAACTCGCGCAGCAGGAACTCGGTCGGTCCCACGGCCAGCAGGTACAGCACGAGCAGTCCGGCCATGACGAGGTTGGCGTTCGACAGCCACTTCATGCCCTTGGTGACGCCGGACAGCACCGACATCAGCACGAACACCGAGATGATCAGGATGATGATGACCTGCGTGGTCTCGTCGGGTTCCGCCAGCCCCGCGGCACTGAGGCCGGCGCTGATCTGGATGACGCCGAGCCCGAGCGATGTCGCGACGCCGAAGAGCGTGCCGACCAGGGCGATCACGTCGATCGCGTGGCCCCATCCGCCCTCGACGCGCTTGCCGAGCAGTGGCTCGAGCGTCCAGCGGATCGAGATCGGGCGCTTGCGGCGATGGATGGCGTAGGCCAGCGCGAGACCGATCACGACGTAGATCGACCAGGCATGCACGCCCCAGTGCAGGTAGGTCTGACCGAGAGCCGCCTGCGCGAGCTGCTCCGGGGTGCCGGTGACGCCGGGGCGCGGGGTCGCGAAGTGGGTGAGGGGCTCGCTCACGCCGTAGAAGACCAGGCCGATGCCCATACCGGCGGCGAACAGCAGCGAGAACCACGACATGAGCGAGAACTCCGGCTCGTCGTCATCCTTGCCGAGCTTGATGTCGCCGAAGCGGCTGAAGCCGAGGTACAGGCTGAAGGCCACGAAGAACGCGGCGATCAGCACGTAGTACCAGTTGAAAGCGTTGACGATCGTGGTCTGGATCGCGCCGAACAGCGCCTCGGCGAGGTGCGGGGCGGCGAGCGTGAAAGCGACGAAGGCCACGATGATCACCGTCGCGGGCCAGAAGACCCAGCGCTGCAAGGGCGGCAGTGCGCGGCGCACCGCAGTGCCTTCGGTGGTGTCCGTCGAGACCGGCTCTGCGGCGGTGGCAGGGGTCGGCTGGGGGTCGTTCTCCGGTCCGCTCATCCGTCAACGGTATATCGCCGACGGTCGCGGAGTCAGTCCTGGGGCCGGGGCGACCGGATCGGAGTGGTCACCGCCGCCTCGTCGCTGAACTCCACGGGGTCGACCTCGTCGATGATGCTGAGCGGCCGCGTCTCGTCGAGCGTGAGCAGGAAGCGGCGGTTCTCATCGCGGTGCAGCCGTCCGGAGGTGAACACCCAGATGGCGCCGATCGCGCAGGCGATGAGACCTGCCGTGCCACCGAGCATGATGGCGGCACGCGGGCCGAACGCGTCGGCCACCCACCCGGCGATGGGAGCGCCGACCGGCGTCGAGCCCATGATCACGGCCATGTAGAGGGCGAGCACGCGCCCGCGCAGCGCGGGATCGGTGGTCATCTGCACGTAGCCGTTGGCCGTCGTGAGCAGGGTCACGATCATGAAGCCGGTGAACATCAGGGTCACCGCGTACGCCGCGTAGCTCGGCATTGCCGACGACACGAAGGCCGCGATGCCGAACCCTCCGGCCGCGAAGATCACGACGCGCACTCTGGCGCGGTCGCGGCGCGCGGCCAGCAGGGCGCCCGCCAGCGAGCCGATCGCGAGGATCGAGCTGAGCACGCCGTATCCGTCGGCGCCGGCGCCGAACTCGATCGCCATGGTCGAGGCGAAGATCGGGAAGTTCATGCCGAAGGCGCCGATCAGGAACACGGTCACGAACACGACGCGCAGGTCGCTGCGCCCCCAGACGTAGCGGAAGCCGGCGGCGAGGCCTCCGCGGCTGCGGTGCTTCGGGCGAGGGGCGAGCAGGCTCGTGCGCAGCATCACCAGCGCGAGGATCATCGCGAGGAAGGTCGCCGCGTTGACGATGAACACCCATCCGGAGCCGATCGCCACGATCAGCAGCCCGCCGACGGCCGGCCCGATCATACGGGCCAGGTTGAAGGATGCCGAGTTCAGCGCGACCGCGTTGGAGGTGTCGCCCGTGGAGACCATGTCCGAGACGAAGGCCTGGCGGGCCGGCGCATCGAAGGCGTTCACGATGCCGAAACCGAGCGCGAAGCAGAACATCATCGGCAGGGTCATGAGGCCGTTGAGCAGCAGCACGCCCACCGCGATCGCGAGTCCGAGCAGGGCGCTCTGCGTCGTGAGCAGGATGTGCCGGCGGTCGAAGCGGTCGGCCACCCAGCCCGTCAGGCTGACGAGCACGAGCGGCGGACCGAACTGCAGCGCCATCGTCACGCCCATGGCGGTCGCGTCGTTGTCGGTCAGCTCGGTGAGCACGACCCAGTCCTGGGCGGTCGCCTGCATCCACCCGCCGATGTTGGAGACCAGGGCCCCGGCGAACCAGATGCGGTAGTTGATGTTCGCGAACGACCGGAACATGGCGCTCATCGGTCGGTCACCCGCCGCATCAGTTCGCTCGCCGCGCGCAGCGTCTCGAGCTCCACCTCTGTGTAGTCGAGCTCGCGGAGCATGTCGGCGAGCAGCTCGTCGCGGCGGCGGATGGTCTCGACCACGATCTCGGTGCCGGCCTCGGTGATGTCGACCTGCACGCGGCGGCGGTCTTCCTCGTCGGGCGTGCGTGCCACGAACCCCTGCTTCTCGAGACCGTCGACCGTGCTCGTCATGGAAGGCGCGGTCACCCGCTCGTGCTCGGCGAGAGCGGAGATCGTGCGACGGCCGTGCATGCGCAGGGTGGCCAGCACGGCCAGCTGCGCGTCGCTCATCGAGTCGGCGGCGCGGGCGCAGCGGAGCCGGCGGGCCAGGCGGAACGTGGCCATGCGCAGGTCTGTGGCGGTGAGGTGGAGGGCTTCTTCAGACGCAGACATTACTTAGATAGCCTATCTAATCTTCTGCGAAGAGGGAAGGGCGGATGCCGTCGAGGCCGCGTGTACCCGGCAGAATGGAGGGCGTGACCCGAACTCTCGCCTTGGAACTCGCCGTACAGGACCCCGCCGGTGTGCGCATCGCCACGGAGGTCGGCGCCGCACGCGTCGAGCTCGCGACGGCTCTCGCGCTGGGGGGACTCACCCCGTCTCAGGCGACCGTGGAGATCGCGGTCGAGACCGCCGGTGACACCGGCCCCGAGGTGCACGTGCTGATCCGCCCCCGTGCGGGAGGGTTCCACTACGACGCCGACGAGCTCGCGGTCGCCGAACGCGATGTGCGCCTGGCCCTCGCCTCCGGTGCCACCGGGGTCGTCATCGGCGCGCTCGACGCGGACGGGCGCCTCGACATCGAGGCGATGACCCGTCTGCGCGACGCCGCCGGGGGAGCGTCGGTGACCCTGCACCGCGCCATCGACGTGACCGCCGACCCGGTGGCCACGCTCGCGGCGGCGCGGAGCCTCGGACTGCGTCGCGTGCTCACCTCGGGCGGCGCCTCCGCGGCGATCGACGGCATCGACACCCTGCGCGCACTCGTCGCCGCGGCTGAGGGCGAGATCGAGATCATGGCAGGCAGCGGTGTGGATGCCGCCACGGCACCGGCGCTCGCCGCGATCGGCGTCGACGCACTGCACTTCTCCGCCAAGCGGGCCGTGCGCGAAGACGGCGGAGTGCGCATGGGGTCGGCATCCGACGGCGTCGGCGGCTACGAGGTCACGGATCGCGACATCGCGCTCGGCGTGCGGGCGGCGCTCGGCCTGTAGCCGGTCCTCGCCGCCATGGGTAGGCTCTCAGCGTGACGGATACGCGAGAGTTCACGGATGCCCACGGCATCGCCATCGTCTACGACGTCCACCCGGCTGAGGGCGCGCCGCGCGGAGTCGTGCAACTGCTGCACGGCGTCGGCGAGCACGCGGGACGCTACGGCGCGCTGATCGGCGCGCTCACCGGCGCGGGCTTCACGGTCTACGCGGACGACCACCGCGGACACGGCCGCACCGGCATCCGTCAGCACGAAGGGCCGGCCAGGCTCGGCCGTCTCGGCAAGGGCGGGCTGCGCGCGGCGGAGGACGCCGTCTGGCAGCTGACCGGCATCATCCGCGATGAGAACCCCGACCTGCCGCTCGTGCTGCTCGGTCACTCCTGGGGTTCCTTCCTCGCGCAGATGCTCGTCAACGACCACCCCGACGCGTGGGATGCCGTCATCCTCTCCGGATCGGCGCTGCGCATGCCCGGCTCGCTGAACGCCGCGCCGCTGAACGCCCGCTGGGCCGGCCCTGATGCGACCGGGTTCGAGTGGCTCAGTCGCGACCCCGCGGTCTGGGAGTCGTTCGAGAACGATCCGCTGACCACCGACGTTCCACTGCTGAAGCTCTTCGGTCCCATCGAGGCCGCGAAGCTCTACGGGCGCCCGGCGAAGGACCTGGTCGCGAAGGGCGGACGCGACATCCCGCTGCTGCTCCTGGTCGGACGCGACGACCCGGTCGGCGGACCCCGCAGCGTGCACAAGCTGGCCGAGGAGTACCGCACCCGCTCCGGCTACACCGACATCACGACGCTGGTCTACCCGGACGCGCGGCACGAGATCTTCAACGAGCTGCAGCAGGGAGAGGTACGTGCCGACGTGCTCTCCTGGCTCGACAAGCGCTTCCCGCCGCGCGACTGACGGCGTTCTCCGGCGTCGCCGTGTTACGCACCATGAACGCCGATGACAGTCGGTGAAGTTGCGTGACGTGATCCCCGTCTCCGTAAGTGGCGCGCCCATAGATTCGGGGGCAATATTCCGCGGACGAGCGAGGTGCGCCTGAGCGGTGCGCTCGCACGGGAGGGCGCTGCTCCGATGAGTTTCGAGAAGGACTGGCATGACTGGCACACGTCGCGCGAGCGCTACGCCGGCGCGGAGTATGGGCCCGCCGCGCTCGAGTCGACGAACTGGCTGATCGGGATGCCGGCCGCGGTCGACGGCATCCCTGGCCTCTGGGCGCTCACGGAGGACGGCGGCATCCGCGGCACCGACCTCGGGCGGGCCGGCGAGAGCGTGGCACTGCGCGGAGTGCAGACGCTGCGGCTCGGGAGACGGGAGCTGCGACGGTTCACGCGCAACGACACCGTCGCGTTGCGCGTCTACAACCCCGGACGGCCGGAGCGGGAGCGGTTCAGCGGGATCGACGCCTACCGCCCCGACCGTGCGTGGCGGGTGGCGGCGACGTTCGAGCCGACCCCGGGCGAGCAGGTCACCATCACCACGGTCGACGGTGGGGCGCATGAGTCCCCGCTCGCCGGTCGGTTGCACTTCTCCGTGCGCGAGAAGGATCACGAGCTGACGGTCACCCGCAACGCGCAGGGCGCGCTGAGCGCGGTGTTCGGCGACGGCACCAACGGGCGTGAGACCTACCGGTTCCGGTTTCTGCTCGTCGACGAGCCCGCGGCCGACGGCACGGCGGTGATCGACTTCAACCGGGCGTACCTGCCGCCGTGTGCGTTCTCCGACCAGTTCGTCTGCCCGCTGCCCCCGCCGGGCAACCGCTACACCGTGCCCATCCGTGCGGGTGAGCGCGCCGTGGTGCTGGGCCGCTGACGCGGGACCGGGGCGGTCGGGGGCGCGCGGACTTAAGCTGGAACCGTGCACGGTGAATACAAGGTCCCAGGGGGAAAGCTCGTCGTCGTCGACCTGGATGTCGAGGACGGCAGGATCGCGCGGTTCCGACTGGCCGGTGACTTCTTCCTCGAGCCGGACTCCGCGCTCGACGACATCAACGCCGCAGTGACCGGGTTGCCCGTCGAGACGGATGCCACCGCGATCGCGACCGCCGTGCGCGAGGCCCTGCCGGCGGGCGCCCAGCTGCTCGGATTCACCCCCGACGCGGTCGGCACGGCGGTGCGGCGCGCGCTGGTGACGGCGCCGGGGTGGCGCGACTTCGACTGGGAGATCGTGCACGACAAGGCCGTCTCCCCGCGCATGAACCTCGCACTCGACGAGGTGCTCACCGCCCGCGTGGGCGAGGGGCGCCGCCGCCCCACTCTGCGTATCTGGGAGTGGGACGAGTCCGCCGTCGTGATCGGCTCCTTCCAGTCGTACCGCAACGAGGTCGACCCCGAAGGGGCGGCCCGCCACGGATTCGACGTCGTGCGCCGGATCTCCGGCGGCGGGGCGATGCTCATGGCCGCGGGGCAGATCATCACGTACTCCCTGTACGTGCCGGCGTCGCTGGTCGCGGGCATGACCTTCGCCGACTCCTACGCCTTCCTCGACGACTGGGTGCTGCAGGCGCTGCGGTCCCTCGGCATCGACGCGGTCTACCAGCCGCTGAACGACATCGCGAGCCCCACCGGCAAGATCGGCGGGGCGGCGCAGAAGCGTCTCGCCAACGGGGGAGTGCTGCACCACGCAACGCTGTCGTACGACATCGACGGTCAGATGATGATCGAGGTGCTGCGCATCGGGCGGGAGAAGCTGAGCGACAAGGGCACCACGTCCGCGGCCAAGCGCGTCGATCCGCTGCGCAGCCAGACCGGACTCACCCGCGCCGAGATCATCGACCGGTTCATCGGCACCTTCCGCTCGCTGACCGATGCCGAGACCGGGGCGATCAGCGCCGAGGAGTACGCCGCCGCGGAGGCTCTGGTGGAGTCGAAGTTCGCCACCGACGCGTGGCTGCACCGGGTCCCGTGACCGACCCCTCGACAGGCTCGGAGGGTGGCGCATCCGAAATTCGGGAGAATGCGCCTTCTGCGGCCGCATCCGCCGAATCCGGCCGAAGAACATGCACCTCTCCGACAGAGGTGACGCCCGGTGCCGTCACGATCATCGAGGGCGACAACCTCGCCGCGGCGGCGACTCTGCCCGCGGCATCCTTCACCCTGATCTACCTCGATCCGCCGTTCAACACCGGCCGTACGCAGGAACGGCAGGTGGTCACGGCGCGGCGGGCGTCCACAACTCCTCAAGAATCCGAGGCCCCCGACTCGAGTAGTGCGGACTCGCGGGAGTCTGAGAGCGCGGAGACCCCGGAAGTGAGGAGTTCTGAACCGGAGGCCGCCGAGACCGAGATCCGCCACGGCTTCCACGGCCACGCCTACGAGCGGGTGCGGGGGATGCTGCGCACGTACGACGACCGCTTCGACGACTACGGCACCTTCCTGATGCCGCGGCTCGAGGAGGCGTGGCGGCTGCTCGCCGACGACGGCACCCTGTACCTGCACCTCGACTACCGCGAGGCGCACTACGCCAAGGTCATGCTCGACGCGGTGTTCGGGCGGGACTCGTTCCTCAACGAGCTCATCTGGGCCTATGACTACGGGGCGAAGTCGCGCCGGCGCTGGCCCACCAAGCACGACACGATCCTCGTCTACGTGAAGAACCCGCGGACGTACGTCTTCAACGCCGACGAGATCGACCGCGAGCCGTACATGGCGCCCGGCCTCGTGACGCCCGAGAAGGCAGCGCGCGGCAAGCTGCCGACCGACGTCTGGTGGCACACCATCGTCCCCACCACGGGCCGCGAGAAGACCGGATACCCCACGCAGAAGCCCGAGGGGATCCTGCGCCGCATCATCCGCGCCTCCAGCCGCCCCGGCGACCGCGTGCTCGACCTCTTCGCCGGAAGCGGTACGACCGGCGCAGTGGCGTCGGCTCTGGGGCGGGATGCCGTGCTCATCGACGACAACCCCGAGGCGGTCCGCGTCATGCGCGAGCGGATGCCGCATGCCGAGGTGACGGCGCTGGGCTGAGGCTCCGCACGATCCACAGGCGCGTACCGCCCGGCTACGCGATGTAGATCTTCCGCAGCGTCTCGGTGACGGTCCACGTGGTGCGCTGCCCCTCGGCCAGGCGCACCACCGAACCGGGGCCGACCGTGATGTCGGGCAGGGACGGGTCGTCGAAGGTGATCGTGGCGTGCCCGGAGAGCACGACGAACACCTCGTCGACCTCGGTGTCGGTGGCCGTGCCCGGCGTCATCTCCCAGATGCCGATCTCGACCTCGCCCAGAGACGCCAACGCCTGCGTGCCCGTCGTGGGAGTGCCGGAGAGGACCTCGTCGACCGGCAGCGGTTCATGGGTGAGACGGAGGGCGCCCGCGTCCACGCCGGTTCCTGCGGCGAGCCCGCTCACGAGTCGAAGCCCATCCCGAGCGCGTCGAGCGTCTTGAGGAACAGGTTGCGCTTGCCCTCGCGGTGGTCGGCCTGATTCATGGCTGCCCGCACCAGGTTGATGCCGATCGCGGCGGCAGGCTCGGGCGGGAACGGCACCGGCCTCTCACGCACCATCTTCAGCGTCGTGCGCTCGGTCTCCTCGCCCGCGAGCTTGTCGAGCATGACGTCGGCGGCGAACCGCGCGGCGCCGACGCCGAGCCCGGTGAACCCGGTCGCGTAGGCGACGCGGCCCTTGCGGGCGGTGCCGAAGAAGGCGCAGAACCGGCTGGACGAGTCGATCGCCCCGGCCCACCGGTGCGTGAACGTGAGCCCCGCGAGCTGCGGGAACGTCGTGAAGAAGTGCGAGGCCAGGCGCCGGTGGCTCTCCATGCGGTCCTCGTACTCCGGGCGCACCTTGCCGCCGTAGTGGTAGATCGCGTCGTAGCCGCCGAACAGGATGCGGTTGTCGGCGGTGAGCCGGTAATAGTGGAACTGGTTCGCGCTGTCGGCGAGACCCTGGCGGTGCGACCATCCGATCGACGCGAGCTGTGCGTCCGAGAGCGGCTCGGTCATCAGCACGTAGTCGTACACCGGAACGGTCATCAGGCGGTTGCGTTTGAGCAACGACGGGAAGACGTTGGTACCCAGCGCCACGGCATCCGCTGTCACGCGTCCGCCGTCGGTCACCAGCGTGAGCGCCGAGGAGCCGTCGCCCTCGATGCCGCGCACCAGGGTGCGCTCGTGGATCTCGACGCCCAGCTCGGACGCGACGCGTGCGAGCTCCAGTCCCAGCTTGGCCGGATGTACCATCGCGCAGCCCTCGCGGTCCCAGGAGCCGGCGAGGAACGTCTCCGAGTGCACCTCGGCCTGCACCGCATCCTCGTCGAGGAAGTCGTCTTCGCCGCGGAGCCATTCGACCTGGTGCGGCTCCACGGCGACCGCCAGCTGGCCGGTGCGCTCGAAGTCGGTGTCCATGCCGTAGCGCGCGACGGTCTGCGCGATGCCGTCGAGGTTCGCCAGGCCCAGCTCCTCGAGCCGGTCGATCTCGTCGGGCCAGCGATTCACGCCGTTCTCGTGGCCGTGGGTGAGGCTGGCCTCGCAGAACCCGCCGTTGCGGCCGGATGCGGCCCAGGCCACGCGGGATGCCTCGAGCAGCACGACCCGGCGCTCGGGGTCGCGCTCCTTGGCGCGGATCGCGGTCCACAGTCCCGTGTAACCGCCGCCGACGATCGCGAGGTCGGCGTGCACGGAGCCGGACAACGGCGGATGCACCGGTCGCTCGACGTCATCGAGCCAGAACACCCCGAAGGCCGTGGACCGCAGGGAGTCGTCGATGACGGACTGCGGCGGCTGCTGACGCTCGAAGACGGTGGTTCCCATGATCACTCCGTTGGATGACGGGGCGCGCTTCAGCGCGTACCCCAGTTGTAGAGGTCTTTGTACAGGCCCGCATAGAGCAGGCTCTCGGTCTGCGCGATGCCGTCGATGGTGCGGATGCGGGTCGCGATGAGGTCGAGCAGGTGCTCGTCGTCCTCGCACACGGCCTCGACGAGGATGTCGAACGTGCCGAGGGTGACGACGACGTACGCGAGCTCGGGGATCTTCGTGAGCTCCTCGGCGATCGTGCGCGGATCGCCCGTGACGCGGATGCCGATCATCGACATGCGGTGGAAGCCGAGCTGCATCGGATCGGTCACGGCGACGATCTGGATGATGCCCGCCTCGGTCATCCGCTGGACGCGCTGGCGGGCCGCTGCCTCGCTGAGCCCGACCTCGCGACCGATCTCGGCATAGGGCCGACGGCCGTCCTCCTGGAGGAGTTCGACGATCCGCTTGGAGATGTCGTCCAGGGCAGGCTGCTTCGGCGTGGTGCTCATGTGTCGATATTGACAGGTTGAACATGCTCTGGCAACCGATTCAGTTGTTTCGTCAGGAAAGTGCTTCAGATTTCGCACACTCCTCGCTACCATGTGGACATGCCTTCAGAGACGTTGCAGAACTTCATCGGCGGTCGCTACGTTCCCGTGCGTGGAGCGGGCAGTCTGCCGCTCATCGATCCGGCGACCGAGGAGGAGTACGGCGCGCTCCCCGTGTCGGACGGCAGCGACGTCGACGACGCCTACGCCGCGGCATCCGCTGCCTTCCCGCTCTGGCGCGACACCACGCCCGCCGACCGGCAGCTGGCGCTGTTCCGCATCGCCGACGACATGCTCGCCCGCGCCGAGAAGTTCGCCGACCTGGAGTCGCGCGACACCGGCAAGCCGCGCGCCACGCTCGTCGCCGACGAGATCATGCAGTCCGTCGACCAGCTGCGCTTCTTCGCCGGCGCCGCCCGCAGCCTCGAGGGCCGCGCCGCGGGGGAGTACCTCGCCGGGCACACCTCCTTCGTGCGCCGGGAGCCGATCGGCGTGATCGGTCAGGTCACCCCCTGGAACTACCCGCTCAACATGGCGGTGTGGAAGATCGGCCCCGCGCTCGCCGCGGGCAACACCGTCGTGCTGAAGCCGGCCGAGTCGACGCCGCTCACCACGCTGCTGCTGGCCGAGATCGTCGCGGCGCACACCCCGGCGGGAACCCTGAACGTCGTGCTCGGCGACCGTGACACCGGTGTGGCTCTGGTCGAGCATCCGACGCCGCAGATGGTCGCGATCACCGGATCGGTGCGCGCGGGTATGGCCGTGGCCCGCTCGGCCGCGAACGACGTCAAGCGCGTTCACCTCGAGCTGGGCGGTAAGGCCCCGGCGATCGTGTTCCCGGATGCGTCGATCGAGAAAGCGGTCGAGGGCATCGTCACCGGCGCGTTCTTCAACGCAGGCCAGGACTGCACCGCCGCGACGCGTGTGCTCGTGCACGCTTCGATCCACGACGAACTGGTCGCGGCGCTGGTCGCTCGCGCCCGCACGCACGCCCGCACCGGCGGACCGCACGAGGAGGGCGTGCTGTACGGCCCGCTCAGCAGCGCGGCACAGCTCGCCCAGGTGGCGGGGTTCGTCGAACGACTCCCCGCGCACGCGAAGATCGAGACCGGCGGTGCACGCCAGGGCGACCGCGGCTACTTCTGGGAGGCCACGATCGTGTCGGGTCTGCACCAGGACGACGAGGCCGTGCAGGGCGAGATCTTCGGGCCGGTGCTGACCGTGCAGTCGTTCTCCGAGGATGCGGAGGCGCTGGCGATGGCGAACGACGTGCCGTACGCGCTGGCCGCATCGGTGTGGACGACGGATCACGCGCGTGCGATGCGGTTCTCACGCGACCTGGACTTCGGGTGCGTGTGGATCAACACCCACATCCCGTTCGTGTCGGACATGCCCCACGGCGGATTCAAGCACTCCGGCTACGGCAAGGACCTCTCGCAGTACGGCTTCGACGACTACACGCGCATCAAGCACGTCATGTCCGCGCTGGACTGAGCTCCCCCGCCCGCGCCCGCCGAGTGCACGGGTTGTCGCCGAGTGCACGGGAAACTTGCGCGGAGAGGTCGTGCACGCGGGCGGATGCCGTGCACTCGGCGCTCGACCGGGCGCCCCGCGCGTCATGTTTCCGGGCGGCGGCCCGGGGACGCGGCGCGATGTGGGAGGCTGGGCGGAGCTGACTTGGGGGGATCGCCATGACCAGGCCACTCGCAGGGCCCCAGACCCTGCTCCGCGCACTCAACGGCCGCGCGATTCTCGAAGCGCTCGCGCGCACCGGCCCGCGCACCCGTGCCGAGCTGATGGCCGCGACCGGGCTGTCTCGCACCGCCGTCACGCAGGTGCTCCGCATGCTCGAGGGCGCAGGGGCCGTCGCTCCGGCTGGCGTCGACCGTGACACCCGCGGTCCCGCGGCCAGTCGGGTCGCGCTGCACCCGCATCTCGGGTTCGCCGCCGCGATCCACGCCGACCACCATGCGGCACACGTCGTGCTCGTCGACCCGACCGGCGCGGTGCGCGCCGAACTGCACGAGGACTTCCCCCGCGTCGACGATCGCGTCACGCACATCGCCCGCCTGGTCGATCGGGGGCGCCGCGTGGTGAATGGGCCGGTGCACGCGGCGGTCGTGGGCGTCCCGGGCATCGTCACCGCCGACGGCAGTATCCGCAACGACGAGGGTCCGGACGGCGGCGCATTCCGCTCGGCGCTCGCCGCCGCGCTCGGGTGCGAGGTGCGCATCGAGAACGACGTCAACCTGGCCGCTCTCGCCGAGCTCTCCGTCGGTGCGGTCGCCGATCTGTCCAGCTTCGCACTGCTGCTCCTGGTCGACGACGGCCTCGGTGCGGGGATCGTGATCGACGGCGCGCTGCACCGCGGCGCCTCCGGCATCGCCGGCGAGATCATGTACCTGCCGCAGAGCCCGTTGCCGATCGGTGCTCCGGTCGTGAACGACGCCGTGGTCAGCGACCTCGCCCGCGCGTACGATCTCGACCCCGACGCGCTGCTCGGCGCGCACCTCGAAGCCGCGGCCGACGGTGACGATGCCGCGCTGCAGCTGGTCACCGAGGTCGCCAGACGCCTGGTGCTGATCGCCGGCACCATGACGCTCGTGCTCGACCCCGAGGCGTTCATCCTGAGCGGCAGCGCCGCGCACCCTGTGCTCGCCGGGGCGGTCGCCCGGATCGCCGATGAGTACGCGCCGCTGTTGTCCGTGGGTTTCCGGGTGTCGTCGTTCGGCGTCGAAGCCCCGCTGATCGGCGCGACAGGGGAGGCCGCATCCGCTCTTCGCGCCGCGCTGTTCACCCGTATCCTGACCCCACCCGACAAGACCGGACGCTGACCCACCCGATAGGAGTCGACGATGACTGCTCCCTCCGATCTCGCCGAACGCCTCGGGCTCGCTCCCGGGGCCAGGGCGATCATCCTCAACGCCGACGACTTCGGCATGTGCCATGCGGCGAACACCGCGATCGTCGAGCTGCTGGATGCCGGACGCATCGACTCCACGACGCTGATGGTCCCGTGCTCGTGGGCGCCGGAGGCGCTGTCGTTCGCCGCCGCGCGCCGTGACCTCGACGTCGGCGTGCACCTGGTGCTGACGAGCGAGTGGTCCCGCTACCGGTGGCGTCCGCTCACCGGCACCACGACCACGCTGGTCGACGCCGACGGCTTCTTCCCGGTCGATGTCGCCTCGGTCGAGCAGCACGCCGCGACCGACGACGTCGTCGCCGAGCTCGCGGCGCAGCTGCAGGCCGCCCTCGACGCCGGGGTCGATGTCACCCACCTCGACAACCACATGGGTTCCGTGTATGGACTCGCGACCGGCCGTGACTTCCTCGGCGAGGTCTTCGCGCTGGCCGCGCAGCACGGGCTGCCGTTCCGCCTGCCACGCAGCATGGACGGCGTCAGCGCCGACACCCTCGCCAGGGCGACCGGCGCGGCTGACGCGCTCGGGGTCGAGATCATCGACCGGCTCTGGTCGCACCCCTTCGAGCTGGTCGGCGAGGGCACGGACGCCGCCGAGACCTACGAGCAGGTGCGAGACGGCTTCGTCGCGCTGCTGCGAGCCGTCCCCGCCGGTGTCACCGAGATCTACCTGCATCCGATGACCGATACCGAGGAGCTGCGGTCCGCGGTCGACTTCGCCGCCGTCAAGCGCGGCTACGAGCTGCGCCTGCTCTCCGACCCGGTCGTGGTGCAGACGATCGCCGATGAGGGCCTCGTGCGCATCGGCTGGCGTGCGCTGCGCGATCTGCAGCGGGGCACGCGATGACCTCGCTCCTCACGCACCTGCGCGACCGCCGACTCGACGCGGCGCCGACCAGGGCGCAGTCGACCGCCTTCGGTCTCTCCGGGTTCCCCACCCAGCTCATGGCGCAGACGTTCTCGGCGTTCGCGGTCTACTTCTACGTCTCGCACCTCGCCGTGCCCGCCGCATGGGTGGCGGCCGCGCTGATCGCCCACGGCATCCTCAACGCGCTCCTGAACCCGGTGATCGGCGCACTGTCGGACCGCATCCGCACCCCGTGGGGTCGGCGCATCCCGTGGATCGGCTTCGGCATCGTGCCGCTGGTCGTCGGATTCGTGCTGGTCTGGATGCCGCCGGAGCTGCCGACCGGTGGGCTGATCGCCTGGTTCCTGATCGTGGTCGCGGTCTATGACATCGCGTTCGTGGTCGTGGTGCTCAACATCTCCGCGCTGTTCCCCGAGATCTTCCGCACCACGGCCGAGCGGGCGCGGGGCAATGTGCCCCGGCAGATCTTCGCGATCCTCGGCATGGTGCTCGGCACCGCGGGGGCGCCGCTGCTGTACGACTCGATCGGCTGGCCGGGCATGGCGCTCGTGCTGGGTGCGGTGTGCCTGGTGCTGCTGGTCTGGTCGTTCCTCGGGGGCATGGTCGAACGCCGCGTGCCGGAGGCGGCGTCCGAGGCGATGCGCTTCCGCGACCAGCTGACGTACACGTTCGCGAACAGGGCGTTCGTGCCCTACGTGCTCGGGTCGCTGTTCGTGCAGACGTCGATCGCGATCATCCTCGCCGCCGTGCCGTTCTACGTGCGCTACTCGCTGCGCGCCCCAGACGGGGAGAGCAGTCTGCTGCTCGGCGCGATCTTCGTCACCGCGATCCCCTCGATCGTGCTGTGGAGCGCGATCGTGCGCCGCACGAACCCGCGCACCGCCCTGCTGTGGAGCGTGGCGGTGTTCGGCATCGCCGTGCTCGGCTACCTGGTGCCGACGAGCGTCCTCGGCGCGGCGCTGGTGGGCGTCGCGGTGGGTGTCGGTGTCGGCGGTCTGCTGCAGCTGCTCGAGGTGGTGCTCGCGCAGATCATCGACGAGGATGCCGGGCGCACCGGCCACCGCCGCGAGGGCGCCTACTTCGGCGTGAACGGCTTCGTGGTGCGCGGCTCGGTCGTGCTGCAGGCGATCGTCGCGGCGGTGGTGCTCACGTCATCCGGTTTCGACGCCGCGCTGGAGGATGCGCAGCCCGCTACCGTCGACGGCGGCATCCGGCTCATGCTCGCCGTGATCCCGCTGCTGTTCACCGCGCTGGCGTGGCTCTGCTTCTGGCTCTACCCGATCCGCCGTCGCGATCTCTGAGGCTCAGCCGGCGTTGCGGCGGGCCTCCCAGCCCGTGCGCACCATCTCGTCGACCGTGTACCGCATGGTCCAGTCGAGGTCACGGGCGGCGAGCTCTCCGGTGGCCACGATCCGGTCGGGGTCGCCGGGGCGGCGCGGGCCGATCTCGGGCGTGAAGTCGATGCCGGTCACGCGGGCGACGGCATCCATGATCTGCTTCACACTCAGGCCGTCACCGGAGCCGAGGTTGTACGCGGGCTCGATGGCCTCACCGGACGACAGGCGCTTCGCGGCGGCGACGTGGGCCGCGGCGATGTCGCCGACGTGCACGTAGTCGCGCACGTTCGTCCCATCCTCGGTCGCGTAGTCGTCGCCGAAGATCTTCGGGGTGCTGCCCGCGATCAGCGCCTCGAACACGATGGGGAACAGGTTGTGCGGGCTGACGTCGTACACCGTCGGATCCGCGGAGCCGACCACGTTGAAGTAGCGCAGCGAGGTGTGGCGCAGTGGCGTCTCAGAGTCGGCGGTCGCGATCGCCTGGTCGCGCAGCAGCCACTCGCCGATCAGCTTGGACTCGCCGTAGGGGCTGGCGGGCTTCTTCGCGGTGTCCTCCACCACGAGCGCGACATCCGGGGTGCCGAACACGGCGGCGGATGACGAGAACACGATGTTCGCGACGCCCGCGGCCTGCATGGCCTCGAGGATCACGCGGGTGCCTTCGACGTTCTGCGCATAGGTGTGCAGTGGACGCTGCACCGAGACCCCGGCGTACTTGTAGCCGGCGACATGGATCACGCCCTCCGCATCATGGTCGCGCAGCGTCTTCTCGACGAGCGCGCGATCCAGGATGCTGCCCTGCACGAACGCCACGCCCTCCGGCACGAACGACGCCACCCCGCTGGAGAGGTCGTCGAGCACGACCGGGGTCAGCCCGGCATCTGCGAGAGCGCGCACCACGTGCGCACCGATGTAGCCGGCGCCGCCGGTGACGATCCAGGACATTGCGTTCCTCTCCTGTCGCACCCGAGGGGCGACTCCGTCTGTCATTCTCTCAGGCGTCGCGGTGCGCGCCCGCCGACGGGACGACCGTGAACAGGTGCGGGGCACTGAATCCGGCGTCGGCGAAGGCCGCGTCCACGGCGGTCGACACCGCCTCCACCGCGCCCTGCTCGACGAGGGCGATCGCGGCGCCGCCGAAGCCCCCGCCGGTCATCCGGGCGCCGATGGCACCCGCGGCCAGGGCGGCCTCGACAGCGGTGTCGAGCTCGGGTACCGAGATCTCGAAGTCGTCGCGCATCGAGGCGTGCGAGGCGACGAGCAGCTCGCCGATCGCCCGCGCGCCCTGCTCGCGCAGCACCCCCACAGTGTCGAGCACGCGCTGGTTCTCGGTCACGATGTGCCGCACGCGGCGGAACGTGACATCGTCCATGAGCTCTTCGGCGCGGGGGAGGTCGGTCACCGACACATCCCGCAGGCTCTTCACGCCCATGATCGCCGCTCCCTTCTCGCACGACGCCCGGCGCTCGCCGTAGCCTCCCGTGGAATGCGCGTGCTTCACCCGCGTGTCCATCACGAGGATCGCCAGGCCGGATGCCGCGGCGCCGACCGGCACGGTCTGCGCTTCCAGCGAGCGGCAGTCGAGGAAGATCGCCTCGTCCGGCTCGCCCAGCATCGACGCCATCTGGTCCATGATCCCGGTCGGCGCTCCGACGGCCTCGTTCTCGGCGCGGCGTCCGATGCGGGCGAGCGCCACCTTGTCGAGTCCGGCGTTCCAGAGGTCGTTGAGAGCGGATGCCGTCGCCCCCTCGATCGCGGCCGACGAGGAGAGTCCGGCGCCGACAGGCACGTCCGAGGCGATCGCGATGTCGACACCGCGACCCGCGGCTCCTGCCAGCTGCAGCGCCCACGCGACCCCGAGCGGGTAGGCGGCCCACTCGGGGACCGCAGGCGCGGAGCCCGTGGTGGTCGGGAACAGCGCGGTCAGCTCGTCGAGCGCGACCTCGACCACGTCATCCGCGAAGGTCGATGCCACGCGGATGCGGCCGTCGTCGCGCGTGCCGACCGCCGCGACCGTGCGGTGCGGGATCGCGAACGGCAGCACGAAGCCCTCGTTGTAGTCGGTGTGCTCGCCGATCAGGTTGACGCGGCCGGGGGCCGACCAGAGTCCGTCCGGCTCGTGTCCCGTCAGGGCTGCGAAGAGCGCGCGGGCGCTGTGCTGCGCGGCGGTCATGCGGAGGCCTCCTCGGCGCGGGCGATGGCTTCGCGGATGCGGGCGGCGCCCTGCTCCGGGGTGACCTCGGCGGCCCAGGCCCACATCGCGGCCTCGGAGCCGGCGAGGAACTTGAGCTTGTCGGCGGCGCGGCGCGGGCTCGTGAGCTGCAGGTGCAGGCGCACGGTGTCGCGGCCCACGTTCACGGGCGCCTGGTGCCAGGCGGCGATGTACGGCGTCGGGGTGTCGTACATCGCATCGACGCCGCGCAGCAGACGCAGGTAGAGCGGCGCGAGCTCATCGCGCTCGGCTTCGGACGTCGCGGCGAAGTCGGGTACGTGGCGGTGCGGCGTCAGGTGCACCTCGAGGGGCCAGCGGGCGGCGAACGGCACGAACGCCGTCCAGTGCTCGCCGCGGAACACGACGCGCTCCGACGCCTGCTCGAACTCCAGCACGCGGGCGAAGAGGTCGGGGGCGGTGCGGTCGATCGCGTCGAGCAGCCGGGTGGTGCGCGGGGTCACGTAGGGGTAGGCGTACAGCTGACCATGCGGATGTGGCAGGGTCACCCCGATCGCCTCTCCGCGGTTCTCGAACGGGAACACCTGCTCGATCCCCGGCAGCTGCGACAGGGCGGCCGTGCGGTCGGCCCAGGCTTCGATCACCGTGCGGGCGCGGGTGACGGACTGGGTGCCGAACGATCCGGAATGCTCGGGGCTGAAGCACACGACCTCGCAGCGTCCGACCGAGGTGCGGGTGCGGCCGAGTCCGAGTGCGGCGAGGTCGTCGAGACCGCGGGGCGGGTTGCTCGCGGCGGGCGCGGCGCCGATCGCCTCGGCCAGGGCGGGTCCGAACGCGGGAGAGCGGTTCTCGAACACGGCGACGTCGTACAGCGACGGCACCTCCGACGGGTTCGTCGGGGTCTGCGGTGCGAGCGGGTCGGCGTCGGCGCCGGGCATCATGACGCGGTTCTGTCGGTTCGCGGCGACCGTGATCCAGTCGCCGGTGAGCACGTCGAGTCGCATCGTCGCGGTGTCGGGACGGGGGTCGAGCGTGCGAGCGTCGACCGCGCGGTCGGGGCCGAGCGTCGAGTCGCGGTCGTCGTAGTAGATGATGTCGCGGCCGTCGGCCAGCTGGGTTGCGCGCTTGACGACGCCGGCGCCGAGGGTCTCGGTCCGCATCTCAGGAAGTTCGGTCGTGTTCACGTAAACATGGTACGACTTCGGCCGTGGTAACGTCAACATTGCGGAGTTATGGACGGGGGATACCAGTGACCGGAGACGATCTCAGCCTCGCGCTCGACCGTGGACCGCGCCGTCGCCGTCCCGCCACCGGCCGCGTCTCGATGGCTGCCGTCGCCGCACGCGCTGGTGTCTCCGGCCAGACCGTCTCTCGTGTCGTGAACGACAGTCCTCGGGTGGACCCCGCCACGCGCGCCAGGGTCGAGCAGGCGATGTCCGAGCTCGGCTACCGTCCGCACCGCGCCGCCCGCGCCCTGCGCACCGGTCGCTCACAGACCATCGGCCTCGTCGTCACGACCCTGGCCACCGTCGGCAACTCGCGCATGCTGCAGGCGACGGCCGAGGCGGCAGCCGAACGCGGCTACGCCCTCACCCTCGTCACGGCACGGGCGAGCGTGGCGGAGGCCTTCGAGCGCCTCGCCGAGCAGGAGGTCGACGGCGCGATCGTGCTGAACGAGGCGTCCGCCCTCGTGCCGACCGCCGACCGCCCTGCCGGGCTCCGGCTGGTCGTGGTCGATGCGGTGGCCGGCACCGGATTCCATGCCGTGCACAGCGATCACGCCGGAGGGGCGGCTGCGGCGACGCGTCATCTGCTCTCGCTCGGGCACCAGGTCGTGCACCATCTCGCCGGTCCTGCCGACTCCTTCGCCGCGACCGAACGCGAGCGCGGATGGCGTGAGGCTCTCGCCGCCGCCGGCATCCGTCCGCCCTCCGTGGTGCGTGGAGACTGGAGCGCGCAGTCCGGCTTCGCGGCAGGCGCGCAGCTCTCCGCCGCCTCCGCAGTCTTCTGCGCGAATGATCAGATGGCGCTCGGGCTGCTCCGTGCGCTCGCAGAAGGCGGGCGACAGGTGCCGGAGGAGGTCAGCGTCGTCGGCTTCGACGATGTGCCGGATGCGGCGAACTACCGTCCACCGCTCACCACGATCCGGCAGGACTTCACCGCCCTCGCCCATCGAGCCGTCGCGGCCCTGGTCGCCGACATCGAGGGCGAGGGTGCCGGCTCGTCGGCGTCGGTCGTCCCCACCGTGCTGGTCGAGCGCGCCAGCGCCCGCCGGAGCTGACCCCGACGACTCACCGACATCCTTCCGGTTGCGCCACAGCACGTACACCAGGCGATTCGGGCACCCTTCCGCACCCGGAATGCGCCCGTCGGCGACGTCGCTAAGCTCGGGTCCGGGAGGACACGATGACACGGGTGGTGCTGGCTCCGGACAGTTTCAAGGGAACCATCACGGCAGCAGACGCCGCGCGTGCACTTGCCGAGGGATGGGCAGCAGTCGACCCCGCTGCGGAGTTCGTGCACCGGCCGATGGCCGACGGCGGCGAGGGCACGGTCGCGGCATTCGAGGCCGCCGTCGCCGGATCTCTGCGCATGCCGGTGACGGTCGATGGCCCCGCGGGGGTCCCGGTCGACACTTTCTGGCTGCTGCTGCCGCCCACGGCCGATGCACCGCTCGGCACCGCGGTGGTCGACCTCGGCTCCACCTCCGGCATCGAGCTGCTCGACGAGCTGCGCCCCTGGGACGCCGACACCTCCGGGTTCGGACAGGCCATCGCCGCCGCCCTCGACCACGGCGTCTCGCGCCTCGTGCTCGGCATCGGCTCGAGCGCGTCGACCGACGGCGGCACCGGCATGCTCACGGCTCTCGGCGCGCGGTTCCTCGACGCCGACGGTGCGGTGATCGCCCGTGGCGCGCGGGGACTCGCGAGCCTCACGATCGTCGACCTCAGCGCCCTGCGCCCGGCCCCTGACGTGCGGGTGCTGACCGACGTCACGAACCCGCTGGCCGGTCCACGCGGCGCGACCGCCGTGTTCGGCCCTCAGAAGGGACTCGTCGACGAGGTCGGCCGTGTGCGCGTCGATGCCGCTCTCGTCCGCCTGGCAGCACTGCTCGGCATCGACGCCGCGCTTCCCGGCACCGGCGCGGCCGGTGGAACCGGAGGAGCGCTGGTGGTGTGGGGCGGAGTGCTCGTGCCCGGTGCCGCCGAGGTCGCGGAGCTCATCGGCCTCGCCGAGGCCATCGCTGATGCGGATGTCGTCATCACGGGCGAGGGGTCGTATGACGGGCAGTCCGGCGACGGCAAGGTGCCCTCGTTCCTCGCATCCCTCGCGGCCGATGCAGGGGCACGGGCGGTACTGGCCGCCGGTCGCATCACTGCGGACGCGGACACCTCGCTGTTCGCGGCATCCGTGTCGCTCGCCGATCTCGCCGGGTCCTCCGCCGCCGCGCTCGCCGAGCCGGCCCGCTGGTTGCGCGCGGCCGGCAGCGCACTGGCGCGCGCCGCCAGGTGACGTCGTCACCTGTCACAGGCTCAGGAGCGCGTGCGCGCTTGAGCCGCCGGAGCACTCAGCCGCCGAGTGCGGCCGACACCACGGCGCGGGCCTCGGCCTGCACCTCGGCGAGGTGCTCCGGGCCACGCAGGCTCTCGGCGTAGAGCTTGTACACGTCTTCAGTGCCAGAGGGACGGGCGGCGAACCAGGCGTGCTCGGTCTGCACCTTGAGCCCGCCGATCGCCGCGCCGTTGCCCGGTGCGTGCGAGAGCTTCGCGGTGATCTCCTCGCCGGCCAGGGTGGTCGCCGACACTGACTCGGGGGCGAGCTTCGCCAGCGCGGCCTTCTGCTCGGGCGAGGCCGGCGCGTCGACGCGCTGGTACGCGGACGAGCCGAACGCCTCCTCCAGCTCGCGATACCGCTCGGACGGGGTCTTGCCCGTCACAGCGATGATCTCGGCGGCGAGCAGGCAGAGCAGGATGCCGTCCTTGTCGGTCGACCACACCGAGCCGTCCTTGCGCAGGAACGAGGCGCCGGCGGACTCCTCGCCGCCGAACGCGACGGAGCCGTCGAGCAGTCCCGGGACGAACCACTTGAACCCGACGGGCACCTCGAGCAGACGGCGACCGAGCGATTCGGCGACGCGGTCGATGATCATCGACGACACCAGCGTCTTGCCGATCGCGGCGTCGCGCGGCCACTCGGCGCGGTGCGAGAACAGGTAGTCGATCGCGACGGCCAGGTAGTGGTTCGGGTTCATGAGGCCGGCATCGGGGGTGACGATGCCGTGCCGGTCGGCATCGGCGTCGTTGCCGGTGAGCACGTCGAAGTCGCCCTTCTTCGCCACCAGCGATGCCATCGCCGAAGGCGACGACGGATCCATGCGGATCTTCTCGTCCCAGTCGAGCGTCATGAAGCGCCAGGTCGGGTCGACCTCGGGGTTCACGACCGTGAGGTCGAGGTCGTAGACCTCCTTGATGAGAGCCCAGTACTCGACGGATGCGCCGCCCAGGGGATCGGCGCCGATGCGCACTCCCGCGCGACGGATCGCGTCGACGTCGATGATCGTGGCGAGGTCGCGCACGTACGCGTCGCGGAAGTCGTAGCCCGTGATGGCATCCCAGTCGACGTCGCCGAAGCGCTGTCGCTTGACGCCGTCGAGCCCGTTCGCGATGAGCTCGTTCGCGCGGTCGGCGATCCAGCCCGTGGCATCCGTGTCGGCAGGTCCGCCATGCGGAGGGTTGTACTTGAAGCCGCCGTCGCGCGGCGGGTTGTGGGAGGGCGTCACCACGATGCCGTCGGCGAGACCCGCGTTCCCCTCACCCGGTCCCTGAGCCTGTCGAAGGGCGCGGTTGTAGGTGAGGATCGCATGGCTGAGCGCCGGGGTCGGCACCCAGGAGTCGCGCGAGTCGACCCGCACGTCCACCCCGTTCGCCAGCAGCACCTCGATCGCCGTGCGCTCGGCCGGGAGCGAGAGCGCGTGCGTGTCTCTGCCGAGGAACAGCGGACCGGTGATGCCCTGGCCCGCCCGGTAGTCCACGATCGCCTGCGTGGTGGCGAGGATGTGGTTCTCGTTGAAGCTGCCCGACAGCGATGAACCGCGATGGCCGCTGGTGCCGAAGGCCACACGCTCGGAGGCGACGTCGGGCTTCGGGATGCGGTCGTAGTACGCGGCGATCAGTTCGTCGACATCGATGAGGTCAGTGTCCTCCGCGGGGAGGCCGGCACGGCTCGTCATGCACACAGTCTGCCCCCGATCCCGCTGCAGGAGAAACTTCGGTCTCCTCCATCGCGGGGAGGGCTAAGGTGAAACGCGTGACTGAACGCCGTACCTACAGCTATCTCGGCCCTGCCGGAACCTTCACGGAAGCGGCACTCGATCAGGTCGCAGAGGCGCGCGGTCAGCAGTGGCGTCCCGTGCACAACGTCGGCGAAGCGCTGGCCGACGTGCTCGACGGTCGCAGCTTCGCGGCGATGATCGCGATCGAGAACTCCATCGAGGGCGGTGTCTCCACCACCCAGGACGCTCTTGCGACGCTCCCCGGCCTGCGCATCATCGGCGAGTACCTGGTGCCGGTCAACTTCGTGCTGGTTGCGCCCCCCGGCACCACGCTCGACCAGGTGCAGGTCATCGCCGCCCACCCCGTCGCCTACGCCCAGTGCCACGGCTGGCTCGGCGAGCACCTGCCGCAGCACTCGCACGTGCCGGCGGCGAGCAACGTGGCCTCGGCCATCGGTGTGCTCGACGGCACACTCCCGGCGCAGGCGGCGATCGCCGCCCCCGGAATCGTGAACCACTACGACGTCGACGTCCTCGCCTCCGGTATCGGCGACAACGCGCAGGCCGTGACGCGGTTCGTGCTCGTCACCCGCACGACCGCCCCGCCCGCGCCGACCGGTGCCGACAAGACGTCGCTGATCGTCGAACTGCCGCACGACCACCCCGGGTCGCTGCTCGAGATGCTCGAGCAGTTCTCGACCCGCGGCATCAACCTCTCGCTCATCGAGTCGCGGCCGATCGGCGACGAGCTCGGTCGATACCGCTTCGTGATCGACGCCGATGGACACATCGAGCACGAGCGGATGGCGGATGCGATGCTCGGCATCCGCCGCTTCAGCCCCCGCGTGGTGTTCCTCGGCTCGTACCCGCGCGCCGACCGCCAGATCGTGCACTACCCGGAGCGCTACGCCGACGACGTGTTCGTCGAGGCGCGCGACTGGCTGCGCGGCATCCTCAGCGGCGAACCGGCGGAGTAGTCGGGGCCCGGTGTCCGCGAGCTCAGTGCTCCTGGAACAGTGGCCAGGCGCTCCCAGGGATCATCCGGGCGTGCAGGGCCCCCTTCGCCGAGGCGAGGGTCGGGTACGTCCCCGCTGGGCCGTCCGCTCCCGCCATCGTGACCTGATAGCCCTCGTCGTCGTGGCGGATGCTGCCGACCACACCGTTCGTGCCGTAGGCGACCCAGAGTGCGAGTGTCTTGGTGGTGCTCATCGTCGAACCCCTCTCTCGTCCCGAGGCTACGCCCGTCCTCTCCCGAAGGCCAGGCCCCTTGACACAGCCCTCGTGAGTGCGCGCTCTCGGCGAGTGCACGGGATCGCGCCGAGTGGACGGGATGCCGACGCGAACAGGTCGTGCAACTCGGCGCCAGGTCGTGCATTCGGCGGTGCGGCTGCGGCGCGGCTAGAGAGCTGCGGCGACGAGTTCCAGCGTCTGGGCGCGGCCCACAGCGGATGACTTCGGCTCGGCCTCGTACGCGCCGGCGACGGGGGAGAGCATGACCTCGTCGACGCCGTAGCGCGTGGCGAAGTCGCGCACCTCTGCGGCGACCGACTCTCCGGTGCCGACGAACCAGCGCGACCGGGCGCCCTGCACGACCTGGTCGGTGGCGGCATCCGCTTCGGCGATACCCGCCGCGATCGCCTCCTCCACGGTCTCGAGCGCGGTGAGCGGCTTGTTCAGACGCAGCCGCGCCATCATTCGCAGCTGGGGGAGGGCGCGAGCCTCCGCCTCCTCGACGGTCGGCGAGGCCACCGCGTTCACCGTGAGGAAGGTGCGCGGCTCCGGGTGCTCCTCGCTCGGACGGTAGCCGGTGCGATACAGGTCGAGCGCTCGCTCCAGGCCCTGGCCCGAGAAGTGGTTCGCGAACACGTACGGCAAGCCGTGCGACGCCGCGAGCTGCGCGGAGTAGTCGCTCGATCCGAGCAGCCACACCTCCGGCACGCCGGTCGCCGCGGGGGTGGCGTGCACGGTGTATTCGCCGCCCGAGGTGAAGCGCAGGGTGGCGCCGTCTCCGGAGAGCAGCGCCGAGATGTCCTGCACGTGCCGGGGGAACTGCTCCACGTCGCTCGTGGTGCCCGAGCCGCGCAGCAGCTGTGTGATCACGGGATCGCTGCCGGGCGCGCGGCCCAGGCCGAGGTCGATGCGCCCGGGGGCGATGGCCTCGAGCGCCGAGAACTGCTCCGCCACGATGAGCGGTGCGTGGTTGGGGAGCATGACGCCACCGGAGCCCAGGCGGATACGGCTCGTGCGGGTCGCGGCGGCGGCGATCAGCACCGGCGGGGTCGTGGACGCCACGGCGGGCATGTTGTGGTGCTCCGCGAACCAGTAGCGCCGATAGCCGAGGCGGTCGGCCGTCTCGGCGAGGTCGAGGGAAGCGGCGATGGCCTCCGTGCTGGTCTGCCCGGTGCGCACCGGCACGAGGTCGAGGACGGAGAGAGCTGTATCGGACATCCCCGTCTGCAACGCGCGTTGCTGGCGCTGCATTCCCCACTACCGTGGAGGCATGGAAGCCGGGATCTTCTACGTCCTCGTCGGAGCCGTCGCCGTCGCCGCCTTCGCGCGCTGGCGCGGGTGGCCGGCACCCCTGCTGGTGACGGTGGTCGCGCTGGCGGCATCCTTCCTCCCGTTCGTGCCCGATCTCGACATCGACGGCCACCTGCTCCTCAGCCTCGTGCTGCCGCCGCTGCTGTACTCGGCCGCGCTCGACGTCTCGTTCGTCGGCTTCAAGCGCAGCCTGCCGCAGATCCGTCGCCTGGGCATCTGGCTCGTGCTTCTCACCGCGGTCGCGGTGGGTTTCGTCGCGTGGTGGATCATGCCGTCGCTGACCCTGCCGGGCGCACTGCTCCTCGGCGCGATCGTGGCCCCGCCCGACGCGGTGTCCGCAGCGGCGATCGGACGCAAGCTCGGGCTGCCCCGCCGCATCATGACCGTGCTCTCGGGTGAGAGCCTGATCAACGACGCGACCTCGCTCACGCTGTACCGGGTGTTCGCGGCGATCCTCGCCAGTCAGGCGATCTCGGTCTGGGGAGGCGTCGGACAGTTCCTGATGGCGGTCGTGATCGGCGTCGCGATCGGCCTGCTCTTCGGCATCGTGCTGCACCAGCTGCGCATGCGCATCAACGACCCGGTCGTGATCGGCACCTTCGGACTGCTCGCCCCGTTCGGCGCGTACGCGATCGCGGAGCACCTGCTCGGCTCCGGCGTGCTGGCGGTCGTCGCGATGGGGCTCTACGTCGGCTTCAACTCCCCGCGCACGGACTACACGACGCGTCAGCAGGAGAAGCCGCTGTGGCTCTCGGCGGATCTGCTGCTGGAGAGCTTCGTGTTCGCGTACATCGGGCTGCAGTTCCCGCGTGTGCTGCGCGACCTGGGCAGCGAGTCCGTCGAGCAGATCCTGATGCTGTCGGGCGCGGTGCTGCTGGTCGTGCTCATCGTGCGGCCCCTGTACATCTACCCCACGAGCGCGTGGGCGAACTTCCAGGACCGCAAGCGGCTCGAACGCTGGGACCGTGGCGTCGAGTCGGGGGAGTTCGAGAAGCGGCATCGTCGGAGTCGCCGGTGGGCGAAGTACACCGCGGACGAGCTGCGCACCCACATCGTGCGCGAGCAGATGGCAGGACTGCAGCTCACCGCCAAGGACAACGCGGTCATCTCGTGGGCCGGGATGCGTGGAGTGGTCACCTTGGCGATCGCGCTCGCCGCCGCCGACCTCGCGACGCTCGACGCCGAGGCCTCGCACGCGATCGTGGTGGTCGCCTTCATCGTGACGGTCGGCACGCTCCTGCTGCAGGGGCTCACACTGCCGATGCTCATCCGTCGCCTGGGTATCGAGGGCGATGTCGACCACGAAGACGACGAACGCGCCTTGGCTGCGGTCAGAGAGAAGAGTCGCGAGGCGGGCAAGGCCTATCTCGCCGAGAAGCGCGTCGAGTGGGAAGAGAAGTACGGTGCCGTCGACCTCAGCGTGTTCGATGCGTTCACCAAGCGCATGAGCCGCGTCGAGAAGGACACGGATGCTGCGCAGGAGGTCGAGGACACCGTGCCGCGGCCGTCGTACGAAGACCTCGTCGCGTTGACCCGCGGGTGGTTGCACGTGCGGCGCGAGATCCTGTTGCAGGAGCGCGATGCCGGCGAGCTCGACGAGGAGCTGATGCGCGAGCTGATCGCGGCGATGGATGCCGAGGAGCTCGCTCTCGACACACGCGGCGCGACGCGCCAGTTCGGTCGGGCGTAGCCCCGGCTCGCGTCCGGAGCCGACGCGCCACGCCTGCGGCGGGTGCGGACGAGCGGCGGATGCTGGCACGATGGCCTCATGTTCATGGTGACGACGAACGACATCCCCGGCTATCGCATCACCCAGGTGCTGGGAGAGGTGATGGGCCTCACGGTCCGCTCGACCGACTTCGGGCAGGGGTTCACCGCGGGCTTCCGCTCGCTGGGCGGAGGGGAGATCCCCGAATACACCCAGGTGATGTACGAGGCGCGACAGGTCGTGATGGCGCGGATGTGGGATCAGGCGCAGCAGCGCGGTGGAAACGCGATCGTCGCGATGCGGTTCGACGCCGGATCGATCCAGAACTTCACCGAGATCTGCGCCTACGGCACCGCAGTGGTCGTGGAGCCGCTCACGCCGGCACCCGCTGCACCGGCTCCCGCGCCGACTCCTCCGGCTCCCGCCGCCTGACGGTCTCAGCGCTCGGCGAGCACCAGGAGCTCGCCGACCTCGCAGTCCAGCGCGTCGCAGATCGCCCGCAGCGTGGAGTAGCGGATGGCGCGCGCGCGGTCGTTCTTGAGCACCGAGAGGTTCACGATGCTGACGCCGACGCGGGCGCTCAGCTCGGTCAGCGTCATGCCGCGCTCGGCGAGCAGCTCGTCCAGGCGGCAGTGGATGCCGGTGAGCTCGTCCTCGTTCTCGGCAGGGCTCACACCAGGCCCTCCGTGTCCTTGAGCAGTGCGTCCTTCTCCCGCTGCAGGCGTTCCCGCTCCTGCTCGAGGCGCAGACCCTGGCGGAAGACGGCCGCAAGCGCGATGAGACCGAGCGCCGCCGCGAACGGCAGCGGGGTGACGGTGAGCTGGAACGTCATCGGGTACCACTCGCTGTCGGGCGAGAACACCTCGCGGAGTCCCGCGGTCGCGGCGATGCCGCCGCAGATGTCGGACGCGAGCCCGAACACGAGAACCCCGATCGCGCCGATCGTCAGGCCGCGTGACACGGTCTGTGAGAACGCGCGCCCGCGGAGCGTCTGGAAGCAGATGACCATGATCATCGCTGCCGGCATCGTGGTGAAGGCGAGGTTGGAGAGCTGAGCCGCGCCGGCCAGCGCCCGCAATCCGAGCGAGGCGCCGCCCACGGCGATGTTCTCGATCGTGCCGCCCCCGCATCGGAGCACGGCGCCGGTGGTCTCGAAGTCGTCCGAGCAGGCGAGATCGCTCGGCCAGGGGACCCACAGCGAGGTGGAGGCGATCTCGGCCCAGTCTGTCGCGAAGATCTTGATCACGATCATGATCGCGCCCAGCGCCGACAGCGTGACCCACCATCCGGAGACTGTCAGTGCAGCGTCGATCGCCAGCGTGCGGCTGCCTCTGCGCTTGCCGCGCCAGACCACGATCGCGACGATGACCGCGATGACCGCGAGTCCGGCTGCGATGAAGAGCAGCGAGGGGCCGAGCTCTCTCGATGAGTAGGCGAACATCAGACGAGTCCTTCCGTTTCCTTCTCGAGCACGTTCTTCTCCTGTTGCAGCCGGATGCCCTGGCGGAACGCGTTGGCGATCAGTCCGACCGCCACACCGGTCGCGAAGACGGGCACGATCGACCAGAAATCGATCGGATGCACGGGCTCACCGGGGCCGAGTCCGACGGCGCCGAGCACCCCGTTCAGCCCTCTGTTCTCGAGCATCACGATCAGCATCGGCGCGAGTACGAGCGTCCACCCGATCGCGTCGAAGGCTCGCGCGTTCGCCCGCACGAAGAAGCGGCCGCGGAGGAGGTTCCACGCCACGAGCATGACGCCGAGGATCACGATGAGCGGGGCGAGCGTCCACAGCGCGAGGGAGCCGATGATCGCCGCGGTCGAGAGCGGATCGACGTCGGTCGCGAACACCATCACCTCCTGGGCGATGCCGTCGACGGATACCGCTCCGGAGTCCGCAGTCGCACTGATCGGCTGCTCGTCGATCGGCACGGACCACGCGATCCCCTGATCCCGGAAGGTGCCGAGGGTGCGCAGGACGGTGCTGATCGCGACGACGACCAGCGCAGCGGCACCGAACAGCAGCACCGTGATGGCATCCGCGGTCTGCGAGCGGGCGGTCCTGGTGGGAGTGGAAGGCATCAGACGAGTCCTTCCGTCTCGCGCTGCAGTCGGTCGCCGATCACGAACGCGGTGCCGATGACGGAGATGATGAATGCCGCCAGGATGAAGGTGAACGGTTCGATGCTCATCACCGCGTTGTTCAGCGCGTTGTCGGTCACAGCCGAGACGGCGGCATTGGCCACCATGTTCTCGAAGAAGCGCACGGCTGCGAAGCCGACCAGGCCGACGATGCCCGCCACCATCACGAGTGCGGTGTTGCGTCGGCTGAACACGGTGCCGGACAGGATGCCGCGGGCCAGCAGCATCAGGCATCCGATCACCACCACGATCGTGACGATCTGGGTGATCTGTCCGAGCACTCCCGCTCCGATCGCGACCGGCGGCAGCGACGGGACGGTGAGGCTCGCCCGATCCAGCTCCAGGGTGATGCTCTCGCCGTTCGCGCCGAGCGGGGCTTCGATCGGCTGGTCCACGAACTCGACCATCACCGGAATCATCGTGCCGCTGACGAGAGTGATGATGCGGATGATCGAGAAGACGATGATGTACGCCGCGATCGCCACTCCGGCGATGCAGAAGGCGATGAGCGCGCCGGCGTCGCCGCGGGACAGCGTGCCCTGTTTCGTCGAGGTCATGATCGCTCCTTATCGATGATCGTTATTAGCGATAAACGATAAAGTAACGACAAACGATAACCTCGTCAACCCTCGTCCTCCAGAGGCCCCGTCATGCCGACCGCCGCGGCCCCACTCCGCCGACGGCGAACACGGGCATACCTGCCCTGTGCGGTGGTTACTCTCGATGTACAGGCGCAGAGAACGTCATCGGCGTCAGCGCTTCGCCCCGTGCGAATAAGGAGTCACAGCATGTTCGAGAGATTCACGGACCGAGCCCGTCGTGTGGTCGTCCTCGCCCAAGAAGAGGCGAAGATGCTCAACCACAACTACATCGGTACCGAGCACATCCTGCTCGGCCTCATCCACGAGGGCGAAGGTGTCGCTGCCAAGGCGCTCGAGTCCCTCGGCATCTCGCTCGACGCCGTGCGCGAGCAGGTGCAGGACATCATCGGCCAGGGTCAGCAGCAGCCGACCGGCCACATCCCCTTCACCCCCCGTGCCAAGAAGGTGCTCGAGCTCAGCCTCCGCGAGGCGCTCCAGCTCGGCCACAACTACATCGGTACCGAGCACATCCTGCTCGGTCTGATCCGCGAGGGCGAGGGTGTCGCCGCGCAGGTCCTGGTCAAGCTCGGCGCCGACCTGAACAAGGTCCGCCAGCAGGTCATCCAGCTGCTCTCCGGTGCTCCGGGTCGTGAGCCCGCCGCCGTCGGCGCGCAGAGCAACGACTCGCCTGCCGGAACCCAGGGCGGCTCGGCCGTGCTCGACCAGTTCGGTCGCAACCTGACCCAGGCCGCGCGCGACAACAGGCTCGACCCGGTCATCGGTCGCGAGAAGGAGATCGAGCGGGTCATGCAGATCCTGTCTCGCCGCTCCAAGAACAACCCCGTCCTGATCGGTGAGCCCGGCGTCGGCAAGACCGCCGTCGTCGAGGGTCTCGCGCAGGCCATCGTCAAGGGCGATGTGCCCGAGACGCTGAAGGACAAGCAGCTCTACTCGCTCGACCTCGGCTCGCTCATCGCCGGTTCCCGCTACCGCGGCGACTTCGAGGAGCGCCTGAAGAAGGTCACCAAGGAGATCCGCACGCGCGGCGACATCATCGTCTTCATCGACGAGATCCACACCCTCGTGGGTGCGGGTGCCGCAGAGGGCGCGATCGATGCCGCCAGCATCCTGAAGCCGCTCCTCGCCCGTGGCGAGCTGCAGACGATCGGTGCGACGACGCTCGACGAGTACCGCAAGCACTTCGAGAAGGATGCCGCGCTCGAGCGCCGCTTCCAGCCGATCCAGGTCGCCGAGCCGAGCCTGCCCCACGCGATCAACATCCTCAAGGGGCTGCGCGACCGCTACGAGGCGCACCACAAGGTGCAGATCACGGACGGCGCGATCGTCGCGGCGGCGAACCTCGCCGACCGGTACGTCTCCGACCGCTTCCTGCCGGACAAGGCCATCGACCTGATCGACGAGGCCGGCGCCCGCCTGCGTCTGTCGATCCTGTCGAGCCCGCCGGAACTGCGCGAGTTCGACGAGAAGATCGCCAAGGTCCGCGAGCAGAAGGAGATCGCCTCCGAGGAGCAGGACTTCGAGAAGGCCGCATCGCTGCGCGACGAGGAGAAGAACCTCCTCGCCGAGCGCCTGCGCCTCGAGAAGCAGTGGCGCTCGGGTGATGTGGCGACCGCCGCGGTCGTCGACGAGGGCCTGATCGCCGAGGTGCTCGCACAGGCCACCGGCATCCCGGTCTTCAAGCTCACGGAAGAGGAGTCCAGCCGACTCGTCTTCATGGAGAAGGCCCTGCACCAGCGCGTCATCGGTCAGGAGGAGGCGATCGCCGCCCTCTCCAAGACGATCCGTCGCCAGCGTGCCGGTCTCAAGGACCCGAAGCGTCCCTCTGGTTCGTTCATCTTCGCCGGCCCCACGGGTGTCGGAAAGACCGAGCTCGCCAAGGCGCTCGCCGAGTTCCTGTTCGACGACGAAGCGGCACTGATCTCGCTCGACATGAGCGAGTTCGGTGAGAAGCACACCGTCTCGCGTCTGTTCGGCGCCCCTCCCGGATTCGTCGGATTCGAAGAGGGCGGCCAGCTCACCGAGAAGGTGCGCCGCAAGCCGTTCAGCGTCGTGCTCTTCGATGAGATCGAGAAGGCGCACCCGGACATCTTCAACTCGCTCCTGCAGATCCTGGAAGAGGGTCGTCTGACCGACGGCCAGGGTCGCGTGATCGACTTCAAGAACACCGTCATCATCATGACCACCAACCTCGGTGCGCGTGACATCGCCGGTGGGCCGGTCGGCTTCCAGATCGAGGGCAGCAACGCCACGACCTACGAGCGGATGAAGGGCAAGGTCAACGAGGAGCTCAAGCGCAACTTCAAGCCCGAGTTCCTCAACCGCGTCGACGACATCATCGTGTTCCCGCAGCTGTCGAAGGACGAGCTGGTGCAGATCGTGGACCTGTTCACGAAGCGCCTGAGCGAGCGTCTGCTCGACCGCGACATGACGATCGAGCTGTCGCAGGCCGCCAAGGAGCGTCTGATCGAGATCGGCTTCGACCCGGCGCTCGGTGCCCGACCGCTGCGTCGCGCGATGCAGCACGAGGTCGAGGACCGTCTGTCCGAGAAGATCCTGCACGGCGAGCTCAACCCCGGAGACCACGTCAAGGTGGATGTCCAGGACGGCGAGTTCCAGTTCGAGCACGGTCCTCGCGGCGAGCAGGTCTCCGTCGGCGTCAACACCGGCGGAGAGATCACGGCCACTCCCGATCTGGCGGTCGCCAGCGGAGAGTGACCTGAGCCGGTCGACAGACCAGGATCACACGAAGGGCGGATGCTGCGGCATCCGCCCTTCGTCGATCTTCCAGCCGCGGGTTCTAGGGTGGAAGGGTGAGCGAGTACATCGTCCGACCGGCGCGCAGCGCCGACATCATCGGCATCCGGAACCTTCTGCAGCCGATGGTCGAGCAGCGCATCCTGCTCGGCAAGGATCTGGCCGTGCTCTACGGCTCCGTGCAGGAGTTCGTGGTGGCGGAGGCCGACGGCGAGCTGATCGGCTGCGGTGCCCTGCACGTGATCTGGGAGGATCTCGGGGAGGTGCGCACGCTTCTGGTGCGCGAGGACTGGCTGCACCACGGAGTCGGCCGCGCGATCGTGGACCAGCTCGAGGCGAACGCTGTGACGCTCGGACTCTCGCGGTTGTTCTGCCTGACCTTCGAGGTCGACTTCTTCGGGCGGCGCGGATACACGCCGATCGGGGAGCAGGTCGTCGACCCCGACGTGTACTCGCAGCTCCTGCGCAGCGGGGACGCCGGCGTGGAGGAGTTCCTCGACCTCGCCCATGTGAAGCCGAACACGCTCGGCAACACCAGGATGATCAGGCAGCTCAACTAACCTGGAGGGATGGTCCGCCCCTCCGCAGCTGTCTACCGTCGGCGTCGGGTGGTCCTGCTCGGCAGCCTCGTCCTGTTCCTTGCCGCGATCGGTGTGGGGGTGTGGCTCCTGATCGCCCAGCCGTGGGCGCAGGGAGCCGATCAGCCCACGTCGACGCCTACCACCTCCGAGAGCGAGACCCCGGCCGCGACGCCGTCTGCAGGCGATGAGTCCCCCTCGCCGGATCCCACGGCGCCGGCGACCCCCGCGATCGTCGCCTGCACGGCGAAGGATGTGGAGGTCGCTGCGATCACGGACGCCGACAGCTATGCGGCAGGAGTGCTGCCGAAGCTGTCGATCTCACTGACGAACAAGAGCACGACCGACTGCACGCTGGATGTCGGATCGTCCACGCAGACATTCACCGTGATGAGCGGCTCCGACGTGTGGTGGCGGTCGACGGACTGCCAGGAGAATCCGAGCAGCATGATCGTGACGCTCAAGGCCGGCACGACGGTCACCAGCAAGGAGCCGGTGACGTGGGACCGCACCCGGTCGAGCGTCGAGACCTGCGATCAGGAGAACCGCCAGCGTGCCCCCGGCGGCGGGGCGTCGTATCACGTGGAGGTCGCGATCGGCGGCTTCACCGGCCTCGACACGAAGCAGATCCTGCTGTACTGAGCGCAGGATCCGAGAGCAGTTCGAAGGGGATCTTCGGTCACGCCTTCGAATATCGATGGATACGCCGAGTTTCGGTTCGGAAGGTTCTGATTTCGCTGCTATTGAGCGGCGGGGGGCTGACAGGCCCCATTCTTTGGGATACCATTGACATGGCTCTCGGGATCATGCGGCATATGCCATCCCCAGTGGCGTCGAACTACAGCGTCCCCAGCGCTTCGACATCGCCGCTCGAGAGTCCGAGGGCCCTCTCGAGTACCCCAGTCCCCAATGTGGGACTCGAGAGGGCCCCAATCGTCTCCGCTCCCTCCGGCGTGCATGCGTCTCGTGGTGCCTAAGCTGGAGGCATGGCAGCGAAGAAGGCGAAGTCCGCGAAGAAGAAGCCCGCACCCGAGGAGTTCCGCTCCGAGGCGCTCGCGCAGGCGCTCGAGAAGCAGGACATCGCCGCGGTCGCGCTGGCGCTCCGCAACGGCACGACCGTCGTTCCCCTCATCGCTCCCGGAGCCCGCGACAATCCGCTCGACAGCGGTGAGGTGTGGACGTACCGCGATCGCGAGACCGGCGATCTCGCGCTGCTGCTGTTCAGCGACGCCGTGAACAAGCCGGCCAACCTTCCCCCTGGCGTGGGGATCTACGACGCGGCCTGGCTGCGCAAGTTCCTTGCCGCGCATCCGATCACCACGGTGTTCCTCGACATCGCCGGCCCGCATCCGATGCAGGCGGCTCCTGCGGATCTGCTGCACGCGCTCGACGCCTGACCCTTCGACACGCTCACGGACCCGTGGGTGCTGCTCAGAACGGCGGGAGGTCGGGGACGGCCCGCAGCCCGGGCTTGTGCGCCCGCACGTCGTCGAGCGCCGCGCGCAGGGACTTCGAGCGGTCGTCGACCACGCGCTCGTAGCCCAGGCGCGCCGCCTCCGAGCGGCGCTGCGTCGCCTGGGTGACGGGACGGATCTCGCCGGCGAGGCTCAGCTCGCCGACCGCCGCGACTGACCGCGGCACCGAGAACTGCTGGATCGATCCCGCGACCGCGACCGCGATGGCGAGGTCGGCTGCGGGCTCGGTGAAGCGCACGCCCCCCACGGTGGAGACGTAGACGTCGAGCTGCCCGGTGGGGATGCGCGCCCGCTTCTCGAGGATCGCGAGCACCATCGCCACGCGAGAGGAATCGACACCGTGCACGATGCGCCGTGGGTTCGGCGAGGTGCTCGGAACCGTGAGCGCCTGCACCTCCACCGGCAGCGCACGCCGGCCCTCCAGCGAGATCGCCACGCAGGTGCCGGGCTCTGTGGCACCCTGCGAGAGGAAGAGGCCGGACGGATCGGGGACTTCGGAGATGCCGTCTCCCGCCATCTCGAAGCAGCCGACCTCGTCGGTGGGGCCGTACCGGTTCTTGAGAGCCCGGATGAACCGCAGCGACGTCTGCCGATCGCCCTCGAAGTGGCACACGACGTCGACCAGGTGCTCCAGCACGCGGGGACCGGCGACCTGTCCGTCCTTCGTGACGTGGCCGACGAGGATGACGGGAAGACCGCGCTCCTTGGCGACCCGGATCAGCGCCGATGCGACCTCGCGCACCTGGCTCGGCTGTCCGGCCGCGCCGTCGATCAAGGATGACGAGACGGTCTGCACCGAATCGACGATCACGAGCTGGGGCTGGACCTCGTCGATGTGACCGAGGATCGTGGCCAGGTCGGTCTCACTCGCCAGATACAGCTCGTCGTGCAGAGCGCCGGTGCGCTCTCCGCGCAGTCGCACCTGCGCCTGGGACTCCTCGGCGCTCGCGTAGAGCACCCGCCGCCCGGCGCGCGCCGCTTGGGCGGCGACCTCGAGCAGCAGCGTCGACTTGCCGACGCCCGGTTCACCGCTGAGCAGGATCGCCGCACCGGGCACGATGCCGCCGCCGAGCACGCGGTCGAACTCGCCGACGCCACTCGTGCGCCGAGGCGCATCGAGCGTGGTGATCTGCGTGATGGGTCGTGCCGCACGGTCCGAGGTCGGGGCGAGCGCGGTGACGCGCTGCAAGATGCCGGTCTTGGCGGCCTGCTCCTGCACCGTGCCCCACTGCTGGCACTCCCCGCAGCGGCCGACCCACTTGGCGGTCGTCCACCCGCATTCGGTGCAGACGTACGCCGGTGGAGCGGGTTTTCGGGTGGCCATGCTCCCAGGCTATCGGCGGCATCTGACATCCCTATCGGCCGAAGCATTATTCACGGCCGAATGGTCCCGCGCGAGACGACGCCCTGGCCATAATGGAGTCATGGCCAATGCCGGGCCCATCTGCGGGCCGATCTCGACGTTCTCGCGCGTGCAGCTGCTGCACCTGCTCTTCGAAGCGAGCGCAGCGGGGACACGGCCGGAGCGCACGATCGGCGAACTGTGCGAGGCCACCGGCCTGCACCCCAACACGATCCGCGAGCACCTGCAGCGTCTGATCGAGGGCGGCTACGTCATCCAGGCCACCGAGCATCGCACCACTCGTGGTCGCCCGCGCACGTTGTACAGCGCGGCGACGGGCGCCGCCGATGCCTCCAGCCCCATCGCCCGCGACAAGGTCACGGCGGCCGCGCGCCGCGGAGACCTGCTGCGCCGGGTGCTTCCCGCACCGGCATCCGTTCTGGGTCGCGATGCGACCTACCAGCTGGACGCCCTGATCGAACACTTGGAGGAGAGCGGCTTCGAGCCCGTCGTCGATGACGAGCAGCTCACTGTCGACCTCAGCCCCTGCCCGCATGCCGCGGGCCGCGCCGAAGACCGTCCGATGCTGTGCACCGTGCACCTCGGCCTCATGCAGGGGGTGCTCACCGAAGCCGGTGGGCCGCTCGCCGCTGAGGCCGTGCGCACCTCCGCCCTTCCGGCGGATTGCGTGGTGCAGCTGCGACTGACGGAGATGACCGCCGCCTAGGCGACATCTGTCTTATTCACGGCCCGCGGCCCCACGGCGGCGGCGGGCTCGCCGTTAGCGTGGCTGCAGGCTGAGAAAGAGGAGTGGCCCATGGAATGGCTCGACCCCCTGGTCCTGTCCCGATGGCAATTCGGGTTGACGACCGTGTACCACTACCTGTTCGTGCCCCTCACGATCGGCATGGCGCTGGTCTCCGCGATCTTCCAGACCGCGTGGGTGCGCACCGGCAAGGTCCAGTACCTGCACCTGACCCGCTTCTTCGGCAAGATCTTCCTCATCAACTTCGCGATGGGCGTCGTCACCGGCATCGTGCAGGAGTTCCAGTTCGGCATGAACTGGTCGGACTACTCCCGCTTCGTCGGTGACGTGTTCGGTGCTCCGCTCGCCTTCGAGGGCCTGCTGGCGTTCTTCTTCGAGGCGACCTTCATCGGTCTCTGGATCTTCGGCTGGGACAAGCTCCCGCAGAAGTTGCACCTGGCCACCATCTGGTGCGTGTCGATCGGCAGCATCTTGTCGGCCTACTTCATCATCGCGGCCAACGCATTCATGCAGAACCCGGTCGGCTACACGTACAACCCCGTGACCAACCGCGCCGAGCTCACCGACTTCTGGGCGCTGCTGACCAACCCGGTGGCGCTCGCCGCCTTCCCGCACACGATCTTCGGCGCGCTGATGTTCGCCGCGGGTGTCGTCATCTCGGTCTCCGCCTGGCACCTCTCGCGCGGCCAGCACTTCGACACCATGCGCATCTCGCTGAAGTTCGGGCTCTGGGCGATGATCATCTCGACCGCCGGCGTCGTGCTGACGGGCGACCAGCTCGGGCTCGCGATGTACGACGCGCAACCCATGAAGATGGCCGCCGCCGAGGCCACGTTCAACACGGTCTGTGGACCCGACGCCTCCTTCAGCCTCTTCACGCTCGGCACCCCTGACGGCAGTTCGGAGCTCTTCTCGATCCGTGTGCCGTATCTGCTCTCGCTGCTGTCGACGCACACGCTGGACGCGTGCGTGCACGGCATCAACGACCTGAACGCCGAGTACAGCCAGACCTACGCGGCCACCGGGCTCACCGACTTCGCACCGGTGCTGTGGATCACCTACTGGGCGTTCCGCTGGATGATCGGGCTGGGCATGGCCGCCGCGCTGGTCGCCGTCGTCGGTCTGTGGCTCACCCGCAAGGGCGCCAAGAAGCCCCCGGCGCAGTGGATGTGGAAGCTCGCGATCTGGTCGTTCCCGCTCGCCCTCGTCGCCAACATCATGGGTTGGGTCTTCACCGAGATGGGAAGGCAACCCTGGATCGTGTTCGGACTCATGACCACGCAGGACGGCGTCTCGCCGGGGGTCTCCGGTCTCGAGGTGCTGATCTCGCTGATCGCGTTCACCGCGATCTACGCCGCGCTGGCCGTGGTCGAGATCCGCCTGATCATCAAGGCCGCGCAGAAGGGCCCCGACACCACCGAGCAACCCCATGACGAGACGGCCCAATTGCCGTCGGTCGTGTACTGAGAGGAAGGGACATCATGGATCTCGCAACACTCTGGTTCTGGATCGTCGCCTTCCTCTTCGTCGGCTACTTCGTGCTCGACGGGTTCGACTTCGGCGTCGGGATGTCGCTGCCGTTCCTCGGCAAGAACGACGTGTCGCGTCGGCAGGTCATCAACACGATCGGTCCGGTCTGGGACCTCAACGAGACCTGGGTCATCGTGGCGGGCGCGTGCCTGTTCGCGTCGTTCCCCGAGTGGTACGCCACCCTGTTCAGCGGCTTCTACCTGCCGTTGCTGCTGATCCTGCTCGCACTGATCCTGCGTGGCGTCTCGTTCGAGTACCGCCACCAGCGCGAGAGCACGAAGTGGAAGGCGGGCTTCGACCGGATGATCGTCATCGGCTCCGCCGTGCCCGCGCTGCTGTGGGGCGTCGCCTTCGGCAACATCGTGCAGGGCGTCGCGCTCGACGAGAACCACATCTACGTCGGCGGATTCTTCGCGTTGCTGAACCCGTATGCGCTGCTGGTCGGCGTCACCACGCTGCTGCTGTTCTTCCTGCACGGGGTGCTGTTCGTCGCGCTCAAGACCGACGGCCAGGTGCATGAGGACGCGCAGCAGCTGGCGAAGAAGGCCGCGATCCCGACGATCCTCGTCGCAGCGGCGACCGTGATCTGGACGGTCGCGATCGCGATGGGCCGTGAGGCTCCTCTGCTCTGGCTGGTCATCGGCACCGGGGCGCTCGCGGCCGTCAGCCTCATCGCCGCCGTCGGGTTCTCGCTCGCGCGGCGCGACGGCTGGGCGTTCTTCTCCGGGATGCTCACGGTGCTGTTCGCTGTGGTCATGCTGTTCTCCGCGCTGTTCCCGTTCGTGATGCCCTCGACGATCGATCCGGCGTACAGCCTCACGATCGCGAATGCGTCGAGCACCCCGTACACGCTGCAGATCATGAGCTGGACCGCGCTGATCGCGCTGCCGCTCGTGATCGCGTACCAGACCTGGACCTACTGGGTCTTCCGCAAGCGCGTCAGCCGCAGCACCATCGAGGGGGCTCCGGCGCACGCGTGAAACCCGTCGATCCGAGACTGCTGCGCTACGCGGGTGCCGCGAGGGGGTTCCTCGCGGCATCCGCGCTGATCGGCGTCGTCCAGACCGCGGTCGTGATCGTGTTCGCCTGGCTGCTGACGGATGCCGTCACCGGTGCGCTCGCGGGGCGCGATGTCACGGCATCCCTGCTGTGGCTGCTCGCCGTGGCGCTGCTGCGCGGACTGCTGATCGCGGCGTCGGATGCGGCGGGCGCCCGCGCAGCCGCGAAGACCGGGATGCAGCTGCGGGCGGCGCTGGTTCGCGCGGTCGGGCGCCTCGGCCCCGGGTGGCTCGCGCAGCGCAACCGCACGGCGCTCGCCGTCACTGCCGGGCACGGGTTGGAGGCGCTCGACTCCTACTTCGCGCGCTACATCCCGCAGCTGGTGCTGACCGTGATCGCGACGCCGGTGGTGCTCGCCGTGATGTGGTGGCAGGACTGGCCGAGCGGATTGACCGCCGTCATCACGCTGCCGTTGATCCCGCTGTTCCTGATCCTGATCGGCATCGCGACCCGCACCGTGCAGCAGAAGCAGTGGCACACGCTGCAGCGGCTCGCCGTGCGTTTCGCCGACACCGTGCAGGGGCTCGCGACGCTGCGGTTGTTCGGACGCGAGCAGCGCGCCGCAGACCGCATCGAGTCGACGGCCGATGAGTACCGCCGCGAGACCATGAAGGTGCTGCGGTTCTCGTTCCTCTCCGGCTTCGCGATGGAGCTGCTCGCCTCGCTCGCGGTCGCGCTGATCGCGGTGTCTGTGGGGTTCCGGCTGCTGTCCGGCGACCTCTCGCTCGAGGTGGGGCTGTTCGTGCTGCTGCTCGCACCCGAGGCGTTCCTCCCCATCCGGCAGGTCGGCGTGCAGTTCCACGCCGCGGCCGAGGGGGTCGCGGCGACCGAGGACATCTTCGCCGTGCTGGATGAGGCCGGGGACGTGTCGTCGGCGCGGGGTGCCGGTGCGTCCGGTGGGGTTGCCCGTCTGCAGGAGCATCCGCGATCTGCAGGAGCACACACCGGTGATTCCTCCCGCATTCGGCCATCGATCCTGCAGACGGCGGATGCGGATGCCGATGCAGGGCTCGTCGTCGACGGACTGCGCGTCCGTGACCTGCCGCCGGTCTTCTTCGCGGCCGCGCCGGGCACGATCACGCTGATCGAGGGGCCGAGCGGGGCGGGAAAGTCGAGTCTGCTCGCGGCGCTGCGAGGGGCGGAGGAGTTCGCGGGCTCCGCATCCTTCCACGGCGGCGACGTGCGTGGGCTCGATCCCGCCGACTGGCTCGCGTGGGCAGGGCAGACCCCCGGGCTCCTGCGCGGCACGGTCGGAGCGAACGTCGCGCTCGGCGATCCTTCTCCTGACATCGACGGCATCCGCTCCGCGCTCGACGCCGCATGCGCCGACACGATCGATCCGGCTCTCGAGCTCGGCGTGCAGGGCGCAGGACTCTCGGGCGGCCAGGCGCAGCGGGTCGCCGTCGCCAGGGCCCTGTATCGGCACGCGCACGATCCCCGGCGCGTGCTCGCGCTCGACGAACCGTCCAGCGCCCTCGACGTCGACACCGAGGCACGGCTGTGGGCGGCGCTGCGGGAACGGGCGGATGCCGGTGCGCTGATCCTGCTCGTCTCGCACCGCCGTTCCGCGCGAGAGATCGCCGACCAGGTCGTCGCGCTGGGGGTGAGGGCATGAGCGTGGTCGAATCCCGCCGTGCACGGGTGGGTGCGGTGCTGCGGCTCGCCCAGCCGCCGGTGCGGCGCTTCCTCCCCGGACTGCTGTGGGGTGCGCTGTCCGCCGGTGCCGCGGTCAGCCTGCTCGCGGTGAGCGGATGGCTGATCGTGAGCGCCTCGATCGTCGACTCGCTCGTGCCGCTGTCGATCGCGGTCGTCGGCGTGCGCTTCTTCGCGGTCTCGCGTGCCGTGCTGCGGTACCTCGAGCGGCTGAGCGGACACGACGCCGCGCTGCGTCAGCTCGCCACGACCCGCGCCGACATGGTGCGCCGGCTCATCCCGCTCTCGCCGGCCGGTCTCGGCGCGACCGACCGCGGCCATGTGCTGTCGGCCCTGGTCGACGACGTCGACAATCTGCAGAACCTGCCGTTGCGGGTGGTGCAGCCGCTCGCGGTGTCGGGTCTGGTCGCGGTCGGAGCGGTCGGGTTCGTCGCCTTCGTGTCTCCGCCGGCCGCGCTGACGCTCGCCGCCTGTCTGCTGATCGCCGCTGCGGCCGCCGTGGGGATGGGGTGGCTGTTCGGCTCGCGGGCGGAGGCGCTCGTCTCCGCGCGCCGGGCCGAGCTGTCGGCCGCGCTCGTCGACTATCTCGGAAGCCTCGACGTGCTGCTCGCCTACGGTGCCGAGGAACAGGCCCGCGCTCGGATCACCGCGGCCGACGCCGCCCTGCGCCGGGTCGTCGGCAGAGCGTCGCTCGCGCAGGCGGTGGCCGCAGGCGTGGTCTCGGCCGTGGCGGGAGCGGCATCGGTCTGGGCGCTCGCCGCGGCATCCCCGGGACTGGCGACCGGTGCGATCGACGGACCCTGGCTGGCCGTGGCCGTGCTGGTGCCGATGGTCGTTTTCGAGGTGTTCGGAGCGGTGCCGATCGCGGCTGCGTCGTGGCGCAGCGTGCGCGCGAGCGCCGAGCGTATCGTCGACGTGCTGCCCGAACGGATGCCGGAGCAGCTGCGCAGCGATGAGGGCGCGGATGCTGTCGTCGAGGGAACGCCGACGCTGCGGTTGCGGGATGTGCGGGCCACCTGGCCGGGCGGAGCCGCGGGGCTGCGCGGTGTCGACCTCGATCTACGTCCGGGCGAACGGGTGCTGGTCGCAGGTCCGAGCGGTGCCGGCAAGAGCTCGCTCGCGGCGGCGCTCGTCGGGTTCCTGCGCGTCGAGGGCGAGTACACGCTCGACGGAGTGAGCGCCGAGGAGCTGTCGGGGCCGGCGCTGCGACGCACGATCGGCCTGTGCGAGCAGAGCCCTCAGCTGTTCGACGAGGACATCCGCCAGAACCTGCTGTTCGCGCGCGACACCGCGAGTGACACGGAGTTGGAGGACGTGCTCGACCGCGTCGGCCTGGGGGAGTGGGTGCGCGAACGCGGCGGATTGGACGCGCGCGTCGGCGACCGGGGAGCGCTGGTGTCGGGCGGCCAGGCGCAGCGCATCGCGTTGGCGCGCGCACTGTTGCGCGGGTTCCCCGTGCTGGTGCTCGACGAGCCGACAGCGGGCGTCGACCCCGCGGCGTCCGATGCCCTGTTGCGCGACCTGCTCGAGGCGACAGGCCCGCAGTCGGTGCTGCTCATCTCGCACGTCGCGCCTCCGGTCGGAACCGTCGACCGTGTGGTGCGGATCGAGGCCGGCCGCACGGTGTGACCCGTCCGCTTCGCACGTCCGTGAGGGGTCAAGACACGCCGCGGGCGTGTTGCGGTGTGGGGCGTGTCGTGACCCCTCACCGCGCAGCTGCGCGTGACTGGAAAGAGGAGCGCGTGGCGCTCACCCGTAGAGCGGAGTGGGGGGTTCCATCACGATGCCCTGCGCCTCGAAGGCACGGCGACGCTCCTCGATACGTCGATGCAACTCGACCTGGGCGTCGTCGACGAACTGCGCGTCGAGTTCGACGGTCGGCGGATGCGGATCGCCGTGGTTCGCGGTGATGTACGCGTCGAGCTCGGGCCCCGAGGTCCAGGACGTGATGAGTGCATAGCGCGGGGCGGTGCCCCGGTGCCAGACCGCGTGCCAGAAGCGCTGCGTGTCGACGATGATGCGTGCGCCCGCGCGTAGCGGCAGGCGGATCTCGGTCGCCGGATCGAAGCGGTCCGAGCGCAGGATGAGTATCGAGTCAGGATCATCCGTCAGGTTGTAGTACCCGCGCACCACCCAGCCCGTGCCCTCCTCGTTGAGGCGGTTGTTGTCGTCTTGGTGGAGGTTGTAGATGGCATCCGCATACTCGTTCGGTTGCAGCTCGATCACGCGGCAGCGCCCGACCATGGCGCCGGGCTCCAGCGCGCGTGCCTGCAGCACCGGGGCGATGGCGACCTGAGACGGCACCCATACGCCGTTCTTGTCGGTGCGCGGCGGGGTGTGGTTCCAGAATCCGTTGCACTCGATGTCCCCGGCGTAGCTGGAGAGGGGAGCGAAGCGGGTGATGCCCGACGAACGCCAACCGACGTACTCGAGGTCGAGCCATTCGGGAGGGTCAGCCGCCTGGTCGTGGTCATCGAGGACCACGTAGCCGGTCGCGGCCAGCGCGGCGGAGGTGATGAAGCCCATGGTGAGCATCCTTCCTTCGGGTGCTTAGGCCATCCTAACCGTGGGTGGGACTCCCACCCAGGTGGGACTGCCGTGGATAACCCTCCCGTGCGTGGGTGCGTGGGTGCGTGGGTGCGTGGGTGCGTGGGTGCGTGGGTGCGTGCGTGCAGACGGACGCGGATCTGCTTCCCTTCGCGTGCGCGAGCCACCTGCAGTGATGCCGGGAACGCGGGCGACACGCCCGGCGGTGGAGGCGGATTTGCCGGTTCCCCGGGATCCGCGTAACTTATTACTTGTTCGCCCCACAGGGAAGCGGAGAGGCCGAGAGCCTCACCCCCCTCAAGCGGAGAGCCACCCCCACTCGATCAGCTCCTCGGAGAAGATCGCAGACACACTTCTGTCTGACCTGGGGCATCCACACCGGATCAGCTGTCAGTTTGACAGCGAGGACGGAACGGATAAGCTAGTGAAGTTGCCTCGGAGGCCTTGAGCCCCGAGCTGCAGATCTGGTTCCGAGCCTTTCGGCGTGTCGGTTTGACAGCCCGGAAGATACGGATAAGATAGAGAAGTTGCCCTTCGGGCCTGGTTGTGATGACTGGGTCGTGGGAGCATCCGATCCTTGAGAACTCAACAGCGTGCACTTGTCAAATGCCAAATTATCCTCGTCTAGCTTCGGCTG